>JAAEQR010000320.1 GCA_024231215.1 PVC group bacterium | reverse complement strand
TTCTTGGCTTGAGAGCTTTTAACACCTCAATGCGATTTACCCTGCATCAGTGGAAAAAGACGATCCGCTGGCTTGATGAACTCACCGCTGAAGCTTGCATGAGCAAGATTACATGCTAAATTCGTGGGGATCCCTCAGTATTAAGGAGCTAAACTGCTTTTATAAAATAAATAGTGCTGTGTAAGATAATAATTACGCTGCAAGTAGTAATAAATGTTCTGACGAAAAATTAATTATATACATAGGTTGCGAACTAGCGTACTCTTGTCTGGCTTTAGAAAATTAACACCTTATCTGTTACTGCTCTTGCTTTTCTCTTTCTTCTTTTGTTATTCAAAGTCGATTTAGTATTTACATTTGCTCTATTAGTTAATGTTTTACTATTTTTTAGCGCCTTACTGGCGGATAAACTCGCCAATTATTTAATTAACAAGAGAATTTTAAAATGTCTAAATCCGTAAATGGTACAGTAAAGTGGTTCAATGATGACAAAGGTTTTGGTTTTTTAACGCCGACTGAAGGTGGAAAAGATGTATTTGTACACTTCCGCTCTATCGCGTCAGAAGGCTTTAAATCTTTAGTGGAAGGGCAACAAGTTCAATTTACTATTGAACAAGGCCAAAAAGGTCCACAAGCTTCAAACGTTGTTGCTTTATAATCCTTGCAAGATTTTAGGGGCTAGGGAAACTGCGAATAAGTCCTGCAATTTAGCTCTTGAACCAGCCTTTGCATTCGCCGTCTAATTTTTGAACGCTAAATTTTCAATTTCGGCCATATACTGCCGTTTTAGGCCTGATTTCGGCCTTATTCCGGGTTATT
>JAAEQR010000319.1 GCA_024231215.1 PVC group bacterium | reverse complement strand
GGTCTATTCAGCCTTTTAACCTGGGACGAAGGAGATCTCGAATTTGAACCGGACGTAATACCGGAGCAAAGAAGTATTAATACTAAAACAAAGCCTCTTCTTAAAGATTGCCTTGAAAAATCAAAGGAATTAAATGTTATTAAAGAAGTTAAAAAGGGTATTCAGATATATCCTGAAAGGATAAATTGATGATCGCGCGAAAATCTAAAACACGTGATGTAAATAAATGTAACTATAGTAATTATTTAAAGCGAGCTGAAGAATGTTTTCGAGCAACGCAAAACTCTATAGATAAATCAGATTGGACAGCAGCAACCATAAATGCAGTGCATGCATGTATTGCAGGTTGTGATGCTGTATGTGTCTACTATTTAGGAAAACGTCATGCAGGAGAGAGTCATGGCGAAGCAGTTAAACTATTTCGAACAGTGAAGCCTGGTAACAAGGAAATGGACACCAATGCCGGTAGGTTAACAAGAATATTAAGTATTAAGAATATTGCGGAATACGAAGATAGACTGATTTATGAGTCAGAGTCTGGCAAAATCTTAAAAGATACTGATAGATTCTTAGCATTTGTAAAAAAACTATTACCATAATAAATATATAGTTAATTTGAGGACTTCGAGCCGCCGTCCGAGAAGTCCGATGGGCTAGAATAAATCTGAGCGGGCAAGAAAAAGAGAGCAAAATATCTGTCTAAGTACCGCCGCCTACTTAGACAGGTATTTAAGGCAGGCAGATAAAAGCGAGGTCGCAAAAGCCTGTATCATGGCTCAAGCGGGCGAGCTTAAGGGTTAGCACGACAGCCTGACTGTAAGACAGTACCATATCGGAAGATATGGAGAGAGCAAAACGCTCTCAGCTGTCGGGGATTGGAATGGGTAGGAGTAGTATGAGGCAGCAATGGTGCCGAGAGCTACGGACTCACTATGTTAAGCTATATAAAGAATATGGAGTTTTTTGTATAGTGGAAGCAATCATTAAGATTTGGGGAGATGACCAAGCCCACCCAATCGTGAAAACGATCAGCTGCGGAACGTCACTCCCCAAGAATCTAAGAGCATATACTTTCAATAGTGAGAAGTCCCACGAGGACCAATAGAGGGAAAAAGTTTGCCAACCTTAAAGACTATACTTCCACAAAAAAGTTACACAAAGGAGGTGTAGTAGTATGATTAATGTAGGAATAGACTGGGCAAATGATCATCATGATATTTGCATAGTAAATGATCAAGGGAAATTAATAGAAAAATTTAGAATTGATCATGATGCTGCCTGATTCGAAAAATTGAGTAAACAAATCTCTCAAATAGAGAAAGATAAGAAAAATGTAGCTGTATGTATAGAACGACCGAATGGTCTTTTAGTGGAATACTTATGGGATTTAGGCTATTCAATATATCCGGTTAATCCTATGGCAGCAGAACGGGTAAGGGATAGATATAAAGTAACAAAAGTAAAAGACGATAAATTAGATGCTTGGGCTCTAGCAAATTTTGTAAGAACAGACCTTGAAATGCTAAGGCTCTTAAAGCCATCAAGTGAGCAAATTAGAAGATTAAAAATATTGGTGCGGGATCGTAAGTATGGTATATACAAACACAAGAACTTTGAATCAGTTAATATCTAGTCTGAAAAGTTATTATCCGGTAAGTTTAGAATTGTTTAGTCATAATAGTGAAATATTTTTACATTTTATTATGGAATATCCCACGCCGAAAAAGGCAGCTAAAGTAACAATAACTAAATTTAAAAACTTTTTAAAAAAGCATGCATATTCAGCGCCACACAAAATTGATATGCTATTTGAAAAACTGAAAGAACCGATGATTCCTGTAGAAGATTGGATTGTTGAAAGTAAGGCAGTATATACGTCTAGTTTGGTTGAACAATTGAAGATGTTAAGAAAGCAGATAAAAGTTTATGATGATAAAATTAGTGATTTAGTAAATGCCCATAGTAGCCATGAAATATTTGATAGTTTGCCAGGATGTGGTTCGGTATTACAATCCGAGCTAATGATAAATTTTGGAGATAACAAAGAAATTTTTTCATCATATAAAAATGTACAACAACAAGCCGGAACAGCGCCAATCACAAAACAAAGTGGTACTTACAAGGTTGTTAAGTTTCGTAGAGCTTGCAGTCATCCATTTAGAGACACTATGCATAGTTTTGCATTTTCATCCATAACTAAATCTTTGTGGGCAAAAAGATATTAT
>JAAEQR010000318.1 GCA_024231215.1 PVC group bacterium | reverse complement strand
ACTCCTAACCATTATTCTAATTCATAACTTTTTATGAAAAAATCTGGCTTTACAAAAAACCATATTTGGTAATCTGTTACCCCCCCATATCTTCTGCCGATTATCCTAAATTTATCTTCGAGTTCATACGTATGTTAATCGTAAAGTGGTTAATGGCTGGACCGGGCATATCTTCCTGAAAAATCAATTAGTTGTTTATATCCTGTGAATGCTCTGCGCGTGTATTATTACATCGGTTTTTTTTCGGGTTAGCCATTAATCATTTTATGATTAATCCAAAAAAATTCGTTGCTAGCATATTGTATAGTTAAAAATGTATGGAATTTAAGTTTTTAATGTCTATGATAGCGCGTTGGTAAGGGCGGTTAGGCAAGAGAGAGTGGCTTTTGGATGGATGGTGTTGCGGGAGAGAAAACGGGTTCAGGCTGATTTATTGTAGATTTCACGCGAGAACGAGAGGCTAATGTTAAAAATGTGGATATATGTTCGCAGTAGGACAAAAGTGATGTCTAAACCCGTGGAGTTACTGTATCAGCATCCTTTGCCATATCTATTAAAAGACTGGATGCTGTTTGTCGGTCCCCATCCACTCCTAATTATTATTCTAATTAATAACTTTTACGAAAATCTGATGTAATTCTACGAAAAGGAATAATATTTAAAAAGGAATAATTTCTATCCATATATCACGGTAGGTTAAAGCTGTCATTTTAACGTCCTTTGTTACAAATAATATGCCTGGTGTTTTTTTTCGTAAACTAATTGACTATTATGTATCTATTCAATGTCGCGGCAACTTCAGGGCCAATGTTAAACATGGAAGTTTGCATAGGAGTTTATTGGGATATTT
>JAAEQR010000317.1 GCA_024231215.1 PVC group bacterium | reverse complement strand
TCTACTACGCATATAGAGGGCTTTATGTACCAACAGGTAATGGATGCTTCGAGTATAACCGTCTATATAAGATATTTTACACCCCTTCCAAACAGCACGAAAATTAATTATTGTATTCAAAAACTGCTATTCCAAAAATTAGTAGTTTTAACCAATTCCTTTCTGAATTTATTAGTATACATTAAATAGCAAATATAGCGTCGTTTTACATTTGGAGAAATTGGAAAACCATTCCATTTGAAAATTATCGTTGTTAATTTGCAATTGACAAGCAATTTCTGCTTCTCGAATCTCCTTATATAACTTAGGAACTGTAGTATCTTTAGACAACTGCGCCTTAGTCAAATTTCTTATTTTATTCCTGTAAAAATCAAAAACAACATGCCACGACTGGTCGGCGTCCTTAAATCTTCTCATGAGGGTTTGGACCCTTATGGCTTGAACCCTCATGAGCACATCGGGGTAAGCTATACCCCTTCTTCTGTGGGGAGCTTTAAAACTCCTTTTCACACATGATGTTTACCAGAAGATGGGTACCATAAGTACCCATCTAACACATTCTCTAGTT
>JAAEQR010000316.1 GCA_024231215.1 PVC group bacterium | reverse complement strand
GAATATTGTGGGGTTAATCGGATGATCATATAAATATTTTCAATAATTTAAATCCCTTTTTCAATTTTGATTTCTTTAATAATATTAAAATAAATTATCAAAATCCCTAAATACCCCCTCATCCTCTATTGAAGACCAAAATAATCTTCATTTATTATCATGTAGAATCAATTTATTGATTAAATTCCCAAGAAATCATTTATTTAAAACGTAGGACCAACTCCCCGTGGTTGCCCTCAAATACACAATATCACAAATTGTTTTGGACAACCGGGGACGGTTATCCTACGGGAATATTACACACTGTGATTTGGACAACCGGGACGTGGCTGTCTCAGAATTAAAGTTAATATTTTAATTTGATTCAAGATTTTCATATTCAAGATTTCAAATTCGAGTTATTTCTAGATTTTTTGAATTGGAAATAGTAATTTCCGATAAACTCATCAGTTCTGAACACAAAACTGGTCTTTTCCCTATATCATTTTTAAATTTGTGCAAGTATTAACTTATTATCTTTCCATTTTTTATATATTATCTTGAGATTGTACACACTACAGATAAGCGACCATTGAGCCCTTACTTTTGGGAGCCCTCGATAGGTGAAGCGGGAAAAGCCCATATTCCATTTTATTTGAGCAAATACCCTTTCGACTATCGACTTTCGTCTCTTTAATTTTTCTTTTGCAACTTCCTCTTTCTGTTTCTCAAGCTGACGCATAACAGCTTCATAATGAGGCCCTTTTTCAAGGCTTCTTCCATGCTCTGCTTGGCTGCATTCATATCGTTTTTTACAATTCTTGAATTTTTTACATCGATATACTTTCATTATCATTTTCTTATTATGTCGATCCTTCTTCTTGCCACTATACTTTAGTTCCTTACCTTCAGGACAAATAAAAACATCTTTCTCTTTATCATATTGGAACTTCGATTTGTGATACTTCTCAGGATTACACTCTGGAACCATCGGTTTTGGAATATTTACAAGAACATCAATGCCCTTTGCTTCAGCTTTCATCAACTCATCGGGGGAGTAATATCCACAGTCTGCTACGGTCTCCAAAGGCTTTTTACCAAGATTTTCTTCTATTTTTTCAACCATACTTGTAAGCATCTTCTTATCGTTCTCGTCGTTCACAACAGTCTCAGCTACTATTATTCCACTCTTTTCGTCAACATCAGCCTGGGCATTGTAACCGCTTTCTTTTGTTTTATCGAACTTCATTAAACGAGCATCTACATCATTAGGATTGATCCGTTTCCTACCACTCTTTTTCAGCTCTTCAAGTGAATTCTCAATCTTTGCTTTACGAATCTCTTGGCTTTTTAGCTCATTCGTTAATTTTAACTCCTCTTCCTCTGTTTCATGTTGAGATTTAATTGCTTCCATTACCTCAATAATACCTGCATCCAGATTTTTGAGCATCAAATGAAGCTGCTCTGCTTTACAACGACCACGGGTTGATACTTCCGACCTAATTCTGGTCCCGTCTAGCGCATTAAGTGCAAGATCAACCAATCCCAGATCACTCGCTACTTGCGTTACCTTAATGAACAATTCACTTACCAATTCGTTATGCTTTGCGATGAATCGCCATAAAGTGTTGTGATCAGGGGCATGCCAATCTGTTAACCATATTCCTCCCAAATCAAAACGACAAACTCGTTCCAAACCACGTGTCGAACGAATATTAAGAAAATAACCATATAACCAGGCACTTAACAACAATCCCGAACCATAAAAAGGGTGACCTGTACTGTTATTCGAAGAACTACGAAAACCTAACTCCTCAAGATTGAGAAAGGACACAAAATCAAATATAAATCTTGACGGATGATCTTCAGGAATCCTATCATCCAGATACTGTGGCAACAATCGACCTTGCTCATATTTTGCATTGATCTCATAAGACATTAAACTCATCCTCTTAAAATATCAAACTTGCTAATAAAAATATATATTATTGATATTATAGTATGTATCTTACTATATGTAAAGTAATATTATCTACTATCATAATCTTCATTAGAACTTATAATAGTTGAATCATGAGTTTTGAGACAGCCACGTCCTCGGTTGTCCATATTCCAGCGTGTTATCTCCTCCACGTGGGTCGAACGTCTCGTTTGACCATATTCCAACGACTTATATCCCTCAATGTAGAATAAACGTTACCATCTGTCCATAGAAATAATTGTAAAATCTCAATCCTTGATTTTGTATTCTCTTTATGATAATCTTATTTTGACTAGATTATGTATTTCTACATAAATGGAAATTATTAATGTATGAAGTAAATTGTTATGAACTTGAGTTGTTTGGATGTGTGAAACCAGAAATTGTAAATGTCAGAAAACAATATGAGAATTCAAAATTAGACATAAAAAGAAGATACAATGCTAAAAACTGATTTTACCAGATTTACATATAGACCAATAGATCTCCGAAAAATTGTCAAATCTCAAGACTATTGGAAATATGAAAAAGCAATCAACCCTGAAAATATTAACAGGTACACCGAAATCATAGCTGAAGATTTCTCTAATCAAAAACAAGCTTTAAAAAAAATTAATGTTAGTTATATTGGGGGGAAAAAAATTTTTACAGTGGGTACTTTGTATGATGCACTGACTATAAGAAGAACTAATGATATCATGAAAAGGACATTTTATATTTCGACAATCCCAAGAGATCTAGAAGTTAAACAATTATGGATGATAAT
>JAAEQR010000315.1 GCA_024231215.1 PVC group bacterium | reverse complement strand
TATAACGTTATGCCGCATCGAGTGGTGCTCCGTGCTAAGACCCGATTTTATTGCATAATGGCGGGAAGCGTCAAGGAGCGCTGAAAAATTACTAAAACCCGGCAGTTCCGAAAAAGGGCGCATTTTCAATTTTGTTCAGTTTTCGTTTGAAATTGCGTACGTGTACTGTCTGCAGAAGTCCCTGAAATAGAAGAATAACAAAAAAGATGCATTATGAGATTTGCGTGAAATGATGCATAAATGGACTCTTCTTCCAGGGAGCATTTCAGATCAGGAGGCGAAGTAGAAAAATGTTTCAGTCCCCATTTTTTTGTACGCGTTTAAGGATAACCAAACGAAACGTCTGAAGTAGTTATTCCCTGCTTCTTCCCCTTGTTCGTTGTCAACAAATGGAGTGTCAACAAATGTCAACAAGTAGCACATCGACATAATTAATTGTGAAGTCCGAAACGTCGCCAATTGTAATAAACTGGTGCTTTAAACTGGATCAGAAATGAAAATCTTCCGTTAAACATCAAACTCATTTCTTTGACATAATTAATTATAATTATAATGACATAATAATTACATAATAGACATAATAATTACATAATTTCACAGTCCGCACACTTCTACTAGCCGAGCTACCTATTTATTTTAATTCATTTCACTACGTACTCCATGATTTAACGGAGCGGGGAGATCGTAATGCACGTTTTCAAAGTGCGCAATTCCCACAATTGCGCACATTCACACAGACGCTGATCATGCAGTACAATCGGGTTTTAGCACGGAGCACCACTCGATGCGGCATAACGTTATAAGGCATACCATAGCAACGTGTGAATAATTTTATAAACGTATTTTTAGGCAAAGTAAGCCCAAAAACCGTTCCTGCATGCATTATTTTATACCAATTTGTTCGCCTCGACGAGCTCTATTCGAAAATGTTGCTGGTTTGTAATGAAAACCTATTATGCAAATTTTATTTAGATGCAAAAAATACCAAATTTTTCTAGAAAGCAGGCATAAAAATGTTTTTGCCACCAACGTATAGCACTAGTAAAGAGGATCACGAAAATATGCTGCACACCTGCCTTCGGTTCATCTGCAGTCTGCAGTTTTTGCCAAATCTTCCTAAATTGACATTTTTATGATAATTTGCACATGGGTTGTTTATAACCAGGTTAGCTTTCTGACTAATAAGGATTTAGGATTTGACAAAGAAAATGTGATGGTTGTTGAATTATCATCAGAGGAATTAAGAAACAAGTATAAAGTGATTAAAGCGTCGTTGCTAAACAATCCAAAAATTAAGTCAGTTGGAACCACTTCAACAATTATGGGGCAAGAATCTTCAAAATTGATTTTGCTGATGGAAACCAATGAGGGAATGGTTGAATATGGAGTTAATTTATTGGCTGTTGATCCCGATTTTGTAAATACAATGAAATTTGAATTTATTGAAGGCAGAAATTTTTCTGAAGAATTCATGTCTGATACCATAGCCAGTGTAATAATTAATGAAACTCTTGCCAAAAGAATGAACTGGGATAAACCTATTGGCAAAAAGGTTCAAATTGGCAACGATTCTCTCAATCCGGCAAGAGTAATCGGTTTAATTAAAGATTATCACCAAACCGGCTTGTATAAGGAAATTGAATCATTATTATGGATATATCGATATAATAATTATTTACTACATATTAAGATTGATGATTCTAAAAAATCTGAGACAATCAGGTATATTGAGGCAGAATGGAATAAATTGTTTCCGGATAAACCATTTGAATATACTTTTTTAGAAGACGACTTAAATGCAGAGGTAAGAGGTGATGAGAATCGTGGTTCAATTTTTACTTCTT
>JAAEQR010000314.1 GCA_024231215.1 PVC group bacterium | reverse complement strand
TTTCTGAATGAAATTATAATTGGGTTGTTTTTTAAAGGAAGAAAGTTTATATTTCTGTTCTATATGGTGATGTTTAGCATCCTATTTAACATAGGATAGTCGATAATCTCATCAATCTATTCTCGAATGATGAATCTATAACGTGAGCCATTTCTCAAAGGAAGAAGTTTTATTTCTTTAAACGTTACATCCATTTATTCATATATTCGTAATCAGCATATTTCATGTAGATCATAAGATTATTAGATCAAAAAATGAAATATGAGCGATTTGGGTCATCTCCTTTTCGAGTTCTAGCCAATTTGGAGTCTAAAGGCCGCGCAGTCGGTCATGTATCAGTTGCGGAGACGTTAGTCAATTAAATTGTCAGCTTGCACGTGAAGAGATAGTATCGTATTTCGAGCTGTTTTTAATCACTTAATCGATTTTGATATAATTTGGTGGAGACATGTAGACCGTAAGATCATTACATCAAATAATATTTGAGTTACCTGGGTCGCTTTTTTCGAGTTCTAGCTAATTTCCTGTGTACGGCTTGCGGATACATTAGTTAATTAAATGTGAGCTCGCGTGTGAAGAGATAGCTCCATATTTTGAGTCGTACTTATGGGTATAAATATTAAGAACCGCATGGTAGGTAGGTGGTGATATGAAAACCTTAGAATGAATATTTTT
>JAAEQR010000313.1 GCA_024231215.1 PVC group bacterium | reverse complement strand
TATGCATCGAGGGATCGATTGAAGCGGGAAAGTAAATATGAATTGTGTAAAATATAGGTGGGGAAAAATGTATGAGGATAAAAAGAAAGAGCCTATTGGCCTATTTCGTTGTTGCAAAAATGCTATTTATAAAGCGATACATAAACCTCCTAGAAAACTATCACTCGTGACACAGTGTTATAGTTACGGGTGGCCTAATTATCCTAATGAACTAGTAATTGTCTGTATTGGAGATTTCAACTACAAACTAATGGTTGGGGTATTTGAAGACAAATGTCGATTAAAACGATTGATAGACTATCTTCCTCGAGCTATAGTAAACAGGTTAGGAGTAGATTACTTACCTTACAATTTGCTTCTTAATGACTGGCGAAAAGAACTTTTAAGGTGGTTTAATGTTAAAAAATTGATATATTGGATAGACTACTGGACATTTTCGCAAAACAAAGCATGGGTACATATGGTTATGTAGCTCGAATAAGTTTTACCGATGTTGAAAAGGGAAAAAACAGACCCATACTCACTTTTCAAAATTTAACCTACGAGGAAGAAAGAGACCTATTAAATCTAAGTAGCAGTAGT
>JAAEQR010000312.1 GCA_024231215.1 PVC group bacterium | reverse complement strand
TTAATCAGATATTTAAATCTGAACAGAGGAGGATATCTGATGAACGCATATAAAATAAATGTTAATATCAAACTTACCATTCGCTTAATTTTGCAGGACTTTTCTCAAATTCAAGATTCTTGTATATTGAGCAATTCAATCCCAACCTTCTCACTATTTCCTTTTGCAAGTCAGTTATCGGAGTCAGATGTCTTTTAACAGAATTGCCCGATTTTATGATTGTGAGTGTGATTTTTGAAAATGCTTCTAAAAGTCGCTCGGAGGTCGGAGTGTCTGTTCGTTTTTTTGGATTTCCCGGGTGCAAACCTTTCAGTTCAGCCCGATCTTTTCGGAGTGAACGCCTGACTGTATATTCAGCCAGCGTCAGAACTCTTACACCGAGAGTCAGCAGATTATTCATACCGACAACCTGATCTTCCCTTTTCACATAATAAGGCGCCACATTCAAACGACTTTTCAAACGATTAAAAATCTTTTCAACCCTATACTCTTTGCGATAACATTTCACTACATCTCCGAAACTGAGGCGTTTCGGAGATACATCCGTCACAAACACTTTCCATCCATGCCGCTCTTTTTCCCTTCTTACCCTATAACCTCTCCTTTTCACTTCTGCTATCTGATACCGAATCCTTTCTGTTATTTTCTTGGGTCTGTTTGCAGAACCTCGACCTTTGCCAATATATTTTTCCAGCCGTTCTGTCTCTTTCACATATTTACAATTAAGCAGTCCCTCGACTTTGTAATGCTTTTGTATCTTGGCAATTGCCGCTTTCAATGCGCTCTCCTCTGTAATTTGTCTTTTCCCGGGACCTCTTGGCGGTGTAAGCGCATATGACTTTTCCATCGCATTAGCCAATCTTTTTTCCAACCCTCTGTTCCAGGCATTCGCATAACTGGCCGAACAGACAATTACCAATCGCTCTTTCCACCTTATTATTTTATCATCATATTCTCCGGTATGGCTGCGTTCGAGTTCGTAACCTTTGGCTATCTGCACTTCCTTATCATTTTTTTGGGTATAAACTTTGCTTAACATGCCCTGTTTTTCTTTCATAACACCAATTCTTATCCATTCTCCCATCTGTTTAGCCGTATGACCAGTCATCGGCAACGGGCACAGATAATGTTTTTCAATACCTTTTATATTTTGGCGGGTTGCGAAGGCGCTCAATTTGCAGTCACCTACGTATATCACATCGTCATTGCCAAGATATTCGTTCATCCGCATTATGAGCGGTCTGTATAATCCGTCGTCCGCTTTCTCTCCCGAAACTGTATCGGACGCCAAAGGCATTCCTAGAGGATCAAGCGCTCCGGACATTAATTTAATTTGCGGTCGATGCGGGTCATCTTTACTGACGCCTTTCTGAAAAAGACCTCCGTCTTCTATCTTATGATAGCCGGATATCGTTGTCGCATCACATCTTACTATTTTTTTAGGCAATTCGTAAGCTTCTATCGTACGCTCACTGAGTTCCTTTTCTATTTTTTCCCAAAACTCTCTCTTACTTAAATTTTTTAACAATATTCCTAAACGATCATCGGTGAAATCTGGTTCTTCTATCTCCTGCCCCAGTATATTGCTTAATATTATTCGCATACCTTTTATATAATCCCGCATTGAAACCTTGCGATGATCACCTTCCGACAAAATATATGCCAGCCTGATTATACATGTCCGGCCCCAGCTCAGACGTCTTTGTTTCCAGTGCACCGGAATATGATTGTCTAATACCCGGTCCATACCCATCTGCTTCATTATTCCAAGCAGCAACGGTATATCATCCGCTCGTTCTGTCCTTATATCTGGTTCTTCGGATCTCTTTTGTCCTTTTAAGGGATTTTCAGCAAATTTTTTATTTCCTTGGAACTGCCTGCTTTTTAGATCATTCCGCTCTCCCCCCGTAACAGATAATGACCTCTTTTTGCTTTTCCGGCTTTTTGCAGTGACCGTTTTTTTACCTCGAACCTTTATATCTTTAAGCTGCTTTTTTTTCCTCTTTCCTTTGCCTCTCTTATCTTCCGCAGGTTTGGGAATACGCGGACGAATTCTTCCGGCAGCGCCGTTTCGACTCGTTCTCCCGCGTGATGAGGTGTTGCCGCCATTTCCGGTTTGGGTTTTCCCTCCGCTTTTTACAAAGCTTATCCCATTGCGAGCTGTAATTTCATACGCCTCTGACTTTACGCATGAACCTAAAACTATTATAAAAACTGACACTGTCAGCCAAAATGATTTTACTTTCATATTTGTCTCTCCTCTGTGTTTTATTCAGAGAAGAGTAGGTCATCTTGGCCAAATTGTCAATCTAATTTGATCTGATTTTAGCGAAACTTTCTAACATACTTATTTTAAAATATATATCACTGTTTGCCTTATTTGAAATAACATGATATTTATTAAGCGAATGCTAAGTAATAACTATAAATGAATATTGTTTCGTTGGATATACGCTCATCTTTGCACCTTTTTTATTTTAGCGTTAATTTGATCGCATAACGTGCTGTTTTTTATCTTATCGGCAATGGTCAAAGCATTTTCGTAAGCGGTTTTTGCTCTTGCATAGTTGTTATTCGCTTTTTCAGCATTTCCCACATTCAGGTAAATGTTTAAAATAAGGCCCAACCCTCTTGCGGTGTTTTCTTTCTCCACCCCTTTGTCATAACAATTGCACAATTTTTGTTTTAACCTTTTCAAAGTGTGCCATGGAATTTCCTGCGGCCTATTATCCGCCACACCGGCAAGTTT
>JAAEQR010000311.1 GCA_024231215.1 PVC group bacterium | reverse complement strand
CGAGTAGGAGAAGAGGCACAAGGGCGCGAATACATCAAAGGGCCGAGGTAGCTCCTCATTATGAGCCCGCATATAAGCACGCAGTCTGACAAAATTAACGAAGGGTATTGTGCAATAGGAGGAGTCCATATAAGGTACTTTCTTCAGCTAATGTTTAATTAAATACTCCTAAGCAATCAAAAGCTAACTAAACATTAATTTGCTCAACATTTTCCTGTGTTGGCATTCCATTATTTAAAAGTAATAATCAGGAACACAAATTACTTGTTATCATTTAGCGGTAGTTATTGACGTGAATATGGATTTTCTAATTAATAAAAACGCGGATGATTCTGTATCATCTGTTTTAATTCATCCTTACTGTGTTGCAAGCGATGATAAAACTCTACTACTCAATTACGACTCTTTAGACACTTTGACTAATCGTGAATTAATAAGTGAGTTTATGAAAGCTCATGGATATCATCATCTAGTTATTTTTAACATGCCCCATAGAGCTGACGTTCTATCTCTTAAAGACTGGCCAAAATTGAAAGGGCTATTTTATAAAAACACCAAAACAGATATTTTTGAACAAGGACTGCAAGAAATTAAAAAGGGTTCGCTGTGGTTTCCAAGAACAGTCAGTGATAAATGGATGAGAGAAATGCTGGAAACTGAGCAAAAAAATCAAATCAGATCAAATAACTTAACGTTTAAAGAATCTAAAGTACTTCATTTGCTCTCCTCTGGCGCAACATGCCATCAAATAGCTGATACGTTGTTCATTAGTGAAGCAACTGTTCGAGTTCACCTGCACAAGATATACCAAAAGATTAATGTTAAAAATAAACAAAAAGCTCTACAGTGGTGCAAGAGGAATATTAATAAGATCAATAAGCTTGCAGGCTAATCTGCAGGCGAATTGTACCCCTGTACTGCCGATGAACCACCTTCAACATCCTGACCATTTTGATTAGATGGTAACTGGCACTTAAGCGATGACTGGGTGATTAATTTTCAAAATCAATATTAACTCGCTAACACAGATAATAATTAACTTATTGCTTTTATGATGAATTCTTATTAAGAGGCTAAATACATTCAAACGATGACTTTCAACTGATTTATACAAAACAGTTAATAAGACTAAAAACACAATTATAAAAATAGTGGCAAAGCATCAAAATGAGGCCCGAATTCAGATAATAAGTGCACCACTCATGGTTAAACGGTGAGAAGAGATCAACTGCCTGTTGGTGGTACTCTGTAATCGCCAAAAAACAAGAGTAGATACCATGAGTTACAAGCAGTTGATCGAAGGGCAAAGAT
>JAAEQR010000310.1 GCA_024231215.1 PVC group bacterium | reverse complement strand
TTCTATTTCCGATGCAGCCAAGCGAGAAAATTTGTTACGATCATACTGTCGCTCGGCTACTACACAAAGGAATCAGAAGCTTCAGACGGTGACGGCGAGTCGGAATATTGGCTCACGAAGTTCGCCGCCTATCACATCCATCATTTCACTTTCGGAATAAATTTTGGACATGCTTCGTTTCCTAATATACTGTACACTGACTCGAATAGAAAGTGAACTTCAGAGAGACCATGTGTCTGACTGAGAGAGAACGACCTAGGTAGCTTCTTTTAATATTGGACATACTACCATTCACTGTGAAGATAGAGAGAATAAAATTTTTTGAGCAGTTGTTTAAATATTTTTAAATTATTCTGGCAATTGTTACCCTTTCCTTTTTGATCTCTTCTCTCATTTTCTTCATCTTCAAAAAGTACAGCTGATCGGTGATGACAGTTTGTGTGCATACAAAGATAGTTCTAATGGTTAAGAACTCGCAAAAAATCCGATGAAAAAATTTGTTTATTGCCTAGCCCTGGCAAAGATCAGAGATAGGTACATCTGAATATTATGCTATCTAGCACTATTTTACTGCAGGCGCCACATAATTTGCCACTAGCGGCTGCACAGTTTTTCTAAGTAGC
>JAAEQR010000309.1 GCA_024231215.1 PVC group bacterium | reverse complement strand
TTATTTCGTCCATAGCTCTTCAGCTGCTGCCATAGGTTAGTGTTACATTTTCGCTGACCCACGTGAAAGTATAATAGGCGCTGTCGCGTATTTGATTTTTGCCATGCGCGCGCCGAATTGGTCTCGTTTGATGATACCGCTGCTTTCTTTTATAATGCCGTTGCTTTCCTTTCACCTGGAAAAGCACCGTAGTTTTCTTTTATAAATTGAGCTGATTTTCTAACGAACTGCCTTGTTGTGTTTGTTCTTTGAGTTATGGAAAAATAAAGTCTAATTAGCTATTAATTTAAGACAAACCGTAAACAATAGGTTAATATCAAACCATAGTTAGTAGGTATTTAAGAAATTTTATTAAGTTCCATACTTATACAGTTAACGGTATTTGTCATGTCGAGATAGTAAGGATACGTAAGATTGATGGATTCCATTCTAGTTGTTTACCTGTTTTCACGAATGTCACCACATAGTAACATGTATCGTGTTGGAAAGGCTTATAAGTCTCTTTCCTGATAAGCCAGTTTCAGGTGGTACATTG
>JAAEQR010000308.1 GCA_024231215.1 PVC group bacterium | reverse complement strand
TTCCATGTTTCATGTCGTATTCTTTTCTCTTCACATAAGCAACGTACTCAGGGAAAGAACAGTTTCGTTTCTTCCAGTGGTACTTTCGATAAAGTTGTAATAGTTCTTCTTTTGTCATAATATTTTAAAATTGCATCCTCCCCTACAAACCGGCTTCGGAGAGGAAGGGTAAAAAATATGCTCTGGTTAAAAAGCCGTTATAATTTTCTGAATACCTCTATGAAGAATATCCATACTACTAAATTTAAATAAAAAATAATTCCGCACCAGAGTCCGTAAATCAGGTCGGTCATAATATCATAAAATATTAATTCCAATTTTCCCCCACTTCTTCAATGATTTCTTGAGTAGTCCCAATAAAATATCCGAATCCACGCCACGCTACAAACTTATTTTCACTTAACGGGACAGGCCAGACATACACGATTGTAAAATTTCCGTCTTTTAGCGGAACGTCTAACATATATCTGTTATGTTCTCCTTTTGCATAACTATAAGGTGTCTCTAACGACATATTAATTCCATTTAACTATTTAAAATGACCAACAGTGTAACGGCAGTAGCAACACCAATAGTTATTAATAATATTAATTCCATATCTCCCTTGTCATAAAGCCGAGAAGCATTAAGATTACTATGATACAGATTAACGTTTCCATGAAAATACTCCAAAATCTATACGGTTTCACCCTGACTAAAGGGTTGATAATTAACTGCTTTTTTTTCTTCTTTACTGAATGGTCTCCTAAATCCAGCCATACTGTTTTATAATTCACCTTTACCAAAGGTACAGTCATTACTCTTCGCCTTGCATGGCTGTAAAATGATTCCATCAAAACACCCTGTCTAAATAAACTACAATTACCATGAGTGTTAAGACTCCTAAGAAATATTCCTGTGTCATTTCAAGCACCTCAAGAGTATCATCATGCCTATTACGCAGGTGATACATGTTATGATTACTGCTGTGTTCATACCGCCCACGCCCTGAAAGGTCTTACTATTACGTCTTCCTCGAATCTTATATCTTCCATTACTTTCGCTTCACAGTAGGTGTGTAGACTCATACCTTCCTCTTTCGCTCTCAGACGCACCTTCTCGTGGTCACTGTGAGTTAGTTTTAGTGCTATCTGTTTCAAATTAATAATATATTGTCTCCCACCATGTTTCATCGTTTTTCTTTCCGTAGAGTGTTCCCCTGTCTCCTGCAAAAGGGTGACTGTGATGATATTTAATTCCGCAGTCGCATTCAAAATAACTCCCGAATACAGGAACGCCCGTGTGAAATATAAACTTGTCCTGTCCGCATTCGCATCTAAAATTCATTCAACCTCTATCCTTTCGTAATATTTCGTGCCTTTGATCTTTTTCATCAATTCTACATAAACGCCGTCCTTTGTGAATACAGGAGTTAATGTAACTTCACCTGGCTCCTGAAAGGCTTTGGGTAGTTTAAATGTTACTTTCATAATTGCATCCTCCCCTAATCCCAGGGTTCGGAGAGGGCGGTAAACCCGCTCTGGCAAAGTTTACTATTTCCAAATATCATTTTTTAATATAGACCTTCGTGCATTCGGCGGTGTAGTTTAGATATAAATCCTCCAAAGCAAGGTCAAATCCGTCCTCGTTAAGATTATGTAAAACTTCATCGATAAGTTTGTCGTCAAAGTCTATATGATCGGTTATTGTGGCTTTATGAATTATGTTCATCCTGCCTTCTCGAATAATTTACCCTGATCTAAATAGGGTTGTATTCTTTCTAAACTCGCCTTGTGGTAATCAGCGTCAATCTCACAGGCGATGTAATTGAATCCCTCTTCGATGCAAGCAATCGCTAAACTACCAGAACCGGAATGACTGTCAAAAATTAAGTCTCCTTCTTTGGCGTAGTTTTGTAAAAGCCAGCGATATAAATCATTTGGTTTTTCGCATGGATGAATTCTGTTTTTATCTAATTTATTATTATATTCTTTTTTAAAACCAACCCACAAATATCTAAATACAGAAATTCTTTTTTGTAAATTAGTAATAGCAATATCAGCGTGACTCATATTAAAAGAATTATCTTTAAAATCATGTATAATTACACCTCTTAAATCATTCCACATATAGTTCATATAATGTTGAAATCCAAATATAATATGGTTTTTAGCTATCCTCTTTAATTCATTAAAATATTTTTCATCCGGCGCTGTTTTATTCCATGTTATTTTTTTATATTTTTCTTGTGATGTTAAATACTTTTTGTTTGTTCTTTTGTCGACAATGTCTTTTCCACAAGCATTAAAATCACCTATCCCATAAGGCGGATCAACAATCGCCAGATCAACACTCTTATCAGGCAACTGCGCCATGATGTCCATGCAGTCTGCTAAGTGTATTTTATTTAGTAAGTTCATCCACGCATCCTGTTATATTCGTTAGGGTCGTCAAATTTCGGCATCCAGTGTGTGACGTCGTCTCTGAAGGGTTGATCTTCGACGTAAAATCCATCGTCCTCATCGGCTTTTCTAAACATTCTTGCAGGACTTGTAACTGTACGTGTGTTGAGTTTATCACGAAACGTCCCGAAGGCCTGAAAACCACAAAATACTATGACCTCTTCGTCTAACTCAGGGAGTTTGTCTTTTACGCTTATCCAATCCATAAAATTAATAAGATAGGTGTGTGGGGTTACTATAACTAAAAAAGTCCGTCGCCGAAGTCCATACCCCCCTCTTCTTCCTCCTATATAGTCTAATGAATTAACTCTAATCATAACTAATACTCTTATTGTATTTTATCTTCTCCCTCTTCTTCCTTGCTTGATGGTATATCATATTTAAATTTATCAAGCATGGCTTGTTGTTCTTGTTGGTCTGGTACATGGACAGTTATATCCTCGGTCTTGATGTGTTCTGGTTGTTTACCGTCAACCTCTTCAATTAAACTCTCATTACCTGACCTTATGTGCTTGGCTATGTGATTTAGTGCAGCAACCTCAGCAAGTGTTTTCTCCCTCAGCTCATCAGGTGAATATCTCTTTAGTACTGCCTTGTCTACATCAAGCTCAAAGTCTCCGTATAACTCTCCCATATGCTGTTTTATGTAATATCTGATAGACTCTGTCTGTTTAGGTCTGCCCTTTGGATTGCCGGATTGACCCTTTTTCCATTGATTTTCAGGGCTTGGGTTTGGATTACTCATACCTGCTCATTTCCTGTTGGGTTGTGGGGGTTTGTGGTTGTGGTTACTATTTCACCCATATTTGAAGGTATTTCTGGCCATTCTTCCCTTGTTACATTCTGACCCATATTTACCCCTGATTTAATGTTATTCCCTGTTTTATACTCAAGTATAGTATCTCTTATGAATGTTAATCTTTCTTGTTTCTCTTTAGTGCCTTTTATCATCTATCTATCCTTTATCTCTCTACTTGTTAGCTTTGTCCACTTTTTGCCGTTCTTGAGGATTGTGCCATCGTCAAGTTGCTCATACATATCCCAATTTAATATCGCTTCTCTAATTGTTGCTTTCCAGCCTTTATTTTTCATCTTCCTCGTTCCACTCATTTAATATGTCCTTGACTTTCTCCCCTACAACATCCATATCAATATTATCTGTCTTGGCGGATCGTATAAATGCCTCAACTATCTGACTTTGCAGCTCTCGTTTTATTTGTTCGTCTTTATCATTCATATCTTATGAATACTTACATTATATCCTAATTCTACTAATCTTTCAACCTCTCTTAAATCGCCGTTTATTATCGATCCCACTATTGTGCAAGGTTCGAAATTATCCCGGCTCGGCTGTACTGCATGGTAGTATGATTTATTTTGCTGTTTATCCATTTAATATCTCATCTATTGTATCAATTAACGCTTCCGCTTTTTTATCTACCATATGGTTTAATCGGTTGTTTAGTGCCTGTTTTGCCTCTTTACGCTGTCTGTAACGGTCTGTAAGGCGTTTTAATATGTTGCTGTTTATATTCATAAGCGGTTTAATTGGGTTGTAGTGCCTGTATGATCTCAGCTCGTTCTTGTCATTATATACTAATACTTCCTTTTCCGTAAATCCTTTGTTGTTTAACATTTAGTATTCCTATCCCTTAAAAACTATTTCCCGATTTGGAAAAAAAGGCGTGTAGCCTGCTTTGATTT
>JAAEQR010000307.1 GCA_024231215.1 PVC group bacterium | reverse complement strand
TAGCAATAATTGGTTTTTAAAATAAACTAGACATTCCATATATCTAAATTGGTATATTTTCAAATCAAACCATTTTTGAAATTATCACATAACCGTTTCTTGCCAAATGAGGACTAAATTGCTATATTTCAAATCAAAAAATTTAGTCCTCTTAAAATATACATTCCAAGATTTTCATATCACCGCCTACCTACTGCGCGGTTCTTATTATTTATAACCACTACCTAAAAAACAGCTCTGCAAAGATTAAACATTTGGAATTTACGAAACGAAGATCACCCTTTAGCGTGTGTATAACAGTCAAACAAAAAACTATTTCTATATAGTGTAACAATTGTGGATTAATATATCAGATCCTGGTTCCCGCTTTCACACAGTCAATAATGCACAGATGCAAATAGACAGCCAATGTATAATGAAAAAAGAAATTCTTCCTACGTAAACCAAACGTCTCTATTACAAGTCACTCTAGGGAACGTTGTCGTTGGGTGTAATGCGGGTGTTTCATATCCTTCACACCTTTCATTAATTGTGGTTCCTGATTCCAGCATTCACACAATTAATAATTGCTACCCAGTAGGATAACGTTGCCCTGAGACCATGTAGCAACAAGC
>JAAEQR010000306.1 GCA_024231215.1 PVC group bacterium | reverse complement strand
TTATAATTGAACCAGACAACAAACATTATAAACCCGTAATTGATTCTTGTTATAATCTGTATAAACCTTTCCCCCATAAATCAGCAGAGGGGAGTTTTAAGTGGTCAAAAATCATCATTGAACATATTTTTGGGGATCAGTACGAAATTGGACTAAAGTACATACAATCGCTTTATTTAAGCCCTAAACGAGCTTTGCCGGTTTTAGTATTGGTGTCAAAGCAAAGAAGTACAGGAAAAACGACGTTTTTAAACTGGCTAAATATGATTTTTGGCGAAAATATGGTCGTTGTTGACCCGCACGACATTACCAATTCTTTTAATTCAATTTACGCGACATCAAATATCATTGCAATTGAAGAAACTGTAATTGAAAAAAGGCAAGCCATAGAGAAAATTAAATCCCTTAGCACCGGAAAATTCGTCTCGGTTAATCAAAAATATGTTGCTAATTATAAAATCCCTTTCTATGGTCACATAATAATGACTTCGAACGAAAAAGACAACTTTATCAATATAGACGACGAAGAAATTAGGTTTTTTATTAGAGAGTTAAGTAAACCAAAGTTTGAAAATTTTAATATAGAAGACGACTTAGTTAAAGAAATACCCGCTTTTTTAAATTACCTTGATTCTCTTCCCGCTTTAGATTATACTAAATCAAGGGCTTTGTTTACTCCTGATGAGCTAGGTAACAAAAACCTAGAAACGGTCAAGGAAGAGTCTAAAACATGGCTTTTTGAGGAGTTGAGAGTTCTTATTGATGATTTTTTCGACAACAATAGCCATATTTCATCTTTTTATGCTACGGTTGGCGACATAAAAACCAAATGGCTCGCAAATAACACTCAAGTTTCCTTAAGATATATCAGAAAAGTACTAGTAAATGAGTTTAAATTCGAAAAAATCGAAAATTCTTTAAGATATGAACCATTTACTCAAGTGTCAGAAATGACAAAAAATAAAGTGGGAAAAGCGTATTTATTTGAGAAAGAATTGCCCGTTTAGTTACAAATCGGCTTTGTGTTTTAATTAACTGCTTGATAATCAACACATTTATATTTTGTAACTGTAACCGAAAAAACAAACACTAAAAACTTATGTACAAAACCCCTAAAAACACAAAAGTTACTACACTTTTTATACTATTTATATACTTCTTTAGTTACAAAGAATATATAGTATTAGTATAGAGGAAGTTACGTGTAACTGAACGTGTAACTAAGTTGTAACTGAAGCGTAACCGAAGCGCAATGGGTTACACAGAGAAAATAAATTTGCATAAGTCATTTATTAGGTCTATATTTGTAGTATTAAAAAGAAGGTTATGACAACAATTAAAATTATATCACTGGTCGAAGTGGATGCTTTTATAGAGTATTTCAGAGTCTCCGTATTGGACGTCAAGAAGACTCAAGTGCTGATTACCATGAAGATAGACAAGGCTTATTTCGCTAATAAGGCAAGAAAATGTAAGTACTTTTCGAGAATTACATCTAACAGAATTATTAAATTTGCTAAAGCTTATGGATATGAGTTCTAGGGAAAAGTTATACACTACGAAATAAATGCTTCTATACTGAACCTTACACGCAAAAAGAATATAATGAAGGGGAATTAAATCATGACATGTAATAAATGTAAATCAGAATCTAAAATTCAAGCCGAGTGCGTTAAGTGGTTATGGAATACTCACCCAGAAACTAGAGGGTTGTTTTTTGAAATTAATAACAACCCACTGAATGCCGTCGACGGAGCCAAGCGATTAGCCTTAGGAATGGTAAAGGGAATCCCTGACACTTGTTTTCTTTGGGCTGGTCAGGCTTGGTTTGTAGAATTTAAAGACGCGAAGGGTAAGCAGAGTAAGGATCAAAAGATTTGTGAGGCTAGGTTTGCGCAAGCAGGGATTAAATATTTTATAATTCGCGACCTATGCAGTTTTCAGGAGTTGATAAATATAATTTTGAATTATGGCTGAACAGGACGAGAGATTAAGGGAAAGTATATTCAGATTTTTATTTGATATGCCGCGCGGCACGTCGTTTGCGATAAAGACAGTCGACCAAATGCGGTGGATTAAAGAGTTTATCCAATTACATGGCTACGAGGAAAGCGTGGAGCTGAACAGCACTAATACGAGAGTGAAGAAACATAAATTTTTAAATAAGGATTACAAAAAAAATCTTTTAAAACCAAGAAATTATGAGTAGAAAATGGTATTCAGGCAGCATTGCCTTAAGCGCGCTTACTAGCGTCGTAACAACAAAGACAGGAAAAGACGGTAAACCAGTAAAGGGATTATTTATTCCGTTGGATAAAAACCATATTACCGAATATAAAAACGACAACGGGTCTAAATTAGAACTTCATGTTCGCGTAGGAATGATGGAAGAGGCAGACGAGAGAAAACAAATCGCAATGATTACGCACACCGTTAACGGCGAAACGTACAAAGCCGCAAGCGAAGATGAAAAGGCAGGATTTAAAAAACTTCCTATCTTGGGTAATTTATTCGATTGGAGTAATCAAGGTAGTACGGAACCGGCGGTGCAAGAAGTACCCGAAGAGGAGGACTTACCGTTTTGATGAATGCAAAAAAATGGATTAACTATCAACCGTGCAATAAATGGCTGCGGGTTGATAGTATTCCGCATGATATATTTTTCAGCGTATGGAATATAATTGAAATTAATAACGCTATTTTATTAATTGGGGTTGAATTTAAGATACTTCCGCACTCATTGAAATATGAATGATAACTTCTTGGCCCTTCCCTTTATCTTATGCCTCGCCGCTATATTTATAGTACCTTTTTTGATTTATAATATAGTATTCGTATCTTTGAGCATGTTCAAACAATCAGGAATAAAAACATTCACTTTGTATAATGCTGCCACTACTACGTTTACACAGGTGTCAGCGACAAGTATTACAAACATAGTAGGAGATAGTATTTTGATTGATAATTCGAATAAGCCGAATTTAGAACAAACAGTTAAAAAAATTAATCGACGCAATTATATTGATTATCTTTTTTCATTCGTGGTTTTTGATCTTGATTCTAGTATGAACCAGTACCGTAACAAATTCGGCTGGTTCATACTTATCGAATTCTTAGACGGCGAACAGAGATTTTTAAATACACCATCGTTTTTTAACGAAACGGATTTCGATACAAGTAAAACACATGTGTATCCGGTAGAATTAAAACCGGATAGACCAACGGGTAAAACATTGGAGGTTGTGTAATGAGTAAAGAGGCAACGCAATTTAAGAAAGGAAATAAGGCGGCTCAGGCGATGAGCGACGAGGAAATGGAAAACATGTTTCATGAGATGATAGAGTATGCCATGGACGACGCTAACGAAGCTCTAGCCCTTCAAGATGTGTATTTAAAATTCAATATGGGTAAGTCAACTTTTTGCCATAGATGCAGCAAGAACGAGAACTTAGCAGAATTGAAAGAGTCTATATGTGACGCAATTACCTCTAGAGTAAACAGGGGGGCAATGAAGGGGGAGTATGTTCCTTCACCTAGTATATGGAGACTTAAGCAATTGGGCGAAAAAGACAGCTCTTCTATTAATCACAAGCACACAGGCAATATGATTACCGAGCACAAAGTAATATTTGAAGACTATTCAGATGAATGATTTAATGAAAAAAGTCGGGGTGCCACTTAAATACGAGGCGCCTAAATGGTATCAGTTAGATAGTATTAAAAAAGCGAAACGGCTTGCAGATAAGTGCGCGGAGTTTTCAGGCAGGCAGCACCATGTTATACCATTTGCTAATGGGTGCATGATTATAAATTCCTTGTGGAAGGATAAATATAATAAAAAAGTTCCCAGAGCGGCACGCCTAAGCATGCCAATGATTAAAAATCAAGCTTATTATTCCACATCATTAAAATAAATTTGCTTTTTTAATAAGTTTACACTACATTTGTAGAGAAATAAAATATTAAAATTATGGATCAAAAGGTCAACGAATTAGAGTTAAACGGTGTTAAATACATTAGAGAAGACTCTATTAAACGCGAGCAGATTGTATTTACCGGAGAAAAAACTATCGCTACTACAATGATAGGAAAGCCTGTAATTGTTCGTAGCTCAAACGAAGGAGTAAATGCCGGAATTGTAGAGCTAGCAGATGAGACGGGCGTGGTGCTTGTAAACGTGAGGCGACTACATTACCATAAGCCGAAAGATAAATCACTAAGTTGGTACGAAGGAGTTGCTGAAAGTGGGATTTCTGAGGATTCAATAGTTTCGGGGACTGTTACTCGAAAAGTTATTGTGGAAAAATATTCAATGACAGAGATTAAGAATATTGATTTTTTTAATGAAATATTAAAACTTACGCCAAATGCTCAAAGTTAATCAGATACAAATATCTGACCATTACGATGGCTATGGCTATGGCTCTGGCTCAGGCTCTGGCTCTGGCTATGGTTATGGCTATGGCTATGGTGATGGCTCTGGCTATAACGATGGCGCTGGCTCTGGCTCTGGCTATGGCTATGGCTATGGCTATAGCTATGACGATGGCTCTGACTCGGGCTCGGGCTCTGGCTATGGTTGATAAAAATATGAGTTTTTGATCTCTCGTAACACCTCGGAAAGACGGGGATTTAATACACGTTTACCAGAGTTGGTCGGGCTGGCATAATTCGAATAAACTTCCAGCGATCAGTAAGCGTGTGTTTTTAAAACAAAATCAATTTCATATGACTAAAGCCTCTTTTAAATTCAATAAAATATATAAGCCCGTCTTTAATTCAAAGGCGAATATCTTTGATATAGCAGGGGGGCGCGGACGTGGCGGCTCTCACTTTGTAACCGATTATTTTTTATTTAGAATAACCCAACCTAATTATTTTAGGGGTTACTTTATGCGATTTATTCAGGGCGACATTAGAGGCTCACTTTGGCAAGACTTTAAAGATAGAGTTAACGAGAACTCAGCAGTAAACGAAGAGGATTTCGAGTTTAACGATTCACGAATGGAGGTGATCTATTTACCTACTAGCAATACGATTAAATCGAAAGGGTTTAGAAAGTCTCAAGGGAGCCAGACGGCAAAATTAAAATCTATCGCAGGGGCAACGGATATAGCCATTGAAGAGTGCGAAGAGATCGGCGAGGATGACTTTAACAAACTCGCCGACTCGTTAAGAACCAGTAAGGCTAAGATTCAAATATTTAGAATATGGAACCCTCCAAACAAGGATCACTGGCTCATAAAAAACCATTTTAAGATAACGCCGAATAGCGAATTTGAGAGCTATTATAATTTTGAACCCCTTGGAATTGATGGTCACTTGGCTATAATAAGTACGTATAAAGACAATTTAGCTAATTTAAACGATGATGCTATAAAGCGTTTTGAAGGGTACAGATTATCAAACCCAGAACATTATGCCTCAGATATTGCAGGGCTTGTTTCCTCTGGGATTAAAGGTCAGATTTATAAAGATTGGCAGATGTTTAAAACTCTGCCGGATAGAAATTACTTTAGATTGTTCGCGGTTGATTTTGGTTTTGTTAATGACCCTACTACATTATGCGAACTATTTATAGATGGTGATAGACTTGAGGTCTATATTTATGAGAGATATTACCAAACACATACAATTAATAGGGATTTAATAAAAGTCATTAAAGAATGCAGCCCAGGGGTTGACGAGATAGTTTGCGACAACTCCGAGCCGTCGGAAATTGCAGATATGCAGGGCGCCGGATTAAACTCCTTTAAAACAAAAAAAGGAGGAAAGGCGGGTAATAAGTTTAAGCAAATCAATATAGTTAAAGGCTATAAAGTTTTTTATCATGAAGATTCAAAAAATATAGCTTATGAGCAGAATAACTATAAATGGGCAGTTAATCCAGACACTAAAGAGCCGACAAATAAACCAGTTGATAAAGACGATCATTTAATGGACGCGATTTTATACGGGATTAATTATTATCATCGGAATTATAGGTAGTGGGTTAGATATGGTATGAAATTTTACGGATATGGAACTAAACTTAATAAAACGAAAAATACTTAGCTTAATTTTAGGGATTTATGCAATTGTAAATTTAGTGCTTATTATTATGAGTGCGAGCGGAAAAATAACCAAAGATTATTTAATTTATGGTACTGTATATGCAATTACTCACTTGATTTACCAAGCAATAAGAGGCGAAGGGTTATTTTTACGAGGCTAATTGCGCCTAACATACATGTATAGTAACTTTTAACCTTAACAAAGCAAACTAAAACATAAAAACAAATGATAGAAATAACAATCAACAACAAAAAGGCTTCAATACCTGCGTTTAACGAATTGACAATCGGACAGTATAAGGCCCTAGTCCCTTTTATTGCTGAGTCTGGTGCAGTAGACATATTGAGATACATTTCAATTACTACAGGAGTAAGCTATTCGAAAGCACTTCATTTTGAATTAAAGAATGTAGGTAGGTTAAACACTATGTTGGGTGACTTTAAATTTGTCGGCGGTAGGGACAAAGGAATTAACAAAGTTGATTATATCGAAGCCACTAAGCCGCATTTAATATTCAAGTTTAATCGACTTATTTATGATCTCAGGAAAGTACCACTAGCAGCAATAGGTTACAGGATTGTATTAGAACAATTCATGAACACTAAGCCTAACTACATTGATCTATATGTTTTTATGTGCGCCGCAATCCTGAACAGAAAAGAGGCGCAGTTTTTTGATACTGGCTTCGATTATGATTCGATAAATGAAATAGCTAAAGACTTGCAAGATTACAACGCTTTCAAAGTTCTATCAATAGGGGCTTTTTTTTTCTACAAATGGAAGAGAAGCGCAATAAAAGAGCCTTGGTTATCGAGAATTCGAGAAAAGGCAATATTGATAAGTACGCCGCTGAGAAGTCGCAAGCTGGTATTGATAGACTCTCGAAATATGCCGCAATTGACGAAATAAGCCTAATTTGCAGTACCTTTAACTGTAATGAAACCGAAGCTTTAACTAAAGATGATACTTATTTGACATTATTGTTGTGCAGAAACATAGAAAAGAATATCTTTGAACAGCGATTTAATGAAATTATTGAGAAAAAACATAAAAAGTGAGTTATATTACTGATCTTGAAACACTTTTTAACACACTTTACCCAGGCGGGACATTTATCTTTTCATCTGAGGTTAGAGCCGATGACGCAGCACGAAACATTCCAGAGGACGCATATCCATTATTTGTTATAGATGACCAACCGCTTGTCACTAGCACAGTGATAAATGAAGATTCAAGCGCAACGGATTCGCCACGATTAACTGTTTACGTACTCACAAAATTAGATTTATTAGGTGAAGTTATAACTGAAAATAATTCAAATAGATTGACACAGCACGAACAATGTGTCGAGCCTATGAAGGTTGTCGCGATTCGGGTACTTGGTCAATATTTCCGATCGGGCAACCCTGTGCAAAGAACCAGAGGTGTAAAACCTACAATGACCGTGACCGATAAATATAATCTTTGGCCTAAAATGCTTTATGGTGTTCAGGTTAATGTAACTAATCTTAACTTACAGCGAATTATAAATTACTGTACATCATGAATTGCGGAGAACAGAGCGGTATTTATAAGATAGAACTATATGAAAATATAGACTTGGCCGTAATTCGTGACGCCTCGGGGGAGATTCAAAGTATTCTAAACAACGGGAATTTTTACGAATTCAACGATTGCGAAAACCTTTCGTTAAATTATACAGATAAACAGAAAGCGGGCAAAAATGACGTAATATTGCACGAACACAGTGCTATA
>JAAEQR010000305.1 GCA_024231215.1 PVC group bacterium | reverse complement strand
ACTGCTCTTCACAAAAAGACCAAAGTTCCACTGTCTGCCTTTCTAAAGTATAGAGAGAAAGCTTGTCACATCGCTGAGAAAAGGGTTAGACAGTGTAGGGTAATGCACTGTAATTTACCTGTTGTGCCTTGGACCTTGCAATCAAAATGTGAATTAGCTAATCTTACTAAACTGTACGTAACAGCTTGTGCAGATAAAGCTGCTGGCAACTTCGTGTTTGTGTGTAAGAAATACTATTTTCTTGTACTTTCTACAGAACTTGGTATTTCTATCACTAATGGAAAGCTTGAGGCTGAAGGTAATGCCACTTACAAAACGTCTTCAGAATCTCTGCACAATATTCTTGGCAGACATAAATTCATTGCTAGAAAATTATCCCTGTCAATTGCAGATCAGGACATGGTATTACCAATGCTTTTTGCTATTCCAAAAATGCACAAAAACCCAATTAAGTTCCGTTTCATTGCTGGGGCAAAACATTCTAGCACTAAATCTCTTTCCCTTAAGATTGCCAAAATTTTAAGTTTTTGCAAATGCCACTTTGAAAACTATTGCAGTGCTATTTCTCATAATTCTGGGCGTGTGTTGAAGTGGTCTATTAAGAACAGTCTTTCTGCCGTTAATGTACTCAAAAATATTGGTAATGTGTCATCAATGATAACTGCTGATTTTAGCACATCATATATGAGCTTGCCACATACTGTAATTAAGGAAAGTCTATTTTATCTTGTTAGCTTATTGTTTAAAAATTCTGGTAAGGAATTTCTAGTGTTGGGATATCCTAACTACTATTATGCAGATTACCCTCACTCGGAGTTCAAGTCACTAAATAAACAGGAAATTTGTGAATTGATTACTTTTGTACTCGAAAATACCTATGTTACATTTGCTGGTTTCATT
>JAAEQR010000304.1 GCA_024231215.1 PVC group bacterium | reverse complement strand
TATGGAAGGAATAATAAGATGTATAGCTTCTTAAAACAACAAAGCCATAAAAGTTTGGCATTATGTCAGAAGTACTGTGCAGGTTATCAGAACTGTGATCCTGTGTTAAAACTGACTATAATTGCCTTTTTGGCTGGATATTTTAAACAGCCTGAAAAGAAAAACGTGGTTAAAGTGGATAGAATATTTGTTCCTTTCCTTTGCCCAGCAATGGATCGTTTGAATTTGAAATCATTATTCATGGCTACTTCAGTTAAAAAGCTTAATCCAATGCTACGCAAGGATCAACGGAAGTTGCAAATTGTTTTTCAGTATGATATGCCTTTTAGCAGAAAAGTTTTCAATTATACCAAAGAACTTAGAGCTATAGATTCTTTGGTTCAATTAAAAAGAATTTTACATAGTACTTGCAACTGTGAAAATTCAGCATTCATTTATCAACCAGCTGGACATGTCATAACTGGTGATCTTAATATCATTGAAGATAAGCTTCTGAGAGATATCCTGTGTAAGGGTACTAAATATAGACTACCAAAAACTTGTGCACCCGCAGTGCTGAAAAGCAAGATTTGTCAAAGTATTACTGCTCTTGTTAATAGCATGGCTAATAGAAGCAGGATACCAGTGCATAGATTCATGCCATGGTATCGTGAAATTGAAAGGATTTTACAATCCCATATTAGGACATTGATAGTTGAATGAGCTTTGCACACATATGCTAATGGTCTAAATTCTGCCTTGCATAATCTGGAACATTTACAACAACAGTATATTATTACCCCAGCGGATAAAGCTGCAGGAAATTTTGTTTTTATTTGTAAAAAGTATTACTTTCAAGTTATGGGCCATGAACTTGGAATTGATTATGAAGGTACTAATATACATTTGCGGGGTAATCAGGTTTATGCAGTATGTACCACCAATACTGAGGCTGACATTATTTTGAAGCATAAACGTGTTACTAATTTTTTTGGCCTCAAGTTTGATGAAAAAGATAAAGCTTTGCCCCTTCTTTTTGCTGTACCTAAACTGCATAAAGATCCATATAAATTTCG
>JAAEQR010000303.1 GCA_024231215.1 PVC group bacterium | reverse complement strand
AATGATGAATCTATAACGTGAGCCATTTCTCGAAGGAAGAAGTTTTATTTCTTTAAACGTTACACCCGTTTATTCATATATTCGTAACCAGCATATTTCATGTAGATCATAAGATTATTAGATCAAAAATGAAATATGAGCAATTTGGGTCATCTCCTTTTCGAGTTTTAGCCAATTTGGAGTCTAAAGGCTGCGCAGTCGGTCATGTACCGGTTGCGGAGACATTAGTCAATTAAATTGTGAGCTCGCACGTGAAGAGATAGTATCGTATTTCGAGCTGTATTTTTTAATCACTTAATCAATATTGATATAATTTGGTGGAGACATGTAGATCGTAAGACCATTAGACCAAATAATATTTGAGCTATCTAGGTCACTTTTTTTCGAGTTCTAGCTAATTTCCTGTGTACGGCTTGCGGAGACGTTAGTTAATCAAATGTGAGCTCGCGTGTGAAGAGATAGCTGCATATTTTGAGTCATATGGGTATAAATATTAAGAACTGCATGGTAGGTAGGTGGTGATACAAAAACCTTAGAATGGATATTTTAAGAGGACTAAAAAAATTTGATTGGAAATATCGTAATTTAGGCTTCATTTGGCAAGAAACAGTT
>JAAEQR010000302.1 GCA_024231215.1 PVC group bacterium | reverse complement strand
ATTGTAACAGGACAAATAAAAAGGCGGTAGAGAAAACATCTCTACCGCCTACTAATCTGAGCGCCAATTATCTGGACACTTCTCCCTTCGACTTTTTAGTCTTTATTATTTTTATTATTATTGTTTATCCATTTTGTTATTTTTTTAACCTTCCGTGTAGCATTCCATTTTGTTTTTATTATTAAACTTCCATGAGCTTTTATTATTCTCGGTCAATCCTGACGCTTTTTTGTTATTTCCTTTAGGACACCTAACCAGTATCAACCCCTAAAGACTTGCCGCAATCACTTTCCTTATTACATTGTCCATGTTGTTTTTGATGTCTCAGCGACAGTGGTTAATTTACTCATTAATAATTTTGTTACAACTAATTTATATAATTTTTCTTACAGATAAGATATTGCAACAAGTGCAATCCATTTAATAACAAAGAGTTATGCTAAAAATAGAAATAAAAATAGGATTTAGCTTACAGCTCACTATGGACAATGTCTCACACGAGAGTAGGAGATTTCGACATGTGTTAAATACAAAAAAAGCAGCTTGCGCTGCTTTTTTCACACTAATCACATAGTAATACGGAGTATTTCTATCCGCAATCAGACTTTAGTGTAAGCCACCTAAGTATTTTGAAAGTACTTCGATGTCTTTATCTGTTAGCTTTTTAGCGATATCTTGCATCATACCGTTTAAGTCGTTATTACGCGTACCATCACGGAACTTTTCAAGTTGTGACTTGATGTACTCTGGATGTTGGAACGAAACTTTCGGAAATTTTGCTAGTGATGTACCGTTACCACGTGGACCGTGACAAGCAGCACATGCTGGAATACCGCGCTCAGCATCGCCGGCTTTATAAAGCTGTTGACCCACTTCCACTACATCTTTAGGTGTTGTACCTGCAGACATATTTAAAGAAGAGAAGTAAGCAGCTAGGTCTTTCATGTCTTGATCGCTAAGCGGCATAGCCATACCACTCATTACTGGATCCATACGACCTTCTTTGCCTCCAGATGTCATACCTAATTTAAACTCTTGTAATTGTTTATAGATATAATCTGCGTGTTGGCCT
>JAAEQR010000301.1 GCA_024231215.1 PVC group bacterium | reverse complement strand
GAGGCGGCCAAGGCGATAGTGCTGCGCAAAAACGGAGAAAGGCTGTTTAATCTGATTAAAAAACGCGAAGGTCAGGATGTGACCCGCGTACGCAGTCAGCATGCATTGCTGTCCAGATGCACGATTACCGCAATAGCGACATTATTGTTAGAAATTATCGGAACAAGGAGAAAACGAAAGCGGAAAAAGAGGTGGATACAATGTGAATTGCCTCTGGCGGCAGGCTTTTGAATAAGCGGACGGAATGTTCGTAAAGCTGCGATAACTGAGGATGTGAAGTCTCCGTCCCATCTTTGAAATAAGAAATCGCAGTCTGGATTTCATAAGAGTGTTAATCAGAAATTATTAGACAAAGTATGAGAATATCCGGAAGGAATGTGACTGACAAAAATACTGAACTTTCTTTTTATCGGATTTTGAAAGGGCTATTTGATATTTTTGGGAAGGCGAAGCAGATAAAAAGAGAATGGAATAAGTTTAGACGACAATTTTGCTCAATACCGGATTAAGGAGATCTGAAATATAAAAATATAGATTGGACTTTTTAACACCCTTTAGTTGGCGTATTTTTATCATTTGGGTATTTTAATTTTTTTGCAGGTCCACCACATCTGCAAAATAAAACTAAGGGTTCTTTCGGTAAAGGCAGAAACTATATTTGTCATGCACAATATAAAGAAGGACTCAAATATTTAAATAATTATCTTGAAAAATACCCTAATGGTAGAAATGCATCGCGAGCAATATTATTTAAAGGGAAAGCGTTATTGGCTATG
>JAAEQR010000300.1 GCA_024231215.1 PVC group bacterium | reverse complement strand
GACTTATTCGCTTACGTCCAACCCAGAAAGGAATGTGTATGTTCGTGGAAGATGCTCAAAAACTTGCCTCAGTTCTGGAAGAATATGCCGAAACCCTCAATAAATTGAATAAACTTGTTAATTTGAAATGAGTTGTTAGTTCATGTGTATCCATACGTACGTACATAGGTAATTGTTGAAAGTCCATATATGATGTAGTGATCAGTTTTATTGAATAAAGACTATCTATTAGCGAACAAAACAAAAAAGCAAATTTATATAATGCATATTTTTATTCATTGCGTTGGAACTACCGTATTTTTTCTAATAGTCCCGAAGTGAGGAGCAGGTGGAAAATGGTTAGCAATGAACATTTTTCTCAATATAAAATAATGCGTGTTTATAGCGTGTTTAAAAATTATCGATTTTTTCGGGAAGATACGTATGTCCGGGCCAGCAGCCATTAACCACTTTACGATTAACCAACGTATGAACTCGAAGATAAGTTTAGATAGAATATTCAGCGGAAGATGCACGCGAAGTTGCGTT
>JAAEQR010000299.1 GCA_024231215.1 PVC group bacterium | reverse complement strand
TCAAAATCTGGTATTTCAAACGTCGTGGAATTATTTCCGTCTCCAAATGTTTCACCAATCACTGCAAATAAATCTGCATAATCATCTCTATTAATTGCCGAACCATCACATAATAACCATCCCTCTGGAGCAGTATCAGTGGACCAGATTAATATTGTGCCAACTGGTGTATTTATAGTAGTGGTTTCAGCTACCTGAGATACCTGTTCTGATAATTCATCTGTTTGAATGTCTTGTAATTCTTCAATATCCCATCTAACAATTGAACTTATAGTATATTCTGCTGCCAGATTTTTATGATCGTATATTACTTGGTTTATTTTATATTGATCTGAAGTAATATTTTTATGCGTATAAGCAAAGGTAATCTCCTCGCCAGGTGGAATCATCCCGTTTGTTTCGTCTCTTACTGAAAACACTATTTCTCGGAAAGTGATTCCTAATCTTCCGAGTATTGCATCAGCATAAATATTAGCCAAAGCCTCAGTGGTAAGCCAAGATACCACAATCTCTTCCTCTATAATACCATTAATTTGCTGGCTTGCTAAATCTTGTCCATAAGCAGATGTTGAAATGATTTGAATACCACCAACATAAGCACCTTTTACAGTAATACTGTTTGGGACAATAATTTTGTCTGAAACCTCCACATTCCATACCGGCGTATCTTGGTCATAATTTACACCCGAATCATTTGTTCCATCAGTGTAATCCAATTCACCTGTTGGTCTAATTCTCCACGTAAACTCATCACCAACAGCCAATTGATTCATTAATACCAAATTCGCCTTATTTGATGAATATGATATTGTTTCTAAAGTCTGACCAGCATCAAACACCCCTTTTGATATGTAATTAAACGTTGGAATAATCAAGTCAAGGTAATCATCAGAATCACCAGTGAGCTCACCAGAATATGATTTTAATAAGTCATAAAGTGCTGGATTAACTAAATCGGCTACTTTAAAGTTTACCGCTTCGTCATTTAGGTCTTCAGGTTTGAGTACATAACCTTCAAATTGCACATCAGTAACTGTACCATCAATACTATTTGTTGTTTCGCCTATAATCTGAATGAACATGCCTTCTTCTAAATAATACTTATCACTCCTATACATGATGGTAGCAGTAGCATAATCACGTTCGGCATGAAACATTTCAACTTCGAGTAAAAATGCGGCGAAATCTTGAAACTTCCATAACTCTATATCGTTGGATGTTCGTTTAATAAATAAATAACTATCAGTAATGGCTACAATTGTTCCATCGGCTACACTGTTACTAAGATCTGATATTTTCCATAAATTTCTACCACCAGAATCAATCTGATAAACATATCTACCAGTTAAATGAAAACCTTTTTCTAAATTAAACGGTACATCGTTTGACGCGTCAGTATTTCTGTTTAACATTAATGCGGCGTTATATTCTCCACCTTTAGTGAGAGTATCGCCAGTAATATCGTAAGTGTGATAATAATAAGTGTTATCTACTCCATCTGTTACTTTGGTACATGTCATGGTAGTATCAACGTCTGCTATATCAGTAACATTTCCATTATAATGATTTGTTAGTGTACATGTAAGACCACCAGCATTATCACATCCAATTAATGTTACTGCATCTACTGCTGATTCTATAGCATCGGAAACGTTTTGGTCTGTAGTAGCTGAACTTATATCGACCCATATTGCTGTTTTATCTGCTGGTGCTGGATCTTCAGTAGTCCCATCACCATTCTGGTCAAACCAAATATAATAATCTTTTTCGGTTCTAATACCTTTTGAATCTACTTCTATTGCTGAATATGTTATATAATCTCCACCACCTATTAGAGAATCATCTTTTGCTAATATAGTGGATACTTCTTTTGTACCAGTTCCCAACACGAATGAAAATCTATCGTCCTCATCGTAAGCAATACCGCCTTGTTGATCTGGTGGTATTTCTGTTGTAGCTCCACAATCCTCCATATTAGTAAAGGTAGTAGTAGATATGTCGTATTTCCATAATTCCACGTCATCATCAGACCATCTCCATAAAAACCAGAACTGGTCGTCGTGATTAACAATTTGTGAAGAACGCCAATTCCTACCAGTAATATTACCCATGTCTTCACTCTCTGGGGTTTCACCGTGTTCTTTAATTACTAAATCTGTTTGTGTATTACCATAATGTTTTACTTCTACTCTTAAAGTAGCAATCTCAGCAAAAGGCATTATTCGTTGTTTGATATTATAAGCTGACCAATTATACCAATAAGTATCTGACACTACACATACTCCATCATGGTAACTGGATATATCCCAACTACCTAAAAGATTCCATGAACTATCATACATGTATTCATAGTTATTTGTTGATAACCAAAATACATCGTGAACAGTATCATAACTAATATGGTATATGTTATTATCAACATCTCCAGAAGTATTGATGACTTCTTGGACTATAAAAGACGAATTATATCTTCTAACTTTTTGATCACATCCACCTATAAAAAAATCAGTACCATCAAAAGCTATACCTGCAGCACAAGCTGGATATGAACCAGCACTAAATGTATTTTGTTCCACCCAAGAAGTATTATATTGATATATTGTATAACTTCCATCAGTCACATAGAAATAAGTACCATCCCAACAACCTCCATACCAACTCCCTCCTTGATTCTTGAGGTGTAAATTAGAAGTGGTTGATTGTTTTGACCACGATGAATTGTATTTAACACATCTCATATCATCGTACCACCCACCCACGACGTGATAATATGTTCCATCCCATATTATACATCTAATTCCACCGTAAGGGTCATCGAAATCACTGGCTTTAGCCCATGAATTCAATTGTTCGTTTAAATGACTTCCACCATAATATATATTGTTTATGGTTAATTCAAGACTATCCATGTCAGTATCTTGTAAGTCCAGACCAGAAAAAACTGCAGAATACCACTCATGAGCAGAACTGGTTTTATTTATTTCAATCTCTTGTTCAGTCATCCCAGTTAAATTACCGTCGATGGTAACCTTACCACCAGCGGCATATATTTTGGCTTCTATTTCGTATATTTGACTTGCAGCACCTTCATTAATATAATAATCATATCCAGTAATGTCAAACGAGTTTGGATAAAACTCTATTATCTCTTCCTCATCTGCAACATCAGTTTCAATATAATCCCCTGTTGCTGGTGTTGCTCCTTCATCTATCAAAGTATAATGAGTTGACCCTGTTGATGTATTCCAGTCTACTGTAGAACCATCTCCTTCAGGTTCTATATATGTAGAAGTAATATCGTAAGAAGATGCAAAGTAATCGTAATATAAATTATCATCATAAATCCATATATCAAAAATATCTGCTGGAAGACTTGCTATCTCTACTACTGCTTCAGTAGAAGTGTTTAATGACCAAATATAAGATGTTCCATTATCATAATCACAATCAACAAAATAAATTAAATTATTATCCCTATCGTGCCAAGCTCTTGCAATATTCTTAGTTCGAGACGTGCCAACACCCGCAATAACGTCAACAACTGTTACAGTTACACCTTCATCGGTAGTTTTAAGCAATATAGTAGGATCTGAAGCGTCCACAAAATATATTAACGAACTTGAAACCTCAAATACTAAATGAGTGTTTAAAGGATATTTATCGTTTTGAACATCATTCTCCTTATCATAATTATAAATCGGCATGTTTAGCTTGCCACACCCGTTTGTTCGAATATTAATTTAGAAATAGTATAGAATTCTCCATCAGCAAAGGTTATTTTTTCTATTTCACCTAAACTATTCTTAAGCATCATGGGAAACGAGGTATTAACTCCATCAAGTTTTTGGAAAGTCCCCGCCACCTTTCTTTGTAATTTTATCGTCACACTACCACTATCAAGCCACGTGTTGAGGTAATTTAAATAATTGTCAATTTTTGTATTGGAATCGACCCATAATTTTTCTGCTATCAAAACAACATATTGTTTAAAAACTGGTATGCCTAAATTAATTCCACCGTCGAAATGTTTTATACGACCTTTTTTCATTAATTTCCATTTAACTTTCTCACAATATAATCTTATGGTATCAGCACCATTAATAATATGTAACCAAGCATCTGATTCTACATGATCTGCCATTATCCTAATCTCCTTTTCTGTAATCTTCGTGTTTGTTTATTTTGTATATGAACTAATGAGCCTAATTTATCGTTCATCTCTATAAAGTAAAATTCATTATCACCCATCCCACCACCAGCTTTGTCTAATGGGACAACTGCTTCTGGACCAGCTTCTCCAATCATGGCAACCGTTGGTCTCGTAACTATACCACCTTCTGCTAATGCTGGTAATGCTAATGGAGTAAAAAGGGAAATTGGTGCCATGCCAAAGAGCCAAGCGACCGCATTTATTATCATTAATATAATATTCACTATCATTATTATAATATTCGCTATTATTATAAAAGCAAAAGCAAGAACCTTTCCTATGACCCAAGCGACTATTTTTATTACTGGTATTAAAGGTTTTATAAACGCCACTATCTCTTTAAACAACGGACCTAACGATTCAAATACTGGTGCGAACGCCTCAACTATAGGTACTAATACAGCCGCGAATACTTTTGCGACTATTAATAATAATGGTGCAACAGCTTCTAATAGGCTTGCAAATATCATGATTATAGGAACTAATATAGCACCTAAAACCTCTCCTATCTGCATTAACACCTCTAAAAATTCTGGTGAAGATATGACGTCAAATAATACTTGTAAAGCTGGTAATAAAGCCTGCATCAACGCCCCGCCTATTACCTCAAAGATTATTCCGATAATGTCTAATATTGGTTCCATGACACCTAATTTATCGAGTAGCATCCCGAACATACCAAAAGCCATACCAGCGCCCTTTCCCATATCCTTCATGCCTTTACCGACAGAACTGTTTTTACCAAATAATTCTTTCACTCTATCACCAAAAGAAGAAAAAGCACTATGTGCTTGACCCATATTATCATCTTCTGGAGCTAAACCAAGTGGTCCGCCAATCCCTACAGGAGATGTCGGTCCCGCCATGATTTCTGCTAATGTGGGATATGTTGAACCAACAGGTTCATCAGGTCCTCCATCAGGTCCTCCTCCACCAAATGACACAGCAGCACCCATACCACCTTGCATTATTTCTTGTAAAACACCTATCATACCCTCTGGCATACCACCTGTTAGATTAGATAAAGTAGATGGTAATTCAGGTCCCATATCATCTACTTCGGGGGTATCAATAGTAGGAGGTGGTAAATCTGGATATTCGAAAGGAGTAGCAATAGATGATGGGGTTGAAGGTGCTAATATATTTAAAGGTTCTTTTGCATACCGTGTCTGCATGGCAACCATTTCATCCATTATTCTTGTTACACTTGATGGTATGTCTGGTGCTGTTTTTGGTAATGGTATTGGTGATAAATCTAAACCATGACTCTTTTTTATTGAAGATTGTTTTTTAAACTGATTAGACATTTGGTCGGATGTTTTTATTACACCCTTTGAACTGCGTTCAATACTCATGAAAGTGGTAGCTAATTTTGTAGCTATCTTATTCAGAGCTTCTAATCTTTTATTTAATCTTTTGGTTTTAGCATCCTGTTCAATCAATCCCTTCACTAACGGACCAATTGCCTTTATTACCCGTTTTGTGTCAGCAGCACCCTTTCTGCCTTTTGAATACCATTTTCGTGTATTTCCTTTTCCAGATGGTTTACCTAATCTATAACCTCCGAAACTCTCTGATGGATTTGACATTATCTTAAAATTTGGGTATTTTTATATTTGATTTATTATTCGCTTTTTTCATTTCCTGTTGTTCGAATTGATCTTCAGCACTTTTTAACGACATAAAAAACATGACATCATCGAGCGACATTCTTTCAATTTCTGACATTGGTTGATGGTAATGAGACATTAAAATGGCTTTAGACACTTCAATATTCAACCCTCTGTCCACAATTCCGCGCACTAAATTGAAAGTTTTTTTTTGTACTCAGCGTTTTTGTTTTGTGATACTCTACCAAATTCCACCATGACGTTCCCAAAATCTTCCGTATCCATCTCTCTTACTTCTTCTATAGATGGGGAAGGACTGAGAATATCCTGTATGAGTAAAATTTGGTTTTTTATGGAAGGGTCGTCTTGATATTTTTCCAAAGTACCAATTCTTACACTGGATTTGACTTCATATTCTATACCTTTTACATTCATGTAATCACCTTATGAGAATGATTTTTGATAACATGTATCAGCTAAATAATCTACGATTGTGAACGAGTCTATGAGCCGTCTGTTTGAATCTGGTGTTGCGCCTGTCAATGTTATATCGACTCCTTTTATTCCATCATCTATGGAAACTATACTATGATTGTGTTCTTCAAGTAACCAATTATATATATGGATATTAATAAAATCGTAAGTTGCGTCGCGTTGTAATTTTAATGTGGAATTCAATCTTCCGCTTGCCGTGCTATACCGTTGGTTAGCATTATCCCATGTATCTAAATGATAATCGAGCGTGTCTCTGTTTTCTGAAAAACCAACTATATTTAATGAAACATCTCTCTTTGCTGACAAATGATATCTACCATATCTATATCCTATATCTTGTTTGAATGAAACATTATTGGCAATTGTTAATTTTATAGAATTTACTGATGTTGGTGTTTTATCGTTTGAACCGTTTACAGTGGATGTTGCTCCTTCTTGTAACAGGCAATTATTATCCGTCTCAATTATATTAGCCCATGTATGAGGTTCTACTGTCTCAGCATAAGGCGGTGGATTGGTTAAAACTACTCCAGTTGAATAATGTGGACATTTAATTGTTAATGCTTCCTTTACAATACCGCTTTCGTAATCAACAGATAGTTCGTAAGAATCTACAACACATCCAAATAAATCGATCACTATATCCTCTCCCGCGCCTGCTACTCCTGGATCGTTTCTATTTTGCTGTTCGATATGTAATGTGAACGATGGTAATACTCCTATTACTTCTTCTGATACTGTGTGGGTATTTGCTCCTTGTGTAACAACTGAGAACGTAATACCACTCGGTACAGCGCCACTATCACGCGCGTCTCTAACTGCTCCAGCACTTGCTCCAGTAACTCTAACAACTCCAGCTGTGTTGACTGGTGTACCGAAGTAAGCGTCAGCAGCATCTAAAAGAGTAACCAGAGCGTCACCGGTAGCCGTAGGCGTATCTGCAACAGGTCCGTCACTAAAATCGAGTTGTAATACATTAGCAGCGTTTATTCCAGCTATCACTGGTTTTACTCCAGCACCACTAACATCCATCCATACTGCCCAATGTTCTTCTCCAGCAACTCCTATTCCATTTATTAGGAAATAACTATCTTGTGTAATTGAGCCTTTTCCAAGACAGGTAATATCAACAACCTCAGCCTGTGTACCAGTTGAAGCAACAGAACCAAGAGCATATGCGGCAAAAACTGAGTATTGCATGCTCGTTTCAAAAGTTATATCTACTGGTTCTTGTTTTGTATTAGCTATTGCAGTAGGATGTTTTCCACCTCCGATAGCAAATAATTTTTCTTGTATTATTCTGGGTATTGCGTAATCGAAAGAATCTTTAATTATGTTTAATGGTATTGCATGGGGGAATGTGGCAGATACTGCAGCCCAAGCAGAATGATCGGCTTCGGGGTCGTAATATTCACCATATTGTGCGTCGCCGTCATCGTCACGTTCGGGTATCATGAACATTCTTTGGTCAATTTCGTTATACCAATTTTCTGACATTTTATTTTTTTACCTTTTTAAATTATATATTTTTATACAATATTAAAAGAAATGTTTATTAAAAAAATTAAAATTATGTGTATGCGACCATTCCACTTTTTCGCAAGAATAATCGCATTTGTACTTCAAAACGAACGCCATTAAAATGAATAGCTTCTCCACCATCCCATTGTATGATATTCTCCTCACCTTCAACAGGTGTGTATTGTGCACAAACCTTCTCAAATGCAGTTATCATGTTCATTAAATCTGCTTCTGATGTATGAGAGATTATCCATATATCATATGCCTCAAAGGAATCAATACTGAGATGTTGTCTGGATAACATTCCCATTAATTCGTGTTGTACTGTGGTAAATTCGAATGCGACTACTCTATTATATAAATGCCTATTACTAATATCGTTATTAATAATCGCCGGTTTGTCACATATATTGGTATCCCATGCGTTATCAAATATTGTTGTTGGGTCTGTCATTATCCATATTTCACCGCCGTTGAGCCCATTGTAAATCCAAAATCTTTTGTTTTAAATAACCATCTTACTTCTTGAGGTGTCCAACCCCATGTGTTTGCTAATATATTCATCATTCTTCTCGTGTTTAATTGTGCTATCTTTCTTAAAGCGTCTGACGATTTTTTTTCAAAATTAACTTCTGCGTGTTTATCTTTTAATTCCACTTTCTCTTTTTTACCAACATAACCAAATTTATCAGGATTTTTACCACCACGACCATGAGATAGGCTCTTTGTTGGTAATTTTTTTACATATTCAGCATATTTTAAAGTCGTGTAATATCCTATCCTTAATACCAAATCTTTCAACCCACGTGGTGTTGCTCGTGGTAATATTTGGTTTTTAGCCTCTAAAGAGCTCGCGTAGTTTTCACGTAAAGCACCCGTTTTTGAAGGTATGTATTTTAACACACCATAATCCATCCTACGAGCATAAATCCACGAATGTACTTTTCTCATTAAAACACCTATATCGTTCAACATGTCGAGGTATTCGTCCTTATCTTCTTCTTTTAACCAATTAAAATAACCCGCTCCTTTATCACTAATAAAAATCCAACAGATATCGTTGGGTTCTTGTCGTGGATTATTAATTCGTCTCCTATATGCCATATTATTGTCCTATATCCCAACTTAAAGACGTCCATTTATCATAGGTCATTCTAATTAGTTTTAGATCGTCTTCTTCGAGATCAGGTTTCATGTATTCATATAAATTCGGCTCTGATAACGCCAAAATATTATTTATATACTTCCAGAACAATCGTAATTCCACGGCTTTCAAATAACCATAAGAATCAACAATGTTTGCGGTAACTTTCATGATACCATTAATTATACCAGTACAAAGGTCTAATAGGTTATCCGCATGGTCTATAGTGGGACGCGTGTTATCGGAAAATTGCATGCCTACTGTAGCCTCAGCGTCTGATCGATCAGCGTAATTTGCCATTTTTATCACTTAAAATATTATATTTTATTAAAAGGTATAAAAAGATATAAAATTAAAAAAAAAATAAAAATTTATTATTGATTACGCTATTAAATCCACAGCAGTTTCCAGCGTAAAAAAGTCTGGTCGCATTGTCGCAGCACATCCCATCCATAATATTTTTCCTTTAATGCCTAAAGAACTATGTTGAGTTGGGTAATGCGCAACGGGGTATGATTCTAACACAACAGCGGTAGGTTCGCCTGCAGGAGTCTTTCTCTGGAACATCAACATTGAACCGTTATCAGCGACAGCTTCTAATGCGATCAAATATTTGGTGGAATCTAATCCCTCAAGGATTTTATTACCATCCAAATCGATCATTGCGTGCATTCTTTCAATATCGCTAATGTGGGTCGTTGAATTAAAGTTCTGAGCTAATTGTCCATAGACATCAGGGGTCATTTGGAACACATAAGGTCCATAAGCCTCATCAGCTATTAGTGAAGCCATAGCCGCACCAATTGATAAAGGACCATCACCTGCACTATCAATACCAGCGTTATCACCAGCCGCAGCGAATGAATTAATTGTTCCAGCCGCAGTAGGAGGGTTTATTAAGCCCTTTACGTTAGTATCGATTAAACCTTGTTTGTTACCAGCGGTTTTTGCTTTGTCCAAGATATCATAACCTCTGTATAAAACTCTTTCTTTATAGTCAGTAAGAGTTAATGCAGCTTCTCTAACATTCAATGCTTCAATTGTCTGATTGTAGTAATTTTGATTTCTTGAAGCGTCGATGTCAATCATGTTTATCCTGAAGTCTTTGTGCATTGCAGCTAACGTGTAGGTAATTGCTGATTTGCGAACTTCGTCAATATCTTCTTTCATGAAATCTCTGGTAAAAATAGGCTCGTTAAGTTCTTGAGCTATTGAGAGTTCACGTTGTAACATTCCTTTCGGAACGGCTACGGTAGGAAGCCATTTTTGAAGCACTGCTTTATGTCGGACCACACCATATACTATCCTATCTAAGCTCAAGATTTCTCTTGGGTTCAAGGCATAATCCGCGTCCACCCATTTACTTGGGACTGAATCAGAGAAATAAATTGTAGGTTCTTTCACTTTTCTTCACCTTATATTCTTAGAGGGATAAATGTAGGCGTATCACCGGAGATCGTAACGTCTTTGGTTAACATGCCAATTACACCAGAAATTGAATCAGTTGCAACTGCAGCATCTGTATAAGCCCAAAGCATTACACATCCAGCATTTGCGTCATCAACTTGATATAATTGTCCACGAATTAACGTGGTTGCACCAGTATCGTCGTCATGTAATACAAATATTTCAACGCCACTACCTTTTTCCCAAACTGGTACAGAATCGCCAGCGGTAAAAACGGTGTTTAAATCGTGCCATGTAGGACATCCAGCTACCCCTAAAGGAGCGGGTTCGTCAGCAGGAGCGATTTTTACCTCATCCGCATCATCCCTTGATACAACGTAACTTGGTTTGATTAAGGAGTCGCCGGCTTGATACCAAGTAGGTCCAGCAATGCCGTTATATGCTATTACACATCTTTCTAAAGTTGCCATTATTCAACACTCGATAAGTTAAATTTTTCATTAATTTTGGAAAATATTTCGGATGGATTCTCTCTCTTCACTTCTTCTGAGTCTTCGATTTCTTTTTTAAGTTCTTCGCTTTTTGGCGCGATTGGAACGACTGGGGTTTTAGCCTCAGATGGTTTAAATCTTGAAACAGCATCTGTGATGATTTTTAAACTAGGAATATCGCTTTTTTCTAATTCCTCATCGGAGTAAGCGTCGCTTAAACCTTTGATTCCTACGATCAAGCCTTGTCTTTTCTCTTCATTCAATTCTGAAATTGTATTACGGAGATCGTCAAGATCCTTGTCTTTTGCCGCGATAGCATCTTGGAATTCTTTCTCATCCATTTCTTGTTCACCTTTTTTGTCTTCCTTTGATTCCACTATTTCTGTTTCGTCATCGGTAAGATTCATGGTTCGTAAGATTCTTCTACGCAGTACAGCTTTTTCATCAGGGTCAGTTACTCCCCCCATGAATTTGCGCAATCCAGATAAGAAAGCTTCAAAGTCTGGCTCTTCTCCGCCAGCAGTTAAGCCCGATGTTTTATCTGGGAATGAATCTTCCATACTATCACTTTGTTTAGAGTTTTCCTCTTTAATATTTTTGTTACTCGTTTCTTCTATAGTGTCAATATTACTATTTATGTTATAATAATAGTTAGATTCATTTAAAAGGGTATAATCTCCATTATCTAAAATTTGGAATTCCTTGACGTTTACTCCACAGAGATCGTCTGGACATCGAGGTTTCGATTCTAAACATACCGCAAGATGATCTAAAATTATATTTGTCTGAGTAAAGTCGTATTCCTTACCATTAAATGTACCACCCTTCATTAAATCAGCCATGAAACCTATGGACACGGAAATTGTTTCTCCATTATCTAATGCATCGGCTATTGCTACTGGTAAATTTTTACGCACGAAATAACCCATCCCGCGAATTCCGCGTATTTTAGGGTCTGCCTTTAATTGTCTCACACATCCGAGCGTGTCACTCATTTCCCATGTTTCTTTATGTTCAAGTATCATATATAATATATCTAATCCTTTTATTGAGTCTTCCAACACTTTGTATGGTTTGAAATGAAACTCTTCTCTTTCAGAACCATCATTGTCTCTAAAGGTATATTTTTGGACCATTTCACGCGCGAGGATTATAGGAGCTTTGATTATATTATTCATTCCTAAATTTACTTTACCAACTTCAACTTGTGAATCCACCCATACTTGTTCCTTTACTATTGGGTCAATGAGGTAATCGAAAAGCATTTCGGTCTTATCGTCGTATGATATATCTTCTAACGTTTCTAAATAATCGTACATTTCTTTTACTAATATATCCATCTCCTTTTCACTTACTTCACCATCCATGAAGTCTTTTTTCATCAATGTGGCATATCTTCCTCGTTGAGTTAATTCTTCCGCTGTTAGATTTTTTGATTCTTCTGTAAATAATTTTTCTAATTTTGTTTGTAATATATTGAAATTTTTCATTGGTAATAATGGTTTAAGACTTCCCTGAGCCATATGTTCTGTTTTTAAAGGTATCTTATTTTTTACCAGTTTAATTATTGTAGCGAATTTTGAAAGCGAGATATTTGTCACACGCCCAGATTCCTCACCAGAAACATTGGCTTCTGTTTTGGGAACCTGTTTACTTAATTTTATATCGTCGTTCGCTTCAAAATCTGTCCCCCACATTAATTGTAGGTTGTGGCTCGTTTTCTCTTTGCCACCGTCTTTAAGTAATAAATTGGCACAATGAATCTGAGCCTCAATTCCACTTAAACCCAAACTTTTTTGTCTTCTCAAACATTCCGTATATTTTCTCTTTACAGCGTCTGTTATTTCCATTATACTTTCACCACTCCTTTTATATAGAATTTATCTACAATTCTGGTAATTACTTCGCCACCAACCACTGTTCTTAAATCCCAAATATATTCTCCAACAGTTAGGGCGTTGGTATCAGCTGGTACAAACTTAGCCACTATTAGACCGGTTGCCGCGTCAGTCATGTCTATCTCAAGTGGAGTATTGGTACTATCCAATGTTATGCTTGGAACTGCTGCTTCTTTTGTGGCATTAACATTTAGTGTAATTCCCCAAGTGCTAACATCCTCGTTATTACCGTCAGAATCAGTGAACCTGAACGATATATTGGAATGATTTCCTTTAAATATAGTTATTATCATTTTATTCCTCGTTTATGTTTAATTCGTCTATTTCTTCTATTTCAATATCTTTTTCTTTTATTTCTATTAAATCTGCTACTAATTCTGTTTCTTCTAATGTTATTATAATTTCTTCTTCTGGTTCAATATTTATGTTTAATATATCTTCTTCTATAGTTATTGTTTCTAAATCGTCAGCCTCAACATCGTAAAAAATCTGTCTTACTAATGGCATGAAATCGCCCATTGTCCCATGTCCGACTGTTCTATGATTGTACATTGACATCATGCCATCAACTCCTTTTTCGTGACTGTAGGATTAGTACCAGTGTAATCAACATCGAATTTAAACCGATATAACAACCCTGTCGCCTTATCATGTGCTTGTTTGTTTACTAATGAATCGTAACAATATTGTATGAAACCAGTGTGATTATGGTCTGCATCGAATACATGTTCATATACAGAATTTTTACCCATTAATGCTTCCAATTCTAAATGGTCTGTAGGAATCGCAGCAACATCCACTAATAAAGTATCTACATTAGTATCTATTAAATCAATTTTATTTTCTATTCCGGTAAGTGTGGCTGGTAATGTGGTTTCTGTGTCTATCAATATACTATCGACAATTCCATCTATTACTCCCACTTCTCCATCTATTACTGCTATTTCATTATCTATTATAGTTAATGCTGCTGGTATCGTAGTTGAGGTATCTTCTAATATATCATCTACTATACCATCTATTATACTAATTTCACCGTCTATTGTGGTAATTGATGCGGGTATTGTAGTCGACGTGTCTATTAATATATCATCTACAATTCCATCAATAGTGTCTATCTTTCCTTCAATGGTAGTTAATGTGGTAGGTAATGTTGTTGAGGTATCAACGAGTATGTCGTTTACATCGTCCATTATTGTTTTTATATCTGCTTCCGCTGAGCCACCGTATTTATATCTTTCTGCACCCGATAGTATCACTCCACCGTCAGCGACATATATATATTCTTCATCTTCGTCGTAAGCAGCGAAATTATATTTATAATACCCACTACCTATTTCTATCATGCCAATAGCATTTAATATCAACGCATTATCCGAAACTCTATAACTGGTAAGAGTTGGAGAGAGCCCTGTCTTGGGGCTACTGTTTTCCGTAAAAAATGCTGTTATCCATACCATTTAATCATCTTCTTTTTTTGATTCTTCTTGAACCTGTCTTTGACATTCTTTTTGAATGTTTGTTATAAGATTCATGCTAATTTTTGCTGGTAATTCGCCGAGCGCGGTTAATATTATATTAACAGCCTGTTCGTCTAATACCAATGTAAATTTTTCCATATTATTATCCTCCTATTATGCTATAGTTCCAACTTGTAAGTATCTTGTCACTCCATTAATAATTACTTTTACCCATTCAGTAATTGTCATCGATTTTGCGCCTACATCTTCTATACCATTACCAACGCCTTCAGTACATGTAAATTCAATCATTTCTTCACTTACATCTAATTGTTCTAATTTTAAAACGGGCTCTGCACCAACTGCATCCCATTGACTTATTTCTACTCTATCTCCAAAATCTACTAATCCTTTACCGGTTAAAATCGCCCAATTATTTGTAGCTAAAGTCACGTCTCCACAATATATTGCTCTCATGTTGGTTATAGTAACGCCCCCACTACTATCATCGTCAAACGGTCCAGCGTAGTAATAGTTTAAATCGGTCCAACTTGCAGTACAACCAGCATCAGCACCAGGAGATACATTAAAACATTGTACAGCAACCCCACCATTACTACCTTGTAGTCTTGGAGAAGCAGTAATAACATAAGCATTATTCAGAGTTCCACCAGGAGCTATGTTAGGTCTAAATCTAAATACATTAACATTACCAGATGTTTTTGCGAATGTTTGTGTCCAATTTAATCCTTGTGTAAATGTTGATGTACCAGAAACTTGCATGGTTGCTGTAGATGTTGCATCGCCCACCAATTCAAGAATCGCAGACGGTGCATTAGTACCAATACCTATTCTATCATTTCCAGCATCTATACAGAATAATTCATCATTAGCCAATCCTTTAATTAAGAAATCTACATCAACACCGTCACTATTGAACACCGCTGCTCCATTTATGTCAAAACCGTCCTGTATATATTTTCCAGCAACAGCAATCCACCTCGTATTTCCACCATCATTGGTAGATAAGACATGTGTATTATTATCAGTATAGGTAGCACCGTCAGCTTCATATCTATACATTGTTTCAGTTTCTACTACATAAATTAAATCGTTATCCGAATATCCAGCACCAGCTTCTGCTAAAGCAACGGTAGTAAATGTATCAAGACCACCTCCCCCTCCAGCAGATGCAGCCCAACTAATATCAGTTCCATCAGAAGTCAAAACAAAAGTATTTGCTCCAATTCCTAATCGAGCTGTCGCATTTGCAGCGTTTCTGATTAGAATATCTCCTCTGGTTGATAGTGGTAATGTTTCTTCGTAATTAGTACTATGATCGGTATTATTATGTGATTGAGCGTGATGTTGATCTGTTGTAACGGCTGCCAATGATGCGTGGTTCTTTTCAGCAAGATCGTTAAGGTTTAAATCTCCAGCTACTGTAGCTGTGTGATGAGCTGTAGCAATGGCTGTATGAGTAGCAATCAAACTATCTATTGCTAAATCTATAGATTGACCATTAACCAATTCAGCAGTTATTACTGCTTCAACTTCTCCATCCGTGTATTTAGCATGATGAGCTGCGGCTATGGCAGTATGTGTTGCGATTAAAGAATCAATTGCCAAATCTATTGATTGTCCATTAACTAATTCGGCAGTTATTATTGTTTCAACTTCAGCATCTGTATATTTAGAATGGTGTGCCGCAGAAATAGCCGTGTGTGTGGCAATAAGACTGTCTATTGCTAAGTCTATCGATTGTCCATTAACTAATTCAGCTGTAATTACTCCTTCAGTATCAGCTGTATCCCAATGATCTAAATCAGTTATTTGTGATTCGGTAATTCTTAAAGCACTAATTTTAGCACTTTTTTTATTATTAGAATCTGCAGAATCTTCAATAAGAAATTCATCATTAGCTACTAATGTTGCTTTTTCCGTAATCACTACAATTTCTCCTGCAACATTATCATGTATTGCATCGGTATCGTCATGGTCCAAATCAGATATTTGTGATTCTGTGATTGATAATATGGCTTCTAAAGCCGAAATTAATATTTTCTTTTTATTATTACTATCAGCTGAATCTTCTATGACGAACATGTCTGCACCGATAGGAGTTCCTTTCACGGCAATAGCGTTGATTTCTCCAGCCACATTATCGTGTATGGCATCAGGATCTTCTGAATCAAATGCCAAATATGCTAAACTGGTCCAAGCAGTTACACCATCTCCTATTTTGATTTTATTAGTATCTGTTTCCCATCCGATCTCGCCTTCGGCTAAAGTAGGATTTCCTGATGTCCAATCCGCTGCTGAATCTCTCCTAATCTGAATTATATATACCATTATGCTGGTCCTCCATCCAGAACCTGTGTAGCGAGGTAAATTGAATCGGCGTTACCACCGTCAATATTTCCGTCTCCGCCTCCTCCAGCAAGTCCTTTTAAATCTATCATTCTTTATCCTCTTCTGCAAAATCTAATAATTTATAAATGGTTTTATCGTGCATTTTAAATTGTTTTGCTAAACTATTTATTGAATATTGTGATCTTAAATTCCTTACAGCATCCTTATAAATTACCATCGCATCCTTAGTTACTGGTGCAACTCTTTTATTCTTTTCTGGTTCTTTCATGGATGCGGCTTGTTTGGTAGTGGATTTACTTTTTTCTTTCATGCTGGTATTTGTTTGATTCTCAGATTTACCCATATTTAATCCGGTATTTTCGCCACCAGCACCAAACATCATTGCTAAATCCATTTGTAATTGTAAATACGGTAATAACCCCAATATGACATCACCACCCTCTTCATCTCTAATATCTGGTAATCCCATTTGTTTACGGGCTTCATTTATTGTAGAAACCTGTGTCATGGCTATACCGATTGAAACCATTTTTTGTTCGTAATCGGCTTCGTCCATTCTATTAAATACTTCACGGATTCCCCAATCTATTGAGTAATCTTTTGTACCTAATAATATCTTTCTTACGTTCTTGTCTTTTTTGAAGTAAGCTCTTACAAACCAATCGAGGTCGGTATGATCTCGGTCCATTCTTGCAAAATATACTCTTTCTGTTACTTCAGAACCCATTACTCCTTCTGTCTCACCGAGTAGTATTGGTTTAGGGAATGCGCTTCCTATAACTATATTATCAAGGGCTATATCTGCTAAAGATTTAAGGTTAAGCATTGATCCCGCTTGTCCTAACATTTCTATACGATCTATTTTCTCGGATGGTAAAGCGTGCCAAGATCTTCTCGTGACATTACCTAAATTCGTTTTTAAGGTTTCTAAATCAGCAGTATCGATTATGTCCTTAGTCAGAAATATAGGATGTCCAGTTCCCCATCGAAAAGCGGCTTCACCCGCAGCTTTCAATATCGTAGAATATATGACAATTGCATCGTAGATGGCGGCTAAATCGCTATAACCGTTAAATCTGAATTCGAGATTATGATTCATCTTTCTCATAACACGAGAAGGATGTACTCTTATTGTCATTGTTCCTCTCCAACTATCAGGAGATTTTACTTCTATATTATAATATTCTGGGTCTCCAAATTCATCAAATTCTGGAATGTTGTAATTTAATGGGCTGAACGACTCTACTTTTAATATTTCACTATTATCGGTAACTGCGGTCTTATAATTCTCTATTTTACCCTCATCACCATAATAACATAATAGAATCGCTTCTCCCTGTTCTCTTTCAAAACCCGATAATTTTTCCATTTCTCTAAACCATTCTCGCCCCATTAGGTATGGAACTAATTTCTTGTTTATTGAAAGGGTTTTATCATCGTCATTCTCTACCTTTACACCAAGTCTATTATTCCAGAGGTCTTTTGCGTAAAGATATATAAATCTGAAACCGACCGCTGTTCTTAGACTCACACGTTGTAATTTTAAAGGAAAAAGCCATTGCATAAAATATTCGTCTTCCCTATCCCCTTCCTGAGCGTTAGGACCGTGTGCAAACGGTGATTCTGTATAACCGTCAGAAAAATTTCTAAAACCTATTGGGATTTTATAGGGTTCGATTTTGTTTTTAGTAAATAGATTCATTGGTGTTTTCATTTAGTTTATTTATATTATTTTAATAGCTTCTATTTTATAAAAAAATAAAAAAAATTCAAGTATAAGTTTTTATAAAAGATATCCTTTTATTCTATATGAAGCATATAAAAATACGGTGAAACGAGATTATCTGTGAAGAATGTGGATACGAAGTATATGAGAACACATGTAAAGAATGTGGTTTGGTAAATGGAGAATTTAACTTTATAAGTTCGGTAATAACACGAAATAAGAATAACGACATAGAAACACCTCTATTTAGACACCACTTAGAACCAGACTTAGAGTTTTCTCATATGTTTCCTAAAAAATCGAAGAACAAGGAATTAAATAGAGCGTTACAAAAACAACGGAAGAAATGGAATAAGGGTTATATAGATTATTATGCGGTAGCATATAAACATGTTACAATGCTTTGTTCCTATTTACAACTTTCAACAATTATAAAACATACAACTCTTCAATTAATAAAGAAGATGATGGATATTAACGAAAAATTCTTTACCCTTAAAACTAAAGGTGAATATAGAATATTAGCCTGTTTAAAAATAGCTTGTGAGATTAGAGAGTATTTCTTACCCGAAAGATTGTTAATATCTATGGCAAGGGAACAGACGGAAGAATATGTTAATTTGTTAACAAGTAGTGTAAAAAAGAATATAAATAAAGAATATGCTTTAATTAAAAAAGAGTTGAAAATTATGATAAGTTTTCCAGAAAAGCCGAATTTAATATCTCATATATGTAACGAATTAGGTTTATCTCAACGGAGAGAAACTGAGCTTTTTATATATTATGGAGTAATAAGGAGATATTTAAATAGGATATATAAATTAAAGGGTTATATCGTGGGTTTGATTTATATATTATATAAAGACGAATGTGATATAAAACTTACTGATTTAGAACAGAAATTTGAGGTAAATAGAGCGACAATTTACAGCCGAAAGGCAGAATTGGAGAAGATTATGAATTATATAAAGAAAAGAGAGAAACATAAGAATGCCAAGGCTTAGAGGTAAATATAAGGGAAAGACCGGAAAAATCGATTTAATTGAAGACATTCTCGGTACTGAAGAATTAAAAGGTACTTATGACGCGAGAAAGAAAGTTACTAAATTAAATTTATTAGAAGAGAAAATACAACGAGCCAAAGAACAAGAAGAGATAGATAGGCTTAAGAAAGAGCGTGAAGAGGCGGTACACGCAAAAATTCTTGACAATCAGAAGGTGGCTGATATTAACCGTAAAATCAGTTTCATATTACCATTTGTATTAGAGCCTAACGCTTATTACTACATACAAAGAATTTTGCGCGAAGACCCCCTAACATGTAGGGAAATCATAAAATACTTGTTTCCGCCCAATGACATGGCCCTGATAGATAGATACCATCAGGCTATTGTTCATAAGGGCGCTGGACCAAAAAATAAGATAACATATAATACAATAGATAAAATATATAGAAAAATAAAAGGAATGGGTGATAGAATTGGAAGAAAAGTCGCATGATTGTGAAATCTATGAAATGCACGTTAAAGAGTTTTTAGCTAAACTAAAAGAGGAAAGGGAGAGACATGAGAAGCTGCGGTAAATGTGGTACGAGTTATGGACTGGTTAATGGGATATTCCAGTGTCCGAAATGTAATAAGTACAACGAGATGATGACATATCAATGTCAAGATTGTAGTAAAATATTTTTACATGAATACGTTAAAATCCATATAAAATGTCCATATTGTGAAAGTTATTCAACTAATACATTACATGTGAGTGGGGGTTAATGGGTAAGGTTAAATGGGAATTTTATTGTGATGGAATGACGTGTTGGAATTGTAAACATATAAAATCAAACGTTTGTAATAAATGGCATTTTCCTATAAGTTATTCAAAGGTTTGTACAAAACATAAATTTAAAAAATAGTTTATAAAGGTAGGAAATCTATCCTACAATATTTTGATAATAGAAGTCCCCATCTCTCATTTTGTCTTTTTTTTGTAATAATTCTATTATATTTTATGAGCAAATATAACATGAAATTATTGACTAATTCTGAATTATCAATGCTAAAAAGTCTATTAGACTTATATAAAGGTTATGATAAGTTAGACCTTTTAATTGAACAAGTCGTCACGCCCGAATATTTTACCCGAAAGGAAATTAAAGAAATTAAAAAAGAGGTAATATCAGAAGTGATGCCTAACGAAGTAATGTATTGTACAAGCGAAAAATGTGAAATAGATCCGTTGAAAGCCGGCGGATGTTAAGTACCAGATAGTACAAACATTATACTCGAACTTTTAGCCAAACACGACATGCCATTAGACACGGCATCGATTACATCAAAATGTCTACACGAAGGAAATGTTCGCATTTCATCTTCCCATTCTTTATAATTAAGCATGTATTTGTTTATATATAGCCTATTTGAAGCTATCAATGCCTCTAATTGCGTCCATATCCGTAATGGTTTTTTCTCTAAATTTACTCGTTTTGCACTATCGTTTTTGTAAAGCAGATTCATTTCTTGTCTGGTAAGAAAAGGCAATACCGCAACATAAGGACATTTCTTTTTAAGAGATTGTACGCGTTCAGTTTGATGTAAATCAGCTTCAATATGGATTGTACGCATCATTGGGAACTCATCACAAGCTCTTTTTATCATGTTTGCCATATCTTGTTCGGTAGCTCCTCGTTTGAGGTAATTTTCAAGAAAGTAAAACTTATTGTCGATGGTCGCGACGATGGCTAAACACGTAAAATCGGCGCGTTCTGTCTGTCCAAATGCTAAATCCATGAATCCTATTACTCTAAGTAGTTTAGATCTATTATCGGATTGAATATCGCGTATAAAACTCTGATAACCGTTAATATATCGTAAATTTTTGAGATTCCAGAACCTTCCATGTGCTGCAATGGCGTTAAGTTGGTATTCTGATTCCCATTTTACCGCATCCATTTTACTCATTTTCTCTAAAAAGAACTCCATGTCGAAGCGTCCGTTCCCATCGTCCGTAATTTCCCAATCTTTCGACTTTACCACTATTTTGTCGAACACTTTTCGTCCTTCCACATTTTTATATTTCACTTCCCATTTAGATGGAAATTTAATAACGGCGGGTTTTCGGTAAACAACGTGAAATTGGCGATCTTCTATGTCTTGATATAGGTCTGTTGGACCTTTCCTGGTAAGTAACCACATTTCCCACGCGTTTTCGAGGCAACCTTCTAATTCTCCATCGTACCACCCAAGCCATTTTTCTTTGTTCCTTTGAGAGTTTTGTTCTAAAGAGAAGGACCAGACATCGTCAAATATACCTCCTGCAAAGTGCGCGCCTGTTGCATTCGATGAATCTGACGAGAAAGCCATCAATGAGGGGTCTGTTTGTTTGAAATTACGTTTTACCGTGATCTCATCACTCTTCCACGATTGTTTGTGTCCTTCGTATTTATTTGTATGTGGTAAAAATCCATAATCGGCAATCACGCGTTTGTTGGTTAAAAGTATATCTCCGACGTGTTTAACCCTTTTACCAGCTTTCTGGCGCGTTTCCGACATCACGAAGTAATTTGAATCGACGTGTTCACAAATTTCGCGCGTTAAGACTCCATCACCACACATTGTTTTACCAGCATCTCGGAAAGTCTCAACCATAAGCCGTTGGTGTTTTTCCCAATAACTAAATATTTCGTATTGTAATTTGGACCATAAATGCGGCGGATGTAGTAAAAAGCGTCCTTCGTGTCCACCTAAATAATGTCTCGCCCAATCACCCATGTTTAATTTGGAATGGTAGCCTGTTGGTTCTTGCATCAGTTCTTGCAGGCGCTCTAACGGTATTTTATCGAGAGGACCTTTAAAAGGAGTCCCAATTTCGTGTTCACCAATCCAATATTCAATATCGTCATAAGATCCATCTTCCTTCATCGATTCTATTGACGGTTTTCGCGCACCCACAGTCTTAATAGCTGCAATTTCAGGGTTCGGCTTAAATGGGTTTTTTTGTAAATGTGCTGGCAAACGCTGAACGTCTTTACAATATTTGGCGACCACACCGGTTGAGCATCCTGTCAAGCTGGCAACTTGTCTTTGGGTACAACCATTGGCGTATAAAACTTGGATATTTTGAATCAAATCATCGGGAAGCTTTGAGCCTTGCTTCACTTTTGGGTTATGTTTAGACATTTTTACCATTTAGTTATATTTTTGTTGTTGAATTTTTTTAATATTATCGTTGATATAGTTATAAAAGTGGTAAAGGCATAAAAAATCAAACCGCGCAAAATTTTTTTACCACAAAAAACCGCTGCCACAATTACCAATATTTTCCCAACATTCTTATATACCGTTTTTTTAAAAATATAATTAATTATTATATACTTTCACTGAGTGTAATAGATGAATATACTGGTACTTAAGACATCAAATGTTCCAACGGGCATTACTACGCGCTGGAGTTTTACCGGCTTACCACTTTCGGTGAAATATGGGTGGGCGCATTTTCCATTCTGGCTGTGCTCTGAGCAGATTTTTTGGGTGTAGAGAGAGACCACGGCGAAAACGCTCCTACTCCTATCTGGTTAAGACTACGCAGCTTCTTCTCGTAGGTGCGTTTTGATGCGTGCCTGACGCTCAGGGACACACTGGGAGGGGTGCTCGGCGGGTCAGTCAGGGTGCGTCTAACAGAATGCGGGAAGGAGGCGTCTCCATCGATTCCCTGGCCTGGCTGAAGTATGAGGAGCATGAGCGGTGATGTATTAGGATAGGAGATTCAGTGAGGTGGTAATCGTTCTCAAGTTATCTCTCGTTGGTACTAGCAGGGTGGTACTTCTATTCCTATTGTAATGAGTAATGGAGCATCCTTCGGCTATTCTACGCTAATCACCGTTGTTTAGGCTTGAGGTGGCACTGGGATGCCGAGTTCAGTTAAGAGATACATTACCTATTTGGAGCTTGTTTGGCGCTCGGTACTCATATCGTTCTTTTGGTACTTCATATACCACTCTGATACTACTTCAGACCTAAACAAGGTGTTTTACGCTAATTGGTGTTATTTGGCCTGGTAGAGGCATTGTGGTATAGTTTGAAGTACTCGATTAGACTTAAACCTCTGAGGCTCAGTTTTACGCTTAACGAGTGTTTGAGAGGCTTGTTTTATGACAATATGAGCAAGTCATCACAGAATAGTCGCTCCAAGCTCCAAAACCTCATAGGGCGGTTCGCAACCTTTATATATCCCAGTACACTTATAGTAGTATGGACACTGTAAACATATTAGGAGGCTTTAGCCTCACTGACAAGGCTGGGCACACTTACACGGGCACAGCTCGACGCTTCAAAATTGGCTTAAATCATGTCTCGTTCGAGTTTAAGCCGTTATTTGCAAAAGCTCTGTATTCGCAGTATAAGACGGATAAGAGCCTCTACAACGCTGAGAGAAAACAGTATAAAGCTCTTACTGTGGTTATAGCTCGAGAGTCTATAGTCTCATGCTCAGTACGGGGCTCACAGAAGCGAAATTTTCGTACTTGTCCCTGTTGCGGTTCTGTTAGGAACACACGCGGTAAGCTCTTTACTGTTAAAGGGCTAAAAGCTCACATCAGAATGGCTCATGGGAGCATGGCAGAAGCAAGCCAGAAAGTCGCTCGTGAGACACCTACGAGACAAGCACCAGAGCTTACACCAGAGCAAACTCAGAGCGTACACGACGCAAGGATTAGACACGCTGAGCCACGAGCCAAAAGCACAGCTGAGCTTACTCAGGCTCAAGCCAGAGTGCGAGGTATCGACACTCTAAACAACACGGTTAAAATGACACCAGACCAAGCCTCAAGACGCTACAAGGCATATGCGGAGGCGCTGTGAAATGACCTCTGAGAGCAAATCTGAGACACCGAGCTGGGCGCTGGAGCTACTCACAGACGAGCTAATCAGGATAGAGGGTATAATCTCAGACCTCGACGCTGGAACGCTTACTGTAGAGCAAATCATCGAGAAGCGAGGCTCTAATATCCAGAAAGCAGAAGTCCTAAATAGGAGCTAATAGCTCCAAAACACCATAAAAGGTAAATCTAAAATGGCACAAACTAAACAGACCAAGACCAAGAAGACCACGAGCAAAATTGCTCAAACTAAGGAAACCAAAGCCGAGCTATTCGCAAGACTCGGCACGGCAAGAGTACAGAAGGTACTCGACTCGCTGAGAATACTCGGGAACTGTAGTTCTACAGCTTCCTACGAGTACACTGCTGATGAGATTGAGAAGGCATTTGCTCACATCAGAACAGCAGTAGACAACTGCGAGGCTAAGTTCTTTAAGACCACTCAGAAAGCTGACAAGTTCAGCTTCTGAGCTATTTTTTTTTTCACACTCACAACACAGACAAGAATAAAACAAACACAGAATAAAACAAACCAAGAGTAGAACAAACATGGATGGAATAGAAATATTGATAAGAAGCTTGTACGATAACTACAACTCAAGGATGAAAAGTGCTGTTGTACGATTTTTAGAGTATAACAGTTTAAACACGCGAGATATAGCACATGCGTTAAATGTATCTCTCAATGAGGTATTAGAGTATAGAGAGAGAAATAAGCAATGGAAATTAATTGTTAAATATGACGAGTACGAGAACATGATGTATTACGAGATGGTTCTTGGCACACATGAGAATGAATAAACAAACCAATAAACAAACCAATAAACAAACCAATAAACAAACTGAGGTAAAATAAAAATGAATAGAGAAAACGCAATCAAAATCACGGCTATATTCTTTAGTCGTAGATTTGAGAATAAACAATTTGAATTCTTTTACACGACAGACACTTATTTTGAGGAATGGATTAGAAGATTCATGTCCGACGAGCCAGAACGATGGATGGACAATAAGAGTTTTGCTGTGTGGATTAAAATAAAAGACCAACTTAAATTATAAGGTATAACCAAATAACACTTAGTTATTTTCATATATACTTATAAAATAGAGGTAAACTAAAAATGGATAAACAAATAACTGAACAAGATGTATTCAATGCTCTTAAAGAGTATAGTAAATTATGTCAAGCTTTTACACCTGTTCCTATTGGAGCAATAACCGATTGGATACAGACCAATGAACAAATGATACAACAAACACGTGAATATTTAGGAGTTGACTAAAAATGACAACAAACAAATTAGTACAAGCACCAGACATGGACCGATTGAATGCTCTACAGGAATGTGAGTATTGTAAATACTTTAACTCGTGTTGGAGTTTTCCTAACGGTACATGTTTTACACCAAAACAGAGGTAAAATAAAATGGATGAGATAAACACATTAGGAACGATGATTAATGGTTATTGTATAGACCTATTAGTCGATGTTAAAGGCGTGTTAATACCATATGAATTGACTAACATGTCAGACGAGCCAGAGCCTACAGATTTAGAGCTATGGCATGATGATGATTTAAACTGTGAAGTAATCGTGGATGCTCCAACAATGGAGGTACTCAACACATGGAACGAGTACAACAACGGAGGTATTTTATAATGAAGCGTAAACAGTTTATAGGAATTGTAAAATATCTCAGTAATCAAATAGACGCTGAATGGGAATACGATGAGATTGATATCGTGAGAAATCTCAGTTGGTTATTATACGGTGTCGATGGATGTGAGTCGTTATATCCCTACTGCGATTCTACAGAAATTTGTCATTACTGTAGTGTACAACAAACATGTGATTTAATAGATGTAGTGAAATTTGAATAAACAAAATAGGTAAACTAAAATGAACAAACAAATAACTGAACAATGGAAAAATCTCACTGAGTACATCGATAACATGGAAACATGTGATTGGTGTGATGATAAAGGGATTCATGAACACGAGTATTATACAAGTCCCTTTGATGTAGAACCTTACTCGTTTAAATTGTGTAATAAATGTAATGAACAAGTAGAACGAGAAGGTTATTATGATGTTGCCATGTGTGGAGCGTGTTATCGTGAAATATCTTATAGTAATGGAATGCGAATAAACATGCGCTACGATGAAGAAGATTGTGAAATGTATTGCGTGGAATGTCTACAAACAGAGTGGTTATCTGAAGGAATGAAATTGTTTAAAGAGGGGGATTTCTTTAACTACTCTGATTTGTCGGAAGCGGGATTCAATAAACACGGCTCTTATTTCTGTAGGAGTAAAGAATCTTATGAACGAGTGGAGGAAATATTCGATGAATTACAAGAAACAAACTTAGTAATCGTGAATATAGACTCAAGCGGAATGGGATTAGAACATCACATATCCCTATACATCAAGGAGCGTGAACAATAAAATGGATGATTATTTAGGGTTTATCCCTTATCCAGACCCCGACACGGAACGACAAATGATTTGTTTTGAGTGTAGGCGTGAAAGTGGTGGCATGGTTGATTGTAATAAATGTAATCTAACATGTGTAGATAATTGCGAACAATGTGATTCAAAATGTGGTGGTGTGTAAATAATGGAGGTAAAATAAAATGAAAATTAGATATAAAGTGTCGTGCTATAGACCAGGTTGTAGAGAAGCTTCTCTATTAGAAATAGATGAAGATAAGGAAATTGAATTAAAATTTTGTTCTTGCGGTGCTGGGTTGATTTTTGAACGCCTATTTTGGATTGACGACCAATATTAACGAGGTAAAATAAAATGAAGAAATGTAATGGATGGACAAATTATCCTACATGGTCCGTGAATTTATGGCTTGTCAATGAAGCAAGCTCGTATTTTCACTTAATGGAAAAGGCTAAAGAGTTTGTAAACAATCCCGAATACATTCAAGGGATTGAGTTAAAGCCTGAAGTGAGGTTAGCGGATTATATAAAAGAGATTATTGAAAGCGATAATCCGTTAAATAAAGAAACGAATGTCTATTCCGATTTACTACAATATGTAATTGAACATGTAGATTATCGAGAAATAGCAATAAACATGATTGGTTCATTAATACACGAGGTGAAATAAAACATGGTGAGTATAAAAATATCGTTGGATGACGAGTCGTTAAAGGATACAATATCTGAGATAATACTTGAGTCGGAAGAAATATTTGATGTGATTAGGAAGGCTCTTAATGGTGTAGATATTGAGATAAACCTTGACTTAGATTTGATAATAGAATCGAATGATAGTAAATAATTGGTGGTATAATAATTAAACAAATCGTTTTTTTGATACACGCACCAAATAGAATAAAATAAAACAAAATAGTGAAATAGAATGAGTGAAGAAGAAAAGAAAGGTACGATTTGTGAGGTTGCGTGTGCTTGTTTACACGCTGTTCTCATAGCTGGTTCAGAAGATTGTATGCTGAATCCTGATAATGAATATGCTGAGATGGATTTCTGGGAAGATGATTTAGAAGACAATGACGAGTATGTTAATGTCTTAGGCACGACAGAAATCGATGGTAGGAAGTTCACACATAACGATGGATTACAAACTCAATATTTACAGGGCACATTTTTTAGAGTGTTAGCTGTAATTGGAAATCAATTTATTGAAGATATGGATAAGGTTTTTAGAGAGTTAGGACATTGGATAATGACCGATGGTAGAACTCATTATGCTGGTAAAGGAACAGAAGCGTATTATCATTCTGGTTGTCCTATTCATTTGGATAGTCTAAAATTACCAACACCTAATGGATATAAAGATTTTACTAAATATAGGGAAGCACGGAATGATAACTACGAGACAATAAACATGCGCACGATTAGGTACTGTGATAATTGTGGTACATCGTATGACCAGGAGAGTGGAGCATATATTGATTGTGAGGATTCACATATCTGTGATAGTTGTTTAGATAATTATTTATATTGTGAAAACTGTGAGGAATATTATCCTTCTGATAAAACAGTATATGTAGAGGATTCTGGTATAACACTATGTGAAGACTGTGTTGAACACGATAATTATTTTTACTGTGAAGAGTGTGAATGTTGGTATCATGTAGATTCATGTGATGTTATTGATACAGTACCATTATGTGTACAATGTAGAGATGAGGTAGCTTACTACTGTGAAGAGAGTGGGTGTGGTAAGTATCATTTCGAGGAAAACATGATTAATATTGATGGATGGTTATACTGTGAAGAGTGTGCTACTAAGGTATTCACTAAGATACTAAAAGAGGCGGGATTATTCCGATGGAAGATTTAGACGAGTTATTAGATTTAGCTTTAATCGGAGGATTCGAGTGTTATGAATGTGGTTTACCAATGAATCCAACAAACAAAATTTGTGAATGTGGTTGGAGTAATCCAATTAAACATTTACTACAATAAGAAATTATTTTTTCTTATATATATTTATATTAAAAATACCACTATAAAAATGAGAACGATAAAAATGAGAATAATTAAATATGACGATGGAAGACATGCCATAATTATAAACAAACACATAATAACGCATGGCTTATATGACGCTGATAGATTCAGACATTTTTTATATGAAACGAATTTTTCAGTTAGAGGAATAGATGATAAGGGTTATGAATTCCGTAATAGAGAAATTCTATTCACGGCTCATCTATACAATAAAGATTCACGAGAGGGTAAAATATGGAATGGGAGTGCTTATCATATACACGTGTTTAAAGATGGTACTTGCGAAATTCATACACATTATTATTTAAGTATAGATACAAATAAAGAAATAACGGAGGTAATGGTATGAGGAAAAGAAAACTAATAAAATGGTTAGAAAGCCAAATTATGATGTATAAATCGTTTGAAAGAGAAGGACAAAAAACAAACGACGCAATACTTATTAATTGGGCTGTTGGTTATCAATCTGGTTTTAGAAAAACAATTGCTAAATTAAAAGGAGATGATTGATATGAATAAAGAAGAAGCAAAAATATTAGGAAAAGAATCCCGTATCGGTTTAGCGAATGTTTATAGAAATATAGCACACTATATACTCGAAGGTTGTCCCGAATTGATACAACAAATAGACGATAAAGCCGATATGGTAATAAAACAAATAGAGGGTGAAGAAGAAGATGGATGATGTAAAAATAACACAAGAAGATTTGGAAGAATTAGAAGAGTTTGTAAGTAATAACATAACCACCAATCGAGAATATATAAATATGTTAATAAGCCAGATGGACCATGTGTTTAAAATCCTGATGGATGTGAAGCGTAAAGTTCTCACAATGGAGGTATGGATAAGAATGAAGGAGGAGGAGGAAGATGATTGAATTAGACGCAAACGATTTAAAATTTGAATATGAACAAACAGAATATACTGATGTCTACACTATAACTAACACGGCAATGGATTGGTTAAATAAAACATTTGGAGATACGAGGTGGTGGAATTGGTAAGCATAAGGGATAAATATATTAGATTAGGCAATTTTATTGATGAGTTTAAACACTATGAATCAGAAAACACATTCAATCAAAACGAACTCAGGGATTGGGTAAGAGTAATAAAACAAATGGAGCTATTATGTCCTTGTGATTTGTTTGATAACTCATATGAAGAGTGTTTGTTTGGTTTAGGATGTGAAGACTGTGATGACGAGTATAGAGATGAGTGTGATGGCGAATGTGATTTCTGTGGAGATTCGTGTCCAAGAAGCTATTTCTGGTTAGGTATAGAACAAAACTCAAGAACATCGTGGCGTAGAAAGTGGGAACATGTGAATCAGAGAGATATTCCAATAAACAAAAGATATACAAACAATGGATTCCTAAGACTAATAACGTGTTTAATATTGGCTAAATTCATAGAAGAGGAGTTGATTGATTAATCATGGATGAGGTAAAAATATACAAATACGAAGCGTTGGCTGACATGTGTAGACTATTGAAGTTGGAATGGGATTATCCTGTTCCCTTATCCTTTCTTGTACATTGGATTGTTCAATGGAATAAAAAGAATTTCTCATGTCCGTTAACTGATTCGGGTTTGAGTGGCAACGATATAGAAAACTACTCTGGAAAATCGAGACATTTCGGCAACATGAATTGTGGTATTGAATCATATATACGATGTAAAGATGGTGTTGGTGCTGGCATGTTAACAAGTATAGATAAAAAACTAATAAAGAATCTAAAACTATTAATAGAACGAGGGAGGTACACATGACATATTACATAAAACAAAAATGCGGAGCAACATATAAATTTGAAGAATATAAAGACTTACTGATAAAAGATGGGATAGTCTATTTTCACGCCCAATTTACACCAAATGGTAAGTATAAAATAATCGTTATAAGAACACGAACAATAGAAGAAACAAATTTAACTGAATTAAAAACGGAGGTAATAAAATGAAAAGAATAAAAAACGACGATGGAGTGTTTTATCCTTGTAGAGTAAAGGATTATATGGTTTATGAACGAAAGTTGCGACACATTTTAAGACGCAATAAAAACCAAATATCCTTTATTGGTTGTATAGATGTTGATGGTAGGGTAGGTATTGTGGCTATGGGTGATGGCATCCACGATATTACCACATTCAATAAATTCTACCAGCTAAAAGAGATAAACAAGTACTTCTATTCAAACTTAGGTGGATAATGGAAAGCGAGGATTTGTTGAATAGAATAACAGAAGATTTGAATGTTGGTATTCAGCGTTCGGTTGTTGCTCGTAAATACAATATTACTCCTAAAAGAGTGATGGAGATTTATAGGGATAGAGTAAAAAAGAAATGGAATTACAAATCAACCAAATATACATCGAACGAACATTGTATTTATAGCGAAGGGAAAGGATATAAGAACGAACTTGAAATGAAGAGAGAGGAGCATAAATTTGTCTTATCAACCAAACAATACAACGCCTTGAATAACAGGAGTATAAAGGAATGGTTTCTTACTTATATTAAGGATAAGAAATATGTGTCAAGAAGAAATATATATTCAGATTTCTTAAGCCATATAAACTTTGATAGAAACTCCTCATTACCACACGAAGAACTCTTCAGAGCCATACGGTATAGAATATCAACATTCATTAGACGATTTTTAAAAGAGGGTTTATTAAAAGAGTATAATTCATATACATACGAGGTGTTAAAAACGAAAGAAATAGAAGACATTAAAAATATAAAAATCGAATTCAAAACGGAAGTAAACGAGTATAAAATGTTAAAAGATTTAATGAGATATATCATAAAAAATTACTCGACCACCGATTATAGAATAAAAGGTAATATAGTGGTAAATGGAGTAGAACAAGATATAAGGTGGGATAAATGAGGAAATGGAAAGAATATACGGCACAGGAAGCTGTCGCTCTAATCACGGCCATGTTCATGATAATGACTAACGAATCAAAAGCCTTTGTAGAAGACATGGAGCTTGGAGAGGTAATAAGGTCGATAAGAATGTTCCTTGACGAGATGGAGCGATTAGATGTATTATATGAGAAATTTATGAAAGAAGACGACTGGGATAATATATTTCAATTGATGATTGATGAAATGGGTAGTGGAAAGAATAAAGATGGCGACGATTGGGAGTTGATTGAAGAATGAACAAACTAAATAAAATATTAAAAGATAGGACCTGTCCTTGTGAAATAGGAGATTACATCGATGCCTTTTTCTTAGATGGGTATGGAAACGATGGAATTTGTGGATATTGTGATTGGATAAAAGACGATAAAACAAGTTGTTCTGGGTGTGATAATGTTAACTCTGTATGTGAAACAATGAACGAGGGTAATTATAGTTGTTGGTTTAGTACAGATGAATATTTAAAAAACAAATTGAAAAAAGGAGGATGATACCGGAATGAATGAATATGGTTATTTTGAGTTTAATTTACAAATATACACTAAAGACGAAGAGGTGGCGAAAAGAATATATAACGCAATACGGATAATGGTAGACCACCCAGACATGCCAGAGTCAGAGATTTCATTATTATGGCAGATAGAGAGGAGAGTGGTAAAACAATGAAGTGTAGTAAATGTAGTAATGAAGCCACGGTAAATTGGCAGTTAGTTTGGACCAGATGGGATGTAGATAAAGACGGTGATTTAAGAACATTCCCTACGGAATATGGTAATTGTATTGATAATCAATTCTTCTGCGATAGATGTTATGCCGAAAGTCTGGAAGAAGAAATATGGAGATGGAATCGGTTAAAAAAAGAATTAATGGAAGTGAGTAAGATTGACAAAGATTAAATGTCCTAAATGCGATACCATACGCCCATATAAGATAGGGAATAAAAAGGTTAATTGTTCTAATAAAGATTGTAAGGCGCAAATTAAAGTTTGTGATAAAAACATCGTAGAACAGAAGAAACAACCTACTAAACCGAAAGTACCTATAAGTACCAAAATAGTACCAAAAGTACCAATAAAAGTACCGAAAAGTACCGCCAGTACCAGAACAAAACAAACCAATCTAAATCATCGTACACTACTCACAGCCGTAAATAATTACTTAAAGGGTTATAAAAGGGCTTATGAGCGAGTGGAGAGCGATATGTTTTCCGAGACCAAACGAAAATACGAAGAGATGTTAAAAGAAAAGGATAAATTGGAGCGAATGTTATGAACAAAATGACCTTTATATATGTTTGTGAATGTGGAGAGACAACAATCTCCAAATACGATACCAGAGCAAGCGCCTTCACTTTATCGTGTAAAAAATGTGGTAAGATGTTCCTAATAAAAAACCTACCTAAACTATAATGTGGATTGTAAGCGACGGTGATAGATGTCCCTTGACAGAAAAGGATTGTACTGGTAATGTTGGAGGTTGGATGTGTAATGATGGGAATTGGTATTTATGCGACACGTATAAGGATTTCATTAGCGCATTGAATAAAGAATTCTTAAACAAATGATTTTTATTTTTATTAAATCGAGGCTATTATAGTATTATGGAGAATATATATAAACTATCTGAAGTTCCTGCTGGCAACTATTATGTGGTTGATATTAATAGTGACGGGACAAGGTTTAGTCAACGAATGGTACAATTAGGATTATATAAAAGCGTTGAAATTAAGAAATATAAAAACAGTAAGAAGAAAGGTCCGATATTGATAAAACTGAAAGGAAGTGTATATACTATTGGACAAGGAAGGGCGGAGAAAATTTATGTCGTCAAAAAATGAAAGACTAAGCATTAGACTCACATCTGAACAGCTGACAAAAATAAAGGAAGAAGCCTCTAAAGCCGACATGAAGCTGTCTGAGTATGTTAGAAGCCTTTTATTTGTCAGACATATGTCATACAAATCTGAACCAATTAAAAGAATTACCAAAGATTTAGTAGTAAAGAAAACGAGAAATTCTCCGAAAGCTCAGGTTTTAGGGGAGTTGAAATCAATATTTGAACAAGGGTTAGCGTTAATAAAGGTGTCGGATGAGATGAAAGATGAGGTAAAAAGGAATAGAGAACGAACGCCCTTGAAACCAAAAACAAATTACATACCACCACCACCGAACTTAAAACCACCACCATAATAGTGATTTATTATGCACGGACATCGGTATTTATCTCGTGGAAGTAAACTTAGGAGTGGGTGCAATTCCCGAAGACGAGAAAAGAGGATATCCCTACCGACCGTAATGGTGATTTAAATTGACAAAAAACGAAGAAACAATAAACATTCCAATAGTAAATCCGGAATCGATATTAGAAGGATTTATATTGAAGAAGAACGGCGATAAATACATGTTGGGTACAAAATTCAAAGGCGATTTTGATTATTCGTTTAAGGATTGTACCAAAAATGTGTACGAGAAAATGAAGAAATTATATTTAGGAGAATAATATCAAAAAATGACAAATGATTACCAAGACCGAGAAAAAGGATGTTTTAGCTGGACAAAGTGTGTTGAATGTTTGTCCTACCCAGATTGTAGAGAAGGGTTAAAACCAAAGGAGATTTTTAAGAAGATAGTTGTGAATTAGTATAAACAAAGGAGGTGAGTTAATTGACGGACGAGTGTCCAGACTGTAAAAGCAATGACATTTATGATATTTCCGACTATGATCATGAACTTTATCTCTGCAACAATTGTAATATACTAATTAGAAAAAATTTACATGGTATATCTTTTTAAATAATAAAACATTATTTTTTAGTAAATGCCACAACTACCAGTATATTTATCTATATAGAAAATTTGAAATTTTATAAATATATATATAAATATAAAAACGGTATATAAGAATTGTGCAAAAATACTGTCAGTTAAGGCAGAAAAAACAAATAGGTGAAAACAATAGAATTTAACAGAAAATGGAATGTAATACCCATAAACAAAAATACGAAGAAACCATCAATCAAATGGCGCGAATACATGGAGAAGCATTTTCCCCCCGAACAATTACCAGACGACTCAAACTACGCAGTAATATGTGGTGAGACGAGCAACAAATTGGTAGTAATAGATTTGGATTATTCGGGTCGGAATTGTTATTTGGAGACGATTTATCCACTCTTCAATCAGGAGTTAAATCAACTCTCCAACACATATACGGAGCATTCGCCTGCTGGAAGCCATATCTTTTACTACATAAAACATGGTATTACTCCAAAGAGAAAAATCAACGACAATTCTAAGAAAGAAGATATTCTCAAGTCCTTGAAGAGAACGATTAAGACCAATTTTGATGACATTCTTAAAGGCGTGGATATCTTAGGCGAAGGTGGTTATTGTATAATAGCTCCAAGTAAGATAAACGGTAAATCTTACACGAAAGGATTGGAATTCAATATAAAAACAATAACCGTACAACAATTCGAAGAGGTAAAAAACTTCTTCATTAAAGAAAAAACAACGACAACTAAATTAAGAAGACCTTTCGAACAGATTTTAAAAGGAGAATTGGAAATAGAAAACATGGCAATTGAACATGGAACTGAAGAACATGTTTATTGGAAATTTCTTTTCCGCGAAGTTTACCACAGATTAGGGTTAGAACCACAAGATATTTTCAGTCTACTTGAAAAAAGCCAACCGGCGTTTGATGTGGATAAAACAGAACAACAGTTAGAACACCACGACCATACCGATTTACCACTTACCAATGCCAAAATGAAGAAATATTTTCCAAACCATAAAATAGAAGCAAAAAGCACGATTGGTAATAAAAAAATACCCACATATATATTGATTGCCGATTTCCTAATGGATAAATACGATATAATAACAATGTCTGACAGTGAAGAAATAATGATAAGACATGGTAATATTTACTCGTCCGATTTATCAGAATTTAATAGAGATATTGTATTAGAAGTAGAGAGGTATGGATTGAATATATCAAGAATAGAGACTAACATATTAAAAAGAATAAAAGCATTAACATCGTTTGATAGAGATAATTTATGTTATGACGATTGGATGGTTAATTTTAAGAACGGTTATTACGACATTAAAGAAGATAAGTTTGTTTCTAACGAAGATAATACGGATAAATTATTTTGTTACGAAATACCACACGAATACAATCCTGAATTTATAGGTAGCTGTCCCAAATATAAACGTGTATTAAGACAGTGGTTAGGTGGTAGCAACAAAATACTTTTACCAGACATATTTGAAATGATAGGATATACGATGACGATGAACACTGATATGAAGATGGCGTTCTATATCTTCGGTCCACCTCATACAGGAAAGACACAATTCCAATCTATATTAGAAGCGTTAATAGGACACGAAAATCGGGCTGATGTCTCATTACAACGAATGAGTAAGAACGAATTTGGCTCTCACGGTCTACAATTCAAGATATTAAACATGGTAGGCGACATGTCCAGTTTAAATCCAAAAGACGTGTCAATGTTTAAAACCCTTACTGGTGGCGACCGATGGGTACGGGCTGAGATAAAAGGTGGTAAACACTACCAATTTCTCAACATAATTAAGATATGGTATAACGGCAATTCATTACCACAATTAAACGACGAAGATAACGCTTTTTACGAACGATGGATATTAATTAATTTCCCTAATAGGTTTCCAATGTATAACGATAAAACAATAAAGAATATAGCGAAAACTATTTACACAGACCCCGATGAAATTCAAGGACTCATACACGAATCTATAAAAGGGTTAAAGAGATTAATAAAAAGAAAGTATTTTAGAAAAGGAATAATAAAGAACACTAAATATTTCTGGGAATATAACTCAAACCCACTATACGCCTTCATGGCTGACCATTGTAAGAAAACCAAAGGTGGAGAAATATTGAAGAAAGATTTTATAGAAAAATTAAATGGATACCTTTATAGAAAAGGACATAAATCGTTTTCTATGATTGAGTTAAGTAAAAAATTAGAATCACATGGAATATACTGGGAGCGACGATCTCATGACGGTGAAAGGGATTTCTATTACCTCGGAATCGAATGGGCGGACCAAAAATCTGCTTACGATTCATGGACAAAAAACATGGGATATAATGGTAATACGAAGATGGATGACTATGAGTAATTTTTATAGTATTAATTTTTAAACAAACAAAACTATTAATTAAATAGGAGTTGGTGTATTAATGGACGAAATTTTAACCCAATTAGCAGAAATAATTGGAAAAAGAAAGAGTGATTTAAAAAAGACAGCAACTGCGGTACAAAAGAAAACAGAAATAGCCACACTAAAAGGAATAATACCAGACCACGCATATAACAAGCTCGTTTTATTAGGTGTGTGTAAGAGATATGAAATACCTTACGAAACACTGGATAAATTGTTGGGAGACGGAGAGGTGGAAGAGATACAAGAAGAGGCTAAAGAGATTAAAGAAACGATACCAAATAATGAAAATAAAATAACCAAAGAGGTAAATAAAATGGGAGATAATTGGAACGATATTTTCGGCTCAGTACCAGAAAGAAAAGAAACGGATGATACAGAAGGCGGGTTTAAGAAATATGAGAATTTAAAGACCTTGACCAATCTACCTTATAAACTCAAATTAGAAGACCCCTCTGCCCTTCCTTATCAACACGAAGGAACTGGCAACGATGGGAAAGATTATACGAGTTATGCTATTAATGTAATATTGATAGAAGGAGTAGAAGACGGTCCGTTTAAAAATGGAGAAGCCTATAAGTTATGGCTTAACGAACGAGCTTTTGCTAACTTTGTACGCTTTTGGCGAAACGATTTAGGATTAGATTCGCCAGACGATAGAGAATTTGTCTATAAAAAAGCCGAAAAAATCAGCAAAAAGACTGGTAGAACATACCACTTAATAACATTCAAATAAGGTATTTTTTAACCTTAATTTTTTTTTAATAATAAATATAAATTGATGCAAATGAAATGTAAAAAATGTAAGTTTTTCAAGTTTAAAATTTACGAAATCGTTGAGATAGATACACTTAAACCTTATTGCACGGCACTTGACACAATCATCGAAGATGTCTTCATGTGTATGTCATTCGAGGAGATCGAAGATGTGTTGTAAAGAACTGAGATGTATTAATGTTGAGGTATATTGTGGAACTTGCAAAAAATTCTCTCATTACTACTCACCGATTAGATATAAACAAGCAATGAGGTTAGCTTTAAATGATATACGTTGATGTAAGCGAAAAGGATTACGTGCATAAGGCGGCAAAGAAATCATTCCCAGACCTATACATGAAGAAGATGATTGGTTGTAACGAATGTAAAGATAAAAAAATACCATTACATAAAGACGATGTAAGCATCTGTGTTGAAGAAGAACAGGCAGAGGTATTAATACAAACAGGGTTTATATATAATAGGGATTGTTGTATTCAATGCAAACACTCAGAATTCGTACGCTTTGCGGATTTTGAGATAGGAGAAGGGCGAGCCTTTATTGAAAGGAAGACATCGCCTGATTTTCTCTCCAGCCGTAAAGCAAGGTTATACGACCAATTGAATAAAATGGATAGGTTCTTAAACGGTCGTAAAATCTTATTAGTGGAAGGAACTCAGCGCGAAAAGACTACTATGAAATTTGGCGACTCAAAGAATTACTTCTCTCAATACGATAAAAAGACTCACGATTTACGAGGCATGTCACCAATGGAACAATGTGTTGAAATAGCCGGTTCTAAGGAATGGACTTGGAGTTTTACCAGAGAAGCGTTCATGAGAGATATATGGGTTTTACCTACCGTTGATTTGGAAGAAACGATGGAATTCTTAAAACAAATGCACGATGGATTTGACGAAGAATCTAAATACAGAGCCATACCAAAAGACTTTCCACAATACGAAACGGCTCAAAACATGTTAATGGTAGTAAAAGGAATAGGCAAATATAAGAGCTGGCAATTACTACATAAATACGAAACTTTGGATAAGGTATTCATGGCAGTAAAGAAAGCGAAGAAAGACGAGCTGGCATCTAACCATATACTAAGAGAATTAAAGAATATATTGACTAAAAAACCAAAGAGGTTGAGAAAATGAAAATATTAAATTTATTCGCTGGTGCGGGCGGAAACAGAATACTTTGGGGAGATGAGCACGAAGTAACTGCGGTGGAATATAGAGACGATATTGCCGCCTGTTATAAACAACAATTCCCTAACGACGAAGTTATTGTAGGAGATGCATACGAGTATTTAGAAACCCATTTTACCGAATTTGATTTGGTATGGGCTTCGCCACCGTGTCAATCTCATACAAGAATGGCAAGAACCATTGCAAGTAGAGCTTATAATAAAACATATAAGAACGATAAAGTAAGGATTCCAGACATGCGATTATATGGATTGATATTCTTCTTACAACACATGTTTAGAGGTAAATGGATAGTAGAGAATGTGATACCTTTCTATAAACCATTAATACCACAAACGGCTTTTGTAGGACGACATAGTATCTGGTCCAATGTGGAAATGGAATCAGTACCAAAAAAGAAGAGAGCAGAGATTTTAAATAGTTGGAAAAAGGAATGCGTGGTAAAGGGATTGGATTTGGAATTGTTTCAAAACACGAAATTCAAATCAAGGAAAGACGTGATAGTACATAATTGCATGGACCCTGAAATGGGCAAATACCTACTGGATTGTGTAATCGATGGGTTATAATAGAAAAATAGAAGAGGGATATAAACAAATGAATAGCATGATGAAATTAACGGATATAAAAATAATCTTGATGTGTAAGGAAGAGAATAAATGTCCGTATTGTAGTAAGAAACTATCGCCTTACGCTGTTGGTGGCGAAAAGAAACTTGGATGTAATTTCTGTCAATTAGATATAGACATATCGGATTATCTTAATGCGGTCTATAACAAGGTACATGGATTTACCAATGAGAAAATAAGATATAAATCACTGGATGATTATTAATGGAGAATAGATTTAAAGATTTCTGGGAGCGCCCAGAAGTAGATTGGCACGAGAAAATACCACACCACTATCACGTGTCACAAGTGGGAATGGACCATTCAAATAAGGATGCGAGCGAACACTACGGTCCTTGTTTGAGGCAATCGTTTTATAGAATCCTCGATCCAATACCAGAAGCACCATCAAGCAGGGGTAATTTATTCATGGGGAATGTCTTACATGAGATAATGCAGACTGAGGAGAAAAAGAAAAATCCGTCTTCAATCATGGAATTTCCATTATACTTAGAGTTCGAAAGAAACGGTCAAAAGATTTCAATTTCTGGTTCTGTTGATATAGTGGATTTTGAAAGAAACAGTTTCCCTCAACTTGTCAACGTGATAGATATAAAAACGGCAAGTTCATATACATTGCCACGAACAGAAAGCGAAAAGAATCCAACATATTTCGCGCAAGCTGGGATTTACGCCTACATCCTACAAAACTTTTACTTCAACAACGCATTAATTAAAGTGAATAAAGTAGGAATAAGATACATCGATAAACACAACGCCGGTGTCTATACAATAGATATACCATACGATAATACGGCAACAAAGAAGATATTTGATTCGTTTATTAATAGATGTTTCCAATTGGACGCATTTATCGGCACGAATGATTTACCACAAGCAGAACCGATGAAATGGTGTAAATATTGTACTTACAGAGCAAGGTGTACTGCTGATGTTATATTGGAGGAAGGTGTGCCATCGTTTTCAATGAAGATGTTAGAAGACATGTACAAAAAATTCACTGGTAAGAACGCAATTTGGCGCGGTAATTACACGAAAGCATATAAAGACTATATAAAGGCGTTTAAAATAGATGAGTAATTTACGAGGCGTGATACAGAATTTTATAGATATATGGAAGCATGGAAACACCGACAAGTATTTTTTACATAAAGATTTACAACAATTGAAAGACTTTGAAGACGCATTAGAAGAATTTATAATAGAATTATTAAAGAGGTTAGAAAATGACAAATCCTAAAGTAAGAAAGAACATGAAACCAAAAGTAATGAGTAATAGCGTAATGAGCAAAAAAATTGGAATGAATAACACAAGATTAGATATGCTCGAAAAAGAGAACATTGAATTAAAAAAAGAACTCGCTTTATTACGAGTAGAATTAAAAGACTTTCTACCTAAAGACGAAGAAGAAGAAGTAAAAGAAATAGAAGAATTTGAGGTAGAAAATAGAGCATGTGAAACGTGTTCCGAACTTAACATGGAAGATAAGAACTGTAAGTTTCATGTAGAACAGGCTTCTGGTTTTCCGTGTAAAAAATGGAAGAAAAATAAATGATTGATTACGAAATAACCGAACCAGCTTTATTCATTAAGAAGTTGGAAGCAATAGAAAAAATGATTGATGAGGGGTGGTTACAATTTGGCGGTCGTATTAGAATAGTAGGATTAGACCCATCAAGGATAGCCATCTTCGAGTTAATTTTCGGTGAAGAGTTCATAGAAATACACGAAGACGACGATATTTCAGTACCAATTAATATTTTTGATTTGAGTAAAATAATGGTTAGGTTGAAAACAACCGAAACGTTACGATTGGTATATGATGAGGAAACATATCGATTGAAAGTAATAGGTAAGATAAAAAATAGAAAGAAAACATTCAACATACCAGCAGTAGACATAGCAACGGAAGAAGAACCACCAATCGATAAACTATTAGGAATGGATTTACCAGCATTGTTTTGGATTGAAGCGAGTGATTTAAAAGACATGATAGCCGATTGTGAGATTTACTCCGAATGTTTAGATATAAAAACGGGCGACAATACAATAATGTTCAAAGCAGATTACCCCAATGCAGATGTCACAACAGAGATAGAAATGGAAGGGGTGGTTGAAGATATTATATCGTCTTATTCGATTAGATTTCTAAAAATAATGGTAGGTTGTATGATTGGTTCTAAATTATTAATAAGATATGGTGCTGGAAAACCAATGATTATAATAGATAAAATGAGTGAGGAATCGAGAATGTTATGGTTCTTAGCTCCGAGAGTAGTAGAAGCAGATTTTCCGGAGGACGACGATGAATTTTAGAACTTTTAGAACTTTTAGATGTAGTAATTGTGATGACGCAAAACCATGTTTTACGATGTTTCAAAGCGATTACGTGCCTATTTATTGTCCCATATGGGAGAAAATGAAAGCAAATTGGTGTAGAATTGACAAATAAATACGAGAAAAGATTGGAAAAGATAAAATCGAAACAAAGAAGCCGGATTAAAGAACCAGAAACAATACAAGAACATTTAATGAACGCCATAATGGATGTAAGAGGTGTTTTAATGCAAATATCTAAACTGAAATTAAAAATAGAAGAAGAAAGCCGATACGATTTGGATAGAGGCAAGATGTACTGTTATCAACTGAAGCAAGATTTACAAGGTATTATAGAAAAATTAAAAGAAGAGGGATTTAAATGACAGCAGATTTGAATAAAGAACTACAAGAAGCGTATAAGAAAATTTATGCGGCAGGATACGAACAAGGAAGAAAAGATTTCGCCGAAGAACTAAAAAAATTCATAAGAGATGAGATGTAAATGAGTAAAATATTAAAAGCTTATTTTGCACACGGATGGCGCAGTAAATCCCATCCAGATAAGCAACGCATTTTAGACATTCTAAAAGAAAGAAAGGTGGAAGTAATAGACCCTTTTGTTGGAGAGGATGAGATGTGTGCCAAATATGGTGAAGAAGATTATTATCCTAATTGTAATTATAAATTAGGTCGAGCAATTTGGTTAAAAGATTTACAACATATAAGAGAATGTGATATGGTGGTCGCGTGGATACCAGAAGGAGTAGAAGGTAGATTCATGGGTACATCATATGAAATGTGCTACGCATTCATGCAATACCCGCCTAAATTCATGCAAATAATAAGTCCTTTGAAACACCCATTCTTTGCATATCTAATATCGGGCGGCAACCAACATTTTACCTCAATCGAGGCGTTTGAAAAACTAAGAAAAGAAAAGTGGTGATTAAAATAAAACAAACAGATATTATAAGGCAATTTTTTGACACAACAGCGCGTTATTTAAGAGAGCTTGAGATGTATATCAATTTGGACAATTTGGCTAAAATAGAATTAATAATGTCCCACGTTGAAGATGGATTACAGGCTCTGAGGGAGGAAATAAGATCAATACTTGTTCCCAAACCTAAAAAGAAACCACCCGTCAAAAAGAAACCAGTGGGTAGACCACCAAAAAATGCGGCTAGTAAAACGAAAAATTAAATTACCAGTCGGCGAAAAATCAGCTACAGTGGTCGCTATTTCCGATGTGCATTATGGTAATAGATTTCACGACTCTGTGGTATTTGAATATTGGATACAGTGGCTAAGAGATAATCCCGATTCTCTTATTTTATTATTAGGTGATTTGATTGAAGGTAAAACTAAAGATTCGGTAGGATTTTACGACCAAGTAATAGAAATTGACGACCAAATAGATTATATTGTAAATGTGTTTTCCGAATTCAAGGATAGAATAATAGCTTTAACTGGTGGTAATCACGAACTATCTACATGGAAAGCGACGGGACATGACATAGCAAAAAGTATCGCACGACGCCTTGATGTTCCGTATTTAAACAATGGCGGATGGGTTTATATCACTATTGAGGGCGAAAAACAGAAGCAAATATACCGAATATACTTAACACATGGAGCATCTGGTGCTACTACGGCTGGTGGGAGAATTAACGCGGTAATGCGGCTAAAAAATATTACCAGAGCTGACCTATATTTACACGCCCACATGCACGCTTTACTACACGAAAAGGAATCAGTTTATGTCATAGAGAATGCGTCATTGAAGCTGAAAGAAGTTCATTATGTAGTAACTGGTAGTTATTTAGAGTATTTAGGAAGCTATGGACAGATGAAGTCTTACGCACCAAGTGGAGTATCTGGTTCACCTAAAATAAAATTACACGCGGATTTAAATAGAATATCGGTGAGTTTATAATGCCATATATAACCAAACACGATAGAGATTTATTGGCTGGATTACAAATAACCTTTGAACATTTAATGCCAGTATGTCATATCGGTGAAATCAATTTCCTAATAACCGACATGTTATTATGTACCAAACCAGAAACTTACCAAGATTTTAACGAGTTAATCGGATTATTAGAATGCGTAAAATTGGAGTTCTATAGGCGCGCCGTAGCAATATACGAAGATAAGAAAAAGGAAGAAAATGGAGACGTTTATGAGTAATATATATTCAATAATAGGATTTGGTATCATCATGTATTTTTTTTTATTCACGTTAGTGGAGACGGTGATGTATATCGTAAATTTATTGAAACGAAAAAGAAAGAGATATTTAACACCAGAAGATATTAAAATAGAAATACCGGAAGAGGAGGAAGATTATGAATAAAATTTTAGACGATGGAAGAGGAGTAATCAATTGTAACGAGTGTATTTATTCGGCGGTAGAAAAATACCGTCACCCTTGTAACGAATGTTGTAGACCAACTAATCATTTTTCAAAAATAAAAGAAATACGAAATATAAATAGTAGACAACAACCATATCATCAATGGTATGTGGCTGGAGAATATTTGAGAAACGGTGATTATGTAATACAGTTAAACGATAATGATAATACCGTGTATCAAGATTCAATGCATTCACAATCAAAAAGAGTGGGTAAAGTTGATATTGGGCATGGACATGGTAATAGCGTTAATAAGGGTGGAATGGTGCGGATAATACTAATGAATACGAGTAGTACGGTCAAACAAAAGGAACGGAGATGTGCCAGCTGTAAACATAGTAGTACAAACAATTTAAGTGGTAAGGTATGTATTTTGTCGTGTCCAAATAAATCAAAATGGGAAGAATTTATTCCAAATAATATGCGATACGACAATAAAGGCTACCCATTATTACCTAAAGGTAAAAAGAGAGATTGTATTAGATGTATATATCGAGCAGTGGATTCTAAAATATGTAAAAAAAGTTACGAACAGAACAACCCTGCTTACATGTACGATAAATGCCAATTTAAAAATATCGCAGGAAAACCAACCGACGGCTATTGTGAAACATGTACGCATGGTAGTAATCATAATACGACTGGATATTTATGTGCCATCAATAATTGTAAAAATGGTGAATGTTGGGAAGAATATATCGATAATCCAATACCAATAAAACTGGAAGAAACGGTAAAAACGATACAGGAAAGAATAATAGCCGAAAAGAAGAAAAGAAAAGACCATTACGAGAAGATAATGAAAGGTAGGACGAGTGTGTTGATATTAAGACCTTCTACTACTGAATATGGTTTATATGACTTCCGTAAAAAATTCACAAAGGACTTTTTAGAATACCTTGATTTACCTAAGAAACATAGAAAAATGGCTAAGAAACTCAGCATGAAAGACAACCGAATATTCTATAATAAAGATATTGGTATTAGTAAAATGGATGCTGACACGTGGGAAACCTTATCTGAAATATTACATTCGGTTGACGTGTTATATAACGACTATTTAATTCTTAAGGAAAAAGAAGAACTCTGTCGGCTTACCGATTGTTTTAAAGACAAGGCTAAGACAAGAAGAAGAAAGGTCGCGCTTAAAATCTGTGAATACTGTGGTACTGAAAATCTAATAGAAGCCAGATATTGTGGTGAATGTGGACAACCATGAACATGACAAACACGCGACAACAATGGAATAAGTGTTATTTCTGCGAACACGAAGGAAAAGAAAAGTGCATGGATTGTTATAATAATAAATATTATGAAAAGAAAAAATACGATAACGATAGAATTGGGATTAAAATCTGTGAATCGTGTGGTACGGAGAATTTTATTGAAGATAGGTATTGTGGAGAGTGTGGTAATGAATAGAAATGGACATATAATTTGTTCTGAGTTTATATTAATAGTAACAATGTCGATAATAATATTATCTTTATTGGAAACAAACCCATTGCTTACTGTTGCTATTTCCCTTACCACTTTTTTATTTGGATGTTGTGCGCCTGATTTGGACCACCCTGCCGTTCAGAATAAATTCAAAATAGGTTTTCTTGGTCGTATAACTAAACACAGAGGACATTGGCATTCAATAATTGGAATGATAATTTATGGCACGATATTAACAATACCATCAATGATGTTTTTAACAAACTGGTCACTACCAGTATTATTCGGAATGTTCGGATATTTCAGCCATTTGGCAGAGGATGATTTAAATTCAATATTAAAAGGAACGAGGAGGAATGCGATTAAATTATGGTAAAAACTGAGAAAAAGGACGTGTTAATCAAGGAATTGGCATTAAGAAGAGACGAAGTGGTAAAACGCGCGGCTATGGTAGCCAATCGAAAATTACCACAAAAGGTCCTGAATAGCGTATCAACTGAAGCAGATATATTAGAATGGATAATAACACCACATATCAGGCCTGAATACGACCCTATACAAGACGTGTCAGAGGAAGTGATAAGACGTGGAACGGATATAGTATCAGCTTATTTACACGAAAAAGGTGAATCAGATGAGGAAGAAAAAACTACAACAGATAAATGAAGATTTAAAGAAAGAAAGAGACATGTTGTTGTTTTTTAATTCACAGATAACCGGCGTTGCAATGACATTTATCGGTCTGGAACAAAAAGCTGAGGGTGATATAGTTAAAGAACAACTATCCCATTTGTTTTTCAAATTCAACACGTTAAACTTTGTTGATTTCTTTAACTCTATTTACTTCAAAACCTTCAAATATAGTGGTACTCCACCATTAAAACTGTTAGAGGAGTGGAAGGAACATCTTGAGGTAAAACTTCAACCAGTGTATAAAGAATTGACTGACAAAATTAGGAATAAGGATAATAAAAATTCTTACTTCCAATAATTTTTTTTCTATATATTTTTAGTAATACTATTTATCAAAAAGTAAAAAATAATTAAAAAAATAGGCTAAAAAACGCCTTAAAATTAAAGTTTAGAACGGTTGTAATATCACTCAAGCAAACATAGAGCTTACTTTTTTTCCGAGTTCATTTTCTTCTAAATCTTTAGAGTTACGACCATCTCTTATACTTTTCATTATTTCTAAGAACGAGTAATTTAAATCACTAATAAGGTCACGTAAATTCTGTACCTTAATTTTATTCTTAGAATCTAAAAGCTCTTGATTGTTGGTAAGGGCTTCAATGAGCTGGTCGATTATATCGTTTTCTGTCATTATTTATCGCCTGTTTTTGGGAATAAATTGTCTCTTTTTGGTGAATCTTCAGTAATCTCTTGTACCACGTCTAACTTAGCTTGTTTGGTTTCTATCTCCATATTCAATTTTTCAAGCAAGCGTTTCTTCTCATTCAACGATGCATCGTCCCAACCATTCATTTCTCCTTTCTCTTTTACTTCATCCAGTTGAGCGTTTGCTATATCCCAATCGGCTGCACCAGATATGGTACTTCTAACGCGTCCCTCTGCTGCGGCTAATTGTATTCTCCATTCAGCAATGTCTCGTTCGTGAATTATTTGTTTTAGATGGTTTCGTTTTTCATTTTCAAACAATATTCGTTCTTTAAGGAAATTGTTCTTTTGATCGAGTAATTTATTGGTCGTTTCCAAATCCTTTACCTCACCTTTGGTTGTTATATTAACCAACATTACCAGATAAGGTTTGATACCCATTAAAAGAATAAAACCCATGTCAGCGAGACCCATTCCACCGTTTATGGCGTAAATCAATACCATTATAAATAGCGTCGCAATATCACCGAATATGGATAAGATTGTTTTGCTATTGGTGGATATGTTACTTTCTACTTCTTCTTTTAGAGTTTTCTTTTTCTCTGCCATTTTGTTTACCTTTGTTTAATTTTTAATATTATATTTATTAATAGAATCGGATATTAAAAAAAATAAAATTAATACATTAATGTCCAATGCATTGTTGATACTCTTTTTACTTCGTCAAATACCATATTCATTTCGTCTTTAAACTGTTTCTTATATTCTTCTTTTATAATATATTTACATACACTATCCACTAACACATCTGATTTTTTTCTTCTTGATGCTATTTTAAAATTCTCAACACCAATATCTATTAAATGGTCTACTTCTTCTTCAGTAAGACATAAAAGCTTATCGTCAGGAACATGTCGTGGGTTGGCAGCTTTATTTAAACACACCCAAAATATATTTTTACTTAAATTCCCAGTACTTTCCATGTCGTAATGTAATTTTCTATATATACAATTTGCTGTACATGTCTCATCTACTATTATTAAAGCTTGTTTTACTCCTATTTCTTTTATCATGTCTATATTCATTGAATGATCTGGTGGTAAACAAACTAATTCATAATCCTTTTTCTTTTCTTGTATTGTTTCCCGCCTTTGTCCAGTGGTCCAAGTAGCAGATAAATCGTATTTGAATTTATCACCATATTTATCCCTTATATATTTCTCCAGAATCGGCGAATTACATATAATCCCATTCTTACCATTACATGTCATGTCCAAGCTCATGTTACAATCTAAATCAACCAAATGTTTTTCTGTTAATTGATTATTAGTGTAAGTAAATTTAATTTCGATACCCAAATTATTATATTCCTTTATCATGTTTTCTCTTTCATCTATAGATAATGGTACATCAGTTATCAACCGTCCCCCATTCCATATATGATTGGGGAACGCCCCATATACTGACACAATCTCGTTATTATCTTTTACCATGTAAGAATTCATCCTTAAATATTGTATTAAAGATAATGGATGATTAGAAAGATGCATGAAATCACATCCTATATGCCATTTTATCATTTTTCAGCTTCCAATTCGGCGATTGCCATTCTTCTTAATATCTCTCTTGCTTTTTCTTGTATCGCTATTTCTTCTACTGATGGTGGTTCTGGTAATGGTGGTATTTTTTCCCAATCTCCAATCGAACTAACCCATTTATAGTCACCATCTGGTTTCGGTTTTTCTGTAAGCCAAGTAGGGATGTCACATTTCCCATTCACGATTACTTCTTCTCCAGTTGCTGTTTTATATACTACCTTGTTTTGATAAACTACCCATTCACCATCTTCAAAAAAACAACTTTCATCTCTTGTCATTTCTGGTGGTGATATCTCAGTTACATTTTTTGGTAACAAATAACTCTCTTTACCTAATCTTTTTGTTTTTCTAACATCTATTGCTGGTTTGTGTATTCCAGTTAATTTTCCATCGATTTTACTATATTTATAATATACCATCATTCTCTACCTCTAATATTTTATTATGAAATTTACATATGCGTTAAGTGGTCTTGTTTCTGACGATGCAACTCCCCCGCTCATATTATCCGTATTCCGATTTCTCCATGTATAATGCCCGTTCCAGCCTGGAATCCAGACACCAGCTGCCGAACCAGGAGCCCAATACGATTCGTCAAAACTATGTTCATGACTGTCAAATGCATGTCCTTGAACTGAACCTACATTATCACCCGTATTACCACCAGGATTCATGGCAGTACGAGTAGCCCTATCAGGATCTCTCGCAGCATCATTATCTACACCTCTCAAGAATCTACCCTCAAAATCTGGTATTTCAAACGTCGTGGAATTATTTCCGTCTCCAAATGTTTCACCAATCACTGCAAATAAATCTGCATAATCATCTCTATTAATTGCCGAACCATCACATAATAACCATCCCTCTGGAGCAGTATCAGTG
>JAAEQR010000298.1 GCA_024231215.1 PVC group bacterium | reverse complement strand
GAAAAGAAAGATTACGAAAACGCAATAAAGGAAGCAAATTCATTTATAAAACAATCTAGGGATGATGAATTTAAAGCAAGTTTGTTATTTAGAATAGGAAGAATTTACGAAATTCAAGGCAAATTAAAAGATGCTGAAGATACATACAAAAAGATCACTGAGGAGTATAGTGAAACGGCAATGAACAGCAAAGCTACATCTCAACTAAGTTCACTTAGTGTATCAACAGAATCACCTGCATCAGCGTTACCTCCCTCTGTCTCACATGATCAGCATAATCATTAAATAGATTAGATTTCAAAAATTAGAAGTATAAAAACTATCCTTCCATTAAAATATTTAAAGCATATAGTGACCTGCACCCCATATATTAGACAGAGGTGTATGAATCCATTGAGTTACTTCTCCCAAAAGCGTGCAAATTAAAATAAAAATTTTCAAATTCATCAGGTGGTTTATATCCCAGAGATGAATGAAGCCTTTTTGTATTGTATACTTCTTCGATGAAATAAGGAATTCTTTCTGTAACATCGTTAAATGTTTGATAGTTATTCAGATAAACTTCTTCTTGTTTTAATGTTTTAAAAAAGCTCTCAGCATAAGCATTATCATAGGGATTTCCCTTTGCTGACATACTTATATTGAAGCCGTTCTTTTTAAGTATATCCATATATTCTTTACAAGCATATTGGATACCCTGATCCGAGTGATGAATACATCCTTTTGTAGGTTCTCTGAAAGTAATTGCTGACTCAAGGGCATGGATAGCCAAATCCGTATTAAGACTTTTAGAAATTGCGTAACCAACTATTTTACGGGAATAAACATCCAATATCACTGCAAGGTAGACAAAACCTGTATTGATACGAATATAAGTTATGTCTGATACCCAAATATGATTCGGTTCTTTTGCAGACTTATTTTTAGTCAAATTCGGATATTTTCTGAAAAGATGCCTGGAGTCCGTTGTTTTTACCCACTTGGGTTTAACTGAACACAATAGAGAGTTCTCACGCATCAACCGCAAAACCTTCTTGTGATTTACTTTAAAACCTTCACGATGAAGCTGTTTAGTTATCCTTCGATAACCATAACGAGGATATTCACAAGCAATTGAATCAATCTTATCAAGTAAATCAGCTTCATGCTTCAAATCCTCTTCAGATTTGCTCTTTGCTTGGTAATAATAGGTGCTGCGAGATAAATCCATCACTTCGCACCCCCTTTGGACCTTCTTGTAAGTGGAGATATTATCTCTGAGAACTTCCCGTTTGACTTCGGTTGATTGTTGGCTGACTTCAAGGCTTTTTTTAACAATGCATTGTCCATTGTTAGCTGACCTACCATACGTTCCAACTCCTCAACCTTATGCTTATAACCTGCATCTGTCACTGGTTCATTGTCCAACTTGCCATCAAGGTAGTCCTGTTTCCAATTAGAAATCAATGGATTAGATAAATCATGCTTGCGACAAAGTTCACTGACTTTTGAAGCTCCACTTAGAAGTTCCTCTATTAAGCCTCGTTTAAACTCCTTACTAAATGACCTGCGTCGTCTCATCAGATTCACTCTCCTTCCTGGGAGATTCATTCTAATGGATTAATTATTTACTGTCCAGTTTCTGGGGTGCACTCCACAAATTGTTTTACATGAGAGCAATCTATTAATTCAAATAATTTGCAATATGTTGTTTAATGGATTGTTATTTTTACTTCCTTTGATAGTTTTTTTTGAAAGTGATAGAAAATATTACTTGAGAAAACCTAATCCTGTTATCAATATCTATGATGATCCTCGCTCATGCGTGTGGATTTTAAAACCTGAAGATTATAGAAAATCAACGTTCTCTAATTTAGTGTCCTCTGAAAAAGATAAAATTAAATATT
>JAAEQR010000297.1 GCA_024231215.1 PVC group bacterium | reverse complement strand
TCATTCATTAGAAAGTCATTTTTGAGGTAGGCACGAAGCTGTTGATGGACAAGTAAATCCAGATATCTCCTTAGCGGGCTTGTTACTCTTGTATAATGTTCAAGTCCTAAACCTGAATGTTTTTCAGGTATCGTTTGTAGAACAGCGGGTTTTAACTTCCTACGACAGGCAAACATTCCAGCTAAATCTTCAGAAGTATAAACGTTTTCTAGTATATTCTGTGATGTGTGACTTATCACATTAATTCCGGGATGCATTGTCAATTTGCATTCCTGCAATTTTCTTGATGTAATCAGACAATTGTCAAGTAATAAAATGGGCGGTTATTTTTGTAACCGCCTTTGTCAAATTAGAATACGGGATTGAATTGAACTTGTATATATTTTCCATGTTTTTCTACATTGAGCATGATCAATTGAGTAGGCAAATCATTATCGTCAATATGTTCAAGAGATTTTCTGAGATTATCGTGAGAATTGGTATTGATTTCCAGAATTGCCGGGGTTTCTTCATGTTCATTATTGAGCAAAAGCATCAGACGTATTCGCTGCTTGCATTGGGTTCGTTTCTTGCATAATGCACAGTATTCTCCATTTCTGCCTTTTTTAGCATTATTTGAATAGCATTCAATTTTCCTTCCTTTAAAGAGTTTTCTTACAGGGGTGATATCCTTGATAAAGCATTTAAGTTCAGTGTATATCTTTTCACTGACAGTAAAGCCGTTGCTGTTAACAGCAATATATACAGGTTTAATATCATCAAAAAAGTCCAGATTCATTGGTACGTCTCCTGTTGAGGCAGAATAACAATTTTTTCTGCTAGATTCATGTGCTTAAGATCTATTACCTGGGAGTCGTCTTCGGCTGCTGCTTCAAGAGCGGCGAAGAGAAGAGAATTAACAAGCCTTGGAATTCCTGATGTTAAATCATGTACAAAAGTTACAGCCTGTTCTGTTATTATATCCTGATGTGCTCCTGCAGTTTCAAGTTGACATTTTATATATTCTTTTGTATCATTTCTTGAGAGAGGATTAAGCCGACAGTAACAAGTTATACGCTGTCGCAATGGCTCATTAACTCTCAATCTGACACGCTGAAGAAACTCGTCGTTTCCGGCCATAAGGACTGAAAAGATATTTTTTTCTTCAAAATTAATATTTGTCATTAGGCTTATGATGTCCAGGACTCACAACGTTGGCTGATTTTCTCAAAAAAAAGTCCAATTAGGATTCCAATTTTCTTCATAAATCGTGGATTTGAAAAACCACTGGCTTATCCGTTTCATAAAGCTGATTCACGTTGCAGCTTATAATAAACAGCAGTGCCGTAATCGCTTTTTTCTGTTTAGGAGAATACTCTCTTGATATAATGAGCCATATAATGATTCTGTCTTTTGCTTCTTCTATAATGCCGTCAGCTCTTATAAATTCCAGCATGAGTTTTATATCGTTTCTTCTGTTGTTGTATAAAATTCTAAAAATCGGAAGCATCATATAAATAATATTTCTTGATATGATTTTGACTGCATCCATATATGTTTTCTGCATAAAATTAAGTTTTCTGTAATTTTCACCGATCAGGCTTTTCAGTCTTGAAACAAATTCAGGCTGTTTATCAAGCAGTTCATCTATTTCCTTTATTCTGTTCCGAAGTTTACTCTGCTTATCTGTATTTCTTTTCAGAACATTTCTTCTGTTTCTATCAAGAGCCTTAAGAGCTTTGTTTTCTTTGCGTTTTACTCCTGTGAGTTCTTGGGTTTTACTGTTGTCATTTTGATTTTTCATCTCTGCAATATTTATATTTATTTCATCAATCCTGCTGCTGATTTCAAGTTCTATGGAGTTTTTCTCTTCTATGTATTCTTCACGTTTTACAAGCAGAAAGCCAAGGTCTTTTCTGCATTTCATTTTTTCAATCAGAAGTTTACCGTATTTTTTATTTTTGCATTCTTTATCGGCTATATTTTCAGCTATTTCTTTGTATGAAAAACTTGAATATGAAGTTATCTGGTTAATTCCGAGCTTAATCAAAGCGAGCATATCATTTTCCTGTACCCAGCGTTTCAAAATAGAATAAATGCATTTCTGGTCATCAGCATTTATATCGGCACATATGATAGAAAGCTCTATAAAATCATCTCCTTTTTTTATGAGTTTGACAGTATACTGGACAAAACTTGAGTCTTTTTCCCATACTGCTTTCACATATTTTACGGTATATGCATAAGCATCATCATTGGAATTTTTGTACCTGACAATCGAGAACTGAAGAGCTTCCGACTCGAGTTTTGAGTTCCATTTTCCTTTTATATAGTTCTTTTCCCAGGTTATTACAAAAATATTATGGGTTCTGCACTCTTTCATAAATTCGACATCGTATATTGCTCTGTCAACTACAATATAGAGATTCCGCTGCTTATCCCCTTTGAGTATTTTTCTAAATTTATTAATGTTTCCGATAAAACGTTCGCGCAAATCATAGAAATTATCATCAAGGTCAACAAATACCGGAGATCCTTCAACTGTATGTATAAAATCCTGATAGTAAACTTTTCCGGCCTGATGTGAGCTTCCAATCCAGCCTTTGAGCGTTCTTGCCTGCCCGGTATACGGAATGCCATGAGGATCATAGAGATATAAGTCCTCAAATTCAGCACTTACAAGCAGTATGTTTTCCTGCAGAAGTTTTTCTACGTTATGATCTCCGCCCACCGTCAGAAGAGTTTTACGCTGTCTGTAGTCTGAATGCAGCTGCGGGCCGATTAGAAATTCAAGGGATTTATAATTAAGTTTCTGACCCTGTTCAATATTTAAACAGCCGCACAGAATCATGGAAATCCATTGTCTGGCAATATTCTGATGAACTGTATTCAGATGTATTGTGGATTCATCAATAAAAATCCTGGCAGTTAAAAGTCCGGCATGGTGCAGAAACAGATTATTTTTGGGAACGGGTTTAACAGACGGGTATAAAATTGGAAGGTATTTGGACTTTTTTTCTCTGTTTCCGCCTGCAAAATCTGTGTTTTTCCCAGAATCTTCCATTTTCCCAGAATTTCCGGAATCTGTATTGTTATACATTTTATCAAAATAATTCTTTATTTTTAAGGATATTTCCAGCTCTTTGGAATGCAGTACGGGAAAGTAAAAGGTTTCTTTTTGATCTGATTTCCCAATAAATTTCAATTTCTCATCGTTCAGAATATGACGGACTGATTCATAACCAACGGAAACTTCAAATATTTCTTCAACCTTATCTCTTATATATGTGTTGCTGTGACAACCATGCTCTAGGTAAATTTCACGATACAGTTTCCTTATA
>JAAEQR010000296.1 GCA_024231215.1 PVC group bacterium | reverse complement strand
TGCGATACATCACAACATTTTATAATCCTGAACGGTTGCATTCGTATCTAGATTACAGAAGTCCAAATCAATATGAGGCGGACATGAAGAAATTGAAAAAAGTAGCTTAACTGGGTTGGTCAATTTTGGTTGACCACGTCACCCCTTAGGCGGCTTTGTACCTATAGCGGTCGTCAAGGAATGGATTTAAGTTCCACTCTAAAATATGGTTATAAAATGTCTACTGAAATAGTGGCGATTTGAACTTTACTAATTACTAGGTTTCTATGTACCACTCTAGATCATAGAAACTCTCGACACCGAAGCTGGAAATTGCTCTATTTTTAAGAGTCGCGTATACGGAGACATTGGAGTCTAGTGTTATTAATTTTAAGTGCGGCACTTCAATTGTCTTTCCATCGATAACTTGCTCCGACCTTCCTAAGTCAATATAAACATCAAATTCAAAAATTAATTCAATAAAGCATGTTTCTGCTTTACCGAAGACGTATCCACCTTTGGTTTTAAAAAACTCGTTTTTAACTTCCGTAATATTTATATCTTTTATTCTAAAGTTAATACAGTCTTGTTGCGAAACTCTTTGTGGAACTCGATTCACATTTATTTCGATTGGATAAGACATTTTAAATTCATCAACAATTGTTTCCAATAAATGTTCATAATTTATTGGAGTCAGAAGCTTTTGTTTTAATTCGCTTATATATTCGGAAGCCTCTCTTAACTTTTCATCGATATAGTTGGGAAGGGACTTAAAAACCCGAACTTTAGAGTCCGCTTTGTAATAGCTCAGCCAATCTCCATCAGCAGATATAATATCTTTGAAGTCACAAGAGACCTGATCTATTGAAAGTAATGAAATTGCGTCTGGAAACTCGTGTTTTTTACGTTCACTAAAGGGAGGAAGCATGTTGTTATAGAGTAAGCGATCAATATAGACCCGGATCACCCCATTTTATCTAAGTCGCTCGTTAATTTTTTGTCCGCGAATCTCTCTTTCCAGACTCTTGGCGTCAGGTCGAGTACGTCTTTGGCCGGATGCAGTGCTACACGCTGCA
>JAAEQR010000295.1 GCA_024231215.1 PVC group bacterium | reverse complement strand
TTATTTGTCCAAAGAATAAACCCTGTTAAATTTGGAAGCAATCTAAACACACCTTGTGGGGTGAAAATAAAAAGAGATATACAATAAATCGATGTATCATTTTAACCTGGGAATGTTCATATTTAACTTAGGAATATGTTCCAATATTTACTACACACATAAACTGCTATTTTCCATAAATTTTGATCTAATCGATACTGTATAGAAAATGTCTGCTGATGCGTGCCAAATAAGTGATCAAAATTTAGTCAAAAATTTAAACTTCTCTGCAAGAGTCAAGTTGTCTTACCAATATGTTTTGCCCTATGTATTGCTTTTACAGGATCAACGTAGCCGAGACACCCTAAGGAGTTCTGCTCTCCTTTAGATAGTTTTTGAAGTCGGATTTAGGTTAAATCTGTTTACATCTTTTGAGAAATTTCTGAGTTTCGTTCCATTGATTTTGTAATATACTTGTTGGCGCCACTATCATCTTGTTGCGCCTATGCAGCCACCGGAAGAAAATCAGAACTCAACGGATAAAACTTATTTTATAGCTGGAATCGTTTCCTTATCTTGTTTCTTTTGCTCCGTGTCTGGAATGTGCGCCCTGCCCTTCTCTTTGTATCCGTTCTTCCGCGCTGGTCTGAATCTCGATGGCTTCGAACGAATCGTTCGCTTCGCATTGTCCTCATCC
>JAAEQR010000294.1 GCA_024231215.1 PVC group bacterium | reverse complement strand
TCTACAGGTGGAACACCATTAGCACCCTCTAACTGAGTTTGCTCCTGATCTAATCCTTCCATTTATTTTACCTCTTTAATATATTGTTATTTTATAATAAAGTAAAATACTATATAAGAAAAGTCAAGTTTTTTTATTTTTTATTACTTTTTACTTGACAAACATTGTCAAACTTTGTACATTGTTATTATAAAGATTAAGGAGATACAAACATGAAACAAACAAAAAAAGACAGGATTGAAATTTACGACACAGAGACTAACATCTCAATAGAATATTTTGAAATAAATGAAGAAGATAAGGCAAAAGAAAGAGTTGATTTTTTAAACGATTATCATAATGGAAGCATGAAAGCCGATTCAAGAATAATAAACGCCTACTGGAATAATGGAAGACCATCACAAAGGAGAATATAATGAAATATATGGCAGACAAGTGCGGAATGTTTTTTAAAAAGTTAAGCAAGAAGTTTTTTAAATATTCTGGGGATCATTGCTATGTTTGTGGAAGTCCAGATAGTGTAGTTGTTGGGAAATACAGTTGTTGTTTTAATTGTGTTGAACGCTATGGCAAAGGAATTTTGCATGACACATGATATAGAGATTAAATATGATATTAGATACGGAAAGTTAAAAGTTGAATGGACTGAAGGAAATGAAAAAACCGGAAGATATTTAATGATGATGATTGATTATATAATAGATAATAATTTAATTGAAGATAGAACATTTGAATTAAAGGCAGATATTCTCCAAAAGTAAAATATAATAATTTATATTTTATTTAATAGGATTAAAGTATACTATGAAAACTGAAAGAATAGGATTAAGAGTCACAAAAGAATTAAAAGAAGCTCTCGAAAAGATAGCTAAAGAGCAAAGCAGTAGTTTTTCTAATTATAATTTATCTTATTATATAGAAACTGTTTTAATTAAGCATATAGAGAATTATGATAATAAAATATGAAATAGGCGGTGTAGGCCCCCGAAACGGAATAAGCAAAACAAAATGCCCTCATCATGAGGATTTTTATGTTGGAGAACATGAATGCACACTACATTGCCCACGAACGATTTGTTGGAACATAGAAAAAAAATGGGTTGAATGCGGGGATAAAATCCTGAATATGGGCATTATGTGAAATGAAATTAAACAAAAACAATATTAAATCTTGGTTGAACAAACTTGACATTGAAGCAAAATCAATTTTTGGTGATAATTTTTCTGACACTTTAACTGAAAAACAATGGCTTGAAGATTGTGAAGATATGACTGTTGATGATATTATATACGAAAATATTTATGCTGGTTTATAGGTACTAACGAGAATAGCTGATAATTGCGAAATATAGAAACTGGCATATAACTCACATGAGACAATTTGTTTCTATGGCATATAACTGATGAAGGACTTGACGACGTGCGGATATAAAAAGGAGAAATTTATGACTACAAAAGAATATGAAGACGGATTAAAGGGGATAGCAGAATTAAAACAATTAACTAATATTTATGATAGTATCTCATCAAAAACAATTAAAAAGTTAATTAAAGAACCAGGTAGCGACGAAGTGCCGAGCGAAATACAAATAGATGAATTAGGTATTGATATTGTTAAATTTACATTAGAGAAAACGTACAAAACCGGAGATTACCCGAGCGATGAATGCTTTGATTATGCAAAAGGCAAAATACAAGAATTTCTTAAAAGGCATTTTGCCTAACATTTCAAGAATATGAGATTTAAATGACGGATTTTACAAGGAGGAATTATGAAGTGGATAGATGCAAAAGAAGAATCGCCAACTGAAGAAGGACATTATCTTACATGGAATACAAGATATGGTGGTTATTTTAATGATGATAGGTTTTATTTTGATAAAGAAGGTAAAGGGTATTGGGCTAGTTGGGTTTGGGACACTATTTCACATTGGTCAAAAGTTAAGCCACCAGAAACCAGTTAGTCATTTATTTCTTATATTCTTTGTTATGTGCTGGTATGAAGCAAACAAAGAAGAAAGCAGAATTATTCAAAATATTCATACTGGCATATAACTTATGGAGAGCAGATGATGCAACCGCTTTATACAGATTAGAATTAAATGGGGGGGACATGAATAAACAGCAAATCCGGTCAGGTGATTATTGCAAATGTGAACATTGTGGGCATGAGGGGTATATGTATGGTGCGATTACAGGTGATGGGGGGACTGCCCCGTGGTGTACTAATTGTGGAAAGAATAATAAGTTAATAAAATTAAAGAAGTAAAGCGGTTGTTTCATTTGCTCTCTGTTGGACGATGCTTTTAATTTCACCAAGAATATACAGTTAATAAAAAGGAATTAAAAGTTTCGACCAACTCAAAAGCATTGACGAAGTTTTTGGCCGTTTAAAAATTTTGTTAATGCGATGTTATGTGCTGTTGCTGGATTTTACAAATAAAGTATAATAAAGGAGAATATTATGGATAATGATTTTTCAAGAACAGAATTTAAAACTAATTTCTTTTGCCATGAATGTGATGGACAATTGAGAGTTTCAAATAAAAGTGAATCAAGTTTCAATAGTGCATATAATGCAACAATGAATTTATATATTCATGAGTGTGATAATTGCAGAAAGAAAAAAGATGAGTTAGTTAATGCTATTAAAATAATAGAGAAAGCCAGCAATGGCATATAAACTTATGAAGAATAGACGAAGGAGAAAACAATGAAAAAAGCAAATCCATATGTTGTTCAATTTTATAAGAATTATTTTAAGAGAAACGAAAAATCTCTTTCGTCTGATTCTATGTTAGGCGAAGTGCGAAAACAGGAAATACAAACATTATTTGATGTAATATATGAAATACCCGAAATTCCCAAAGAAGAATTAGAATTGTTGAAACCAAAGACGTTAGCAACATTAACTTCAATTGTACAATTTGCGAAGATAGTAGAAAAGCATTTCGCTCTAACAGTTAATATACGCACCTTTTGACGTATATCATCAAATTTATTAGCATATACGAACTAAATATACATTTGACCGTACTTATTTTCTTTTATGTTTTTCTCTTTTGCCCAATCCTTAAAGCTGCGATATTCGAAAACTTCATTCTTACCTTCATTTGGCCCTGATGGAACCCTTCCTCGTCTGATTGAAGGCTTTTTGTCATTAAGGATGTCAACTGTTGAACATCGGCAGCGGGCATTTTGACCGACACTCTCAAATTGTCCCGGCCTCATTACCGAACCTGCCCCTGAACTAAAAGGCTTGTCAAGCTCCTGTATTTGATCATCAAGATTTGCATGGACAGGCCGTGTGCCTGAATCGAGTGTAGCAAGCCACATCTTTTTCATATCCAACCCCTGAGCCTTTGCGCTCTGAGCTGCTGCAAAGCTGGAATCATTCATTATTCTGGTGTTTTCAGTAGTAACAACTCTCATGGCGTTTGCAATCGATCCAGAAGCATGTAATTTGCCGTCTTGAATTAAAGTAGTTCCTATGACATCACGGATGCTCTTAGCCATGTCTGTATAAGAAGTTCCCTGTACTAATCCATTAGTAATTGTATCTATAATTTGTTTTAGTTCTACTGTCCGGTTTTTTTTAAGTAACGAACTTAAAGTGCCGGCCTGTGGTAAGTAATTATTACCAGAAGCAAAGACTTTCATCCATACTGATTTCTGATAAGACTTAAAAGCTTTATTACTCCCAAACACTGATATATTGATTAAATCCTTAGGCAAAACCGGCATCTTTAAAACAGGTTCAAGCCACTCAAACTGATATTGAGTTCTGTAATACATATTGGACATTGATATCCGACCGATATTACCGATATTAACACCGGCTTTTAGAGAGTATTCAGTGTAATCTTTTATGACTTCAGCTTGTAGTTTCTCCAGCCTGTTGAATTTAAGCATTTCATTATAGAAGTTATCTTTATCAACTGCAGCCAGGTATTTAGCGTATTGCGTTTTAATGCTTTCGTTAATATCTTTAATAGCTTTTTTGTATTGATTTATAGTGTCTTTAGTCAGGGCAACCGTGTCTTTTTCAGTTAACTCAAATCCCTCTAGCTGGAACTTTTCCCAACTCACTCAGTTTCTTCCTCTGGCACTTCAATTCCAGTATCGAACATTTCAATATTCTTTTCCTTTTGTGCATCCAGCTTTTCAGCTTGTTCTACCGGATCAAGTCCCAACAGCCTGTATTTTTCTTCATCAGCAATGAAAGTAATATTGTTTAAAGCTACTGCTTTATCTATCATATCATCAGGCAGTAATCTATTAAATTCAATTTTTATCGGTTGCTCCGGTGTCCCGGTTAAGGCCAGCAGCTCCGCAACTAACTCAACTCTTCTTTCAGCTCCCATTCTGTAAACCATTTCTATTCGGTTGGAAAACATTTCCATGTCAAATAGTCTGGTTATTAAAGCCTTTGCAGACACATCTCCTGTCAAGCCCGTGTCTGGTGAATACCAGTCCATAACATGAGAATGTTTGTGTATTTCCTGTATGAGAAGCTTAGAGACATATTCTCTAAAGGCCGGGTCCATATTCTTTACTAGAAATTCTGCCCGGTCGTCTTTAGTAACTCCAGTTAGGACTTTCCAATCTTCCATGTCCTCCTTATCTTTATCTTTAAGCAATTTAGATAACACTAAAATAGCATCTGCCAGCTTATCTATATCATTAGCATTTCCGGTAAGAACAAAATCAAGAGCGTTTATATAAGGAAGTATCTTATGAAATGGAGCCTCAACTGAAAGTAACTCTGTATTATACAAAAC
>JAAEQR010000293.1 GCA_024231215.1 PVC group bacterium | reverse complement strand
GGCCGAGAGTTTTCGTTTGCCTTTGAAAAGGCTGGGCCTGATTAGGCAGAAAGTTTTCGTTTCAGAGAAAGGTTGAACATCTTTTTGCCTTATCTGCAATTACTAAAATTAGTCAAAATTTAAAATTTTATTGCATGATCTGATTTACTTTGTCAACATGTTTCATTATATGTTTTACTTTTACAGGATTATCTCAACCAAGATACTTCAGGGATTTCCATTCTCTCCTCATAGGTTCAAGGCTAGGAGTAATTCAAAATTGCCCTTGTCATTATCATCCCCGTATTTTGTAAGATGGTTATTTTTACGTGAATAGCGATGATATGAAAGGACAATTGACCTGGGTTCCTCTGGCTTTAGGAGACGTCGTTGCATCGACAGCATAGACTAGATCATGCATAATACATGACGTATTGCCATCAACGAGGAAATAGCCGAGCTCGTTCTAAGTGAAGTCGGTCTGGCTGCCCATGAGGTGTTTGAGATAGTCCCGTTAGGAGTTGTTCTTAGGTTGAATCTGTTCAAGTATTCTTGAGAAATTTTCAAGCTTTGTTCCAT
>JAAEQR010000292.1 GCA_024231215.1 PVC group bacterium | reverse complement strand
CGTCGACGTCACCAACAACCGGTTAATCCTTCGTCCAGTCAAGTCTGTTTGACTCCTCTGTAAAATATGTATCTCAAATTTGAGGTCAAATTTTTTCTGGGCCGATAGAGAAGAGAAGGATTAGGAATAGGATCTGCTTTTAGTAACCGAACCAAAATTGCTATAGGGAACAGGATTGCATGGTAAGACAGAAAGAAATTGACGCTTTTAGTATCTGAACCAAATTGTCGAACAACCAGAATAGGATTGCTATTTAAAGTATGGTAACTTGATAATTGTAAGTCCCAGATGAGAATAAGCGACTATAAAAGTGCACTATAAAAATGTATAGGTGGATAAATTGTGAACTTCGGACTAATTAAGAATAGATTAATAAAATCAGAATAGTTGCATGACATTTAGAACGCAATAATAATGGACTTTTCACAATTTGATACCGGTAATTTACGTCTTCGATGAAATCCTCGATCAGGAACCTGAGAATTCTGCCATAGTCATTAGAAGTTTTCCGCTCAAATCGATAGGAGAAATTAAGATTCTTTCCCATTGTTGGAAAAATTCCGATGAATATCCCACAAGGTCAAGATTTTCAACAAACCAATGATTTTCTTCAAGGTTTACGGGATGAATTTGCTGATATTAGGAATACCCAAAATAATATACAAGTTGCTAATCATGCACATGTACAGGCAGTTCGACAACAGCTTAATAATTATGAGGCAGAACATCAGAATAATATCCCCGGAATTTTGCCAACTGTAGTTCTGCTCTCTCTTCTAAAACCCTTCACCAGAGAGAATATTAGTGAGACTTGGCAGGATTGGTTTGATCTTTTCGTTTTGACTGCTAGAGCTTGCAATT
>JAAEQR010000291.1 GCA_024231215.1 PVC group bacterium | reverse complement strand
TAACAACCCAACCAAAGTCATCGAGAAACTAGAAATACAAACTAACATAATCAAGATTGTAATTAACTCTGAACATATTCACTTTTCAATATTTATATAGTAAAATATTTCTTTTAATTTATACTACTATAAATAAAAATATATTATTATAATAATTTAAAATAATTAATATAAGAAAAAAAACATAACGATAGTTTATTTAAGACTATTTTAAATATCTGCATATATTATTAGGATCTATCTATCGACATATCTCTCTTTAATTGTAATCGTGAGTTCCTGCTTCTCTGATGTAGATGTTATGATCTTGCATTCTCATATCAATTACAACTCTAACGTGTGTAGCGTATGCTGGAATAAGCTCCTTTGGAATTTTGGTAGCAATATACCTATCGTAGTATTTAGAGTTGAAGTGAGTAGCGAAGGGATTCCTGTAAGCTGTAGATAATCTAGCGACCCGCCTTCCATTTACGGAAACTGAGGTATGCATTGTCCCAATCCAATTGTTATTATGCTCAACTAAGTACAATAATTTGTCTTTTCCGCTGGGAGCAACTGGAACAACTAACTCCCAAATATTCCCTTTGTTAATCATGCATAAAACATCGTTGTTCCAAGGATTGTGATATTGAAGCGTACTTCCTCCATTAAGTCTCCAGTGATAAGCTACAGCACTGTTTCTAGCGTGATTCCAAAGGTTTTTACTCCATGCAATACCTGAAATCCATCCATCACAGTGGTGGCCTGCGTGGATAATATGTTTACCAGCTTTCTTAATGGGAATTGGCATCCACATATGAATTCTGTGATAAGAATCGGGAGCTGCTCCGTCGGGTGAGATTTCGTTTAAGTTTCTGTGGCCACAGACGAATTGGCCTAAATGTTTAATCCCTCTGTCTTCATAAGTAATATAGAAGTTTCCCCAAACATGGTTACTGCATCTGAGCCATAGGACATTGTATCCGCTTGGAATATTTACTGAAATTCCATTACGGTATGAATTATATCCATGTCCTACTCTAAGAATAGGTCTCCTGTGCCATCCATTTCTATAGGAATTGACATTAAAATGTCTAGGATTTCCTTCTCTTCTAATAATTTTCTTATCGTATGCAGCTCTTATATTATGGTGAATTACAGCATCTTCAGGTAAGTACATGTGGTTCCACTTTCTGCTTTTTTCTCTAAGATCGCCATTCTCCTTCATATTTTTCTTAAACTCATCTTGCTTTTTAATTAATTCAGCATGTTTTTTATCGCATTCCTCCTTCTTCTTAATTAAGTCTTTCTCTTTCTTATCTAACTCAGCGGCTTGAGATTCAAGATGATCAGCTCTTTTTTCGAGGTCCTTTGCATCTTTTTCAATTTTTTTTGCTCTTCCGTCTAAAGTGGCTCTAGCATTAGACATAGTTTTTTTCACTTCATCTCTATCTCCTTTGAGTAATTCAGTCATAAACTCCACTGACTTTTTATATTCCTCTAACTGCTTCTTGGCGTCATCTTCAGCATAGGTGAGAGTTGCTAATATGAAAACTATAAGGACTACTTTGAAAAAAATTCCTTTCATTTTAATTGTATATAATCTTAAAAAAATTATTATTATATTTCAGAGTTTATAATAATAAAATATTCTCTTTCATTTACAGGCCTTTTAGAATAATTATATATAGTATAGATAAAATTATTATTAAATATGAGAAGGTTTTACTATACTTTTGCCTTAATTGTCCTCATTCAGGTTTCTTTCATTGCCGCACAGGAGAAAAAATGCAAAAACATTACCGAGTGCTTTGGAGAGGCCATTCAAGCTATGATGGATAAGATAGATAAGGAAAAGCAGAATTTAATGAGCTTCCTACAAACCGAAGACAGGTACATCAACACTAAACATGCAGAGATTAAAAAGAAATTCGATGATCTTGAGAAAGACTCCAACGAAATCAATGCAAGAGCTGCTGTTCTTGAAAAAAGAGCTAAAAGCCTTGACGAAAGAACCAAGGAAATCGAAAACAAGCATGCTGACATTAACAAGAGGCATGAGGACTTTAAGAAGGAAATGGGCTTTATCAGTAATCTTAGTGTAGATCAAAGATGGAAGAGAGACAACAACATGTACTTCCACGGAGAATCCATTGTTTACGAGAATATTATCACTGAGCTCAGAAGAGGAAGATTCAAAAAAGTTGGAAATCCCCGTGGCTGGATTGACAATAGACACCATGCAGGAAATAAATGGCATAAGAGAGAGCTTCTAAGAGTCGGATATCAACACAACGGTTGGAATAGCGGATTATCTGTAAATGTTCCTGAAGGATACAATGTTTTATGGATCAGATGCGCAAACCATGTTTG
>JAAEQR010000290.1 GCA_024231215.1 PVC group bacterium | reverse complement strand
GATTTATATGAAAAGGTAGTTGATTGGTTTGAAAAGAAAGTAACAGATTTAGGCGTTGAAGATTTTAGCCAAGTAATTCTAAAAATCATGGAAGTTGAGAAAGGTTGATTTGATACAGATAAAAAAATGCGATGAGCTGCTAAAAAAAACGCCAAGCAAATCAGATTACTCTGAGGTTATTAGCGAAGATTGCGTATTTTATAAAGAAGGTAAAGCTGTAGGCTTGTATATTAGATTAAGCAAAAAGGAGCTGCTAGGTATTCGCAAAGCTGCCTTAACAACCAAACTGCAAAAAAGCAGCAGAACGCGAGGCTTGCCAACTCAGAGCAGCGTATTCGGAAGCTTGCCAAGAATAGCAAGGCGCAACGACTTCTGCAGATACAGCGCAAAAACGAAAGAGGAAAGAGAAAACAATGATTTAATTTTTGGATTTAGCAAAAGGCTTTTAGAGATATATCAGGAGCATTTGCCTAGCAACTTAGAAAGAGATAAGCAGGTAATTGATGAGAGCGTTGAAATGGATTACAGAATACAAAAAGATTCGCCTTTTTTAACTGCAAACATAAACGTAAACCATGCTATAAAATACCATAGAGATACAGGAAACTTCAAAGGCAATTTGAGCAATGTTTTAATCTTAAGGCATGGCATTGCAGGCGGAGAGCTTGTATTTCCTGAGTACGGTTTTGCGTTAAGCCAAGACGATGGTTTTTTAGCCATATTTGATGGGCAAACAGAAATACATGGAGTAATGCCTATCATAAAAACGGATGACAATCCATATAGAGCAAGCATTGTTTATTACAGCTTAGAACAGATGAAGCATTGTTACCCATATAAAGAGGAAGTAGAACGCCTGCAGCAGAAGGCAACAGAGCGAGCAATAAAACGAAAAGACCACTAATGAATAAAAATCTGATACCATTTAAAAAAGGCCAAAGCGGAAATCCAAAGGGTAGGCCTGTAGGCAGCAAAAACCGAAGTACAATAGCAAAGAAATGGCTAAGCGTTGAGCAAGACCTAAAGAATCCGCTAACAGGCGAAAAGGAAAATATGAGTCAAGAGGATTTAATGACCTTAGCATTAATTAAAAGAGCTAGGGAAGGAGATACGCAAGCATATCAGAAACTGCTAGACTCAGCTTACGGAGCGCCAATACAACAAATAGAGCAGCATAATATAGAACAACCACTTTTCCCTGATGTTACAGAGAACGACAGCGATAAATAAAATACTTGCTTTAAAAAAGCGAATTAAAATAATCCAGGGCGGCACATCTGCAGGTAAGACTTTTGGGATACTTCCCATTCTCATAGATAAAGCAGCTAGACAATCAGGCCTAGAGATTAGCATAATAGCCGAGAGCATTCCGCATTTAAGGAGGGGAGCATTACGAGATTTTCTTAAGATTATGAAGTGGACCAATAGATATTATGAGGAACGCTTTAACAAATCACATTTAAAATACGAATTTGCAAACGGTAGCTTTATTGAATTTTTTTCTGCCGATGACAGCAGCAAACTCAGGGGAGCTAGAAGAGACATTCTTTACATCAATGAGTGCAACAATGTAAACTTTGAGGCTTACAACGAACTCGCAATTAGAACAAAGCGAGAGGTCTATTTAGATTTTAACCCTGCCAATGAGTTTTGGGTACATACCGAACTAAAAGACGAATCAGATGCCGATTTTATTATTTTAACCTACAAGGACAATGAAGGCCTAGATGAGGGTATTGTTCAACAGATTGAAAAGAATCGCTTAAAAGCATCGACAAGCAGCTATTGGGCTAATTGGTGGAAAGTTTACGGACTCGGACAGCTCGGCCAATTACAAGGCGCAGTCTTTACGAATTATAAAATCATTGACAAGATTCCCCGGGATGCTAGATTGATAGGTTTAGGCCTTGACTTTGGCTATACGAATGATCCTAGCGCAATTATTGAAGTCTATAAACATAATGAAACACGAATCCTGAACGAAGTAAAATATCAAACAGGAATGCTTAACAGCGATATAGCAAAAGTATTACCGAAATCTATACCTGTTTACGCAGATAGCGCAGAACCCAAATCAATTGCAGATATACAACGCTACGGAATCACGATTAAAGGCGTAACTAAAGGCAGAGATTCTGTTAACTATGGAATTGATGTAATGCAGGCGCAAAGCTATCTAGTTACATCTAGCAGCACAAACCTAATCAAAGAGCTAAGGAGCTACTGTTGGGATGTTGACAAAGCAGGAAAGCGATTAAATAAACCCATTGACAATTTCAATCATGCCCTGGATGCTGTCCGCTACCATGAGATGGAAACTTTAGGAATGAACAGAAACTACGGAAGTTATAATATTCTGTAGTATACAAAAAACACATAAATCAGTTATATAATTATGAAAGTAGATTTACTATTACCTACAAGCTTATCTGAAATACCTTTATCTAGGTATCAGGATTTTATTGCTATGAAGGAAAAGAGTAATGACGAGGAGTTTATTGCGCAGAAAATGATACAGATATTTTGCGGCATAAAATTAAACGAGGTTGCTAAAATTCAAATGAAGGATTTAAATGAATTAATTGCGCATTTTACAAAAGTATTCAATGAAAGGCCGCAGTTGATTAGACAGTTTAAAATCAAAAATATTGAGTTTGGCTTTATTCCAAAACTAGATGACATTACGCTTGGGGAATACGTTGATTTAGAGAATCATTTACAGAATTGGAAAACATACCACAAGGCAATGGCTGTAATGTTTAGGCCAATCAAAAACACGAACAAAGATAAGTACGAAATAGTAGACTACGAACCAAATGAAGATATGCAGGAACTAATGCGATTTGCTCCTTTAGATGTTGCAATAAGCGCGTCTGTTTTTTTTTGGACTTTAGGAAGCGAATTACTGAACAGTACAATCAGCTATTTACAGAGAGAGACGAAGAAGATGACAGCTTCAACCAATACAGCGAAAGACATCAATTCGCCAAACATTGGGGATGGTATAGCAGCATCTATGCGCTCGCTTCAGGAGATTTTACCAAGCTTGACGAAGTTACAGCAACAAGACTTACTCAATGTCTCACCTATCTCACCTTTGAAAAACAAAAAAACGAAATTGAAGCAAGAGAATTTAAACAAAATATGAAGCGATGAATTACTTTGATATTATAGACAAACTAAAAGAGCATTTTACAAATGACGCTCTAGTAAATACCGTTACTCAGGGAGACATCTTTGACGTTGACCTGAACAAGCAGACTATATTTCCGCTTGTACATATCATTGTAAATACAGCAACATTTGAAGAGAATGTTATACGCTACAATATTTCGATCCTGGCAATGGATATCACAGACATATCAAAGCAGGAAACAACGGATAAATTTACAGGCAACGATAACGAGCTTTACATACTTAACACTATGTTATCTGTTCTTAACAGGTGTTATGACTTGTTAAGGAGAGGCGATTTATACAGCGATAAATTTCAAGTAGATGGCAATCCAACTTGCGAACCATTTACAGAGCGCTTTGAGAATAAGCTCGCAGGCCACGCAATGACACTAGATATTTTGATACCAAACGGAATGACTATTTGCTGATGGAATTAGAAAACGTACAGAAGGTTTTAGATGACTTTAGAGATAATGTCATACGAGAGGCAAAAAAAGGAATGCCTAGAAGCTCAGGGGCGCTTGCTCAAAGCCTGAAATCTTATGTAAAGGAATCTAAGAACTCAATACAGATTAGTTTCACAATGGATGACTATGGATGGTTCCAGGATGAGGGAGTCAAAGGTAAGGATCCTAGCAAGGTTTCTCCGAATGCAAAAATAACAGGGCAGCAAGCTCCAAACTCTAGGTACGAATTTGGAAGCAAAAGATATAAAGGAACATGGGGCAAGTTTGTTCAAAGCCTTGCAGTTTGGGCAAAGCGTAAAAACGTTAGGCTCAGAGATGAAAAGGGTAGATTTAAAAAAGGAAGCTATAAAGCAATAGCTAATATAATAGCAGGCAACATATACAACAGAGGTTTAAAACCTTCGCTGTTTTTTACAAAGCCATATGAAAAGTATTTTAAAAGATTGCCTGATGAATTAATAGAAAAATACGCCTTAGATATGGATGAATTATTTACAACAATAACTAAAGAAAGCTTTAAACAATGATACCATCACGTTCCCCTTACAATATTGAAATAGCAGAAGCAGGGCAAACAGGCTCAAAGCTAGAGCTGTTTATTTGGCAAACAGGTTCGCAACCTGCATCTCCGCAATATACTCTAAGCAAGTTAATTCCTGCTACAAACAACATAAAAACGTATTATAATATCTCGCCATATGTCAACGAATATTACACCTTTACAAATTGGCCTAATTCATACAACACTTACGATGCGGATATAAACACGAATTTTAAAGTAAATGTAGTTTTTAAGAGATACAAAAGAGAAACCAACGGAGATTATACGCTGATTACTCCAGGCGGAACAAGCGATATTAAGGAGTTTATGTACGGCCTTAACTATTATATGGAAACGCTAAATACATTTACAAGCGCGCCATTTTTATCTGAGGGTACTTATTTCTACAATCATGACAGCGCTGTTTCATCTGCTGTAATCACAAACATGGCAGGAAGCTTTGACATTGATTTAGCAGCAACGGATGCAATAAGATACACGAACCTATCTAGCGGAGCAACGCATACGGTAACAGCAACAACAGAGGGCATCAAAACTTTTAGTAGAGTTTACTTACCATACATTGCAGACGGCAATAAAGTAGAGTATTTAGTAGGAGGTAGCTCAGTACGTTGGACTGCTAACTTTAGGCCGCAATGCGAACCTAAATATTCGCCTGTAGCTGTTGACTTTATAAATCGTTACGGATCCTGGGCGCGTATCTTTTTCCAAAAAGCAAAAACACGAAACATAAACGTAAAGGCAGAAACCTATAAAGTAAATCCAAGTACGTTGCCTGCATATCCTAGCTCTGACGGTCAAGTAAAACAATTCAATAAAAACGGAACAGAATCTATTAAGCTAAATACAGGATGGGTAAATGATTTATACGGAGAGTATATTCAAGAGCTATTGCTATCTGAGAAAGTTATGCTATACGATCCTGAACAAAAAGACGGATTATTTACTGCAGTATATACGCCTGTAAATGTTCAAACAAAAAGCCTATTAAAGCAAAGAGGCATAAATAAAGGAGTTATAAATTATGAGCTT
>JAAEQR010000289.1 GCA_024231215.1 PVC group bacterium | reverse complement strand
TTTCCAAGAATACCTAAGAGGTCAAATTAAATATAACATAGAATTAACAACCGAAGAGTCAAAATTATTAAAATCGGTTCAATGCAAATTTTCCGAACTCATGGCCGACAAAAGTATTGACTTAGAAAGATTATGGTTATAAAATATAAGAAACGAAAAAACGGCCTGTCGACAAATTATTTAATTAGTCTATGGTCAAAAGCAGTCAAGTGCCACTGGAATTATAGGTGTGCTTTGTGTGGCCGGACTGATAGTTTAGAGAGTCACCATATAATAAAACGTAACTCAAATTTTATTTTAAAACTAAGTATCGAGAACGGAATATGTCTTTGCGGTGGTTGTCACTCAACAGCTGACTTTATAGAGACACGAAATAAAATTGAAAAAATGGTTGACATAAATTATTTAACTATGATACAATGCGAATACAAATTAAAAAAAGATTATTTATTAAAGAAAGGCATCACCGAAAAGGAATACCGATCATTAAAGGCCAACGAATTTAAAAAAATAATAAAGGAGTATTCTGGATGATTAAAGACATCAATTATAGTGAACACTTCGATGATTTATATTTTAATATAAAGGGATATGAATGTGAAATTGATAAAGATGGTGATTTTAATATAGAAGTAGAATGTTGTTGTGATAATGCTGTGGATATATTTTTTAACATCAATGATTTAAAAGAAATAATAAAACTATATGAAAACAGGAAAGATTATGTCAATAACGAGACTATCAACACATGAATTAACCGGATTTAATCCTATCATCTCTGAACCTACACGACAACAACTAATCAAGCTTGACAGAAAAATGAGAGAAGCACGTAAAGCCAAACGCGACACCAAGACTTACAACACAACCGTTGAATGTTTCCGGTGTGGTAACGAGCTTATTTATGGCGAAGATCAAATTATCCACAAGAACACAACCAAAGACAAAAAGGTTATCCGGCGCGCATATTGCGAGTCTTGCGTTGGTTATAGATAATGTTTGAATTTGATTATTTCAACGAATTTAGCGAGCGTGAACCAAGGTTTTATTTAATTCAAATATACTTACATAATAGATTCAACATGGTTAGAGTTAAATTTATGATTGGATTTTACGGTGTCGGTTTTACGTACATTAAAAAGAATTATAGAGGCGAATAATGGAAATGTTTGAGACATTACAATTCGTTTGTTATGTTTACGGTAGTGTTATAATAGAATTGTTTTATGATGTCTTTGTTGCTTGCTGGTATATGTTGAAAGCGTTTGTGTTTTCGTTAGGAATAATATCTTTTTTATTTTTAATAATGATGATAATAATGAGGAAACAAGGTTATGACATTAAAACATTTAAGTAGTAGGTTGAAATGGTACAGCTCTCCTTTTATAGACTTCGCTTCTCCGTGTCACATCGATTTAGAACTTTCCACAAAATGTAATTTGAAATGCGAATTTTGTTTCAGACAGGATATCAAACCTCGTTCAAAGGACATCGAATTTGACACGGCAATTAAGACACTCCTACAAGCCAAGGAACTCGGTGTATATTCTGTAAAGTTTAATTGGCGCGGAGAAGCACTTTTTAATAAAGACTTCCGAGGACTTGCGAAATACGCGCAACGGTTAGGACTTTACACAATGCTTAATACTTCGTTAAGTATGCCGTTGTCAGAATTTCAACTTCGTTCAATTGCGCGATTTGTCGATGAGGTCAAGGTTAGTTTCGATACATCGATTCCACACCTTTACGAAAAAATTAGAGTTGGTGCAAAATTTGCGACAACTCATAGGCAGTTAATTAGACTGCAATATTTCCGCGAACTATACAAAACCAAACCTATCATCATAAGCAGACGAACAGTTTCTGAAATGGAAACAGTTGATAAATTCGTTGAGTTTTTTAAAAAATGGCATTTTCACGATTTCGATATTCGGCCGGTTATGGCGCGTAACACAACTACATTACCAATGCAAAAGACAAACACCGAGAACAGAAAATATTGTGGCCATCCGTCAAGGCGGTTAGTGATCGATGTATCCGGCAATGTATACGCTTGTTGTGTTGCTTACAAAGAACAGAAACAATTATATTTAGGCAATGTTGCAGAAAAAAAATTAGACGAAATTTGGAACGGTCATAAAAGAAAAATGCTGATAGCGAATTTGAAAACTGGTATCATGGGCGCGGCTTGTGTTGACTGTACCAGTGGGGATGCTTACAAATGATTCAAGAAATAGTAAACACTTTATCAGACAATGAAAAACTTATACACAAAGATATAATTCAAGAATGTATGGACAGAGAACAACAACTAAACGAGTTGAATTTAAAACAAAGTCTGACGGATTTTTTTTATTTGTTTACGTTACAAAATTTAAACGATGATAATTTTTTTGAGGAATAAAAATGGATAACATCGGAATCATAATAACAGCAAGAGTAAAATCAAACCGGTTAAAAGAAAAAGTATTGCAAGAAATTAACGGACTAACTACAATTGAAATACTATTAAATCACGTTATCAACGATCGGTATCCTGTAATACTTGCGATACCAAAGAACAAAGACGACGACCGACTGGCAGAAATAGCAGAAAGAAAAGGCGTTGAGGTTTATCGTGGTGAGGACGATTCGCCACTTCATCGGTTGGTTGCTTGTGCTGAACAGAATGGATTTGACCATGTTGTCAGGGTGACAGCAGACGACATACTGATAGACTTATCTCTTCTTTTTTTGCAGATTGACTTCCATTTGGGACGCGACTACCGCGACTATACCTATATGTCAAGATGCCCTGAAGGTGTGGCCGCCGAAGTTATCAAAGTAGACGCGCTCCAAAAGATAGTGTCTGAAGTAGTAACACCAGTTGAGTTTATATCGTTCTACCTTAAACGGCCTGAATTTAACTATATTGAATTCTATCCTCCCATGGAATATCAACATAGTTTCAGACTGACGATGGATTATGAAGAAGATTTGAAACTGCTTCGGACACTATTTTCTCTTTTACGCAATCCAGGCACATTGGATATTGTTAATTTATTAAAACAGAATAAATATTTATTAAGAATAAACCACCTACCGAAGGTAACTATCTACACGCCAAACTATAACACTTCTAAATTTATTATCGATACGATGAAAAGCGTCTTGTTTAGTATATACACTGACTTTGAATACATCGTAATCGATGATGGTTCGACTGATAACTCTTGCAATGTTATATCGGAATTTTTAGGTAAACTTGATTTCCGAGATAGGCAGAAAATAACATTTATCCGCAATCCTACCAACCAAGGCCAAGCGTCAACATCGAATAAAGTTTTGGAAATGGCGCGTGGTAAGTATATAATGTGTGTTGATTCCGATGATTTGTTGTTGCCGGATGCACTTGGCACTATGGTTGAAATTATCGAAGCCGAACACGCGGACGTAATATTAGGCGGTTATGAAAGGATAAATGAAGTTGGTGAAAAAACCGGAGAAAGTGAAAAACACAACGACAAACATCTTGGATGTGGTCTTGTTGTAAGGCGCACGATTAATGAGTTGAAATTTAGTGAAAATATACCATACGAAGTTGGCACTGATTTTTTAAACAGATTGAAAAATGGTTGTAACATAACCTATATCAATGACATCGTTTGGCAGTATCGCAAACGACAAGGACAATTGACGCAAAATTCAGATCATCCGGAGAATAAAAATGGACATTAACGAACGAATGTTTATAGCTTTTATTGTTGGAATGACATTATTAGGAATCGTTGCACTGGTGACAATGTAATGAGTCAAGACTTAAACAAAGTATCAATAGATCAATTCCGTTTACAACTGCCTTTTATCGATGACAGTTACCTTACAAAATTGGACATAAACCTACATTGTGAAATTGAATATCTGAGCAACGACATGGAAAAGAACATGAAAACAATTCTTGATTACGAACGCAAACGAAGTATAATCTGGAAAGAAAAACAATCACGCGGATTAAAAATCGATATGGAATATCAGAATTTTGTAAACAGTCACCATAAGAAAAGGATTTGGTAAATGATAATAGCTGGAAACTGTCTTTGCACGGATGAAAACAATATAACCGATGTATACAGAACCGCCGAACTATTAGGCATCATTCCGAAAGTTACACATTTTCGCTGTAAAATTTGGGGAGGCGGAACAACACCGGCCAAGTATCGATCGGGCATAGGATATGCCGGTGTTGAAATGTTGCAAGAAATTAACGATAGCATAATGCCAGCCGGAACGGAATTTCAATCAACAAGCCAAATGCTAAAAGCGTGTAAATTGGACTTCCTTTGGATCGGTGCAAGGAATAGTCAGAATTATGATTTACTTGAATTTGGATCGTATTATCAAAATGACTTATTTATCAAACGTGGTGTCGGAATGACAATTGATGAAGTCATCGGTTTATATGATATCATGTTGAAGTTACATGATAAAGAAGTTTACATTATTGACCGTGGGATAAACACTTTTGACAGACAACTTGACAGTCGATGGTCACCGGATATTAAAGGTTCGATTCGGTTGCAGACGGAAAGACCAGATATTTTTGATAATTTGGTGATCGACTGTTCTCACTCCGTAGGGAAAAAACAATATATCGCAAATACTTACAAGGCATTTCATTCAATCGGAATTAAACATTTTATGTTTGAGTGTACTTGGGACGGAAAGAGTGAAACCGATAGCCAACAAATGTTGAGTGTTTCAGAATTGAACAGAATAATAAATTAGGAGAAATGAAATGGAAATAAAAAAAGAGGAAACTTTTGTATTAAGATTGAGTGGTCAAGAAATTGGTGTGCTGTATAAATTGTTAGAAATAGACGAGACTGAATTACATGGTTTTTTTGATTATGAGTTTGAAGTAATGGATGAACTATGTAATAGAATGACAGAAGAAGGAATAAACCATACATGAAAGTCAAAGTTGGTTTTGTAGATTACATCATAAAGTATGTAAAGGATTTAAGAGTCCAAGAAGATAAAGTCCATGGTTATTTTGATTCATCCAAGCAAACCACATACATTGAGTTTAACGATCCGGTAATTAAAAGAAAGTGTATTATACTACACGAAATAATCCATATGTGGGAACACGAATACGGCATTGAATTTGAAGAAAACGAAGTCAAACACTTGGCGTATATACTGCACGAATTTTTAAATAATAACAAAAATTTAATAAAATATATCTGGAGTGATGAATGAGTTATTTTAATGAAAACAGAGATGATATTCAAAAAAAATATGTCGATATTTGCAATAATGCATTTGAAGGAAATAAACTTTTAATAATGGTTGCTTATGTAGATAAAGACGGTGAATTAAAACGGCATAGTATGTCATCCGGTTTCGGGCCTTTAGAATTGATTGCATTGATGAGGTTGTATTCGATTGAATTAGAATCTGAATGTGTTGAAAATCAAGTATGTTATGAAAAAATTGTGAAAAAAGGAGAGACTATTGAAAATTAAATTGACTGAATGTCCAATTTGTAACGGAACGAAATTTAAAGACCTTGACTATCTAAGAGAACAGAAATACTGGTATGATAGAGACTATCTATATAAAGATCCGGTCGGTTTTAAAATATGTGAAACGTGTGCCTTCGTGACATATGACTATGAAACCGATGCTGAATTAAAAAGGCGATATGATGCACTCGTGCCGGTAGTGACTGCGAATTCTTTAATAACCAAGAACAGAAAACTTGAATATCACAAGAAATTTTTAGATGAATTTATGCCTTGTGGAAACGTGCTTGATTATGGTTGCGCGACTGGTTATTTTTTAGATTATATATGGAAAAGCGGTTGTGTGGTTGCACAGTTATCATTTAATACCGGTGTTGAGTTTTCTAAATTACTTTCCGATTACGCATTATATGAATATAACATTGAGGTAAAAGATCACATTCCAGATAAAGAATATGATTTAATATGTTGTTATCATACATTAGAACACGTACAATATCCAGATAAACTATTAACAGAATTTAGAAATCACTTAGCGAACGAAGGCAATCTTTATCTTGCGATTCCGCACTGGTTTAACGGTGAATTAGACGAAGCGTCCGGTAGTCAATGCGTGGAGTTCGAAGAACTTTATCACGTGAATCATGTAAACGTATTTAGTGAAAATGATTTACAGAATTTATTAAAGAAAGTCGGATTTAAAATCATTAAAGAAGATCGTAAATTATACGGTTATACCGTGTTATGTGAAAAAGCCGAACCAAAAGAATTGACATCTGGAAATTATGCTAATTGTGGAACAATAGTCAAGGACCTTGAAAACCAAAAAAAGGCCATGGAGTTATTTAAGCAAGGCAATCACCACGAAGCACTCGAATATTATAAAAATTATCCTGATGCATGGATTCACCATGCAATAAAAGATTTCAAAGATTTAGAGAAACAAAAAGATACTCTTTTACAGGCGATGGATGCAACCGATGGCGCGTATAAAATTAAACGTCAATTAGCGCATCTTTATTTCACATGGAATCAAAATAACGCTGGTGAAAAGCGGTTGACAAATCACATAAAAAATGCTAAACAGTTATTTGAAGAATTGATAGAAGAAAAGCCAGGCATGGAAGATTTCTATTATTATTTGGCAATGATTGAAAAAGATTATTATCAAAATTATGAGAAAGCGCGTGAACTATATGAGACAATATTGAAAATAAATCCAGCGAAGTATGTTGAAATACATAATCTTATAGGTGAATTGTGGAAGGTTAAAGGTGAAAACGGTTGAGGAGATATTCCTTGAAGAGAAGAAGAAACGACAAGAAGAAGAAAGCATAATAAACGATACTCAGATGTGTTTGATTTGTGGAAGTAATACATATACCAACATTAAAATTTGTGAACCGTGCTTTGAGCGATACAAGGATATATTTATATGAGTCCAACGAACGAATCAACAGACAACAATCTGTATATTGATACAAATGTAGAATGTGACGGAATTAAAATTTACAATATGCTTCGGTATTTTATTAAAAAGCAGATGTTGTGCAATTATACAGCTGAAAAAATTGTAGATACGCAACAGGAACAAATTGATAAAATTGTTGTCATAATGGAGCGATGGAATCAACGATTAGACTACCTCGAAAAAAAGATGATCGAGTTAAGCAAATGATTGATTGTTATAAATGCATACATCACGAAGTATATCTTAGTTCTAAAGCACACAACAGAACCATGATAACTAATATCAAATATCCAGAAGATTATTTTTTTTGGTGTGAATGGCATGAAAGACGATTAGATGTTGATGAAATAGTGTGTGAAGGATATTCCAGTTATGCTGAAATGATAAAGAGGAAAAACAATGAATGATTTAACCTTAATAATAATATTTGTTTCTGTAATTGTGACATGGTTGAGTGTTATTAAATTAAGAAATTATTACAAGGTGCAAGAAGCAAGCCAACAAGAGCAATCAAGACAAGAACGAGAAAAGAAGAAAGAAGATTTTGTCAATACATTACCTACATATACATCATATTATGGTTCTTCTTGTGCTTATTGTTGTGAATCAAGTACTGCCGATGTTCCAAACTGGAATAGTGACGACACGAAGTTTCATCAACGTCTAAGTTCAATAGGAATGTTTTCATACGATGGTTTTTATCCGGCAATGTCTTTAACTTCTGATTTCAACAAAGGCAAAAAGAAATGAAATGAAAGGATATAGAAAAGTCATAATATTTTTTATCTCGGTGGCAATTGCTGTTTCATGTTCGTTTTTTATGCAAATAGAATACTATAAGTCTTTTTTGAATTTTGCGCAGATAATAACAGGCTTGTTTTTTGCCGGTAACGCTTTGAGTAACAGAGGCCAGCGTGGATGATAATTCAGGTTTGTTCGCGTTTTACTTGATTATGTTTATAATTTGTTATGTTATGTATTGTATAATGAGGTGATAATATGGATTTAGTTATTTACGCAGTAGAGTCGTTTGTTGTTGGTATACTTATCTGTTTAGTTATATTGGCAATTGTTGGATCGGTAATAATATTTATTTATTTATTATGTAGTGTGATAAAGGATTTAATAGAATGAGGTGTATATACAATGGATAAACAAGACAAAGCAAAAAAAACCAACATTTCCGAAGAATTAGAAGCGGTTGAACTGACCGATTTTGATAAAGCCGTTATTGGCATGAAGATAAGATATCCAAGTTATACAATCGCAGAGATAGCAAGGCAGCTTGAAAGACACCGCGATACCGTGACAAAAAGCCTGAACAAAGAGACCGTGATTGAAGCGTTGTCAATATTAAATAAAACAGCTCTGGATATATTAGTTGAGAATCAGGTAAACGCGGCAAGACGTTTAGCAGAGATTGTTTTAAACGGTACAGATCAATACGCAATACAAGCGGCAAGAGAGATATTGAAAGGTGTGCTTAGTGAAGGTGTAAATCATAATATACAGGTGGATAGTTTTGCAGAATGGGCTAAACTCGTATCTTCCAACGGAAAATAAATTACTCCAATATCAAAAAGAACCATCTCTTTTTATTAAAGATGCTCTTGATGATAATCCTCGATGGTCAAAACAAACCGAGATAATAGAATCTGTGCGTGACAACCGGAATACTTACGTTAAATCGTGCCATGGTGTTGGCAAGACGTTTACTGCCAAAGATGTTGTTATGTGGTTTCTGTATTGTCATGTGCCGTCTAAAATAATTACAACTGCGCCGTCTTGGCCACAAGTAGAAAAATTGTTATGGTCTGAGATAAACAATGCACATAAAAACGCAAAAGTAAATCTTGGCGGTGCTTGTTTGAATACCGCAGTTAAGATCGATCCGGAATGGTTCGCCTTGGGTATATCACCACGTATAGATACAGAAGATGAAGGAAACAGAATAACCGGTTTTCATTCTGAAAACATGTTAATTATTTTTGATGAAGGGCCGGCAGTCAATCCGAAACTTTGGAATATTAAAGAAACTTTAATGACATCAGAGAATGTGCGATTTCTGGCCATTGGTAATCCTGTTGTTGATAGTGGACATTTTTTTGATGGCTTTAGCGATGAAAGTGTAAACTCAATAAATATGTTGATATTTGATTCACCAAATTTTATTGCCAACAAAGTCACATCAAAAGAAGATTTACAAGAAATAGCTAATTTACAATTCAAGGATCGTGAGCAAGTATTATCGAAGATGGAAAATCCGTTTAGACAATTAACAAACGTCCGTTGGGCGGTTGATCGTCTTTTGGCTTGGGGTATGGATTCACCTATCTTCCAAGCGCGTGTATTAGGCGTGTTCCCAGAAAAAACGGATGACACTGTTATTTCTTACAGTAGCCTTGAAGCGTGTAAATTTATAATGCCTCAAATTAAGCACTATAAAACATTAGGTGTTGATGTCGCGCGGTTTGGCGTTGACTCAACTTGTTTTATAGGTTACGAAAACGGCAAGCAAATATATAAAGATAAATGGAATGGCCAAGACACCGTCAAGACTGCAAATAAAATAAAGTACTTGATTAAAAATTTCAAATATAATATAGTTGTTATTGATGATACTGGTCTTGGTGGTGGTGTTACCGATCAAGTTGTTGAATTTGTGTACGATGGAAAATATAAAACAAGAGTTATTCCGGTTAATTTTGCGGAGTCGGCAATCAATGAAGAATATGATGGTATTGTGACCGAGATGTATTTTAATACTAAGTCGATGTTAGAAGATAAAGAAATCCAAGTTGTTGATGACGGCCAGTTATTTAAAGAATTAAGCAACCGTAAATATAAATTTACCAATAAGGGAAAATTCAAAATAGAATCCAAGGACGAATTTAAAAAACGAACAAATCTAAGCTCACCAGACGAAGGTGACGCGTTTATACTTTGTATGTGGGGAATAAGGAATATGAGATACAAGCCTACATTCGCGGTGTCAGGTGAAAGGGAGACGATATGAAAAAGCCAAAAATGCGCAGAACAATACAGGTTTATTGGGGAAATGATTTCATAAAGGGATTCCGCAGAGATAAATTATGGTGTTACAAGTTGTATCAATTACAATTATTTAGATTCGGTGTTGCTTTTTCTGTTGATATACATAAAGATTGTAAAGACTGTTTGAATATATGTTACAAGGAGACAATATGAATAATTTAAGTTTTAAGCTTAAATGTTTTGATAATCACATAGTTTTAATTCCGACAATTGTACTGTTTAAAACAGAATACGAATATATTATATCGGTTGACTTTTTAATTATTCAATTCGGTTTGTTTATACACAAATGATATGAAATTAGAATTAGTTAAGGTAATCAGTGACTTAGAAGAATTAAACATAATTGGTTATAATTGGTGTTTAGAGGCAAACTATATCTATCTCGAATCAATTAGATATGACACAGAAGAAAAAGCCACGATTGCACTAATATCGAATAATATCGAATGGGAAGTTGTAGACTTGGATTATGATAAATTTGTTGGTTGTGGATAATGGCACGAATGGAATTCAAAGATGTATACGATAGATTTGTTGGAACATTACATGAAGATAAGGAATTATATTATGCTTATCAAAGCAATATTGCAATGTCGTTTGTTGATGAATTACGTCGTCAAGGGTACAAATTACCAGATGAACATAAAATTGCAAATAATGCCGCAAAACAATTTTTAGATTTATTGATTAAGAAATCGGAGCATTGCATCTAATTGGGGTATATGTGAAACATAGTGAAAAACGAATAAGGCAAATAATAAGGATGATAAGAATCGAAGCCGGAATACGCGAACCGATAGACGACCGTATCATCCAATATTGTAAAAATGCCGGTATGATAAGAAAAGGATTTTATGAATGGTGCTATGAGATTCAAGATAAATTTAGAATGAAGGTTAATATATGAAACAAGTAAAATGTGAAATATACAGCAGAACGGTTGGTTATTTTCGGCCGGTTGCACAATGGAACAAAGGCAAACAAGAAGAGTTTAAACAACGTAAATTGTTCTATCCTGATAAGATCAAAAATCAACTTGTGAGGATTGAT
>JAAEQR010000288.1 GCA_024231215.1 PVC group bacterium | reverse complement strand
CACCGAGTCGGACCGGGCACTTTAAGGATAGCTGTGGCGCCGTGTTTGTGTGCGGGTGTTTAAGCTGGGTTTAGCCTAAACATCTGAGCTGTCTGTCCCGGTTTGGTGGCGGATGATTGAAGAGAAGCCCGCCGACGATTCGTTGCTCTGCACTATACACATGATTTTAGGGCCAACTACAGTAATGTTTTGTTGTTGGATGCTGGAGACCAGTACCAAGGTACCACATGGTACTCAGTGCTCAAGTATCATCCAATTCGGGACTCCATGAACTTGCTTGAATACGACGCCATGGCATTTGGAAATCACGAATTTGACGATGGAATAGAGGGTGTGCTGCCTTTTCTGGAAGAAATCTCCTTCCCCGTTGTCAACAGCAACATTGATGCAAGTGGGACGAAACTGCACAAACGTTTCCAAAAATTTCTGATCAAGCAGTTTGGAGCGGAGAAGATCGGAATCATTGGCTACACGTCTACTGAAACCCCGGATCTCTCCACAACTGGCTCGCTTCGATTTAACGATGAGATAGAGTCTCTGCGGGAAATTGTGAAAGAATTGGAAGAAATGAAAATTGACAAAATTGTCGCAGTTGGGCATGCAGGCATTGTAAAAGACAGAGAAATTTGCCGTTTGGTGAAGGTAAGCTTAACAGATGGGTACCATAAAGAAACTGCGGGTTTTGTCTGACTTTTGAGCGTTTATATAACTGATGCTGCATTTCCTCTTTATAACCGGCCGAAAGATCCTGTAAGAACTTTCAAGGAGTCAGGTAAATACGGCCAGTTTATAGGGCAAACACAGTAAAGTCCAAGCTCGTATGGTTTTGTACCCCGTGAGGGCTATTTCTTTGTTCAAGTTCAACAGCTTTAGCAATGCAATGCAGAATGCTAGACGAAAACAGTTTTGCACGGAGGCACTGGCAGGTATAATGCGGTCACTGCCTATGGGGTTCGGTTACTACTTGGGGTTCCACCTCTAGATTGAGGATCCCAAGCAGGTGGGGTGTGGGGTGGAAGCTAAACAAGGAAAATAAAATATTTTAAAAATTCTGTGCTGGCTGTTGAGTTGCCGTGGGTGAGCAATGTTAGATCAAGTGTTGACACATTGGGGTCCTCTGATAGTAGAGGGGAGGGGTACCACGTCTAGAACTAGTGCAATAATACCTACTATGTAGCAGCTATCCTGGCTTTTTGCCAACAGCTATTTCAGTACATTGAATAGACCACTGTAGTTACGATATTTAGGGGGTAGACATGGTTGTTGGCGGTCATACGAACACTTTTCTTTACAATGGCACGCCTCCCAGCGGCCCAGCAGTGGTTGGCAACTACCCAGAAGTTTATCGAGAAACTGGTCACCCATGTCTGGTGGTACAAGATTATGCATTTGGCAAATACCTCGGATTCCTGCACGTGCATTTTGACATAAATGGCGTGCTCACTAATTGGGCTGGTAACCCGATTCTCATGGATAACAGGTAAAGTATTTTCTTTCAAGAAAAATAATTATTATAGTTGATATGTATAATAATATATACTCAAGTATCATTATTTCTTTATATATTATATTTAATTTTATAAAATGGAGCCAGATTCCAAAGAACAAAACATAGATAAGGAAGTGGATGCTGAAAAATACTACTATAAATTCATTAAATTAATTAACAAAATAAGAAAACAAATTGTACACGAAAAAAACATACTAACTATCATAAAAGATACTGAAAGTCAAATAATTGAAATAAGGGACCAAATTTCTTCTAATAACAAGTAACTTTTTCAAATAATTTCAGACTAACTCAAACGATTATAAGAAGACTTAAGTACTCTCTATTCGAGTCCACCTATAAACAAAGTAGTGCTCTATTTCGCTACATTTTGACTAATATTTTCAAAGTAATCCTCATTTTAAAGCAAAGGAGGAAAACATACCTTCTGATCCAAAGCTTATTACTACTAATATTCTTTATGAGGATATTCCGAAAGTATTCAGTGATGTTAAAATTTATGAATTAGAATCCTTTAAGGATACAAAAGAGTTAGAATTGAAAGAACTAGGAGAACTGGTTTTTAAAGAAAATTCAATTTATAAGGTGAACCCAGAGTTAATAAAAAAGAATTTAAATACCCTTGCGAAGAATTATGGTAGAATCTTACTGCATGAATGGTTCCTGTTTTGGTTCCCAGAATACTTCGATAAATATGCCGAAACCATTGAAACTTTATTCATGAAGGATGAGTTCATCCCCATAACTTGGAGGTTTTATATTGCTTTAATGGTATAAGTACTTTAATTCATTTAGGCTGCCTCTACTATGAGATGTGACTACCTGATAAGGGTAACTGAGGATGCGTTTTTATTCTATGGCGGGGATGAGAACTGGCTTATGTATGGGCTATCCTATGTACCCAGTAAAATTAAGAAGTTAGGGAAGATAAATAACATTCTTGCGCATCAGCCGTGGAAAATTCAGGGGAATGATCTTAATGTAAGTTCTATTATGATCTTTGATAGGAAATAACGAAGGTGTCGTCGAATGACATAGAATCAAACTGGAACTTTAATGAGTTAACACATGCGTGTTTGATCTTGGTTACATTTCATCAATTAGCGACAATAATAGAGTCGTTAAGTTTAGGGATCGACGATATCTCGTGTGAGCCTAAATTAAAAAATGGAAAGGAACATCTCCAAAAGAGTAAGTCAATTTAATTGTTATTCTTAACTCTCCCTTAGGTCGTGAGAAAGAGTTGAAGAGCAAAAAGAAGTTTCACGAAAATTTAGAGAAACACGAAAAGCTAAAAGAAGACTATGACCAGGACCTTCTTACTAATAAATCTGATAGTGAGCTCGAAGATGGGGATATTAAGGTGTATACGAAAGATAGTAAGCAATTAGTATAAAACAGCTAGAAAAATACATGGAATTTGAGTATGAGAAGTATATTAGCAACTACTGTACAGTACACCACGACTTTGACCTTCATAACGAGCAGCCTATGAGTTTTATTGTATTTAAGTAATTAATTACTTTAGGATTTTAATTGGGAAGATTCTGGTATGTACATCCTCAATGAAATGAGTCTAAAAGGAGTTGAATGTGTCAATGACGAGATTTCGTTCATCAACCTAATGACCTCGAATTCGTAAGTAAATATACAAGTAATTTCTGAACTTAGAATAGGAGTGGAGGATAGGGAAATGGATACTATTGAAGTAAGGCAGTGTATATGCCATTATGTCGAGAAGCTCTTTGGATTTGTAAACGACGACTTTGATTACTCAAAGGTTTCGTGATTTTTATTTATAAATTAGTAGGTTAACAGATTAATCGCGAGATCTCATAAGGGTTTTGTAAAGAATATAGCGACTAATCCAAGAAATGTCACAAATGCGGATATAGAGATGTTAAAGTTGACGTATAAACCAGAAGAACTATTTCATATAATTTTACTAACGGCTAATGTGAAAAAGAGAACGCAATTAACCTATCTAGCATCAAAGTTTAATGAACTATTTAAAGAAAGAAAATGAAAGGGGAAAGGTGTTGAAGAGATTTGGACCAACTGCAAAACAGTAGGTCATTAATTAAAAAAACTTATTAGTACATATATTTAAATAAATTTAATTGAAGAGATTAATTAGGAAGGTGATGATGTTTTTAACATTTATTATGTATAAGCATTAATATAATATTATATAATTTAATATTAACTATGAAAATAACCCAATTTTAGGGTCTTAACACTTATTTGCATTACTTCTTGGTTTCATGTTAAGCAATAATATATTAATACCATTAAAGTTTGAAATTTTATGAAAAAAGCGCTTAATATTATAATTTAATTATTTACTTCTAAGAGTCTTATATATCAACTAATTTAAAATGATTTGGTTCCTATTGAGGCTTGCAACAGTCACAATCTTCCTTTTGCTTTTGTTTTCTCTTATAGCCTTTAATTTCTTTAAATCTCCCGCCCACATGCTCACCCAAAGTGAAAAACTCATTATTATAGTCTTTATAGTTTTCTACTTCTACAACAGTAGTAAGTAACTGATTTTTATTAAGCATATCAATAAATGACACCTTATGGTTTTTATTTTTAGTACTTTTGACTATCTCGTTTCCGAAAGCATCCCTTCTTACACCATTTCCATTTGTTTTATTCATACCATTTGTATTTTCGCCTTCAACTTGTGATTGTTTTATTTTCGAGATTATATTAATTAGTTTATTATTAGAATTGAAACCAGTGTCTATTTTATTAACATCCGAGAACTCATTAGCACTAGTAATAACACTTTCTGGAGCATTATACAAAAGTTGTTTTTCAGAATCTTTCTTATCATTCTTATTATTCATTTATTTTTAACATTTAGTATATT
>JAAEQR010000287.1 GCA_024231215.1 PVC group bacterium | reverse complement strand
GGGCATCCTGTTTAAACGTGAAAAAGAGATGGAAATTTATTAAATCATAAAACCTCCGCCTATGGCGGAGGACCCCAATAGGTCAGACCGTTCCGGCGTGCATTGTTACTGATTCTTTCAGGGAAAGTCCCAAAGGATGAAGGAGAGTGATTATGCACGAACAGCAAAGTCAGTCTCATGTTAAATGGGAATGTAAGTATCATATTGTATTTATCCCGAAGTATCGACAGAAAATATTTTATGGCTGAATGCGCCGGAAAGCCGGACGGATTCTTCGGGAATTGTGTGAACAAAAAGGAGCGGAATTGCTCGAAGGGCATGCGATGCCGGATCATATACACTTGTGTCTGAGCATTCCGCCCAAATACAGTGTTTCGCACACGATAGGATTTCTGAAGGGGAAAAGCGCTGTCAAAATCCATCGTGAGTTGATGTGACACAAACGAATGACGGGGTTGCACTTTCGGGCCAAAGGCTATTGTGTAAGCACAGTCGGATACGATGTGGCCGTCATTCGTAAGTATATTCGGGAACAAGGCCGTCGTGATAAAAAACAGACGGAATTCGACTTTGAAGATTAATATATATAGGCTTTCAGATAATTAATGTCATGTTTTTATTTTTAGGCAATACCTGACTCAGTTCTCAACTTTTTCATGACACATATTACTTTTGTCGCGTCGTTCAAATATTTTTCAAACGCGCCGACAACAGATTTACGGAGGTCTTCAAAAGTCGGGAAATATTTCAAATGGGTAGCATCCCGTTTTGTATTTTTCCACAACTTTTCAATCGGATTCTTATCAGGAGAATAAGACGGCTGACGATAGGTGAACAGGCGGTTTTCCCTTTCCATCCTATTTTTAAACTCTTTCACTATCCAGGCTCCATGATAAGGCGCTCCGTCTTCTATAAGAAAAACAGGGCATGAATATTTCTTTAAAACCTGTTTCAAAAAGACGATATAAGATGCTCCGTTAAATTTATCGTCACATTCGGAGTATTCGAATCCTCCACCATCGAATTCGATCGCTCCGAACATTTTCAGTCCTTTGCGCTTACCGCCGGTTTTTACAACCGGCTGTCCGCCTTTCGGCGCCCATGTCCTTGCAAGAGAACCCCATTGCGCTGATGAGACTTCATCTTCGAAAAGAATCACTCCTTTAAATTTTTCAGCTTTTTCCAAAATTCCAGGCCATATAACCTCATCCTGTTCTTTTCTTTTATCTTTATGTTTTTTGTCATCAAGGCGATCCGATTCAAACCAGGCCCTTTGATACGACAATCCTGTCTTTTTTAGCATCGTACACAGATATCGGGGATTAAATATCACTTTGAATTCTTTAATAATAACTTCGAGGATCATCGCCGAATTCCACAGACCGCAATCAAAACCATATTCTTCCGGCCCTTTATTGATTATTCCATATAGTTTTTTCTTTTGCACTTTATTGAGCTTTGGTTTACGACCTCTTCCTTTATAGCGGTAATTTGACAGCTGATTAAACCGTTCCCACATAAATCTTTCCTGCCATCTGAAAACCGTCCTAACGCTGACATTGATAATCTCAGCTATAAATTCGGCTTTCTTCTCTTTGGCTATTAATAACATCGCCGGAACTCTTCTGTAAAGCCTGTTATTGTTCAGACGTCAGGCTAAATTCAATTCTTTTTCCAATTTTTTGACAATTTCTTTGCCGACTTTCAATTTCATATTCTCAAACCTCCTTTATCAGATTTTTGAGAACATTGTCATATAGATCAGCTTTTTTGTCAATCCATAATTCATAATTTTATGCCATTATTTTTCTGAAAATCTATACCTGTCTTTTTCAGTTTCATTGTTGATATTCCATCCAAGAGAAGTTTTAAAAACTTTTCTCCAAGTAATTTCAAAGAAAGTTTTATTCGGCGAGTGGCTTTGCTCAAAGGTCTTGATGAAAAAGTGCTGCATCAGGTGGGAGCATTCCCATTTAGGTGGTTATAGCTGAACATGAAAAAGCAAATTTTTTCAGCATATCCCAGCGTCTTGCCTTATAAAACGAACGAAG
>JAAEQR010000286.1 GCA_024231215.1 PVC group bacterium | reverse complement strand
TATAATAACCGGATATCCCTGGTAGTATCTGTCGTCCTCGATCGATCGATCAAATGAAATAAAAGGGCAAGCAGCAAATGTACTAGTATCTTCTCGAAGTGGTTGTCGAAGGAAGCTTTCATTTTCGTTTAGACGTGCATAAGACGCAATTTATTACTATGCCTGTTGTCATTTTGTCATGGTTCCCCACTTTATAGTAGTTACGGTAGTATCATGGAATACTAAAAGTTTGGTGGAGTTGCAGGTTTGCCGGATTGTATTTTCCCTCAAAAAAGTAGCCACTCCATATCCGAGTGATACTCGGGCTCTTTGGTTCTGTCCGAGAACCCCTAACACGCATATACTAATAAACATCCAATGCATGCTTTAATGAATATGAAAGCATCCTTCAAAAACGAATAACGAGACCAACCATCAGTTTTTACTTTTGCTGATCATCAAATACAACGCTAATGATGAAATGGATGATTACCTAAAACATTCGAGGTTTATGTTGAAATGGCATTATGTGCATAGACAAAGGTCAAAAATGTCAATATTATATGCATTGGCAATTTTTCGTGGTACAGATGAAACGAAAGTATACAAATTTGGTGAGGAAATGCTTGAAAAATACAGGAAAGAAATGAATCAAAAAAAAAAGCATTCCTTGGCGTTGATATTTGTGATCTACCGCGGTTTGAAAAAGTCTTTAGTGTTCCTATTATGGTATTTAAACTTTTGGATCCATTAACTGGAACAAAAGATCGTGTGTTCTTAGATAGGCTGTTAGAAAGCCCAAAAATGTACTTACTACAGATAGATCGTTACGAATATGCATATATTTATGATATAGACGCCTTTCGTGGTTGTTTTCAGTGCAAAATTTGTGAAAGAATATTCCTAACGCACAAACACCATCATAGGCATGCTAAAAAATGCTTAGAAAATAGTTTAGTTTTTA
>JAAEQR010000285.1 GCA_024231215.1 PVC group bacterium | reverse complement strand
TTTTCTTTTAGATTTTCTTCATCTTTTTCTGAAGTTTCCATAAACTGTTTTGGGTTTTCTTTCATCATTTTCTTTTGTACTTCAGCCATTTCAATTTGAAGGTCAACTTGGTGCTTCTGTAATTTTAACATCATTTTTGCAGTTTTAGTTTGTACTTTTGCTTGTTCAAGTTGTTCAGCCATTATTTGTTCAGTTAACCGTTGCTGTTCAGTTTTATGCATATCTAAGTTCCACCGTAAAGTAATATCTTCTAAATCTGGAAATCCACACATTTCTTCAAGAATATACATTATATCATTTGTAGCAGCTAATTGTTTAGTTGACAAATTAGAAGCGAGATAATCTTCTTTACTAATCAATGCTCCTGCACCATCCATCCCACCACCATCAGAACGACCAAAGAGTTGATTCTTAGGAATGATCCAAGCAGAACTAACATCTTCTTTCAAGAATTCAAGATACTCATTTAATCCACTCCCGATTTTCCCCGCAGCATTTTGTAATTTAAATTCTGCATTTTTACCTAAAACAATAGTTTGATTCGCTCTCATTAGATTAGCAAGATTGATATATGCTTGTGTTTCTGTCGGTGTAGGATATTCTTTCGCTGAATTGAAAACTAAATAATGAGTTCCCATTTGAGCTAAACCTTTTAAAATGTAATAAGAAGTATTGAGATAACACATCAACGGAACCCAACATAACTCAGCCAGAGCAGATCCTCGTAATCCACCTTCTATCCTTCGAGTTTCGAGAACATGAACTCGTGAATGGTGTATATTAGAGATTGATCTAACACCACCTGTAAAATCCCACAGCTGTTTATCATAATCAAGTTTCATATCATCTTGGAGATTATTAGGTGTCATCCAATACGCACTTAAAGCTTCCCACGAGTCAGGCCTTGACTTAGGTGCTTTATTCCCAATTTTTTCTATATTCTTTTCATTAGGGTAATAAGCAATTAAATGTCCTAAACCCGAACGCATTTCAAAATCGAAGCACTCAACCATTTTATCCCAGAAAAACGACCTCCTCATCCATTTGAAAATCTCAGGTCTTTTTATTACTTTATTATGATCATCAACACTTACAAAATCAAATCTATTACGGAAAACATCATCAGCTGTACCGTGGCATCCTCGATACACAACACCAAGTCGCTGAGAAGCTAAAACCATCAAATGGTTGACTGGTACTCTGCCATAACTCGAAACCATGTCTTGGCCTCCAGGTGACCCATACATATCATCAACAGGAGTAAAAAATTCACGAGCATCTTCAGTAAAATCTGTTGCAAGCTTTTCTTTTACAACATCAGATAAAGGAGTGTGAAAATCTCGAGGAGTAGTTAGCCCTAAGAAATTCATAAAATCTTCTCCGAAACCATATTTATTAACTTTTACATCTTTATACAAACCAGCTTTTTCAAGTTGGTGTTGCATTTCCTCTTGATAATCACCCTGTGCTCTCATATTGAAGCCATATTCTTTTCCAGCTTCATTCCGTCTTTTTTCAGCATCTATTTGTGCATCTTCAGAGCGTGTAAACTTACCATCTTTTCCTCTTACACCCATAATCTTTTCAACCTCTTAAATCTATTATTATTTTTCTTATTTATATTATTATCTATATATTCATTCCTACTTGGACACATTCTGCACATACTAACAAGATGAGAATCACCTTGAGCATGACATGCTCTAAGAAAACTCATTGTTTGAGAATTCCACATATCTATAATTTTCATATCTTTTATCTTATTCATTTGTTTATCAGGATTGAGCATCCCACATGAGCATTTACATGCTGTCCCATCAACTAATATTAACATCCTTCTCCAAGGCTGAAGGCATTTAAAATCACTTTTCTTAAAATTACTTTCAGTTTTATTATAATCAAAAAACTTATGATTTACAACCTCATCAGCAATATTTATCCATAAATTAGGAAAATCTGTTTTTACTCGTACAATAGGATTAGAAACCCCTTTAAGCTGTTTTAATGATTGTAAAATTACTATTCTATTATATTGTTCTTCGAATTGATAATCTGAAAGAATTAACAAATCTAAACCTGCATTTATGAGTTTTTCTATTAAATCAGTATCTAATAATAAACCATTTGTATTTATTTGAACATCTAACACACCCTTATATTTTGCATATCTAATTGCTTCAATGATATTTTTGTATAGTAATGGTTCACCTGCGAAATTCAATTTAACACTACATAAGCTATGTTGTACTCCTTCATTGATTATCTGTTTAAACAGTCCTAACGGCATAGCCATTGGAGGTCGTATATAAATAGCATTAGGTCCATAGAATGGACACATATTACATCTTAGATTACAAGAAGTATTTAGTTCAATATCTAAATGTAATGGAAAAGAGCTGACTGTATTATTCTTAGGTAATTGTTCCCATTGTTCTCTATAAAGTTCAAATCTTTCAGTCATTTTCTTTCTCTTTTTTCTTCTCTTCATCTATTCTTTTTAGACATTCTGCTTCTATAAGCATGTAATCTAAAGGGTCTTTCTTTTCTTTACTCATTACTACAACCTTCAAATGGATGATCTCGCCACATATTCTTGCTGTGTTTTCGAGCAATATTACACCGAGGGCAATAAAGCATAGTGTTTGGATACAAACGCCCACATTTATGGCAAGTCCAATTTCCCGTTTTTACTAAGCTTTGTTCAGTCATTTTTTTATTTCATCTAATTCTATCTGTAAAATTTGAATTTTTTTTTCTCTTTCAGCAACTTCTTGAGCTACTCGTTTATCAGCGTTCGCATCAATTCCTACACTCAATAGAACAATATAAGACATTATCATGAATGCCATAGTAATACACATTACTATAATTAGCGAATCATCCTTCCAATCAAACCATTTATCGCCTATATCTAAACGGCCTAACATGACTATGGACACTATTAACAATAGACTTACAAAAGCAAAAATGATTCCTACGAGCAACATTAATTTTGTATTTTTCCACCATTTTATCATTTCTTTTTCTCCTCTTTTTTAGGTTCTTTTACTTCATAACCATTGATTAATTCTTTCTCAATAGATGTTAAAAATCCATAAGTATGTGCTCCGAATATGATTTGATCCTCAAGTAACCCAAGGGAAAATTCTACATTTTCAATTGACAATTCAGATGGTTTAATTGCATCAAATATGTTACTCATGAAATTATCCATCCCAATAACTGAACTTGATGTATACATGAAAAATCCTATGCCAACCAAATCAATAAGGAAATCAGCGTCGTTAGTAACAAACACGAATATTGAGCTCTTGAATAAATTATATGAAACATATGCCATTATCCACAGAAATTGTTTGAATGACACGATTCCTTTAGGTATTTTCATTAAAATATCAATCACCCTAAAATATTTTTCAGGTTTAATATCCTTACAAATATCTTGATACATCACGAAATATTTATGCCATTTAACAACATTCACGCTAATAAAACTCCTAATCAATTGTAGTTTCAATTCTGCTTGTCTGTTGCTTTTACTTGTAGCCCATACTCTATTAATCATGTTCTCAATCCCAGCATAATCATCTGAAGCGAGAGCAATTATAAAATAGATTATAGTCATTAGGATTGCTTTCGGTGATAAATTAATTACTGCACCACTCAAATCATGGAAAATAAATACAGTAATGATTAACATTACTACACCGAAGAAACCAATGCCTTTTTTGTTATACAGTAATTTCAGATTCATTTTATACCTTCACAACTCCTAATATAGTAAGTTTATCCATTATTCGAGTTATTACTTTACTACTAACAACCGTTCTTAAATCCCAATAATATTCTCCAATATCTAAACTACTAGTATCTGCTGGAACAAATCTAGCTACTATTAAACCGTCTGCTGCATCTGTCATGTCAATTCCAAGTGGTGTATCTCCACTATCAAGTATTATACTTGGACTTGGTGCTTCTTTAGTCTTATTCACATTTAGTGTAATAGTCCAAGAACTTACGTCTTCATTCTCTCCATCAGAATCTTTAAATCTAAATGGAATACCTACGTTATTTCCTTTGTATATTGAAAATCTCATTCTATATTCACCTTTTTTTCTTCGTTTTCTTCTATTTTTGTTTCTAATTCATTTGTTTCAATACTAATTGAAGTTTCTATATCTTCAATTGTAATTATAATTTCAGGGTTTGATTCAATTGTTACTTTTAATTCATCTTGTTCTTCAATATCAACATCTTCCAAACTTATAAAGTTAAAATACCTTACAAGTGGCATGTAATTACCACCTGTACCAAACCCAACAGTTCTATGATTATATCTTGTCATTATGCATTCTCCTTTTCAGTAATTGTTGGGTTATCATCGCTATTATATGTAACTTCAAATTCAAATGTAAATATTAAACCTGTTATTTTATCATGTGTTTGTTTATTTGCCGCAGAATCATAACAATATTGAGTAAATGCGATATGGTTATGATTTGAATCAAAACTATGTTCATAAACAGAATTTTTACCTAATAATGCCGCAATTTCTAATAATTCTGAGGAAGATAATGAATCAATTTGGTCAGATATATCCTTCAAATCATCACCATCAGATCCTCTTATATTGCTTTCAGTTGTGGATATTGTTTGATCTACCCTTGTATTAATAACATCCACTTTAGGTTGCATATCTGCGGTATCAACTAATACACTATCTACATTTGTATCAATGGTATCCACTTTGGTTTCAATTGAAAATAATGTGGCAGGTAAACTTGTTTCGGTATCTTCTAATATACTGTCCACACTCGTGTCAATTGTTTGTATCTTATCAGTTTCTGTTTTTATTAATTGGGATGTTGATTCCAACGCCATTCCGGCTGTTAAATCAGTAATAATTTCATTAGTGGCATATGAATACCTATCATGACCACTTAAAACATCTCCTCCATCACATCTCATGGTTACAGGTATATCAGGATCATATGTAGTGTAATCATAATAATACGATCCATCGCCAATTTCAGTCATGACGGCATCAGTTATTAAAAGCGTTCCATCCATTTGTCTTATTCTTATTGTCGGTGTTAATCCTGTTGCTGGAGTTCCATTATCTACAAAGGAGGCAATTATTTCCATTTTTATGTCAGCTCCACTTTTTTTTGTCCAGAGTCGGTATCATTGTATATCAAATAAACTTTCCCATCATCAGTATCACGCCAAAACATCATCTCTCCCGTTTCTGCTGTCGGCTCTAATGATTGAGCTACTCTTTTCGGAGAAAAAATATAATCTGATTTATCATCTTCTTTAACTACTGTTAAATCTTGTGTTCCTATTTGTGTAAATATTGCATTTTTAGTAATTCGTATTCCATAAGACGAACCATCGCTACCAAATACATGATAACCGAGTAAGTAAGAATTTTCTCTTATATACATGCTGGTAACTCCACCAATAAAAACGCATCTAAAAGGATAAACATACGATAATCTTCCAGCCGATAATCCTTGATTTCCAGGATCAATTGAAACACACCTCTTCATGATTATGTTTCCTAATGAAGCACCATAAGCAGCATAACCCGAATCTATTGAACAACAATAAGTTATTGTTGTATATGCCCCATTCATACTACTAAAATCAAGAGTTTCTACGGAAGTATTACCATAACCAATACAACATACAAATGATGTAGTGGCATCATTAGTGGCTTTAAAACTCACTGGCTCTCCAGCAGTAAATCCAAACGCAGCAAATCCATAAACATATACAGCTGTCGTATGACCAGAAACTTCAACAACTCTCCAATTAACATCTTGAGTAACTCTTGCTCTACCAGCTATATTACATTTACTCGTAGCATCTGGATTTGTTCCCCAATTTGTATCAACTGTTAATGTGGTTGTTCCAGCAACAGAAGCAGAATCAGTAATTTTTTTTGCTTGACCTATTCCCGTTCCTTCATGAATCCAAACATAACAATTGTTCCAATAATCGTCAGCATAAGTTCCACTAAAGGTTATTGTATTATTACTTCCACCAGTAGCAGAAAGACTTTCTTCCCAATCATCAGCTTTTATATAAATTTTACCAGACCCAGCACATATACGATTTATTTCCATCGTACATCCTTCTGCTTCACCTTCGTTAAATTCTCCTCTACACCAAACAGTAATTTCTACTTTATCTTCTATTACTGGTTTAATGTCATTTATACCAGCTTGTAATGTTTCAAAAGCATCACCCCAACTTGTTCCATCATTAGAATCATCACCAGTATCGTGATCAACATAAATACTCCTATCATTTGATTCTGATTCTGTAATATCTGAAGTAAATTCTAACGCATCCTCATCACTATTTACTTTTACAAATTCCCCAGCTTGACTACTATAAGAGCTTGGAGTATCGGTAAGTTCTGTAAACTCGTCTTGAGCCTCTAAAGCAGTATCTATTTGTGCTTGAGTATAATAACTTATATCATCTAATACATCGAGAGCTTTTTGAATAGTGTCTTCTACCACTGATAATATCCCGTCAAAATTAGTAGTATCTACATTTAAACTCCCTGCTGCAATATCATCTAATATATCTAATGCTTTCTGAACGGTGTTTTGAGTAGCAGAAAGGAGATTATCAAAATTAGTCGTATCGGTTGGCATATCAGCAGAATCAACTTGATTAGCTCCATTTCCCCAATCAATATTATAATCTTTTATTTGGTCTATCCCCAAATTTCCAAATATTCTTATTGCATGAATTGAATCAAATCTTCTAAATCTACTTCCTAAACTAATTGCTCCGTCATATGCTGGTACATAATTATTTTTTGTAATATAATTTTTAATGCGAATGATATTATGAATAGACCAATTACTATAAACAACAGAACTTAATGAATAATCGAAATAACCTGTATTTGTATTCACGCCCTTAGCTAAACTAATATAATCATATAACGATGTATTATATTCAATAGTACCAGTACAATTAGCAGTTGCTAACTTTTCAACATCATTCCATACTTCCTCTGTTGGTACATGAGAAGGATAAGTAGCTGTATTACAACTTGTACTCAATGTAAGGTCTTGAAGATATATAGCAATTTCGTTATTATTATAATCATAAATAGCTCTAATATTATAATAACCACTTATTGCAAAATTAGAAATTGGCACAGTGCAAGTAAAAACTCCACCAGTAGTACAAACTTTCCATACCAACCCAGCAGATGTAAAATAAAGAACATATCCATATCGATTATTAAATGTATCATGTCCTACATTAATTATTGTATCTTCAGTAAAGGTAACATGTTCTAATCTCAAAAAACCTTCAACCGTAAGATTTTGAGTAATCATCAAATTAGAACTCGTTGATAAACTTCTAAATGCAACATCACTCCCCCAAGATCTAGAACCATAACCAAAAGGAGCGCATGGATGTTGTTCTTGAAATCCATTATTAGTCAAATCATAACCATTGCTAGTAAAATCGTATAAAAAACCATTATCCATGAACTCATCCATTTTCCACCACACTATTGTATTAGAATCGGATAAATACGAATTGATGGTTGGTCTATTACCGTATTGTTTTGCATGTATTGGACTCATTTAATTAATTCCTCGTACTATCATTTTAGTCTTCTATACTTTTAAAATTAATATCATCATATAAAAATCTCGCTTTTAATTCATTAACCATTTGAGTAGCTTCTTTTAATGAAATATCTTGTGGAATTCTACTAACTCCAAAAACATGATTATTTCCTTTTTGATATGAAAACTGTATTCCTGTTACCTTTTTACTCATTCTATCACCTGAAAATCGTATTTTTCTATCATATTTTTAAAAAATTTTTCTACACTTTTCATCCCGTGAAAAAATCCTGGCTTGTGATCTGGTAAGACTGTGGCAACATATGCTTCGGCAAAAAACTCCTCTGAATTACTGGAAGCATATGTAAAGCCATTCCTTTGAACTTGTTGTTTATGAGTATGATAGAATGCTTTTATCATTCCTTGTTCATTCTCACTTAAAATATTAATTCCTAAATGAAATGAATGAGCTGCTTCGTGGACAACAACCTCTTTTAGAAAATGATCACTTCCTGAACCAAATTGAGAAATATGAACCTCTTTTTGTTTTTTACAATAAACTCCTGCTGCGTTATATTCTAAACGAGTATCGGGGTGGTCGTTTATTGTTGTTGTGTATATTATTCCTTTCATATATTGTACATGCTTTTTCAAACTCTTTAATGTATCATTCATAATTTTAATTCTTGGTATCCAGGTTGCCTCGAATTCAGTTGAAATTTTTAACGCAGGATGTAATGAATCACCAATTGTATGTTCAATAACTGCACGGCTTTCACGATTTAAATATAAATGACCAAAGCGGTCATAATCATAATAATATCCTTTCCTATCTGAAGGATACTTATCTGATAACCATTTATCAACCTGTTCCAAATCTGTAATTTGAGTTCCTGTATAACCTTTTAACCAATCTGTAAAATTCTTGGTTGTAAACTCACCTCCAATTCCAGTAGGTTTGGTTCTTACAAACACATAGGTATATCGTTCCATTAAGGATTTATCAAATTGAATAGTTTTATCTGTTTTTTCATATGTTCCTACACGCCTTTGCTCATCCTCGAATATTTCTGATATTGTATCAAATGTATTCTTGGCAAAAATTAATGATTGTACTCCTCCTCCTTCTTCCATATCAACTATATGATTATTAAATTGTGTAACCAGCCATTGGAGTAAACTATTTTCATCATAAATTTCTTTATTATTATCAATCAAGTTTCCGAGTTTTTGGGTCAATTTATCACCCTGTACCTCAACACTTTCAAACGCATCATCATCCAACTCCTCAATTTCAACCAATGCCTCAACTGGTTTCGCTACGAGCTTTTTCTTCACGGGTTTAAGTTCTTTCGGTGGTCCTCCACGCTCATGTGCCTTCACCCAGTATTTAGTTCCATCTTTCTTGTACCTATAATGCCCTGCTACTTTCGCGTCTTCAGTCATATCCCTTTCATATTCTCTATCAAGAGTAATTTTAAAGAGCCTCAAGTAATTCCTTTCGACAGGTTTTGTTCTGCTTACTAACAATTCCTCAACTTTTTTATCAACATCTGCAATATCGTCTCCTGCTCTGGCTGTTTCTTGTATCTCCTTCATCATTAAGTATAAACCTTCTTTCTCTTGGATAACGCTCCAACTCTTTCTAAATTTTCGAGTATCAGTCCATTTATCTCGTGCATCATCAGCCCAACTGTTTACAAAACTCATTAACCTTTTATGTTCTGGAGTACCATCCCTAACTATTAACACTGCATCAGTATCACTCATTCCATCTTTAACCAATGCATCAACCCTTTTTTGCTTACTTTCACTAAGGAGTATATAAGCCTTAACAGTTGAATAGAATCTATCCCTACTATTCCAAACATCTGGTATATCAAAAAACTCCTCCATTATAAGGTTGGTGATAACTTGACTTGGACCCACATCCCTACGAGAAAAATCGATCCCATATTTATCAAGTGCCAACGCATATCGTTCAGCCCTACTCATTGTAGTAAGCTCCTTCAACCGTTTACCAATTGCATCGCTACGGGACACTGGTTTTGCTACTGGTTTTGCTACGAGTTTTTTACCTACTGGTTTTATCTCTACTTTCTTATCTCCTCCTCTCTCGTGGCCTTTCACCCAGTATTTTGTCCCATCCTTCTTGTACCTATAATGACCATTAACTCGTGCGTCCTCGACAAAATCTGAATTAATCTTCCAATGTGATTTAACTAAACTTACCAACTCTGTTTGATTTTGATTTCTAAAATACTGTTGCCCAAAAGCATTAACATCAGAAACTTTTTTTGAAAACCCTTTAATTTTAAATACCCTACAAATATTTTTTAGCTCTTTAATTGAAAATTTATCAACAAGATTAAAAAATCCAGATTTAGCAATATCATTATAATCCAACTCAATAAAATCGTAAAAATTATGATTCATTACTCCCATTTGAGCAAATTTATTACAATAATCCTCAAGATTAACTCCTTCTTTTCTAACCTCACAATAACGAGCATTTCGCCTTCCACATCCACGACATGTATTATGGTATTCTCTAAAAAAGTGTTCAATACTATTTTTCTTATTTTGTATTCTTTCATCTCGATATTTTTTATCTATAACAGGTTTACGGAGCCTTTCTAAAATTGATAAATTCTTTCCTTCTCCTCTTGTATGAGCTTTTACTTTCTTCTCTTTTACACTCTCACCATGTCCTCTCTCATGACCTTTCACCCAATACCTTGTTCCATCCTTCCTGTACCTGTAGTGCCCCTTAATACTTGCGTCCTCAGTGAAATCACTCTTTCCTACATCGTGATAAAAGAAAACATTAGTCATTCCGTTAAATTTATTGTATTTTGATGATATTTGAGTTTTTGAGTAATCCCATTTAGATTCGTGTGGAATAGCTTCGTAAATTTCATTCCATCTTTCCTCATCTTCATCTTCATCAAATACAATTTCATCCTTATCAGTCCCTACATTAATATTAAACGCATTAATAGAATTCAACGCCCAATTAACTAAACTTTCTTGAACCCATTCATTTCTAACCATTCTTTCAATTCGAGATTCAGGAACAGGTATCCAATCTACGGGATCACCATATTCATCTAATTCTTTTGTTGGAACATCTTCTAATGAAAAAGTTAGCCACAGCCTTCCCGTTTTGGGATTATATATTTGATTTTCCATTATAATTTCATAATCAAAAGGGTCCATTGAATATCGATGCTTCACTTCTTTCTTCTCTTTTATATTCTCACCATGCCCCCTCTCGTGCCCCTTCACCCAATACTTAGTCCCGTCTTTCCTAACACGATAGTGGCCCTTAATACTTGTGTCTTCGACAAGATCGAGTGAACGCCCTTCACGAGTTCCAACATCACTCCTGTATGCTACTTGCCACCCATCCATATGAAATAACAAGAAATAATCATCATCGTTCCAAGCTTTATATCCTAATTGGTCCTCAAAACCAATATACTCATTATACCAATGAGGTAAACCCTCTGCAACATAGTCAATACTCGTATCTAAGGGAAATGCTCGATACACATAATACTTTAAACCATTATACTCAATAGAATCCTTGAACCTATTCGGTGTAATATAGTACCCTGAATCGAGTGGCTCATCATCCCAATCTGAAAATGTCTCCTTAGAAGGGTCCCACTCCCAATCCTCTTTATCTCCGAACCTCCCACTAACTAAGATACTCTTACTCTTTTCAAATATAGCATCACTCAAAGCACTTTTCCCTAAACTCTCGTACCCTGAAACCCCTGATGTCTTTGCTACAAACCTCAGTTGCTCTAAATTACATAACTTATAATCTCGATACAAAACACCTTCTACATCCTTCTTCTCACTTAAAGTCCCTCTGTCATGTCCCTTCACCCAATACTTAGTCCCATCCTTCCTAACACGATAGTGACCCTTCACCCGTGCATCCTCAGTGTAATCACCACTTAACTCCTCCCTAACTGGATAGTCCTCTGTAAAGTCTTTTTTTAACATTTTCATAAAACCTTCACTAAAACTTGAAACTCGGGAACTACTGAATATTAATTTATATTTTTCTGTTTCATCATCCTGTGAAAAAGCAAATCCTATACTTTCCTCCCGATTTTTTCCTGTTTTAACAAATATCTGCCCAGTTTCCCTATTAATCCTCGAAATTATTCCTTCAAATTTACTTTCAAATCCTTTTTCATTCCAATCATAATATTCAATTTTTGCTCCGGGTTGTATTAATTTAGGAAGGTCATTAATTTCTTTAACTTCTACTTCTATATCAGTTATTTTCCTTCCTCGTTCATGAGCCTTAACTTTATGCTTAACGCCTTTACTACTTGTTCTCTCAGTTTCTCGAACAGGATAGTCCTCAACCTCCATGTCAACCCTTAAACTTTTAAAGAATGCTTCTTTTTCAGCTCTTTTCTTTTCATAAGACTTCACACTTAATTCACTTTCTCTTTTCCAAGCAGCTTGAGCATACTCCGGATCATCATCACAACGATTACATTGTTCATACTCTGCGTGAACCCCCTCCAATTCAATACCACACATGGTACAGAAACTCCTCCCTTCTAACCTTTCCTCCTCAGCTTTCTCCTCAGCCGACCATATGGCCTTTTGCTTTGCTATTAACTCCTCCCTCCCAGCGTGAGATTTAATAAAATGCTTCCTTCCGATTACAGTATCATTATAATGCTTATGACCACATTTCGAACACCAATACTTAACCCGCTGCGTGTCAACTACCAAAAACCTAACATCATCCCCAACATTACCAATATACCTCCTCCTCATACCCAAATCATCCGATTTTTCCTGGTGCTCCTAAAATTTTTAACACTTCCATCCATCCTGTCCAACCCTCTAAAAAAAGTAATTCTTTTTTTTTTACACCGATTACCATTTCAAAAAACTCTCCTTCTCCTTCCTTCACGCTCAGTATGTAGTGTATTGCGTAGGGCTTTCTCTTCTTGCCACTCTTGTGTTAGTGCTTCGTCATGTTCTAAGTGTCCCTCTGTTGCGAGTGTATACATATCAGTTAACTTGCGTATAGGGTCATAGTTGAACTGTTCTTGGTATACTTCGAGTAGTATAAACTCGCTGTTGGCAAGGGCATCTATAGCGTCGAGTTTAGCGCTATGTGGGAAGTTTAGTATCTCACGGGCAATTTCAGAGTGCCTTAGTGTTGACATGAACTGAACTCGTTCATTGACTATTGGTGCGCGTAATCTCTGGCGTATGCGTTCAAGTTTCTCTCCTGTGTTGTGTATGGGTTCGATTATAGCGAGTTCAGGGATGCTGTTCTTGACGCGAGTTCCATCAGGCAGGAGAAATTCTCGCATGTTCGTGGCCATTGTAATGAAATCGTCTCCTCCCCCTTGTTTTTCTACGACCAATATGATTACAGGATGTGGGTGTTTGTTGTGGAAGTCTACTATGAAGTTGTTTATCCTATGTAGTAGTTGGTCGAAGGCCTCGTGTCCACTATAATCGTGAGTTATGATGCGTCTGCCTGATTGAGTTTCTCTCAGGCCAATGATGCAACCTGTGTAATCTGAAGTTCTCCTGAGAGTAGTTGCTCGATCAACTGATATGAAACATATGTCATGTTTCCTGTTGAGTGGTGTTTCAAGGTTCTCGACAAAGCACAGGTGGTCCCACACCTCGCCCGTGACTGGGTGTGGGTTCTGCTCGTACTCACTGTGCCACGCATACTCACCTATGTGTTCTCGTACTTGTGATAGATCTCGTTTTCCCTCGTTTAACTCCTCCTGAAAGCGGGAGACTGTTGGGTGTGTGAACTTCTCGGGGCATAGTAGTGTCCCATCAGGATTCATGGTACTCCTAACATATTTCACTAACTCGGCGCCGAACTTCTCACTTATGAAGTCAAAGAAGTCTCCTTCGAACTTGCGAGTCCCAGTGAAGGACCACTTGTCAGGATGTATCCCGTACAAGCTGCTGTTGAAGTGTAATTCGAGCATATCCTCTTTATGTCTTTCCTTCATGAAACTGATGTCTATAGGGTCATCAATGCTTATCCACAACTTACGGTGGGTCGTGGTCCGAGAAGCCACATATTCTTTCAATTCATCGAGTGTAAATGGTCTATCATCAGCACTCACTCCATCTTCCTCATCAGCTTTGGTTATACCAAATAGACTTTGATATTCATCAAATTCAGCTTCAGATATTCTGGAGAAGCGATTCTGGTCACCCTCACTGTGCATTCCAAGTGTTTCTTTCGATGTGATCAAATAACAGTCAAACCTTCCACCATTTAGTATCTTAAAATGAAAGGGTGAAGTTCTCTTATCACTCTCGATCAAATTATAGAAACTGAAGAAGTTATAGACATATTGAGCAATCTCTTTACGCCTATCGGTCCACCCGAGGAGTAATACATCATACTCCTTGAACTGCATGGCCCATTGATATTTCCCATTGAGAGTGACCGACTTCCCGTGATCTCTCGGGGCAAGTGTCATATCATACTTAGCTTCCCAAGTTAAGTCATGATGTTCCTGTTGCCAATCATATAACCCCGCATACTCCGGTATACTGAACCATCGCATGAACATTGGAAATCCTGGGTCCTCGGTCGGGAGCGGGGTCACACCCTCACGCTCGTTAGCCTCGGGGAGTAAATTTTCTAATTTTTGTTCAGTTTTTTGATCCTTGCTTTGTATCTCCTTTAATCTCTCCTTCTCGGCATCAGATAACCCATTCTTATATTCAGTCTTGGATACTCTGATCCTTGCTTTCATTTTAGAGTCATTCCCAGCCTCGAAGGCTTTATATAGATTCGCACAATCACGCTTCCCGACTTCTAATGGATGGTCACGAAGATATTGAAAAACTTGTTGCCGAAACGAGCCTTCTTGTTTCTTGCGGCCTGTATGTTTAGATGACATTTTTTCCGGTTTTTTGATCGAGCTGAATATTTGATTTTAACTAAAACTTTAGGGAATTTTGAGGAATGTGAGGAATTGTGTGTTCTTGTATATTTATTTAGTATTTCGTGTGTTGTAATATAATATGATTATAGCGTATATAAGTGTTGTTATTTGTGGGTTGAAATTACATCGTGGGTTGGGGGTAGGGTGGTGGAGGGGTTATTTTGCTGGACTTTTTGGTTTGAAATGACCGTTATTACATAGTTCTTACAATGTGTTGTAAGTGTTATTTTGGGTTTTGAGGAGTGGGTGGTCGTGTTGGTATAATAATAATAATATACTTACAAAATATATTATATATATATATATATGAAGGAATAGATGATGATAGAGAGAAATGAATGAAGGAAAAAATATATATATAGATACGCACACCTGGCTGAAAAACCGTGTAAGTTGTAAGTATGCGACTTGGTGAAGAGTGGGGGGTTGGGAGGTGTAAAAGCTGTATTTCAGTATGTGTAAGAATGTGAGTAAAAATGTGTTATTTTGGTCATGAATTTCATAATTTTCATGATATTTGTCGTGTTTTTTTGCGTGTTTTTTGTTGACATTTTATTGTTTGTTGATTTTTTTTTTTTTGCTTTTT
>JAAEQR010000284.1 GCA_024231215.1 PVC group bacterium | reverse complement strand
TATTTTGCGCCGCCCTATCCCTCTAACAATCACATGATGCAGAGATCCTGGCGCGTCTATGCGTGCTTGCCTTGGCATACCGCTTTTTAGCACAATGCGAAATCCGAGTAAAGTTTAAATGTTAAGAACGTCCCCCTTTATCGCTCTGTCATATTGTAACAGTTTAGTCCTTAGGAAGCAGGATTTCAATATATTTAAGATATCCTGCTTTTTTTATTTGACTTTCAGCAAGAGTATTGATACTCTTTCAGTTAATATTTCGACTGAAGATACTAAGCGGTGCAGCCATGAAAAGAGTAGCGTTTTTAAAAAGAAGACAAGCTATGCTTAAAGAGCAAATTTGCGATAATTTAGATTTGCTTGTGGGCTCCGTTGGAAGATCTCCTGCCATGAAGTACCATAACCTTACAACTAAGATCGATGGAAAAACCGTTTCCAAATACGTGCGCAAAGGGCTGGTCCCTAAAGCACAAAAAATGACCCTCCGACATAAAAAGGTAAGATCCCTTATCCTCAAACTTTCGAAAGTTAACTGGGAACTTCTCAAACTCGAGTCTCAAAATAAATAGATGCCAACAAATCGGCTCAAATACGCTCCGTGGGATTTTGACTGTCCCTACAAAAACCACTGCCCTCATTTGCAAGGATTATCTACGCATTGGGTTTTTAAAGAATATCAAGATGATGAGCATCTTGGGCACTGGAAAGTTAGAGATATTCAGGCAGAGGAACTTGAAAAAGCCCTTGAGTATATCGTCAAACTAGAAGAAGAAAATGAAGATTTGAAAGCCAAATTAGAAGCTCTTCATAGGCGCCAATTCAAGGCGAACAAAAAATCGACTCAGAAGGCCTCCGATGACACCGGAGAGGATAACAAAGAGCATTCTAAAACAATAAAAAAACGAGGTGCGCCAAAAGGGCATCCGGGATGGTACCGGCGTAAGCCGGATCATATTGATGAGACCATACTTGTTCCAGCCCCTGATAAATGCCCTCATTGTTCCTGTAACAAACTAACTCCTATTGAAGAAACAAAGGATCACTTACAAGAAGATATTGTGCTTCAGCCAAAAACTCGTGTCACTAATTTCAAGCATCAACAAGCTTTTTGTCCCAAATGTGATAGGCCGGTAATTAAGGCTGCGAAAGGAGAATTACTTAACTGTCATATTGGGCCAACCACAAAAGCAGCTGCAGTCTATTTGAGATATGGTCTTGGCATACCCTACAGAAAGGTCAAGGAGCTTTTTGATGTTTTCTTTGACATGCCTTTTGTTCCTGCTTCTGCCATGGCTTTTGACCGAAAGGCTGCACAGAAGGGACAACCTCTATATGATGATTTAAAGGAGAAACTTCGTTACTCTGCAATTGCCCACGGCGATGAGACTTCTTGGAGACAAGATGGCATTAACCACCATGTTTGGTATGGAGGGAACGATGAGTTGGCTTTTTTCCATATTGATAGGCATCGTTCTTCTGAAGTGGCTGAATCTATTTTTGGAAACAATTTCCAAGGAGTGCTGATTACGGATGGATATGCGGCATACAACGCGGTCAATGCTAAAGACAGACAATCTTGCCTGGCACATCTTATACGCCGTGCAAAAGAAATTAAGCAGGAAATTTTATTACGAAAACCTCGTTTCCAAGATAAGAGGTCTGTATTATTTTGCGATAGTATATCGAAGTTGTTAACGAAAGCCTGTGAAGTCGGACAGAAGTTGAATAATGGAAAAATTGAAAGAGAGCGCTCTGAGGCTTTTAAAAAGAGATTTTATTCTGCTCTTAATTCCATCTGCACAGGATCTCTTGCAATAGAAAAAGCGGAAACTTTGAGAACCAGGCTTCTTAATCCGAAGAAAGAATACAATCGTCTCTTTACTTTTATTGACTATCAAGGTGTTCAACCTACAAACAATCAAGCTGAACAATCTTTAAGGAATATTGTGATTTTCAGAAAAATCTGTTTTCAAACACGATCTCCTGATGGCTCCCATTCTCACAGTGTATTACCCAGCCTTTTACTCACTGCGAAACGGCAGGGGCAACATCCCCTGGAGTTCTTTGAAACACTATTCTCTTCCGATACTCCGGCGGCTCAAGCCGCTCTCTATCACAATTCCGTCTAATTTCACTTCACAATCCCATCCCACTTAGATATATTGGGGACTAAACTGTTACGTTTGCGTAACCTGGC
>JAAEQR010000283.1 GCA_024231215.1 PVC group bacterium | reverse complement strand
TATAATAATATGATATTCAGTCGATGCAGAATTTTCTGCTCTTTCCAACCATGCCATTCCCGTCCACATCACTGGCCCCATGTCTAAAATATACGGCTCCGAATAAATAGCTGGTTGGGCGGAAGTGGGAAAACCCTCAAAAGGACCTCAAAAATCCAAACGGATGCAGATAATCTTCCCAGGGCTGTAAACAGCAGCTCCAGCGCTTTCATTTGGTACCTTATTCGTTCTGACCTCAGACCTACTACAGTAGTTCAAAAAAGTTCAAGATTGAAAATACATCTAAAATTTATGTTCATGGTGGGAACATAGTAATTTCTGCTTGAACGATGAAGATGAATATTTTGAAAAAGAATAAAAAAAATAAAAATGCAAAAATTTAAAACAAAAATTAACATTAATAAAGAAAATTACATCATTATTATGGAATAGTGATGACTGCTATTCCATAACAGCGGCCCATTCGCAATGTGCCATTAAAACGGAAGAGCGGAGCGGAGGTACTATTCCTGAACAGCAGCCCATTGCTGTTGCAGTGTAAAGCTAATCAACAGGAAGGCAGTTGTTGCAGTTTGCATGTTGCAATGTCGTTGTAGAACATACCACTTTTGGCAAACGTCATGCGTGAAGTTGTACCAATCGACGATCGTTTGCTTTGATTGCACACCCGTTTCCCTCTCAGGAGATATCACCCAGTTTGATTGTGGGTAAATTAGCCCAGGTGTACATCAATAGCATTATCTGCTTAAGTTCTAACAAGAATACATAATAGTACTACACCAAGAATAATATGTCACTTGCTGCATAGCAAAATTGACAAACTTTGGTCCATATTTCCAATGTGATGGAAGAATCTTTCAGGAACATGTCAGCGCATGAAATGAACTTTAGACTTTCCTCGGCAGTATGCAAAAAGAATTATGTTCGTACCTTTTCTGGTTCTCGAGAAAATCGTAATTGAACATACACTGCTTTT
>JAAEQR010000282.1 GCA_024231215.1 PVC group bacterium | reverse complement strand
ATTTATCTTGCAAAAAACAAAACTGAACCATTCATTTTGGGGCAACAAGACTTCTCCGCTAAATTCCAATTACCGCAAAAATTATACGGACGCGAACGCGAGATAAATACAGGGCTATCGCTCTATAAAGGCATACCTGATATAGCTTAAAGCGCATTGCATATCTTCATGCTCATAATTTATCCCTATAAAAAGATATAATATAATAAATTCAATATGATAAAATATTTATTATAAAATGGGAGTGCAATATCTAGTTTTCAAAATCAAAAAAGATTATACTGTCACGAAACTAACGCCAATTCCTGTTCAAAAAGTACTAACTTGCTTCCGATTATTAAATATAGCGATGGAAGCACTATTGAGTTCGATTCGTATAGAATTTTGTTTAAGAATGAGAAGCAAATTTGGGAAGCAAGTTTACTTGGTTAATACTTGTTTTGAACGTGAATTGGTATACAAAAACAAACAATGAGAGGTTATCAATTATGTCACAAGACATGACTAGAATTATCGAAGAATTTATCAAGAATAAACCTTGTGAAACGAAGAAGTTATCAATTGTGTCACAAGATGTAACTAGAGTTATCGAAGAACACTTCAAATCTCTGCCTGACCCAAGAAGAGAAACAGAAAATCGACGCCATAAATTTATTGATATTATAACCATAGCTATTTGTGGCATAATATGCGGTGCTGATGGTTGGGTAGCTGTGGAAGAGTTTGGTAAGGCAAAAAAACAATGGCTTGGAACTTTTTTAGAGCTTCCACATGGTATTCCTTCTCATGACACTTTTACTAAGGTGTTTAGAAAACTTTCCCCAAAGAAGTTTGAAGCTTGTTTCACATCTTGGACACAGTCCATATCAGAATTATTTGATGGGGAAGTTGTTGGTATTGATGGAAAAACATTGCGGCGTTCCCATGATGCAAACTCCGACAAAAAAGCGATACATATGGTAAGTGCTTGGGCTTCCACAAATCGTCTAGTGTTAGGGCAAGTTAAAACAGAGGAAAAATCAAACGAAATTACAGCCATTCCAGAACTACTAAAAGGCTTGGAATTAAAAGGCTGTTTGGTTACGATTGATGCAATGGGTTGTCAGAAAACGATTGCAGCAATTATTGTTGAGCAAGAAGCAGATTATCTTTTAGCTGTAAAAGATAATCAACCAAAGCTTCATAAGGCAATACAAGACTATGTTGAGGAAGCAAGCCAAGTTGTTTTTGAAGGGTATAATGTTGATTATGCTGAAACTTCTAATAAAGGACATGGACGTATTGAAACCAGACGGTGTTGGGTTGCTTATGATGCTCTTTCTTGCATAGATGGTTCAGAAAATTGGGAAGGACTCCAAACAATTGTCATGGTTGAGTCTCAAAGAACTGTAAAACAAGAAACTACTATTGATTATCGTTACTATATTAGTAGTGCAACAAGTACTGCTGCACGCTTATTAAATGGAAGTCGAGAGCATTGGGGAACCGAAAATTTATTACATTGGAGGCTAGATATTGCTTTTCGTGAAGATGAATCAAGAATACGTAAAGGTAACGGTGCAGAAAATTTTGCTATTTTAAGGCACATTGCTTTAAATTTATTAGGTAAGGAAGATACGGCCAAAGTTGGTATTAAGAATAAACGCCTCATGGCTGGTTGGGATGAATCTTATCTGAAAATAGTGTTAGCAGGACTTGCTTCATAGAGCGATTGCCCTGGTTCGTTGCGGCTGAATGTGTATCTTTCCATGAGGTGTTTCAACTTCAATAGAATCAGCAAACAGTTTGTCCCAATATTTGTCGATTTGTTTCAACATTTTCTGATAATCTTTGTTTTTTTCTGCCAGTTGGACGATTTTTTTTGACTGTTTGAATTGGGTAACCTCCTTCTTAATTGTACGTATATCCTTATCACCTTCATCATTTAGTCCTCTGGTGGTTTGTGATTT
>JAAEQR010000281.1 GCA_024231215.1 PVC group bacterium | reverse complement strand
GTCTACTCTCGCAAGGCTTCAGGGATTGCACCCCCCCACCCCTACTGTTTATTACGTCACCGGCTTGCTTGCTGTTAATTTTTTTTGTAACATACCACAGAACTCCGACCTAAATTAAAATTTTAAGTGATCCAGTAGCCTTTTATACCATAGCTTTTCTTCTATATAGGTGTATATGCTTTGCCCTTAAGTCTTATGCGCTTTTGTTTGGGATAGGATTTAATCCGGCATCTTTCATTTATCGATCTATAATTAGAAAAGCCAGTATCACAGTTAAAACATTTATCTGTGATAAATCTATTTTTACATTCAGTGCATTTTTCAAAGGACACAATTCCACCCCTGTCTTTGTTTAAGGTTATGCAGCATTATTTATAAACCCGAACATCTAAAGGGGCATAAGCGGGTTCTTTAAACAATTCATTCAAGGTGTCTTTAAGTTCCCTTGCTTCATCAATCGTCAACACAACATCTTCTTCTTCGCCCATATCTATTGTTATTGTTTTTATTTTCATACTCTCCCCATACTATTCAAAAGTAACACTATCGCGTTTATGTTTATCACAATAATAATGCAGTTCTCCGCTTCGCTTATACAATTTATAATGTGATAGTTCTTTTATTTCTCTAAGACAATCTCGCGCAACATCTTGTATCGCTATTGTTGCAGCACCTCCGCACACCTCACATTCTTTAATAAACCCTGGGACACTATCTGTGTTCATACCCCCCCCTATATTACTCTTGGCTGTTTACGTATCTATCCTCTGTTGTCTTCGCTGCATCGAGTATTGTCAACCCTAACTGTACCAGTGTTTCGTGACATATAAGCATGGTGCGGCTTGTTCTGTTGTTGCCTGTGGTTTCAAAAATCTCTATCGCCCATTGCCTTAAACCAACCTCTCTGAGAATAAGGGATGGCGATATCAGCCGGTTAAAGAGTTCTGTTGTTTGTGGCAGTCTATCAACTTCTTTTTCCCAATTTAATAATGTTTCTAATTGGTTTATTCTTTTCTTTGTTGCCATATTATAGCCACCTCAATTCATATTCCATTTATTTGTTTTCATTATGTTTTTTACAGGCTCTTTTGGTGCTGGCTTGTATGCTTTATTGTCGGGGTCTATTTGCCTTTCACACCATCTGCCCACCTTTATCCAAAACATACAGCAAATGGCTAATATCAAAACAACAATACTAACCGTTGACCCAATCTGGACTCCTAATATTAAGCCTTTCCATATAGCCATAATTAGTGATTTTATAAACAACATTATTCATCCCCACGCATTTCAATTTCTGCTTGCTTGCACTCACCATTTACAGTAATTCTTATTTTTTTAAAATGGCAATTCCCACCACAATAAAATTTACAAATATGGTTTTTGCATTCAACCATTCTTGTGTTAGTTAGAAATGGGTCTATTTTTATATCTATGTTTCCTTTTGCCATTGTTCCTCCTCCTTAATCCCAAAAACACTTCATCTTAACGCCTATTAATTCGCCACCCTTTCTTCTTTTGTTTAGTGTACTTAAATCGTTGTCAAGAAAATTGACACTTATACCCATTAC
>JAAEQR010000280.1 GCA_024231215.1 PVC group bacterium | reverse complement strand
TTTAAAATATTTAGGCAAATCTCAAAAATTGCCTTTTGTAAATCGGGAAAACGTTTCTCTTCATCCAATAGAATATTTTTATATCTATGTTGGTTTTCCTCTGATAACATAAACAAAACCTCCAAGTTTTTTGAATTAAGCTCATTCTCTTCATTCAGTTAAAATTCATGCTTATTGGAGCATTATCCCGATTCTCAAAGGGTGTATTTTTTTCCATTATAACACAGTTATGACCATCGCAGGATGAATAACACAAAAATCGCTAAAGGAAAGGCTTTTGGACATCCAAACCTTTAAGATGGATTGCAACTTATTTTAATACTAAAAGTCTAACTAAAATGTATAAATATATTTCAGTCCATCCAAAAAAAATATAGCACATTTTGACACCCAAACCTTTAATATGGACTGCAAGTTATTTTTTACTATTAAAACTCCAACTAAACTGCATAAAATATATTTCAGTCCATCCAAAAATATAAATGTTCACGTTTTACATCTCTATGTTTTACTTATGTTAGTGATCGGTCAAACAGTCTAAGAACATAGGGATGTAAAAGTGTAAACTTTAAGTGTAGCCCCTAATAGCACGTGGGCAGCATATGAGGCTGATCACGAATATGTTAGAGGTTTATCAAAATTATCGATTGATTGGATGATCAGAAATTGATAAAAATCCAGTTGCCAGCCCGCCAGCTGCAAAATGCATGCCCTTTACACTGGGTAAATATACTGAATGCGCATTGCTAGCCTAGCATCTTACAGTGTGTGGATCTGACCTAGTAAACATCATGTTGATCCGCGTACTTCTTCAGACAATTCTCAACAACGTATCCGATTCAGACAATTCTCAACAATGTATCTGATTCAGACAATTCTCAACAACATATCCGATGTTGCGAAGTCAGTGCTTCTTGCAAAGTG
>JAAEQR010000279.1 GCA_024231215.1 PVC group bacterium | reverse complement strand
TGCAGGATCCAGGACTAGCAAATGTTCTTTTTTGCCTAGCTTTCTTTTTATTTCAGGATATACAGGCGCAAATTCTTTTAAATCTTTTATAAGCTGTTTACTAAGTTCTTCTAGCTGCTTCTGTGATTCGTCTTTATGTAATGGGTTTTTAAAGAATAGGCTAGCGTCTTTTGTTTTAAGCCATCCATGTTTAACGCTTTCAACATCTACACCTGCCTGCTCAGCTGCTGCCTTAACGCCTCTGTATTGAAATATTAATTGTTGTTCGTCAACTGTTAACCTATATCTTTTATTCATAAGAATTTATTTACAAGCTTTCCTGCCATATACATCAAAAAGCCTAGCGCGCAAACTCCGATAATTAACCAAAAATAATTAGGTTGCTTCTGCGCTTTAGCTCTCTGCACTTCGACTCTTGTCTCTAGCCTTATAGTGTCTCTGTGTATCTTGTATTCTATTCGTGTTTCTAACCTTGTTTTAGGCACAAATACATTTTCATAATGTACTATTGTGTCCTTGCTAGAAAAGTATTTTTCATAGACAATTGTATCATGTCGTACTATTGGAATTGAATCTATTGTTGCTATTCTAATTGTATCGCTTGAAATAATCGGTTCTAAGCCCTTTTTAAGCGCCTTCCTATAGTGATAGTTAGCTGAACAGCTAAACAGCGTTAGAACGCAAATAAGGCTATAAATTCGCATACTCTAGCTTTGCATTGAATGATGGGCAGGCTTTATTGGCGAAGTCTTTGTGTCCAAAAATCTGCATATCTGCGTTGTATTTATAAATCAATTCAATCATTAGTTTAATCAAAGAATCCTTTTGCGCTGTTGTTCGTGTATCCTTAGCTTTGCTCATGTCTTTAGTCATGCCTCCAACGTAGGCGATCCCTATAGAATCCTGATTTTCATTGCGAGTATGAGCGCCTGGCTTCTTTATGCTGCGGCCTCGCTCTATTGTTCCATCAATATGTATGAGGAAATGGTAGCCTATTGTATTAAATCCTCTAGCCTTATGCCATCTAGTAATGTCAGCTACGTCATGAGGCCTTCCCTCAGGAGTCGCTGTGCAATGAATTACGATTTTATTTATTTTTCGCATTTATGTCTTTAAAGTCTTGCGTAACTTCTTTTGCTCTTGCAAATAGGTTCTTTAATGAATCCCAAATATCAATACCTTTGACCGCTTTTATATTTTCGTTCAAAGAAATGACCTCAATACTCACTAAAACTAAAGCAAGTATTTTGGTTATAAGAAGCTCAACAGAAAAAAATGTCAACACTATATCGTTGATAATGTAGTAGTCTATCAAATAGAATAGCATTACGGTAACCTCATAAAGCAGAATCTTGCTAATGACTGCGCTGAGCTTCCTGGAAGTAATTGAGGATCCTAGTTTTTTAGATTTCCAAACGCCTGTAATCGTGTCAACAATTACAGAAACACCGATAAGAATCAGGATGCCGCTTATAGGCATAAAAAAAGA
>JAAEQR010000278.1 GCA_024231215.1 PVC group bacterium | reverse complement strand
GCTTCAACTGCATCGTTCTCAAAAACGACTCAGCTGGCTGTCTGATGGCTGTAGCAGTGCAGAGAGGAAAACCACTTTACAGTTCCATTTATAGTACCCGGGGTATAGTAAATGGGACTTAGAGGTTAAGCTTACTCAAAAGTCAAAAATCTCATTTATTATACCCCAGGTATTATGAGTAGAACTGTACGGTAGTAGTGATTGCCAGTTTTCTGCCATACTGTTACTTATTTACTTAGTTAGACACACATTGTAGCATAGTCTAACTAACTACATGGTTAGTTAGACTGTACTTAAGAGTTACTAACTTACTTAGTTAGACCTCGGGCCCAAAAGGGCAATGGTCTAACTAACCACAAGGTCTATGTAAGTTAGTAACTGATCAACAAGAGCACCTGAAATGTCCCTTTTCTCATTAATTAAAATTTGATGTGTATTGATCAAAGTTGGTTGGACCATGCTTAAGGGTGACAATTTTTTTCCACTACAGTAATCACTTGATTAAATACTTGAATGAATCAAAAAACATGACGCAAATGAATCCAGGAAAAAAAGATTATATCTACCATATTTCCTCAAATAAATGGCGGGGCCATTTATTTTTTCAACCCCCTTCTAGACTGGCCGTTTATTTGAGCGGGGCCATTTATTTGAGCAGAGCAGTTTATTTTTTGACTAGGATTTTCTCAAACAATTTATTCAACTGTTGCAAAAGAAATGCCTGATCAGAGTAGAGAGATGGTTTCTTAGCAACGGTTTTGGGATGATTTGATGATGAGTTCAGGCGACAGCTGTTCCCAGGCATCCACAATCCACTGAGGATACATTTCCAGTGTAGTTGGGCGCATGTCTTCTGTAGCAGTGTATGATTTCTTCCCACCCAGCAGAACCACCCTGGACCGTTTATTTGAGCATGGCCGTTTATTTGAGCCAGGCCATTTATTTTTTCGATTCCCTTCTAGACTGGCCGTTTATTTGAGCAGGGCCATTTATTTGAGCAATGGCCATTTAATTGAGGAAATATGGTATTTTGCATCCAGAAAGCTGCATATTTTGCGTATTTTGCATCCAGGAAGCTGCATATTTTGCGTCTTTTGCATCCAACATCCGCAAGTACACAGCATATTATGCATCCATGAAGCTGCATATCTTGCATATTTTGCGTCCAGAAAGCTGCGTATTTTGCAGATTCTGCATCCAACGTCCGCAAGTATGCAGCATAT
>JAAEQR010000277.1 GCA_024231215.1 PVC group bacterium | reverse complement strand
CCTCCCCTAATCCCAGGGTTCGGAGAGGGCGGTAAACCCGCTCTGGCAAAGTTTACTATTTTATCCACATTTCTTTCCACGCATCCTGTATACGTTGTATTCGTTAGGGTCGTCAAATTTAGGCATCCAGTGTGTGATTATTTTGCCCCAAAGACCGTCATCTTCCTTACCTTCATACGTCCCAAAGGCCTGAAAACCACAAAATACTATGACCTCTTCGTCTATGGCAGGGAGCTTGTCTTTTACGCTTATCCAATCCATAAAATTAATGGGGTAGGTGTGTTAAATTGCAAATAACTCCCCCTGCCCTGTCTCCTGAAAATCTTTAAATGGTATATGCCCCAACCACACAAGCCGAGAATAATACCTCATTGTTTTCTTCAATTCCCTTTCGTCCCAACCTTCTGCTACGAAACCGTTTTTAACTTCTGCGTCTAAAGGCTGATAACGCATCGGATTTGGTCTTATTCCCCACGACCTGATTAACTCTAACCTTTCCCTTGCTTCTTCGGGGGTGTCGTTGTAACCTATAAGACAATAAACCCCTATATCCTTCGTGGTGCGCTCTCTACACAGATCGATTGCATCCTTGACTGCGCTTTCTTTATTCCATGAATCAAAAGCAAATCTCACCTTACATTTCAACTTGCCTAAAATATCCGCTTTCTGCTTTGTGAACCTTTTTGCGTCAAGGCCCTGATTAAAATCAACTAACGAAAACTTCTTCACGCTGTCCACTACCCGCTTAATATGGCTTATACTTGCTTCCAAAAAATTATTATCACAAATTACAGGAGCAGGTCTGAAATCTACCTCTCTAAACTCTCCTTCCAGTTTAGGAACGGCACAAAAACTACACTTATTCGGACAGCCTCTTGTTGTGAAGGCAGCGCATGGATTGTGAAATAAAATCGGCTCAAATTCACACTCTGTAGGCTTCATTACCCCAGGGCCGCCAATTCTGACTTTACCCTTCCACTTAGAAGCTTCCGCTTTCGCTTCTTCCATAAGCCATGTGAAGGGAACGGAGAGAAACAAAGTGTTTCCTACTGTCCATCTGATGATGTTTTTGCTCCAGGAATACATAAAAATTATCAGGGTAGTAGAGTGGGGTTACTATAACTAAAAAAGTCCGTCTCCGAAGTCCATACCCCCCCTTCCTTCTCTCCTATATAGTCTAATAAATTAACTCTAATCATAACTAATACTCTTATTGAATCTTATCTTCTCCCTCAGTGTCCTTGCTTGATGGTATATCATACTTAAATTTATTCATCATGCGTTGTTGCTCTTGCTGGTCAGGTACATGGACAGTAATATCCTCTGTCTTAATGTGTTCAGGTTGTTTACCGTCAACCTCAATGGTGATCTCAATGTCTCCCTTGTCTAATGCCTTAGCCCATTTAGACCTTGAGAATATCTGTGCAAGTGTCATGTCCTGCAACTCTTCTTCAGTGTATACATTCAGTATCTCTTTGTTGACCTTAACTGGAAAGTCTTTATACTTAATGCCTGCATCATTCCTCAGCCAGTACCTAATGCTCTCTTTCTCCTTCGGTCTACCCTTTGGATTGCCTGATTGTCCCTTTTTCCACTGATTTGGTGGTTTCTTAGCAGTCACTGTTATTCCTCTGATAGCTGGTGGGGGTTTGTGGTTGTGGTTACTATTTCACCCATATTTGAGGGTATTTCTGGCCATTCTTCCCTTGTTACCATCTGACCCATATTTAGTGGTAAATTAGCCTTATTCCCATATATCATGTTAATCCTCTCTTCTGGAGTATAATTAAGTCTTGTTAGTAGGTCATCAAGTGATTTAGTTATCATCTATCTATCCTTTATCTCTCTACTGTCTATCTTGCTGTACTTGTTTATTATGTCTATGTTTAGCCCTTTGTAATATCTGGAATCATCCTTGTTGTTTGTTGTGTATAGTGGCGGTGTGTAAAGGATCCTCTCTCTTGTTATTTCCTTCCAACCTGTTATTGATTTATTCATTGTTCCAATCATCTAATACTTCCTTTACTTTCTCCCCTACTATGTCCAGGGGGATATTATCCGTCTTGGCGGTTTTTATAAATGCTTCCATTATCCGGCTTTGCAGCTCTCGTTTTATTTGTTCGTCTTTATCGCTCATTCTATTCTGACTCGATCTTTCTTATAGCTACACTATAGCCTAATTCAACTAATCTTTCAACCTCGTTTAAATTTCCATCTGTTATCGATCCCACTATTGTGCAAGGTTCAAAATTATCCCGGCTCGGCTGTACTGCATGATAATATGATTTATTTTGCTGTTTATCCATTTTTCGCCTGTTTGCGCTGTCTGTAAGAGTCCCTGACGGCTTTTAGTTTATCTTTGAATATCATCATAAGCGGTTTAATTGGGTTCCAATATCGATAAGATACAAGCCTGTTTTGATTATTATATACTAATACTTCCTTCGGCTTGAATCCTCTATCGAATATGTATCTATTTTTATACATCTGGTAGTTTCCGTATTACTCCGCATTTTGGACAAATAATGGTGTCTATCTCTCCGGCTGGTTTGCCACCATAACTAAACTCTAATGTTATTCTTTCAATCAGTTCTACCGGAGAAATATCACCGCAAACATTACATTTAAATCTTTTAGCCATTCAATTAAATATAGCATAATACCTTTATTTGTCAAGAAAAAATTATGTCTCATTAGATTTTTTTTCGCTTTTTTATTTATCTTTTTTTTAACTTTTTTTACTTTATTACTTGACAAAGTATACCGATGTGTTATTATGGTTTACATAAAGTATTTAAACTAATCTTCGGAGGTTACAACATGACACAACTTAAAAAAGTCTTAATGTCAAGGGATGATTTAACAGAAGCAGAAGCAGACAATATGATAGATGAGATGAAAGATCAACTTTTTTCACAACTGGACGAAGGAGAAGATTCTCTTTATTTCATGGAAGAATACGGGTTGGAGCCTGATTATCTGGAAGATTTATTATTTTAAAGTTTTATGCTTTCCCTCTCTTGAGGGATTGCATAAGATTTTAAATTTAATAGGAGGTTACTAAATGGATAAAGAAACAAGACTTAATTTAAGAATCTCAGTAGAACTGAGAAAGCAAATAGAAAAGGCAGCAGAACAAAATAAACGTAATATGTCAAACATGGCTTTAATCATTCTTGAAGAGAATGTAAGTAAATATTTAAAATAACTAAATCTCAGGAGGTATTACCATGACACAAATTCAAGAACAGGAGCAAGGGCAAAAGTTTTATATTATGCTGTACACTCGCAAATATTTAGATGCAATTTGTACGGGTGACAAGAGTAAAGAAGAGTACTATAAATTACAGTTAAGGGAAGAGGGGGTAAAGATATGACACCAAATAATGTATATCAAGAAGTTAAAAAACAAGCTCTCCCATTAATCAAGAATTATCGTGATGATTTATTAAAACATGATAATAATTTAATCAATAAAGAATGTCCTGGGATGCCGTTCCTACATTTTACCCGGGATTGGGGAACACACATTATTTTTTTCTCTCCGGCTGCCGACTACCCAGGGCCAGGAGAAAAGGTCAAATATCTTTTTTCTTATGCTGACAGGTACCATTTATTAAAATCAAGAAAAGAGGTATTTGATGCGATTTATGTAAATTTCAAAGTTGAATTAGTTTTATATTATGACGGTGTAAAGGTTCAAAAAATCAATAAAGCTCAAGCCGATAAATTGATTAAAGAATACACCGATAAAATATACAATCAATTCAAGACAGGAGATATTTCACAAATAGCAGTTTAATATCTTATCAATGCCAGTCTTTACGGCTGGCATAAATAAGCTTTTAAATAAAATCAGGAGGTTGTATCATGACACAAATTAAATGTGAGTACTGTGGCAAGGTGAAAGATGAAGTTATCTTTTGTATTGGTGCAAGCAACAAAAAAGATTGGTGTATGATTGAAGGTACTGGGAAAATGACCTGTCCAGATTGTTACGATGTAGCAATGAAAGAAGGTCAAGATAGAATCAACGCTCATATTGAATCAATTAATAGGAGGGTTGTATAATGACATATTCAGAATTAAAAAACATGACACAAAAAGAAGTTGATGAATTCCCTTTAAGATTTGCTTTTAATGATGAACAATTTCAAGAGCTTTTAAATGATTTTGGAATTGAAATGTCAGAAGTAAAAGACAAATTAGTCTCTTTAGGTTATGGCGGGGGATTCATGAGAAAAACCGATGTTCAATCTTTTAATGACATGGCGATTCGACATGAAAAAAGATTAGAAGATGCAAAAAAAGATGATTCTTTTTTAATTGATGCCATTGAATATGAACTCGGCAATCATGAGTATTGTATCACTTATGACGAAACCGACACAGTAGATGTATTAGACCTTGACTTGGAAGATTTGAGAGTGGTTAAATGCTTCCAGATTGCAAGAAAGAATTATTTAAATAGCGGTGTCTGTGATTAGTTTGAAGTTTTCCCCTTCCTCTCTCTGAGGGGCGGGGGAAGTCTTTAAATTAAGGAGGTCTTACTATGACACATGATCCAAGATGGTTAAATGCAAGATTCAAAAGTTGCTGTAAAGATTGCAATAGCATAATAAACAAAGGTGATAGAATCTTTTACTATCCTAAAGGCAAACACGTTTATTGTGAATTTTGCGGTAAAATTCATTTCAACGATTTTCAGAATTGTGTTGAAATGGAAGCATTTTGTTAAACTAAAGGAGGTTTAATTATGACCTATGATGAATTGCAAGAATTAGAAAAACAAGAAAAGGCGTGGCTTATTGAAACAACTTGTCACGGCTGTGTTCAACTCTGGCAACATGACGATAATGAGTATGTTGTCTTGTCTGATAATACAGTTATAACAAGACAGGAAGATAATGAAGAAACCCCATTTTTTCCTTATTAAACTAAAGGAGGTTTAATTATGCTTGAAATATCAGACTACACTCAGAAAGAATTTTTAAACGATTTGTTACGAGTCAAGGCGGAAGATGAAACAGTGCGGGCAAGATATGACATTCTCCCTCACGAGAGGTGGTGGTCAGTAATAGCCGATAGAAGTTTTCGAGATAAGCGAGATGCGAAAGAATTTTATCAAAATGAAAGCTATTACAGTTTTTTTAATAGCAGAATTTAAATTTGTTCCTCGGTCAATTCCTCATTCTTAACCACAAAACAAAGGCCCTTCCAATCTGGATAGGGCCTTCATTCCTCACGGAGAGTACAAACCATGACACGCTTTAAACTAACATCTTCCTATTGCGAAGTCAACCATTAATTTCTTCCCGCAGCTCCTTTGCTTTGATGTCCCGATATTCTCTCTCTATTAAATTCTTGTCTTTTAGGTAGTCTTTGATTGTCTTGTAATTACGTTGTATTTCGGTTAGATATACCGAGTCAATCAAGGCCTCGATCTGATTCTTAACATCT
>JAAEQR010000276.1 GCA_024231215.1 PVC group bacterium | reverse complement strand
TATATTTTTATCGAAAGATATAGAGTAACTGATTAATGCCAATTCGTATGAGTGTAAGTTTTTACTTAATTCCAACGGAGGTTCCAATTTATTTCCCTGCGAAACATTGATCGCTGTGATCCACTTTCTTGGTTTACTATAACCCATGTACGCATTTTTATTCTGGTCCATTATCGCAGGTAGGTATACGATGAAACTTTTATTTCCTTTTCATATTGTTAAACTCGTCAACGTAGGATAATGTTTATCATCATTTACTATTACAATATATTTTTGACAATTGCGGCACTCTCATGGTCGTAGGCTACCCTTCCCCTCTCCCCCCCTCCCGATGATGGGTCTATACAGTTAGTTGTGGTGGTGGCGGTGGCGGTGGTGGCGGGTTCATAAATCAGTCTATATTTAGTATTCAGGATATCCACCGCGGTCATCTATTCTTCATCGTCATTTGGTAGAATTAATTGGTTTTTTTCTTCCTCGTAGGTTAAATTTTGAAAAGTCATTATGCATATGTTTTTTCCCTCTTCGACGTCGGTAAATGTTATTCGAGCTCTATAACCATTCGTACCCATGCTATTCTTTGCGAAAATGTTCACCAGTTTATCCGATATATCAAATTTCCTAACGCTAAACCATTTTAAAAGTTCTTTTCGCCAATCATTAAGAAGTGAATCGTAAGGTAAGTAATCCAGTCTTAATCTGTTTACTATAGTTTGAGGAAGATAGTCTATCAATCGTTTTAATCGATATTCATCTTCAAATATTCCAACCTTTAGTTTACGGTTGAAATCTCCGGTCCAACAGATAAACTCTAGTTCGTTGGGCCATTCTCGTATTGCATAACATTGCATCATGAATGATATTTTTCTAGGAGGTTTATGTACTGCTTTATAAACGGCATCTTCGCAACAACTAAATAGGCTAATAGGTTTCTCCCCCCGTTTCGGCAGTCGCCAATATTTTACGTAATGTATCTACCAAAATTGAAGTGGGTAATCGTCCGTCCAATTCGATATATTTTCCTTTATGTAAGGGTGTAAAATCGTTGTAAGCCCACTTTTCATATAGACGGTCTAATAGTTGTAGGTATTCTTTCGTTAGCAAATTAAATTCTCCAACTCTCCTCC
>JAAEQR010000275.1 GCA_024231215.1 PVC group bacterium | reverse complement strand
TTGCACGGACTTCTAAGTAAAATGTATTGCATTGTGATTTTAACTGCTTACTCGTCATGTTGTCTACAATTTGATTTGCTACTTTTTTATATTGCACCCCCGCCGATGTTGTAGAGCGGGACATCATCATGCAGCATTTGGTCGAACCAGATTTCGCGCTGAGGGGAGGTGAGCGGGTACAGGGTACGGGATGTATCAGACATCTTTTTTGGCTCTCTGGTATTTCCCGTGGTAGCTTATATTGCGTACTTTTCAAACAAAACAGATCGTTACACAATGTCGTGTTTCAGCCTAATTAAACAAAATATCAAATATCATAATCTGATTTAAAAAACAGCTGACTTTATCGATGATTGCGGCTAATTTTAAACTTTATTATAAATTATAAAATTACAAAAGAGAGAGCTAGCGATGAAGTTTGAAATTTCCTTGGATATAGAGAATGTTAAAATAAAAAATGTTGAGAAAAGTGAAAAAGGCGACATAGTAATATATGTAAAAAGTACAGTCAATGAAGCTTTCTGCAGAAAATGCAATAGCAAAATTGATAAATGTCACGGCTTTGATAATGAAATCACTCTTCGTCATTTATCAATTTTAGGAAGAAAGACATATATCCGTATTCGTCCGGCAAGATATCAATGTTTGTTTTGTAATAACAAGCCCACCACTACTCAAAAATTATCGTGGTATAACCAAAGAAGTCCGAATACAAAAGCCTATGAAGAGCATGTTTTATTACAAACGGTAAACAGCACGATTGAAGATACCGCCGTCAAAGAAAATTTAGGATACGAAGCGGTAACAGGAATCATTAACCGTTATATCGAATGTGAAGTTGATTGGAATTCAATAAAAAAACTTGAAACTGTAGGATTAGATGAAATATCTCTGAAGAAGGGTCATAAAGATTTTGTAACGATTGTAACAGGTCGAACAAATGAAACTGTAATAATATTAGCGATCTTAAAAGATCGTAAAAAGGTGACTGTCAAAAAATTCCTACAGACAATTCCGGAACGATTGACAAAAACTATTAAATTTGTATGCTCGGATATGTACGACGGATTTGTTAATGCCGCGAAGGAGGTGCTTAATAAAAATATTGTAGTAATCGACCGCTTTCATGTCGCCAAATTATATCGGAAATGCATTGATGACCTTAGAAAAAAAGAGTTAAAACGATTAAAATCCGAATTAACAGAAGAAGAATTAAAAGGAGTGATGTGGATATTACGAAAAAACAGCAATAAATTATCAGATGAGGAGTCCGAGGTGTTGAATGTTTTATTTAACCACTCTGAAGTGTTAGGAAAGGCATATAAGTTATGTAATGATTTGACATCGATATTTGAAGAAGATATTACAAAAAAAGAAGCGGCTTCCAAGATAAACAACTGGAAGCTGAAAGTTGCTGAAAGCGGATTGAGTTGTTTTAAAACTTTTCTTACAACATTAGATAAGTTTTACGACAGTATCCTGAATTACTTTATTGATAGACAGACAAGCGGCTTCGTCGAAGGATTAAATAATAAGATTAAAGTCATCAAGAGGCGTTGTTACGGTAGGGTGCAATACAAAATCGTAGCAAACCGCCTATTCTGGTACAAGGGCATAACAGCTTGTTTTAACGGGGAACTCTTTTCCGTTCAGCAACTTATAAACTTTGTTTAATCTGAATCGGTG
>JAAEQR010000274.1 GCA_024231215.1 PVC group bacterium | reverse complement strand
TGTGCGAAAAGGGGTTTTAAAGCTCCCTTCAGACGAAGGGGGTATAGCGTACCCTGATGTTCTCATGAGGGTCCATGCCATAAGGGTCCAAACCCTCATGAGAAGATTTAAGGAAGCAGAGCAAACGTGGCATGTTGCTTTTGATTTTTATAGGAATAAGGTTAGAAATTTAACTAAGGCACAGCTATCTAGAGACTTTACAGTCCCTAAGCTATATAAGGAGATACGTGAAGCGGAAATTAAGTGTCAATTGCAAATTAATTATGATAATTTTGTAATTTTTGGTTTGCCAATCTCCCCTAATGTCAAATTACGGTATATCTGTAAGTTAATGGCTTCAAATAAATTTAGTAAAGAACTGGTGAAAACCTCCACCTTTTGGAGGGAACAATTTTTGCATACAATAATTGACTTTAGTGCAGTTTGGAAGGGGTGTAAAATATCTTATGTAGATGGATATACTCGAAGCGTTCACTTCTTGTTGGTGCACAAGGCGTTATACACGCGCAGTAGATTAAGTTATTTTGTCCCGGGAATGAGTGAATTCTGTAAGGTATGTATTGGACAAAGAGAGACAATCATCCATGCCT
>JAAEQR010000273.1 GCA_024231215.1 PVC group bacterium | reverse complement strand
TGTATCAAGTGAGGTTATAAATCACGTTTTGATTTTCAAGGACTAGTAAAAGATATGGTGTTTGCAAATTATGGCCTTACTTGGTATATCTGAGAAAATTGTTTTTCAGTCCATATTAAGGGATCGAGCGGAGCTGTGAAAAATTAGGTAACTAGGGACTCCCACCCTCGAGCATACAAGACTATGGTAGGATATAGATGTTCGGGGATGTCAACCTTTTATATTGTCCACAGGTGAAAGGTGTCATCACAGGTCATGAGCATAAGTCGAGCGGAGTCGATATTTTAACATATCACTATGTATATTTACCACCCTGGTCATTTATTGCCTAAAACAATAGAATATAATGTGAATTGTTTCTCGAAGGAAGATGTTATACCATTTCATTTTCCAATGCATAGGTCACATAGTTATATTTAGAGGGGAATGGTGTTAATTCAGGAAGTAATTTTTCATTATTTCTAGGTTCTTTTCTTGAAGGAAGAAATTAGCAATTTTTAAAACTTGCTTGTTTGACTATATCCTCTTTAC
>JAAEQR010000272.1 GCA_024231215.1 PVC group bacterium | reverse complement strand
TTTTTAACAGGTCCTTTCTTTGTTGGAGTTTTCTTCTTTGGCGCGGTTCTCTTCTTTGATGTAGTTTTCTTTTTTACTGGAGCTTTCTTTCTAGTCTTTTTTGGGATATATCGTTCTACGTATTCTTCTCTTGTCATAGGAGTAGGTTCAGATTTTCCAATTCTATGTTCAGGCACTATAATTCTTCTTCGAGATAATCTATAATCTTCTTTAAGTTCTGCTTTCTGTGCTGAAAGATCTAAACGCTTCTGTTCTTTTATCATTTGTTTTACTTCTGCTTCAGTATACTCTTTTGGCTCTGGAAAAACTTCTGGACTGTGTCTCCTTCTTAATTCGTTGTATTTCTCCCAATCAGGCTCCATTGGATCGTTTTCTCTTTTTCTTACTTTTTTCTTTGCTACCATATTTTAAAACCACGTGATTTTTGTCATCATAAATTAAACTAAATGAACTACATTAATCCAATATCTCATTTCTAACCATTCAAAAGTCGGGGTATATCTCCCATCGCTAGTAAATTCAATTTTAAATTGAAATGAATTACCAGCTACGTTATAAACTTTTTCATCTATTCCTTCTTGAAATGCACTTAACGGATCTATAAATTCTTGTGAAAATCTTACGTATATTTCGTAATCACAACCATTACGTTCAACTACAGAAAAATTCAGTGTTCTAAATACTACATATTCTGTCCACTCAAACCATCCTGATATAAAAACACCTTCGTTTTCAACACCTCTATTAGCAGTTATATCTATATTATAAATAATTGGAGTTTCTGTTCCATCTGTTGTGGAAAGTTGTATTCTTAATCTTATTGTATCAAAACCATCCATATCTGTAATTATTAACGATATTTGATTTTGTAATTCTGAAACATTTAACCAAGAATCACTCCAAGAACTTCCTGAGTTTATAGAATATTGATATTTAATATCTGTATTACTAGGTTTTAATACAGTTTCTGATGCTTCAATCCATTGAGAAACAGCATCTGGTTGAATATCAGTATCCATAGATATGATATAACTTCCAACTGTTACAGTACTTGGATCTTCAACGTGAATATTGTCCAATTGTGGCGAATAAGTTCCATTATAAGAATGAAGAAAAGTTTTTATTTTTAACGTTCCATCTGTTGTTAAATTATTAATGTTAGCGCTAACTGTACTTGCTACATTAGATTCGTTATTGTAGTAATATAATCCTTGTCCTAATTCATATCTATAATTAACATCTTCTTGCGTTAAGGTAAAATTATAAACGCAAACTTCATCTATTCTTCCTTCAAAAAGACTAGATCCATTTCTTGCACCTATTTGAAAATTAGCTGGAGATATAGTTGAATCAGTTAAAGTATTATGTGTAATCGAAAGACTCTGATTTATTCCATCAACAAAAACACTCATGCCATTAGCATCAGAAGACCCATCATACGTTGCTACTATGTGATGCCAAGCACTATCTCTATAGTCAGTTCCTGATGTTTCTGCTTGAATTCTATTTGCTGGTGAAGTGTCGTGAACCATTCCAAAAGATATATGGCCATCAGTAGAAGACAAAGTCAAAAAATATCCTTCATAATTACCAGAATAAATCAATTTTCCCATTATTGTTTGTAAATTCGATCCTTCACAATTAAACCACGCTTCCAAACTGTAAGTATCATTTCTTTCGAAATCTAATACATTTCCAAAATCAACGTATTCATCCACTCCATCAAACTCTAAACAATGACCTAATTGACCATAATCCCAATCAACCTCTTCCATATTTACAGTTGACCCATGAAACTCATTACTAGAACTATCGCTAATATTTGTTCCTGTGTTCTCTTCCATATGAACATTTAACACAGAATCGAGTTCTTCTTTTATAGGGGTCCAATTCGTGTTATTCCAATACTTCCAAGTTGTTCCACCATCATCAGATATTTGATATTTAACTCCATCTTCATCAAGCTCTGTGTTTACAGATTCAGTAAAACTATTTAAATCTCCTGTATATGTCCAACTATCACTTGTTATCGTAGGGTTTAATGTAGAAATTGTTTTTAAGTTTCCAGCATCAACAATTTCATCGTATTCTGGATTTAGGTACGTTCCAGTATGACCACCTTTTTCATCTGTAAAATCAGGGAAGTTATCTTCATCATCTCCATCACCTAATCTCCACCAAGCAAGACAATCTGAGTAAGCAGAATGTTCTGAAACAATAGTTGGTCTTCCATCATTGTATAACTCTCTTATTTGAGTTAAGGATAAATCTTCATCCCAAACACTTACTTCATCAATCATTCCACCAAAATATCTTCCAATTCTATCAGGGTCAGGACTATTATGCAAATATCCAGCTTTTCCAAGAGTTCCATCTACTTCTCCATTTAAATATAGAGTAATGGTCGTTGTTAAATACGAATAAGTTAAAGCAACATGATACCAAGTGTCAATTGTCATAGTTGTTGAACCAATACACCAAGAACCATCGTTTATTAATGCTCTTAAATTTCCACTGTATGTGACAAAAAACACAGGTCTTTGTCCAGCACCATAATAATTGTCAAAAATAACATCACTTGTTCCAAAAGATGGTTGATTTATCCAAGCAGAAACTGTTATCTTTCCCATTCCTTCTGCAACTTGATCAGAAACACTAATATGTTCACCAGAATCGTCTTGTTCTATACACTTTGAATTTCCTTTTAAATAAGCATATCCATTACTCTCATCAACATCTATTAATTCTGAATCGTATTCGTAATCAAGTGCTTCATCAAATTCCCAATCATGACCACTTCCAGATATAGATTTAAGCTTAGCAGATCCTGAACTTACTTCAATAATATCTGAATCGTAATCGTAATTCGAAGGAGTATCAAAAGGCACAGAACTAACATTATTTCCTTTTTCAGTCAATACTATACTTCCATCTAATCCAGATTGAATCAAAGTCGTATTAGTAAGAGTTTCAGATCCATATCCTAATTGTTCAGTAGTGTCCCATTGAAGGGTTTTCATTAAAGGGATATAATCATCATCTGGATCATCAGTATAGGTCGTGTCTCCTTCGTTAGTAACGAAAGATAAAGGACTTAACGGACTAAGTACGAAAAATCCAAATAGACCAATAATAATAATTAATGCCACAATTTGGATGACATTTGTTGATTTAATTTTTCTTCTAGATTTTCTTCTTACCACTTTCTTTTTCTTTTTTACAGGGGTGTTTTGGGTACTTCCAGTTCTTTCTATTTTCCACCTTCTATATCCTTCTTTCTGTCTAGTCCACCCTTCTTTCTGTCTAGTCCACCAAATATTCACTATTTTTCTCTGCCTGGCCCACCAAACTTTTACTTCCCTAACATATTCTTTGTAAGGACTAGGCTTTCTTTTTTTAGGAGTAGGATTATCGGTTGTCCAATAACTCATTATAACACCTATTTCATTTTTAACTTTTTTATCCTTTCTTCTTCTCGGAGTTCATCCACTTTTCTTAAAAACTTATTTGCTTCAACTAAATAATCTAAAGGAGAAGGTTTAGTTTTTTTCTTTTCTTCTTGAACAACTACAGTCATTATTTTTTTCTCTTTGTCTTTGTATCTATACTTTTAACATCAGACCTACCAGGCCTATTCTTCCAAGCTTTCGTAGGATTCTTTATTACTTTAGAATGTTGCTGAGATTTATCCATCGCTTTCGCTCTAGGTTTTCTACTATCGTGGAATTTTTTAGCTTCGCTATAAGATATATTTGGAGACATACGTTCATCAACAATAAACCTTCTATGTTTTTTTCCATCAACTTTCCTTATAAGAACATCTCTTCTTTTCCCAGCAATTATAGCACTTCTTACAGTCCATTCTTCAGTTAATGGATCACCAGGATTTGATTTTTTATACTTATTTGGATTGTATTTTCTTCTTGCCATACTTAGCTTCCACTACTCATTTTTCGTATTTTATATAGTTTATAATAGGATGTGAACTTTTATAAACATATCTATACCCGAAAAAAAATATCAAAAAACCTTTTCGTTCTTTGGATTACGGAAATCAACATCAATAACTCCAACTCGATCCTTTACGCAATCTAAAACCACTAAAAACATTCTAACTTCTTTGTGATCCAATAAACTTTCTAAAGCTAATCTATATTCTGGTCTCATTCCATCCTTTATTACATACCCTTTTCCATATTCATAATCAAAATGTTTTAGAGAAAAGATATGGAGTGCTTGATTCCTCTCAAAATAAGCAAATACATCAGCCTTTCCAGCAGCTCCATCCCAAATAACTTTGTCGTACAATTTAGTTTCTTTTAAAAATTTAAAATATTCCTTCTCAAACAACTTACCTTTCACATAAGCCTTTTTTCCATTAATTTTCCTTATAATATTACTGACAGCTGAACCAGTGCTAATACTTTCATGTTTTGCTATTATATCTTCTCTTAAAGTATTATTTACTACACGTTCGTGATATATCGAAAAATCTCTTTCTGGATTTTTATAATTACTTTCTTTCTTAACCTTATCCATTATTTCTTCATTGGTGTACTTAAAAATATATTTTTTGAAGATTTCTAAATCATCTTTCTTTTCTTCTTCTTTTCCATCTTTTTTTTTCTCTTTCACTTCGCTTCTTTTGATTTTATTACTTATAATCAAGTAAGTCTCATCAACTAAATTATCAATGTATTTACCAGTGCCTTTTATTTTATCTTCTTGCTTTTCATGTTTAGCATTATACGCTCTAATCCTACTCTCAATGTCTCTTTTACTTTTTACTCCTGATTCTCTACAAATTTCAAGCAAGGAATCTAAATCTCGGTTAAATCTCTCTTCATTAATTTCTACAGTAACTTGTCCAGCATTTCTAAGAATCCCTTCTATGTTTCTTAATTTCTTTTTTTCATAATTCTTCCTAAACCGGTCATTTTCGTGAAGTGAAAAAAATATTCTTCCAATCGGTTCTTTCCCATCTTTGTGAGCTGGATCATAAAGAATACATCTGACTTTTCTATTATCATAGTCTTTTCCTGCTACTTCCAAATAATACGTAACTACACTGGCCTCAACCTTTCTTGGAGAAATAAAAATAAACGAATTCTGATTCGCTCGGACAATCTCTACTATATTGTCTAAATTATTCTTAATAGTTCTAGCTCCAGCACCTGAAGCCTTAGGAGATTCATCTCTTATCGCAACATCTCCTTTCTTTAATTTTCTTAGTATCCCATCAAATTCTGAAGTAGAAAAACCTAGACGAATCCTAACAGAAAGTTCAAGCTGCTCCTTAAAACTTTCAACAATATTAAAAGCAATAGACTGACCAACTTCAGACTTTCCAGAATGAGGTTCTCCATATATTACGAGAATAATATTTGTCTGATTTCGTATTCTAGTTTGTATAGACTTAAGAAAACTTTCAGTATAATCATTTTTTCGATAAAAAACGTGAATTAAACCAGGGTCGTTATATTTGTTATTAAATGTTTTCTCCTTTATATCATCTTCCAATCGAAACCTTTTACAAAAGTTTCGGTTCTTCTGAGGAAAAAAAACTTCTTTTATATATTTCTTTTTAGAGTTTTCTTCTTCATCATCGGAAAGAGCAATTTTCTTTCCTAAATCTTCATTTAATCTAGTAAGTTCGCTTTCTCCCATTTAATCCTCTTCTATGTTTTCTTCAATTATGAATTGTTTCTTCAGTGAGGAATGGAGAACTTGTGGCTCTCCAATTATAGCTTGAGATTTGAACGCATTTGCTTGAATTTGTTCACTTAATCCTTCTTTCCTTTGCCAGTGACGAGATACTGCAATCTTAAACGATCCAATCGCTTTATTTGTTTTCATAATAATAAGCTCAGCGTTTGGGAAATCGTATGGATATGGAGGATTAATAGCTTCATGAAGTTCATTCAAACAATCTGTTAATAAATTGTTAGCAGCCTTGTCTCCAGCTGTACTCATTATCGTTTGGAGATGATCAACTTCGTTTAAAATTGTATTTAATTGTTTTTGATCTTTCCTAGTTAAAGACCTTCTTTCATCTCTAACTTTATACATTATATCTCTTCGGGTTTCTAAGCTTTGGCCAATCTTTTCTCCTAATTTATTTATAATTATTTTTAAACCATTAAGAGCTTCTTCTGCATATAATTGATAATTAATAGCAGATACTGCTCTTAGATCTCTTCCTGATAAAGAATCTCTTGACATTTTTTTATCACGTTCCAGTACTATTTGTTGGAATTCCACTTAGTCCAGGATTCATATTAGCCATCCAAACGAATACGAGAATGAATAAGACAACCATTACAACTATTATTAGATAGTTCCATATATTCTTCCTTCCACTACCAGAGTATTCATCTCCATACTCTTCGTCCATTTGTCTTAAATTTTTCTTGAGATTATATCCTCTCTCTACTTCTGCTTTATTTTTGAGATTAGTATAAGCTTCTCTCCATTGTGTTTCTCCTCTTTCCTTCTCATCAATCTTTTCCATCAATGGCTCTTTTACTTTTCTTAGATCATGGATTATTTGCTTTCTTATTTCATCCATTTCTTGATCTTTTTCTTTTTGATTAACTGTTAAATTAAATACTCCATAGTCTTTTCCTGGAGCATGAGTCACCAAAAATACAGGTACATTCCACAATGCCCAATCAACTAAAGCCAGATTCGCTTTTCCCAAATTTACACTTGTAGGAAAGTTCTCAACTAACCACGGGACACCATCTGTCCAATTAACAGCTTTTTCAAGATTTTCTTTCGCATAAAAAATGGCTTTGTTAAATGGTTGTTCTGGATGATGATCTAATACCACTGGTTTTAAGAATTGAACTCCAGTACGAACATACTTACCTAATTTAGCACTTTCAACAATTGTAATTGGAGTAGGTGCGTAATCCATTCTCCCATAATAAGCAGCTCGATCCAACACGTACTCTTCTAACAAATCTTCGTAATCATCAAAATTAATTTGAAGCCATCCATGAACCTCGTTTCCACCTTTTGTCATATCAGCAGCTATAATCTTCTCATATGGAAAAGTAGCAGCTATTTCTCTCGCGATCTTATCCAATCTCATCTGTCTTATTCTTAATTGCCTTGACTTTTGATCTTTTGCCATCAAAGCTTGACTGATATGATTATCAATGATATCTCTCAACGTTGCTGGTTCTATGCTTTTCCTCTCATCCACAGCCTTTTTCCAAAAAACAAAATCTTCTGTTTCAGATCCATCTGGATTAGTTGGATATTCTCCAATTTCACTTATATACGCTTCCTTCAAAATCTCTTCTTGGGATAACTCATCTCGAATTTTTTTCTCAAATTCTTCATCTCTAAGTTTTCTAGCAATATTAGCTTTCTCGGATTCGCTTTTCTTTCTTTCCTTTACGCTTTTTCTTTTAACTAAAAGCCTATTAAATACTTTTTTAATTCTCGACATCAGATTTATCCTCTATTTGCATGCTATTTACACTTTTATCTTCAAGTTCATATTCATTAATTCTTCCTTCGACTCTTAAAAGACCTTCTTGTTCATATTCTGAAATTAAATCGTATGGAAATATATCAGCGATAATAAATTCGTAATCTTCACCTTTTCCACCACCTTCATCCAGAGTTCCAACCATTACTCTTCTTCCAGCATATTCTTCTGATCTCAACCTCAATATTCTTTCAGAAACCCAACCCATAACAACAACATAAAAAACTATTCCTATACAAACATATACGAATACTGTTATATTAGCTCCTGGTGTGACTCCACCAGTTGGATCTCTCAATAAATTGATCATTAGAGGAAGCATCATATATAATACTAAGAATGAAATCATCTGAATTTTGTTCAAAAGATCTCTTCCACTCCAATTTCTTCTATTAAACATCCATTTTTTCCTCGTTTATCTTTTGTTTCATTATTTTTTCAGATTAAAATATATCTTCTTATATTTAATTTATCAGTAGGCTTTTATAAACATTTCTATTCTCCATCCACATAGTGAGTAAAGATATAACCCAGAATAATTAAATCGCTATTAGGGTCGTAAAAATAAAAAAATTAAAGTTTAGATTCAGAAAACAATCGAACTAATACAAAAACTACAACTTTAATCATTACATAAGTAAAAACTAACGTCCAAAAAGTCATTTGACCAAAAATCTTTGACTGAACTATAGATAAGGCACCAACTGCAAACAATATCGCTGAAACAAACGATGCTATGATAAAAGAAAAACTAATCTTGTTAAGTCCGTCATTAAGTTCGCCAAACTTCTTCATCTCTCTTCCAATTACTATTCCAAACATAGCTTTTAAGAAGAAAAAAGCAAAAAATCTTCCTATAATTCCACTTAATAACAACAACCCAAAAATAGTCAATATTAATTCTAAAAAGGAAAAACTAAGCAATTCTGACAACATTTCGGTCTGTTGAGTATATATATCCATCCCTAAAGTAAACGCGAAGAAAAACACAGCTGAAAAGAGATTATGTATAGCGAAATAATAAATAGCATCACCCTCTACTCTCCCTCTTCGTCTTTTTTTCCTTTGTGATGGATATATCTTCCCATCTGTTTTCATAGAATCTTTTCTAATCTCTAACCACCTTTTATTTTCCTATACCTTCTCCCAACAACGTATGCTGCAATCATTAACATAATTATGATTCCAACGAATATGTAGTTTACAATTTGAAAAATTCCAAATCCAGGTGAAGTAGTTTCTTGAGGAACATCAACATTAAAAACAGTAGGTATCTCTATTCCTAAAACAAAAGCAATTACAATAGCTATAAAAACAGAAGTTAACAACAACATCTTCTTATACATCTTTATTTCCTTAAGGTCCTCTCTTTTTGGCATTTTCGTCATCTCCTTTTATACTTTGACTTATACTGATAAAAAACTCCAATAAATATAGTAAAAAAAATATAATAACTGACAATACTAATAACAAACAAATAAAATACTTGCCCAAGAACGTAAATTGAAAAGTAAACCATAACAGTCGGAAAAGCAATTATTACTTCTGGTCCTTGAAGTTCACTAAAAATATCAGGGTACATTATAAACATCGATATATAACTTAAAATCATTAAAAAAATTAAATTTAAAATAAAAGCCATCAACGAAGCTTTCAATACTGAAATCTTTTTTATATCTTCTGACACTAAAATTCCTACAGCAAGTGAAACAAAAAAAACTATGGACTCAAATCCTATTATTATTAAAAATAGCATCATATCGTTTCCTAAATATCCTATAAATAAATCTACCAACACTCTAGCAAACGCAGTTTGAATGATAAAAAACAATAAAAGCGTCGCGACAATTCCAATAGCTAATATATTTATCCTCTCGGATATTTTCATTTCAGTCAGACTAGAAAGACACCAACCAAAATACTTGTGCTACAGTTATAATATTTAATAGGAAGTGAGCTAATATATTTGCAGTTAAATCTCTCCACCACCAATAGAAGAACCCAAGAGCTATTCCACTTACAAAAACTGACAGAATTACTCCTATATCAGCATAATAATTCGTGTGCATGAAAGCGAACAATATTGACGATAAAAATATTCCCATTATTTCCATTGGAGAAATAGTTTTTTCTTCTTTTCCAGAGCTTTTCCTTCTTATAACATAACCAGGGAAACTCGCTCCAATAGCTACAAAAAGAGATATCATCAATCCTCTAAAGAACAATTCTTCAGCAGGTCCAGCAAACATTATGGCCATCGCTCTATCAACATCTCTAACAGTTAATGGAGCCATTTGGAAAATTACTTGAATTACGATAATCGTAAGAAGAATAACCAACATTCTCATAAATGTATATTTATGAAGCGGTTCATAATCATCTGGCTTTATTCCTACTTTTCTTCCACTAACTACATCAATCGCATACAATCCAATAAGAGCAAAAAACCCTTCCATTAAAGTTAATTGACCAAATTGTTGATCAGAAGCATCAGTTGAAAACAAATACATGATTCCTAAATACATTTCAACTAATACTGCTATAAGACCTAAGAAAAACCCAATTTTGGTGTGGGTGGATCTATTTCTTTCAATCTTTGTTTTTGGCTTTCCAATTCTCAATTTATTTCACTTCTTTTTCTTAAAAATAAAATATTAAATTATATATGTACTTGACCAAATATAAACATATCCTATACTCAGAAACTTCAATCTACAAAATTTCTTTTATACGTCGTAGCTTTTTGTTTTCTTACTTTAGGATATTTTTGGACCTTATCATTTTCAGTATTCCTAATTCTAAGATATAGAATGGTGACAATCGCAAACGCTCCAACTAAAAAGATTACAAACCAAAAATACACCATAAAAGTAGCAGCAATTGGCGATGGATCAATAGGTACTTCTGCTTGATAAAATCCAAAGTCCACAACCATATTATTATCTTCTAATTTAATTTCTTGTTCTTCAATTAAAGTTCTATTTATATCATACGCAGTAATCGTATATTCAAGGTTAGGAACTAATCTAAATGGAATATTAGTTTGAGAAGATACCACATAAGATATATTACTACTAAATCCTTCTTGGGAAATCTCAATTATTAAATCTTCACCTTTATAAAGATTAACTACAGATAACGTAAATATTTCAATAAATATCGAATATTCAGGTATAGTAAGATTATAACAATTAACTGTTTCATTAAACAATAGATTATCAAAGAAATCGTAAATTGATAAATCACAGAACTCACTTTCAATCGTATTGAAGCCAAATTCTCTTCTACTTCCATTTATATAAAATTTAATTATATCGCGATCAATTCCAAATCCATCGTAAGTATATAACGAAAAATATATATCCCTATAAGTAGAATCAATTATAAAAACTTTATTATCATCTAAATCTATTACAGTAGAAAGGGTTTGGTTATTTTCACTATTTCTATAAATAAAAGTATACGTTTGAGAAGAAAGCTGAAACTCTATTATTTCTTCTGAAAGTATAAATCCTTCTGTCGAATGACTACCAAAAGCTAAAGTATAATTCGCGTATTCAGTTGCTTCATTTTTGATTTTTAAAGTAAATAGCGTAATCTCTATATTATATTCATATATTCCTGTTACGTTAAGCATAGTAGTAAACAATATAGAATCAAAATAATCCTTTACGGTAACATTTGTCATAGCATCACTTCCAAACGTACTGAAACCAAAATCAGTTCTTGTACCATTAATATACAATTTTACCATATTAAAATCGATTCCTAAACCAGTTGCTTCATAAACACCAATATAAACATCTTTTGGATATTCAGGAAGTTCAACACCTTCAGGATATTCTTCAGTGACACCAAAACTTTCAATCTGTCCATTTGTTGTTAAATTAATTACTTTCTCATCGTAAACAGTATCGTTTAAGAATTTAATGAAAATCGTATAATTAATATTTGGTAAAAACCTATAAGGCAGAGACATCTCATTTGGAAGTATTTGACTCATCCATATTGATGAATTTTGTTGCGTTATATTCACTATCAAATCATCAAAAACGAATAGATTTACGATATTTAACGTATAAACATCAACAAACATGTTATATTCTAGTAATCCTAGGGTATCAATAGTTTCGTTAAATAACGTATTATTAAAAAAATCTAAAATTATTATAGATACGTTCCTTTGAGTCATAGTGTTAAAACCTAAATCACTACGTTTTCCATTAATATAAAATCTTATTAAATCGTGATCTAATCCTAATCCATCGTAACTGAAAATAGCAAAATAAACCTCTCGATAAGTAGTATCAATTACCTCAATCTCGTTATTAAACAGAGAAATAGGGACAGAATGATATGAATTATCTTCATGATTCATGTACTCTAATATATAATTTCCTGTAGCAATCATGTATTCAATTATCTCTCCAGAAAATATATTCCCTGTTTTCTCTACTGATGAAAGAACGTTACTTAAAGAATAATTAATATATTCAGCAGCCTCATTTTTAATTTTAAGAGACACTACATCTAAATCTATATCTATAAACAAAGCATCTCCTCTATCACCAGAAAAAACTACAACATCAGAAGTATCAAAAACTTTAAAACTTATAGTAGTACCTGAATCTACGTAAAATAAGTTATCTGCTAATCGTAGATTTATAGCTGGAGTTCCTTCTACTGAATAATTAACGTAAGTGACAAAATCAAAGAAATTTAAATGTTCACTGTTTATATCGTAATAATTAATATAAACAGTAGACAATGGAGTGACTTCGTAAATCAATACTTGTAAATCATTTGATACAGAAATATTTGTAGTCCATTTTAACGTACTTTTTTCGTAGACAGCTACATCATACTCTATTAAATTGTTTAATACTACTTGTTTACTTCCTTTTGGTTCTACGTAATATTGAAGTACATCAGTTACTGTTAAGTTATATCCATATATTCTCAAACTATTAATAGTAATCTGCTCTAAAGGTTCAACCATTCCTTCAAATTCAAATTGATCTACGTGAATATCTTCATCAATAAGAAACGTAACAGTTTGGGTATCAAAATTTACGTTCGGGGATTCTACCATAGCGTAAGATTTAATTTCAACTTCATTGTCCAAAAGATTAAGACTTAACGAATTAGTTGACTGAGTATCAAATATTACTTCTATTTTATCTCCTTCTTCAAAATTCCAATCGTAATCTGGAGAACGAATCGCAAGCGTTTCAGATTCACCAGATTGAAAAAGCATGTGAGCTCCATCTTGTTGAATCTTATCGAACTCAAAATACATTGATGGACTATAATCCTCTGAAGGATCATAATATTCATTAAGTACTAAAGACATCGCTGAATAACCAGTATCATGTGGTGGTTGAATGATTCCAAACCATCCAGTAGTTGGTAACGAAGTAAAAGAAAGTCTAGCTGGTTGAGAAGCTGGAAATCCAAATATATTATCTATAACATCACTTATCGGAGAATCTAAATCTACAGTTGGTTTTGTATTGTACGTAACTGTACCCATATTAATTTCAGGTATCTCATAAATGTATATTGGAGCCTCATCAACTGGTAAATGTTGCCCATACGTACGAAATTCAGCAGTAACCAAAGTATCGATATCATACGTATTCATTTCTGTTGGATCAAACTGATAATAAACTTCTCCAAGATCCCATTGCTCTGGAGGATAATTTATGTAATAATTTTGAACTTGTGCAATTCCAGCATCAATACCATTTGTATCGTTACCATGCCATCCACCCCAATAACTCGCGAAAACATAAGTATCGTTTATTATATCTTCTTCTACTATAATCATCGTTTCGTTACTGTTATCGTTATACCACAAATTAGAACTGTTATACGAACTCCAATAAGTATACTTGTTAACTTCTTCAAGTCCAGGTTCCAAAAATTGCCAAGTTGTCGTATAATCAGCTTCTGAAATCATTTCGATATTCGATATTGGTTCAACAACGTTAAAATATGTCCAATTAGTAGTATAAGTACTCCCTGTTACCACATATCTGTATTTCCACAAACCAATTAAGCTAAAATCTTGATAAACTGAAATTGAAGGTTTCCCAACTACCTGTATTACGATATAATCTATATCCATAGTAAAAGAACCTGTCTCGTTAATTCCAGTAAACCAAATCTTTACTTGATCATCAGAATTCATGTAATCCAAATAATCACCAGTGTCGTTATAATACCACACTTTTACCATGCTTGTAGTTTTTGTAGTATTTATGAGATCGTATTGTAGATATCCTTCGTTCCACAAATTAAAATCGATTTCAGTCGCAATACTCGTTACGAAATAAATTTCAATAGACATCGATAAAATTTCATCAACTGAAGTTCCTTCTAACGTAGTAGTCAATAAAAAATCAAGCTCTATAGCTGAAAGTTGATCAGCTATATCTTCGTAATCTAATACAGTATGTTCCCAACTGAAAGATAAACCATCAAAATAATCCATACTAGGATATATATTATATCTAGTTCTTGAAACTGAAATTCTTATTTTATTTATGTGATCAACATCGTTACTAAAAATTAAATCAGTCCACAATGGCCCATCATCTAAACTAAAATCGTAAGTATCTGTAGAGCAATCGAAATCTATATAACTATAATACCAAGTATTAGGATTAAAAGTCAAGAGACTCATGTCCCACAATCCACCACCAACTTCAGAATTACAAAGGACCATAAGAACCCAATCTATAACAATATAAAATCCAATGGTATCATCTTGCATGAAATCAATTTTAAACCAATGTGGGAATTGATACATTGACCAATCTGGATCTTCAAATATATCCAGATTATATGACGAGTAAGCAATTTCTCCACTTGTTTGATTATCAAAAGTCATTTCTATAACAGAAGCATTCCACAAAGGATGTATCTTCCCAATTCCAGTTGACCAAGAATACGAAAAATCATCATAATGATTAACATTCCATCCACCAGAAGATCCTGGAGAAGTAGGTTCAGTCGTAATCGTCATGGAAACTACTCCACTTGCGTTTTTTGTAAAAACAAAAGGTTCAGAATATGACATCGAATTAACTACGACCCTAGCAGTATATTGATCCAATCCTTTATATTGACCAGTAGTACATTCAAAATCGATATATATTTCATCCATATCTTGATTTATTCCTAAATCTACTAATTCAACTCCAGTAGAAGAATCTATAAGATACTGACCCCATTTAGAGCCAATATTATCCCAAATGGTCAGGTTATATTTAAAATATTGTGATCCTTTTCCAAAAGAAAAAAGCACTTCTCCATTAATATCTCTGAATTCAGCTTGCCAATACGTTCCTTCGAAATTAAATTCTACTGACCCATAATCTTGGGCTGAAAAGTTATGTCTAAACCAAACTGGTTCGTACCAAGAGTCACTTGAGTCATCTAACCACATCTGTAACACCTTTCGATCATAAGGAGCTCCATAGTTATGTGAACTACCTGGACCAGTCACTCTCATAGTACTAGACGATCCAGGATCTCCTTCGCTATAATCATCAAAAAAAGTAGGTATCGTATCTATCGTTACGTTATCGAATCCAAAATCTACTTCATCTGGTTGAGGTCCAACTACGCCTTGATGAGCAATATCTTGTCTGATAGCTAAATTCTTTCTATTTGGATCAAAAGTACCACCATAAGAATATTTAACTCCTTCAGTATCGTTAATTACAGTATAAGAACCTAAAGATTCTAATCCAGTAAAAGTATCATTAATCGATTTATCTTCAAAATCTTCACCTATTTCATAATATGTAAAGTAATAATTGTCTCCTAATTTGTATTCAGGATCAAATTCTTCTCCAAAAGCGTCTATATATATTGTTTTCGTATCAACTAAAATCGACAACGCGTTAATCCCTATAGTCATATCTTCAAACAACGGTGGAGCTCCAAAATCCCACCATGAACCAATACCTACATCATCACCCATAATTACACCTGGTGCAGTACCATTGTATGGATCGTATGTCATCACGAATCCATTAAAAAAAACAGAAATTTTATTTGAATCAAAAACAGAAATCTTTAAGTGTTCCCATTCGTTAAGAGTAACGTTTACGTTATTCAAATATGATTGTCTAGTCGGTCCATATATTTCGTCATAATAATACCAATATGTCGTATCGTTCAAGCTAAAATTAAACATCTGTGTTGATCCTTCGTAAAGAATAAAAGTAGTATCGTAATCAGTGTTATTCGTATAATACCAAAACTCAACAGAAAACTCTTTTATTGGTTCAAAACGATGAGTTAAATTACATATTGAACTATCTCCATCATCAACTACTTCTATTACCTTTTTATGAAGATCGTGATCTGATATAACTTGAATGGAATCACCTAAACTTAAACTACTCGTTTCGTCTACAAACGATATATCAGTACCACTAGTCCCATCGCTTTCAGAACCAAAAGTATACGTTGCTGGATAATCTCCTGCATCAGTTGATGAAAAAGATCCATATTCTCCATCTAACGCACCCATATTAGATTGATTAATATACGTTCCTTTATTCATAGAAATCGTAGTTTCAGTTTCGTTTCCTGTATACGAATATAAACTCGAACCAATAGTAGCAGTTTTGTTCTTAGAATACCCACTTATCAAATGGGTCGATTCAAGAATAGCTCCTGTCCATTGTTTCGTCGGATCTTCAGTAAGCCAAACTTTTCCAGAGAACTCGTAGCTTTGATACTGACCTAAATTATCACCCCAATTTATTGTAAGATCTGACGTAGCAAGAGAACTAGATCTTAAAAATAATTCAACCGATTCATCTTTTTTTACTTCTCTTTTAGAAAAATCAAATTTACCAAACCCTAACATCGGGGAAAGAAAAAGAATTCCAAGAATTAATCCTAATACCTTTATCTTATTTTTACTTCTCATTTTATCTCAATCCTAAAGTCAAAAATATTCGATTCTATCTTAATTTAATATATAGCCAGAAGAGGTATATAATGTTTTCCTAATTAAAAATAACAAAAATGAACAAAAATGAACAAAAATGAACAAAAGAAAACAATAAAAAACAA
>JAAEQR010000271.1 GCA_024231215.1 PVC group bacterium | reverse complement strand
GTATATTTACCTAGTGTAAAGGGTATGCATTTTGCGACTAGCGGGCTGGCAACATATTTCTCAGTTGCTCTTCGCATATAGAAAATAAAAGTAGCTTGTTCATTATTAATTTAGCAACAGTAATTCTGCTAAATGGCATCTAATGGCGTCTAATTCTGTATCAGTCTTTTAGTAAGTACGGCAAAGGGCGCTGAAACAGTAACTCCACGAGTTTTAGACGTAACCTTTAATCTACAGCGATCGTACTTGATTTTCAATCAATTTTTTGACTATCGATCTATAGCTTTTTATAGCTCATCTAGTATGATGTCGGTAGAACTTTCCATTCAATTTGGTTCCACCTTTATTCGAAATCGATTCTGACTTGGTTTGCTTTCTATTTCATTTCTAATTTCTGTTTAAAGGGATGGATATTGCTCGACATAACGTAACTTAACACGTAACTTTGACTAATAATTTTTGGAAAATTTTCGTTATCTATAAGCGAAATTCAAAAAAATTATTCACTTGCAAGAACCGCTGAACTACCATCGGATCGGATACCTTATTAAGAAT
>JAAEQR010000270.1 GCA_024231215.1 PVC group bacterium | reverse complement strand
CTACCCACGCATCGTCTGGCCTTATAAAAGCCCATATTGAGTCATTGTCTCTGAAATCTCCTGGGAAACTTATGGGCAACCAGATAGCGTACAGGTCGTGTCCCCATTCCCCTAGTCAGTAAATAAAGTAGAGCCTGAGCTTTTGACTAATTACCTTGGAGAATTGTTGAGACTGATTACTAGTAGATACTGTTTATTGTATGAACTGAAACTCACATTAACTGTAGCCCGATTTGGTAAAGTAAGATAACGTTCAAATAAACACCTTCTTATTTTACACAAAACACGGTTACACTATTAATTTTCATTCTAATGCAACAATCTCTGGTACCATCAATATCTTCAATGCGAGATCGGATAAAATTGATGCAGAAATGTCTCTTTCAATTCTAATAATATACGCACTAGAAATACGTCCAAACGTTTCCAACTGAAAATTAAGCCAGGGGATGGGAAAATAATAGACTCGCTTCCGAAAAGTTTGCTCAAAATCAATAAAATCCAAAGGAAGAATAATTTTGGGGTGGTTACGCTTCCGATTCGGTTCGACGATGGGTATTTTGATGAAAAAGTTCTTCGAAAATATATGAACTGTTGTGCGTTCGGGTCCGATGAAAGTACAACAGTTAGGATTATGCCAAATACTAGGCAAAAAATACTCATTTTTAATGATAATATCTCGAAAACGATCCACTTTCTCCTCATCTAATTCCTTCGATTTAATTATTAGAAATGTAGTCTCCTCAGTGATGAAAAAATAATTGTTGCATAGTTTTCGTATTAAATTTGGTGATAAGGGAAGTTGATCAACCAAAGAGGTCCATTTGTCGATGCTTAAGGATAATTCGTCAAAGCAGAGCTTATAAATAGTAAAAATAT
>JAAEQR010000269.1 GCA_024231215.1 PVC group bacterium | reverse complement strand
TTTGAGTTACATTCCAACATCTTCCTTCGCTTCTTCTTTAATATCCTCCTTCAAATACACAACAAGCAAATTATCAATATCATTGTGATTATTTTCATTTTTTCTTTGCTTCAAGTACGTCTTCAACTTCTTCTCACATTTACTATACTTTACCTCTTTCAGATGCCTTAATCTCTCTGTTAGCTCCTTTTTTTCGTTATCTTCTTCAAGGAGTTATAAATACAGTGTCTTTCCCTATTTTCTAGCAAAAAGCACTGACTCTCATTCAAAAATAACTTCTTTAACAGTCTAAATTGATTAAAAATGTAGCCTACCTATGTCTTAGTTTTAATCTCTTTCTCACAAGTGCATAAAATTTACCCTATTCTCGTTCCTGCTTCCTCCTATTTGATAGCCTATATTCCTGCAGAAATATCTATTGAGTTTGTGACTCTGGAAGAGAACCAATCGGAATGATCATCTGAGCACCTCTTCAATGAGCTCTATTTGTTTACAACTTGATTAAATTTGGAACTATTCAGATCCAAAACGAATGAGTAGAAGTTAAAATTGTAATTCAGGAACCTTGGATCATCTATAGATCTTGCATCATAGTTTTTAATTCTTAAACCTATAAAGAAATTTGTGAAGTTAACCTTGTGGAAGTTGGTGTCTATGATAATGTTATTCTTCTCTATGGTAAAAGGATATTGTTTTTTTGATCATACCTATTCCAAAATAGTAGGTAAAGACCAATAATCCACCCCATTTCACAATGTGAAGATTCCTCCGAGAGGGGTAGTGAATTTATTCCCTTCAAGTTTGAACTTGAACTCTGACCCATGCCGTCTATCGATTTGAAAAATTTGTTAAAGCCATTCACAATAATTATAAATAATATAAAAATATAATCTAATATAAAAGTATAATATAATATAATATAATAATATTATTCCTACTACTTTCTCTGACACCTTTAATATTTTTACTTATTTTATCTTTACTTGCCCTAAATACTGAACCATTTGATATTGTCTACTTTGATCACTTTTCTTAACTTCAAGAAGCCCACCTCTGCATTTACTCCTTAATCTCTTGCTCTTGTTTTTATTCTTGCTCATGAACATACAATCATGAGGACCATACTGAGATAGAGCTGCATTGATTAGCATGTTCTCTTCCTTAAAATTATGTAAACTAATCAGAATGTCCCTATGCTTTTCCCTCCTCATCTTATTGTTCTGCTCAGAAAGATCTAATTTCTTAAGCTCTTTCATTGTTTTCATGTACTTTGAGTGTCTTAGCAATAGTATCCTGGTTATAATTGAATAGATAGTCTCATCATTCCCACCTAGTGCTAATACATTAAAAATAGTTAACATGAACATAGAAATAATAAAAACTCAGAAAATACAAGCAATAATACATATAAGTCGACCTACATCACTACTAGGGTAGAAGTCTACATACCCTACAACTGTCATGGTAATAATTAAGCACCCGATATTATTGGAGTATAGGTCAAACTCTGACTCTAAAGAAGTTAGAATTATTTATGAAGAGGTTTTGAGTAAGAGTGATTAGTCCAATGTAATAATACATTTCTTTTAATTTCAATTAAAAACTAAAAAACTAATATATTATTATAATAATATAATAATATTATATAATTATAAAAGAAATATTATTATAAGTAGTTTAGTTGCAAATTACTTTTTATTTTATCTACGTAGGCAATAAGGTCTGCCACGTCTTCTTCTCCACCATCTTATTGAATGACATCTTCTTTTACGACAATGCCAATGTCCTCTATGGCAGTGACATACGTGACACCTGATTCTCCATACCCTACAGTGTCTTGGGCACCTTCTTCTTCTTTTTTTAAGACAACGATATTTCCAACTTTTATGCCAATGTTTAGCGCATCTGACTCGTTTGCAATGCCATTTACATAGACAACCCGGCTTCATACAAACATGAGGTCTTCTATGGCAGTGACATACATGGCATCTGGTTCTCCATACCCTACAGTGTCTTGGGCATTTCTTTCTAAGGCATTTATGTCTAAGGCAATAAGGTCTACGATGTCTTCTTAACCACCATCTTTTTGAAGCGCATTTTATCCTTTTACAATGCCAATGTCCTCTATGGCAGTGGCATTTGTGACACCTGATTCTCCATATCCTACAGTGTCTTGGGCACCTTCTTCTAATGCAACGAAATCTCCATCTTCTATTCCAACGTTTAGCGCATCTGATTCGTTTGCAATGCCAATGTCCTCTATGGCAGTGACATTTATGGCATCTTGTTCTCCAGAAACGACATCTTGGGCACTTCAGTTTTAGGCAAATAGGTCTGAAATGTCTTCTCTTCCAAAATCTGATTCCACCACATTTTCTTTTGTGACAATGCCAACGTCCTCTACGGCAGTGACATACATGGCACCTGATTCTCCATAC
>JAAEQR010000268.1 GCA_024231215.1 PVC group bacterium | reverse complement strand
TTGTATGTCCGTGGAAAATGCCCGAAAACTTGTTTTAGTTCTGGAAGAATATGCCGAAACCCTTGATAAATTGAATAAACTTGCTAATTTGAAATGAGCATGGACCGAGTGTTAGTCTAGTTTAGTCCTTAAAAGCCTATAGGTGATGCCGTGATGTACTGTATGATATAGCGATTACTACCGAATAAAGACGTATTAGTGACCGATTCAAAAAGCAAATTCATACAACTCATATTTTCCTTCATTGCGTTAGAAATGTAACTACCGTATTTTCTCTAATAGTCCCAAAGGGGAGGTATTGGAGAACCGAAGATGGTTACTTCATCTTTCCCGATGTAATAGTACACACGCAGAGTGTTCACAGACCAAACAACTAATCAATTTTTCGGGAAGAAATGTCCGGGTCAGCCATTAACCACTTTACGATTATCCTACATGCTAATCCGAAGATAAGCTCAGAATATGAAAGATGCATGCGAAGTGATGAAGGCGGGGGTGTCAAATATGGTTTTCGTGATGCTTTTTTTAATCAGGACGTTGGAAAGAATCGACATTCGTCATTATTTCAAAGTTCCAATGGGAAACGATGATGACGCTCCATACAAATTGAATAAAGAGGGACTTATTTGCTTACGTCCAACCCAAAAAGGAATTTGTATGTCTGTGGAAGATGCCCGAAAACTTGTTTTAGTTCTGGAAGAAAATGCCGAAACCCTCGATAAATTGAATAAACCTGCTAATTTGAAATGAGTGTTACCGACCGAGTGTTAGTCTAGTTTAGTCCTTAAAAG
>JAAEQR010000267.1 GCA_024231215.1 PVC group bacterium | reverse complement strand
GCGGCAGTCTTACGGCATTTTTAACTTTCGTCACATCTGATCAAAAAGTGTCAAATACTCACATGAAAATTCTATATTGGAATTTGATTCTTATGCTAGTCAACTTGTGACCTAATAGACACGGCTAACAATTTAAAACAGATTTTAATGAAATAGGGCCGCTTCCTATAACACACAGAGATTTCAAATTTTACAGGTAAAAAGCTTTTAGTTGGTACCTGATATATTAGCCTTTTAACCTCATTATTCAATCATGTCAAGTCACCAGATTTTTATAGTATTACTTAGTTACTTTTACGGTGTAGCATAATAATTTACTAGCTAAACCTGAAACTGACTTAACAGAGAGGGGACTTATAAGCCTTTCCAACACAATACGTGTTACTATGCGGTGACATTCGTGAAAACAGGTAAACAGCTAGAATGGAGTCCATCAAGATGCGCCGAGCAAGAGGTAAAAATTGTTAAACCAGGGGTGTATCCAGGATTTTAAGGTTTATGGTGAGTAATGGCGAGCGAAGCGAGCCAAAATGGGGGTTCCATGCCACTTGGCGGGGCTCGTTGTGATGTTATACCTGACATAGACGCTAAACCTGACATATGCTATAGCATAAAGCATAATACATATTTATTAATTTTACTTTCTTTTAGGAATTCCATAGAAAATACTGATTTACACAAAGAAGATAGAAACCATACCCATATCTATTATTGTAATAAATGTATATACGATGCAATCAAAAAGGTCTACAAGATGGAAAATGATGCAGTCAATGTTGCGATCAATGCGATCAAGGATACTACATACTCGAATAAGTGACAATGCTTGCAATCAATGTGATCAATGCAATCAAATAGGTCTAGAAGATCGAAAACGATGCGATCAATGCAATCATTGTGATCAATGCGATCAAGAAT
>JAAEQR010000266.1 GCA_024231215.1 PVC group bacterium | reverse complement strand
GGTGCAAAACAGTCACTTCTAGAAAGTGTTATTAAGGCGTCTCCTCCGTCACCTTGGATTCAGGGTGCAGATGCATGTGTAGTTTCGAAGGATTCTCACATGAATGTTCAGCAGACTGCCTAATTCATATATCTGGTTTAAAATATAGAGTTGTGTTACAAAAAAAATGAGTGTAACACAATCACAATTTCAAACTATCATCATACATGGCTATACTCCAACAAATTTTTCAAATGCATACAAAGAAGAAACTTTTCTTCTTAATAATAGTCCCGACAAAGAAGAACTAGAAGATACTTTAATAGTTCCACCAAACTCCATAATTACGGAAATTATCGCTAAAACAACCACAGAATTAAATTCCGATCAAATTAATTGGGGAGTTAATATAGATCGAGTTTATTCCGATAAAAGTCCTCAATCCTTAGCTTATTATACTCCTCTAAAATGGCTAAATACAGGTATAGCTCTTTTTGGAGATATAGATATAATAGGACGTGTTGGGAGTAACCACAAAACAGGAGGTCATGGAATCCCGCTAGATAGAGAAGAAAGTACTATAAGAATTAGAGCTCTCAATGGAAATTTGAATGAGGGAAGTCTAAAAGTTTCTCTTACCCTAAAAGTTTATAAATTAACCACTTAGTATTAAAATTTTATTTCTTTTTCAAATAAAATTTTATTTTATCTACACTACTAATATAATTACATCTTTATTTGTCGAGCCAATCCTTTGAGAGCGATACTTAAGTTTTTTGCGGAATTATGATTATGAAGAATAGATGTTAAAAGTCCTACATGTATTGTTCTATATAAAACTTTGGATCTCTTTTGACTTATTCGATTAATCCTCCCTCGAAGTTGTTCTCGAGTAGCATTATTACTTGGATAAACTGATGTTATCATTGCTGAAAGATATGTAAGAGTATATCCCTCAGCTTTTCTCTGCGGTACTATCACTACTTTATATCCATGGATTTTTCCTGTTGCGACGGCTTCTTCCGTTAGGAAAATGCTATCGCCACTTTTCATCAAGAAGATATCTTTTGGTTTAATATTTTCTAACAACATGGTGTACAATCTTTGTTGGTGATTGGCATCTTTTGCAACCAGCATTACTCCTCTTTCTAATAACCCCAAAGTAGAATTTACCATTTCTCTATCACAAGCATGATAACATATATTAGTAGCTTTTAGCCAATCCTCATAGCGAGGATTTGTATTACTTCCTCCCAGAGCAGGTGGTACCAACTGTAGATATTCTTTATATTCATTTTTAGTGAATTCTGCTACAATATCTTTATTCTCAATTTCAATACCCGTATTTACTGATTTAGCAATCATCGCAGTTGCTGCAGCCCAAAAATTTCTCCTATTTACTTCAAAGGGTACAACTTGTTCTAACCATCCAATCAATTTATGAGTATCATT
>JAAEQR010000265.1 GCA_024231215.1 PVC group bacterium | reverse complement strand
GTAGCTTGCACCTCTAGATGGAATATATCCAATGCTAACTTCGTCGTATTTTAACTTTGTATCAACTGTATCTGCATATGAAGGCTGAAGCAGAAATAGACCGAATAATACGATGTAGGAATATTTCATTTTTCACCTAACGTTACAAATAACCTGACCCTTTTTCGTGAGCAGCGCGAACGAAAAATGGGTCAGGTTGATTTGTTTTGTTAGATTTCAATATGCCAGCTCCCATGCTAAATTAAGAGCCTTTAATATTATTGGCATCTCTTCAAATTGTTCTTTTGTAATGTTATCACCAACCCACTTGGCCAATTTAATTTTTTGAGACCCTTTCATCCGGCTTGCTTCTTCTGTGGTTTTTCTCCAATCACCATTGTCTGGGTAATACTCTTCCAAAGCCCCAACTCGAAGGACGTGTATTTGCCCATTCTGTTGTAGAGATGAGAATTCATTAAGGAAAGCATTAAAGCCGACTTGTGCCTTTTCAGTAGGATTATCTAACAGGACTACAACACGATTTTGAAACATAGAAACATCAAGCGGACTATATGCTTTTTTTATAGCATTTATAGATCGTTTGGCTTGATGAGTATCGCCTTCAGCTGAGATAACCTGGATTGCTGGAGCTTCATTGTAAAAACGTTTTATAGCTCTTGTTATAAGTTCAAATTCACTAGGCCCTTCTACAATGAGAAAGTTTCTCGGTAGTAATAAGTCAGCTGGGCTTCCCCCTAGCAATTCATAAACTACATATGGCTTATCTAATTCATCAACGAGGTCGAATTTTGTTTTACCCTCATTCTTTTCTACTTTATGAATTAACTGCCTTGCATGATCATCAGCCACAAATACTGAGGAGTGAGTATTTATAAATACCTGATCTAGATCACGGCTTAGCTCTAATAATACTTCCTTTAATTTTCTTTGCGCTGTTGGATGAAGATGAAGCTCGGCTTCATCAATAAAGAACAGGAATGATTTGCCAGCATCTTCTTTTTGTTTCCTGTATTCTGCATATGCTTGTATTATTGCAAGCATTAGTGCTCGTTGCATGCCATCGCCTTTCTCATGGGCATAAGTTTCAACACCATCATCAACAATTGTTTCGAAGTTTTTTAATAAATCTTCAAACTCTGGGCTTAAAACCTCGAAAGTTACCTTTGTGCAATCAGTAAATTGCTTTTCAAGGTGAACTTTTACTGATGTGCCTAGAGCCTCAAACTCTGCTCTGACCTCTGAGTCATCTCCGTCAAATAATTCAGTAAACTTTTCTTTAAAATCTGCATATTTTTGATTTTCTTGCAATATTTCTTCAAGAACAGATGAGAGCATAATTCCTACAGGCGTTTTTTTTGTAAATTTTGCTACCTCATCAAAGTATTGCTTTGTGTGGATATATTCAAATTTTGGTAAAAAATCATTAAATGCTTTATCAAACCCAGTAGGTAGTTTTTCTATTATTTCTCCGTTTACTTCAATTATTCTTTTCTTTTCATTTGCAGATGATCTTCGGACAGTTATTGCATCATGTTCGCCAAGTACATTTTGCATTTTTGTTCTATTTACTTCATTCCTCATGTTTCCTGCACCATGCTGTGCATTAACAAACTCTACCTCAACATACATTTCTTGAGTGGAATCTCTTTTGTAATATAAGCTTCCTATCGGCTGTCTTGCACTGCTCCCCTTGTAAAACCAATCAATTGCTTCAAAAAAGTTTGTTTTTCCTACATTATTTTGACCAACATATATATTGAAATCTGAGCAATTGAATTCAGATGATTTAATAGACCTAAAATTCTCAATCTTAATCCGGCTTATTTTCATATGCTGGTAATTCCTTTTTAAAATCTAACTTATTAGTATCAGGCAAAAACGCCCAGCTTCCCCTAGTATTGATAGCGAAATCAGGCAAGTTTGCCAGATAACTACACCAAACCTGTCAAATTGACCTGATATTCAGTGCTTATTCAGGCATATTGCTTACATAATCCTATTCCCCTTTAATCCGTAATATTCGGCTTCTCTAACGTTCTAGTATTAGAAGCAATTGCTCTCTGACCCTGTTTGTTCTAAAGGCTCCTCGGCATAGCAAAAGCAAATACCGATCCCTCAGTTATTCCGCCTCATCACTTT
>JAAEQR010000264.1 GCA_024231215.1 PVC group bacterium | reverse complement strand
TATGGAAACCCCGTTCTAATTGAGTGTTTGCTGTAATCACAATTTCGTACAGTATCCTTTAGTGATCATAAAACTGTAGTGTGCTTTTTTACTCTAGACCCCCTGCTCGAACCAAGGGGACCTTCATATTGGAAGCTAAACACCTCAATTTTAAGTGATGAAGAAATTAGGGGAAAAATAAGGCATCTGATTTCCCACTCATTTCTTCAGGAAAAAAGCGGTGAGGATTTCCTAGATGGTTGGGAACACTTAAAGATCTCTATGAAAAGTGTCCTTGTTTCCTACTCTAGGTGTAGGGCAAGGACACGACGGGCACAAAATGAAATGTTGGAAAAATCATTGGCCCGGGTAAAGCTTCAGCTGCAAGAGAAACCAGATGATGAAGGGTTGCTCTTGCAGCTTGATGAATTGTATGGCCAGTTAAAAAGAATTGAAATTGATAAAGTTAAAGGAGTTTTGCTTCACTCAAATTACAGGGATATTTGTTTGGACCAATGCAATTTGTTCACGGTGAAGAAATTGCAAAAACAGTCAGTGGAAAGCAAGCATTTCTATGCTATTAGAAATAAAAATGGAGAAACATTATATAAAACTCGCGAGATCGTGAAGGAAATCAGGAATCAAATGGTAGAGGTTTTTGCTGCTGGGGAAACCTTCACAGAAAATGCAGATGAATTTCTCTCCGCCGATTTGCCATGCCTCTCTAAGGAGGATCGGCAGATCATGGAGGAGGAAATTCGACCTGAGGAGATTGCAGAGGCAATAAATGGCATGCCTAAAGGCAAAACTCCTGGGGGAGATGGCCTCCCCATAGAATTATATCAGTGTTTTGCGGATTTGTTAATCCCACTTTTATTAAAACTTTATAATGAGTGCCTTAAACTTGGTCACATGACATATTCAATGCACTCTGGCCTAATTTCCCTCTTATATAAGGGAAAGGGCCTTAAAGTAGAGAGGTCTAATTGGAGACCCCTCACCATGTTAAATGTTGACTATAAAATCTTGGCCAAGGTGTGGATGATTAGATTAAAAACTTTCATGCCATTATTAATACATCCTGATCAAACTTGTGCCGTTCCAGAACGAGATATTCGGGATGGCTTGCTAAACTTATACAATGTGGTGGAAACAACGAGACTAGAAAATAGGCATGGTTGTCTTTTCTCAGTGGACCACATGGCAGCCTTTGATGTTATTGAATGGGAATATATTTTTAAGGTACTACAGGCTTTTGGCCTAGGGAAATTTGTAGAATGGATTAAAATGATTTATAGTCATAACCATGTTTTTTCGGCTGTACAAGTAAACGGGTATATTTCGGCCCCTTTTAGAGTTACTAGAGGAATAAGGCAAGGGTGCCCTTTATCGTGTGCCCTTTATGTTTTGGTCTCAGAGACAGTGTTAAATTTTATAAGGAAGGACCACCTTGTTAGAGGAATGGTCATACAGGGTATTGAACATAAACTCAATAGTCTTGCTGATGACACAAATTTAACTTTAGAAAATTATCAATCCGTTCTTAGGGTACTTACTGTCTACCGTTGCTTTAAACTGGCGTCTGGCGCCACCCTTAAGGAAGCAAAAAATCAGCTCCTTATGCTGGGCACTTCTACACTGGAAGAGGTGCCGCAACAGCTTAGGGAATATGTAGTGGATAAATTAAAAAT
>JAAEQR010000263.1 GCA_024231215.1 PVC group bacterium | reverse complement strand
TTTTATTGCCGACAAACAGGCTCAAATTCAATGCCAGAAATACCCCTATGAGATGGTGGATGTTCTTGTCTTGATCGATGATGTTATTGGAAAAGAGCAATTCTTCGAGGAAGAAAAAAGAAGAAGGGAGTGGGATTTTGACGTTCGAATAGATGGAGATAGAGAAAGAGGTTTACCAGAACGTAAAAAAAGTGAGGTGAGAAACAATCAGATCAGGAGTGCCTGGGCGAATGGTTCATTTTACCTGGTTACATTTTTATCAGTTGGTGTTTTTATTTCTATATTGCTTGATAAATTCCACTGGACTATTCTTCCTGCAGTTTTGATTCCTGGGATATTAATTACGTTAGTTATTGGTGCATTTCAGCTTCGAAATGACAATAAACTTTCACAAAAAAAATTCATGGTTTTGATCAAAGATGTATTCAAGCAGTTGCCATTAATCAGAAAAATTACCCAAGAATAATGTATATTGATTGTCTCCAGTTTATCATATTATTGCATGTAAATCTTACCGTATGACTATGTTTTACTGATTAAGCTAATTGCATAAATCAGAAACTGGGTAATTTTTGCAAAGAAAAAGCTAATCTTCATGATATAATTAAAGTGCCCAAACTCAATTATTACAAGGATTAGCTTATGAATGATATATTATCACAAACCTGGTTTAAAATACAAACCCGTCTTTTCCCATTTTTTGAAACCGAGCATGAGATATTAACAGATAACCAACGTAAACTTATATCGATATTAGAGTTAATACGTATCGAGGAATATGTTCCTTATCGCTGGTGGAGCCGTGGTAGATCCACAAAAGACCGATGCAAATTGGCAAGAGCATTTATAGCCAAAGTAGTTTTGAATATTCCTACCACCAAGGATCTAATAGATTATCTTTTTGAAAGTCGTAATTTACGTGTGATATGTGGTTATGAAAGTCGTAAAGAGATCCCAAGCGAGTCGACATTTTCTCGCAGTTTCAATGAATTTTCTCAAGCAGGTTTGCCATTTCGGGTTCATGAAGAGTTGATAAAAAAATATGAGATGGAACGACTTGTTGGTCATATTACCCGTGATGCGACAGATATCATTGCAAGAGAAAAATCGATAAAGAAGGCTAAAAAAGTTGTAATCAAGAGACGACCCGGTCGTCCATCAAAGGGAGAAATAATTCCTTCAAAAGAAAAGACACGTGTTGAAAAGCAATTGAATATGAGTTTGGAGGAGATGATTTGCGAACTTCCTAAAGATTGTGATGTAGGTTTTAAACATAAGAGAGGAAAACCATACTTCTGGAAAGGATATAAATTTCACGTAGATTGGGCTGACGGAGAGATTCCAATAAGCTGCATCCTGACCTCAGCTTCTTTGAACGACAGTCAAGCTGCTATTCCTTTAGCAACAATGACCTCAAAAAGAGTTCAAAACCTTTATGACCTGATGGATTCTGCTTATGATTCACGATTGATCAGAGAACATAGTAGAAAACTCGGCCATGTTCCCATAATTGAACACAATCGAAGAAAAGGAAAAATCAAAATCGAAATGGAACCTGCTGAAAAAAGAAGATTTAATGAAAGATATACCGCTGAAAGGGGCTTTTCACTGCTGAAAGATAAATTTGGAGGCTCCATGATCAGAGTCAAAAATCATGAAAAAATCTTTACACACTTGATGTTCAGCATACTAGCTCTCACTGCTGAAAGACTCCTGAATCTACTTGTATAAGATTAAACTATATAATTGGATATATTAACTTCCCAGGGAATCCCTTTGCCTTAATTCTTAAAATTCAATAATTTTATGACAAATAGAAGATTATTTTGCAATTTCAATTAAAAATTGGACTTAAAAAAATTCTGGTTTGATAATCTTGCAATTGCAGGCTGATTTTTGCAATTAGCTTAAATGGTATAAATATTGATGCGGGTTTGCACCGCAAACCCCTACGAATGACTGGAAAAGGATTGAAACCGAAATCACTAGGTTCATTTGTCAACGGATTTAAAAGAGCTGTAACAAGCAGATATAATAAAAACTATACTTTGTCGAAGATCAGTTATAAACGAGATCATAATATCCAAAATCAATGCAAATGTAGGGATTTGCGGTGCAAACCCGATAACAAAAATCCCGATTTTACCCCTGTATGGCAACGGAATTATTACGAAAGAATAATCCGCGATGAAAAAGAATTGATTAAGATCAGAGAATACATCATTAAAAATCCGATTAATTGGAAAAAGGAACATGAAAATCCTAATTAAGTAGGATTTAAGAAATATAATCCCACA
>JAAEQR010000262.1 GCA_024231215.1 PVC group bacterium | reverse complement strand
GATGGCATATATTTGACTTCGAGCACGCCAAATTTGAAAAGGATCGGTTTCCTACAAGCAAAGTTATTCAATTTTAAAGTTGTAAAGCTTAAAAAAAACACCATGTAGATGCTTATTCCCGTCAGGTGCACTACTTGATTCTTCAAAAGGCATTGAATACCCGCAGTAAATTGTGTAATTTTGTACCAGGAATGAGTGAATTTTGTAAACTCTGTCCTGGTGAAAGAGAAGATTTGGCCCATGTTTTGATAGAATGTAAACGGGAGCATAGGGCCTGGGAGATAATAGATCCAATATGGACAAGAGTTATGGGGATTGCTTTGAGCACTGAGAATAAATTTTTTGGGGGGTTAGCAGTGCTTGGTAAACAAGAATATTGGTTTTTGAACATGATTATACAAGTAATGCAACGTTCTATTTGGGAATCTAGGCGGCGTTATGAAAATAATGGCACTATAATAGACTTAAAATTATATTTTAAGCGTAAGGTTAATGTTCTTTTGAATCGAGCCCTGCTTTTCTGGGGCGCGGATAATATGGATTACTTAATTTCCTTTGCACCTATAGGGAGAAGGGATAACCAGGTTTATATCGTTATATGAAATTTCTACTTTAGAGTTTCGATTCTCTCAAGGTTTTGATGTTATGTATAATGCATGCCGTGTCGTGTGGGTTTTGTATGTAGCAGTATATTTGGAGGTTCCGGCCCATTAGACCAGGATCCCATTAGACCAGTAGCGTTGGACCAATTTCTTCCCGATAGACCACGGTACGGTAAT
>JAAEQR010000261.1 GCA_024231215.1 PVC group bacterium | reverse complement strand
CCTTCGTTCATATTTCGAATAGCATCTCCCCATTTTTCAATACACCAGCATCCGCCCTTTCAATTTTTATCGAACACCATATCAGTCGTATGGTAATACCCAATCTGAATCGGGTCGTCGAGCGAAATATTTCGCCCTTCACGAAAATTGCATGCAAAGTGCCGGCATACGCGAGCATGCTATGCGTCTATAAATGACTTTCTTGCAGCCAAAGTAGTCGATTTGCTTAGGCGGGTTGATCGACATGATTTTTGAAGATTGACTGACTGGCTGACAATGAGTTTCGGACGTCGCATCAGCATCGACCTTTTTAAGGACCGAGATTAATTACACGATTCTTCTCCCGGCAGAAGAGGATGCAACCTGACATAATTGACCCCTGTAATCAGTCTTCAAGAGCCGCTACCTCCACTCAATAGTAACATAGATGGTGTACCATTGACTGTGCATATGATTGTAAAACCATTTTTTCTTTCTCTCAGCAAAAATAAAGAGATAAAAAAATTGTTTTTTCACTCAAAACAGTCCCTCCAGTTTGCTCAAACCATACGAGGTCAGATCTACCATATGAGGGGTTCGGTTCCATACCTTTAAGAGAAAAATGCTAGAATACTTTTGCAGAACTTTTTATTATTATTATATTCTAACAACGGTAAATGCTAGGATGAGTACACATAAGCAGTACAGAGAGAGAAAATATCAATCTCGGAAAGATTCTTACTCATCTCTCAGATGGAGTCTTGAAAATGATCATGTACGTTTACCAATTGGCCT
>JAAEQR010000260.1 GCA_024231215.1 PVC group bacterium | reverse complement strand
AACAAGCCGAGGTTTGCAGTGTAAGGGTGGATTGATTACTAACTAATTTGCAATCGTTTCTATTCTCTTATCATCTCCGGATTTTTATTTGATTTGGAAAAAACTGATTTTCCTCATTATCCGGACAGTTATAATGTTAGTATTTTAAATAGTCGTCCCTGAAATAAATAATAAGATATTGTAATAATAAGTATTTACATTGTCATTTATAATGATTAAATTACCGGAAGGTTTAAAGAAACCATTAAAAAACCGGTGAATTATGAAAGCAAAAAAGCATCAACAAAACACATCAGACTTGTTTAGAGCACATTTAGAGCAAATACTTGATCAAAAACACCCATTATTCAAATTGTCAAACCAAATAGATTGGGAATATTTTGAAGTTGAATTTGGTTCATTTTATGTAGAGAATCGTGGTCGTCCCGGCAAACCAATCCGTTTACTTGTAGGTTTGCATTATTTGAAGCATACATATAATGAGAGTGATGAATCAGTAATAGACAGGTTCTTAGAGAATCCATATTGGCAATATTTTTGTGGATTTGATTATTTTCAACATGAAATGCCTTTAGATCCCACACTTTTAGTAAAATGGCGTCATCGAGTAGGTGTGTCCGGTATTGAAAAATTATTAGCCGGAACGATAATGACGGCCAAGAGTATGAAAGTTTTAACAAAGAGCCACATGAGAAAAGTAAATGTAGATACAACAGTTCAGGAGAAAGCAGTTGCATTTCCAACAGATGCCCGATTGTATTATAAGATGCGGGAAAAGCTTGTAAAGGCAGCGCAGGAACGGGGAATAAAACTAAGACAGAATTATCGTAGGTTAGCAAAAAAAGCACTTGCAAAACAAGGACGCTATGCACATGCAAAGCAAATGAAACGAGCACGAAAAGAAACTAAGCAATTAAAGACTTTTATGGGAAGAGTAACTCGGGATATCCAACGTAAAGCTAAATATCCTGATCAAGTATTAAAAGATTTGCTTCAACTCAGTGAAAGGTTGTTTAACCAAAAGAAAAATGACAAGAAGAAATTATACAGTATCCATGCCCCTGAAGTAGAATGTATTTCCAAAGGAAAGGCTCATAAACGATATGAATTTGGCAATAAATCAAGTATAGCTACGACATCCAGAGACAACTGGATAATTGGAATGCAGGCACACCATGGAAATCCATATGATGGTCATACATTACAAAGCGTAATAGATCAAATTAAACGTTTAACAATTTGGGAAGCAAAAGAATACTTTTGTGATCGTGGATATCGAGGTCATAATTATGAAGGACCAGCTAAAGTCCACATAGTTGGTACAAGAAGAAAAAAGCTGCTGTCTCGTTCAATGAAGAAATGGATGAAAAGAAGAAGCGCAGTTGAACCCAAAATCGGTCATCTAAAATCGGACAACAGGTTAGGCAGAAATTACTATAAAGGAATTCAAGGCGACCATTTAAATACATTATTAGCTGGATGTGGCGCAAATTTAAGAAAGTTAATAGCTTTCTTTTTGTCTTTTTTCAAAATTACAGATATTTTAGGAAAATTCTTTCAATTATCCAAGTTTTTATGGTCACTTAGAAAAAATAGTTTCATGGGTTTAATAAATCATTCGCTTTAAATGAGACTTTTTCAGGGACGACTAACTAATTTATAATAACGTCTCTAAAATTTAATATAAGAAATAAAGGACCCTGTCATTCCCCCGAGGACTCGGGGGAATCCATTGTCAAATTGACATAAAAGTTTAAACCACAATAATGATCTCCCACTTTTGTGGCTGTTGCACAACTATTTTGTTTACAAATAGAATGCCATCGAAGGTGTTATTCACCTTCGATCCTATGCGGCAGTCCTCCATAGGCGGATTTGCAATGCAGAACACTCCGGAGGCACGCAAGCACCACCGTAAGCGTAGAGTTCTGCAACACGCACTTTTGCCCTCCAGCGGCGGGGAACCAGGAATGACAAACAGAGTAGAGTTTTTACTTAATCTTTTGCTTT
>JAAEQR010000259.1 GCA_024231215.1 PVC group bacterium | reverse complement strand
TATGGGGTTATTCCCTGTTTAAAATTGATCCTGAGGCAACCATGCCGAAGGATCTTATAGTTAGTAGTTATATGGGGTTATTCCCTGTTTAAAATTGATCCTGAGGCAACCATGCCGAAGGATCTTATAGTTAGTAGTTATATGGGGTTATTCCCTGTTTAAAATTGATCCTGAGGCAACCATGCCGAAAGATCTTATCGCTATAAGAAAAATAGGTTACCACACTTTAATCCCGAAATCAAACAATTTTCAACAAACCCCAAAATCAAAACAAGTTGAAATAACGATAAAATATGCTATCATTTAAACTGTGAACATAAAGAAAAACTACATCGTAATTCCACTAGTTCTAATCCTGTTGAGTGGGTGCGCCTCAGGATCTATGGTAGAATACACATCCGACGGATCTGGTAGATGGAAAAAAACAGTCTATTCTAAGAGTTTTATCTCTCAAATAGTTACAATTGGTGAAGGATTAAATATCGCAATCACAGGTTTCGATGAACAGAAAGTTAATCCATTTGCTGCTGCGCTCGGCGCCCTGGGTCCAAAAACCACCAACCCACCAGCTTCCTTTGTTATACATTTGCGCAATAATTCCCAAGAAATAATCAGCGTCGATTTGTTATTTCTTACAGTTGGAGGAGAGAGGCATCGAATATCTCCTAAAAAAATTGTTCTCTATCCAAAGGAAACTAAGGATTGCGAAAAAATAATGGGCTCATACTCCAAGTGGGGTGCTGTCGACGGAATAAGAACCGAAATTGATTTGCTGTACCAGTCTAAAATGCTAACCAAAGTCCTTACATTAAACCGAGAAACAGTGAAAGAATTCAAAAGAAGGATCAGAAATAAATAAACGGTCAAGCCTACAGTAAAACATATATTATGAAAAAAATATTGCTAGCCCCCTTAACCACGATAATCGCCTTAATGTTATCTTTTTTTGGCTGCAAGCAACAGCCAGTATCAACCAACACACAAGACAAGTCCAAACAAGAGTCATCGCCGAAAGGAACAGCATTAAATCACGCAAGAAGAAGAATGCCTGAGCTTGATAAAGATGCTAAAAGCACAATAATCGAAGTGGCCAGGATAACTAAACTTAACAGAACTTCGCAGTGGAAAGAGTTTAAAAGATTCTGGAAGGAACTACACACAAGATGGCTGGATTATAACCACAACACTGCTAAATCTGCATCTTCCGATCTTGAACAAAAATTGGAATCTATCAGCCTTGACAAATTAATAAGTGGTAATAAATTAACTGCTCTCGAGGGAGAAATCTTACTTAAAATATGTGCATTCAAAATAGACGATATTGCAATTGAAGAAGATCCCACAAAAGCGATGTATTCTCGCATGTTGGTTATGCCATCATACTCAAAAGGACAATCCACATATACAATGAAATCCTTACCAAACAATATAAAAAGATTTATAGACGGTAAAATGACTAGGGAAACGCTAGACAAAACAGCAATGCATGCTTCAGAGAGCTTGCAGAACTTTTCCCTCATTGATAATTTCATAATAAGCTACAAGAATAACTACACCTCCAGGGATTTCATACAACAATACATAAGTAATTTTAGAAAAAGTTTCGAAGATCTAATAAACAACAGAGACGAATCAATAAGCACACCTGAAATTGACCAATATTACACGAATCTCAGCAAGATGTATTCAAGGACACAAAAAGATATAGCTAAAATCGAAGAAATATCAGAATCACTACACCAATTGGTAGTCGACTTAACCCTCTAACGTTTCCACAAACATGACACCTCAAAATCCATATTTTCTTTATGAAGTAATTTACGACTGCAATCATAATTGCGGATATTGTTATAACGTCTGGAAGCACTCTGATGACTATCCCAGAAATACCCTAGTTCTCACACAAATAGAGAGCTTGATCGATAACCTCCTGCAAAATACAAAACCAGAGGCAATAACTTTAATAGGTGGTGAACCGTTGCTGCACCCAAATATACTGGATATCATCCAATTACTTAGTAAAAAAAATATAAAAACAAACTTAATCACTAATGGCGCATTGTTAGACAACCAAACCATAAATGATCTAAACGACAGAGGACTCAGACGCCTTGAAATATCCCTAAATACAGCAGATCCACAAAAACACAGCAAACTATCCGGTCATGATGATCTGGATAAAATTGAAATGGCTATTTTAGATACCAAGCGCGCTAAAATGCAAATTACAGTAGCCTGCATCATAAGTAAAGCTAATCTGAACGACATCCCAGAGCTAATTGATTTATGTGCCGACTTCGGAGTTAATCATATGGTTTTTAATCGATTTATCCCGGGCAGCAATAACGATAAGCGCTTGATACCCTCGGAAAACGAATTAAAGGAATTCTTAAAAGTCTGTAGCAAAAAACACAGCAGATATCCGCAAATGTCCATTAATATAACTATCCCTATAGAGCCATGTCTAGTTAGCCACAAAGAACACCCCGGTCTAACTTTTGCCGACTGCCAATGCGGCAAGACCAAGTGGATCATCGATCCAGCCGGAAATCTAAGAACATGTGAACAGAATCCTCAGATACTAGGCAACCTTTTAAATGACAAATTTTCAGACCTATCCAGACTCAAAACAGTAGAGTCATTTAGAAGCAACAATCGATACCAATACTGCTCGACATGTGAGAAATACTCAAATTGCGGTGGCGGCTGCCGCTTCATATAACACCCACAAAACCCACCCAAGATCGCCTTAGAATACCCTTAGAAGGCCATAGACAATAGACAATAAACTCCCACAGGCGCCGACCATAGGATACAGACCATAGATCGCTGGTCTAGTTGTAAGTTATTCCCGTCATATGACGGGATCCCGCCAAAGACCTTTAATGCTTAAACTAATCATGCTATCGGTAAGAATATATAGACAGGAGTAAGAATGACTTCGTCAATTCACAGGTTTTTTTAGAAGTAGAGAAATCCATTGGGAATATTAAAGAAATGTGTGATTTCCATCATATATAAAAGTTTACATAAGATATATTATAAGCAGTAGTGCGACATACGTTAATTTTGTTATGTTTTATAACATCAGCTATTTAACGCTCCTTTTTAGGGTGATCGTTGAGCCTTTTCCTTGAGATATTTTCTGATAAGAATTATATTCTTTTGATTAGGTTCATATTGACCTTTGACCCATCTTTGGATTGTCCTTGTTGAGACACCTAGATATTCAGCCAACTCTTTTGTAGAATACCTGTATTCACCGTAAATTCTATGTAGCTCAATCCACTGAGCAAGCTCTTTGTTCATAGTTAAACCCCTCCAGGAATCTCTGGTATTTGCGTTCTAAAAATATTCTATCATTGATATCTCGATACAAAATGCTGAATAACTTTTGGCTGTTTTTATGCATTAAGATACAGCCTTTTTAACTCCTCTACTGTTAAATTTTTAAGTTTACTCATAACCCCATTGTACCAAACAAAGGACTCTATTCAATAAATAAACAGTTTAGGAACTAAGTTATTATTTTATATTTTCTTTGTTTTTAATGTTAGTTGGTTAACGGGAAGCTTTTACTCTTGTTTTATGCGAGGAAAATAGCGATGTTTATATCAGCGCGTAACGTGGGCCTGAAGCGAAGCCAGGCCAGGTGATTTACCGTAGCAGAAAATAGAGATAAAAGCGTATTGAGAAGCTTTTACTCTTG
>JAAEQR010000258.1 GCA_024231215.1 PVC group bacterium | reverse complement strand
TGAAGATAAAGAATCATGGATTAGTCATGGCTTTATGTAATCCGTGCCTGGAGAAATACAATATTGAAATAGTGGAAATAAATGATTTTTTAAAATCTTGCGGTAATTGTGGGTATAGACAGTTAGAGATTCATATAGAGCCATGTAGTGCATGTAATCAATGTGATAAATGGGAACGTGAAGAATATACAAATGATACGTCTGACAGCTCTTGTTGAGATGACAATATATAATATTAGTTTAATATTTAATGGGAAGCATATAATGGATCAAAAAATAACGGTTAAATGCCCAGCATGTAAAAGATATCATAGGGTGACTATAGAAATAGTTGAATGTGATGATTGTAGAAGTAAAGACCTTTGGAAAAAAATTAGGTCAATTAATAAATTTGAAAAAGAATCAAGAAAAGCAAGATTAATTGTTAAATAACGGAGGAACATAAATGGGAATAAAAAAATATAAATTTTATAAATGTAAAGAATGCCGTTGGTTCGGACCAGATTATAAAATGCCAGTTTCGGAGAACCCAGTTACAAATGAAGAAATATTTTACTGTCCAGCATGTAATGGTAAATCCTTAATTGAATTTAATATTAAAACGGGAGGTAAATATGGGAATAAAAATTCGTAAGGTATTAAACAATGGAGAATTAATAGGAATAGAAATGTTAATAGCAGATGATAATATTTATCAAGAAGTATATGCTAGAACTAACCAATCCCGTGCAATAGGTATCAGGAATGGAACTCTAATTCCAGGATTTAATGATAGTTTCGTTTACGAAGATATAATTGAGGTGGAGACAAAATGAGTGAACCAGTAGAGATCCCAGAATTTGAAAGCGCGGATGATTATTTTGAAGATGATAGTAATAAGTATAGGGATGTAGCACAATCATTCCTTTTTGATTTATTGAAAAAAGTAAAAGTAAGAACTTATAGGAAAAGTTTAGGGATGGATCAATCTGAATTTGGGAGATTAATCAATGTATCTTCTCAGACAATATCAAAGTGGGAGCATGGCCATACAAAAGGTTATAAGATAAAAAACTTTGGAGATTATATGTTTTTCAGAAGGTCTATGGAAGATGGTGATACATGACTATAAATGCCAGGTCTAAAGGATCCCGAGGCGAGAGAGAATTTGCACAGTGGATAAAAGACTTATTAGCCTTAAATTATCTGCCTAAAAGAAACTTAGAACAAGTCCGATCTGGTGGGGCTGATATACTGGGTGTAGGGGATTTTGTATTTGAGGTCAAACGAGTTGAGAAGCTACATCTAAAGAAATGGTGGAGACAAGTAAAGGCGTCGGTAACGTCGGTCAATGATATTCCTGTAGTTGTGTATAGGCAGAATCGAAAAGACTGGCGTATATTGATCTCTGCTGAATTCGTAGGACTACAATATGGGTTTGTCTGCCTGGAGAATCTTGAATCCGAGCGATGGTTAAAAATGAAATACCAGGAATATCGGGGTAAAAATATGAATGTGTAATGATTTCAACTACTTAAGAAACAGGCGATATATGACGTTCAATAATCAATGCATGTTATCATATTGATATCATTGATTGAACGTCATATGGGCACTGTTTGACGCCACATTTTAACGTATTTTAGGCTTAAAGATCCTGGTGATCTAGTAACAATACTTTTCGTAATTGTTTGACTTTATCCTCCTGACCTTCTTTAAATTCTGCATCTAATAAATCCTTTATGTTCTGGATATCATTTTTACAGAAACTTGATCCATTAAATATTACTACATTATTGATAACAATACTTTGCTGATACAATTTAACTCTTGTTCCACTCTTTGTAGTAAGCTGATATATAGCTGACATGTTATTCTCCTAATTAATATATTGGAAAATGTGCTCTTTGAACTTCCTCAAATTCTCTCACTACAGGATATATGTCTACATCATTATAAACGACAATATAACCCTTATATGTATCTTTATCGAGTATTATAAATGTATCTGTATACTTGTCATATGTATATGACCATTCACTAGTGGGAACTACATTTCTTTCATTGATTACATATTCTAAATTTAAATCTGGGAACTTTTTATTCAGTAAATATACTATTTGATTCATGTCCATGATGTCCTCCTATTCGTTAAAAATACCAATCATTAAAGCGTCCATATCATCTATAAATTCTGATATAATTTTATCTTTAGTCATATCTTTCATTTTGCTGTACCCATCATTTATCGCTTTATCTATGTCCTCTAATGTCAATTTATTTAGCATTTCTTTTAATACCTTTGCTCGTTTAATTCTATTTTTAAATATTGATTCTTGATGTTTTATCATTTCTGTATATTTAGGCATTTTATTTCTCCCTGTTATGGCGCCTGCGTTATGCAGGCACCTTGTTTTTATTATGCTAAAGCCTTGATACGATTTGAAAAGAAATCCCAGGTTTCAGTATTCATTAGGCCTAATGCACGTTTGAAATAAATTTTTCTCATTGGGTTTTTGTTAGAGGATTTTTTTGCTTTACCAACGGTCAAAATCTGTGCTGTCAATTTAACCCAATTATTGATTTTTCTACAATCTAATGTTCCTGAATGATGCCTAAATTCGATTGTTCCTTGTCGATAAAAGGATTTAAGATTTACTTTGTTGTATCGAGAAAGATCATTTAATCGGGATCCTGATTCGATTGCTGATAATGCCTTCCAAGCTGATTGACAATAATATGCATTGTTTTCTCTGCGTGATGTAGGCATAAATGAATCAATTGTTTTTTCATTTTTTGCGTAAAATGTTAAAAGATTTTTCATTTGTTTAGGTGTAATGTCAGATGCTTCATGATGAACATGTAATCCACATGATTTGTTAACCTTGGCGCCTACAGCGTTTAATGCTTCACATACCTTTTTGATTTGTTCTAAACCGTCAATTCCGTTTAATATAGGTGAAACAACTTCTGCTCCGTTTTGACCATTTATTGAAGAATCTGTAACAATTTTCCAGGATGTTGAAACTTGATGGTTATAATTTTGAACTTGTGTATTAATTCCTCGTGAATTCATTTCAGCAGCAAGTTGTGATTTGTTTACGTTAAAGCATTCAATTTCAATTCCGAAGTTTTTAATATTTTGTGTAAGTTCTGTTGTCATTGTTTTCTCCCGGTTAATTGTTAATGTTGATTAAACAATATAGTAGTTCCGAGAGTCTGTCAAAGAAAATCCTAGAAAAACCCTAAGTTTTTTTAATTTAATAGTTAACTACCTCAATTACCTAGATAAAAATTATCTGATTTCTTGCCTTGAATTACTAGATCCTGTTACACCAGGATTTAAATTGATATTATTACCTGCTTCTACACCTTTATTATAGAAGCCACTATCTAAATTAGATGATGTTATCTTTCTCGTTTTACCAAACTCCATATTATCATCGACCCACTTCTTGACATTATCTTTTCTGCATATTACTAAATCTCGTGTTTCAACACTAGCCTGAAGCGTATTATCTCTTTGTTCTTTGATCTTCTCTATGATGCGGCTAACAGCTCCCGAGCAGAATGAACGTGTAAACAAGTAGCTATCCCTACGTGACCATGAACCATATCTGTGTTTCTCTGCATTACGTTCTTTAACTACTAATTTTTCAATTGTACGTGCAAGGAATGTATAGGTATATCTGACTAATTCAATATCCTTTTCATATCCGATTACCATCATGATCTGCTGACTAACAACTTTCCCACCTGTTTTCTTTTCTCCATATCCTCGACTGAAATAAGGAACTGTATCATATAACTTTGACAATTGAGAAAACAATGCCTGTTTCCATGGTGGAATTTTAGCCTGGCGGTCAATCTCACCTTTTTGACCCGGAGAATCATCGACTTCTTCAAATGATGAAACTGACAAATTATATTTGTCCATCAATTCTCTTGCTCTGGATGCGGCTAATGCAGCTTCATGTTCATTGCCAGACTCTGATAATCTCATACATTTTTTAATTTTGCTTATGATGTCTTCTTTAGTCATTTTGTTCTCCCGTTATTGATTAATATTACATTCACTTTAAAGTATCCTAAGTCTCCTGTCAATAGGAAACTTAGGATCCCTAGGAAAAACTTATTTGAATACATTTCCGATCTGCTTGGAATATTTCAATTGCTTTCTTTGGCTGGATACGTGATGGGTAATGTACTGTGTTAGGATATTGTAGAAAATCCATTTAGTAATATTACTCTGTGCAGTAATCTCGTTATCTTCATTTACATAAGGTTTCAGGTTCTCTCCAGATCCTATCTCACTTAATACTAACACTTCACCAAAATCTTTCTCTGTCAATACATTTCGGACTTTATCGAATAAAGGCTGATCTACACCTATCTTAGTCCATTCAGCCCAATGATCTACCTGCTTTTTGAAATTTTTAATTCCTGATACGAGGATCCTTTTCATTTTCTCCATATCCAATGATATTGTGTGCTTTTTACAATAACGTGCTAATTTGAATCCACGTGTTAATCCATTACTACATACAAGACGTAATCCTGTAATCTCTACAACAAATGATCTGCCACGATTATAGGAATTGACCATTTTAATCCGTGGACAAATGATGTCTCCGACTTCCACTGCATGCTTCGATTTAGGAAATGTCCAATATACTGAAATTAATCCCCCATCATTATTCATGTAAACTTTACGTTCGTAATCTGTTAATCCACCCTCTTCTAATGCTTCCTCTACAGCTGCGATTGCTTCTTCATGTTTCTGCAATTTGTACCTATTAGAAACAATCGAATATGTATGATTGTTTTCAAGATTAACAATTGCTTTGTTTTCTTCACACTCGATAAAATTTTCACCTGTTTTAAAATAGGCGGGTTCAATTGCTACGGCTGGGAAATTAATTTCTGTTGTTGTCATTGGGTTCTCCTTTAAGGTGTAATAATGTATATTAAAATAAAACAAACGAATATAGCCCAAACTCCTAGAATCTGTATTAATACGTCAAATCTAGTCATTTTGAGTTACCCTCCAAATTTTTATTAATGTTGAAATTTCTTCTGTTTTGATTGTTCCTCTATCCTCAAATGCTTTTACAATTTCTAACATTTTATCATGATATTTTTCATCTGATTTTTTTAACAATCGACAGAAGGCCATGAAGAAAGAAATTTCCTGATTACTAACTTCTTCAATTAAATTTATTATTTGTGT
>JAAEQR010000257.1 GCA_024231215.1 PVC group bacterium | reverse complement strand
ATCTGCGTATTTCTTCAGACAATTTTAACATGTATTCGATCGTGACACCCAATATTTTCTTGCAAAGTGAATAATTTTAAATAAGAATAATTTCTATATCAAAAGACAAAGATATCTAAATTTCTCACATATAAGAAAATGACGCGTTTTGTCTGGGTTTGATCTCATCGATCGGAAACCGATTAATAAATTTTCGATTTTGACATTTTGTGCGATTGCCGCGAAGTTAGCATACGGGTTTTCGCTGATCACGAATATGTTAGAGGTTTATCAAAATTATCGATTGATTGGATGATCAGAAACCGATTGATAAATTATCGATTTTATGTGATGCAACGAAATTTAGCACACGACTGGGATGAATAACACGAAAAATTGATGAGGAAGGGTTTTTGGGGCACTAGAAATCCCATAGCCTTCATTTTCGGTTTTTGAAGGACGTTTCGCTTTCCTTATTTCTTTTTTTCTTCTCTCACACACGTATCTCTATTATGTATAATCCATCATAACGCGTGCATCACCGCTGGAAAAAACGGTCGCTTGCCGAGTATGTTAGGGTAAGTAAAAATCTAGTTGCTAGCCCGTTAGATGTCAGCCGGTGTCTAGGATGAAATTATTATTTTTCCTAATCCATTTGGTAATGATTAAGCAACTGTTCAATTGGTGAAGGTGACGTTTCTCATCCCTTACAAAAGCAGGTTGTGAATTGCTTCATTAAATGTGTTTTGATAACACGTATTTCAAACCTCATTTTTTGTAGAGTTCTCATTGAGGGAACTCCCATAACAAATACTCATTCAGAATTCGGCTTTTTATTGATCGCAGGCGGCGGTCGGTAGGTAGGTGGAGTTTAGCGTGGGGCGAAAATTGCGCGGGTAAAATTACTCGTTTAGCGAACTTGCGGTCGATAGCGCCACTGCTAGATGTCAGCCAGCGTAATGAACGAAAGCATTATTTTCGTATTTTGCTTACTAATGATAAAGGGATTATCCTAAACCGTGGAGTTGATGCATTTCGGTTCTTTTCCCATAAGCTGTGCACCAGCATATTTTGATCATAAGCATCGCCGAAGGACTTCTTTGATGACTATTACTGGGCTT
>JAAEQR010000256.1 GCA_024231215.1 PVC group bacterium | reverse complement strand
TTTCCCGTTGCTCCGGCTGGCCCTGTTACGCCTTGAATCAAACTTGTTACATCAAGCCATGCAGGATTAACATATTGCTGATATGCAACCGCAGAAGACCCATCGTCAAGTAATTTTATAATTAAGAATTGATCATTGTCAAGCCTGGTTAGCTCTGAAGGATTTGCGGCGAAATATGTATTCCTTGCCGCTGCATCTGCGTAAACGCCCTGACTTCCGTTAGATTGAATAAATAATTGAAATGAAGATCCACCACTGCCACCCAAACCACCTTCGCCGATTGTGCCCATTTTTCACCCCTTTTAATTATTCACTGGGCTTACTGTAATTAGCCAGTGATAAACCTTTTTACAGGCTGGATTTATGTATTAATAGCGACAGGATTATTCCCTGTCAAAGAACGAGCATAAAGTTTTTCTCCAGACAATAAAGTGAAATTCTTTCCCGTATCTCTGTTGACGACAAAACCTATTTCCGTTTCAGCTGGTGCAGAAGTTGCAATGTATATTTCAAATGGTGTGACTTTTGATGCTATTGTTGCTTGATCTACTTGCGGGCCTGTTGCCATGAGCGTCCATGTTGTACCGACTGTTGCATTTGCAGTTGTCATGATACCCCCTTTTTGGGTTTTATTATTCTTGATCTGCTATATTAATAATGTTATTAGTCTCTCCTATCCCTGTTGCAAGTACAATGTTAACATTATCAGCTGATACAACAGAATTAAGATCATAGCCTGTTTCGTGTATATTATTCCAGTTTATACCGTCGCTTGATATATGCACACTGTCGTTGCCTACAGCAACTATTTCATTCATTAAAAGTGAATATGTCACAGCTTTAAGATCTGCAACACTTGATGTTACTTGAGTCCAATTTTCGCCATCTTGAGAATATATGATACTCCCAGAAGATGAATCTCCTACAGCTATATATATACCCAATGTTTCTGAGCAACAAATAGCTTTAAGTGTAAGCCCTGTGATAGTTACGCCAGTCCATGTATTACCACCATCATCAGAATATTGAACGTTGTCAGTATCTTGTGTGTTTACAGACACAAACCTGCCGCCAAATTCAGAATAACACACTCCTTGTGTGTCGTAAGCTCCTGTTGTCTCTGTCCAGTTAATACCATCTGTTGAATGAGCCACATTATTTATTTCATCTGTGCCAACAGCTAGAAACTTTTCAAGTGAGTTTGAATACACAACGCTTTTAAGACCCTCGTTTATAATTGTATTAGTTGTCCAGTTTTCTCCGTCTTGAGAATAAGCTACATTATCTGTAGCGTTATAACCGACAGCTACAAAAAGATCCTTATCCCCTGAATAACATACATCTTGCCAGTTTCCATCTGGTATAGTTATTGCTTCCCAATAATTACCATCATCTGAATATTGAACGTTGTCAGTGCCTCCAGTCCCTACAGCAACAAATCTGTTTGTTTTAGGATTAAAACAAGTAGAGTTCATTCCATGCCTAAAATTAGACTCTGGCTGGGGAGGTACGCTATTTATTGCAACTGGATTATTGCCACTATTGCAGCGAGCGTAAAGATTTTCTCCTGAACCAAGCGAAAAAGTTAAGCCTGGGCCTTTAAAAACTTGAATACCCATTAAGGATTCTTCAGGCAATGATTCAGCAATTGCATATTCAAATTTTGATGTTTTAGCTGCTATTATTGCATTAGTTTGAGGGCCTGATACCATTAAAGTCCAGGATGAGAGTACTATCGAGTTTGTTGTTATCATCTTATTCCCTTTTTGGGTTTTTTGGGAATAATTATATTTTATTCTTGACTTTATGTCAATTTATTTTGGGTTCAATTAACATTATATTTCTTACCGTTTAACAGATCAATCATGTACACAAGTCCATCAATTTCATATATGATAACCTTTCTATCTTTTCCATTTACTTCTGCAACAATCCATGAATAAGGGTTTGCAAGTTTTATTAAGTGATATGGTATTATATAACCACTAAAATCAGTTAATTCTATATTTTCATTATATGTAATAGGAATTCCGTCTATTGATTCTAAGCCTTTTACTTTTAGATTACATTCCATAATAACTGCCTTTATTTTTATACAATGAGTTTTTCTTTCTCTTGTTTATGCTTTTATTTGTTTTGTATTTGTAGGGTTTTTTAAACATTGACATAAGACCCAAAGGAACTTCAGTTACATTTTCAGATTCTAATACAACCCATTCAGAGCCATTATATTCATACTCTGTACAGTTGTCTAATATTACTTTATCACCTACATTCATGTGATGCTCACCATGGAGTGTTACGAACATTTGCTCCATTCTCTGCACGCTTTTACCATCACCTCTTCTTACCTTAAATTCTTCTTGCATTACCAAACCCTCCTTCCTCTCTTGCACATTTACTTGAATTGCATTTTATACATGATGGTCGCCAGTTTTTTTTATCCCAGAAAAGCTTTTTATCACCCTTATGTGCAATTATATGGTCAATACATTCTGAAGGTTTGCCGCAATAATGACACACTTTCCTTTTGCTCAACCATGCTTTACTTGCTTTTTGCCATGCTGAATCGTAGCCTCGTTCCCGGGATGATCCTCTTTTTTTCTCATACTCTTTATTTTCTTTTTTCTTTCTTGCCTCAATAATTGGCATGCATGTTGCACAATATGTCAATGTTGTTAAGTTCTTTCGACAGCGAAGACAGGGCTTTTTTGGGCTTAATGCCATAATTACTCTTCAGCTTTTTTACTCTTTTTCGGTGTCAAATCGTCAATTGCTTCTTGCATTATCCCAGCTGTTGTTTCGTCTAAAAATCTAAATCTGTTGCCTACTAAAACCGGATATTCTTTTTTAAGGTTGGGATATTCTGAAAATGGAATGTACTTTGATTTGTATTTACATTGAATTTCAATTACAACTGGATCTTCATTAATAACAACGTTTTTAAACTTCATTATTATCTCCTTTTTACGTAACGTTCTAATAATTCTCTCTTACACTCTTCATCATCTTCGTGGCAATCTTCCTCATTTCTTAAAACAATAAATTCAGCTTTTTCAAATAATTTAATTAATGTCTCAACATGTGGAGTTATTTTGTCAATATTTTCAGATAACTCCTTAATTTCTTTAGTGTTGTAAATGGTATTCATTTCATTTCTAATTATTTTTTCTGTTTGTGAATTAAAATGATCAAATACTCCAGCAATAACCCCGATAAACCCAAATACTGCGACAAGAGACAATATAGACTTCTTCCAATCCAATTTCAGCACCTTTGATTTGTATTTAATTCAATATTTTTAGTTATTTAATATCACTTATTTTGTTTGCTTGTCAAGTTTCAGGGTAAATACTAATTTTCTATAATTAGTATTTAAAATTATTCTTCCCAGTTTCTCGACTCTTTTTCTTTATACTTTTTGTGTTTTTCAATTAAATTAAAAATTTTATCAATAAGATTATCTCTATTGTAAAATGCCATTAATGTTTTGCTATCAACTTTAGAGTTTAATTTATTCCATATTTCAACACATTTATATCTTTCAGTTTGTGTTACTTTTATGCCGCATTTATCACATTCTATAGTATATATCGCTATGGTATTCATTTGTATAAATGGTTTTTTAGAGCATACTATACACTTGTATATATTTTCTTCTCCCATTTTATTACCTTTCATATGGTATAATTAAAATCTTGCTGTATTAGTTGCGTTTCTAATTGCTGATTCAAGGTCTTTTGCTGAAACTGTAATCATGGCGACACCTGTTATTTTAATATTTACTAATTCGTTCCTGTTCCAATGTGATGAAATCTTTACATTTTTATCTTCACTCGCTGTCTCTTCACCATTCATCTCATATATTTTAACAGTGTTTTCTACTTTAATCATTTTATTATCTCCATATGGTAATTTATATTATAAGACGCAAAGATACCCCTCTCTGTTAAGCACTCCTTGTAGTTAAAGGATAGCACCTAAGTTATATACTTAGATTATACTCAACAAAATAATTAAAAACCCAAGGGTCAAAATAAGTATGCTTTATCAGGTGCTCATTTTCAGCTGGCAATACTGTCGCCCCACCGTTTATATTGTAAGCAAGCTTTAATAATAGTCGTGGTCACAAATTGTGCTTTTATATTCCCTGTTTATCATAAATGCCTCCGGGGTTATGAGGACATACCTTTTGTTTAGATTATCAATTATTTTACTGAATCAGAAGATTATCTTGTATTAAACTGAATCAAACTATGGGAGGGATATTGACTTTTTTAAGTACTTAGTGTATTTATGATGAATACATTAAGTATTTTAGTTTTCTACCTACCATAGAAAATTAAGATTAGTTATCTGAAATGCTAATTCAGATAACATATTTACATTAAGCCCTTTGACCTGAAAAATCAAGGGGTTTTTTGTTTATCTTACCAACCCAAAGTCAGACTTTTTAATTTTTGCCATTCTCCCGTCTGAATGATAAAAAATAAGACCCTCAATATCTTTATCAACTAACCATTCTTTTAATTCGTTGTATTCTCTTTGAGGCTCAAATGTATAAATAGGAGTTAATTCATGTTTCATTAATACATGGCCTTCAACTTTTTCTGGATTTCCTTGAATCTTAGGTCCTATAAGCTCATAGGTTCCATTTGAAATAACATCTTTTATTTTTTCAAAGGCTTCAACATGCCATTTGTCATCTTCTGTAACAGGAACCCATCCAAACTCTTTCCCGGTATTTTCATCATAATCTACAGCTATAAAATCTTTAGGATATGTTTTGGCCGGCTTTACTGTACGTCGCTTATATAACGTTCCAGTATCATATAAGCAACACGTTCCATCAAGTTTTATATGAGCTATCCCCTCATTTTTAAAAACCCAATCACAAACAGGGTTAATTTCTTTTGACATTTTACCGCTTGGCAATCTTATAAACATTGTTGGTATTTTTTTCATCTTCCACATCTCCTTTAATATTTTAATAATAATCTCAAATCCTTATCTTTTATGGATAATAAATACTCCCACTCCCTCTATTTTCAACATGTTCATCATCATCTATGCAATCATCACAGTGTTGATATTCAAAATCACAAGAGCTGCACTTTTCAATTCTTAATTCATTTGGCTCTTGTGACATTGTTTTCCCACATTCAGGACATAAATCATTATATGTACATTTCATAATCAAATCCTTATCTTTACCTGAAAAATTAAGTTTTTTGTAACTCTTCCCACTCTCGATTATACTCCAAAATAATAGCCTCCACGTCTATATCACCCCAGAATTCTTCTCTTGATGTTTCATGTCTTGAGCCTTGAAAAGAAGAGTGGCAATTTCCAGAGCATAATGGCAAACATCTTAAATCAGAACATTTTGAACCCATAGAGCCGTGACCTTTTTTATTTTCATGATGGGCAACAACCCCGGTTATACTCCAGCATTTCAAGCATGGTTTTGTTCTTATCCATTTTTTATAAT
>JAAEQR010000255.1 GCA_024231215.1 PVC group bacterium | reverse complement strand
TAGAACTCGAAAAAAAAGCGACCCAGATAGCTCAATTATTATTTGATTTAATGATCTTATGGTCTACAGGTCTCCACCAAAAAATGTAAATATGTAAATAAACAAATATAACGTTTTAAAAATTAAACTTCTTCCTTCGAGAAATGGTTCCTGCATTCATACAATTAATAACGCAAAGATGCTACTAGACAACCACGTTATAATAAAAATGAAAGCTTGCAATGTAAACCAAACATCAAATCGAACCAAATCGCCGACTCACCTCCGAACCTGATAAGTTTTGTTTTTTTTACTCACAATGTTCACAATGTACACGTTCACATACTACACAATATGCAAATGTATAATATGTATGTATTCTACTTGTGAGTTTCTGTTCCGTTTAAGACTGTATGACCCTTTCTTACCCGGTGTCAACATGCTGGGCTTTCCCTCGTGGATCCTACCTTAGGACGAGTTGGTCTACTTGAGGGTTGAAGCTGGTATCAGGGAACGCCCAGGGTCAGTTAAAGGGCAACATACAACTGAAGGTAGGTTGTACCAAATGTCGTATTCATTCTCCATTACCACTCCAATACCACTCCATATGGAATAGCAACAAAAATACTTCAATACTCACCAAAACTAAAACAACTAGGGACCCCAACCCCCGAACACAAAACTATGATAAAATATAGATGTTCAGGGATATCAAACTCGGTAAAAACTAGGCAAGTAAAAACCCCAATATAGGATATAAATATTCACAACTGTCAACTATCCTAT
>JAAEQR010000254.1 GCA_024231215.1 PVC group bacterium | reverse complement strand
GCCAATTTTGCTCATCTTCAAAACCTTCAGCAGTAATTGTGATTCCATAATTTTTTTATTTTATCCACTACATATTCCCTTAGCTGCTGTGGCACATCATCTAAAGTGGCGGTGCCCAGCAGAAGCAACTGATTTTTTTCTAGCTTTAACGTAGCTCCAGATGCCAGTTTAAAGCGGCGATAAGTGTAAAGTACCCTTAAAATGGACTGATAGTTCTCTAATGTTAAATTTGTATCATCGGCAAAACTATTAATTTTATGTTCAACTCCCTGTATGGCCACTCCTCTAACCAGATGGTCTTTCTTTATAAAATTTAGGACTGTCTCTGACACCAAAACGTAAAGGGCGCACGATAAGGGGCACCCTTGCCTAATTCCTCTTGTGGCTTGAAAGGGGGCCGAAATATTTCCATTAATTTGGACCGCGGAGATAACGCGGCCAGGGCAATAGATCACTTTAATCCATTTTACAAATTTACCTAGTCCAAAAGCTTCAAGAGTCTTATAAACATAATCCCACTCGATCACATCAAATGCTGCCATGTGATCGACTGAGAAAAGCACGCCATGCTTCTTTTCCACTCTAACAGTTTCCACCACATTATATAAGTTCAAAAGAGCATCCCTGATATCACGCTCAGGGACGGCACATGTTTGATCGGGATGCACCAACATGGGCATAAATATTTTTAATCTATTTATCCACACTTTAGCCAATATTTTGTAATCACCATTTAACATGGTGAGAGGTCTCCAATTAGTTCTATCCACTTTAAGACCTTTTCCTTTATACAGAAGGGAAATTAAGCCAGAGTGCATTGAGTCAGTCATATGACCAAGCTCAAAGCACTCCTTGTACAACTGCAGTAACAGGGGTATCAATAGATCCACAAAACACTGATAAAATTCGATGGGTAGTCCATCCCCCCAGGTGTTTTACCTTTTGGCATACTGCCGATTGCCTGAGCAATCTCATCATATTGAATTTCCTCTTCCAATGTCTGCCGATCCTCGTCAGAGAGTTGAGGCAGATCTGCAGACAAAAAGTCACCCGCAACTTTTGCGGAGGTTTCTCCTGCTGAGAAAACCTCCTCCATTTGTTCCCTAACTTCCTTAACTATTTCGCGAGTTTTGTAAATTATCTCCCCATTTTTCCTTTAAAGAGCATAACAATGTTTACTTTCGGCAGACCGTTTCTGCAATTTCTTCGCCGTGAATAAATTGCAGCGGTCAAGACAAATATCCCTATAGTTTGAGTGGATCAAAACTCCTTTAACTTTCTCAATTTCTATCCTTTTTAACTGG
>JAAEQR010000253.1 GCA_024231215.1 PVC group bacterium | reverse complement strand
TAAGCATCTACTAATGGTATTTTAGTAGTTTTCCAAACCTTCAAAAAATTAAGCAAAGGGCTTTGTAAGTATGCAAACCAGTATTGCTTCATTCGAACTGTCTGCCTGTCAAACTTACTCATATTTACTACCTTTTGATAAATTAATCTCTGTTTAGTTTTAATAGTACAAACCATACCTCTAAGCACAAAATGGTCTTCCATAATACCAAAATTAAAATGGAGTTCTGCAATTCTAATTTCTTTATAAAGCTGTGGGACTCTAGCTCTCTGAATTTGCCTACTAGAAGATAAATGTGCAGTTATGTTTCGATAATGATCAAAACATATATGCCACGATTGTTCCTCTTCTCTATAACGCCTGATCAACGTTTGAAGCCGTGTTGCTTGCACCTTACTCATTATATCTGGATACCCTAAACCCCCAAGACTAGGGGGTAATTTTAAAACCCCTTTCCTAACTTTATTCTGCACAGCAGGGTACCACAAGTACCTATCAAGTACCTTTTCTACCTTTATAATTAGCTTTACAGGGGGCGTAATTATTGTGGTCAAATACCATAGCTTTGACAAAGTGTAAGTTGAAAAAACCACCACTTTGCCAAAGGGAGACAAATTTAAAGTAGGGGTTTTATATTCCTCCAAGTCTAACATGTCAAGTAAACCCTTCCAGTTTGACTCATCTGCAAACCCAGAATAGTTGTTTTAAGAAGCTAAGGGTTATCTGAACCAAGGGCTATTTAAGAGTCGCTGTCTGAGGAGGTGGAGGATCTTTGCCTTGAAAGATGCGCATATTCAAGAGAAGTTGTCCGCTGTTTGCCGTTTGTGATTACGCGGCCCCGTTCTCGAGATATGGGCCCGTTTGTGAAGTCTGGTGGAGAAAATCGT
>JAAEQR010000252.1 GCA_024231215.1 PVC group bacterium | reverse complement strand
AAAGATAAATTTAAAAATTTAAAAATAACTGCTGTATTTGATCGTGGATTTGTATCTGATGACAATCTTGAAAATATTGAAGCTGAAGAAATAAAGTATATTTCCGCAATGGATAAAAATCAAATTAAAGGTATTTGCGGACAGCAATAAAGAATTAGAATAAAAATAAATCCTATTAGGATTTTTTCCACTACCTGAATTTGATTTAGGCAATAAAATAACCTTAGTGCTATGCACCTCGGTTATTTTTTTATCTAATTGTACGGGGGATTAAAGCTAAAACCAGTCATGGAACATTTTTTCAGGATGAATCCAGTCTAACTCTAAGTTTTCCAATATAATTCGGGTCTGTAGTCATTTCAGAAATTTTATGGTTCCGAAATGATTCAAGTAATCGTTTAACAAAATTTTTTATTGTCCGAAAGTGTTTTAGAGTGCTTTCTGCCACAACTGCAATGTAGGCTTTTATTAACTTAGGCAAATCCGAATATTCATGAAGAATAAACTTCTTATGAAGATTCGGAAATAGATCACTTCTTATCATTAACTGATGCAGTATATGTGCAATCTGCAATAGATAATAATAGTTTTTTCTTGCGTAACCGACTGTTCCATAATTGTGTTCCAGCTCATATCCCCCGTTTTTTTGGATATTAAATGCTTCTTCAATATGCCATCGGCACCGTCCTTCCTTTACCATTTGTACTGCGTTATCTTTAGTTGGCCTGATATTTGTCAGCCATACGAATGTATTTGTCTCAATTTCGTTTGAAGTTGATTTTGTTTCTCTACAAATTAGGAGATATGAGCTTTGTCCATCATATTTAAGATTATCAGTCCAGAGGATATGCTGATTGGCACCATCTTCGGTTTGGTGTAACAATGAGCGTTCAGGATGTTTTCTTATCTCTGACATTGCATCACTGTATAATTTTGGACAGCAGCCACTTTTTAATGTGATATAATATCCCCATTTATTCTTCCTGCATATTTCTAAAACACTTTTATTGGGATATAAACCATCGAACAGCAGGCACATTGGTAGCCTGGGAAAACGTTTTTCAAGGATTTTAGCCAGGCGGTAGAAAGCCTTTAATTCGCAGTCCTGTTTCTCATATTCCACCTCATTTTCTATAAATACAGATGCAATTGAAAATCCCATACCGTTCTGTGTTATAAGCTTGGCTTCAAGTACATAATAATAACTGTCGGTTTCTCCATTATGTGTTTTATAGACACAATTCGGACGTTTTCCTTTTTCTGTATATAGATGAACTGCATCAACTGCAATTAGAAAGTCTCCCTGAAGATTGCGGAATTTATCAAAAACCCTGGAACGTATAAGCCTGGCTGTTATTTTACCCGGAATAAGTTCCAGCCCGTCTGTTGAATCCATTTCTTCCATAAGATAATTCATAGCACATGGACTGGCTGTAAATTCTTCATCCGTTCCGCTCAGTATCAGAAGATTACGATGAAAATTAATACTTTTACGGTCACTGTAAAGTTGATTGCGACTGCCGCAGTAAAACAGGTACATACACAATCCAAGATATATCAGATGCTTTACTGAATATGTAATTCTTTCCGGAAGACGTGGATCATCCAGTTCTGAAAGCGTATTATTGAATTCAGGAAAAAAATGATCCAGAGTTATTTTTATCAGGTCTGCTATTATTGGTTCAGGGGCTTCAGGTTTTTGGCTACGGCCCGGCTTACCTTTACATGCTGTTTGATTATCTGTTCGTTTATCTCGGTTATTTCCCTTATTTTTGTTTTTATCTTCCGATATTCCTCTACCCATTTTGCTACTTCCTTTACCATACCGACAGGAACATAAACACTTTTAGTTTTGCCGTTAACTTTTCTGGTCAGGATATGTGAAGTATGCTTTTCACCATTAGCACACCGGCAGTTTGGATTTCCGCATTTTACTTTTATCTCCTTCAAACTGCCTTCTATAAATGGTTTACTCCTGGTGAGATTTTTGATCCGTGAATCTCTTCTGGCTTTTAACACATTTGTTGATAGTCCTGTCTTCATTTTATTACTCCAAAATCCATAATTGTATTGATACCCTCTTATACTTATAATATATACTGCAATAAAACCAAGTGCGAAATAAATTTTTTGTGAAAAAATAAAATCAGATCACTATCATCTCATAACTTGTAATATTTGATATATTTCACTATAAGCCAGGTACGAATTTATTCCATGTTTCAAAAAGTTAAATTTTGATTTTTT
>JAAEQR010000251.1 GCA_024231215.1 PVC group bacterium | reverse complement strand
TATAGTGATTTATTGTATATGTTTTACCTTTTGTTTATACAATTCTATAATGTCTTTTAATTCTTCACGTGTATACTTTCGTGTTTTGTGTGCTTCTTCGTGTAGGCTTATAAGTTCTTCGCCTCCTATTCGTTTTTCTATGCCTATTTGATAGTTAAGTAAGTTTCCGTGTTTATGTTGGTTACAAGCAACGCATTGACCGTGTACGTTCCTTTCGTCAAATGTTACCGCTTTATGTGTGCCACTACTAAAATAGTGTCCAGCGTCAAACTTACCTGTTAGTAAAGTGTCGCAACTTATGCAGTTTTTGTTCTGATCACGTCTACGAATAAACGAATTAAAATAACGTTGCGCTTTTTTAGTTAAGCTTTGTACCGTTTCAAGTTCTTCTTTCAATTTCTTCTTTTCTTTCTTCCAGTTCTTGACCTTTGCAGTTTCTACCCATACTTTAACGCATTCAGACTTAAAGCAATATTTTTGATTAAAGTGCTTGGCTTCAAATTTATCTTTGCAGTTTTTACAACGTGGCATCGTCTTTTTGGAATATGTAAACTTCTTCTACGTTACAATCTATGTTAGTGCAAAAGTGTACGTTTATTATGCCTTCGCCTTCTAAATTAAAGTCTTTGTAATCGTGTTGTTCTTGCCATTTTATTGGCTGTGTGCATTGTGGGCATTTCATATTAAAAAAGTTTAGATTGGTTCGTGTTTTTTTGGTTTACTATAATTCCTCTTGCAGCTTCGAAGATAGTTTGACCTGCAACATAATCAACTAAATTTCTTGCAATTTTTCTTATATCCTGTTTTCCTTTGTATTTATAAAAATCGTAATCGTGATAAGAACACAAACTTTTAACAATGTCTTTTGATGCGCCTCTGCTTAATTGCGGATTTTTTCTTTCTCCTATGCTGCTTGGTAAATTAAAGTTAGTCCAATACAAATGTCTGCCTCTTTTTTTTGCAGGTATTAAAGGTTCATAGTATGGTATGACATTTTCAACGCAATACTTGCCTTCAAACCAATTATCCAAAAAAATAATTTCCTCATAAAGCTTCATATCCGGATATTTCATTTTCCAAACCTTATTAGTTTTCATTGAATAATTAAACCTACTATGTGTTGGGCAAGGAGGAGAAGACCATATAAAGTCGTATTCTTTGTAGTGGTCTAATAAATATTGATGTGCATCTGCTACAATTACTTTGTCATTTGGGAATCGTTCTTGATATAGTTTAGCAAGTTCTTCGTCTAATTCTACCGCAGTAACTTCGCAATTATCCCAAAGCAAACGATTACCGCCTAAACAAGCATACAAGTTTAATACTTTCATAATTCTAATTTATTGTCGTTAATAATTTCTTTTAGCTTGTCTATTTCGTGTTTATGTTGTGCTATTATAATTTGGTTACGTAGGTTCGCTTTACATTCTAAATAGTATTCGTCTTCAAACTGTAAAAACACGTTGTGGAAGTGTTCTATGTCGTTTGCGCTTTCTTGCATAGAATTAATTAAATCTGTTCTGTCTTCGTGTTTTTCTCGCAGCTCTTCTAAACTTGACTTAAACTTTATCAATGTAGTTTTTAGGTTAATCTTGGCTTTTAATATTTCTAGTGAGTTCATAGTGTTGTTTTATAATCCGCAATATCCGCTGTCGCAATCGTTAAAGTCATCGTCAAAAAGTTCTGTTTGCGGATTCCATTCTTTTATTTCTTTGTATAGCGCATCCTGCCTCCAAGTATTACCTCTCATTACTTTAGCTTTTTCTTCCTGATCAATAAACCATTGTAGTTTATTTGGATGCTTACCCATCATTTTCTTTAAAAGCATTGGTTGTTTATGCATACATCCTACGCAGTTGTTCATCCAAGCAAATCGAACAGGTTTATCTTTCCAAAACTTTTGTATTTCGTCTTTAAAGATATTATTTTCTATTAAAGGATAGCTTGGTTTTTGATAGGCAAATTCTTTCCATTTATTATTTCCGTTTTTATGTTTGCCTATAATTCCCTTATGTGTAAGTAAACCGTTTTCGTTTAATCTGTTGTTGGTATTTTTTGCTCTTCGTTTTTCATTTGCTCTAAATCCGAAACGACATTCCCAAGCCTCAATGTTTAAACTTAACCAATATTGAAATAATGGTTCTACTTTCATCTCTAAAGTACAAAATCTACGCATTGGCTGCGGTAAGTTTGGAATTCCTGTTTTTCTACTTATAACCTCATCAAATGTTTTACCTGTTACCCATTTTATTTCTCTTCCTGTGTATTGCTCTAAATCTAAAATAGTGTCTATTATAATGTCATCCTCTAATGTTCCTATAAATTCAGCGTTTATTTTGTCGCTTACCATTTGCCTAACCTTTGCATCAGGATAAATACAGTTTTTATCTAAAGTTCTAACTAATGCAAAAGCTCTGTAATCACTAGGGTAATGCACCTCTAAATATGCCGATGTCTGCCCTCCGCTTATGCTGTTAAAAGTTTTCATCGTATGCTGTTTAATGGGTTAACGCCTGCAATAGTAAAACCTAATCCGCTGTTAAATTCGCAAAATATATAATCATCTAGCAGAGTTTGTTGACCTCCTGTATCTGTATCTTTTATTTTATCAACTGAAATCAAAGTTATATATTTCATTGATTCGTGTTTTACTAACCTGTGAATAACTAGGAAGTCGTCACAGCGATTTAAAAAGCTCTTGCCTCCTTCAATGTGCGCAGCCATTGGTGGGCGTAGATGCCCCTCCCACATATGGCCTTTTTGGAATATATTGCCGCCTCTGCCGCTTTCAGATGTTGGGTGCGTATTTATGTAAATAGTCTTTCCTGTTTCATTTACAAATTGACGAGCCATATTTAAAAACTCGTAGTTTCCTTCATATCCCATTTTTCTGTCTAGGCCTGTATAAGGATCGATTAAGCAGGCATCTGCATCTGATTGCCTAAATATCTCTAGCAGCTCCGCAGGTTTGTATAGTTTGCTATTGTCTACAAAATCAAAATATTGCTCCAGGAACGTTGATGCGCTTGTTATTTGTTGATGGCTTAATCTATTGTAAGGCGTATCTGTGTACATCTGTATCATGTCTCTCAGGATTTGGCCGTAGCTATTTTCTCCTGCCCATAAACAAAACTTTAAATCATGCTTGAGCGCTAGGGTTAAAAAGTACCAAAATATAAAGTAAGATTTTCCTACGTTGTCATGTCCTAAAATTATATTGAGCTGCTTAGGTTTAAAAACTATGTTTTTATCTAGCTCGCAATCTATCTTTAAGCCTTGCTTTATTTTGCCATCTCTATAGTCTAGCAGGTATTTTAATTGTTGTCCTTTTTTAAGCATATCCTAACCTCTTTGCTTTTTGTATTAACTTATCTTCGTCTAGCTTTGGTTCTTTTTTAAGCCAATTTTTTGCAGTTAAATATAATGATTTGTATTTAGTGTTTTGTTTAAAGTTTTCTATGGCCTCTAAAACTGAGTTTATTTGATCCTGGGAATAATCTTTATTTAGCTTATTAAATTGATCCACAGAAATAGACAAATGAGCGAAGCTCTTATATATATCTTTATCACTTACACTTACACTAACACTATCGGTTATTTTTGTTATCGGTTTATAACAATTGTTATCGCTGTTATCCTTTCCCCATCTTTTAGCCATTCCTTTTTTCCCTGCCTCGCTTTTCTTTTGCCTAATTTTCTCGTATTTCTTTAAATCTCTTTTTAAGCTCTGCCTGATAGGTTCAAAGCATAGGTCTGTGATAATGTCATCGGTTACAGGATCCTTGTCATTAACGTACTCTAATGTATGTTTAAATAGCTTTCCTGCCTGCTCATCCGTTAGTTTCTTAACGGTATGAATTAAATCGCAGTAGAGTAAAAAGCTTTTTTTATTGTCTGCCATAAATTTCAGTTAAAAAAAAAGTGCTACGCTTTCGGTGGGTAGGAGACACTTACTAACGTAACACTATAAAAATTCGATTGTCCTACCAACATTACAAAGCTATATAAAAACATAAGAATTAACAAACTCTTCAATGTTTTTTGTATGTAAATTAAATTTTAAACTAGGCTTCCTGTGTTTCATATGATGCAATATTGTTGCGTGATTCATATTAAGCAGCTTACCCATGCTTGTAGCTGTTTTGTACTTTATAAAATTCTGCTGATTTTCATACCACCATAGAATAAAATAGTTCTTAACATCCATTAAAGGCAGCTCCCTGGATTTCAATCTAAGGTTAAAGTAATCAACTATTATCTCGGCAAAATCATCAAATTCATTCGACATAATAAATTTATTTTTATTCAAGGTTTCCATATATCCAAGTTATTAGTGCGCAGTAAATAGCTTCTATTAATCGCATTGTTCAATTTTTATTATAAGTTCCTTCCACAAGTTGAATGCAGCCTTTGCATCCTGTTTGTTATATCCTTTGACATATTTTATCGCATAGCTTACAGGCGCGCTTGTGTCGCTTCCTTTATATGTCTTGTATGTTATTCTATAAGTTTTTAGCATTGTTTGGTGCATTAAATAATCAAAATATAGGGAATCATTAAAGTTATCCCAAAATTCTAGTTTAAAAGGATCATTCATCATTTAAAAGTTTTTCTAGTTTATTGCAAAGATTCGTGTCTGAGTATTCTCTGCCATCCTGAAGCAATGTATCAGGCAGAACGGTATAGTAAATCGTATCTGATTCTGCCCATGTTATCTCATCATTCATTGAGTTAAAGCTTACAGGATATTGCTCTGATCCTATCTCTGTTTCTATGGCAACCTGATAGGCAACCGCTCCAACATAAAAGATAACGCTGTCATCATCTTGGTATTCTATTTCTATCATAAGCTTTTGATGTATTTTTTAGCCTGCTGCTTCATGTAATCAGTATCTAACCATTCAAGAAGCTCTATTGTGTTAAAGGTCAAAGTAAAATCTTTACCGTATTCATCTTTTCCGCAGAGGAATGTTTCATTGTCTGCTGTTGACATAAACGTATTAATGTCATGTAATCGTTTTCTTATTTCTATTTTCTTACTCATTATCCAAAAATTAAAAGCGTGTAGTAAAATATAACTATTAAGCTGCATACGCATAAAGCGCCAAGTATTGTGTCTTTCATTATTTAAGTGTTTTTAGTTGTTTAGTAAATCGTTCGTTTAATCTGTCAATGCACTTTTCCCATATTTCTATGTTATGCGTGTTTTTGTTGCGTATAGAATCAAATTCTAATCCTGCGCCAAAGTGATTTGACCATACTGCATCGTTTACTCTTTCATAAAAGCTAAACTTTGCCTCTTCAATCTCTAAAAGCAATTTTAATTTTTCTGTTCTGTTCATCTT
>JAAEQR010000250.1 GCA_024231215.1 PVC group bacterium | reverse complement strand
GTAAATAGCCTGGACAAGTTCATTGATGACTTAATGTCCGAACGAGTACAACCGCCTGTAAAAGATCGGGAATTTAAAAGAATTCCCAAGTTACATCTGGAGAATTGGTTGTGATCGCTTAGCGAAAGAAAAGCATTATGTTAAAAGAGGGTGAAAAGCTTAACGCGGTATCTGCAGTGATGTCTCTTTTACCATGAACAATGTGACGAACACGGTTTGGCGGTACATTAATGGGTAGTGTCAAGAGTTTTGTGTAAATTCAGCTAACTGCTTATATAGCGGCAGATTGGCATTGACCTTTCCAACCGGATTTGACCTCCAATGAAGTTCCATTTTTAAGCTGATAAATGCCAGGAGCTTATAGCAGGCATTTTCTCCAGCAACTATTTCCATTGGCTTTGTTCTACGTTTAAACTCCTTGTTGAGTCGTTCAATAATGTTGGTTGTTCTTAAAGAAATCCACTCATCCTCTGGAAAATCAAAGAATGTTAAGCAGGATTCTATCGACCTATCAAGACATTTCACTGCTGAAGGCACTATTTTGTCCCACCTGCCTTTAAAACTTTCAAAAAGGCCCAGAGCTTTCTCTTTGGAGGAAGCATAAAATATGGACCGCATATCATCGGCTACTTCCTTCTTCGTGCTTTTGGGAACCTTGGCCAATACATTTCGAGCCACATGAACCTGGCACCGTTGGGTTTTGGCCTGGGGAAATTCTTCTTTGAAGACCATCTCCAATCCCGGCAGACCATCCATTACCCCTAAAGTGACTTGTGATCCATCAATGCCCCTGCTTTTCAGGTCTTTAAAAAGTTCTCTCCATGTACCACACGACTCCTTATCTCCTGCCTGAATAGCTAAAACCTTTTTAATACCTTTTTCCTGCATTACTCCTATGACTACTAAAAAAGGAACCTTCTCTACTTTGTTATCTACCCGCATAGAGAAGTTAACCCCGTCTATAAACAGATATTTTATAGGCTCCTGGCTTAAGTCACGGGTCCTCCAGGCTTCAATTCCTTCTGTGAGTTCTGCACTTGCCTTGCTGACTTCTGCATGAGATATCTTCCGGCCTATAAGCCGTTTTGACAACATTGAAAGACAACGATCACTGACCCCACTTAAATACAGCAAAACCAAATCTTCGCGTATTGTGTCTTCATACTGTCGGCATTTTGGTAAAACTTTTGTCTTAAAATTACCTTCCCGGTCTCGTGGAACCTTAACCGTAATTTCTCCGATGCCTTTAAGAGTGAAATCCCTTTTATATCCTCCATTTCTGTAACCTTTACGCTCTTCCTGCCTTTTGTAACGCTCCCGGCCCAGGTATATGGTCAGTTCTGCTTCCATAAGCGCCGTTAAATATTTCCCAACCGTTTCTCTGACATTTAGCCGTAGCATGTCGAATATCTTACCGGGAGCATTTGCTATATCATTGATAAATTCTTTTACTTCTGGTACCTTTACACTCAATTCTATCATGGCGTATTCTCCTTTTCTTGGTTAAGGTTTGCGTCTAAACCAGTCATAAAGGAGAATGCGCTTTTTTTCTACCCTTTTTTGATTTTACACAATCAATATTACACTACCTTTTCAACCTCTTCATTTTACTTAACTAGTTGAAATAGCGATTCTTTATTTTAGCAAATTTTCCATATATTCCAGATTTTTGCTGATTTTCCTGAAAAAGTCCC
>JAAEQR010000249.1 GCA_024231215.1 PVC group bacterium | reverse complement strand
ATTTTTATATGTAGGCTGCCAATATCGATAAAACCAAAATATACCCCCAACAAAAGATTGTGTGAATAATTTCATTTGGTTTTCCAGTAAATTTATAATAAATTTAGACTTTCCCGTCCCGCTCGCCCCTGCAATTGCTATTCTAACAGGTACTGTAAATGTAAAGTTAGCACTAATCCAACTCATTTTTGAGTAGTAAACTAACTGTAATTGTGTGCAGCTTGCTAGCTAGTCTTTAACGTTGGTACATTTCATATTTATTATAGCACAGACAAGGCATTATTCAGCCGTGGAAAACACTAAGTCATACAACGTTACAAAATCAATATGTTTTTCAGCCGTAAATTCTAAACAGTCGCTACAGATAGAGCACAATTCTTCACACAATTCGTTACTAGTATTCTTATCCATACCGCTAAAAAATAACAACCCAATTTCTAGCGTATACTTTGAAACTAACGGAAAAAGGAGTTCTGGGGGAACGTATCAATGCAACAATATCCTAAACACATATCTCCTATTATCCAATCATTTCCATTTATTATACAATGTTTTTGCAAATTGGTAAACAACTCAAAAAGTAGAGCTCCTACCTGGTAACTAAGAATTTTTGATAGGGAAACGTGGTTAATTTGGTGGACTTCCGGGGGTAAATAAAACACAGTACCCATATCATCTGTTGGAGAAACGTATAATTCGCTCAATTCGTTCCATTTTATGTTAGATTTTCCCAGTCCAAAATCTATTAGTTGTAGGTGTCCAGTATTTGGAGAAACGATCAGGTTGTGGGGTTTGAGATCGGTGGTGGCGAAACTGGTCGTACGAATGAGGAAAGACAGTCCGGATAATACATCTCGTAAGTAACTTTTTAGAAGCTGACAGGTTAATGGGGCGACACCCTTTACGTGAGCTTCTAAGGGGGTTCCCCTTTCTAATATCATTCCTATACTATTATGTAGGTTATCATTCGCGTACGAAAATAAGTAACTCCCAAAATACCTGGCGATATTATTAGTTTTCTCATTGCTAGCAACTATTTTTTCATATATCGTTACCTCTGTGCACCTAGGGCATTTATCTAATTTCGACTTCCTCTTATCCGCATTTAAACTGCATAGATTTTGGCCCGGCGGTGATATTTTCAAGATTCTTTCATCTCGATCCGTCTCCGTCTCTGTTGCATCGTCGGTGTCGTTGCGTCGTCGGTGTCATTGGTAGGTTTTCACCGGGTAAACGCACCCGTAAGATCCTTTGCTGTCTTCATATCCCACTCAAAAAGTCAAGAATATAGTCAAAGAGAATCT
>JAAEQR010000248.1 GCA_024231215.1 PVC group bacterium | reverse complement strand
TTAATTTATATAGCACGGGGTGTGGTTTAGTATATGTGCATTATTGATCATGGTTCATGGTTCCTGCTTTTTGCGATCAATAACGCATATATACTAAACCACACCCCATGCTATATAAATTAAAACTCCATCCTTCGTAGACCAAATGCCTATCTATACATTTCTTTCAAAATGCTGCTGCGGTGGGATGTAATGTAATGTGTTTGTGAAACATGTGCAATGCATGTGTACCCAGCGATTGGGTTCCACTAAACGGTGTATGTAGGAGAAGTTTTATTCTATATAACATCAACGTTTATTAGCATGTGAGCGTTATTGAACATGGAAAACAGGAACCACGAACCGCGATCAATAATGCACATATACTAGTTCACACTTTGCATTTTCCAGGAAGAAATGTCCCGGCCAGCCACTAACCACTTTTCAATTAACCTACATATGAACCAGTTAGGTTCTCTGAAAGATGCACCTAGCGAGCCGCCGGAAGCAAGCCCCTCGTGATTTGGAGGACCTTTATATTTTCAATATTTACAAGCACCACTTCCATTAATTATCTTCTAACACATAATCAGAATTTTATGATCAAAGGTTCAACCAGGCTGCATCGATAAAATAGGGTCAATTTCCATAAATAAAGAGGTCTGCCCACATGTAAGGAATTGCCTTTTTATTACTTTTGAATGCACCAGTCAAGTAAATAGAATTTGTAGTATGGGCTTCTCGATGATGCTGATCACGATTGTGATTGAGGTTTTATAAAAATAATTGCTCGATTGATTAGAATTCGATCAATAAATCATCGATTTTTATCATTTTTGTTAGTTGCTATTTGGAAAATAATTTTACTCTTCGTCTCCATATCAAGAATAAGGTGAAATTGCAACATCATTATTTTAATATTTTTGGGAACCTAAAAACTGTGGCATTGCAGACTATTGGAGTATAAAATATATAGAAAAATTGTTGATTTTGGGGACTAAATTTTTCCAATCCTTAAATATGAAAAAATTGGAAAAATGTTCTAAAAGTTCTATTCTTTACCATTAAATTTTATTTTAAAAAACTGCCAATGTAAATGGCGCCAGCATCAACAGCATCAGCATCAACTGCACCAGCACCAACCACACCGGCATCAACCGCACCAGCATCAACACCATCAGCATCAACCGCAACAATGATGCTGGTGATGCTAGTGCTATTTTTTATAAATTTAATGTAAAAAAATTGGGAGTGATTTTCCAATTTTCATAATTTTAAAAAACTGCTGTCCTCATTTCCTAGACCTCCAAATTCCAAAGGTAGGACCACATTTTTCTGAAGAAAAAAATTGCAGTCCTCATTTGCTGTATGTCCACGCTGGACTTCCAATACAAATGCACAGAATATTTATGATGATTTAATTGTAACATTGCCCCCTCCAAACTGATTATGGTATGAAAAATAAATATTAGAATGGCTGCCACGAAAAGGTGGGGATGCAGCCACCCATGAATCATTTCAAATCCATAGATAAGACTACCATGGCGAGCCCTACAGTCCTCGATTTTCAGAAAAGCCAAAAAACAAAGCTGAATCAGATAAATTTAGACCGAAATCGTTGAAATTGATACTTTGAATAAACTAGAGATCATTCTCTTTCCATCTCCTCATAAAGTTAGAGGCTGGCCGGGACATTTCTCCCCAAAAAATCGATTGATTGTTTAGTGAACACTCTGCGCATCAACTATTACATCGGGACATGTATTTCCTCCATTGAGCAACAGGAATGCAACTACCGTATTTCCTCTAATAGCTCCCAAGGGGACCTATTATTTCAACCTACAAGAATACTAGGAGTTATTAGAGATGGGGAAGTATTGGAGAAATATGCTAATTCACAATCCTCTCATCTCTCCCAATGTAATAGTTGATGCACAGAGTGTTCATCAAACAACCAATCGATTTTCCAGGAAGAAATGTCCCAGCCAGCCATTAACCACTTTATGATTAACCTATGTATGAATCAGTTAGGTTCTCCGAAAGATGCGCCTCTGAAAGACCCGGCAGAAGCAACCCCCTCATGATTTGGAGGAATTTTGCATCTTTTCGGGAAGAAAAGTCCCAGCCAACCACATTTCGATTAACCTACGTATGAATCTCAGCAACAACAAAACGGACAACAATGATTGATTTCGATGCCATGTTGATTAGCAATAATTCATTTTTGACATAAATTATCGATATTGTCATGTTTTTTTTGTCCAATTGCAGCGAAAGTTAGTATATGGGGAGTTTTCAATGACGCTGATCACAAATTTATCGCGTTTTATCAAAATTATCGATCAATTGATCTGAAATCGATCAATAAATTATCACTGTTTTGTCTGAGCCTAATCAAAAGAATAAATAAAAAATTCCTCGCCGCTTATACCGGCATATCATCTATTATGCAACAGCCCGGCCCACCCTCGCCGCCGCAGACGCACATGTAGATTGCCCATAGGATTATTAAATCGCGCCAACCGGATTCGTTCAGGGATAAGACAGCTGATGGGCATGACCGCCTCTCCTCTGAACACCGATTGATGCACGTGGGATAGAGGGTGCCATTAAATTATACCCTGTTGCCAATGCGAACAAGTGCCATTCT
>JAAEQR010000247.1 GCA_024231215.1 PVC group bacterium | reverse complement strand
GTCAATATTTCAAAATTCCAGTGGGAAACGATGACGATGCTCCATACGAATTGAATAAAGAGGGGCTTATTCGCATAGGTCCAACTCAGAAAGGATTATGTATAATATCCGTGGAAGATGCTCGAAAACTCGCTTCAACTTTGGAAGAATATGCCGAAACCCTCGATAAATTGAATAAACTTGCCGATTTAAAATAAGCGATGATTTTGCGTGAGGAATATCGGTGATGAGTACTGTGTTGTGTAGAGTACGTGTCTGTAGCAGTCTGTAGTAGATAGTACGTCGTACGTAGGATATAGGTGAAGTCGCGATGTAGCGTAGTGATTTTACGACCGAATAAAGACCCGTTAATGACTCGAATAAAAAAAAGCAAAATCATATAACGTCTATTGTTATCATTTACGGTATTACCATATTTTTCTCTAATAGTAAACCCCGAAAGGGGAGGTATTGGAGAAAATATGGTAACTTAGTTGTCTCGATGTAATAGTAGACGTGCAATTGCATTTTATGCACGTTTAAATGAAAAATGAAAGCTTCCTTTGAGAACCACTTCGAGATATACTATTATGTACATTCTCTGCTT
>JAAEQR010000246.1 GCA_024231215.1 PVC group bacterium | reverse complement strand
TTCTTTTGCAGTTCTAATGCCATTCTCAAAATATTTAAGCGCATCTTCGTAATCCTTTCTTTCTTGACAAATTCTCCCTAAAATTCGATACGTCAACATTTGAAAATAAATATTTGAATATTCCCCATTTGTTACCCTTTCATGTGCTTCTCTGGCTATAGTATATGACTCATCAATATTTCCATCTTCCAATAAGCACTGAGCTAAATAAACTTGCGCACTAGGAAGCTCTCGGACATTCCTCTCTTTGCCAAATTCAACAGATTTTTTTAGAATGTCTATTGCTTTTTTTACATCACCGGTACAATAGAATAAACGCGCTTCTAAAATATCGTTCATGTTTTTCCTGAGTATTTCCTTACTTCTCTTAACAACATTTCCAGCCTTAGTCACCCAACCATAAGCAAGGTCAAATTCTCCACGCTCTAAATAAATCTGAATCATATTCGTACAAACGTATGAATAAAAGCCATCCGGTCGGCCCATTTTGTTAAGCAGATTATTAACCTCTATCATACTTTGCTGCATCTCATAAAATCGACCCTGAAATGTAAACGTATTACTGGGTATCCATAAAAGATAAAATAAGAGATCCTGATAACCTACAGTTTTAGCAATTTCTAAACCTTTGGTACGATACCCCTTAACATCTAATTCTTTACCGAACATTGAATTAGCTCTTTCGAACATATAGCAGCATCCGCAATATGCATGCCAAAATTGTTTAAGTTTATAAGGATAATTTTTTTCATATGGTTTAATGAAATTTTCTATTGCCTGACACATCAAATCAGCTGATTTTGCACATCTTCCTGAATAAGTAGTAGGTATAGATTCAGCAATCATTGAAGTTGTTTGAAGATATGATTTATTATCTGGAATATATCCTTTCAATTCATTTGTTGTTCTAATGGATTTATCCAGTTCCCCAATATATGTATATGCAACAGAAGTATGGGTTTTCATTTCAATCAAAGATTTTAGTAGCACCAGTTTGTTTATTTCAGCTTCTCCATTTTCTTTTTTAGCATTCAGATTTTTAAGTTCAATTTTTACTTTAATTCTTGATGCTATATTTTTTGGAAACAGATTTATTATGCTAAATACTACTTTTATAATTTTTATGAATTTATCTAGTTTATAATCACTTATACATAATTTTTTAAATTTTTCTCCAGCCTTAATGGCATCTTGAGGATAGTTATGATAAGTAATGAAATGAATTTTTGGTAATACATTCATTAGTATTTTGTTTTTATCATTATGATCTATCATCTCTAAAATGCTTTCTAATTTTTTAAACAGATCCAATGCCGAAACATATGCAAAATTATCATATTGCTGTTCACCAGCCATATATAAATACTTGATCGATTTTTCATAATTCTCAGTATTGTAGAAATGATACGATAACACCGTAGCTACAGATTCTAGCTTTGAAGAATTTATCTGCTCTAATATTGTACCAACCTTTTCATGCAAGTCTATTCTTTTTTTGTCATCAAGATTACTATACAATGTTTCGCGCACTTTATCGTGCAAAAAGATATAATTCTTATCTTCTTTTTTTATAAACTGCCTTTCAATCAATTCATCCAATATTCCAAATAGTTTATCCATACTTATTTCTAGAGTTTCCAGAAGAATGGGCAACTCAATTTCTCTACCAACTACTGCCGCAACTTGAATAGAATCGAATGCCTCCTTTGATAAAAGCTTTAATCTGTTATTTATAGTATTCTCAATTGATGTAGGCAGTTCTACATCACTTATGTCCCTGGGAATCCTCCAATGACCATGTTCCAAAAGCAATATTTCACCTTCAATTAAGGATTTTATTACTTCGCTTATGAAAAATGGATTTCCGGCTGTCGCCTTAAAAAGCTGTGTTATAAATTCGTCTGATAGCTGGATTTTCCCAAGCATAGTTTCAACTAATAGCAGTGTATTATTTTTATTAAGTGGATTAAGTTTAAGCAATTTCGTTGTATTCTGTTCTACTGTTCTCAAAATCGGACTGATCTCTTCAACTTCATCATCTCTATATGTTCCTATGAACATTATAGGAGAATCAGCAAATTCTTGAATACAGGTATTAAGTAATTCCATAGAAGATGGATCGATCCAATGCATATCTTCAATAAATATTACAAGAGGTGTTTCCTGAACCAACTCACTTAACCAGTTGTTAACACTTTCAAATAATCTGACCTTTTCTTCCAACGCTTCTAAAGGCTGCGCTGGATTAAAACCTTTTCTCTCCAGATCCGGAACAATCTTAACTAAAACACTCCCATATTTATTTAACACATCTTTTTTTGTTAAAGGAATAATTTGCTTAAATATCTCTCTTAGCGTCTGAAATGCAGTCATTCCATGTTCCTGGCAATTTCCTTGAATAAATGGAACTCCGGCTAATTTTGTTTCCAATCTAAATTCTTCTATTAACCTGGTTTTTCCAAGACCTGCCGCTGCAGCAATAAATATACTTTTTTTCTTTTCTTTTTCTTTAATACCGCTGAATACTTCCCTTAAATATCCTATATCATTCTCTCTTCCAATTAACTTAGCACAATACAAATAACTCTTTTTCTGCTCTAATGTTTCTACTACATATTCTTTTTCACTTAATTTGGATAAATCATCAATTAATGTTGGAGAAGTCTGGTATCTGTCTTCTTGTTTTTTTTCTAACAGCTTATGAATTATTGAATCATATTCCTGTGAACTATCAGTCCTGAGAGTTGAAACAGCTGGGATTGGTTTTTCAATATGCTGCCTTATAACATCAATAGGATTTTTCCCGTCATACGGAAATTTCCCAGTAGCAAGTTCATACCCCAAGATCCCTAACGAGTATAAGTCCGAACTTTCATTGATTATACCACATTTAGGAACTTCAGGCGGTATATAATGAACAGTACCTGTAATTGTCCCACTTGAAGTTACTCCTAGTCTATCCATCAAACCAAAATCTATAAGTTTTACATTTCCATCCTTTGTAATCATTATGTTTTCGGATTTAATATCCCTATGTACATAGAGGTGTGAATGAAGAAAGTTTAATGTCTGTGCAACTTGAATTAAAATCTTATATATTTCCTGAAAATCCAACTTCCTTTTTTTTAATATATATTTTAGATTCTCACCATCGACAAACTCCATCGTTATATATTTGTTTCCATTCTCCAACACCCCATAATCAAACACCTTTACTGTATACGGATATTGAAGCTTCGTCATTGTTCTAAATTCTTCTTCAAACCTAAGCTCTGCATTTGTTGTAGGCAACCCTGTAGGTGATAATTTCATTCTGCTTCCAGCAGGAAGTTTCTCTTTATTAGATTGTAAATTTATTTCTTTCAATGCAATTTCTTTTTCCTCAATTTCATCATAAACTTTCCACACAACTCCCATACCACCCTCACCTAACTTATCAATGATTGTATACCGGTTAATTAATTTTTTCATTTTTGGATTCATTTTTCTTTCTCATATTCTTTACTTACAATGTCCTTATAAATACTCTTCATATATCTATTATTTTCAACGATTACTTCTTTACTGTATACTCTTTTCCAGAGCTTATAAACTTCTTCCTGTAATTGTTCCGGTGTCATATTCTTAGGAGTAAAATTAACATCCAAATACGTATAATTATCCCAAGGAGTATCTAGTATTCTATTCTCCTTTTCCAGTTTTTTCCGCAATTCCGTTCCGGGAACCGGTGTTAGTACCGTAATGTGTACTGCCATAAGATGGTTTTTTATGATAAAATCGCCAAGCTTTTGAAATATTGACAAATCATCACTATCAAGACCTACCATAAATGCACCTAAAACACCTATTCCTTTCTTTTGAATTTTTGATATTATTTCAGGATATTTATCTAAATATTTTTCTTTCCACGTTCTTGATCCTTCTATATGTTTAAAGGCATCTTTATACACACTCTCGAATCCAATTAGAACAGATGCACATCCTGCTTCAGGTAATAAATCAAGCAATTCATCATCATAAGCTATAGATACATCTGTTTGTGACATAAATCTTACTCTTAAAGGAATTAGGGCTTTTAGTAGTTCCTTTGCATACCTGCGATTAACAAACATATTATCATCAGCAAAATTAATAAATACTTTATCAAAGACCTTTTTAATCAATTCTATCTCTTCAACAACCTGTTCAATTGTTTTATGTCTATATTTAGGTCCATATATTTTTGTTGCTGCGCAAAAATTACAATCATGAGGACAGCCTCTTGTAGTTTGTACATAGATTACATTATAGTGTTCTTTATACTTCTCAAATAAGTTATAGCTGGGTATGGGTGACTTTGTTAAATCTATGGGTTTAATTTGTTTATAAAAAGATTTTAACCGGTTGTTCTTGTAATCCTCCAACAATTCAGGCCATGTATTCTCAGCTTCCCCGACGACAACAGTATTTGCATGTTTCTTTGCTTCCTCTGGCCTAACTGTAGCGTGAATCCCTCCCATAACCACTGTTACTCCCTTTTCTATAAATTTATCTCCGATCTCATAAGCACGTCTTGCCTGATTTGCCGTATGTATAGTTATTCCCACAATATCATATTGTTTGTCATAATTAATATTTTCATATCTTTCATCAATAAACTCAACATTATTATCCTTGGGAGTCAATGCATCTATAACCAATAATGACAATGCTGCACCCTGTCTGCGTGAAATTAAGAATCCCGTACTTCCGCTCTCAGCAAACTCCTTAAGCGGAGGATAAACAACTACAGGAGATTTTGGTATTATTAATGCTATATTCATATCTAATTGCTCCTAATTAAAAGGTTTACCTTTTCACAATATTTAAACATACATTCAAGCAATTCCTTATCGATATTCGGCCATTCAAACGAATATCGATCCAGAAAACTTTTTGCATTCCTTATATCATAACTGATATTAGAATTTGCTACCATAATAAATGGATAAAATATTTTTTTTTCAGAATTCGTCAGTTTGCCCATATCAAATTTCCCCAAAGGAATTGCTTTAGGATTCACAAATCCGAAATATTTACTGGCCTGCTCCATCCAGAATCCCAGCGATATTGATTTAGGATGAACAATGTTATAAATTCTACTATTACTATCATTCAATCCCATGAGATATATTGCCTTAGAAACTGAATCCACTGGAACAAGATTTATGGGAGTATCTTTATTAAATGGGACTTCTTCCGGAGTCATATTATTTAATACCTGCAATAAAAGATACATTGCATTGAAATCGCTCGCCTCACCTGTTCTTGAATTCCCTATTATTGCACTTGGTCGAAAAATAGACACTATTAATCCTTTTTTCTGATATTTTTTTACTAAAAGTTCTGCTTCAAGTTTGGATTGTGGATAATTAAAATAATCCAATTGTGTAAATAGAAATTGGGTGTTCAGAATTTTTCCGAAAACTGGAGACTTTTTTAGAAACCGCAACACTGTCAGTTTTTTAGATTTCTTATAAAAATTTTCAAAAACACATCCCCGGATTTTCATTGCCGAGAATGAAGTACTTATATGTGCCACATTTTTCAATCGTCCATGTTTTTTACAATCTAAAGCAAATTTCAGCAGATTTTCCGTGCCTTCGACATTAATCATTCTCGATTGACTTAAAGGTGCATTAAACTTAGTTAATGCAGCGCTATGAAATATTATATCTATTTTTTTGATTAATTCTTCTCTTCTATCGCGATTTTCAATTCCTAGATATGGCTGGGTGATATCTCCTTTTACAACTTCTATTCTACTCTTATTCCTTGTATACTCATCTTCTTTTTTGTAAAAGGTCTTGATAACTTCGGATACTCTTTTCTCTGCGCTATTTCCTGCTTTATCTCTAGCTAAAAGTATTACTTTATTATCAGCATCCTCTAATGCCGTTTTTACTAAATTAGATCCTAAAAAACCTGTTCCCCCCGTTACGAATATGTTTTTTGTCATTTAAGATAGCTTTTAACTAATTCTACTGCATCTTTAAATGTAACAACATCAAATAATTGTAATTCATCGATTTCTATATTGTATTTCTTTTCAATCAATGCTATTACCTGAGCAGCTGCTAAGGAGTCAAAATTCAGATCTTCCAAATTAGTATCATCGCTTATCTTTGAAACTTGCATTCTTGTTACACGGGCTACTATCTGCTTTATCGTTTCGGTTAAATTCTCATAGTTTTGTTCTGACATTTTTCAAACCTCCACTACCTTATTTTCATGTAAAACAACTATTAATATCATAATATATCTTTTATTTATTCTCAAGCATATGATTGATTTTAAAAGCATCTTCCGTCGATGAACTTGTCGAAGATGCCCCTGAGGGTGCTTCAACAAAAAACTATGATGAAATAAGTGAGTTTTTTAAAAAAATCGGAACGAACCGTCGCCTGCTGGACAAAAATGTGGAGATGGATTTGAAAATGCCTTGGAATATTTTATCTTTTTCAGACGATACTTTAAAAAAGACTTACCATGATAGTGTGCGAAGCACACGCCGAAATTTTTGTGAAAAACGTGCACTTCCTGTTTGGTGGCTAAGAACTCTCCTAGCTCGAACCTTCTTTTATAATAATTCATGTGAATAAACTAACTGCTCGCTCCGCTCGCTCGCAGAGGCTCACTCACTCCCAGGCTGTGTCATAATAAATTATAACCAATCAATAATTGTTGAAAAAGGTAAAAACTAGAAATATCCCTGTGAAAAACTTAAAAAGTAGGTCTACTTTTTAGAATTAATCTCTATTTTTTGTAATGACAGAGCTATCCTTAGCTCAGTTTATCGATTAGCGCGGGAACCCCACCAGAAATACTTATCATACGGGCTATATTAAAACATGTTCCCAGTATTGCCATTTCTGCTTTTACGCCTTTAAGCTTTCTTAATAAAAAACCATCAAATTTTAAATTGTATTTCATATGTCCAAACGGCAGTTCTACTTTCTGTTTTCTTAGTTTATATATTTCCTGTAAATCCGGCTCGTTATATCGCTTTTCAAATTGTTCCTTTATTTCTTCGTCATATCTTCTCTCTATTGCTCGGCCTTTTTTGGATATTGTACATTGACCAAAATATTGACATTCTCTGCAAATACGTCTTTCTATTGTCCTATATTTTCTAGACTCTTTAAGAAAATGTTTTGGGATTAATTCTTGTCCTGCCGGACAGACATAGCAATCTTTTTCTTTACTATATTTGAAATTTATTTTATCAAATTGAGCGGCCTCTTTTTTTAATGCTTGTCTCCTTGAAGGTACTACTATTTTTATGCCTTGCCCATCTATTTTTTTCTGTTCTTCTATATTAGCAAATCCAGAATCTGCGCATGCTACTTTACATTTCTTTCCCAATACCTCATTTGCTTTGTTTATTTGCCCGGAGAATTGTTTCAAATCATTATTCTCAGATACAACATCACTATTGACGATTAAGCCATGCTTTTCGTCCACTGCTATCTCCGCACTATATCCGGAATACGAACCCTTGCGGCTTTTTACTCTTATACTGTCAGGATCTGTTGAATTTACTGATTTAATATTTTCTTTTTTTAATTTATGTAATGCTTTTTCTACTTTGTTTTTTAATTTGTTCTTATCTGCTAATTCATCCTGTAATTTCACCAGTGATTCTGAATATTGTTCCTTGGTATCTGTATCCTCACATTCTTTAAGAATTTCTTCTATTCGTTCGTCTATTCTCTTGAGATGTCTTTCACATTTTTCTTGTGTCCATCTATTATTTAAGGAAGCATTCGCTCTTATCTTACTACCATCTATAAATAATGTATTTCCTTCGATCAAATTAAGTTCTATACATAGCCGCGCGCATTGTTTAAGTACTTTTTTTAAAGGCTCTTTATTTTTCCTTCTAAATTCTGCGATTGTTTTGTGATCAGGTTTTAATCCTCCTGTAAGCCAGATAAACGATACATTGTGATGTACCGCTCTTTCTAATTTCCTGGAACTTCTAATTCCATAGGAATACCCATAAACTAAAAGCTTGAGCATAGCTTTGGGATCGTATTCTGAGTTGCCTACTTTGTTTGTATCTAAAAATATTCCCAGTTCATGAAAATCCAAAGCTTCTACAAAAGCGTCATATGCTCTTACCGGATCATCTTCTGCAACATATTCTTCAATACTTGCCGGAAACAAGTTGATTTGATTTCTATCACCGTATCTATATGCCATAATTCTTTTCCTTTCTATTGCTTTATGCAAATATTATAGCATTTCTATTATTGTCGTAGAAGGGGTAATTATGACACAGCCTG
>JAAEQR010000245.1 GCA_024231215.1 PVC group bacterium | reverse complement strand
CTTTTACTAGTCCTTGAGAATCGAATCGGATTTATGGCCTCACTTGATACATCTAAGGAATTATTTTCCAGTCTATCTTCCTTCGAAAAACAATGCAAGGCGAAGCGAGCCAAAGTGAACCGAAGCGAAGCGAAGCAAAACTCTACTCGGCTCCGCTCGGCTCCGCTCGACTCCTGCTCATGAATTGTGATGACACCTTTCATCCTGTAGACAATATAAAAAGTTGACATCCCTAAATGTCTATATCCTACTGTAGGTTTTTCAAAACAGCTCTGGATATAACATTTAAAAATATAACTTCTTCCTTCGAAAAACAATGCATGTTATATTCTATTGATTTGGACAATAAAACAACCAATGTAATGAAATATTATATAACCTTGGCTCCGCGGCAACTGAACACACAAACTGCTCAACACTTCAACACTTCGCCCCCTCACCACATCAACCCCACATCAAGAGAACATGAACAAACAAATGTTCATGAATGTCAAACTGAGTAAAAACTAGACAATTAAAGACCCCCAACCCCCTCCCCACACCTCGAGAAAAGAAACGACCCAGATAGCTCAAATTTTATTTAGTCTAACGGTCTTATGATCTACAAAGCACTTAATGCATTAAATTTTATGACGTCACAATAATATGTTGGTTAGAAATATGTAAATAAACGAATGTAACATTT
>JAAEQR010000244.1 GCA_024231215.1 PVC group bacterium | reverse complement strand
TGCCGGGCTGTTTTTTGATTGGGATATTGTTACATATTCAAATTGCGGTGGATATTCCGCGGATGAAAATCTGGGATATATGTATTATCTGTACGGTTTTGATGATGACAGTAATTATCGTGGTCTCGCAGTAATAAATCCTGAAGGAGTGGCATCATATCGTTTAAGAGATAACGCCTTTTCAGAATATTATATCTGGCCGGAGTCAGATAAGTTTGCGGCTCTTTCGGAAGGTTTGGTTGATATCACCAATACCTCGAAAGTCGATCTGGCCCACATATTATCTACCGGTCCATATGATCTTGGTGCCGGACAATCAGATACGGCGGTTTTTGTGGTTGTGGCAGCGAATAATCTTGACGGTTTAAAATCAGCCGCCTTGGAAGCAAATGACAAGTATTATGCCACAACAGATATTCAATATTCAGAAAATGACCAACTCCCAGATAATTATTATCTTTTCCAGAATCATCCTAATCCGTTTAATCCATCCACAACAATAAGTTTCAGCCTTAAGAATCGTCAAAATGTCCTTTTATCGGTATATAATATTCTTGGCGAAAAGGTAGTAGACTTGATTGAGGAAAAACTGCCAGCCGGGTTTCATTCGATCACATGGGATGGCACTGATAATAATACTCAGGTGGCAAGCGGAATTTATTTTTATCGACTATCAGTTGAAAACAGTTCCCATAGTCGTAAAATGGTTCTTTTAAAGTAAAAATAATTAAATAAAAGACGATTTAAAAAATAGATAAAAGGACAATTATTTGGCTTGACAGTTTCGTAAATTATATTATACTGACCGTCACATAATGCGTCCCCATCGTCTAGCCAGGTCTAGGACACTGCCCTTTCACGGCGGCGACAGGGGTTCAAATCCCCTTGGGGACGCCAAAATTGATGGTTTTCAGAATCCGGCGTATTTTGCCGGTTTTTTTCTTGCTCTTTATTCTTGTAAACTATAAGTATATCAAAGGGTTGCCTGAATTCAGGGATGAGTTCCTCACCCCTGATCAAACAGTTCGAAAGTAAGTAATCAAGCAGTTTACGTTTCTCCCCGTTATCCTGCTTATGATAAAGGGTATAAGCGTTTTGCGCTAATTCGAGAATTTTAACCCCTTTCTCATAATAATCAATATTTGAATCTGAATATCGAATGATTAGTTCGTTTATCTTTGATATTTCACCTGAATATTTGATTTCTAATTTTTGCCATTTATCCCTTGAAATCATACCATCAATTTTATCCTCATAAATTTTATCAAATCGTTTTTCCAATTTGGTAAGTTCTCTACGAAGGTTAGCAACGTCCCTTTTATAAAGTTCTCTTTCATCCAAATGACTGGATCTTAATGCTTCCTTTATCCAATTAATCCTGTCAGCACTAATTATTATACTATTTACAATTTCACCCAATTTTCTCTCTACCACCTCTTCTCTGATATACTTTTGCTGGCATTTGCCTTTCCCTCCCGTGCAATTATAGTAAACATATTTACCCCCTTGAAGCTGCGCCGTTATTTTACACCCACAATAACCACATACTAACAAACCTCTAAAAGCAAACTGATAGTTTGATTTTCTGGGCTTATTAAACCTATGAAGCTGATTTTGGACTTTGTCAAACAGATCTTTTGAAATGATTGGAGTGTGATTACCCCGAAAAAGTTTTCCCTTCCACCTAAACTGTCCATAATAAATTGGGTTTTTAAGTATCTTTTCAATAGTCCCAGCACTAAAACATTTCCCTGATTTTCTATATCCCAGACCCTGTTGATATACATGTTCAGCTACTGTTTTAAGCGAGTATTTTCCCGTTGAATACCATTCAAATAATTTTTCTACAAGGTCTGCGCGCTCAGGATCAATTTTTATTTTATGAGAAATTGGGCAATTTTTGTATCCAATTGGCGCTCGAGATGGATAATCCCCCTGCTCGGCCTTCTCAAGCATACCCTTTATAACTTCTTCAGATAAGTTATCAATGAAATTCTTGGCCATAAGTACTTTAATACCATGAAAAAGCTTTTCATTGGATTTACTATCCTTGCTAATTATTCCTCCTTCTTTGACCAAATGGCTCTCTACATCCATGTCATCAAGAGTGGCATAATCTTTCAGATTTCGATATAATCGATCAGTTTTCTCGACAAGAATAATGCGAACGGATTTGTTATTCTTCAAAAAATCCAGCATCTTTCCAAATTGAGTACGACCGACAGATTTTGCTGTCTCAACATCAATAAACTTTTGGCTAATTTTCATTCCATGTTTTTGAGCATACTCTTTGAGTAGTTTAATTTGTGCGGGAATTGAAAAACCTTCTTTTTCTTGTTCCTTTGAAGAAACTCTTGCATAAATTACACAATTCATCATCTATTCCTTTCGTGGTCGTATTATACTATAATATAAGATATATTTAGGGAAATAAAATATAATATTTGAAATAATTATATTATCCTTCTCATTTTTTCAACTCATTAAGTTTCTTCATGTTAGATAGCGCAGATTTGACATATTTCCTACTTAACAAGATAGAATATATTCCCCTCCCCACTCTTTTCAAAAACCCCTTTTTATTTAGCCTGTGTATTGTATAATTGAATTCTCCTCCAGAACATATTCTATTATTGGTGAGCATAATATTTGTGAGATCCTCAAATAATTTTTCATTTGGACAAGAACGTGCAAGATGATACAGGAGACAATATAACTTTGATGAGCTTACAAGAGCGTTACGATCTAAAATTATTTGATTAAAAGTAGTTTGCGAGAGTTTCGAAAGCGGTTCCAAAAAACTAACAATTGATTCAGATGATGATAAATCAATTCTATTTGAGCCAAGAAGTTTCTGTATTCGACTCCTAATATAAGTAGTCTCATATCTGATGGTCGACAAACCTTTGGCATATACCTTGTGGCATTCACCTTTATAATTTGAACCTTTCAGATATGGCGAATTTGATTCAATCCCAATAGAATTATAAGTTGTATATTTATCTTTGTGATAAGATTTAAAAAACAGCTGGAAATTATTTTCCTGAGTTTTCAAATTCAACAACCCATTATCACAGTATTCATCAAAATAAATTTCAATTGATTGAATAGATGCAATAGGTTGAGAGATAAGAAGGGCTTTTGATCCGGTGACCCGATAAACAATGGTTGTAATATGATCAATCAAACCATTAACCGTGTCTTTTATGGCAATAATATTATCAGAATGAATGCGCTTTAATGAAATTAATTTAACAATATCACTTGGAATAAAGTTATCCTTTCCATCGAGGGATTTAGGAAATGATTTATGAAATTCTTGAGAGTAGATAGCACGGATCATTTTGGTTGGGTTAAAGTCCAATTTCATAGTCAAATGTGTTGATTCAGATTGATGTGAATATCTTATGGTGGCGTCCCCTCTCAATCCATATCTTGATCTTAATTTATATGTAACAAATGACTTGCCTTGATTTATTCGCGAAAAATCACCATTATGCAGAGCCTGATCGATTTGTTGGAATTGAGTCTGCGAAACGGATTCAATTTTAAAATTGTAAATTTTAAGAATCAACCTATCCACAAGAAAATTATTGAAACTCAATTTGCTTGACATGAATATGTCCTTTCTTTTAATAAATTAATAGATATACCATTACGAAATAATTTGTCAGCCTCATTATTTTGGGCTTTTTACGTTATTTTTATTACTATGTAACCTCCTATCCCATGACGCAAGAATATCAAAGAAACCAGTAATATTTTCTACTGCTTCTCTGGCAGCTTCTTTCCCAATATTATCATTATCATGACTTGAGAAATATTGCCTCGTTTTCTCAATGAATTTTCTATCTGCCTTCATTTCACCTTACCATTTTATCAAGTGGCGATATTCTATCGCCCAAATCAAAATATTTGCTTCTGGTCAAAAGAAATGAAAAGACATAAAGTGCGGACGGTATAATGTTGATTGATATGAGTAGATTTACGCTAACAATAAGTATATAACAAGAGGGAAGTAGGTATAGCGCAGAGTATAATTTAGATCTATCGTCTTGGGAGTCTATTACTTATGATGAGGGGCTGTTTAAAAGAATTTCTGTTTTTTTTAAAGTATATCTTTTTTTTGATTAATTTGCCGGCTTTACCTATTTTGAATATTTCAGGTAGAGAGTGATAATTGTAATTTGCACCGCGTGTTCGATCAAGAATTTCTGCACTGCTAATTCCATCTTCACCAGCAGCAACGATCTCTTTTAATACAATAATTTGGGCACCACCTGGTCTAACAATTTGCCCATCTACCTTAATAACTGTAAAGTCTTTATTACGTAAAAATTCCCCACCCAATCTTGAAACCACAACGATTCTCAGGCTTTGAAGGTGTTCAAGGCAATAACTTACTGTATTTAGAAAACCAATCCAATAATGTTTGGACGTCTTATCAAAAGCATTATTGTATTGTTCTACATAAATCAATAATTTGTGCATATCATTAAGAATATCTATTTTTGTAGGTTGGAAATCCTCTGCACCTTTAACTTTCCAAAATATTAAATATTGTTTCAAGCTATGACCATCAGCATACTGAAGATCATATTCAAAATCAGAGGATTCACACCCACACCATCTTGCACTAAATTCTTCTGTTTTTCCAAGGAATGATTCAATTATGTCAATTCGCTCGGGATTTAACTTATCATCACCTGCAGTTACTGTATGCTGTTTGCCTATTTCCTCACAAGTAATAATTAATTCATCTATTAAAATTACTGAATTTTTGGGAATATACATATCTATGCAACCTTTCCATTTTCAAAATAATTTATTCAAAAATATAAATTATAATTCCATAATATGTTTTATTAAACCATATATATAATCCTTAAATATAATATAATAATATTTATCATGGTAATTATTATGCAATAAATATAATTTACTTGACTCATATAATAACTGTATGTATCATATTGTATAATTGCATTCTGATGATGAAACTTAAATAAATGTAAATATGGGAGATATATCGATGTGGGCAAAATCTGTAATTCCGGCCATTGTATTTGTTTTATCAATTACATCATTCAGTATGGCAAATACGACTAATGAAAATCGTTTAGAGTTGGAAACAAATATTAAGACATTTCTATCAGACAATTATCTTTTAAAACAAGCATCTCTTCAAGATAATAATACCTGGATTAGTATTGAATTAAAAAGTAAAACATGGAAAAATCCAAACGATACTAAAGAACTAATAGATTCTGTAGAGACTATAGTAAAGAGACATCTTCCCTTAACAGATAGCTCAACTCCAGCCATTGGTTTTATTATATACATTGATGAACCAGTCAGCGGAGCTCCAATTGCCGAAATTATTGTTAAGGAAACAGATGTAACGACAAAACACTCTTATTATAGAAGTCTTATTAAAGTATCTAATATAAGCATAGAGCCAAGGAATAAGTCTTATTCCCAAAATATTGACTTCAGGGGAGCCTGCGGGGCATTATGGTCAAATGTTAAACTTTATTATGGGACTGGAACAGAGAAAAAATATATTGGGAAAATAATTTGTTTTAGTGGCGATTATGTCATAATAAGATATCCAAGCGGTAATCAGGAACCTAAATTAAGAAATGCAATTGCAAGAACAGGCAAGTGGTATGTTGACAGTAATGATCCTGCTTTGGACGCAATGCAATATTTTACTTGCAACTAATAGAATAGGTCACATAATACTATATATATGGAAACGCTCAAGGAAATGATTTAAAATCGTGTATAGCCGCTCTTAGATGCTCATATAACGATGATCTATGCAAATAACCATATTTATATCACTTTAAATAGTTCTGCTGTCAGACTCAAGGATTCTAAGTATTTTGATAAATTTTTCTATTTATCAAGATTTGGAGATCATTGTGATTTTCGGTTTGATTTTATATTTTAAAATCTAATCAGAAGGCAATTTATTTAAATATAATAATAATTTAACCTATTCTTATATTAATAAATTAATAAACATTTGTATTATTTAAATAGGAGTATTCACAGCTTCATATTCCTTATAGTAGCGCCAGTATTTATAACTGTTTGCTATATGAAATATGATTTGATAATCGTGAATAAATGACTCTACGTCGAACTCGGAGTGAAAACATCAGGATTTATGATTGTATTTTGTCCCGTGTCTTTAACTATCAAAAAATCAAGAAGTCCATTTCCCCTTAATCTAAAATTACTATGGTTCTGTTCACCAATCATGCGCTGTATCCACTCCCTGATAGCCTTGGCTGAAAGCCCTTCATTTACGTCAGTTGGCTCTTTTTTATCCAATTTGAACATTTCAAATTTAGGATTTATCACGGCAATATTTGGTTTGCACTTCAAAGTCCTGCTCTGTCGTCCACCAAAAACTTTCATTGGGTTCATGTTATGAACTGATAAGAACCAAGTGTCTTTTAGTAGATTAGGGCAATTTTGATATAGTTTTTGGTCTTCCTCATAAAAAGGGAGGACATAAAACACACAGCCGGATTGGCCATTGGCTAAACCAAAGAGTTTGGAATGTTGTTGTTGTTTGATCTTGAATTTGTAAGGAGTGGTATCTGGAGAATTGATTGTGTGCTTTAAGGGTGCCTTAAATTGAAAAGCAAATACTCTGCTTTTAGGATGATTTTGGAGATAAAAGTCCACACCTTCCATAGATTCCTGTGTCTGAGTTAATCCCCTAAGGTAAGCAGTAATGGAGTATTTTCTTCTGAACCAACTTAGCAACTCCGTTCCTACATTAAGCTCCAATGTTTTTTCAGTGACTTTTATAATTTCCTCCCATAAATGCTCCAATAATTTTAATCAGTTCAAGATTTTCTACATCCAAGCAACGCTTTCAATTATCACAATTAATCCGGTGTAAACGATGTCAGGTGGAGACGATCCATACTTTCAATTACAGAAATTGCCTTTTGTGAAAGTAATCGTAAGTCAGTCTCTGAGATATAATAGTTTTCTTGAGTGTGAAGCGCATTTCCATGCGAATGAGCGTCACAAATACCGTCAATATCAACAATGTTTTCTTTCAGTTGCTTCATTACCAAGCAATCTATGTCCGTGCTCTCAAAATTTTTATCAAAATCTTTGAGGCCCGGACTGCGGTAGCCTCCTGTCCTGTTTACTATGCTACTGAATTTGAAAGATAAGAACGTTTCCAAAATTCTTCTTATATAATTGGGCAGATGCTTCTTAACCCTTACATATGTTACTTCTTGATTTTCTTTGTCAAGGAAAGCCAACAACTCTGCTAACATATAATAGTATGGGGTCTCGAAGTTCTGTAATTCTTTCGGAAGTTCAGTTAATTTCTTGTGATTCAAAAAGACACAATTTGCCCTTCCCCGATAGAATGAATTGTAATATTTTAGAAAAAGGAAATTATGACTTAAAACCAGTATCTGATGGACATTATCAAAATTACTGCGAATCAACATGGCAGTACTATATAATCTATTATCATCGAGGCTTGAAATCGGATCATCAATCACAATAACAGACCTCTCTATTTCATCTTTCGTTCTTACCTCGTTTTCGAATTTACTTAAAAAATAGGCAAATGCCAAAGCTGTCTTTTCACCTTCACTCAAACAATTCCTCATTTTTGTTTTCTCTTCATTATTACCCTTGAAATAAATTATTATATTTCCATCTTCGTTTTCATTGATATTAATGTCAAAGTGATCAATGCCCATTTTTTTTAAAAATTTTGAAATGCTCTTTGATTCAATCCTCAGTTTTGCAACCTGTTCAGACAACTGGAGTTTAAGATTCGGTAGTTCTATTGTCATTATTTCATTCATTCGCTTGGCATTATTCTTATACTTAGCAACAGCTCCTGTTGGCTCAGTCTGATTAAACTCCAAAATCATAATCTCTTTATAAGTGCTTCTAATTTGGTCTTCAATCTCACGTGAATCGAGTTTCCTTGCCCTTAGTGCAGTAATAGTCTTCTCCACTATAATTACCAGCTCATCCATACTGGTTGTCAAAGATATCAGTTGATTACTCATGTGTTCTGGAATAGTAAGGGCTTCTTGGATATTGTCCATCTTGCTTTTCAATGAAGTATGTAATTGCTGTATAATATCCACAAAGTTTGAAAATTTAAATACAGTAAGATCATCTTTAAATACATGAGGATACTTGATTCGGATTTTCATTACCAAATCCTGAGTAACCATGGCATCTTGCGTTGATTTAATGGCTTTTTCCACAACCTCAGCCTGCTCTTTCAAATCCTTGGAGAATTGTTCATAAGCATCATCAAAATACGCTTCGTAGTCTGCCATGATTCTGGAAATCCGATTAGTAATATCAGTATCACATAATGGGCATAAACTGTTGTCTTTTACCGAAATACCGTCAAGGATCTTCTTTCCCAAGCGAAACCACCGTTCTACACCCTGTTTGTAGTTGTCTTCCTCAAAGAGACTCTGGATATCATCAATTTTCCTTTGTAAAACATCTTTTGATAATTGTTGAGTGCTGGTTTGTAGTAGAGTGTTCAAAGTTGGTAAATCAAGATTGAGCGACGGGATTGCGACTTTTTGTAACTCCTTGATGTCGCTTTCTAACTCTGATTGTCTTTTGCTCAACTGGTAATCGAGCACCAGAGTTTCTTTTTGTGACTCTAACTCATTGAGCTTCTTAGTTGGTAAGGAAATGTCTAACAATTTCTGTTTTGAGATGCTCTTATTGCGATCTGTCAACGATTTACCGAAGCTTCCACTAAGATTCTTCGTGATCTTCGCATGTTCCTTATCATGATTTTGATTCTTGTCAACAAGGGAATTAGACTCCGTATCAAGTGCTTCGATTAATTTGTCCAGGCGGTCAATTTCTTTGTTCTTCAGCTCACCACCTGCGTTTGCAAATCTCTTCATGTTGGCAAAAGAGCCATCATACACGTGCGTTGAGACAAATTGTCGATTGAATATATAGAAGGGTTTGCTATGCTGTCGACTGGCAGGGTATTCTATTTGCGAGTTACCTTGTATGCCCAGTACGACTTGAGAATTATTATCATATTTAAGGTCACCGTAAATCTCGGATTTTTCTTCTTCGCTGACAAATGTAGAATCAGAGAATAGAGCAAGACAATTTGATATAGTAGTTTTTCCCGACCCATTGAAACCAAACACTATATTGCAATTCTGCCCTTTTCCGCCATATTGAAAGTTCTTCTCCTGTGAAAAGGTATCAAACATTCCAATCTTATTCAATTTAGAAATGTTGAGTATCATTCTTGATGTTCCTTTCCCCAGACTTTGACGACTATGCAAGTATTAAAACAAGTCCGTTTTGAGATAAGTTATTATGTCAGCCAAAAGTATATCTAAGTGAAATTCAGTAATTACTCCCCACTATACTTCTTGAAATTTTCGGCTTGCTCAAATATTTCCTTAAATACTTCGTCTTTTGGTACAGGTGGATAGCCATGTTCCGCGAGAATAAGTATCAAATCCACCTTCAGTTCCGCTTTTATATCATCTCTTTGTGACCAATCAGTGTACCTTGCCTTATCATCAACAATACTTTTCACTGCACGAGAAAGCTCTATTAGTTTATCATGTGGATATTCAAACTCATGCTTTTCCGCGACTGCTTTTAGAATATCATAAAAAGCTTTTTCCTCAAAATCAATACCCATTGCCATGAAAGAACTGCGTTCATCTTGGAGTTCACTAAATAATTTTGAAAATTCTTCAGCTATGTCATCAAGAACGTCATTGGCCAACGCCAAATCTTCCTTGCGCTCATTATACTTTTCTACGAGCTTTTTGAATTTATTGAAAAAGTCTATTCCCTTTATTTTGTTTACTTTCTTGAACTCATCAATAGCTTTTTTGAGAAGTTGTTGAAGAAGCTTTATTTTTGTATTTGGCAGTTTTATTTTATCAATTTTCGCCATATACTCATCACTAAATATATCTACACCCTTTTCCGGTTCTTCTTCGCCGAGTTTGAATATTTCTTCAACACCATCACTGATTAGGGCTTCTTTTATCATTTCCCGAACTCGATCATTCATTTGAGCGGTATCAGGTGCATTGATTCTTGTGAGTTTGTGTAAAATAGAGGCAATGGCGAAATAAAAATGGATGTAATCTCTTTCTGTTTGTGAAATCTCTTCACTTGAAGTACAAAGCTTAAAGGCAGAACGAAGTTTTTTAGTCAATCCCATAAACCGTTTTTCAATTTCTTCAGTAAGTTGAACAAATTCTGCCGCCTTATTAAGACATTCTAATTGCCTTAAAGGTGACCCGTTGAAATAATCAGTGCTGTCAAATATATGAAACAATTTTGCAAGTAAGTCCAAATGATCTTTTACAATTACGACTGCTTTCTCAATATCTTCAAAGTCGTCTTCATCAACTTGTGAGTATTTCTTCAAGGCGAAATTCATATTGTTTTTTATGCCAATATAATCAACCACTAAGCCTGCTTCTTTACTTTCATAAACACGGTTTACCCTTGAAATGGTCTGTATTAGTGAGTGTTGCTGAATTGGCTTATCTATATAAATAGTATCCAAAAACGGTACATCAAAGCCAGTGAGCCACATATCTACAACAATGGCAATCTTGAAATTAGATTTGGTATTCTTAAATTGCCTGTCCAGTTCCTTACGATAGTCTTTTGTTCCGAGTATATCATACATAGTTTTGGGATCGTCTTTGCTCCTGGTCATCACCAGTTTGATTTTCTCGATAGGCTTGATTTCTTTTCGATCTTTTTCAGTAAGTTCTACGCCATCGCTACACTCACTGATCTCCGCCCACTTCGGACGCAGGGCAATAATATTTTTGTATAAATTATATGCTATCTGCCTGTTTGAAGAGACAAACATAGCTTTACCTATCACACTTGCACCTTCATTCATCCGTTCTTCATAATGGTTAACGAAATCCTTGGCAACAGCTTCCAAACGATCAGGATCACCAAGAATAATTTCCATATTGGTAACGGCTTTCTTACTTTCCTCAATCTGATATTCGTTGGCTCCCTCTTCTGCACATTTCTTATAGTATCCTTCTATTTGGTGCAGTTTTTTCTCATTTAAAAGCACTTTTGCGGCTCTGCCTTCATACACAATGCGAACGGTGATTTTATCTTTAACTGATTCTTTCATTGTGTAAGCATCAACAACTTTGCCGAAAACTTTTAAAGTAGCATCTATTGGAGTGCCTGTAAAACCAACATATGTTGCATTTGGCAGTGAATCGTGCAGATATTTTGCAAAACCGTATGATTTTTTCACGGCTTTTGAAGTTACTTTTACCTTTTGTTCAAGATTTATCTGAGAGCGGTGAGCCTCATCGGAAATACAAATTACATTGGTTCTATCGGTGAGAAGCTCTGTATCTTCCGTAAATTTTTGAATAGTAGTTAGAAAAACGCCGCCGCTATTTCTACCTTGTAATTGTTTTCTTAAATTATCACGATTGGCAATATTTATAACGACATTATCACCAATAAAATTTTTGGCATTTGTAAACTGACCAGAAAGTTGATCGTCTAAATCAGTTCGGTCAGTAATAAGTATAATAGTAGGGCTTGCCAAATGAACGCTTTTCATTAACAATCGGCTCAGATAAAGCATTGTAAAGCTTTTTCCACTTCCTGTTGCACCAAAGCATGTCCCCCCCTTACCGTCACCATGTGGACGCATATTATCTTTAATAGATTGAAAAAGTTTACGAGCTGCATAGTATTGGGGATAACGACACACAATTTTTTTATCTTCTATGCTGGTATCAGGGAAAAAGATAAAGTTGTGGGCAATATCCATCAGTCGTTCTTTATCAAACATGCCTTTGATCATTGTGTAAAGGGAATTTATACCTTCGGCTTCATTTAATTCACTGCCGTCGGTTTTTCTCCATGCATAGAAAAAATCGTAAGGCGCAAAAAGAGAACCCGATTTATTATTCACACCATCACTGATAACACAAAAAGCATTGTATTTGAATAGTTCTGGAATATCACGGCGGTAGCGAATTGTTATCTGTTTATAGGCATGTTCTAAAGTTGTATTTTCTTTTATTGCACTCTTAAACTCTATTACCACCATTGGTAAACCGTTGATATACACAATAGCGTCGGGTATTCGTTTCTCGAACCCCTGAATTTCAAGCTGGTTTACGATTTTATACAAATTGTTTTTTATGTTACTGTAATCAATTAGTTCAACAAAAAGGTCTTTTTTAGTATTATCTTCACGCTTATGAATAAATCCATCAGCTATTAATTTTATGATAGATTTATTACTTTCATACAGGGCAGAAGCGGGGAAAAGTTCCAATTTCCGAATAATGGCTTCTATCTCATTGAGAGTAATATCTTCATCAGAGTATTTATTCAGCAAATACTGTTTCAAATCATCCCGGAGCAGAACATCCGACATCTCTTTATGGATTTGCCCACCAGTGAGATGTTTATAATCCTCTGCTTCAAAGAGTTCGATTACTGCCAGTTCTAATTTCTCTTCAGTGAATTTCATGCTTCCGACCTATAGTGATAACCTGAGGATAATTTAGATAAATTTACACCTAATAACTTATACAAATTTCTATTTTGCTTATTAGTCAAATCAATGTGGTTTTGAAGATTGATGATTATATTTACGAAATGTTCCAAAATAGTTCTGCTCGGAATTAATATGGATATTGTTACTAAATCTTTTATTGGTAGTTGAGGTTGTGCCGAACCTGATAAATAATTTTTTATACTCATTTTCATTACATCATTATTCATCATAAAGTAAACATACAATGGTGCCATTTTATATTTTTTTCCTCTTAATATTATCATACCAGAATTTATTCGAATGTGTTCATATTCAATATGCTTGCCATAATATGCAATATTGCCAACGGTTCCTCTTGTTGTAAAGGCAACATCATTGCGGTTTAATTTTCCCTTTCTTAATACCCTATCCTTTTCTTTTGAAATGAAACTGGTATTTAAGAATGCAAAACCAGTGTTAGTTACATTTCCAGCGTTTAAAAACAAACAATAATCTTCAATAGAATATTCGTTTTGACCGGGATAATTTACTCCCCTATCTCCATCAATTACATCAACAATATCATTTATAAAACCATCTCTAAATTCCTTCGGAATTTCCATGTCCAAATCTTCATTATAAACCATTTCACCGCCATTGGATTTATAAGGTTTTCCATTTTCATCAGGAAATTCAAAATCCTCAAACCACTGTTTATAAATTGACCGAGCAGTTTCTTCCAGTTTCTGATTGAGCCTATCGTTTAGATTTATTCTGTATACAATGGTATTGTATTCTTTTACTATTTTCTTTTGTGTCTCGATCTTGGGGACAGGGAGTTCCATACTGCAGAAATCTTTCCATTCCAAGCTGCCACGAACGCCGCCAACAGCATAGAAGCAAGCTTCTCTATCAAATTCAGCTCTGCTCATCCACATCATTAAGTATTCAGGTAATAACTTTTGTGTATCATCAATTTCAAATACAGGGTATGCTTGAGAAATTATGGCTTCATCATAGTCTCTCAGTAATGCGACAGGCATTTTTTTATCTCGCCTTACTTGCATTAAACTGCAGGCAAATTGGTTTTTGCGAATAATTTTGTATCTTGCCATATCAGCACCAACAATATTTGCAACTGAAGGAATAAACTCTTTAGAAATTGTTAAACCCAAAAGTAAAGTAATATTCTGACTGGTGTTTCGCTCATCTACAAGCCGAATATATTCACCAATTCTATTGTAATTCGATTTCATAACCCAACTTGGCAAACACCTTTAATAAATCCTGTTTTGATTTAGCGTCTTCTTTTAATAGCTTTGAGAAGTCTGCCTGCAATGATTTCATTTTCTCATCAAAGTTTATATTTTCATCACGGTTTACAAACTCAATGTATTGACTTGGAACTAATGAGAAATCCTTTTTTTCCACTTCTTGAAAACTGGCACTGTAGCAATATTCAGGAATATCTTTATAAGTCCCTTTATAATCAGTTGTTTGCCAATTATGATATGTTGTCGCGATTTTTTGAATATCTTCATTCATAAGTTGAATATATTTCTTGTCAAAGGGTGAACCCATTTCTCTTGCATCCATAAACAGAATTTCTCTTTCACGATCACGGTATTTTTTTATTACCCCATCATATTCAACATTTCTTGCTTTTTTGTTTTTATTGAGTATCCATACAGTGACACTAATATTCGTAGTGTAAAACATATTTTGGGGTAAAATCAAAATTGCTTCCACAAGATTGTTTTCAATCATTTTTTTACGGATATTGTATTCAGTGTTTCCTCCAGACAAAGCACCGTTGGCAAGAAGAAAGCCAGCAACACCATTTTCAGAAAGCTTAGAAGCCATATGCAGAATCCAGCCATAGTTAGCATTACCTGTCGGTGGGATATCATATCCGCTCCAGCGGGAATCGTCACTGAGTTCATTTTTGGCACGCCACTGCTTCTGGTTAAAAGGAGGATTAGCCAATATATAATCGGCTTTCAAATCCTTGTGCTGGTCACGAAAAAAAGTGTTTTCTGCTACATTACCCAAATTTGCTGAAATTCCGCGGATAGCGAGATTCATCTTGGCCAGCTTATAGGTAGTTGACGTAAATTCCTGTCCGTATATAGCGATATTCTTTTTATTGCCATGGTGGCTTTCGATAAATTTCATTGATTGAACAAACATACCACCGGTACCACAGCAAGGATCATAAATTTTACCTTTGAAGGGTTCTATCATCTCAGCAATAAGATTTACAATACTTTTTGGAGTATAAAACTCGCCTTTTCCTTTACCTTCTGCTAATGCAAATTTCCTCAGGAAATATTCATAAACACGACCGACAACATCCTGTTGCTTGTCTTTCAGTGTGTCAATATTGTTTATGGTATCAAGTAAAGAAGCCAGTTTGCTCACATCAAGGTCTAAGCGGGAGTAATAGTTGTCGGGCAATGCACCTTTAAGCGCGGGATTATTTTTTTCAACCGCTGCAAGAGCTGTATCAATTTTGAGGGCAATATCATCCTGCTTAGCATTCTCTTTCAGATAATTCCAACGGGATGTTTTAGGCAAATAGAAGACATTCTCCATGGTGTAAAATTCCACCATATCCAAATATTGTTCTTTGCCATCAGCAATGAGTTCTTGTCTTCTTTTCTCGAATTTGTCACTTGCGAATTTCAAAAAAATCAAGCCGAGCACAACATGTTTATACTCAGATGATTCAACTTTCCCGCGTAATTTATTGGCAGAGTCCCAAAGGACTTCTTCCATGCTTTTTTGTTTTTTTGCCTTTTTCACCTGTTTTCCCATGACTTTATTTACCATACGGTTCCTTTTTCTTTGTTTGCCAAAGCAGGTAGCGAATTATTTCATATTCATAATGTTAACTTAATACAATGCAACGCATTCTTCCAATAGTATATCTGATCACAAGATCAATGTCAACAGTGTCAAGAAGAAGATAACAATCACTCCTAAGAGATATTTTAACAAAATCAATTTCAGCTTGGCAATAATATAAGGCTATTTCAAAGTCCACTATAACAAACATAACTTTTGAACTATCGAATATTGACACTTTTCATTTTGATGTATATACAAAATAGATGAGTGCCAAGCTTTCAAAAATTGAGTCAAAATTTATGAATAAACTGAATATATTAATACTTAAATAATGTTGGATTCGTGCAGATTAGAAACGTAAGGTATCAGGGGAATATAACACATTGAGTTGCAATAAGATAACAATTGCAATTAATAATATCTACTATGCAACCCCTATCAAATAATTTCGAAGTTCATCAATTAAGGGACGCCATTTTATATCTTATTGCATCTCTGCTATTTAGCAAATCAACCCCAAGTTGATGGATTATAGAAAACTTGCATAATTAAATAAGTTACAGTGCCTTATAAAATTTCGAAACTCTATAGAGCAATGATTAATTTC
>JAAEQR010000243.1 GCA_024231215.1 PVC group bacterium | reverse complement strand
CGAGTGCGTATTTTTTTGTTTCGTCCATTTTCCGTCTCCTTTAGTTTCATTAAGAAATATTTTTTTGCCTTGATAGAGTATACCACCGACATAGGATGATAGTCAAGTTTTTTTTCCAACCTCCTAATCACACCACTGAAATAACACAAGGCCGTTCTGTCTATCTCATCCATCATAATCGTAAGTCTCTCATCAGGTCTTTGATACACAACTTTTGCCGGTCGATGTCGTCAAAATACCAGTAGTTATACATTACAACTCTTTGACCGTTTACAACCTTGCTTGTTATGTATGCCGGTACTTTGTTCGGTATTGGATTTGGTAATTCAAGTTTTAAACTTTTCATTTTTCTTCTCCTTCATTATTCAAATAATCTGCTATTACACCTAACATTTTATTTAATGCCTTTGGTGTTAAAAAAATAGTGCTTACATCATACTTGAAACCGAACCGCAATATATAATAAATACCTTCATCATTATATGCGTGTTCAAGTTTTATTTGTGTATCGTCTCTAACATGAGTCATTACCGAAGTTAGTAAACTTTCCATATCATTCCTCCTTTATTATATTTTTGCACCGTGGACACTTAATGGCCTTTGGTGGTTTGGTATCGGTTTCATATAACACAATGTAACCGCAAATGCACATATAAGAGTGTTGGATAGAACCGTCGCCTTTTACTTTTTTTGCCATTCCGTCAACATTCGTGGAAATGACTTTCCAACACCGAATTTTTCATTATCAATAATTTTAATTTTTTTACCAAATGCAAACGCAACACCCATGTCAAAATGTGTTCCCTGTGAATTAGAATTATAAAAAATATGTACTTCATCCGAATCATAAATAGCATTTTTATTAAATTGGCAAATAGCATAACCATTATTATTTTGATTGGTGTCGCGATGTGGTAAATGAACCTCATTCCCCATCAATTCTAATTTTTGCACATAATTCTCTAATTTAGTTATATAATCATCCTTTGCATTCCGAACGGTACTGATAATAAATATTTTCATATTGAACTCCTTTTAATATGGTTGTCAATAAAAAATTTAATTTTTTTATCATGATTTAATTCGTCTTTTATTTCACCATCAGACCTGTTATCTTCTGGATATGCTTTTCTATATCGTTGAATACGTTCTTGTATTTTCATGGTCTTTCCCCTTTCCATTTTTTCCACGCTTCAAAAATGATATAGCCAATGCCACGGTTTTTCTTGTAAGCCTCGGTTTTCATTTCTTCAAGCTCTTTTTCGTTTTCCTTTGATACGTAGATGTTGATGTTCATGTTATCTCCTTGGTTTTATTTTATGCTTTGCCAGTTTGGCCTTGAAAGCCCACGGCTTAACCGACTGGCTTTTTAATTATATTGGCATCTTTATTTCAAATAAAATTTTACCATCAACATCCATTGCATTTGATGAGAAATCTTTATTTTTAATAAAGCCGTTATCTATCAATGATTTTACGGCTTTATCATGCTCTCTTGCATCATAATAAATGGTTGTTCTTTCTTTCTCGTTGTTTAGATTGTAAATTTTACATTTTAGAATGTGATCAAAATAAACATTTTTTAATTCTTCTTGTGATAAATTTTCCATAATCTTTCTCCTTTTGTTTTATCTCTTAACTGTCTATATAATATACCATAGCATATATCCTGTCAAGGTTTTTTTAACTTTTTTTAAAAAAAATTCATTTTAATTTTTGATAGATTTTGTACGTTCCGTAAGCTGTAAACGGCAAAAGTACCAGTAAACTGTATTTCCAACCGTTGTTAGAATATTCGAATGTAATGTCTTGACTCACACTTTTAATATCGTCTTGACAGGTAACAAAGATTACATTTTTTTTTGTGGTGTGTGTAATGCGTAGTGGTACGTCTATATGTCCTATTGCTTCCTTGAATGTTAATTGTGTAGTGTCTTGTTTCCAGACTGTTTTATACTTAGTTACTTCCTTTATAACTACATTATCGTTACCGAAGAAATAACCGGCGGTAAACGTAGTAAACAGGATAATAGCACTACCTAAGCATTTCGCATATTTTATCATAGATGTTATCTATTAGGCTTCTTGTACGAGACTTTCTGATTCCTTCACATGATCCGGCTGGCAGTCCTGTAACATCGCTGTAAATTTCTCTTGATACATCAAGGAATTCCTCCGAGATTGCATCTTCCAGCGTATCAGGCGAACCCATGTATTTGTGCCAAAGAATAAAAAGGCTATTGCCAAAGATGATCTGTTCCTTCTTTTTCTGCTTTCCCATATCATTTCAAAAAATTTCTCCTCAACTTGTCAAGTTCTTCGATGTCCACAAATTTCTTGACCAAGATATCATACCAAAACTTCGGCACAATCAAACCACAATTTAAACAACAATAATTATCTTCATTATATTCCGTTATAATGTCTCCGCACATGGCGCAATGATCTTTCATACGACACCGTATATATTAAATATATTCAAATCCAGTCCGGCGCAATGTGGCTTTTTAAAATCAAAATTGGAATGTTGCTTTATTTCAATGTTGCCAAACTGTGTTCTTAGTTGTATCAATAAACTCTTGGCCGCTGATATCTGTTCGGTTGTAAAGTCTCCACTTTTACCTATCAAACATATTCCAACCGTCTTATTATGGCCTCGTGTGTGTGCGCCTTGCTCGGTTGCATCGATAACCGAACCGTCATCCAAAGGCCGTCCGGTTTCAATGTGACCGTCATAATACTTATTATAATATCCTTTATACAGTAAACCATTAAGAATAACATAATGATAACCAATAGTCCTGAAACCTCGGTCTAAATGCCACTTTGTTATTAAAGCGGAATTACCATAAGAACTATCTGAGCAATGAAATATTATTTTCATGGCGTATCTATCACGTAAAGTTCTACCGGACCGCACCATCGCGTCTTTGTTGCTTCGATAACTTTTCCCCACACTAACCAAGAACCGGCGGTGTCAATGTCTCCAAGTGTTAAATTATAATATAAAGAAGTCGTTGACAACATCGAGCCAGCCCATGTTCCGGTTGTATCTGAGTTTGGTTTTTGGTAATAGATAGTAGATGTTGCGCCGCTGATATCATCGGCACTTTGTGAAAAGCCAATCGGTATTCCAAGCTCTCCTTTGTGTATTGTAATTCTTTGCATTATTTATCCTCCAATTCTATGCCAAACATTGCGTCCTCGGTTAATGTTGTTTTGAATTTTGCATCTTGGCTCAATTCGTTTTTGAACATAGCGTCTTGTGTTAATGTGATTCGCCAGAAGTTTCCTTTTGTTATCGCTTGTGCAATGTTGCCGACAACTTGACTAACATTGGCAACACTTAATTCCAAGGCGCGTAAACGGTTTAGAACACCGGTAACATCGGAATCATTTTGAATGGTAGAAACTAAACTTCTAAGCCTTGCAATTTCATTAGTTAATTCAGTTGTGTTCTGAATCACCGTTGACAGTGTAATAAATGCTTCGGTGATGATTGTGCCGTTGACTTCGGATGTGTTGGCTATCTGTGAAAAGAATGCGCGTAGTCTGGCAAGTGTCGCGGTCAGACTTGATGCATTAACTATTCCGGCGGATAACTCGACTGCGCCTTCGGAAAGTAAAGTTCCGGCAATTTCTGAAATTGTATTTATGTCTGATCGTAAAGCTCTCAGCCGATTTAATGTTCCGGTAACTTCGGACGCGTTCTGAATTACGCTTTCAAGGTCTGTAAAAGTAACAGCTTGAAGTTCTGCGTTTAGGTCTGATAATGTATTTATTGCGGATATTAAAGAGCGTTGACGCTGTACTGAGATATTCAGTTGCGATGTTGTTTCCATGTCCACCGGAAAGGCTCTCATCCGTGCAACTGTGCTTGTTGTGTCAGATAATGAACTTAAACTACTGTCTAAATCGTGAGTTGTTCCACCGGCGGCGGATTCTTCAAAAGCTCCTATTGGCCATGTACTTGTGTATGCCGTCCCCGCTATGTCTGCTGAATAAAGCCCACTTCCAGGATCATCCGTTCCAGCGTCCTCCAAACTGTTGCCGGCTTTTAAGGTAAAATCATAAGTAGAATCATCCGTGAATTGATCCGCCCATGTTGGAGCGTCTACCGAATTAGAACCATCACCGTCATCGCTAGCACAATATGTTATAGTCATCGTGCCATCAAAGTCGTCTGCGTTGTCATATACTGCACAGTTGGTTACTGTTGTCGCTCCGACTGAAGCATCCCTTTCTATCCCATCATTGAAATTTTTGACGACTGTGTTGTAAATATCACACGTGTTTACGCTATCAACAAAAATACCTTCCGACGAAGCACCTTGAGAGCCAGTCGCATAGCATAGACAATTCCAAATTTTCCCAACCAAACCGGCATTGTTCAGAAAAATACTATTCCCATCCCCCGATACAGGAATGATGCAATTAGATATAGTTAGTGTAATTGCCGATGCGCTATAAATACCATACGATGTTGAATCACCTGCAACGGTGTTATTCACCTGTAAGCCGTCAAATATGACAGTAGTACCATCTGCAGCATTGATAATGCTTGCTCCACTACTCGCAACTAACCTGTGGCAGTTGGTATCATCCCACTTACCCGAATGTCGGGCGTCGCCAACTGTTTTTAAAACAATGTTGACTGTGTTGTCCCATCCCGAAAAGGCAAAAGTATTGGTATCAGCACTCGCCCATGTTCCGCATATTTCACCGTATTCTGTATCACCAGCAGAAGCCGCACCATCCCTTGCACTTTCCCATGTCGAGCAAGCAGTGTAGTGGCCGTCATAATAGGCATCTCTGGCAACCTCTGAACCTTTGCCAGCCCAGTTAGGAGTTGCCCAGAATGCGTCTGAACATATTGCGTAATAAACGTCTGCCATCTATTGCTCTCTTATCGCTGAGATTGATATTACAGTGTCGTTCGTTTCTTCTAAACTAATCCGATCGACTGCTTTACCTAAAATTAAAAACTTAACTGTCTTATTGAGTCCCTTGTCCGCTAAATCCTCACGCTCTTCTTTGGTGATAGCACTGAAATTAAATTGATACTTAGGAGTTTTCTCTAACAATTTCCAGTCTGTACCGTCTTGCCATGCGTCTTTTTTCTCAACCGTTTCAGTCCATTGATTAGCAACTGTTGTTCTGTAAACACGTTTAGATTTTGGCCTTTTACCCTCAAAAAATTCTGCCAACTCTTTGCGTTCGATTCCTTCGATTTGCAAAATAGTGTATTCTTCTTTGTCCAAATCTGAAAAAACATGATTAGATTCAAACGCTCCTAAATAGTCGTCCAAGTGCTTCTCGTCCGTGTTGACGTTTTTAATTAAAATTATTTGTGCCATTTTAACTCTCGTTTAATGAAACTGTTAAACTACCCGACGCAAATCTTGCAACATCATTTGCTGATATGGTCTTGGTTGCTGTCAGTGATCCGTAAGCAATGTAATTACCACCTGTAATAGTGTCGTAAATTCCAACCGATACAATATCGCCCCATGATCCAGTTGCAGTCGCAAAAGTCGCAATAGTCGCGTTTGCAATGACCGCCGGTTCTGCCGCCGTTGCCGATGTCCACGATGGACAAGTCACTCTTGCATAACCGGTGCTTCCGGTAACTTCTGTTCCGGCTGATGTTGCACTACATAGTGTAGTAAATAGTGCTATACAAGTTGCTGGAATTGATGCAACTGCCGTTGTGTGTCCCATTACGTAATTCAATAAATGTTGCCTATAAGCCCTTGTAATTCCGCCCATTATTTTTTACCTTCCTCAAAAGAAATGTGTTTCTCAATTCTCAGTTTTAAATCATCTAACTCTTTTTTCATATCCCTATTTTTTTGGTAAAGCCTGTTAGTGTCCTCTTGAAATCGCTTAATTAAAGTCCTTGCATAAGCGAATAAAATAGCCAAAACAAACTTAAACCAAATAGACAATTGATCCAATATAAACTTGAATTCCGCCATTTTGTGCGCCTGTTAAATTTTGCCTTCATCTTCTAATTGTTTAATTGCGATATCTCTCATACGTTCTTTAATAAGCCGTTCACGTGCAAGACGTTCATCTTCGATGACTTGTCTTGCTTTCTCGGCCTCGGCTCGTTTTTCCATCTTGGCTTTGTACGATGCCGATGGTTTTTTTAAAATTCTAACCTTGATGCCGTTGGATTGAGTTTGAACTTTAAACTCACCATGTTCTGTTGTTTCGTTTTCAGTTTTTATAATTTTCATCTTTTAGTCCATATTTGAATATTTGTATTAGGCTGTATGTCGGCAACCGAAAATTTTAAATTTGTTATTGTGTCTGATATATTATTCCATATACTCCCAAAATTCCAATTTTGATAAACCCAAGTACCGCCACCACTTTTTAACATACGTGTTAAAACTAAACGCTCATTACCGGTTTTTGCATATATGAAAGATTCAGAAAAACCACACACTCCCAAAGAATTACCAGCACCACCGACATATATTGATGTATGTGTAATCTTTCGCGCTGAAGTAACCGTAGCATTTTCACCGAGCAAATATTGATATCCATAATTTGCGGCATCATCATTATTTATATACATCGAAAACCAATCACCGGAAGATGTTGCCTTGATTAATTTAATCATTACCCAATAAATTTCATCCGTATCACCGTTGAGTCCAGTTATTTCAATAGCTGAAGCCGTTGCCGTCAAAGTCACTTCTGCAATTAAATTAAAACAATGTTCAAAACCTTCATTGTTACTTAGCGCAACTACCGAAGCCGAATCACCAGTTATCGCAACCGCGTTTAAATCCGTAGACATATCAATATTCTGGACATGAACATCCTTCCATCTATATATATCACTACCTAAATTGTAAACACCCGACGTTGTGGTCATTGCCGTTCCGGCCATAGGCAAGCGTGAACCTTGACCGATGTGTTTCCAATTCGAATCAAGTTCGTCAGCGTCTATTGTGTATCCTCTGTTTTGATTGTAGAATGTCATTTAATATTAACCGTCACCGTTGCCATTTCGCATTCTTCCCAATACCCATTTGAATTGCAATAAATACATTTACTTTCGTTGTTTTCCTGTACTATCGTTTTTCGATGTTGTGTGTAAGGATTACATTGTTCTGAATCTTCGTAACATCCGAAAAGTAAAAGTAAAAGTAATATTATCATTGTCTCACCCATAGTTCGATGTGTGAACCTACATCAAAATTATTTGTAATTGCATTAAATTGCATACTGGTTAAAGTGCTTGATGTATTAGTCCATATACTGTGGAAATGATCTATTTGATATACATGATTCTCATACGCACCACCGCAATAGAATGCCATTGCAATTCTTTCATTTCCTGTTTTCGTATATAATAACGCTTTACCGAATGCAAGAGTGACTTTATCTATTGCGCCTTTTGCATTTGCTATTTCAATCCCTTGTAATACATTCCTGTTTGCAAGCACTGAAGTATCGGCCGCATGAATATATTGATGCCCATAACTTGCAGACGAATCTTCATTTAAAAATAATCTGCATATTGAATCTCCGGCCACTACTGCTGATTTTATCATAGCAAATATCATCATGTCAGTATAAGCGTCACCATTTAAACCAGCGAAATTTATCGAGCTTGATGAATCATCCAATGTGGTTTCAGCAAGCAACACCCATAGACTTTTATTAGTCGATGATATAGAATCACCCACATATATATTATCACAATGTAAATTATTCCAAGTTGCAGTTGACGACCCAAGATCGTAAACAGAATCTGTACTTGTTAAAGAATTTCCGCCCATTGGCAAGCGCGAACCTTGGCCGATATGATAAAAATCGGTATTTATGTTAGTCGGATCGGCAGTTGTACTCTGTTTGGTTGATTTATATGTCAATTTCTACCCCATATTTGTATATTAGTACCTGTTCCAAAATCACTGGAGTTAGCAATAAATTTTAAACTTGTAATTGTATCGGATGTATTGTCCCATATGCTCCCACGTAAATTCAATCCGGTTAAGTATGATCCTTGCCCACCACTTGCATTTTCTGTTAATAAAAGTCTTTCATTTCCAGATTTAGTATATAATAAATTTCTACTCAACCCCACCACCTGTGAACCATCGGTATCTTGAGTACCATATGTTAAAATAAAAAAATCTAAAGTTCCTCTTTCCGCGCCCGTAGCTGCTCCCTCGGCCTGTATCCATTGATACCCATAATTAGTTGCGCTATCGCCGTTTATCTGCATAAGACAGTGACAAGACGATGTTAAATTATTACCTACCAATTTAACAACAAACATATATTGACTGTTATCATCTCCGTTGAGGCCGGTTATTTCAATTGATGCCGTTGTTGCTGTTGCAAGTGTTTCTGATAAAAGCACCCATAGACTTTTATTAGTCGATGCAATTGAATCACTTATATATAAATTATCACAATATAAATTATTCCATGTCATTGTTGATGATCCAAGATCATAAACCGCGTCTGTGCTTGTCAAAGAATTTCCGCCCATAGGTAAACGCGAACCTTGACCGATATGATAAAAATTATCATTGGCCTCTATCGCTGATGATGTCACATTATTTTGTAATACTTTATATGTCATATTTCTCTCATCTCAACTGCTGTTGAAAATTTATCTAAATTATAAGTTAGTTTGGTTAGTCTAAATTCTTCATTCTCAAAGTTTATATTATGTCCTTGATGTGTTCCCCAATAAGCCTGTCCGAATATAAAGTATCCCCACAATGCGCCACCGTGAACAATTTTAGTTTTGTATGTTAAAGACACTCTATCATTCAAATTTAATTGAGGCACGAATTTCGAATTGAGATTTACTTCTTTTTTCGGATTTACATATTCTGTATAGATTGTCGTTGCTATTGATTGCGCCGTTTCTGAATTTAAAAATGTATTCTCTGTTGTGTATGTTCGGACACCGTAAAGCCAAGAAGATGTTGAGTCTCCCCATGCCCAATTCTCGGCCTTGTTTTCATAACTTGTGGACGTATCATCTTCGGAATGTTTAACTCTAATTCTGTTATATACTTTTTTTAGATTCTTTTTCCACTTGATATTTTTCATCACGTTGTGGCCGTAACTTCGATCAGAATCGTTAATTCCTGAGAAATGAAATTGTGACGTTGTTGTCAACGCTGATTTTTCTTGAAATTTAAAAGAACCATCTTTGCCGACATAAAAAGAATAATCCTCGGCTTCGGCCAATAGTCGCATCAATTCCCAAACTGTATAATCTTCTAATGCCGTTGTAGTTGGTATATCATAAATGTTAGTTGTCGCGTCAATCGTCCACGCGGCAGTTGTGATATACTTCTGGAAATAAGCAACTGTATTTGTATCTGTCCAATCTCGAATTTTTTCAACTATTTTAGATGCTGTATAGTTGCCAGAGAAACCTAAATAGTCCGCGTTAAAATCTTGAAATATTTTAGATAGGTGGTCGCATTTAAAAGATACAATATTACTTTCTGGATAACTTACATTATCTCCAATAAGACCGACAAATAAAGTTGAGTTCGTTGGATATTCCGTTCCGTCTGTTGCAGTGTAACCAGCCTCGACTTTTACCAAAGTTCTATACACCGATGCGCCATTATAAAAATAACTTTTGGAGTCGTCAACGTCTGATAAATAGCCATCAAAATTATTACCTTTCCATGTAAAGCCTGAATAGTTGTAGAAGTTTAATTTAATATCGTCAATTGAAAAATTGATAGTTCCGAACGACTTAATATACTTAGCATGAATCTCCGTCCAATCGGCCTCGTAGTCAGCACCTACACGCCTTTTCATGTAAAGTCTGCGGAATGGTACTGCTTGGTTTTTTTTTATTTCAGTTACTATACTCATTTTGGCGTTTCCCTCAGTCGTATCCGGCCAGACCATCCGCCACTATCCCAGTCCTCGGTTGCCGGTTGTTTAAAGTCAAAGTCTCCGTCCCAGTTGACCTCATATATCTCGTCACCTTCCCAACTTGTGCCGGTTGGAAAAGTGGCAATAACAAAACTTAATTTATCATCGTATATATCTTTTAGATTATCTCTCATAGTGTCTGACTGATAAGATAATCTTATATCCGCACGATAAGAATCACCGAAAACATAAGTAGCGTTTCCGCCGTCCGACATTTCGTGACTTGACTTTCTGCGGTCTAATCTTGCTTTTAATCCTTTGGCGGTTGGATTGTTTTCAAAGGTAAACTTATTAGCACCGATCCACAAACCGCCAATCTTTTTTTCATCACCACCTGACATAGTTCCGGTTGCAACTATAAATACCGATGTTGCCGCGACCGTTGCAAATTTTAAATATAAAGCGGTGTCGGAATTGCCTGTCCATGATGCTGTACCAGTTTCTGCCGATGTTATTGAGAATAAGTTTGCCGCGTTTGAATTATAATAAACTTTAAAGTTTTTAAGGTTGGTGTTTTGTATTGCAATTCGGTCTATGTTTTTAGCTGATAAAAATTCAACTCCGATCGTGACCGCTGATGTATTCGTATTAAATCCGCTTGACTGATATTGATTAACAGATTTTCTATTAAATAAATACTTGGCTGAATCAGTACCGGACGACACTGATATCAAGGTTGTTGTATCAAGATAATTCTTTTCTAATATTTCTATATTGCTCATGCTCTTGATAATCCTCTTTGACGTAATTCAAAAAGACCTTTATCTATTTGATCGACTAATTTCTCTGGAAGTTCATCATCTGCCATCATATTTTCGACTTGAAAAACTACCGTTACATTATCACCAATTCCGCCTATCTTATCCATAGCCTCGTCATTTTCCAAAGGAATAATTGCTTCATCTCTGCCATGCTCACCAGCTCTTATTAAAGAACCACTCGCGCCTGGAGTGCCTCGAATTAAAGCACCTTCGGCCGCGCCTTGAAAATCTGTACTTGCAATCTTGGCAACTTGCAATGCACCCATGATACCGGTTGCCGCCGCCGCCGCCGCTCCAAGTGCAGGGCCAACGTATGGAATGCCAGCCATCGCATTATAGGCGTTCATTGCGGCTTGTAAGGTTGTAATTATTGTTGACTGTATCGCAAACGCTTTCCAAATTTTAAATTGCTTTTTGGATGTCTTGTCAAGAGTGCCCATCATATGGCTTGACCAGCTTTGATAAGCATCCGTGTCAAGTCCCATGTTTTGCACTCTATATTTTAACATTTCAGTATCAATTTGCTTTTTGCGTTTCGTTAATTCTATCTCATTTTTTAATTCTTGTATTTGTTTGTTTCGCTTATCGTTAAACTGTTTTAATTCGGCCTTAACAAGTGCCGCTCGTGACTTATCTGCTAATTTCTTTTTCCGCTTATCATGTGCCTTTATACGTTCTTCGGTTTTTAATTCATTTTCTTCTTGTGTTAAATATAAAGCCTCGAGTTTTTCTTTCTCTTGTTCTAATGCAGTTTCATTGTGTTCTAATGTAGCCTCTGAAATAAGTTCAAGTTTTTCTATCTCCGTTCCTGTAAGTCTGTTTATACCAGCAATCACTAAATTGATATTTTCTAAAAATGGTTGTGCGAACCATGCGGCGGCTTGTGACATTCTTGTTTCTATCCATTGAATACCAACAGCAAAAGATTGTATTAAAACGTCCCATGCAAACACTGTTGCATCAATTGCCTTTGGTATGTTTTCAGCCAACCATTTAAAAGTTCTCGATAAAGCCGCGCCCAATGTTCTGAAAATAGGCAATAAAATATTCCCGATAACAATAGACAGGTTTTCCCAATTAGCATTCAGTGCTTGTAAATCTTCAGCCTCGGTATTAACCAATTTACCAACACGCTTTAATTCATCTCCGGCCTGTGCCATTACTTTATTCAATATAAATTGTGAATCATAAGCAACACCGGCGGCCTTTGCTTCTTCTGCCCAGCCTTTGACAACAAGGCCAAGATTGTCCAAAATTAAAGGTGAACCCCTACCGATTCCAACTACTAGGTCATTAAAGGCTTGATTGGTATCCATACCCATAGCACGCGCGCGCATTCTTGCAAATTCAAGCATCTTGGCCATTTTATTAACATCTTTTGTGACACCTAATGCCATTGCTCTATTTGCCGATAAAACTAAATCTTTATTTGCAACAGTACCACCGGATACCTCTGATAATTTAGATATAATAGCATCCGAAGAAACACCGAATTGTCTTTCCATCGCTTGAACTGATTGATTATATTCAGCGGCTTCTTTTGCAATATCGAAACCTTTTTTAATTGCAAGTGTTGCACCGGTAACAGCAACACCCATTGCAAGCCAGTTCTTTTTTAATACGTTAGCAGTCTTGCCAAGTTTACCCATGTTTTTTTCGGCATTCTTGGTATTCGCATTTATAACTATTTCTACTTTTTCTTTATCGGCCATTTTTTACTTGTTCCAATGCCTTTGCTTCTTGTGATAAGATTTTGTTCTTGTATTCGTTCATTGCTAAAAATACTCGGTGTTTCATTTTTAGAATTTTATCATATTCTGTGATTGGTATATGATAAAACAACGCAAAACCAGCGACCAAGTCAACTACATTCAGATCGGTGTTAATTAGCTTGCTTGGTCTGGCTTTTTTTTTCCTGTCTGCGCTTCCTCTGCGGCTTCTTCAAGTAACTTTTTAGTTTCTTCGATACCAAGGCCAGCTATTACAAAATTCATAACCGCTGTATATCTTTCTAACGTAAAGAGATTAGAAAACTCTTTGTACTTTAAGTCAGGTTGGTAAATAAGAAAAAGGCCATGTAACGCGACAAGACCTTTTTTCATTCCGTCAATTCCTTCTTGCACCGCTGACAAATCAAAAAATATTTCCATCGGTATTTGATCAGGAATTTTATAAACCTTACTCTTAATTGTTACTTCGTGAACACCATCTTTAAACTCATCAAGATTTAAAACTGCCATCTTTACCCCGCATAATTTGCAGTCGCATTATTGACTGTGACTTGCATTGAATACCCTGTTGTCGTGTCTCGTATTGCTGTTAGCTCGACTTCGTGTGTTAATACATCGTTCGAGCTGACTTCCGGCATATTCGAGTTGAAATAACATCGTGGAAAAGCAAGTTTCATCGAATAAGTACTCGAACCGCCGGCCGCTATTGTCGCGTCTGTATCCAATATGATTTGAATTGCCGTTTGTGTATTTTCGACAAACCTTGTATAATTAGTTGTAGTGTCGTATTGCTGACTTAGTTTAATTGATACGTCACGTCGTCCTGGTGGCAGTGCGTGGACGTTTGCACTTCCTAACGCTCGTTGTTCACTGATGTTATTATTCAACGATACTTCAAAGGCTGAGAAATATTCAGTTGTCCAAGAACCGCCGATGCTGTCACTTGTTTTGATTGTTACACCGGTAAAGTTTGACGGATCAACATTGCTAAATGACGCGGTTAGACTGTCAGACGTTGCGGTTGCTGTCTTGGCCATAACTTCACAACCAAATGTCAAAGGAGATCCAACCTCACCTTTTAACGACATTGAATTAACACGGCAACCTTGCCACGTGTATTGATTAGTGTCGCCTTTGCGTATCTGTACGGTTAAAGACTTAATATCGGCCGAACCGCCTGAGCCTTGATTGGACTCCATGTCTCCGCCATTTATAACATGAGTGTATGCGCTTGCTGTTATCGTTGTGCTTGTTACAGAACCGCCCATACATTGCTTAATAAAATAAACCAATGCGTCTTCGCCTGGATTCACCATGGACTCAAAACCACCGGCGGCGGATTCGTTACCGGACAACCTTTTTAAATAATCTCTGCTATTATTGACTGTATCAATTTTTATTTCTTCGCGTTCTCTTTTGAAAGACTCGCTTGAAAATTCTATGAATGATGTTGCTGTTACAAGTGTGCCAAATGTTGTTTCCTCGGCAACTCCTAAATAACTATCATAACCGATAAACGGTGTTGAACTATTCCCGACTGCCATCAAATTCCTCCATTAAATCCTTCGTTTCGTCTATGTTCTTAATACGCGGTTTGCGTTCTCGAACCTCTTCAAAACAAGGATTATGTCCATTTTTCATTTTCAATAAATGTCGTTTTTCGCTTTCATTAACTTTTATTAAATTATCGCCTGACGGTAATCCAACTCCGCCGCGCATTAGTTTGAGTCTTGGTATGTTAATATGTCTATGGTCTATATATCTAAGCTGATACATTTATTCTTTCCTCCGCTGTTTTAAAATAATTTTCATCAAGTTCTATTCCGATAAAATTTCTTTTTAGGTTTTGACAAGCTACTCCAGTCGTGCCACTTCCCATCGTAAAATCAAGGACTGTTTCATTTTCGTTAGTGTATGTTTTTATTAGGTATTCTATTAGTGCTACTGGTTTTTGTGTAGGGTGAAGCCCTACCTCTGTATTGAACTTTTGAATGCTACTGGGGTATCTTAATTTACTATTTCCATTATGTTTTGCGTGTTTTGGTGTGTACCCCATTACTTCACTTTTACTATTCTCAGTTCTACTATAACTATATTTTGTTCTTGAAAGACCACCACCTTTTCTCTCTTGCATGATTGGTTTATACATGTGAGTTTTTTTACTAAAAATCAAGATATTCTCATGCTCTTTCATTGGCTGATATTTTAATACTGCAAAATTACCACCCCTGTTTTTTTCCCATACCCAATCATATTTGTAATTTTTAATATTACTCATTCTTAAAGCACTACTAAAAGGTTCACTACCAAATAACACAATAGCACCGTTTGATTTAATTAGTTTATTCAATCGTTTCCACATTTCATCAAACGGTATTACGCTGTCCCATTTGCAAGCTGTTGTTCCATATGGCGGATCGGTTATTATAGCATCCACTTTGATTCCTTCATTTATTAAACTATCCATCTTTTCTAAACAATCACCATGTATCAATCTAAGCATGAACACTCATTATCTCCGGTGGTAGATGTCTTACAACTACTTCGAGTATTTTCTTATCTTCTAACGCTTTGTTTAAATTATCCGCGTCTCTTACGTGTATATCTACCGCGCGTGTGTTTATGATATTATCCATTTCTTTTTGTGATGGTTCGCGCGTTGTTGCGCATTCTAATACTCGGTTTAATAGTCTATATGGTAAACTCAATATTCCTTTCTTGCTTGTTGTAAATATCAGTTTTCCTTTTCTTACTAATTCGATGTTAATAAAATCCTGTAACCACCGGACAGAAAATAAAAGATTCTGCGAAGTGCTGACCATATCGCCAACTCCATTAAGTAATTGATTATGATTCATATACCATCGTTTATCTGAATCTGTTCCGCAATAATAATTATCTTTCCAACTCCAACAAAAGTCATATCCGACAAGATAGTAATTGTCATATTGCATATAGGTCGACGAATGGACGATAACAGTATTACCGACATTGGAAGATGCTTTGACAAGCTCGTTGCATCCGCTTAACGGTGCGTAAATATCCTCGGATTTTATATTGTCCTGATTCACACAATAAAAAACTTTACCTTTCCAATTCTCCGCCCACAAAGGATTGGCGGTCACGTTCATTATTAAACAAATATCTTCTGTCTGCTCTAAGTAAGGTTTACACCATTTTTCATAATCAATACCAGCATCGGCCAGATATACGAATTGTGGTTTAATATTATTGTCTAATAGATAACTCATGGCCTTGTCAACACAAGCAATGTCAACGGCTGGATTCTTTTTCTTCAAATCTGTGATACTGTCTTTGAGACTATCTGCAAAGGCGATACATATCAAAGACCGTCCGACACCGTGACCGAATAATCTAAAATTTGAATAGCCTTTTTCTTTTAGTATCTCCGCGTTTCGTTTGCAATTTTTTTCCCACGTCTTTTCCCATTGCTTAAACGCGCCTTGTGATTGTTTTAATACTTCTTCGTTTGTTAGCATTTAACCTCGATCTTTAATCAATAATTTTATTCTTGATGAGGAATTGTAAGTGTCCTCATTGAAACTCGATTCGTAATTTATGTCGTCAACCAACACGTCAAGAACCGTATTGGATAAATTTATATTATTGGAAAACAAAGTCTCGATATTTTCGGTTAGTGTTACAAGTTCATCATCCGACTCTTCGCGCGCGTTCTCGGCAGTTATTCCATAATCAACAACCGGCACAAT
>JAAEQR010000242.1 GCA_024231215.1 PVC group bacterium | reverse complement strand
TAGGAAGCTTTCATTTTCATTATAGCGCGGCTGTCTAGTAGCATCTCCTCGTTATACATTGCGTGCATGCTGGAACCCGCAACCGCAATCAATGAGGGGAGTGAATGGTATGACACATCTGCATTACACTCAATGATTGCATTCCTTAGAGTGATGTGTAATAGAGATGTTTGGTTTACATAGGAAGAATTTCTTATTTCATTATACATTGGTTGTCTATTAGCATCTCTGCATTATTGATCGTGTGAAAGCAGGAACCAGGAACCGCAATCAATAACGATGATATCCCTATTCCACAGAGCGATGCGTAATGGAGATGTTTTGTTTACGTAGGAAGCTTTTATTTTCATTATAGCGCGGTTGTCTAGTAGCATCAATTTTCCGAACTTGACATACTTTGTTGTTTGCACTGTAACTAAATGAAATGGTAGCCGATTGAGACCTAAACACATTTGATAGCTAATGGACCGGAGTATTCAACGCAGTTTACCACTTGTTCTAAATATACATTCTTTTGGTTCCAATTAAAGGATCTAAAATTTTGTATGCCATAATAGGGACATCAAAGATTTTCTCAAATTTAGGTAAATCAAGAATGTCAATGCCCTTGAATACTCTTTTTTTCTTGATTTGTTTCTTTCATATATTTTTTTAAGCATTTTTCTCCAAAGTCTTTTAGCATTGCACGATTATTTTTCTCAACACCGCGAAAAATTGCTAATGCATAGAACACAGACATTTTTGGGTTTTGTTTATTGATGTAGTAATTTTTCAAACATTTAGAGTGTTTTATATAGTATTCCATTTTGTGGTCAGACGAAGAGAGATTCTGATGGCTAGTCAAACACTTAATGTAGGATACTCAGACGTTTGGGTGTTCAAAGTAGGATAAATTTTTTCGTTAAAGCATTAGGGAGGTTATCAAAACGAGGCGATGAGATTTTGTTGCTAGCGAAATCAAAAAACTGTTGAAAGCATTTATAGGTGAATAGATATTATCCCCAAATGTTTGGGTGTTCAATGTAGGATAAAAATTTATTGTTTTAAAATAATTATT
>JAAEQR010000241.1 GCA_024231215.1 PVC group bacterium | reverse complement strand
TTCGAAATTGCCGGACGAGCTCTGGCAGTTCGTTTTTCAATCCAACAAGTTTCGGTTTTGGTAGTGGGCCTTTATGCCCCAGCTAACGCTGGGGCGCGGCCATCTTTTTTCAATGAGTTAAATGAACTAATCGAGCAGAATCATGCAAATACGGACCTCGCCCTCTGTTTGGGGGATTTTAATTTCGTGGAGGACCCACTAAAGGATAGGTCTGCGCCAATTGCAGGGAGATATGAATCTGGGCTGGCCCAGTTTATTACTACCAGGAATTTATTAGGCATTAAGGATATTTATAGGGAGCAAAATCCGCTGGGGGCGGATTTTAGTCATTACTCCAAACAGTATAAAACTCAATCTAGAATTGACCGCATTTATGGCAACCCTTTAATAATTGATTGTTTTTTACAATCAAATTTTCAGTCAGTTGCCATTAGCGATCATAAAATGGTAGTCGTTTCTTTTATATTAGACCCCCTGCTTGAACCAAGGGGACCTTCATACTGGAAACTAAACACTTCAATTCTAAGTGATGAAGAAATTAGGCAGGAAATAGGGCTTCTTATTTCCCACTCTCTTCTTCATGAAAAAAGTGGTGAGGCCTTTTTAGAGGGCTGGGAACATTTGAAAATGGCTATGAAAAGTGTCCTTGTTCCCTTCTCTAGGCGGAG
>JAAEQR010000240.1 GCA_024231215.1 PVC group bacterium | reverse complement strand
TCCTTGGGGTGTCTTGGCTAAGTTGATCCTGTAAAAGCAATACATATAATGAAACATATAAGTAAGACAACTTGACTCTTGCAGAGAAATTTAAATTTTTGACTAAATTTTGATCGCTTATTTGGCACACATCAGCAGACATTTTCTATACAGGATTGATTAGATCAAAATTTACAGATCACATGAAAAGTAGCAATTTATGTGCATAGTAAATATTGGAACATATTCCAAAGCTAGATATAAACATTTCCAGGTTAAAATGATACATCGTTTTATTGTGTATCTCTTTTGATTTTCACCCCACAAGGTGTGTTTAGATTGCTTCCAAATTTAACAGGGTTTATTCCTTGGACAAATAATCGATTTATGACAACAAAGTTTTAAAATCGACTGATTTATTTGACAACGCGGTATATTCAGTTCACAAACAACGAGACAGAATAAACACAATGGAACAAGACGATTTTAAAAACGGAGCAAAACGATGCACCATGGAGAAAACGAATCATGTACACGAAAACAAGATGAGGCGAATTAATTTACAACAAATCGTGTACGAGGTATCAGACCGAATGAATTGGCGTAGAGAACGCCCAGAGCGGACAGTTGGAAACTTGGGCGTGGAGCATTTCACGC
>JAAEQR010000239.1 GCA_024231215.1 PVC group bacterium | reverse complement strand
TGCTTCCCTGTATCACGATTTACAACTTCTAAACGACTTGAACTCACTTTCAATCCCAATAGTTTCGCCAAGGTTATTTCCGATTCTTTAAAACTATCACGGATACTCAACGTATCCATCCATTCCTGCAAAAGATAGGAATAGCAACGTGCGGGAAGATCCGCTGATGCATCTGAAGGCATAACCCCGGGCAAGCCTTCACCATGATAATATGTTCGCGGAACTTTAATTTCACCAAAAACAGAAAAATAATCATGGCCCCGCAACGTGCTTACTTTTTTCAATATAGCACCATTATCTAAAGGTGATTCCGCACCTATATCACCAGTTCCTTTTTCTGCAAAATAGCACTTCATTGCTGCTGATCCTATCCGCATAATTCTTGCAAAAATCTCTTTTTCCATATCATAGGCTTTTAACCCTTTCGTATCAGTTTCCACATATTTAAAAAGTTCTTTTAATTCTTTTTCACCGTCTAAAATGCTCTGTTCTACTGAAAGTGCTTTCATTTTTATATATCCTTTGCTATAAACATAGTTATTGTTCATAATATTTTAGCATATTTGAACATGTCTTGGCAAGCACTATCTTAAAAAGTATCGTATTTGCAGCTAGTTAGTATCTGTTGAATTTCCCTTTTACCGGATTTTCGGGTTGCTTTCAATAGATTTGTATGGCATTTTTAAATTTTAAATTCAGGGGGCTTTTCAGCCGTTTTCAGGCTGTCTCGTTCATTCAGAAAAAAGGGGGCAATCCGATGGTCAGAGCAACTTTTGAAGAAGCAGTCACACCCGAATGGGTCGGAGTAAATATAACTGACCGAAATCATGAACTTGTTGTCCTGCGTCAGATAATTCCGTGGGAAAAAATTGTCAGACGCCTGACGCAGTTTTACAATAAGACTCAGGGGGCGGTGGGAAAGTCTCTTCGGATGATGACGGCCATCCTGATAACCTCCCGATTTTATAAGTTGAGTGACCGGAATATTGTGAAACAGATTAAGGAGAACCGGTATATTCAGTATTTTTGCAATGTTCCGGACGAAAAATTGCAAACTTTTCTGAATTACTCTTCCATATGCGTTTTCAGGAAACGGATAGGCGATAAAGGTATTGAAATTATAGAAAAAGAGGTTTTCGAAGTGCTTCGTCGTGCCGGGGTGCTACGAGGTGAAGATGCGCTGATCGATTCCACTGTTTTGGCAAGCGACATCATTTATCCCAATGATGTTCAGCTAATTTGCAAGGCTTTTAAAAAAATGAGGAGTTTTGCAAAATTTCATAACATTCCGCTTTGGTGGGATGACAAGCTGCTCAGAGAGATGTGGCGGGAATTCGGCTTGGACAGAAAAGGGAGTCGGGCGGCATGGCTGATCAGGTTTAACGAGATATTTATCCCGGCTTTGAAAATTTTTCAAGCAAAGGCAGACTCGCTCAGAAGCCCGGGGAAGCGAAAAAACAAAGCAGTAAAACTGTTGAAACTTCTGAATCTGCTGAAAGTGCAGACCTTGCAAAAACTTGCCGGGGAAACACACATAAAAGACCGCATTGTCTCGCTCGACGACCCCGACGCCCGCCCGATTAAGAGAGGAAAGAGTCATCCCGACTGTGAGTTCGGAACAACGATTCAGATGAGCTTTAACCGGCAGGGTTTTATGATCACCGCTGAGAATTTTATCGGTAATCCCAACGACAAAACACTTTACTTCGACACACTCAACTTGTATATAAACCGGACGAAAGGATGTCCTGATACGGCAGTCACCGACCTCGGCTCACGAAGCCGGAGTAATTTTAAAAAAACGCCCGGAGAGGTCAGCCATGTCTTTTTAGGACGCAGTACAGACGTGCTTGGGGAAGAGAAACGTGATTTCTGCCGCAAAGCCCGTTCGGCCACGGAGGGTTTTATCGCCGTAGCCAAAAATCTCCGGGGCTTCGGTAAAAGTCTTTGGCATACACTGAAAGGACACAGGATGTGGTCCCTTCTGTGTCAGACCGCTTACAATCTGAAGAAATTTCTTCAGCTTTATTATGAGGAAAAAATAAAGGAAAAAGAACTATCAAAGCTCGGGTTGGCCTGACTTGTAAGATTTTCGAAAGACTTTCTCTCTGCGGTTCTGAATACCGGTATTCAGAATGGAGGAGAGGTGTCTCTAAGAACAGGCATATTTAGCTGACTTTTTTGTTCAGGCCCCGGAAAACCTCTTTTAACGCTCTTATTTCGCAAGTTTGAAAACACCATGTGAGATATTATCAAGTGAGATAAAATGCGCTGAAAGAGAAATTCAACAGATACTAACTAAATAAAGCAATTTCCGTGCCAAAAAAATCGTTGTGGATCAGATAGGGCAAAAATGTTTTTAACCGGGTGGAATGAACGTGAGTAAGTTAGCGCATTTGGCTTTGATAAGAGATTTCATCCTACATTACGATATTGGGTAAGTTATTTATTGGTAATTTTCTATTGAACTTTGGACAAAATACATTACTGTTCGCGG
>JAAEQR010000238.1 GCA_024231215.1 PVC group bacterium | reverse complement strand
CAAATTCTTTCGGACTATCAACAAAAACTTTTCTTACTGCAGCTGTCATAGCAAGGCGGCCATCCGAATCAATATTTATTTTACATACTGCCGACTTTGCTGCCCTTCTTAACTGTTCTTCCGGTATGCCTACTGCATCCTTCAATGCCCCACCATTTGCATTTATTACATCTACTATGTCCTGCGGTACGGATGAAGAACCGTGAAGAACTATAGGAAACCCGGGCAATTGCGTTTCAACTTCTTCAAGTATATCAAAACGTAATTCCGGGGGGATATATACCCCATCTTCATTTTTCGTACACTGTTCCGGTTTAAATTTATTTGCCCCGTGAGATGTTCCTATAGATATAGCAAGTGAATCAACATTTGTCTTTTTAACAAAATCTATAACCTCTTCCGGTTTTGTATATGTCGTTTCCTCAGCTACAACATCATCTTCTATTCCCGCTAAAACACCAAGTTCACCTTCAACAGAAACATCATATTGATGAGCATACTCTACAACCTGCTTTGTAAGCTCAATATTTTTTTCATAAGAATGATGAGAACCATCAATCATTACCGAAGAAAAACCCAAATCTATACAACTTTTACAAAGTTCAAATGTATCGCCATGATCCAGATGAAGCGTAATAGGAATATTTTCGCCCAACTCTTTAGCATACTCAACTGCTCCTTCAGCCATATACCTGAGCAATGTCTGATTAGCATATTTTCTGGCTCCCGATGAAACCTGAAGAATAACAGGTGATTTAGTCTCTACACATGCCTGAATAATAGCCTGTAATTGCTCCATATTATTAAAATTGTATGCCGGTATTGCATATCCGCCTGCCATTGCCTTTTTAAAACCCTCTTTAGTGTTCACCAACCCCAGATCTTTGTAACTTACAGCCATAATATTTAGCCCCTTTCTTTTAAATAATATTTTATTAGATTATAATTCAATTAAGTTACCATAAATTATAATGCAAGTCAACATGTCAGATGAAATACGAAGTAAGAAAATGTTTGGGGCACTTCATACAGGCACACCACGTAATCTCCAGTAATTATCCCATTCTCCGTTTAGTTTTAAAACTCTTAATGCCAAAAGGCTGGCTAAACCCTTGTTTAGCCAACTCATACCTCGTCTCTTAAATCTTCTAGCTACTGCCACATCTACCGTTTTCTCTATTGCTCCGCTTGCTCCAAGAATATTTACTTTTCCCCAGTTAGTTATTCCCTCTTCATTTGACTTAACATATCCATATAAATCTCTAAGTTTTTCCTGTATATCCGGGTCTCTTATCCTCGTATATAGCGCATTTATCCTGGAAAGCAGCAATTTAACGTCATAATTGTTCCGTATATCTTCTATCCAGTTTTCTGACGCTCTTTTATGATCTTCCCCCAGAGATCTTTTTATGCGTTCCGCTAAATGCCAAAAATCCAATAAATATACTGCGTCAGGAAAATCCTCAGAGCATATTCTCTTTATCCAACTTGCTCCGTCTCCTAGAAATAATATTTCCTTAGCATCCCATACTCCCCAGCGGTTACACTCTGCTATAAATTCTTCTCTAAAACGTTGGCTTCCATGTGTAGTAGCATATGTCCGTTTGTCTAATATTTTCTTCCGGTTCTTCGAGACCTGCTCTATTTTTGAGTATATTATCCCAACCTTACATTCCATACTCCGGGTCTTCTTTTTATCTCGATTCTTTACAAATGTACCGTCTACTTGTACAAACACCCGCTCACGGCTTTCCTGACTATCCGGAACAACCGTTTTTTCAAAGATATCCTTGCGTTCTTCCTCAACTTGAGATAATATCCGCTTGCCTTCTTCTTTTGCAATGTTCTGGATCTGACGGCCGCTTATCTTTATCCCTGCTATTTTCTCAAGATTGTCAGATGCCTTGTCATAGGCGGTATCTGTAGCTAAATACAAAGACTGCTCTATTAAACCCAATGTCATGTTTGAATAACTACTTAATTCTAACTTTTCATCCAATGGATATTTTTCTTTACCGCAAAACTTGCATTTCAATCGGATACGCTTATATTTTACTGCTCCTATTACGCTTCTTAGACTTCTTGCAACTCTTCCTCTATTTCTCCATTTGTTTTTACCACAAGTACATCTAATGTTCTTTTTTATCTCTTTCTCCTCAAGAACCGATAATACCTGTCCTAATAATCGCTTCCCAAGTTTTCTAAGGCTGACCTGAATCTCTTTCTCGATGCTGCATATATCTGTTGACAAAATATTTACATGCAACTCTTCTTTTAATACAATTCCCATAAGGCACGCTCCTTTTCTTGCTTATAATTGCTTAAACAAGATTTTAGTGAGTGTGCCTTTTTATTTCAACTCAATCTGCCCCAAACATTTTCTTGCTTCTT
>JAAEQR010000237.1 GCA_024231215.1 PVC group bacterium | reverse complement strand
AAGAATTCCATGGCTGCTTGTGCTCTTTTATACATAATATCATCCTCCTTTTTTTATGTTTTAAAAATAAAATAAAAAAATCGAAGTTTTATGCTTCGATTTCTGCCATTAGTGATCCTTTCATGGTGTGTGTGTATGAAGGTGTTGAGTCGTCTGCATACCAGGAAAGTTCAATGTCGAACTTTTTCTTGCCAATGTTTACCCACGACTGATCCAAGCCAACAGTACCTAAACCTGCAATATCGCAGTCTAATACTATACTGCCTGCAGCACCTGTCTGAGCTAAAATTGCTGAGTCGCTGTCTTCTCCGCTGTTCATATGTATTCCTTCTTTTCCTGGAATCCATGCCCATGGATCACCTGCATCAATACAGGAACCATCATTGTCACAATAGTCCTCATCACATATTACTCCTGCCATGTCTCCTTTTCCTGTTGCAGTCATTGCGGTTATTAGTATTCCTTGTCCCATTCCGTTTTCAAGGTTTACTGTTATAGTACCATCACTAGCTGCACCGCCTTGGGATATAATATAATCCTTACAGTTTAGTCCCATCTGCAGTTCACATTTTTCTGGTAGAAGGTTTTGCGGACTTAATACTCCGAAATAAGCTAGTGCTCCGATAACGACTAGTACGACTAGAATTGCCCAACCATAGGTCATTAAGAATTCCATGGCTGCTTGTGCTCTTTTATACATAATATCATCCTCCTTTTTTTATGTTTTAAAAATAAAATAAAAAAATCGAAGTTTTATGCTTCGATTT
>JAAEQR010000236.1 GCA_024231215.1 PVC group bacterium | reverse complement strand
TTGACTTTGGTTTTGGCTGTGATACAAGAGCTTTGGTACAGTCTCCGTAGTCTGATTTGCTGATACTGGAGCTGGAGTTGCTGCATGCAATAGGAACCTATTAGTTTCGAACTGTCTAGCTATATTGTATGCTTCTTGAACTGTCTGGAAGTCTTCGTTGGAACGGCCATGGAAAAGAGGTGTATCTGATCCTGTTTGGCGATCTCTGTCTCCGTCTTGCATGTGCTTTAGTTCGTGTTGTAATGTTTTAATTGCATGTTGCATGTCCTCTTGTGCATTTCCATCACCTGCCATAGCATTTGCATCTGTGTTTTCCTTTAATTCTGGTTCTATGTTTTCGTTTGCATTTAATTCTGCTTCTATTTCTAAGTTTTTGTTCACATTTTGTTCTACTTCGGCTTCTATACTTTCGTTTTCTTGTTCGGCACCAACTATTGCTTCTTCACCTTCGTCTTGTAGTTGTCCTAGTGGTAGCTCAGGGAGTTTTGGCTCTATGCATAAAATATTGATTTCCGCTGCTTCAATTGGAGGATAATCAACTAAGTTGTCCAAATTTTCTGGCTCATTAGGTAATGGATGAAGTTGAACATGAACAGGAGCTTCCAAAAGTTCAGGATCGGGAGGTGGAGATTGGGGTTGAGGGTTGAGCTGTTGCTCATTGTCTACAGGAGGTTTCGGGTCTCGCTGTAATGGAAATCGAAGTTCGTGGACTTGTGCTGCTGCCTCTGGATCGTTGTCACCATCTTGATTGTCCATTGTTGCAGAGTTGTTGTTGTGTCTATTATTTTCTTGTATTAGTAATTTGATTTCTTCTTCAGTTTGTTCAAAACGGTCTATATGTTTTGTTCCGCTCATAACTCTTCTAATCGTGCTACACGTTGTAATTATTGTTCACGTCTTTGAGATGTGCCTGTTGCAAATATTTTCTTATGTGGGTTAGGCTGGGGTTCCCCGTTCATCCAATGGAATAACACACAGGCAGACAGAAAAAGATCCAGTGTCTATGTACTCAATTGTAAATGCAATGTAATGACACACAGGCAGACAGAAAAATACCCAGTGTTAATGTACTCAACTGTGCATGCAACTGTAATGAATGAGACTGTAAACTGGAACTGTAAAACTGACAATTCAAAATCAGAACTTCAGAATCAAAATTGTGGGCCCATTTTTGTCAGTTTATTTCTTTTTCGTGCTTCACTTTTTGTGTGATTCCAATTTTTTCAATTTTCCACTTCATTTTAAATTTTTGTGCCACTTTTTTGCACTTTATGCCACTTTATGCCACTTTTGTCAATTTATTTCGTGTTTGTACTGCAATTTTTATGCCACTTCAATTTTCAGTTCAATTTGCCTCTTAGATTCGAAATTCATTTCAATTCAATTCAATTCGATTCAAAATTCGTTTGGAAATTCAATTCACTATAAAACTTGATATCTGTTTCCAAATTTGTTCCAAAATCTGTTTCCAAAATTCTTTCAAAATTTTCCAAAATTCTTTCAAAATTCACAAAATTTAATTTAAACTTGAGCTCATGATTTCATCTGATTTGCTGGCTTAATTTCAAGCTGAGAATTGGACAAAGGGGAGCGACCCCGATGCTCTATAATCCAGGCCTGGAGAAGGGATTTTTATCCTTCAGAGCATTCAGTTTCAGCTTTAAATTCTGCGCGCAATTGAATAATTTGTGCACTTTTCTTTTCAATACTAAAGGCTAGCCTGTTTCCTTTTATTTCTCCTTTTTTTTCTTCTTCTCGGGAAGGAATAATGAGAAAGTGGCTTCTTGGATCTGTAATTTCAATGAAAAAATGGAAATAGCACGATTGTTAGATTAAAGAAGTAAATGTGGAAACGTTTCATCATTAGATTGTACAGTTTGAACAGTTCCAATAAATTGTGCAAGAATATGTGCAGCTATAGAAGTAACATGCATAGTATAAAGATCAGGCATAATAGTAAATTATTCAGCAAAATTAGCAAGAAAAAGCATGGTACGGAGCAGCATGTAAAAGCTTGCAGTGTTAGGGCATTTATGGCAAGTGTCAAGATATAAATACTGTAAAGTAGAATGAAATAATGCCTCAGCAATAGGCGGTTTAGGTCCGTACCAGAATAATTGAATATTAGTAATTTTGAATACGCCTGATCTGTTTAAAAAAAAATTAAAAGGTACCTGTCCAGGTTAATCCAGTCTTGTGAAGTACCAAATGAAGCATTTGCAGAGAATTTCGTTGGTGAGGGGGTCAAGTAGGCAAGTTTTCCGAACGAAATTGCAAGCTGTTGATCAAGTAGTTGCTTTTCCGAACGAAATTGTTATCGAATATTCGATTTTGTCAACGAAATTCTGGTGCAAGATGGTGGGTGGAAGAAGAGTGGACAGGGGAACCTCCAAAGAGGACGGCTAGAAGCCAGGTAGTCACTTTGCAAAAGTGATATTAGTCGCTTTGTTCGTTTTTGAGGGCCACCAAAATGTAACCAATAACTTTTTGCCTATTTACTTGATTTTGCCTAGTGGTTACAAGAACTATTCAGTTAGCTAAAGCTAATATCAGATAGGCTCAATCAGTCTCAAAGTTCTTTAGATAATAACCCTCAAGACAGTAAAACACCGGTTTATTCAACAATAAAGCAATGGAGCGACTAATAACTACCTAGCCTCAGAGCCAACATCGGGAGGAATCCAAGATTGATTGGAAACCAGCTTTTATACTAGCCGACAAACAACGTCACTAACTAATCAATTAATGCATCCGACCACGGTGCCTAAGGGAGACGTCCTCCTATCTAGGAAGGGTCGACCTCTCTCTAGGCAGGGTCGACCTCTCCTTCAGATGACGGCCTCCATTAGTCGATTAGCTTCACCGCGCCCAGACTACAGTATACCCACACTAAATCACTTCCACTACACAACAAGAGCACAAACAGTAGAGAATACTGAACAATATCAAATA
>JAAEQR010000235.1 GCA_024231215.1 PVC group bacterium | reverse complement strand
ATCTGCGGGACAGGCCCTTCATGAAGGTTAGGTGTATCAAAATGAGATTCTGCCCATCTGCTTGCGCTCCAGGACTCTCCTGCCGGATACCGCTCCGGAAAAGTAAGTGCCTGTATCTGAAAACCGTGTTTCAAAATCAGGCGATGGCCGCGGTCAAGGGAATCAGGTATTCCGTCCGGTACAGCTTTGATAAAATTTGAAAAGCCAAACAGAAAGAAAATCAAAAATTTTAATTTTTTATTATTCATGCGAATTCAAATCTGAAGCGCAACTCCAGTAGTAAATGTTATGCATTGTAAGACGTGTTTGATATAATAATTGTTTTTCAAAGCAATAACATCAAACACGGAGCTTACAATGCGGTATATACATATTAGCATAAATGAACGAGAAAAAATAGCCCTTTTACTGGCAACAGGAAAAAAGCAAAATGAAATAGCACGAGAATTATGTCGAAGTAAAAGCACTGTCAGTCGCGAAATTAAAAGAAATAGTGGAAAAACGGGTTATAGGATAACTAAAGCCCAGCGTAAATCGGACAAGCGTCGCCGGGAATCTAAACAACCTTATAAGATGACGGTACCGGGAATAAAAAACTATGTAAAAAGCAAGCTGGCACTACAATGGTCGCCGGAACAAATTGCCAATAGTATTAGTAAAAAGTCTCCAAACGACAATACGTTGCGTATAACTCATGAGACGATATATGCGTGGATCAGACTGGACAAAGCTTCCGGTGGTGAGTGGTATAAAGAATTACGGCAATCATCACGTAAACGTCGCAAACGCTATGGCAGCGGAACATCGAAGCGAGGCCAAATAAAAAATGCAAAAGACATAGAACAACGTCCTGACATTGTTGACACACGAACCCGGGGCGGCGATTGGGAAAGCGATACAATCGAAGGAGCTAAAGGAACCGGTTATGTTGCGACTCATGTATGTCGCAAGAGCAAATATGTTGTATTAGCCAAGTTACCCACAAAAGCAGCAGCAACCTTTAATAATCGAACTGCTAAAGCCTTTAACCGGCACGGCGACTTGCATCGCCATACTTTTACTTTTGATCGTGGTAAAGAGTTTGCCGCACATGAACAGTTTGAAAGAAAGATGGAGTGCATGGTATATTTTGCAAAACCATATCACGCCTGGCAGCGCGGAACTAATGAAAACACAAATGGATTATTGCGACAATACTTGCCCAAAGGCATTGATTTTGGTACAATTTCAAATAAGTACCTAAAACATGTTGAGAAACTTCTCAACACAAGGCCAAGAAAAACATTAGGATATCAGACACCTTACAACGTTATGAAAAAATTGACTGGAGTTGCACTTCAGATTTGAATTCGCAAATATAATTAAGAGCAGTTTCGATTTTAAAAAGTTTATTGGCTTTTTTAGTTTTATTTTCTGAGAAAAACCGGCATGTTTGAATAACAATAATTTTAAAAAAACTTTCAAGGGCGGTATTGTTACACGCAAGAGCTAAATGAGCTTCTTCAGTGAACATTTTAAGCAAAGGAATAATTTTTTCCAACTGCTCATCATTAAGGCGCAGTTGTGATTTAAAATTGTGATTTTTACGCTGGTGAGGTTCCAAAACAAACAAAACATTAAAGCCCGGCAAATCTTTAAACTCTTTTTTTATTTCGTTATAACGTTTATGGCAAAAAAGAATATTAATAAGATGCAGATCTTCTGTTTTGATGAAGCCATGTTTGCTTTCATCATCAACAACAAAGACATCACCGCATTGAAGATCATATCGCTCGCCATCTGCAACATGAACGCCTTTACCGCCAAGAATAAAAACAAGTTCACCGAAATCATGAGTATGCAGCGGTATTTCAGATTGATGCATTTCCTCAACATAATGAAAGTTAGTATGAGGAAAAAAACGGTTGCGGGTAAAAACTACGTCGCCTTTTTTTTGCTTAGGTTTATTAACTTT
>JAAEQR010000234.1 GCA_024231215.1 PVC group bacterium | reverse complement strand
TAAATGCCCCCCGGAGATAGGTGTGGAGCATTGCCATAGTTCATTCTCATCGATTTTTGTGCGTGTTCACCGAGCTCAGTCCCAACTGGGTGGGTAGCAGGCATTGCCAAAGAGCATTCTTATCGATTTTTGTGTATGTTCACCGTGTGTATTCTTATCGTTTTCGTATGCCATAATAGGGACATCAAAGATTTTTTCAAATTCAGCGATTGACACGATGTTTACTAGGTCACATCTGCACGCTGTAAAATGCTAGGCTAGCAATGCATATTCGGTATATTTACCCAGTGCAACGGTAGTACGTTTTGCGGTTGCCAGCCCCATATACTCGTCGGCAACCATAGGTAGTAATTTTGAAAGCTTCAAAATTAAACTACCCATGCCAATACTCTCATTATTCCTGCCGCTTCCTTTATGATGGTTTGGGAAAGAAAAAATTAAAACATAATTCAACTCCGTTCCATACATAGACTTCGGTAAAAGCGTAGATAACTCACATCGAATGGGTTAACTAGGAATGAATACTGCTAGCCCCACTTACTCAATGGCAACTATAGGTACCAATTTTGCAAACTTCAAAATTAAACTACCCATGCCGATACCCTCATTATTCTCACCACTTCCTTCTGAAGCATTTATGATGATCTGGGAAAGAAAAAATTTAAAAAACATAATTGACTGTTTCATACATACCTATGGCTGTCAAACTAAAAAAGAATACTGCTAGCCTCATATACTCAATGGTGTCAATCAGAGGACGATCCGAGTATGTTATGCTATTTTTCTAATAATTTGAAAATAGGGTACTAAAAAATTTAAAACATAATTCAACTCCGTTCCATACATAGATTTCGGCAAAAGCATAGATAACTCACTTGACCCCATTCCATACATAGACTTCAGCAAAGCATAGATAACTCACATTGAATGGGTACCTATAGCTGTCAACTAGGAAAGAATACCTCCCAACCCTATATACTCATCAGCAATCATAGGTACCAATTTTGCAAACTTCAAAATTAAACTCCTCATGCTGATACCCTCATTATTTCCGCCGCTTCTTGCTGACGCGTTTATGATGGTCTGGGAAGGAAAAAATTTTAAAACATATTTTGACCCCATTCCATTAACTGTACTTTGGTTTACTCTTGACCGTGTTTGGTGGGTTAAAACATATTTTGACCCCATTTCATACATTAGACTTTGGCAAAGCGTAGATAACTCACATCGAATGGGGTACCTATGGCTGCCAACTAAGAAAAGTATATTGCCAGCCCTATATACTCGTCGGCAACCATAGGTAGCAATTTTGCAAGCTTCAAAATTAAACTACCTGTGCCGATACCCTCATTATTCCCGCCGCTTCCTGCTGAAGCATTTATGATGGTCTGGGAAAGAAAAAAATTTAAAAACATAATTTGACCCCTGTTTCATACATAGACTTCAGCAAAGCGTAGATAACTCACATCGAACCGGTACCTATGGTTATGTTTAGCATTTAGAGCTTAATGGGGTGGGTACGGAGCATGTGAATTAACTTGGTAAAAAATGATTGATTTTAATTTTGGACGCGTTATTCGATGACGCTAATTTTGGGGATTAAAAATGATTGATTTTAATTTTGGACATGTTATTCGAT
>JAAEQR010000233.1 GCA_024231215.1 PVC group bacterium | reverse complement strand
CAAAAGTAAAGACGGATATCGTACCGTTAAAATTGACCCACGTATCGCTTCACAAAAACGATCTCTTGAAAAATATTTAAGTGATGAGGGGCAGGCATTATACAAGAAACGTTCACATGTAGCAGAGACGTATCAAGGTGATTTAAAATATAATGGAAGATTTACCCATTATTACTTACGGGGTTTAAGAAAAGTGTCAATAGAGTCAAAGATACATGATATAGTGTGGAATATACGAAGGATCTTTTCTGAAACGATACAGGGTGGTATAGCCTGGACTACGTAAAAAATCAAGTAAAATGGAGGTGTTTGTATCGGCAATTAATTTTAAACAAGATTCTTCCAGTGCAAAAGAAGGTGAACAAAGAAAAATGGAAGGCGTAAGACTAAATTCAAACAAATAAATGAAAAATAAATGAATGTGTTGACTAATGAGAGACTTGCAGCGATTTTAATTTAGCGACACCCCGTTAAGCATAAGGATTATTAAACAGTGTGTTATACAGGAGGCATAAGTTTCGTAGGATTTGTGGTGTAATATCATTTCCCCACAAATCAACTCAGCTTTAAGCAGATGATATGTTCTGCTGTTACACAATGTTATACTGCTTTTACGATTTAGTAGTGAAACCCTTTGGGATTAACTATTATAAATTTTGTACATTCCCGCAAAGGCGGGACCACGGAGCGTAGCGCAGTAGCCTGCAATCCAGAACACAGCATAAAGAGTGGATCCCCGCCTTCGCGAGGATGACAAAAACAACGTTATCAAATTTACTGTTTTTAAAAGGAATAACATGAATTACCTACCAAAGTTACTACTATTTTGCTCGTTAATAGTGACATTTAT
>JAAEQR010000232.1 GCA_024231215.1 PVC group bacterium | reverse complement strand
TGCAGTGTAAGCACTAACAAGTCAAACCTGTTTAACATTAAAATTTAATATATAGGATAGACTACAAACATTTTCGCAAAGCAAAGCTTGGGTACGTATGGTTATATAACTCGAATAACTTTTACCGATGTTGAAAAGGGAAAAAACAGATGCATACTCACTTTTCAAAATTTAACCTACAAGGAAGCAAGAGACCTATTAAATCTAAGTAACAGTAGTAGCGATGAAGAATAGATGGCCATATAGATATTCCTGAATAATCTATACCGTATTTCTTTGAATAAAAGCCTGGCCTCGATTAGAAGCCTGCCTCGAATTGACACCTGGTCTGCAGGCCCTTTGAAAAAATAGCAGTCTGGACTCGAATTGAAACCGGACTTCTATTCAAAGCATAAAAAACTGCCAACTGGCAGCCAAACAAAAATTATTCATTTTGTAAGAAGCATCAATCAATGTCCCATCGGATACTTTGTTGAGAATCCCAATCATGTATTAAATTTCGTTGCAATTGCATAAATGATAAATCGATAATTTATCAATCGATTTCTGACAATCTCTACCTAATGACTGCATTACTACTAGACAAAATGATTACTTACCGAATATGTTA
>JAAEQR010000231.1 GCA_024231215.1 PVC group bacterium | reverse complement strand
TTATCATATTTATTACGACACAGACGAGATCGCACAAGATGTAGGCGGCACATTCAGGGTTGGAAAAAGAAATAATTCTGCTTTTTCATTCTTTGTTTTAGGTGCGGGTGTTGGAGATGGACGTGTGATCGTCGATCACCTCTTTTTTATTCTCTGTACATAAAAACACTCAGTAAACCTTACTCAAGAGCAAACTCATCATAATATTCATAATAATAGTCAGTTTCGTACATCATAGAAGCGGCTGTAAAACAGAGGTGAGAATCGTTCAGTAGACTGAAGAACTCTTGGAATTTAGGATCGGATGCATAAGTTTTCAGCACAGAATCGCTTTCAAGAATTCTCCTATCTCGAGCAATAAAATGAATGACGCAAGGAACCAATTGCTTGGAGAGCGTTTTGAATTCAAAAATATTTGACAAGTAAAAATCGCACAGGAGATTATAGGGGTGTTTGCTGCTGTATAAAAAGTTTGAACTGATTCCGTGGCTATTGCTAACCAATAGTTCCAGTAAAAGAAATTCGACGTATTCACTCATCTCCTCGATATTAAATTTTGAAGCGATTCTGGCTAAACTCCACAAAATGCTAGGATCGTTTCTATATTTTGCACAAAAAGTTTCGTGATCAATAATACGGTTATGAATAAAATAAACGAATAACTCTAC
>JAAEQR010000230.1 GCA_024231215.1 PVC group bacterium | reverse complement strand
TATTTAACTACGTTGGTTATTTTAAATACTTCAAAACTTCTTCTTTTTCATCAGCAAAAAGTATGTATTCAAGCGCCTTATCCAGTATTGTTAAATCTTCAATAGTTCGAATTATTTTTGTCTCATTTTCATTAATTCCAAATTTTTTCTCGATTAGTTTTATCAATACATTTTGTTGGTTTTTTAATTCCCCTCTTTTTTCCCCTCTTTTTTCCCCTCTTATTTCCCCTCTTATTTCCCCTCTTTTTTCCCCTTCTTGCGCAGCTATAGCAATGTCAGTATCATGATCCATTTTCCATCTTACCCTGGATTCATATAATTCACGTAGATTTTTATCTTGTGTGAAATTTTTATATTCATTATGAGCTTTGGCAATTTGTGTATCATCTTTTATTAATAGTTGCATCAGGTACAGTCAACAGCGGGCCAGGTAGATCATAATACCATAAGTTACCCCGGTGTGTTTCCCTTCATTGATTTAAAGTATGAGTATGGAACTACCAAATTAAAACAAAATTTTTACTTAAGTCAAACAGCCCGCGATCAATTGCCTGATCCGAAAGATTATGGCTTTAACTCTAATACCACTAATTTCAGACCTCAACGGCTATAATGTTAATTTCAATAAAAACAGTATAGGACTAAATTTCAAATTCACAACTAAATATATAATTGTTTTTCGGATATTTTTTCATTTCTTATATATCACATTAATAAAAACAATAAGTTATGTTTTGACTGTTCCGAATTTTACATCAATATTAGTTGCGAATTAACTTTGACGCCGTTGAGGTCTGAATTTAGTGATGGTGTACCAGCTTGATCTGCCGGATTCGCTGGAAGCATTTGTTGAAAATAATAAAGTATCTTCCAAAGATGGTGAGCGCTTAAAGCTTACTTATTCCGGCAATGGAAAAATGCACTTTAAATCGGTTAAAAATAAAAATAAATTTTTCATCCCGGAAGATATTGCTTTTTGGGATTATGGAAATGATCTAACCGATGCTTCGAATATTACTGTTCAGACGATGTGGCGGGAATTTTATCATGTGGATGGTAAAAATTATTTAGTTACCGGGGTGAGCTTAAAATGGCTCTATCAACAACCCCGGGGAACCATTGTAGTAGACCCGGCGATAGCCACGCTGTATACTTGTTCCGATTATTCACTTTTTTCGACAACAAATTTAAAAGAAGTACATTATGTGAATTCCACTTTAAATGTTGGCAACAGCGCTACTACCGGTTATGCACATTCAATTATGAAATTTGATCTTAGCTCTATTAATCTGTCAACCACCATCTTAAATGCTGATTTAGAAGTAGATTATATTGGCACAAGCCCTACATCAACAACTGCGTTTAACATTGAGTGTTTTAAGCTGGAACGGGATTGGGATCCTGAAGTTGTTTGCTGGCAATATGCAGCTGCTGGTGATGGCTGGACCTCACCGGGGGGGGATTATGATGCTATGAATTTATATGCTGAAACTACATTTGATAATAATTTAGGTAAAAAGTTGTTCTCTATTTTAAGCCTGGTAGATTTTTGGCGGAACAATCCTGAGCAAAATTATGGTCTTTTGTTAAAAGCAAAAAATGAAGCTTCAGTAGATCATACAAAAAGGATGTTTTCATCGCACGGTAATGCAGCAGAAGATCAGCCAAAACTCAAAATTACATACCAGGGTGAACAATTAGCCCAATACAGTTATGATGCAGAAAGCCGGCCTGTTGAAGTGATATACGGATCTGATAATAATGTCACGGAAACCAACCGGTACGATGAACATCGCGGCTGGCTTTTGGAGCGGACCTATGTCCGAAATAGTGATGGCAGCAATATCTATAAATTCAGAACAGATCACCCGGACAATACCACAGAAGATAAGACAGGGTATGATGTTGTTGGGAATTTAAAGTATGTGAAATATCAGCATAAAAATGATAATGAAGAGTATATGGAATTTAACTACGATAATCATTCCCAGCTTGAATCATGTGTATATGTTAATGAAACGACCACAACCTGGAGCTACTTGTATGATGATAATGGAAATATTTTAAGCAAAGAAGGAAAAGCGTTTTCTTATGAAAATGGCGCTGCATTTCCCAGAACTAATAAACTTTTAAGTGATGGAACCCGGAACTTTGCTTATGATAAAGCCGGTCG
>JAAEQR010000229.1 GCA_024231215.1 PVC group bacterium | reverse complement strand
TTTTTATACGAAAAATCGAGAGGAGTAATGCTAAAAAACATGGAAGAGCTTTTTCCCACAATGCTAAAAAAATTAGTTCACTATGGAAATACGCATCCCTGGGACAAATTTTGCCAATCTATGTCTGGTGAACAAGCTTTTCTGCACAACAGAGTAATGAACATTTCGAGTGTAGCCATCGATGAAGGGAACCTTATGAGACTTCCACAACAATTTATAATTTATTGCTTGAGGCGCAAAAAAATGATCCCAAAAAAAGGACCAGTGGCTCGATGGCCTTTTGGTTTGTTTACTAATGATAATAGCATAAATATTCCTTAATTTGACAGCTGGCATAACAGGAATTACGCCAAGTAAAAAGCAGTCTGGCAAAATTTCTATTGGAATATCCCGTTCTGCATGCCAAATTTCCTTATAAAGTGTTGGAATGACTGCAAGATGTAACTGTCTCTTAGTCAGACCTCTAGATTTAGTTCTGTAAAAATCAAAAATCAAATGCCATCTTTGCTCATTTATTTTATACCTCCGCAGCAGGGTCTGAGCCTGTATTGCCATAATTCTTGCAGATATGTCAGGATATGCTATGCCACCCATATTGGCAGGAAGTTTAAGAATATTTTCTCAATCTGATTTCTTGCTGAAGGGAACCAAAGGTACCGATCAAGAACACGCTCCAATCTCCTAATGAGTTCAGAGGGTGGGGTGATTAAGTTTGCTCGATACCACATTTTAGAAAGAGTGTATGCCATAAAGGTTCCAACTTTGCCAAAATAAGACAATTCCAAAGTTGGAACCCTATATTCTTGCAACTGCAAAGCCTCATATACCTCTTGCCAATTTTCTGGAATATCAAAGCCTTGCTTTGATAGGTAAATGCCATACACTTTAAGGAAGTCCACCAAATACAGCT
>JAAEQR010000228.1 GCA_024231215.1 PVC group bacterium | reverse complement strand
AGCTAGACAATATAAAAAATGTTTAACTCAAAGAAACTTCAATACTTATAACATAACTTATAACTTAAGAATTAAACAATTAAACTATAACTTAAGTATCTAATTGCTTTCATAATAAACAATATACATGTATAATAATATAATAATATAATAATAAAATTAAATTAAAGAAATTATGTTTAAAAGTAAATAAGTTCAAAGGGCCATTAATTAGACTTTTTTGTTACCCAAAATATACTGGTAAACATATCCCATATCCTTCTTTTCCTTTCCAAGATCTACTAACTTGATATAGTAGTCACGGACCATTCTTCCAATTTCAGCATCTAATTTAACGGATTCAGCACATTCGTTGGCTATGACCAAGTCCTTCTTCATTAATTCGTTGTTATATCCATTATCATAGTTTCTGCTAGCTGGGGTGTTAGGTAATACTCCTGGAACAGGGTTATAAGTATCTACACTGTAACATCTTCCAGTACTGGTTGACATAACTTCTGTTACTACCTTGGGATCTGCTCCAAGCTTAACACCTAAAGCCATGCTCTCGCTGAATCCAACCATTTGAATAGCTAAGCAAAGGTTATTGCAGATTTTAATAGTTTGTCCACCAGCAAAATCTCCACAGTAGTAAAAATTCTTTCCCATGGGTTGTAAAATAGTTTTAAGCATCTCGAATTGATCTTTGTCAGATCCAATCATAAAGCTCAAAGTTCCATTTTTAGCACCTTGAACTCCACCAGATACAGGGCAGATAGCAGGGATAAATCCTTTTCCTTTTGCTTCTTCTCCAATAACTTTGGCATCAACGGGAGAGAAAGTGGAGGTGTCAATAATAAATGCTCCTTTTTTCATGTGCTTATAGGCGTTTTTCCAAACATCGTCTGAAGCCTTAAAGTTGGGTAACATGGCGAAGATCACGTCTGATTCCTTTATAGACTGATTCAGGTTATCGGAATGACCTCCCTCTTTTTTGAAGTTCTCAACGAATTCAGTGTTTAAGTCGTATCCTGAAACTTTCTTACCAGCCTTAAGTAAATTTGTAGCCATGGGGGTTCCCATATTTCCTAAACCGATGAAGGTAATTCTGTCATGTGCGAATTTTCTGCTATACTTATAGAAGTTCATCTTGGTGCCTTGATATATATAAAATTAAATAATATTATATTATATATACTATATTATATT
>JAAEQR010000227.1 GCA_024231215.1 PVC group bacterium | reverse complement strand
TTTAGGGGTCAGGTTGCAGCACAAAAAGGCTCTCGATTTGGATCTCGAATTCTGTACAGAAGTTCTGGATGAAGATGGCGGAATGGAGGAATGGCGGAATCCGACCAGTGAAGAAAAAGAAGAAATAGTGCACAAGTTAGAGGATTAGGTAAAAGTGACCATCCGCGGTCCCTCCCTTTCTGAAAATATGAGTGCGGTCCCTGATGTTACAATGTTATTAGAGTATGTTATAAGTGTGAGTGTTACCCTTTTACGTTTAGGTTTACTGTAGGGCGAGGAAGCGACGGGCAGACACAAACTCAAACTTTACTGTACTGTACTGCTGTATGTTGATAAATTGCCGGTGATACAGCTAGTAAATAGTTATTGAATCTTTATTTTTAAACGACCATAAACGAACGAAAACCATTTAAAAATGCTCATCTCATTATCACTATATATTTCTGTAAAACATAGTTTTTTTTTTTAAAGCTTCCTACCGTTTACTAGACATTATCCGAATATTGCGAGAACAATAACAAAGATATCACTTTTCCCCTATTCTATTCCTATTCTAAGAAACAGAAGC
>JAAEQR010000226.1 GCA_024231215.1 PVC group bacterium | reverse complement strand
TAACCCGGAATAAGGCCGAAATCAGGCCTAAAAAGGTAGTATATTGGCCTAAATTGAGAATTTAGCGTTCAAAAATTAGACGGCGAACGCGAAGGCTGGTTCAAGAACTAAATTGCGGGGCTTATTCGCAGTTTCCCTAGTTCAGCTAAAGCCAATAGTGCACTTTTTCGATAGTGGTTATTAATTTGATAAATTAATTTTTGAATAATAAAGATTATTAACCAAGTAATAAATATTATTGCAAGGTAGCTCCACCCTGGGGCAAAAGGTAAAATTGGTAAGGTTTCTGGCATTGGAGCCTCATTAAAGTTGGTCAATGCTAAATTGCCAAAACTTTGATTGATTGTTGATGAGGCATCTAACATTAAGCTGCCCCTAGGTGTTTACGAACTTGTCCAGCAACGTTAAATTCTGTTGAAAAAGACAATAATGGAATATTGTGTTTAGCAAACGTTGTTTGCATGTTAGACAACTTCTGTTCGGTATAGTGATTAAACTTTTCTGTTAGACCTTTTTTATTAGCTGACAGTTGTAATTGGTATTCGCCATCTCCTAACACTAGGTTTTCTAGCGGGCGAATATCATGCTCTAGTTGGTCATAAACGTAACAGGCGATAATGTCGTTGTGCTGAGTTAGTTTTGCAAGGCTCGGTATTATTGATGCCTGCGGGTCAATAAAATCTGAAATAACTATTAGCAAGTAATCGTGAGTAATAAACTTTTCAGCTTTTTTGAGTAAGCCAGCCATTGAAATGGGCTTGTTGGTTTGGGCACTGTTACTGTTTATTATTTGATTAAACTTAACTATTAATGCTAAATACTGTTGAAACTTTGTATGACTTCTAGTTGGT
>JAAEQR010000225.1 GCA_024231215.1 PVC group bacterium | reverse complement strand
TTAAATTGTCTTGGTGAAAATTTCTCTCTCTCCTTTATCCGAATACTCCTATAATTCTTTAATTATATTCTAACCTGTTTTGTTACCCACATGTTTTTAAACGATCCTAAGGACGAGATAATAGAAGCTCCATACCAGCAGCTGTTCTTTCTATTGTTAGGGGCATGCAATTTAACCTTTTCACATTTTAAATACACCTCCTTACCTTCATGTGCTTAGGAGCGAGTTTTTTAACTTCATTTGTTAACTTCTCAGGCAAGCCCTTAAATAATGTATTTCCTCCTGATAACAAAATATGAGAATAAAGATGCGTTCTAATATCTATATCAACCTTCGACAATGTAGTGCTAATAATCTCAGGAAAAGCTAAATTATTATTAATCCTAACATACATAAGTACTCAAGCCCGATGAGTCCAGGGTTAAAGAGAATCTCAGTAGGAAGGACCTTTTCCTCTTTCAAAGTTATATGATTGCCATCAGGTAAAGTATAGGGGGAAGGACCTATATCAGAAAGTTTTTTATTGTCCTCATTAAGAGCCCCAGAAATTATTGTGTAGCATAAGGTTTCCTTTATTTTTTTCACTATTTCTAACTCTGACTTATAGGTAAGTTAAATATTACAGTTGTATGGAAACTATGACCGTTCCTCCTAAGTAAATTCTGCAAGTATTCAGTTACATTTCTTCCTCCAAAATCATATCTGACGTAGGAATGAGGAATAGAAAAACCTTCATAGACAACACTACACTGTGTAATTCCCTCTCCTGATTCAAGTATAATTCCTGACTTATCATTGGAAGCAAAAAGGGAAAGAATGGGTTGTGACCCGAAGAAAATAGCAGGCACGCTTAAATTCTCGATGAGGACGCTGGCCACCTGTTTTCTATGATTATAAGGGTTGAGAATTGGCTCTGTAATGAAAATAGGGTGCTCCTTTATCTCTTCATTTTTCACTTCGAGCTTAGAGTAGATATGGTTAAACACTGTTAGAATATCGTGATCGTTAGTGAACACTCCGTTTCTTACTGGATATCTCAGTTTGATAATACCCATATATTTATCCTAAATAGTCAAGAAGAGTCTTACACAGTCTTTTCCAACGAAGGTTTCTTTTACTTCGTCCTTCATTATTCTTTTGTATTTAGGTTCTCCGATACTTTATTGATAAATA
>JAAEQR010000224.1 GCA_024231215.1 PVC group bacterium | reverse complement strand
TTTAGTAAGATTCCTAACCTTATTCATATAAAAATCGAAAGCAACATGCCACGTTTGCTCTGCCTCCCTGTACCTTCTCATGAGAGTTTGGACCCTTATGGCCCGGACCCTCAAGGGCACGTCAGGGTAAGCAATACCCCCTTCTTCCGTTGGGAGCTTTAACACCCCTTTTCTCACATGGTGTTTACCAGAAGCTGGGTACCATAAATATCCATCTAATACTTTCTCTAATTTAGTGATGATTTGAGGGGTTGGCGTGATTAAATTTGCCCTATACCACATTTTTGAAAGGGTATAGGTCATGAAAGTTCCAATTTTCCCATACAGGGATAACTCAAGTGTTGGAATTTTATATTCCTGGAGGTTCAAAGCCTCCAGAACCTCCTGCCAATTTTGCTCATCTTCAAAACCTTCAGCAGTAATTGTGATTCCGTAAATTTTTAATTTATCCACAATGTAGCCTCTAAACTGCAGGGGTACTTCTTCTAAAGAAGCTGAGCCCAACAGCAAAAGCTGATTTTTTGCTTCCTTTAATGTTGCACCAGAGGCCGCTTTAAAGCCATGGTAAATATTAAGTACCCTAATGATAGAGCGGTAGTTTTCTAATGTTAAGTTTGTATCATCAGCAAAACTATTTACTTTATGCTCAACACCTTGTATGATCACTCCTCTAACAAGGTGATCTTTCCTTATAAAATTTAAAACTGTATCTGAGACCAAGACATAAAGGGCACATGATAAAGGGCACCCTTGCCTGATTCCTCTCGTAATTTCAAATGGAGCTGAAATATACCCATTAATCTGGACCGATGAAAAGACACAGCCATGACAATAGATCATTTTGATCCATTGAACGAATTTTCCCAGGCCAAAGGCCTGGAGCACCTTATAAATATATTCCCACTCAACAACATCGAAAGCAGCCATATGATCAACTGAGAAAAGGAAACCATGCCTGCTTTCTAATCTAACAGTTTCTACGACATTATATATATTTA
>JAAEQR010000223.1 GCA_024231215.1 PVC group bacterium | reverse complement strand
GAGGGAGCCTCGGATGATTGTTGAAATATTATTACCGCAAAGCGAGTTGACAAGCTCGGTAAAAAGACCGCTGTATGAGCATAACCAGTTGATTTATATGCACAAGTTTAATACGGATGAGAAATTCGGCCAATTCTGGAGTTAACTTCTTAAGATATCAGCCTTTTCTTCCAAGATAGTTTTTTGACCATACGCGGGCGAGCGCGGGGATTGTGGGGAGCGCCATGCAAACGAAGCCAATTCACCGTCGTTAAGTTAATAAGTTAAGGGCGTCCCTTATGTTGCGAGTATCTCTATCTGCTTGAATTTATTGACAATTTGGACAAAAAGCGAAATATTCAACAATACCCTTATATAACAGTAGGTTATCCATGATATTGCCTGTCTTCTTATAGACGCTCTCAACATAATTAACGAGGTCTAAGTACAGTTACCCAAAAGGGATCTATAAAATCCAGCCACCTTATTGTACATTTAAAATGTTTTTAAAAATGGGAGAAAGGGAAACAGTTTTCAATTCTGCGTATACTTTGGTCAACTTCTCATTTTTTACTACGAATTTCCAAATATTTTTTTCCCTTTCTAAATCCCATCGACTTCTTTTTAGTTCCAGACATTCTCTAAAGGCTGTCAAGCCAATCTATCGTTTTTTCTTTGTTTTCCCAATCAAGCATTTCATTGATTTTGGGATCATCCTTCAAAAGTGATTGAGTGAATTTAATAAAAGTCTTTTGCACTTCACG
>JAAEQR010000222.1 GCA_024231215.1 PVC group bacterium | reverse complement strand
TAGTACTGATCCGTTTTGGTGACTTTTTAAATTGCGCCATGGCGAGCATTGAAGGTTCGTCATTTTTGCAGTTTGACCAACCCAAACTCAGAAATTGGTGCAAAAACTGATCCGCCCTTTAACTAACTTTGGTGATATGGTTGCTTGTTTTGTCAATAAGTATTGAATCAGTGGTCAGCACAATCCTTGTACATATTTAGCTTACAGTATAAACCAAGAAATATGCGATAGTGAAGTTTGTAAAATAGGGAACATATCGGAGGGTAGCTTCGTTGCATATATTTGTTGTAATCATATTTTGGCTCTAGTGTACCGCCGACCAGTATTTGAGATCCAGTGACCTTCGGGACTGTTTTAGTTGTGTATTTTCGTGTACTAGACCAGCTTTACGATTGAGAAAATTAAAGTTTTGGAAGTAAAAATTCCTTCACTGAGTTTCAGTCTTGGATCTGAATTCAGTTAGTTTCTTATATTTCTAACTTTTTGTTGGATGTTGTACTGTAAAGGTTATTTTTGTTTATACCATTAAGGCCTTCGGTAGTCGTGATGGGATCTGGTGACAGAACTGACTTAAAAGAAACTGTGCTTAAAGATGTCTTCGGCTTCACATTCTTCAAAAGCAAGCTTCAGGAAAATGCGATTGACTGCTTGCTGAAAAGTATGACATATGGATAATGATGAGCTAAATTTGGCGCTTTACGTTGCGAATAACTGCCATGAGTAATTTCATAGCAAAAGATTCGTAAAAGTAGAGCCATTTGTGTAACAGTCATTGATATTTTTGTACCCCTCCCCCGGAGGCACGAAATTTGGAGGGGGAGCGGTACTAGGCGTTTCTCCCAGATTGAGAGTTCTTTCCATTTTTTTTCTTCAACTTCAGAAAGGTGTGGTCTCTGGTTTTTAGACCTAGGTGGATGAAACTTGGCGCAGTGGTAGGGTAGACACCCGAATTGGGAATGAAGCATGGGGAGACAGATCCGTCCACTGGTTGATGGGGGGCAGGCCAAAAAGTGGAGGTGGGTCGAAAATTTTCAGAAATTTACACCACAGTTTGTGCATATTAGTGTCGCATTTAGAGATAGGCGGACAAATTATACATCAATCGATTCGCCTCGACGAGCTGAATCTATCGCAATTTACAGCTAAGCCCTGCGTTTAGCGGTTTGGCGGCAAATTCGAAAAATGTGTTTTTCGGGAGAGGAGCACCTGTACATAAAAAATTCAATTTGGGGCTATAGCGAGATAAGAAGAACTGGTGTATAAACGTATGGTCTATTCCTGATGGTTTTGTCAGAAATCGAAGAAAAAGTTTCAAATTAGAGCTCACTGAAGCGAGTTTTCAGTATAATATTTAGTAAGTAGTTAGTTATTTAGTATTTAGTTAGATATTTAGTTATTTAGTTATTTAGATATTTAGTTATTTAGTATTTAGTATGTGCTTGGTGTCTATCGATTCGTCTCCGTGAGCTGATGTCATAATTCTGTTC
>JAAEQR010000221.1 GCA_024231215.1 PVC group bacterium | reverse complement strand
CATTTCAATTTTTTCAATTGCGATTGTTTCAGTGGTAAATTTCCTTTAATCAAATTCAGACAAAAACAGCACAGACAAATAATCAGAGCATCGGGGCTGTAATTCAAAATGGATTTTTTAATTCGATGATCTAATTTTGAATCGGCCAAAATTTCCAATAATGATTGATTTTGATTGATCTCTTTCAGCATTTGAGCGATCAGATGAGCGACTAGGAGAGAAATGCAGAGCTTCTGCTAGAGTTTCACCGCATCACTAGGTAGAGAAACTTCTTATCTTTGGGTAAAAGTCCAGATCTTAGTCTGAATCGAGAGTCTGAAAGATCAGCAGAGAGTTACTGTAAGAAACTTTAGCAGAAACACTGTGGGCAGGGTGGGGCACGCAAGGAGTGAACATCCATGGAGTACGGTATGGGGCATAGAACCATGGATATTTACTCAATCGAATTAAATAAATAAATAAATATTCACTGCAATAAATTGTGCAATCCACAAACAAAAATCCATGTTTTGAGTTTATTTCCTGTTCATAGTCATGCATAGCCTTGTCATAAGCTTCCAGAACGGCTTTGGGATTTTCCGGGAACAACTGCCATCCGATTG
>JAAEQR010000220.1 GCA_024231215.1 PVC group bacterium | reverse complement strand
TAAGTAAAATCCAGTTGCCAGCCCTCCTCTCCATGTCCAATATGAAGTCTCCAAATATTCGAAGAGACACACAGCGATGCTCGGTAGATAAGTGCAATTTAACGTAAGGCGAAAATTACGTGAGTAAAATTAATCGTTTAGCAAAAAGCGATCGATAGCGCTACTGCTAAAATATCAACCAACATAATAATAACAAAATCAATATTTTCGTATTTCATTTAATAATGATACAGGAATTATCCTAAACATATGTAATCCAGTTACCAGCCCCCGCTAGCCGCAAATCCATACCCTTTACACTGGGTAAATATACGAATGCGCGTTGCTAGTATAACATCTTACAGCGTGTGGATCTAACCTAGTAAACATCATGTCGATCCGTGGACTTCTTCAAACAATTCTCACAACGTATCGGATAGCTGCCGTTTACAGAAATCAATAATTTTAAAAAAAATTTCTACATCAAAAAGAACCATCTAGATTTCTCATATATATATGAAAACGGCGCATTTTTGTCTAGGTTTGATCTCCGATCAATAAATTATTGATTTTGTCATTTTTTATGCGATTACCCACAAAGTTAACGATAAATTTTTGATAAAGCTGATCACGAGTACGTTAAAGGTTTATCAAAATTATCGATTATTAGATTTGTGAGAAAAAGATAAAATTATTCTTGAAAATATTTGCTTGCAAAAAGCAAAGAGCTACCACCGAATCGGATACCTTGTTGAGAATTATCTAAAGAAGTGGGCAGATTGACATGATGTTTACTAGGTCAGATCCACATGCTGTAAGATGTTAGGCTAGCGATATGCATTCGGTATATT
>JAAEQR010000219.1 GCA_024231215.1 PVC group bacterium | reverse complement strand
GCGCAAAAACTATTTGTTCTGTTGGTCTGAACTCGGAGCTGAACAACTGGGCATATTACAAAGCCTGATGGTGACTTGCCGCCTGCAAGGCGTCAATCCCTACCATTATCTGGTGGATGTATTGCAGCGTGTAGCACTGCATCCGGCCAAAGACGTACTCGACCTGACGCCAAGAGTCTGGAAAGAGAAATTCGCGGACAAAAAATTGACGAGCGACTTAGATAAAATGGGGTGATCCGGGTCTATATTGATCGCTTACACCTTACTGACGAAAAAGTGATATTATGACAAAGTCGCTTGGTACTTATACCGTCAGTTTTCCTTGGTAATCACACTAATTCACTTTAGTGACCCGCTCTAAAAAGTGGTCGAGCAAATTGAATCGACTTTCCCAACAGTTTTCTTCGATAAACTTCTGATAAATCTCAATATTAAATTGATTTTCGATAGCATACCTAACGTTTTTGACAAACTCTTCTGAATCATTCGAAACTAAGACAGCATCGCAAGTAGGCAAATTGTCAATGTTAGTTGTAACTACAGGACGTTGATTGCTTAAATAAACAAAGACCTTAAGAGGGTTCATATTGGTCGTAAGCGCTGTTTTTTTGTGAGGAACAATACATACATCAAACTCCCTAATAACTGTATTAACATAGCGGTTTTCGACTACCCCAGACATGAGAATGTTTGGAATTTCACTTAGTCGCTTAATGTCAGGGTTCGCATGTGTTGAGCCGACAAGAACAATTAATGCCTCAGGCATTTCATTCGCTAACTTCTCTATCAATTTGTCATCTATTTTTGATTCAAGGTTACCAACAAAACCAATTACCGGCCCCGCATGAGCACGAATACCTTTAATGAATTCAGCTTGAAAATTGACTTGGTTTGGGCTCCTCTCGCAGCCGTTGGGTACTAACTTCAGGAAAGGGGTATAGCCTGCCATTGAGTCATATACTGATTTACAATTAGCAAAAGCCAAGTCAGCTTTGTTTAATATACCCTCATAATGTTTAGTGAGTCGGGTAATTTCATTACTGCTCACATTTGGCCATGTTCTGTGATCATCGACAACATCCACAACTACAGACTTCGGCTCGAAAATCTCAATCAAGTCTTCCGCTAAATAGTTTTTAGGGTAAAACCAGAACACAGAGTCTTTCGGAACAATTCCCTCGCGTTCGAATACTTTAGTCAAGAATTCACTGTAGTCCTCTAATAGTGAAACTCGTCCCGGTATTGGAGTATCAGAATAATAAATACCTGGCTGATGAATGAAAACGTCGTAAGAGAGCTTTTCAGTGTCATGCTGACCAAGCTTTTTTTCGTATGTCTTAATGTAGACAGCGCGCTCTTGTGTTAGCGTCGCTTGCTCACTGACTTTCTTGTTTAAATCAAAAGTTGATATGGGTGCATCGATGACTAGAACTTTTCTGACATCATCACGCTCTGATAGCAATTTAGCAACCATATCGTGCCGACGTCCATACAGCCCTGAATCATTTTGTTTCCAGAATAACACAACATCTATTCCACTTAGGATATTAGAACGAACTTTGGGAACAAACGCATTTTGTAAACTCTCCCAAAATATTTCCTGTTCGGTAATGTCGATAATTCCCCTCTTATTTAAAACTGACCTAAATATTTCACGTAAGGTTGATTCTGCAGATTTGTAGCTATAGTTTGATAGAAATTTCTCTTTATGTTTCTTAAGTTTTTCGACACTTGGTTTTCGATTTGCAACTGAATAAATTTGGGAAGCCAAGTCATGCTCATCTATTAGTTCTGCAACACCATCATCAACGAGCTGTTTCAAAGGAACTGTGTTGGATACAAGCAAGGGCTTGCACATCGCTATTGCATCCATCGCTTTAGCTGGTAATTGGTATTTCGACGTTTCGTGTGTAACATCTTGAGGCAAACAAACGACGTCAGCCATCGATAGAATTTCTGGAATGGACGAAAACGGTTGGTTTGGAATGTTGAGAAGCCTGCCGTTGCTTAATCTCTCTAATTCACTAGTAACTCTTTTATCAGGTGAGGTTCCAACGACTACGAAAAGAAAGTTATCATTATTAATTTGAGCGACAGCCTGTGCGACTTTACCTATTCCTTTATGAACTCGTGGAGTTCCAAAAAACATAACCACTTTGGCTTTTTCGGGAACTCCATATTGGAGTCGCACTTTAGCACTATCAAACCTAGATGGATCAAACGTGGTTTCATCCCTAACGTGTGGAATTTGGTGACCACCAAATTCTTTTTCCAACGCGACGTTTGAAACAATGACCTCATCAGCAAAGTCGACTAAATTGTGGCTAAGTTGTGTCCATTCACTCTCGTAAGGCTCTGTAATGTTGCTGAATTTTTCGGGGAATTCAGTCAACTCCGCTAAAGGTATATCTGACTTTCCTTTCGTGAAAGATAATTCGTGATCGTCGACATCAATTACAAGCGGAATACCTTTGTGTGCTTTGAAAAGCATTCCTAAATTTACAGATGGTAACCTTGGTTTACACGCAATAACAATATCTGGCGTGTAGCGTTTTACGATTTGTTCCGCCTCTTCCAATAACTCAGGGAGAAGTGTACCTTTCAAGGAAATTATCGGAACCTTCGACTCTCTAACTGGCTCCCATATATCTTTTCCGTACCGCTCGAACTGATAACCCGCAAGCAATACATTACCTGCGACTCTTTGAACTGCCTCTGCAAGCATATAGGCCCTACCTAAAGGGTTATGCCCAATATCCCAGCTAATGACAAGTACTGTAATAGGGAGTTTTTTCAAACCCTGAGATAAAGGTATGCCTCTTCTCTCAACTTTTTTACTTTTGTAATGCTCTATGGCTTGCTTAACTGGTTGCGCTATCTTATCAAAGATGTTTCCGCCTTTTGACTTTACACTTGTGTATTCAACAAGAAAGCTAAAAATAGGAGCCTGGTTGGGAAACTGTTTCGACAATTCCTTAAGATATGAATTAGCTGATTCATAGTCATCGTGAATCAAGGCCTTACGAACGAGTTCTAGCTTTTGTTGATATTTTTCAGTCATTGTTGCTTATCAGTAGGTAGGAGTTTGTTTGGTGGTTAAGATAAAAATACAAGGTTTGAGAATATCACACTGCATCAGGCGCTTACAATTGAGCCTTTATATCAACTACTCTCAAGAAACTTTCTCATTTTCCCTTGAAGCAATGCCAGACTATGTTGATTTTTCAGGGGGCTATAAGCTTCTCGTTTACGATCTCTCAGCTGATCCACTCTCCGCTCTCTAAAACATTCAAATTCATAGTTAAAACTATTTGCTTCCAACCAACTATTAAAGCAATTGTTTTTTTGAGAGAAGGCGCCATAGTTGACGAAACCTTCTTCAACTGGTAGCAAATACATAGAATGGCTCACGGACATCATCATTGAAATTCGTTCTGCTGGTATCCGTACTTTTTGCGGAGCAAACAAAATAGTCTTTCTACTAGCAATCGTAAAAGCCTCATGTTGTTCATCTAAAAAGATTAAGCTCGCATTTTCACCAATGCTTAACATTTTATGAGATTGTTTCATGTCTCCTAAAACTAATACATAAATACTTAGCTCTGCCCGGAAAAAACGCCGTAAATAATTAACGAACCAAGCTAATTCAATAAAATTGTCTTCTTCATAGACAAAAATCATTGAATAAACACTTTCGAAGTTGGAGCATGAACTGTTTTTGGCTTCAAGGTATTCACGTTCGAAGTCTTTTGTTACCACTAGTTCTGCTAGTTTAAGAGCCGTAAGTTGATCGCTAGGGTTTTCGCACAAAGATGATAAAAGTCCTAGCGATGCTAATCGTTCAGCGTAAATCTTGCAGTTGTATAATGACTGATACACCGCAGCAAGAATTAAAGACTCGCGCGATAAATCAACAAGGTGAATATTGTCTGCTCTGTGATTAAGTGCATATTGAATTAAAGAGCCAAGTCTCATTTCACCTGCATTTACATATAAACAATCCGTTTGCCTCTGTTCTTGAGGCATGTTTTGGTAGGAACTTAACGCTATCCGATCCCTACTAGAAATTACTGTAACCCCAACGCTACTTTTTTGTTTTTTATAAAAATCGTATAGACTGTCTGCTATGCAATGACTTTCGGTAAATGCGCCTTTGGCAATTATCATCGTACGTGTTACACGCTGTTCATTGCACAAACTTTCTCTTAATTTTTCGAATGTGAATTGGAAAGAGGAAGCTAGCGATGGGTTTTCTTGTGTTAAAGACATTAGCGATGACAATGCCTCATAAGCGCTGAATTGTTTTTGATAAAACTGTTTTACTAAAGAATTCGTCTCAGTATTTATTTTCGCTTTAACTTCAAACGTAGAAGACTTTATCCAGAAGGGAATATTACTATTATCAAGCTTCGCAGAACTAATTAAAACGCCATCGTCCTTATAGTGATTCGTGTCATCCGAGCTTATATACGATGCCCATCGTTTTACAAAGACATGTCTGTTAGGTTTAACATTATCGAAACGACCTTCAGACTTTGATTCATGGTGAACCAGAACACTTGTAGTTACGACTTTAGCCATTAAAGAAGTATGTCTTTTAAGCTTTAAACATAGATCGATGTCTTCTTGCCCATTAATGTAGATAGGAGAAAAGCCTTCAACCTCTGCAAAACTTGTTGCCTTCACACAAATGCAAGCAGCTGTAACGGCCGAGAAATCAGTATTTTCTATACGCTCTACAAAACTTCTCGGTTTGCCATTATATATGCCATAGCCTATACAGCTATTTTCGTTAAAAGTGATACCAACACTTTGTATCGTATTATCTGGGTACAGAAGCAAGGGTTGGGATGCAAAATATTTTTCAGATTTCACTGGAGCGACTAAAGGGGAAAGCCAACCTTCAGATACTTCAATGTCGTTATTTAGGAAGACAATATAATCACCTTCACTCTTGCTAAATCCTACATTACATCCAAAAGAAAAATTCATATTTTTATTGAGTGATATAACCGAAAAGCCTTTAAAAAGGCTAGTAAGCTTCTTGAGAACTGTTTTAGTCTGGTTGTCAGAACCATTATCTACAGCGATAACTTCTAGAATTCGATCGTCATCATATTCAAAAATCGAGCGAACACACGCTTCTGTCAACACAGCTTGGTTATAAACAGGAATGACAATAGAAACTTTTTCTTTTTTTCGTGTCTTTTCTTTTAGCGCCTGCCAATTAATTACAGCTCTTTGATGTTTCAGTATCTCAAATGACTCTATCTGCTTGGAATTTAATAAAAACTGCTCTAGGAAAAGATAATATGGTATGTAATCTACAGTGCCTACAAAGTCATGTTTGCCAAAGTCGCGTGTGGTGTGTTCGAGAAGCGCGGACAGATCCCTACTATCTTCAGCAATAAAATTAAGTGTATTACCAACCTCTCGTGTAGAAGCTTGGGATACGAATTCAGTAGGTCTACATATCTGTGAAAACACATTGCCTTCATAAGAAAAAATCAAAGCAATTTTATCTGTTCGATCACAAGCTAAAAGAAACACTCTTTCTAAAGTATTTGCCCAAGCTCCATCTTGGGAATAAGATTGAACAAATAAATGTTCATTTTTGATGGCCCATTCAGACAAAAAACTCAGAACAGCAGGCCTCAGACTAAAATTAGTTCCAGCAAAAAAACCATATGAGTGCCAATCCTGGTCTAATTTCGGTGCACTTTCTAATAAGTTAGTGAAATTCGTTTCATTGCCTAACATTAGATTCTTGCATGACAAATAAAAGGGTGCCATGCCAGCAAACGAGACCTCTTCTCTTTTTTCAAACACGTGTTCAATATGCTGTAAGACCCTCCTTGAAACTAATGCCTCACCAGCGTATTTGTTCCAGGCAATGTCGACATCATCAATTTCTTTTTTAAGATGAAATTTTGTTACGATATCGTATGAAGCCTTAAGCTCAGGCAGGAGTTTAAGGAACGGTAAGATATCCATTCCCCTATTTTCGAAAACCCTCAATTGAACAGATAAGCCCTTTTTGTTTACTGCTCTTGTCACATACCTTGAAAGCGTTTGATTACACGTTATAAAAATGTCGGCTAGGTCGGCGCTCTCTTCTAGGTATTCGAGCGCTTTTTCTACGTGGTTTTGATAGTATATATGACAAACAACGGCATGTCTTAGCACTTTCCTTGGCTCCAAGTCAGTCTAAAAAAAGCTACTCATTCTCAATAATAATACTGCACCAGAGGCGAAAACACCTTCTTCCACATTAGACAAGTCTAAAATGAACTTTGGATCTTTTCCGGTACTCTTTATAGCTATCTGCTTCCCCCCTTGAAGACTTAAAAACTCCATTTCCCCAACCCCAGAATAGTTTGGTTCTTCAGTATTTAAGTCCCAAACAACGCTACCATCCTTTGCTTGAATTTTACATTCACCCAGAAGGAACATTCCTTCTTTATTTGAGATATCCAATCTTAGCGAATTAATTCGCGTGTGCGGAATTTGGATGTTAAATATTTGCTCAGAGGCAGAGGCTTGGAAGCTCTGTTTTACCGTCTTTTCTTCAGAGAAGGCATTTGGTTCTTCTGCCCAGTAAAGACACAATTCTGCTAACCTCGTCTGTTGCTCCTCTTTGAAACCTCTTACAGTAAAATGGGGCAGATTAATAAACTCTTCTAAAGACGCATTCTCGTTAAGACTACCCGTATTGAATGAAGCGGAAAAATAGGAGTTAATTTCTCTGAACGCGCCCTGAAATTGATTGATATCGACAGATATGGAAAGCTCGCGTAGTAAATATTTGACTAGATTTATCCTAGATACAAAAGATGCATCGTTGGGTTGGGCGACAGAGGTAATACCTCCTAAAGTTACAACTACGCCCCTAAATGCTACTAAATCGAAAGATACGTTACCTGGGTAATTCCACTCTAAATCAATAAACTCGATATCATTGGTTGCACTAACAATCATATTTCGAGGTAGTGCATCTAAGTATTTCCCGGGAAGTTGACTTAGTTGGTTTCCTGTCGAGCCTGCGTCAATCTGAAACTTTCTAAGTTGACTCAACCATACTTTAAACCAAGGAACTAATTCCTCTACTTTCCAATTATCTCTTTGAACAATTTTATGCAAAGAAAATCGATAAATATTTCCTTCTACCAATTGTTCTTCGGTAACTATTGATGAACCACTTTCATCAAACTGAGTTCTACTAACCGTAGTCATACCGTCATTATCTATAAACTCAATATATTGTCTTGTGGTTAGGTTTCTATTTGGAGAAAAATAAGAAGCTATGACTTGAGGCTTGTATTCGAATATAGGTGGCGCTTTATGGCATACAAATAAGTGTGAGTTCGCCATATCAGGTAATAAACCATTTCTTTCTATCAACCTTAAAGTAGATTCTAAAGAAAAAGTAGGTTTGGCAATCGGTTGTCCATCATGTATAGCAGTGCCAGCTACGATATCTGATAAATCGAATTTATTAGGGGAGCATGTGTATCGAGGGTGAATGATCAACGAGGGTAACTTATAATCGGGAAACGCTAGATAAGTATCTACCTTTTTAAAACCTTCACTTATAAACTTACTTTCGAGCTCTTTTTTACCAAATGTTATAGGATCCTTATTCGTATAAATGTCATTAATACCAGCCATTATTCCAACACCGTGGTCTTCTGGCGCGCCAGCAAAGTACTTCAACCCTAACTGATTCTCAATAGCCACAATTAAGATACCGTTAGGTTTCAGATATTGTCTAGCTTTCTGAATAACATGACCGATTGGGTCGTCACTATCAACGTAAATCTGTGAGTATTCCAAAACCCCGATTAAAGTTACAACGTCAAATTGCTCTTCAAACTCAAGGTCTTGAATTAAGTCAATAACAACATTTACATTTGGTAAGTCTCGGCATCGCTCTGCTGCAACTTTTCCTCTATTGACGCTTCCTTCGACAGCAACTACTTGATTGGATATTTCCCCCAAATAACGAGTAATTGCACCACAACCACATCCTAGTTCAAGAACGGTTTTGTTTTTTATAAGGCCTTCGAGAGGTTTTAATAAGTGATGCCTATCAGCAGAAAAATGGTAAGTGTTAGCCCACGATGTGCATTCTTTTTGAAGTTTTTCTGAATATATTGAGGTATCATTTACGGATGAAACAATCTCAAATAAAGCCTTTTCAATTTCGCTACCATCGGTGTAACTGTGCGCCTTTTTAGAACTTGAGAGTAAACAACCAAATTCTTTTACATCGTACTTTTCTAACTCTAAATCTTTGGGTAAATCCCTCTGTTTTAACATGTCATTAAATTCTGAAATTTTTGCTTTGACTGAACTTTTCAAACCACTAGTATTATCAGAAAAAAGGGAAGTAGAAAAATCATCATACTCGAGTATAAGCAGAATCATTACAGCTTTTCTAAGGTTTGAAGAATTTAGCGTGTATTCACCACTGAGCAAGCATGATTTTAAGTTCTCGGAAAAGTCTACAAGAAGTTTTGATTGAGGATAAAAATCGCACTGCAACAGGTTTATTAATTCTTCTTCAAATTCTTTCAACATTCTATTACTTATTTGATCAAGTTCATTTTTGGATAACAATAAAAATCGTAAGACAAAGCACTTTGACAATCACCACAAAACTTTATCATGCAATCTAAAAAACTAATTAGAAATTATATAATCCAACATGTTTTTTAGTAGTAAATCTTTTTCTTCTTCGCTTAATTTAAAGTCTGTCGTTACATTATCGCACTTATTTAGATAGGCCGTTATTGACCACCATCGGGCATCTTTTAGCATCTCTTCTTGTAGTTCAGCTGATATAAAACGAAGAAGGCTCTTATTATCTGCCTCCAGCGATTTTAACAAAAACTCTGCGTACTCCCTCGTTATAACCCAAGGATTAGAAAAAACGCCCGGAAAAGCTTTTGATAACTTTTCATCAACATGCGCACTATGTTCAGTTCTCACTTCTGAGAAATTAAGGAGTAACTTTACAAGTATAGGTGGCAGACTGACATTACTTCTCTGCTTATTTATTTTGTAACTAGACACTTTCAAGTATTTATCAAAAAAGTCTGTCACTACATCTTTACTATGCAGCCTGACATCTACTTTATTTACATTTTGGATCTTCTCCCAATTGCTAAGCTGTGCCGCCCAAGAAATAAAATGGGTTCCCCAAGCACTTGTTACATCTTGTACCGCTTTGAACTGACTATTCCATGCAAACCACTGCCACCAACCTGAATTCATCCATTCTACTTGAGGTCTAACATAGGCAACAACATCGACTGTTATCCCCATTTCTCTAAAAACGTTATTTGCTGTAAAGTCTCCAGCCCTTCTAGCCCAATCTTCTTGACTAAAAACCGGAGTAATTCCCCTCCGGTTATATTCCTCGACCTGCTTTCCTATTTCCCTTAAATTTTTAAGATCAGCAAAATTAGGGGTGGAAGAGCAGTAGCCCAATCCATTTTTCCCAGACAAATACCGAACTTTTTCATTACTCAGGATTTCGCCTTCTTCAGATACAACTAAGTACTTGTATGCTTGATTTTCGGAAAACAGTTCCTCATTCTGGCATAACGATGCTTGAATAGATGAAGTTCCAGTTTTTCCGAACCCAATATGAAAAACCGCATTAGCCATTATTACACTCCGACTTAATTTTAAACTCTAATTACAATGGATGAATTCGATAACAATAATTAAATACCACCTAAACTAGACTTAAATTCATCATATTCCTTAGATTTTCTTTTTATGTAGTCAATTACGGAATGATTAATTTCAATATTAAGTGCAATTTTTACTTTTTCGTTAATCAATACATTGCTACTTATATGGGATTTTTCGATAAATCTCGAAAGATCACTATTTACATTCGAACTAAAATCACTGCATAGACTGGCTATCAACTGCTTTAGAGATGTAGCTTTTCCAGAAGATATATTAAATACTTCAACTCCTATGGAACTTCTTTCAATTAAGGCCGCAGTGATAATCATCAAATCACGTAGATCAATATAATCTCTCGTAGTGCATTCAGGTACAGTGAGTGTAAGAATTTTATCTCTTGCGTAGCAGTTAAGAAGGTGCCCAACAAAACCTACACCGTGTTTTACCTGCTGGTTCCCCCCATAGGGGTTTGTGACCCTCATGATGACACCTTTGGGCATCAATTTTAGAATGAGCTCCTCTTGAATACACTTTTGAATTCCGTAAGGTGATACAGGTTTAAGAGCGGCACTTTCACTCAAAGGAGTTGAGCTGTCCCCATAGACTGTTCCTCCGCTAGAAAAGAATAAGTAGCGCTTGTCGTTTATATGCTTCAGTAAGTTTCCGTAAGACTCTAGAGATCGCTTAATATCGAAAATTGTGATGTTTTCCGTATTTGGGGGGATATAACTTACGAGGTCTATTACAGTATCTATTTCATCTAAGTTTAATGATTTATAAGCGTCACTTTCGGCAAGGTCTAATTGGATATATTGATGGCAGACGACGTTGCTGACATCGCTCCGACTGACAACAGTTACATGATATCCACGCGCCATCAAGTTCGATGCGAGAGCGCCTCCGATGTAACCATTCCCACCTAGTATGAGCACTCTATTCATGAATGCTTCTCATTCTTGCCTGAAAAGTGCACTTCAAGTGCCTTATTGTAGTTACTGACTTTTTCCCTCATTTCTTCCGGAATTTCAACAAGGTTACTGCTGTATCTTTGTACTTTCTCGATCTCTTCCATGTGGTCATTAGCTTTTGTAACGCTCGAAATGTGACGTCTATGCAGATTTAGCGATTCAGCTATGAAGCCGACTTTCCCTTTTTTCAACAAGTCGACATATATAAGCCAGTCACCTGCAACCTTGTATTCAGAAAGCGAGCTCTTGAGATTTTCAATGGACTTCTTAAATGCCACTCTATTGATAAGCGCACCACTTACGTTTGGAATAGTGTTTTTTACGCAAAGTCCTCTTTTTATTTCAACTTGCCCTTCAACAATATAGTCTTGCTCCCAATACGTTCCTAAGTCTGCAGTGTATTGAAGATAATCGTTGCTCAGTAGTTTCCCATCCTGATCAATCTGCTTGGACTGGCTGTAGGCAAGCACTAACTCTTTATCTTTTATAAACAAGTCAGTTAGCTTATGAAGAAAATCAGGAGTAGCCAAATCGTCTGCTTCAGCCATCCAAATCAAATCACCCGCTGCGAGTTCCGCACCTTTTTCCCATTGTTTAAATACTGAGCCAGAGTTAACTTTGTTGACAATTAGTTTTGCAGGGAACTCTTGTTGATAAAGATAGTTTTGAATTACATCAACACTATTATCAGTTGAGTTGTCATCAAGAATGATAACTTCATAAATCGGGTAACTCTGTTTGAAAATACTCTCTAACCTTTCTTCAATATAATCTGCATAATTATAATTCGGAACAATCGCTGAAACCTTAGGAATATGAATGCTTAATTTTTCTAACAAATCGAAAATATAGTGATGAAACCTGAATTCTTTATCTATTAACGCTTTTCCAGTACTTGCTAACTTTTTAGCTATCGCCTCGTCACTTAACAGAGCTTCGACACAACCTACAAAGGACAAGACATCTTCTTTCTCCGCAAGTAAACCACATCCCCTATTTAATAAATTCTCGAAGCCCCCACAGTCCCGAAACGCGACTATGGGCGTTTCTGCATCTAGCGATTCCAAAACAACAGAGGGAAAAGGGTCTTCTCTTGAAGTCAACGCAAAAATGTCTGCACCTGCGTAGTACACCTGGGGGTTATCAACATAACCATTAGTTAATATAAAGCGCTCTTTAAAACCAAGATTCTCTGCAACTTCAAGACTCTTTGAAACAAGCTCACCATCTTGGTGGCCTACCCACATAGCATATAGGTTATCGTGCTTATTAAACAATTCGCACGCAGTTTCAACGAACAAATCGAAGCCTTTGCGATAATCCGCATACGCAACATTCAACATTATTCGCGCGTTTTCCGGTAAACGATATTGCTCAATAAGTTTCCGCTTGCATGATGCCTTTGTCTCACCCTTTCTAAGAATACTAGGTTGAAAAAGACCTTGAGGTGATATGCTCCACTGTTCAAACCCTTTCCCTGAAAATGCCTCAAACCCATCTTTCACTTGTTGCGCTGGGAAAATAATCTCATCAGAATACTTTATAATATCAGCAACTTGTTCATATAAATTGTACTGAGATAGAACTTTAGGAAGTTCGTGTATAAGGTTTATTTGAGCAAAGCCAGCTTTTTTTAAAGATGCTGAAATAGCTCCTGATACTGCAGTGTTAACAATGGCTTTGTCTACGCCGCTTTCTTTAAGGTCTTCTAAAATACCTGCGACTTTTTCTTGAGAGTCCATATGCAGGTGAATTTGAGTTACATTTCCGTATTTTCTAAATTTAGGGATCAGGCTACCTTCGCCTAAAACGAGAATCTCCACCCTGAAATGAAAATTCTCGGAAAGTTCCCGTGCCATGTTTAAGCACAAAACTTGAGCACCATGAGGATGCGCGTCATGGCTAACTAATAGTATGCTATTCTTTTTTTTTAACACCGCCTCATGAGCATTTTTTAGCGCTTGTAACCACGCATAGCCATATTTTTGGTCAGGCTCTAGGTGAGCCCCTTCAGCCCATTCATTCCAAGCGTTAACAAATACAATTTCTTCGTCTTTACTTTTAGCCGCTCGTTTTACTTCGGTAAATGCTCTTACCGCCTTCTGTTCAAATAGCGAAGGGCAGCTGTTTTGAAAAACCGTGCCCTTGTTCTTTTTCCTAGCAGTATTATCCCATGACGGAGTTATACCCCTAAATAATGTATAACCTGGGTCTTGATACTGTTCACTACGTTCCATAAACACTCTCCAGTCATATACTGTTGACTGAAAGTCCTCAACTACAGGGGCTTGAAACTCTGTAATATTTGGAGGATTGCTTTTATTTGGCGGAAACTCGACCGCGGCATCGAAATCATATTCTTCAGGTGGAACTGACTCAAAAGACTGCGGGTACGCAAGATAAATTTCACCGACGCCATTTTCACGACACCACTTTCGCCAACGCTTTGCTGTTGCCTTCATATCAGGAAATAGATTCGGTCGATAAATCATTAAAAGAGGTTTCCCGTTTATTTTAATGTACCGCTCATCTTTAAGATATTTCGAGGTATTTTCTATGAACGCAATGTCGTCTTCTGGAGAATAGTCTTGCACCATAAGAAGATCATTGTCTAAACCATCCCAGCGCCTACTCCAGTTCTCATTTGCCCAACACACACAAAACGGAAGGTCTAACGTTTTATCTGCTAACATGTTATCCAATGGTTGTTCCAATAACCTTTGGCCAGAGAACCAATAGAGGTAATAGCAAAAGCCCTCAATACCATATTGCTTAGCAAGTTCAATTTGCTTTCGTTGAGTTTCTTTCTCTAACAAATTGTAGTATCCCAGAAAGTCGTCTGGAACATGTGGTTGGTAATGACCTTCGAATTGAGGCTTAGCTGGTTTGACGTTGGTCCATTCTGTAAATCCTTTTCCCCACCATTCATCGTTTTCTGGAATTGCATGAAATTGAGGTAAATAAAAACATATCGCTCTTACTGCTTTAGTGTCGCATGTTTCGTCTGTTGGCAAACGTTCAATATACTCTGCTGGAGCAACTACATAGGGTGAGTCATATGGTTTTGGAATGGCCTCTCTGCCTTCGAAGCGACCATTTCCAACATAGTGTAAAAATGGATTAACCTCAGCTTGTGCAACATCTGGATTATGTTTTAAATAGAATTCTGTATCAAACATACTTGAAGGGTTGCGCTTCTGCTCAATCCCTTCTTTGAGGAAATTATCAAGAAGATTATCAACGCCATTTAATTCATCGTAATATCGAGAGAGATAATATTCTGGATCAAATAGTTTTGATTCTACTACCTGATCAAAATAATAATCTTCCAAAGACTCTGGCTTTACTAACGCTAAACGAGGATCTTTTTTATCTATGACGACTTTTTCTCTAATCGTATTACCAAATCGGTCTTTATTTACTACCTGATTCAAAACTTGAACGGGTAAGCTTTTTGAGCTTAGGCGTTCTGTATATTCAATTACCAATTCTAAACTTTCGTAGAGATCCGAAAAAGTTTCTTGAGCTTGTTTGTAAAGTGCCACTGCTTCGTCGAAGTCACCCTTGTGAAAAAGAATGTTTGCTTCGCGTATTATATTTTTTTCCATTTTAGTAAACTTCCTAAATCTTTTTACTAAGAGTCAAATGACATAAGCTTCTGAATTAGCTCTATTTGTGATTCGAGTCGAATACCAGTTTGCTTGAGCAATTCGTACTTCTCTTGAAGACCTTTATTTTTTTTATTTTCTTCTTTTAACTTATCTTCAAGCTCGATTGACTTTTCTCTTAACACCTTCAACTTGAAAAATAGAGGATTTGGAATAAAGTGCACCCAATTGTATCCACTAAAATTCTCCCCTCTTGTAAAGGAGACAAAACCGTTATTTTCTAAATAGAGCCTTATCGAGTCGTCTGTTTCTTGCCCTTCAGAATCTTGAGGTACACTCCAGACTATTATTTCATCAATATTGTTTAAGGCGTCTTCATCGGCAAGAACGCTTAGCAGTTTAAATTGAGAATCAGGTATATCCAAAATAAGTGTTTTTTTATCAGCACCTGTAAAAAAGTCGTGAACAATATCAAACACATTTTTTGTGTAAACTTCCCGTTCATTTTCGACTTTCAAGCCAGGAAAATTTGACAGAAAGCAACCAACGATATTAAGTGAAGATAATTCAGGAATGTTGGTTTCTTTAAAAATAGATAGACTTTCTTTAGTCGAGACAACTAACTGTTGAAAAGAACCCTTAATGTTTTCTGGAATTGCTAACTCATCTATATGCCTTGAATCGATGAGCAGCATTTCATCAAATTGAGAATGGAAATACTTTAAACCTTCGCAATCTCCGCAACCAAGCCATAAAAGCTTATTTACTGACATAATACTCCCCTCAAACTTTTCTTTTGTCAGCTAGCATCTTTGGCGAAGGCACACGACCTTCTCTCTTACCACACTTGATAAAGTGCAATAAGGGGTTTATTTCTGCCTCTGCAACGTCAGGATATCGCTCAAGATACCAGTTCCCGTCAAAATTGGGCCCTGGTAAACGCCCTTCTTGAGCTCCAGCAATCAAATAATGTTGGGCTGGATCTACATTAGCTTCTTGCACATCACTATACGTTTCAAGGTACCAATCGAAATCGAAGAATTCGCTCGTTGCTATAAGTGCTATATCTGACTTTACAGATTCTGATATTTTATTTTTATTGAGTTTTGATTTCAGATTTTTTAAGAGCCTACTGCCTTTCCAAAATGGGGAAGATTGAATTAATTCAAGTTCTCTATTGATACAAAAAATTTTATACCGTAGTGAACTATATTTATGCGTTATCTCAGCATTTCGCGTTTTGAATCGAGTTAGCTCCCGCTCTAGAACTTTCTGTTTTGCTATAGCTTGCTTTCTGTCCCTTTCTGCTTGTTCGGTAGCTGAACTATATAAAAGAGACAAATCCATCTGTTCTTTATTTACATCTAAAATTTTCGTAGCTAATACTCTGTTTTCTTTCTCAAGCTCACTGTTCAATGTCGCAAATCTATTTGTGTCTATCGACTTTACTTCGTAAAGCTCTTGCAAGTTTTGAATTTCTTTTATCGAATTCTCCAACAACTCTTGAGCAGATATTTTCTCAGTTTCAGCTACCTTTAACGCAGCCAAGAGTTCGTCATTTTCTTTTATCGAATTCTCCAACGACTCTTGAACAGATATTTTTTCTGTTTCAGCTACCTTTAACGCAGCCAAGAGTTCGTC
>JAAEQR010000218.1 GCA_024231215.1 PVC group bacterium | reverse complement strand
CTGCTAATTTCTCATAAAGTTCTAAAACTGTCTCGGTGTCTTTTTCGAAGTGAGATAAAGAATCAAAGCTGCTAGTGATATAAACCTAAATGTATTAAAATAAACTCTTACATTTTTCTTAAAATCTTTATCAATAGGCTCATATAAGTCAGAAATAGTGATGAAAGCCTCTAAGAAGTTTCCAATAATATCAAAAGCAGGCTTAAGCTCCTTAGTAGGATCAGAGGTCTCTACCATAGTACTAACAATAGCAATGTATAATCCTTTTTTGCAGACGCAATGAGAATAGTTTAAGGTAGCGAGGAAGATGTCTAATTAAATAAATGATTAGTTGAATTAGCTTACCATTTTTTCTATTTATTTGCCTTTGTGGAAGAATAATCTGGGCAGATGGTTCCCCATCTTTAACCTTAATATCTACAGCCTTAATAGGGTGGTCCAAGATGCAAATGGCTCTAATAACTTTTCCTTTACTTTGAACCATGTTATATTTGGTAACATAACTTGGTTCAGCTATTAGCATCTTTCCATATGCAACCTACTAATTAGATCTACTCTTACCTCTCCTTGTGACTTAATTCCAACAAACTTGCCCTCTTCATTAAAGAGAATTTCATCACAGTCTCTGCTAGTCATGTATGTTCCGCCGAATAGAGCACAGAGTCTATATAATATATTAACAATACCTACCTTGAGAAGCCTTCAGCAATTCCACTCAACCCATAGATTGGGTAGATGAAGGGGGAGTCTCCATATCTTCCTACGGAGTTCATATATAATTTTATTCTATTAATAGTTGGGGTGGAAGCTTTTTGAAGGAAGTCATCATTAGTATATAAGGCAACAGCATGTCCTACGAAATCTGTAGTATTTACTTCCAAGCCAAACTCATCAATAATCTTTTGGAAAGGGCCATTGGGGTTAAGTTCTAAATTAGGAGTCTTATATTACTTTTATGAGTTTTGGGGTTTTTTTCATCAAAACCTTCAATAAACTGGAAAAATTTCCTACATCTATTTTTCTCAAATAATCCCATTAAATCGGATCCCAAAGCCTCCCTATCGTTTGCAGGTACCTTATGGATAACTCCTTTAGCACTACTAAAGATGCCACCTTTGTCCCATTGGTAGACGTAAGTACCATCAATACACTTCCATTCTAGGTAGTTAGAAACACCGGTTTTTAATAGAAGCTTAACGAGATTTCCTATGAGAGTTATCATAAAAAGTTACCATCAGCCATAACAAATTTGGGGATGAGGTCAACATTCCAATCTCTATTTTCTCCATATTGTTTTGGGACGTCTTTTCCAGGTCTAAACATCTTCCAAAGGTTTGTTAAGTTTAAACTTGCTGAGTCAGAACCATAATATGAGTTTCTATCAATTTGCAGGATTTTTTTATTATCTTAAATACATTTTTACTGAATTAATGTACCGAACTTAGCTAAGATACCAGCAAGGATGCATTCCTTCATTCCAGTTCCTAGGACAATGACATCATATTCCTCATTCATTTTTAATATATAAAATAAATAAAATTAAATTTAATGATTGCTTATATGCGGTTAAAGATATAAGAATATTAATGAAATAGTATAAGTTAATATTTGGGGATTGGGGATTGGGGATTGGGGATTGCCCAATCCCCAAT
>JAAEQR010000217.1 GCA_024231215.1 PVC group bacterium | reverse complement strand
ATGGTAGCCTTCTTTAGGATCACCAAACAAACAACTTCAGCATAACAGCTCAATTTCGAGCAAAAGCAGAACCCCCCCTTTAACTGCTTATCGCAAAATAATTTTATTCTTGGATCATGCTTCATGCTTTATGCATAAAACTACTGTAACTCGATGTCTAAAAATCACAACTGCAAGTTTGAATTATCGCCAAAACCATAGCTCCAGCGTCAATGTTGCAGCGTCGATTTGTATTGTCTGGTTTTTAGTAAGTTTGCATCATTGATTTGTGTTTGTTTATTTTTATAGTATATTTCACCCCAACCAAAAACATAGTAGTTTTTAGAGTCAACCTATAGGTTCTTGTTCACGGGAACAGATATGACTGCGGTGTTATCGGTGATCCGGCAATCGATGATTATACCTAATCGAGTCTTCTACGTTGGATAAATTTGTTTTTGTATGACATATGGATAGAAATGGTTAGCCAAGTTGGCAGCATTTTCCCATTCCATTCTCCAATGTATAGGTCACATAGTAAAAATTATTAGAGGGGAATGTTGCTAACCTGGGAAGTTATAATTAGGTTGTTTTTCAAAGGAAGAAAGTTTATTTTCTTAGACATTAGTCATATTTCAATAAACTTATACCAGCATTTATCTTATACATAAATACATATATATTGTCACCCTGGTCACCCATTGCGTAAAGTCTAAATT
>JAAEQR010000216.1 GCA_024231215.1 PVC group bacterium | reverse complement strand
GCTGATCACGAATATGTTAGAGGTTTTAACAAAATTATCGATTGATTGGATGATTAGAAAACCTAATAAAAATTTAGTTGTTAGTCCGGCAGCCATAAAATGCATGCCCTTTACACTAGGTAAATATACTGAACGCGCATTGTTAGCCTAGCTGGGTAAATATACCGAATGCGCATTTGCTAGCCTAGCATCTTATAGCATGTGGATCTGACCTAGTAAACATCGTGTCGATCTGCGGACTTCTTGAGACAATTTTAACAATGTATCCGATGGGACACTGATTGATGCTTCTTGCAAAATGAATAATTTTTTAAAAAATAATTTTTACCCAGATATCACTTAAAGCTGTCATTCATAATGCCTTTTGTTATCAATAATATGCGCGGTGTTCTTTCGTAAACTAACTGACTATTATGTACCTATTTAATGTCATGGCAACTCCAGGGCCTGTGCTAAACATAGAAGCCCGTACAAGATTATTATGGCAGGACATTTGTGGGGGACATT
>JAAEQR010000215.1 GCA_024231215.1 PVC group bacterium | reverse complement strand
TTAGGGTTTCGCTCTTTTAGAATGGAGGCTTGAGCCCCATTCATGAAAAAACTTGATAGTCGAGTTTATAGTTGTGAAGCTCATAAGGGTTGCCTTTGTTCGATAAGGTGAATACAGTTTTGCACCAATCCGGTTACTCCCCAGATCCGTTGTACTAAGGAGACCGGTTAGATTAGTACAACGGATCAGGGGAATAATCGGATTGGTGCGTGATGTGTTTATACTCGACTATCAAGTTTTTTACCAAGGTGTAGAATTGGGTGAAAATAACAAACAACGACTGTCAGCTTATAGAGATTTATTTAAAGAGGTAATGGATGAAAATCTCATTAAGGAAATTAGTTCATCATTACAAACGGGAACGCCATTAGGCAGTCAAAAGTTTAAAGATGAAATCGAAGAATTACTAGGCATGAAAGTGGGTTATACAAGACAAGGAAGGCCTCAAAAAACTGAACAATTTGGATTTGATGACAAAACACAACTTAAACTTTTTTAGTTTAGCTAAAAAGGGTACTGACCCCTTTTCCCGCGGCTTATGTTGATAGCCCTAAAATGGTTCGCCCATTTTCGAAACAACCGGCAATTACAAAAGTGTCCACCTTAGAACCAGAGACGAATAGATAATATTATGAAAGTAAGAATTGCAAAAGATAAAAAGATAAAAGTAAATGGGACGACTGATGTTGTACCTATTATGTGGGAAATACTTTTAAGGGAG
>JAAEQR010000214.1 GCA_024231215.1 PVC group bacterium | reverse complement strand
ATTGTTATTGGTATTATTGAGTTAGTTTTGTCTGACTTAGGAGCAGTGTACATTTTGAGTCCTTGCCGATTGTTGATCTTGAGACCGGTTGTTTCTGAGTCAAACTCAGACTTCCATATCGAGACCGACAATTCGCTAACACCTGCTTTGGAGCTAGTCTTCAGCTGCACCAAAGTTCCGCTTCTCTGAGAAACTAACTAAGTACTCATTCTGTCTGCCTCATTTCAACGCTGTCTCTTAATAAATCGTTCGTCTCTAATTACCATCACGATTCAATCACATATCACTAAAGCCCCAAATTCCACTTCCAAAGATGGACCAGGAAAGGCATACTCGGATAACCCTCCGGGTCAAGATCTTAAGTTACTGCTTTTGGTCAAAGTCTGTAAGGGGTGCTATAAGTTCTTTTCCAACTTTCGGTTTCGGTTCGGTATCGCTCGAGTGTTTAGGGTTTTGGGATTCAGAGTCCCACAATCTTAACATAATAAATTAAACATATTCGTGATCAGCTCGATAAGAGGAATCCAAATCTGTAAAAATTGAACCTTGACAATAAATTTGCTCTTAAAACACAGAAGTCTATTCTTAAGACCCAGAGAAAGCAAAGATGTTTATCAGTGACATTTTGTGGTCAATGAGACCACTTCTTCAGACCCACTCCCTAAAAACAAAGCACAAGTACATTCCAATCAGAAAAGAAATCAAACCAAAGCGAATTGAAAACAGTTCTAGCCTAGCAAAATATGTAAGAAAATATGCGAATTAAAAGGCATTGAGGAGACAAAGTATGGGGTTATAATAAAATCTACATGTATGAGCTTTACTAATTATTTAGATATGTATAAGCCCATTCTTCACCCTTTATCCGACCTCACAAAGGAGATAGAGCATAACGGGGAAAAGTTTGTGCCGTTAAAACAAATAAATACAAACATTGATGACGGATGCAGTGATTATGATATTGAATTAGGTTATGATTTAGAACTTGAAATTTGGAATAGCGAAACAGGATATAAATATTTTGGATTTAATCAATATAACGAAATACTACAATGTCTGAATAAATGGCACTTCGACATTCACAACCTAATAGAAAAAGGCGAAGCAATAGACATCAACAGTTTAAACAATGGTTAAGCTAAAAGAAATAAAAGGAAAGATAAGTAATAATTCATTGCAGACATTAAGAAATATAAGGCATGAGAAATACACAAAGAATTTATTAAACGGATTAGATAATTTTGATAAAGAAAGTAAAAAAAGTAAATTAACACTATAAAAAAATAGATATGGTAAAATTACAAATAAGAGCCAAAGTTAAAAAGACTGGTGAATATATCGAACATAGAGTTAATGTTAATGATAGTATTTATAAAGTAGATAACGATTCTCTTTATGGTTTCGTTTCTGATTTTTTAGATGACAAATATGGCGATATATTCAGATGGTTTAGATT
>JAAEQR010000213.1 GCA_024231215.1 PVC group bacterium | reverse complement strand
TTCAGACGAAGAGATGGTCGGATTGAATATCGTCCGTCGTTCGCTCGAAGAGCCGATCAGACAGATCGCCAACAATGCTGGTGTTGAAGGTTCGATCGTGGTTGATAGAGTCAAAAATGAAAAAGGTAATTTTGGCTACAACGCCGATACCGATAAATATGAAGATCTGATGGATGCCGGTGTTATTGACCCGACTAAGGTCTCTCGTAACGCTCTTGAGAATGCTTCATCGATCAGTGGATTGTTGCTGACAACTCAGGCTTTGATTACCGATAAGCCAGAAGAATCCAAAGCGGCTCCTGCAATGCCTGGTGGTGACATGGGCGGCATGGGCGGAATGGGTGGCATGGGCGGCATGTACTAAGCTGACCATACACTTTATACGCTCAGGCGTAGAATTTTGCACTATAATTAAACCTCCGGCCAAAAACCGGAGGTTTTTATTAGGCAGTATATATGAATGAACCTAAAAAAAAATGTAAGGGAAAAACAAAAAGGGGAGACGAGTGTAATAAGTATCCCTTAATGGGCGAGGAATTTTGTGAATTGCATCATCCAGTTAAGCGACTTAAACGGAAAATTGTAAAATGTCACTCAACCTATATTACTATAATTGTTGCTATTTTGATTTTCTTAATTCAGGATTATACCGGGAAAGAAAATCTCTTCGAAATCAAGGGTTCTATTCAGAAGCATAGTTTTGCTGAAAGATTATTATCGAATAAGAACAATCCTTTTAAAATGGCTGACTTAACGAAAGAATTTGCGAATTTAGTAAATAACGATCCATATTTTGACAGGCGATTTGTATTTGAAGGCAATGAAATTGACCTTGTCACAAATCTCCAATATGACAAGGATTTTAGGATTGTTTTCAAGAATCAAAATAAAAAGAGTGAATTTGAGAAATTTGTTAAGGGCGGTCAAAGAAAAATATCTATTAAGGGTAAGGATTATACAACACTCTATTTATATAAAGATGGTGAAATTGTTGATTCGTTAATGAATCGGCCATTTGACCTAAAACGAGAATTTCCTACTTTGCCAATTGTGAATATCTCAACTATCAATCCAACTGAAGATTATATTTGTGCAAGTAATCTGCATTTTAATGTCGATAGTATTGTAGACCAAAATTTATTCATTTCGAATTACTCTCAGGAATCAACATTGAAAATTTCTTTGACTTTTGATTTGATTAATAAAGTATTCGATTTTGACATGATAAATGGAATAGGTTTTGATCCAAATAGTCTCTTTTATTCAATTGATCAGGAAATCAGCTATTATAAATTGTTAAAGGCCCTTTGTAAAAATGCCAAAATCCGCATTCGAGATGGCATTGCCGGAAATATAATTTATACTAGTGACCCATTTATCCCCTCCAATTTGGATTTATATGAGTCAATCACCAAAATTACAGGCAAAATAAACGCTTTAGAAAAAACAAAATATTAGGTCAGGAGTCGTATACTCCTAAAAATAAACGCGGGGATAAGGATGTCATCCGTGCACAATTTGAAAGGATAAATAGTTGGAAACATTATTTGTAGCCATTGCAGTGGCAATATTATCTTCATATCTAACCTATTATTTTACCAGAAAAATACGTTTGGACGCTGAGTGGAGAATTGATAAGCTGGACCATTACAATAAATTAATTACTTCAATTTCAAATATGTCCGCCCCTGATTACAATTATCAATTGGCACTAAATGAGTTTTCTCTTGCAATGAACGCTACATCCCTTGTTGCACCTCAAAGTGTGGTTGATCTTCTTCAAGAATTTCAATATGACCTTAAGAAATTGAAATCGGATGATGGGGTTAAAGTAGCCAAGGAGCGGATTAGACAAATAATTCTTGAAATACGAAAAGACCTTAATATTAGTCCAAAAGATAATACAGATACATTTAGATTTCAATTTTTTGCTGTTCGAGATAAGATCAAATCATAGCTCTTTTAGTAAGAGTAGGGCGGAAGTCGAAGACTCCCGCCATTTAAAATTGATTAATAAAAAATCGGCGGGAGTTTTATCCGCTTGTGGCGGATTTCAACTTCCGCCCTACCAAATCTATCGCGTAGGCTTATTGGAACGATAATCATTAACGGTTTTATAACAAACAAAACATAAAAGCTGGGGCAGCCCACCGCTTGCGGTCGGTTTTTTGATGCAACCATTTCCGATATCAACGCCATTTCGAGTTTTTTTATTTAATCCTTGACAAATTGATATAGCATTATCACTTTAAATAATATTAATTTGTTTTATACAATAAATATTCGGAGAGATTATGTTAATTGATGCATATGAAGATGCACAAAGCATTGATATGGGTATTCCCCAACAAGAAATAGATTTTATGAATAATCATGCGATTCCTATCCTTGATGACACTTTTGATGAAGATTCATTAAAGGATATGGCTGATATATTTTGGAATCTCTGCCTATGGGAAAAGGGTCGTGCAGATATACTTGATACTAAGGCCTCGTATCTGTTGGGATTGTCTAGCATTGCTGCGGCCGTTATAGCCGTTGGAGGACTCGCCAAAACAGATATTAGTACACCTATGATTTGGGCGGGAGGATTTTCATTGTTATTGTTTGTGCTGACAGTTATTGCCTCTTTGTATACATTATTGGGAAGACTATATGGTGGTTTTTCTGATATCGATATCTTTGATGCCCTTCGAGCATATAGAAATCCAGTTGGAAATATAAATGAATTTAAAGATAATCATCCAAGAAGATGTTTCTTAAAGGAATTAACGCTTCAAAGATGGATGATTCGTAAGTCCTACAATGATGTTAATAATGAACGATTTAAAATTCTAAAAAAGGCACAAATTCTTGCATTATCTTCGGTTGCCAGTTTAATTATTTACTTATTGATTGCTATATTAATTCCCAATGAGATAACTTTTTTAAAATATATATCGTTTGCATGGAAATATCTAAATTTTTAAGGAGTGCTGTATGGTTCCAAGAACAAAACCTGGAAACGGGAGAAAACCCAAAAAGAAAGTTACCTCGAAAAGGAAAGTAACCAAAAAGGCGAAGGCTTCAATTGGCCAAGTCTGGACAGCGGCGGAAATCAGAAGACTGACAATTGGCTACAAGAAGAAATCGGCTTCTCAGTTGGCAAAAGAATTGAAGCGTACCCTTGCATCGGTTCGGGGTAAAATTAGTTCACTTGGATTAACCAAGGGTCCTGTTAAGAGGAAAGTGGCCAAAAAGAAAGTTGCCAAGAAAAAGGTCGCCAAAAAGAAAGTTGCCAAGAAAAAGGTTGCCAAAAAGAAAGTTGCCAAGAAAAAGGTTGCCAAAAAGAAAGTTGCCAAGAAAAAGGTTGCTAAGAAAAAAGCCGCTCCAAAGAGAAAAGTTGCTAAGAAAAAAGCAAGAGCTAAGGCAAAAAGAAAAAGATAACTTAGCTCTTGTAGCCCACCTGAAGGATGGGTAAATTGAATATGGCTTTGCTATAAACAAACTTAACTACCCTACGGGTGGGCTACCTATTAAATTAATACAATCAGGAGGCTTATCATGGAATCATATCTTGATTTAGTTGCCAATATAACCATAATCATTGTAGCATTAGCCGCTCTTAGCATATCGGTTAGGTCGATGAAAAGAGCAAATATCGCTAATCATGCAACTGGAGTGGCAATGTACACAATTTTTAATAATACAGTCGCAGAAGACATAAAATCGGTCGGTCCTATAACGCCTTATAAAAAATCTTCAAATGAAGATAATGATTCATTAAGAAGACGAATACATTATCTTGGTTTGTTTAATAGATGGCGGTTCGATATTGATTCAGACGAAGAAAAGGCGCATATTAAATTTCGCAAAGATGTTATGGGGGAATCAATTAATGATTTTGCTAAAAAGATTATGAATAAAGGCTATAGTGAAGACGTGGCTATACAATGTGTTAATGTATTAAAGGAAATTTTTAAAGATGAACCTTATTATAGGGTGGAAGGCGAAAATTTCTGGAATGTTTATTTTGATAGGTATGATTGGGAAGTAAAAGAAGTCTTATAAGTCTTGTAGTTCTTGTAGCCCACCCCTTGGGGTGGATTTCTTATGGCTTATTTTTATATTCATTTTTTATCTGCATTATCTGACCGCCATGCTCGGTATCATGATAAATCATTATCCAATAGATCCACCAGATCGGTTTTTTCTCACCCCAGAATGTGGCCGTCTTCTTCTCTAAATCATCAACAGACAGCTTAGATAATTTCTGTTTGAGAGCCTTTTGCGTTTTAACAAGGTATTTATTCAAACCGATAGCGTCACCCGGTAATATTAATTGCTCCGGAATCTTATTGCCAGGGCCAAATGCATAATCAAAGTACATCTCTTTGCAACCTGCCAGATGAGCCGCCAACCATCCAATAGTCTTGGGGCCGGGCGGAATAGGATCTGGTTTGGGAGAATCTATAATCCATAAGTCGTTATGAAGGCGAAGACCCCAGCTGTTTGGTGCTGGTTCCCAATGAAGCATCGTATCATCAATGTCGGCCATTGCTCTTGTAACAAGATCAAACGAAAAATTTAACTGTTTACGCAAAAGTGAAATAGTAGTCATCATATCCTCCTTAATAAGCTCAAATATAATTATTCCGGATATATTTGCCAAAGAGAATTTAAAGTAAGAGTAGGGCGGTAGTCAAAGACTCCTGCCTTTTAAAATTGATTAATAAAAAATCGGCGGGAGTTTTATCCGCTTATGGCGGATTTCAACTTTCGCCCTACCAAGGCTGACGAATTTACAATTTCACTACAACAACACTGTTGTTTTATCTCCCCACATATTTGTACATAGATAATAACACAAATTGCTTCAACTAAGCAAAAGAAACTAATAGGGGAGGAGGACTGAAATAACATTGATTGGATAGCAATTTCTCAAAAATGACGGAACGAACCCATTTCGCTGTAATTAAATGAGGATGATATAGTTACATGGAAATATTATTTGATGGAAACAGGCATTAACGAAAAACTTTTTATGTACAAAACGAAGCCATTATCATTTTAATTGTATGAATGTGAAAGGCTTACAGGAAATTTTGAGCATATTACAATAATAATGCGTAATAAATCGAATGTTTGTTACCCATTGCAGTATATATAATAAAGGAGGGAATAATGTATTGCTCAAAATGTGGGTGTGATTTTGTCGGGTGGAAAGGAAAATGCCCGATTG
>JAAEQR010000212.1 GCA_024231215.1 PVC group bacterium | reverse complement strand
CATCTCGATCCTTTCCTTTCTATAAAAACAAATCGTGAACCTTTCGGTGCCATAGAAGTAATTTCTTTAATAAATACTCTAACACCTGGGTCGTCATTAAATACTTCAGAAAGCAAAAAGTTTACAACATAAACGTCTTGACCCCATATATTGCCGGTATTTCGGAGAGTGCCTGGCTTGGTGACATCACAAGTGATAAAATTACCAGATGGCATAATAGGCCATTCGTTGCGGTTTGCCCCATATTTTGCTTGCAAGGTGGACGTAATGGAGTCTCGTATACCATACCATGAATTTGCCCACTCTTGGATTTTGTCTAATAACTGAAAATCAACATAGACACAAAAATCAAGTTGTTGTTCGTGAAAAAACTTGGCAATTGCCATAAGCTCAGTTCCTGGACCTCCTCCAAGTGCGCAAACTTTCAAGCTCCTGTTATTTCTCGCCAACGTCATGACATACTCATTCAAATCGTCGTGATTTTCCAATACGGATTTGAAGGCATTTGCATTTGAGGATGCTACAATATACAGATAGGCCAGCCTGCATTCTTGAGATTGATAATTTAAATTTGGGACATCATTTGAAAACCATTCTTGTTGATTTCTCTCAGCTTCTGTAAGTATTTTTTCATAAACGTCATTTACGGATATATCCTGATTATAACGGATTAAGGGGAGGAGGTCGAAATTCGTTTAATGACGCTGAAATCAGAAGATTTTGCAACCAATTTTCATGATAAGAAAATCCATTAAGCCTTTCCGCCGGACTTTTTTTCCCGCAATATTTTTTTACTGTTGCCGGATTCGACGGAGCAAAATTATTTATAAGAGCCCATCCGCGAATATTAAGCTCCGCCGAAACATAAGACCCGTGGAAATACTGAATACTCAAAAGATGGCGGTCCATCCTCTGCATTAATCTGTCTATCATATTACTTGTTCGATGAGCGCCGACATGATCATAATAAGAAGAATATAACTTGATATTCTTCTTCAGTTTTTTAATCGGATTCAATATCACATCAGGCAATGACTCTTTGATTCCCCACTCGACAAGTCTTCGGGTCCTTTGCCCGAAAGATCTTTTGTTCAAAGCGTCGTAACAGTTCCACAACTTTGTTGCTGTTTCTATAAATTTGTCTTTATATTTTTTCTTTGACCGATCTCTGATTTTAATATAAACATGTAGAAAACAACAAATTATTACAACTGAAGAGAAAAGGATTTTCCAGGCATTATTGGTTGCTGGCCAGCCGTCGAGATTGACTGTTTCAGGCCCGTATCCCGGTTTGACACGTTGCGCTTCTTCTTTAAATATGCCATATGCATTTGTTAATGCGGTTTCACCGGCATTTGCTGTAATGGACGCCCCTAAAATACAATCATATGCCACAGTAGTGGCAATATAGCACTTATTTCCGAGAATACGGGTGTGTTTTTCATCCGCAGCGATATGCTCAGGCAGGAGTTCCGTTCGTTTAATTGTTGTTCCGACAATAGAATTTCTGCCGATATGATTTTCCAGGCGATACCAATACATGGGATTTCGGCCGAAAACATGAGCAAGAGCCCAGAAAGGAACGTCGAATTTCCGAAAAAACAAGGCATCCTTGACATCCTCTGTAAATCCGGTCATGTACGGCATGACAAAGGATGGCCTGATCGTGTAACTGATGCCGTTGACTTTTATTCTTCGAATAAAAATCAAGAGCTTTTTTGAGAAGTTCATATCTTTCATCAAGTAGCCCTTGCTTATATCCGATGGAAATAATTCAGGATGCTTTATTATTATCCGATCGATATATGCACGAAAATCAACATCACTTTTAACGATGTCCAAATAAGCTGTCTTGTGAAAAGGCACACAGATGGTACGGTTTTTTCGAGAAGAGAACGTCATATTTTGTATCCGTCAAGCTGGAATGATAGGCAAATAAATTACATTAAACTATTTCCACAATATTCAACGTTTGTATACTATAAAATGCCTGCTCCCCTTAATCCGTTATAATCAGGATATATCAAGCTGCGTTGCTGTAAATTCAATGGCATTTTTTAGTACAGGCGCAAGCAGTTCAAAGAATGTTATTGCCATAAAATAGCCTCTTAAGTATTTGATGATATTTAAACGCTAACAGGGATAAAGTACCTACAGACATCTTAACCACGCTGAATTAAGAAAGTAAACAGGAATACGCACTTGTCATAAAAAACGTACTCATGCAGATGTCAAGGAAGGAAAATAAAGGCGTATTAACTGGCGGTTCAGTCCGATTGACAGGCTGAAAAAAACGCTGCTATGGCTGCACCTCGCCCTTTTGCAACCTCCTGAACACCGCTTCGGCAATATCATCCACTCCGGTCGGTGTGTTTCTGTCTGCGGTGTTGCCAAGTCCCGGATAATTTCCCCTTGCCACTGGCGACCACCTCTTCCACAGTATAGCTTCAATGCTTTTTGACCCGCCACGGGTTCGAATGACGTTTTCCACTTGCTCCTCTTGCTCCGTTGCTACCTCTGACAGCCTCATAAGGAGGGGATAGAGTGGTAATTATAGAATAGTGACAGATTAGTTACTCCAAAGGGCGGAAGCTGAGAAGTTGCATTTTGTTCTACGTTCCATGCAGTTGCCTCAAAAAGAAAAAACGGGGTCAGACCTTATTTCCCTTTTATTCTTCGTAGATATCAGGTGGCTTGTTACCTCTTTTATCCAACAAGCGATAAAAGTCCCACATGACTATTCCTTTTAGCCCCTCCTGTAAATATGTTGGTTTTATACCGCAAAAAGGGCTGGTTAGCCATGAGGCTCTTTCTGTAATTGCTTCAACGCATGTACTCGGCAACGCTTCCCACCATTTTGGAGAAAAAGCATAATTATCACAATATGATATTAGAAGGCGAAATAACAGATCTCCCATCTTGTCACCTTCATAAACCTTTGTTGCCAATGAACTTATGAATTGATTGCATATTCTATCACTTGTATAATGCCAAGCAAACAAATAGCCCCATCCCTCTTCTAGTGGAGCAGAACAAAATGTAATTAGTTCTAATTCGTTGGAGTGATCAGCAAGGTTCTGTAATCGTCTCCCTAAAAAATCAAACTCAGGCCAGAACCACCCAGAAAAAGCGACATTAGGTTTCTGCTTTGAGTGGAATAGAACATAATTCACATCGTAAAATCGATCATTTTTCAATGATTCATCGTAATGTTTTTTATGTCTTTTAAAATTTTCAAAACCAAATCCTGCGCTCTTACCTATCCGTTTGAATACTTCCTTGGGGTGTCCAGATGCCGTTGTTTCATCTGAGCAAACAGAATCTATGGTATTCATCGAATTTTCTTTTTCAAAATATGCTTTGCATAATGAACGATATGCATATAAACAAACTTGTTGATCAGTTGGTTTCAGCGGATAATCATCTATAGGTTTAAACACGTATTTGTCGTGTTTTTTGCAGAACCCTAGGAACGTAAAAGGTTTATATATGCTTTCCTTCTTGTAGCTAGTTAGTCTTTTTCCTTCTCTAAATAATGAAATATTTGGTACTGATTTATAAACATGGTTAGTATCGTCAGATATCATTAGCAATGATTGTGCTTTCTGAATAGAATGGGCATTAATAATCTTGTCGCATTCCTTACCAGAATTATAACTCAGACACCTTTTAGTGTTT
>JAAEQR010000211.1 GCA_024231215.1 PVC group bacterium | reverse complement strand
TTTAGCTGGAAACAGAGTCAATGGCGCAGCAATAATTACATTTACAGATGATGAGATAACAACCGCACAGGTATCAATAGATGATACAAATTATGTAGCAGCAGTAACAGGAGTAACAACACTCTCAGATATTACCGGCTTCAATGCATTAGGTGAAGGCAACTTTACTCTGTACTTAAGAGATACAGATACAGCTGGTAATATCGGAACAGACACAGAAATAAATGTAGTAAAAGATAGCGATGTTCCGCAATCAACAGTGAGTGTAGACAGTGATCCAATATATGAAGGCGACTTAGTACAGATAGTAACTGTAACTTATGATGAAGCAATGAATCCGGCTGTTACTCCGACAATAGGTTTTGCAGGGAACTCCGGCGCGATTACAACTCAGAGTGATGGCGCGTGGACAGTAGGTAATACAGTTTGGACAGAGACTTTTGATGTCGCAGATGTAAATGAAGAGACAGCTACGGTAACTGTAACATCAAGCGGAGCGGAAGATCTAGCTACTAATACAGAAGGTGTTAGCACAGATGATACATTTGCCATAGATACAAAAGCGCCGGTAGTAGATATTACATATCCTTTAGCTGGTAATAGAGTCAATGGCGCAGCAGTAATTACATTTACGGATGATGAATTAACAGCAGCTGAATGTTCAGTAGACGGAACTAATTACACAGCAGTAATCAGTGGAACTACAACGCTATCTGCTATAGTAAACTTTAATGGATTAGGTGAAGGCAACTTCACATTGTATTTAAGAGATACAGATACAGCTGGTAATGTTGGTGTAGATAGTGAAGTTAATGTGATCAAGGATAGTGATTTGCCACAAAGTACAGTTGTTGTAGATACAGATCCAATATATGAAGGCGACTTAGTACAGATAGTAACAGTAACTTATGATGAAGCGATGAATCCGGCTGTAACTCCGACAATTACTTTTACAGATAATGTTGGTGCGATTACTACGCAAAGCGACGGTGCATGGACAGTAGGCAATACAGTATGGACTGAGACATTTGATGTCGCAGATGTAAATGAAGAGACAGCTACGGTAACTGTAACATCAAGCGGAGCTGAAGACATTGCAGGCAATGGTGAAGGTGTAAGTACAGATGATACATTTGCCATAGATACCAAAGCACCAACCGTAAATATTACATATCCGTTAACTACAGATCGTGTAAACAATAGCGATGTATTGACATTTACCGATGATGAACTTACAGCCGCCGAAGTATCAATTGATGATACTAATTATGTAGCGGCAGTTACAGGCACAACAACAATGGATGACATTACTGGCTTTGATGCAATGCCGGAAGGTAGCTTCACATTGTATTTAAGAGATACAGATACAGCTGGCAATATTGGCACAGATACAGAAGTGAATGTAGTGAAAGATGTTGATGCTCCGGCCGGAACTGTAACAGTGGATAGTGACCCAATATATGAAGGAGATTTAGTACAGATCGTAACAGTAACTTATGATGAAGCAATGAACCCGGCAGTAACACCGGTGGTAGGTTTTGCAGGCAATGTGGGCGCGATAACTACGCAAAGCGACGGTGCATGGACAGTAGGCAATACAGTATGGACTGAGACATTTGATGTCGCAGATGTAAATGAAGAGACAGCTACGGTAACTGTTTCATCAAGCGGTGGCGAAGACTTAGGCGGCAATCCGGAAGGTCCGAGTATTACTGATACATTTGCAATTGATACCAAAGCACCGGCAATTAACATAACCAATCCGTTAAGCGGCCAGTATGTAAATGGAACTGTAGTAATCACATTTACCGATGATGAACTTACAGTCGCTGAAGTATCAATTGATGATACTAATTATGTAGCGGCTGCAACAGGTGTAACAACCTTAAGTGATATCACAGGTTTTAATGCATTAGGTGAAGGCAATTTCACATTGTATTTAAGAGATACTGATCTCGTGGGTAATAATAGTACTGATAGTGAAATTAACGTAGTAAAAGATACAGATGTGCCACAGTCAACAGTGAGCGTAGATACTGATCCAATATATGAAGGCGATTTAGTACAGATCGTAACAGTAACTTATGATGAAGCAATGAACCCGTTAGTAACACCGGTGGTAGGTTTTGCAAGCAATGTGGGCGCGATAACAACACAGGGTGACGGCGCCTGGACAGTAGGCAATACAGTCTGGACTGAGACATTTGATGTAACAGATGCGAACGAAGAAACAGCTACTGTAACTGTTAGTTCAAGTGGCGGACAGGATTTAGCTGCAAATACAGAAGGCGTGAGTACCGCAGATACATTTGCGATTGATACTGCTGCTCCAGTTGTAAATATTACTTATCCGTTGGCTGGGAACAGAGTAAATGGAACTGCAGTAATTACGTTTACTGACGATGATCTGACCGCAGCGGAAGTTTCGATTGATGGCACAAATTATGTAGCTGCGATAAGTGGTACTACAACAATGGGTGATATCACGGGATTCAATGCATTAGGTGAAGGTAACTTCACATTGTACTTAAGAGATACAGATTTAGTTGGGAATACTGGTACAGATACAGAGGTTAATGTAGTAAAAGATACAAGTTCTCCAACTGGAACTGTTGGCGTAGATACAAATCCTGTATTTGAAGGTGATTTGGTTCAGCAGGTAAGTATAACTTATGACGAAGTTATGGATCCGTCTTCAATCCCGACAATTAATTTTGTGGGAAATACCGGAGCAATCACAACGCAAGCTAATGGTATGTGGGTTAGCGGTAATACAATCTGGACTGAGACATTTGATGTAACAGATGTAAATGAAGAAACAGCTATGGTAACTGTGTCCTGCTCAAACGGGGAAGACCTGGCCGGTAACGTAGAAGGTGTGTCGATTACAACAAGCTTTGTGATTGATACCAGAGCACCGGCAGTAAACATAACTGCTCCGTTAAGCGGTCAGTATGTAAATGCAAGTGTGGTAATCACCTTTACCGACGATGATTTAACTAACGCACAGGTATCGATTGATGGCACAAATTATGTAGCTGTGGTAAGTGGTACAACTACGTTAAGCGATATTACTGGCTTCAATGCATTAGGTGAAGGTAACTTCACATTGTACTTAAGAGATACAGATACTGCGGGTAATATTGGCACCGACACAGAAGTAAATGTAGTAAAAGATACGGATGATCCGCAGGCAACGATAAGCGTAGATACAGATCCGATATATGAAAGTGATTTAGTGCAGCAGGTAACTTTGACTTATGATGAAACCATGAATCCGGCTGTAACACCAACTATAAACTTTGCAAGTAATGTGGGAGCAATTACAACTCAGAGTGATGGAGCCTGGACAGTAGGCAATACAGTATGGACCGAGACATTTGATGTAACAGATGTAAATGAAGAAACAGCTACGGTGACTGTATCCTGTGTAAATGGAGAAGACTTAGCGGGTAATGTAGAAGGCGCATCGATTACAGCTGCGTTTGCAATTGATACTAGGGCTCCAAGTGTAAATATCACTGTGCCGTTAACCGGTAATTATGTAACTAGCGGTACGATAATTACATTCACTGATGATGAGTTGACAAACGCACAGGTTTCAATTGATGATACGAACTATGTAATTGCGGTAAGCGGGACTACAACTATGGGTGATATTACCGGATTCAACGCTTTAATAGATGGTAACTTTACAGTGTACTTAAGAGACACAGATACAGCCGGTAATGTTGGAACAGATTCAGAAGTTAATGTTATTAAAGATAGCGGTGTGCCGATTGGAACGGTAACGATAGATACAGATCCGGTATATCAGGGAGATTTAGCGCAGATAGTAACTGTAACATATAACGAGCTAATGAATCCGGCAGTTACTCCAACTATAGGTTTTGCAGGTAATCTTGGCGTGATAACTACACAAGGTGACGGAGTCTGGAGCGGCGGCAATACGATCTGGGCAGAAACTTTTGATGTGGCAGATGCGGATGAAGAGACAGCAACCGTTACCGTAACATCAAGCGGAGCAGAAGACTTGGTTGGGTTTGCAGAAGGCGTATGTATCTCAGATAGTTTTGCGATAGATACTTTAGGTCCGATTGTAGATATTACATATCCGTTAAACGGAAATTATGTAAATGGTAGTGAGGCTATTACTTTTACAGATGATACTTTGAATAATCCGGAATGCTCAGTGAACGGTAGTGCATATGTAGCTGCGGTAAGCGGAACAACTACATTGAATGATATTACGGGATTTAGCGGATTCTCAGATGGTACATTTACCTTGTATGTAAGAGATACCGATGCCGCAGGCAATGTTACGACTGATATAGAAGTTAATATAGTTAAAGATACAACTGCACCAAGCGGAAGTATAACTTCACCGTTGGACGGATTCTACTATTCTGCTAATCCGGGATTAATTGCTAGTGCCACAGATGGTGGCAGCGGAGTGGAATCAGTGAAATTCCAGTATAAGCTGAGTACTGATATAAGTTATACAGATCTTAATACTGATTATACATCGCCGTATGTTGGGGATTGGGGAGCTGTGGTTTTAACTCCGGGGTTAAGTTATCATGTGCAGGCAGTGGTTACAGATAATGTAAGCAGACAAACAACAACAAGTGCAGTATTATTTACAATCGCAGAAGTTAGTTTAGATGCAGCAGTATTGAGTAACTCACCATATACAGTAGGTGATCCGGCGGTGATTAGTGGGACGGCGATTGTTAGCGGTAATGTGGCTTTGGAATATTCAACAACCGGACCTGCGGGTGCATATGTAAGCTTGGGCAGCGGAGCTGATAATGTGAGTGTAAGCAGCCAGGCGTTTAGTTATAACTGGACAGTGTCCAATGGTATAAGTACGAATGTATATATAAAGGTAAGAGATATTGATACCGGAGCTGAGTCAATATCCGGAGCTGTGATTATCAGAGCCAAATTTAGTAATGTAAATTTAAGTGCTGCAGCGAGTGGAAGCTATTATACGGTAGGTGAGAGCGTAACAATTAGCTGGACAACAGATGGAACAGTAGCTGATGTCAAACTGGAATACTATACCGGTACATACAATGAATCATTAGCCCCGGATATAGAAACAAGCGTGGCTAATAATGGTAGTTATAGCTGGACAGTGCCGGACTACATAGCTAGCGGTGTGATAATCAGAATAACCGATGCAGTCGCCGGACATCCGGAAGCAACAGGGGATTCAAGTGCGTTTGAAATAAAGGGAATATTGGCAGTGAATACTCCGGCTAGCGGGTTATACGCATCGCAGGAATATGATTTAACCTGGGATGTTACCGGAGATGTCGGGAATATAAAAATAGAATATCAGACATCAAGTGATAACGGAGCAACAGATCCGTACAGTGGCTGGGCAGATGCAGTAGCGAGTACAGACAGCGATTGGATAACCGGACAAGGAGTGAGTGCGCAGAGTGGTACATATAGATGGACAGTGACAGATGCGGTTTTGGCAGAAGTAGGAGCTGCGAATGTGCAAAGCGATCCGGATGTATATATGAGGATCAGGATTGTAGATGAGGATGATAGTACGGTGTATGCAGAGAGTAATGGATTTATTGTAAGGTATCATTCGATTACCTGGCATATAATTGACTCAAACGGAAGTACAGTAGCCGGGTTGAACGTAGAAGAAACAAGCACAGCCACTCCACAAAAACAGGCGTGGTCAATAACTAATAGTAGTTTTGACGGGAATAATACAGTTAGATATTATCCGAATAATGCAAGTGTAGCAGATGAAGCAAACTATACATCATTTAGTTTTCTGGATAATGGAACAATCTATAGTAAGGATACAGGTCCATGGAGAGCAGACAGTGATAAAACATTAACGTATGTGATAGATACAGCAACGACCATAGCAATAAGCTATAACGTGAATGTAAACGCGGTATATGATGCGGATAATGATGCGATAGATATTTCGGTGTGGATGACTAGCCAGGGAGAGTTGGTTGAGAGACTTGATATCTTGACAGATCTAACTGCGATAACAGTGGATGTTTTTGATGAATTAAGTGTGCAGTTAAACGGAAGTGATTTAGGCAGTGGAATTACGGCAAATGTTAACGGAATATTCTCTGATATGACGTATAATCCTGCCGGAGGATTAGATGTTGATGCTTCGTATATAATAAGGGCGCAGGTAACGCATAAAGGACAGACATATACCGGGGCAACTGTATTTGTGATACCGAATATTGTTAGCTATGAAGTAAGACTTACTGTAGCTCATCACAGTGCAAATGATTCAATGTTAAGTAATGTATGGTTGGAACGCAATGGAACAGCGGTGGATACTCCGGGAGATTTGACATTGACGATTTACGATAATGTTGGAAGTGTTGTTTCTACTCAAACATTTGACGGATATGATAGTGTGGGTGATGGCACTTATGATAGTTCTTTGAATAACGGAGTATACACCAATTTGGAATGGGATCCGCTTGATGGTATTCCGGCGAACACATTATATACGGTAAAAGCAGAGGTGGTTTACAGAAGCAAGACATATATAGGAATAGAATCATTTACAAAGACAGAGACTAGTACTATAGCTACGGATTTAGCAGAGATAACTGCGGAGATTGACGCAGTCAAAACACAGGTGGGTTCGGTAGCTACGCAAATGACCAGCTTGACTGGTGAAATTGGTGATGTAAAGACAGCAGTAGATGAAACCTTACCTGAGAAATTCGGGCAATTGGAGACAGACACATCGAAAATATTAACGGCAACAGGAGATGAGTCTTTATCTGATAAGATTTCTTCGGTAAGCGATGAGTTGTCTGACGATGTTCAGCCGCATATAACATCCGGCATTCTCAACCGAAATGTGATTGTAAAACAAGGAGAGACTGTAAATATCCGTTATCGGACAGATTCCGGATTGAGCCCGACTATAGAAGTTTATGACTCGAGTAATATAAAGAAAGTTAACTTAGAGATAATGACGGAGGTTACTGACACTGGTATCTATGAACGGTTGGTGACATTCCATCAAGACTGGGGATTAGGAGAATTTAATGTCATCTGTTCAGAAACAACACAGGGTACGGCAGATGCAATAACCATAACCGTGGTAGCTCATGATATAGAAGATATTGCGAATAAGACCTCAGCAATATTAGGTGAGACAGCCGGATCAAGTGATAGTGGCTTAGCTGACGATATAGATGTGCTTGTAGCACAGCTTGAATCTCAGTTTGGAGCGATAGAGTCGAGTTTATTATCAATGACTGCAGATATGGATATTGGTGACGGAAGCGACGGAGTGAGTGAATCGGAATTAGATACCGTATATCAGCAGTTGGTACTTATGAGCGAGCAGATAAAGAAACTAAGCCAGGGTGAATTATTCGGATTGGCGAGCTTAGAAGAAAAAGCAGAGGTAGAAGTAGCGAAAAAAGATGACATTATGTACCTGAAAAATAAGACCCAGGAGCTTAAGGCTATATTAGAATTGAATAATAAGATGATTGATGATATGACATCTACGCCTGAAGTTCAGGTCTGGTACGAATTTAGATAATCCGTTTCCTGCAATTTTCCTTCTGAAATTGTCTTTACTTCCCTCCTAAAGAATAATATAATAAAATAAGTGATAACCATCGTTTAGAGATTTATCTATCAAGGAATGAGAGAGGGGAATATATGGATGTAATTAATGTTCTGGTTATTGAAGATTCACAGAAAGAAGCAAATAAACTACAGGAAATCCTGCCTTCTTCCAAATATAAATACTGGATGATTTCAGATGCTAATGAACTTGAGAATATGCTGAAATCAACTATCTTTGCCGTTGTTCTCACAGAACTAAGAATGCCGTATATGAACGGGTTGGAAGTAACCAAAGCGGTAGTAGACGCCTCGCCGGGAACTAGCGTAGTTGTGATGACTGCGTATTCATTTATAAGTTTTGCCGTAGAGGCAATGGAGGCTGGTGCTTATGGATATATCACAAAGCCTTTTAATTCTGCTGAAATAAGAATAACATTGGAGAGAGCTGCGGAAAGATATTCTATGATGTTACGTCAGGATAAGAAGGAGTTTTATCAGGGATTGTCGGTAAAAGACGGACTTACCGGGCTTTATAATCGCAGGTTTCTTGATGTACAATTAAAAAATAAGATAGCGTTATTAAAGGAAGAGACATATAGAAAATTCTCCTTGGTTATGATTGATGTGGATGATTTCAAAAAATATAATGATACTGAAGGTCATCAGGCTGGGGATAAATTATTAGGTGAATTGGCTAAATTGTTTTTGGATTCGGTCCGTGATGTAGACCTTGTATTCAGATATGGTGGGGAAGAGTTCTGTATTCTTTTAGAAGGATTAAATAAAAAAGAAGCGGCCATGATCGCTGAACGTATTCGTACCATTGTTAGCTTGTATATTCCGAGTACGATAAGTTTAGGGGTGTCCACATTTCCGGATGATGGGGGCAACGAGGCAGACCTAATTGCTAAAGCAGACAAGTCATTATATATTGCCAAACGTACCGGAAAAAATAAAGTAGTAACAGCGTAAAAAACCGTATCTCGTTGTTTATAGCTAGTGTTTCGTATAACTAAAAGATGTATTCACTAGATACGAGATACTAGATACGAGATACGAATTCATGAAAGTTTGTGTTTTAAATGCCAAGGAAGTAATCTATGAGGGGGCTGCTAGGGAAGTTGTGTTGCCGGCAGATGATGGGGAGATGTGTGTGCTTGATTTCCATGAGTCCTTTCTGTATTGCTTAAAACAGGGAATGATAAGAATAGATAATCAGATCATTCCGGTTAAAAGCGGCGTAGCGCGGATGAAGTCTAATGAACTGATAATAATGGTAGAAAAAATACGGCGTAGGAAATCAAAATGAGAAACTTAACAATTTCTTTACTAATGTTATTAAGTACACTTGGTCCGGCGGCAGTAATTGCTGTGGTAGGATATGGCGCGGTTAAAGCTATGGCCAGAAATCCTACTGCGTCACCAAAGATATTACTGGTGATGATCACGGCTTTTATTTTTTCTGAAGCAATAGCAATACTTGCTCTTTTGACTGTGTATAATTTGTTTAAATAAATAACTTAAAAGATAGCGTTTAGCGTAAAGCGAATAGCGTAAAGAAATGATGAGAGTATTTTTCTAACCGCTAGCCGCTAATCGCTGTTTTTGTTGAGGAGTTTTATGGCTATACATCTTCTTATAATTCAAGTTGTTATTTTTATTGTTATTATTGGAGTTTTGAGGTTTGTGTTTTATCGGCATTTAAATACGGCCTTAAAAAAACTTAAGGAGCTTAACGAAGAAAGCCGTCAAAAAGAATCTTTGCTAAGAGACGAACTGGAAAGAGCAAAAAGAGAAAAAGAAGCGGAAATAGAAAAGGGGCGGAATGAAGCAGCAAAAATTGTTAAATCCGCAGAAACAGCCTCGGAGATTTTGCGTCGGAACAAGGAAGATACGGGGAGAGTAGAAGCGGAAAGGATAATAAAAGAAAGTCAGGAAGAAGTAGAAAGGATTAAACGCAAGGTTCGTATGCAGGCTGAAACCGAGGCGTTGGAACTTGCAGTTCAAATGGTTGAATATACTCTTACTGAGCAGATTAAAGGACAGATCCATACTAAATTGATCGGAGAGATTATTGAGCAGGTAGAAAAGATTGCGCCTGAAAAGATTCCGGTTAAAAATAAAAAAATAAAAATTATTTCTACACAAGCATTAACTAAATTGGAAAAAGATAAATTAAAAAACATATTATCTTCTAAAATTGGCTTGGATATAGAGATAGAAGAAGAAGTTAATCCTATAATTGTTGGCGGAATCATCATCCAAATAGGGGTTTTTGTTATTGACGGCAGCCTTAAGAATAAACTGCGCAATGTCACGGCACAGTTTAAAAGTAAAAAGAACTAACGATTTAGCCGCAAATCACGAGCTGCAAGATTTAAGTTTGAAATTTACATAAAATAGGAAAATAATATGGATGTTAATGTCCCTACATTAGAATTAAACGAAATAGGGAAAGTTAAAGAGAGTGCACACGGAATTGTGAAAGCAGAAGGCCTTCCTTCTTGTCTTTATGGTCAGTTAGTTGAATTCGAAGCTGGCTTAAAAGGCATTGTCTTGGAATTTAATCCTGATGAAGTTTCTATTGTTGTTCTGGGTGATTATCGCAAGATAAAGGTTGGAAGCTCGCTGACCAGTAAAAAAGAATTGATTACTATTCCTGTGGGCGATAAATTTGTCGGCAGGATTGTAGATTGTCTTGGACAGCCCATAGATGGCAAAGGGGAGATACCGAGTTTCAACAGCAGGCTTGTTTTTAGTCAGGCTCCGGGAGTTATGGACAGGGAGCCGATATATTCCCCTTTATTAACCGGAATCAAAATTCTGGATATGGTTATCCCGATTGGCAAAGGGCAGAGAGAGTTGATTATCGGAGACAGGCAGACAGGCAGAACAAGTATTGCTTTAGATACTATAATTAATCAGAAAGATAAAGATGTGGTCTGTATTTATTGTTTTATCGGCGGTACATTTTCCGACTTTGAAAAAACCATCCATAAATTAAAAGAAAAAGATATGTTTTCCTCTAGTATTGCAGTTTGCGCTTTTGCCTCAAATTCTTCCGCAGAACAATTTATCTGTCCGTATACCGCAGCTTGTTTAGGTGAACATTTTATGCATAAAGGCAAAGATGTGCTGGTTGTTTTTGACGATTTAACCAAACATGCCTGGGCTTATCGTCAGATATCTCTATTGCTTAAGCGCTCTCCGGGAAGAGAAGCGTATCCGGCGGATGTGTTTTATATTCACTCCCAGCTGATGGAAAGAGCGGGAAAATTAAAAAGTGAATTGGGCGGTGGGACGATGAGTTTTCTGCCGATAGTAGAAACTCTCCAGGGAGATATTACCGGCTATATCCCGTCTAATCTGGTTTCTATGACCGATGGTCAAATATATCTTAATACTACTTTATTTCATGAAGGATTTAAACCGGCGATTGATATTGGGCTTTCTGTTTCTCGTATTGGAGATAGAGTACAGCCTCCGGTTTTGAGGAAGTTAAATAGAGGCTTACGGTTGGATTATTTGCAGTATCGGGAAATATTACGACTTATAAAATTAAAGACAGGTCTTTCTCCGGAAGCCCAGGAGATAATAAAAAGAGGACAGGTATTGGAAGATCTGTTTATTCAGGATAATTATAATCCACTGTCTTTGGTGGAAGAAGTAGCTTTGTTTTATGCTTTTCGTAAAAAAATTCTTGAGGTTTTAACTCCGGATGTTTTGAGCCGGTTTAAACTGGAGATTGTTGAATTTTTGAATTTTAACTGTCCGGATGTTGTAACTAATATTATTGAAGCAAATGATTTAAGTGATGAAATGGCAGCTGAACTTGATAAAGCGTTGGTGACCTATTTTCGCAGCACGAGACGATAATGAAATCCCTGAGAAATTTAAAAAACAGCTTAGCATTTAATAAAGATCTGGATGATCTGATGAATACTTCTAAGATAGCTACGATGATTCAGTTGCGGCAGTTACAGGGCACGGATTGGGGAGAGGAAAGATTCTTGCCTGAATTGCGCAGTTTTTTTTCCATGTTGAAAAAAGATGTGGTGTATAATCATCCGCTTATTGTTAATGAAAATACTACGCCTAAATGTATTGTTGCGATAACTTCAGATGAAGGTTTTTTGGGTGAGTTGAATGCTTTGATCATGGAGGCGGCATTAAGAGAACAGGATGTAACGAAGGATACTATTATTGTAGTCGGTAAAAAAGGCGAACAATATCTGGATGAAATGAAAAAGTCTTATTTATCTTTTCCCTGGATGAGCAGCGATGGGTATGGAGAACTGGATAAATTGAGTCGATATTTAGTAGAGAAATATTTAAAGGCAGAGTTTAATCAAGTAGTAGTTGTATATGCAGATTTTAAATCAATCATGGTTCAGCATGTGAGAATTCAGAAATTGCTTCCGTTTCCGATGCGTGAATTAGATGGATTCCTGGAACAGTCAAAAGAACATGAAAAATTGTTGGTTGGGCCTTCAAGAAATAAAGTAATAGAAGGTTTGATAAATTTGAATCTGATATTTTTGATTTACCGGATTTTCTATTCCAGTAAGCTTTCCGAGTTTTCAGCAAGGCTTATGCATTTAGAACGAAGCGGCCAGGAAATTATCCGGGTTAATCGCAGCTTGCGATTGGAATACTTTAAAAGTGCGCATTCTCTGGCGGATAAGAGAATAAGAGAGATTTTATCATCCCGCATATTAGCGACAGATAAAAAAATACGGAGTTAAATAGATGGGCAATACCGGAAAAATTATCGGAGTTTACGGTGCGATTGTAGACGTACAGTTTGAAAAAGATATTATCTTGCAGAGCCATGAAATAATACGGACTAAAACGCATGGAGAACAAGAGGTTATTCTGGAAATTGTTGAGCATAAGGAGAATAATGTTTGTCGTTGCGTCGCGCTTTCTCCTACTTACGGTTTGCAGCGAAACACTTTGGTCGAATCAAAAGGTGAGGTTTTAAAAGTACCGGTTGCGGAAAAACTTTACGGCCGGGTGCTGGACGCTTTTGGTTCTCCGATAGATAATCAGGGGAAGATAGATTCTGATATCTATATACCGGTACATAACACTCCGGTTAACGATGTTGCCGAGGTTATAGAGAGATCTCAGCTGAATTTTGAGATCATGCAAACAGGGATAAAAATGATCGATCTGTTGTTTCCTTTTATTAAAGGTTCGAAAACAGGTATTCTAGGTGGGGCAGCATTGGGCAAGACCATTTTGATATTAGAGATTATTCATAACGTTATCCAGAGAGAAAAAGGGACTTGTGTGTTTAGCGGAGTGGGAGAGCGTATTAGAGAAGGGAATGATTTGTATCATGAATTTTTAAAACGAGATCTATTAAAAGATTCAATTCTTGTGTTTGGCCAAATGAACGAATCTCCGGGGGCAAGATTTCAAAGCGCGCAGACTTCTATTGCGATTGCTGAATCATTGAGGGGAGACGGAAAAAATGTATTGTTTTTTATGGATAATGTTTTTCGTTTTGCTCAGGCTGGAAGCGAGTTATCTTCTTTGTTAGGGAAAATACCCTCGGAAACTGGGTATCAGCCGACACTTACAAGTGAAATTGGGGAATTCCATGAGCGTATTGCTTCTACGAGTTCGGGTAGTATAACTAGTGTTGAGGCAGTCTATGTTCCGGCAGATGATTTGACCGATCCGGCGGTAGTTACCATATTTAGTCATTTGGATTCGATCATGGTTCTTTCCCGGGAACACGTGCAGAGAGGTTTGTATCCGGCAATTCATCCATTAGAATCATCTTCTGGTTTTCTTTCTCCGGACATCATTGGCGAAGGGCATTACAATATTGTGCAGGAAGTGTTGAGATATTTTCAAAAATATGATGAATTGCAGCGTATTGTAGCGATTATCGGAAAAGCGGAATTAACGCGTGAAGAACGGATTATCTTTGATCGCGCGAGAAAACTACAGAATTTTATGACCCAGCCGTTTTTTTCAGTTGAATTATATTCTGGCAGAGAAGGTAAATATGTTACTTTAGAAAATACTTTGGTTGGATGTCATAAGATTATTTCCGGTAGATTTGATAAAGTAGCAGAAGAAAAGTTTTATATGATTGGCTCTGTAGAAGAAATTAAAATATAAATAATTATTAGGAATAAATATGGCGAAAATAGGCGAAATATTAATTCAAAAAGGTTTGATTACCCAAGAACAGTTAGAGACAGCTTTGGTTGAATCTAAGAAAAAAGGAGAGGTAATCGGTAAGACGGTAATTCGGTTGAAAATGGTTACCGAAGAACAGCTTTTGAAGGTTTTAGGAGAGCAATTGGGAGTGCCGTTTTACTCGACATTAAAAGAGATACAAATCCCTCAGGATGTAATTGATGCTGTTCCCGTAAAATTTGTTTGGCATTATAAAATCATACCGATTAAAAAAGAAGACAAAATTATTACTATTGCCGTTTCCGATCCTTTAGCGATCTGGTCTATGGAAGATCTGAAGTTGCACTTGGGATATGATATAGACAGAGTGCTGGCAACACAAGAAGAGATATTAGACGCGATCCGCCGCTATTATGGTTTTGGCGCGGATACAGTGGAAAAAATCTTGGCTCAAAACCTGGGGGAAAAAGAAGAGAAGCAGGCCAGGGAAGAGATTGCTGAAGTTGAACAGACGGAAAAATCAGCTGAGGACGCATCGGTGATAGAGCTGGTAAACCAGGTATTATCAGAAGCTATAGCGCGACGCGCAACTGATATTCATATTGAACCGTACCGAAATAAGGTTCGTATAAGATATCGTATTGACGGGGTTCTTTATGATATGAATGTTTCAGAGCAAATAAAATATTTGCATAGATCGATAATTGCCAGAATAAAAATAATTTCTAATCTAAACGTGGTAGAAAAACGTTTGCCGCAGGACGGCCGGGCGATTGTTAAAATACAGGGAAAGCAGGTTGATTTAAGAATTTCTATAATTCCTTCTGTTTACGGGGAAGGTATTGTGATCAGGGTATTGCCGGTTCAATATATTTTCGATTTAAAGGAACTTGGTTTTGCCGGAGATGACCTTGCGCAGATAGAAGAACTTATGGACCGGCCGCATGGTATTATTTTTCTAACTGGGCCAACCGGAAGTGGAAAGACAACGACTTTATATGCTTGTTTAAACCGGTTAAACAATGATGAAGTGAAAATTATTACGATTGAAGATCCGGTAGAATATGAGCTAAGCGGAATTATGCAGATCCAGGTTAAGCCGGAAATCGATTTTACTTTTGCCCGGGCTTTAAGAAGTATACTGCGTCATGACCCGGATATTATGATGATCGGAGAAGTTAGAGATTTAGAGACGGCGGAGCTAGCAATCCGTACGTCACTTACCGGACATTTAATATTCTCAACTTTACATACTAATGATGCGGCTAGTGGGGCGGCCAGACTTATAGATATAGGAATCGAGCCGTATCTGATAGCATCTTCGGTAAACGCCTTTATTGCTCAGCGGCTAGTAAGAGTTATTTGTCCGGATTGTAAAGAAGAAAGAAAAGATAATCATAATTTGCCGCCGCCGTTTAATACTATGAAGACTTACTTTGGCCGGGGCTGTGATGCCTGCAATGGTATTGGATATCGGAGCCGGAAAGCTTTGCATGAGATTTTGCCAGTGGTTCCGGAAATCCAGGATTTGATTCTAGAAAAATCATCGACGACTAAAGTTAAAGAAAAAGCCAGGGAGTTAGGCTATAGAACATTAAGAGAATCGGGTATAGAATGTGTCAGGGAAGGACAAACCACTCCGGAAGAATTAATGCAGGTGGTGGATTTAAAGGAATAAAAAGGCCGTATCTAGTTGTTAGTATCTCGTGAATCGTTTGGGAAGTTAGATACGAGATACGAGATACGAGATACGAGATACTAATTATGCGTTTTAAATATAAAGCGAAAAAGGGACTGGATAGCATTATCGAAGGAACTATCGACGCGAAAAGCCAGGAAGAGGCCTTAGACAGGCTTATGGCGCAAGGCGTGTTTCCGATTGCTATTGAAGTAGTTACAGTTGAGTCTTACGGAGAAGGAACCTCAGAACAACCAAAGGCTAAAAGAAAGATTCGTTCTAGGATAAATTCTCGTCAAATTTTTGTTTTTACGCAAAAGTTAACTACTTTGGTTCGCGCACAGGTAGCTTTATTACAGGCGTTAAATATTGTTTACGAGCAAACAGAGAATGTTGCTTTCCAGGAAGTTATACTGGAAATATACAATGCGATTAAAGAGGGACAATCATTATCCGAAGCGTTGTCCCGGTTTCCGAAATTATTTTCCACTCTATATGTTAACATTGTCAGGTCTGGAGAAGCTAGCGGAGCGATGGCTTCTGCGCTTGAACAAATACTGGAATTTTCATCCAAAAAAGAAGCGTTAAAAAACAAGGTTGTAGTTGCCTTGGCCTACCCGGTATTACTGATATTTGTAGGGATGATGAGTATTTTTGTGCTGATTACATTTGTCATTCCGAAACTAAGACCAATTCTAATGGGGCCTGGAGTTGAACTGCCGTTGATCACTAAGATAATTTTAAAAATAAGCATGTTTTCTAATCAAAGCTGGGTATTTGGATTGGGAGCAATAGCTGTAGGGGCGGTTCTTATATATAAACAAAAAGATAACCCGGTATTGAAAGATATATCCAGAGGAATAAAGACTAAACTACCGATTATAAAAAGAATGCTTTTAAATCAGGAATTGACTTATTTTGCACATTCTTTGGGATTGCTTTTAAAGCGGGGGGTTCCGGCGTTACGGGCATTGGAAGTGGTTATCCCCGGGTTGAGTGATTATAAATTAAAAGAAGAATTAAAAGGTGTATTAGCGCGTGTTTCCGCCGGACAGAGTATGTCGCGTAGTATGTCGGAGTTAACTGGTCTGCCGGATTTCTTTACTAAAATGATTGCTGTTGGCGAAGAGTCCGGCCGCCTTGCGGAAGTATTAGGAGAAATTTCAGAATCTTACGCTCAGCAGGTAGATTCGGATGTGGCTTTAGTGAGTTCATTACTTGAGCCGGTATTAATTTTGGTTTTGGGGGTAGTCTTAGGTTCTATTGTTTTATCAATTTTGGTTCCTGTATTTCAAATGACACAAACGGTTAGCGGATAATGAAAGTATTTATTGGCGTAGAAATAAGTGAAGAATATATAAAAATAGTTGTCTCTAAACATCGGGGGCAGCAGGCAAAAATTATTGATGCTATGGTAAAACCCATAGGTACACTTAGTGACGGGGATATTGCTGGCGCAATTATGAGTTTTCTCAAGACAAATCGATATAAACCGAAAGCCGTAGCTGTTTCTTTAGCCAGAAGTTTTGTCACGGTAAGAAACTTGCATCTGCCGTCCAAAGATCAAAGTGAAATTGGAGGTATGATAGACCTGCATATTAGCCGGATTATTCCTTATAAAAGAGAAGAAGTTGTTCTTAGTCATCATTTTTCCGGAGTGGATGAGTTAGGTTATGCAAGGGTTATGCTGGCGATTATCCATATTGACATTATCACCCGGCAGATGCGTATACTGGAAAAGACTGGTTTCCCGGTAGATAGAATAACCTTGAGTTCTTACGGAAGCTGGCAATGGGTACTTAGGAGTTTTAATTCGGAAATAAAGAAGACAGAGCTATACTTGATTTTGGATATAGACGCGACATTTACGGATTTTATTATTTTTGATAGGGATAACTTATTGTTCACACGAAATATTGCGATTAAAGCGCAAGAACTTCACAGTGATCTGGGGAAGAGGAAACTTCTTGGTGAAGTTAGACAGTCTTTATTAATTTTTAATAATGAAGAAATAGAAAAAAAACCGCAGGCTATTTTTCTGTCCGGCGCGAATATTCCGAGATTTTCTAAAATAGTCGAGGAAGAATTGAGCATTCCGGTTAGGACTGTGTCCGGGCCGGTATCCGAGGGTATATTGAAAACAAAAGAGAGAAGGATTCCGGAAAGCATCTCGCTTAATGCTTTATCAGAATTGAATTTAAAAGAAGGAAATGTGATATTATCATTTATCCTACCGGAAATGCAGGTCAGGAGATCGGTAAAAGAGAAAACAAAAGAGTTGGTTGTCTTAGGAAGCTTAATGATTCTTTCATTTATGATTATAAGTTTGATATTTTGGGCAAGAATTTATAATAAACAAACCTATCTAAAACAGCTTACTGAACGATCAATTCTAGTGGAGAATGAATTGGGTGATATTGCGGAGAAAATAGATAGGATAGCATTTACAAAAAGTTTTCTTAATAAAAGATGCATTCCTTTATTTGTAATGTCACGTTTGCAAAAAGTAATTAAAGACAGTGCTTCAATCGAATTAATTAGTTTGAGTGATAATAAAAAAATAACTTTACGAGGACAAGCGTATAAACTATCGGATGTCTTTGCTTTAGTAAGCAGCTTGGATGAGGTGGAAGAATTTACAGAGGTTCAGACAAGGTACACTAGAGAGCGAAAAATGAAAAATATGATATTAACGGATTTTGAATTGAGTTTATTGTTAAATCTATAAGTTATTACCAGGTGGAAAATGTTACAAAAATTATTTAAAGATAAGAAAACTATAGCGCTGGCTTGTATCGCAGCAACAATAATATTTGCTTTTTTTGTTGAAAGATATTTTGTTTCGAACTTGCTTAGCAAAATAAAAAGCTTTCGTAACCAAATAAAACTTCAGGAACATAGATTAAAAGAAGGTTTGGAGATAGAGGCTGGAAAAGACAAAATATTAGAAGATTATGAATACTGTAAGCCTTATCTGGAAAAGACTGCAACCAGTGATAAGCAGGCAATTGCAGAACTACTTAAGGAAATGGAACGCATTGTCAGTGAATCAGGGGGATCTATTACTAATTTAAGTCCGCGTGATAAACCGGAGGCGTTTGATGGATATAAAACATATCAGGCGGAATTTCGTCTGGAGGTTAGTTTTGAGCAACTGCTGAAATTTTTAAATAAGATCCAGGAAAGCAGTTTTCTTATCAGACTTGACAAATTTTCTGTGGCCTCCAAAGATAAAAAAGCGATTAAGCTGGAGATGGGCGGGGTCATAAGTATAGCTATCCCTTCATAAATATCGTATCTAGTATCTCGTGATTCGTTGTTCGTAAAATATAAAAAGAAAAAATATGAGACAAAAATACATTTCACCATTCACTATTCACGATTCACTAAACACCAAACAAGGTTTTACCCTTATCGAGCTTATAGTTGCGGTTTCTATCCTGACTATCGGACTTGTAATGGTTTTGCGATCGTTGATCTTTGTAGTTTCGGCATTAGATATCGGGACTAACGATGTTAAGGCTGTGCAGATATTGGAGGGCAGGATTTCCGAACTACAGCTGGAGCGGAAGGCAGATCCGGAAGCTTCTTTAGAAGCGATACATGAAGAGATAATGCTGAACAACCGGCCGGCGATTTTAACTACAGAAGTTACTGTTTTGGAATATGAAGAATTAGAAGAACTAGTGGTTGAATCTGAAGAATTCGGAGAGGAAGATGAAGAGGAAGAAGAAGAGGAAAAATATCTCGTAAGCGAAGTTAAATTAAAACTTACATGGCATCAGGAAGGCAAAGAGAGAGATTTGACTATCGGTACATATTTTTTGGTTCCCCCGGAGGAAGAATTATAGGTTATAACTTATAAATAAAAAGATAAAAGATAAAAAAATAAAACATGAGAAAAAATAAAACAAAGTATAATTCACCATTCACCATTCACCATTCACTAGATACCAAACATGGCTTTACATTGGTGGAGATGTTGATTGTAGTTACGATTTTCGCAATTATTGGTGTGGGAGTTGCCTCAAGCTTTTTCGCCGGCATGAAACTCTGGGATCGAGCCCGCAATGTGGATTTTACGCAAAGCAATGCATTGTTATCGCTGGATTTGATAGGAAGGGAACTGCGTCAGGCAGTAAATATGCCTGATTTTTATGCCGAGGGGACCTCGGATGAACTTTCATTTGTGACTTTAAATAATTCTATTGTAGAAGTTACTTATCGGTTTGATGCCGGTCAAAAAGTTCTTTTGCGTTCAGAAGCAGGGATAGATTCTTTTTTTGAAGGAAGTGAAAGCATAGCTTCTCCGGAAGAAGAGGTATTATTAATAGATGAGGTTTCTTTTAGCTACTCTTATTTTGATGAAGAGACAGAATCATATGAGACTGTTGATATATGGGAAGATCAGGAAGATATTTTTGATGCGGTTATGATGAAAATTAAAATAAAAGACTATGAATTTACTAAAACGGTATTTATCCCGATTTCTTCGTATGTTCCGGACCCAAAATCAGAAACTATAATAAAAGAAACCCATACTTATTATGATTAAGAATTAATTATGAATGATGAATGATGAATGAAAAAAGAAAAATAAATAAAAATTTACAGGGATTTACATTCTATAAACTATTGGCTATTGACCATAGTCTAAACAATCGCGGCAGTATCCTTATTATTGCGATTTGGGTATTGGTCATGTTTGCTTTTTTAGGGGTGGCATCGTACAACATAACCTCAGCGCAGCTACGAATATCTCAGCGGTTAAAAGAGCAAGTTTCGGCACAGTATTTTGCGCAGGCCGCATATGTTCATGCTACAGCTGAACGCAATAATAAGACGAGCGAATATGATACCCTGTATACTTTACGCCGGCCTCGGAAAAAAGAGATGGGAACCTGGGTGTTTAAGTCGATACTTATAGATGAAGAAAGTAAAATTAATATAAATAAAACGTCTAAGGAAATTCTGAGTAATCTTCCCGGATTTAACGAAGAATTAGCAGAAGAGATAACCAAATCAGAGTTATATCCCTTTCATATAAAAGAAGAGCTATTGTTGGTTGAAGGCATAGATAGAGATATCTTTGACGGGATAAAAGATATTATTACAGTGTATGGTGGCAGAGCTGTAAATATTAATACTGCGCCGCCTAAGGTCATGCAGGTGCTGGGCATGGATGAAAACCTTACCACAATTATTGAAGAATACCGGGCTGGTCCTGACGGAGAACTTCTGACGGAAGATGATGGTTTTTTTGAAAGTAAGTCAGTAGTTATAAATAATCTGCGTGAAGTTACCGGGTTGTTTGAACAGCAGCAGACTTTACTGCTTCAGTTGACTAGCAAAAATAATCTAGGTGTTGCCGGAAAGTATTTTACGCTACAAGTGGAAGTCTTATATCTTGACCAGCCGGCTATGAAATATGAGATTATTATGGATAAAGAGAAAATCTATCAGTGGAAGGAGATGTAAAAATGAATAAGGGATTTACTCTGGTTGAATTGTTATTGGTGGTGATTATAATTGCGGTGCTGGCGGCTATGGTTTTGCCTCGTTTTGCCGGGCGTTCCGAAGATGCCCGAAGAAAAGTAGCGGCATCGGATATCGAGGTTAATATTGCAACATCCTTAAAACTTTATAAAGTGGATAACGGAGCTTATCCGAAGAGCGAAGAGGGATTAAACGCGTTATTAGCAGCGCCTGACTCAGCCAGAAACTGGAAGGGTCCTTATTTAGATGAAAAGCCGGTAGATCCTTGGGGTAAGGCATATACCTATAAATGCCCGGGATTGCATCGTACATACAGCTATGATCTATATTCGTTAGGCAAAGATGGAGTGGAAAGCGGCGATGATGTAGTCAATTGGAAGGACTGATCCTTGCTTTTTATTCCTTTTTATGCTATCTTACAAGATACATTTTATAGGGTCTCTTTAATTCCTTAACAGGGAGGAGCGAATAATGGCTAAAATAGTTTACAAAACCATTGATTTGGTGTCGGTATTTAAGCTGTTTGGTGGTATGAATTTTGTATTTGGCTTTGTTGTGACATTGTTTGGTATGGGGGTAGGTAGTGCACAATTTAAGCAGACACTGGAGTCTATTCCTTATATTGGAACAATGCTGACGGGATTTATGGGGGCTTTGATATTCGGCCTGGTAGCTGCGTTAGTGGGCGGTATATATTTTGCACTTCTGGCGGCTTTCTACAATATTTTTGCTATGCTTTTAGGTGGAGTTGAGGTAGAAGTAGAAGAAATAAACTAAATATTCAAGATATATGCGGTCGTCCCGAATGAAGTGACTGTCTTGGGTGTAGCTTCGGGATGCCGAAGAGTATCTTGCTTGGATTGCTTCATTCGGCATGGCTCAAGAAGTGTAAACAATTTTTAAAATAGTTTAGAATCAAATCAGTGCGGTCGTGGGTTAAATGAACAGATTATTTGTGGAAACGCAAATAATAAGCCGATAGGCGGTCTGTGAATTTATCCTTGAGCTTAGAGGGATTATTGAAGATAATTCCCGATGATTAAGCGAAAGGGCAATTGGTTCTTTTTAACATAGGAAATATAAGTAAACTAAATATTCAAAATATATGCGGTCGTGGCTCAATTGGATAGAGCATCAGTCTACGGAACTGACGGTTAGAGGTTCGAATCCTCTCGACCGCGCCATAAATAAATGATTCCCCTTGTGGGAATCATTTATTTTGAATGCGGACAAATTTGAGAAGATTCGAAGCGAGTGAACAAATGTTTGACCAAGATAAAGACCAATTTTATATGGCTATAGCCATAAAAGAAGCACAAAATGCCGCGTCTAACGACGACGTACCGGTAGGTGCGGTGATTGTGCATAAGGATAAAATAATTGCCCGGGCGCATAACCAGATCGAAATGCTTAAGGATCCTACGGCACATGCGGAGATGATTGCAATTACCCAGGCAGCAAGTTTTTTAGCCAATAAGTGGTTGTCGGGATGTTCTATTTATGCTACAATTGAACCGTGTTCAATGTGTGCCGGAGCATTAGTTCTGGCTCGGATAGACAATATTATATATGGGGCAGCAGACTCGAAAACAGGTGCTTGCGGGTCAGTGACCAATGTCGCTAATAACGAAAAATTAAATCACAAGATTGATATTCGCAGCGGAATACTTGCTGAACAATGCGGGTATTTGCTAAGTGAGTTTTTTAAGAAAAAACGGAGAGGTGCTCCCGCCGAAGGCGGGATAAACTGAGCTTGTCCCGCAGTAGGCGGGATGAGTCGATAGGAGCCGCTAGTTATGACTGGTGGTTATGTATATATTCTGCAAAGTCAAAAGAATCAGAAGTATTATATTGGCTCGACAGATAGATGTGTAACAAGGCGTTTAGAAGAACATAATAGTGGATTGGGTGGAACTTTTACTAAGATAAATGGTCCATGGAAGATAGTTTGTTTTAAGTGCTATTCATCAATAGAAGAAGCAAGGCAACAAGAGAAAAAAGTAAAATCATATAAAGGTGGAAACGCTTTTAAGAAAATCATAAACGGAGAGGTGCTCCCGCCATGGCGGGATGAACTGAGCTTGTCCCGCTAGAGGCGGGATGAGTTCGATAGGGGTCGTTGAGAAAGCAATAAACGGAGAGGTGCCTGAGTGGCCGATAGGAGCCGCCTGCTAAGCGGTTGACCCGGGAAACTGGGTCCCTGGGTTCGAATCCCAGCCTCTCCGCCAGAAATACTCTGAAAAAGGGAAAGCAAATAAACTTGCTTTCCCTTTTTTATTCGCATTTCTGTGACTAATCGCTAAAAGCATGCGAGTAGTCGTGATTTTTTGCAAAATCACTGCGTCGAGGCAGGGGCGCCTGCGCATTTCGCTAAGCTCAATGCTTGGAGTCCCAGCCTCTCTTAGATTCGAACTCACAAAAGGGGATTTTAAGGGCAAACGGAAGATGTGAACGACGGGGACAGGTTCGCATTTCTATTTTCTGAATCTCTCCTTGCAAGAATTGGCCATTGATTATACAATAGAAACAATGAAGATATCATTCCAGACATCTACATGCTGTTTTGAAGCTGAGTTGCAGAAACATCTTCTTGCGCAATCTATATTTAAGCGGTTGCCGCTTGATTCCACGACTGTTATTTGGGGTGATGAGATTTATTTTAAAACGAAGCTGGATGTCCCTGTCGTGGGACAATCAACAACTGATCTCAGAGTCGGAGATATTGTTTTTTGGCCGGAAGGCAAGTGTATTTGCATTTTTTTTGGGCCGACCCCGATGAGTGATAGTGAAAAACCAGTCCCGGCCAGCCCGGTAATTATTATTGGTAAAACAGTACATTCCCCGGAGGAATTGAGGAAGATTAAAGCTGAGGAGCCGATACATCTTATGGCGGTTAAAGAAAAAGAACCCAGGCATATTAATCCCAATGACTTTCCTAAAGACAGAAAACTTACTCAGAATGAAATTGACTTGCTGGTGCAGCAGCTTTTAGAGCAAGAAAAGAATAAAGAATAAAAAAACACTCTCTTTAAATTCAATTAAGATAAAGGGAGTGTTTTTATTTTTTACTGGATATTACCAAGCTGCGTTAATGAAAACCATGCCTTTTAAGTTTTCTTTTTCCGTAGCTACGTTAAGAAGCCCGATTTGCAGACCGTCTAATTTTCCTGTCCAGTTGAGTAATCCAAACTGAAAACCGGTAACGGATTCAGCAAAATTGCAAGCGCCTAACTGAGTGCCTTCTACAGCTGTTACTTTATTAAAGAAACCGCATTGGATGCCTTTTAGATCTCCATCAATAATATTGACCAATCCGCCTTGAGTACCGTCGATATTACCTCTGGTCCAGTTCAATAAGCCTTCCTGAGCACCATAAACATCTTCTTCTACATAATTAATAAAACCATATTCATAGCCTCTAACAGTACCAGTTGCACGGTTAATAAGACCAAGTCCAAGACCTGTCATTCTCATTAGAACCATAAATCAGATTTATACGTAGACCGTGTACAGACTGGGTTTCATCAAGGATAGATACAGGAGTAACTAAAGACAGCTGGAACGGCATTGCGTTTTCACCGGCCATAGCAATAGAACTAACAGAAAGAAGCAATCCAGATAATAGCAGTGTTATTACTGATTTTTTCATTTTTTTACCCCTTTCCCATTAGTTATTTAGTATATTTTAAGGGTGTTTTTACAGAGAGTCAACAGGTAAGAAATATTAGTTGAGGATGGTATATTATTGTGGTATAGTAAAAGTTACTTAGACGTGAAACATTAGGGTTTTGACCTTTCTTCCTGAGGCTGAAGAAGTTGAGTATATACGCAGATTTTATAATTTTTATTATCGGTATTTTCGTGATTATTAAAAGCGCTGATTTTTTCACCAGCGGAGCGGAAATTATCGCATCCTTTTTTAAAATCCCGCGGATTATTATCGGATTGACTATTGTCAGTATTGCAACTACCATGCCGGAATTTACAGTTTCCGCACTTTCGGCGTATATGGGAAAGGGAGATATCGCTGTAGGTAATGCTACGGGATCTTGTCTGGCAAATATTGGATTAATTCTAGCTGTCGCGGCGATCATAAGAAACGTAAAATTTAACCCCATGATTGTTAAACAGGAACTTATTTTCCTGATGGGGATTTGTGCGTTTTTATTTTTCCTGGCTTGGGATGGTAAGCTTGATTTTAAAGATGGCATTTTGTTGTGTGCAATGCTTGGAGCATTTTTTAGTTATATTACTACTAGAGAACTACGGGCAAGAAAAAATCGCAAGGAAGAGAAGTCGGGGCCTGAGCCGGATATTAAAAAAGGAAGTATTAAGTTTTTAATTGGTGCCGCAGGTGTGATTTTATCTGCAAAATACGCGATTATTCCGTCGGGAATTAATATTGCGCATTATTTTAAAATCCCGGAAATTGTAATTGGTATTACTATGATCGCGGTGGGGACTTCATTGCCGGAATTGGCAACTGCGATTATTGCAAGTGTAAAAAAGATGGAAGATTTAGCGGCCGGGAATGTGATCGGTGCTAATATATTAAATATCCTTTGGGTTTTAGGAGTTTCATCTGCGATTCGCCCGCTGGATATTGATATTAAAACTAAGATGCTGACTATTCCGGTGATGTTTGTTTTCGCGGCGTGTGTATTTTTATTTGCCAGAACTAAACTTGTCTTGACTCGTAAAGAAGGAATAACGCTTCTTTTGCTGTATGCGGGATATATAATTTATATTGTAAAATTTGCTTATAATTAAAAATAGCGTATAGCGGTTAGCGTAAAGCGATTAGTGGTTGTATTTATTGTTTGTTTTACTATACGCTATGTGCTGTACACTAAACGCTAGAAAAGGACAACAACATGGAACATATTGCTTACGCACGAAAATACAGACCAAAAAACTTTGATGAAATCGTAGGCCAGGAACATATTGCAACTACGCTTAAAAATGCAATAGCTCAAAATAATCTGGCACATGCTTATCTTTTTTCCGGACCGCGTGGTATTGGTAAAACATCTACAGCCAGGGTGCTGGCCAAAGCTTTAAATTGCGCAACCGGACCGACCGACAATCCATGCGATAAGTGTTTGGCGTGCAATGAGATACGAGGAGGAAGAAGTCTTGATGTTTTAGAAATAGACGGTGCTTCTAACCGCGGTATTGATGAGATCAGGACCTTGCGTGAAAACGTTAAATTTGCACCGACTTCCAATCGATTTAAAATTTATATTATTGATGAAGTTCATATGCTTACAACAGAGGCATTTAATGCCTTGCTTAAAACTTTAGAAGAACCGCCAAAACATGTAAAGTTTATTTTTGCTACTACAGAGCCGCATAAGGTATTGGCTACGATATTATCGCGGTGTCAGCGTTTTGATTTTCGCAGAATAACTACAGATGGCATTGTGACAACACTAAAAAAGCTAAGTGCAACGGAAAAAATTAAAATTGAAGAAGAAGCATTATATGCTGTTGCCAGAAGCGCTGATGGTAGTTTGCGGGATGCTGAAGTTATTCTTGATCAGATAAATAGTTTTAGTAAAGGAAAGATAAAACTGAAAGATGTTAATTCTGTGCTGGGTTTGGTTGCTCAGGATGTCATTATTTCGATTGTAGCTAATTTAGATGCGAAACATCTTAAGGATAACTTGGCATTATTGGATAATCTGGTTCGGGACGGGAAGGATTCGGCACAGATTGCTTCATCTCTGATCGTGCATTTCCGGAATATGATGCTTATAAAATGTAATTCCGATAAACTTGTCTCCTTACCGAAAGAAGATAAGGAAATAATAAAAAAACAGAGCGAAAAATATACTCTGGAAAGCATTCTTTACAGTATTGCTGTTTTATCCCAGACTAGTGAAAGAATAAAGCGGCAGGGGATGGGAAGGTTATTTCTTGAAATGGCACTTGTTAAACTTTCTGACCAGAGTATGTTGGTACCGGCAGAAGTTCTTTTGGATAAAATTAAAGATATTGAAACAAAATTAACACAAATTTCTGGAACAGCTATAAGCGGAGGGTTGAGTTCTATGCCGAAACAAAAAATTACTCAACCCAAACCGGAGCAAATGAAAATAGATCCTGAAACAGCGCCTAAATCTATTGCGGCAACTAGTGTTTTGGTTGAAACAGAACCGGGAGATCTACTTCAGGATAATAAGAACAAAGAATTTGACCAGGATCAGCTTCGCAAGCTTTGGCCGCATGTAATAAAGGCGGTAAAACAAAATAAAATCAGTCTTGGCTTGTATCTTTCTGAAGGAGAATTCATGGATGTCCGAGGGAATACAGTTCAGCTGGGCTTTTTACCGGAATATGATTTTCACAGAGAAAATTTAGAACAGAATCAGCGGGAAATAGAAAAAATAGCAGGTGATTTATTAGGATCGCCGATCAAATTAGATATGATTAAATGTGAAGCTGGCGTAGAGACGACGGAATCGCAGCAAGTGCTTGAAGAAGAATCTAAAGTTCCTGCGACTGAAACAATAGAAGAAGGGGATATGAACGATTTTATTCAGTCTGCAATGGATGTATTTAACGGGCACATCGTCTCTTCAGACGACTAATATATTGTTTTTTTAGCTTTTACTTATAACTTACAGCTTATAGCTTAGGACTATTTTTATGTACGGATATACACCATTTTTAGAAAAATTGATTAAAGAGCTTTCCAAAATGCCGACTATAGGTCCTAAGTCGGCAGAACGTATGGCATTGTATCTTTTGCGCACATCACAATCTCAGGCAAGAGAACTAGCTGAGGCGATTGTTAAAGCAAAAGAAAATACCAGGAAATGTCGTATATGTAACTATTTTGCCCAAGAAGAACTTTGTCCTATATGCCAGAATAAAGATAATAGGGAAAGGGTTATCTGTGTAGTCGAAGATCCGCAGGATGTTATTGCGATTGAACGTACTGGCAGGTATAAAGGACTATATCATGTTCTTTGGGGTAAATTATCTCCGTTAGAAGGAGTGGGGCCGGGGGATCTACCGTTACAAGCTTTATTGGCGAGGATAAAGGAGGGTAAAGTTGTAGAGATTATTATTGCCACAAGTTCAAACCGTGAGGGTGAGACCACGGCACTTTATCTAAAGCGGATCATAACTCCATTAGGAGTAAAGATTACGCGTATTGCCCGGGGCATACCGGTAGGCAGTAATATCGGATATATAGACCAGGCAACTATTTCTGAGGCTTTAGAGGGGCGACAGGAAGTAAGTGCTTGACATATCTATATATTGTTGCTAAAATTATTTTTTACTAATTAACCATTTAACCAAGTAACTATCTAACCATTTAAGAGGGAGAAAGCTATGAATGCTATAGAGGCTCTTAAAAAGGGATTTGAATTAGCAAAACAGCTTGTTTTGTTAATCGCAGTTGTAGCTGTTTTTAACTGCATAACATCCGGCATTGTTGTCGGTATTGTCGGGATCAATCCAACTCCGGAGAAAGTGGGAGAAATTGCAGGAACTATAGTTTTTCTCTCGATGCTTATCATGTTGGCTTGGATAGTAGTGGAAGGTGGACTTCTGGCGTCTATAGTTTCATATATAAAAACCAAAGATATGCAGCTGGAGGCATTACTTAATAACGGTTTAAAATATTTCCTTCGTTTATTAGGTATTGGTATGGTTGGCGGGGCTATAGCAGTTGCGATATGGATTGCCGGAGCATTACTTACCGCAATATTTGTTGCGATGGGGCAGGGAACTAACCCGTTTTTTAATGTAATTGGAGGGATAGTATTTACAATTGCTGTATTATTTTCATTTGTTGTTATGATCCCGATAATTATCGGCCGCTATCTTATTGTGGTTGAAGATCAGAAAATAATTGCTTCTTTTAAAGAAGGCGTTGCGTTATTTAAGCAGTACTGGGGACGCATTCTTGCTCTTTTGGGTCTTATAATAGGCATTGTATTGGTTGTTTCTTTGCTTAGTCAGCTAATCAGTTTGTTCTTAGCCAAAATATTCCCTCAGGGCTGGTTTTTAGCCATCCTGCAGGTACTTATATCGGCAATTGTTAATGGAATGATTGGTGTGTTTTCAAGCTGCAGCATAGTGAGTCTGATATTATCAATAGTTAAGGCTCCGGAAGTAGAAGCACCAATAGCAGTTCCGGAACAACCGACACTATAGGAAATAGCTGTAAGCTATAAGTTGTAAGTGTTAAGAATCATTGTTCTTTTAAAGATGTAAATATATCGGTTCCCCTGTAGCTCAGTTGGTAGAGCGATTGGCTGTTAACCAATTTGTCCGAGGTTCGAGTCCTCGCGGGGGAGCCAATAATTTGTAACATCTTGAAAATAAAGGAGTTACAGCAATAAAGACCCAGTTAATCTAGCTGGGTCTTTTTGCATCTACTAACGTTTAAAAGGGTTAGGTGATCAGTGGGTTTATGTGGAATTATTAGTAAAATGTCTCAGTTTTTAATATATAAAGAGTGCAGTAAATAATGCTGATTAATAGGGAGATTTATCTCTAAAATGGCCCGTAGTTTAAGGCTTGCAGTTTAATGCTATAATGCTTGATATTCGAGCAAGGTGGAACATGTGTAGGCGGCTTATTCATCCTTAAACTAGAAATTATAGGGCTAAATATCTCTGTTTAAGCTCCAGTTATTTTTAGGATCAAAAAAATATTTGACAAAAAACAAAAAATAAGATATATTTGTTAATGGGAATGGTTTTCAATAAGGAGTTATAATATGCCGAGAAGAGATGGAACAGGACCGATGTGGTGGCATGGGAGATTTAGAGGTTGCGGTTATCGGATTACAGCAGGACGTGAAGCGATTTTAGATACACTGATGATTGCTGATAAGCATTTGAGTGCTGAAGATATTTATAATAAAATTCATAATGCGTATCCTGCTGTTGGGCTCACAACTGTTTACAGGACCTTAGAAATACTTGTTACCATGAACCTTGTTTTTAAGTTTGATTTCGGTGATGGTAGAGCAAGGTATGAACTTGTTGAGGGATCAAAGAAAAGTCATCACCATCATCATTTAGTATGCAAAGAATGCAATCGCATAATTGAGTATACTGATTTTATAAATGATGAAATAGAATTACTCAAAAAAACAGAGAAAGGTTTATCTAAAAAATACAACTTTGAAATCATAAGTCATATAATTCAATTTTATGGAATATGTGAAAAGTGTAAAAAGAAAAGGTAAAATTTTTTAATCTGTTAATGAAAATGATTTTCATCAACATTGTTAAGGGAGGTGATTAAGATGCCAGGTTTTGATGGAAGAGGACCCAGGGGGCAGGGGGCATTTTCTGGTGGAGGTAGAGGATATTGCGTAAGTTATCTTGTAGAAGGTGATGCAAATACAATTTCGGGACGAGGTAGTGTTGGTTATGGACGCGGATTGGGTAAAGGATGTGGCCGGGGTCGTGGATTTGGTAGGCGCCGTGTAGATGCAAATATTTCAGAAAGATATGGAGAAGGTATTACTTCTCAAACAGAAGCAAAAGCATTACAAGAAAAAGCGAACATGACTCAAGAAGAGATCAATATTCTAAAACAAGAAAAAGAGTTAATTAACAAAAGAATAGCAGAACTTAAAGAGAATGTTAACAATACAAAGGAAGAGTAAAATATAAGAAAGGAGTTGTGATGAGATTAGGAATAACATTAGAAGATGAAAAAGGTATGGAGGGTGATGTTTCTCTTCACTTTGGACAATGCAAATATTTTTTAATTGCCGACATCGAAGATAATAAAGTTAAGAATTGGGAGGTTGTTGCTAATACTGCTGTTCATGGCGGCGGAGGGTGCGTAGCGGTAGATGAGATTTTAAAGCATAATGTAACGCATGTTATTTCTGGCGGTATGGGCATGGGAGCACAAAATAAATTTGCACAAGCAGGAATTAAGGTAGCGGGGTATACTGGCAAGGTAAAAGATGCCATAGCTGCTTTTCTTCAGGATACAATTGGTAGGTTAAATGCCTGTCGTGAACATGGGGAATGTAGTTAGAGAAAGGTAAAATTATGATAATTTGTATTACAGCGCAAAATGATTCACTGGATTCTTTAGTGGACCCGCGTTTCGGGAGATGTCAGAATTTTATATTTATGGAAACTGAGACAGGGGAATTTGAAACAGTAGAGAATCCTAATATCGCAGCGACAGGAGGAGCGGGGATTCAATCTGCTCAGCTTGTTGCAGAAAAAAATGCTGTAGCTGTCCTAACCGGGAATGTAGGTCCAAATGCCTTTAAGACATTACAAGCTGCAGGGATTGATGTTTTTACGGGGCTTTCTGGGACAGTTCAAGAAGTTGCTGAAAAGTATAAAAACAATGAGTTGCAAAAAAAATGTGGCCCTAGCGTAGGTTCGCATTTCGGGGCAAACGGATAAGGGTTGTTCAATGCCTAATAAACAATTAATAGAAAATAATAAAATATTTCAACAGCGCCAAGAATTATTTAAAAAGTTTGGGTATGATATTAACCAGGAAAGAAAGTTTATTATTGGGAAATCAAATCCAATTACAGGCAATATCTTGGAAATTGGCACAGGAAAAGGGCATTTTACTCTTGAATTAGCACGTCAAGGATATAATTTTACTAGTATCGATGTGTCAGAAGAAAACCAAGAATTAGCGAAACTGAATATGGAATATTTTGGACTTGCTGAACAGGTAAATTTTAGAATTGAAAATGCGGAAGTCTTGAGCTTTAGTGGTGCGAGTTTTGATACTATCGTGTCCGTGAATACTATTCACCATGTCGATAATCCATATAAAGTTGTAGCAGAAATGATCAGAGTAATTTCTTCAAAAGGAAAAGTTATTTTAAGTGATTTTAATAAAGAAGGTTTTGCGATTATGGATAAAATACACCAAAGTGAAGGCCGGCAACATCGTGTAAGTTTTATTACGTTGAGCGACTTGAAGGATTATTTTAAGCGCAGAGGATTTTGGATAAAAGAATATAAAAGCAAAAATCAGGATGTTGTGATCGCCAATAGAGATTAAAGGAAGTAATATGATCATATCAGTTGCTAGCGGAAAAGGGGGGACAGGAAAAACCACAGTTGCGGTTAGTCTTGCTCTTTCCTTAAATGCAAATACTCAATTTCTTGATTGTGACGTTGAAGAACCCAATGCGCACATTTTTTTTAAACCAGAAATTAAAGATAAAATAACTGTTTCTATCCCTGTCCCCGAAATAAATGAAGTGAAATGTAATTTTTGCCGTAAGTGTGCTGAAATTTGTGCTTATAATGCTTTGGCTGTAATTAATAATAAGGTATTAGTCTTTCCTCATTTATGCCACGGTTGCGGAGGATGCAAATTACTTTGCCCACAAAAAGCAATCACAGAAATAAATAAAGAGATCGGGATTGTTGAAATTGGGAAAGCGGCAAATTTAGAATTTGCGCATGGACGGCTAAACATCGGAGAAGTTATGGCACCACCTTTAATTCGTTCGGTAAAAAAAAATATAAACCCAAACTGCAATGTGATTATCGATGCGCCACCAGGCACTTCCTGTCCAGTTGTCGAGACAATTAAGCAAAGTGATTTCTGTCTGTTAGTTACCGAACCAACGCCTTTCGGGTTAAATGATCTTATGCTTGCTGTAAAGGTTTTAGAAAAACTCAATATTCCTTTTGGATTAGTAATAAATCGGTCCGATATAGGCGATAAAAAAGTAGATAAATATTGCACAGATAAAAACATCCCTGTTTTAATGAGAATTCCCTTTAAAAGAAAGATAGCAGTTGCTTACTCAGAAGGCATTCCTCTAGTACAGGCAATGCCTACATATCAGAATAAATTTAAATCAATGTTTAAAAAAATTATAGGTTTAGTTCGATGAAACAGATTGTTGTAATTAGCGGAAAAGGCGGGACAGGAAAAACAGTAATAACAGCAGCATTTGCGGCTTTAGCTAAAAATGCCTGTTTTGCTGATTGTGATGTAGATGCTGCTGATCTGCATTTATTATTAAATCCGAAAATAAAACAAAAACATGATTTTAAAAGTGGTAAAACAGCAAAAATAGATATTGATTTGTGCCGACGTTGTAATCGGTGTTTTGGTGTATGCAGGTTTGAAGCAATTAAAGAAGATTTTACAATTGATTCAATAAATTGTGAAGGATGCGGAATATGTGCATATATTTGCCCAGTCAAGGCAATAACCATGCAAGATAATTTATCCGGAGAGTGGTTTATTTCAGAAACAAAATATGGACCTATGGTACACGCTAAGCTGGGTATTGCGGAAGAAAACTCAGGCAAATTAGTGACCTTAGTAAAGAAACAATCCAAAAAAATTGCCGAAGATTTTCAGAAGGATTATTTGATTGTAGATGGACCTCCGGGCATTGGTTGTCCGGTCATTGCTTCTCTAGCTAATGTTGATATAGCTTTAATTGTAACAGAACCGACGTATTCAGGCATGCATGATATGCAAAGAGTTATTGATTTAGCTAATCATTTTGGCATCAAAACAAAAGTAATTATAAATAAATACGATATTAATTTAAAAAATACCAAAGAAATTATAAAAAAGTGTGAATTACAGGCTGTCGGCGTTCTTGGGCAACTGCCTTTTACAAAAGAAGTTAGCCAGTCGCTATTGAAGAATATGCCTATTCCTGAATTTACTCAACACCAAATAACCAGAGAGATTAGTAAGATATGGAAAAAGATACAGATATCTATCCACCGTCAATAATGAGTTTAGCAAAAAATGCAAAATATTCAGGTCGAATGAATGCTCCTGACAGTGCTGCAATTATTAAAGGTCCTTGTGGGGATGAAATTGAATTTTATTTATGTATTAAAGATGGGCTTATTGAGGATATAAAATTTTATACAGAGCAGGGTTGCACTGCAACAATTATTTGTGCTGAAACCACAGCTAGACTAGCGCATAAAAAGACTATTGATGAGGCGTTAGGGATTTCTCCTCAGCTGGTAAAAAACATTTTAAAAGAATTACCCGCAGACCATAGTCATTGTACGATTTTAGCAGTGAGCACTCTTTATCGGGCAATTGCTGATTATTTATTAAAGGATTAAATAATGAATGTAAAAATAATTGCAACAGGCTCAACCTTTTGGCAGAAATTTAGAAAAAACTGGGGGATTGCGTTTTTAATTGGAGAAAATATATTATTTGATACTTTTTCTAAACCTAAAATACTATTGTCCAACATGTATAAAATGGGGATAGATCTTGAAAGAATAAAACACATTGTAATTTCTCATGACCATTGGGATCATGCTGGTGGATTATGGAAACTACTGGAACAGAAAAAGGGACTCAAGGTATATTCTTGCCTGAATTTTAGTTTGCAATTTAAAAAAAATGTTAAACAATCACATGGAATTTTAGTAGAATTAGATAGATTTATGGAGATTGTGAAAGATGTTTTTGTGACTGGAGAGATTGCGGGGAATTATAATAGTGAATATATATCTGAACAAGCGCTTGTTGTAAGGACAAAAAAAGGTCTTAGTGTGATAACAGGATGCGCCCATCCTGGGATTATAAACATATTGGAAAAAGTTAAAGGTAAATTTCCAAATGAACAAATCTATTCAGTATTTGGCGGATTTCATTTGATGGATAAAGATAAAAGCTCTGTAAAAATAATAGCTGATAAATTTAGAGGAATGAAGATTGAAAAAGTCGGACCTACTCATTGCAGCGGTAAAGAAGCAGAAAAAATTTTCAAGAAAGAATATGGAAATAAATTTATTACGGTAAAAACAGGGGAAAGTTTGGATGTTTGATATAGCGATAAAGTTGAAGAAAGACGTGGTGAGAAAATGAAAATAGGAATTATTATTTCAAGTAATGACGCAGAGACTTGCTGGAATGCTTTACGCTATGCTAATTTTTGCTTGTCTCAAAAAGATGAAGCTAAGATTTTCTTTATGGGAAAAGGCGTTGAATATCAAAAAATAAGTATAGAAGAATTTAATACAGTTGAGCAGGCAGAAAAAATTATTGCATCAGGCGGAAAAATTTATGCTTGTGGTAGTTGCATTAAGTCAAGAGAGCAGGAAGGTTCTCAACTATGTCCTATTTCTGCTATGAAAGATATGTATGATATAGTCAAAGAAAGTGATAAGCTTGTAACCTTTTAAGTATGAATTAATAAGAGTGAGCGGGAAATGAAGATTATATCGTGGTTTTTGCAAATATCTTTTAAGCAACGAATTTGGTTGTTTACAACTGTGGTAGGAATGCTTGCGATTACAGTTCTTGGGATTTTACTGAGCTCATCAAGTAAGCCAAAGGAAGTAATCGATTTCAGTATTAATATGTCTATCAGGGACATTGCTCCCAATCTTGGAGTTACGGGTAAAGGTCTTGCGCGTGAACTGGAATTACCGATTGATATTTCCAAGAAAAAGCCTCTCAATTTGTTAAAGGTAACAGACGAAGAACTTCATCATGCCGTTGAACATATTCTTTCTCACAGTGATAGTATGCTTAAATATTATATTTATGCGGCATTGGTATTGTTTGGCCTCGTTTTTCTCATTAAATTAGGACGGCCGGATGGGGCCGATGTCAAACACAGATATAAGTGGTATCCCCGAGCACCTTACATCGCTTCTCTCTTACTTTCTGTAATAGTTGCTGGATTTCTTCTTGGCAAGTCACCCAACCCCATGGAGGGGACAGTAAAAGTATTTAAATCAATGCTAGGACTTTACCCTGACCCAATGGCCAAAGTAATTGCTTTTATTTTTTTTATTATACTTGCTGTTATTGGAAATAAGATAATTTGTGGCTGGGCCTGTCCCTTCGGCGCTTTACAAGAACTTATTTACAGTATACCAATTTTGCAAAAAATCAAAAAAAAGAAACTTCTATTTGTAATCACAAACACAATCCGCACGTGTCTTTTTATTGCTATGCTTCTTTTCCTGTTTGGAATCATTGGAGGACGGAAGGGATTTGTGATTTACCACCATGTTAATCCCTTTAACCTATTTAATTTTGATTTTGAAACATTCAGTATTCTGTTAACAGTAATCATTGCTTTGTTGGCAGCATTCGCTACCTACCGTCCATTTTGTCAGTTTATTTGCCCTTTTGGCCTTGTTTCTTGGATAGCTGAACGAGTCAGCATTTTCCGTGTTCGAATTGACAAAGAGAAGTGTACTCAATGTGGTGCTTGTATAAAGGCCTGTCCCTTGGAAGCCGCAGAAGGGCGGGTTAAAGGAAAAAAATTACCAGCTGATTGCTTTAGCTGTGCGCGTTGTTTAAATGTTTGTCCTGTTGATGCGATTGAATATAAATCATAAGGGGTAACAATGGGAGATATTGATTTTACACAAGAAATAGCAAGTCATGTAATTTGGAATGTCAGACTACAGTGCTTCCTTGATGGAGGCGAATGTATTACTAAGGAACAAGCAATTTCCCATAAGCAATGTTGTTTAGGAAAGTGGTTGTATTCTAAAGGGATGGTTAAATATGGTGTCATCCCAGAGATGCAGGAATTTGAGAAGATTCACAAAAAAGCGCACAAGGCGGTCAGTCGAATTATTCAGATGAAAAATAAGGGAGATGTTTATTCTGCAGAAACAGAATTAGCAAAACTAAAGTTAATTAATGAAAGAATTATTTTTCTTCTAAATATTATCGAAGGAGAAGTCAAAGAACAGGGAGTAATACAGTAAAATAATGTTGTTGCTCTGTGGGGCAGTTCAGAACATACCAAAGAATGTCGGGCAATAAGGCAAATAGAAGCAAGGTTTATTCCCGGGTGGGTTTGAGATGCTTCCTGTTGTCAAGTATAATCAGGTTAAAATGAAAAGAATTTTTGATAAACTAGTTTTAGGGATATTCAGAGATCAAATTTATCCTGTAGGTACGAGTCCTCGCGGGGGAGCCAATTAGTACGAGAGAGCCTTTTGGCGAATAAGTCAAAGGGCTTTCTATATATAGGACAAAGACTTACGTCATTTAAGGAGCAGTTCGATAGTATATATCTTAGTAGTTGGGCCCTTTCAAAGTGGTTTTGTTGTAAGTATAATGGATAAGCTTTATTACAAAGTTCGATAATTTGAAGTCCGTTTTTGAGGTAATAATCACTATTATTTTTGATGTCTTCCAGGGATTGTTTTATCTGATTCAGCTTATCGTTATAGTTATTTGCAAAATTATTATAAAACTCTTCATCGGTTTTTCCGTCTAATTTATCTAAGTATGCTTTCCTTAATCTGTTTTCAAGTTTAGTTTTTTGTATATTTAAACCTTTTGTTTTAGCGGTGTGAAATTTAATGTCTGCAGAATGGTGTTTAGCTAAAGAATTTTTTATTAATTCGGCCATTTTATTATTAATATTAATTCTTTTTACTAAAGTTGAAAGCTTATCAGCAAGTATTTCTTCTCGAATATAAGAGCTATTACAAGTGCCTTTAAATTTCGTGCAATGGTAATAAACATATTTATTCTTTTTAATTTCAGCAGTAATAGCACATCCACATTGCCCACAAACAAGTAATCCAGTATAAGCGAATTGTCTTTTAGTTTGCTTTGGTTTATTTTGTGCGTTAAAGATATCTTGGACAGCTTTAAATAGTTCTTTAGTAATAATTGGGGTATGAGAGCCAGAATAAATAACCCCGTTCCATCTAAATTCACCATAATAAATAGGATTGCGCAGTATTTTGTGAATAGCTGATTTGCCTACTTTCCCACCATTTCTATTCCGCAACCCTTCATTGTAACCTCTTTCTACCACAAGAGATAAGGAATAGTTTCCAGTTGCGTATAATTCAAAAAGATTATTTATTAGAGGAGCTTTAATTTTATCTGGTTTTAAATATCTAAGAGTTCGTCCGTTTGCATTCTTTGCACAATTGACATAGCCGATTGGGGCACAAGAAGGGTAAATTCCTTGCTCTGCTTTTTCACGCATTCCTTTGCTAGCTTCTTCTGAAAGATTATCAATATAGTTTTTAGCCATTAGAACTTTAATGCCATGTATAAATTTTGTATGGGACTTTGATTTTTTACTGAGTATCTCATTTTCTTTTACTAAATGAATAGTTGCATATAATTCATCTATAATGATATAGTCTGTAAAATTTCTATAGAGGCGGTCTGTTTTTTCAACAAGTATTATGTTAGTGGTTTTGTCATTTTTAAGAAAATCAACCATCAATCCAAAATTCTCTCGGCCAGATTTTTTAGCAGTTTCTACATCTATAAATTCTTTTACAATCTTGAAGTTATTCTTATGAGCATACTCTTTAAGTAGTTTTTTTTGAGCTGGAATAGAATAGCCTTCTTTTTCTTGGTCTTTCGACGATACTCTGGCGTAAATAACTGCTTTCATTTTGTTTTTCTCCTTATAGCGTTATAGAGTATATTATACTATCGCATAGTGTTTAAAATACAGGGTTTGTTCATGAAACTAATAGCTAACTATACCTCCAAAAATAAAGTACTCTAATCAAGTATTAAAGAGCGCATAAAAGAGGCTTAAACTAGTAGTAGTTTTTAATCTCCTTTCATTTTGTATTTTATCCAAAAGAATGCCAGTAAATCTTCCTCAAAGAAATATCTTTGACCTGAAATCTCAACGTGCTTTAAGCCTTGTCTTATCCAGCTGGAAACAATTCGACATTTTCCCGATTTTGTTCTTGGCATGCCTAAAAAATCGTGTATTATCATCCATTCTGGCAATATGCTTGCCATTGCCTTGGGTTGGGTTGTCATAACGTATCTCCTCTTCTGTAAATAGTGTTATTAGTTTTCTCCTTTCTTCACATAGATTAGATTTTTTTAGTAATGTCTCTAATCTACGTGAAGTGCAGTTGCACAAGTGAAAGACGCATCTATAGCATATAATATTAACGTTTTTTTTGAGATTTCCGTAAAAATGGAAACCACAAACATTACAAATCATTACTTTGTTACTTAAAAAAGTAGGTCGGTTCATCTTCCAGCTTTCAGTGTTTAATAATTTGTTTAGACCTTTATAAATACTAAAGTATTTATAAAATAATCTAAAATAGTAAAATAAATAGTAATAAGTATAAAGTAACTAGTAATAATCTATATAGTAATATAATAGTAATAATCTAATATAAGATACTACTAGTTACTTGGATTCTTTTGCTTGCTTTTGACATCTAGACTTATTACGCTTAATATTGAAAACGTATTTACTGTTAATTTGTCATCTAAGACTACATAATCGTCAAAAACTCTTGTCAATTTACCAGTAATAGTTTTATTACCAGTCAGTTCAATCCGAACATTTTGCTTTATTAGGCTCATATAACTAAACTTCATTTTTTCCTCCTTTTTTCTTATTCCATTTGTTAATAATTGAAACAAAATTAGTAAGATTGCTGCAGATTTCTTTGCCTTCTAAGGCGGATAGTTTTTTTGCATATAATTCCCTCCATTGTTGAATTTGGTTGTTATTTGTTTTTTTCATAGCTAAAATTCCCTGATTTATTTTTCTCTTACTGTATATATACCGATTGGTGGGGTTACCGGTCTGGTTTTTTTTAAAATAGTTCTCTTGAAGTCGTAACATCTTTATTTGCATGAAGTTACATAACCAAGAAAAGGTGTTGACGGGCAATAAATAATGCTATACAATGCAATAAGGGAGTAAAAAAATGGCAAGACCTATCTTAGACCCAGTAGAAACAATGAGAATACACAATCACAGGCTTATGCTTGATAAGCTTGAAAAATACCGCTTAGAACACAGGCTTTCCCAGAAAGCACTGGGTGAGAAGTTAGGGGTAGCTTTTTCTACAATAAATCGCTGGTTTAATCATAGAACCAGACCGAATAAAATACAAAGGTACCATATAGAAAAGCTATTAAGGAACTGGTATGGATAGAGTGGATAAGAAATCGTTATCAGAAAGAGATATCTGCACAAAGTATATAACGCCAGCTATTGAAGCAGCTGGATGGGATATACAATTACAAGTACGCGAAGAAGTTCAACTAACTAAGGGTAGGGTCATAATTAGAGGAAAACTTCATACTAGGGGGAAAAATAAACGTGCTGATTACGTTCTTTATCACAAACCAAATATGCCAATTGCTGTTATAGAAGCAAAAGATAATAATCACTCTTTAGGTGATGGTATGCAGCAGGCCTTGAGTTATGCAGAATTATTACATGTTCCATTTGTTTTTAGTTCCAATGGTGATGGTTTTTTATTCCATAATAAAATTTGTTCCGATAATATTGTAGAACGCGAATTAGCCTTAGATGCATTACCTTCACCTGATACATTGTGGCAAATGTGGTGTGAGCACAAAAGTATTACCCCAGAACAAGAATCTATTATTTCTCAAGATTATTATAGCGGAGGTATTGATAAATCTCCGCGTTATTATCAAGTGCTTGCTATCAATAAAGCGATTGAGGCTATATCAAACGGAACTAACCGTATTTTATTGGTTATGGCAACGGGAACTGGAAAAACATATACAGCATTCCAAATCATTTGGCGTTTGTGGAAAGCTCGCTTAAAGAAGAGAATATTATTTTTAGCAGATAGGAACGTTTTAATTGATCAAACCATGACAAATGATTTTAAGCCGTTTGGATCTGTAATGACTAAGATCAAAAAAAGACAAGCTAATAAATCCTATGAAATTTACCTTTCTCTTTATCAGGCTGTAACGGGTAAGGAAGAAGAACAGAATATTTATAAACAATTTTCTCCTGATTTTTTTGATTTAATTGTTGTAGATGAATGCCACAGAGGGAGTGCTGCTGAAGATTCAAATTGGCGTCAAATTCTTGAATATTTTTCAGGGGCTACACAAATTGGGTTAACGGCTACGCCAAAAGAAACAAAAGCTGTTTCAAATATTGATTATTTTTGTGAACCAATTTATACATATTCTTTGAGGCAAGGCATTGAAGATGGATTTCTCGCCCCTTATAAAGTGGTGCGTATTGATATTGATAAAGATTTGTCAGGATGGCGACCTGCCAAAGGAATGCTTGATAAATATGGCAATAAAATTGAAGATCGTATTTATAATCAAAAGGATTTTGATAAAACTTTAATTCTAGAAAAGCGAACTAAATTGGTTGCTAAAAAGATAACAGAATTTCTAAAACAAACTAACCAGTTTGATAAAACAATTGTTTTTTGTGACAATATTGACCATGCGGAACGTATGCGACAAGCGCTTGTGAATGAAAATTTTAATCTGGTTTTTGAGAATTCAAAATATGTAATGCGCATTACAGGTGATAATGAAGAGGGAAAGATGGAATTAGATAATTTTATTTTCCCAGAATCAAAATATCCTGTAATTGCAACAACCTCTAAACTTATGTCTACCGGAGTTGATGCTCAAACATGTAAACTGATAGTATTAGATCAACGTATTCAGTCGATGACAGAATTTAAACAGATTATTGGACGAGGAACGCGCATCAATGAAGATTATGATAAATACTATTTCACTATTATGGATTTTAAAAAAGCCACTGAATTGTTCGCGGATCCCGATTTTGATGGTGACCCAGTAGTAGTGTATGAACCCAAAAGCGATGAATCGCCTGTTCCCCCTGACGCGTTAAATGAAGTTGACCAGCAAGATAAGGGTAGTTCAAAGGAGATATCTGGGGAGTTGTTGAGTGCGGATGCTGAGGGCAAACATGCAAAAAAATATTATGTAGCCAATGTTGAAGTTTCTGTTGTTGCAGAGAGAGTGCAGTATTTTGACGAAAATGGTAAATTAATTACACAATCTCTCAAGGAATACACAAAGAATACTTTAACCAAAGAATACACTTCGTTAGATGACTTTTTAATAAAATGGAGCAGTGCGAAAAAGAAAAAAGCTGTAATCGAAGAACTGGCTAACGAAGGAATTTTCTTTGAAGCATTGCAAGAAGAAATAGGAAGCGATCTAGACCCTTTTGACATTATATGCCACGTAGCTTGGGGGCAACCTCCTTTGACTCGTCGCGAAAGAGCTGAAAACGTAAAGAAAGGAAATTATTTTGCAAAATATGGAGAAAAAGCACAAAGGGTTATTGCAGCGTTATTAGATAAATACGCTGATCAAGGTGTTGTTCATATCGAAGAACCAGATATATTAACTATCAATCCGTTCAGCGATTTTGGAACTCCGCTAGAGATCATTAATTCTTTTGGAGGATTTGATAAATACAAAGCAGCTATAAATGAATTAGAACATGAGCTGTATTGTTTTTCATAAAAACAGGAGAATATTATGCCAATTGAAACACTCATTAAAGTAATACAAGATATTATGAGAAAAGATGTCGGTGTCGATGGTGACGCCCAGCGAATTAGTCAGATGGTTTGGTTGCTCTTCTTGAAAATATTTGATGATCGGGAGCAAGAATGGAAAGTCACAATAAAAGGGTATAAATCCCCTCTGCAATCTCGCTTTCAATGGTCTAATTGGGCATCTAATCCCGAAGGCATGACTGGTGAGGAATTGATTGATTTTGTTACAAATGATCTTTTTCCGGCACTGAAGCAATTAGCAACCAAGGCAGGTGTTACGCCTCATGGTAAAGTGGTGGGTGGTGTTTTTGAAGACGCCTACAACTATATGAAGTCTGGAACGCTTTTAAGACAAGTTATTAATACTATTGAAGAAGACGTTGATTTTAACTCTTCAAAGGATAGACATCTTTTTAATGATATTTATGAAAAAATATTGAGCGATTTGCAATCTGCCGGTAACGCAGGAGAGTATTACACGCCGCGTGCTCTTACTCGATTTATGGTGGATATGATTAATCCTCAATTAGGAGAAAAAATATTTGATCCAGCTTGCGGAACTGGAGGTTTTTTAGTTAATGCAATTGAGCATCTTAAAAAACAAGTAAAAACTCCAAAAGATAAAAAGGTTTTACAAGAATCTATTTTTGGAGTAGAGAAGAAACCTTTACCACACATGTTAGCTATAACCAACATGATGTTGCATGGCATTGACGTTCCAGCCAATATTAAGCATGATAATACACTTAGCAGGCCGCTTAAAGATTATGGGCCGAAAGATAGAGTTCATTGTGTTATCACAAATCCACCTTTTGGAGGAATGGAAGAAGATGGGGTAGAAAACAATTTCCCTAAGAAGTATCAGACTCGCGAGACAGCAGATCTTTTTATGGCTTTAATTATGCATTTGTTAAGACATGATACAGGCCGTGCTGCAGTTGTTTTGCCTGATGGATTTCTTTTTGGTGAAGGGGTAAAAACAACTATCAAAAGAGAACTGTTCTCTGATTTTAATTTACATACGATAGTTCGGTTGCCTAAAGGAGTTTTTAGCCCCTATACAGGGATTAATACCAATGTCCTTTTTATCGAAAAGGGCGGGCCGACAAAACATGTATGGTTTTTTGAACATCCGTATCCTTCAAAAGAATATACATCATACTCACGAAGGAACCCCTTAACAATAAAAGAATTTGATAATCTTGAGAAGAAATGGTGGAATAAACGCAAGAATAACGAATATGCATGGAAAGTATCAGCAAAAGAAATTGAAGCTAAGAATTTTAATCTTGATTTTAAAAATCCGCATGTTGTTGATATTAATCATGGCGACCCGGATGAATTGATGAAAGAATATGCGGTATTAAGCAAGCAATTGATAGCAACCAGAGATACCTTAAAAAATGAATTGATGAAGGCGCTAGGAGGAAAGAAGTGATTAAACTGTTAGAGCGCCATTTTGAAATAGCGATTGAAACGCCAGGTGGAATCACTAAATTACGAGAGCTTATCTTATCACTTGCAATGCAAGGTAAGCTTGTTCCTCAAAATCCCAATGATGAACCAGCCAGCGAACTGTTCAAGAAAATGGAAGTAGAAAAAAAGAAGCTTATTAAAGATAAAAAGAGAAAAATTTCAATGGCATTGTCGCCAGTAGTAAAAGAAGAATTACCGTATTGTTTGCCTAAAAATTGGCGATGGTGTCGGTTGAGGGATATTTGTCACGATTGGGGGCAGAAGAAACCGGATAAAGAGTTTACTTATATTGATGTTGGTTCAATTAATAACAAAAGAGGTGTTGTTACCAGTAAAGTTCAAGTATTGGCTTGCGGGGATGCGCCTTCGCGGGCAAGGAAGATTATTCATTCGGGTACGGTTATTTATTCAACAGTTAGACCTTATTTGATGAATATTGCTATTGTTGAACAAGAATATGATCCTGAGCCGATTTGCAGTACGGCGTTTGCTATTTTGCATCCGTATGAAATGCTTAATAATAAGTATCTTTATTACTATTTGCATTCTCCTTCGTTTGTTGAGTATGTTACGGTTCAAATGAAAGGGGTAGCTTATCCGGCAATTAATGATCGTAATTTTTTTAGCGGATACTTTCCTTTGCCTCCTTTTGCTGAGCAAAAACGTGTTGTTGCAAAAATTGATGAATTGATGGCTTTATGCGATAAGCTTGAGTTTGAACGTAAAGAACGGAATAGTAAACGTCTAAAAATTAATACCGCAGTTATAAATCAATTAGTCTCAAAATCGAATAAATTGAATTTTAATAAATCATGGAAATTTGTTGAGAAAAATTTTAATGAAATTTATTCGGTTAGAGAAAATGTTGATGAATTAAAGAAGGCTATCTTCCAACTTGCTGTAATGGGCGAGTTAGCTTCTCAAGATCCCAAAGATGAACCCGCCAGTGAATTGCTTAAAAAAATCGATGCAGAAAAAAAGAAGTTAATAAAAGAGGGAAAAATAAGAAGTCAGAAGCAGTTATCTCCAATTTCGCAGGGAGAGATTCCTTATAAATTGCCTAAAGGATGGGCATGGGTTCGTTTAAATGATTATGGTATATGGAAATCTGGCTCAACTCCGAGTAGAAGTAATTCATTGTATTATGGTGGAGAAATAGCATGGGTAAAATCTGGGGAAGTTAAACAGGGGAGAATACAAGGCACATCAGAATCAATTACTAAAGAAGCTCTTAAAAATTGTTCTTTGGATATAAACCCTATAGGTTCCATATTAATTGCAATGTATGGGGCAAATATCGGAGAAGTTGGAGTTTTGGAAATTGAGGCGACAACGAATCAAGCTGTTTGCGCATGTGTTACCTATTCAGGAATTTATAACTTATATTTGTTAAATCTCCTTTTTTCTATGAAAGAAAATTTCATTAGGCAAGGGGCTGGTGCTGCGCAGCCTAATATTTCAAAAATAAAAATCAGTAACACTGTAGTCCCATTGCCTCCTTTTGATGAGCAAAAACGTATTGTTGATAAAATTGATCAGCTAATAACTTTGTGTGACTCTCTAGAGCAACAATTGCAAGATTCTACCACTAAACAAGAAAAAATCTTAAACGCAGTCTTAGCGGAAGTGTAAAAATAATGCAACTAAAACAAATATACATAAAAGATCAATATAAAAATCTAAAAGACTTCAAATTAAATTTTGATGGCCAGAGCTTTATTGATGTATTTGTCGGCAAAAATGGAACAGGGAAATCAAATCTCTTTGAAGCATTGCTTGAAATCTTTCGCCACTTATATGAATCTAACAAAAAAGAAAAATACGATATTCACTTTAATTACTTTGTTTCATATGAAATTGATGAAAAAATAATTGAGGTTGAATGGGACGGCACGAATTTTACGATTAATGGTGAGAAAAACAGAGTAGCTTTAGGTGTGACGCCAATGCCGGATAATGTTTTAATCTATTATTCAGGGCATAATTCAAAAGTGACGGAATTAGTTCAAGATTATGAAACTAATTTTAAGAAATCGATTAAGACGGCAGAGATAACAGATACAAGTAAGTTTGTTGGTATTGATAAAGAGTATAAGCAAATTTTATTAGCTGTATTATTGATTCAGAAAAGTTCGAATAAACTTAAGAAACATATTCAACATAAACTGGGAGTAAAAAATGTATGTGGAGATCTGAAGCTTGTTTGTAAGAGACCTTATTATGCTCTTTCGAATAATAAATATGATATTGTTTTTAATGACGAAACAGATCGGTTTTGGAAGCCCGAAGGGATTGTAAAAGAATTTCTAGATAGACTTGAAAAATGTGCATCAGTAAGTACAGGACGTATTCGGACAGAAGGTTATTTTGACAAAGATCATTCATCTTATCCAGATCAATATATTCGATATTTTGACATTCAAATGATTCAAAAAGAATTTGAGGATGTTTCTGCGCAAATATTTTTTAGGAATATGGAAAAGCTTAAAGCAATAGGAATGTTGGATGAGATTTCGGTGGATGTTATTCTGGATAAGGGTAAAGAAGAAATATCAACCCAATATTTTAGTGATGGGCAATTTCAACTAGTTTATATTTACACGCTTATTGAGCTATTTAAGGAGCAAAATTGTTTAGTATTGCTTGATGAGCCAGATTGCTTTCTCCATCCCGAATGGCAGTTTGATTTTCTTGAACAAATCTTTGATATTACGGATAGTGCTGCTTCTAACAATCATGTATTAATGACTAGTCATAGCGCTTTAACTGTTTCGAAATATTCAGATGCTTTTATTAATTTTTTTGATATTAGCGAGGAAGGTGTTGTTGTTACTAAAGTTAGTAAGGCAGGGGTTATAAATTCTCTTTCTGCTGGAATGATATCATTTTCTGAATCTGAAGCTAGACTAAATATAAATCACGTTTTGAAAAATACTAGTTGTCCTATCCTTTTCACTGAGGGCATTACAGATGAGATTATAATTGAAATAGCTTGGAAAAAGTTGTTCCCAGCGGATTCAATAGGATTTGAGGTTCAGAATGCTTTTGATAGGATATTTTTGAGGAATTTATTTTCGCGAGATGAACTTCGAAATAATTTTCCTGGTAGGGTGATGTTTGCGCTTTTTGATTTTGATGAGGCATATGATGATTGGAATGGTTTGAAAAAGAGAAGTGATGAAGGTACTAATCCATTAGAAGGATTAATTAAGAAGCTGGAGTGTGGGTTTCATTATGCCATGTTGTTGCCTGTTCCGAATATAGAAATTGTTAAACGTCAGGTATTGAAGCCTGATGGTAGTCCGTGGGGGAAAGGAAGTGAATCTCACTTGCCCATTGAATTGCTTTTTTTTAAGCAAGAGTGGATTGGAGTATGGTATGAAGAAGTGAATGTTGGATGTGGCGGAACAAAAATTGTCTTTAGTGGTGATAAATTTAAATTTGCTCAAGAAGTTGTGCCAATAATTGAGGAAAAACATTTTGAGATTTTTAGGCCGATGTTTGAGTTTATAAGCAATAATTGCGCATCGAAAAAAACTATCTCAAAAAAGACAGTTCAGAAAAAATAGTCATGAAGGCGAAGAATAAAATAATTCATAAAAAGAAATGAATTCGAGAATAGAAATGATAAAAAGCATCGAATTTCAAAGGTTAAAAATGACGATAAAAAAGGAGATAACATAATGCCAAATTTATTCTGGAAAAATAATAAAAATGATATGGTTAATGTTGTTGAGAGCCCATTTGTTAGCGAAGAAGAATTTGAAACTTATATTTATAAAACAAGGGAAGTTCTGGGGGATATATTTATTCTTAAGAGGCAGGTCAGGGTATCTGGGGGGCGAGATATCCCCGACATGATAGGTATTGATAAAGATAATAATATTGTGATAATTGAGATGAAAAATTGTGAGGTTGATGAAAACATAATTCCGCAAGTTTTGAGATATGCCTTATGGGCTGAGGCGAATCCAGATTCAATTCGTGCTTTGTGGCTAGAGTGCAAAGACAAACCGGATGATATTAATATTAATTGGGATGGAATTATCAATATTAAAATTATGGTGATTGCTCCAGCGATAAAAGTAACAGTTTTAAAAACAGTTAACAAAATAAACTATGAAGTTGATTTACTGGAAATAAATAAGTTTGCGGTTGGTAAAGATGAGTTTATCTTGGTTGATAAGCTTGAGGCAGAATCAACTGGCATGCGTAAAATCACTAGGGGGCTTGAAATATACGACAAAGATTTTTATTTGCAAAATTATAATAACAAAAGTGTAGAAATATTCTTTCATACAATTAGTAAAATTGAGAAATTAGTTAGTGAAAAGGGTTGGAAGGTGACTAAAAAATTCAATAAAGGATATGCAGGTTTTAAGTATGGATTCCCTCTTGTTTTTGGAATTACTTGGGTTGGGTCAAAAAGTTTTTGTATTTTCTTTAAACTGCCTAAAAATATAGCTGAAAAAATAAAGATTCAAGGGATTGAGCCCTATAGGTATGAGGCGCAATGGAAACAGTTGCTTTTTAAGGTTGAGGGAAAAGATTATGCGATTAAAAAATTAATGCCAGCATTCGAAGCTTCGTACAAATATATAACAGGGTTTAAATAATAGCATATGGGGTGAGTTGGCAACTTACTGATATTAATGAGGCTAATTTTTGAGAAATATTTTTAGCCTTGACACAACTTTAACGCAGGAGTAAACTTAATATATAATTAGAAAGTCCCGAGTTAAGAAGGATTAAATCCCGGACGTTAAAAAAGTAAAACCTTCGCAGGTAAATTCTGTGCAGGTTTTTTTATTAAGGAATAAGAAAAATGGATGACTTTGATAATTTTGTAGAACATGATTTTGTTTTCGGTTCTGACTCAATAAAGTGTCCGCATTGCGATACTGTTATAGATAGTAGTCTGTTTTTTGAAGATGAGCTTGAGTGCCCTGAATGTGGAAAGAAAATTAAAAAATAATAACAATAAAGCACAAGGAGGTGCAAGATGAAAAAAATAGTAGTATTTTTAGTATGTTCAATTCTAATCACATCACCAGCAATAGCAAGTGAGCAATTGTTTGAAGTAAATTCCAAATTCACCTACAAAAATAAACCAATACACCCCTTTTTAATAGGGCAGTTTTCAAACTGGTGCTCAGATTATCGCCCACCAATGACAAAGACAGTTGATATTTCTGCTGCCTTTGATACTAATCAATACCAATTAAGTGAGATAAAAAAACGAAATGACTGGTTGTTTTCTGAAAAAGTAGAACGGGACGGAGGATTTAGGTTTTATGAGTCTTTTCATTATCACTGGCTTGGCAAGATGGAAAATGATGTTCATGTTCTTGAGGCAGGTGCTAATGGAGGTGGTTCAGGATTTTTTATGGATTTAATATTCGTACGTTTTTCTGAGGACGAGATTATGTGGGAAAATAAGAGGGAAAAACAACTGCTTATGTCAGTAGTTGGAATCTATTCTCTTGGGGATAGATATGACGGAGATATTAAAGTTTATGCTGATAAAGTTGTAATCCCCGTGTCCAAGGGGCAGTTTGGCGGAGGTTCGATTGAAAAGGATGTTGAATTAAAATTTTCAATAAATTAATGTAATGGAAAAATTACTTAATATACAAGAATTAAGCGAGATATTAAATGTTCCGAAAGGTACTATTTATTCTTGGACACATATGCAATTTATTCCACATTATAAATTAGGGCGCAGCGTGAGGTTTAAGCCTTCAGAAATAGAGGTGTGGCTAAAAAAGCGTTATTGTAAGGGAAGAGTAACAAGGAAGATAGATATAAATACAATGCTTTAAAGCAGTTCAAAACGCTAAAGGGTTGTATTTTTTTTATAAAAGCAGTAAAATAAGGAGCAATTTAGTATTAGTTAAAAAACTGAATAAATAAGAAATGTTTATAACGCCAAGGATGGGGTCCTGGCGTTTTTTGTTTAAAGAAGGAGGGTTATTATGGCAAAAGTACCTGTGTATATTAGTTTTGATTACGATAATGATTCAGATTTAAAAGTATTACTAGTTGGACAGGCAAAAAATGAAGAGTCTCCTTTTAGTATTATTGACCACTCCATAAAAGAAGAATTGAGCGGAGATTGGAAAGCTAAGGCACGCACTCGTATAAAACGCGCTGAACAAGTTATAGTAATTTGCGGACAATATACAGCAAATGCTCCAGGGGTAAATGCTGAGATAAAAATTGCTATTGAAGAGGAAATCACGTATTTTTTAATTAATGGAAGAAACGGAAAAACGTGCTATAAGCCTGGCGCGGCAAAAAGTACAGATAAAATTTATGATTGGACTTGGCCTAATTTAAAAATTCTAATTAATGGAGGAAGATAATGGCAGAGGTGTCGGAGGATTTAAAATTCCAGAATCTTTATGACCACTATAAAGACTCTTTTTCTTACCTGAGACAGTATTTAGATACAAGAGATAGATTGTTAGCTTTAATTCTTGGAGTGGTTATTGTTATGATGTTTCAACTTTTTTCACCTGCAGAGGCTCAATCAGTTATTTCGCAGCTTATTAGTCAGAAATTGGGCTTAAAACAAAGCATAGATTTTTCTTTTATCGGAAGCGTTATGTGGTTTCTTATGTTATCTCTTTGTGTAAAGTATTTTCAAACAGTTGTATATATTAATAACAATTACAAGTACATACATAAATTAGAAGATGAAATTAGCCCTATTTATAAAAATGCTATTTTCCAAAGAGAAGGCAAGTTTTACTCTGACGATAAATCCTTGTTTAAACGATGGGTAAGGTTACTTTTTACGATTATATTGCCATTGCTTTTAATGCTTGTTTTAACTGTAAAAATTTATACAGAGATATTTCTTGGAGAAAGTTTTTCATTAATTATTCTAGTTAACGGAATATTTTATTTATCTATTCTTGTTTCTGCAATATTATATTTGTTTAAAGTTCATTCTAAAAGTACCAAAAGAAAGTAATGCAGAAATTCTGCTTCAGTAGATAGCGTATTGCGAGACAAACATACCTATAGTCGTATAGTAGAAGCGCTATGAAATAACGGTGCTATTTCTGACCCGGCCCCCCCAGAAGAAAATATCATAGTCTACTAAGGGACTATGGCAATGAAAATCACTTAATATGGATTTTTACGATAAGAGTAGTAGATTGTACCTATAAAATACTATTGCGCAAAAAGTTAAACTCAGAAGATTCTAGTAAAATAGTTCGAAATTCGTACATTATAGAGAGCCAATAATTCTAATCCCTTGCAATAAAATATATTGTAAGGGGTTTTTGTTTGTAGTAGAATTAACACAAAAGGATGTATTTTTTAATCTTGTAAAGAAAAAACATATGAAATTAAAAAAAGAACTTACTCTTCTAGATGTTTTTTGCATTGCGACTGGTGCAATGATTAGTTCAGGACTTTTTATTTTGCCTGGGTTAGCTCATGCTCAGGCAGGTCCTGCCGTTGTGTTCTCTTATTTTTTTGCAGGGCTTCTGGCGTTAATGGGAATGCTCTCACAAGCCGAGCTTGTTTCTGCTATGCCAAAAACAGGTGGAACATATTTTTATGTAACCCGAAGCATGGGGCCTGCTGCGGGAACTGTAGACGGTTTGATCACCTGGTTTTCCTTATCTTTAAAAACCGCATTCGCCTTAGTTGGGATGGCTGCTTTTACAGAAATGTTTGTAGCTGTTGAAATCCAGATAATTGCTGTAATTCTCTGTGCTGTTTTTGTACTGATTAATATTATCGGGATAAAGGAAGTTGGAAGGGTTCAGCGCTTTTTAGTGTTTGGGCTTTTATCCATTTTGTGTTTTTATATTATTCGCGGAGTTACAGTTGTTGATGTTCATAATTTCACACCTTTTTTTTCTAAAGGGATTGCTCCGGTTTTTGCTACAGCGGGATTTGTGTTTATTTCATTTGGTGGATTATTAAAAGTTGCAAGTGTTGCCGAGGAAGTAAAAAATGCAGAACGCACTGTACCGCTTGGAATGATTTTATCACTTTTTGTTGTGACTATACTTTATACACTTGTTGTATTTGTAACCTCAGGAGTCCTTGGTGCTGCAGAGCTGGATAATTCATTAACTCCTATTTCTACCGGAGCGCGAGTTTTTCTAGGTCCTAGGGGAGTAATGATGTTGAATATCGCTGCTATATTAGCGTTTATATCGACAGCGAACGCAGGTATTATGGCTGCTTCTAGGTATCCGACGGCGTTGGCTCATGATGGTTTAATGCCAGAGTATTTTGGAAGAATTAATAAGCGATTTAAAACTCCGCATATAGCGATTCTTTTTACTGGAATTAGTATTATTATTGCTTTATTTTTTGAATTATCGACTTTGGTTAAAATGGCATCAACTGTTCTTATATTCACTTTTTTATTTTCTTGCTTAGCTGTTATTATTATGAGGGAGAGCAGGGTGCAGAATTATCAACCGAAATTTAAATCTCCTCTATACCCTTGGGTGCAAATTTTAGGAATTGTTGGTTGCGGATTGCTGATATTCGAAATGGGAAAAGAACCGCTTATTGCCTGCTGTATTTTTATAATAGGAGGTCTTTTTATTTATTGGTGTTACGGTAGGATTCGAACTACCCGGGAATTTGCCCTATTGCATCTTATTGAACGGATAACAGCGAAAGAACTGACTAGTTATACACTGGAAACAGAGTTAAAAGAAATTATTCGTGAAAGAGATGATATCACGAAAGATAGATTTGATTATATTATTGAGAAATGTGCTGTTCTCGATATAGATCAAAATATTAAACTTGATGATTTTTTTAGATTAGTCTCAGATACTCTTTCAAAAAGCTTAAAGGTTAAATCTTCTATCCTTTTTCAGCTTATCTCTGAAAGGGAAAAAGAAACGAGCACTGTGATAGCACCTGGTATTGCAATACCGCATATTATTTTAGATGGTGAAAAGTTGTTTGACGTGCTTTTAGTAAGATGCAAAAAAGGAATTACATTTTCAGAAACAGCTTCAAAAGTTCATGTGGTATTTGTTCTTATTGGATCAAAAGATGAAAGAAATTTTCATCTTCGCGCCTTAGCGGCAATCGCCCAGATTTTACAAGATTCTAATTTTATGAAAAAATGGATGGATGCTAAAAACAAAAAGGCGTTAAAAGATATTGTTCTATTGGGAAAGAGGATGCGTTAAGAACTCATTTGCTGGGAAGAGTATGCTCAAAAATCAGACGCTTTTTCAACTAATCTTTCGGGCTTTGAGGTTAAAAACCACTTCCTAAACTCCTCCAGAAAGTTGCGAAAATCGTCCGATTGGGGGAGCCGATTTTATTTAATCTCTTGCAATAAAAAATATAGATTGCAAGGAGGTTTAATTTTTTATACAATATAGAAAATGGAGAAAAATAAAGGAAGAGGAAATGAGAAAAGCACTTATTTTGGTATTAATGATAATGTTTTTGAGCTCTTCAGTTGTATTTGCTTGCCAAAGTTGTGGTTGTGCTGGTGGTAGTGCACAGGTAGCAGGGGAAGCTGGAACTCATGGCGAAGCGCATTCAGCAAAAGAAACAACAGCTCTTTGCGTTAAATGTGGGCAGATTAAAGGGACTGAAATTTGCTGTAAGCAGGGCCAGGAAACATGTGTGAAATGTGGTTTAGTAAAGGGATCTCCTGGTTGTTGCAAAATCCCAGCAGATGCAAAAGGAAGTGTCAAGTTGTGTGGTAAATGCGGTGAAATTAAGGGTACTGAAAAATGTTGCAAACCCGCTATTTAAATTATTAAAATGAGTTCATAAAACCGAAGTAAAACTTAGGGCCGTCGTAGCCTGGATTTCTATTTTCACCGCCGATATTGGCATTAGAAAGATGATAGTGGCGATATCCTAATAGTAGTATGGCTTTTTCATTGATGCGATAGGCTGCACCAAAACCTCCTTGGATTTCAAAATTAAAATATAGTGAATCTTCTTCGATGGGATACTGATGATAAACCATTCCCAATGAACTATCCATATATATCGACCATAGTTTGGAATTGATAAAGTGCATTCGCAATCCTATATTAGGACCACCCTGAAAGCCCTTTTTCGTTTCCACGGGATTTGCGTAGCCCAATCCTATCCCATAGGTAAGGGCAAGATCATCACGTATATAATTACTGATGATAAAATGCGCATGTGTTATCTCGGCCAAGTCTTTTTCTTTGTCTTCGCAACCGCCTATTGTTAATGACCAGAAATGCGATCCTTTGGTAACAAATATTGTATCTTTCTGGGGTGAAGATTCTGTGGGGCCGGCAAAGGCTAGTGGTATATATAACAAAAAGATAAGAAAATAAATAAGTCTGTGTTTTGACATTACTTTATCGGCTATCCTTATTCAATTGATTTTAAAATAATTTGCTTAAATAGTATTAAGATGATTGTAATTAAAGACGTCTTCTTTGTCAAACTGTTCTTTGGATGATCCGCAGCTTGAAATAGTTAACCAGTTGCGAAACTCGTCCAACACGGGGGAGCTACATATCGGCAAGCCCTCTCATCAAATTTTTTGATGCAGAGGGCTTTCTATTTGATTGACAACACTATTTAGGGGAGGATAAACTATAAGAGGTAACAAAGGAGTTGCTAAATGGATAGAAAAGATGCTAAAAATTGTTGGGAATACTGGGATTGCCCAGAGGAAGCTAAGAAAGAGTGTCCTTCCTATCACGCAGATAAGGGAAACGAATGTTGGCTTCTCGGAGCAGCCTATTGTGCAGAACATTGCCCTTTTGACAAACAACATAGAGGTATATTAGGTTGTATACACTGCCCTTGGTATAAAAAGTTTGAACCCTACCCCCGATAAATAGCCAATTTTACACTTACGAACTAAAGGTTCGTGAGAAGACGGAAAAAATCCTAAACGGGTTCTCTCCTTTTTATTATAGAATTTTATAATAATTTGTTATAAAATATAACATAAGTAAACGTCGAAGGATCAATGAGGTTTTTCAAGCCGTAGGGGGCCAAAAGATAAAAATTACGATAAGTATCGGCATAGCCTGTATAACTGCTGGTAATAACGAGTTTGTTGTATGTGATTTGATCGAACGTGCGGACAAGGCCTTATATCTTGATAAACAAAAAGGCAGAAATAGGACAGAAGTAGGGAGACCAATATAATGTCAAGAATAAAGTATTTTTTAGCGCTACTGATAGCCATGGTGTTTATGGTTGGTTGCGCACAGGAAAAGCTTGAAAAGAAAAAGCCGATAACAATAGGTGTAGATGTCTTTCCCGGATGGGGGCATGTCTTTATCGCTCAGGAAAAGGGATTCTTTAAGAAAAACGGTGTAGATGTAGAGATAGTGTTAACCGAGAAGTATCTGGCTGTGCAAGATCAATTTGCGAATAATGAACTCGATGGGGCATTTATGGTGTATACAGACGCTATTTATGCTTATAGCAGGGGCATCGACACACGGGTGGTATATATTTCAGATTATTCTATTTCTGGTGATGTTATTGTTGCAAAACCTGAATTGAAGGAAGTGAGAGATTTAGAAGGAAAAATAATCGGTATTGAAGGGATAAACAGCTTTTCTCACATGTTTGTCCTCTCTATTTTAGAGAAACATGGATTAAGTGAAGGAGATTTCTTTATTAAAAACGTCAACGCCCAAGATGTCGTGGATGAATTAGAGCAAGGGGATATAGATGCTGGTCATGTTTATGGTCCGGGTAAGTTTTTAGCTCAACAAAAAGGGTATTCCCTTCTGGCTTCTGCGGAGGAAATTGAGGGAATTATAACAGATGTATTATCTTTTCATAATAAAATTATTAATGAAAGGCCCGGGGATATCAAAGCTATTATTAAATCTTTGTTTGAGGCGAAAAAATTTCAGGAAACAAACAGAAAAGAGGCAGTGGCAATTATCGCAAGAGCCATACAGGATACGCAAGATTCAGTTAGCGTTGGAATAGATGCTGTCAAGTATATT
>JAAEQR010000210.1 GCA_024231215.1 PVC group bacterium | reverse complement strand
CTTAGTATAATATTCACAAGACTTGGAAGATGGTAAAATAACAGGAGCAGCACTGGGAGGATTTTTATTAATAAGCCGAATGTGTTGTTCAAGTAGCTGAGTAACAACATCCCTGTATGCAGTAAAAGCTGTAAGTGGGAGTTTCCATTTGCATTGTAAAATAGTAATTAAATCACCAAGTGCTATTACTGCAGCAGAACGAACATCATCCCAATTAATAGGTTGAGGTTCCCTAAACTTTGAACCCATAGAAAAAACAAATTGCAAGTAGGGGTCCTTAACTAAGGAAACATTTCCCGTTATGATATGACCTAAAGGGGCATAGAAAAAGGGCGACTGTTGACACTTGCAAGGAGAAGCAAGAAGAGCAGCCAAAACTTGAGCATCTAACTTATTCAACAAACGATTGTAGGAAAAATATCTCAATCCACAACTACGTGCAAATTTAAAGGAAATAACTAATTTACCAGCTGTAGATAATTTAAAAGGTAATGTCCGTTTGGCCCTATAATCCTGAAGGATGGATTTAAAGTTCAGCAATTCCATACCTTTGTTAGGAAATGAGGTAGACAAAAACAAATTATGCTTATCCGTGCATTTTTTGTATTAGGTGGACCGAAACGTTTAGCCAAACAACCTAAAATGGCCAACTGAATATTAGGTGCGAGATTACAGTCAGGAGAAGATACAAAATCAAATATAGGTTTTAAATCCACAAGGGCGACATTACGAGTAGCTATAAAAACTTCTTTAACAGAACAAGCTGCATCTTTTATTAGGTTAAGCAGATTATTAGTAATCAGAGCATCTTGTTTCTTTTTGCGCCTATGCCG
>JAAEQR010000209.1 GCA_024231215.1 PVC group bacterium | reverse complement strand
TTCAATAAATGAGCAACGTATTAGCGAAGGATTAGAGCCAATAGAGGGCGGGGATGAGCCGAGAATTGCAGGCCGTCCGATAAGTGAGCCGGCAGAAGAAAAGCCCGTAGAAGCGAAGCCTGAAGACGAGGAGCCCAAAGAAGAAGAAGACAGCGAGGATGATAACAAGGAAAAGAGTGCCGACCCTTTTTTTTCGGGCAGTCGGGCCAAATTTTGGAATGAAAATGTAAAAGCTTTGGACAAAGGTACAAAAAGCCTACACAAGGCATTGAAACTATTTATAGATGAATATAGTAAGACGATTAACAAGGGACTAAAGAAACAATCTGCAAAGATCTTGAAGACAAATCATGTTTGGAATCCGGCAAAAAAAGACGATGACGGAAAGCCAATATATTTTGATATTGATGATATTGTTCCAGAAAAACAGTTCTTGCAAGATTTATATTTGTATGTAGTCCCAATGATGGAAGACGTAACAACACTAGGAATTTTAGCAGCTGAAAAGCTTGGAAAAGTTGATGTTACTGATTATGAGTTTGAGCAATTCACAAAGTCAGTGATGAAAGAAAGTCTAGAAAAGATTGTTACAATACATGGTACTATGAAAGATGATTTAACCAGGCAATTATTAACAGGTCGAATCAATACACAATATGAGATATTCACAGCAGCGAACAAATACTATGATGATTTTGGCGGTTGGAAAGCTGAAAGAATAGCACGGACGACCAGCACACAGATCAACAATCATAGTGCATATGAAGTTTATAAATCGCATAATATTAGAAGACAGTGGATAACAGAGAGAGATAAAAGAGTAAGACCAAGTCATAAAAAGTTGGATGGAACGTATGCAGATAAAAACGGCAATTATGAATATGTTGATGAAAGCGGAAAATCACAAGGAAAAACCAAGTATCCGGGCGGTGGTGAAAAGGCCGGAGAAGTTATAAATTGTAGATGTATAATGAGGCCACGGCCAAAATAAAGGAGTTATCAAAATGCCAGATACCATATTAAAATGTTACAACCCGGACCCGAAGGACATTAGCATTATCAAGGCTGAAGACGGGACGGACACGAATATTATAGAATTCCCTATCAGCACACAGCAACAGGACAGACACGGGGAAATAATAATTCAAAAAGGGATAAAAACCCAGGATTATAACGGGGTTGTTTTATTTAACCATGACTCGCAAGGGATGCCGATAGGAAAAGTAGTTGATATCAGACGGGATCAAGCAACAAAAACAACATATGCAAAAATAGAGTTTGATAACATAACACCTGAAGACGTGGCAATATTTGAAAAGGTCAAAAATAAGACGCTCAGGAGTGTTAGCGTACGAATAAGAATTATCAAAGCAGGATACAGAAAGCCCACTAAATATGAACTAGATAATGGCGGGGTATCCCTAGATCATAAGGGTGAAAAATTGTACTTCATTGAGGAATCAGAATTATTAGAAATCTCTATTGTTAATATCCCAGCGAACCCAGGAGCAACCCGGGCCGCTTCATTGGATGCAAAAAGAGAAGAAAATGAGCAATTAAAATCAGAACTAGCAAACTACAAGCAAAAAGATATTATTTCTACAATTCACAACACTTTCAATAATTTAAAGGGCTAAACATGCCAGAATTAACAGAAATTATCGAAGCTATCAAGTCCGAAACAATGACTTTGAAAGCCGATTTAAAAGCAAACACCGATACGCAGATAGTAGCTATCGATGAAAAGATCAAGGGCTTAGAAGATAAGATTAAAGCCTTTGATAAAAAAGACGGACAAATTGAGGAACTGACCAAGTCCCTTGAGTCCCTGAAGTCAGACATTAACGAGCTAGCGAAAAAGAAACCAGCTCCTAATATTGTACTGAAAGAGCGAGAACTTACACAAGAGGATATAACCGGGGCCGCAATTAAAGCCCTTGTAGATGTTAGCCACGCCAAAAACGTAGATAGTCCAAGTGCTAAAATGACTATGGACTTTATGCAGAATAGTGATGATTATGCGATGAAGGCTGCATTTAAGCAGACTGAAGAACTCACAGAGTCTTTAAAAGCTTATAGCTCTGTTGGTGACCTCTCCAGTGCTGGTATCTTAATTCCTGAAACTGTTGCTTCTGGTATTGTAGAAGCTTTGAGGGATTCAAACGGCATAGATAAATTAGGAGCTAGAAAAATCAAGTTGCCACATGCTAATTACACTTGGAACGTGCAAGACACTGTCACAACTGCTCAATACATTGGGGAAAATCCAGATACAAGCACAGAGACCAGACCGGCATTTAACCAGGAAAGCATTCAATTGAAGAAAATTAATGCTATTTCTGAAGTGTCTAACGACCTGCTGAGGTTTGCCCCTGGTTATTCCAGAATCATTACACAGGACCTATTAAAAGCAGTAGCAACAAAAAGAGACGAAGGGTTACTTACAGGCTCAGGAGCTAGCAACATACCTAAGGGACTAACGGCATATTTGCCATCAAGTACCACAGTAGCAGCACTAGCGAGCACAGCGGCGGGCGTTATGACAGCATTAACAAAAGTGTTGTCGATTATGTCCACACTAGGACATGACGATAATGCCAAAAAAGCATTAATCATGCATCCGGCTGCAAAATATTTCCTGAGCAATGAAGTATACTCAGGCACCGCAATTAAGTATTTCCCTGATCTATTGGGGCCTAATGCAAAAATGGCAAATATGCCAGTTATCACAACGCAACACATACCGACAGCGGCCAGCACAGATGAAACTAATATATATGTAGTATTAGTGGATGATATAACAGTATTCGCCGGGCCTGCGATGCGTATAGAGTTTGTGAGAAATGGGACTTATACCAATAGTGCGGCAGCTACACGTGCGGGGCTCACTCACGATACAAGTGTATTCAATGTTATCGATTATAATGAAATCGTACCAAAATATGAAACAAGTATCGGAGCCGTAACTAATATTGATGTAACTGGTTATATACCAGCGTAAAAAGAAACTAAATTATTATTAATTATTATATAGGTATAAATTATGGGATTAGGTGGCAAAGACCAGGCCGGGCGTAAAATGATTTTTATTACTGGTATGGGATATAGTCAGACAGCCGGAGCGACGGCAGCAGTTACGACCGAGGCTTTCAACAGGCAATTAACAGAGAATACATATTCTTTGATGATTTCATTAGTTGGGACAGCAGCACTAGCGGCAACTAAAACACTATCTTTTAAATTAGAAATTGAAGAAAGTGCAGACAATTCAACATGGGATGCAGCAACAGTATTGCAAGCGACTACACTGCTGAAGACTTCCCCAAGTGGTGGTTTATCGACTTCAGACTTTGCAGCTCAATACAATCTATCATTGTACGGGCGTAAACAGTATGTGAGAATCAAAGCAACCCCAACACTATCGAACACAACTACAGACACTATATTTTTCAGTCTATCATTATTTGATACTGGTAATAGCACTGCTATTGTGACTGATGATGGATGGAATTACACAGATGGAACGGATACAGCATAATATATAAGGCCCTGGAGTAACAACCGGGGCCATATTTTCGGGCTAAATTGGAAAACATGATTATGGTAGACTTAAAAACAGATGTCAAAAATTACCTTGGTATAGCTATAAGCAATACTGATATAGATACATTTATAACAGCACAAACAATAGCAGCTGAAAAGTATTTTAGTAATATGCTAGGTCAGAATATTGCAACGGCTTCGATAGAAAAAATCATAACAAATAAGGACGGCAACGAAGTTTATTTGCCATACTCGTTTGGAACTTCTTTAAGCTCAATTTCTTATATGGATCCGGCCACAGATACGAGTTATACGACAATCAGTTCTGATGATTACACGGAATATTTGTATCTAGGTCGAATCGTTATAAGATTCAATATAGATATATATGATACATATTTGTATAAATTCAGTTTGACTAATGGTTTTTCAGACTCAACGTTTCCAGATTTGATTAAATCTGTAATGACTGAATATATTGTACTTCAGGTGTGGAATACAAATCTATCCTTAGGTGGTGCAAAACAGTTGAATGTTAGGAATGAAGTTGTAACACAAGGGACAATTTCCACAACCGCCACACTAAAGGACTTGGAGCCATATTGGAGAAATAAATTAAATGTTTATACTCAATACTCTTTTTCGGACTAGATAATGAAAGATCCTTTTGCATTATTCCTTAAAATCTTTGAGAGATTGTTAGAGCTGAAAGCCCCGGCAATTTTGAATATGAGACAGGAACAATTCAGGCAGGACGGCCCCGGACGTTGGGGCGATGCATTATTAGGCCATAGGTCTGGTAGACTTTCAAGATCGTTAAGTCCAAAAGGGGCGGGGTCAATATTTGAAATCGAAACACTAGCAGCCTCTGTTGGTGTAACTTGGGGTACAAAAGTTCCTTATGCAGAACAATGGGAAAAAGGATTAGAGGGCAGACCAGAAAAACCATTTTTAGAACCCGCTACAATCCTATTTTTTCAAGAGGATTTAATTGCAATATACCATGAGGCAATGAACGAATTTATCAAAGTTTTTGAACAATCTTTCGGGGCGTAAATGTCAGTATATGAACATATCGAAACAGCAATAGAGGCCGCTATTACAGCAGAATATTCCGGGGTTTATGACTTTCTGGAAACTTTTGATCTGGATAACTGGCAATCTTTTCAGATGCCGTATATCTATCAAAGTATTTCAGAATATAGAAGTGACGGCGAAAGCCGTGAGGATTCAGGGAGCTCAGCGCCTACTATAAATGTTCGCTTGTTTGTTGGGTCCGGGGTCAAACTTGGGACTTCAGGAGGGATCAAAAAGGAACATTATGACAAATTAGAAGCTTTGGACATTGCTTTAACAGGCCTGCAAATTGCTACTCTAACGACGTCAAATTATGTGAATAGCTTTGATCCGGTCATTATAAATGTGTTACAACCGAATTCTTTCAATAAGGACAATAAAGTCCTATTTGATATTTTGCTTTCAATACCAACACATAGAAAAAAAATATAATATTTGTTTAACAATTAGAGGTTTATTATGTCTAGTATAATTGGCGGTGCCAATCAATCTTATGTATATGATTGGTCCACGGGGTGGACACTAACCACCACGGCGGACTACATATTCTCAGACAAAACACAATCTGCATTCAGTGCGAATATAAACGACCCGACATTTGAAGCGACCTTAACAGGCGGGGATATGTGGGACGCTACATGGGATACAAAAATCGGTGCTATTATGAACGTTTCAGGACTTCCAAGCATCACGACACCACGGGAAGACGATAGTCCAACTTCAGTAGTACAAGCAAACTTAAGAGTTGTTGTCCATGCATCCGCTATATCTAACGACGCCACGGGGCGGGTAGCTGTCCAAGCTCATTTGGCAGCTGCATATGATGCAATAATACCCAGCTTTCAATCAGAGACTGAAGTATTACCAACTATGATTTGGAAGAACTACGTAGCTGGCAGTTCTATAACATTAAGTGGGTTAACTCTGCCCGCTATTTGTGGAGCTACGAAAATGACAAAATCAATCGCAGCAGGAGAGTACGGAGTTTTCGAGATGATAACACCGTCATAATTTCCAATTCAGCCCAGGGGCGGACAGTTTAGCGGCTGCCGTCCTGGGCTTATAATAAATTTTTTAACAATTATTACAGGGCTGTAAAAATGAATATGAACGAAGACAAAACAGTAGTTCTAAATAAGGAACATATCAAGATCAAATTATACTTCTATGACAAAGCATCAGGCAATGAAAAGCCAATTATTTGCACGTCGAAAAGGATAACACCAAGATTATACAAAAAAATAGCTGGTTTGATTGTGACTTACGAGCAAGGGGCAAAAGGCCAGGCAGCACAGGTGCATGAAGACGTTTTAGCATTAATGCTATTAAACCCCGTGGAATCTTTTTCGTTTGACAATTCCAAATTAGAAGACGACACCCACGAATTAACGGGCGTCCAAGTTACAAACCTGAAAAAGAAATTAGTAAAAAAACTCAACTATCCGGGCCAGATACTATCAAATGACCTGGAATATAAATACAATATTGGTACTATATTAGCTAAACATTACAACATAGGAATTACGACCCCCGAAGCCTTCAGAGAAGCTTTGGAAATGGTAGACGGTCAAAGTACGCCAGTTATCGCATATGAAATGCTGATGCAAACAATTGATACTAAGATGATTCAAAAAGAATACCGGGATCAGTTCGGGTCAAAAGAAGTTTATGAAGAAGACAGCGAAAAAGTATCTTTTGAGGATATGCAGTCTATTCAGTCCGTATTGCAATATTTTCACTTTTTTCGTTCGATATCTGCAAAGAGTCCAGGCACGTAAAAACTCTTTGATGAATTACTCTGAATATGCTGTGAAACTACAATCATACAACACACTAGCGAAAAGGCTAGGAACTCCAGAACATCACAGCAGAGAAACACCAAAAGAACGGACAAAAAAGAGTCTTGAAATACAGATGCATAAATTCAATAAGGGGAGTCCGTACGACAATTTGAAAGATGTTTTTATTGATCCATTTTTTGACCGGGGCGAACTGGATTTGATATTGATGATAGAAGTCGAATATTATTCAATGATGTTTAATGAAAGTGTTAAAAAGATTTGGAAAACAGGATATTTAACATTGATGGATAGATTAGCAATAAGATTAAATCACAAATTTTGTAACAATTTGTAAGAAATAGATATGCCGGGAATACCACTAACAACAAAAATAAACATACAAACCAAGGCCGCAAAAAAGGCCCTGAAAGACTTGGAATCTGACGCCAAAAAAGCGGCCCAAGACATAGCGGGAGCTATGGAAGAAGGGTCGAAACCGGATTTATCCAAGGTCAAGCAAAGTTACAACAAACTTTTTGATGCTGTGGAACAGGACGCCAAAAAGGCGGGTAAGGAATCCGGAAAAGAGTTTTCCGCTGGTTTCTCCGATGCATTAAAAGGCTTAGGAGCAGCCGCTATTGCCGTTGGTATTGGTGGCCTTGTTAGTGGCTTGAAGGACATAGTAAAAGAGACTGCAAAAGTACAAGGGGCTATCTCTAAATTCACCGGAGCGGCTGGGAATGACCTGAAGAAATTAACAGCATCAGCACAAGCGACTGCAGACACGTTCGACCAGGATATAAATGAGACACTACAGGCTACTAACTCGCTGGCGAAAAATTACGGTATTTCATTTGAAGAAGCCCAAAAGGTTATAAATGACGGGTTTTTAATGGGAGCGGATTTATCTGGAGAGTTCTTAGCAGTATTAAAAGAGTTTCCAGAAGATTTCAAGGCCGCTGGTTTTTCAGCTCAGGAGTTTGCGAAATACAACGCCCTGGTGTCAAAAAGCGGGATATACGGCGATAGAGGCCAGGACGCTATTTCAGAATTCAGCGTGAAAATAACTGAAATGACAACCGCTGCAAGCGATGCATTAAAAGGAATGGGTATAGACTCAGAAGACCTGCAAAAGAGGTTAGAGTCTGGAGCCTTATCACAAAGGGACGCAATACAATTAATATCACAAGAGATGTTAAAAGTGGGGCTAGACACACAGGATTCAGCCACTGTTCTGGCCGATATATTTGGAAGTCCTGCAGAAGACGCTCAAAAATTAATCCCATTGCTTGCAAACTTAGATGAAGAAATGCGGGGCATTGCAAAAGGTACTGACGATTACACGAAAAACCAGGAGGCTAGTTTAGCAGCCAATCAACAGATTAACACGGCAATGGCAGAACTAACACAAAAATTACTTCCTGCTATGACAGAAATGACCAAGTTTGGAGCGGCTGCACTGACTTTTTTAGGAGACAATCTAAAAGAAGTTGGAACAATCGGAGCAACTGTAGCCGGGGTTTGGATAGCGTCACAAGCAAAAGTTATTATAGCGACGACAAAAGCAAAAATTGCGATAATACAAGAAACTTTCATGATGGGAAAACAAAAAGCAATGGTATTGCTGGCGGCGGCTCAAATGAAAATATATGCGGCTGCACAGTGGTTAGCAAATGCGGCAATGTCTGCATTTCCTATTATCCTTGTTGTTGCTGGAATAGCGGCCTTAATTGCTGGTATTGTTTTAGCATATCAAAAATTAGATTGGTTTCGGGATTTGATAGATGGGATATGGCAATTAATGAAAGATTGGGCAAATTTCATCATCGGGGTTTATGTCGGAGTATTCACTACGATTTACGATGTCGTCAGACCTTTAATAGATGATTATTTCCCAGCACTTGGGAAGGCAATTGATGTCATAATAGGGGCTTTCAAGGATGCAGCCGGGGCCGTGGCGGGTGCGGTCGAATGGTTCGGAGAATTATTCAGCTCTGAAGAAGAAGCCGCTGACGGAGCCGAAAAGGTCGCCAAAGGGACTAAGGACGTAGCAGAGGAAACGGAGAAAATGAGTAAGGAGCTGAAAGAAGTTCCAGACAATGCAGATAAGGCCGGAAAAGGTTTGAAGAAATTTGCGGGGGCTGCAAAAACTGCTAAAATGTCTCTATCGGATTATACTAACGAACTAGTAAAATTATCACTCGCAGGAAAAGAGGGGTCGGCTAAATATACTAAGATGTTTGCCGGGGCTGTAAAAGCTGGTATAGATGAGGCGAACGCCACGGCAGCACAAAACAAGATTAAATTCCAAATAGAGTTTGAGACAGGACTTCAGGATATAGCGGCTCAAATGGAAGACATAGACTTAGAAGCTGCCGGGCTGGACTCAATAACTGAAGAACTGGACAAAGCAACTGCAAAAACATATTCTTTCTTAGATGTTTTAGCAATGGCGAACGATGTGACGAAACAATATAGAAAAGAAGAAACTGAAAGCATATCAGAAGAAGAACAACTAAGATTAGATAAGCAAAGAGAATTTGAGGCCCAAAAAGTTGAGTTAATGGAAAATTCAGCAAAGGCAATGAGTCAGGCCGTGGGCGGGGCTTTGGTTAACGTGTTAGCAGACCAGGAATCAGCAGGAAAAGCAGTAGTAAAAACTATGTTTGCAGTTCTGGAAAGCATGATTCCAATAATCTTAGCACAAATAACAGGCATTGAACTAGGCTCAAAAGGTGTCGGCGGTTTGGTTACAATCCCGATATTAACCGGGGTGCTTGTAGCAGCTTTGAACGTTGCAAAATCGGCAGTCGGTATGGCAGAGGGCGGGACCCAAAAAGGCCGAAATCGTTTGGTTATGTTAAATGACGCCCCGGGGCCGAATTACGAGGAGATGGTAATTAAGGGGTCTGTTTATGCCAAGCATCCAGAATTGCTCCAGGGATTAAACGCAGGGAAAAGCCTTGAAAGCCTGGGTTTATACTCACAGCCGCTAGCAATTCCAATGTTTGCCCAACCTCAACAGGCCCAAGTGAATTTAAGTAACAATGTATCTGGAGTTATGACATTGCGGGGCTCCGATGCTGTAATGATTCATGATAGACAAATGGAAAGGAATCTGATATAATGGGATATACTATAACTTTTTTGGCCGGACAATCTGAAATCTGGTCAGCTGATATGATAGCAAATACAGTTTCTTTGGAATGGAACAAATGCCAGCCATTTTTAAAAGTTGAGTCTAAAAGTGAAAGCACAGCAACAGGGACATTAACAGGCCTGAGCCACCAAAGACCAACTATTAATCTGGACTTAATGAAATTCTATATTAGAAATGAGGTCACGGCCTCACAAGATAGAGATTTGTATTACGAATTGATGAATTTATTCTCCCAAAATTACGTTTGGATAACAGACATTGGGACTGATTCAGAGAGGTACGCAGAATTACAGAGCAATGAAATTACTAGTTTATTGGCAGGATCAACGAAGCAAACTATAACAGCACTAACCAGGGTCGGCACAACGGCAACGGCAACAATCACGGGACATGGCTACGCTACTGGGGATTTTTTGCATATTGCGGCTGTTGGGACATGGCCAGATGATATTACAGGCAACTATCAAATAACAGTTGCAAGTTCAAGTACATTCACTTTTGAAACTGCTATTGCTTACACTACAGGAACTTTTACCAGTGGTGAGGCGGTGCAAATAGGGCGGGGCTATTCAAACTGGGTTTTGCCGCTCCAGATACAAAATCCACAAGTGCCGGATTTGGCATATATAGAGAATGAAGCATCAGACAGTTTATCAGTTCAAATGCAATCAAAAGAGTTGTACCGACCAACATATTTTGGATAGTTCGGAAATTATTGCTATATTACAACTGTATTAATATTTCTTATCACTCATTTTTCATTATGTTCTTTTCATTCTGTTGTTACCCGGACGTAAAAACTCCGGGTTTTTTTATGCATGAATTATGAAAAATATTCGTATATTATTAGAAATGTTACAATTTAGCAACAACAACAGGAACTCCGATGAAACAAAAATTAAAATACCTGCTCAAAATGGCTATTGCAACGGCCAAAAATCCTAATATGAAATTAATATTAAGTCTTCTCCTGGTCACGATACTAATTATAATTGCTGTAATATCAATGGCAAAGGTTTAATTATGTCTATTGTATTTCCTATACCAGGCGGGACCAGCACACTTCAGGATGATCCGGCGAATATTCATACATATATTGCTCATATGGAAAAGAATGACAATGTATACAAGCACCGTATTGAAATCTATCCAAGGGCGGATGCCGGGGCATATGGGAAAAGTCAGATAATTCTACCCAGGGACGTTATTATGAATGATGTTACTGAAAATGGATTTGATAAAATACCGTTCGGAGCTTCTGACACTGCAAAAGGGACTATCCAAATTAATATGCTGAAATTGAAAACAATAGCATTCGATAAAATGACGGTCGGAATTGCCACAAGTGATACAACTTTATATGACTTGGGGCTAGCCTTGGAAGAACTTAGACAATATCTATTAAACCCGGTTATTTTCGCTGATTACACATTTGATTTTTCAAGCGATGGTTTTTCAAATTGTGCGGGTTCATATACTATTCAAGTTTATAACACTTTTGCAATATTCGATGATTTTAACGGCACATACGGCAATTTAGCAGCTGAAGACATAGGTATTTGGCCGATCGGTATTTACTCACAGGTCGCTGAAATACCTCAAAAGAATTCGACCCCATTAGAAGAAAACATTGTAATTTATGATATCATCAATGCGGCTGTTTATGCATGCAAAAACATAAGTTATGAACATATCATGCAGAAAAATAATTATACTTTCAAGCCCGGAATCCGGGAGTATGACTTAAACAGCATCGATATATGCAATTTTCTTTTAGATAGTAGCCGTTACAGGTCGAATAATGATACTCCAGAAATAGGAGCCGCGGAAACTAGAATTTATTGGACCACACTATCAGATCATGCTGAGCTGCCATTTTTGGCGATGTTAGATATTATGAACACAATGTGTGTTCATTCTGAATACAGTATTGAAAGTCATCAAACTAAATTTGATTCATACGACTATCATTACTGGTTTGAACAAGTCGACATAAATAACAGCATCGGGCACATGAACCCACTGGCACCAATAGACAGAATCACATCAGACCTATATTTTATATCCAAGATTGAAAATTCTGCAAATATAAATGAGATAGTCGGGGGCTTTTATTTTGAGACAGCAACAAAATCAATTTATGATTATGATAACTATTACGAATTATTGAAAGAAGAAACAACTTCTATCGGGGCAATGTCTGCATTCCACTACTCCAGAAACACGCCAGCCCCTCCGGAATTGGGGAAAATCTATATCAGCTATACAGCCAATGCAATCGACTACTCACAATCAAACGACATTAAAAATATAGAGGTAAACAAGGATTATCTAGTCACTGGTTATCACTATTTAACAAAGGCAATTTGCAAGTGGTCCGGGGTTTCAAACCAGCAAGATAAAGAGGTAACTACAGAGTTACGAGCTAGCATAAACGGACAAACGGAAAACATAGAGACAATTTTCCACAATTGTATGAACAACAACATAACAAGCCAAACATTCATCGATCCTATCAGACGTAAATTTGACAACAGGGCAGATTTTGAATCTTTGCAATTGGTATATTTCGACGGCGATAATATCATGCTACCTCATCCATATGTAAGACTGAATACATTTCCGGCATGGCTTAATAATTCAGCTGATAACGGGGTTTATTCTGATAAATATATGTACGGCCTGGACATGGAACAATTGAATGAATCGTACTGGTTTAGTCCAAGTGATGCAAGTGCAAACAATGAAGACAATATTTCAGAGGCTGTAAAAAAATCCAGATTCTACAAATACAGGTGGGGGTTAAGACTAGCTAGTATTAATAAATATTGGTGCTATCCTTCTGCACTCGCTTTCATGCTGGTATCCACTTTTTCACGAAACAATCAAGCGGTTATGACCGGGGCGATAAGCGATGTAAAATTTGGATATACTGAAAATTTCACCGGGACTGAGTTAGATATTACAGATAGTACCGGGGTTTTCGACGAAACAAAAGTCAGTATTTCCAATACTCAAATAATGCTATCTGGTAAAACTGATTGGGGAAATAGGACTACAGAATTTAGAACATTTATATTTGGTGACACTGGAGACGATTTCGAAAAGAAATTTGGCTATCCGGTTTATCCATAAACAACAACAGGAGAAACAAAATGATAATTAACTCTGAATGCTTGGAAGCAATGCAGAAAATGGAATATAATATAATTCATAATATGGATTTTCTTAATAATGCTTTACCCGCAGGAATAGCAAAATTGATAATAGCAGACCCACCATATTACAAGACAAAGGGAGCATTCGACTTTATATATACGACGTTCGATGAATACTTACAACATGTTGAATTGTGGGTTAAGGAATGCAGTAGATTAATGGCCGATAATGGGACATTGTTATGGTGGGGACATGCCCGGCGGATAGCGTACACACAGATAATAATAGATAAGTTCTTAAATTTTGAGAACTCTATTGTTTGGGAAAAGAAAGACACACAGACACTAAAAGGAGTTTTTCAATATCGCAGTTTTGCACCTGTTACTGAGCGGCTTTTAATGTATAGCAAAGAGGTATTAAAAACAGGATTACAAGAAATATTCGACAACCCTTCTTTATTCCTACCGATAAAACAATATATGAGAGACGAACGGGATAAATGTATGGATCATTACAACCATAAAACAATATCAGATTTCAATGCCTATATAAACGATATAACAGATACAAGCAACGTAGTGAGTAGACACTATTTTGCAGACTCTCAATATGCTTTCCCAACAGCCGCAATATACGCAAAAATGCAAAATACTGGGTTCTGGCAAAAGAACTATGAAGAATTGCGGACTAACTATGAAGAATTGCGAAGACCCTTTAATAATTCCTTTGGCTTAACCGATGTTTTGAGGTTCTCTCAAGAATCAGGAACATCTAAACTATATAATCATGACACAATTAAACCTTTGTTATTAACCCGTAAACTTGTGGAAATATGCAGCAATCCGGGGGATGTGGTTTTAGTGCCTTTCGCAGGATCCGGGACTGAATGTCTGGCCGCTAAGCTAACTAATAGGAAGTATATAGGAATTGAAATGAACCCGGAATATTGTGAAATAGCAAAAGCCCGGATAAAAGCTCATCATCATCAAACTGAATTATTCGAAGGAGAAAATTAAAATGGCGTCAACTGCACCAGTAAGACCAAATAGTATAAACCAAAGAATTATATCTGTCCCAATACCACCACCGCAAAAACCAGTCAAACAATGTTTGTACGTCGGGCAGGGCTTGCCGTGTGACTCTGATACTGATATTCTGAATAATGCAAAAATTGGGGATATATACCGGGACTTGGATACTAATATTATCTATGGTTACGGCCTAAAGGGTTTAACAAGCTCCACAATTAGCTCAGGAGACATTTTAACTACGTTGGTAACTAATATTACCCTATCGTCTGGAGTAGCCACAGTGACAACAGGAACGCATAATTTGCCTATGGAGGGTAGCACGATAACACTAGACGGTGTAACTGGGATAACTGGCATTGATGGGGTCCACGAAGCTACATATTTAACAGCAACAACTTTTAGTATTGAAACAACAGCCACTGGAACTTATGTATCTGGCGGGGTTGTTTATAATATGGATGTGGGTTTTTCTTCAGGTGCTGTTATCACTGGAACAATAGACAATTTAATTAATAGTACTGGAGTAAGTGTAAATCTGAATGCAACAGATTCATTTTTCGGCTTACCCCTTGATTTCGACGTCGGATCATATGCCACGGCTTTTACTAGTCTAACAATCGGGCCTGCATATTCAGGAACTCAAGATGATTTGAAATATGTAGTTATCGAATGTTCTTCTAATGGGTATGATTGGAAAATTATCAAGTCCTTAGATGAAATCAAAAGCGGGGCTTTAGGTACAATCACACTAACGGACGTCTTGCCGGAACTCCAGGGCAAAAACTACATAAGGATTCGAAATACCAAGGGGTCAGCAATAGCAGTAAGCACAGCTTTTTCATTGTTAAAAGCAGATGAAACGGTTTCTTGTTTATGGGAGCCGCTTAATTATTACTATGCTGAAAGATTTGATCTGGACACTGTAGACGATAATACAAGCCCCTGGCCTGTTACCGCCAGCAAAAGGCAACAACCAACGGGCGGGTTGTTGATGCCGGGATTGTATGAAGTTTCCATTTATATCAGATTTTCAGAATACGAAGACGACGGCGGGGGGCACGGTGCAAAAGTATCTGCAGTAAATCCGATAAAAGTAGAATTCTGCCAAAGTGGTGGAACGTGGAAAGAAATCCATCTATCTAACAATCTAACCGTTACTGTTGGGAGCGTGAAACTATGGGTTAATTCTTTGCAAGGAACTGATTTCATAGAAATCGATGCCAGCACACAGGCCACAAGATTAATTGAATATAGGTGCAGTTCCACCAATGGCATACATCATACAATTGATGCGGATTCTTTCATCAATATCAGCTACAAAAGGCCGCTATAGCTAAGCACTAAATAGCACTCAATATCTACCCTGGTTTATTGCCGGGGTTTTTTATTTGTAAATTTATATGTAATTATTTAATAAATCATTTGTTTTTTATATAAAAATGTAGTATATTGTATTCAAGTAAATGAGACAAACAACACAAACAGAAAGGAAACAAAATGAAATGTGCGAAATTCTATGGGTCACTACCCACACATCCTAAGTATAAAAATATTGACACCTTGGCATTCGCTACAGAGGCCACAACCTGTAAAGAATGCGGGCGAACTTTGTACAACGAGATGTATTATCAGAATATGGCATCTTTTGAGGGTAAAGAGTACGCCAGACATGATCAATGTCTGGATTGCCGCTCAATGACTGATGCATATTTTAATTGCTACACTATCGGCAAGAGTTGGGAAATGTTAAAACATAATATTGAAAACAATTCCTGTAATGAAGATTCACTATTATCGGGCAACTGTGCCGATAATTTAACTCTCCTAGCAAAACAAAAAATCATACATATGTTAGACACTCATAGAGCGTTTAAAGCAAGACGAGACAAGGCGTTTATGATCCAACGTGATGAATATCTTTTAAATGAATTTGGAATTGTATTATAACCAAAGGAAATAAAATGGAAAACTTAGAAGACATCAAAAGCTCTGATTTATATGATGAGGATAGGAACCCATCATCACATACTATCATACACTATGTAGCGGAGAACAAAGCAGAAGTGAACTTCTTAGAGTATTTTAAGAAAGTAGTGCAAATTGAAAAAGAAAGAGAATTAAAAGAAAAATTAAACGAAGTTATAGACTGGAGGATCAAATGAATTATTTCGAAGACGAAAGAAGACAAATAGCGGACCAGGCCGAAACTGGTTATTCTGTAACTGATGGCAGTATATTCCACTATGACGAAGACGCTATATTAACCCAACCGGATCCAGTGTATAGAATCGATGCCAGGAACGGCAAAAGGTTGTATTTGAAATTTGAAGACGATGAGCTGAAGACAGGGCCTGAATTATATATCAGTGTGACCAGCTCAATTGCTTCATATGATATTCTCCCAATGCCAAAGGGCCTTTTGATTTGGCAGGCCAAATTTGAGACAAACGCCGCTTATTTAAAAGAGTTAAACAAACTCGCAAACTATGGAACTATCTGTCATATGTGTATTGCGATGTACTGGCGTGACGGTGGGTTTGATCTTGAGACCATACCAGAAATTATCCGGCAATATCAGGAAACCCACAAGACCAACTACAATGTTAAACAGTGGGTTAAAAAGCTGAAACGTGACCTGATGGCAGTTAATAATTTTGCCATAGCACACAATGTCAAACCTATTGCGAACGAATTAATGTTAACTGGATCAGCTGGTTATGCTACTGCTGTTGATTTCATTTGTGAGATGGATATAGGGACGGCAAAAAATGGGTATGGCATATTGAAAGCAGATGAAAAAAACGGAGCTATCAGGCGTGTAACAGCCATTATTGATTGGAAGTCAAATTTTGCAGATGATAAGGATACAAAAGTTTTCGGATTATCTTGTGAATTCCAATTAGAAGCGTGCAGGCGGTTAGTGTCTGAAAATTATCCTAATTTGCACGTAGACAAATTGTATAATGTCAGTTTTAAGGGCGGGTTTGATTCAGTAAAAGGCCCTGAAGTTATAATCAAAGACCAGACAGACAAAGCACTCACAATAGTTGATATTGGATTCGACCAGATACCAGTATTTGATTTGTACTGGTGTTTATATCTCGCTAACAATCCGAAATATAACGAGTTGGGGACTATCAAAGATATTACTGGTTATCTCTCTCCAGACCCGGAATTCCACGAAATAGCAGATTGTTCAATTACGTTGGAAGACATTGTCAGGGAACGATTTTTTAATCAAGAAAAAGAGTAATTATTTAATAAATCATTTGTTTTTTATATAAAAAATAGTTATATTAAGTAAGTTCAAAAACGCAATAACAACAAATTGAAAGATGAGACAATGAAAGAACTAACGAACGAACTCCTTGTGGATACCGATACTGGGGTAAACACTACAAGGATTAAGACAATGAAAAGAATGTATCGTGTGGATTTCTATGATAACAAATACACTTCGCATGAGGTTGTAAAAGACAGCAGCACCGCAGATGAGAATGGCTATCTGTCTTATATGGTGGACCAGAATGAATTCAGAGAGCTTAAAAAAGCCCCGAAACACTCCTGGTTCAATACTGAAGAAGAAGCGATAAAGTTTCTTCGGGATAGTGTCAGACAACAACTACGAGATATCGAAAAGAAAGAACACGAATTATTAATGATATATCAAGGATTAAGACAATGACAGCTAAAGAGTATGGAGATTTTCTAGCCAATGCACGGAATGCCCACAAAAAAATAATTAATAACATCCGTCGGCAATACGCATTGAGTAACAACCCTTACGGAATAGGGGACGTTATTTCTGACAGACATGGCCAAGTTACACGCATTGAAAAAATTCACGTGATTCCTATCTTCGGAGAAGAAGACGGCGTCCAGTGTGCTTATACCGGCCCGAAATTGAAAAAAGACGGCACGCCATACAAAAGGGGTGGGGTTGTTACTATTAATCAAAATAACATAAACGGTGCAGAATGAAAAAGAAACCAAACATCAAAGACGAGACTATAAAATTCCTTTGGTCTGACGTACCAGAGGAACCAGAAACTACATATTTAGCAGAAAATATAAAGATGGAAGCTGAATTATTAGAGGTCGTACGCCGCAAATCTAAGAAGTTTTACCACGGCATACATCACAACAGAGCCCGGGGCGTTCACTATTGTAGGTATGGGGCGTTTATGTACTTATGCGAGCCAGACGGTTCCAGGTTATCTTTAGGATACCATGAACTACTCCCAGACCGGGGGCAGATTGGCAGTACGGTTTTCAAACTTGATAATTACAGAATGGCGGACGGGGCAAAAGTTGTGAATGATTATTTAAAGAGAAAATTAGACCGTCATCATGAGTGGGGCGGATTATGAAAAAGAAACCATTAGAGCAACAGATCAAGGAAATAGTTGTGCTGACATTGTTCCATACACGCCCCCACAGTATTACATTTCCCGAATTTACGACTATCGTTTGCCAGTGTGCCGACGCCCATGACATGGTAATAAAAGAGATAGATAGTGTTAATGGCTGCATTAAGCTATTATGCTCTAATCAATACTACGCCGAAAAAATGGAGCTAGCCTTTAGACGGTGCTTTGATAAGAAGTACTCAGGGACGGTATACGAATATGAGGAAAAACCATGAAAGGACGGATTCAAAGAGCAGACAACAAGGCGGACAATATACCACCTAAAGTCGGGAATATCAGGATAGGTATAAAAGACAGCCGGGGAATTCCCAAAGCTATTGATTATTTCCTATGTGATTCTAATTATAAAAAAACGTTTAATGATGTTTTTGGGGAAAAACCAAATCTTTTGAAAATAGTTTTCCCGAGTGATAAACCAGAAGAGGTATGCAGGCAACAATTTGAAGGCCGGGACAAGGCCGGAAACTTAGTCTATACAAGCGATGGAATTAATCATATGCTGTTTAATTATGACTCTGGATGTTTGATACCCTGCGAAGAAAACGAGCTTCTACAGGCAAAGGAACGCGGAATACGTGTTATGACAGGATACGGACGGAATAAGAAAACTGAAATAGTGCAAATAACTCAGGAATCAGAGGTTTTATTTCTAAAATTCATGATTATAAAAATGTCTGGGATCCTTGGAACATTTGTTTTGACTACGAAAGCAGCGGCCAGTTCAATTCCTTCTATAATAGCATCATTTGATTATGTTTTGGAACGGGCAGGACCTAATTTTATTCATGTACCGTTTGATTTATCAGTCAAGATACACAAAAGCAACAAACCAGGGACAGTTTCAAAATACCCAGTCCTCACGTTGGCCGGGATTATAAGCCCTGAATCATTATTAATTTTAGCCAAAAGTAGGAACATCAGTTGGCAGCTCAACGAATTTATTAACGATGAAAATATTAACCAATTAGGTGAAGATACAGAGATGAATAGCAATGTGAAAAAATTGATGGTTCCAGACCGCAAAGAATACATAATTAATGATTTGAATGAATTCAGGGACAATATTTTGTTTGAGGTCTCACAATCTGAAGACAAAAGGGCATTGAAAGAAGACCCGAAATTATTGCAAAAACTGACTTCAGAAATTCACAGTATTAGCACAAAATCACATGATATCAAAGCATTTTTCAAATATCTTTTTGAGACTGAAGACCGTAAAATCAATGTATATGCAGACCTTCCAAGATCCGGGGCAGAATATTTGCACGCCATATTTTTGAATGCTTCCAACGGGGCCGAAATTATTAACAAAGTTGTAACACATATAATTAAGAGAAACCTATGAAAAAACCTATGAAAAAACTTATCGAGAGACCAGAAGTAACCGCACTAACAACAAATATGGGTGAACTATCAACAATTGCAACAGAGGCAAAAGGATTATTTTTGCCAATGTTTGAGAAAATGGAAGATTTAGAAGAGCGAGCTAATGACTTGAATTCACAGCCGATAAGCCGTGAAGTCTGTGAACTAGCACGAATTGGCGCCAGAGAGTCTCAGAAAGTACGGACAGGAACGGCAAAAATACACAAGGACGCAAAAAACTTTTACAATCGGGTTGGAAAATTAATGGATAGTTGGAAAAATCTACAACTATTAATCGGGACGCCGATAGAAGAACAATTCAAAAGCATCGCTACACACTATGAACGAATTGAAAAAGAGAAGAAAGAGGCTTTAAAAGAGGCTCGAACAGCTGAACTTATGCCATATCTGGAAAGCCCTTCGGATCTACCTGCAAACATTGAAACTTTGTCCGTAAAAGCATATGATATGATTTTAAAAGGTGCCATATCCGCACATGATGAACGAATTGAGGCCGAACGGATTGAAACTGAAAGAATCGCAGCCGAAAAATTAGAGCAACAGAAACGAGCTAAGGAAGCTGAAGACAAAAGAAGAAAGGAATTGAGAGCTGCAAAAGCGGCCAAAGCTGAAGCGGATAAGGTGGCCAAGGTGAAAGAGTCCAGAGTCCGGGAGCTTATGCCATATCTTGAAAATTATAACAGAATTCCTGAGGATATTGGTACAATGCAAGATGCGGCCTACAAAGACATCTTAACAGCAGCAAAAGCAGAACACCAACAGAGAGCGGATAAAGCAGAAGTGGACAGAAAAGAAGCTGCCAGAATTCAGAAGAAAAAAGATGATAAAGCCAAAGCCGACAAAGCGGAAAAGGCCCGTCTACGAAAGATCATAGATGATAAAGTTAAAGCCGACAAAGCGGAAAAGGCCCGAATTGAAAAAGAGAAACAAGCTGAATTATCAAAAGGAGATCGGGAAAAAGCAAAAGACCTTTTGCAAGACTTAGCGGCCCTACAAAGCAAATACTCATTTGAATCAGTCGATTATAATGGCATGCATGCAGAGGTTAATGAGGCTATAGTTGACGCTATTTCTATTGTATCTGAAGTTATAAACAGGGGTACATTATGACATATAAACAGCTTAGAAAACTCACAGGTTACGACGTAAACGACAAAAGATCCGGTCTTTTAAATGTAGCATCTTTATGCAGATTAATGGATATTTCTATCTATTATTATGAAAGGTATTTAGTGGCAAACGACCCGGAATTTATAAAAGCTTTGAGTAAGAATTTACATGATGAATATGGCATGTCATTTGTGGGCGGGGTCGATGATGGAAAATAGAAATAGTCATTCCTGGAATTCGAGGGGTCTCGATCTGAGGACATATTACAATGAATTCGATATATTTTATACGCCCGGCGTCAGTGAGTGGTATTATATGTTTTATAGTGAAAAATTGGATCGTCCGATTAAAAAAAATATGAAACTCTATAATCAAGGCGAACCGGAACAATACCCCGCACCCAGATTGCATTTTATCAGGAATATCCATGACCGAAACAATGAGTTTTTTTATATACCAAAGTCAGAAATTCAGAATCATCATGATTACACAATAGATAGAGACGATGGCAGCAGCAGCAGTATTAAATACTATTCTATTTGTAGTGGCAAATACTTTTATATTGAGGTTCATTTTCCGGGAACAAAAACGCCTGCTGAAGACCTTGAAAGAATCGATGATTGGCCTTTCTGCTTTGAAATGAGAGTACGAATTGTAGACAGCATACCGACAATCGCAAAAAAATGGAAACTACCGGATTTACTATTTAATGATTATGTAGAAAACACAGGAATTATATACAAGAAGGTGCAAATATGACAGCAAAAGAAAAAAGACTTTCAGAGCTACAAACAGCCCAAACCGGACTTTTGGAAAATATTGAAATTATGGATAGAAAAATATTAGCAGACACCAAAAGCCGGGACCGATTCGCAGATACTTTGACCAGCATTAACGCAGAAATTGAGTACCTGGAGGCTGGAGCCATTGAGAGAATGCAAAAACTAGCGGATGGTATAGTTTCTATAGAAACAACTACGTTGCAAGAATTCAAAATTGTTTACAATGATTTGAAGAATATCAATGAGCGACTAGACAGTTTAGAAGAAAGAATACCAACACATTAAGGAGCAATAAAATGAAAACAATGTTAATATTTAAAGACAACGTGGAAGAAATCAAAATCCCTAACATGGCGAGGTATCCTGCCTGTGATTCTATAGGGATCATAACAAAACACAGTAGGCAATGGGAATCTGACGCTGGTGATTATCTAATTGAGGCGGCCAGCTTTCATGGGCTTCAAAATAACACATATAATATTTATGTTATAGCTGAATGTTACTATAATGATTGCTTTGTTGCTGACGTACCAGAAACTAAAGAAGAAAAGGTTATTCTATTATTAAAAAGGTTGAGAGATGAAGTCCCTAAAGGCTCAGCAATGGAAATCAGCATTGATGCAGCGATTAAGATATTAAAAGATTCAGATTAACCAACACATTAAGGAGCAATAAAATGGTTACACGTGAAAAAGCGAAAATATACAACAACATGAAAGAATTTTATGCTATGGAAAAGGAAGTCTTGAAAAAACAATATGATAAAGAAATGAACAGAGCCCTGGCGTTCCCACAGATGACAGAACCGCTACATAAATTAATAGGGATATCGAACCAAATAAATCTTATTGATGATATGCAGACCAGGTTTTTTAGTGATGAGGCCGGGGTATGACAACATACCGAATTGACTGGACAGATCTGGGTATTATATCAGTCGAGCATGAAATCGACCCTGACCATTACGAGACTTTTGAACTCGCAAAATTAGAGATGTTACGGCGGGTTTGGGGCCATGTTAGACAATCTAAAATTGATAAGGATAATAGCGAGCAAGAACATATTGCGGCGGTAAACAGATTTAATAAACTTATGGAGTTGTAATATAATGAACATTGAATGTGTGGACTGCATAAATTACGTTTTAGAAGTTAATGAAATCAGAGGTTAAAAAATGGAATTCATTATAGACATGATAGAAGTGTTGGTTATAATTATACTATATGAAATTGTACAATATGTGCATAAAAAATATTCAGACCATAAGGGGCCGAAATGAACATCAAACATCTTCTCAATAGATACAATTGGTATCGCCAGGTCAAAGACGGGGAAATATACGGAGTGTATGAAAACCAGGATTTATACCCGATCATCTTGCAAATATACCCGGACAAAAAAGGTGTGAAAATTACATGCACAATCAGCAGGAATGGCGTTGACCTATTCAGTTTGGAAATAGTCAACGCCTTAAGAGATTGCAAAAGAATAGTCTATAAAATTATTGAGTTACACGAATTATCGTTACAGAGAGAATGCAGCAACAAGCCGACTGGCAAAGTTGTTGTTTTGAGAGATTAATTAAGGGAGAAGAAAAATGAACCTAAAACAATTGATAGAAACACTGGAAAAAGGACAACAATTTTGCAATGCGTCATTTACCCTAGAAGAATTGTTATCCTGCTTAAAAAACGCCATAGATGGGGACGACCCAGATTTTTTATTTATCCCAAATGTCCAAATAGACAGGGGTTTAGAACGCGGGTATGATGATGGTGATATGTGGCCTGAAGAATCTTTGGATAAAGATACGGTAATTGCAATTAATGGAAGCCGGATTGTTGATCCTGATATTATGATTAAAGCAATTCTGGCCAATATTGATGATATAGACAATCCGGAGGGGATCCGGGAGTTGAGCGAGGCAATAATTGATATTAAAACAGCACTTAAGGGAGAAAAAAAATGAATAAATTGGCACAGTTAATATTGAAGTCGTTTGCTAAAATAGCTCAAATGAGCATAAATGCTGAATGCAGTTATCATCTTGTATATAATCCTAAGATGCAAGATGTGAAAATATATATGAATGATGTATTGATTGCAACAACTTTTAACAATGGCAAAAGAATTACGATGATACCACAAAATAGTTTTGTTGAATCATGTGAAAAGTTAGATTCAATATTAGATACATGCGGAGCTACTGAAGACGACATAATCCAGGGCTTAAAAGACAAAATTAACAAAATTAAGGAGAAGAAAAGATGATAAGCACTTATACACTCGAAAAGATCGCAGAAATTCGTGGTAAGAGTGAAATAGCCGCTACACTAGCAGAATATAGCGTAGCCATAATGCAATATATAATAGGTAGTTGGAACACTATTGACGTATATATTACAATTGGAATAGTGATGATAATCGCAGTAGTAGCTTTAGAATTGACTAAAAGGCACATGAATAACATTTATACATATTCTGATAAATATAATTTAAGTTGGTGGGCGTTGACCGTTGCCGAGGGGTCTGTGGGGACATTAATTGTACTTTTACTGTTCGCAATGGCTATAAATGCAGGGGTAACAATAGAACCCCAGAATTAACAAAAATAATTCTTTGATAATAAAGGAGAAGAAAAATGAACGAAAATGAACCATATATCAAATGTGAATTTTACCCCGATAATTGCGACTACTGGCCTGAAATGTGTATATATTGTGTTTTGGAGTATGGTTTCGATGATGATGATGATCCAGAAGATTAACAAAAATAGTTCTTTGATAATAAATAAATAAGGCCTCCCAAGTATGCCCACCGGAGCGGGCCTGAAAGGCTCATTTATTACAATATAGCGAAAATTCCAGAATTAACAAAAATAGTTCTTTGATAATTGATAGTTTATATGTATATTGATATAAATTTAGATTCACAAACAGGGAAAAGGAAATGGCAGGAATAAAAAAATACGTCAATCCAGTTCATATTTCACATAGAATGGATGCGGAAATGCATTTAGTGATTAAAGAAGTGGCTGGAGAAAACAATGTAACTGAGTTTATAAACCAAGCTATTAAAGAGAAGTTACAAAGGGACTCACTAAGCAAAAAGAAGACTAATGTCTAAGGGATGGGTAAAAACCCATAGGAAAATGGAAGACCATTGGATTATGAACAATGCAGAGTACTTCAAAGCCTGGATGCTTATATTAATGCGGGTTAACTACACTGATAAAAATGTGTTGATTGGCAATAGTGTAATTGAATGCAAAAGAGGTGAAAGTCTGAATAGTTATGATACTTGGGCTAAGATATTTGGTGTTAAAAATTGGAATGTTTCCAAGGTTAGGCGGTTTTTTGATTTGTTAGAAAAAGATTCAATGATTGTTCGCAAACGTGTTCCAAATACGACACACTTAAGAGTAGTAAACTATAGTACTTACCAAGACGAGCAACAGGCAGATGACACTCAGATGACAGGCAAACGACAGGCAGATGACACTCAGATGACACCAACTAAAGAAAGGAAAAAAGAGAAAAAGGGTAAGAATTTAAAAGAAAAAGAGGTACCCCCCGATGTTTTAGAAATATTCAACTATTTTAAAAGCAAATTGAAACCAGGCTCCAGATTGGATATTGAAACCAAGGGCACGAAAGCGAGCATCCAAAGAGCAATAGACAATTATACTATCCCTGAGATCAAAGCAATTATAGATCTAAAAGCAAAAGAATGTATAGGACACCAAGATAAACAGAGATACTACACAACCACAACAGTATTTAGAGCTAAGAACATGATGAACTATCATAACGAAATTATCAACGTCACCAAACCATCTAACGGCCAGGCTCCAAAAAATAACGAAGCTCACAAGATCAACGACCCGGACAACATGAAACAATTCCAGGATCATATCAAACGAGAAGAAGAAAAACGGAATAGATTACATAACGAAACAGGATTTTAAGGAGAAAAGGAATGACATTTTTAGAACATTATTACGAATTCAACTTGAAACATGAATACATATACGGCTCAGGACAATTTTTAGATGCAAATTTACCGACCTGTGAAACATGCGAACACTTCGATAAGTCAAAAGAAATGTGCGACGACTTGGACGGCGATATGTATTTTTGCAAAAAGCCTATAGGAGGAGAAGAGTTATATACAAGTATGGAAAATATTTGCTCAAATCATCACATTTTTAACCAATTCAGAGAAAAGGAATGAAAACAAAAAAAATAAGAAATAATAATTTAGTGTCCTCTGATTTGCCTGGCGGGTTTATTGGGACTTGTGATATAGTGATTAGGTATAATGGAGCAGGACATAAAACAACTTATAAAATGGATTTAATCAGTCCGTGCGGTGCAAAAGCAATGATTACTACGCTTATTTCTAAGGATTCTATTAATGGACACCTCGATTATACTTATTGGAACGGCATAAACACAGTTACAAAGCGGCTCAGTATGTACGGGTGCAACAAAACTATATCTCGCATTGCGTTTTCTCACAGAAAATCATTATTGGAATTAGCAGTATGGGATATATTGCAAAATATGCTAAAAATTATAGAAAATCACAATAACTTGGTGTGTTATGGCCGATAAAACTAAAGATAACCAGCAGGTATTGAAAGACGTGGTAAAACAGATTTGCCCGGACTACAAAAGTTTTGAAGACGACCAGGCAACAAAACCCGGGATCATGCAAAATCCAGATAATAGCTATTGCAAATGGATCGCCAACAACCCGGAAAAGGGCTACGAACGATTTATCAAAGAATATATCAGCTTCATTATAACAAATTGCTATATCGAAAAATTCGAGGGAATACGTAAAATTGTAATCAGTCGGCCTCATAGAATAGTCCTTAAACAACTATTTGCGTACGTACACGGGCTTTTTGATAGCACACTTGATACAAACAGGGGGTTGTTGCTTATCGGGCCAACAGGGAGTGGGAAAACGCTAATTGTGAAATTTATTAGAGAATACATGCTAGCTGTCCAGCATCAATCATGCTACCGGATTTATTCTTTTCAAGATTTGTACGACGATATGCAAGCAAATGGAATGAAATCCGGATTACTCCAGGACATGACTTATGCAAAAGCAACACACGCCAGGGGATTTAAGGAGATGAAACCCAGGACGATCATGATTGATGATATTGGAACGAAGGCTACGCAGACAAAAAATTATGGGAATAGCATTGCTCCTCTGGACACTCTGATAAATACCAGAAGTACAATATTTACTGAAAACAAAATTCTTACTCACGCTACTTCCAATGTACCACTAAATGAGTTGGTTAATAATCATCTTTCAGACGACCGATTGATAGGCCGATTTCTTCAAATGTTCCAAGCAATAGAACTGAATTATAAAATTAATTTGAGAGTGTGAAAATATGATGAATAGTCAATTTAGAGAAGCTGTTGTTAATACGGCGAAAACCAAGTTCCCCAATGGTTTCAATATAGAACAGCTGATAACAACACGCAACGGTATGTACGGCGGGCGAACATCGTACGGAACTAAAAGCTTTGCCCCTATAAGAACTTATGAAGATGTTAATGATCAATTAAATGCATTTGCTATTGAGGATGGCGGCTACCCGTTAGGTATGAGCGTTTGTGAAGTCGTTGGCATTAGTGGGAATTGTGGGACGGGCTGCCCGAGCTTTAGTGACGGGTCATGTGAGATGGAAGACCCACAAGGATTTATATCTTATCATGTTTTCGACGAAGAGGATACAGACCATTTTATATACCATTGGGGCAATGAGGACGATGGTGTATATTGGCATTTTCCTTATTTTGAGTCAATACTCGAAGACCTTTTAAACCCTATATTAGGGAAATTAAGCGAGGATGGTTATCAGATTTTAGATGCAATGGAGTGCTTCAAGCAATAGATATATTAAAAACTTATTTTTGAGAGTGTGAAAATGGAATCTAATATATATTATTATTTACCAATAACAGCACAAGAATTGTTTGATGCTATTCCACGTTGTGCCTATTGTAAAAATTGGGACGCTTTCGGTTCCGATCCTATTGATGGTCATACTTCGGCAGGTTGCACAATTAAGGACGTCACGACGTTAGATAGTGATTTTTGCAATAAACACACAGATTTTGATTTGGTGGAAAAATGAGAGTAGAAATTAGAACTAAATTACAAAATTAATTTGAGAGTGTGAAGATGAAAAGAGAAGACACAATTTGCTATCTATGTGAAAATTACAGATTAAATATTACACATATAACATGTGGAGACGGTGGGCAAGATGGAAACACCGCTTGTGATAAATTAGATTTAAGCATTGACTCAGTGCCATTTGCAGACATAAAGGATCATTTTGCAGATAAATTTAATGGAATAATTGATGGTGAGACTGATAAATTTAATCAGGCTATTGATGAGATGAAAAATATAGATGACGAGGCATATAAAAAAGGTATTGAAAAGGCAATAGGAATATTAAAAACATATTTTTGAGAGTATGAAAATGAAAAAAGTTTTAAGAGTGACCAGTGAGATTAAATTACCCTTTATACTTCCTGTGGACAATGTTAGTTATGTTATACCTCATATAGCCATTGGTAAATACCCAATAGCTAAAGTTTATGGGCGGACAGCTATAACTCCAGATACCGAAAATCCGAAACGTACATCCTTCACAATCGAAAGCTTATTAGAGCTTTACCCTGATAATTGCGAGGTTATAGAATTGCCTGAGACAGATGAAGAAATATTTAAAACAGCTTTTGAATCACAAGTGTATTGGGAGTTAAATATAAACCCATTAAACATACCGAATGATTGGCATATCGTCGAACATGGCCAGATGATTAAATTTGCTGAAAAATACCACAAACTAAAACAGGAGCTGGAAAAATGAACACATATCAAGCAAATTGGACAGACCAGGAAATAATTGATCAAATATTGGTGAATAAGTATGCCGGTACAACAACTTATACAATTGTGGCTAAATACACTTTAACACCCGTTCAAATCAAAGATATAGCATCAGAGTTTCTTATCCATAAAGCGACTAATTGTGAGAATTTAAGGAGTGATACCAGATAAGGAGTTGTAACAATGGGAGTAATAGTTGTAAATGATAAAAAAGAGGCTGATTATACGCTTACGACGATAAAAAATATCGGGGGAATATTAGTGCAGACAAATATAGAGCATGTTAAATTATCGCATGAAAACAATGAAACGGAAAAACAAAGGGTTCAAAAATCAGACCGGAAAAAGTCTTCAGCAAAAAAAAGTAGTGATTCGAGAATATAGAAAAGAATTGAAATATCCGCAAAGATTAATAATTGTCCACGATGACAAGGAGTTGAGAGATGATAAAAGAAAATGATTGGGATGCATTAATTGGCAGAACTATTGTCGAGATTGCATATATCCCGCACGAAAACCCACACAAAAAAGCAGTAGCACAGATCGCTATTGGGTTGGATAATGGGGAAAAACTCATGATCCATCATTCACCTGAAGATTTTAGCGGCTGCAATCAATACCCTGAAACAACTAAGTTGTATGGCATAGATGATTACGGTAGCGAATTAGACGATGATGTAATAATCATAGATAAAGATAACCCATATAAAAAGGAGTTGAGAGATGAAAGATAAATTTTTCGTAGATTTACAGCATGATATCCAAAAAATAGTAGATGACAATATTGATGAATTAACGAGCAATAAAAGAGAAATATTATTCAGAGCAAAACAGGGCGATAACTGGCGATACGGACATTATCATTCTTTTATACACCCAGGGGCTGGAAAGCACTACCATTATATAACCACGCCCGAAGGCAATAATTCTGTTATTATGCCAGAGACCGTCGGACAATGCACTGGTATGAGAGATAAAAACGGGGTTAAGATATTCGAAGGGGATATTTACCACAAAGGGGATCCGAATATTATATATAACGTTGTATGGCTCGATTGTGGATTAATAGGAAAACAAATTGGCTCTTCGAGTTATGCAGGCGTAGAATATTGGAAAGATGATATAGAAATTACAGGTAACATCCACGACAACCCGGAGCTATTGATATGAGAAAAACATTATTCAGAGGGTTTGACGGGCAAAAATGGGTATATGGTTATTATCAGCAGATCAAGCATAAATCGAACAATGAACTATGGGATCATATCACAACTACTGACATCAAAACAACAGTAGTTTTAGGGAACACCGTCGGCCAGTATACCGGGTTGAAAGATAAAAACAAGGTTAAGATATTCGAAGGGGATATAATAGAATTGTGCTATAAAGGCTGGGACCCTCACAAAAAGATATTTGGTTGGAGTAACCACCGACTAGCATTTAGCATTACAAATATAGAGGACCTTAAATTCAATGATATATTGGAAATACAACAATTTCCGGCTGAAAATTGGTATAAAAGATTTCTACCATATACCGAAGTAATCGGCAACATCCACGATAACCCGGAGCTGATGAAATGAACGAAACACCCGGAAAAATCCGTCTGGATAGAGTAGTCCGAAAGTTGAAAGCAGGAAACATACAAAACATTGAAATCGGAAAACAAATAGGAAGTGCTGCGAATGGCTTTTCTTCTCCAAGCATCACGATTAACCACGGCGTAAAAATAGCGATATTCCTTTTGGACGGGCTTGATCAAACAATGGAAGCATCAGAGATAAACCGGGTTTCTATTTATGGATATTTCCCCCTGGTCTTTACATGGGAAGACAACGCAAATTATATTTTCAGAACGGTACATTATTTGCTGTGCCGTCACAAAGTGGCAACAGAATATGAATTTCCTATAAATTGAGAGGTGAAAAATGAAATTGAACCACAAACAAGAATATCATATTAAAATTCCAAGCAAGGAAATAAGCAGGATCGTACAAAAGGAATTGTTCGAGCGAGGTTACGGCTGGAATTCATTATTAGATTTTATCTTCGGGCCCAAAAAGAAATACTTTAAGCACTACAAAATGAGGTATCCAATCCGGTTGTTTTTAGAAAATAACCGCATAAGTTGGGATAACGATTATTCAAGGTATATCAAAAATCCAAAAGCATTAAAAGAGATGGACAGAATGTGGTTAACAGGAACAGAAATTGATGTATCAGAATTAGTTGGGAATGGCTATGAAATCAGGCAATAAAACGGCCTCAGCAATAGTAGTAACGATGGCTTTTATAATAGCACTCTTTGGGCTCCTGCTCTTTGAATTCATGGGAGAATTGATTGAATATTGGGGGCGGTTATGAGAAAACACATATCGAAAAAAATACGTGAAAAGATAATCGCAAAAACTAACGGACGTTGTGCATATTGCGGGGCGGAACCAGATAAATTACAGATAGACCACATACACCCGCTACATTTAAACGGTGCGGACGATGTAAGTAACTATATAGCGGCGTGTAGGGGTTGCAACCACTGGAAAGGCTCAATGACTATAGAGATATTCAGGAAGCAGATAGAAAACATAAAAACAGTATTAGTAAGAGACCAGACGGCATTCTCCAGAGCCTTAAGATATGGCTTAGTAGAATTCACAGATAAACCAGTAGTCTTTTATTTCGAAAAAATAGGAGTTGAATTATGAGTTCCACAATAAGCACCAGACCGGGGCCCGATGCTTCTGAGGTAATGGAAGCAATGAAAAAAGTAATCCCATTATTAAAAGAGATCGAAAAAAAACCGCCACTAACTAAAGAAGAAATACGGTTTATAACATTGGCTGCAAAAGATTATTGCGAAAAGGAAAACACAACAACAATTCCTATTCACTATATCAAGAAATTCGAACAATTGGCACGAGAACACACAAAAATATGAGATGAATATTACAATAATACGGAGTTGAATTATGAGTTCCACAGCAACTAACCATCTATATTCATTTATCAACATGATAGAAATAAAACTAAATGAAGAGTTGGCAGATGAAACAGATATCCCAGGAGTCGTTAAAAACACTGTTGGCAGTATGTGCGACAGGATGCGAGAAGTTATCAAACAGCCGGGGTTAATCCCTGATTTGCTTGTTAAAATACCTGAATTAATTGAATCTGACGATGAATGTCCATTGTCTAAAATAATGGATTTGATGTATGATAACCCACATATCAAACGAGCGATAGAAGGGGTAAAATTATGACCCCTGAAATAAAAGCTTTGATGATTGCAATGATTTGCATTTTTGCTATGTCAGTAATGGTCATGGCAGATAATCTATTAGACAAACGACAAATAGCATTTAGCATATTTGTATTATTATTCTCCGTTGCTTCCATCGTTTTTCTTGGTCGTATATTGATTTTTGGCAGTTTATGAAAATCAAAAACGTATTGTCATTATTCGACGGGATAAGCACGGGGCGTTTAGCTTTGGATATGGCAGGGATTGAGTATGATAATTATTATTGCTCTGAAATAGACAAAACAGCCCTGGCAATAGCGAAATACAACTATCCTGATTCAATCTATTTGGGAGATGTAACCAAGATCAAAGCATCGGACCTACCCAAGATTGATTTATTAATTGGTGGGTTTCCATGCCAGGATACAAGCCTGCTAAGTGGCAAAGGGAAAGGGTTAGCCGGCAAAAAATCAAAACTCTTTTATGAGTTCTTGAGACTAAAAAAAGAGCTGAAACCGAAATATTATTTAGTCGAAAATGTCATAATGGACCCCAGGACTAAAAGTGACATTACTATGTCGTTGGGTAATAATCCTTTGCTCTTGTGTAGTTCGCATTTTTCGGCTCAAAAACGGCGGCGTTATTATTGGACTAATATTGCGGTTAATCAAATGCCTCCCAAAAACACGGTAGTGCTTGGTGACATCTTGCAAAAAGATTCTGAATTATCACAATATGAAATAACCCCCATTATATGCGAGAATGGGTACAAAAACGCACATTCAACCATGAATATAAATCTTTTTGAGTCCAGCAATAGGCAAATAAAGACCGCTGCCGATAAGGCGTGTGCATTGGTAGGAACCAGGAGAGATAGACCTAAGCTTGTTATGAAAAGTGGGAAAACATGCACTTTTAACACTTCTAATGATAAGATTGGTTGCGTGGACAGAAAAACCGCAGCGGTAACAGGGAGTAGGTATGATTTCAGCGGGCGTATGAAAGTTGTTCAATCATTGCTCTGGGCCCGGATGCTAACAATCAAAGAGTGTGAGCGGCTGCAAACAATGCCAGATGATTACACAAAGTATGGAATTGATGAGGATGGGAAAATATACCAGCCCACGGATGCAGAACGTTATTTCTGTTTAAAAAATGGCTGGACTGCAAAAACAATATCTTGGATATTCTCTTTTATGAAATAATCACACACAAACACAATTCAACAGGGCCGCAAAAAATGGAGCTGGTTTTAATAACTCTTTTAATAATTATGTTCTCGATTTATTCGGGAAAACAAAGCAGGAGCAACGCCGCAATACAAAAAGCTATTGAGGACCAGAACACAGATTATGTTATAGAAATATTAGTAAAAAGGATCGATGACCAGGAGCGAACTATAAAAGATTTGGAAAATCAATGCAAAAATATTAAATTGGCTACTGACTCACTGAATAGAGAAATAACGAGTATTTATTACAAACAAAAGAAAAAAAAGAAATGAGTATTCCAATTGAAGCGGCCTCAATAGTAGTAAGCGTCTTGGCATTGATTGCAATGGTTATTTTTGGGATGATTAAAATATTGAATTCCAGTAAGCAGATCCAAATCCAACTCCAAGAAAAAGCAGACCAAGACAGCGAGAAAATTAACGAAATTGATAAACGGGTCGTCGCAATTGAAACCAGCATCAATATTATGGAAAGCAATATAAAAGCAATATTTTTGAAAATTGATGATTTGGTCGATAAAGTCGGGATGCTCAGGAACGGCAGCAGTGAGTAAAAAGGACTTTTTTAAAAAGTTTAAATCTGGCGTAGTAATAGAAAACGGTACTGTTTACGACGTGGCAAAGCTAGTCAAAAGATACCGGATAACAAGGACTACTAAAAGAAAATATCCGATAAATACAACAACAGGAGATAAAATGAATAAATTCTATCTAAGTTCAAGATCAGTAAACAACCTTCAGGAATCACACAGATTGCTAAGAATTCTTGCAAATATGGCAATTGCGGCAACTTCGCATATTGATTTTGGAGTTGTTACAGGGTATAGGTGTAAAAATGACCAGAACTATGCATATTACAAGAACAAATCAAAGGTCAAATTCCCTAACTCAAAACATAATAAAACCCCTTCAGAGGCAATAGACGTGCTGGCATACAAGAATAGGAAACCAACGTACGACATGAAATATTATATATATTTGGCCGGACTATTCGACGGACTTTTTGAAATAGCTCTGAAAATGTATAGAGAAGAAACCAACGATTTAAGGGACTATGTTTTGAGGTGGGGCGGTAATTGGGATCAAGACGGCGAACTTCTGACAGATCAAAAATTTGATGATGGAATGCATTTTGAAATAGTGAGAGGGTGAGATGAAAACAGGAACACAAACGCCGAGGCCCGAGTATGTCAAAGAAGGAAAAGGCCGCATATATAAAGGAATCCCAAAGCACGTTCCAAAATCTGCCATAAGAACAATGATCCAATGGGTAGGCGACAAAAAATATATCATTTTGGGGTACATGGTTTTTGATAGTGACAATCCGGGCGTACAACCGGGGCTGTTTGACTTAATAGGGCGTACAAGCACGCCAAAAGGAAACAATTTTTATTACGACTTATATAACCAGGGTACAAAATGAAGATCTTTAATAAATACGTCCGGTCTGCAAGGAATATAAAAAGAGTGATTAAAGAATCATTAGAGAATATCGAATTACATGATGAAAATACTATTCATAGATTGATGGGAGTATATAACGCCCGTTTATTCGGATTGTGTTTTTATAAAAACGACAATAAAATGTTAAAAGAATTTGATACACTAATCAAAAAGCCCAAAACAGGAGAAGAAATGGAATGAAGATCTTAGAACTTAAAAAAGATTACATAGAAAGCGACATTACAGTTATATACGACGGTTCGTTCGATGAATCAATACTTATAAAAGCGTTGTCTATATCTTACCCAGAAGATACCGTCCGTAATTACCATGTTACCCCTCCAGATGAATTCAGGGGAGTACGTAATCTTGGTGTTATTCATGTGTATTTAAAATAATTAACCAGGGCATAAAGCCCAAAACAGGAGAAGAAAAATGAGGATAATACAAACGCCTGAAGGGAAATATCAGATAGTAAAGGATATTCTAGATTACACACACACAGAGGAGCCCACATTCGGCGGGGTTCCGGTCACTAAATATAAATACAAAGTTGTTCCAGTTCTCGAAAAATTATTTCTATCGGAAGTGGCGGCTGTGGATTGGATACATTATTTAAACGGCGGGGTCGACTGTTAGGAGACTATACAGGGCATAAAGCCCAAATTATAAACAATAACAGGTGCATTAAAGCCATATCTGAAATAAGCACGTAAACAAGTGAAGTGCTATATAAATAAATTAGTTAGAACAATATTAGAATAAATAGTACTTCCAAGACAAAAGAAACGATTTTCAAACCTGAACCCCTTGGGGGATGTTTCAATATAGCCGGTAGCAAAATAATATTTGTTATTGGCTTTTTTTATGTGTATCTTTTACGCAAAATTTGAAATACAATGTTAAAAGGGTTTGATTATGCCGATAAAATTCATAAATGCTTCAGTTACAGGCGGGGGCGGTGATTCAAGCCCACTTACTGACAAAGGCGATATATACACATTTAGCACCGTTAACGCCCGTTTAGCCGTTGGTGCGGATGGATATGTATTAAAGGCAGATTCATCGACGGCGACCGGGCTAATATGGGGGCCGAATACAGTTAGTACACCCACAAAAACCGTAACAATAAGCCCTTCAGGTGCGGACTATACAACAATTCAAGCGGCTTTGAATGCAAACACAGCAGGTGGGGAATTGTTCCAGGTCTTTCCAGGGACTTATTCAGATACTATCAATTTCACTGCAAATAATCAATGTGTAAAAGGGATAGGTAACGCCCCACAGCAGATCGTACAACAGGCCGATACTACAGTTTGTGATTTTGGAGCTTTTACGGGTTGTTTTGTTGAAAGAATCAATCTAAAATTAACAGCTCCAACAGCCGCCAGGACTTTGATAACCGGGTCGGGGGTTTGTCTTTTCCAGTTATGTAGATTGGAAGTTGTTCAAAGTGCCGCAATAACAGGAACACAGAGTACAATTCTAACCACGACCGGAACGGTTAGGATGTATCTAACTACGAATACCTATGTAAATACCTCAACGGCGACCGGGTCAGATACAAAAGCTGTGCTTTCAATTGGTACTAGCGGGGCATTAGTCGCAACCTCAACAGAATTCGAAATTGCAAATACCGGGACTTGTTTAGGCTCCACACTAGCAATTATTACAAATGCCACGGGGTCAATAGATTTATCAGATTCAAAAGTAACATTGTCTGAAAATACAGGTATTGCGGCGGGCCTTGGATATTTGGCCGTTGGTGGTGTCTATGATGTGATCAGGAACACATTTATTATAACGGCACTAGCTGCAAATGTTGCTTATGGTGCATACGTGGCGGGCTCAACAGAGTTACAAAGTTCACAAAACCACTATCATATTACAAGTTCGTCCGGTTCTGCTTATGGATTCTATGGCGGGGCTAGTGCTACAATTGATAGCCAAATGGATGATGTAATAGCAGCAGATGATGATAATATTCAATCAGGGTGTACATTCACACAGGTTGCAAGCAAAGACAATGGAAATTTGAATGTGACTGGAGATATAACAAATTCAGTTACCAATTCAGGCATAAAAGATCCGTCAAAGCTTGCAATAACATATAATGCTACAAATAGACAATTCACAGTAGTTAATTCAGGAACTTCAGTCAATTCAGCTGGCGTAAACTCTGTGCCAGTAAATGAAACAACAACAGCACACGCAGATACAACAGATCAATATTGGGCAGTTTATCCAAGCGGTGCAACAACTCTAACAATTACTACAAGCCCTGACTTTTCAACACAAGCAATAGCAGACCGACAATATTACAACACAGATCAGGGAGCCGCAAAAGCTATTGGATTTGAAGAAAGACACTCGCAGCAGATCAGTGCAAAAGCTCATCAAAATGAACATTTAACTATAGGGGCTAAATTAGTAGTTTCTCCTATGGGCTGCGACATTTCTAGTTATGTATATAATAGCAATAATGATGCTGATTTGCAATTTGCCTTATCATCTGGCAGAATGTTTGATGAGGATATCGCACACACACTAACAGCACTAGCAAGCGGTGGTTATACTGTTGCTTATCGCATGGGCTTAGATAGTGCCAATCGCATGGATTGGCTAGACTCCCAAGCATTACCCTTCACTGTAGCGACGACATTTTGTCAGTGGAATGAAAATAGTGGTGGTACATGGCAATTAACAGACATGACCAACAGAGACCGGATAAATCTATGGGTTTTCGGCTGGACCAGGACCGACAACACAAGGGATATAGTAATTTTCCCAGGGACTTCAGTATTCGGTAATGATTCAGATGCATATGACGAGGGTGTCGAAAGTTTGAGTTTACCAGCAGGTTTCGCACCGGAACAGGTTCCGTTATACCAAATTACGGTCAGATCAAGGACCGCATATTCCACAACCGGAAAAGTCCAAATCCGACGGATAAAAGATCTTAGGGGCAAATATACAGGGGCCGCAATCGGAGAGGCTCCAACAACAACTGCAGAAGATTGGAATACATGGAATGGAGCCGCAAGAACTTCAGACGGTTCTATTACAAGTACTGATAATTTAGATGATGGAACAATTGTTAGATATAGAGCAACGGGCGGGGACTGGGTTTATGGACAATCTACAGACGTAACGACTAACGTTCATACACTATTTGGGGCTCCGTGTACGACTTCGTATAATGATGAATTCCAATATTCGACTAAAATCAAGGCAAAAACAATACAATTAATATTTGCAACAACGTGGGCAGAAGCAAGCTCAACAACATTAATCGAAGATATTTATGAGTTGCTTAGTGGTTTGCAATTCCTTGGAACAAATGCCAGGATCTTAGGAATAGAAAAAGTTAAAGAGCAATCCCAGGATACCGGGGTAAATGAACCACGAATAGGAATAACTGTGAACGGAAATCAGGTACTGACGGCAAATAGTAATAATGGAATTGAACCGACTACGAGTTTCACAAATTCAGGTGTTGGGCTAAATATAACCAATTGTGTGCTAGGTTATGGCGATGCAATAGAAGCGACAACGGACGCCAACGGCTCGAACAACGATGCTTTCGGACTAGTGTTTAACATTGTGTATATAGAGATATGATAAATTTAATACAGCCAATAGGGCAGCCGTTAAATAACACCACCTGCAAAGTTAATATAAGAGGTATAGCAGATACAAACGACAAAAGCCCGGGTGCCCACACTGTTACAAATAACGGCGTAACTGTAACAAGCCCGCAATTCCTGGGCTTTAATAGTATGCAATTTGCAGCAGCTAGCACTGATAATTTGAGTATTGCAAGCCATGCTGATTTTAATTTTGGATTAAATCCATTCACTATTGCCGGACGCTTCTATTTCACAGCGGCCACCTCATCTAGAATCCTAATAGGAAAAGGGCAGGATGCCAATAACCGTTATTATTTGGGCTGGTCCGGTGCAAATGTGTTAAATTGGCAAAGTGTAGTAAGTGGTGCTTCCCAAAGCGTTGTTACTTCTTCATTCACCCCGACATTAAACACCGCGTATTATATTGCGATAGTGCGAGAACATACAGGGACTAACGGGGCTTACTTATTTGTAAATGGCACGAAACTAGGAACTGGAACAGACAACAATAATATTACAAATACCGGGGCAGTTACTGTTGGAACAGGGATGGGCGGTGGTGGTACTCTTACCAGCTATTTCGACGGATCCGCACAAGCAATACAGATAATGAAAAATCGGGCCGTATGGACTCGTGATTTTACACCACCAAGTCATATATATTAGGAGCCAAAAATGAAACTGATTAATATTCAAACATATGAGATAATAGAGACAACAACACCAGAAAATTACAGTGCAAAATCATGGATGCCATACACTCAAACATTGCCTGATTGTGCCACAAAATACATGAAATGGAACACCGCAAAAGACAAAGTACTAAAAATGACAACGTCACAAATTGCGGCGGTCGATGCAGAAGAACTTGCAACAATAAAAGCCGGGGCTATTGCTTCTCTGTATGATAGCATATTATATAAAATTGTCACAACAGACACCACATACATCAGCAAAAAAGCACAAATTGAAGCCGCAACAACAAACGAAGAAATTAATAATCTGATAGATTTATAAGGGACTGAAAAAATGACTCAAAAACAAATAGCTGTAATTGATTTCAGCTCAGCAACAACAACATACTACGAGAAGATTGATACCTTCGGGGCTCCAAACATAGCACTGCAATTTAGTTGGACTGGCAATTCCTCTACTGTAAAAGACGGTGGGGTATTTGTGGAATTTAGCCCAATGAATGACCCTGCACAGTTGTATGATAGCACTGATAGTACTATTTATTCTGTGATGGATATCGACGGAGCCAGTACTACAAATGGTACTTTTGTTATAGACTCCGCAAGCAATACAAGCGACGCCCTGTTTTTGGATATAAGAATCCATGCAGCAAGGGGTCGACTAAGGATATTAAAAAACAGTCTGACAGCAGGAGTATTAACTATTAATCAATTTGTGTAAGAACAATGCAAATAGGGCAAATAAAGCATAGTAAAATGTATGAAAGTAGATGATGAAATATTGTTGAAAATCGAGAACGCCAGGGCAGACGGAATTAAAACATCTTCTGCTATGGCTAAGGTCTTGAAATGGAGTTATACTACTTATCAGAATTACCTATATGATCTTACAGACAAAGCAAAGCGGGAAAACTCTAAAGAACGCATACTAAAAGCGTTAGAAAGAGGAAAAGAGAGATCCACAGAATACGCACTGTCAGAAGCTGAGCAAGGGCTTACGAAATCAGCAAGGGGCGGCTTTGTAACTGAAATAAAAAAAGAGTACAAAACGGACAGAGACGGCAAAATTATTAGTGAAATACTAATAAAAGAACATTTAAAATATATTCCGCCTAATGTAACAGCTCAAATATTTTTGGCGATTAACACGGCACCTGATAGGTGGCAACCGACTAACAGACCTGAGCCGATAGAAAAAAGGGATAAAGAGGTTACATCATACGGATTCACACATACGATTATTCACAGCACTAAAGAAGAAATGATAAAAGCAAAGGAGAGTAAGACTTCAGAAAAAATTTAAATATACCTTGGACAGCCCCGCAATATGATATCCTATTCAATTGGGAGCCGGGGCAGTCAATAAAGATTATTCCAAAGGGCAGGCGTTTGGGCTATACCTATGGAATGATTTACGGGTTAATTATGTTTCTGATGGACGGGGAATATTGTCTGTGGGGAGATACCCTATCAACTAATATAAAAAAGTACTACGATAGAATATTTATGCCGATGGCTATGAAACTAGGTATCGGACATTTATTCAAGTATTATGAAAAAGCCGGAATGATAATGTGTCTCAATCAAAAGAACGACATGAACCGACCAGGAATATGTGATCTAAGATCAGCAGCAATTCCTTCAAATTGGGAAGGCGAAGGCTATGGGAAAATTATTATAAATGAGGGTGGTATTGTCTTGCAAGATCCTATGATTCAGCAAGCCGTCATGCCAATGTTTTTAGGCCAGGAGGCTATTACTGGGAGGCCTACTCAAGGTTGGATAGGTGGAACACCAAAAGGTAAGATAATAAAAAAATCCCAGGCCGTGAAAATAGGAGATAATACAGCACCGTATTATAAATTGTACATGGATGCATTGAGCGATGATAATCCTATATTTTGCCTACCCAATAAAGCTAATGGACACAAGCCCTACACAATGTACGATAACATATTTGCAACTAACAATGAAAGAAAAATAGTATATAACTCCGTGCCAAAAGTATTCAGAGATCAAGAAATCCACGGTTTATTCACTGGAAATGTGGGGGCCGTAATTGAGGCGGGCTGGATCAAAGAAAAATTCGTAGACATGGACAAAATAGAACATATTGTTATCGGCGTTGATTTGGCTATCAGTGTAAAAGATTCTGCCGATTATTCAGCAATTGTAGTTTGTGGCAATGATTCAGCAGGAAACATATACGTAATTGATACATATCGATTCAAATCAAGTTCTTACAATGTAATATGTGAGAACATTATTAAAATGGCCAGACAATACGGAGCCGAAGATATAGTAGTTGAGGCTGTCCAATATCAAGCCGGAATTGTAGACAAACTTATCAGAATTACAAATGATTACGAAATTATTGGAGTGAGACCAACAAAAGATAAATTAACTAGATTTTTGCCAACCGCTCAAAAATATGAGGTCGGACAAATAATTCACAATGTTAATTTAGAAAAAACATTTATAACAGAGCTACTCAACTTCTCCGGTATCGATGATTCACACGATGATTATATCGATGCTTTGGCATATGCCACAAAGCACATAACAGAAAAATACTTAGGGATTAATATAGGAATGGTATTTTGATAGAAAAACTATTAAACTTTTTGGGGTATTCCAAGGCCAAGCACTTAGAAACCGTCACGGGTGGTACTGTTATTGATCCTGGTACTGGGTTTGAGTACATAGCAGCAGGGACAACTATAAACGGTGTCTTCTCTGATGTTTCTGGTCAGTGTATAAATATTAGGTCTAACGCCCTTGCATTCAGTGAATGGAATATATACCGTAAACGTGGGGATAATGAACCTGAGCTGGTGGATACTAACCACTGGGCAAACTTATTATTCAGGGATCCGGAGTCGGAAAGCATTAATTTCACCTATTATAAGACATTGTGCCAGTGGTTAGATAAGGACGGCAATGTCTATTTAAGACCATGGAACCCAGGTTTCGAAAACAGAGAGCCCAACAGATTAGACATATTAGATTCAAGCCGTATGCAGATAATAGAATTTTCAGAGACTGATTATTATTATTATTATTCAGATAGGTTTGGAAATCATTACAAATTTGCACCGGATGAAATTCTACATGTCAAACAATATTATCCCGGCACAAGTGCGGAGCCAAAAGGAATAGGGCTTAGTACAATCGCCTTAGCAGCTATATTGCAAAACAGGAAAATCAGTGAGTATATATCTGCATTCGTGACAAACAACAATCAAGCCGATGTATATTTGAAGCCCATAGTAGAAACTATGAACACTATCAGTAATGAGTCATATGAAAAAGCCCAACAGCTTGGTAAAAGCATAAATACAAATGCCAGAATGCCAAATGTGGCGGGCGTTATGCCGTCCGGGTTTGAGATGGAAAACATATCAGACAACAATATCAGTAATTCGACTATCGATATTATCAAGCTTCAGGAGCTGGTGCAAAACACAGTGGCAAATACTTTTGGAATACCTATGCCATTAATCACAGGATTAAGCCAAAATTATGCTACTGCTGACATAACAAGACTGAACGCAATAGATACGGCAATTAAGCCGATATTATCACAATTCGAACAGAGTTTTACTAAGCTACTGGAGAAGTATGATCCTGAATTACTATTCCGATTCGCAACCCCAACTGTTGAGCCTTCGAATGCAGATAAGGACAGAAAAACACTAATGTATTTGACTAATGGGATCATTTCAATAAATGAGCAACGTATTAGCGAAGGATTAGAGCCAATAGAGGGCGGGGATGAGCCGAGAATTGCAGGCCGTCCGATAAGTGAGCCGGCAGAAGAAAAGCCCGTAGAAGCGAAGCCTGAAGACGAGGAGCCCAAAGA
>JAAEQR010000208.1 GCA_024231215.1 PVC group bacterium | reverse complement strand
TGGAAGATTACAGTGATCGATTGGATGAAGAGGGCCAAAGATATCTGACGCGTATTCAGGCTAACAGCTATAGAATGCAGGAATTAATTGAAGATTTGCTTGAGCTTTCACGTATAGATAGACAAAAAAATCCAGTTGAAGAAGTCGATACCGAACAATTAATTTCAGAAGTAAAAATCAGGCTTGAATATGCGATCAAACAAAAAAATACAGATATTATTATCCGAGGCCGGTTACCTAAGATCTTTTGTGACAGGATTAGGTTAACAGAAGTATTTGTTAATCTGATTTCTAACGCTGTCAAATTTATGGATAAGGATAATCCGGCAATAGAAATTGGGTGTAGTAAAAAAGAGAAATTTAATGAGTTCTATGTCAAGGATAACGGCCCGGGTATAGACGAAAGATATTTTAATAAGATTTTTGTTGTTTTTCAGCGTCTGGGAAAAAGAGAGGATGTTGAGGGCACAGGAGCTGGCTTGTCGATTGTAAAAAAAATAGTGGAGATGCATGGAGGAGAAGTAAGGGTAGAGTCTAAAGTAGGGGAAGGAGCTACTTTTTATTTTACAATACCGATAAATAAAGA
>JAAEQR010000207.1 GCA_024231215.1 PVC group bacterium | reverse complement strand
TGCTTTGGGCTCACAAAACATCACCTCAAAGCTGTTCGGGGGAAGATAAGCTACCAAGTCAAGTTATAAAGGATCTAGCAACAGTTTATAAAGAATTTATTGCGTCTCCAGCTCAAAAGGAGTTAGAGGAATTAAAAAAGGAAATATCGAAATTAATTCAAAAAATCACAACCGAGCCAACAATTGATAAATATGTTAATGTTTTCTTGAATAATCTTCGAGATGATAATTATTATTTGTTATCGTCGATAGCAGTGTTATTTGAAAAAAATGAGGATGGCATAACAGCTTGTTTCTATGATGTTAATTTATTTGGTTATGGAGATGATGAAGAAGAAGCGATAGATGATTTGTGTGCATCGATTATCGATTATTATATTTCTTTGAAGGAAAATGTCCAGAATTTAGGACCTCAAACAAAAAAACATTGGGGTTACTTGGATAGGATTATTAAAGAAGAGAAAAAAAGATGAGAATTAAGAAAAAGCAGGCGCTTCAGGTTTTAAAAAAGTTAAAATTCAAAATAAGACAAGGTGGTAAAGAGGCAATCGTTGCACAATTTTTTTATGAGGGGCAGTTTATTGGGTTTACGCGATTGCCAAAAGGGAAAGGGGACTTAACCGTCATTGGAAAGTTTCGAAAGCAAATTAGGCTCAATAATGATCAATTGAGAGATGCGATCCAGTGCCCTTTTAAGCATAATGATTATGTATTGCATCTAAAGAATATACAAGCAATTAGTGTGTGATTGCTTAGTTCGTGATTGTTTATTAGATTCCCTATGCTGACAGACAAAATATAAGGTGAAGTTTTTTTTTGTTTAAAATGTTGACAAATAGAAAACATGTTGATATTATTGTTGACAAGGGGGAGACAATGGGATTGCCAGGATTAAGGGATCTAAGACAGAAGAAGGGGCTGACGCTTGAGGCTCTTGCTCAGAAACTTGGTACGTCCAGAGGATATATTTCTAATCTTGAAAATGACAAGAAAGAATGCTCTCTAAGGATGGCGAAGAATATAGCTCAGATATTCAAATGTAAGATTGATGATTTGATCTAGTTTTTTTTATTCCGAATGTTGACAAATATAAAACATATAATAGGAGGTGATATTATGAACGTAGCTATTTATTGTCGAGTAAGCACAAGGGATCAGAATCCAGAGAATCAAGTTATTAAGCTAAAAGACTTTGCTGAGCGAAACGACTATGCCTATGATATCTTTGAAGAGAGGGAGAGTTCAAGAAAGACAAGACCTATTAAGAATGAGTTGCTGCAGAGGCTTCGTAATCGAGAGTATGACTCTGTGCTAGTGTGGAAGCTTGATCGTTGGGCTAGGAGTATCAGAGAGCTCATAAACGAGGTCATGGAGCTACATGATAAGGGTATTAACTTTATATCCATACAGGATAACATTGATCTTAGTTCAGCTAATGGCAAGCTTCAGTTTCACATCTTATCAGCCTTCGCAGACTTTGAGCGTAATATAATCTCAGACCGCACATTATTGGGGCTAGAAAGGGCGAAAGCAGAAGGGAAGCAATTAGGAAGACCTAAAGGCAGTAAAGATACGAAGCGCAGACGGCGAAGTGGATATAACCTCAGGTATGCGACCAAATAAAGGGGGGCTGTAAAAAGAGGGTTTTTGCAATGATTTTTATAAGGGATTGCACGGAGTAATTCAAAAACAAACAAACGAGCGTTTATTTATAGCAATAATAAAAGGTTTACGATGTCAGAGCATAGCCCAAATAAGCACAAAGTAAAAAAGAAATTAACTATTTCTAAATCAAGCAAATTGCCTGCTTGTGAAGAATCTGAAGAAGAATGTTACTACTTAGAGCCTGAGTTAATGTTGTTAGATGGTTTAGCGGGTAAACAAGTGGAATTCTTGGTGGATGTTGAAGGTTCTTTATTGTCCGATGAAAAAACACGAAAAGAAGCAATTGCTGAAATCCTTGTTGAAATTGCTATAGGAGCTTATCAAAATAGAATGGAAGCTTATCGGCGATTTCTTGTTGTTAATCGAGGAGACATTGAAGCTCATGAGAAATTGCAACGATTAAGGCAATCTGCTGATAAGAACCTAATTTATGCATTGCAAGCACTTCTCAATATGACTAAACCGCCCATAAATGTACATATTAAACAAGTAAATATCGCGGATAAACAAATAAATATAACAGAGTGTTCGACTAGTGATTTAGACAAAAAAAAGAAAAAGGAGTGTGAGGGAGGAGAAGGGGAAGGCGAAACATACAAATCATGACAAGAATTGCAACTATTTCAAAATAAAAGAGTTACGTGATCTATTATGAAAAAACTAGTCGAAGATGTATATAAAATCAATTCAAGAGAGGCAGGAAAAGTTATTCCAAAGCATGAATCGGAAGGCTTTATTGAGCTTGGAATTGAAGGAATTGGAATTCAAACCATCAAAATTATTTCGACAAATGCCCAGTTTGGCGGTTATTTGCGTTGGTTTTCCTGCCCTCATTGTAATACAATGGTAGGTACGTTATATCTTCCATATAGTCAGACTGCTTTCTTATGTCGACATTGTTATGACTTGGGATATAGGCAACAATTTAATAGGTTTTTTCGAAAAACATAGAATTGATATAGCTCAAGATGTGTGCATTTAATAAGGAAATAGAATAATGCTTCTTATTCAAAAAATATTACTTTTGTTAATGCTAGCGGTGGCGATTCTCATTTTATGTGTTATGGGGATACCACATTTGTTTAATGACATAAATAATGAAAGTTTGGCAAACTTGCTAAAGGTAGTAGTGTTTGCACTTACTATATTTGGAATGTCACCCCTTACTTGGATTGTTGTAGCATTGTATTCTTGGTCAGGGTTTGTCCTGAAAAAGAAAAACCACGATAAGATAGTCTATGCTTTAATAGTAATAATCATTATAGGATTTATCAATACGTTCATCATTATAATTCCAAAGTATAAAAAAACCAAAAATGAAGCATTGCAGCAAGAAGAAACAATGCCAAAAGGTTTTATATTAGATGAAACACAGTTATATGTAGATAGTAACGGTGTGTCACTTGATTCAGTTGAAGCAGTGAAATGGCTTACAAAAGAAGCACAACAAGGGAGTGCATGGGCTCAAAATGAATTAGGATTCAAATATTATAATGGAAAAGGGGTTTTACAAAATTATCAAGAAGCAATAAAGTGGTATACAAAAGCCGCTGAACAAGGATATGCAGATGCTCAATTTTATTTAGGAATGATGTATGAAATGGGAGAAGGAGTTCCTCAGAACTCTCAAGAGGCAGTAAAATGGTTTACAAAGGGTGCAAATCGAGAAGAGTCGTTATCTCAATTGTTGCTTGCAGAAATGTATTATACAGGCAAAGGTATTCCTCAGAACTATATAGAAGCAATAAAGTTGTATACAAAAACTGCTGAACAAGGATATGCAAGTGCACAACATAATTTAGGAATGATATACTATAATGGTGAAGGTGTTCCTCAGAACTATCAAGAAGCAATTAAATGGTATACAAAAGCAGCTGAACAAGAAAATAGAAACGCTCAATGGTATTTAGGAGTCATGTATTATAATGGAGAAGGTGTTCCACAGAATTTTCAAGAAGCAATTAAGTGGTACACAAAAGCAGCAGAACAAGGAGATCCTGATGCTCAAGTTATGCTTGGATGCATGTATAATCAGGGAGAAGGCGTGCCACAGAACTATCAAGAAGCAATTAAATGGCATACAAAAGCAGCGGAACAAGGAGATCCTGATGCTCAATTGAATTTAGGAGTCATGTATTACAATGGAGAAGGAGTTCCGCAGAATTATTGCAATGCCTATATGTGGATATCCTTATCTGCTAGTCAGGGCAATAAAAAGGGTAAGGAGCATATGAATGCAATTAGAGCAGTAATGACTTCTGAACAAATCGCTAAAGCGCAAGAGGAAGCAATGAAAATGTTTGAGAAAATAAAGTTGAATAATTCTCAAAAATAAGTGGGAATATGAATAAATCCGAAACAATTCAATTATTAAAAAAATTACGCAAAGAGAAAAAAATCACTATTATTGAATTAGCTGCAAAGATGGGTGTAGGACAAGATTATATTGCGCGTCTTGAAAATGGTTCACAAGAGGCTACGATTGAGCAGATAGAAGTAATAAAGAGTTTTATAGAGCAAGTTTAATTTGAAATCATAAAAATGTGAGAAAAACGTGGCGGATGAAAGATTAGGTAAATTGCAGCTAAAAATTCTTGATAAAATTAGATGGTTGATAGAGAATGGCTTTGGGGCAGAGGTGCAGATTAATAAAGGAAAAAGTATAATGTATGCGTATCCACGTAATATAATATCATATTTTCGTCTTTGTTCCGCTGCTTGTTCAAGGAGTATTAAGTTATTAGAAAAAAAGGCACTTGTAGTAGTAATAAGGAATCCAAAAACAAATGTTCTTCAATGGATCAGATTGTCTGTAAAAGGTGAAAAAGTATTGAAATTAAAAATTCCTTAATGTTAATCTTTTGATTGACAGAGGATGTATTATAATATTCAAGCCGTTCATTATTTTTTAATGAGCGGTTTTTTTTGTTTTAATACAAAAATATAAAAGGTGGTAAAAATGAAAGTCAAAAATATTGAAATCATTCCAGTTAATCCTTGCGAAGGCTTAGTCGCATTTGCCAGCTGCACCATTAATGATTCATTGTATCTTGCCAATATTGCAATCCGTACTGATCTCAAAAATAATCATTTTCGTTTGGTGTTTCCCACAAAGCGCTTAAATAATGGGGCTCAAATCCCTGTTTTCAATCCTATTAATGCAGAAGCATACGAAGGTCTTCGAAAGGCAATCGTTTCAAAATACCTTAATTTAATCGGTAAAAATGTGGAAAAATGTGGAGATGTGAATGAAACCCGGGAAAAAATCTAAAAACCTTCCATTTATTGGTATTAGTCGGCATACCTTAAAATCAAAAAGCTGGAGAGATTTATCAAGTAATGCGAAGGTTCTATATTTGCATCTTAAAAATAAGTTTGTTGGATATAACAATGGAGAAATTTCATTACATTATAGTGAAGTACGCGGTATGAAGGGGTTGTGTAGTGATGCTTCTATTTCATCGGCATTTAAAGAATTAATAAAGGCTGAATATATTGTTGTAACAAATATTGGTGGATTATACAGAAGAGACAATCGATACGAATTTACATTTAAACATGAAGATTATGTTTGGCGCAAAAAGGAAAAGAAAAAATAGATGTCAACTACACATATTGAAGAGTCATGCTACATATTCTGTAGAGTCACAGTGCATTGTAAAGCTTTCACTCTACAGAATATGTAGCTGTTTTAAGGTAGGTCAGTGCATTTGATGCTACGGATTCTGTAGCCTTTATATATTATACCAACCCAGAAGGTAAAGGAGATTAACGATGAGAAATCAAAGACCACTATTAGCAATTAGAAGAGAGTGTTTAGCCTGTTGTTCAGGCAGTTCAAAAGAAGTATCGTTGTGTCCCATAACAACGTGTGCGCTTTATCCTCTTAGATTCGGAAAAAAATCTAAGTCTAAGCAAACGACCTTACAAGCAATCAAACAAAAATGTCGTGATTGTGGGGAAGGAACAGCAAAAGCAGTACGAGAATGTGAGTTTATTGATTGTGCGTTATTTCAATATCGATTTGGCAAGAATCCACAAAGAAAGGGTGTTGGTGGTGAAGGTCAGCGGTTTCAATCAAAAAAGGCGTGTTGAGCGCATGGTTTATCAAAAAGAAGACGTATTATGAGGAGTGTTTGAATGGAAAAACGGTATTACAATACAAAAGAAATATCTAAATATTTAGGTGTTAGTGAATCTGCTATAAGAAAGTGGATTCGACACGGAAAGATACACGTTTGTAAGATTAATGGGGTTATTCGATTTGATATAGTGATAATTGATAAATGGTTAGAAAAAAATTGTGAAAAAATTATTTAAGGAGTGCAATCCTTTTTGCGATTGCTATAATAATAGAATAACTTGTGGCAGGAAGCCTATTAGTCAATATCTGAATATTAAAGGAGATGGCTAATGGGGTACTTGTTCAAACGTGGCAATAAGTGGGCAATTTCTTTTAAAGATGATCGTGGGCAATGGAAAAGAAAAACGGTTTCACGGTTTAAAGAAGCAGCCCTTCGCTCTTTGAAGCAAATGGAAATCGATGTAGCAGATGGTCGATATAGGAAACAGATAGAAAATCCTCCAATGAAGTTTAAAGACTTTGCGGATAAGTTCTTGAATTTATATATTCGATTGGAGAATAAGAACCCAAGAGACCAGCAGAATCTTCTTAATTGTGTGACGGCTCATTTTGGTAATAAGCTCCTTGATGAGGTTAATGATTTGATGATTCGACGGTATTTGAGGGAGAAACAAAAGACTTGTCGACCTTCTACAGTAAACAAACATTTGACACTGCTTAAATCAATGTTTAATCGTGCGCGTGAATGGCGTATTTATCAAGGTGAGAACCCCACGAGAGGGATTAAGAAGTTTGATGAGAACAATGAGCGTGTAAGATGTTTGGATGCAGACGATCAGCAACGTTTAGTTGAATGTTGTAATGGGCTTGCTAAGATGGTGGTTATTGTTGCATTAGGTACAGGATTGAGGTATAGTGAGATTATCAATTTGAAACGTCTACATGAAAGCAATAGCAACTTTGTAGATTTTGATAATAATCTTATATATGTACACAGTGCAATGTGTAAGAGCGGTAAATCTCGTCATGTTCCAATGAGTAAAACTGTGCGAGATTCCCTTTTAAGCATACCTAAGCAAAAAGGTACACCTTATTTCTTTTTTAACACTAAGACTGGAAAGCCGATAGGGAGTATCAAGACAGCATTTAATAAAGCAGTGAAACGTGCTGAGATTATAGATTTTAAGTTTCATGATCTGAGGCATACGTTTGCATCGAATTTGGTACGGATGGGGATTGATATTTATGTTGTGCAACAGCTATTAGGTCACTCGAGTATGAAAATGACTCAAAGATATGCTCATTTAAGACCCGATCAGTTGCATGACGCAATTGCAAAATTGGATTTACAATTCGGCAATTTTGATTATAATACCCATTCCCAACTACACAATAGTGGTACATTGGGTTTTGATACGCAGAATAGCAAAAACAGTAAAATTGCTAAAGCTATATAGATAAATAAGTTAGATCTTTAGCGCCTGTAGCTCAGCTGGATAGAGCAACTGCCTTCTAAGCCCTACCAACCAATTTTTGTAAACCCTTCAGATATAAGCTATTAGGTTTCCTGCCAATAAGTTACAATCATTAATCCCTGTGACAGAGTGATATATTCTGATACGTTTTACTACATGAGGACTACACAATGGTGGTACAATATTTTCCGCGCGAACATACTTACCGAGCGTTACCATAAAAATATCATCGAAACGTCATCTAGTATGAGCGAGTTACTCATAATCCGTTTGTCGTAGGTTCAAGTCCTACTGGGCCCAATTTTTTTAACTTAATAAAAATAAAGAGTTATGAACGAATAGGGAATCTGCACAAGGTTCCCTATCCTATTTTTAGGTGGCACAAATTACGCTATTTTACCCTTATGTGACACATCATGTGGCACGTATGTGTCACGTTGTTTTTGATGGGTTTGTAATGATGAAGAAACTGTTTTCTTGTGGCAAATTTTAAATAGCATCAATTTGGTAACGGATTTTGCGCTTATATGTGTTATAAAGTATGATTGGTTAATTTTTCTAGAAATGCACGTTAGTTTCGTGCTATATTATTACATATTTTATATTACATGTTTTAAATGGAGAATTAATATGGCAAGAATGTATCCAAATTTAGAGAAGTCGTTTGTTGATAAATTTACACTACATACAGTTATTACTGGAAAATCTTTGAAGCTCCTTGAATATTTAGAGGCACAAAAAATGCTTAGTATTATTGAGGAGAATGAGCTAATCTTATGGAATAGCTATTTTTACAACAAAGTGCAACATGTTTTTTTGTTGCGACTTTTCCTGCCAAGAATCAAAAGAAAGAACCAAAAGATAGGTGTTGAGATATGCTTTAAGGTTCAATCGAAAAAAATGCAAGTTGCTTCGAAGTTTAAAAAGATTAGGGAACAGCAGTTTTTAGACTTTTTCACATGGCTTGAATCAAATGGTTTTCTCAAGGACAGCAAAATTATTATTAATGCCGATATCTTATTGCCCGTAAATGCAAAATACCAATTTCCTTCACTAATAGAATCTGCTGGAGAACCTATTCGTGTAGAGGGAATGAGGTTCGGATTTGACAAAAAGCTAAAAGTGGATACGGTCATTATTGAAAGAATTAATAATCGAAAACGACCTCTGCGGTTTTTTGTTGAAACGCTTCCCTGTGGTGGTTTCGATAAACAAAACTTTGGTAAAGATTTTTTTGTTCCGGGAATAAATTTTGTCGTTAAGCTAGCGGAAGTATTCTGTAAAGATCAAAAAAGGAAAGAATCGGTATAATATATGGTTATTGGTGAGAAAAATAGGTTGGCAGAATTATTAAATGATCAGCCCAGTAATAAATTGCTTTGGGCTCACAAAACATCACCTCAAAGCTGTTCGGGGGAAGATAAGCTACCAAGTCAAGTTATAAAGGATCTAGCAACAGTTTATAAAGAATTTATTGCGTCTCCAGCTCAAAAGGAGTTAGAGGAATTAAAAAAGG
>JAAEQR010000206.1 GCA_024231215.1 PVC group bacterium | reverse complement strand
GCTTTTTTAATTCTGGAATAAGAACCTGCATAAACTTCATTTTACCTGATTCATCTATTTTGTGATCCAAATAAATTTTCATGCGTCGCTTAATCTCCCATCTTTGCATTATAAACATCAGCCAGCCCACATCGACGGTTTCGCTTTGTGTCAACCGTGCTTTGTACTGAACTTCCTTTTAAATACTCAGCAAATCTAACTATGATATCTAACCTTGTTAATTCTTCTGATTCATTTATGCTGTCCATAACATCTATCAATGTCAGCATTGCCTCTAATTTTGTTATTGTATCCAATTTTCCTCCCTCAGGTATTTTGAATTTTTCGTCTATCTCCCCGTTCATAACTCTCCAATTCGATTTTGTTGAATGGTCTACAAATGATTCTATATCCATTCAGTGTTTTCCTTCCTTTTTTTATATTTCATTTAACCTTGCAAATTCTCCATGATATTTTTTAGCTGCTTCATTGTAGGCTTTTGCTGCTTCTGTTTTGTCTACAAACAACCCTAAATGCATTCTGTTTTTGTTGCACCATATTTGTGAAATCCATTTTTTTGCAACTTTACTCCACGTTACCCCTTTGTAGCCAGACGTGTTGTTTTGCTGCTTTCCTCTATTAAAAAGATTTTTATTGTGCTCACACACTCGCAAATTGCGTTTTTGGTTGTTGATTCCATTCCCATCTATATGGTCTGTATCCATACCTTCCTTAAAAGTACTATGCCTTTTAAGTATTTCTATATGCATATACATGCAAACCCTTTTTTTATTAGTACATTTTTCTGTCTTGGCATACTTTCGACCCTTTGGGGTAATTAAATTCCAGTTACTCTTCATCAACCATTTAAAATCTTCGTCATCAACCAAGGCAAACTTTCCTTGAGTTAAAGGTATTTCTTTCATACAAACCTCCGAGTTTATATATAAAGGGCAGGAATAGGAACTCGGAGAAGAAACTATTCCTCTTGCGTGGATTGACCAACCCTATCTTATTTGAATTTACCGAGTTCATTATATAATATACTTTAATTACAAAAATTCGGTGTTATTTTTTTGTAATTCCCTCTTTTTCTAATTGCTTTATTCTTTTATTAAATAACTCTTTTAACCGTTGCTTTTCTTTCTCTTTCAAGCTTGACTTCATACTCTCTTTGTGGCGCCTATAATAACTGACAAAATCATCTATTTTTTTATGCTTAATTAACTTAGGAAGAGGTGATTCAGGATGAATACCTAATCGATAATTCATTTCCTTATCTGCTTTTGAATTAATATCCCAATACAATCCAAATCTTTCAAATACTGATTTTCTAAACATCATCCCCTGCGCGTGTATCTTTTTCCTGTGCTGTTTCTTAAAATATCTCTGCGTACCGGGATCTTTATACAACTTCTTGGTATTGGCTAACATGTCTTCATAGCTCCAATTAGGATTAGATACGTTGTATACATTTCCATGCACAAAGTCTATTCCAGGCTTAAACGCTTCAACACGCTTTACAATGCTATCAGGTGTAAGGCAATCATCCGCGTCTATAAAAGTAATATACTCTCCCGTTGCTTCTCTTATTCCGGTGTTTTTGGCTTTTGCGTAACCTTGGTTGGTTTCGTGTCTAATGTATCTATAGTCCGTCCAAGGCGTTGGTAAAATAAGTGTTACAGGTGAGCCATGACCCACATCGGGGCTACAATCATCAACCAATATTATTTCAATAGGCTTATGTGTCTGGGCAAAACAACTTTTGATGCAATCACGAACATAATCTTGATACATATAGTAAGTTATTATGATACTAACAAGTGGCTTCATAATACTCCAAAAATTCTTCCATTGTAAGTTTTTTAAATTCTTCGATTAATTGTCCTTTAGTCTTCGTAATGTTTTCCGGCCTACGCTCCCACACATTTCTAAACCATGATATGTAATCTTTTAATGTGTTTCCTGAGTAATTTTCTTCTAAAACCAATCCCATCAAAATATCTCCTTCCATCTATCCTCAACGAACCTTAGTTTGTGTTCAAATACACCTTTTTTCTTGCTACCTGGACATTTGTCTTTTGCATAATAACCGGGGATAGTGCTCCATCCAAGAAATTTTGCAGCCATGCACGCGCCTCCACCATCATGGATCTCGAAGCCTTTCAACCATTCATTGTCTACCCCAAACCTCGTTTTCCAAAATGGCTCCTTCAATACAACAATCGGTTTTTCACCTCTAAGCTTTGGCCGGAACCCTGATATTCGTAATGAATTATAAATAGCCCAACGCCTCTTAATGTGATTCTTTATCTTGCGCTTATCCCAGTCCTTGAAGCCGATATCGTACCTATGTTTTCTTTCCTTCCAATACCTTGTTTCTTTCAATATATCCCAATCAAACTTATACCTTTTTATCGTTTCCAACAACTCAACATGTGGACTGTTTTTCAAAGACATATCGTAATTCCACATTTCTATAGGTGTCACTACAGGTATATATCTTATATTTAAGCGTTTAATCGGTATCTCTACCAGCCCAGATGTTATTTCTAAATCAGGATGTTTTTTCATTATACCTCTCAAAACTTTCTAAACTTTTTTCTATACGAAATCCAAGGCCATATGGAAGAACATAAGCCCTAATCACTCCACCTTCTATCGGGAAAGAGTCGTTATCGTTAATCAATGACCAAGGCCACTCCTTAGCTATTTTACTACCTACTGCGAAATCATACGATTTCCCACATTTTTTATCCAGCCCCATAGGCTTTTTAGCTTCCTCGTGTATGTTTTTTCTAGTGTTTTCCTCCACCCAATACTCCCTCAAAAAATTTTATGTATTGTTTTCCTATTCTTTCTATTTCAAAATCCTTTACTTTCCAAAATGTTTCATCATCACACATGAAACATTTTCCCATTGTTTCTGCTCCTATACATGATATTTCTTCTTTTACAGCACAGAACCAACAGCAATAACACTCTTTAACCATTCAACAATCCCTCAAAAAATTCTAAATATTGTTTTGCAATACTACTTATATACAATTTCTGCTGCAACATCCACACTTGAACATCATAATACTCAAGCTCACAACATTTTCTCATCCAATAAGCTACCTCGTGTACGTCTATTAATGGTGCATGCTTCCCCATTGGCTTATAATTGTATTCTTTGTCTCTTATGCATGGGCCAATTGCTATTTCATGTATACCGCCCTGGTTTGCATGTATAACGGTTAATCCTGCCAGTGTAGCCTCAACAACACTATTAGGACAGGCACTCAAATACGTGATATCAACCATAGCATTACAAAGCTTGTAAAGAGATGCTAAAACAGAGCCGTCCACCGTACCAAGCATTCTTATTTCACGGTTACTAATTACATCTCTGTCACCACCATTTTTCTGTCCGGTGTCACCACATACCCATAAACATGAGTTTTTTATATCGGCCTTCCAAAACGCATTTTTGATTGTTCTCAAGCGTTTATTATTATTCCAAACTCTCGCGCTGGCAAGAAAATTGTACTTGTAAGGGGATTTCGCTGGCACCACATCAAACGTTTCAGGATTAGCTCCGTTATATATTACAGCTATCGGACATTTAGGAACACCCAGGAATTTATCACACAACTCCTTAGAATATTCACTTTGATATATCACACCATCAGCTCGTTTAAGCGCTTTAATCTTCCTGGCATTTAGCTTTTTATAATCTTTTCTTTCTTTATGCACATCACCTAATCGGAGTATTTCCTTCTTAGTATTGTGTTTGTTCAAAAACTTGCCAAACCCCACAACCACGTCAAACTTATCCCATTCATTAGGGTTCATTGTTACTTTTACGTCTCTTTTTTGGAGAGCTGATAAAAGCCTACGCGCAAACAACCCCTTACCCGTGTGCTGTGTATGTGCTGCTTCAAGTAGTATTTTCACTTTATCGCTACCCCTGCATAAAAACGTTCATGTTTCATGGTAACGGCAAATTTCATGCCTACATCCTTAAACAAATCGCCCACTGTGTTAGGTTTAGTAAAATCATATTCGTTGTGGGTTCTATTCTTACCCTTAGTTCCGCAAATTACCAAAGCAACTCTACAATTAGGTAACATCTGATACTTCAGATAATCGATTTCATCATCGTACATATGATACAGCACCCTCGAAAGTATAACAGCGTTAATTTCCTCATGCTTAAAGCCGCCTCCAATTATATCTTTTAAGCTGATATTAAGAAATTCAGCATAGTGTAACAGACATGCTTTCTGTGTCTCAAGCGCCTGCTTAAAGTAATTCTCTTTCTTCTCCAGCCCGGTATATGTTTTGTATTTATCCTTTGCAATGGCAGCAAACAATCCAGCGTTGCAGCCTATTTCTAACACGTCTAAGCCTTCTATTAAGTGCATGGCATTTTTAAACCACTTCATACGCTGTAATACTCGCTCGTTGCGGTTTTGATATACGTTGCCATGTTTAGACCACTTCTTGATTAGCTTATTATGTAGTTTTTTTGTTATCATTGTTTTCCTCTTTATATAATTTTTCAACCCTATCATACATATCTTGTATTGTGGCTCTTTTCTCCAGCCGTTTATCTTCTGGGTCTAATATAAGGTCACAATCTTTAAGCTCTACAATCATACCTTCATCTTTTATTATTTCAACATCCTCACATCCAAGCATTTCTTCCGGTATAAAGCCACCACTTTTTTCCTTGGCTTGCAATTGCTGACAATGTGGACATCTCCACAAACTCCATGTTGTTCCTAAGCCACACTGAGCACCCAATCTATCAAACTCTTTTCCACATTTTACGCAAGTCATATTAATTTCAAAATTCATACCCAAACACCTCAATATCTTTCTTAAATATTCTTCTTATGTATTTATCACTTTTTTCATTATAGTATGTTTTCCAGTGTGAATGATAAGTTGTGTGTGACTCCGCCAAATCACAGAATCCAAATGCTTTTTTAACACCCTTTTCTAACTTTTCATATCTTATGAGATGGTCAACCGCTACCTTTCCATTCAATGAAACCCAATCAAATTGTGGGGTGTCAGATGTTTTTATATTGTGTGATTTCTTTCCGTAATTTATAAGCCAGTCAGTGAATTCAGGCATATTCTTATTTAACACTTTCTTCCCTTTTCTGGTGTCAAACCAAGCTTTTCTCTGCCTAAGAAAACAATATAAGCTTACCATTCGTTCCCAGGGATTTCTTACCACTGCTATTTTCTCGTATTTAGAGAGATCGATATTCTTCCGCACGTCTTTAAGTCTGGAATGAGTCCACGACTTATTTACAAGCCTTACATCTTTGTAATGAGATTTCATCATTACAACTATTGATTTGCCTGCACAACGTGGTATGTGAACAAATAGCTTCTTATGTTTTTTAGAGTATCTCATAAATATTTTTCTGCGCTTCTAAAATTAGCTTGTCAAATTTCGTCATCTCCTTTTTAAGCTCTATAATCATGCTTGCCTCCTTCTCTTCGCCGCTTCTTCTTGCAATTTCTTGCAACTCAGACATTTTGAGTTGCTGTATCCCGTCTTTGGTTTTGTTCATATATTAGCCCAAATCCACAAATTCCCATTTTAGTTTTTTAGTACAGTACATTACATCTCCACATTTGTATGAGTCACCAAGCTTTCTTAGTGTTTTCTTATCCTCGTGTGACAGTATTTTATCTAATTTTTTCTTGAACTTCTTGAATCCCTCTGGAGAGTAGCCGGGATACTTTCCCTCACACCAAGTTAATGGGTAGCCATTTGCGTAATCCTCAAAATCTTCCGGCCAAAAACAATGATCTACCTCTAAACCCCATACCTTTTTGTGATAGACAGCTTTGTTTTTATAATTAAAGTCTACCTCTACCGATATTATTTTATATGGCTTAGGACAAATACCTTTCTCATGATATTTCTTCATTCGATTTCTAACAGCTCTTACATACTTCTTTTTGCTATGCCATCCATGTTTTGCAGATACGTATATTTTTAATCCTTTGTCACCACTTGTGTAATAATATATAGACACCATCCCATGTGGCATGAAAAGCTTACCATTAAGGTACATAGCATGAGCCCCCTTCAAAAAACCGTCAGATCCGTTTCTGTGGCACCCATCTACAGGTGCTGCTATCTGCGCTCTTGGCTTCCTTACTAAATGTCCGCTTAGTTTAATCACAAAATATCCTCCATTAAATTAAAAGCCTCCCCAAGGCCCCTCATATTCTGCTGGCGACAGACTTTTCCCATCAAATTTATGTTTGTTAACTTTTTCAACCTTTTCCTTTACACACTTTTTGCATAAATAATAATCAAAATTTTTGCTTATATGTATACATTCAGTTAAGTCTTCTTTGACAAACCATTCGTCCTCTGGCTGTCGAAGGCAACAGTTACCGTGATCACATTGTTTTATAACATAATTAGTTTTTTTAAATGCCTCGCCAAAACACTCTTTGCAAAGATAGATAATTTTATCCTCATAATCTTCTTCTAAATACACACATTCCACATTCTTTTTTTTGCAATGCGCACAATTTCCCATATAAAAAAAACATAGTATTGCCATTATTCCAACACCTCAATCATCCTCTCCATATTCTTTTTTCTCGTACCAATCTTCTCACGTATTAATTTTTGGCATTTGGCTACTTTTGTAAAATCTAAATTGTCCATTATTCGCATTATTTGAAAACCTAATAGCCCTGTGCGCTTACCATCACCAGTATAATTATACATATGCGCTGTTTCTTCATTGCAATAGTCATGTGCTCCACTTCTTGGATTGCTATTACATATTAACAAAGCGCCGTTGATTACTGCTTCAGAGCCGACATTTAGAAAACCTTCAAGTTGATTTCCTATGAAAAATACGTCCATTGATCGGTAAAATTCATTCAATTTCTCCCTTGCTGGATTTCTAAGATATCTGCTTATAAATTTATTCTTACACTTCTCAGACCCAAAGGCTACATATTCATATTTATCACCTAATAACTTGGCTATCTTTTTAAATTCCTTCCAGCCCTTACGTGGTTTACTTGAATATTGGCAGCCTATTACCATCCTATCATACGGTTGATTGTAACCCGACTCCATCTTCCATTCTATATCCTGTCCTGAATACACCAAATGGCTTGTAATGTTTTTAGTTTCTAAATAATCTTTCTGCCAGCCACTATTAACCATTATTGTCCCGCCAAACAATCTAAACCTTTTTAACAATTTAAGGCATTTCTTTTCTGAACTATGCCAACTCTCCCACGGACGAGCCCAATACGCTAATTTTTTACCCGGATACTTATCCATTATATCTTTAACATCACTTATTGATATAGCAATTACAACATCTGTATTGCTTGATACCTTATGCTTAATTGGTGGATGTGGAAACCATGTAAATTTATCACTACATGCTACTACATTCACCCCGTGTCCTAATTCACGCAATGTCTCAGCACTTAGGAGTATGGTTCGACTACCCCCATTGTTGGCCAAGCCACCCCATTTTTTATTGTTTCCAAAAAATGTTATTTTCATTTTAACGCCTCCAGCGCTTTCTTTAGGCAGTCTTTGCAAATCCATATCAAATGACCATTATCATCTATAATATCATTTTCTAATGCCACTACATCTGTTTGGGTAATGCATATACTACATTCGTTTTCACCCTGATAATATATAGCACCGTTGTCCGGGCCTTGATAATAGTTTTTTTGGTTTACTTCTCTTGGCATAATTCCCTTATAAAATTTTCAAACAATCTTGACAATACAAGAAATCATAAATATCTTTGATCGCCACACCACCCCATTTTCTATTATTTCCGCAGAACGTTATTTTCATTTCAACATCTCCAAAGCACTCCTTAAACATCTTCTACACAAACAGGCGTTGTCTTCTTCGTCATTATAAAAACTTATTTCTATTATGTGTAATTTACTACCACATTCTATGCACTCCTTGTCTCCACACGAATCACACACCCCTGTAGTTTTTTTCATATCATCTTTCATCTTAATACCTCATAAACAACCTCAATGCTCGGTTGCCACCCCACATCTATAACTTTCACCGGTGTACCGAATGGGTTCCACAATTTTTTATACCTATCCTTATTTGTACCCTTAATCGCTTCCTGATATTTCTTGTCAGTCCATACCACATGGGGGCATCCGCACAAACTCGCCAAATGAAGAGGCCCCGAGCTACAACCTACAACTACTGAACTACTCGCCATTCTATTACACAACGCCTCTAATGGGATTCCTCTCAAATCCAATGTGCCCGGTATATGGTGCGCGCCTTCCTTCGTCCCCACCGAACACACAGATAAATCCCTGTGTGCCCTCAGCTTTTTAATTAGTTTTACATAATGGTGTATAGGCCAATTTCGTTTCTCTCTGTTGAATTTTGCCTCAGACCGTGCATGAATAATTATATCTGAATGCAATTTGTCATTATATTTTCCATACTTATAATACACCATTGGTGCATCAGTGCATATTTTTTTTGTTGGTGTTATTATTTTAGCCCCTGGATATTTTCTTGATATTCCTCTTGGCATTTTTAGTTTCTTTTTCGGAGACCAGCCATAGTAGCCCACACCCTCTATCTTCTTATTATAATTCACAAAATCCGTTGCAAAATCCTGGTATAAGTATCTATGTTCTGGGTCGCATACAATTACTGTCCTGTTATATCCACGTGATTTGTAACGTATAGCTGGAATAAAAGTGCATAGCAGCCACCCAAATTCTACGCCTACCGATAATACCAATAGTGTTTTCACCCTTCCTCACTCGCTGAATATCCGGGGTATCGGGGTATGTGTTCTACTCTTTGTGTTGGATATATATTTTGTTTCATATTCTCCAAAACCTCTCTATTGCCACTGCCATACACATCAAACCAGGGGATTTCTTCTTTTAATTGTTTTGTCTCTATTTCACCAAAATGGTGTTTTGAGACCACAATTTGATATGATCCTCTCATTCTCATTAGGTACAGAGCATTACGCAAAGTATTTACCCGCTCATCTATTGGATACTTCTGCTCTGGGTAATCCAACACCACAATAATTACCTTATCATATTGCTGTCCCAACCTGCCAATAGTAATCATATGCCCTATATGCGGCCTGTCAAATCTCCCTGAAAATAATATTGTACTCACTCATCCTCCATCTTTGGAATCTTTTCAAAATCAAATTCCACTAGCATATGCACTGACACGCCTTTAAATTTTTCTGCATCTCTTTTCAGTGGATTGTAAAACATGGCCTGCCTTTTTGTTTTAAAGCTTCTATTGATAGAATAACATCTCCTATTCAGCTCACCTTTCTTAATCATATTGGGCGCTTCCTTTTTCAGCCAATCGGCAAACACACCCACAACATCCTTAATGTATTTGTTCGGTAGTTCTGTCTTATTTTTCTTGTCACACTTTTCTTTTTGATCGCAACTGCTACACATGCTCCAACCTCTTCAATGGTTTCTTTTTCTTAATCAATTGCTTGTTCCTGTATTGTTCATGCCCTCGCGTTTTATCCGATGTTCTATTCCATTTATACGTTATTTCTTTTACGTATTTCGTGTGTGTTTTATACCGATCAACACCTAACAAATCAAACAGAGGAAACATGAGAGCCAAATCCGACGCCGCCATAAACCACTTATTGTTGTTGTCATGTTTAAAATACCTGTGTGGAATACGTTTGTATAGATCATAGCGAAACGTCTTTAAATGGCTCCCATGCCAATCCTGTTTTCTAACACTAACATTGCTCTTATATCTTCTACTCGTCTTCGTACGTCTCTTCTTGTCCAACCGCCAGAAAGAGCCATACGTCAATCTCAATAGAGGGTTCTTTTCATATTCTTTATTTACCATATGTAAAGCATTTTTTGGTATTTCATCGTCCGCGTCTACTATAGCTAATATATCGGTGTCGTCAGGTGCTGCTAACATTATAGTCTCTACCATGTTGTGTGCTACACCAAGCCGTTTTTTGTTGCGATATACAGATATTCTTTTATCCTTCGTATATTTTATAGCTTTTTCATAACTATTATCCGTAGGAGCATCGAGGCATACAGTTGCTTTCCAATCCTTATGTGTCTGTGCTAACACCGAATCAAGACATTTTTTAACGTACTTTGTGCAGTTGCGTCCTCTTATTATTAATTGGAATTTCATTTCCACTTATCCTTCATAGGTAAATCACGTATTTCCTTAGCCGCTTCTATTCTGTATTGACTTACTCCGGTTGCTGCTTCGTATAATCCACCTAAGCACTTTCCATCTTCTGGCGTATAATGCAACAAACACTCATCTTCACAATCGCCATCTTCGGCGATATAGTACACATACTCCCGAACCGTCACATCATCATCTTTCCACATGCAAGCAAAGCAGTGATTGCACTCCTCGCCATCAAAATCAAACAAACTATTCCATACACTGTATTTTAAGCCAGTGTCAAGAACTTTCCCCTTTTCCATCTCCTTAACCAGCCTACTCCACATCAATCTATGATAGTAGTAGTACCCCTTGGCTGTTTTTGGTTTTTGTTGTATCATTCGTCGTCTACCAAACCGATAATCTTATTCAGCATTACATCTACAATTTTTTCCACCATATTTTCCGACACAATTGCTTTCATTTCTGCTAAATCGCTTTTGCTTATTATTTTTATAGCCGCTTCCTCTGTTATAACTTTTTTGTCCAGCGCAGATACACTCCACTCATAGGCACAATCGGAACATACAATCATTACTTTGTTTGCTTTTCTTATATGCTTTATGTTATGATACGTTGCCCTACACTTAGGGCATTCAGTTTCGCTTTTTATTCCCATCTCTTCCTTCCCAACTGCTTTCTGTTAATACGTTCAATAATTTTATCAACAAACTCTTCACCGTTAATATGTTTTTCAACAGCTTTTTTAAGTGCCTTTTCCAACTTTTCATCAAATATATTAAACATTATTCTTTTTATTTTTGAATCACCGTCGTTGTCCCAATCGTAATAGTCGCCACTTTCACCCCACCCAAATAAAAGTTCAAGCTCGTCTTTCAACCATTTTTTTATCTCTTTACCTCTGATGTCACCCCAGTCTTTCACCAGAGATTTTATCTCTTCTTTAGCCTTTTTTTTGCTCATGAAACTAAACATCAATACTTCAACCTCCGCCTTAAACGTTTTCTTGCATTATCTATTATTTCCATTAGATATGGGCATTTTTCCATTATCCTTAGCACCCCAACCCAAATAGGGTCCTTTTCCAAGGCCTGAAATTGTAATACTGGTTGAGGTGCTACACATTTTTTCATTTTCTTTTTTCTTGTAAATCTACGACTCATCTGCTTTTTAAAATCTCCCAGATGGATTCCCCGTTGCTTCTTACAAAACCTAAATGGAGGCATAGGAAGGCCAGAGCTTTTCACAATGCACCCCAACATAACCTCATCAAATTCCCTGAACCCTCCTAATTTACCCTTCTTAGCTTTATTCAAAAAGGATTTCCTGGCTTTTCTCGTCTTCTTAAACCATTGCTGTGTAACCATGACAAATCCTGCTGAAACCCGCTCAAAATTGCCCCTCCAACCTGCCTTAGATATTTCCGGCCTATACTTTTTCCTCCAAGGCCCGTGATGTCCTGCATAACATGTTTTCATTTTTTTCATTCTTTTGATATGCCATTGTTCTAATGTGGGGCTATTTCGAAACAATAACAAATCAGCATCGGTATATATTACATTATCCATGCCCTCAAAATATCTCTCACTTGTCAAGAACCTTAAGCTGTTAGCAGTGGAATCAATTAGCTTAATATCCTTAAATACCTCTATGGGCTCATCAAACCGCACCCCCTGGCTCCTTAGATAATCAAGCGCCTTGGCAACTAATGGATTAATTTTTCCCGTGATAAATGTCTTTAGAAAATACTCAGGATACTCCTTGCGTACTACATATATATATAGTGGTAGATAATGTTGAAACTTATCTGAGCTTACTAATGTTGTTATTGCTGTTTTCACTCTAAATTCCTATGGTACTTGTATTTTTCACGTAGCCTAAGATATTCAGCTATCTCTTTTTCCTCTACTTCAAACTTCTTTATTAGCCTATTTGCTTCTTCAATCTCCATGTTTTTGTAATATATTTCAACTGCTACACCATCCCAGGCTGTTTGGTTAAATGATATTTCTGCCTTATTTAAATACTCCTCTGGTATTTTCCGAACCCACTTAGTAACCCACGCGACAAATTCCACATAGCTTTCCGGATAATCAGCGGTTTCTACTATTGTTATGGTACTACTTTTCACTTCTTCACCTCTCTTAATGTAACAACAATGAGACCTTCTGTGTCAACAGGTATTGTCCAGCCCATGCCGGATGAATAATAATTTTCTGAATCACGAACACAAAAATATGCGGGATTTTTTCTACCACCAACAGGTTTATTCATCCACACTGGTCTCTGTTATAACTCCCACGTCTCCGATTTCGTTGGTCACGATATCATAGGGCTTATACGCATTTTTATATATACGCTCATCAATCATCTTTTTTTTCTCTCTCCCATATATAATCCACACTATTTCCTGTGCGAAAACCAGCTTTTACAATTAGCTTCATGGCTGCCCATGAGTTCGCCCGTGTGTCAACTCGATCAAAGCCGGGAAGCCACAACACAAGAGCCCTGTATGCAGCTCCCTGCCGCTTATACTCTTCAAACACCTCAATATGTTCCAATGTACACATCATCTTAGCTTCTTTCCTCACCCCAGTAATTATTTTTGAATCCGACTCTTTGGGCCAACAATTAAATAATATCGTTCCAATCTCTTTCTCCTTATATGTAATAGGCCAGCGAAAAGATCTTCCTGGTAGTGGATCTCTGATTAATACATTTATATCTTTCTTATTTATCATATATTCCCATTCCCGTTAGTGGCGGCCTGTAATCTACCTTTAGTAGTTTAGGCTTCTTTACTTTCTTCGTATCGCACTTGTCAATATCAATATACCACGCACACTCGCTCTCAGTTCTCATGCTGCGATATTCGCAATTTTTCTTACATTTTTTCACTTTACCGCAATTGTTTACCTTGTCTTCCTGCTTGAAACACTTGTCGAAATTCTTGCGGCCCTGCTCTGTATATTCCTGTATTGGCTCCATCGCGCTAGGCATCCCTCTATTTCTCCTTGCCCCGTGGTAGGGCTTCTCAAACTCTTTGCTATCCCATATATTGGGCTTTACTTTTATTGCTGGTGATTTATTCATCTACTATCTCTATTCCCGTTTTAATTATAACTGGCTCCATTCTCAGTTTTTTTCTTCTTCCACATATCACAACAAAGTCGGACAAATAGTGTCCCTGCTCTATTTTTCCCTCGATGTAATTAGTAGCCCCTGACATTGTCTCGAAATTTATCAATGCGCTTACCTCTCCGGAGCCACCGTAATACACAAAATACATGTCACATCTCCTTATAAAAGTGGGGAGGAAACGCGAATAACCTCCCCTGTGGGATACCCCAAATTTCTAATACCAAAAATAGCCAAAAATTGAAAGCTTAGATTCGCGTTTTGTGGTCATAATAGTAATATAATCCTTAATATATGTTTTGTCTATTTGTTTGTTAAAAATTTCTTGCAACTGTTCTAACTATTTTATAATCCCTTGGTTTGGGTGGCTTTTTCTGTATTATTCTCATCCTTTTCAGCTCTGATATAATCATTAGCAGGCCTTCGCAATACGCACTGTTCTCCTTAGACGGCTTCCCCTTGTCAATTGTCCAGCCCGACACCTGCTGTGCTGCTGGTTTAGCTTCATGGCTAAATATTATTTGCTGCCTCATAAACATTTCAGTAGCCATCACAATTGAGCCTGATTCATCGTATAATATACTTTCACTTAATTTCGGCCTACATTTTTTCTTGATAAATTCCTTGCGGTAAAAATAATACGGTGCTTTTTTTGGCGCTATGGCATGCATTATGTGATCTGAGACCAACAAGCGCTTAATCATGAACTCTTTGAGATGCATTCTGCTAATTATCACAGGCACAACCAGCGCAGGAGCCGGATTATTGGTTTTCCAGCACCCATATACATACATTTTGTTATCAATTGCATGATACAACACCTCCAGCATCCACAGGCTCATGTCCGGCAGTTGTACCATTGCTCCGTAATGGTGCATATGGGCCTTACTTTTCTTGGGTTCCCATTCTATTGTTATTTTTTTTGTATCCGACAATTTAAATGCTGGAAAAATATACTTATCTCTTGTCAGCATCTTATATCCACCGGACACCGCGTCTACTTGGTCTTTTTTTTCAAGTGGAAAACTGCCTATTTCAGCAAGAAATTGCCTATTCCAAGCGGCTTTTTTGATGTATACATGTGCATGTTCCGCAAGTGCCGCCCAGGGCTTACACCGCTCCACTTTATTACCTTTTGGCCTGTCTAATATTACCGTATAACCTTTCAATATCTTAGTTTGATAATGTTCGGCGACTTCAACGCCAGCGCTTCCAGGTTCTATTTCATACCCAATAGACACATCATAGCCGTCATTATCCGCACAATTTAATATTTTTTCCTCATTTTGGGCTGGAGTATCACGGAAACGGACTATATCCTCTATATATAACTCCCCTCCATGCATCCCACACTTAGCCCCCACCGTCCAATCTGGGTCATCATTTTCGTCTTTGGGCTCAGTCGCGGCCCTATCCCAATACCGTACATATTTCATAGGCGGGAAATTTTCTAGGATCTTAAACCAGCCTGGATTCATCATTCCACCCTTATATGTTATATTCCAATTTCCCTTCAATAGCCGTTCACGTGTTACTTTATCTTGTGCTTGTAAGTTGCTCTGATACATAGGGTCAGCAGCTATACCCAATGGATTATCTTCTAAAAATGAAGGTATAAATGTAATAGACCTTGCCTTATTTCCGCTTTCATCTGTCCAATCCTTATCCACCCATATGATTTCTTCGTCAATTCGCGTAAAATATCGTACAATTCCAGACCTATCAGGTATAGCATACCCTGTGTTTTCATCAATCCACCATATTATTAGCTCTCTTACCCAACTATCAGCCTCCGGATTCGTTGTACATCGACAATATGGCCTGATATTACATCCTGATGGTGGGCGGTTACGTGTGAGCAGATACCAAAATTGTGTTTCTGAAAAATGAGTTAATTCGTCAAATCCTATAAAAACATATTGTGCACCCTGGTGATTAAGCTTATCTTTTTCATATTGTAAATGAGTGAATTTATTGTATGCCCCTGTAGGAAATGTGTATTTTAATTTCCCCTCGTTCGCTATTCCGCCCACATGAGGATATATCTGCCCCGCCGTATCCCATAATCCTCCACCGGATGTTATTTGTGGTGATTCCCTTCGAAATATTACTCCATTATATCGTGGATCTTGTATATATCTAATTGATTCCAGCAACAACCCAAATGACTTTCCGCCGTATGCTGCACCACCAAATATTACTATATCTGCATTGGATGATAAAAACTTTTCTTGAGGGCCGGCCTGCGGTTTAATCCTTGTTATTTCGGCCATTATCAGGAATGTATACTTGTACTGTGTTGTTCACTTCACCTGTGTGGTGTATTCTATCCGTGAATAGCTGTAGGTTTTTTCCTATTAATTCTAATGTTGCTCTCTTATCATACAGCTTAAATTTGATTTTTTGGTCTGTTTGGGTCTCTGTGGAGTCCTTAAATGATCGCGTTGTATTAGTTATTTCCAATTGTTGGATGCACCGTGTGTTATATCCCATATCTTTTAATGATTTCAATGTTAAATCACCATTTTCATCCTCGTTTAACATATCATTCATATCAGAAAACCCTAATATTGCTAATTCGTTTAGAATGGATTCGCCGGTATATTCTACCTTTTTTAGATACTTATCTGTGAGCTGCTTTACCTTGAGTTTCAGCTTAGGTCTACTTAATAAGTCCGATGCTTGTACTTCTGCTGTCTTTACACTGTATCCAGCGGCTATTGCGGCCTGCTTCCCGTTGAACTTGTTTGCTACATATTCATAGCAGAACGCAAGCTCCATTTGGGTTAGTTTTCTTGAGGATATTTTCTTTCTTGTAGCCACATTAATCAACTTTCTGTTAGCTTATATAATGTATTTTATTCTTTATTATTAAAGCTGCGCCGGATCATCCAACGCAAACGCTTAAATATTTCCTTTAATAAACGAGACAACTTAACCAACCCTAATGAATTGTGGCCATACTCCCTAATTATTTCTAAACGATACATTGGGATACAATTGCAGATATCTCGACCGGCAGGAAACCCCTCTACTTCGCCATTAGAGTGTATATTATATTCATGGCCATCAGGCGTTTTGACCTGAAACAAGGGCTGTTTGTCCCACGCATGCCATCTCTTACCCATCGAAACTCCTACTCTACATTATAATAAGGGGTGGTTGATTATTCCACCCCTTCCCCATATTTTTTTCACATCATAAAAAATAACACATCTCTATATTAATATACTTCAATGTATGTGTTTTGTCTATAGTTTTATTTATTTTCTTTTAAATCAAATACTTAAAAGATGGTGTAAACTTTTCCTTAATCGTTGTCGGAATTCTTTACACGTTAACTCATTGATTTATAACATAGTCTATTTTTAGGCGTCGGAATTCTTTACACAGGCAATTATTGCCTATCAAATATGCCACAATAATGCATCATTTGTGTGGCATGATAGTTGCGATATATTATAGCATAACCAAAACAAACCAAAACAAAAAGGAGTAATATTATGGAACATCAAATTTGGAATACAGACAATGTGATTGCGGAAACTGATGAAAACATATCATATGCTGATTTTGTGGTACAACACAAAACTAACCTTAGTGATGCTGACCTTGCAGGAACTAACCTCAGTAATGTCGATCTCAGTGGAGCCAATCTCAGTGACGCGCGGCTTTTTAATACCGATCTCAGTAGAGCCGATCTCAGTAGAGTTAATTTCGTCAGAGCCGATCTCAGGGGAGCTAACCTCAGTGGAGCCGATCTCAGTGGAGCTAACCTCAGTGGAGCTAACCTCAGGGGAGCTAACCTCAGTGGAGCCATTCTTGAAAATACACGATTTTAATACCCAAAACAAAAAGGAGAAGGATTATGAAAGTAAAAATCAAAGAGACCGGAAAAGCAGAAGAGTTGATAATTATTAATCCTGAGACAGGCACGGAATGGAGTGATGACTTAATTGGTGGTACTCTCGCCACCTCAGACGGACAATTTGTATGGGACGACGAAGAACAAATATATGTGTCAGACCAAGAAAACTATGATTGGTGGGAAACATATTTAGAAGAGTATGAAAATGCTGAAAATAGAAAATATAATATGGAATTGACAGAAGCGGAAGAAATTTACATCAATAATAATATCCACGTAGAATTTAATGATATTCCGTCTGTGACAGAACAATTATTAGATGACATAGAAGAAAATAGACAATCTAAAAAAAATGTTATCTAATATAAATCATTGTTAGATTAAAACAACAAACCAAAAACAAAAAAGGAAAACGATCATGTGGAAAAATGACACAAAAACAGACGAAAGAACAAAAAAATATCTTTCAAAAATTAAAAATAATATTGGCTATATGGGGTGTAACAGCGGTGAAGAGCTGTTTTTTGCCGATGTTGTGAAAAAAATAGGAGAAGAAATCAATGTTAAAGAGGTTCGGCACAATGCCGCAGAAAATGAAACGCTATACGAATATGTAATTGATGGAAAAAAACGGTATTGCCTGGAAAAGTGGATACGATATGATATTGATGGAATAAATTGTACCACTTATATTTTCACAAAAAAACCATCACAAAAAGACTGCAACACGATACTAATAATTGAATCTATTGAATTGGACATTGTATTTGCGCGGCTACATCCAACATACACTTGTTGGGAATGTAGCCACACCACACATTGGCTGGACAATGGTGGCGAAACATTAGAAGAAAAACAGAGCAGAGCGCAAGACGATTATTGCGGGTGCTAAAATATAATCTAAACAAAACAAAAAGGAGAAGAATCATGATGACACTATACGAAAACAAGCCAACAATACAACAGCAACGCAAGCTTAACAAGTGTTACGCCAGGGGAGAGGAATATAAACTTAATAACCCTTTAGTTTTTTCTTGTTGGGAGGCAGCTTCCAAAGCCATCAAAGCAGGCTTGATAAAAAACAACAGGGATCAATTAAACAGTTTTCTCAACGGATTCAACAGCTATAAGCTTACACCAGCTTGCAGAGTGCAATAATCACTAAATAAATTCATATCCTCCGCCTCACCAATCCTTTTTGTTTTGGTTGGGGTGGGGGAATCATAAGGAAAACTAATGGAATATAAAAACAGCAAAAATCTACCAAATGTAAGAGTATGGCGTGTTACGAAAACAAAAATTGAGATTATCCGAAGAATCTATGAAAAAAAATATCTCAAAAAACCACCATACCGGACTGAGGTTGTGGACGATGCAATCAACCTGTTACTGGAAAAACTGAACAATACACCATCTATTTTTCAGGAGGATAATCATGATATCATACGCCCAAAAAGTAAGAATGATTCACAAAGCAGTTAAAAAAGCCAACAAAAACAGAAAACTTGGAGAACCTAGAGGTATACAGTTACTGTCTAATGTCGACATGAATCATAGCTTTACCGTTATAGCACTACAAAAAAACAAAGGGAAAAAGGTTATTTTCTGGTATAACACACCAGATAATTCTACTCATATTATTGTGGAGGAAATATGAAATACACACTATCAGAAATATGTGAATTAGCCGAAAAATATGACATTGATGCCATAGTAAACAAAATAGGTTTCTGGAAATATCAATACTATCAAAGCGAAACACCCAGAATCAGCCTTCTTGGCGGCCATCAAGCACACAGAAACATAAAAGACAAAGAAAAGCTTGTAGATTACTATACTTTTTATAATGGTGAAGAAAAAACAGACAAAGACACTGTACGACTAATATATAAAAATAATAAAATACAAATTGTAATCGCTCTTAATTAAAGGAAAAAACAATATGAAAAAACTTACACCAGATGATTTGCTAAAATTAGCCAAGAAAAGAGCTATAAAAAAACTATATAAATTAGGGTTTTGGACGATTGATTACAATAAGTACGGTACTCCTTATAGCTTGATAGCTGAACAAGACGCGCTTGACTATCTCGACATAGACGAATACCATAGAAGTAGTAATAGTTTAATAACGTATGATAATGGCAAGATTAGAATATCCATAGAAAAGGAAACCAAAAATGAAACCATTTGATAGCCTTAGCAATGACACACAAATGAAACTATACACTTATATTAATGACAACATCCTCACAAAATATTTTTCCAATCATAATTTTGATTCCGGGGATATCATTGGTATAACACATAGAATATATGATAATTTTAATGAAATCCTTGACGAGGAGGAATAAATGATAGTATTAAATAATTATATTGTTGATGTACGTTTTACCATACCTGGATTATTTAAATATCTAATCAAAGAGGTAAAAGACAAAGAAACCGCGCTATACTATTGTAAATGTGGTGAAGGCGATGTAATCGAGGAACATTTTAGACCAATAAAAGAATTACCACCAAACATAGGAGATGTCCATGAACTTACAGATTAAGAACTGGAATAGTGAAACAGTTGAGGATATTACAAATGCAATAGGACGATGTTGCCCAAGAAAGATGGCCACCGATAACCTTAATGTTTTGAGCAACTTACGAAAAGGAATTAAACTAATGAATGAAATAAAAGAAGCTATCCAAATAGAAAATCAAGCAGATAGAGAGGAAAATTATCATGGAGAATAAATTTGAATTAGCAGAGACTCCGGCAGAAACACAAATCGAAGCAATAGAGTCCAATGGCTCGCCCATAGCAGTATTGCAAATGGCCATGTCAAAAGATATTGATCTTGGAAAAATGGAAAAAATGCTTGAATTACAAGCTAAGTGGGATGATATGCAAGCTAAAAAAGCTTATACTCAAGCTATGGCAAATTTTAAAAGCGATCCACCCAAAATTGTAAAAGATAAAAAAGTTGGATATAACAATAAAGATGGGAGCGCTACTGGATACACCCATGCAAGCCTTGGTAATGTCACCAATACAATCAATAGCGCATTAGCTACACATGGACTATCGGCGGCATGGCAAACAGACCAGAAAGACGGCAATATTACAGTAACATGCACCATAACGCATTCAATGGGCTACAGCGAAAGTACTTCGCTTTCTGCCGGTGCAGATAACTCAGGGCGGAAAAACAATTTACAGGCAATAGGTTCAACAAATACCTATCTACAACGATATACATTGTTGTCACTAACCGGGTTAGCAACACACGACCAAGATGATGACGGGTCTAGTGGTGAGATGGAAGAATATATAGATGACGAGCAAAAACATCAAATCCTTGATATGATTGCACACACTGAAGCCAATGTTGAAAAATTTTTAAATTGTCTTGGTGTAGCAAATATCGAATCAATTCCAAAAAAAATGCATAATATTGCAATAATCGCTTTGAATGCCAATGAAACCATAAAAAAAATAAAAAAGGAGACAAAAAAGGAGAAAACCAATGATAATAATTGATTGTGAACAGAATAGTGATGAATGGTATCAAGCCAGATTGGGCAAGCCGACAGCTTCTAACTTCAAAAAGATTGTTACGTCTACCGGAAAAAGATCATCTCAACGAAAAAAATACTTGTATGAGTTGGCTGGTGAAATAGTTACCGGTGAAAAGGCAAATGGATACACAAATGCAAATATGGAGCTTGGGCACGAGCGTGAAGATGAATCCAGAAAAATGTATGAGTTTATTAATGAAGTCAAAGTTGAACAAGTCGGATTTTGCTTCTTCGACAAAAATAAAACTTTTGGTTGTTCTCCTGATGGGCTTGTCGGTGAGCATGGCGGGTTTGAAACGAAAAATGCAGCTCCACATGTTCACCTCGACAGGCTCGAAAATGGGTGGTCGGAGTCCGAACATTTCCAGCAGGTACAGGGGTGTCTATTGGTTACCGGTCGCCAATGGTGGGATTTGGTGAGCTACTGTAGAGGTTTTAAGCCTTTAATTGTAAGGTGGGAGAGAAATGATGCCTTTATTCGTTTGCTTAGAATAGAAATTGAATTATTTATTGATGAGCTAAATAATATTGTTGAAAAGTATAGGAGTTAACAATTAAACACATAACAATTAACTATTGAGGGTGTTAAATTATGAAAATACAACATTATGCCGGCCTAATGGCAGCAGCGCTATTGTCAGGTAATTCAAAAAAATATTATTATTGTGGCAATAATTACAACAGTAAAAAATTCGATGCTCAAGAAATTGCAAAAGCACGAAAGGCATTAAGAATAAAAAAGAGGCAAAAATGAAAAAATGGGGAGTGGTTCAGGATGAAAAAAATAATCGCCTAGCCCTCGACAAGGCCAGCCCGGCTACAAGGGAGTAATAAACTGTCAGTCCGCTTACGCAACCGGACTACTTGGGCTGCTCTCCATATCTAATTACCAAAGGATTAATTAAATGAACCCAATATCTAAAAAAAAGCAATGCGGAAGATATTATAAGGGTGAAAATAATATCGGCAAAGTTGATATTACTGAGGCAGATTTACAGAAGCTTGTGGATGATTTGTTGTCTGTTAGAAAAATAAAAAACTTCCACATTCCGGATGGTGTGTGGAAATGGTTAACGCTAAACGCCCCGAAAGTGTGTGCATTACTATCAGGAGGCGCACGAGGCAGAAATGGCAAATACAATAACGGCCTTGCCGGGTGCCCAGACAACCCATGTTTTATCAGATTAGGTGAAAAATTTAATTTAAATCTCATGCTCGAATTAAAATCAAAAAAAGGTCGATTGCACGGAAAACAAAAGTTATGGGCGCGGGATGTCGCTGTGAATAAAATGAAAGACCCTGATGCGGTAATTAAATTAGTTGAGGAATATATTGAAGTTGCTGAGAAAATTAAAAAACTCTGCGAAGAGAAAGGAATTGAATTGTGAAATCACAAATGTTTTTAACAAGGCTAAATTCTGATAAAAATATTAATAACCCATTAGAACGTATTGTCATACAAGTTGGAAATAAACAATTGACAATTACACTTGACGTTGACGATAGCGTCCGAATAAACAAAATTGATTTGTTGGGAAACAAAGATAGCATTTGTATAACACCTGCGTACGCCAATGAATGTATAATTAGTTAACACAGAGAGGCAATAATTATGTTTAAATGTGAAATATGCGCCAAAAAAGACCCTGAACATTTGGATAGGTGCGAGAAACACTATTTTTGCGCCGATTGTAAAACAAAAGAAAATTTATGTTACTATATAGAGGGTTTATTGTGTTATAGTTGCCACAAAAATAGAGTAGAAAAAAGAATTGAAAAGTTTGGCGGTGAAACACAATTTACAGGTGAAATTATTTGCCCTTATTGCGGCTATGAATTTGCCGATTCCTGGGATTATTCATCCGGTAAATTGGAATGTGAGGACTGCGAAAATGAATTTGAAGTTGCTGTGAATACTGAAATTTCTTATAGTACCTCAAAAATAGATAAAAAACGTTCGGATTTTGGAACAATGGATGATTTGCCTTTTTAAATTTAAAACCATTGTAAATTAATTATAATTGTGTTATATTATAGGGGAATAGAGATAAACCGAAATAGTCTCAACTACAAAAGGACTAAATCAATGAATAAGAAAATTATGAAGGGCTTGATACAGTAGCAAGTTAGTCCCTTGCTTTCGGGCTGTATTGAGTCCCTTCTTTATTTGAATGAAATTAATACCAAATAAACAGGATTAATAATGTCCAAACCAGACCAAACCGAAATAAAAGAAAATAAAACAGCGGTTAACAAAATTGCTTCTGAAAATGGTTACAAAAAAACATTTGAAAATAAACCTAATTTTATGGTGAGCTATCAAAAAAATGGTGTACGGATAAATGTCTACATGTCTACACTAACTATTTCAACAGTAATAAATCATCCTAAAAAAGGTAAAACTCAGTTACATAGGAAAAAATGTAATATAGAATTAATTAAAAAAATATTTAAAAACCCTCGACAACACACAGGATTAGGATATTACGGATAATGGGTGATAACCGCTAAAGGTAAATAAAATGACCAAGAAAGAATACTTTAATAGTTTCAAAGATCCTAAATGGCAAAAGAAACGGCTTGAGATATTGGAGCGAGATGAATTTACTTGCAGATTGTGTAAATCTAAAGATGATCAACTACATGCCCACCATACTGTTTACTATGAGGAATTGTATCCTTGGGAATATTACAACTACCAAATAATAACACTTTGTGATAAATGCCACAAAGACGAACACAATGGATTGTATGAAAACCTATCTATTTTTAGTAGTGATATGAGAGGCAACGGATTTTTATCAAGAGAGCTAGTTTATATAAGCGAAAACTTGCATTTTTATGCAGACAAAAAATCTTTCAAAGACGAAATAATGTTTTTTGTCACAAAGTATGATTTTTGTATAGAGGCAATACATAAAGCAATAAAGGAATGTAATGGCAAGATATAGACCTGTATATATAGCAATCTGGGATGATGAAGATAAGTTTTTAAAATACACTGATGCACAAAAAACACTCTTCTTTTATCTCATAACAAATAGTAAATGTACTGAGTCTGGTATCTACAAAATATCATTTAAAAAAATAGGCTTTGTCCTTAACTGGAAATCTGATAAAGTGAAAAAGACACTATTAAGTATACACCCTAATATTTTTTATGATAAAGATGGTAGTTATGTGTTTGTTAAAAACTTCTACAGGTATAACGGTCAAAGGATTGGGAGACCAGATCTCATAGAGAAATCAATACTTAGAGACGTATATGATTTCCGTACCACTCTATGGCATTGTTTTTTAGACACTTATCCAAAGTTTAGGAAAACTTTATATAAAGTTTTTGAAAAGTTTGACAAAACTTTCTATGAAAATGAATATGAATATGAATATAACTATGATAATGATATACCTAGTAAGATAGTTACTAGCAATAACGTATATAGAAAATTCCGTCATTTGAAAATAACCAATTGTGAATTTGAAAAACTAAACAAAGCTTATTCAAAAGAACAGATTGATGATGTTTTAGATAGGATTGAAAACTATCGTAAAAATACTAACTATATAAGCCTATTTTTAACTGCTGGCAAGTGGTTGAAAAAAGATTGCAACCAACTTCAACAAAAAACAGTATGGGATGATTGATAATGAATGATTTGAAAATAATTTACAACGACAATAAACCATATGGGATTCGAAATTTACATGGATTCCTTTTCTTATTCCCTGGGATTATTAAATATGGGAGACAGGAGGAAAGGTACAAGCGAGAATTAGAAGAACAGCACGAACTTGCAAACTATCTCTTGGACTGTTTAGAAAGGAAAGCTACATGAACAAAACACAATTTGATAAAAGAATAAAACAATTAGTTGTTGAATTAAACCTTCTTAATTCTCCCAATGCCAGAACAGATAAATTATTTGCTGATACAATACTCTGGCCATATGTGGAAAAATATTCATATGAAAAATTAGATAATGCTTGTAATTGGCTAAAGCTAAACCATGACTCGAAATACAATAAATTCCCGAACATGTATGATTTTAGACAGGCCGTTGAAGCCACAAAAAAAACGTGTAATACTTTTGATCCGGGGAAAAAACCTACTGGCCAAGAACAAGCAGAAGTGAGAAAAATAGCTGGAGAATTAGCAAAAAAATTTAACGTTAGAGGTACAAAATGAAAATAACACATGTAGACAATTTGGAGAACAAAATAAACGAGTGGCAAAAACACTGTTTAGAAATAGGACGCTCAACAGAAAAAACTGATAAAAAAAATGTAGAAAAAATTTGGAATAAATTTTATAATATTTTAGGATATAAAAATCCTAAATATTGGTATTGCCAAAGTCCATTACAAGCAAATATAATTATTAATATCAAGGATAATATCAGGGATAATATCAGGGATAATATCAGGGATAATATCGGGGATAATATCGGGGCTAATATCAGGGCTAATATCTGGGATAATATCGGGGCTAATATCAGGGATAATATCGGGGATAATATCTGGGATAATATCAGGGCTAATATCAGGGATTATATCGGGGATAATATCAGGGCTAATATCTGGGATAATATCTGGGATAATATCAGGGCTAATATCAGGGATAATATCGGGGATAATATCGGGGATAATATCAGGGCTAATATCTGGGATAATATCAGGGCTAATATCAGGGATAATATCGGGGATAATATCGGGGCTAATATCTGGGATAATATCTGGGATAATACAGATATAACCCAAACGTGGTCATATGGTCAGCATGATATTAGTTGGATTGGATACTATTTATTTTATCAAAAATATAAACTATTAAACACTGATTATAATTTTGAAATAATTAATGATTGGTATGTTTTATCAAAATCATGTGGGTGGTGTTATAATTTTGAAAATATTGTATTTGTTTGTGAGCGGCCTCAATATATATATATAAATAATCGTGGCCAACTTAATCACGAAAATAAAATGGCGCTACGTTATAGTGACGGATATGGGCTGTATATGTTAAACGGTGTTAATGTGCCTCAAAATATAGTTGAAACCCCAGGTGATAAATTAGATCCAAACTTAATATTATCTGAAAAAAATGTAGATGTACAGCGAGAAATAATAAATAAAATAGGTGCAGATATTGTATTAAAAAAATTAAACGCTAAATGTATAAACAAATGGACTGACCCGAACACAGGGCGTGGGTATGAGTTGTTAAATCTAAAGGCAAACGATATGGATAGATTGTATTTGTATTATGAACATGCTTCTATTTCTGGGTATTATTATGCACAACCAGTCCCACCAGAAACACCAACAGCAGCTCAGGCGCGATTGTGGAAACTCAAAATTATTGAAAGAAACGATCTAGGGAAAATTTCTGATGAAAATGAAAAAACTTTAATAAATAAATTACCCAAACAATTAACATAGGAGATAATGATGATTACCAATCAACACGGAGATGTTTTGTTGAAAAAAGTAGAAAAATTGCCGATTAATTCTAAAAAAATTCGTATTAAAAACAAATATGTCGTTGAAAAAGGCGAGGGAACACATACTCATGTTATTAATGACACAAAAAATTTAGAAGTTTTTGTGTCTGATGAGAATATATATCTAAACGTGTTAAAAAATTTAGAAATTGATCATCAAGAGCATGGCAAACAAACAATAGAACCTGGAATTTATAAAAAAGAAATTGAGCGACAATTTGATTATGAAAAAGAAATTGAAAAAAATGTCAGAGATTAAATAAATTATTTAGTGGAGAAATTTCATCTGATTGTATTGTATCACTAACAAAAATAGCCAAAAATCAGGTGTGTGATATGATAGAAAAAAGGTTTGTATTTGAGGAAGAGTAAAAAAAATGAAAATAACAACGCTTGAAATGGAGTGTGAAATAGCTAAGTATTTTGGGATAAGAAGAAACACTATTGTTCCTAATATTTTTTGGAGTATGTTTAATTATGAATTGGACTTACTAATTATAACAGGGAGTAGGTATGCGTATGAAGTAGAAATTAAAGTAAGCCTTCAAGACCTGAAAAGAGATAGTGAAAAATATCATACCCATGACAGCCCAAAAATTAAAAAACTATATTTTGCTATTCCGCATTATTTGGAAAAACACATAGGCTATATTCCAGAAAAAGCGGGAATACTTGTTGTGTGTGAGTCTATGTATTATCCAGGCACACTAAAAGTAAGAAAAATAAGGGAGGCAGTGATAAAATCACGATATCAATGGTCACAAGATGAAGTGTATGAGGCCAATAGGGTATGTGCAAAACGAATATGGGGATTAAAAGAAGCTATTGTGTACAATCAAAAGCAAAGAATGTATGAGAGAGAGCGCAAAATTATGCAACGGGTTGACGATCACATAGACCAAGAAGTTATGAAAAATGAATCCAACTAATTATAAAGGATAATAAGTGTGGCCAGATTTTACGTTAAAAAAGTGTTTGGAAAATTTGAAGCAGCCGATGAAGAGTCGTACAATATTATGAAAAAATACAAGCATGGCCAAACATATACAGCAGAAATATGGAAACCCAGAGACCAAATTAAACACAGAAAATTTTTTGTCCTTATAAATCAAGTTGTGTTTCCAAACCAAGAAAAGTATGATTCAAAGGAAGCGCTAAGACGTGAAATTACTCTTCGTTGTGGATATTATAATATCCATACAACCATAAAAGGCAAAGAAATATATATGGTAAAATCAATCGCATTTAACAAAATGGATGATATTGAATTTGAGGAATTGTACTCCAAAGCTATTGATGTTATCATAAATCATTTTTTGCCAGCAAGTACAGAAGAAGAGTTGAAGGACGAAGTACAAAGAATATTAGATTTTGTTTAATTTGTCGACCCTTTATATAGTTGTGTACAATAAAAATTATTCTTAAATTATAAACCGTTCGCTGGAGGAAATTATGAAAAATGTTGCTGAAAATTATCCATGTGGGCCATGCGAATTACCTCTTAAATGTGGGTGTGGCACAGTGATAACAGAAGATAATGTTGTTGATAGTCAATGTGAAGAAGAGTGTGAAGTTTGCCAATATTGTGGATGTGGAAGTTGTCCATCATGTGGAGAACACTGGCATTGTGGTGGTTGTATTTAAATCGCTCACTAAAGAATATGGAAATAATTTTTACAATACACAACAGATCAAATGGATGCCATTGGTAAAGCGTAACAGCACCATTTGCCCTAACGTTGTTGAATTTAATGTAAGGTTGAAAAAAAACACATTCTGATATAAATTATTATTATGGCTAAAGAAAACATAGAAAAAAAAGTAGATATTTTGACAGATCAAGTAGAAGATGTAAGCATAAAAGCAAATTATACGATTGAAAAAGTATCAGAATTGGTAGAACATCAAAAAATATTTGAGGCTATCGATAAATTAAAAACACGAACAGAGGTAAATGAGGATAAACAAACAGAAACAGAAAAAGTAACATCTCTCCATGGGCTAAAAATTGATTACATTGAAAAATCAATAGAAGGAATAGAAAGCAACCTCAAAGAAAATCGAAAAGAAAATGATGAACACCATGAAAAAATAGGAAAAACAATAGATGGAATAGGAAAAGTGGTTTTTGATTTTGTTAAAAATAAAAGTGGTGACCTGTTTAAGGTAATAATTACGCTTGTTATAATTGCAATTAGTCTGTTTTTGGGTATATGGGGAACGTATAATTCATCCACTAATAAATTAATTGAAGCATACCAAAAAGAAATAAAAACAATGATTGAGAAGGGAAAATGAACACAAAAACACCAAAACCTAAATCAAAATTAGGAAGGGCTGGATATCCTATCACATTAGCTGTAATTGCAGTTGTGAATGTAATAATATTTTTCAGAAATAAAATAAATTGGCGTGTGTATTGGATTTGTATGGCAATAGGGACGCCTTTAGGTTGGGGCTGGAATTGGTATCTAACCAAAGCCGGCAACTTTCCAGCCTGGATATTTCCAGAAGATGCAGTTACAGGTATTGTGATCTTCGGAATTCACATAGAGGATTGGTTTTTTTATCCTATTACAGGCAGTTTTTTTATTACTCTATATTTTTGGGACCCCCTTAAAAAGTGGATTGATTTTAAAGCTGACTGGCTAAAATTAGTACTGTTGCCATTGTTAATATTGTCTGTGGTGTATGGCTTAGTCGCGTTTGGTAATTGTGGAAAATCAATAGCAATTTGTTATGGAATACCAGCAATAATAATGTTTGTAATTAATTTTGATAAATTTGATACAGCACATTTTACACGTATGGCAATAATAATTATACCAATGGAATTTATATGGGACCATTGGGCAGTGGGGAAACATCAACAATGGATATACCTTAGAGAATCCGGTATGTTTTGTGATTGGTGGCTACTCGGTGTCCCTGTTGAAATGACTCCATACCTGGGTATAATAGCAACGTTTTTTATTTATAATTTAGTTTTATTAGTGGAAACAAAGAGAGTCTTTTGTGGTTGTAAACATAAACAAAATTAAGGGTTACTCTATGGCAGATCCTTACGGGTGGAAAAAAAGATGTGGGGGAAGCAGGCCTTACCACACTGCCAAAAAAATCGGCATTAATAATAATACCCTTTGTTGTACTTGTTTATCAAGATACCCACTAAGCCGATATAGTAGAGTTGTGTTGTGCAATACGAGGGGCTCTCTTTTATTAATTTAGTTTTATTATTTGAGAAAAAAAATAACTGTTGACTTTTATAAAAAATGAATTAAATTAATTAATATGAAAAAATCGGCTTATTCAAATAGATATACACGTTCGGTAACTATACTACAGTAGCCTATACCGTAGTTTAGCTTACTTAGGTTTTCTTAGCCGATTTCCGGGGCCGAACGTTTTTTTAAAGGAGGTTCTATGGCTGTTCAATTATTAACCATTGATGGTCAATACGATTTTTGTGACCCAAACGGAGCACTGTTTGTGCAAGGTGCCGACAAAGATATGTCGCGGCTGTCTAAAATGGTACGTGAAAACATACCACAAATTTCAGCTATTCACGCGACATTAGATAGTCACCACCCTGTGCATATTGCGCACCCTGTGTGGTGGAAAGATAGCAAAAACCAACACCCATCACCGTTTACTGTGATAAATGTAGATGATGTTGAAAATGGAACATGGAAAGCATACAATCCAAACATGCAACAATGGTCTTTGGATTATGTCAAATCACTTAAAGACAATTGTCGCTATGTGTTGTGTATATGGCCGCCCCATTGTCTTATTGCTGATATGGGCTTTACCATTGTTCCAGAATTGAGAGAAGCTTTTTTGATTTGGGAAACCACATTTAAGAAGCTTAATTATGTCCCAAAGGGTAGTTGTGTGTATACAGAACACTATAGCGCTGTTCGTGCAGACGTGGAATACCCAGGTGACCCAACAACAATGTTAAACACTCAGGTTATTAACATGTTGAAAACAGGGCAAGATATTCTTGTTACTGGCGAAGCATTAGACTTTTGTGTTGCCAATACAATAAGAGATATTGCAAATGAATTTTCTGAAGATGAAGTGAAAAAGTTTGTGCTTCTTGAAGATGCTTGTTCTTGTGTTAATGCACCAGGGCTTGAAAACTTGGGAGATGATTTTGTGAATGAAATGACTGCAAAAGGTATGCAAATATCTAAAACAACTGAATATTTTAAATAGGAGTAACTATGGAAGCACAAAATTTTGACACGTTTGAAACACCAAATCAATTTAATTATTCCGCAGTACCTATGGATGAATTAGGTGCAATGGAATATACAATTGTGAATATCCTGGTTGATACCACTGGCTCTGTTTTTGAGTTTAAAGATGAAATGGAGGAAGGTATTAAAAAGATTATTAACAACCTTCAACGCCACCCCAAAAGTGAAAACTTGCTTTTGCGTGTTGCTACTTTTGATAGCTATAAAGGCATTCGAGAAATTCACGGATTTACTCCAATTGGATCAGTAGATACAACAAAATACGAACTCGATCCTAATGGAGGAACTCCTCTCCATGATGCAACCCAGGATTCTATTGAAACAACAAAAGATTATGCGGTGAATTTGATGGCTTCGGGTAATATTGATTGTCTTAATACCATCTATTTCGTTTTAACGGATGGAGATGAAAACTCATCTAATACAGCAGATTTAAAGAGTATAAAAAATGCAATGGATGAAATAAGACGATCTAAAGATTTAGAATCCACAATGAGTATCTTAATCGGTGTTAATGCTGGCGAATGCTCTAACTATCTAAACGAGTTTCATCGTAAAGCCAGTTTTAATCACTATCTTAAAATTGATGATATAGATAAATTATCTGATTTTATTGAGAATGCTGTAAGTTCTACCAGTATGGTTTTAGGTACTGGTCAAGCAGCATCGTTGAATATTTAACCCTCTTTTCCCCGGAGTTTATAATGAAGTCTCAGAACGTTGTTGTAAGTGGTAAAAAAATATACCTAAAAGAATCTGATTACAAAGCCAAAGGAGGCCAGGGCAGCATCTTCTTAAAAGATAATACTATTTTTAAAATTTACCACGACAAAACAACGTTGATCCCAGAACAAAAAATATATGAACTCCGGGATCTGGCCTCCATTAAAAACATTGTCATACCTCAAGAAAGTGTTTACAGTGAGAAAAGCGAACGAATAGGATTTACGTTAAGCTATATAGATAATTATGAATACCTGTGTAAACTGTTTACAAAATCGTACAAGACACGAAACAATCTTAGCATTAAAAATATATCTGACGTTGTGGATAGCATGCGAGACACATTAATTAAAATCCATGAAAAAAATATAATCGTGGGTGATTACAATGAAATGAATTTTTTAATTACATTTCCAAATACAGTTTATTACATAGATACAGATTCTTTTCAAACCAAATCGTTCAAATGCAACGCCATAATGCACCAATACAGAGACAGGTTATACCCTTTAGGCACATTTAAAAAACAATCGGATTGGTTTTCTTGGTCGTTGATATCTTTTCAACTTTATATTGGGCTACACCCATATAAGGGAAAACATGCATTGGGCTTCGAAGATAGAATGAATAAAAATGTATCTATTTTTGACAAAACTGTCACTGTGCCAAAGAACATTGACTTTAACACAATTCCGAAAAACCATTTAGATTATTTTAAAAGGGTTTTTGTAAATAAAGAAAGAGATGTTCCGCCAAAATCTGAGGGTGCTGAGAATATACAAGTCACAAGAAAACTATTTGTTGACGATAAATCAGATATCAAGGCGACATTAATATTTAAATATGATTCTAATATTTTGGACGCAGTATATAGAAATGGTAATAGATACGTGTTAACACAAAAATCTATTTATAAAAACGACAGACTATATCTTCCTAATACCGGCACCACACATTTAATGTTTTTTTTAGATGATGTTTTACAAGAAAAAGGCACTTCTTTTAATAACGCAATATACAGTATAGCAAAAATCGGAATTTTACAAACCACATATGAAAAGTTTTGCAAAATAATACCAGTACAAAAATGCATTTCAACAGTAGCTTATAACAGTTCTAAAATATATCAAGGAGTGATACTACAAGATATTTTTGGCAAATACACCGCTACAATTCCATATGAACTTGACAAGTGCTCTAATATAAAAATTCATGAATTGGACAACACTATAATTGTTGATGCTAATAGACAGGGAAAATGGCTGTTTGTGGTTTACAAAAAAGACACAAAAACAAATTGCTTAATAGCTAATTTAAAAAACAACTATACTCAATACGAATGTTCCATAATAGAAAATGTCGATTTTTTAAGTGTTAACATGTTAGTGAAAAAAAATGATGTGGTTGTTTTTAATTCAGAGGATTGCAAGCTGGAGCTATTTGCTGATTTAAGAGGTGATGCAAAAGTATTTGAAAACACACCAATATACAACGATTGCAGACTTGTAGAACTACACAAAACATGTTTTATACACAACAGCGAATTATATGAAATCAATGCACGATAAAACAATAATATATATAACATTAATTGCCTCTCTAATAGGAGTGGTTTGGTTATTAATTTTACTATAGGAGGTTGGATATGGGAGAAGAAATAACATTTCCGGTTAACGACACTAACAGATCTATCGATAAGATAATACAGGAGTTAAAAAATTTTAATTCCCCTAATTGTAACATTAGGGCAAAAGCACTTGTTCTTACCAATTTGGAGCAAGCGCAATTATGGTCCCTTAAATTAATTAACCAGGAGGAATAAATGGAAGGAGCTAATTGTAAAGATTGTATTCATTATAAGCCATGCGACAAGGCGGGTCTGTTACACCAGCACACAAATGTCCTTCTTAACGCAAAAGGTTATTCAGTCCGTGAAGAAGATGAAATCGCAATCGAGGCTCAGAAACTTGCCGAGGAATGTAGTTTTTTTGAAAATTAAATTACTTCCCAACAATCTCAGCGGCTTTAATTAGTGTAGGAACATACAAAATACCAGCAATTACAACGGCTGTTATTACGGATATGAATACACCTGTAATAATGGCCTGTTTTTTTTCAACCCATTTTAACTTAGAAAGAAATCCTACTTGAAACCTACCTTCTTTATCAGGCCCACCGCAAAGTATAGTGTTTATTTCATCAAATTTGGCTATTTGAACATCTATTTTCTTGTCTATTCCCAATAATTTTTGATGGTGGGCTTCACATAGGTCTTTTGTTGGCATTTATTTTATTCCTTTCGGTAGCTTTTCTTTCAACTTTGCTTTTTTTTCGCCTATTTTCAAAATACTTTCATAGCTGTTTTTTAAAAAAGCGATAGCATTGGTTTCTGACATTCCTGAATCTCTTAATGATTTGAATATCTCCCTGTCTGTTAGTCCTACTATCCTTGCTGACTGTACCGTCTTTTCAAACCTGTCATATATTTTCTTTTTTTGCTCAAACGATAGTTCAACACCTCTTTTTCTTGCCAACCGAGAAGCATCTCTTATGTCCCTAGAAAACTTCCACCCCTTGAAGCGTAGTGATCTTTTTGTGTCTAAAACATTTATTCTAATACCAGTGCCCATAGCAGCAACTTCTGTTTTGGTGTCATACCCAGAACCATATTGTCCCTCTACGTCTTTTGTTGATTTATAAATTCGCCTTAAAGATGCTATTGCTCCAGGCTCCATACCCTCTATTAAATGGTTGAGCTTATCTATTGTTTGGTTTGTTAATTTATCTTGTGGGTTATACACATTTTGCCCATCAGGGGTTTTGTTTCTTTTTATATTCAAAAGCTTTTGCGCGAGCATGTCTTCACCAAGAAACGGAGAAAGCAATTCAGCGCCAGCCTCAAAAGCTTTTTCTTTCCAATCTTCCCCATTTAAAAAAGCAAGCAAAGGTTTTCTCAAATAAGAATGAGGGTCAGAATAGCCCAAATCAACATAATTTGCTTTGCCATTTTCTATACTACTCGCCCAAATTATTTGACTATTCTTAGTCCAGGGGGCCATAAATTCCCTGGCTGCGTCCTCTTTTTCTTTAGTAGTCCCTGTTCTAAATCTACTTGCAGCACCGAGCCCCGCCGTAATTGTAGCCGCCAAAGTCAAACCTACAAGTCTTTGTGCGCCTATTTTTCTTATTTCTGGATTAGAGCTTTTTAATTCAGAAGCCATTAATTTTATGGTATTATTTGCTGTTCTTACTACTTCCGCAGGAAAAGAAACAAATGTGCCAACCAGTGGAAATCTACGCAATTTTTTTATTGCACTCGGTATCATTGAATATGTAGGATAGGTATCCCTCACAATATTTGCCGCTTTTTGTTTTAGTTCTTTTTCTGGCATATCTGGCAGCGCTTTTTTATATCGTTTTAATTCATTCTCATAAGCAAAAATTTTCCACACATCATCTTCAGCCCCATAAAGCTTTTCTATTGCTTTTAATGCTTTTTTATAAGCATGCTTAGGGCCTGTTCCAATTAAAACATCTAAGTCGCCCTGTGTAGCATCTTTAATTATATCTCTTATCTCACCGGCCCTTGCGCCATCACTAATTACACCGAGTTCTGTTAGCTCCCTTATATATTTTTTTGTTTCGCCTACGGATTTCCCTCTTAGGTCTTGAAATGTAGTTTTAATCGCATTAGGGGCTTCTTTTAAATTGAAATGCCCGTTAGCTATAGCAAAACCAACGTTTCCAGTAACATTTCTTACGTGTGTCATTGGCGACCCGATTGTTTTTGCATATTTAGCAGCAGAATTTACTTTCAAATAAAGCCTGTATAAAGTACCCGGTACATCTCTTTTGTTTATGCTGTCAAATGCTTCTTCTATTTCTTTGGTTGTGTATAAACCATTCAAAGGTGCCATTGTAGGGGATTTGTCTGCTGATATTTTTACATCATAACTTTTACCACCTTCAACCACAGGGTTATCAAAAAAGAACTTATTTTTTCCTTTGGTTTTTACTTCATTTAAAAATCTATTACTAGCTATCAAGTTAGCCATCTTTGAAACACTTTTTGCGTAATTAACATCAGCATCTTTATATTCACCCCAAAGAGATCTTATTTCTACTGGTATATCCTTCTTGCGCTTAAGTATGCTTAAGTTTTTTGAACCCAACTTGCCACCACTTGCAAGGACGCTGACAGGCGCTTCTTTTTTATATAGAAGCTCATTTATTTGACCACGCAATTCACCTTCGGTTGGTTGAGACTTTCTTTGAAATTCAGGAATTTTCTCAACAAGCTTATCAATTCTACTATTTATTTTTTCTAATTTTTTTTGGTAACTGTCTATTTGTGTTCCGGTCAATGGCCTTTGAATCTTTTCTTCAAATTGAGCAATCTTGTTTTCATGTTCTTTTATAGTCTCATCAATTTTTTTGGTTCTTTTTCCAGCGGCCAAATCGTCTATTTTTTTATTTAAACGATCAATCTTTTCTTGATAAAACCCAAATTCTCTATCAGTCTCAGAAATCCGTTGTTCGCCAAACCTGATATCAAGAATAGATTTTGCGGCGTCATTTATTTCACCCTCAACATCAAAACCAATGTCCTCTTTTTGTGTTAAAAGCTCATCTATTTTTGTGTCTAACTCATTTATTTTTTCTTCAAAGTTCAATTTCTGCTCAACAGACAACGGGTTTTTTAGCTTGGCTTCGATTTGTGTTTTAACACTCTGCAAATTGGCAATAACATCGTTTGTAACCTCAACTTTTCTATTATAAAAATCACTAGCTTCTTGTCTGATAAATGCTTTTGCTCGGTTTCTTACCGCCGGTAGCACTTTCTCTGCCCATTTTGGATCATCATGAACCCTATATGATCTTGTTGCGTAGAAACCCATATTTTCCAATACTTTTGCCTTCAAATCTCCTTCGACTAAACCCTCATCAATCATTTTTTGTGATAACGCATCAATGTGATTTCTCATTGTTTTAACTAAAGGTCGCACATTTTCAGGCAATTTTGATATATCTTCATTCCCTTTTAACACGGCATCTATTTCAAAACTTTGTTTATCTGTGAGCTTTTTTGTTTTATATCCTTTTTTTGCCTCTGACCTAAACCTTTTTACTGTATTTTCTATATCCTTTATTTCAGCATTTACCCACGCATCTTTTTTTATTTTTTCCCTAAACACTTCTTCGGGCAAGTCGCCCTTTGTCGTAAACTCTCTTTTGAGAAACTTTTTCATTCCAGAAACTACATTGCCCCTTGTTTCTAAATCTAATCTCACGGCACCTTTTTCACTTTCTAACAACCCCTCCCTTTGTGGTGTTTCAAATTGCTCTGGCTTATCCTTCTCTATTGGTTTTACCTCTGGTTTTTTGATTTCTTTCTCAACAACAGGTTTAACTTTCTCAGGCTTCTTAATCTCAGGCTTTTTGACTTCTTTTTTAACTGTAACTTCCGGGCTAACTTTTTCGACAAATCCTTTTTCCTCCGGTGTTAGTTTGGGCTTTTTTGCTTCGTTCCATATTTCTGTTAGTTGTTCTTTTGTTTTGATTTGGGAGGCTTTTTGTGGTATAATAATATCTCCTTCATCTGCTGTATTTTTTATTATTACACCGTCATATTTTTTGGATTCAATTGCATTCACAATTGCTTTGTTGTTGTTTTTCGGGTCTAACGCATCAGACATAAATTTGTTGGCTTTTTCACCCTTTGCGTCAACAACAAAAGGGTTTTTAATATCAACATTGGCCTCCACCACCTTCCCAAAGCCTTTTTTAACTATAGTATCTGCAAATTTTTGAGCAACCTTTTGATTGGTGGTAAAAAAACCAGCCATTTTTTTACCGGCCTTAGTCGCATCTATTTCAACAATTTCTTTCCCTGTGCGCCAATCCTTTTTAGGCAACCCTTTGTATAGCAAATCTTTACTCTTTACAAAATCTTCAGCACTTTTATACTTCTTGGCCTCCACCTCCAACGTTCCAGCTTTCTTAGTCGACACAACAGGCGACTCCTCTACCGTTGCCTCAACTGGCTCAGGGACAAGCTTTTTAGGCGCTGTTTCTACCTTAGTGACCTCTGGGGTAGGCTCAACTTTTATTGCCTCTACGGGCTTCTCTGGTGGCTTCTCGACCTCGATTGGTTTTTCGGGTGGCTTTGGTAAAAAGTCTGTTGGTGGCACTTCTATTTCTTTTGCTTTGATACCTAATTCTTCTCTCATAGCCTTTTGCTGTTTAATGAATTCCTTGCCACCCGCAACATCTTTTATAGCAAAGGCAAAACTTGCTGCTATGGTTGGAATTTGACGCACAAACCATTCCTTTGTAAGTACGCCCTTTTCGCCTTTAAGCTTATCAACACCGGCTTGGTAAATAACATCTGCTAATGGTTGGGCTATTAATTGTGCTACACCTGGAGGCATTATAATTTCAGGAATCATTGAAAATGCTGCACCACCACCCGATTCAACAATGGTATTCATCAATGCATCCTTAACCTCTGTTTTGCCTTTTGATATTTCGTCAACAGATTGTGCGCCTCTTAACGTTGTTGCTGGAATTACTCTTGAAAGTGCACTCATAAGTATAGGAGACTTTTTAACGGCTGTTTTTGCAAGCACCTTTGCAACGCCAGCTCCACCAGCTAGTGCCTGTGCTGTTGTACCTAATATTTGGCCTGCAACTACTGACCCAGCCTGCTCTTCCTTTATTTGTTCTACGTCCGCACCTTCGGGACCTATAAATGGAATGCTTTCAGCTACGCCTACAGCAGTTCCAGCCAGCGGTGTGCTTGGAATAGGTGCCCGTGTCGGTATTTCTTCTGTTGTTTTTCCAGGCTCCAAAGTAACGCCTTTGCCCAACGCCCTTGCGGGTGCAAATTCTGGCAACAACTCACCTTGTGGGCCTCCAACATCCACCGCTGTTGTCGTGGAGACTTCTGGTTGAAATTGTGGGGCTTGTACTTGTGGTACAGGTAGCGTATCAATTGCATCAGGTTCCTTAACAGGCTCTAACCCAAATTCATGATCAAATTCCTTAAAGCGTCTTACTTTTTCTGGCTCAATAACTTTTGATGGCGCTTGCTCAACTGGTGGCAACCCAAGGAAATTGTCAAGTTCCTCAAATTTACTAGTCGTTTTTGGCGGCTCAAAACCAAACAATGCATCAATATCTGCAAACTTTTCTTGCATAGTAGGCATTTATCTTACCCCGCCTTTCATGCCTCGATAAAAAAGATACTCGTTTATTTCCTGCGCACTCAAACCCTTTTCTTCTAATATTTTTATAATTTCTTCTCTTGTTGGTGCAGTCGCTGCTCCTGGCGCTTCAACCGCTGGTGCAACTCCTTTTCCTATTTGAGCAGTACCACCCAAAGCCGGAGGCCTAGACAATTGCCTTTCCGGTTGATCAGGAAATACGGTTTTCTGGCCTTGAATTAATGCGTTAGGTAAATCAATGTTTGGATCATCGGCAATTTCAACAATAGTATTTTCTATGTCTTTGCTTATTTTGTTCTGCGCTTTTATTTGCGCATCTATTTTCTTTATAACATTTTTAAGTTGTACCGCAAGTTCTTGGCCACCTTCTAAAGCAGATTGTGTGTCTATTCCGTAGAATTCTGCCTTAGCTATTTCTTGCTCCTTTAGTTGTTCGCCTTTTTGTACACGGTTTAACAATGATAACGCCGACCGTTTTTTGTCAGTCAATTGTATTTCTTTGCCGGATGAGTCTTCGCGGCCATCCAATAATATCTTAAATTTTGCAGTGCTTTGTTTCATTGTGTCGGCACTATATCCTTTGCCCTCCATCACTCTTCTATGTCGCTCTAAATCTGTTTGTTTTCTTTCTTCCATTTTTCTTTTTTGGTCTTCAAGCCTTGTAGGCAAAGAAAGGGTTTTCGGGCTTTCTGCTACCATTTTTTGTTGCCCAGGGGTAAACTCTTCTGGGGTGCCTCCTGTGAGATCCTCTTGGAATTGTGCCGGTGGTACTGCTGGTCGCATAAACCCCGTAGATTGTATATCTTGCTCAGTAAAACCCCTCCCGGTTTCTTGCTCTGGGCCGACTGGTTCCACAACCGGCCTCCTTCGGCTTCCCGCAATTCTGCTTTCCACAAACTCACTCGCCTGACCCTGAGACTTTTGCTGTTTTCCTTTTTCTATTCGGCTACTTGCATCTGCTGATATTTCTTTTACTACACTATTTAACTCGGTCATATATTTAACAGGGTCTTTCTGGTCAGCGCTTAACGGCATCCGAAACCTTTTTAAGCTTGTCTCTCTTTCCTCCTCAGACATTAAACCTTGGTCTACCAATGGCTGCAATTGTTCTGTTAGGGTCTCCTTAATTCCTTTGTAAGCTGTTTCCATTTGTCGCCAGTCCTGTTTTGCCGCATTTGCTGCCTGCTCAAACAAAGACCTTTGCCTTTCTTGTTCATCGGCCTGTTGTTTCAGTCCCGGTATCGAACTAATGACATTGCCTGCTATTTGCCCACTTCTTTGTATTGCGCCGCCTATATCAGGCACTCGCAACGTTGGTATTTGTGGCATTATTTCCCTGCCCTTCTATTCCAAATATTGAAAAATGTGTTCTTTGCTTGCTGATTTGAGTTTAATATACCTAAACTCGTAGCAAATTGCTGCTGTCTTTTTTGATAATCTGATGCTTCTTTTCGTTCAGCGCGATTCTTTTTAGCCTCTTCTTTTTGAAAGCTAAATTGCTGTTGCCCAAACCTTTTGTCCCATCTCGCCAAACTAGCCTTTTCTTCTCTAATCTTTTTTTCATCCGCCCTTTGTTGCTCCCACATTCTCAAGGACTTCTGGTTTGCATCTTCAGTCAAATCCTTTTGTGCCTTTGCGCCTGCAACTGTGGTACCAATCATTACCGCCCCTGCTATTATTGCAGCTATTATTGTACCCATTCAAACCTCCTTAATATTCTACTGGTAAGCCTATTTTTTCAATCTTTCTCGTGTCTACATTCATTGCCTCAACAATTGTATAGGTGTATGTGCCGCCACCTTGTTTTTTTACAACTCTTTTGACAACATCTTTTATTACATAGTCACCCTCTGGATTGTATTCGTTTCCTGGAAAATGAAATATTTTCCCTACGTTTTTTTGAAGTTTTTTTCGTATTTTTTTTGCTTCATCACCTTCTATTCTTTCGTTGTTAACTTCAATATCTTCTATAGTGCTTTCAAATTTACTATCCATTTTAAAGTTATTTATTGCCTGGGTGTTTTGCATCTGAATAGCATCAAAAACTTTATCAATGCTTTCTTTTGTGATTACATTTCCATCTTTATCTAGAAGGCTATCTATGTTACCCAAAATATTAGCGCTCTGAAATTCTTTCCAAGTTTTGGGCTTACCTGCTGCAACCCATGCGGCTTGTGTTACTACCCCGATTAGATCCGGGTCAGGCAACTCGCCTTCAAAGGCTGCATATTGCTGGTTTTCATCTACTTGACCACCCCCGGTAGTCCCTGTATCACCAGTAGTACCAGTCCCCGGATCAGCTAACTGAATATAGCCTTCCATGAACTCCGTACCCCATTTTTTGTTCTTTTTTGTCAGTGCATTGGCTTCATCTTCAGTTTCAAAAACACCCTGGACTTTTCCGTTTTCATCCTTAACAACATATTTATCACCAACATCTAAACCTTCTGGATTGTTCGTCATAAACATTATTACATCCATAGCGCCTTCTTTTTCTTTCTCGGTCATAAAGCCATTATCAACAAGGTCCTGATACATTTTATCTGCTTGGTAAATAGGATTAGATTGTAATTCCATACCCTGGTACATTTTCTTGATGTCGGATTTCAACATACCAAGCTTTTCAAATGTACCATCTTGCTCCATAGCCTTCTTAGCTGTCTTCCAGTCCATACCGGAGGCAAGATAGCTACTCATTTGCGCCATGCCATCATTGAAATTCTGTACATTCCCTTCGTTTATTGCATTGCTGAAGTCAATGTCCTGGCCAAACATGTCCTTAAACAGCTTAGACGCCTCTTTAATATTCTCTTTACCACCCTGAGCCATAAGAGTATTGATTGCACTAAGCTTTTTATCAAAGTCATAGTTTTTCTTAGCTTCCTCCCACTGCTCTTTGCTAAGGCCAAACTTATCCCTTTGAAGTTCAAGGGTTTTCTCAAATTGTTCTTTTCCAAAACCAAATTGCTTTTCCCACTGTTCCTTAGAGAGGCCGAATTGTTTTTCCCATTGCTCTTTGGAAAGCCCGAAAGCTCTTTCCCATTGGCTATTTGGTGTAGCATTCTGCATGCTCTCATAATCTTCTTGTGTCACATTCGGATATTTTGCTTGTATTTGGTCAAATGTCATACCAGCATTTATATCAGCAAATATTCTCTGGCCTTCTACATCACCGTATTTTTGTTTTGCAAAATCAAATTGCTGCTGCCATTGGTCAGCGGCCTGTTCTATTTGTTGCCCTTGCAATCCAATTTGTGCCATAGTCTGTAATGCGTTTTCTCTTACCTGCATATCAGCAATACCCATTTGGGCGGTTGCCTCAGCTAATTGTGACCCCGCATCTCTTGCAGCTACTAATTCTCTTGTATATGCTTCAACACCGCCTATTCCCGCTTGTGCGGCTTGTTGTGCGGCCACTCTTCTGCCCGTTGCTTGTGTAGCCTTCAAATCATTTATTCTTTTCTCATATGCTGCTCTTTGTGCGGGGCTTCCCCCTTCATACAACCTTCTTAATTCTGCTAAAGCAAATTTTACTGAATCGCTGAACTGGCTTTCGTCTGGTGTAGGAGTTACAGGAGACACCTGCTCAGGCTGCTCTTCTGGTGGCACAAATGGAGTAGATTCAAACTCGCCTCTCCGTGCTCCTGGTGGAACAAATGGAGTGAATTCAAATTCGCCTTTCCTTGCCTCAGGTTGTACAGATTGGAATTCTGTTTTTCTTGCTTCCGGTTGCACGGATTGAAACTCCGCTCTTCTTGCCCCTGGAGGCGTTGTTGTTCCAAAGCTGGCCTGTCCCGCCTTTTTAATTGTTTGCCCGGTCATTGGGTCAATAATATTAGGTGCTGTAATTCCTGGTTGCGTTTTTTGCCCTGGGCCTGTTATGTTCTGAATATTTGGCTGTACTAAATTTGGCCTAATTGCTTGATTCACTCTTTGTGATGGGCCACCAACTACGGGTGGTTGTGTTGGCCTTGTAATGTCATCCGGCCTTCCAATCAACTGCGTTTTATTCTGATTAACATCATCAGGGCGCCCTATCAATGGCGTTTTTTGTTGCTTATTAAGATCAAAGGTGTCACGCCCACCTCCTGGAGGAATAAAATTTCCACCGGTCTGAAACCCTGGTATATTGTGTTGTCTTTCCTCTGCCAATAACTGCTGTTGAGGTATAACATTCACGCCACCATTAGCACCGGGCCTAAACTGCTCACCCTCATGAATCATTCTAGGCCCTTGCTGTGTCCGAACCATCATAACAGGCATATTTGTTTGTAATCTACCATCATTTCCATAACCGGTATCATTACCATAGCGTGCCCCAACCGGTGCACCAAAACTATGTTGTGGTTGCTGCTGCAATTTTTGTTGTTTTGCCTGTCTTTTCTTCTCTTTTAGCCAGTCAAAATTAGCCATTTTTTATCGTCCTTTATTCGAATATCGTTATTTCTCTTCCGCTTGTATTTTGTATTCTAATTGCTCTAAAACCAATTTCGTGTATTACACCTACCGCAAGCCTGTACACCCTGTAATCTGTTTCGTTTTCACCAAACAACACACCATCTATTTCTGCGTAATTTCCCCCACCTGTTGCCCTGCTAATTAATACAAATTGCGGTATGAAATTTTCTTTGTTATGAGAAACCCTACCACCCTTTGGAAGGGGCGCGACATTAAATGTCCCTGTTTTATTAGCTCCCATCCAATCATCTGTAATCCTTACACTTCTTCTTGCTGATGGCATTTAATGCCTCCTTTTTGTAATTATTCTTCGCTTATATCATCATCAATTAAATCCAAATACAATTCTTTTAATAAGTTTGCAACTGACAGCGGCATAATTTGTTTTAGCCTTTGGTATATTTGTTTGCCTGTGAATTTTACGGTACTTGGTGAACCATCATTTATCCCCGCAACGCCATCTTTTTTAGCTCCTCCATTAACCGCGTGGCCGAAAAACACCACTCTAATTATATAGTATACTACATTTCCATCTTCATCAATTTCATCATGATTAAATATTATTCTACCAAACAATTTATCTATTCTGTCCAAATCATATCTTTTTGACATTTTATTCCTTTAGTCATGTAAATAAGCCAACCAAAATATTGCGTCATCTACTACCGGATCAGTGCCATCCGCGCTCATTATCTCAAACTGTATAGCATCTCCAGCCGTACCCTCTATATAAATAGGTACACATATATTCATTTCATTGTTTGCGCCTGTTGTAGATATCCCAATCGGTCTACCTTCAACCCTTGCCTGTGTATTGTTGTAAACCCTTACATGAAAATCTTTACCATTTAAGGCTGATATACTTAAAGATAATACGCCATTGTAATCACCGGTGTCCACAAGTGTAAATACATCTGCTACCTCCGTTATATTATCGGCTTCATCTAAATTCCATAAATCATTTGCACCATTAGTAATATGATTCCAATCACCAACACCACAAGCAATTGTTTCAGCCTCATCCTCAAAACCTCCGTATGCATGCCAAATGTTATTCATGCGAACCATGCCACCGCAATTAATATTGGTATTGGTGGACACTACTCCGCCTGTGGTGATAACAAACATGTCAACACCATCTTCTTGTATTCTAAAATCAGTAGTTCCGGCATTGAGTAAATCATAATCAAGAACCATGTCAGTGCCATTAAACACGGCGCTGACATCTTGTGATGCGCCCAGAATAAGACCGTTTGTGTCTGAATCAATTTGTATTGCACCACCAAAAAAATTTATTGCTGTGCCACTTTGGTATATCCCATAATCTACATTGCTATTTTCATTTAGGTATACCATATATGTGGTTCCGTTTCTCGTGCCTGCATCATTATCTGCATAAGCATATAAAGCGTAGCAATCATTTACCGTTGCCGGGGCATTTATGTTGAGAAAAGCTCGCACACCAAATATTGATGTATTAACAGTTCCGTTTACTGTCAATTGGTAATCGGCACCCCACATATTATTGGTTGTTCCATCTAGTAATTGAGGAAAATTTCGCGCTCCATATATAGAGCCAACAACTCCGCCAGCTTGGTTTAATATTATTTGGTTATCGTACCCATACATTTTATCACCTGCATTTGTTGCCCCCGCTGTCTTTGTTATGGTTGAGCGAACACCAAAAACGGAGGCGTTTGTAACTACCGCGGCATCTAATATTCTTACAAAAACATATGTTGCAGGCACTGTACCTAAACCAAGAAACCTAGCGTGTAATCTATTGTCACCTGTAGCACCTATCCTAACTATTCCACTACCAACTATATCCGGGTCAATAATCAAGTCAGTGCCATCATAAGTAATGCGCGCATCATTATCAGCACCAAAGTAATTGTATTGATTGTCTGCTATATGTGCGATATTTCCATTTACCTCTAACACATCAGCAGAAGGAATCACTCCTAACCCCACACGCCCCGCAATGTCCATACAAAATGAAGTCTCAGCACCTAAAGCATCCACATTTGCGGATATCTTAAAAACTTCTGCGCTATCATCTATTCCTATTACATATTTTAAAGCGGCTTCATCTCCAGGAGTGTCAAATTCAATACTTGCATCTCCTGCACCGCCCTGCTCTATTCTAAATGCTGGCTCAGTTTCTACATTGCTTTCGTATATGTGAAAATTAGTTGTTGGAACTCCTATTCCTAATGCTAATTGTCCAGTTGTATCAATAACGAATTCGGTGGTTCCACCAACACCAGTACCAGAGTAAATCTTAAAAAAGTCATTGGCTGCATCAACTCCCATTGAAAATTTGACTGTGTCAGGCGTATCAGTGCGAAACTGTATCTGTGGATCGAAGTTTGATGCATGGTCAGCCGTTATACTTAATATCGGGTGCTCGCTGTCATGCCACAACTCAAGTATAGACACAGGGTTCGCCGTGTTGATACCCGCGTAATTAACTGGCGTTAAACACCAACCAACATTTTCAACACCTGCATTTTCTGACCAAATTATCATTTTTCCCGAACGGTCATGCCCCTCCCTTGCTACTCCTATGTGTCCAATATTAAACTCACCAGAGGTATTATCCTCAATCCCGAAGTCAATTCTAGCACCATAACCATCAATCATATTTTGGTCTGTTCGATTCATAAATTGCACAAGTCCTCGTGCCCCAGTAACATCAGATGTTTCCCGAACCGCTTTTATAGGAGGATAACCCGCTGTCTGTGTTGTTACAGATAATCTTCCAACTGTGTCAATCACAACCTCATCTGTGCCGCCAATTCCAGTACCGGAGAATATCTTAAGGCTATCATCAGCAGCATCAACACCTATAGAAAATTTAACCGTGTCTGGAGTATCCGTGCGAAACTGTATCTGTGGGTCATATGCGTTTGCATGGTCTGCGGTTATGCTTAATATCGGGTGTGCATCGTCATCCCAGATTTCAAGCAATGAAACAGGTGCTATAGTCCCCACTCCTAAATCAGTTGCAAAGTATCCGGTTCCACCCACATTAAGAGTATCGCCTGTGTAAATTGAGTCCCTTCCAAATTCCTGTGGCCTTAGCCTTACAATATCTGCAGATTGATAAGGTACAAACCAAACATATGTGCCGTCCCAAATAGCGCCATAAAAAGCAACCGCTCCCTTTCCATGTGCATAGCCTGTTATATCACCATTTAATGGATTAACCTTAACATAATCAGTTGCAGTGTGTGGCGACAACCAAATATGTTCACCGTCAAAACATCCGCCGGAAAAGGCATTTGCACCATAGCCATGTGCATACGCATTCAAAACAGCTACATTCGTCACATCAAACTGCACTATATAATCTGATTCACGAGGAATTAACCATAAATCAACTCCATCAAAAACACCTCCAGCAAATACACTATTAGCACCATAACCATGTGCATATTCAGTCCTGTTGGCTGGTGTTGCAGGTTCAAACCCAACAATATCTGCTGAATCATTTGGGATAAGCCAAATCATAACGCCATCCCATACCGCGCCCCTAAAAGCATCGCCCCCATAAGTGTGTGCATACGAAGTAATTGCTCCAGTTGCTGGAGTAACTCTTATAATATCGGTAGAGTCTACAGGTGCCATCCATACATGTGTACCATCAAACGTGCCTCCAAAAAAAGCTGCGTTTCCTTTTCCGTGTGCGTAGCTATCAAATGCGGCGGGATTGTTTGGGTCTAACCTTATAATGTCATCAGAGTTAAAAGGGACAAACCAAACATAGGTGCCATCCCAAACAGCGCCATTAAATGCTAAGACACCTTTTCCGTGTACATATTCTGTTATAGATCCATCTGCCGGGTTTACCCTTAAAATATTGACAGAATCAGAAGGGGCCATCCAAATATGTTCACCATCAAAACAACCGCCGGACAATGTGTCGTTTCCACAAGTATAAGAATCTGTTACAGGTGTCATCCATATATTTCTCGCCAAAAGCCCCTGACCAAACCCATTGTTTCCGGCAAAAACTTGCTTACTTCCCGGTAGCACTTGCCTAATAATGCTCTGGCCGGTTGGCTGCGTAATGTCACCTACAACCTGCAACATCGATTCTGGCTCTTGTATAGTTCCAATCCCTACACTGTCCGTTATTGTTCTCGGATAAAGATAGCCTAAAACCGCATTCCTATCCCAATAAGTAACCGCTGCCACATAAGCCCCAATAGCTCTTTCGGTCACTAATGCCGTTGCGCTTAAATCTGCAAAGGTATCATCATCTGAAAAATCATCTATGTAAACACCTTCATTTACTCTTATTTGACCATTCGAATTCATCGCAAAATAATAATCATCTGTTAGCGGACACTCAGGGGAAATCTTAAACACTTCATTGCTTTGGTCTATGCCAAGCCCAAAAGATAGTGTATCCTTAACCGTCATACACATACCGGTATCACCATCGCCGTCTTGCTGAAATGTTACCGGAAGAATAAGGCTTTTGTTGTCGTTGTAAATTTCAATATTGTGAAACCAGTGCCGCTTACCGACTTCTTCAAGTACTTTTAGCCTATTATCAATATTAGTTTTTGAGCGCCACAATTGTTTGGTAGCTGTAGCAATTTCTCGAATAGTTTTGTATAAATCACCTTGCCTCTCGATCATATTAGGATCAGGTAGCCTGGGCGTGTTTTGTACTTGTAATTCTGATCTATACATATTATCTCATAGTCGGTAAAAAACCGGTTACACCATTATCTCTTGCAACACAATCATAGTAGTAATTCAATGCCTCTTTTGATACATCTCTTGAGGTTCTTCTCACATCAAATAACCCACCTGCTGTATTATTCATTATTCTTGTTAAGCCACTGTAGTTTCTAAAATTTATATTTTTTATTCCATAATCTTCTTTGTTTGCGTAAACCCTTACGCTATCACTATACATTTTTATAGCTATTAAAATCCAATCTCTGCCGTCATACTCTAGTGGAATTGTAGTTGATTCACTGCCATTGTTCAAAACCAACTCATATCCGTTACCAAAAACTAAGGATATGGTATGTCCAGTGCCAAAATTCCAAACAACAGAATCAACAGTAATTCGACTACTCCACCAACTCAACACATGGTTGTTGTTAATTGCATCAAAGTTTATAGACAGCCCATCATTAGCCCCAAACAATAACGCAGAATCAGAGACACTATCAGCACCCGTTATCAAACTATTAAATGAGCCAGCAACCTCTATTGCATTTGCTCTGTTAATTAATGGATTTACACTATTTCTCGACAACCAAAAATTAAGTCTTGAAAACTCTCTTGCCCATATTGTTTCATTTTTAGTGTTTAATAATGGCCCTCTTTTTTTGTCCCTGCTTTCAATCTGCTGTTGAACACCTACACACCTAAAACTTGATGTGCTTGTTTCAAACTCAGCTTGAATCCTGGGTCCTACAATTTCTTTTGGGTAGGTTATATCAGCTAACATAGGCACATCTTTTGTTTCTGTTTCCATATCCAAGTTGCCGTCTTTATACATCCTCGCTGTTAGCTTAAAATCAACTCTATACCCTGTTTCTGGATTATGCCCTTCTTTTTCTCGGTCTTCTTCCCAAAACGGCCTTAAATAAGCATGAGCCTCAACCTGTCTTACGTCCTGATACTCTCCAGGTGGTGCAGTATATTCATGCATCTTCCATCTGCAAGGTATTTCAAATCCACCTTTTGTATATCCTAGGTTGTCCAACCTGTCTTGCCACTGGTCTCGCTGGCCTATTCTGTAATGCTTTCCCGAATAAGTGTCTAATACAATAGATACTACTTCATTGTTTTTTCTGTATCCGTTACATGCACCCACTTGCGCTTCAGGCCATAACCAATGCCGGTTGCCCCATTCACACATACTTGTACCCTGCATAAGCTTTATTGCATCCCTTATGCATTTATTAGTATAAGTGGGACTTAAGCCCACTTGCCACGCATACACATAAATTACAAATGTACTTCTCGCCACAAGGTCATTGGTAAATGTTCTAATAAGTAACACATCGTACTCGCCTGCCATTTTATATACATGTACAGGCGAATACTCAGTACTTTCTTCTCCATCCCCAAAATACCAATGACATTTAAAATCCATTTATTTTCCCATCAATTGTACAGCCCTATTTCTAAGCATTTGTTCTTGTTGCTGTAGCAATTTTACTTGATCAAGTATGTCTAATATCATAGACTTGATTTTGTCTATATCCGTAATTGTCGATAAATCAATCGTACCTTTTTGCGCTGGTGTTACTGGCTTTTGACCTGCTACTTTGCTTTTTGCAAAACTTGCTTTGTTGCTCTTAGAGTCTTTCATTATTCCCTCCTATTGGGTTTATAAAGGTTGTGATTCAGTTAAAAACTTCGTTCCAAATTTCTTGTCTAAAAATTTAACCAGTTGTTCCATTTGTATATTTAATACTCTTCCTGTTTTTACGTTTTTGCATTGAAATTCCCACTCGCCTACTTGACTATGGGGACTAATTTTAAGCTGGTTTCCAGCTCCATCTTGCACATACACTTCAGCGGTTCCGCCGTCATCCTGTGCCCATATATAACCTTGGTCAGCAGTAGCCCCGCCGGGTGCCGTCCCTTCTTTTATTGCTAAATTATTTACACAGGCCGCTTGAATGGTTTGTGTTCCGATTCCTACGTTTCCAGCATCATAGTCAAGAACAAGTATGTCAGCCGTCTTTACTGTCGTATCATCATTTAATGCTCTGAAAATACTCAAACCACCGCCTGACACCCACTCACACATTTTCAGGTTTGCGGCACCATTTCTTGTAGCAAAAACCAAGTGGCACCCGTTTAAACCAGATGCTCCGTTTGCAGCATCTCCAACACCCTCCAAAATCATATAAATCTGATCACCAACATCAGTATCACTTTTTAGATGCATTCCATATGTGACACCAGCACTATAAAAATCACCGGTAGCACCACCCACGGCTAGAAATGGTGTTACTGTCAAACTACCAACAAGCCCGGTGCTACCCTCTACAAAAATAGAAGGCACAGAGCCACCACTATAATTAACTGAGAAATCATGGTCTCCTGCATTGCTATTTATTAACGTACCGACAGCAGAAGAAACGGTTAATGAATTTGTTGTAACAGCCGCTGTGTCCGCCGCACTGTCGGCAGCACCAGTTGCAAACGCATACAGTTGTATATTAGAAGCCGTCATCATTACCATGTTAGCCCATGAATTGCCTCCCCGCTCCCACCGGTTATCTGTGTCATCGTATCGTAGGTTTTGGGACAAATACATGGAGCCGTTTATACTAACCAATGACCCGCCATATGTCCCGGCACCTTCACCAAATTGTATTACATAAGCGCTTGGGTCCCATTCAGCATCTGGAAAATCTCTAATACCTATATTAGCTGTACCACCATCAACATAAAACGCAGGTGTTCCCCCTCCTCCGTTGTAATTAACTGAGAAATTATGGTCGCCTTCGTTATGATTAACAAACGTACCAATACCCGAAGAAACAGTTAGTGCATTAGTTGAAGTGGCCGCTGTGTCTGCTAAACTATCGGCAGCACCAGTTGCAAACGCATACAATTGGACGTTAGAAGCCGTCATCATTACCATGTTAGCCCATGAATTGCCTCCCCGCTCCCATCTGTTATCTGTGTCGTCATATCTCAAATTGTGACACAAGTACATGGAGCCATTAATAGAAGTTACTGAACCAGCATAAGCCCCGGTGCCTTCCTCAAACTGTATTACATTTGCTGTAGGGTCCCATTCAGTATCTGGCGTTGTGTTTATTCCTATATTATCATTCACGTCAGCAATAAGCACCTCGCTAACAGTTCCGCCGGGTCTTAATACTGCATGTGGCGCTATCCTTCTCCAGCTTCCATTGGAACGTAATATGTCTAAATAATCGTCATCTTCAGCATATATCCATTGTTGCCTATATACGGTCCCGTTTATTCCTGCTTCAATTTCTGCTTCTCCAGTTGCCCTGTTTGAAAAATGCCTTCTAACAACAGGAATATCAATTTCATTTGCTGACATACACTACCTTCCTTCTACTATTATATAATCTGAATCACTTTTTTCTACTATCATATACTCAGTACCATTGGTCTTTTCAATTATAACATCATATGGGTTTCCAGGCGCAAACTGCACTTCCAATGGTGCACCACCCTCTCTAGGTGTTGCCGTTGCATTTCCTAAAAACATTTCAATGTCAATCATCTTCTCTATACCCCCATACCAAATATCCGTCATGAGCGTTATATATAGCAGTGGTTGCATGCTGAATGCTGTTTAATAATCTCGACAATCTACCCATTCCCAACTCATCTATATAAGCTCTGTTATTACCATAAGTTACACCATTAAATATTCTTATTCCAACTAATCCAGGTTCTGAAGTCAACAACACAACTTCACCATTACCAATGTCTTGCACACTCCCCCAATCGAAACACCCTTTGTCTCCGTCAAGAGTTTGTGCCCCTGGCAATGTCGCCACCGCTTCACCTATGTGAGGAACCGCTACTATGTCCGCTTGATTAGTTTGAATAGCATATGTTTTGTTTGATGTCCATACAACTATATTATTTGGGAAAACCCATAACAGTTGAATATCATCTTTTATTGTTCGTGATAGTTGAATTGTTGGATGGTAAAACCCTACCGTATATTCCAGACCCTGGGATATCTGGCTATAATAATATATGTTTTGGTTTCGAATTGCTACCGTCATAAACCCGTCTGAGACAACGCCTATATTACAATTAGGCAGAGGCTGCCAAAATCTATGATTTAAAAGAAGGGTAGGGTACGGCAATCTTGATTTTAACTGATCGTCTGTAACTGTATCATTAAAATATCTATAACGTGGGTCAAGTGTCACGCCTTGTGTTTCTTTATCTACTTCATCACTAACTCTAACCACATTTCCAGAAATTATTTCAACTATATAATTTCTATAGCCATTAGCCCATTGAAGGGTTTTTCTTACGTCTGCACTTGTAAAAGTATCACCATTTGTACGTGTAACCAAATTACCGGATTGGCTTGCCCTTATAACCCTACCATTTCCAATAGCGTACGCCATTAAAGGCGATTCTTCTAAGTAGTCGTATTCCCCCACATCCATATATCTTACTACTCTTGAGCTAATGTATTCAAGTATTTCATCTCTATTGCCTTCTTCGTCTTCTATTGTACTACCTACATCAGCAATCTCAAAAAAACCAACCTCAGCTATTATTAACCCTCTTGTTTTATATGCATAAAAGGCCCCCGATATTCTTAAATCATGCGCCCAAACCGCTCTATTTGGGTCATTGTATTCCCGGTAATAAGGATCTTCTAAACGTCCTTGAATATCTAAAGTACGATAAATTGGATAGTGTGAATAATGCCACTGGTATTCCTGGGGATCAGTATTAGGCACAATAGGCACCCATAGCGGACCAACAACATTGGGGTTAGAGGTTGAAATGACATTATTTGTCCATAACTCATCTAATCCTGCATCAGTTGTTTCCAGGTCCTCATCATTGGTTCCGGTTTCACTTTCTATCTTTATTTTATCCAGCCTTGACCTTAATACGTCGTTTCCGCTTAATATAGCCGCTGAATACCAATACCTATAAGAGTGCTCACTGTTTCCTGTTTTTGGCTTTGGTGCTATAGGTGTGTTTGGCACAGGGCAATTAATTTTATATGCTATGGATGGGCTTTCTTTGAAACTAATCTTAAATATTCCATTGCTATTAAATGAAGCCGCTGCATTATCATCTAAATCTTGATAATGACTTTTGGAATTAGCTGGAACATCTCTTGATATTATTATAGACTCTTCAAAATCATCCATATCTATGTCAGAATAATAATATTTCCGCCAAAATTGTCGCACCCATTTTTTTCGTTGCTTGTGAAACCCAAATTGATTGTTTTTTCCTCTAATGTAACAAAATGGAGTTAATTCTCTGTCACCAGACAATTTCGTAACTACTTCAGTTGTGGAAACATATTGTATTATTTCATCATGTTCGAAATTATCTTCATCAACAGGCCAGACAAAGTAATTAGACACATGCAACCGCAAAAAGATTGGAGTCATTGCAATAATTCTATTGCCGATTTTGTAAGCTGTTATTCCTGTATAGCTTGGTATTGCTGGAATTTCTTCTGTGGTATATAACTCTGATCCAGTGCGACCTATTATTTCTGAGGGATAAGTACTAATATTAAAACCATCTGACAGCGCGCCTTTTGGTATTTTAGATGCTGGCGCATCTTTAATTATACCATGAGCAAAATACTCAACCCTATCATCCTGGGCGACTTTGTCTGTCTGGTCTGTAGTGGGACACAACAATTTCCGCATTAAAACCCTCTATCAACTGTGTCAGAGTCCTCGCCCTGTTCTCCTTTATTTAATTCTCTATTATATTTTACACTTAATCTTTCTGTTATATATTCTATAGCTTTTGAAATATCACCAGACTTAGAACCTCGTATCAATTCTAATGTCGCAGGAAACAGAAATCTCATATCATATGGCGGTGCAATAGGCAATGGAATAGAATCTGATAATACATCCGTTGGTATTTCGTAAGCCAACCACCTGTATATCTCTTCTGTCGTTCCCGGATCAATAGTAAAAACAATATAAGCATTACTATTGTCACCTGCATTATGTGAGCGTATATATGGAATTCTTATATATTTTACACCAGCTATAGTAACATATTTTACCTTGTTTTCATCACCGGTTCTTGTGTATATTCCATAATCAGTTGTCGGTAAAGCGCTACTGTCTAAGCTCCACTGTACCCCAAATTCAACCAGCACCCCTTCTATTCTCCAATAATTATTTGGAGCTTCATACCTAAACACGCCTTCCCTTGTAGCTAACAAAGGAAGGCGGCCAGTATTTTCGTCAAAAACTATATTTTGTTGTGTTGGTGAATGGCCTAATAAAGATATTGCCTGATTAGTAAAAAACAACAACGAATTATCCCCATCACGAGGCATTCCATTTGCATCTGTATTAAGCTCTAATAAATTCAAAAACTCATATGTATTCATTCTACCGTTACAATGCTTTCTTCTGGTTTTTTGTCGTTTTTATTAATTAGTTGAGATAGCTCTCTCTCATATTCCGTTCTTTTTGTTTCGGATAAACCACCTCTTTTAAGCTGCCTCTTTAAAAACCCCAACCTATCTGAGGGTTTGGCGACGACATCACCCTCGCACTCTTTTTGAAATTCGGTTGTTAGCCTCAAAAGCTTTGCGCGTATTCGGGCCGCCTCTCTATCGGAGACATTGTCTTTTAATTCGTCGGTCAACTCATTGATTTCAGCTAACAAACTTGAGCTACATTCCTGTTTTATCTTAATCCCTTTTGCCATTTTTTCATGAAGCTTTTTTATTTCCCTATCTATCACAGGATCGTCAATTATCCACATATTGGCCAAATAATGAGATGCAAGGAACATTTTATTGTTTTCACTATATAGTATCCAAGTCGAATATTCTTCGTTTTCGTCTATTTCCCATCTGATTTGTCCCGCCCCCGTCTCTGTAAATTCCCATGTGTTTTGGCTGGATTTTCTATCATAGCGCTCAAAAGCATTTAAAGACTCAATGCCTGCTATCCTTTTCATTGCTGATTGATGTGGCGCTAAAATCAATTTAACATGCTTCCTTTTCCTTCTTATTGCAGTTTTTTGTCTTTTCTCAAACTTTGCATCTGCTTCATTTCCATAGCTAACACTCATTTTTAATACCTTCCTTTTAGGTTAATAAAGGGGAGGCGAGCCCTCCCCAACAAAACATCAAACATAATCCGGCAATCCACAAATCATTACAGCAGACGTGTATTGCTCATGAGAACCAAAACGCGGCGCCTCATCATCGTAAATAGGCTGCGAAACACCCTCTACAAGAGACGTTCCGTGACCCAGAGTAATTTTATAATCGTCGTCATCACTAATGTGATGCAGTTTCTGAGGGTTCCAATCAATAACGGCTGCTTTTCCTAAGATATTTGCCGTATCTCTGGTGTCATCATCGTCTCTCTCCCTGTCGTCATCAGTGCCAGGATACATATAACCTGCCGTCATACCCCAGGGAGCAGAAGTTCCAGATATGATCAACGTAGGCTGAAGAATATCTTGAACCAAGAGAAAATCCTTGTATCGGCCCATTACGCCATACCAGTTCTGAACTTTTTCATTTAAGTCGTTAAACTGCATGTACTGACTTCCTAAATTCCGAGTGCTCCAAACCGGATCAGTTAAATAGGTCGCCTGCAGCTCACTCATAGTTAAAATCCAACCACCGGCACTAAAGCCAGGAATTGAAAGTTTCTCTATTCGCATACCCAAACATGCGTTTTGTGCGTTGGATAGGTTTGGCATATTTAGAGTTTGAGTAACTAATGGAGTTAGGCTGTTTGCGCCACTTGCAAAAATAGCATTAACAATATTAGTTGTATAGGTAGCCCTATTAGTTTGGTAAGGTACTTGCATATTTCTCAGCGAGCGGCCTGCAACCAAAATATTAGGTGTCCAATTGCGTGGGCAAAAAGCTGCCGTTCTTCCATATTGCAAAGACTCGCCATATTGCTCCAAAACACACTGTCTAAGACTTAAGCCGTGATGCTGCCTGTTCCATTCACCTAACTGGTCTATCCACTGTTCATACAGACCATAAGGTTTTGCGTCAAGCTCATCAGGGCCATACCCAGGCTCACCAACAACTTTCCTGACAATATTTCTATATACTGTAACAGACTTTGTTATCGGATACCTTTCCAACCCTCGTGCCCTGGTTAGGTCATATATACCTAACCCTTGCAATTCACCTGTAAAGGTAATGGTTATATTATTTTTATCTGCCACTTTCTGGTCAACCATCATTCTTATTGCATTTGGTATTTTCTTATTCTCCATAACATACATACCAGAAGAATTCTCATATATATCCAGTAGAGAAGATTTCATCTGCAATTTCTTATCAAATCCCGCAATCAAACTAGCGTTTGCTAACTGCGGGGGTGTATTTAATACTCCCATAATATCCTCAATTAATAATTATTTGACGCTTCCTTGAGCGCTCTTAGTAAAAGATCTTGCCTCTTCTAAAAGCTGATCTAATTTTTCTTCGTTTTCGGGTGTGGGAGATATATTTCTTATATCTTGATCAATTTGCGCCAAAGTTCGTGCACCGCCAGCTTTTGCATCTGAATCGTTACTAAGTACATTAGTATCTCTTTTTTGTGATGCCGCTCGCTGTGCCTTAACTCCTTCATCAAATTTTTCAGCAGCCTGTTGTTTATAATAGCCGCCCCTCACCCTTCTATCTTCGAACGCAGCTTTAAGATTTGGGAATCTATCAGGTATATCTTTCCCTAATACAGGATCATATCTTGTTAATCGATAAGTTGAACCATCTTGGTTTGTCCTAACACCTTCTCTGTAAGCCATTACCTCACATATTTTGATATAATTAGCTACATCCTGAGTAGGCGCTTCGGTTGGAACATTGGCAGACTTACAATTATTTACTAAGGTGGGGGAGCCTAATTCTAAATTTTTCAAAGCCACTCCTATTTCATTCCAATCCTTAGTATTTTTTTTGTAATATTGCGCTGCCACACTTTCCGCCCAATTCTGGTAGTCTCGGTCTACTTCTTTCGCTGGCCTCGACAACTCAAACTCATTTTTGTACTCATTTGCAAATTCAGATATGTCTTTATATTCCCTTTCTACTGCTGCATTTCTTTCTTCTTGTTGTTTTGTTTGCTCTTGAAGATTTTTATACTCATCAAACTGCTTCCTGCCATCCTGCTCCACTCGCTGCGTATACCGGAACTGTGCATTTTCAAGTTCCAATTGCAGATTTAAAGCATCAACAGAATATGGGTCTTCCTCCCTGGCCTTTTTGAGTTTGCCACTTATTTCAACTATTTTGTTAGAATCAATCGAACCCGTTTGTTCTTGCGGTGTTTCAACAGGCTTATTTATTTGTTCTCTAAGCCTTTTGTTTTCTTCCTCAAGAGTACTATACTTTTCTATGTCCTTTTGAATTCTCTCGCCTTGCTTTGAAATAAGATCTTTCTGTTCTCCCAAAGTCTTGAAAGCTTTTCCAGGCGTATTATAACCTTCAGGCAAATCACCTTCTGAAATTGTGTAAGTTTTGGGATCAACCGGCGCTTCTTCTGCTGGAGTTTCCGCCGCAGGCGTTTCCTCTGCTGGTGGCGTTTCCTCTGCTGGAGTTTCAGCTTCAGATTGTGCGGGGGTTTGATCGTCCGCTTCCTCTTCCGCTCTCTTCTCAACAATATCTGCATTCATAATTTCATCAAGCTTCCCCTCTTCCTCTGGATTGCTTGAGTCAATTTCGTCAATAGCTACCAATCTCTCTTCTTCGCTTCCAAATTCCATTCTTTCCTTCTTTCCGGCTTTCTATAGCCTCGTTTAAATTTTCTTTGTGGGGGTGTTGTCTTCCAAACAATCTCCGGTCAATGCCGGGGGTGTATGATTATTCTTCCAACTCCACTTCAGATTTATTTAATTTTTCTTTTTTTCAATTTTTTTCTTAGTTTTGTAATTGTTCCACAAGCTTTTTTTAATTCTTCAACTAACTTATCTTCGTCGTGAATATCACTTAATCGTAAACTCCCAACCTCTTTAACAGATTCAACTTCTTTGTCATCTGCCTGAGACCCCAACTCATTATACATATTCGTTAATCGTGCATAGTCGGCTTTAAGCTTTTCATTCTCTGCTTTTAGCTTTTTCAGCTCTTCGCCGCCACTATCTTTTGTGTTCGCACTAAGCTTAGGAAGGCCCTTGTAATATTCAACCATCTGTTTTTTGGTCAATTTCTCAAACAAATCTACTTTTTTCATATTTCTATCCTTTTTAAATTGTTACCTCTTCTGTATCTGGGCTTGTCGCCGCCGCTGCTTCTTGTGGCTGCTGTATAGGTGGTGGCGTAACCACATCCTGAACCTGCTCACCTGGAGGCGTAATCTGCTCTTGAACCTGTCCGGCCCCTGGCTCATTGCCCATCTTAGCCAACATCATTTGACTTTGTTCATTTGCTACTCTCGCGCCACTCGTTGCAGCTATATTTTGTGATATTAAATTGATATTAGATGTCATGGCAACCGCTTCTTCAAGTTTCAAAGTCTCTTCAAACTCATCTTTTTCTTCATCAGACAATCCATCAACATTTTTTACCAACATCCCCAAAAACTTTTGAAATGTAAGCTGGTTTGTTTCTGGGTTAATTTGTGGTAGCATTTCAGTTGCCATAGTTCTTTTTCTTAATTGTTGCGTAGAAGACTGCAAATTTTCTGTAACTATTACCCTGCATCGAGGCGTATACTCAACAGAGTTTTTTATGGAACCATCCGGCAAACTCTCGTTTAAAATTATTTTCTCTTTTCCGCCGCGCTTTGTTATTTCTCGCGGTAGTTTTGCGTATGTTATTTGCCATTGATAATAATAGGCCTCGCCAAGATTATTAATTAATTGCTTAACAGCTTTGTCCATTATAAGAGTCCCGATTTTATTCATTTGGACTTTACGCTCATAAAGGACTCCGCTTTCACCTTGTGAACTCTCAGAACTCCACGCATCAGAAACGCCACTTGTAATAGGCAGCAACGTATTAAGCATTAACTCAATTTGTGTCATAATCTGTGAAGGGTATTGTTTTGGAGTTATTTCTTCTCTGGTCGGAACCCCCGGTGTAAAACGAGCAAACATTGATTTTTTTGGATTGTTAAGGTTTTTTTGAAGTTCAGCTTCTTTTATGGTATCACCATCGAAAAGGTCTTCATTTAATATCGTCATTCCCCCATTAGCTTTATCAATCAACTCCGATTCTAAATTAACTCTTTTGTTTAGAGTGGTTTGCAAATCCATTATAGATTCTACAAGTCCTTTATTTTTACCATCATGCCTTTTTGTGGTAAAAAGAAATATAGGCAATCTCTTAACTTGGATTCGCGGCTTTTCATCATTGAGTATTATGTGCGGATCTAATGAAGGACAAATAGCAGTTGCGTGATATACAATATCATTATAAGGCTCTGCGTCTACGGTCTCCCAATCAATGCCGTTTTGTTCGGCAAACAATTCCAAATATTCGCGGTTGTCGGTTACAGGAAATGGAATCCTTTTAAACTCACCCTCTTTTCTGCCTACCAAGCGTTTTGTTTTTATGATTTCAAGCCACATTTCCTCTATAACTTCATATTCAGCTCCAACTTTTCCGGCAAACTTTTGTCTTTGTTCTACAGCATCTGTAGGCGCACCGTCAACACCTTTTTTTTCTTGCTCAATTGCCTGCCTTATCTTGTCGCTCATTTTGTCATATTTATGTGCAAGGCCTTCAGCGGTAAAATACTGGCTTTTCCATGCTTTTTTAAGTTGTTTGTCACTATTACTTTTCCAATACGAATCAGTAATCAACGAGCCATCTCGTATATATTCTAAGCCGATATTTCCACTAGGGTTATACTCAGTGGTCTCAATCATTTGTATCCACGACTCATGGATTAGCCCACCAAGAACACATTGGACCATAACCGGATCCCAATTAGTTAATTCTTTGTCGCTGCTAAAGCAATCAATGACCGCTTCAGTCGTTGTAGTCTTTTCGCCTTCGATAGGAACCCAATTAGGCTCCTGCATATCAGTTATAATTGCACCGGCCATAGTGTTAATTTTTGGTGAGATAACATCATATTGATATGGTAGCCTGTCCTCATCCTTCAAGACAGCAAGCTCTTTTTCAGGCCACTGATACCCGGAAAGGGCAAAATAATACCGCCACGCCCTCAAACCTCTGTCTATGCTGCTTTGGTGGTATATACGTGCGTCCTCACGTTCTTTGAAGATTTGTTGCACACGTTGAAAATCAGATGATTTTATTGCTCTAAAATCTGCTCTCATTATGTTTGGCATATTAATCCTCTATTACAATAGGAGCATGTTGAATATCTTTGCCGGCCATTTCAAACCTGAATTTTTTTGGCATAGCAGTTTGTTTTAACGCTGCCTTTTCAAAGTCTATTTTTATACCTGGAAAATCCACATCGATTTTTGTCCACCGCTTGCAGTTGTGATTGTTTGAGCCCTTACATTTTGCGTATATGCTATTACCATCAAAAACGATTAACATTCCCCCAATATCTTCTTCAGGAGAAAATTTTGTATTGTGTCTTATTTTGCTTCTGCAGCGTATTAGTCTTGGCATAAATAAAAAAAGGCGCTAACTTGAGACCTTAAGTCCCAAACTAGCGCCTTCGTTGACGTGAACAGTTTATTTTAGTTAATTATTTTAAGTTATATTTTACCTCTACTTGATCGACAACACCTTGCCCTTTAGTGTGAAATCATATCGAACCGGGTAATCTTTTCTCCTTTAACCGCTTTAATGAATGAAACCCTCTTTCGGTTTTATCTGGAATAGTCCTCTTATTCATATATAATATATAATTTCCTTAATTTTGTCAACTTTTATTTGTTTTGTGCTAATAAACCTTCCACCCATTAGGCTTCTTCCAATCAGGAATAACCATTACATGCTTTTTTGCACTTGCTCCTTTTTTTGGTCGTGCCCAACCCGGATACCATTCATCCAAACACGCACCAACTCTTTTGGGTATGTTTATTGTGACTCCATGAAATTTGATTTCTTTAAACTGGTCCAGCAAGCCTGTTGGTATTCCCTTTGCAATTGCATCTTCACCTCCATTATAATCATATAATTGATAATCAAACTTTCTTGTATTAATCCAGCGCCTGCCTTTTGAGTGCCAATCATATTTTTCATGCTTAAAGAATTTCCATATGCATGATTTTACCCCTTTTTGACCGTGTACTTTTTTGTGTCCACAGGATGTCCACAAAAACCGCTGTCCCTCATCTCTCCTTCGTACTGGCTTTCTGCATCTTCCTTCATACAGCCCTTTCGAATAAGTTTTCCCGTCAATAGTTCTTGACCTTGCTATTTCCTGAAGAAACTTTTCTTCTTGGTGTGGTGTTATATATTCACCAGCCACACAATGGTCTAAATCTCTATCATTGGGGATAAAACCTCCTTCGCGAGCCACACCTAACAACGTTCCAAATCCAAGAAATAGATACTTTTCAATCCCTGCCACCGTAGCACAACTTCTTAATAATGCCATTAATTCCAAAGCATTTTCAGCGCGCTTGCCAATAAAAAAACTATCATTTTTGTTTAAGTTTTCTTTTTCAATATGCTTAACCTTTGTAATCCAGTTAGGTATCTGCATGTCTAAAACAGTTCCAAATTTATATGGTATAGAAAGTTCAAACCATTTATTATAAACCATTTTATATTTCCAAGTACCCCACCTTGACATAGACATGTCTCTTCTTGTGTTTATTGTTTCTATTATTCTTTTTGGTGCTATTATTAACTTCCCAAACCCTTTGTCTTGGTATAAATTAACATATACGGTCTGTGATTCTATTTTTAATATATAATTACATTTTCTGCCTTCTTCAAACCCCACTCTGAAATTTTCACACATTTTTTCAAATGCTTTGGGATCAAGAGCGCCTGTTATTCCTATTTTAATAGGTGTTATTACTCTATTATTAATAACAAATTCCATAAGTGATTCTTTTTCTAAGAACCATACACCCATAGGCGGCCTGTTTGTCCTTGTCATACTTGCGCCATTAACCACTTCAAAGAATGTTATTATTTGTCCTAATGCTCTGTCATCCATTAATTAAACTCCTTAAATGTTCTGCTGCTGGTTTGAGAGAGAGGTTTTCTTGGTAGTAATCAGATAATTCGCCAACAAAATCTATTTTGTGCTTGTAAGGATTTAAATAAACACCAACAATTTCCCAAAACCCATTTTTGTTTATTTTGCGACCTTTGAAAGGGGATGTGAAAAAATACTTTTTTATCCAAAAATTAACACTATCCATAACAACCAAAGGTAACCCACAAGCCAACATCTCCGGAATTACTCTAGGGCAACTGTCATACCCCTTATAAGGAACAATTCCCACCTTACACTTAGAATACCACTTAGGCATATCAATCCTCTGCACTCGTTTAACAGTAACATTCTTAGGCGGTTTTATAGAACTTTTCCCCAAATGAAGTATTTTAAGGTCTTTCGGTGCTGTCTTATACACCCAATTTACGCGCTTAATCTTTTCCTGAAATTTACTATGGCAATCAGCTACGTAACATACATCATATTCTTTTTCACATTCAACAGGTTTGAAATGTCTTGCTGCGGGTTTTATCCAAAGAGAACTTTTTATATGTGGATATTTCTTCTTGCATTTCTTTTTCTGTTCCTCAGAGTCGCATAATATGAGACTGTAGCCTAAATCTTTTTCGGGTACTATGCGAGCTCCTGCACCATAATAAATTTTGTATGCGTTTTTACATTTCTTCAGTATTGGCTCGTATTCTTTGTGGCCACCTCTGGCGAAAACGTAGTCAAATTCTTTTGCTAACATCTTTGCTTTTTCTTTTCCAATTATTGGCAAATACTCATACATTTGCGGCATAGTCTGCTTGTAATCAACATAGCATATTGCTCCGTTTGCACTATCTGGCATTGTGATGCCATCCGGGACTAACTTGGAAAACAATTGTACCCACATGTCAGAATCATTTTTTAGTGATTTTTTGTTGTTGCGATCAAAATAACCCCTTAAAAAGAGCCAATTTTTACTCATTCTTTGCCTCTCTCAACTCTTTAATTATCTTCTCAAGCTTTTCATCAATAGCTTTGTCAACAATATATCTAATCGCGGCTATAGTGCCTTTATGCCTGCTGCCATCTTTTAAGATTACTTCTATGTCATTTGAGTAAATCGTACTCATTCTTCCAACTTTTTTTTATATTCTCCACACCAATCCATTTCCATTGTTGGTGGCCATTCGTGACGATCATCATTACTTACTATTGGAGCGTTTCTATGGCATCGCCCATCACCTGTTTCTGGATAAAACATTTTTTCGTCTTTATTAGAAACCCAATAAGTGCAATTTTTACACGTTTTCATTCTTCCACCATTCTATAGTTTTTATAAGTCCATCACTCATGTCTGTTTTTGGTTGCCAATACCTACCACTCACAATCGCTTCCGTTTCAAATGGATCTCCCGGCCTTTTTTTTGTGAATATTGGATCAACTTCAGCACCAATTAAAGCTTTAATCCAGTTAAATAAATCTATTATTTTTGTTGATTCCCCTGATCCCACATCCCAAGTGCCTTGATGATCGCCTTCAATTGCTGCAATATTAGCATCAACCACGTCATCTACATATATAAAATCCCGACTTTGCTCTCCGTCTCCATAAATAGTTGGGCTTTCACCTTTAAGTAATTTATTGATAAAAATTGGTATCACCATAGAATGTTGCGAGTCCATGCTTTGCCTCGGGCCATACACATTAAAGTATCTTAGGTTTGTTATATCCATATCATATAGGTTTCTATAATGATTGGAATAATCTTCTGTAACCTTCTTAGACATTCCGTAAGGTGATATACATTCTTCGGCAGCACTTGAAGAAGCTATTACTATTTTTTTGATATTGTATTTACGCGCTTCCATTAGCATTCTATGTGTTGCTGCTACATTGTTTTCAAAATATCCATCTGGGTCTTTCATGGAATGTGGGACATTACATAGCGCTGCTTGGTGGCATATTATATCTATATCTTTGTTTTCTATATCAAAATGTTCAAGGCTCATCCAATGGAATTCTATTTTATCAAAAATTTTCTTTATATTTTTTGGTTTTCCAGTAGACAAATTATCTACACCTACAACCTCATATCCCAACTCCACTAATCTTTCTGCTATGTGGGATCCCAGGAAGCCTGCGATTCCGGTAACAAGTACTTTTTTACTCATACCCCAACTCCTTATTTAATTCACGCCCACCGTATTTGTTAAACACCTTAATATCTTCTTTGCTAAGAAATTCATGGCCAGTGCGTGGATTAAGATTAAATCCGTGTTCATCTGCATAAATATTGTACCAACCGTTTTCTTTGTTATGCCATTTTTTTACTAAAGAATAGGCTGTCTTGCTTCCTAGCAATCCGTGGTGTTCGTGCTCCCAAAATTTCACTTTTCTATCCTGCCATTTCACACCAAGATATTCATATATCCTATTAGTTTCTTGGTTGATTTCCTCATACTTAACCAATATCCCACCATACCTTTTTCGTACCTTCTCGCACTTCCTGTGAGTGTTAACCCAGGCTTGCACCACATAAGGCTTTATGTGCCCATTTTTTCCTTTTCTAAACTTCAGCCTGTCTAAACCATTCCGAACCAGATGTATGACTTTGTACTCATAGCTTTCACTATCAGCCCTTTCTTTTAACCACTTCCACTTCTTAGAGGAATCCACAAGGATGTCTTTTTTAAACACTTTAAATGCAGTCTCATAGTAATTGCCGTTAAATTTCTTTTTGTATTCTTTCCAATATTTGCATTTAGCTCCACAAAAACCACAATCTCTTTTATGTAACAAGCAAAGCTCGCCCAAGCTTGTACATTCAGAATTGGAACTAATCATCAAATCCAGCATTGTACTACCACTACGTGTAGAGCCAAGAATATAAACTATTGTTTTTCGACCGTTGCACAACCTTTTATTTTCTTCCAGCTTAAACCGGTTGCGTAGCCTGTCTTTCCATTTGTTGTAAAGTTCCATTGTATAAAAATGGTAATGGGTTATTTTTGACTTTGCCTCATATTGTGGATTATCCAAATAGGTGAATAGCCTACCTCTGTTTTTGTATGGTATGTATGTTAATCCAGGCCTCCACTTAAAAACTTTTACATGTTTTGTAAAAGGATATACACGCCCATCCTCAGAAGGGGCTTTTGTTATACCCTTTGGTAGAATAGTCTTAAAATCAAATATCATTTCTTTGCAATCACTATCCATAAAGTTTTTAATGTCTTTTTCTATTCCGCTGTCAAACTCTTCATCTTCATCAGGAAACAAAACAACACGCGGGTGTACACTATCTAAAATCCTTAGTAACTCCTCTTTCCAGTTGTGGTTATCCCAAACAATGTCACTTTTAATCAGCTTTTTTAGCTTGCCATCACAACAGCTCTCTATTTCCGGCAATATATTTTTATCACCAGTCCTCATGTCGAATCTTAAATACAGCTCATCAACATGTGATGCTAATGATTTCAAACATTGTTTCCACAACGGGAAGTCTCTAATTGCCATTAATCCTACTTTATACATGAAACCCCACAGACTTATCTTTAGGCCGTTTCAGCCCCAATCTTTTCATATAATCCTCTGATACTCTTTTTTTGTGAATAAGTGCATGATATAATAAGCCTGCGTAGTGATCTTGCTCGCTTGGGACAGTAAAATGTCTATACCATACTCGATTATTTATCATCGAACTTGCAAGTTCATAGGGAAAATAATCATCACCAACAACCCTCAAATCACACAAAATAAAATTATCCCCAACCATAACTTTGTGCTGAACTCTATAGCCCTCTTTTTTTGTAGCCACTGCACTCGTTATTCTTATAAACTCTTTTACATTTTCTTTATCAGCAAAAAGCAAATCCAAGTCACTGTGAGGGCCAAATTCTACACTTTCAGGAAGATTTTCATAGTTTCTTATAACTACATACTCCAAGCATCGTATACTTTTAAACATTTCTATCAATCCCGACGACGGCAATATCACCCGTGAATAACATTCCATTATTTTTCTAAACTCAGCCAATGAATACTCTTGTCTTATATTTCTGTGGTGAACATGGATATAGCTTTTGTCTTTAAAGAAATTTGAATCCTTGCCAAAAATATCCTTTTCATGTTTTTTGTATTGATTGTTACATAACTCAACCTTTAACTTGTTTTTATCAACAACATCAGGTGGTACAAGCTTAGTGCTCAAAAACACATGCCCTTTGTCACCGGGTACTCCATCACCATTTTTCCAGTTAGAATACCCTTTCTTGATTAATTTGCAAAATTCCACAAATTCCTCTTCTTTAAATTCCATCCGAATGCTTCTATAATGCAAATGAAACGTACCACACTTTTCCAATGTCAGCCTTTGCGGAAATATATTATAGTTCTCTGTTTCTGTTTCTGATAATATCTTTATGACTTTGCCCATTTTACCTGTTTCCTTAACTTTTCAAAAGCCTCTTTATCATTTCCATAGTATTTATTTAGTTTTGGTATATCTATCAATTTCTCACCCTCAAAAACAGCCCAGTAGAAATCTATTAACTTTAGACATTTTTCCTTCGAAGAATACAATAAGTTTCCGGGGTTAATGTCTCTGTGGATTATCTTGTATTTTTTTAAGTCTCTTTCTATGCTGTTTAATTCTTTGATTAAATCAAGAGGCGTTTGTTTAACCCTATCCATATTTATGTCTTTGGTGCCACCTAAAGCATAGTTGTATTTTTCCATTATATAGCCATTGTTAAACACATCATAAATAACCGGGCAATGTCTGCTATTAAAAGCACCCCACACCTCAATCTCTTTTTCTACGGATGACAGCTTGTTCTTCACGTAATTACTTTTGTATGTTTTCACAACCCTTGTATCTCCAGCGAAAAGGTAAGCCTGTCTACCTTTCATGCTTCTCTCCTATACTTTCTAAGAAGCCTTTCGCCTAATTTGACATATGCCTCAATGTCTGCAAATTCCGGATGTTTCACTGAAGGGATTAGATCACCGTGCAATGTTAAGGTTTCTCCCTTGAGACTTCTTATAAGATCTAAATGTATTTGTGGGTCCATCTTTAACTTTTTAACGTGAAACTCACAATACAATTCATTAATCAACGCCAACACATCAGTGTAGCCCATCCATGCCAAAACATTATATTCAGCTCCCTCAATGTCCATTTTCAATACTACATGGTCATCCAGGTCTATATTTCTATATAGCCACGAAGACAAATCAACACATTCCACCTCAGCATAATCTTTAAAATTCAAATGTGGTGTGGTTTTATTTTCCATCAGAGTAGTCACATTATCTTTTTTGCTTCTTTTGCTGAAATACAATTTCTTTTTACAATCTTCTGTCCAAACAGCTTTCTTGATAATGATAACATTTTCCAATTCTATGTCAACATAAGGATTTGGTTCGAAGGCGTAAAACCTCCAAGAATCTTTATTGTTTTCATAATCTATCTTTTCACGGAATTTTCTTATGGAATCACCGTTATAAGCTCCGCAATCTATAAATATATTCATTTTACTACCTCAAGATATTTTCTATATTCCTTTTGATACTTTTCATATGAAAAATGACTACTTTTGCAGTGCCAAATTACAGAATCGGCATTAAACTTAGAATCATTATATTTAATAGGCATATCTATTTGTTTTATTTTATACTTTAAAACCAATTCACACATTAACTCCTGACCATCATACCACTTGGCCTTTTTAAGATCAATAATCGTTTTTGCCCATTTCCAAATATATTTTCTCATTTCTGATGAGTTCCCAATAACAAAAACACCACTCTGAAACTTAATATGATCTTTTTTCTTTCTTCTGTAAATCACTTTTAATTCACAGGGCTTAACATCCCAAAAATCTCCTAATTTTGCCCTTATTATAACATCACTATCTATCCAAGCTACTTTTTCATATCCTTCTTTTAATGCTTCATGGCAATATAAAGCGTTTCTGATAATTATTTGAGAACGATTCAACTTTTCATTTATATGTTTGATTTCTATGTTTTTGTTTATTTTTTTTAATTCACATTCAATTTTTTCATTATTAACCACATATATTCTTACAAATTCTCCAGCAGCATTTTCCTTTAATGATTGAAGAAAAACTTTCATATTATTTTGGTAATACAAATTATCATTAACCGTTGTTAATATAATCGTTTTTTTCATTTTACCACCATCCACATGCTTTCCGCTGGAAATCTTACATTTTCACACAATTCATCAACAGCTTTTTTTACCCCAGGTTTGTGATAGTCATGTCCACACATTACACAATTTTCTTCTAATTTGTCACCCCAAAGCTCTATGTCTTGTTTAACATATTCATAATCATGGTTACCATCTATAAATACAAAATGAACGTCATCAACAATTTTTTTTGCAGCTTCTACAGATGTCATTCTCATATGCGAGTAGCTATATGGCCGCATTCGCTTTTTAAAACACCCGTAAATATCTGTGACACCATTCTTTTTAGTCTTCTTTTGCAACCCGGGTGTTTTTTTGAAATATTCGGCATCAAACGGATCAATACAACGTAGATCTGCTTCAGGACAATATTTGTCTATTCCTCGTACCAATTGCTCAGAACTTCTACCCATCCAAGAGCCAATTTCCACAACAGTTCCATAATTAGGCACATACATCATAGAATGTTTTAAAAATTTCAATTCAGATTTTTTCATACCTCACTCATCATCCTTTTAAGCCATTTTATTAAATTTGTACGGTTAGCCGCAATACTGTGCTCTTCCCACCCATCCTCTATATAACCGCTAACATATTTTTTGTCAGCTTTGTCTATTTCTAGGCTTAACCAGTTACCTTTCGTTTTGCCATGTATTTTAAGCTCGCCAGTAGGTTTTTCTAGCCATTTTTGTAATTTTATTATTTTACTTTCTATTAAAAGCACCTCAACATCACACTCCCAAACGCATAATATTCCCTTCTCTTTAAAACAAAAAAAGGCTTTAAAATATGCCTCCTCTTTTGGCTCGCTTTTTTCCCACTCTTCATAATCTTTTATTAACTTTTCATAATATTTCATTTAATTCCTCACTACAGCTAATACAGTTCCGTAATAATCTTTAAATTTATGTGTGGCAATATTAAAATTGTCTAATTTCTTTACCGCTGCTGTTGGATATCCTGAATGAACAACTATTCTAAATTTCGTTCCGAGGTAATCTATGTATTCATACATGTCATGCATGCCAACAAACAGCGCACCCTTTTTTAGTGCCTGCCTCGCCAATCGAGAAGCCAATTTTCTCTTAGGGCCATCTATAAGAAGAGCAGTGTTTTTGTTAATCTTTTTTAAGTTATTTTTCAACTCACCGAAAACATACTTAACACCCTTTATCTTCTTACACCTCTTATAATGTGCTGGATCAGATTCGTAGGTAATCATTTCAGCATCTGGGAATAATCTTTTTAATCTGGCAATAGAGGACCCCATATACGTCCCAGATTCCAGGACCCTCTTCACATCATAATCTTGAGCAAACTTCCAAAACAAATACATTTCCGAGTTATATATAGAGTGATCATCTCGTATTTCAATATAATCCCCCAATAACTTCTTATACTTTTTAATCAGTTCGGTATCCACTTTTCCCCCTCAACATTCTTTTTTCATGTACTTTGATGTTTTTTTTCCACATATCATAATCCCATCCAATCCCCTCATGGTAATGGTGGGCATAAAAATCTAACCTGGCATTCATACGCTTTGCCATATCAATCGCAGTTGTTAAAAGCCCTCTAATAGCCTTATCCACCTTAGAATCTTGCTGGCATTTGTCATTTATTAACCTCAGCACCTCGCAAATAGTTACTTTATGAGTCGCTCTTTTTTTTCCATTCGTCTTCGATTTTCCCATATTTTGACTCTCCCAACTTTCTTATCAATCCAAGCCCGTAATTATAAGGCAAACTCAGCACCTCAAGCCCTTTATCTTTCCTTAATCGTTTAAATGCGTCTTTTACAAAGTATTTTTTTTCTATTGTGTCGTGTACTGCTATTATTCCATTTTGTTTCATATACGGCAAAAATCTATAAATGGCTTTGTATATTGAATCCGCGCTTCTTTCACGGGAAGAAAAGTAATCGAGAAACATGAAATCTACACCATTATCCATATGGTCTGTCTTGAATAATGATTTTGCATCACCTTGGATAAATCGAGTGCATTTTTGCAAATCCTCATCTTCAAGCAACCCCAAATACGCCGAATAATCATGTCTATCACAACAAATAAACTTCGCATCTAATTGCTTTGCAACATAGCACAATGCAATGGTTGACCTCCCAAAGCCGACTTCTACAATTGTTTTAGCCTTAAGGCCTATTGGGATAGAGTCTAGCATAGGTATGTGTTTTGATGTGGAGTATTTATCATCAAACCATTTATGCAACATTTCAGATGGTGTGCAAATCTCATCAGCTATAGTTTCCAAATCTGCCATTAATTCACCCTTACAATGTATGTCTGGTAAATTCATGCTTTCCTACCTATAAATAAATAATCGTTGTCCATTGGGATTATGCCAGCTACTTTTGTTGGGTCAAAAAACTCTTTTTGTTCTTCTGTTAATTTCACCTCAACACCTCCGTTTTTTTAACAATAATTAAATCTTTGTCTCTATGAACAAAAAAGTCTGCTATATATTTTTTCTTTCCACATTGAGATTTTTTATAAGGAGAAAATTTAGAACAAGGCGAGCAATCATTTTGGTCAACTAATGTAGACGCAGGATGTTTAGCATATTCTGCAATAGCTTCCCACGACAAAATAAAATCTTCTCTTGTATAAATGTTTATTAATTCAACCCTTCTATCTTCCATTGCTCAAAACCACCATTTCTTTTTAGGTTTGTTTTTTTCTTTTGCAGACATTTTTTGTCGATGGTTTTCTAATTTTTCATCATATATTTTTTCTTGTTTAATACGCTCTTCATATGTTTCCTTATCTATCTCAGAATATTTCTTAATTATATAATCTTTGCCAGTTCCTATGGCAGCAGTTTCCTTTTTTATTATCCAAATAGACGGATGTATATCAATACAAGTTTCCTTGGTCCAGTCGTCATCATAAGCCTCATAATTATATATCAAATGGTAATATTTTGTCACCTCAACACCTCCTTAAAAACCTCATAATATTCCTTAGCAATATTCTTAATATGCACACCTGGAATATGTAATTCAGGTGGTTTTTCAAATGCCTGGTCAATAGCTTCTAAAGCTGGTTTAATTTCTATTTCAGGTGGTTTTACATTTTTCATTAGCTTTGCTTTAATTGGCTTATCCAGATTCAATACTATTCCGTTGCAACACTCAGCTATTTCAGCATTTCCTCCCACATTACTTACAATAGGAATACAACCCGCACAAATTGCCTCTATTAAACTGTTATCACACCAGGAAAACCATGATAAATGCAAATACACATCTGCCATCTTCAGATATTGCTTAACCTCATCTTCCGGTAAATGGCCCACAAATTTAATTCTTTCATTTTTTTGCCAATTACGCTCAGTACCATTGGTTTCACCTAATATCCAAAAACATGTGTCTCGTGTGCTTGAAACATAAGTCCATGCTATTTCCCACATTTTATGGAGTCTCTTGTTATACCTATGCTTACCAGCAAACCATTTAGAGCAAAGCACTACATTTCTTTTATAAGCTGATTTTATTGGTGTAACATTTTTGTAATCATCCGGGTCCCTGCCATTAAATATCACAACCTCTTTCTTATTGCGTATATTCATTATCTTTTTCCACATATCCCGACAGAATTCTGTTTGCCAGATTATAGCATTGGCTCTTAATGCGTCTTCTTTTACCACGCGGTTGCCCCAACGATTTCTTTTACTCTTTTCAAAGTGTATGCCGTCTATTCTAAGAACTCTCTTTTTTTTATCTTTTATCTTGCGGTGTTTGTCATCAGTTACACCTGTGCGAAACTTGTTTATACCTAATATCAAATCAGCTTTTTTATAATCACTAAATTTTACACCAAGCTTTTTTAATTCTGGAATAAGAACCTGCATAAACTTCATTTTACCTGATTCATCTATTTTGTGATCCAAATAAATTTTCATGCGTCGCTTAATCTCCCATCTTTGCATTATAAACATCAGCCAGCCCACATCGACGGTTT
>JAAEQR010000205.1 GCA_024231215.1 PVC group bacterium | reverse complement strand
TGTTGGCGGAAAAATGTTATTTGTATTGGATGCGGACGTTAAATCTGCATTTAATAAAATTCGCCACGCTATAGTATTAAAATTGGTCGGCAACTTTCCTGGAAAGAAGTATATTGAAGCTTGGTTAAAAGCGGGTTATGTTGAATTCGGTAAACTTCATGAAACGTTAGAAGGAACCCCTCAAGGTGGCGTCGTCTCTCCACTACTGGCAAATATTGCGCTTCACGGTATGGAAGAAGCGTTAGGTATTAAATACAAGATCATAAAAAGTGGCAAGAATAAAGGTCGACTTGAATGCATATCAAAAATAAAATTTGTTAGATATGCAGATGATTTTGTCGTTTTCTGTCTAACGGAAGCAGACGCAGAATGGGCAAAAGCTCGATTAGGAGAATTTCTTCATGAACGTGGTTTAGAATATTCGGAAGAGAAGACCCGAATTGTTGATTTGAACACGGGATTTGATTTTCTTGGTTTTAATATTAGACGTTATAAAGTAAGCAATACGAAATCTGGTTACAAACTTTTGATCAAACCGAGTAAAGAGAGTCAGAAGAAAGTGATAGACAAACTAAGACAAAGTTGGTCAGAGCTTAAAGGCCACAATGTTATTGCTGTGCTAAAGAAAATCAATCCAATAATCAGGGGTCAGGCAAACTATTATCGAATAGCAGTATCCAAAGAGATATTTTCTAAATGGGATTATTACATGTATTTGAAACAAAGAAAATATGTCAAAAGGATGCATCCGAATAAATCATGGGAATGGAGACGAACCAGATATTGGGGATCGTTAAAAAAGAACAGTCTTGATCAATGGATGTTTGGAAACAAGGCAAGTGGTGCCTTTATGCTTAAGTACTCTCATTTTCCAATAGAAAGACATATCCTTGTAAAGGGATATGCTTCTCCGGATAATCCAATGGAACGAGAATATTGGGAAAAACGGGAATTAAGAAAAGGTAAAATTATCCCCAAATATCGTACATTAGTTAGAAAACAGGGAAATCGTTGTCCGCTATGTAAGGACTGGTTAAGCAACGGTGAAAGGTTGGAATTAGATCACATCATCCCAAAAGAAAAAGGTGGAGACGATACATTAAGTAATAAACAACTTCTCCATTATTATTGCCACATGCAAAAAACTGCTCAAGAAAGACGCTAAAGATAAAAGTTAGCGGCATAAGTATATTTGAGTATTGCTAAATGACAATAAGCAGCAGCCAGTGGTATAATCTGCTTGAGCCGTGTGACTTGGAAATCTTGCGAGCACGGATCTGAGGGGGCAAAGGCGGGGCGACTCGCCTGCGCTACCTGACA
>JAAEQR010000204.1 GCA_024231215.1 PVC group bacterium | reverse complement strand
ATGCTAGGCTAGCAACGTGCATTCGGTATATTTATCTAGTGTAAAAGGGTATGTATTTTAGAAGAAATAAAAAGAAATTGAAAATGAAAGCATTCTTCGAAAACCGAAAATGAACGCTATGCAGTTTTCGCTGTCCCAAAAAGCCTTTTTTTACCGATTTTTGCGTTATTGATCCCGGTCATATGATAAGTTTCATTGCAATCGTACAAAATGATAACTCGACAATTTATCAATCGGTTTTTTGATCACCCATTCAATCGATGATTTTGATAAATTTCTAACATATTCGGATCCCAATTTCGAGTATACAAGATTACGGTAGGATACACACGTTTAGGGATGTTAAAACTTGTTAAAACTAGGCAAACATTAACAAACATTAATAGGTTTACAACTAGAATACGATAGTACTAGGTGTGCAACAGTTTTGTAAGCTTACACATCTATTATCATAGTCTAGTTGTAGATTTGTAGATTTGATCTGTTAGTAGTTACATTGCACATATTTCTTTCAACCAAATTATCTGTTACTAATTGCTTTTTAGAAAATAGCTATTCGATGACGTTGCGCAAACCGCCGTTGGCCTATTCCTACTAGTGCTTAGTTGGTTTGGTTTTTTAAATGGAAAAGAGAGGATCAACATGACATTTATGAGGTCAGATCCACACGCTGTAAGATGCTAGACTAGTAAAGCGCATTCGGTATATTTACCTAGTTTAAAGGGTATGCATTTTTGTGGTAGCGGGTTGGCAACTGGATTTGACTTATCTTAATATACTCGGCATGCGGCCGTTTTTTATGCAGCGGTGATGCGTGTGTTGTGCTGGATTGTAGATAGTAGGTACGTGTGTGAAGAAAGAAAAGAAATAATGAAAACGAAAGTGTCCTTCGAAAATTCGAAAAATGAAGGCTATGCGGTTTTCTGATGCCT
>JAAEQR010000203.1 GCA_024231215.1 PVC group bacterium | reverse complement strand
TTGAAAGATTGGTGGAGATGAAAAACGAATACCTTTCAGAACACCCGAAAGCTGTGGTTGAAGTTGCCTTACGTGATGTCAACGCAAAAATTGAAAAACTTTTTGTAAGCAAATGGATGAAGGTGTTTGCGAAGGGACGAGAGTTGTATCTCGAAATAGATAAGGACACTTTTGCTCAAGAGTCCAGGTTTGACGGTTGTTATGTTCTGAAAACCGATTTGCCTTCCGAAAAAGCTAGCAAAGAAATTATTCATGACAGATATAAGGATCTTGGACAGGTTGAAAATGCTTTTAGAACAATGAAAACTGCTCATCTCGAAGTTAGGCCTGTTCATTTGAGACTTGCCAATCGCACACGGGCTCATGTTTTTGTTGTCATGCTCGCATATATGATCACTCAAAAGTTGAAAAAATACTGGAAAGATCTGAATGTGACGGTAGAGGAAAGCATCGCAAGCCTTTCAAGGGTTTGCGGAATAGATATTCTGATTGACGAAATTTCCTGTTGTCAAAAAATACCGGAGCCGAAAGGTATTGTAAAAAAACTGTTCGAATCAGCAAATGTTATTATTCCAGACATCTTACCAAGTAGAAAAGTAAATGTAACCACGAAAACCAAACTCGAAAAAAGAAGGCTAAGTTATTGATATTAAAGTATTATTTTAATTATTTTTATGCTATTTATGAAGGAACTTCGGTTTGAATCCCCAAAAAAAAAGGGAGCGGAAGATCCGCTCCCTTGTAATTACACAAAAATTTAATCTTCAAAAACAACCGTAAAACTTGCTGTTGCTATATTTGATAGGAATTCGAGAGTTCCCGGTTTTGCAGCAGCTATTGCCAAAGTATACGTTCCATTATCAGCAATCGGAGGATTTAATGAAGGTATTGTAATTGGAAGCAATGTTACACCTTTTAAAGAAATACCAGATGGTAAGAGTAAGTCTTTAAGGGCAGCCTTCGGAGCACCACCCCAAGATAATCCAAAGTAAGCACCACCAGAACCCATATTGAATAGAACGATATAGATATCACATGTTACTGGAGTAGAATAGGTTGTAACATCAAGCAAGATATTAAACGAGTCGCCATTTGCAAATGTTGATTGGTTTGGATCTGTTGTTAAAGCGAATTTAACCTGATCGGTTGCTGCAGCTAGAAGATAATGAAAACCCATGTCAACTTGACCTGAATCAGTTACATTGTCAATTCTTGTAGTTAACTCGTTCAGTTCGAGGTTTTCGGCGGTATCACTTCCGATATCGATACACGGGCTATTTGCAGATTGTCCTGCTCCTGTATGGCTTAGATAGTATGAGCCATTAGGACCTGATGTGAATATTGGATCATCCTTTTTGTTACCCTTGCCGTAATAAGCGCCTTCAACTGTGGAATATGTAATATTTACTTTGCTTTGTTCATCTTTGTAAATAAATTCAGCTTCTGTTTCTCCCCAAACAATGCTATCGATAACTGAAGCTTCTATTGGTCC
>JAAEQR010000202.1 GCA_024231215.1 PVC group bacterium | reverse complement strand
GAATAAAACAAAACATTTATTACAAAGGGGAGAAGCTATGAATATATTACTAGAATTATTACAGCGAATTAAATCAGACCCCTCAAATGCAGGTTACCTGCTCTTGTTGTCTAAATACACAGAAAAAGAAATTAAAAAAGGGTTAGATATTTTAAATTACTAATTAAACAACTAATTTGAAAGGGAAAAATTATGGCAAAATTAGGAATACACAAACCACTAGCAATATTTGAACAGCATATGCAGCCAAGCGAAGGCACAAGCGAAGCGAAGCACAGAATAGCAGTGTGCGCCGACGGTAAGATATTAAGGTGCCTGATTGTACGATTTAAACCTGATGCTTTTGATAAAAAGGCACGGCTGCATAATTATGGTTGGAAACTATGGCGCAAGGTTAAAAAAGGCACAAGGCCTGAAATGATAATTGCAAACTTTGAAAACAATACTAAATTAGTTAAGGTGAAATAATGAAAACAACAACAGAATTAATCAGAACACCGATAAACACAAGGGCAAGAATAATCTATCTTGCTAAACGCTTGCGCCGATATTCAAGGGAAATATTGCTTGATAGGATAACAAGCCAACACGTACACAATATTGAAAAGAGAATGCCAGGTTATCATACAAAAGAAATACTGGCCGATATTGTGTTAATGGAAACAATGGAATATTAATCCCTTCACCCGTATCATAAGTGGATTATGGTACGGTATGGCAGGATTAACAGTTTAACTATTTAACGAAAGGGGAAATATCATGGCTGAAATAACCAAAGAATTTATCGAGGCATTAAAGAAGGCCGATACACTAGTTGTACGGATGGACAAAGAAACTGGCGGATTAATAGAGTTTCACAAAAAAGAAAAGGTTAATAAAAAAGGCTGGACAGAGCCGGAACAAATCAAAACATTTAATTCTTTTAAGGCGCGACTTCCTCACAATTTCACCTCAGCTTGCTTTGTTATTATGTATCAGGCCGAAACAAACGTTAAGGCATTGCACCACATTTTAAGGGCAGGCGATATTTTGGAGCTATCTGCAATGGATAACACAAATAGTTATCTCAAAAATGCAGAAATTAGGCCGGAAGTCTGGAAAGACGGCAATTTATGGCATCCGCATTATTACGGCCTGCATAACGATGAACTAACATGCCGGATTATAAGAAAAGGCAAAGTTATAATTAGCCGATTAATTCTGGATTCTTCAAACTGCCCGGATAATACAGCGCGGCCTTTTAACCGTTAATTGATTACAGGGAGACAAAAACATGAAATTAGAATTATCCATTAATTTAGACAATGCAGCATTTTATCACGAAGAGGATTTTTTACCAGAGCCGGAATTGAGAAGAATATTTACGGAAATTATTGCAGAGCATTTTGACGGCGAATGTATTTATGACATTAACGGTAACAAAATCGGACAATACGGCTTAATGCCTAATGCAGATGAATAATTAATCTCTTTCCGCCGTCTTATTGTATGAGGGCAATAGGACGGAATAAAGGGATTAACAAAGGCGGATTTTTAATATTAATCTTTATGTAAAGGGGAAATGTTATGAGAGATGATCCAAGAGAAATAAGGGCAAGATTTAATTCGGTTTGTGCCGAAACAGGCAGGGCAATAAACAAGGGTGATAACTGCATTTATTATCCTAAAGGGAAAAAAGTATTTCATATAGACAGCAAACAAGCCGAAGAGTATAGAGGTTATATGTTTGATTTACATGCTTTAGACTGCGACTACTAACCATGGCACCAAAGCCGATAACAAGAAAGGGGTGAAGTTATGACATATCAAGAAATAATTGATCAACTAAAAAGGATTAAAGACAAATCCGGGTTAAGCTTGAGAGATTATAAAGCAATCAACGAGGCTATTTATTTGATCGAGTATTACGAAAAAGTATAATTAAGGCAAAATTTTATATAAAGGGGTGAAATTATGTATATACAAGAAGGCAAAAAAATAAGTAAAAGCACTATCAAAAAAGCCATTGTTAAAAGGATAACTGACTGGAATAACCGCGCCGCGCCAAAATCCAAAAGAATATATTTGGATGAATACGAGATGAAACACGCTATTGACGACATTTATAACCTCAATGTTGCGCTATTAAAGGGGCATGATGTATATGCCGTTTGTGACAAAGAACCACGGGGCAACCTCGATTCCGGCAACCATTATTTTTCTGTTTTTTATGTTAAGAATAACCAATCTGTATGTTTTTGGTGTAATGATTTAATGCGGGCTTTTTGTTGTAAAGAAAATAAAAATGGAAGTGGGCTCCGCAAATGGACTTTTTATTCCGGTGCAATCGGTATGTCAAGGATTTTGGATGCCACTGACCCCCTGTTTAATTTTCTTAAATCAATGGGCGGTTGTTATGCACAAATAGATTGGCGTTAATCTACTTACCTGTCCCTTGACAAAAGCCGGGGCTGCTTAACCCTTGTTAGTAGTCAAGGGGCAGTATAAGTGGATTAAATAAGGCGGCGATTTTGCCGTGAATAATTTTGTAATAACGCTCATTATAATGAGCAAATAGCAATTGTTGTATTATACATAAGCAATTTTGTGTATCAAAAATGAGAGTAAACGAACCACAAGGAGAAAGGGGCAGCCATGAAATATAGAATAGACGTAAAATGTGGGAAAATAATTAAAGAGTTTAGCACAAGAGAACACAGTTTAGAGGCCAGAGTTCGACTTATTAACGTATTATCTAAGCACGATTCTTTAACTACGCGCAGATTAAATCGGGCAATGACAGAAGAAATACCAATCACAATAAAGAACAAAGAAACAGGGTGTAATTTTCACCTTGAGGAAGTAAAGCAGACTTTAACGCCGTAAGGCAGGATTAAAGCAAATGCGGCAAAATTTTAATTTTGAAGAGGTTACGCCATGAAACCACTATGCAAAAAGTGCGGCAAATACCCTGTGAGGGGCAATAATGTCAAAATAAGACAGGGATTATGCCGTAATTGTCAAGATGAAGAGTATATAAAGACCCACATGCAGCCGAAATACTGCGAATGTGGTGTACAACTGAAAGCAGATGTACACTTTAACACGCAATTTTGCCCAGACTGCAAAAAGAAGCGATACGACAAAGCACACCTGAAGGCAAGCAAAAAGTATAATGCCAAAACGCCGGGGCAAAAGCAGCAAAGCATTACTGTTTTACAATATTGCTATGGCTGGTTCTGGAACGAAGACGACCGCATGGTGTTTCTGGTAGGTAATATTTTAGCACGTTTAATGGGCAAAGAAAAATTCATAGACTGGGCAAAAAACCCTTATGACATTAAAAATTAATCCGATAGATATATAAGGAGGCAACTCATGGCAGACCATTTCTTCAAGCATATGCTTTTCGCATGTGTAATTTTCGCAATTATTGTAACTATGGGCGTACAGCTTGTGAAAGCGCGGCAAGTCGGCACAAGTATTGCCAAGGATAATGCTATATTAAAAATAAATTTGGCTGATTGTCAATTAGGAAGGGGGCAACATGAATGAAGTGGAAAAACAAACAGTAGAGCAGCTAATTGCTGAATTATTTATCATTGTTGATAAATTTGGCAGCGTTTTAGAGCTAACACAAAGACTGGCAAATATAGCGATTGATGGAAAAAAAGATTTAAAACAAACCAAAGAAGACTTTGACCTTTTTAGAGGACTTCACGGTTTTAAAATGTATCAAGAAAAGGAGTGCAAATGCGAAAATACTATATCTGTCCCGACGGACAAAACCAAGAAATAACAGAGTGTATAAAAGAAGGTGGCTGCCGGATGCCTGAACGCTGTCTAAATCGGCACACACTAACCGCACTTGGCGTACAGAGAGAAAAAGACCTAAACAATTTGGTTACAACCACGACTGAGCTATTACCCGGCACAAGGCAAGCATATTTAAAGCTCACAAAAGAATATGCCGAAGATCCAACAATGCTGGTTTTTCTTCTATTGGGGCTTGCCATGCACAGTAATTTAGAGAAACGAGGTGGCACTGACCAGACCATTGTTGAGGAGAGACTGACAGAAGACGGCATATCAGGGCAATTTGACATATATGAGGTTGAAAATGACGTTGCCACGCTTGCCGACTACAAAAGCAGTGGTTCATATATGGTATCAAAGGCACTGGGTGTGGTAAAAGAAAAGGTTATTGACCCCACTGGCGCAGTTTACAAAACCAGCCGAAAAGATCCCAACAACCCAGACAAGTATCTGTATCAAAAAGGCGACCCCAAAATGGTAGACAAATTTGCCATTGACCCGAACAAGGCCGACAAGCTGGAATGGACGCTACAGCTTAACGACTACCGCATAAAGGTCGAAAAAACGGGACTGCCGGTACACAAGCTGCAAATTATTGCTATTGTAAGGGACGGGGGCACGTACTTAGCCAAAAACCGGGGATTGGAGAAAAATTCTTATATTATCCCAATACCAATTCTGCCGGACGAAACAGTTAAAACGTATTTTCAGACCAAGAGAACGGCTTTATTACATGCAGTACAAACGGGCGAAATGCCGCCTGTGTGCAGTATGTCAGAACGCTGGGACGATAGACGCTGTGAAAAATTTTGTCCCGTTAATATACATTGTGACCACCACGCTAAACTTACAGAAAGGGAGAAATAATGGATAAAGACATTGCAGAACTACTAGACCCAGAAATTATAGCGTACCAAAGAGGGTTTTCCGATGGTTTAAGAACTTACGCACACATGAAAGATGGTGTTTCGTATGTCGGGACTACCGGCAGAACACTGGGACAGGCAATAACAGAAATAAAAAAATCATGGAATTATTCACCACCCAAAAGGAGAAAATAATTATGGAAATTGTAACGGGAGAATTTAAAAATTATGAAGTAAAACTAGACAGAAACAAGAAAGAGTTTCTTATTGTTGAGGTGGGAGATAAAAAAGGGGCTATGTTTTTCAATTTTAGTGCTGTGTCTATTGATGAGGTTAAAACACACCAGGGGAAACAAGTCCAAGCAACGTATAAAGTGGAGGATTCCGAAGGTAAAGACGGAAAAATATATCCCAGAACCACTTTTAGTGAAATTATGCCAATAGCACGGGACATATCACAAGACCGGGGCGAACCGGCTCGGCAGCCAGACCCGCCGGTGGAAGCATACGACCAAGCACCGTCAGCAAGTCCGGCACCGGGGCGAACCAATGGCAGCAAGACAACGCAGGCCAGCATTATCATGCAATGTATTTACAAGGTGGCCGGGCCAATGGCTACACACGCAGTAAAACAAAAAGAACTGCAATTTAAAACCGCAGCAGACGCAGACACACACTTACAAATGCTAGAGTATTATGCCAGCGGGGCGGTGGAGAGTCTATTGAAACAAACAGAAATATTAGCTAAACGTTTGTAGGGGATAGTTATGGACACAGATGTTGAAAAATTTTATGGCGGCATACCGTATAATAAGTTTGGGGAAAAACTGATTAAGTGTGAAATATGCGGCGAGCCGACAACAATGCTTGGCACAAAACACTGCGACAGGTGCCACGAACTAAAGATACGAATAGAGCGTGACCCTGAATTGACAAAAAAAATTCTGGCAGCTATTAGCTAAACGATTATAAAAAGGAGAAAATTATGGCAAATTCAACCACAACGAGTACAGGCATTTCGCTGGGAGCAGCTATAGCCGTATCCATTTCATGGTCATTATACAAATCTATCTTGTGGGCCATTTTGCACGGCATTTTTGGGTGGCTATATGTTATTTATTTTGCTTTTACTAGATAAACAAGCGGCACCGACTGACCCCTAACCGCAGCTTACCCCCCTTTTCTGCGGCTGTTTGTGGCGGTCGGTGCCTTTATTAAAACACTCATTATAATGAGTAAATCGAGTCGGTAGCTCAACGGCTAGAGCACTGGTCTCCAAAACCAGCGGTTCGGGGTTCGAGTCCCCGCCGATTCGCCAATAATAACGGCTGGCGGTGGCGGAAATGTGTATGGCTAGACGCTGGAAGGCATGTCCTAGGCACCAATGTCAAGAGGGGATAAAGGCTGAGAACGCCTCCCCGTGCAGGTTCGAATCCTGCCCGCCAGCCGTTTTATTTGAATCCGCCGCATTTGAAACAACAACTTTTAGGGCTTGACAAGGTGGGTGGGTATGCTATACTGTTGAGTATAAATAAAAACAAGAGGCTGTATGTCATTTTTTAAACAAACAATCCAACAAACAACCAGGCAGAAAGAGTTGCTGAGTGGCAACACCAGCAGAGGTGATCTCTATACCTTATTTAGCTCTTTCTGCCTTTAATTTTTTCTACGAAAGGCCGAAATATGAAAGAAATTGCCGTGAACCCCGAATTTAAAGCAATAATACCACCACTCACCGAACAAGAATATAAACAACTAGAACAAAATATTTTAACAAATGGATGTCTAAACCCCATTATAACGTGGCGTGATACCATAATTGATGGGCATAATCGGTATGCAATATGCCATAAACACGACATTGATTTTGACATAAAAAAAATAAAATATATTATTGAATCTGAAGCAGCAGCAAAAATATGGATTGTTAAAAATCAGTTTGGAAGGAGAAATATAAACGCATATCAACGCAGTGTTTTAGCATTACAACTTGAAGAATATTATCAAGCAAAAGCCAAAACAAAACAACAGGCGGGGGGGGTTGAAAAGGTTCCGCAGACTTCTGCCAAAGCTATAGAAACACGCCAAGAACTTGCTAAAGAGGCCGGTGTTTCACACGATACAATAACCAAAGTAAAAAAAATAAATCAGCAGGCAACAGCTGAGCAAAAAGAAGCCCTTACAGAAGGAAATAGTTCTATTAATGAAATATATAAAAATATTACAGGGCAAGAAAAAAAAATAATGCGGCACGAAAGCATTATTACAGACTGCTTGGACAATAAAAAACATGCTGTTTTATATTGTGACCCACCGTGGCAATATGAACACGTTGTTTCGCATAGCCGAGCAATTGAAAAACAATATCCAACAATGCAGTTAGAAGACATAAAAAACTACCCGATCCACAAAATTACAGCAAATAATTGTATTTTATTTTTGTGGACAACCAGCCCCAAACTAGCCGAAAGCATTGAAGTTATAAACCAATGGAATTTTAATTATAGAACCTGCATGGTGTGGGTGAAAGACAAAATTGGTATGGGCTATTACGTAAGGCAAAAACACGAATTACTTTTAATAGCAAAAATAGGCGAACCACCCATGCCAGAACCAGAGGACAGAATAGCTTCTGTCGTTATTGCACCACGATTAGAACACAGTAAAAAACCGCAGGTGTTTTATGAAATAATAGAGAAAATGTATCCGGATTTACCCAAAGCAGAAGTTTTTGCAAGAGAAGAAAGAGAGGGTTGGACAAGTTATGGCAACGAAATTAAATAATTTTCACGAGGATTTAAAATTTAGCGAAAATGCCAGTGAAGAGAATTTTTGGCAAGCAATTTATACCAAAGCTTTTCCAGACATGCTTTATAATATTCAATGTAAAGGCAATAACCAAGGACAGCGTTTGGGCATTGACAGACTAATCTACTTAAAAAGCGGTAAAACATTATATATTGATGAGAAAAAAAGACGGGGCACATATAATGACATTCTTCTTGAATACTTATCAAATGACACGACTGGTGCACCCGGCTGGATGGAAAAAGACCTGCTAATAGACTATTTAGCTTATGCTTTTATGCCAACACAAGTTTGTTATTTATTTCCGTGGCAATTACTAAGAAGGGTTTGGTTAAAATTTAAAAATGAGTGGAAAATCAACTTTAAAATACCGCCAGCAAAAAACAAGGGTTACAACACACACAATGTAGCAATACCAACAAAATTACTGCGAGACAAAGTATATTCTGCCGCAGTAATACAATTATAAACAGGTTAAAAAAATGGCAACCAAACGTATGTTAGCAAAATCAATTTGCACAAGTTTAAGAGTTTCGAGGTTAAAAAGTGACACTGCGAGGTTACTTTTTACGTGGTTAATACCACATTGTGACGACGACGGGCGCATCCAAGGTGAAGAAAATTACATCAAGGGACTCGTGTTTCCACTTTTAAAACACAAAACGAGCAAAGTCCGGTCATTCTTATGCGATTTATCGGTCAATAATTTAATTATCTGGTACGCTGACATTTCGACCGGCAATAAATATATACAAATCTTAAAATGGGCTAAATTTCAAACATTTAGGTCTGACCGTTACCAAAAAAGCGAACTGCCTGAATATAATCCAGACAAGCACGAAGCCCTTGGTTTTGGTGAACTTCAGGTTGCCAAATGTGCCCCTAATTATAATTATAATATAATAGAATATAATATAAGAGAAGGCGTTGTCACGCCTGACAGTAACCAAAACCTTTTTTTTGAATGGTTTTATTTCTGCTACCCCAGAAGGACGAACAAAGAACAGGCACGTAAAGCATTTTATAAGTTAAAACCTGACGAAGAACTAATTACAGAAATTATGGCGGCGGTTGCACGACAAATTGAAGTGCAATGGCGTGAACCGCAGTATATACCGCACCCGTCAACCTATTTGAATGGTCGCCGGTGGGAGGACGAAGTTATAGAATACCGGCAGCCGAAAGAAAGTGAATATGTATGAGGGGCAAAATAAAACACTTAACATATAAAGAATGTCGGGATTTTTTACTACCAAAGCACTATTCGGGACGTATGCCGTCTATTTCTTGGGCGTGGGGTTGGTTTATTGATAACAAATTACAAGCTGTTTGCACTTTTGGTAAACCAGCCTCTAACACTTTATGCAATGGTATATGTGGTAAAGAATTCTCCTTTATGGTTTTTGAATTAAATAGGCTTTGCCGTGTAGATGATTTAAATGAACCATTAAGTGCATTTGTTGGTGCTTGTTTAAGGCGACTTAGTTTTGAAAATGTAATAATTGTTGCCTATAGTGATACGAATATGGATCATCATGGGTATATTTATCAAGCGTGTAATTTTTTATATACTGGTTGTACAAAACAAAGAACTGTTAAATACACATTAGGCAATAAACATTCAAGACATACTAAAAATAAAGATCAGGGTGAGTTTAGAAAAATAAGGACAGCCAAACACAGGTATGTTTTTTTTGCAATAAAAAACAGAAAATTTAAAAAACAGGTTATTTTAAAATTAAATTATAAAACCAAACCTTATCCAAAAGGTGATAACAAAAATTACATATTGGGTGAGTTTCAAAAACCAATTGTTTATAAAGTAAAATGCTCATTATAATGAGGGTATTATGATCTCAATAGCCGAATTTTCAACCGTAATTAAGCGAATAGTGGTGCTGAATAACCTTGTTGTTAAAAAGGATTTTATAGATTTTGCATGGGATAAGTTAAAATATAGCAAACTTTCGCATTTAGAAGCAGCGGCAGAAGAAATAACAACGGGTGACACAGACGCTAAATTCACTTATAAGTATTTACGGTATATGGTGCGAAAACAGGAGCAGAAAGCACGTAGCGACCAAGGCGAAACCGGGGAGTCACACTGGGACGGTACTGAATGTAATCATTGTGATATTGGTCTTATTTTTATAAAGCATGTGATTGATGGGAGAAAATACACCACCTGTCTGCGCTGTAGTTTTTGCAGTAGCTACCATGCCAACATTGCATTTTTGAAACGGGACGAAATTGCACAGCTAGAACGTGATGAAAGCATAATTATTAACAATAAAGAATATACGCTTGAACATAAACCACAGACGATCCGTTAAACCCATACCTTCCGGGTGTCTGTGGATAACCGGGTGGGGGGCATGATACAGGGCTTGTCCTTCACCCATTTTTTCAAACTAACCGACGACGATTTTATATATTTTCTAAAACAGAAAAGAAACGACGATTATGGTTAACTAAAAGGAGGATTAAAAAATGGCTGACGATAAAAGAATTAAAGTCTTAAAAATGATAGCAGTAGATATGAAAAATGATGCAAAAAAATTTGATGGTCGCCCCTTTAACGGAAAAACCGTTGCTGAATACTTTGGGAACCAAGGGGCAGCCATATCTGCATTGGCTAAGATTATAGAGTCAATTTTAAACGATGACGGCAGTTAATTTAAAGAAAGCAGGTGTGTGGCGGTTTGATTCCGCCCGGCCCCACCAAAATGCTCATTATAATGAGGATTATGCTATGAAAAAATATGTAAAGGGTACGGGCAGTCCTAGTTTATATGTAAGCTTTAGGACATTTCGAAAAAATTGTAGATGGGTAGATGAACAAGAAGATAAATTGTGGTGTCAATTTAATACAGGATGGGGTGCGCCAATGATGGATGTTCGTTGTTCTTATGGTAAGTGTCCTGTTGTAAAAAGGTGTAAATAGCCATGAACAAACAAAAGCAATGCCCATATGACGAAGCAGTTAAGTGCATTATGGACGAACCATGCCGTGGTTGCGAAGTGTGGGCAGAATATATGTTAAAACTAGAGGGTTTTTCAATATTACCAAAAAATTCACGCCCATGCAAAAAAACCTTAAGCTTGGCTAATGGTGAACCGATAACTATAATAGGGCTGGCGGCAAATTAATAAGAGGAAACTTTTCCAGGAGTGTACCCCAATTCCGCCAGCCCCTTATTTAACAGGTGATATTATGAGCAAAAAAGACAATTTAGAATTTATACAAATGGGGTGAAACCATGAATTGTCGCAGATGTGGGGAAGAAGAGGCATATTTATACCGCCTTTGCTTAAATTGTATAATAGATGACATTGAGTTTGATAAGTATATGAAGGCTGGGCATAAAAAGGCATGTGCGGCGAAGATGGTATTTTGTGGTGAAGAGTGTACGTGTGGAGCTTAATTATGATAATCCTGCTCTACATATTAGAGTTTCTGGCGATATGGGTGGCAGCCGCCCTCGTTTTCGCCGTTGTGGTGGGGTGGCACTTAAAAAAACTTAAATTACCGGCAGGGAAATGACGTTAGAAGAAAAACGAGCATACGAAAGACTTCGGTATAAGAGAAGAAAAGAAAGCTCATTATGCCAGCGGTGCAATAACCCGGTCGTGCCCGGTCGTGCTTATTGTGAAAAGCATTTAATTTACCAAAAGAAGTCAGTGCAGAAAAGACGGGACAAGAGAAAAAAGAATGGGTTGTGTGTAGAATGTGATATGCCGGTTTCTGGTGGTATTCGCTGTGCCAAACACGCATTGTCGGACAATAATTGGCACAAGAAGTGCAGAAAAAAGAGATTAAATGCGGTGGTTGATTTTAAAATCCCGCCCGAATTTAAAGAGCCAAACGAAGATGAAATTATTTTCAGCAAAGGTTATATTGCATGAGGTGAGATGACAGAAAATAAATTAATGCTATGGGGTGAAGAAATTGATCTGGCGATACACCGAAAAGTTGAAGAGGATAACGCCGAAGAACTTAGAAAATATGCTATTTATATTACGGCGTTAATGATTAAATGCATTTTTCGTGCTGGTGAAATTGCCAAATATTTTAAAGATGGGAAAAAATGGCGGGGTTATGCTGAAAATTACAGTGAATTCTGTTATAGCTGTTTTGGTGTTGGGTCAAGCGCAGTAGATAAATACATTCGATTATACGAAACATATATTTTAAAACTTAATGTACCGCCAAAAGAATTATTGGGTGCACCCCAAGATAAGCTTGACAAACTAAAAACGTTTGCACTAGAACAGGGTTGGGATAAGGCGAAAACCTTGCTTGAATTACCTATTCAAGACATAACCGAAGAATTGAAAGATGCAAACGGCCTGCCGCCGGTAAATGAATCAAAGGTAGACCGCACGGTTTCGACCTTACGACTTTTCACAAAGGATGAAAAAGAATTGGCGATGAAAAAGCTGTCTACCATAGCCTGGTTTGAAAATTCAGCCATTGTCTGTGCAAAATGTGGCTGCCGTACTGGTTTGGATATTCACCACCTGATTTTTCGGTCTGCTGGGGTAAGCAGCATTACCGGCCCCACCATGATTCTTTGTCGAAAACACCATACAGATTACCATGACGGTTGTTTGGATATTGATAGGTTGAAGATTTTTGGTGGCGGTGGCTATACGTGGGCAGGGGTGAAGGCGTTATTAGAATCGCCGCATAACAAATAAGGAGACAATTATGGGTATGTACACAGAAATTTATGTAAACGTGGATTTAAAAACAGACACGCCACAAGAAGTAATAGACATACTTCGGGCAATGTGTGACAAGGACGCTTCGGCTGAGTGTTTTAAAAACTCAGGGGGGAGATGGCCATATTTATTTAACAATGGTAGCTATTACACGCCAAACACAGAATGTGGCCTGCTTACTTATGATAAAATCAGTGAACAATATTCGCTACTTGCCAAGGGTGATATTAAAAATTATGGGAGCGAAATTGAGAAATTTTTTGAATTTATTAAGCCGTGGTGTGAGGGTGAATTTATTGGTTATTACAGGTACGAAGAAAGCCGAGAACCCACATTGGTGTATATAGACCAAATACCAGAATCCTCATTATAATGAGCAAATGCCATGATAAGCAACGAAGAACACCTTTTACTGGCACTTCAAGAAGCCACAATAAAAATCGCCGAACTTAAACGCATATTGCTGGTAATAGAGGGGTTGACATACCCGGAGTTAAAAATGCAGCCAAAAAGTAGGATAAGGTTGATTCGCAAATTCGCACATTGCGCCGGTGATTGCAACAACAAACACGATGACTGGCGTGGTGATTTGGACTTGGTTGAAGAAGTATTGAAGAAAAGCAAGATAATATGAAAAAGCAAAAAGCAAGCGATACGCAGGTGGGCGGCAGCCACTATAAGAATTTCGCCATACAGCCGATAGAATTTATTGCCAAAAACAATTTGAGCTTCATCCAGGGGTCGATAATAAAATACGCGTGCCGGTATAACCAGAAAGGCACCCCGTTACAGGATATACAGAAAATTAAACATTATGTCGATTTGCTGATTGAATTGGAGGATATAAAATGATGTTGGGTTTAAAAATAGCTTCATCTGGCTTAACGATTGTTGTTTTGATGGTAATGGTGATACAAGTAAGCCCCGGTACCGACGAAACCCCCATGTGGTTTCAGACCATTGTTGCAATTCTACTTGCTTTGGGTGTTGTCGCAGCGTTTGTTGGGGTATTTATGGCGGTATGGGGTTTATGATTTTTTTGCCCCCATTCAAAATAATGTTAAAGTCCCGCCTCATTCATACCGAAAAGTAAAATACGGGCTGGCGGTGTGGTTATAAGAATCCGTTTTGTGGTATTAATAAATTAAATGAAAAATTTTGCTAGGAGCGTACCCCAATTCCGCCAGCCCTTTTAAAAAGGACATAATATGAAAATGCTTGTAAATATAGTACATAGCGATGTTGAACCAAGAAAATTTATAATTGATGCTACATGCTCAAAAACGGGGTGGGTGTTTTTCGGCCCAAACCGCCATGTTTCAAAAAGAACGGCAAGGATGGCATGGTTGAACTTAATTAAGCGATGTCCGGCCATACCGTGGGAGTATGGTGAAACCGCATTTGATACTAAAGCTGCATATAAACAATATAAAAGGGGGGTGATATGAAAAAAGAGAAAATATGTGTAATTACCGGAGAACTATCACCTTGGGGTCGTTTCACATGGAGGGCAAGGGGGGTAGAAGAAGAAATACACAGTAGGTTGGATTATGCTACCAGGGAAGAGGCTCAAAAAGCATGGGAGAAATATGCCCAGAAGCATAATTATAAATGTGATGAAAAATGGGGGGTAATAAAATGAAAACATATCAAAAAATGAAATATTTAGGCGATGCGGGTCAATTTCGCGACATGGATGGTAATATAGTCTATCTTGGTTGGTATCGATGTAAGTATTGTGGGGAGAAAAGGAAGCTTTGGAAGGATATGGCTGAAAAATCTACCCACTGTGGGTGTATGCCAGATCTGCACCCGTTTACGAAAAGGGGTAAATAAGCAACGATTGAAAAAGTTGAGGTATTTTACATTAGAGGGGGTTTAATCGATTGTGGGGCATCCTCGTGACTCTCAGGGCCTCTTAGCCAGCACGACGTAACGCAAACGCAAATCAAGGAGAATGCTATGGATATAGACGGTATTTATAAAGAAATAGACGAGCAAAGTCAGATATCATCTGTAATTAAGGTAGTATGTTATGCAATGTTTTATGATTGTCATATTACTGATCTAACGGCACCCCGGTGGATACATGGGCTTTTTAAGCTATTGTGTTATATGCAGTTTTATAGCTGTAATAATTTCACATTATATGAAATGTACTATATTTTTAAAAATGATTACGATATTGCAGATGCTGGGTACAGTTTTGGTAGGCGTGTTTTGGGCTATACCCCTCGTTTTGACGATATGCATGTTTTTAAAGGTGGAAAAAGAAGGGTTGTGAGAAACGGTAAATTATTGAGGCGTAAATATTAAGGAGATAAATCATGAAAAAAGCAATTTTAGCAGTAATTTTGTTAGTGTTTTGGGGGTGTGGGGATAAACAAGTTTTTTTTGATGCTGAGGACTATAAACTACAAAGAGCCAAGTTGTCGAGTTTAATAGCTGAATTATCAGAACAGGGTATTATAGATATATGGGGTGATTACACCTATAAAAGCAATTTCAAGAATGAAAATAAACAATTGTCTAAGTTAGTTCACAGGCTTAATGCAAAACAAAGTCGGATTATTAAATATCTTGACATAGAGGAAGTTAAAATGCCTGACGGCAAAAAGATATTTGTGCAAATTGGCGTTACCCCAACGGCGTGTTATAAAAAGCAGCCCGTTAAACGATTTAATATGATGAGAGAGTATACGGTGGACGAGTGGGTGAGAATAAAAGATAAACCTTAACTCAAAGAGGAGACAAACCATGAAAACACTATTATTAACAATTTTGCTAACATTTTGTGCTGTGGGGTGTTGGGCTGAGGAAAGCTGTACAGAATTAAAAGAGAAGTTAGATATTCTTGTCCTTCTTGGCCATATTTGGAAAGTGTGAAATAATGGCAAAAATCCGGCTCACATCTTACCAAAAAGTCATGTCTCAAAATGGCTGGGATGATTTGAAATGGCCACAAAGGTCGAGAATTAAGAAAGAACTGGCCAAAGAGCTTGGTATTATATTCAGGACAGAGTGCAAATCCTGTGGTGTTGACCCATCATCGTTTTATAATGGCTGTATTTTGACCTATTTCACCTACCGCAAACGGCGGATACGGGATTGGAAGAACTTTATGGGTGGGTTAAAGCCGTGGGATGACGCATTGGTACGAGCAAAAATCATTAAGGATGATGATGAAAAAACTATTATCGAGGGCGAGCATGAGCAGTTTATAGATGGCAAAAACGAAAGGACAGTTGTGTGTCTTGAGACATTAGAAAGCGAGGCAAAACATGAGTAAAGTGACGTATGAAGAAACGTTAACAAAATGGGATGATGAAAGGCTTGAGTTGGTACAAGCATTAATTGAAGAAATTGAGGATGACCCCCCGTGTTATTTTTGTGGATCAAAAGGCCCACAAAATTGTTCTGACTGCGTTATTTATGAAATGTGTCATGGCAGACGGGGTCGTCTGTCAGCACTCAGTAATTTAAAATACGCCCGCGACGATCTTCAGCTATTAGTAGATGCAATAAAGAAGCATGATCCACTTAAAGAACCAATTGTTGGGGAAATACCATCTGGCCCTGTGTGGGGGAATTATTACAAAGCCCAATATGTGGTAAATAGACCGGGTAGTTCTGTTGGTATGGCAAAAGCAGTGCCCGACGATGTGGCTGGGTACGTGCTATATAACACCAGACTTAATCATTATCGGGCGTTTGGGGGTCTTCTTAAACCCCAAAAAAAAGATGCAAGAAGATATATTTTGTCTGAGGCAAGGGAATTAATAGGGCGTTGGCCTGACCTTCAAATTGAATTAGCCTAACAGGGGACAATTATGATAACCGTATGCGTAGTATGCCACAATATAATTACAAAAACGTCGAGCGCGGTGAAGCAATCCACAATCCCGCCATTATGTAATCAGCACTGCAAGAATGCTTATAAAGAAGTCTACTGCAAAGACTGGAGTAAAGGCAAAATAATGCCTGAATTATCGTACAGACATGCTGAAATTGAGAAGCTAAAACCAGAAGACCGGTTCCCTATTTTGCCTTATTACGAAGACACGAGTTGGGAAGAAGATGAAAAACACCAGCGTCGCACCATCTATACCTTTTTCTATAAACCACTTGACGATTTAACCAAATGGCGGAAACATTTTATTGAATGTGATGTGCCGTTTTTGGTGAAGAAACATGTTGAATCCGGCATATCCGATAATGGCGAAACGATATCGTGGTCGTGGTATGTAATGTGGCGCAAAAATAGGGCACTTAGCGATTACGCTACTGCTAAAATGCAAAAACAGGCAAGGGGGGCTGCGGCATGAAATAGCAAATGCCGCCTTAATTAAAAGACGGCATAGGATCTTTTTCTACACATGGCAGATAAGTCTATTCCCCCAATCTTGTTTCCTCGTTGTATTCAGGTTTCCCAGCCATTTGTCCAATTGGGTAAGCAGCCCTGTCTAATAGTTTCCAAAAAGAATCGACGATACCGCCGGGATTGGCTGGTGCATGCATATTTATGGTGCGGTTTTTGCCTTCATATGAAACCCTCGTCCAGCGGGATTTAAGTCTAAATGTTTCATTATCATCGCCGTGAGCAAATTCTCGCACAGTATAAGTGCAACCACCGAGCAGAACGCTCATTATAATGAGTAATATCTTCACTTTCTCGCATATCCCCATGAAAAACTTCTTTTCAATATCTCGGAACCCCCAAAACGGACAGCACGATACATGATTTCTGCTAGTACCGGGCCAACCCCATCTTTGCGTAAATTTTTTCTAAACTTGAGGTCAACTTCTTTTCTTCGGACTTTATCGCCATGCTCGCCATAAGCATATTCCAAATCATGCTTGAGTGCAATTTCTATTAAGTTGGGTATTTTGGATGTCTTAACAAACCATTTATCCGGCAACATGGATGCCCCGTCAAAAACCCAAGGTTTGAACTTCTCTATATCTCTATTTATGTATGCAGATAATTCGTAAAACTTAAAGTGTTTACACAGTTCAATAGCCCTGAGGGTTGTTATCGTATCGCCTATTTGGGGTAGTTTCATCGCTAAATTATCCGCTTAATTTTAAGGTCACGCCCCAAGTGGATTAAATATTTATAATTGCTTATGTATTTCTTGGATGCTTTGCGTATGTCGGTTACGTTTGTTTCTTCAAGTCTGAAGTCGCTCCACAGGTTGCGTTTGTTATCCAAAAACACACAATGACCGCCTGCGTCCGTATTTGTAATGTTTTTCACTATCACCCACATCTGCCCACGTAAAATGTTGGATAGTAAGTTCATAGAGTCATCACAGTCTCCTTGGCGAGTCCAGCACGTAAACCATGTCGGGAACATAATGTTGAGTCTACCATTTAGTGGGTCATTAATATACTGATATTTCATAAGTGCGTTGTCAAGTTTTTGGGCATCATTAGCTATGCCCTGAAGTCGTTTTAGTTCACGATTACCGTTGTTCTGTATTGCTATCGGCATAAGTCTGTCCATCATGCGCCCAAGATACAGCGAGCTTGTCCTGAATATAGCGCAGATTATTTGTATTTTTACTTTATCTGGTATTTTCACGCTCTAAACGCTCCTTAGTTTCTTCGTAATTTCTTTGTAAATTGTTCCAAAAGGCTTCAGACGCACCAAAAATAGTGCTGAGTTTTTTAGACATTTCCGGTGTGATAGGTGCTTCGCCCATAAATACTTCATCTAGCGTTTGTCTTGTGATGTTTAATTGATTTGCCAATTCACGCTTTGTTATTTCCTCATATTTCATGCATTCACTAATCGTATAACCCGGTGGGATAGCATAATCGGGCTTATATTCGTTAAGTTTTTCTGCTCTCATTTCGTACAATTGTCCGTTTCTGGCACTAGCACCTGATTTTGGTCAAGCTGCCAGCCGCCAAAGAAATCATCAAACAAGCCACCACCCTCGGTATAATTAAAATGAATAGTGTGATCTGGTTCGCCATTTCGTATAGTGTAATTGCCAACGAATACACCATTTAGGCTTTTGCTGCGACCCACTGTTTTAGACTGCCACATATTGCCGCTGGACTGGACATTGTAAGCACCCTCAACGTCAATGCTCATGCTGCCAGCCACCGTATCTGCCGCTGGATTGAACGTTATCGTGGGTTTCAGCGCATCTTTGCCGTTGCCTGTAATGACTATGTCTGATGTGGCCACCGTGACTTCGGTATTCGGCCCCAATCTACCAATTACTGAACTTGCACAACCACAAAAATACAGGCACAATATAACTATTAATAATTTTGCTCCCTTATCCATGTTATCTCCTTTTGTTTTTAATCATTTTAACAGGTCTTTTTATGCGTCTAAGCGAAAATAACAGACCAACTATCAACCAAAGAATGCTGGCACCAACCACCCACACCCATAATTCGTTTGAACTAACTAGGCTGTTTATGTATTCGGCAGGGTATGCGTACCAGATTTCGCCATTATTTAATTTAACAGGTATGCCGTCCATTATTTACCTGATTTTTTAACGCCGTCCCGCAAACTAGCCAATCCGCCAGCACCCAAGAGTCCCAATATTAATGTGAGTTGTTCCGGGGTTATATACCCCATAAAATGTGCGGCATTCGCCAACCCAATCAAAATGGCAACAACGTAGGTCTTTTTACCCTCTAAAATTCGCATTGTTTTGCTCCCTTTGCATATTAATAGCTGCCATTATATATATCGGCAGGTTTGGCAAGAACTTTAATATTAGCGGATTTTCTCAAGTATTCTGTCGAGCTTTCTAGAGTTGGCTTCATTTCGTTTTTCCTGCCGGATTTCCATTTTGTCGAATCGTTTTACCAGTCGTTGCTCAACTTCTCGCATTTCCTGCTTCAGCTCTGTTTTTTTCTGCACACACTCGGTTCTGTCGCTTTTTAAATGGACGCTTTCTGCTGTTCTGGCATCGCTTCTGTAATTAATGCCAATGAGAAGCATGAGCAATGAAACCAAAATACCTAACGCCCACCTCAATGTTTGCCCGTTATTGTTTGATTTTTCTGGCATTTTGACCTCCTAGCCCCTGTCATATTCAATGTGCCAATGGTTTTTCCTTAATCCGTTTGGATCTAAAAAAATAAGTTGGTAATATTTGCTATAAGCTTTCAGCTTTTTGATTAAATCTATTCTGATATTATCCTCATCGACTTGAAGCATATTTTTGTCTGTTCTGGTTGGCAGTCTTACGTCAAAGGCTAAATTCGCATAATGCAGCGACCCGGCAGAATGCGAACCCTCATATGTACTGGTAATTACGGCTTCTTGGTTGTATTTATTGAAAGTGCTATTAACGGTGTTGAGTGCACGGCGAATTGTGCGCTGTAATCTCGATATATCAACGCCCGTTTTTATTAACATTATTTACTCCAAGGTCGTGGGTTAGGTTTGCTAACTTCTCCATTCGTTCATTAATAATTTCAATGGATTTGTTAATTTTTTTAATTTCTACCACAACCGGTGCTATAATGGTATTAATAACCCCGTCTTCTATGTCCATTTTCTCTTCTGGTTTCATTTTAATATGTCCTCAAAAACATTCTTAATATATATATTGGACATTATTAGAAAATAATAAATTATTGTGTTCTTCTTCGCCGCCCCTCGTTGTATGTGCTGAATGGCCCCATGTTCCACGGATCTGCTCCTGTTGGTCTGGTATCACCGTTATAATCGTCAGGAAATAATACACATGGATCACCATCACCATCGGTACCAATCTGTACCGTTGCGGCATAAGTATTTCCACCGGTGATGTTCGATGACTTAGCCCCGGCTGCGTTTTCTGTAGCAAGCATAAAATTGGTTACTTCATCAGTGAATACTGAACCAATGGCCGGTTTAATTTGCTTATTCCCGCTTGCCGTACCCCCCTTGGTGTCATTAACCCATGTCTCCATCCCAGCAACATCATAATTTGCGTATGGGTCAGTAACGCAAATAATGTTATCATCTGGATACTTATCATTAAAAAAAATATTATCTTTAATGTACGTTCCCGTAACCATGTTTATTCCAGATGGTTTAAAAGAATAGATTCTAATAGCTCCACCAAAAATATTGGTTTCATTAACACAATCAGCCGTTCCAAAATTGTAAACTATGTTGTTTTTAAAAACAAACTGATCTGATCTGTACCCTAGATGACCCGTAGCAAAATTAGCAACAGTATTAATGCCTGTAGCATTAGCGAAAATATTATTTTGTACAAATATATTACTTATCCATTCACCTGCACCAATGCTTGGGGTAGCCCCGGAACCCGTAATATTTGCACAAACATTATTTATAAATATTAAGTTGGTGTCTTTCACGCCGGATCTGGCATTATGTTGCCAACAATTTTCATTTCCGCTTGGACTAAGCTCTCCCACTCCCCAAACATAATTATTTGCAACTAAAACATATGACCCCATAGTTCCTATTGGAGATTCACTTAAATTTCTCCATGTATTGTAGGTGACCGTAAAGCCGCCTAGATAATTGTATGTTGTAGGATTGGGTGTAAGATTAATTCCATAACCACTTTCGGAATCAGTTAACCCAACACCATTTATATCATTATTGTGGATATAAGTTTTGGTAATATCACTCTTGTATGCTCGTACAGAAAATGCACTTGCACCAGCATCTTTTATTATACAATTTCGTATTTCACTATTATATGATCCAACATATAATGCAGACTTGCCATCCGCAATAGGATTAGACACATAAAATCCATCAATTACAATATTAGAATTTTCGCCAGATTCAAAAACTATTCCATAATTGTCTCCTGGCATAATTACCGTTGCTTGGTTGCTTCCAGCCCAAGTAGGGTCATTGCCATACCAATAAGTCCCAGTACACCTGCGAATCTTTTGTTCTGATGATGTATCTACTAAGGTACCTCTAGCATAAATACTATCCCCAGGTGACGTTCCTGTTACATTCTCAAGCTCATTCCACGGAGTACCCTGCGACCCATCACCATTGGCTCCGTCCATATCAACATACCAATTAGCCCCCCACGCTCCACTTGCCCAAAATAAAATTATGAATATAATAATTAGTTTTTTCATTATGGTGCCACCAATTTATATTCAATGGTTACGTTAATAAACACAGGATTTGCACCGCTTGTATCCACCGCCATTACGTTTGGTGTGGTAAATAATATCTTAGACCTCGCTGCTATACTCGTATCAGCTAAAGCCGCGGCTGTTACACTAATGGCATTAGTATCGACTAGGATATTTGGGGTAGATAAGTAGCTACGTGTGTCGGTAAGCGGCCCAAAAGCAACCTCGGCCAAATTAAAAGTCATTGTAGCGTAAGATGTGGCTGAAATAACGGCAACTATGGATTGAATGCTCCAGCCATTATCTTCGGGTGGGCCACCCAACACCCAAGCTTCTTCTTTCCAATCACCACGGTCTGCAAGCGTCCAAGTCTCTTCGTGTATGTCTACACCAGTATCCCATGCACTGCCCGCAGCCATACAAAACGATGGTATGAAAATCAACATCAAGATATATAAAAATAGTTTTTTTGTCATCACTGCCTCCAACCAATAATTAACTTTTTTGCGTTATTGAAATGCTCATTTTATTGATGCCCCAACACCCATCTTGTTGGCGATATGCCGGTATTAAACGTTGTTTCTGATATATAAAATACTATAAACGCACATGGAATCGGTGCAAGACTTTTTATGAAACGACCGTCTGATGCCGACCCACCCGGACTGGCGTGGCCGCTACCATTGAAATCAGACAAAAAATTGCCGACATTTTCAGGTCTTACATAGTCTTGTCCCCTGTTACTGGCTCGGTATTCAACATCTATTGTACCGCCCCCCTCTAAATAACCCTCTACGCTGAAATACCCGGTGTCATTATGTATTGGGATTGGTTTTGATGTAAGAGAAATAGCATTGATTGCCTGCGTCATCGAAATGTTCTGCCAATTATACCAAATAATTGGTGTAGACTTAAATTCCTTCATTTCGTCAAGGCAAAACGCCGTGGTGGGTATAATCAGAATTGCCAGTAAAATGAGTAGCGTTTTTTTAAGTGTCATTACTTGTTACCTCCTTATATTAATTTTAATTTTCTTTCCTAACGGGTCTTGTGGTGGTTTTGCCAGTTGATTTTTTTTCTTTACTCCTATCGACAAATGGTATTCCAACCATCTTTTTAATTGTTCTATATGGTATTCCACGCCTTACGTGAAGATAGACGGCGGCAGAATTATCAGCGGCTTTTATAATAGAATTGATCCATTTCTTTTCGTCCTCGTTTTTCCCCGATTCAAAAGTGCTTTGGTCAACCCATTCCCCTGCTGCATTCCAAGCGGCGACCATAGCATCTGTGAAGTCCCCAGCCGTAGAGGATATAATGTCAGATTGTCCTTTAGCGAAACTACCATACTCAATACCACTCACTATGTTACTAAATATATTTCCAACGACATAAATATCACCAAGGGTATATTCCATCCATTTGAGTGCCCTATGTCTGTTCTTATTGTCTGGTTCTTTTCTGCCATAGGTAAGGTTCCGCAACTCATCCACACTATACAAAGTAAGTGCCTTTAACACACCAAGCGTTACAACAGCACTTGCAAGGGCTTTTTTATCATGTGATGTTCTCTCACTCTGTAAATATTTGTTAATCGCTCTATGCTCCATCATCACGTTTTTGTTTCTTTGCGATGAATATTTTGTAATAAGTCTTGTAAATGTGGCTGGACTACGGCCTATAGCAGAGCGATCTTTTGTTTCAAATGTAGGCTGCGTTAAACGTATAACCTCCTCTGCCCTACGTGCAATGTGATTCATTCGTTCATCACCCTTAAGTTTGGGATGAAGTTCGTTAGTTTCATATTCCACTGCCTTCCAAATTCTTTTAATAGTTGCACTATCAAATTTTCTAATACCGGCCATTGTTTTTTGTGGTAAGGTCGTTTTGTCTGTCCAAAATTGCCGTACCTTACCAACATTAGCAACCTCCCCTAACTCCCTAGTTATTTTCCCCTCTAATCGCTCCCCACCTTCGGGACTATATTTTTTAATAACTTCATCCGATACACCCTTTGTTTTGGATGCCCTTAATAGATATTTCCACTTTATTTCCTGAGAAGCACCAAAATATGAAATTGTCTGTTTAACCATAATCCACGGATTTGCACCCAAGAAAGCACTGTCTAGTCTGTTTATTGCCTCCTGTGTTATTTTTTCAACATTATCAACGTTTCTATACTCGCCCTCCATTTCAACTAAATATCTATCCATGTATTTTAAATAATGTTCACCATAATTATTCCGTATGGTTTTTCTATAATCGGGGTCTTTTATAAGAGCCTTTGCATCTCTAAGTGGTGCAGCTAAACCGTGATATGCAGATGCTTCTATCATGCTTCGCATATGAGCATTGAAAGCATCTTCTAATAAAATTGGTTGCTTTGCTCCTGGTGTTGTAGGTTTTAACCAACCCATGCCCTCAACTGAAAATTTGGTGAAATTATTCATATCTCCGGGCAACATGCCTTTTGTTAGATAGTCGCGTTGGATGTCTTCACCAAATATTCTTATACGAACATAATTTTTTTCTGTTGCATCTTCTCGGTTATTAATTTTCACACTGGTTTCATTAATTTTGTTTTTTTGTGTGATATTATAATAATCGTGCAGCGCATCCGCCACCCTTTTTTCCCCCGGCGTTAGTTTTGTTATGGCATCTATATCCTCACCGGTAAGTTTATATCTCGGTTTTTTATAATCCTGCTCAATGCGTATTCCCCCGGTATCTGCAAGCAAATGCCCCAATGCCTGTTCTCTTTGACCAAGCAAATACATCTGTATTCTTTCCGCAGAGTTAAGTTCTATGGTTTTTCCCGAAGAAAGTTTAATTTTCTTATAGTCTACTTTTTTCCTGTTTTTGCCCTCTTTGCGCTGGACATGAAAAGATTCACTCCAGTTATCCATATCAACGTCTTTCGTTTTTCCACGTAGTTCTGATTTTGCATCACGCCTCATTTTTATAGTATCTCTAACACCTTCGTTTAAAACATCATAAGTAATGGCTTTATTTATATCTCTGTCTGCTTTGTCCAAATGTTTAGCCATATACTCCATGTTAAGAAAGTCTATTCCGGTTGTGCGCAATAACCCCGGCTCCTTGTTTTTATACTTTTTAAAAACACGCCCCTTATCGCTTTTAACATTTTCTATTGCCTGTGCTTTACCCTTATTAAAATCCCGTACTTTCCCCACAGCAAGGAATTTATTTTTTTGTTTTTCTTGATGAACTAAACTTTTTACTGAATTATTAATTAGTGTTATATCTTCTGTTGCTAAGTCCTTAATTTCCTTCTTCTCTAATCTACCCAGTTTTCGTATATATTGCGGTGGTATATTAGCATCTGGATTTCGTTCAAGATGATCGGCAAGACTTTCTAATCCTCTGGTAGTTTTGTCGGCACGATTCACTAAATCAACGTCAGTAAAAATACTCTCAATTGTCGATTTATATTCTGGACGTAGTTGCTTAAAATCAATGGATGCCCTTGTTTCCTTTAAATCAGCAACAGCAGTTTTTCTCTGGTATCTTTCTTCTACCCTGTCAATTTCTTTTAATGCCCTATTTAATCCGAGTTGTGTTGTAGCTTTGGTAGTGAGTCGATGTATTTTGTTTCTATCCAATTCTGTTAGATTTTGTTTTGAATAATCCAATATGCTTTTTTTAATGTCAGCTACTTCAACTCTCTTAGATTTTATTTTTTTAAGAATACTTATTTTGGCATCATGCTTACCTATCTTATAAGCACCAACTTCGCCCTCGCCTTCGACCATTTCCTTTATAGTCAAATCTTTTGGCTTCTTTTCACCCAAAAAACTTTCTTCCAAGAATTTTGTAATTATAGGGAATTCCTTTTTGGTATCCCCCCACGGTTTGAGATTCATTTTTTTTAGGGTATCTGCTAGAATTGGTATATCAATTTGTCGCGGGTGTGGATAGTCATCGATTTTCCTTATTTCGTCACGCCATTTATCTTGATCCTTTTTTAGTGACTCTTTTAATGCTGTTTCGTCTGTAATTTTTAAATTGTCTTTGGCCAGAATAGTTTTAATTTCTTCTAATTTTTCAACCCCCACCGCGGCTTTTTTCTCCGGCGTAACCTCTTTGGGTACTTCTTTAGCAAATCGTTCTTTTAAATCCTTGGTTTTATTAATAAGATCAACATAGCCAAAATTCTTTGTCACTATGTCAGACCGCATATTCTCTGGCAGACCCTTAGGGTGAAATTGACTTAATTCGCCAGTGGTGCCTTTGTACTCTAAATTAAATTCAGGATTCGCCTTGTTAAATTTGTCAGCAAGTTCATATCCCTTTTTGTCAAATTGCAGACCGGTGTCTTTGATGGGGATAGTTTTTCTAGCTTTGGGTGCCGCTTCAGGTTCAACCGTAACTGGTTTTTCGTACCCTACTTGTTTTAGTATAGCATCGCGTTCACCACGAAGTTCTTCTGTAAATGTTTTAACAGTTTCTGCGTCAAAACCCACCAAGCCAGTTGCTTTCTTTTTGCCAGATGCAATTATTTCTTTCTGGCGTTGCGCAAATTCTGCCAAAAAACCATCCGACAACCCGAGTAATTTTTTACAATAATCAAAAGATGCCACTAATTTAGTATCCCTGAACCTGTAATTATTGTTATTAATTCCAGCATTTCGTCATCTTGTTTTCTTGCTACTACCAATCTTCTGTCAATACCTATACTAACAGGCTGGCCGCCCACACGCCTTGGGGCAAAATAACTTATGGGCATGCCGGGGATGCTGCGTTCTGCCCACCCCTTCAGTGCTTGCCCTCGATGCGGTAATGCACCATTGTATAGAAATGTCATTATTCACCATCAAGCGTAACCGAATGTCTGTTACCAAATTCATCTGCCGTTACTTCAATCCTGTTTTTACTGTTGGCATAATCTCGCCATTTAATATTATCTGACCCTGCACCACTAACCAGCCCTGTCATCCAACTTAACATGATTCGCACTATTTCGCCGTATGTTAATGCCCCCTCAACTTCTGTAGTTAAAATGCTTGCCGATGAAAAATATTTATATCGTTCAGAACCGGTTAATCCTGTGCCGCCGTCCCAATGCCCAACATAATCTATGGTTGGTAAATAACCTGCGGCTGCGTTAAAAATATATATATATCGCCCACTTGTTTCAGTATCATCTATTTCTGTTATATTGGCAGCAGTATTTACAATTTGACTGTTATTTGTCGCATCCCAAATTTTTATAGTCGGTGTTAAACCACCTTCTGGCGCACCGGTTCGTGTAAATGTTGCTTCTATACGTGGCATAATCCATGTATTATAATGTTCGTTTTATAACTTTAAGTGTCTTTTCAAGTATGGCAGCCATAGCCATTTTATTATTCTATTGGGAATCCAACGTGAGTAATTCATCATGCATTATGTTATTAACCTCTTGATACCCTTGAGTAGTTTAAGAGTAATTGCTGCATGCAATTTGAAAGCTGTTTCAAGTTTAGATATTGTATTTAAATTAGCAGTAGGGGCAGTCCCTAAATCGGATACAGCTTGTATATAACTCGCTCTTAAAGCTGACTTGTCCAAATCTACCGTAGGTGTTATTTTAGACATTATACCCCCATCTGTTCTTGCCAACCGTCTTTGTCATGTAGCTCCCATGTCCCAGCATTATCATACATATAATATTTTGGATCTCCTTCAGCATCTTTTCGTCTAATAGTGCTTGCAATATCTCGGCACAGTTCTTTATTGTCAGGATCAATCTCATCTATCTCAAATGTTTCTGTAGATATGTTAAAGTTTACTCGAGTAACAAAAATATCCTTATCATATATTGCTCTTAATATTCTACCTGTAGCTTCTACAAAATATATTTGCATTAGTCTATATACCCATAAGATGCTGCTACTGCGTTTTCGTCGCCATTGTTGAAAAGGTAAACAGCTGCACCTACTCCCAAAACCTGACCACCATAGTCTGATGTTATGGCATTGTCAGCGTTTTCAAACCACGCATTACCATACGTCCCACCCCCATAAATAACCCCTACAGAGTTTCTGTAAATTCTTATAGCATCTGCACCATTATCCACCTCATCTATGGTACTTCCATACCCAAAGTTAATTCCAGATACTATAAATACCCATACAGCAGTTTGTCTATCATTTACGAAAAGTGATCTAAAACAATCTATAAGCGAACTATCCCGTGAATACAGATTTATAACATTGTCACTTGTGTTAAAATAACAGGTATCAATAACCCCCTTAGATAGTCTAAAATCTACTCTCCCCTCAAGATGGCAATACCAAAACTCTGCGGTGCTAAAATTTTGTATAGTAGCTAGGAAAGTAGAACCATCTGACGAAAACTTTATGTTTTTAAATATAACATTCTTTTGTCCATCTAATAGAATTGTTGTGGAACCCTTTCCATCTATTTCCGTAGCCCATTCATAAACTGCCCAAGCATTAGCATCAGGTTCGCTCGTAGTCATTCCGCAAAGAGTAGCAATATCCTCACCAGCATCTATAGAACGTATAATTCGCCAATCATTATCACCACCAGCATCTAAATTAAGCAACATACCTGTTGCTGAATCAGGAAATTCATTAGCGTCATCAACATGCGCCCTTGTCGATGCGGCACCCTTAGATGATGATGCTTCCGCTGTCCCATCATCGACTGATGCTGATAAGGTTCCTTCAAAAGTAATACTATAAGGCCCACCAGGAGTTTTCCCGTACAATTCTAAAGTCTCTTCATATATTTCAGAGTTAATGTTAATAGTAACATCTCCATTAAAGATGGGGGGTATAGCATCCCAAGCAAATTGAATAGTAGCAAAAGCATCACCATCAACACCTGTCCCCTTTGTTCCAAGAATGTTTTCTCCATCAGTAGCATCTACATACAGCACCATAGTCCCAATAGACTGCACGGGAGTCCAGTTCGAACCGTCTGAAGTATATAGAATAGATCGTCCAGTGGTGGTATGTAAGAATGTATATCCCGGTGGGAGCGATTTAGCTTCGGGCAAGACTGGGCCATGTGAATTTGTTTCACTAATAGCACCAGTAATTAAAGCTATCCCACTGCTTGGTTTTAAATGGATATCATATGAATCTTCAGATTCTATTATCATCCCCCCACCAGTGCTTAAAAATGTCGGCGTATTGGATGTGGTTTTCATTGTAAAATAGTCATCTGAATCACCGCTTGGTTGAAAATCAATATCACCAGCATCGCTAATAAGGTCGGTTGTTACAGCATCAAAAGTAACGGTATCTGTAGATTCTACGTCTTGATTCATTGTGTATAATTCGTTTGCACCTTGTCCTGTGTCTACAGTAAGAAAGGTAACTGCGTCAGTACTTTCAACATCTTGATTCATGGCGTACAGTTCATAAGCACCCTGTCCTGTATTAACTGTAGAGAATGTGGCGGCCTCCCCGGAACTAAATACTGCACTGCCGCCTTCGGTGATTTCATCTGCCTCTAATGTGCCATCAAAATACCCGTCTTTAAATTCATAGCCGCTACTTCCGATATCATACGTGTTGTCTGCATCTGGTATAAGACTGGAATCTACTGGATCACTCCACGCATCGCCACCCCCGGCTGCTGCCTCTATCCATGTGAAATTTGTACCAGCCAAATTATAAGACAGTACATAATTATCTGTTGGTTCGTTTGTTGAATTTAAATGTTCTTCATCAATCGAACCAGCCACATAATGCTGCGAATCCACCGTATCGTCTTTTAAATTAACACCATCTATTACGTTATCTGCACTCACATCTGTTGTCCAATATGTATTTGTGATATCGCCATCTTTGTAATATTGCGTATGGTCATCATCTGCAAGACCAGCCAATGCACCATGATCTGCCACAGACCCACCAGTTGCTTTTATGCCACTTCCTCGCCAATCAATATAATTATCCCCAGCGTCAGTTGATACGATTTTTGCTTTAACATCATTATTATAACCGTTACCAGATTGAAAAATAATTGTAGCAATCGGCACCAATTCGGGCAAAGGTAAATTCCCATAAGTTAAATCATTAATTTCTGTTTCAGCCCCTTCTCGCGCTTGCCCCTTTGTGTTATATTCTGCTTGCCCTTGAATGGCTATATATTTTCGGCCAACACCATAATCATTAGAAATATTTGTAGCAAATATATGGCAAAGAACAAAATCATTATTATCAACTTCCGCCTGTGTGCCACCGTCATTCCACGCCAATCGATCATTAAGGCCGTAAGTATTAGTTACAGAAAACCCTGCATTAGTATACCATTGCCAATCACCCCCATCCAACGACCAAATTTCTATCCCGGTTGCTTTTGCGACAGCCCCCATATCGTGTTCAACATCCTCATCGTAAAATTCACCCGACGCTACACTGAATTGTGCATCTTCATTATCATCGCCATTTTGGTCAACGACAAAATCAGACAAAGCCATGCCGGACTTATATACAGCACCAATGTTATCGTGTATCCAGTGGTGTGTGTGGGGACTCATCCTATTGCCATGAAGTTCATGGAATAATTTACCGTCAGATATGCTTGCTGCGGTATTCCAATAAACAAAAGCAACAATGCATTCGTTTTCAATTATACTGTCCACCTGTGATTCGTTGGGATTTTCAATGCTATCCATTACGCCTTCGGCACTAATATAGAACACCCATAAATTGGTTGAATCTGCTATTGTCTCATAAATAGCATCTGATTCTGTATATAATATCCCATCCAATGTATAAGAAAAATCAGTTCCAGTGGGGCTAATGTAAAGCGTTCTCGTTACATCATACCATGTTATGGTTACATCTGATGCTGCCGGAAATCCATTTTGAAGCCATTCATTTCTCGGTGTGTATGTGTTAGTAATAAACTGTTTTGTCTCGGTAATAAACGAACTATCAACCAAGCCCGGATGAACAACTTTGTTGTAATAAGTTGGTGTTAAATATGCTTGAGTATGATAAGTGTTAGTAAGAAAGCTGCTGTCCGGTATACTGCCAGCTGGTTCGTATGTGGCTGTCACATAAGAACTATCTACTAATCCGGGGTGAGTAGGTTTATTATAATAAGTCGGTGTCATGAAATCATAAGACGGATGAAAGCTATTTACCATTTTGCCAACATATACCCAAGCATCCAGTGTACCCGTCGTGCTTAAACCCAAGTCTGTTTCCGAATGAATAACACCGGCATTTTCATCCAAAAACCAATCGGAAGCATCTAGCGGTGGAACCTCAACACTATTATCATATAATATTGGTCTGTAAGATGTCCCAAAGGAGGATGGTATTGTAAATGAGACTCTGTCACCACTAGCATAAGCAGCACCCGTGGTTGGATTGGTATAGTTTGTTAATTGGTGATTAGCGTTGGGTACTGTAGCTTCATAAGAATTACCATTAGATGCGGCTATTTCAACAAGTTTTAATGCACTTTCATCAGAATCAGCACACACTACCATAATGCTTGTGTGTGTTGCTGGTGCCGTTAACGGTATGGTTTCAGCAAACACCTTGGCAGATGATAGTGTATATGTAGACGGGATAGACTCATTAGCCAGATGTTTTTGCTCCGTATGTGTTTTGCCGAAAAGTCTCTTAAACGCAGCTTGAGATAATGTCTCAGAATCGAAATCACCATACGATATTTTTGGTATAAATAAAACCATTGTAATTATAACTAATTTTATCATAAAAATGTCATCTCTATATGACTAATATTGCCAGTCCAATCTGCACCTATTGTTAATCTAATCACAAGTACATTTCCACTGGTAGATGTGGATCTAGTACCTATCGTCCCACCCCAAGTATCTGGAATAGATGACCCAAAAGCTGATGCGTAAGCACCTATAGAATCATCATCAGTATAAGCTGTTTTCATATCTTTAAATTCTACCGTAGCCCCTACGTCCTGTGTAGTATTTGGGGCTAATATTTCACAGGCGCATTCTGTTGAAGCAAGACCGCCAATATTACTTGCCGCCACCCAAGTACACCCGGAAACAGAAATACCAAGTCTGAAATTACTACGACTGGAAGCATCATAAAAATACCTTATGTATGTCCTTTCGCCTGCCGCAGCAGAATAATCCGGGTTGGCAGCAGGGCCGTTTGATACCGAACTAAAATCACCGCTAAGTGCACCTTCTTTTGGATAACGAAGTGCATCATTATATACCAAAAGCCCGTCATTGTGCCCGGCATCAGCACCCACCAAGCTTTCGGTGGCATCCCACATCGACACACCATTGCCTGTACCAGATGCATACGTGACATCAGTAATATCAAAAGTGCTTTCTTGACGATACCCCTCAGCATCGAACCCCTCGGTATTATCGTCCTGTGTCGGTGACGAATGGATATATGGGTCTTGAAGAAGTCCAGTAATGGTTTTGGTGTCAGATGGGTCATTACTTTCATTAGTATTAAAAGTTCTGTCTACCTCTGTTTTACATGTAATCGAAGCATTTAATTTTCTGCTCGTACTAACAGTAAAAACTTCGTCTACAGCTTTCTGTAGTGCCTGATTCCCACCACTATTGCCTAATGACTGGTTAGAAACTGTACCACCAGAATAGATAAATGTTATGGCATCCCCTGTTTTATACGTATTTCTGAATGCATTATCTATATCAATTACATAATTTGCTACACCAGTTTCAAAATATCTAACCCCTGACAAATATGGTTCTGCACCAGAATACCCCATTACAAGATTTTGTAATGCATCGCTGGAATAAGTGGTGTCTGTTGTATCGTCATCTACCACCCAATCCACGTAATTAGTATCCGTATCTGAACCGCTTATTGTATGCGTAACCTTTACATAATTCCATCCATTTGTTAAGTTAGCATCACCACTATCTATTCGCCAGCTACCAGTTCTGTATTTAAATACGTCAAATGGATCACTGTTGGGAAACTCAACAGATGTCGATGCGCTTATGTCAAAACCACTTGTTGCTGTCCCATCATCTACGGCAGACGCATTGGTTAAATCTATGGTTCTCACCACAACGCCGTTGACTTCTAATTTCAAATCACCTTGATCTGCATTGCCGAAGGCATTTGCTGGATACGCCCCGTCAGCATCAGCAGCAACGTCCTCATTCAATGTTCCGGTCGTATCAATAGCAGTAGCTATAACACCGGCCCTATCGCCACTATCAGCAAAAGAACCGTCTACGTTTACAGCACCCAAGGCACCTATGCCGGTAACATTTGCGTATCCACCAAGCGCATCGCCTGCATCCCACGTAATATCGCTTGTTTCCCCATTTGTATCAATATCCACATCATCTAATGCCGGTGCCGCAGACGGTGCAAGGCTACCCAAAACCTCGTTTATTCTATCCATCATTGTGCCGATTTTGGTTTCGCCATTTATACTAACCCACAACCCATCAGTATAGTCATCATCTTCAGCCTCGCCCATGCCCATGTATGTTGACGTAGATGATATTTTGCCGGTAGTATCTACTGCCATACCGGATATATATATGGGTGTTATTGAAGTTAAATAACTGTTTGTAATAAAAGCATTTGTTACACTTTGCAAATAAGTGGCTGAAATATGATCTGCTGGCAAAATATCAGCCAACGTCCTTCTTCTGCCATTGGTATCTGTTATCACATCTATATAAGCGTTATTGCCTTGCAGCCATGTGGCACTAACCACTTCGGCATAAAGCGCAGTTGGTGTAAGATACAGTGCCTCTGTCTCGGTTATCATGTAACCAAGTTTATCTTGCAAATAATATCGTGCCTGCGCTGTACTAGCAAAACACATGATAATAATTATGGCGTGAATCGACCACGCCAAAGTCCTATATCCTTTGACCAAAATAATTCGCCCCTGCTACCTCTGTCGTATTTATGAACTTGCCTAAAATCCACGTTGGCCGCTGCGGTATTTGGGAACGTAACCACGCCATTGCCAACACCAATTAAAGTCAATTCTTTATAATCCGCCGTTGGTGCCTGAATTTCAGCACCAGTTACATTTGCCCCGCCACCAGTAACAGCTATAATATCGCTGGCATCTACCTGCGCGGTACTAAGTCCCGAACTTGTTACTGTTACTTCTGTATATGTTTGTGATTGACCGCCGCCACCGGCCTCGGCTGAAATCATAATTCTTCTATCTTGAGACTTTTTATCAATTTGTCGTTAGTTCTCTCTATGTCAAATATAGCCCATTTTTTCTTGGGTTTTTCTATGATTGGTATTTTAATTGGCGGCACATTCACCGTAATTGGCTGCCCACCGGCAAGCTTTAATTTGTCAAGTACCTTTAATAATAGACCAGTCTTTATCTGCTCAACATTATTCTCTGTTCTGTCTGTGGCCTTTTTTAAATAATCAAGGATATCTGCTATTGCTCTGGCCTGTTTATCTTCTTTTGTCGGCTCAATCCTTGGTTTCAGCGTTGCCGGTGCTTTCTTGCCGTCTGGGGTAAGAAACACAACACCTTTGTTGCGAAGTATGGTAGCTTCTTCTGTGGTGTAAGTTTTCATTTAGCATTTAAACATTTGAGTAATGCATCATATTTGCTGCGTTTGGCTTCGTTTTCTTTCAGCAAATCTTTGGCTTTGCCGTCCACACGCCTCATTTTTTTACCTTCAATCTCAACTTCGCTTGTAATATCTTTTTCAGCCTGTTCTTTTGTGAGTTCAAATTCACCTATTTTTATTTTCTCTTGACCCGCTGGTGGTTTTTTCTCTGATGATATCCTCTTTGTTAATTTGTTATAAATGTCTTTTGCCCCGATCCCCCTTTTGCTACTGCCAAAATTCGCAAGTATTCCACCAACCGCTGTACTCTCTATAATGTCTTTATAATCACCGCCCTCTATTGCGGTCTGTCCACCGAATATTGCCGACATTGCTGACGTCTTTATCGGCACACTGAACTTGTTAGCGAGGTGTAGTGCTTTACTTAATCCATACCATTTTGCCATAGCCGTCAGTGGATTCTCGCCTTCGGCAACTGCCGTTGCAGCAGCCCACGGCATCTTACCACCAGCAAATTCAGCCACACCAAACGGCACATCACCAATAAGCGTTGCTATTATATTACTGTCTATTGCCCCCTTGTTTTTTACTTGAGATTCAATATGTTCTATATTTGTATTGTAATATTCATCTAATCGATTTACCAAATCATTAACTGGCTTTTCTAACGGGTGCCCGGAATCTTTGATTACACTTTGTAATATTTTAGGTGCCGTTGAAGATAATCTGTGTACATTTCTGTTAATATTGGCAACAGTTTTCAAACCAGTGTCTACCGCTGTTTCTTCTACATATTCTCCAGCCCCCTGAAAGGACTGTGCCGGTATACCCATATATGAGAATGGTATTGTCTCTGGCGGTTCTTCTGATATCGGGGCTACTGGCGCAGGTTGTTCTGGTACATCAACGTCCGGTTGGGCAAGACCTTGTTGCGGTACGTCATATTTTTGGCGATAAGCATCTGATAGCAATTGCATCCGTTCTGGTGTTTCGCCACTGCCCCTCATTTTAATGAGCGTTTCGGCCAAATCTATTTTATGTTCTTCTGTTAACATTAATACCTCACTTGTCCTATTTCATCCAATCGTGGTAATCCAGCCAGTCCTTGCGAAATATAAGGGTTCAACGGTCGTTTTTCTTGCCCAATACTCATCATTTCCTGCAATGCCATTGCCCAATCTTCAGCATTCATTTTTTTTGTTTGGTTTCGTTCATAACTAACCAATGAATCTTTTTTCTTTTTCTCTTTACCGCCAAGCAATTTTTGCCACAGCATTTTCATGGGGCTGGTTTTTTCTACCTTGTCCCCCCGCCATGCCGCCTTCTGTAATTCCAAGTCTTTAAATGCATCAGTACCACGAGCTTCCCAATCTCTCGCAAATCTTTCCCAACTTGGGCTCATTGCCTCCCAAGATGTTTGCGTGGCAGAATCCCAACCACCGCCACCGCCACCAGAACCCCAAGGCATAGCACTACCTCCCAAACTCTTGTAATATGTTATTCTGTTGTTCTGTTAAACCACCGCCCGGAACTGCATTACTATAAGGATTTTGCATCTCGCCCATTTTGCTATTTATATAGTTTGTTTCTGCTTCCTCATCAATAACTGATAGAGTATAACCAAATGTTTCTGTAGGGTCTTTATCGGGACGATACCAAGGCATTTCACCAGACTGTGCCTCAGTAACGGTTTTTACAATTTCACGGCCATATTCTTTTGCTTTTTTATTGTACTTATCCAATGTGTCTTTATGCATGTAATCACTTTCACCCCACAAGGCTATAATGCTGTTGCCCTCCCTTTCAATAGCCTTTAAATTTCTATTATACTGCCCCTTGTGATGAGCTACAGCTTCCTTTGGTGTTAGTTGCCCAACTGGTTTATCACTTACAAACGTATTTAGGTTCGGTGTCCACCCAGTTTTTGTATTATAGTAACTCTCTACCGAACCACGCTCTTTACTAACCGGATGTATAAAACTGTTATCAATCTGTGGTTTTTGGGTCAACGCCCTCTGCTCCGCTATTTTTTGAGCCTTATTTATTGCCATCTTATCTCCTGTTGCTTTCTCCTGTAACCCAGCTGAATATGCAAGTGGGTACTTCTCTGGTATCCCGGCATTCATTGCGCCCTGTCGGATGCCAATGTCTCTAGCACCACGAACCGGCCCCATCCGTTGTTTCATATTGTCTATACCGGCGGCCATTGAATCGGCAGCTTTTGTATATTGTGCGTCATCGGGATTAAGGCCAGTATGCCTTGTAAATTCTTTGGTTGTCATTTTACCACCAACCCACATCTGCGTAGCAACAATTTTGCTTAAAGCTTCGTTCTGGTGGTCTTCTCGTGTCCATTTGTCAAGTGGTTTACCGCCTTTACCCCGTGTTAAATCCTCTTCCCTAATTCCATATTGTTTAAACAGTTGGTCGGCATTAATTTCACCATCATAAAATGCTCCGATTCCCTGCATCTTGTGTGTATAAACCTCATTCTGTTCTTCTTGAGCAGCCACCCTGTCGGCTTCGGTTCTTGCTCTACCCTCCTGCCCTATTTGACGGGTTGTTATAATATCGCTTTTCTTCTGAGCAGTGTCTAAACCCATCGTTTGTTTTTCTTTTGGTGTTTGTCTATCGCCATAAATTGCCTGTCTGCCATAATAACTGCCCATAATATCGCCAGCAGCTGATAACCCTGCGCCAAGTCCTCTTAAAGCTTTTTTTGAAGCCATTGCATTTCTCCGTTATGTCTTATCCAATTTTGCTGAAATCAATATTCATACCGCCACCGCCACCCCAACCTAAACCAAAAATACTGGGCAGCATAACACCTAAAAACTGGCTAAAATTATCCTGGTACATATTCTGAATATCTGCTTCGGTTTGTATGGCTTGCGTTTCCATACCAAATTGTCCCTGCGCCAATCCAGCCTGTGATGTTATTTGCGCTAACTGTGCCTGCAAATCAAGCTCTCCCTGTGCCAGTGCTGTATTGGCTTGTGAAACAGCGGTTGCTGATTGATTCGCTATATGCCCCAATGTGGTTTGCATGGCGGCAATTTCGGTTTGCCCGGATATGGATGCAAGGTCTTTAGCAACACCAGCCATTGATAATATAAATCCCCTATCCTGCATAATCCAATTTGCGGCTTCCTTTGAATCCTCTCGTTTTATACCGGCAAGCAAAGCATTTCTGCTTATGTTCATATCTGTAAGTAAATTTTCCCTCGCCTGAAACTCCATGCTACCACCAAGCATATTCTGATTGGCAAGATCACCAAAAACTCTCGCCATTGTTTTTTCTTCTTCAACCTGCATCTGTAAATCAAGGGCATTATAATATTCCTTACCGGCACCGGTTAAGCCGGGGGCTAATGCTTGTCTGTATTTCCGTTCTAATTGCCCCTGTAATCCGCTCGGTGCACCAATGCCTGCCCTAACATCACTCATGAGGTTTGTAAATTCGCCGCCAGTTTGACCAGCACCACCTAACCCTGAAAGTCTGGCCAGCGCATTTGCCTCATCACCAGAATACGTAGAACCGGCTGGGCCAAATTGCCCCCACTGGTCTATCCACTGATTTGCTGCACCTTGAAATTGCGTTGGGTCAAACCCACTGACAGCATCCTGCCATGCTGCGGTATCTGGTTGTGGTAAGTTTCCCCTGTCTATTGTGTCCATCCAGCTTTCGTAATCCCACGAACCCAAACCTGTTTCTGGTTCATTACCGCCACCACCGGGTAATCTCGGTAATATTTCTTCCCATTGGTCATACCACTGCTGTCCCGGTAATCCACGCTCCTCTATCTGTTTCTGTCTTTCAAGTGACTGTTCCTGTCTGTTTCTCCACCTATCGGCCCTAACATCTGCTCTGGGTAAATATTGTTTTAAACCAGTTTCCCAAAATTCGGCAGCCGTACCACGCCTCTCGGCTCGATTTGCTGCTAAATTTGCTCTTACTTCAGCTAATTGTGCCATTTTAATTCCCCTACAATAGCAATGATGCCGTATAAGGCATTATCATTAATTTCGCTATGTTAGTTTTTTTTCTTTGTGCATCCATCTGTGCAAGCTGATTCTGCTGCGCTTGCGCCAAATCCGTTGGCTGAAAAAAAGCATACTTTGCGTCATCTGATATGTTTTCAATTCCGCCCTCTATAGACCCCGTATCAGCCAACCCTTTCGCAAACTGCCCCGCTATTACTGCCGTACTTAATCCTCTGGCAGCTATTGGCCGTTTAGCAACACCGCTTTTCACTTCCGGGCTTATGTTGGGGTAAAGATATGTTGCTTCCCGCTGTTGTTTAACCGTTCTGGCCTGCTGTTCTTGTAATTCAGATTCGGGGTCTTCTTGGCCCATAGCACCGGCAACCCCCCCAATTGCTTGTAATCCGCCAGCTATTGCTATCCCCTCACCGGCTGTTAAACCAGTTGCCACAACTCCTGCCGTTACTGGATCTGGCATAATTATTTACCTCCCAACGTTTATAAATTCCTTAAGCATAAAACAAGCTCTCGCTCTTTCAATGTCTGTTCTGTTGAAATTTTCTGTTTTGCATAATTCCGGTCTAGTTTCATATATTGAACATGTATTCATATCTGTTAGTAATTTACAATTAAAAATTTTGCAACAGGCACCGCACATAGTACATTCCCACCTGCCGTCAACCATAAATTCTTGTATATCAGCATCAGTTATCATCTATCTCCTGCCGGTTGCCATTCAACCATGATATTGTAAAGCTCAACGTTATATTTCGATGTTTCTTCCAAGCGAACCGTTATCCACCTACCGGTTGCGTCAATATTAAAATTTGCTTCTCCGCCACGAAAAGTACATGTTTTTCTTTTCACCGATTCGGTGCTTGTCGGGAAACTCGGCAGGCCGGGATAATCAGAAACATCGTACATTATGTCAACATCCTCGGTGTCGGGATTTTCCGTATCGGCATCCAAGTATTCAGGCGATATTGTTATTTTACCCTGTACGGTTATCTTCCTAAATCGCTTGTTTTGATACTCACCACAATTTTCCCACCTTGTATCATATTGCATCTGTATCGGCTGTTCGTTATCACGTGTACCGTCGTAATATGCGTGAACCTGCTTACATAAAATGCTGTCGTCTATTACAAACGCAATGTCACTCAGGATGTCGTCTTCTGCCAATATTATGTTCTGGTTGGCCAGTATGACTTCGCCCTGCTGATATAAGAATCTCTGATATGGTGGTAAATCACCGACAACCTTAACCTTCGATGCAACGAATTCGTACATGCCCCACGAATCCATCATCTTGTCGTATATCCACATCCTTGGGCCGGTTGAAAATATAACCTGCTGTAAATACTCATCATCTGCTGATGAAAATTCGTTCCAACTTCCGGGTGCCGATGCCGCCATGTTACTGTGAACGGGATATGACAACCATTGATTATCAGGGTATGTGAATATTTTGCCCTCTTCCGCAAAATAAAGTCTATCGGCAGCCAAAACACCGTGAATCGTCTGTGGGCCATGTTCGGTATTTACCAACCGCATACCCGCACCACCGGGGAATACTTGCCACCATTCACCTCTTTTGCCAAGATACAATCCATCATTCCACACAATAAGTCCGGTAATATCTGCCGCCCTCTCATACCTGTATTGCCAACCAGCACCACTGGCCGCTGTCCAGTCCGTAGCATCGCCAGCCGTTGACCAATAAACGGCAAAAGGTGCGTATTGCTCGCTTGACACATCAAGTGCATTATTAGTATGTGCAACAAAAAGCCGTTGATAATATGATGCTACAAATTTCGGTAAGAAATCCGTATCAGTGGAATTGATTTGTGAAACCGTGCCCGCCGACTCATCATATGCGAATAACCCGTCTTCGCCGTTACACATCATTATGGTTTCGCCAACGTTTGTGTCATAGTGCTTTACCATGCTCCATTCAGCATCATCGTCAAGCGTTACCCCGGACGGTGTAATATCGACCAAATGCCCGTCTGATATCATTTCAGCATCAGAATCAGCGGTTTCCATGTCCCATTCCCACATTTTTGTGGTAGTACCGTCATTTGCAATGATAATTGTATAGTCATCCCCGCTTCGCTTCCAACCAAGCACCGGCCCACCAAAATTATATATTTCCGCATAACCGAACCGCTTTTTTAATACACCCAACTTGCCCAACTGGATATTCTTCATCCACGGCGATTCCCCTGGCGCAAGAAGGTGCCTTGGCGTTGTTGTGTTTAACCTTAACCCCAACGGCATGAAATATGTTTTGTTGTTTTGTTTTGGTGTCGGCATTATGGTGCCGTTGCTGTAAATGTTTCGTTTGGTATATCGTATTTATAAATTCTTCCAGTTGAACCTGTACTGCCAGTGCTTCCGTCAGCACCACCGCATCCAGACCCCTCATTAGTGCCACCCTGACCTCCAACACCACCAAGTGCACCCTGAAGATTATATGTTCCAGCAGAACTTTCTGTAAATGTATTATAAACGAAAGTAACAGCACCGCCCCCGCCCCCGCCAGCACCGCCCCCGCCAGCACTATCCTCGGCAGTTCCAGCACAATCCACCTGTGTCATTGCAGTTCCAGAACCACCTACCGTACCGAAAGAATTGAAAGTGGCACCGTTTAATACAATATCTCTGCCTATAAAAAATATATTCCCAGCCCTGAGTCCACTAACACCACCAACACCGGGAGCATTTACAGCCGTCCCAACCCCACAGGCAACCGTTTTTATTGTTGCTGCTGAATTTGCGCCAGCGCATTGATATGCATCCATACCATCTTGGCCTGGGGCGTCGCAAGTATCACCACCAGTATCGTCAAGCCAAGTCCCACTACCGCCACCACCACCAAGACCACCGCCATAAATATTTCCTTCGCCCCCAGCACCCCCAGCACCCACCACACAACCACCGAACAGACAACCTGCGCTTGCACCACCCGCGCCACCGGCACCCCCACCCGCGCCGCGAATTTCTTTAAAATATTTCGTTGTGGTTGCTGATGTAGCAAATGTGAAATTAGACGATGTTTTTGTTATAAGATAACCAGCACCCTCGTTTGAATTACAATAGCCCAACCCAGTCATTGTTACATGACCAGTATTTAATGTTATTGTACCCGTAGCATGGATATACAATCCACGACAAGCGGTATCCACCGTTACAACATGCCCTGCATTTAGAGTAAAATCAGTGTATTGTTTATGGACGGCCATTTGGTTAGCAGAGCCATATGTAACATTACCAACAGTGCTTAATGCTCCATCCGACCCATCACCAAAAATAGATTCCGGCGCATCGTCAACACCAATTGCGTGTGCATTAATAGAAAATGACAGAAGCACCAATAAAATTATATATTTTTTCATACTATATCCTTAATCAACGTTTTTAACTTTGCCCCTCATGCCCAAATGAAGCATTCTGATATCACCCTTAAAAGTATCTTCGGCATCATGCCCCTGCCTGACAATAGTTAAATAGACCCTACTCAATGCTTCGATAAGGTTATATGTCATGGTAAATGGCAGTCTATATGCGGTATTTGTTAGACTGGTATCGAAATATCTTGTTGTGGTAACTGAATAACAAGTATTTGTTATTTGATAAACAGACAAGTCTCTTGAATAATCAGAAAACGTTGTAGTAACTGCGTATGGCACAAAATACATTGCGAAAACAGCGTGACCACTTGTTGCGTCACCCTCCGGTGACATGGTTGCATCAATATAAACATTACCGGAACTGTATGTTGTTGATACATTGCTTGGAATATCTGTATCATAATGAATGCGCTCAGCATTAGTGTCATCAAAAAGTAGCGTCTTGTATTTAAGATATGTACATGTTGTGTGGCTTTTCCAACTAACTTCTGGTGGTGCAGATTCATCAAGGCCCACCCCACTAACATGTATTGGCCAAGTTTTGTCCTGTTGTAAAAACGCATCGCCATCAAGCGTTATTTTTTGGATGCTGTTTTCCGTGGCCTGTGTAGACCGAAGACCATTCTCAAGCATAATGTTAACGTAATTCTCAGTGAAATACCACGATGTCGGTGTTGACCGTCCAGTGCCAAGCGCATCGTTATATCTTAAACCGGCTATACCGGTCATACTCACACCAGCAACACCGGTAAAACTACCTTCTGTTGAATTGTAAACTTTCAGGATATAATTATTGGCATCAGATGTATCAACAAGCAGACTACAATCATCAGGTGATGCCAGCGATGAAGCAATTGGATATGTGCTTACATCAATGTTTCTTACCGGCCCGGCGAATTGCATATTACCGGGGCCGTCAGTATCGGCACCGTCTGTCCAAACATTTGTTTCCCACCGGCCAAATAGTGTCGTTATCCATGTATTTAGCCATGAGAAATTGGCCTGTGATGCCGTTGAGCCAGTTGACCCGGTATCAGTCCAGATATTTGGTCTTGTATAATCCCAAGCAGAATACAGGTTGGGGTTTTGCAATAGACATAAAAAGAACACTATTAAAACAACACATAAAGTTGTTTTTAATTTATCTTTCATTTTAATTTCTCCACCCCACTGCTAAAAATTTAACACCGCTTGGGTATGCCAAGTCCATTCTTTTGCCCGATGCCACCGTTCTTGCCTCCGTAAACCCTTTGGTTGAATCCGCCGTGTGATATGTATAGACCTTGATTTTGTCGTTATCGCTATCCCACCATATCCGCCTGTTGGCTGTTTCTGACGTGGTTTCGCTTTCATCGGTGAAAAACACAGCATAAACAGTTGTGAATTGCCTGTAAATCTCAAGAAAAGCTATCCCGCCGTTTGGATAATCGCCCGAATCGAATGTGATAAGACCCGCAGCAAAAGTCATTTCACTTTCTACAACTTCGGATACTTCGGTCATAAATGCTACGGTAATAGTTGTATCGGCCATGATTTATCCTGAGATATCATCCTCTCGTCTTATGCCCAATTTGTTTATAACCTTCGTCCGTTCCTCTGCATACAGACCAATATAGATAGAAAGTTTGTCTTCAAACCAGAAATTCTGATAACAATATCTTATTGCGCCATATACAAGCGGTGTAATGTCCCGATACGCTTTTGTAAGTGCGTATTCGGTTCCGTTTGTCGTCATTTCTGCTAGTTCTGCGAAATAATCGTATATTATAAGGTAATTGTCATCTGATGTGGGGTCACCAACAAAAATGGTCTGTGTCCCGGCACTGTTTACGCCGGAGATTTTAAATTTCTCAGGAACGTTTTTGTCGGTAGATGCGGGAAAATTAGTGATGTCGTGCAAGTATTCGGCCTCGTCAAGTTCCTCCATTCGTTTGTTTGAATAATCCTCATCACCGATATATCTAACCGTTCCCGAAGCAGCGGCATAATCCAATTCTATTGAATCAGCGGCAGTGCCATCACCGGTTATGGATTGAATAACATAATCCAACTCCCCTATTCGGATTACAGAATCCTCACCCACATCGTCTTCCACCGCAGCGTCAACATGTCCTGTCTTGTTTGCCGAGGTGTCTAGTGTCCATGTGGTAACATCACCTATTTCGTTGGTGGTAGCACAAATGAAAATTTTATCTATTGTGTTAAAATCACTCGCAAGATCATAAACCAGGGTGTTGGCAGTTACGTTGATATACGCCCTTGTTCTTAAAAAAGTTAATTGTTCTAACCCGATATCGTTCCGTGCCCAGTTGATTCCAGCTAAAATTTGCCTGTCAATAACCGCATCGTCTGAATAGTCTTTGCCACAAATGTCCGACACGGCCCGCTTAACATCGGAAAGATATCTTGTCATTATTCTTGTTCCCGTTCCTGTTTGCTAATTTCTTTTTGCATCAAAACATCACCAATCTTCTTGAGTTTTAGATATTCTGCCTCTGTAACGCCATCGGGATTTTTGATGTGATGATATGGTTCTCGTTGAATTGAACGCGGATAGGTTGAGAGCTTGCCCACGACTTTTCTCTTTGATGCCTCAGACCCAAGAAAAAACAGTGGCCTAACGGCATTTTCGTTGGCTGCAAGGAACCTGTGTGGAATAAGCGTTTTTACCCCACGTTTAAAAAGAAGTTGTTCGCCATTAACGGTTAAACTAACCTGTTTGGTTGCGGTTGGATCAGACCTTTCGGCGAAAATAACCTCATAATAGGTTTCCGCCCTGCGAACAGCTTTGTCCAGATTGTGGATATTGTGCACACCGTCAATTTTAACCGTTGTTCCGTTCACCTCGTAAAAATGCTTACTTTCGGATGGATTCAATTTCTCGTCAGAATACTTGTATGATATTTCGTCTTCAGGATATTCCTTACGTATTTTCACAACAAGTTCTTCCTGCCACGCTATCGGTTCCGACTTAACTTCCGGTGTTGCAAAACGAATTTTCTCCTCCTCCGCTCTAGCCTCTGCTACCATCTGCGGTATTAATGACTCCGGTTTTGGCGGTTCTTTTTTTGCTCTTGGCTTTCGGCCACGCTTCTTTCCGCTACTTACCTTGTTTGTTTTTTGAGCGTTTTGTATGGCACCAAAGTCAACTTCTGTACTCTGAGTGTTCTCGACACTTGCGGTATCTTCTGTCATTTTTGCTCTCCTGTTAAAAAAGTGGGGGGAATTTCACCCCCCGGTTAGATTAATACTTAGTTGCTGTGAAGAAAATCCAATCTGCGTCTGTGTTCAATATGCCCGTCTGAACACAAAACCCGGCTGGTGTAATAAAGTTCGCTGGCACCGCAATATGAGTATATGGCCCCGTAATGTGTGTTATCTCCATTACATTGTTTTGGTTTGGCAACCGATCAAGCGTCACCTCGTCATCTGATTCACCAGTATCAGTAAGTGCTGTAATTTTATATTCCTTGCCATCAATTGTTACTATAGAACCCAATGCAACAGCATTTGTTTTTGATGAATCTAATGCAGTATTAAACTTACCCTGATAACTCGCCGATGTCGTAACTGTAAAACTGGTAATATCACCCTTTTTGTCGGCACTTGTATCACCACTACCATCCGCCCATTTGTAAGCTTCGCTTGACGTAGTAATCCTGTCACCACCCTCATAAATTGTAATACCATCTGTAGCTGTCAAAGCCGTCTGTTCGTCATCAGCATCCTGCCAAAAACCATAAAACCCAGTCGCTGATTCAGATGCATTCCTGTGCCACAATGCTGTTTCGTAGTTTGAACTGTCATATACCCTGAGAAAAATCTCATCCGGTACAAAACCAACACATATATACATATCAGCACTGTGACCATCGACTGTACCTCTTACAATTTTCATAATACTTTCCTCCTGTTTAGTTTGTTAATCGTTATTCTGTCATGTTAATCGCTTTCCCGTCTAAACTATTAAGTAGGTTCTGCTACTACCAATGCTTCCAGTCGTGCCATCCAGTTCTGGTTTAAAATCACACAAGCCTGATACATTTTCCACGACACAAAACCCTTTTGCCCTAACTCGTCACCCTTTGACGGCATGTCGGGGTTTATAACCATCAGTTTCACCGCGTTTTTACCCTGTAATGGAACAATGCCGTAAGCGTCCTGTGCAAAAACAAGAATGGGGTAAACGTCGGATGCGCCTGCTGTGGTTACTTCGCTACCGTTACTCAGGTACGTCACTGACGAATCGGTAGTCTGTGCAAGCCACGGTTTAACCATCGTAGAGCAACAAAGACGGACATCTTCAATAGAACCGAACTCACCCGCTATGCTTTTGTCACTGTCGGCGTAATTCTTAACTTCAATGAAGCTGGTTACGCCACGTAAGTCGGGTTTAAGATCGGTGTGACAAATACCAAAAAATGAGGGGTTAACCGGCTCGGTGTCTATCTTTGGACTTGCCTTCACGATTGATTCAATCGTGTTTGCATTGTACCTGTTAAGACCGCGAACTATCTTCCTGAAATCCTTACGTGCCGGTGCGGCATCAACTGTCGCCCTGGTTGTACCAGTTCCAGCGTAATAAACATTTGTACCGGCTTTCAGCGTTGCGAGACGAACAAGTTCAATGGTTTGTGCGGCCTGCTCACTAACTGTTTTAATACCCTCCTGAAGCACGTTGTCTTCGTGGGTATCCATAATAACATCGGTAATTTCTGTAAAGTCTCCGAATTGCTCCAATGTGGCTGTGTAATCGGTCGCTGTTAATTTCTGACCTGTAGGTGGCACACCTTCAGCCAAAGGTGCTTCAACCGTGGCAAGTGCTTCGTACCGTCTAAACTTAATTACCTTACTGTGTTTCTTGGGGATTGGTTTGGGTTGGCCAAATCGTTCGGTGAGTAGTCTCGGCTGCCCCCGTTTTAAAAAACCCGCAGCGGAAAAGACCGCTGTTCTTGGAGTAATATCTCCAAACCTAGTTGTTGCTGCTCCCATAATAAGAACCTCCCTGAATAATAATTATCATTATTTCCGCCAACGGTTCTCTTATGGAATCTGGGCAGCACTTTTTACCTCTGCTCTATGTTGAGTTTACCCTTGCATGACGGGCAAACAGTTTCAATGCTATTTATCTCTCCCTTCATTAAAAGTCGGTTACATGGCTGCATTTTGCCGTGGATTTCAACTATATTAGGACACCTGATTTCTTGCTCAGTATCCACTACTATGAATCTAACACCATCATCATCCATTACTAAGACCCTGCCGTAGCCTCATCCCATGCGGCATCCTCATCGTCCACATCAATTTTCTTTGTGCCGCCGGAGCGAGTTGTAGGCGTAACAGTGTGTTTAAGTATTTTCCCCATATGCTTCTTTGCGGCACCCTTCTCCTCGTCGTGCTTTTTCACAACCTCTTTAGCTGTGTCCATCCTGTAAAAAGTCACTAACTTAACAGCATCTTTCGAGTGTGGTGAATTGTGCAGCAATTGTGTGTTTTCGCTTTGTTTACCTAACCAGTCTTTAAAACCAGCACTGTTCACAGTCCTTCGTATATCAGGTTCCCCGTCCAGCATCACATCTTGCCAAAACCTCGTCTGTGCATGCTCGTTGTTTAGTTTATCAATCAACTCCGACTGTGTTTTCAGTTGTTCACCCATCTTTTTGAAATTTTCAAGGGTGTAATTACCAAGCGTGTTTGTATAGTCTCGACCAGCCTTAACAGATTCAGAAAATGCTCTTTTGGCAACCCTACCCTCAACCTTGTATTCCTCAAAATGCTCGTTTAGCTCCTCCCCCCAGTCAGCTTCAGGCAAATCCTGTGGTTTAACTTCAGGTACCTCTGCTTTCGGTTCGACTTTCGGTGGTGGTTCGGGCTCACCCCTTACCGGTGCCGGTTCATCCCTGACCTCATCCCTTCTCCTTGCACCGGCCTCTTCCGCCAACTCTTTCGCCGATTTCTCTTTTGCTACTTCAGGCTCTGCTTTTTCCGGTTCGGGTTCTTTTTCTTCCGCAACTTCTTTTGGGGGTTCTTCCGGTTCGGGTTCCTCGGTTTCCGGTTCCTCCTCTTTTTCCGCTACGGCAGTTTCGTCTGTAGCCTCATCGAAAAGCGCATCCTCATCTACCTCTTCCGGTTCGGCCTCTTCTTCGGGTGAAACTTCTTCGGCCGATGGTTCCGATACTTCTGTAGTTTCTTGAACTTCGGTTTCTTCATCAGGCATTTTAATGCTCCTCTACGTTAAATAAATAATGCACGTTTTGTTTAATGTCATTACCAATATAAATCGGCTCATCAAAGCGCAACAATGGTTGTCCACGCCATATAAACGTTAATGCATTACCGTGATTAATGGTTTTACTAAAATCGAGAAGTTCCTGCTGAGTCGGCATCTGGCCATCTACCATCATTATGGCTGCATGCATTTCCTGAATTCTATTCAGTAAAATTGTCCTCGTTAGGTCGTCCACCTCAAGCAATGAATCATTACAATCCATGCTGGTCAGCAGGAAACCCTCGTTGTCTTGATTTTGTGGCATATTAATTAATCAGTATCAATACTCGGTTCAACATCTGTTGCTTGAATGTCTTGATGGTGAGAACCCTCAAGCACACGATTATCAAATATTAAAGCCTGTGCGCCCAATTCAGCAATATTGGCTAACGTAGTATCCGAACCAGCCCATTTGTTGTTAACAGAAACTAGAAAATTTGGATTTGAATCGAGTGTCGCAGCCTCGGCTGTAGTGCCACTAACAGCAACAATATTATCGATCAGAATCAATCCGGTTGATGCATATTGATCTTCAAGCGCAGCACCGCTGACATAACCAGTAATGATGTTTTTCTCAAGTCGGCTATTAGTGCACCCACCCACAAACTCCACCAAGGAAGCTGGGACGTATGTATTACCAAATGGATTTGAAATAAAACAATTCCGCATAACAAGAGAATCCACACTATCTATAATAATTGCATCTGTAGTTGATCTTGTTTCTGTTCCAGCTATAAATCGCATATCCTCCAGAACTACATTTTTGGGTGTTCCTACCCCAGTCCCAATATACATAAGAGCAATTGAATTGTCAGTTCTGCCAGCCACAATTTCAACATTCCTCATTTTGAAATTATCTGCTGTTATTGTTACTGCTGCCCCCACACCGTTTCCACCCAATGTTGGGATTGACGGCCCAACACCTATCACGCTAACGTCATCCTTTGCAAACGTTACACCAGGCACAAGTGTTGTGTTAGTATACCCACCAATCAAATAAATTGTATCACCACGGTTTGCAAGACATGCCGAATTAGCATTATCTATTGAAGTAAATAACTTTCTTTGACCGTCCGGGTATGGTTTTAATCTTTCCCGTGCTATTGGATAAAGTGGACTATCGCTGTTTAGTACATAAAACTCACGGCCAAATGGGGATGTTGATAAAACGGCAGACATCCTATCAAGTTTCTCCTTCACACTATCTGCCACAACATCTGTCGCAAACCCTCCTCCCAATAACAGTATTACTAAAAAAATTATAATTCCTTTCATGTTTGTTCCTCCTGTTTATTAATATTATTCATAATATTTTCAATCCTCGCCATGTAAATAATCATCTAGCTCTTTAATAGCTTTGGGATACACATCAAGGATTTCATCAATTATGGCGCATTGTCCTCGGTATTTATTAAAATCCTCTGCTGTTTTGCTTTTGTGAAATTTTTCATCCACAGTAATTCGTAATTCCTTTAAGTAGTTTATGAACGGTTCATTGAAATCTGCTTCAAATATCTGGACAATTTGCTGGTAAAAAAAACCCTTGTCCTCCGGTGAAAAATCCATGTCCCGTGGTTTTGGCATTTAATGCTCCCACTAACAATTTCACTTCCCTGTTTTCTTTGGTTTTTCAGAAACTTTCTTCTCTGTTTTAGCTATTACGGCCTGTGCCAAGGTGTTGGTTATATCCCCAATCTGCCCCTCAAGGGAACTCACCCTTGACTCAAGGTTGTCAATTTTTAGTCTGGTTTCACCCAGATCTCTCTTTAACGCCATTATTTACTCCTTTCGTTACCTCTTTAGTATTCTTGTCATTGTCCCACATTCTTTACATTTAAAATATTCCAGTGGCATTATTTCTTCTTTTCCGGATTTGGTAAAAATTCCGGACACTTTTTTCAAAACCCACATGGTTTCAAATTTATCACTATCACAACCAACAACATCGCCGTTTTCGCCGGGTCGATTATGTGTGATATCCTTACAAATAAAGTTTTCACATCCATCAATGTTCAATGTTGGTTTTGGTATTTTATGAAATTGCGCATTTGGATTAATTATGTGCTCACCCATTATAATACGCCTCCGAGTGCTTCCGGTGCCTGCGGTTTACTTTCTTCGCCACCGACAAGTTCTGGTTTGCCACCGCCCTCAATGTTTGCTCCCGGTTGTGTGCCTGGTTCTTTCGGTTGAGCGGCTTTCACAAGGTCACTAACAGGTATGCCCAGATTCTCGGCAATATTTGTTAATGCAAATTGTATGGACTTCCTGTGTTCCTCTGCTTTCTCCTGCTCGGTTTTAAGAAATGTTTCTGGCGAAATGTCAAGCCCCTTATATATTTCTTCCAAATGCTTATCTATCTTTACTTCTTTCATCATAACATCACTGGATAGTGATAATTGCAACATCTGTTGCAACTTTCGCACTCTCATAAACCTGTTCTGAAAGCTGGTGAATCCATTTGCGTGGACGGTCATCGGCCCCATTTCCGGCAATTTGCCGGGTTCAGACATGTTGTAATTGTAATAATCACCGATAATGGGTTCTATAAAATGTTCGTCAACGTTTTTAATTACACCGCCAATATACTTCCCGGCATTGGTTTGTAATACGTCTGTCTCAAATTTAGTCTTTTCACCAGTACCTGATACACCCTCAAGCAATTTTGGTATATTTGCATCAGAATCGGCCATATCCTTTACAATTTCCTGAAATCGCACCAATCCGGCAGATACGTCCTGAATGATAAATTGCTGTATTGCTTGTGCAACATTGTCAACACCATCCTTCAAATCCATATATTTACCGGGATAGAACTCTGTTTTCTCTCCAGTGGCCAGTTTGTTCTTGTGACCGGCAAATATTGGACTACCGGCTATTGCAAGGTTGTCGGCGATATTTCGCATAATGCCGGTGAGCAGTTTCTGGTCGCTTTTTAGATTATCGGCTATGCCGCGCCCGGTTGCTTCATCCAAAACAAGTTCACAGGGACAATATTTTACCGGTCTTTCTCCCATCCAAGGAACCAAACGAACAATGTTATCATTAGCTAAACAACAAAAAACCTCAGTCTCTCTGCCATCATCCACGGTTACTTTGCTATCAAAATCAACGCCTTTAAATTGTGGTTTGTAAACCGAGTGGTCGTCCAAAAATGCAATGAGTTTGTAGGTTGGCACACGGATAAACGCTTCCAGGTAACGAATTGTTTTGTTACGTGACGCTATATCACGTTGGCCCGGTGACAAATCTGTTTCATCAACAGCATCCCCCTCTTTTGCGGAATCCATAACCGCCGTTTCCAGGGTTTCGTCATCAAAGAATGGGTCGCCCTTAAACTGCCTGAGTTCGTATGGAGAAAGCATTTTTCTAAAAAATACGCCTTGCCCACGTTGGATATCGTCTGTTTCCATATCCCTGAAAACATCCCACACAGACCAATATTCTATGACTGGCGAATCAACATCCTCAACCTGCAATTGTGGTCTGACATATTCATCGCCAAATCCCTGCACATTCTGTGGTGCCATATTCACCATTTTCCACTGTTTCAGTGGTAGTGTTCGTATTGCCGGACTTCTTATGTATGCGCCACCGTACATGCCAAGCGACATAATAGCCTTAATTAATTCACGGTCGGCCTTGCCGTCTTTTAACTGCTGACGGATTTTCTTGTTCATTTCTTCGCTTGCTTTTGGTGGCTCACCCTCGTCCGGTGTTAAATTGAATGGTATTTCGCCACCTTGAAGCAGCATGTCGGTCATAATGCTATAAAAAGCAATTACTTTTGTCTTGACCAACATTGGAAATGCGTCACTTCTCCACTTGTCTTGTTTTCTACCACCCTTACCAGCCTCGCCTTTTTTCCAGTTCTGGGATTCATCCATAAAACCACGATAGCTGTTAATGGCCATCTGCCAGTTTTCCTCGTTTTTGGATTGCCGATCTATTTTGAAATTATCAAAAATAGTTGTTACCCAGTCCGGTAATCCGGTTCCGGTTCTTGGTGTTTCACCCATTATTTAATTTGCCCATGTATTGGTTTTGTGATAATTGGTTTCGGAGGCTGTGTGGCGGAACCAGTAGCTGTAATTACCTGTCCAGCCGTTTCTTTTTGTTTTTCCATAGAATCCCTCACGCCAAAAAAAAGAACCCCAACCACCCATGCATGGTTAGGGCTCTAATTTTCGACAGAAAAATATGAATATATGTATTATATCGTCAGTTTTGGTAAAAACTTTAGCTTTTTTTACTGTTCTTTATAAATCTGTATAAATAGAAATGAGTTTATTAAAGGCAATTCATGGGGATATAGTTGGAAAACTTTTAGATGGGGGTATGGTAATTATTCTTCGTAAGTTGGGAATTCAAACGGAAATTTCTCTATTCCGGCGATAAGATGCCGTAAAGCGACAAGGGCGATTTTGTTCTCATCAATGACCAAACCACCCATCTTTTTAAAATCCAATAGTTGCTTATGTAACAATGACGTACCGTCGTATTTTATCTTTCTTGACCTTATATATTCTACTATAATTGGATCAATATTCTCCTCTTTATCACCATAGCGTGTTTTTATGATGTGTGGCTGCACCTTTAAAAATGAATCACGGAACATTTTGGTGTCAAATCGCCGGTGTAATTCCTTGTCCCTTGCGCTAGTAAAATATGTATCGCATCCGTATTTCTCCCACATCTCCTCAAAATACTCATTCGCACCTTTGACGCGTGTCTGCGTATCGCCGACAAACCTCGTTTCAATTGTTGAAAATTCAAATTGAGCATAGATTGTAATTATTTTTGTGGTGAGCGTTTGTGCTGCCACAATACCATATCCGCCAATCATACCCCTTGGCCAGACTATACCACCCCTGACGTAATATTCAGCCTGATTTAAGCCGTTATTGTCCTCGGGTTTAAAATACAGCATTACGGTGTCGTGTTCCGGCATTAATTTTGATTTATATGGTTTTGCGAGCATATTTTTTTTCTTCTATATATTTACATATCTCGAACATAAAATCATAACAATAAAACAAAATAGAACCCTTTTTATGCTTATCACGCAATATGTAATATTTATATCCCGGCAGGTCTTTTGCTGCAATATTTAAAAATCTGGCATGTGGTATCCAACCACTGACTAATGGTTTTTGATATTGTGGTAATTGCTCATATTTTCTAAATTTTATTTTTTTCATTGTTCGCGTCTTTGATGGTCGTTAAACATTCAAGTCTATCAATCCACCGCTGGCAATACTCATCACTTATCACAAACGCTAAGCCGCGGCTGTATGCATCTATAACAAGATATTCTCTTATTAAATCAAATGTGATTCTCACAATATACCAGCATCCTCCAATTCCTTCACGGCCTCGTCAAACAATCGCTGCTGCTCAGTTTCTGGCATATATGTCCTTTGTTTTGTTGTTTTAGGATATCGGACTTCGCCCGTTTTATAATTTACAAATGGTTGGGGTTTGCCTTTTGACCAATCATATTCTTCCCCTACGAAATTAACACATGCCCAAAAATGTTCCCACCCACCACGAACAAACGCAAAATCCACCTTTTTGCCAGTTAGTTTTTCAATAATTCGTTTTTTTTTGCTACCAAGCAAACAACCACTCATGCTCTGTCAATCTTCCTTCGTTCATAATGAAAAAGGTCATCTATAGACTCACATATCTCAAAAGAATCATCAAACGAATCCTCTTCTTCTATATCGTATTCCCAATAAGCAAGACCATTTTGCCTCATGTATTCGTAAATATCCAATTTTTATATTGCCACCCCATCAAAATCAAGGTCATCAAAAACCGTTGGTTGAAAATAAGTCCTTGCCATACATTCGTAATTATAAGCATGGCGGAAATGATCTTCACCAAGCTTTAAATATTTATATCTGAGGTTGTGTCTTTTATCTTCTTCCAGCTTTTTGGCAACATTATGCAGATGTTTTGCAAATATACGCATTATTTCACATTCTTTTGGAAACACTATGCCGCCAGTCATAACCTCGTTTTGTGATGCATCAAGTGATTCTGTCCTGTTTGAAGCAACCGTCATGTTACTTTCATCCCAGCGATACATGCCCTTTTGGTGTTCCTGATAAAACGAAAGATATACCCTGCCAGCATGTCTTTTTGCAAAATCTCTGGCGGAATGCGTATTCGGCGTTGCATCTATCACACAAAGCTGAACGTTGAAAATTCGCATCAATCGGTCAAGTTCTTCAAAATCCTTATAGATATCCATGTGAATTAATTGACCACGTTTGCCATAATGCTTTTTGCCGACAACCACATGAAGTTTATTGCCCTGATCGACACCCATAAAGCACGGGCCGTCATCATCACTTGCTATGCCATAGTTGCTGCATAGCGACAATATTTCGGCAATTCCTAAACGATTATGTGCTGCGACATAGGCTCTGGCAAGTTTTGAATTATAAACTTCCTCCAACCGGCCTTCCGGTGGATTTTCATATGCTTCTAGGATTTTCTTTGGTGTCGCTATTACACTACCAACTTTGTTTAACTGACTTATCCACCAACCGGCCATTTCCCGGTCTGGATATCTGGCAATCCATCGCCCGTCTTGTGGAAATATTTCACTGTCACGGCATCGTTGGCACAATCGTATCACATCGCCATTTGGTAGTTTTTCTAGGCAATTTGGAAACTCCTCTTCCAAACATGTATATTTACCACATTTTTTGCACTTAATCATCCATAGCCGTTGATCGGATTCCGAATAGAGCTTGTCAATACCAAAGTCTGGTATTGTCGGTGTGGATAGATATATCTCCTCGGCAACCTTGCTGTCTGCCATACGCTCTATGGCAAGCAACACCATCGCAAAATCCATCTCATCATACTCATCAAATACAACACAATCACCCGGTATTGATTTCAGCTTCGTAGAGCTTTCTTTCTGGTCTTGAACCTTTCGTGTTGCTTTTGCGCCACGCATGTACAACACAGCATCGTTTATACGCTTAACCTCGACCGCATCGGTGTCCTTTATAAAACTACCGACCGCACCGGGATTATTGCTAATAATCGGCTGCAACTGACTTTTGGAATAAATCGAAGCATCGTCTGATGTTGGGAAGAAATAGATTACACCTTTTGGGTATTTACCATTAATTAGACCGTGTACACTTCTGAGCATAAATGAGGTTGAAATGGCCATCTGTGCACCCTTGAGTGCACATTTCTTTCGCTTCTTATTTTCGTTCATTATTTCCGCTTGGTATTCCATACCAGTAGTAGAAAACATACACGCCTGTAGTCGCAACTTGCTATAAACAGCCCAGTGCCACGGAAATTCCCTGTATATTACAGAATATACGTTATCCTCCCCGACTCTCTTAATTACATCTTTTAATTCCTCTTCCGGTGTCATTCGTCTTTCTTTACCCTAAAGCCGGTAGAATTCTTACACGTATCCTCTATTTTTTTATTCATGCCATCAATAAATATGCGGAAATTAAACCTGCACTTTAATACCGCATCACCAAATTCATATATTGTATCCCACTTTTTATCCCTACGTATAAGTTTACACTCCTTTGTATATAATGCATGCTTAATAATTCCCCACGGCAACCCAAGCTCCTTCATTTTTAATATCATACCAAGTTTCACCAAATTCCCGTAACTAAATTTAACACCCTCCCCACCACGCATTTTCACATAGGGCTTTACCAAACCCCTCTCAACGGTTGTGTTGTAAAGCCACTCCTTAATCCCAAGTATTTTTGTTACTTCTACCCTATTAAATAATTCCTTCATTTGCATTGTCTCCATATATAACTAATTAATTCTAAAATTGCAAAAGCAATAATAAGTACGATAATACCAATAATGAAGAATTTGTGGTTCATTATTTGTGATTATCAGGTTTAGCAAATCTGGTAGTGCACATTTTTTTGAAGTCTTTTGTTAACCTATCGTGAGCAACCAATCCACTAACAGCAGCCAAATCCCCATCGGCAGCCCTTTTTTTTAAATCAATCATCCATTTTTCATAATATGCATCACGTCTTTTTTTCCATTCGTTATATAGTGCCATGTCAACTGGTTCATAATCACCATGCCCGCAGCACACTGTATCGCCGGGATATTTATTCCAGCCATTATCACCAAATCTCTTTTCAAGTTCCATTAAATCTTCAATAGTTTGGTTTCCCATTGAATTAATTCACCTCCCAATAAAATCTATAATCCATTTTCTTTTTGTCTTTGATCTATAAATACAGCTATTTCATGCGAACATTTTTGACAAATTTCCTTTATTTTACTCATGTTTATAGAAAGCCTTGAACTTAGCGGATTTAATACAACATGGCTGCTGTAATCCCACAGATCCCCACATTCTCTGCCACACATACCACATTTCCTTGGTTCAGACATACGTGCTACGTGTTCGTCCGGTAATGATGTTATGATTTTTTCTGCCATTTCAAATTTTACCCAATGTACCTTTGCCAAATCGTTGTTCGTATGTACTATCAAATAATTTGTCTTCTAATATTCGTACAATTTTGTGCGTTTCTGTGCGAGCTTGATCGACATCTCTTTTTTTTACAAGAATCTCCAGTGGTGAAAGCATCAATTCTGCAACCTCGTGAAAAGCCTTTCTGCGCAAATTAAATAAAGTTGTTTTTTCGTCACCCCAATTTTTATTCAGAATAAAACTTGCAATTCTATCCTCACTCATTGGAGCACATGCAGATAAAAACTTTTCAACATCTTCCGCCATATGCACAAAATGTTTTTCCCATCCACCCATACCCAAAAAATCCATCCAATACAAACACTCCTTTTCAAATTCTTTAAAATGCTTTTGTGTGGTTTTGTTTTGTTTCATATTACACGCTAATATATAAATTTACTGTTTACCCATTATGAAAAATAACTTCTCGCAACATAATAACTTATAAACCTTTTTTGGGAGAATACCCCTTGCAATAACCACTTTTTCCACGTATTAAATCACACCTTTTTTCACCTGTTAATAAATTGGTAATATTTGTTTTATCTGATTTACAAAGCCACGGGCCATGATCTTTGTTAACACACCATTCACAATTAATACACGCTACGGCTTTGTCGGCTCTCATAATCAACCCCTATATTGTCTCAAATTTATCCACAATATGTGGCAATTTGTAATCAAATCGCTTTATCCATATATTATCATCCTCGTCAATTAGCATGATAACAGCACCAATGTCGGGCTGAAACCTGCCGTAATTTCCGAGTGTTGTTGTATATGTTAATTCAAATGCTTTCCAACAAGGCAATTGTAATGAATGTTTTTTAAGACTGAGATACCCATAAAAATGGTTATGTGCTCTTATAATAATATCGGTTGGCTCCTCAAGTTTATCCCAATTATGTTCTGCCAACTGAATAAACATCTGTTCTTTATCCATCTTGGTAGCCCGGTACAGTGGCGAACCGCCAGTCCCATGATAAATATTTGCCCTAACTCTTGTACCACCAAAAAGATTGTTTGTTAGCGTCCCGGCAAACTTGGCAATCACCTTATTTTTAACCAATTTATCAGCAATTGTTTCTGCGATTAACATATCGTCGGATTCGTGATATTGAGTTCCAGAATATATGTATGCATCGGCATCCGACGGTATAATGTCTGTCAAAAGTTCAACGGCGGCATCCTGCTGTTCGTATAACTGATTTGCTATCAAACCACGCCCGCCGCCCTTTGTGTTTTTACCCTCCGTTATATCTCCAGGGATAATAACCGTATCTACACCGTAATCCTTAAACTGCATCTTGGCATCATCCCAATATTCTAACAATGTGCGCTGACCACGAGAAGCACACAATGAACTTTCGTTCGGCCTTTTAAATTCTTTGGGCCATATTGCCACAGAAGACCCAACATGCATATCCGCCAAAAACCCAATGCTTCGTTTTATTTTAAGCGTTAGTGTTTTTGCGCCCTTTGCTATTCGCATCTTGTTCATACATCAAACCCAGCCTTTCTAATCTTTTTCAGAAGATCTGAATTTATGTAATTGTCCATTTGTGATGTTGCCAGTTTTCGTTTATATGCCCGATTTCTAAGATCATCTAAACCAATGCCAAACACACCCTCAATATCTGGTCTTGTAAGTTTACCACTTACGTATTTTGGCCATAGTGTGGCGAAAAGTTTTTCCTTATCGTCACCCCATTTTTGTGGTCGTTTTTTCATGATTGCCCGTAACTAAATATTAAATTGCGTAGCTTTTTATAAAAAGACCATCTAATAGACTCGTAGGTATTTATCGGCAATTGTGTCCAATGCGAAATGTCTTTTGCTTCCATATCTGAATTTACATAACGCAACATCGTAGCTTTTCTATATCCTTTATCAGTGTACTCAACATTTTTTAAAATATATACACTATGATATAATGTATTAAAACCAACAATATGTTGATTTACTGGAGGCATCTTTTTTTTTATATCGATCCACATCAATATCACTCCCTAACAAAATAAAAGGAATCATCCAAAATGGAATTGTAATCCAAAAAAGAAACACCAAAATAATTTCACAAATAATAGAGACTATATGCACAGACATTATTTTTTTAATTAAACTAATAAGGAAGTCGATCATTGCACCTCACCCCATTTTCAAACAATGCTGTTTTAAATTTTGGTTTAATGCTATTAAGTTCAAAAATACAGTATTCTAGTTCAATACTATTATTAATTAAACTATTGACTAAGAAATTGTGGTGTAGTGTGTTAGTAGACAAAATAACTATTTTTTTCAATATTCAAAACCCATATTTTTCCAGCGTTTCATTAAAGCCACTCTTGAAATTATTATTAAAAAAATCATTGATTAAATTATTAAATTGAATAATGTTTACCACTACAACACGTGATTTATTATCTAAAATACGTAAATTATCCCCGTCTTTGCTGAACGAATACTCACCAATTTGTAGTGTGGGTAAAATATTTTGGCAAGTCGGCTTCTCGCCAATTCTAAATTTTCTCTTCTTCCATTCATCCAAATTCATTAGTCCTCCTTTAAATCATTTAATGGGCATTCTGCATCCAAATAGTCTACTTTAACAGATCTCTTCAATTTTAAACAATATTCTTTTAGCCATAATGCACCAAAATACGGACAAGTCTCTCCACATTTATCTATAAAAATTACCTTCATTTTGGTATACACCCTTTTTTCATCTCACCTCACGCCATATTAAATATTTTGGTTTTCTTTGTCCATTCTTTCATCACCACATAAGAAAAAACACAGTATTGCAAAAGGACTAATTATTATAACCGAAATTATTATTATAATAATCAGACATGTAGAAACAAATATTTTATTCATTTCACCTCTTTCCATTCTATTTAAAACCAAAATTTTTTCTAAAATACATAACAATACAATCAGCAACAATTTTGTGACCTAAGTTATTCCAATGCATATTATCAATACTCCTCACAATTGCACCAGTCTCTTTAGCATCTATAATTGATTTACCAACATTGTTTATAAAATGGATGTTATTATTTTTTGATATTTTACCAAATGCCTCCAAATATGGCCATTCAGCATTTGCAGAAAAAGAAACTATTTGTATACCACCCATACGTTTTTTAACCCCAGCCATAATCTCGTCTGTTATTATAATAGACTTACCAAAAATTTTATTTGAAAATCCACGTTGTTGTATAGCATCTTCAATAAACGATGACGCATTAGGAACTAAAAAATTATTTAGTCTATAAAAAAGAATGTATAATAACCGCGAATTTCTAGTAGCAAATATTCTTAACCATAAAAAATTATCTACTGGAATCTGATATTTTATTTCGCCATCCACCCAATATGGTCTTAATCTCCCCTGACGATATTTTGATTTTTTTTCAAATTCAACCGAATTATCAGAAAAATCGTTTTGACAGTATTGCCATAATAATATATCTGGTTTAATAATATCAATATATTTGTCTAATATCATATACTCTTGCAATGTCCCAAAAGCACCACACCCATATGCAAAAATTTCTACATTCAAGAGTTTACCGAGCAAAGAATAATATGTTTCATTATCTGACACCTCAATTGCCTGTGTTCCAGAATCACCAATTACTAATACTTTGATTTTATTTGAATGTACATCACCAAATGCTCTAAATCCATTTGAATCAAAATTAATATCAACATTATAGATAGACCCGTCAGAACTTTTTTTCACCCCACTAAAAGTATAATTCGGCCTCGACTCCCATCCAAGCTCATAACTAAGTTTTATTGGTAAATACATACATTCGGGAGCACCCCATTTTACCAAGAATGGAGCATCCCACTTTATAGTATGGTATATTCTCAAAGACAGTTCGCCAACCAAAAATAATATTAATATTGTAATAATTACCAAAAAACTGTTTTTTGCTTTATTAGTCATTTAATTTCTTAAAATATAGTATAAATAAATGGTGCAATGGCAGTACCACTTATTGTTACCATTAAACCACCAAACAATAACATTGTTAATATTATTGGGAGTAACCAAAATTTCTTTCTGGTTGATAAAAATCCCCACATATCATTTAAAAAATTCATTTCACCTCTTTCCATTCTACTAGACCATCGGCACGTAGGCCGAATTCTACGGTCATGTTGTCGTTATAAAAAATTTTAAATTTTTGTATACTAACGTTTGGTCTTTTTGTAACATCAGGCGGCCAAATGGTAGGAGTTACGTTGACCATTATATTAATTCTTGATCGATAACCAAACTCATCATAGGTATATTTTGGATAGTATTCGTCCTGTGGCCGCACCGCGCCAATAGCCATTAGCAATAAGCCTGTGGTTAATAAAATAATTAAAAATAGTCGCATTGGGTTCATGGTTTCACCTCACTAAAAAAACGCTCGGATTCCAAACCAAAGAAACATAAAACAAAAACCGATGATGCATAAACAAATTGCACCGCCAACACACTTTATGATAATGTTAAATATATATTCTGCCTTCTTTGAATCCATAATTTTACCCATGTTTCACGTGAAACGGTTTGCTCATTATAATGAGCGTTTCAATGCCACGTTATGCTGGGACTGCCATATAAATCAGCCTTTGTTCTGCACGACTGTCTCAATTGCTGCTCAAGGTGAAATTCGCATACGTCTACCATAATAATGCCACTGCGACCCACAACGGCAATTGTCTCTACAGCACTTTTGCCGCAATCGTTAATTTGGCATATGTATTCGTTAAATTTTGTCATTCATTCTCGTATTCTTGTAAATAAGGCAAATTCTGCTTTTCACCTTCAAGCCATAATGCGTGTTTATCCATAGCGACTTTGGCCTCCATCGCCAATCCAATATCCACCTTTAATTCTGCCAGATTCGTCTTGCGTATTTCAATGTTCTGCTTTGCTATGGTTATTATGTCTGCGTTCATGCTATATCCAACTAATTTAACTATCTTTTTTTTACCAATAAATCATATAATGGATTTCTGGCATTAAAGAACTTATCAATTGCACGATTGGCTGCATCACGATTAATGCTAAAATTCTCATATGCATGTATATCCTCGGCAGTCATATTCTGGAAGGCATCCTCAAGCCAATTAGGGTTTTCTACCATTCGTGCTATTTTCTCAATGTTGCTTGCCACGCTATATCTGCTTCCTTTTAATGCGATCTACTACATCATCTAAAAACTGCTCACTTGTGAAATAACCCGTTCGTTCATATATAATGTTATTAAATTTCTGGTATATATCTAACCCCCAAAAATACCTTTCAATCTCATCCTTGACTATTTGTCTGATTTCGTCTTCGTTTTTCATGCTTTTCTATAAAACTCCAAATTTCTTGTGCCATCTTTACTTATACCAGAACCAAAGCGGTAATAACCAAATTTTCGCAATACTCTTTCTAATGCTAAATCAAGCACGGTATTTACAAAATCACCCCAACTTGCTTTGTAATATATATTTAATTCGTCTTTTTTCACGTTATACCCCATTGAATTAACTATCTTTATTCCACTTAGTATCACATTCGCCATACAACCCGGTATGACTCGACCCCTCGCCAGCTACAATTCTTCTTGTTCTTATATCTACAACTTGCCACCAACGGTACATGGTATCCTCTAATTCGACATCCTTCTTGGCAATAACAATAGCATCTGCCAGTGTTTTTGCAGAATCTAAATATCCACACCATCCCGGCCTTGCATAATATCTGTCACCAACAAAAATAATAAATGGATGTTCCACGCTATACCCCACTATTCATCAAAAGAATCTAATACCAGACCGTCAAACCGGCATACGCCACCCCATGTCTTATCCCACACATGACTCATTAAAAGAATCTGTTCACCACAACACCAACAACGTTTTATTCGCAACCCACTTTCCGGTAACACAAAACAACTAATATATCCACCCAATAATGTCATTTCTTTGCTATACCCCTTTGGTATAAGGATGCTTATTCATCCGGCCATTTATCAACCTTTTTACCATCATGACAAAAACACTCGTCTTTACCAACCCAGCCGCAACCCTCAACATTACAACGTCTGCGAAGTGAATAACGATGCTCGTGGCCATTTTCACAACGATATGTGCGACTTAAACAATTATCGTCATGGTCGTGCCCCGGTGGGCTGCAGTAACCAACCATAGTAGAACCAGTGCCGGAATGACTCATGCTGTCTCCGCATGTTGGGCATTTTGCTGGTGTAAATAATGTTCTTTTCGTGTTATACCCCACTTATCGTGACACCCATATTACATATCATGATTTAACAATATATTTAAACGCAAAATCTCTCTGCTTAATTTAAACCACTTTTCTGCCATTCTGTGCAGTCTTGGCACATACCAATCATCATTGTGACCAACCAATTTACGAACAACTATAATCCTGTTTATAAATTCTGCCTCAGTCCCATATATAGCATTATATGGATAATCTATATTTAATTGTTTTTCAGCCAGCCGTAGTTTGCCATCTAGAAAATAAGCACATTCGCTTAGCGTGTAGTTAACACAGGTGTCATAACCAATAGCGAAGCACTTGGTACTTAATAATAAAATGAATAAAATTATAATGTATTTTTTTATACTATACCCCTTTGATTATATAGTACCTTTGTGGCTATACATAGACAGGGCATCTATTTACCGGCTAGACCTTGTTTTTTGCGTGAGTAATAACGACCATTCTTTTTATATATCTCGTAACCAGCCTTTGCCTCGCCCTCAACCAACTTATCCCAAGTCGTGTGTTTCCGGCCCTTTAATAGCAAACCAGTACTGTCTACACGGCTTTCATAATGACCATCCTTTCCACGCCCCATCCCGGCTTTATGTGCACTATCATAGTCATAGCCCCTACCCTCTGGATCAAACTTCTTCTTCTTAGTCCTTGGCATAATAAATGTCCTTTTGTTATAAATTATATAATATTATGGTATACCCCCTCTGTCGTGGGACTCTTACGCACACAGGGCATCTGTACAAATTAATAAATGGACTGTTATATATCCCCTACCCCCATCCATAGCAATCCCCCATTTCCCATTGTCGCTTGTCCATGTATCAAGTCCTCAGTCACAGTTTCAGACCTTCGTATATTTACCTATTAGCTACAGTTTCTTTGCAAAGATTGGCAAAGTTTACCATTGCGATACGTGCATATATCTCGTTCAGGCCTGAAACATGACACGTGCACCACCGAACGCGCACATGCAGGTAATATTGATATAGCCCATCAAAGGTGATTCGCATAGTTACGGCCCATAATGGGTAGCTATATACCCACCCTCGTCTCTAAGTGGTTGATATTATCCACAACACAATATTAAAATCCATGTATCCATATCATATAACCCCGTATAAAATCTTGTTAACTTTAAGGTATAAGTTAACCAGTTTTATCCTCGTCCGGCAATACCTTGACCTCGTCCGGTCCCCTAGCCTCGGCGAACTTGGCGTCTACTATCTTATCGGCAAGCCGGTGTATCAGTGCCTTGTCGGCGTCAGATACGACTAAAATGTTAGTCTGAGAGCCGTCACGGGGGTCTACAGTGCCCTTAACTTCGTCTTTGGCGGCCTTCTGTACTGCGACACGAGTTGTAAGATCATCGTTAGCCTTTGCTGTTTTATCAATTTCTGCTAAATTCTGTAGCCTATGACGTGTTTTTGCTAAAGGCTCGTCTTGCCAGTTAGCGTCCCATGCCTTCGCCAGATCCTTTATCTCGTCCTTATACCTGTTACGGTACCAGCTAACAGTAGACTTATCCAATGTCAGGCCGAATAGATCACCAAGCAATTCGTTGACTACTGCCGTTGTCTTACCTTCAGCAAGGCATTGTAGGACTATATGTCTTTGTTTTTTCTTTAGTTTATGGGCAGGCATATGCAGTTTGAGACGATAGGGTGAAAATACTTACTTATTATTACTTATTCTAACCAATTATTACTTCAAGTTCTTCTATAATCTCTATTGTCTTCTCACTTTTTTCGTTATATCCTTGGTCATTTAACCAGTGCCGAAAAACATCTAAGCCATAGGTTAAAACATTCTTCTGGTCTTCGGTTAAATCAGTACCATTAATATTCATATTAATACCTCAGTAGTGACAATTTTGATCTCATTATATATATTATATCGGTGTGTGGCAAATTTCCTAAAGCAAACAACAAGTTTTATTCAGAATTACAAGGCTATTTTAACACACAAGTTATAATTTATCAAGGTTATTTTGTAAGTTAAGGCCCGTTATCTATAAATGTTATCAATGCCGGATTTAAGTCGCTGAAAATACATGGTATTATAATTGGGTACATTTAGCAATATTTGGCAGGCTGTTTGCCCCTGTGTGGCGGCTTTGCAAATAATGTCAATGTTTTGCCGATACATTACAGAAATTCTAGTTTCTGCATATGCGGCGAAAATAAAATTAAAGTATTGCTGAAAATGTGGGATAATAGAAGTAAAGAATAAAACAAAACATTTATTACAAAGGGGAGAAGCTATGAATATATTACTAGAATTATTACAGCGAATTAAATCAGACCCCTCAAATGCAGGTTACCTGCTCTTGTTGTCTAAATACACAGAAAAAGAAATTAAAAAAGG
>JAAEQR010000201.1 GCA_024231215.1 PVC group bacterium | reverse complement strand
CTTAAAGAAGACAAATCAACAGAAAGGAAAAATAAAAAGGAACAAAAATTAAGTAAAAAATGTAAAAATTTTCGTATTGTTTATAATACGCACAATAAAATACCTAAACTAAAGTGCTTTAAGAGAAAATATCACCTACTTCCAACAAAAAGTTTGGAAAAATGTAGTTCAAGAACACGAAAAGAATGCTTTAATGTATGCAAAACATGCTAGAATAGAAGAATTGAAAAAACTGAAAAAGAAAAATCCTAATGAAATAAAACCATATTTACAACATGATTATTTTCATAGAACATATTATCAAATATCGAAATATTATTGGTGGCGAAATATGCACAGTGACATATTAAAATATTGCATGATGTGTCCTGTATGCTATCCTGAACGCATAATATAATATGCAAATCTATATGTCATTCCGGGTAACGTTTAAGAAAAATATAACTTCACCCTTCGAGAAACGGTTCACGTTATACTTGTAGGGTTGCGGTCCCTTGGTCACCCTACAATTCACGGCGACACTTGCATAATAGTAGTCTCTTCTCTCTTTACCCTACTATATGCTTCACTATAATAACAGCCTTCTTTTACTTCACAATACAACATCATCTTTACTTGTAGCACCCATAACAAACGCAGCCTAGAGTTCTTTGGCGCTCTTGCATTACCACCGGGCTGTTATACACCTGACTTCCAATACAACTCCCTTTTGCCTGGTCCTTACTTTATCTAACTACCAGGACTTATTTTGGCTTTTGTCGAGCACAATATTTTACTAGCCAAACAACTATTTACGTCTCCTTTTCCTTCCATGTCCGTACGTGTTTGTGCACATAATTTCACATGTCTTTACTGCACAAAGTTATTGTAATACGAACGACAAATAATGTTGTTACCGGATAGCAACGCAAAGGAAACGTGCATGCTAATTTACCGCCCGACGCCTCATCTCTATTCTTAGCAAGCGGCCTGCGCGGCTTATGGCTCCTGCGCGCGTACATAGAAAGGCCGGCCGCTGCTCGCTCATCCCAGCTCGATCTGACTACCACTGTCTCTGACTATAATTTCCGTACATACAAAACCGGCTGCCAGAATGGCTTCAATATGGCGTCTTCGTCTACTGACGTAGTCTCTCAGCTACTG
>JAAEQR010000200.1 GCA_024231215.1 PVC group bacterium | reverse complement strand
GTGGTCATTCAATTGACTGCGAAAATGGCAAATTTCTGCAAAGTAAAACATTGGATTCTATAATAAATAAATAGACCGGGATCTCCAATAGACCGGGGATCTCTAATAGACTGGGATAGGATTTTCGAAATGAAAAAATAAACCAGGTCCCAGTTTAATAGAGATTTTATGGTATTTCCGAAACTACAGTTAGTTTTTGCCGATGCTCAGTGTCAGGTCGATCCTAGAGGATCAGTGCTTTGACTGGCCAGGCATCTGCAAAAAAGCAACCATAGTTTCAGAAATAGCAGCCCTCCTAAAGAAGAACCTGATCCTGTTCAGCATGGACTGCTACCGTAAAATCTCTATTAAACCAGGATCTCTAATAGACTGGGATCTCTAATAAACTGGGACAGCAAAACCTGCAAGTCAAAATAAACTGGGATCTCTAATAAACTGGGATTGAAAAAACAGTTTATGAAAAATAGATCATTCTCTGTGGATTTTTTGTTCATTGTACGGAGAAACTGCTGAGAATATTGCAGAAAGTTGGTAAAGAAAATGAATAAGACCAGTGTGTGACTCCCTTCTCACGACTCCTTCCCAATATATGATCCTGACAAGTAGGTATGGCTTAGAAGAAGGGCAAAATTTGGACACTGAGCTGCTTCGGTCATTGATTACCTAGTAAAGTAGCTTCTGCGAAGTAAAACATAAAAGTAAAACATTGGATTCTATGATGAATGAATAGACCGGGATCTCTAATAAACCAGGATTGAAAAAACAGTTTATGAAAAATAGCTCTGTGGATTTTTTGTTCATTGTAGGGAGAAACTGCTTGAGGAATTGCAGAAAGTTGGTAAAGAAAATGAATAAGACCAGCATGTGACTCCCTTCTCACTACTCCTTCCCAATATATGTTCCCAACAAGTAGGTATGGCTTAGAAGAAGGGCAAAATTTGGACACTGAGCTGCTTC
>JAAEQR010000199.1 GCA_024231215.1 PVC group bacterium | reverse complement strand
TAAAAACATGAACCCTCCATCGACATCACTAATGCTTTAATAAATATGAATTCATTGAACGTAAATGAAAGTAGTATAAAATCATAGTTTAATTTTTAGGTTTATCTATTGATGTAGTAATTTTTCATATGTTTGAGCATTTAATATAGGATTCCATATCGAAAAAGTTTAAAAGGAAGTGCTATAGTAAAAATAAAACAATTTTCAAATATGGGTTTTTAAGCATTATACTTAGTAACCACCCACAAAATTTAATACTAAAAACTAAATGTCCATGCTCACGCAACCCCTATGTTTTGTGGTAATGTAACCAAAACCTATATGTTTTACGTTACTCCAAAGAGTCCAATACTCCAACATATAGTTTGGTGTAAAATACAATTTTATGAACTTGGAAGACTATCCAAATTTGAACTGCAAGCTACAATCTACCTATGAACAAACTACAAACTGTTCAAGGATAAACTGCAAGCTACCGCTGCTCCATATAGAGTGCTAACAAAGAATGAACATTCCATATGATGTTTAGCATCCTATTTATCATAGAACAATCGATCCGCGAATTAACGAATATAACGTTTAAGAAAAATATAACTTCATCCTTCAAGAAACGGTTCACGTTATAAATTCATTCGAGATTCGCAGATCGGTTGTCCTATAATAAGATGCTAAAAATCACCATATGGAATGTCCATTCTCCATTAGCGCTCCATATGGAGTAGCGGCAGCCTACAGTTCATCCTTGAACAGCCTACAGTTCACTCATAGACAGACTACAACCTGCAGTTCAAACTTGAACAGCCTTCCCAATCCATAAAAATCATATTTTACACCAAACTATATGTTGGAGTATTGAACTCTTTGGAGTAACGCAAAACATTGCGCGGGTGTGCGGGTGTGCGGGTGTGGTAATGGAGAATGGACAGTAAAAACCTAATTGAGTCTTCTACGTTGGATAAATTTATTTTTTTAAAACTCGGTGTTTGACGTTGGAGTGAGCGACTAAGTTGACCGCGAGCGAGTCTTCATGATATACGTGACACATGTTTAATGTTATAATAAATCAGAAAACTTATACCCTACTGAATTTCTCTTCTATTGATTAACGTTGGTACAAGTTTTCTGATTATAGCATTAAACGTTTGTTAGCTATGTGTATTATGTAGAATAGAACAGGAAAGATGATG
>JAAEQR010000198.1 GCA_024231215.1 PVC group bacterium | reverse complement strand
TCCGGAGTTAATGTTCCTTCAGGTGAAGTTGGCGGTGACTATTTTGATTATATTAGAATTATTAAAAATCAGACCGGAATTGCTATTGCAGATGTTTCCGGTAAGGGTATTCCGGCGGCACTTATCATGGCTTCTTTTCGAGCATCGTTGATTGCGGAGATAAAGAATAATTTTGCCTTAAGAACTATATGCAAAAAAGTTAATCATCTTCTTTACGAATCAGTTGAATTGGGTAATTTTGTTACAGCATTCTATGGTGTTCTTGATTCAAAAAACGATATTTTCACTTTTTCAAATTGTGGACATGATCGCCCGATTCATATCCGAAATAAGAATGAAGTATCATTTCTCAAAGAGGGTGGGCCGGCTCTTGGAGTAATACCTGATGCCGAATATGAGGAAAGACCAATATTTATTCGCTCCGGCGATATATTATTTTTTTATACCGATGGTGTTACCGAGGCGGAAAACAGTATGGGTGAACAGTTTGGAGAAGATAGATTAGTAGAAACTCTTAAAAAAAATAGTGCATTAGCCGCTCGTGATTTACGTCTTAAGATTTATGAGGAACTAATGTCTTTTGCATCCGCGACTCATATTTTTGATGATCTAACGATGATCGTCCTGAAGAAGATTTAATAATATTCTTTTACCAATAATTATTTTGATTTTTGCGCCGATTGATTTATTAATTGACAGGATGTGATTTATCATCTATTATTAAGAAATGTTCTTTTGTTACCCGGAGGTAAT
>JAAEQR010000197.1 GCA_024231215.1 PVC group bacterium | reverse complement strand
TTATTAATTGTGTGAATGCAGGGTCACGGCATTAGAGTGCAGAGGCAGGGTGTTGATGCTCTGCTATAATGAAAACATTTTTCGAGAAATGGCTATGAAGCATAATTTCATTTCATTTCTTTCATTCTCATTTTCGAATGATGTTTTCATTTTCATTATAACAAAGCAACGATTTTTTGGAGGTTTATCAACCTATAATGAAAATGAAATTAAAAAATGTGAAATACGGAGTTATCTCTTCACGTGCGAGCTCACGTTTGATTGGCTGACGTTTCCACACCCCGACTAGTGTGCAGGATACAAATACAGCTTGAATTGGTATTATCCCAGTAAGAGGGGTGGGGGTGATCCTCGCTCCACAAAATCCAGATGTTTGTAATTTTTTGTAGCTGCTTTTAGGAAGTGGTTATAAATAATAACAACCGCGCGGTAGGTAGGCGGTGATACGAAAATCTTGGAATGGACATTTTAAGAGGAAAAAAATTTTTGACTTGAAATATAGCAATTTAGTCCTCATTTGGTAAGAAACAGTTATGTGATAATTTTCAAAAGGGTTTCAAAAATACCAATTTAGATATATGGAATGTCTAGTTTATTTAGTGTCATCTGGTTTATTAAGTGTCATAAGTGTGATCGATTTCGATTAATAATTGATTAGCAATAAATGATTTTTTGATATAAATTATCATTTTCTCATTTTTGTAGTAACACTAATTCCGTTAAATGGAGTCTTGCCGCTCGAGTAACCTTGGCAAAGGGTGCTGATACAATAACTCCACGGGTTTTAAATGCATCTCATTTTTGTCCCATTGCAGCAATGGTTAGCATACTCACGTTTTTGATGATGGTGATTATGAATATGGTGGAGTTTGTTAGATTTATCGATTGATTGTTTAGAAATCGATTGATAATTTATTGATTTAACATTTTTGTTCAATTATGACAAAAGCTAGCCCACTTTCTCACTAATGATTATTCACCACAAGACCAAGAGAAGTATAGTAGTTCCTGACCACAGGCATAATTTTCTCCAGTTTTAAAGTGCATGTGTTTCTGGTCCAGTAACTCGCCATGGACATCTAGATTTTGTTCATTTTGGTACTTAAGAGATTTCCATAAAAATCTAGATGTCCATGCTCATGAAAAAGTAATTGGGTCTAAAGAGCGCGAGTTTCTGGTCCAGAATCCTGTCATGGACATTTAGATTACTGACAGTCATGAACATCTTTAAACTACCGTAACCCTATGTGTTCGGGTGTTCTGGGTCCCTAGTTGCCTAGTTTTTAGTAAGTTTGACATTCCTGAACATCTGTATCCTACCGTAACCCTGTGTGTTCGGGTGTGGGGGATCCCTAGTTGCTCCATATGGAGTGGTAACAGAGAATGAACATGGACATCTACTTTTGATCCCACTTCATATGGATGGCATTGGGCTGAATAGTTTCTCTCTGGTCGCCCATTACCTAAATCAAGAGAATATAAGGTGAACTGTTTCTCGAAGGATGAAGTTATATTTCTTTAAATATTGCATCCATTTTTGGAATGACATATAGACTCACATACAAAGTAGGAATCACTAGCTAAGTTGCTAGCTAAGTCAGAGTAGTAGTTGCCCGAAGTCGGTCAGGGTTTTCCAGATTCAGTTGTGTAAGATGAGCTTCAACAATCTGTAATGTCTCTTTGACAGGCACGCGTGTAAAAAGCGACTGGACATCCAATGAGACCAACATAGAACTGTCGGTAAACTCGAAACCATCTAAAATTTCCGTCAGCTCATAAGAGTGCTTTATAGAAGTAGTATTAGTAGGCAGCAAATTGATAATATCCTTCATGTGCAACATAGTCGAATCAGAATATAATCCAGAGTTTGCAATTATAGGTCTTATTCTAAGCCGGCCGGTCTTATGAATTTTTGGAAGACCATAAAATCTTGGAACCATACCCGAGTACAGATGCGAAGGACTGAGCGTCTAAGACCTGTTTGTCTATTTTATCTGTTTTGTCTGTTTGGGGGACTATTAGATAATATACGGTAGTTGCATTTTTGGGCAAATGCCGGTTCAATAGAGGAAATACGGTTAAATTTTTGCAGCTGCAGTGCACCAGTAGCT
>JAAEQR010000196.1 GCA_024231215.1 PVC group bacterium | reverse complement strand
TATGCCTCCCTGGGTCATATCATTACTGGTGATGTTTCATTTATTCATGACCCTTACCTACAGTTTATTTTTTCTTTTGTTTCAAAGTTTAGAGAACATAGTCCTCTCAATTGGGATGATGTTCGCTCTGCTGCTTATTTAGCACTTGGTAATTGGATTACTATTTTGCAACATAAATGGAAGCTTCTGCTTCCAGCTTTCTCTAAGTATAGAGAAGTTGTTTCTGCGTTAATTGAACAATGTATTCGTTTCATTAATATGATCCCGCCCGTTCCTGCTCCTGCTATCCCGTCTTCCAGCTTTTCCAGTGAATATTATATTAAACTTACTAGTAAATTTGTTGTTGTTCCTGCTGATAAGGCCTCTAATAATTTTATTATTTGCTGCAAAAAATTGTATGTATCTGCTATAGCCCAAGAACTTGGAATAACAGTAAATGCTAATAAGGCATTCTCTATTGTAGGTAATTTTACCTATCAACCAGTACTTTCTACTCAGGATGCATTGATCCTTCAACATAAAACCTTTGCTCAGAGATACGGTATTCAGCTTGATAAGCAGGACTTGGTTATACCTAAATTATTTGCCGTTCCAAAACTCCACAAAGTTCCTTACAAGTTTAGGTTTATTGCTGGGGCGAATAAATCCAGCACAAAAAAACTTTCTTGTATATTAACTAGGATTTTGTCTTTTCTTAAGACTCATTTTCAAACCTATTGTAAGACAATTACACATAGATCAAGCCAAAATGTGTATTGGTCTATTGACAACAGTCTCTCTGTTTTAAATATGGCTCGTGGTCTAAAGTCTCCAAAAACTGTTATTACCGCTGATTTCAGCACACTCTACACTTGTTTCTCACATTCATTAATTAAGCAAAATTTGGGTTTTTTGGTTAATTTATTGTTTAAACACTCTAACAAGGAGTTCATAGCACTTGGCTATCTTAAAACGTTTTATACTAATGATTCTACTGGGGTTAAAAATGGTTGCTATTCTAAACTTGAAATTTTACAACTTATTGATTTTATTTTGGACAATACCTTTGTTAAGTTTTCTCAGTTTATTTTTAAACAAGTTTGTGGTATTCCTATGGGTGGTAACGCAAGTCCACTTATAGCAGATTTAACCCTCTCTATTATTGAATTTAGATATTTAAACAGTTCTACCCATGTTCATGAATGCAGACTACTAAAACTCACTTCTAGATTTATTGATGATTTAATT
>JAAEQR010000195.1 GCA_024231215.1 PVC group bacterium | reverse complement strand
TTACTTTGTTGATTCCTGTACCATTATCTGTATCCCAATCTATTGTTGTTGCGATATCTTCTGCATACACATCGTCATCTCCATCGAATGGAAATGTAATAGCAAATGCAGCTCCGATTTTAAAGTCTGCTCCGATTGAATCTGTATTCGTTTCATCTGCAGCATTTGTTATCCTGATCCGTGCATTGTTCGTTACTGTAGTCGGCAAATCCCAGCCTATACTGTCTGCTCCACTATTTCCAGTCTGCGACTTATTACTTACTGGTAATATTGGCGTCCATTGATCTCCGTCTAAGCTGTTTAAATCATAATATATATTTACACTTGCGATTGTCCCGGTAAATGTCCACGCTACATTATTCGTTGTCTCGGCTGTCCACGTTGTTGCTGCTCCCAAAGGCGCGGTCAATATTAATTCGCCGATAATTTTAAAAACCGGAGTATCAGCTTTTACATTAGCTTCATAAACATTTTCATCTGTGTCTGCAACCCTAATTTTAACTGTATTACTGATATCTGCACAAGGACTCCAATCTATTCCCGCAACTCCGTCTCCTATAAGTGCATTATTCTGAATTACCCCAACATAATCATCACCATTTCCCGGTATGGTGTCAGCTCCAGCTCCGCCATTTAAATCATACCGTACATTCACAGTGTTTATCTTAGATCCAGTAGCACTCCACTTTACCAAACTAGGATTATTTGAAAATGCCACTAATTTAGTATCTGTATCTATTGATCCATCCAATGTTATTTGCGGCCAGATACAGAAAGGATCGGCTGATTCCGCGCTCATAGATAAATTATTCGCATCAGATACCCGGATATAACAATCCGCACTTTTTTCATCAGCAACTCCAGCACTCCAGGTATAAGAATTAAACCCATCTGTATGCCCCGGATCATTAGCAACTATAGGAACATATGTACCTCCGGCTGATGTTTTATATTCTATCATTACATTAGTTACTGCCCCTCTAGCTGTCCAGCTAATCACTTTATCTGTTTCTCCCACATACCATACATTACTACTCCCAGTAGGACTTACATCCAATAATGAAGGTTTAATTTTAAAATCATTTACTGAAGATACTGAAATAGGATTAGGATCACTTTGATGTTCTCCAAAGCTGCTGCTTTCTACTCTAATCCTAACAGTCTCACTAATCGCTTCTTCAGGAATCGGCCATACATATCCGTCCACATTTGTAATTGGACCAACAATAAAGTTATTATATCCATTTGTCCCGCTGATTTTATCGTAATAAAGAGTAACCGTACCCCCAAACCCCTTAGTATCCCAAGTAATATTTTCTGACTGTCCCGCATACCATGTTTGAGTACCATCACTCGGAACCAAAGTGTCGAATTGTTCCTGAATTGTCAAGTTTTGATCTGATATTCCTTTTACTGCAGTATCCGTTGTTTCAGCTTTAAATTTTATTAATGAATTTCTCTCATTATTTCCAATAGCATCTTCGGGAATATCCCAATTATATTGATAATCTCCAGTACTATTACAAGTTACAACAACTGGGGTAACCCCGCTAGTAACATTATTCCAACCTGTGCCTCCATCTAAGGAATAATATAAATATACATCACCTACTCCTCCGTCAACATGCCAATCAATAGCATGAGTCTCATCTATTTTCCACAAAATCGCCCCACCACCATTTGATTCACTTGCCGGATCAATATAAATATCCCTTATAAAAAATCCAGCTGAGACACCAGCCGTTCCAGTGATATCATTCTCTCCGGGATCTACTACGCCAAAACCAACTTTAACAACACAATCACTTCCCGCATACCCAGCCCCTGGGGTCCACTGTAATTGACCGGCAGTAATCTCTGCTGAGCCTACCGAAGGACTATAACTGGTTCCTCCATCAGTAGAAATACGCACATAAACTGTCGGCTGAGGAGCTGAATATGTCCCCTCTACTGTCCAACGTACATAATTAGTTGAATCACCAATCTGGATCTTTTGGTTAGCTGCCGGTTCATATACATTAATTTTAGCTTTAATTTTAAATACTCCGCTTTCTCCGTAAATTGCAGGACGTGCATTATCAGAAACCTTAACTGTTACCGTATCACTAATATCATTAGGTACTGCCCAGCCATAACTATCAGCTCCTTCGGCTGTAGGTTCATCCATTACAAAAGGTGCTCCATAACCGCTACCAGAATCATAAGCAATATCTACGCTTGTAACCCCGGCACCATCAATTGTCCATTGAACTGTCAACGGATCATTCACTTTTAGAACATTCCCAGTACTAGGGTTATCTACAACAATAGTTTCCTGAATAGTAAATGTATCTGCATCATTATCAGAAATTCCATAAATATAAGTCGGATAAGTAGAACTACGAATTTTAATTTTATTAACTGTACCTCCAGGTCCGGTAACTGGGTCAAAGTCAAAACCTACTCCCGGCCCAGCACTAGCCGCAGTCGTACCAATCGGATCCCAGGTACCACCGCTGTTTCTGGATAGAAGAATATCTACATTAGCTAAAGTACCAGTATAAGTCCATGTAATATTTGCCAAAGTACCTATTTCCCAAAGACTCGCTGATGTCGGACTCGTTACAGTAATCGTACTATCAATCGTAAATGCAACTGGCGACTCATCTGAAATAAGAGGATTATCAACACTAGTAACTTTTACCTTGGCCAGAGTAGTTAACGCAGGTACTGCGGTCCAAGGAAAATTAGAATAAGTCGCATGCCCTCCAGCATCATTATCAGCATCAATCGGAGCTGTTGTAATCAAAGTCGGCCAGGTGATTCCATCATCTAAAGATAACTTTATTTCCACACCGCCGCCAGTAGCTTCACTACGAAATCCTTCATCCCCTTTCCATGTCCACAGAACATAATAAGTATTTCCTACTAACCATGTCTCCCCACCTACAGGATATTGCAAAGCAATCTCACCTTTGACTGAAAAATTATCATCGGATGTATCAAACACCCGAGTTTCTTCCCCTGTTTGCTCAACTTTAATTTTAAGAAAATTATTTAAAGGAAGCGGATCAGTGGTCCAGTTTAATGGATATGTTTCATTTCCAGCCGGAACCAATGTATCAATCGTATAATCATATGAACTCCCGCCATTATCAGAATATTTTATGGTTACAGTGCGACCAGTAGGATCTCCATAGAAAGTCCAGGTAATATTCAAAGTATCTTCAAATGTTATGTCTTCATACCCGTCAGGATATGTTACTTCAATCTGACAAATTGTTTCAAATTCAGCATCTGAAACATCAGAGCAGTAAAAATCCTCTGATTCCGGCCGGCTCATTTCATTCCAATTTGTATCCCGAACTTTAATCAGTAAATCATCATCAATCCAATTTGCCGTATCCGGAACAGTCCACATAAAGCTTCCATCATTAGCAGTACTGGAAGATATTGTACCTGCATAATTTGTTCCCCCGTCATAAGATAATAATAGCTGTACGTTTGTAATTTGATCCGGTGCATACCAAATTATTTCATATTGCTCTCCGGCAATCCAAGGAAACCCTTCGGGTGTCCCGCCGCCGTTGGGAGCAATCAAACGCATTGGTTCTAACTGAACAACAAACCAATCCACAACTGCCTGCTGCCCGCCTTCCATTCTGTCAAACTCAAGCATATCGCACATAGTTCGACCGGTCTGAGGATCAAGTGTTTCATTATATGTTTCATCTGTACGTCTAATACGCCAAAAATATGTGCCCGAACCAGTACTATCCTGAGTAGACATTGAAAAAGCCAGATCAACATCAACCGCAGTTCCCAAAATACTATAATAAGGATCCGGATCTCCTGATGCAGTATCCAGCAAAATACCTCCGGACTGAACAGAACCCAATGTCCCTAATTCCCAAACATACCAGTACGCCCAGCCTTCATCATAAGAGCTACCTGAAGCACGGCGGTTAAATGCAACTTCTGTATCTGAAGGGATTGATCCCCGCAACTCAGATCCTAATGCGGATTCATCAATTCGCGTACTAAAAAACATGGTTGATTTAGTACGATCTACAGCTGTACTTAATGTCCCTTTTGCATAAAACGAACTCTCTTCCATCCAGGATTCACCTCTCTGAATCTCAGAGTCATCACGTAGCTGAACCACAAACGCCCAGACTTCACGTGCCGGGGTACTTCCATCTTCAGCCGGAGAGGTAAGAAAATTAACCTGATCCACGGTAGGTGCGGTATTATAAATAATCTCCGAAGTAAAATATAATGCATTTATATCATTAGCATTATTGCTATTAGATTCTGTGCACCAGCGTCCGATCACAAACGAATATCCATCTGTAAAATCAATTGAACCGCTCAAATCCACGGTCTCGTCATAATCATCGACGACAAAAGGATGTTCCACATATTCAACTTCAAAAGCATCTGATTCAATAACATATATTACCAGCCCAGCAGTAGTACCAGTACCACTAAAACTACTGCGATTAAGCGTAACATGAGTTCCAGCTGAACTTGGACTCCCTGCCGCATCAGTAAAGCGTGCCGCCCAATCATGGTATTGTGCTGCTGCATTAAGAGGATTATTCATCTCTGTCTTAAAACTAAACCAGACAAAAGACTTTCCAGTATCAACATCATCGATATCAAGAATCAACTCATCACCGTCATAGTTCAATTCTACAAATTTCTGAACACGGGAACGGGCTGCAGCGTCTGTTACAAACACACTGCAGATAATACCCGAGAAAACCAATGCGAGTAAAAAAATCCTACCTATTGTGCGATACGATAATGTTTGGCGTAGATACTTCATTTGTCTCGCCTCCTTTACAGGGTTAATCCGTTGATTAAGATAAATTTTTTGTCTTTGCGATATATGAGAAATTCTTACCGGTTTTGGTAAGAATTTATTTCTGTTTTTTAAAATTAAAAGAGAAGGAAATATAATAAGTCCGGCACAGTAAAATATACTGTGCAATAAAAATAACATACTTGTGTGAATGAGGGCTAAATAACCACTCATATCCATATTATTTTGTCCTTTCGATCTGTTCGGCAAATTTTACAACTGATACATCTTTATATGCGTTAACAATCTCACCCATAGAAACCTCTGAATCAAATTCAAATACAATTAAAAACACATCTTTAACCTGTACTACATCATGTCCTTTTTCTTCCATTTCTTTTTTTATATCGCGCGTAAATACTGTTGCTAAGTCTACAACTCCTTCTAATTTTTCCTTTTTATAGCTGGATTTATATTCCTGCTCAATAATTTCGGATTGATTATTTTTGACTTTAAATATTTTTTCAATACTCTTTGCCCCATATTGTCCATTGAGGTCTCTTAGCTCTGTAGAACGCACACGGGCTAAAGATATCGGAACTTTTGTTGCTTTATTACCCGGCAAAGCAATGATCTTAGAATCCACATGAATCACCATTTCCTTAATAACCTTTTCCGGAATAGGTGCAGCTTCCTCTTCAGCTATTGCAAAAGAACTTACCAAAAACACTACCAAACAACAAAAACTAATTAATTTAACCATCTTCATCTTATCTCCTCCTGTATTTAAAACTCTTAAAAGAAAAATCCTGCGGCTGTTTTCCGTTTTCCCGCAAGTTTATTATTCCATTCATCTGTCCATTTTTAACTTCCCCCCGCCAGGAGAGTTTTCCCTGAGATGATCTCTGCATTGTCTCCCAAATAATTTTATCCCCATCTACAACAACCGAATAATTGATTTGAGGGAAATCCAGACGGGAGAAATAAGCAGATATAAATTTTCCCTTAATGAAACTTATATGATCATTGCGAAATAATTTACCATCTAAAGTCATTAACGTGATTTGCCACACGGTATCATTAAGTCTTTTTTCTTCCTCTTGCACAACCCCCGGAGCCTGTACCACTGGCTCCGATGTCTGCTTAGTTTCATTCCGCATGTAATTAAAATAAACATACACCCCGGAAACAGATAATGTTACCAGCATTAACGCTGTTCCCACACCTATCAGAAGTTTCTTTTTACCATCAGCATCATTTTCCGAATTTACAGGCGTAGGCGTTTCTTCTACCTGAGCCTGAGCACGTTGTTTTTCAATTTCAGACTTCACCTTTTTAATGAACTCCTTGGAACCAACCATGCCTTTTCGTAATTTCTTATGCGTTTTCAAAAACTCTTCGTTATCCGCCATTCGGGACACAAAATCAGCATAATTCTCTCCCAGGAGCTGATTAACTATCCCATCAACTTCACTCTTGATATTTAATCCGCGGTCATTCTGCTGCAGATAATCGAGATATAAAGCGTAGCTGCTATGAGGATATGTGCGGGCCTGAATTGCTAAATTCAGTCGTTTGGGATTTAAGTGGATATAGGCAGAGAGGTTCAGTAAAAGGAGAGGATCTTTCTCGATTAATGCGGCTTTAAAACGTTCTCGGAATAAATGGCCTTTTCGCTGATAACGGCCGTTAAAATATTTTGTATAAGATGAGCTGAGATCATGCATCAGGGTGGAAATACTTGTTTTATCATCTACTTCCATAAGTAAATGTAAATGATTATGCATTAATGTATATGCATAAAGTTTTACATTATATTGTTCTTTATATTTTTTTAATAGCCCAAAGTACATTTCGTAATCCCTCTTGTCTTTAAAGATCACCTGATTCTGTAAGCCTTTACATGTTACGTAATATGCTGAACCTTCAATGTGAACTCTTGGTAACCTGGGCATTTTTCACTCCATTATCGTTCAAACAACCTCATCATCCATGTTTACACCTGGCACTTTTTATTTCCCTGGGTCTTGGTACCTGGCACTTTTGATGCTCTCAAAAAAAAACCCAGACAAATTGCCTGGGATCAAATTAAATATCCGGGCAACCTGCCATTCCCAATACTACGGGACGCATGGTTTTGCGTCTTCGTGTTACCACGAGTTTGCCTTTTTCCACTAATACAAGTATACCATTACACAGTAAAAAAGTCAATGCTTTGCAAAATTTTTTATACATTTTATTAATCATCATCTTTTACCATAACATCTTTATTTTAGACGCGTTACATGAATAATCTTTTATTTTTCTTTTATCATTCTATGCTTTTTACCAATTACAATTAAAAATCCAATAACTCCAAAAATTATAGAAGCCTGAATAATCGTTAAAACCCCTTCTACTGCTGTATCATTACTGACCATAATTGCACCTAATCCCAAAGAAAGCGTCAAATAATAGATAAAAAGTACTGCTCCACGCTGTTTTAGGCCTAAATCAACCAAATAATGGTGAAAATGGTCTTTTCCTCCATAGCGCAACCACTCAATAACATTTTTTACTTTCTCTTCTTTTATCCTCATAATCGTGGTAAATATCATATCAAAAATAGGCACTCCCAAAACTAAAATAGGAATAAACAACTTCACAATATTATCTTCCGCCCAGTTGCCGATTATAGCCATTCCAGCCAGCATAAACCCTAAAAACATGCTTCCCGCATCTCCCAAAAACATCTTTTGTTTATCTGTAACATTATAAGGTAGGAACCCTAAGCAAGCACCCATTAATATCACTGCCACAAAGCCTAACAAAAACTGGCCGGTAATATATAAAATCACCGAAAAACAGAAAAAATTCACTACTGCAGATCCAGCCGCTAATCCATCCAATCCATCTAAATAATTAAAGGCATTTGTCACTCCGACGATCCAAAATACAGTAACAAGAAATTCACCTATATTCCCTAATAGACCTGCCGGTAAAAAGCTTACCTTAACCCCTAAAGCAACAACCGCACAAGCCACGCCAAGTTGGATAAAAAACCTTATTTTTGCCGAAAGTCCCTTAATATCATCCAAAGCTCCCATATAGAGAATAACGCTAGCCCCTATAATAATCGGCAAAAAACTCACAAAGCTTTCCTGAAACATAAAAAAAGAAACAATTACTCCGGAATAAATAGCTAATCCGCCAAAAAGCGGAATAGGAGCACTATGAACCTTTCGCTTATTGGGAATATCCATTATTTTTAGATACAAAGCAATTTTTCTGAATAATGGGGTAAGTAATAGAACACTAAGAAAAGAAAGTAAAAATGCAGCTAATGTTTTCATATTTTAAATCCTTTAAATATATGATCTATTTTCTATGATCGAAGGATTCTTACAGCTTTGAATCCTTCGGCGTACTTAACACGCCCTTGAAACCCACGAAACACCGCACAAGCGTTAACACTCTCTAAAATACTAAGATTTTCAACTTGCGTCCGATGAACCTGAGAATCGTGGATCTTTAATAAATTCAGCTTTTTATCTAAAACAGCCTGAATCTCCTCAAAAATCTCCGGCTCAAAATGCTGGGTCGTCGGAACTTCGTAAAAAAGAACTTCTTTTACATACCGCGACGCAGACAAACAAGCCTTAGCCAGCACACGATGATCCTGGTGAACATCGTAAAGATAATTACATAATACCACCTGCGGCTGAACTTCTTTCACAACATCTTCTACAGCAGTAATTAAGAGACGATCATCCGGTAAATGGGTATCCTTAAATTTTCCCCAAAAAACTTTTTTTGCCCCCATAACCCTAGCTGATTCCTCTTGTTCTTTACGCCTAACCTGAGGATCTCCACCCACATCTCCGTCGGTTAAAACTAATAGAAAAACATTATGTTGTTTTTCTGCGTATTTAATCAAAGTCCCCCCGCAGCCAAATTCAATATCATCCGGATGCGCTCCGATAGCTAAAATATTCATCTATTAATCCTCCAAGTCAAACCCAACTTCGTTAATAAGCGCCTCGTTAATCATCGGCGCATTTTTTCCAAAACCGGCAAATAACGCTAAATCACATATGTGATTAATCCTACGCGGAATACCCCCACTTTTCTTATAAATTAAATCAAATGTAGCCGGAGCAAATATCCGCTTATTACTACCGCCAACTTTCAATCGATGCAATATATATTCATGCGTCTGCTGTTTAGTCAACGGACCTAAATGAAATTTTACAGCAATCCTCTGAGAAAATTGTTTATTGGAATCGATAATTGCTTTTAACTCCGGCTGGCCTAAAATCAAGAGCGTAAGCATGAATTGGTTTTCCAACTGAAAATTCAGTAAAAGCCGCAGTTCTTCCCAAACCTGCCGGTCTGTAATTACGTGTGCTTCGTCAATAACAACCACGGTTTTTTTGCCGTCCCGCATATTATTTTCCAAAATCTCGCTCAATCTTTCCACGACAACATTCATCAAAACCTCTTGTTTGCGGCGCGGCAAATCTCTTGCCCCAAGATTATATGCTATATGCATTAGGAGTTCTTCGTAATTCAAATACGGATTAGAAATAAATGCGGTTTTGTAAATATCACGGTCAAGTTCTTTAAATAATGTCCGTCCTAGAAGAGTTTTTCCACAGCCAAAAACACCAGTCAGCAACCCAGCACCTTTGCCTTCACTAACTATATATAAAAGCCGGGACAATCCTTCTTCATGCTGCTGTGAATTATAGAGAAAATCCGGATTTGGCATATTCTCAAATGGTTTCTCGGTAAGCCCCCAATATTGTTCGTACATAAACCTCGCTCCGCTCGGTAGTTACAAATTACGAGTTACAAGTGATTAGTTTCTTTTATAATATCTATGCTTCTTGGTCCTTCGTTAAACAATAAATCAAGAACCGACATATATGGAGTAAATGGATGTTGGGCAGAAATAAACTGCTGGTTGTAACAGGGGTGATTAAAATGCTGATATTGCAAACCAATCCCTGTCTGCACAAACAACCCTTCATCCATGTAATCTTTCCCGCCAGTACCGGATAAATAGGTATCTGCTTTAAGCTTTTGACAAATTTCCACTATCCGGGCAGTACTTTTTTGCGTCGTACCTACTTCAGATTCAAAATATAAAGGCGTATCTATCTGCAATTCCTGCAGTAAGTATTTTATTATATAAATATTTAAATCAACAAGACGATCCCATCTCCTGGCAAAAACATCCTCAAAAAAAGGAAAATATTGCCGAAAAAAAGGCGCCTTCCCATACCAAGCCATTAAACTCTTTTTGTGTTCAACGGCCCAGTCTGACTCATCGTCAATTAGGACGGCGCTAATATCTTGGTGAAAATGCCCCTTTGTTTTTACCGGGACAGTCAACCATATCCAACCGTCCTTGGTTCGGATTTTATTACGGTTTTGAAATTCCCTCATCTTATATTGTACCGTATCCAGAAAAACAAAGCAATCACTTTTATCTATCTTGTCAAAGTATCCCAGCCAGGGTAAATACTGCGGTTGATGCACCGAAATAATCATAATTCCTTTCTTACAAAAATGGGGTTTGTAATTACATGCAACCCTTTTCCCTGAATTTCCACCCGATAATAAGCATCCGAGTTAAATGATCCATCGCTATATTCTATATTAAGCGGTGCATGGACAACAAATGTTTTCACTACTTCTTTATTTTTTATTAGTTTTATTTTAAGCTCCTGAGCACTGCTATTTAAAAAATGGCCGTTTATTTTTAAATGAGGCACAGCACCTTGCAACAACAATGTCTGTCCCATCCCGCTTTTTGCCCCCTGAGACTTATCTAAAACAACAAAGTCATCAAGCATAAATCCAGATGCCTGTTTACCAGCCAACACATACAACCGGCCTTTTCGAAAAGACTCAAGTGCTGACATTTTATCCAAGTCTTTTATTAGCAATATGTTCCTAAGACTCAAACACCGATCCTCAAGACTGCCTGAGTAATCAAAGGCCATCCCCCCGATTGCCCAAACCGGCTTTTGGCGTTTACCGCTTATGTATTGCAAAAGCACCTCATCCCAAACACCACCGGGACGACCAACTTCTTGATATCCCTCATAAAATACAGTAAAGCCGGTATAATCTTTACTCTTCAATAAATCTTCCGGATGTTTTTTAGTAACAATATCTGCTTTTGATGTTTTTTGAATATTTTCAGCTTCCGGATGAGTCCAAAACGTCATACCACCTTTTGCCTCAACATGATTAATAAGATTTTGATAAGGCAGAATTCCCTTATCTCCCTGATACTGATCAAATACTGTCGTCCTAAATGGAAAGTTATTAACCAGAAAAACCCCTCCGATTATCAATAACAATATACTCACTATTCGATATTTATTTACCCTAACTAAGCATATAATCCCCGCTATGATTATTAAAAACGGCCAAAAATCCACAAATTTAAAGCCTGAATATAATGCAGCGCTATTTCCCATAACCGGCATTTGACTTAAATCTTGGGGGTTATCCAGTCCAACCACAAGCATGTGTTTATGGGAATCGTTAAGTGTTAACCCCTGTTTAAACATATCTCCTTCCCAATAATAAAAAGGCGTCGTATCCACACCGCCGATAAGAACCATTTCCGGATTATTCCGACTCAATATTTCAATCTGTTGTAGATATTTTTCGATTCCGAATCTAAATATAGAATTATTTTCAACCGTACTCTTTATTATTTTCCGCAACGGCCACAGCCCATATTCCCAACGCATAAGTAAACGATCCGTAAAAACAACGGCTTTAAATCCAGCTTTCTCTGCCTCATCCACTATATCCGAGAGTTCATACCTGCCGTCACTAACCGTAGAACTTATATGAATTAACGCCGGGATTTGTTCTTCTTCAAAAGCATAAGACTTTATCCCAGATATAAGCAAAATACATATAAATAAAAAAATATGAATCTTTCTAATATCACTTACTAGCCAATATTTGTTCATAAATACTCTCTATTTTTTCGACCAAATCCAATGGATCATATTTATCTTTCACATACCCTTTAGCAAACTCACCCATTGCCTCTCTTTTTGCTTTATCCAGGATCAAGCTTTCAATCGCCTGAGCAAATCCAGAAACATCTTTAGGCTGCACCAAAATACCACTTTTCCCGTTTTCAACAACTTCCGGAATCCCTCCCACTGCCGTTGCAAGCACAGGGATCCCCAGAGCCTGTGCTTCAATCAAAACAAGCCCTACCGCCTCATTTAAAGATGGCAATACAAGCACATCAAATATCGGCATTATTTGCCGTACATCATCACGCCACCCCGTAAAACTTATCCTCTCATTAAGACCAACAGCTTGCACCTTATCACGCAAAAGAGCAAGCAAACTTCCTGAACCAACAAGCATAAACCGGATATTTTTATGTTTATTACACAACTGAATCGCCGCTTCTACACAATATTCAACACCTTTAATCGGCTCCAGCCTCCCCACCATACCGACAACTAACTCACCCGGATGAATCCGCATCTGTGTTTTTTTAAATTCCCGGTCAACATCGCTTAAGCCACCTAATTCCTCAAACTCAACCGCAGTATGAATTTTTGATATTTTAGATTCATCCGCAACTTGGTAAGCGATCAAATCTCGTTTTTCTAAATCTGTAAGAACAACAAGTCTATTCGTAAAACCTACAGCCCAGCGCTCCAACACCACAATTAATTTACTCATTACCAAGCCAAAATAACCATAAAAATTATGCCCATGAGAAGTGTGGACAATTACTTTCACGCCAGCTAATTTTGCGGCTATTCTACCCAGCATGCCGGCTTTGGCTGTATGTGTATGCACAACATCAAAATTCTCTTTTTTTATAAGTACATATAGCCTTACCAGAGCTAAAAAATCAAACCAGATATTTATATCCCGACGCAAATGAGGCACATTCAAAAGTTGCATTGGAAATTTCCGAAAAAAACGATTTGTCTTTTCCGAGGGATGTTTTGTCTGACCAAAAACAAGTTTTACCTCGTATTTTTCTTTATCCGCATATTCACATAGGATGCGCACAATATCCGGAGACCCTCCCCAATCCATACGAGTAACAATATGCGCTATCTTGATTTTTGCCATAACACACCCTTTGTATTATTTTTCTTCTTTTCTATGTATTTTTATCATTTCCAAGAAACGAGAATCAACCTTATAACCAAGATCCAATGCTTTATCCGCATAATCGATAGCGCGTTCAAAATTATTTTCATAGTAATTATATACAGCTAGATTATTATAAGCCTCAGCATGAGCCGGATTAATTTGAATCGTTTTTTGATATTCAACCACCGCCTGAATCATATCTCCCTTACCCTGATAAGCTACCCCCAGATTATAGCGAGCATCAGCATGACCAGGATCAGCTTCTAAAACTTTTTTATATTGATCTATTGCATCATCAAACTGACTTTCCGCCAGGAATATATTGCCCATACCATAATCACCTTCTGTCTCCAGATTTCTTTCAAGATTAGAATTATCCGGTTTATTAGTATTTATTTTTGGCGCGTAGGGAATATCTGCAAATGATTTTTTTAATTGCGCAGATTTATCATATTCTATCTTTGCTTTGTCTTTCTTTCCTAATTTGTAAAAAACCAAGCCTAGATTATAATGTGCCGAAGCAAAATCAGGATTAATTTTTAAAGCCATTTGATAAGCCTGCTGCGCCTCAGAAAACTTTCTCCTTTTGTAATAAATATTACCTAGATTATAATAAATAATTGCGGATTTAGGATTTAAAGATGCTGCTTTTTCATGCACCTTCATCGCCTCACTAAGCATTCCTTTTTTCTCATAAATAAAAGCGAGATTATTATAAGTACTTATGAAGGAGGGATTTACATCTATAGTTTTCTTATATGTTTCAATCGCCTTCTGCATCATCCCCTGCTTCTGATAACCCGTCCCGAGATTGTAATAAGCCTCTGTATATTGAGGATCCAAATCAATTGCTTTTTGATAATATTTTACAGCATCTTGAAGCATCCCCATCTCACTGTAAACTATGCCAAGATTATTATACGTATCAGCTGATCGTGAATTAACCGAAAGCGCAAATTTAAATTCACGTATCGCCTCTTCCCATAACCCTTGTTTTGTGAAGACAACACCCAAATTATTATACGCATCCGTATCATAAGGATTTAACTTTACGACTTTTCGAAATGTCTCTATGGCTTTATCATGTTCATTTTTTTCCAAATATATGATGCCCAGCTTATACTGAGCTTCTGCATATCGAGGATTAAGTCTGATTGCATGTTCATATTCTTTAACCGCTTTATCTATCTTACCCTGCCGATAATACGCCATTCCTAAATTTGTATAAGCAACAAAAAAATTCTTCTCGGCTTCTGCACTCCGCCCGGGAGCCAAAGAAAAAACAATAAATATCAATAATAAAATTACAGCTATGCCCGTTTCTTTTTTCTTCTTATTAAAAAGCAATGCAGTGAAACTATCTACGGCATATGCAGCGAAAATAATGATAAACGGTATACAGGGAAAGCGATGACGTGATGTTACAAAATAAAGCACAAGTGATACGAGATAAGCAATAATGAAAAAAATCAACAATACCGGTTCTTTTTTCTTATCCCTAAGAGCAAATATCATTCCCAATAGCCCCAAAGGACCAATCAAGACAAACGGCAAAAGCGGCAATCTTAATATTGGAATGAATTTACGGCAAAAATAATAATTTAAATTCCCCTGAAGTTCTTCTGCGCTCCAGAACAAAACAGCCTTTCTTAGCAACAAGCGTATAGAGTGTCCTGGTTTGCCGAGAATAAAAGACCATGCCTTGGAAACCCAATATTGCGATACTTCTACCGCAGACAACTCTTTTGCTGTCTCTCTACGCGCAATAGCCATTGAGCTATCCGCCTGTTCCAAAGGCGACCCGGAAATTCCCGGTAATGTCATATAAGTACCGCTGGCTTGCGGATTATTACCGATATAGAAATTAAGGCCTCCATGCACCGAAAACGGAGATATGCGATTTTCAATCTTATAATTACGAATGGCAAAGGGTAAAAGAGCTATACATATGCCGAATATAAGCAAAAGCATAGCAACAACTTTCCGCTTTAAAGTATGGCCTGTACTATTCCAATACCAGAAGATTAAAAACGGCAGGAAAATTAATAGATTTGCCCGTAAAAGTAAGCTTAGTCCGGCTATAATCCCAGAGCATAACCAAAGCACCCGGCTATCCCGATCGTAAGCTGATAAAACCATAAACATCAGTAATACATAGAGAAATGTAACTAAAGTAGTTCCCAGCAAAAATCCAGTAAAGAAAATCGCAATACCATAACAACTATAAATAAATGCTGCAATCAACCCTACACTCTTTCTCTTAAATACCCTTATTGCTATAAAATAAAGCATTAGACAAGTAATAAGATCCAGCGCTATTTGAAAGATTGCAACAACAATAAAAGTCTGTCCCAGAATATAGTATAAAACAGCCAAAAAAACAGGATATAATGGATTCATGCAGGTTGAATCAAGAGAAGTAAAATTTCCCTGCTGTATTTGGCGAGCAAGTATATTGTACAGATAGGAATCAGCCGAAAAGAATCCAAATAAAGGAGTGGACTGTAATTGGTGCAGATAAACACCTCTTACAGTCAATGACACAAGGACAATCAATATCAATAAAATAATATCTCGTTTAGAAGATAGTACTTTTTGAACATTTTTCACTAAATCTTTCACCCGGCCTCCATACCTTTACATCTATTGGGCTGTTGCAAAATTTGCATGTGAGTTTTGCATCAGTCCTTCCGTATATATTATAATAAATTAATATGATATACTTTGCAAACAAAAAAGCAGATTTCAATCTCCTTGAAATCTGTTCCTGATTGTTATATACTAAAAAAATATCGGGCGGATACAAGAATCCGCCCCTACCATTACTTATATATGACAAATAAACTTCACATTTTAAACTCAATTGTCACCTCAAATTTTAAACGATTAGCATTTCCTTTAAAACTTTCCTATGCAGTTACTTATAAATGCAATCTTCGCTGTGAAATGTGTAATATTTGGGAAAAACCCCCCGTGGAAAATGAACTATCTCTGGAAGAACTTGAACGCTTCTTCTTTAGTTCCAATGCTTTTTCCTGGCTAGGCATTACCGGTGGAGAACCTTTTTTAAAAGAAAACCTTAAAGACACCATTGATATTGTATTAAAACATTGTTCCCGGCTTTCCCATATTCATTTTGCCACAAACGGTACTTGCCTGCCAAGAATCAAGGAAATAGTCGCACATATTAAAAATAAAAAACCTTCCCTCGCCATTGCTTTTACAGTCAGCCTGGATGGCCCACCTGATCTGCACAATAAGATTAGAGGTCGAGACGATGTCTGGGAAAAAGCCATAGAAACCTTCATTTATCTTAAAAGTCTCCCCGGCCCGGTTACACCCCGTATCGGATTTACGATTTCTCATCAAAACATGAACAGTTTTCCTCAGACCTGGCAGGCAATCAAAGACAATTTTCCGGCTTTAAGCTTTGATGATTTAACAATCAATATTTTTCAAAAATCCGGATTTTACTATGACAATCTGGATACACCTCTACTCGATAACACTCAACTCATTAAAACAATTAAAAATATACTCAATATGGATAAAGAAAAATTATCAATTAACAGTTATATCCGCCGAACATATTTAAAACTATACACAAAATATCTCAAAACCCAAAAATGCCCATTACCTTGCAAAGCACTATCGTCTACATGTTTCCTGGATCCATACGGAGATATTTACCCCTGTGCTATATTCAATAAAAAACTTTGTAATATAAAAACCAATCATGAAGAATTATCTAAACTCTGGGACAGTCCCCACGCAAAACAGCTAAGTTACGAATGCTCTAATAATATATGTCCTTCTTGCTGGAGCCCCTGCGATGCTTATAGTGCTATTGCCGGTTCTCTATACAAATCTTTTACCGAGGCCCATAAATATGCTCAAGTGGCTCACTAATAACATTGCTCACACAATAGTATTTATCAGAATCATTCTGGTTTTTATTGTACTCGTACTCTTTTCTATGCCTTCATTCACGCACAACATCATAGGGGTAATACTATTAGGTGTTGCCGCGATACTTGACGGAGTAGACGGCTATTTAGCCAGAAAAAATAATACATCATCATTAGTCGGAGGCATGTTAGACACTTTAGGCGATAGAATAACCGAAAACCTACTGCTTATCTTTTTTGCCTTTGTTCGACTAATCCCTATATATGTGCCACTTATTTTCATCGCCCGCTCATTAATTTCTGATTTCATAAGATTTCTCTGGGTAAGACAGGGGATTTCCACTTTCTCCATGCACCAGTCTAAACTCGGAAAAGCATTAGTCGCTTCCAAATTTTCCCGCATAGCATACTTAATCCTTAAAATAGCTATCTTTTTCTTAGGTGGAATAGTCATATCCTTACAATCTCTCTCCGGAACAGAAATAACACTATCATATTTAAAAATCATCCTTTACTCCGGAGCAAATATACTTTTAGCTACTAATCTAATTCGTTTTTGCTTACTTGTCTATGACAGCCGCATAATTTTACGACAAGAACTATCAAAACAAGAAGGATGAATAATATTTCATGCTAAAACTAAACCATAAAACACCCAAATATTTCCTTTGCCTAGTTCTATTTATCATTTTTATTATTGGACTGAACATCTATAAAGACTATGGACTGCACTGGGATGAAATTCAGAATCAAGAATTCGGAAAACGCTGGGGAAATTATGTTATCCAAGTTTTCGAGAAAGGAGACCTCTCACATCCTGATATAACTGACCTGACGTTCAAACATCATGACCTGGTCCACGGGCCGGCATTTGAAGTTTTCTTATTTTTCCTGCACGATAAAATAATCGATCTTTCAGATTCGCATAATACCATATTATTTAGGCACTTATGTACGTTCATTCTCTTCTTTATCGGACTTATTTTCTTTTACCTTTTGGGTACATACTGTTTTAAAAACCCCTGGCTAAGCATACTCGGGGTAATATTCCTGGTCTTAAGCCCACGCATATTCGCTCATGCGTTCTACAATTCAATGGATATACCTTTCCTATCTTTCTATATCATAAGCATGTATACACTCTTTTTATTTTTAGAAAAGAAAACAATTCCATACGCTATCTTGCATGCATTTACCTGCGCTATCCTAATAGACATACGAACAACCGGGATTCTCATACCTATATATACCAGCGTTATATATATTGCAAATATATTCCCCGATAGAAAAAATCAAAAAATAATAAAGCAACCAATTAAAAGCTTCCTTGTGTACAGTACCACATTAATCGCATTGATAATTTTCTTCTGGCCGCTTCTATGGAAAACACCTTTTCTCTCACTCACCCAGGCATTCACGCATACACGCAGTTATCAGTGGGAATGGCCGGTTCTCTACCTTGGCAAACAAATAAAAGCCACGCAATTACCCTGGCATTACAGCTTTGTCTGGATATTAATATCAACTCCTTTGCTCTACATTGCTTTTTTCTTGGTTGGTTTTACCCGACTATTCTTTCTCTTAATAAAAACTCCCCGTGAGTTTCTTAAAAACAAAAAACCAGAACTTCTTATTATAACCTGGTTGTGCGTCCCCTTAATTGGAATCATAATCATAAAACCCGGCTCTTATGATGCATGGCGACATTTATTCTTTATATACCCGGCCTTACTCTTAATCAGTTTATATGGATTGTCTTACCTCTATTTAAAGCTTGCACATGTGATCTCGAAAAAACATCTAATTATTGCCCGAGCAGCTCTTATTTTCATCTGTATTATAAACATGGCTATTATTATGAATTTTATGCGCCAGAACCATCCACATCAAAATGTATATTTCAATGGATTAATGGGACACAACATGAATGCAGCAAAAGGTAATTTTGAATTAGACTATTGGGGGCTATCGTATCGACAAGCCCTGGAATTCATCTTAAATAATGACCAACGACCTAATATTAAAATTTATGCGGCAAATCTCCCGGGAAAAGATACAGCTAAAATACTTCCTATATCACAAAGAAAGAAAATAACTTATGTAGATAACGAGCATACAGCAGATTATCTTATAACCAATTACCGCTGGCAAAAACGTATTTTACTAGAAGAATATCACACAATTAAAGTCGGTAATTTAAAAATTATGGGCATCTATAAATTATGACCGAAAAAATATCAATCCTTATCCCCTGCTATAATGAAGCTGAAAATATAATAAATTGTATTCAAAAAATTCCGCCTCTGAACCATGAAACAGAAATAATTGTCATTGATGATGGATCATCCGATAAGACAGCTCAAGTAGCTAAAACAATAACTCCATCCGAAATTAATGTTATTGAATACAAAAAAAACCGTGGCAAAGGATTTGCAATTCGCACCGGATTACAACATGCTACCGGAGATATTGGCATTATACTAGATGCAGACTACACTTCTCCACCACTGGAAATCCCTAAATTCATTGCTCCTATAATCAATAAAAAAGCTGATTTTGTAAATGGCAGCCGTTTTATATACCCCTTTGAAAAAGGAGCTTTTTCTGTTCCCAAAATATTAGGAAACAAACTTACTGCCCGCATATTCTCCCTGGCCCTTAAACAACCTCTAACCGATACTCTCTGCGGCATGAAAGCTTTTCGCATTCCCCAGCTTATTGATAAGTTACAAGAGGACAGTTGGCCTGATTTTGAGCTTTTAGTACAAGCTAAGCGGAATAAAATGAAAATAATGGAGATAGCAATACCTTATGCTGCGAGAAAAGCAGGAGCTTCTAAAATGGTAGCCTGGAAAAGTCTGTTCAAATTAACCTGGTTAATAATCAAAAGCCTCTTTCATATCCGCTAACGATACGGCTCTAAAGCTTCCAATAGCTCTAGATTCACAATACCTCCTAAAGATAAAGCTTTTTCACAATGTTCTAAAGCACGAGTATACTCCTGATTATGAAAATACAACAAGGCAATATTATTATGTGCCTGAGCATAATTTGGATTAATTTTCAATGCTTTTTCATATTCAGCAATAGCCTGAGCAATTTCTTCCATCTTGGAGTACGCCGAACCTAATGCATAGCATATATCCGCCGCTGATTCATCCATAGACTTTGCCTTCTTAAGCATCGCTATGGCCTCTTGAAATTGCTCCTGTTTCGCATAAACAACCCCAAGATTATAATATGCATCTACATTCTGAGTATTGCCTCTCAAGGAATTTTTAAACATCCCGATCGCTTCATCTGCCTGTCCCATCTCATGATACAAAATTCCAAGCGTATAGTATATTCCACTATCAGACGGATCAGTTTCTAATGCTTTTTTATAGCAATCTACTGCCTTTTCTTTTTGTCCTAACGCATAATAAATTCTAGCGGAATTAAGATAAGCTTTTGTGTAATTAGGATTAATCGCTAAAGCATGTTTGAATTCCCTAAGTGCTTTATCCAACTCCCCTTGTTTATGATATATTACGCCTAGATTATTACGAGCATCAATAAATTTAGGATTAATTTTTAAAGCTTGCCTAAATAAAGCTTCTGCTTCTTGCAACTTCACCTGTTTCTGATAAACAACTCCTAAACTGTTATATGTATCCGGCTGATTGGGATCAAGCTTTATTGCTTTTTCATAATACCCTATTGATAAATCAAACTCCTCTTTTATGTTATATATATCACCAAGATTGTGATTAATCCGCGCACTATCCGGAGCATACTGTAGTGTGCGTTCATAAAAACTAATCGGGTCTTTCCAATAAGCAGCTTGCCTTATAGTCAATATCCCAAATATTCCAACCACGATACCTAATCCTAAAATTGTTATGCGACAAAGCATCCCCGGGGTTTTTAAAAAACGTCGAACCCCATAAGCAACAATAAGCAAAAAACCAATAGAAGGGATATAAACATAGTGTTCTGACATATAAAACGGTAGCGGATAGATATTTGAAAACGGTAATAATGCTGCAAAAAACCACAGTATAGAAAAAGTAAAAAGCGGATTTTGTTTTCTGAAAGTTACAGCTGCTTTTATCGCCAATCCGGTTATCCCTATACCGATTAATACCAACGGGTGAAATACCGCATACATATTATTACCATAATCCATATGCAAACCAACCGGTAAGATCAAAAGCCTTAGATAATTTGTGATTGCGGCAAAAAATCCCGGTATCCGCTGAGGCATCCCTATTGCCGCCGAGGCTCCGGGTAGAAATGATTTTAAAAGAGTTATCCTTAAAATAACATAGACAAACAACAAAACAGATATTGAAACAAATCGTCCTTTTTTTATTTTAATACCAAATGCATAATGATATATCAAAAGCAAAAATGGCAAAATCAGCCCCTGCTCCTTAGAAAATACTGCCGCAAGACAACTTATGGGAATAAAAATATATAAAACAACACTCTTTCGTTCATGAAATCCCATATATAAAATACAACATAGCAAGATAAAAAAGGTAGCGAGAAGATCGCCCCGATTCGATAAATAAATAACTGTCTCCGTATGCACCGGATGGCTTAGGAATAAAAGCGCAGTTATAAAAGCCAGCGTTCTATCTTTGAATAAAAGCATACATAAAAAGAAAACAAACAAGCTGTTTAGTATATGTAATCCAATATTAACAATGTGATAGCCTCGGACATCAAGTTTCCAAAGAGAATGTTCTACCACATAACTTAATATCTGAAGCGGCCGATACAAATGATATTCCCGTCCCACCCCAGCCCCGTAATCCTGCGTAAAAATCTCCTGCAAATGATTCCAGCTTTTAATATAAACATTATCCTTGATCAATAAATGATCATCCCAGATAAATTGACCATTTATTGCCCCGGCATAGATTACACATCCGGTAAAAATTAGGGCTAGAAGCATGAAGAGAGTTATATGTTTTTTCATATGCAAATTAAGGCTCATCTCATGTAATTAAATCTATGTTAAGACTATGATTTCTTTATTTATCCTTCGACTGAGCTCAGAATGGCAAGTCTTTCGAACTATCATTGCACCTTGTATCATTGTTATTGCAAACATCTCTTTTGAACAATATAATTATTTTTACTTTTAAATTTTGATTTATTTTTAATACCTGTATAATTCCGTACACCTTATACATACGGGGAAAATTTTGTTTTTCTTCAGCGTAGTTCGATAAAGCCTGGCATCCTCGTTGTTCCAAATTCGAGAAAACGAACTATTTTTCACATTACCAAAAGAATAACTGCAGTTAAGACATGGTCTTACTTCCCCGTCAGGAAAAACATAGGATACAACCCAGGGACTCAGACATCGCCCCGGATACTCAGAAGGCAAATAAGAAGGATTTTGATAATACTCCTTTAATCCCTGTAAAGATAGATTCGGATAAAAATCAACATTAAAATCATACTTCTTACTTAAAACATACTGGATCTTTTTATAAAGCTGTTCCGGGTCTATTTCCGGCTCAATAACAAACCCCTCCCATTCCTTCGATGAACACTTAAGCATTTGATCATATGCTTCTTGTTTTTTAAGTAAATCATCACCCACGAAAATTAGATTATGATAGGTTAGCGAATTAGCTCCTACTTCTTTCGCCACCTCAGTCAGCTTCTCTAAATGATGATAATTATATTTTGTGATTGTACATTGCAGGTTTATAAGAGGCTTGTTTTTACCCTTTTGCTTTTTATATTGATTCATCAATTTTAACCCAGACGTAATTTTTTCAAAAAGTTCCGGCATACCCCGAATCTGATCATGCAGCTGTTGATCTCCGTCTAAAGAAAGGTTTAATTCATCCAGCCCGGCATCAACCAACTTCTCTGCAAAGTTTTTCAACATTGAACCATTACTGATCATCAAACAATGCATTTTATTTTTTTTAATATATTCAATTAATGGAATGCATTGCGAATACAACAACGGCTCTCCGCCAAAAAGCGTAAGGCTTGGTTTGAAAACGCTCACATCATCAATCATTTTTTTTAGTTCATCAAAAGCCAGCTCTTCTTTAACCAAAGCATCGGCCATTGTTTTAGTAACTCCACTTTCACCCCATTGCCCACACATTTTACAACGAAGATTACAACGATGGGTTAAAAACAAGGTTATCGCCTCCGGCATACTGCTGCGACCGTCAGAACGCGCATAAGCCAAATAAGCTTTGATCCTTTTTGCCGCTACGGCAAAGGCATACCCCGGCTGTTTAAGCACTTTCTGGCCAAACCGTCTAAAGTTTCTCCAGGGAATCATCATATAATACTCCTTGTCTCGTATCTCGCATCTAGTATTTCGTGAATCGTAAAAAATTTCATCTATAGAGTGTTCTATTCACTATTCACCTTCTTGCCAGCTTAACGTTTTCACCGGTTCCTGAGCCCGATCTATAATAGCCGTAATCTGTCTAGCTGTATTTGCCTTTTCCACCTGTCCAGATGCTTTGATATTAAATATATTAGACTCCACAGCTGCCCAGCTAAATATTTCCTGATGCATCCCATTATTTACAAATGCAAGTCTATTTAAATCATCAACCTTTGCAAACACTGCTTCTTCGCGGGCTTTGATCAATATATCGGCAAGTTCTCTATTCATACCCGGCATACTCATCAATACAGGCAGCGGTGCAGTATTTACATTTACCTTCCCATCCGCATAAACAGTCAAACAATCTTTTAACCCATAAGCAGTTATATCGCCTTCACCCGCAGAATCATCCCCAAAAAACATTTCTTCATCAATTTCTTCTATCCGCAGCAACTCATCTATACTTAAAAATTTTTTATCGTAGCCGCGGCTTTGCTTGTAAGATATAACAGCTTTAGCAATAATCCGACTATTCCTTATTCTTAACGCGCCCAATAATTTTTCCAATGAATACGACGATGCAGAATTTAAATTCATTTTACTTCTCTCGTCATTAATACTGATGGAGTAAGTTCCGGCCAATTCTCCTTCAGTATCATAAAGTTTATGAACTCGCGGTCGGTGCCGCCCCTGAAATGTTGTACGCCAACTGTCATTAAATGAATCAACATCATTTAACACCATATCTTTTTTCAAATCCTCTATCGCCAGCACAAAACCACTGCGCGCTAAACAAAAAGACTGCAGTCTCTTAATATGTCGTTGTGTCAATTCTATTTCCAAGTGCATAACATGCGAAAGTTTCAAAGCTATTGCCGCCAGAAAAAAAACGACAAACAATGCCATTACTAGTACCGAACCTCTGTCTCTTTGCCTCATCTTCAAAGCAGTCTCCCTAAAACTTCATCCGGTTTCATATCTAATCCATTCGACCCGCCCTTTGGGCTTGCTCAATTGCAAGAAACCTCTACAACCGCAGAAAACTCTTCTCTGCCGGAATCATCCTGCAAAGCCAGAGATATTTGTACTGCCTGCGGCATTGTCTCCGCCGAATTCCAGGCACGCAGCCATTGTTCTCCATCATAATAAGAAAAAGATAAAACATTGAGAGTACCAGTCAGTTCCTGTACTTTTCCTAAAGCATTGATATCAGTATTTAAAATATCATCCACCCGGTAGACCAGTGAACGCGTATCATTGAATTTACCGGGAGTCACATAATATCTAACCTTATTCATACCGGTATGAGATGAAGCCGCAGTAACAAAACTCAACGAAGCAGCATTGCCGTTAAAAGAAAATCTCTGCTCTTTACTTACCGGAATACATGCCGAGCGCAAATCTTCGGATATCTGACTCAAGATCGTTCTGGCTTCATAGACATTTCTACTGCCTGATTTTTTCCAAGCTTCAACACCTAAAGAAAAAGTACTGTAAACAGTTAAAAAAACAACACTCATAATTACCACAGATAAAAGTAACTCCACCAAAGTAAAACCTAAATATTTCTTCATGATCAGCCTCTTTTTAAATAAGTAGTTGTGCGTATTTTTTTATTATGATTATGCTCTTTCCATGACACAGAAAGAGATATTTTCTCCAACCCCTCAAACAAAGCGCTTTCAGTTTCTACCAACCAGTGAAAATTATCTAACGGTGCATCAAAAATACCCTCAGTCTTTCTTTCTTCTTTTTTTTCTATCTTAAGATCAAAAAGTTTTTGTTCGGCAAGAAACATTGCCTTAGTATGATTAGCTACACTTGTTTTTGCCCTGACAATAATTGAAAAAGAATTTATAACTACAACTAAAGAAATACTAACAATGGATAATGCCAGCATTAATTCAAGTAAAGTAAAACCTGATCTTTTCATACTATCTCCAAATTAAACTGCAATAACGGCAACAGCATCGCCATAACCAAAAACCCTACAACCAAAGCCACAAATAAAATCAATCCCGGCTCTAATAAGCTTAAGAAACGTTTCAACTCCTGTCGAGATTCTTTTTCATAAATATGCGCAATTTTTAAAAGTGTCTGATCTAGTTTACCCGTCTCCTCTCCCACATATATCATGTCCACCATTACGGAGGGGAATAACCGACTTTCCGTTAAACTAACCGATAAAGAACTTCCCTGCGACACTTTTAAATGCACCTCTTTTAATCGTTCCCTGATGACTCTATTCTGAATCATCTGCTGTCCAATCTCCATGCTTTCTAATATCGGCATGCCATTAGAAAGCAGCATACTAAGAACATAACTAAACCTGGAAAATATCATCTTTTGCAAAGACTCTCCGATTATCGGCAGTTCATATAAAAACTTATCCATAATCAAACGCCTTTGCTCCTGCAAACACATTTTGTGTAAAATTAATCCTATAATGGAAAATAAGAAAAGAAGAATTGCCCAGTATTTAGACAAAAATGAACTACTGTTAATCAATATTTTTGTTGCTAAAGGCAGCGTTTCACGCATCTCGGAGAATATAAAAAACATCTTTGGCACCACAAACATCATTAAAAACAATACCGTACCCGCACCCACGAGCATTATAATTACCGGATAAATAAGCATCGAAAACATTACATCTTTAATATCTTTTTTCTGTTCCATGAAATCAGCCAGATTACCCAAAACTCTTTCTAAATTACCACCTTTTTCTCCGGCTTCAACCATCCCCCGGTAAACCCCGGAAAAAATCTCCGGATATTGGGTAAGTGCTTCGTAGAAATAACTGCCTTCGGAAACCATAATATGCAATTTTGAAACAATCTTTTTAAACTCCTGCCCTTTAGTCTGTCCTGACAAGATATTTAATGACTTTACCAAAGCCACTCCGGAATCTAAAAGATTAAAAAGCTGGCGTGTAAAAAATACCAGCTCATAATCATTTACTTTGAAGGCAGAAAATTTAAAACGCTTTGTTTCACGGCCAGCCTCTTCGACACTTATCGGAAAATAACCTCTTCCCCTCAATTCATCTATTATCGCCCCGCGATTCCCAGCTTCTTCTTTACCTTCGATCAATTTACCTTTTTTATCCCGTGCCTGATATTTAAATACCATTACTTTATTATTCCTGTTCGGTAACCCTGATCACTTCTTCTATAGTTGTTTGACCTTGACGCACCTTGTCAAATCCATCTTCTTTTAAACTTTTCATTCCATTTTTCTGAGCCTGCTTTTTTAGCTCAATCACCGATGCTCCGGAAGATATAAGCGCACCCAAATGTTCGTCTATCAAAAGCAATTCATAAATACCGATACGCCCTTTGTATCCTGTATTATTACATTTTTCACAACCTTTACCTCTAACAAAATTTATTTTCTGTTTTTCCATCCCAACCATTTTCAGGAGTTTTCTATCCGGCTTATATTTCTTTTTACAGCTCTCACAAATCTTCCTCACTAACCGTTGAGCAATTACACCTCTGACCGTACCGCTCACCAGGAACGGCTCAATACCCAGATCCAGCAACCGTGTAATTGTTGCTAAAGCATTATTGGTATGTAAAGTACTAAAAAGAAGATGTCCGGTAAGTGCCGCGCGCACTGCAATTTGCGCAGTTTCTAAATCACGTACTTCCCCGACCATGATAATATCCGGATCCTGACGTAATATTGAACGCAATCCGCTGGAAAACACCAAATCAGCCTGCGGATTAATCTGTATCTGATTTACTCCTTCTAATTGATATTCAACCGGGTCTTCCAAAGTAATAATATTCACCTGAGAAGTGTTTAGATAATTCAAACAAGAATAAAGCGTAGTTGTTTTCCCGCATCCGGTAGGTCCGGTAACCAGCACCATGCCATTTGTTTTTTGCAAAATACCCTTTAATTGATCAACCATATCTTTTGATAATCCTAATTGATCAACCCCTAAAAGAATCATGCTTTTGGTTAAAAGCCGAATACTAACCCCTTCCCCATAAAGCGTTGGAAAAGTGGACAATCTCAGATCTATCTCTTCTGACTGCAATTTCATTTTACAACGGCCGTCCTGAGGTCTGCGTTTCTCAGCAATGTTCAGGTTAGCCATAATTTTTAAACGGGAGATTATAGAAACATGTAATCTTTTAAGTTCTGTCGGAGTTTTCGCCTCAGACAATATTCCGTCGATACGATAACGGATACGTAATGTCTGTTCAAACGGCTCAATATGAATATCTGTAGCGCGTTTACGATAAGCTTCGAGCAATATCTGATTTACATATTGAATAATTGAAGCATCATTTGTCCCCTTATCTTCATCTTCTGCCTCTTGTATCCCCCCTCCTAATTCCTGAGACGATTCTGTTTTTTTATCCTGCACTAAGGTTTCTACTGTTTCTGCTCCTACCCCGTAATAAATACCTATTGCATTTAAAATATCTTCCGATCTACTCAATACCGGCTGGATATAAAGCTTTGTTAATATTTTAAGTTCATCCAGCACATCAATCGCAAAAGGATTACGCATAGCCACAAAAAGCTTGTCATCCTCTTTTTTGATTACAATCACTTTATTCTTATTAGCAAATTTTGCCGGGATAAATGCCACTGTTTTGGAATCTATTTTCTGAGTACTTAAATCCAGGTAAGGAATATTAAGATGCTGGCTATATGCGGTAAGCAAATCTTCTTCGGAAACAATCCCCGGTTCAAGAAATAGAGCCTCTAACTCCTCCTGGGATTGAGGAATGTCTTTGGGAGTAATTTTTTGAGAAATTTTCTCCCCGGCTGCTTTGGTCAAAAATCCTTTTTCAACCAGCAGATTTCCAATAAATTGGACTCTGGAATTTACGGTCATCCTTGATTCTTCCTTAATAAGCGTATTACTTAGCAAACAACGTGAAGCTAAGTAATCTACGCAAATTAAGCCTCGCCAATCCTTTTGGCGGGCTGACACATTATTATAATATGTCTTTACTAGTATATAGTATACTACATCATTTTGTATTATAGCAAAATTATTTTTAAGGGTCAAGTAAAGAAACATTGACAAAACTAGCGAAAAGTATTATAATTTTGTTGAGTTTAGGGGCAAAAGTCGATAAGGGGAAAAATGCCAACCATGAAAGAAAAAAAGATCAAAATCAACCAACTGGCCAAAGAATTAAGTGTTTCTATCCAAACTATAAAAAATTATGAAGACAAGGGCATATTGCCCAAAGCAAAAAGAGACAGTAAGCACTGGAGATACTACACTTACGAAGACCTAATCAAGATAAAAGCCCTCTTTGGGGATGAAATTAAGAAAGGGTAAATGATTATTGCGGTAACTAATCAAAAAGGTGGGGTGGGGAAAACCACAATTACGATTAATCTTTCCGCTGCACTAGCCATACTGGGGTATCGGGTTCTTACCATTGATATGGATCCTCAGGGCAATTCTTCCGACGGCATGGGCATTGAAACCAATACTTTGGATGATACTATCTATGACACCCTGGTCAATGATGTTCCTCTAAGCGATATCATCCTTCCGCATCAGCTTGATAACTGGGCCATTGCCCCGGCAAATATCAGTCTTTCCGGCGCAGAAACAGAACTTGCTTCAGATATTACCCGTCCATTTAAACTAAGAAAGGCATTACGTTCAGAAGCGGAAAAATATGACTTTGTACTCATTGACTCCCCTCCCTCTTTAGGGATATTAACAGTCAATGCTATTGTCGCAAGCAATGCTTTACTTGTCCCAATTGAACCAAACAGTTATGCTCTCAAAGGCATGAGTATGTTAATGAGCACAATATTAAAAATAAAAGAAGACTTAGAGCACTACACATCTTTTCTCGGAGTAGCGGTAAATATGTTCGATCCGTCGATAACACTTCATTCTTCGGTAACTAAAACAATCACCGAATATTTCACTTCTCGGAAAGTATTCGATACGATCATTCACCGCAGCAGGAAAATTCCGGAAGCTGAAATGCATGGACAGCATATCCATGCATATGCACCACAGGATGAAGCAGCCCGACACTTTATGGACTTAGCAAAGGAAGTCGTAGAAAAAAACAATGAGCGATAAAAATAAAACAAACCAAGAACATTTGGATAAAGTCGTACGCTCAAGAATAAAAGGCTTGGGACTGGACGCTCTATTCCATCAGGTTGATAAGAGTAAAAAGGATGAAAATCATCCTCCGGTCACAACCCCTGATTTTCTTTTCTCAGAAGGAAAAACCCTGGCCGGACACCTAAAAAAAGGGTTATCATTAAATCAAATAAAAACTCTGCCATCTTCTCTATACGGATATTGCTGCCAAGCAATTAGTCAAGAAGCCCCTTACAATTTAATCATTGATTTTGGATCTCGAAATTTAAAAATACTAGAAATAAAGAAAGAAAAAGAAAACTTTATATTAACAAACGTAGTCTGTATATCCATTCCCTATCTTGTCAGCAATACAACCGAAGAAAAAATGTTCGCATTTATCCATGAAAGTATCCACCAAAACATCTCTTCGGACATTTTAGAAAAAGCGCATTTAACTACACTCATTCCGCGAAGTAAGGTAGTAATAAAACTAATCGACTTACCAACCCAAAACGATAATGAAATAGATAAAATGATTGAATTTGAAGCAGAGCGTCATTTACCGTTTCCCCTCTCAGACATAGAGATTGATTATCAAATTCTTGCCAAAAAAGAATCCCGAACACAGGTCATCGTCGCTGCAATTAAAAAAGAAGATATTGCAAAACACCTTAGATTGTTAAAAACCGTGAATTTACACCCACACTCGATTGCTGTAAGCGCTCTATCTCTCTACAACTCCATAGTCAATTCACTGCCTTTTGAAGGTGTTCACATGCAGCTGAATATTGGCGCTGAATACTGCGACATGAATATTATTAAAGATAAACAATTAATTTTAAGCCGCGGCATCCATTGGGGATCCGAAAACCTCACGCTTGATTTAAGCAGAAAATTCAATATAGAATTTGAAAATGCAGAAAAAATAAAAAAAGATAATGGAATTGTCCTGACAAAAAAACAAAATACAAAAACAAAAAAAACAATTTCAGACATTACCAAAGCATGGGCAGACAAACTCCTCAATGAGATAAAACGCACCACTGAATCAATGCAATTAGAGCATGGCATAACCACGCTTGACCAAATAATCTTAAGCGGCGGCGGATCACGCATCATTAATCTTAATGACTATTTACGTGACTCCCTGAAAACAAAAATAACTAATCAGAAAATGCCTGTAGAAATCCAGGCCCTGCCCCAAATAGCTAAACATGAACAATGTTTTCCTGAATTTGCAACTTCATTAGGAATTATTATCCCCGAATCAGAAAACTTTAATCCATTAAAACTAAATCTTCTGCCAAGAAAAATAAAACAGGAACTAACACATAAAAAGAGAAAAACGCAAATATCTGTTCTTGCCGGGATAATCACGGGTATCACTGCGATATCTTTACTTGTACCGACAATGTTTGTCGGATATCGTGAAAGCATCATAAAAAATCTGGACGTCAAAATCGCAGAATTAAAACCAGCTCTTGATTCAGCACAAAAACTTCGTGATAAAATCCAAAGCATTGAAGGTTATATTTCCGTGAAAAATTCCTGCATGGAGGTTGTTCGGGAAATAAGCATACTCGTCCCCTATGATATAACTCTGGACAGCTTTGCCTTTGAAAGGAATAATTCTAGTGTCTGCACCGGAATAGCCCAGGCTCATTCATCCGTAGTAAAATTTTCACAGAGGCTAAATGAGTCGTCTTTCTTTGAAAATGCTAAAATCATCTATACCAAGAAAAAAGACATCCCAGGCAAAGAAATAGTTGATTTTGAAATAATCTGCGAATTAAACAAACTGGAGGCAAAATAACGTGAATTTTCTAAAACATAGAAAAAAGATACTTATGGCAGCAGCATGCGGCGTAATTATTGTTCTTATCTCCAGTAAGATCATTTCTCCTTTCTCTAGAAATTGGACGCGCCAAACTAGTGAAATTAAAAAGAAAAAAATTCTATTAGAAAAAAGTCGTGAAATTATCGGACAAAAAGAAGAATTAACCAAGAGATTTTCTGATCTAAGTCGAAAAGTTCAGGCAAAGCTAAGCTTAGAACGCGGTGAAAACACGTTTCTTAATGCTATCGGCTCTGTAGCTGAATATACCAATGTCCATGTTGAAACAATGAACCCTCTGCCTTTACGCGACTTGGGAGCATTCAACGAAGTCTCCGTAGAAATAAACATGCAGGCTAATTTAGGCAACCTGGTTCGATTTCTTTATCAAATGAGAAAGTCATCTGTGGTTTTAGTTGCTAAAAAACTCCGACTTGAACCAAAATCAGAACGATCAGCCTTATTAAAATGTCATCTCGTAATTTCTACAATATTGTTAAAGGAGCAGAGATGAAAACACAAGAATCAAAAATCTTTATTATATTAACAATTTTTTGTCTATGGGCTATGTGCTGGGGACTACAAAACTGTACCGCGCAAGAAAACATCCCTCCTCTATCTTATTATGAAATTATTGAAAAAAGAAATTTTTTTCGTCCCACAAAAGATTTGAATGCCGAAGTTCAGAGTTCAGGTATACAAAGCGCCTTCCCGGGTAACGATGGATCTGCCAAAGCCAGAGATCTTATCCTGACCGGAGTAGTAAATCTGAAAAACGGGTACAAAGCCATCGTCGAAAAGAAAAATCAGGATAAAGGATTTTATGTCGGGATAAACGATAGCATCGAAAACTATATAGTTAAAGATATTCAGAAAAATAAAATTATATTGGAACGCAACAACCAGCTATTTGATTTAAAACTCAAACAAGCCGGTCTCAGCAGTACTCCATTGCCAGCTAATAATAATGAGCCGAAAACTATTTCAATAAGCCCAGCCTATACCGGCGAAAACAAGGACGATTATCCGTTAAATACTATGCAAAAATTAAGAAGGGGAGTCAGGAGGACAAAATGAAAAAACTAAATATACTTATTTTGCTGTTAGCATCTATTTTAGTGCTAATACCACCGGTATTCTCTCAGGATATCGACTTAGAAACAACGATGGAAAATGAAGATAATTTGATTTCTTTAAGCTTTCAAAATGCGGACATTAATCAAGTGCTTAATGTCCTCGGAGATATCACTGAAACAGTGATCATTCCCCACACCCAATTAAAAGGCAAAATAAACATTATAAGCCTGGACAAAGTCGCTCCGGAAACCGTAGCCAACATATTAGAAAGTGCACTGATGATCCGAGGATTCACTCTGGTAAAATCCCAAAACGCACTTAAAGTCGTTCCAATCTCCGAAACAAAACAAACAAATGTAGCTGTAAATATCGGCAGTTTTCCCGAACTAATCGAAGAAAAAGACGTAGTCACCACTCAGGTTATGCCCCTTAAATATGCGTCTGCAGCAAAAGTAAAAAATGATATTCAATCATTAGTCGGCAAGCACGGAAATATCCTGGCACATGATCGTACTAACACGATAATCCTAACCGACGTATCATCAAACATAAAAAGACTGGCCACAATCATAAGCGAACTAGACCGTTCCATGCCGGCTAAAATGCAGGTAAAACCTTTCATAATCAACTACGGAGATTCGAAAAAAATTGCAGAAATTCTCAACGAATTATCAAAAAAAGATAAAGATATTCAATACCCCATGGTTAAAGAACTCAGCCCTGATAATATCCCACTGGAAATATTCGGAGAAATACAGGCATTTGCCGAAGAAGAAACCAACTCTGTAGTTGTCGCTACTTTCCCGGTAAATTTCCCAGCCATAGAACGATTGATCCAAAAACTTGATGTCTTCCCTCCTCAGGCAATGATTGAAGTCATTCTTATGGACGTTACACTTGACGACGACTTTGTAATGGGAGTTGAATATTCAAGTGCAACAAGCCCGACTGTAACCACAGAAGGAGTAAAAGTTGACCTTGGCTCAGCTGCCGGAGATAAAGAAAGCATTTTCCATTCTATGCTTGGGTTATCTACCAATGCTTCTACCCAAGGATTCACTTATCGCATCCTCACGCAAAAAGAAACTTCAAACCTGCTGGGTTTTATCCTTGATTCACAGGAAAACAGTAAAGTAATCTCTACCCCGAGAATTCTGGCTTCCAATAACCAGGAATCATCTATTACCGTGGGACAGGAAATACCGATCATCGAATCTTCGGTAACTGATCTGGTGAATAATGTCAGCACTGTGAATTTTAAATATGAAGATGTAGGCTTACAATTAAAAGTCCTGCCCCGTATCAGCCAGGACGGTTTTGTGAATTTAAAAGTCCATGCTGAGTTAAAGGATTTAAGCGCACAAACTTTATTTGACGCAAGCATTATCAATAAACGCGAAGCCAATGCCACGGTTATTATCCCAGATGGTCATACCGTTGTCTTAGGCGGATTAATGCGGGATAACGACAGTATTATCGAGCATAAAATCCCCTTACTCGGAGATATTCCCTTTATCGGGCATTTGTTTAAGAAAACAGAAAAATCACTTTTAAAAACAGAACTTTTAGTTTTTCTAACCCCGCATATCCTAAGAAGCCTTAAAGACTTAGAAGATATGACCCAGCCTGATAAAGATAAGCTGCTCGCAATTAAAAATACAAAAAACCGTGGGCAGCTTAAACAGGCCGTACGAAAAATCGTAGGATATGACACCAAGCAGAAAAAAGTACAAACAAAAAACGAAAAGAAAAAAAGACGCTAAAAATATTTTTTTAATTATGTAGGGACAGACCTCTGTATCTGTCCGTTACTAAAAATTAGGAGGTGAAAAATGGAAAACAAGAAAAGAAATCAAAAAAAACGATATGATCCGCCCCGCATAGAATCCCGGGATGTTTATGAGGTTAATGCTTTAGCCTGCGCAAAATGCGCTAATGCCAATAATATATCTCTTAGTTCAGCGTGTATAAGGGGAAATAAGAAATTCTCCTGAAAAAACTCGCCACGGTAAACTCCAAACGTAATCTTAGCGGCCTATTCTAAAGCATACACAGTACCGTCAAAAGCAGAAATGTACAATACTTGATTCACTATTGCCGGAGAAGAAAGCACTCCTTTGGCTATCATCTCTTCCCATTGCAACTCTCCACTATCTGGATCAAACGCCTTAAGCGTGCCTTTTGATGAACACACATAAATCATATCTTCGGTAATACAAGGTGACGACGCAAAACCATAACGTAATGCCGCGCCTAAGAGTCCTTTCCATTTAAGCGTTCCGGTATTAACATCAATACAATATATATATTGCTTCTCATATCCTGAAACAAAGAATATGGAATTTTGCGCCACCGCCACACTGGATACATAAGTTGGGGTTTCTTTTTTATCTTCCACTTCATACTCCCAAGCAACGCTTCCGGAATTAACATTTAACGCATAGACTTTCCAATTAAATTTTCCCGGCGCAATATATAACTTATCATTGCCAATTGCCGGAGTAGAATAATATAGTTCAGATCCTGTATTATATTTCCACTTCACTGTCCCGGAATTTTCATCCAGACAATAAACATACCCATCATTAGATCCAACATAAACCTTGCCCTGGGAATATGCAGGCGAAGAATAAACCATCTGCTGAGTATCTGTCTGCCAAAGCAATATACCCAGTTTGGCATCCAAAGCATAAATAAATTTATTTTCAAACCCAGACCCGCAAAAAACCTTACCGTCCACAACCAGCGGGGAAGATGAATCCGTCCCCATGGTCTCATATTGCCATTTAACTTCTCCTGTCTCGGAATCCAGACAATAAAAAAGCCCGTTCCGGCAGCTAAAATACACTCCGTCATTAGTTACCGTACAAGAAGAGTCCACCCAATCTCCGGCTTCAAAACTCCAAATACTCTTACCGGTCTGAGCGTTTAGCGCATATACATTACCATCTCTTGAGCCAACATAAACTTTTCCGTCAAACACAGTAGGAGAAGAAACTATTTTACCACTAGCTTTAAATTCCCATTTTACAGAAAGCGGCGACTGTAAATATTCACCGCTATTACCTGAGCGCTCTACATCTTTTCGAAACATCGGCCAATCAGCGGCAAAACATATGCTGGACAATAAAAATAGACACACCAAGGTCAATGCAAATAATCGTTTCATATTACACCCCCATGTTTTTATTATACACCCGGAACCTCCTTAATTTACAACCATTTTTTTGTCCTTTTGATTTTTTCATACTTCGACCAGCTCAGCATTAACCCTAAGCCTGTCGAATGAGTTATTGTACCGCTTGAAAAGAATATATTTTACCTGAATCAGACCCAACAAGAACATAGGTATCTATTACATCCCAAGTCTCCGTATCATAAATCAAGTGTAATGCCGCACCGCCTTTTATTGCATCTCCGGTATCATAAGGCCACCCCGGAACAAGAGTCCCAGTAGCTATATCTACAGCATAAAACTTACCGTTATCTGCTCCACAATAAATAACTCCATTTTCCACCAACGGCGCAGAATCAATCGGTGAACCAATATCTACCGGGAAATTAGCCTTAGAAGTTCCATCCGCAAGATTTAAAGCATAAATCTTACCGTCCTGTGAACCGAAATATACACAATCGGTATCTGCATCCACCCACGGTGAAGAATATACAGCGTCTCCGACAACTACCGGGTTTGTATCCCATCCGGTCTCAGCCGTACTTGCACTTAAATTAGCGGTATTAACCGCATAAAATCTGCCGTTAGCTGTGCCAAAGAATACAAGACGACGCGAACTACTATTCCCCGGCTCCTGATTTGAAATAAACGGAGCTGTTTTTATTGCCCCTGTCTCGCCAAACCCTGTATCAAAAGAACGTGCTCCGGTTCCGTCTGCAGCTTTAAACGCGTATATCTTTCCGTCACTAGCTCCAAAGTATACTTCGTCATAGTCAAGCGTAGGAACATAAATCATTGCCGGATCAGACTCAACACTACCACCCACATCAGCCGGAGCTGCCCAGCCATCAGTTCCGTCAGTAGAATCAAGACAATATATTCTATTACTTTTTGTGCCAAAATACACACCGGAAACATAATCATATAAAATAGTCGTAGAAAGCTCTTCACCCATTACCCGTTCCCAATTCAAAGAATTATCCGCCCATAACGAATATATCGTCTTACCCAAAGTACCAAAGTAAACAACATCTTCGGTCCCCGCTCCTTTAGTCTCACTGGATGGATACGGCAATCCCCGGATCATACCGGAACTGGTAAATGCAAAAACCAATTCATGTGTATCACCGTCAAGTACATAAAGATTATTGTCATCAGAACCAAAATAAATATAATTACGCATCCCCCAATAAGCAATCGGAACACCACGCACCGGACCGGTAACATCAGTCCCGGTCGGATACATCCAATCCGGAGATAATGTACTTATGGTGACATTGTTTGAACTATTAGAAGTTGATGAAACATCTGCTCCTGAATTTCCATCTGTCCCGGAAGCATTCCCGCTAAAATTTACTGTACCCGCTGTAGTTCCAGCCCGATATGTCCAGACAAAATCCTGACTAGCTCCGGCAGCAATATCCGCGCTTACCGGAATCGGCCCGGTTAATAAGTTAGCTTCTCCGCTTGTCCCATCTAAACTGAGATTTGAAGGACCTGTTCCGTCTGAGGCTGCTCCACCTGCAGAAGCAGTATTAGTAACTGTCATAGTTACGGTAATCGAAGCATTAGTCAGCAAGCTAGTCGGAGAAGAACTAATCGTTGAGGTTAATGTTGCAGGAGCAGCCTGAATCGTAATATCGCTGGAACTATTTGAGGTCGAAGAAGCCTCTGTCCCTACTGCGTTTCCGCTAAAGTTCACAGTTCCTAACGTAGTTCCTGCTGTATATGTCCAGGTAAAATTTTGACTAGCACCAGATGCTAAACTAGCCACATTAGCCGGAACCGGCCCAGTAGCATAAACCGCATCCGAAGATGTTCCGCCTACTACCAAAGAAGAAGGTGTCACATTAGCTATACTATTGGCACCTGTATTCTGCACACTCATAGTTACGGTAATCGTTTCTGAAGTATTTACGGCAACAGGAGTTGCACTGACCAATGAAGTTAATTCAAAAGGAATCGGAGTCTCCACAGTTACAGAATCAGCATCATCTGTAACTGACAAATTATCTCCGGAATTTTCATCTGTACCAGAAGTTAAGTTTGCCGTAAATGTAGCTGTTCCCGCAGCTGTCCCATGCGCAGTAAACGTAAAATCTTTAGATTTACCTCCCCCAACTGTAGCATTAGCCGGGCTAGGACCGCTATCTATAGCTGGACTAGCTGTTCCCGAAGGGGTCAAACTTGGTGCTACGGTTAATGCATCCGCTGCTCCGCTATTGGTTACCGTAACTGTAATTGTTATTGTTTCGTTTGTATTTGCAGTACTTGGACTTGCCGAAGCAGCAACGCTCAAAGCTGCTTTTTCTTCAACCACAATATCAGATGAAATAACAATATCTGAAATAATTGAACCTTCCTGGTCCGTACCCTGGGCTGAACCTTTAAAATTTATCGTACCGCTGGAAGATCCGGCCGTATAAGTCCACTGAAATTGCTTCTGATCTGAAGAAGAAATATCCTGAGAAGCGGGGTTAGAACCGGTCGTTGCAGAAGCTCCGCTTGTACCTGTAACCGTAAGGCTAGAAATATCAACGTCACTAATACTAGCATCACCCGTATTATCAACAGTCATAGTTACCATAAACTGTTGATCCGTACTAACCACAGCCTGAGAAGCAGCAATAGATGCATCAAGAGAACCGCGACCAACAATATAGGGTCCGGCATGAGTCGCGCTTGCCGTCCAATTACCCACATTATCCACCGGACGGATATGAGCATAATAGGTTCCGTTATCAAGATCGCTTTCTATATATGTCTCCACCCCGTTGTTAACATTTTTATATTGTGGAGGCAATGTGTCTGAGGCTGTATCTATAACTATACTATATCCGGCTAAACCTGCTGCAGCATCACTCGCATCTGTCCAGTTCAAAGTAACATCATTATCAGCCGAAGTAACACTTGGAGTATGTGTACTTGAACTCAAAGAAGCTACTGTCGCCGGAGATGTTTCATCCAATACCACACTAAACGAAACATTAGTCGTATTTCCCGCAACATCAGATACTGCAACATTTACATCATTATAGCTGTTCCCGGCAGCGGTTACTTCATATGTATATATATATTCGTAAGCACCGCTTTCTTCTGTTGCATCGGTGCCTCCGGCACTTGTAGTAGTTGGAAATACAGCTTCTTTAAGAGCAGATATACCATCTGCTGCTTCCACAAAAACACGAAACGCAGAATACCCAACTCCGGAATAATAAACTGTATTACCACTCACATAAAGATAATCTCCTCCAGCGTATTCTGTAATCTGATAAATAGATGTGGAAACAGGAGAAGTCGTATCAATATAAAAAGGTCCTATATGCGCTGCTTGATCATCCCAATTCCCTACCTTGTCTATACTCCTAATGTGAAAATAGTGGGCATTCCCCACAGCCAATTCAGCACTGGTCTGAGCCGTAATACTTTCTTCTATCTCCTGGGTTGTATCCGGTAAAGTAGTTGGACTTGTATCCCAAAGAATTGAATAACCGTCAATACCACTACCACTGTCTAAAGCCGGGGTCCAGCTCACATAAACCGTATCATCTCTTGACTGAGGATCATCCCAGGCACTGGTAGCATTGTTATGGCTTGATGTAGCCAAATTGGTTACTTCCCCCGGAGTTGCGGAATCTACAGTCAAGTTTCCGGAAGAATTAAGAATTATACTTTCAGAATCAGGTGCATTGGCAAAATTCATACCATCCACAGGAATACTAGCATCAACAGTTACTCCGTTACTAACGCCAGCTTTTAAATCAATAGTCACAAATATCTCTTCTGTTCCAGCCTCAGATAATTGAACATTCACATTATTAAACGTAATACTTCCTCCTGAAAAAGTTCCGGACCCAATTTCATTATCCACCCCCGGAGTATAGCTACTAGAATTATTACTATCATAATATAATTTAACCAAATTAACCTGGCTGTCCATAATCGTTCCGACATTATTTATCGTAATACTCTCTAAAGTATCAGTACTAAGGACATCATTATTGGTCAAAGTAACATCAAGCACTAATTTGCCGCTGACCGCAGAAGGAACATAATAAGAAGTAAGTGTATTTGCACTCCCGCTAACCGTAGTCGAAGAAGCCTGTACTACCAGGTTTCCTTCTGTATCATCATCTGTTTGACCGTCCCCGCTTACGGAAATATTAATTGTCTGGGCTGTATTATCCGTAATTTCAAATAAAGCCACCCCGCTATCCCCGGATACATAAGCATAAGTAGCAGTATCCACTGATGCACCACCATCATTAAAAACCCCGGATCCTGTGTTCAATGCCCATGCGATATTATTCGCATCACCATTAGTATCTAAAGTTATAGTCCCGGTATAATCAGCCTTACTATTCGCATATTGATCTTTAGCTGTAACAGTTATTAGTTCTCCTACAGATTGCACCGCAGAACCGTCATGCACGATTACAAAGCAATCAATCACCGCAGAATTTACAGTTAAGTTACCTTCGGTATCATCATCAAATTTACTATTACCACTTACCGATATATTTATTACTTCCGCTGTTGTATCATTTATGGACAATATTACTTCCCCATTATCATTTGCGTCAAATGTATAATCAGCTGTATCTACACTTGCTCCATCATCATTGAAAGTACCGTTACCGGTAACTAATGCCCAGGTAATCGTAGTTTCTGTACCGTTTGTATCCACGATTATTTGTCCGGTATAATCAGTCTTTGTATTCCCATAGGAATCTTTAGCATAAATAGTAATATTTTCCGATGTACCCGCTATTGCCTGAGCATCATGAGATATTTTAAAATCATTGAGTACTGCCGGAGAAACAACTAAGGTCCCTTCTGAATCATCATCAAATTTTCCGCTACCGCTTACATTCACATCAATGGTTTCTGCTTTTGTATCAGTGATCATAAACGTAGCTGTACCATTATCAGCCGAGACAAAAGTATATGTAGCTGTATCCACACTTGCTCCACCGTCATTAAACGTTCCTACCCCGGAGCTTAAAGCCCAGCTTATTGCAGCTTGGGTACCATTAGTATCTAAAGTTATCTGTCCGGTATAATTCGTTTTGATATTGCTATAAGTATCATATGCAGTAACTGTAATTGCTTCCTGGGTCCCGGCAACTGCTGTACCATCATGCGAAATTATAAATTCTTCTAAAGCTCCGGAACCTACGTTCAAATCGCCTTCAGTATCATTATCTGTTTTACTGTCACCACTTACAGAAATATTTAAAGTTTCTACTGTAGTATCTGTAATATTCAATACCACCACTCCGTCATCAGATGCAGCAAAGGTATAAGTTGCTGTATCAACACCTGCTCCACCGTTATTAAAAACCCCGTCTCCGGTAGTCTTCCCCCAAGTAATAGTACCCGGAGTTCCATTAGTATCAACCGTGATTTGACTCGTATAATCAACTAATGTATTACCATATTCATCCTTTGCTTCTATTGTGATTTCTTCTGCCACTCCGGCCTCAGCTTCTCCATCATGCAAAACAGCAAAATAATCAATCACAGAATGACTTATAATCATATTTCCCTCAGTATTGTCATCTGTTTTCCCATCACCGCTCACAGAAATATTTAGAGTTTCCGCGGTCGTATCATTTATACTCAGCGTAACAACACCATTATCTCCGGAAACAAATGTATAATCCGCCGTATCTACAGCTGCTCCTCCATCATTAAAAGAACCATCACCGGTTACCAGTGCCCAAGTGATTGTTCCCGAAGTCCCGCTTGTGTCTATAGTAATCGTACCTGTATAACTAGTAACCGTCGCACTATTCGCATCTTTTGCGGTAATATTAACATCATCTGCCATACCAGCAAATGCAGCTCCGTCATGAGATATTATAAAATGATCAATACCAGCCAGATTAATAACTAAACTACCCTCTGTATTATCGTCCGTCTTACCGCTTCCGGAAGCAGAAATATTTATTGTTTCCTGATTTGTATCAGTAAGCGTCAGGATTACTACACCATTATCTGATGCATTAAACGTATAATCTGCTGTATCCACTCCCGCCCCGTCATCATTAAATGTACCATTACCAGTATCTAAACCCCAGGCTATAGCTGTAGCAGTTCCATTTGTATCTACGGTCATTGTACCAGCATAATTTGTTACCGTATCATCACTCACATCTTTGGCGGTAATTGTAATCTGTTCCGCTACTCCAGTCACAGCATTACCATCATGCGTAATCTTGAAATGATGAAATCCAGCTGCAACAACTTCTAAAACCCCTTCATTATCATCATCTGTCTTTGTATCCCCGCTTACAGAAATATTTATAATTTCCGCTGACAAATCAGTAATTGATAAAACTACTTCTCCACTATCACCCCCGACATAAGTATAAGTCGCAGTATCATCTCCCCCGCCCCCGTCATTAAAAACTCCCCCACCGGTATCCAATGCCCAGGTAATATCACCCGAACCATCAGTATCTACGGTTATCTCTCCGGTATAATCTGTTTTTATATTATTATAAGCATCATAGGCTTTAATTGTAATATCCTCAGTCTGGTTCTGCATCGCGAAACCATCATGGCTTATAGCAAAATGATCAATCACTCCAGTTCCTATACTAATCAGTCCTTCAGTATCATCATCACTCTTACCATCCCCAGAAACAGCAATATTCAAACTTTCTAATGTTGTATCTTTTATTGATAATACAACCACCCCATTATCTGAAGAATTATAAGTATATGTAGCAGTATCTACACTTAACCCGCCGTCATTAAAAGTGCCGTTTCCGGTAACTTTTGCCCATTCGATTGTCGCTGCAGTACCATCTGTATCCACTGTTATTTGTCCGGTATAGTTAACCAAAGTATTTTCATATGCATCTTTAGCTGTGATCGTAATATTATCTACTACCCCAGCCTGGGCACTTCCATCATGAGCAATGAGAAAATGGTCAATGCTTCCTGTTTGAAAAACTAAATTCCCTTCATCATCATAATCCTGTTGTCCATCTCCACTGACTGCAATATTAATTGTTTCAGCCATAGTATCAGTTATTAAAAATACAACTGTGGAATTATCTGAAGAATCAAATTCATAAGTCGCAGTATCTACTAAAACTCCATTATCAGTAAAATTTCCAAACCCAGAATTAAGCCCCCAGGTAATCGTATCTTCTGTACCATTAGTATCTAGGGTTATTGTTCCTGTATAATTTTCAATTATATTGTGATTTACATCATGAGCAGTAACTGTAACTAAGTCAGCCAAACCGACAATAGCACTATTGTCAATATCCACATCAAAATGAGCTAAAGTTCCAGCTGATACAACCAAATCCCCTTCATTATTCTCATCACTCTTTCCGCTTCCAGAAACAGCAATATTAATTGTTTCAGTTTTTGTATCATTAATTGTAAATACAGCTATTCCATTATCACTATTATTAAAAGTATAAGTCGCAGTATCCGCCAAAGCTCCGCCATCATCAAAAGAACCATTGCCTGTATCAAGAGCCCAGGTGATCGTATTTACAGTTCCATTGGTATCTAAAGTTATTGTTCCTTCATAAGATGTAACTGTATTGCCATATTGGTCTTTGGCAGTAACCGTAATATCCTCTGAAGTTCCAGCATTAGCTGCATTATCATGAGCAATTACAAAATAATCAAGCACCAAGGATACTGTTCTTGTTCCACTAGAGTTAATGATCGAATCCTCCACCTCAGGAGCATTAGCCAACGTAATTCCATCTATTGGAATCTGAACATCCAAAGTTACATCCTGAGCAACATCAGAATCTATTGCTAAAACCACAAAGAAATCCTTAGTCCCAGCACCTGGAACAGTAATATTTAACCCGCTAAATGTTTTTGTGCCAGACGAAAATGTTCCTGTACCTATTTGGCTATCTACTCCCGGACTATAATCATATGAATTATTGCTATCATAAAAAAGTTTGATAGAAATAATATCTGAGTCACTTACAGTGCCATTATTATTCATTGTAATAGAATTTACTGTATCGTTTTCTGTATAATTATTAGTAACTGTAAAATCCAAAATCAAAATATCTGATTCTCCAGCTTCTACCGCATCAGTTGTTACACTATTGGCACTAGCATTAGCACTTCCACGAAGCTCAAATTTTATTGCATCTGCACTTAGATCATCATTAGCTGAATCATCTAACTGAACATAGCCGCTAGTACCTGAAATGAATTCATAAGTCCCTAAAGTATTCCACATATTTCCCGCAACTTCCTGGTTTTTATCAACTGTATCATTGCCGCCATTATAATATATAGTATATGGAGCATCCGTAGCATTTGCTGCACCATTACTTGACCAATAAGCAAATACTTCATAGTTACCATTTAAGTCAATATCTGGAGTCCAACGAGCCCAGTCACCATCATTAAAAGTTGTATCCCGTCGCCAATCTGAACTGTATTCATTTCCAGCTGTTTGAGTTGTCCAGTCATTATCTGTAGCATTTTCCGTATAACCGGAATCTAAATTATCAATAACAATATAACTTGAAGTAAAACTTAAAGTCCCTTCACTATTTTCATCAGCCTTACCTCCACCGCTAACAGCAATATTAACCGTATCTGCCTCATCATCAGTAAGAGTTAAGATTACTACTCCCTCATCATTAGAATGAAAAGTATAATTAGCAGTATCAGTATATTGACCACCATCGGCAAATGAACCTGCTCCGTTTGCAACTGCCCAGGTTATTTCTCCAGTTTCTCCACTAACAGAAACTGAAATTTCTCCTGTATAATCTAACTTTGTATTTTGATAAGCATCACGAGCAGTAATAGTTATCGGCTCTCCAGAATTTACAACCCCCTGCCCATCATGGCTTATAAGGAAATCTTCAAGAGTTGAAGCACTTACAACCAAAGCATTATCAGTATCATCATCGGATTTAGAGCTACCGGTAATATCTATATCTAAACTTTCCGCAGCATTAGCTGTGATGCTCAAGACAACCACTCCTAAATCACCAGCCACATAAGTATATGTAGCTGTATCTACAGCACCTCCACCATCAACAAATGAACCGCCTCCGGTGATTTTTGCCCAGGTAATAGCATCTGCGGAACCATCAGTATCTACTGTGATTGTCCCTGTATAATTTGTTTTAGCATTATCATAAGTGTCATATGCAGTTATTGTTACATTTTCTGCGACTCCCGCACTTGCTAACTCATCATGATTGACTTTAAAATAATTAATTACTGTTGCTCCGACAACTAAATTTCCTTCGGTATCATCATCAGTTTTAGCATCCCCGGAACAATCAACATCAATACTTTGGGCAACTGTATCGGAAATAGTTAAAATAACTACTCCATCATCAGAATCTGCATATGTATAAGTAGCAGTATCTACACTGGCTCCGCCATCAAGAAAAGTTCCATTACCCACCGATAATCCCCAAGTAATGGCATTAGCTGTACCACTGGTATCAACAGTTATTTGTCCAGTATAGTTTTCCTTAACATTTTCATAGATATCATAAGCAGTAATAGTAATACTTTCTGCTACTGCCGCCTCTGCTGTATTATCATGACTAACCACAAAATGGTCTAATGATGTCGCAGTAACAACAAGATCACCTTCAGTATCATCATCGACTTTAGCATCCCCAGAAACAGATACATTGAGACTTTCCGCTATTGTGTCAGAAACACTAAGTGTACATTGCCCACTATCAGTAGCATCAAAAGTATAAGTAGCAGTATCTACACTGGCTCCGCCATCAAGGAAAGTTCCATTACCAACTACTTTTGCCCAAACAATAGTATCCACTGTTCCGTTTGTATCAACTGTAATCATTCCCGTATAATCAGTTTTTAAATTTGCATATGCATCTTCTGCCCGGATAGTAACATTATCTGAAATACCAGCTATTGCTCCGCCATCATGAGTAATAACAAATTGATCAATAAGTCCGGGTCCCACTACTAAAGCACCTTCAGTATCATCATCAAGTTTTCCACCACCGGAAACACCAATATTCAATGTTTCCACCTTAGTATCAGCCAGAGTCAAAACACAAACGCCATTATCTTGGAATACAAATGTATATGTAGCAGTATCCACCGTCGGTCCGCCCTCACTAAAAGAACCCGATCCTGTTTGCTTTGCCCAAGTAATCGCAGTTGCTGTACCATTTGTATAAACTGTGATTTCCCCAGTATAATCAGTTACTGTATTATGATTAGCATCATGGACCTGAATAGTTATCGAATCAGCAATTCCAGCTTGAGCATTACCATCATGCACTATATTAAAATGATGCATGCCCGCAGGATTAACTTCTAAGACTCCTTCAGTATCATCATCATTTTTACCTTCTCCCACTATAGAAATATCAATAGTTTCTTCTACAGTATCCGTTAATTCCAGAATAACCACGCCATTGTCTGTTGGATCAAATGTATAAGTAGCAGTATCAACAGTTCCCCCTCCATCAACAAATGAACCGCTTCCGGTGTTTAATGCCCAGCCAATTCCTGTTGCTGAACCATCAGTATTAATAGTTATCTGCCCTTGATAAGTCGTGATCGTATCTTCATTAGCATCTTTTGCATATATTGTTATGTTTTCAGCAATACCAGCGATCGCATCCCCATCATGAACAATTAAGAAGTGATCGATGCCCGAAGAAATAAACTGTAGGTTTCCTTCAGTATCATCATCCGTTTTAGCATCGCCAGTTACATCAACATTAATCGTTTCTGCAGCAAAATCAATAATACCAAAAGTAGCCGTCCCTAAATCACTACTATTAAAAGTATAATCTGCAGTATCATAATTTGAACCGTCATCATCCAAAGTTCCACTGCCGTTTTTCAATGTCCAGGTTATTGCCGTAGAAGTACCATTAGTATCTAAAGTAATCGTACCAGTATAATCAGTTTTTATATTATCTTCAGCATCATATGCAGTAACAATCAGATCCTCAGAAATTCCAGTAACAGCAGTACCATCATGCGATACAATAAAATAATCAATAACTCCCGGATTAATCGTCAAATCTCCTTCAGTATCATCATCAGTTTTGGTGTCACCGGTTACTGAAATATCTAAGCCTTCAGTTTTTGTATCAGTGATATTTAAAGTTACTTCTCCATTATCATCCGCTGCATATTCATAAGTTGCAGTATCTACGCTTGCTCCGCCTTCAGTAAAAACTCCATTATTCCCACCTGGATCAGACCAGGTAATGGTATTGACAGTTCCATTAGTATCTATAGTAATAGTTCCAATATAGTCAGCTTTTGTATTTCCTAAAGAATCCTTAGCAGTTATGGTAATTGTTTCCGCAATTCCAGCATTAGCTACCTCATCATGACTAATAACAAAATAATCAATTGTTCCGGCAGAAACAACTAAATCACCTTCGGTATTATCATCGGTTTTAGTATCACCACTGACTGAAATATTAATAGTTTCAGATATTGTATCAGTCATGGTAAATGTCGCAACCCCGTCATCGGTTTCATCAAAAGTATAAGTAGCAGTATCAACACTCCCTCCGCCATCCGCAAAACTGCCAAATCCTGAGCTTAAAGTCCAACTAATACTATCTAAAGAACCATTAGTATCTAAAGTTATCTGAGAAGAATAATCAACTAAGGTATTTTCAAATTCATCTTTAGCCGTAACAGTAATGCTTTCTCCTATCCCCGCCTCAGCCGTATTATCATGACCAATAACAAAGTGATGTATTGGCGCTGGAGAAATTACTAAATCTCCTTCAGTATTATCATCAGTTTTAGTGTCTCCAGATACTGAAATATTCAAGGTTTCAGATATCGTATCATTTAAGCTTAGAACAACAACCCCATTATCCGCCCCGCTAAAAGTATAATCACAAGTATCAACACTTGCTCCGTCATCATTAAATACTCCCGACCCAGAGGACAGAGCCCAAGCAATAGAGCCTGCTGTTCCGGTAGTATCTATATTTATAGTTCCGGTATAGTCAATTTTTGTATTCCCATAAGAATCTTTTGCCATAATTGTAATACTTTCATCAGAACCAGCTAACCCAGCAGTATCATGGCTTATAGTAAAATGATCCAGTAACATAACTATACTTCTATTTCCTGATGAATTAAGCGCTGCATCCTCTATTGTTCCAGTTCCAGATAAAGTAATACCATTAGCCGGAATAGCTACATCAATAGTATTTCCTGGAGTGGCACTATTGGAAATATCTACAACAACAAATAATTCCTCAGTGCCCAGATTAGCATCAATATTTATACTTAGATTGGAGAAAGTTTTTGTACCGGATGAGAATACTCCAGAACCAACCTGAGTATCTGCTCCCGGAGAATAATCTTCGGAATTATTACTATCATAATAGAGTTTTACTGATGAGATATCAGAATCTGATGCAGTACCTACATTATTAATAGTAACCGCTGTAATAGTATCCGCTGTTACCGAATCATTAGTTAAAGATAAATCCAAAATTATTTTATCACTGCTGCCAACATCAACACTGCTAGAGATAACACTATTACTTATCGCGTTTACTCCTGGCTCAATTGTATACATAACATGCATATAATACCAAAAAGCCGCTTCTGCTCCATCTCCGGTAATATTCTGATGTGCAGTTGCCGGATTAGTACTCAATCCTGCAGGTTGATGTGTACGGCCATGGCTTTCATCATAATCCTCGTTATACGCTCCATTATTAGCATAACTAATAGCTGCTCCACTTAAAGCATATCCGCTCCAAGTCCGGGTATTTTTCGGCCACGGAGTATCTGTTACATCATGTTCAGCCCACCCTGTACTTGATACTGTTTCATTACCGGTTTGAACTAAAAGAGTTGCTCCGGTAGGATCTCCGCTAACTCCTCCAGTCCAGCATCCAATTCTGGTACTTCCGGTTGATCCATGATGGCTAGCAAGTTTTGTTATTATCATATTAGAGATATTGGGAGAATATCCCGAGATCATACGACCACTAGTAGTAGTAGTCGCATATGCCTGAACAGCATCAACCATACCCCAGGTTAGCTCTGCAGCATTACCAACAACTAAGTTTCCTTCAGTATTATCATCATTCTCCCCATCCCCGCTTACTGCTAAATTTATAGTTTCAAGGCTTGAACTCTTAATACTAAAACTTGCTGTTCCCGAATCAGCTAAAGCATATGTATATGTTGCAGTATCAACAGAACCTCCTCCATCAACAAAAGAACCATTCCCAGAAAGCAATGTCCAGGTTATGCCGGATGGGCTGGAAGTATTAGTATCTAAAGTTATTTGTCCGGTATAATCAGTGATTATATTATTCTGGCTATCCCGCGGAGTTACTATAACTAATTCAGAAATATTTATTACTGCAGCATTATCATGCTCAATCAAAAAGTAATCTAAAGCCCCGGTAGCAACAATTAAATTCCCCTCAGTCTCATCATCAACTATACCGCCGCTTGAAACATCAATATCCAAACTTTCTGCAGTTGTATCATTGATTGTAAAAATAGCAACCCCATTATCACTGCCCGTATAATTATATGTTGCAGTATCAACTAATGCCCCACCATCATTAAAAGTTCCATTCCCCGTATCTAAAGCCCAAGTTATTGTTCCAGAAGTACCATTAGTATCTAAGGTTATTTGTCCGGTATAATCAGTTTTAGTACTGTCAACAGTATCTTTAGCAGTAACCGTAACATTTTCATCTACTCCGGCGTCAGCATTCCCATCATGAGATATAGTAAAATGACTTAATAAAGGAACTCCCACAATTAAGTTGCCTTCAGTATTATTATCAGTCTTACCATCTCCGGTTACTGCAATATTAATTGTTTCCTGCGTATTATCAATTATTGAAAATACAGCTACTCCATTATCAGCTGCATCATAAGTATAAAGTGCTGTATCGACACTTGCTCCGCCATCATTAAATGTCCCATCACCAGTATCTAAAGCCCAAACTATTGTTGTTGCTGTTCCATTTGTATCCAGCTGTATCTGACCAACATATGATGTCATTGTCGCACCTAAAGAATCTTTTGCTGTTACAGTAACATTCTCAGTTACTCCGGCATTAGCCGCTCCATCATGCAAAACAACAAAATAAGAAATAACTGGTAGTCCAACAATTAAATTGCCCTCAGAATCATTGTCATTAGCATCGCCTGAGATATCAATATCCAAAGATTCTTGAGTCGTATCAGTAATAGTAAAAGTTGCAACACCACTATCAGCTGCATCATAAGTATACGTTGCTGTATCTAATAAACCACCCCCATCAGCAAAAATTCCATTCCCAGTATCTAAAGCCCAAGTAATAGAAGTTGCAGTTCCATCAGTATCTAAAGTAATCTCGCCAGTATAGTCAGTTTTAATATTATCGTATTGATCATATGAAGTAACTGTTAAGCCTTCGGCAACTCCAGCCGCAGCACTATTATCATGCACAATAATAAAATAATTAATACTCCCGGGAGTAACAAGCAAAAGCCCTTCTTCGTCGCTATCATATTTCCCTGATCCGCTAACATCAATATCAATACTTTCAGTTTTTGTATCAGTGATAGTAAAATCAGCTGTACCGTTATCAGCTAAGGCAAAAGTATATGTCGCTGAAGCAACCCCAGAACCACCATCATTAAAAGTCCCCTGATTACCCGCATCCTCAGCCCAGGAAACAGCATTAACATCTCCATCAGTATCCAAAGTCACTGTCCCGGTAAAATTAGTTTTAATATTTTCATAAGCATCTTTTGCTGTGATCGTAACATTCTCTGCGCCCCCAGCTACTGCACTATTATCATGAGTAATATCAAAATGATCAATCGCTGAAGGACTTATAGCCATTGTTCCCTCTGATTCATCATCAGTTTCTGCCCCATCAGCAACATCAATATCCAAGGTTTCTACTTTTGTCCCGGTAAAAATAAATGTCGCCACCCCATTATCATTAATATTAAAATTATAAGTTGCAGTATCACTTGCTCCACCACCATCATTAAATATTCCGTTGCCTGATGATAATGACCAGCCAATTGCAGTGGATGTTCCCGTTGTATCCAAAGTTATTGTTCCAACATAATCTGTTTTAGTTTGACTTTCGGTATTGATCGCAGTAACCGTAACATTCTCCCCAACCCCAGCTTCTCCTGAATTATCATGAGATATAACAAAATGATCTAAAGCATAACTTGAAATTACAATATTACCTTCGGTATCATCATCGGTATAAGTAGTATCATCTACTTCAATATCTAAGGTATCCGGAGCAGTAGAGATCATCTCCAAAACAACTACTCCATTATCTGCTGCATCAAATAAATAGGTTGCTGAATCATTTCCCGCCCCGCCATCATTAATAGCGTTTGTTCCGGTATTTACATCCCAGCTAATTTGCGCAGTTTCACCTTGAGTACTAACAGTAATTGTTCCAGTATAATCAATCGCAGTATTCCCCCCCTGGGTTACTGCAGTGATCGTTAGGAGTTCAGCAACATTGATCAATCCTGAGCCATCATGCTCAACTCTAAAATGATGCATAGCACTATCAATATCAAAAGAATCGTCAGTATCTGCATCCATAGTATTATCTGCTGGATCTTTGGCTTGAGTAACACTAATTGTCGCTACTCCATCACCAGTTGTAGAAGTAATTGCATTATCATTATAAACAGTATATGTATCATTAGAATAAGTAGTAGTTGACCAACTGCCGCCGGTGGAAACAGATTGCACTCCGGTAGCACCGCTAGGATCATATGTTATTGTTGGAGTTGTTCCGATATCCATGGTTTCTGAAAAAGTTAATTTAAATTCTAAGCTGCCAGAAGGAATTGATCCGGTTGGATCTGGACTGACTTCAATAAGCACTGTAGGCTTTTGGCTATCATATATAAAGGTAAAGACAGTTATCGCATCACTATAATTTGTTGCATTATCAAAAGTCCTCACTCTTAAATAATAAGTAGCATCCCCGGTAGGAGTACTAATATCATAACTAATAGCAGTTTGCTCCTGAGTAATTTCCGGCTCGCCATCTATAGCTATGCCCCAATAAACTGAATATCCACTAACTCCGCTAGTTGCATCAGTTGCCCCAGACCATTCAAAATATGGAGTATCATCAATGTTTTGGACAGTATTATCAGTAAGACCAGTTGATTTACCTGAGGAATCCCAAGCCAAAGCCGGAGCTGTCGGATTTGCTGGAACAGTATTATCAAATTTACACGTAAATAAGTTTACTATATCCGAATAATTTCCCGCAAAATCAAATGTTCTTATCCTTAAATAATACGTATTATCGCCAGTAGCCGAAACTTCTCCCAAAGTTGTAACTACCTGTTCTTGTATTAATCCAGGTTCCCCATCTATTGCAGTTCCCCAATAAACTGAATATCCACTAACTCCGCTGGTTGCATCAGTTGCCCCGGACCATTCAAAATACGGAGTTTCATCATCATTTTGCCAAGTATCATCTATTAAGGAATCTATTTTTGAAGATGTATACCAAGCCCCGGATGGAGATGTTGGATTAACTGGATCAGTCTTATCATATTTATAAGTAAATAATGTTATCGGCTCACTAAATTTCCCAATATTATCAAAAGTTCTTACCCTTAAATAATAAATACCATCGAATAAAATTGCTCCGGCATCATAGGAGCTCCCCGCCTGATCTTGCGTTACTCCAGGTTCTCCGCCGGAATCCGTGCCCCAATAAACTGAATATCCGCTAACCCCACTACCTCCACTATCATCAGCCCCGGTCCATTCAAAATAAGCCGAAGCATGACCTCCCCAGGTATTATTAGTTAAAGCATTTGTCTTACCGCTAACATCCCATCCCGAAGCCGGAGCTGTCGGATTAGTCGGAGTATTAACATCTAAAATAACTGATTGTCCATTATCACTGACCTGGCTATTATCATTTATTACATAGACATAAACTGTACCATCACTCAAATCACCTTTTGATACATTAAAAGTGATCTGAGCATCTGCCCAGGCTGTGAATGTCTGCTCAACTAAAGTCGAACATGCCGCATAAGTAGCCGCATCACCTAAATAAATCTTATTTGCACTATTACCAAACTCATTATCATCCTCAAAACCCACCCCATTGACCTGGATCGCCAGATCTCCATCATCAATATAAGTCTCGGAAACAGAACTAAGCGTAGGATAACGCACATAAACAATATAATGTAAATATGTATAGTCATAGGTAGAAGCTACATTTAGTGTACCTTGAAAAGCATTTGTTGAATTAGCCGGCTCATTAGTAAGATTCTCCCAGTATTGATCGCAATCCTCTAAATTTCCTAATGAAGTATTATCAAAATAATAAGATGCTCCGTCAGTTTTCCAAGCCACCCCGTATTGTGTATTTTTCGCTAAATCGTAAGGAGTTGTAAGGTCAAATTCCTGCCAACTCCCGCCCCCATCATGAGTAACTTGACCGGAATCAGCTGCCAATGTTGCATTATCCGGATTCCCAATTGCTCCACCCACATATAACCCCATGCGCATTGAACCAGCAACATTGCTTTTATGCCCAAATTTAATAATTCGAATATTATCAATATCCGGAGAAGTCATTGCCATATATCTACTACGTGAAGTCGTACCACTAGCACTTCCAGCAGCCTGATAAGCTCCCAGTTTTGTCCCCTCAGGAATTGGTTCTGCCGCGATATTAACTGAAGTTCCGGTAGAGGTATCTGAATCATCATTAGTAACATAAAGATAAACACCGCCCGGAGTAAGCGCTCCTCTTACTGCAGTAAAAGTAATCGTATCCGAAGCCCAGGAAGTTATTGTCTGTTCTTCTAAAATAGTACAAGATCCATATGTGGAAGCATCTCCTAATTCGACTTTTCCCGTACCTTGAGATGCGTCAAAATAACTTCCCGTGATTTCAATACCAGGATCATTATTTGTAAATCCCGCCGGGTCAACTAAAGTAATAGACGGCGGCGGCGGCACAGTTAAAGTAGCTGATTGAGCAGCTGAAACATGGCCATTATCATCCGTAACATACAAATATACTGTACCCGGAGTTAAAGCTCCCTGCACCGCAGTAAAAGTAATCGTATCATCTGCCCAGCTAGTAACTGTTTGACTGACTTTTGTTACACATGCAGCATAAGTTGCGGCATCTCCTATTTCTAAAATTCCGGTACCTTGAGAGGCGCCAAAATCAGCTCCACTAATATCAATCCCTGTATCACTATCCATGAATGATGTAGGATCAACACCTGATATACTTGGTAAATCATATACATAAACAGCATATCCGGCTGAAGTCAAAGCGTCATCATTAGTAACAAAAACATATAAAGAGCCTTCAGAAAGAGTACTGCGGTTAACTGTAAAATCAATTGAACTATTGCCCCAGCTAGTAGTAGTTTGCTCGACTTTGTTAGCAGTTGCATAAGTCGCCGAGTCAGCTAATTCAACTTTACCGGTTCCTTTTGCTGCATAAAAAGCATCTCCGATTATGGTAACTGAAGTTTCCCCATCATAAAAAACTTCATCATCAATATCTGTAATTAAAGGATTTGCCGCTAACTTAACCTGATACCCACTCGAAACATGTCCATAATCATCAGTAACATAAACGTAAACATCACCACCACCAAGAGCTCCTTGAACAGCAGTAAAAGTAATTGAGCCTTCTGCCCAACCAGTAACAGTTTGACTGACTTTTGTCGTAGATCCTGCATATGTAGCAGCATTCCCTAATTCAACAATTCCTGATCCTTGAGCAGCATTAAAATTTGAACCGGTAATATCAATCCCCGTATCAGTGTCCACAAATGTTGATGGGCTGACATTTGTAATAGCCGGCAAATCATATACTTCGACAGAATAGCCTCCGGTAATCTGACCATCATCATTAGTAATAAATAGATACAAAGTCCCTTCGGCTAAAGTAGAACGATTTACTGTGAAATCAATCGAAGTATTTCCCCAAGCTGTAGTAGTTTGCTCGATCTTATTAGCTGTAGCATAGGTTGCAGAATCACAGAGTTCTAATTTTCCAGTTCCCTTAGTCGTCCGGAATCTGTCCCCGGTAATTGTAACCGAAGTTTCAGTATTATAAAAAACCTCATCAGCAGCATCGGTAATTACCGGAGGTAAAAAAGCTTTCATATTAATTGCCTGCAAAGCCATTCTATTGGCCTGAAAAAGTCTTTCGGCATCATCTTTGTTAGTTTCATCGGTGTTAACAATATCAATATTATTACTGGTAGTAATACCATGCGCAATTAAGCCTAAACTATTTCCGGCCTCAGCACTGCCAGTACCACGGCTATATTTACCACCCGAACCATATTGGATTTTTGTACCGCTTTTTCGCCACTCCCAATGAGGATAATTACGACTATTATTCGTTGTGCCATCAGCCCAAAAAGTAGCCAGGAAAAGATAATCAGAATCCTGAGTAAAAGTAACTAGATTTGAAGAATTACCAAAGCTACCAGTATCCAGCTCAACCTGGGAATCCCAAGTAATCGGGTCATCGGTACCGTCAACTGCCTGAGTAGTAGTTTTAACTAAACGGACATAATCAGCAGTGTCTGGTAATTTTACAATAGTAATACCGGCTTTATTAGCAACAATTGTCGGATTAGATCCAGTTTTCTCATACATCATTACTCGTAAAACTTGGTCTGCAGATGAAGTCTCAATTATTCCAGAAAAAACAGCAGTGTTATTATTTGTACCATCTGTTCCTCTAATATAACTTGTTGTCCTTGTGCCATCAATTTCAGTCCCATCTAAAGACAAATACATACTACCAGCAGTTCTGGATGTCCCCGAAGTTAGCATTTCAATATTTGCTGTAACTAGATAATGTCCTGCTGTTTTTAATGTAATCTGATCAGTATCTCCGGTATGAGTAAATGAGCCGGTATCTAATTCATCATTGGTATCCCAAGTAACAGCAGTAGCAGTAGTACTACTAAAAGCTTGCCCCCCGCCAGCTTCACTAATCCGAGCATAATCCCAATTATCATTTAATTTTAAAACCATTAAACTGCTGGAATTCGCAATTCTATTTGTTACCATAGTTGGATAAGTATCAGTACGCTGTTCAACTATTTTTAGATCATCACCAGCATTCGCATTAATAATCGCTGCACCAAATTGCCAGGCCTCCATTGCATTTGACCGACGTATATATCCCGTTGAGCGCCCCCAGACAATTTCACTTCCAGCTAAATTAAGCCACATCTGTTGCTCAGAACGCCTGTTTCCACCAGACCCCAACCAGCCAATATTGTACATAACAAAATAATGACCTCCCTCAGAAAGATCCACAGAAGTGTTAGCACTAATTGAAAAAGTAGCATCAGCACTTACCGTAGTATCCCAAGTAACATCAGCAGCGGTTGCGGTTGAAGCTTCCCCACCTGTAGCTTCCCGGTATATAGCAAAATCCCCATCTCCGGCATACACCAAAATTGCGCTAAAACACCAGATACTCAGAATCAATCCAATCGTTATTAGTCTCTTCATGATCTTACTCCTTTGTGATAGTTATATTCAGTCTATTTTATAAAAGCAAATATCATGCCAGAAATATGATTTTATAAATAAAACATAAATCATAACTACTTAAAAACAAAGCTGTTATGTTTTGAGTTTTGGAGGGTTTTATTGACGAGAATAAAAATACGCAAAATATGCGTATTTTTCGCCGCATCGCGACAATTTTTGCGCAGGTGCGCCACTTCGGAATGATTATAGGATATTTAAACTGCTTGCTCAAGCATAGCCGCAATTATTTGATTTTCTACTTGGAATAGTTCCATTCCATCAATTAAAGGCTTTTGTGTCGGAGTAACGCCAGTTTGTTCAAAATCATTGCCCCTTTTGACAACTTCAACTTGATCCAACCCCGATAACTCCGCATATAATAGATATACCTTTTCCCGTAATTCATTCATAACATTCTTAAAACTTTTTTCCGCCTGTTCCTGATATATTTCTAGACCAGACTCAAAGGTTTCAGATGATTCAAATTCAAGTGCTTTCCTCAACTCTTCCAATAACTGCAAATGAGCTATCCAGCCCTCAAAACACACATCCCCTGCCTCTACTATTGTAAATATAGAAGCTCTTTCATCAGTTCCAAGCAGAGATGGTCGATTATACTCCGGAATAATTTCCGGGAAAATTTTATCTATTCTCTTCATATTAAAAAGACGCTCTATCTCATTGAAAAAATCCGTCATTTGCCTATCCTGAATAGAGCAAATGCGGAAAACCCTAACCCGCCTTTCAAAAGAAGCAACATCTAATTTTTCTTGAACATCCTGTACAGCCTGTTTTCTCTTAGCATGATCTTGCTGTTTCCTTAACTTCTCCTGATCTAAATAGCTGCGATATGCCTCGTCCTCAAGAGAGATAATGAATTGAGAACTTCCCGGCTGCCCCTGCCTACCCGCTCTTCCTTTTAACTGGTCATCAATTCGCCTGGATCTAAAACGCTCCGTTCCAATAACATGCAAACCAGCCCGCGCTTCGACACCTTTACCGAGAAGTATATCTGTTCCTCGTCCCGCCAAATTGGTGGCAATCGTTACCGTTCCGCTTAAACCTGCCTGCTTTATAATCTGCGCTTCCGGAGTGCCTTGCTCTCCATTTAAAAGCTGGGCATCAATCCTTGTTTCCTCTTCAAGTTTCCGGTGAAGTTTAACAGACTGCTCTATCGTTCTCACTCCTACTAACACAGGTCGTCCTTTATTATGTTCGGCTTGAATGCTTTGGATAACTTCTGTCCATTTTTGCTCTAATGTATCCAGGATTAAATCTTCTCTGTCTTCACGCTTTGAATGCTTATGTGGAGGAAGACAAAGCGAATTTACTCCATATATCTTTTGCAATTCCCAGGCATCTGTCTCGGATCCAATCGTCCCAGTAAGCGCAAATAGTTTCTCATACTTACTAAAATAAAAAGGACGTGTAATTGAGGCTATCGATCGATTCATTAGACTTGGTTTCATCCCTTCTTTTAACTCGACAAACTGATGAATCCCGTCATACCACAATGAGCCGAAGTGTTTTCGACCTGTTTCTTGCACAACAATAATCACTTCATCTTGAGCCTTACGTTTCCCGCTCCAAATCGTTCTTTCAGGACGCCTCTTGATTGCTTCTTTTACAACATAATCCTGATTTTTTCTTAAACGCAGTGCAATTAGGGCGGATTGAGCGAATCTTTTTAATTGACTCTCGGATAATAGCTCCTTCCCTTTTCCTTCTTTCTTGTATAACTGCCCTATGAACTCAGAATATTTTATTTTTCCTCTATTAGTTAGGCCTTCAGCCTTATAATCAATATTGAGAACCAATTCATTGAAGAATTTCCAGATCGGCTTGAACGGCCAAGTCGGAAAAATATTATCAGGCCGGGCTATCGTATGTGTATTAAGCGCTTCATCCAAAAACAACATATCGACCTCATCAACAACAGCCATGGCAAATTCCCGCCGTTTTGTTTTGCCAGCGACATCTTTCGCACGTATAGGTTGTTGACTAATACATTCCAGGAGGTATATATACTCAAAATTGGAATTCGTTCCATAGACAATATCCGCGGCAAAAGATTGTTCATTAACTGCGACTAGCCCCTCATCTTGATTGTCTTTTAAATAGGCAACAGTTAATCCTAAAAAATTATACAAAACTTTAAATTGTTCGGCATCACGAGCGGCAAGATATGTATTTACCGTAAAAACATCCACTGGTTTGCCCGTCAAAGCAGCTAAACTATTTGTTAAGGCAAAAATTAGCGATTTGCCCTCACCTGTCTTAATTTCTTGAACCAACCCCCTTTTATTAAAATCTCCCTCATAAAAGAAAAGAAGGACCGCGGCTAATTGGATATTGTAAGCTCTCATCCCGTATTTTCTTTTAGCAATCTCTCTGATATAGGCCAAATATAAAAGCTTAACATCCTCAAAAAGCACCTCTTTTCTTTGCACTTGAATCTTAAGTGCTTTGACTCTTTTTTTAATCTCAGAATCGCTCATCTTTATTATTGTTTTTTCGTGACCTAGTACTGTTTGTATTTCATCCTCTAGTCTTTTCTGGTCTGTAGCAGGCAAGCCTTTAATCTGAGCCACCATGTTTGATATTGATTGCTCCTCCTCAGGGAATCTCTTCTGTTCATACTCAACACGTAATGCAATCAATCTGGTAAGTGTTTGCTGCACTCCACCCTCCTCAACCTCACTAATATACTGACGAATAATTGCCTTTGCTTCTCTGGCAGGCATACAGTCGGCAGAGTAAGCTAATTCTTCCAACAATCTATCCAGACCAGCAACATCCCCATTTGAAACTATTTTATCTAAAAACTTAATTAAAGATTCCGCGGTAGCGTAATTCATATGCTCGCTTATCGTATTTAAATATCCGAGCAAGATAAGCGGATCTACCGTTTCGTTATTCAAGCAAAGAAAACGAACCATAACTTGGAACAATTGATCTCTAAGTTTTAACAATAACTCTTCCTGAGCAACAACAAATTTTAGAGCAATTAAAGATTGAATTAAAATCTTTTCGTATTTTTGAAAAGCAATAAGCGTCCCGTCAGAAGCATTTAAATGGTTAAGCCCATAGATCAATAATTCAATATCATCTCCCCGCTCAGAATTCCAATTATAATTCCCTCTCTGATCTAGGTCATGACGAATATTCCGTATGGATGGCACATAAGAACCGTCTCTTTCCATCCCCGCAGTTAGTTTTTTATTTGCCACAGCAATAATCTCGCCCGGCGTAAACTGGAGATCCAAATTATTAAATAAAGCATGATGAGCGCGCCGCAAGTCATAAATTTCATAGAGTTTTTTCATATTATCAAGAATAAGGTTTTCTCTATCCCTCTGAACTATTTGATGTCTTAGATAAACATTTAGATGCTTTAAGTCATGCTCTGGATCCGAGCTATGATTCAGAATATACTCGACATATGCTAATTTCATCCATGGGACAATATCTAAAGCCGCGATATTAATATTAAATTTTCCGAATCTCTGTATTAAGCTTTGCAAACGTGCCAGACCAAAGGTTCCTGTGCCTTCAACAAGAGGCAAACAAGCAAGAATCTGCGCCGGAGAGACTGTAGAAATAAAACTATGTAATGGATCAATAACTTCTCTTAAAGGATCTTCACTTCGTGAAATCAGCTCTGTCATAAAGATGAGAATCGGCATTACTTTATGCATCGGACGATATGATTCATTCACCAAGTTGTATATATCTCCCAGTTTTTCAAAACTATCTAAAATCATGGAAACATTTTTTTTCGAATAAGTCCGCATAACATGTTCAACAGTTCTATGAAATTGCTTACTTTCACTTAAATCCCAATCTTTATCAGAATCATTTCTTACCTTTCTTCTAAGCCTTTGAAGTTGATAGACAATTTGAATAAGGTCGGCTCCTTTAAATTTTTCGATTAAATCCCTAACAAAATACATATCAAAATCTCCGGTAACTGAGGCTAAAAATCCGGCAACCAGAGGATCATTTCTAAAATCGCCTAACGCATTCGTAAGTAAGGGAACCGTCGCTTCTATTCTATAACGTTCCATATTATTGTGCATGCAAAGTGACCCCGCAGCAAAAAGCATGTTTTCACCGGCTAGATTAGATCTTAAATTTTTATTAACATCATTTATTGATATATCATAGCGGCCGACAGATACATTATTTTCGTTAATCTGTAAAGACATTAAAAACGCGGATAGTTTCCCGGGAACACTCAGAAAACTTAAACCATGCTTAGTATTATAAAAGTAATCCATATAAGTTTCTTTGCCTTTTACCACTTCATAACTTCCAGGTTTTCGATAACCAATACGTCTCCTGCGAGCATATCGTTCGAATAATAATGCAAGATGATGGGATACTACGTCATCATTACCGACATAATCCCTAATACCTAACAAACTATCAATTGGCTGAATAGCTCCATTAGAAATAATGGGAAGGTAGTTACCAATAATCGCCCTTTCGCTATTATCTGGCAAAGCTCTAATTAACAAAAGGTTGAACTTGTGTTGTGTATAATGTTTGCTATTTGGATGATGTTGCGCAAGTACTTTATAATTAAGTTTAAGAGTATAATGCACTCCGATTTCAAATAAAATTTCTTCTCTATCCGGATGATCCTGAATCAGTTGAGCCATGCTTTCGGTCAGATGAACATATCCATGATCATCCAATCTAAATGGAACAATTTCATCTGCGACAGGATATCCCCTCCCTGAGATCAAATCAACTTTAAATCCTTTGAATGTAGCATTCACAAAATTCTTACTATTTTTACCAAACAAATCTCTGATAAATCCATTTACTTCAATATTTAACTGTGTTGTTTCTAGTAAGCGGCCAAGCTCAAGCTGAGAAAAATTGTATTTCAACGCAGGAGTGTTAATTGTTACAACGGGGGAAAGACAAACGCTATAAGCTTTTTCAGCAAATACTGGCGGGATGTTTGATAAAATAATCGTGTTTATAAGAAAAAATATGATCAGATGTTTAATACTCTTCAATTTTCGCCAACCTTCTAACTGCAACCCAGAAATTACAATAGACCTGATAGTTTATACTTAAGGCCTCTGCGCAGCTTCCGATTTTATCATCTTTCGGACGAGTTCCGCAGAAGTTTTAAGTATACATTATGTCTTTTAAAATTACAAGTGGGGGATTTATAGGTAAGGATAATTTTGCGCAAAATATGCGTATTTTTCGCCGCATCGCGACAATTTTTGCGCAGGTGGAATCGGGTTAGGTCACGATTTTTATTTAAATTCTCCCGGATTAATCTTATAATACTTACATTTTCTCTGTAAATTTCTCCGGTCCAATCCCATCTCTTTTGCAGTTTTACTTACGTTTCCTTTATTTCGAATTAAACACTCAGCCAGGAAACGCCGCTCAAAAGCTTCCATTGCCTGGCGCTTAGCTTTCCTAAAATTATTCGTCCGGGAAAGGATATCTCGCCTCTCCGCAGTAATCAGCGGCTCTCTTATTCCTGCCGGCAAATCACTAGGTAAAATCACCGGCCCCACCTCCATAACTACTGCCCGGTGTATTAGATTTTCCAACTCCCGCACATTGCCCGGCCATTGATAGTCCATCAATATCTTTAAAACTTCCGGGGATACATTCTCTAATTTTTTACTTTCTATATGATTATATTTTTTAATAAAATGCTCGATTAAAATCGGAATATCTTCTGTCCTTTCCCGTAAAGCCGGCAAAGACAACGGCACCACATTTAAACGATAATAAAGATCCTGGCGAAACCTTCCTTCTTTTACCGCGCGTTCTAAATTTTCATTACTTGCAGCAATAAGACGAATATCCACCTTGCGTGCTAAAGCCTCTCCCACCCTTTTTATCTCTCCGTCCTGCAAAACACGCAGCAGCTTTGACTGTATCTCCAAAGAAATATGTCCTATTTCATCTAGAAATATAGTTCCGCCATGCGCCGCCTCAAAAAGACCTTTTTTATCCGTACTCGCTCCGGTAAACGCACCTTTAACATGACCAAAAAGCTCACTTTCCAAAAGACTTGTGGTAAGCGCACTGCAATCTACCGGAATAAATGAATTGTTTTTACGCTGGCTCAGATTATGTATAGCCCGGGCAATAAGCTCTTTACCTGTACCTGTTTCTCCTTGGATCAAAATAGTACTTTTAGTATCCGCTATTTTTTGAACCGTATCAAAAATATTACGCATCTGGTCATTACTGGAAACAATATCCTCAAATGTATAAGCTTTTTTAAGCTCTCTGCGAAGCTCTATGTTCTCCTCTTCCAAGCGTTTCTTTTCAAAAGCCTTATCAATAACAAGTGATATCTCATCAAGCTCAAATGGTTTATTTAAATAATCATAGGCTCCCAGCTTCATCGCCTTTATCGCATTTTCCATTGTGCCGTAAGCTGTCATCATAATCACGGTTATCTGTTGATGCACCTCTTTTATTTTAGCCAAAAGTTCCAATCCGTCCATACCGGGCATCTTGAAATCTATTATGGCTAAAACTGGAATCTTTTTTTCTATCTGCGTCAAAGCTTCCATCCCGTTATTGGCTACAACTACAGCATATCCGTTATCTGTTAAAAGTTTTTTGAGGTATTCACGCATCCCACGCTCATCATCTACTACTAGAATATACTCTTTATTCACCTTTTACCCCTTTTTAACCGGCAATCTCACACTTACCCTGGTTCCTTTACCAACTTCACTCTCGATATTAATATCTCCGCCATGCGCTTTAATTATCCCATAAGAAATCGATAACCCTAACCCCACACCTTCTCCCGGCTCTCGCGTAGAGAAAAATGGATCGAATATCTTTTTAATATTTTCTTCCGAGACCCCCTCTCCCTCATCCTGAAAAGCAACTACAATCTCTTCTCCTTTTTCAAGCTCAATAGATACATCCAACTTGCTACCCTGATTCATACTCTGCTCAGCATTAAAAATAATATTAATAAAAACCTGTTCAAGATGTATCGCGTCAGCTAAAACAGGAGGCAAATCCGAAGCTAAATGTTTTCCCACTTTGATTTCTTTTTTATTCAAGCGGCCTTCAGCAAACATTAAGGCGTTACTCACCGTTGAACTTACATCTGTTTCACTAAACTGCATCTCTCTTTTTTTTGCAAACTGTAACAGGCTTCTAACTATATGAGTACATCTTCTTGCATATTCTTCTATAGTATTAAGCAACTTTTCCGCTTCCTGCGCATCTTCTAAATCACCCCTTGTCTTTAATTCCTTTAAAAGCATCTGCGCATGCCCTAAAATTACACCCAAAGGGTTGTTTATCTCATGTGCAATCCCGCTGGAAAGAACTCCTAACGAAGCCATGCGTTCTGATTCAATAAGCTGAGCTTGTTTTTCTTCTAATTCTTTGGTTGCCTTATCTACTTTTTCCTGCAAACCTAGATTAAAATCTTCTATCTGTTCTTTTGATTTTTTTAATTCATCCGACATTTGATTAAAAGCTTCGGCCAAACTTCCAATCTCATCATTTGACACCACCTGTATTTTCTTAGAGAAATCTCCTTTACCCACACGCTGCGCCATCTGCATAAGACCATTTAAAGGAGCAATTACTGTCCGCTTGAAAAACACCCCGATCAGCAAACAAAACGCACAAATAATAAGCAAACTCATTATTAAAATATTCTTTATCCGGGAAAATACTAATTCATTAATACGCTTCAGCGAAAGAGTAATACCCACGGCTCCGCCCACCTGTTTTTCTGTATCACCCGGTACATAAAGAGGACTTACTACTTCAACCCCTGATTTTGCTATATTTCTTTTTAAAATACTCCCGTTTTTTATTACTCTTTCATAAAATTCCGTATCATTATCACTATAAAGTAACGCACGCCTTCCGGAACTACCCGAGCCCAGCAATCGCAGATCTTTAGAAAAAAATCTAATATCCTGGATTTCTTCATCCTTGATCATACGAGCCACCAAATCATCAAGGTAATGAAAATTCCTTTCCACATCGTCAAGCACATTTTGCAGATTTTCAGACACTTCTTTTGACAACCTTGCGGCATTCTCTTTAAAATAAGCCGCTTTATTACTCCTTAAATAAGCCATGCCCTGAGCTTGCTGCGAAGAAAATTTCACATTAAGCTGCATCACCCCAATCAAATTCTCTTTTTCCTTTTCAGAAAAAAGAGGCATAAAACGAACCACCAATTCTCTTCCCAATACTTTTTTAACAAGAGATTTTGCCTGCCCAGTTTCTATCACCGTTTCTATTACATCCCGATATCCGGAAACCACAGTCTGCCAGATTCTCTCCTCATTACTGTCTGCCAATACAATAGACTCCGGTGCAATAATTCTGATCTTCTCTATTTTCTCATCGGCCTTGGCCAATCCGGAAACCACAGTCTGCAAACTCTGATAAACAAGCAAATTATCGCCAACAATCCTGTCCATATGAACTCCCAGAATTGCTGAAAAAAGCTTAGCTTTATCAAATATCCGTTTTTCCGATTCTTTAGCCTGCATAGTGATAATAAAATAAAATACTGCCGAAATGATCATTACAACAATAATCATCTGTATCAGGAGTTTATTTGCCAGTTTATTTTTCATTCTCCACCTCTTTTTGAATACGCGCATTTAAACAAGCTATAGAAGCCGGCCCAAAAAGATCCCCGTCTTCCAAGTAAGCAAGCCCAGGACATATTGAACAGGAAGATACCATATCACAATCCACACAAGCCTTAATTTCAGATGATTTAAAGCTGCGCATCTTCTTAAGCATTTGGGCATCACTCCAAATATCCAGAAACTCTCTTTCAAAAACATTACCGACTTTTAAGGGAATCTGAATACATGGATATACGTCTCCGACTGCAGATATGCTCCCAAAAGTACGCCCTGCTTCACAAATAGAATTTTCCTCGACTTTAGTTACTTCTAATCGAGAGAATTGTTCGCTATAAAATTGCTTTAATTGAGTTTCATCCAAACGACAGGATAACACATCCCTGGACCCATCATCACGAGGTGAAACTACCGGGTCTATTACATAAGTAACTCCTAAATTTTCTGCCAATTTTATAATGTCCTTGTATTCAGCAAAGTTCTCTTTCATTAAGGTGCATTTTATATTTACCGGCACCCCGCGTTCCTTCAACATTTTAATTGCAGTTATTGATTTTTCAAAAGCTCCGGGAACTCCGGAAATACGATCATGTGTTTTTGGTTCGGCTCCCTGAATACTTATACCTATTTCGCTAATACCTAAATCCCCTAGCTTATAAACAAGATCCGATGTTATCAATGTTCCGTTTGTGAAAATCTTTAAATCAAAACCAGCGCGCCGCAAATAAGTAATGATCTCCAGAAAATCGGGCATACAAAAAACTTCCCCGCCGGTGAGAAACAAAAATAAACATCCGGCATCTCTTAACTGCCGGCTAATCTCTTTTATCTGAGGAAAACTTAGCTCTGAGTTGCTTTTAATATTATAACAATGACAGCAATTCAAATTACACCGCCGTGTAAGTTCCAGTATCATTGAGATTGGAATATATTTATTTTCTATTGTATTGCGCACATGTTTCCAGATATCATTCATCTTTTATCTTTATTATCTCCTTTTGAGCAAGTTCCTGCAAAAAAGAATCCACATCATTTTCCGCCTGCTCACGTGCAACATCATACTCTTGCATAATTACATTTACAATATCTGTTTGCTGCCTAGGATGTTCTAAAATCTGCCAAATCCTCCCGCCAATACCGGAAAGAATATGAACTTTGCGTGTATTAGAATTAACCACAACTACATTCTCTTCAACTTCCTGCCAAGCCGCCTGATCACTGCGCCCAATCAACATATTTTCAAACTTCATTAAACAACCTCCCTACACTTCTCTCTGCTAAAATATTCATGTGATATGCATCTACTTTTTTTGAAAGCTTATGGCATAACTCCAGAATTTTCTTATCAGCTTGCTTATTCCGATAAAAGAAAAATGTATTTTCCAATAAGCCAACAAATACTTCCAATATCTTCAAAGGTTTCTGCTCCACTACTTTTTTAGTTAAAAAATATATTTTCTGTAAAGGAACACATTTACAGGCAACATCACCTCTGTATTCTCCATGAAACGGCGTTGAAAAAAGATAGAATTGTCCGTCATCTTCTTTTATTGCTACAAGCTCATCACTTAAAATATCAAGCCCTTCCGCTCTGGAAACAGTAGTTGTTTTTCCGCTTTCTGAAGGCCCGGTAAAAAGTACTCCCCTGCCTGCTTTTGCCAAACCCGCAGCATGAATCAAAAACGCATCATCTTCCAACAAAAGTAAAGAATAAAATATACGCAAAAAACAATCAAATGTGCCTGCATTAGCGGGAATCTTGAGTTTAATTTTCCCCAGGGAATCATCCACCCTTGCCTCGATCTCATTACCGGTAATAACATACCCTTTGGCTTCTTTCTGCACAACAATATCGCTGTCTTCATCTTTAAATGGTTTATGAGCTACAAGAATATTTATATCACCTTCGAGTTTACTTATAAAATTGCGATATTTGTCTTTTAATTCTGCAATAAAACCTTCATCTTCACTGCAAACAGACAGTTTATGTCCACATATATCCAAATAAATATCATTCATTTTAAGTCTCCACCCGAACATTTCATACCATTATCTACTGCGGGCACAAATTATCACACATCTGTGTCGTTACGCTCGGTCGTATTTCCCGGGTTAAGTATCGCAAACATCTTACGAACGCTATACATCACTATTCGAAAAAATCTACGCAAGTAATCCCAAACTGTTATTTTTTGTTCAAATAAAGGAAAATTATCTTTTTCAATAAATATTGTCTGCCGGATAAAACGCAACCGCTCAGCAAGAGTTTTAAATGAAAATAAATACAATAGATCCCCTGAAACCGCCTGTCGATTATCTGCTAAAAGCATACGCAACGACCTTGATTCAATAAAATTCAAAGGCAACTTATCTAAAAAAGAATTCACATTATCCGGCAAATCTATAAATTCGTACTTAGATAGATATCTCAATGTAAAACAAAGCGGTTTTTCCAAATTATATTGCTTCGCACGTTGTAATAGATATTGCCAGTCGAACTCATTTGCTTCTTTTTTAATCAGACACCAAATATCCACAAACCAAATCAACCGGCTATAGGAATGATCCTGTAAATGCGCGCAGGAAACCAGGATTGAATCGTAAACAGATAAAGTCCTAATATTTGGGGCTTCATCTTCTAATGGACAAGCCTGATTCCAAATATCCGGCTCACTAATGCCTATCGCTTGCGGCCAGGAATCAATCCTCCAAAATCCAGCCCGATCAATATGTAAATCGAAGAAAATACCATCCTGACAAAAAATATATGGATATCCTTCCGGATGCTCATACCCCAGCCCTGAAAAAACATCAGCAACCCGAGTTAAATCTTCCCGATGAATCACTATATCCACATCAATCATTGCCCGTATTCCGGCAGTTTCATACAAATTTTTCAGAAAATCAATCCCGCGAATTAAAAGCAATGCAATAGACTCTTCTTTAAAACGCGCTATTACTTCTTCAAGACAATTAAGAATAACCATATTCCGACCAGTGGTATTCTCATAATCATGCCTTAACTTCTCATAAACATTCTCAGGAAATATTTGCGAAAACTTAAACTGCACAGAATTGAAAAAAATTAGCCCTGCTACCCCTTCAGTAAAAACTCTCTCCAAAAACAGTTGCCAATCAACCCATTCGACTTTCCCCAGATTATCGTCCGGAGTCTGCTCAGGGTTAATACTGAGCGACGTCGAAGTATCAATATTATTTAAAAAATCATGTTCACAACCAGACGAAAACTCGGAAGGTTTTATAATAAGTGCTCTAATAAAATTATTTATCTCGCTGCCCCTGCTTTGGGTGCGTATTTTCATCCCGTATTACTTCCCCAATAATTACTTTTTTAAAGATTCTTTTGATGAATCGCAAAGGGATATATACATATGCCGCAATTATACTCATACGTGAGATCAAAAATCCTGTGATCCTGGCAAGCTTCATATTCCTAAGCCCTACTACACGTGCTGTAGCTTTCCCGATTAAATTCTCTTCTGTCGCCGGAGGATCAAGCAAGGTTAAGGCATCACCTTTGGTCTGAAATACTCTGCCGTTATTTTTAAAAACACGATGACAAAACACGCTCCCCTGGATATAAGTCAGAGCAACATCCCCGGGGAAAAGATTCTTTACGGTTACAGGCTCAACAACAATCACTTCCCCGTTCTTTAAAAAAGGCAGCATTGAATTACCGGTAACTTTAATACGCACCTTCTTATTTTTCTTTAATTGATCCTGGTAAACATCAATCTTTGTCTTAAGAATAACATTGTCCATATTTTATGGGATAAAACGCTTTATTTTAGCACTTTCTGTAAATGTTTTCACCCAGTCCTTGAATCCTTCATGTTTTTTAATTCTCGAAACTCTATCAAGATAATATTCCTCTCTATCTTTATATTGCGCTGGGTCTGCCCTGCGAACTCTTAAAATTTTAAACACTCCAAATCCCTTATAAATAGGCGCCGGAGGATAAAAAGCATTTAATTCCCACTCGAGCATTTTATAAGCATCTTCTACCTGAAATCCCCACATATTAACCAGAAAATCTAAAGCTACAAATCCAGGACGCTTAAACGACTTAGGATCTTCTCTCTTTTTATCTTCCCAAAAACCTGGAGTTCTCCCCAGTTTCTCATAATAAGCTATCGCCTGCTCTAAAGAACCAAAATGAAGTACATCCCCTAGCGGTATTTCATACTCTGCAATGAATTTTGCATAAGCTTCTTTAATAGTTCCATGTTTATCAATCATTGCTTTATACTCATTATCACTAATTGCCGGTTCTTCTTCGGCTTTAATTGCTCTCAATAATTTTTCTATCTTAACAAACAACTTGATATGTTTTCGAAAATCATCTTCCGTCTCTCCAGTTCTTTCCATTATCCATGTTTTAAAAGCTTCCGAATCTGTTTTCCACTGAACACGTTTTTCATCCCAGACCATTATTTTCTCAATAGCTGCTTCAACTTCTTCATCCAGCACCTCTATCCCTCGTTTAGTTGCTTCATAAGAAAGAACTTTTTCGTCCCAAACTAATTTTTCCCAATCTGTTTTTGCAAGAGGCTTAACTGACTGCTCATAAAAATCTTTTGCTTTCTCCATATCGTCAAACTGAACCAGCTCCACTAACAAAGTATTATATTCATTAAGAAATTTCTGATAGCTTTCTTCCTCTGTAACCTCCGGCTCTATACTATCAATTATTTCTGTGCGTAGTATTTCTATTTTTATTAAATGTTCCATTTGATGCCTGAACATCTCAACCGGAACTTTTAATGTTTCTTCAACCCATTTTTGAAACTCATCTTTATCAGTCCTCCAGTTAAATTCAACTTTTTGCGCCTTGATTGTTTTTTCGATTTCTTCATCTATTTCTTCTTCGGTTACCTCAATTCCTCTTTTAAATGCCTCATAAGAAAATAATAATTCCTGCCACACCAGATCTTCCAGCTCTTCCGGAATTTTAGGATTACCTCTCCACTTAGCGCCAAAAGTCTGGATCACTCTCTTAGCAAAGTAATAATTGCTGGCTGAAACAGGCATTTCAAAAAACTCTCCGGCCACTTCCGACTGTTCCCCGACTATAGGTTGAGCAACACAAAACGAGGCAATAATAATAAAGCTTAAAATAATAATACTACTAATAAACATAAAAAACTGTTTCTTGTTCTTCTTCATATTACTTTATACCTCCTGTTTTAAAATTAAAGTTACTCCGCGAAAGATATATCATACGGTTCCAGATGCCCCAATTCCTTGGCCAATTCATTGACTTCTCTTTTTAGTTCAATCATTCTCGTTTCCCGGCCAATACTCATTGCTTTAAATTCCTGAAGAGTTACCAAAGTAGTATTCGTATCATCTTCAATTTTAGTGCGGCAATTTCACCTCGCTGTACCTATAAAGTGTATCACAAGTATAAAAAGACTGACAAGGAAAAAATAAGGTAGGATTTACATGCGCTGTTGCAAAATGTGCAGATCACCATTTCTTACTTAAATCAAATCCAATAGCTATACCCGCATATCTCTCGACAAATACACGCGGTTGAGTTTTAAAACCACAAATTTCTCTTAATTTTGGCATTTGAGAATTCATGCCTAAAACATTTTTTATATGAAATTCTATATCCGGCAAATTAAAAACAACATCTAAAAAAGCTGCTGTATAAATAAACTCTTTATCTGCACCGGAATTTGTAATATAACATTCAAGATCATTAGCCTGTCCGGGGTTCTCAGTAAGGCTATGAATAAATGCATAGCGGGGAAAATCAGTCTTACAAAACAACGCAACCATCGAATCAAAGCGACTATTGGCTTGCCCGTTTATTATTTGATTATTAAGCGATTCATATATCTTGTGCGATGACTCTATCCCGGCTAAAGCTAACCGGCTTTTCTTTTTAGCATCTTGAGGATATCTTTCATAACGAGTTTCTCCCAAGGATACATGAGAACTGCCATCTCCTGACTTTTGCTTCATAAATCCAAGATGTATCGTAGGAGTAACCCCCATTATATTAGCTTCATCATAATGACCTGCCTCGTGAATCATTACCGAAGTATATGTGGCCCCAACAAATTGCCCAATAAATTCAATGCTAAAAAGAGAAGATTCACCCGCGCTCTGTGCAAACCCCGTACCAGTATTAACCAGCAACAGTAACAATAATATGATAATTACTTTTTTTCTCAAATCAATTCCCTTTCTATAGAATCTCTCAACTTCATTAAGAGCATTTTCAGTACCAATTCTATAAAAAGAAGAAAATTTAAATATATTTACATAACTACTTATTTAACAATTACTTATTTTAATTATGCTTTCATATTTAATTCCTTACTATATTTCCTTTATATATATTAATATGCATTATTTCGTTACATTCCTAAACTAAAAACATCCTAACATCTTTAAATTAATAATGTTAAGTAAAATTGCCATAAAAAAGTGGTGTAACGAAATGTTGCACTAATTTTTGTCATCAATATTAAGATGAACCTTGACTATATCTATTTGATTTGATAGGCTTATGAATATGAATAATTCAATATTAACCGTAGAAACGATCACTAAACTATTCTACCCAGCCGTATCTTTCGGCGACATTATTAAGCATAAACAAAAATCCGCGGTTACCGCTCTTAAAGATGTCTCCTTTTCTCTTGAACCAGGGAAAATCACCGGATTATTAGGCGCAAACGGTGCCGGCAAAACCACCCTGCTTAAAACAATCTCCACCTTAATTCTGCCGGATGTTGGTAGGATCAAGATAAAAAACTATTCAGCCGGCACACATGACCGCGAAATAAAATCACTACTCGGTCTTGCTTCTAATGAAGAACGTAGTTTTTACTGGAGGCTTACCGGAAAACAAAATTTAGAATTTTTCAGCACACTTTATGGATTAGATAAACAACGAACAAAAAAACGGATTGATGAACTATTTTCTATGTTTAAAATAAATTACCAGGACAAACGATTCGATACTTACTCTGCGGGCATGAAACGAAAATTCGCGCTTATCCGTGCACTACTGCATAATCCGGAAATACTTCTGCTTGATGAACCTATGAAAAGTTTAGATTACCAGTCTGTGCAATCGCTTAAACAACACATAAAAGAACTCAGCAATACAGGGAAAACCATTCTTTTGGCTACTCACAATATCCCGGAAGCAGAAACTTTATGTGATATTTTTATCATCCTCGACAATGGGCAGATACAAGAATGCGGGACATTGTCACAGTTACGCGAAAAAACCAATTTACAAGATGCGTCATTATCCGATATTTACCAAAAGGTTACAAAAAATGTTTAGAAAAATATTTGCCTTATTAAAAAAAGATCTTCTGATCGAGACAAGCTACAAACTCTCATTTATCCTTAATATTTTTGGGGTATTTGTTTTCTTGCTCGTTTACTTTTTTATCGACAAAATGTTCAACAGTGAAATTACTGAACATTTAAAAGAATTCGGAGTAAATTATTTTTCTTATGTACTTTTGAGCATGGCTTTCTTTAGTTATATCGGGGTAGGCATCGGATCTTTTACCGAACGCATCAGAGATGAACAAACAATGGGAACATTAGAATCTCTGCTTTTAACCCCCACCCGGATTGGAATAATTTTAGCAAGCATGGCACTATGGAACCTTATATTTGCTACTTTTAACGCCTGCATATATATTTGTTTGGGAGCATTTCTATTTCATATAGATTTTACTAATGCTAATCTACTATCTGCCGGGGTTATTCTCCTGCTCACAATCATCTGCTTTAGTAGTTTAGGTATACTATCAGCGAGTTTTATTATTGTCTTCAAACGAGGCAACCCAGTTGCCTGGATTATAAATAATCTGGAAGGACTGCTTGGTGGAGTATTCTTCCCGATAACTGTAATGCCGCCGTTTCTGCAAATGTTAGCAAAGCTTCTACCAATCACCTATGCTATCCGTGCTATGGAGCTGGCCGTATACCAAAACTATTCCTTAGCACAGCTAAGTAACGAATGGGGGGCTCTACTCATATTTTCTATAATTCTTATTCCGCTTAGCTTTGGCTCTTTCCAATACGCATTAAAAAAAGCCCGCAAACAAGGAAGTTTGATTCAGTATTAATAATAACCGACAAAAATTAGACTATTTTTTTACTGTAGCGATAATCTTATCAATATCATTATCCGTTAAAAGCGGATGAGTCGGGAGAGTTAATAGGTGTTCGGCAAGATAACAAGCCTTTGGAAATTCTTCTTTTTCATATCCTAAATCAAACAGGTGGTGCAAAGGCTTAAAATACATCCGCGAAGTTTCTATCCCCACTTTAGCTAATTCTTCAGCCACCTGATTTCTTTTTTTGATATCCTTAAATAAAACCGGTAAACGATTAAATGCTGGCTGAGTATTCTCTGCAATTTTTGGCACAAAAATACCTTCGGTTTCCTGTAACTCTGCTATTAATCTTTTTCCATTAGCATATCGCTGTTCGCTAAAATCTCCTATTTTTTTAAACAGAGCACCGGCAACACCTAGCTGAAACTTGGCATACCCTTTAACTTCAAAATTTAAGGCTGGAGCTTTTTCTTTTAACCCTCTAATTAAAGGAAGAACCATTGTATATATCTGCGGCCGCATTACCAGTGCCAAAGCCGTCAGCTTAACCATAGCCTTGATCTCACCAACAATACAAGTATTCTGTTCCGGCATTTGCTGCATATTCTCGATTAAAGCCTCATTGTTTACTCCTAAACAGCCTCCGCCATATGTCGGAATGTTTTTTCCGCGGTTAAAGCTAAACAAACTTACATCACTCATCCTGCCCACAAATTCTCCGTTAATCTTACTCCCCATTGCCTGAGCGCAATCCTCAATTATAATTACTTCTGGAAATTGTTTTTTAATATCCGCTAAAGCCGTATCGACAATTCCAAACATATGCACCCCGATAATTGCTAATGTCTTTTCCGTTACAACCTGTTTTAATAAATCAGCATTCAGATTAAAATCATCCAGAGATATATCACAAAGCACTGGCTTTAATCCTGCTTTCTGAATAGCAACCACCAATGTAGACGCAGTATAAGCCGGCAATATCACTTCATCCTTTCCTGACTGGTCATTCAACCCTTTAAAAAATGAATAAAGACAGGCTGTTGCCGAATTAGCAAAAAATAAATAGGGAGAAGCTATATACTGTTGAGCTGTTTTTCTCGAGGCATTAAACCCGGAAAACAAATCTCCTATTCCAATCGGCACAGCAACAATAGGTATTCTTTTTAACATTTTTCAGCCTCCAAAATGATGATCGGAGCAAAACTATTACAGGGAAACCCTGAATATTTACGGCTAATGATTTTAAAATTATTTTCAACAAGAATTCTTTCTATATCTTTATAAGTATATGTATTCAACGACAGGTTATCTCTTTTAACTGTCTCATCATAATATGGCGCAAGTTTGTATTTTAAATTAACCGCCGGATTGCAGGCATTACGAAAATCAAATACAAATCTCCCTCCCACAGCACAAACACGGGAAATTTCTTTTATAATGCTTTGCACAATTTCTATTGACGGCAAATTCAATACAACATTTATACACACAATCGTATCAAAATATCCCGCAGAAAAAGGCATATGCGTTGCATCCCCATGTATTGCATCAACATTTAATCCTCGTTCCTGGCATTTACGCTTAGCCTCTTCCAATTTTATCTTATTATTATCCAGTCCCGTAAGAGAAAACTTTGGATTATTGGCTCCAAGCTGACTTATAAATAAACCTTCTCCACAGCCAACAGCTATCAGTTTCCCTTGTTTATCCGCACACATTTTCAAAACTTCTTTTCTTACAATATTAGGCCAAACACCACCAGATGGCTGATCTTTCTCATCTGCCTTTGCTATTACCTTATGAAACCATGCATATAATTGTTTAATCATTGTTTTTCCCTAATAGTTTTAACACCGCATCTGTAACTTCCTGCGGAGAGACAGCTTTCAAACATTGCAAATCATCACACTCTACTTTTAAACAAGGAGAGCATTCTTTCTTCTTATATAAAACTACAACTTTATCCGAAATGTTCCTGGGATCATAGCGAATAAAATGTCCCGGCCCTAATATTGCAACCAACGGGGTCTTTTGAATCGCCGCTATATGCATCGGTCCGGTATCATTAGAGATATAAACATTACACCGGTTGATCAAGGCAAATAATTCATGAATGTTCAAGTTACCAGCCGCATTTATAACTTTAGTATCGGAAATAGATTTCAAGGTATTACCTAATACTTCTTCAAATTTACCGCCGGTGATAATAAATTTAACCGGCATCTGCCCGGATATAGCATCAACTACCTTGGCAAATCTCTCTATCGGCCACCTGCGGGACGGCATCCCCCCTGGATGAATACCAATAAGAATATCCTCTTTACTTATTTGTTCTTCTTTAAGCAAGTTATCAATATTCTCTTGAGCGTTACTTTTAATCTCCAAAGATATCTGCTTATCTAAAACTTCCACACCTAAGGCCTCTACTGTATCAATATCATATTTCATTTCATATTTATCTCCGGCATCGGTTTCCGGAATTTTTATATCAAAAAAAGAAGCTCTGCCCGCAGTATTTCTACCAGCTGTCTTCTTAGCAGCAATTATTTTTAGGAGGAATTTTATCTTTTTTGCACTGTCTTCTGAGGTAATTGTACGCATATTAATAGCAAGATCAAAGCGTTGTTTTCTTAACGATAATAAGGTTATTATGTTTTTCCATATCCTGCGCCAACGGATAATCCCGCCATATTTGATATCAAACACAAATACCTTATCTATATAATCCACTCCACCAGCAATCTTGCCAATACTCCCAGAAGCCAATAAATCAATTTTAGCTTCCGGATAGGCTTTCCGCAAAGCTTTTATTGCCGGTGTAGAGAGGAGAAAATCTCCGATCCCACCTAAATTAATAATTAATATTTTTTCCATATTGTCACACTTCTTTTTTCTTCCAAGTAAAACAAACTGATGTTTCAAATTATTTCCTCCAGGAATAATACCTAAAACAAAATCAAGACATTTCCATAGATACACCAAAGGAGGTATCCGATCAAATGCCGACCAGACCGGAACCCTTAAAGCTCCACTCTTAATTTTTTCTACCTTCAAATAATTATCTTCAAATATTTTTTTCATCTCACGCGACAGATATTCACGCACATGAGGATCCACTTCCTCTTCTATTTGTTTAGGATGATACGCCAGCCTTCTCAATCTATTTTTGAATTTACGTGGAATCATTTTTCCAATCAGAGTCACGTAATTAAATCTCGAGGGAGTTGTTATAACAAATACTCCCTCTGGCTTTAAAATTCTGTGTATTTCTTTTAAAAAAGCATTAATATCATCAATATGCTCAATTACCTCTGAAGAAGATACAACATCAAATGATTCATCCTGAAACGGCAAAGAACAACCATTCGACTGTAATACAATTTTTCTATTATCACTACTAAATTTATGCGCAGCTTCTTTAAGCACGCTTAGTTCGACATCCAGGCCAACAACAATCACCTCTTTTCCAAGTCCGCCAATAACCTGCATATCATCGCCACGGCGACATCCAACATCCAAAACAAAAGACTGCCTAATGTTTTTTAAATTTTCTTTTATTAAACGATACAATTCCCGCTTATATTTACAAGAATGGTGCATCAATACTGGATGTGTCATAAATTATCCTACTTAGCATTTTGATTTAACTTGGAAATAAAATACCTCATTTTCCCGCTTTTATCTCTTAGTATTTCGTCTTTAAAAATAAATTCAACTTTTATATTATCTCCTAAGAATTCTTTCATCCTTTTACGAAAAAGTTCAGTCGATCCTTCAGAAAAAGGATCTTGTTTTACTATCTCTACTGTAAAAGTATCTGGATTTTCCTGAGTTACCCGAAACTGCCCAATTCCAGAGATCTTTTGCTTTATCAGCTCAAGATTTATATAATCAAACAGCTCGCTGGAAAATACTTCTCCTTTAGAAGTTACAACCATATCCGTAACCTTAGCTATTTTAATATCTAATAAAGGAAGTTTTCTCCCGCAAGCACACTCATCATCCAAGAAACTCCCCAAATCCCCTACTCGGTAACGAATAAAGGGCATACAATAATTATGTAAAGATGTAACTACTATTTCCCCTGTTTCTCCGGGAGTTACCGGTTCCCCATCTCGGAGAACTTCTACAAAAACATTTTCACTAAAAACATGCATATTACCTTCAGGACATTCATAACCAAAAGCCCCAACTTCAGCACAGCCATATTCCTGAACTACTGGACACCCAAACGCCTCTTTAATTACCTGAGCCTGAGAGCTAAAAAGCGTTTCCGCTGTGGTAAAAACAGCTTTACAAGAAAAAGCTTCCTGTTGCCCAATCTTCTGAACATATTCTGCTATCTTAAAAACAGAGGATGCATAACCATAGATATACTTTGGCTTAAATTTCTTAATCCTCTGCCAATGTTTTTCTAAAGGTGCATCGGAAAGCTCAAATGCAGAAACCAGCATAATATTTTTTAAACGGGCTTTAATATTCCCGATGATTTCCTGATATAAAGAATTAAGCGGCCTCCCCCAGACAAACAAAGCTCGATCCCCAACTTCTACACCAAACCACTTCTGTGCTCTTTGCTGCCCAGCATATATCCAGCTATCCATATCCGCACTAATAAATAGTTCTAGGGATAAGCCCATAGAACCGCTGGTCTTTGTTTTATAGAAATCTCCACCATAATTTCGATTAATAAGCTGATTGAAATTTTGACGTACTTGTTCTTTCCCTAAACAAGGTATTTGCTGAAAATCAGCATAATCTTTAATATTCTCAACATCAATCCCTTTATCTTTAAAAAGTTGCTTATAATACGGAACATTTTTATCTACAGTCTTTAATAATTTTTTAAGCTCTCCCCACTGCTTATTCTTTAAACCATTTAAAGATTCCCATTGAGTTTTTTCCAATTTCTGAAGATAGCCAAGAACTTTTTGCCCCTTTATTGCTTGGATTAATGGAAAATAAATATATTTAACAAACTTATCGTACATCTTTTCTCCGTCCGAATAGTTTTTCCTTTAAATATCCCAAAGAATAAGTAATTCTGTAAATCAAATTTAATGGTTTCAAAAATATTATTGACTTCAAAACTCCTACAGAAAATCGCCACATTCTTTGTATCATGCTCTTTTTTTCAAGTTTCTCGATCCTTTTACCCACACCTATATCAAAATTCAGTTCCGGGTAATGCCTATCAATAAAAGCTGTAGCTTTGCCATTACGAAAACATAAGGTCCTAAACTGGGATAAATTCTCAGGCGGCGGATGATATATCCAAGCATTCGGGGCAATAACTACTTTTTTATTATTATTTTTAACTCGTGCACAAAATTCTACATCCACTCCTCTTTTTAATTTATTATTAAACCCCCCTATTTTAACAAAAAAATCTTTTTTTAGTGCACAGCAAGCTCCTCCCACCATGCCTCGTTCTTCTAGTTCCGACACAATCGGATGTTCAGTATGTGGCATTTCTTTAGCACAACGTTTTTGGAATGCATTAGCATCTTGAGGTATCTTTTGGGAAACCCCACACACGCCAATATTTACATCATCTAAAGGAGCAATTACCTTAGCTAATACTTTAGTATCTCCAAAACTGATATCATTATCTAAAAAAATTAGAACTTCTCCTTTAGCCTTATCTGCCCCTTGATTTCTGGCGCTGCCCGACGGACTTACATTGCTAATCGTAATTACTTCCTTATCAAAACCCAATTCTTGGGCTTTAATACTTTCTAATAATTTTTTTAGATTTTCATTCTCAGTTTTACAAGGAATTATAATTGAAACCAACATTCTTTATCCTTACTTTTTAATAAACAACCAAGCTACCCCATATATAATTTTTCGAGTAATTTTATTACGCAAAAGAACATCCTGAACAAATGTCCGTGTATATATATAGGCCAATATTTTCCCCAAAACACCTAACTTAGACAACCGATTTGTCCAAGCACGATACATAGTTTTCCGAGTAATACCAAAGGCTTTCTTTAAAGCTTTCTTTCGCAATTCAAACGACATTTCTGGAGTTTCAAAAACCGGAACATTATCTAAAATCGGATAGTCATCAAGATAATCTTCTGGGTTTTTTAGGAATTTTCCTTTTTCTTTTATCCAATCAAATAATTCCGTATGTGGAAACGGTATAATATTATAAAAATAGGCTGAGCCAATGGGATATTTTAAAGCAATATCAAAAGAATCCTGCAAATCTTCCCATGTCTCTCTTGGAGATCCAACTAGAAAAAATAAATCCATCTCATACCCTAGTTCACAAGCTTCTTCTATCCGCGCAGTTATCGTCTCGATATTCTCGCTTTTTTTAAGCTGTTTTAGAACCTTGTTATTACCTGCTTCAACGCCAAAAGCAATTCTATAAAAACCTACATCTTTCATTAATTTCAAAAGATCCCGATCAACCTTATCTGCACGAATGCCATTATCACAACTTAATTTTAAATCATTCATACCGCTTTGTTTTAAAGCTTCACACAAATCAACAATCCGTTGTTTTTTTAAAGTAAAATTATCATCAGCAAAACTAAAACGCTTATATCCTTTATCATACCAATATTTCAATTCCTTAATGATGCTTTCAGGGCTTCTCACCCGAAAGTTGCAACCAACAGCAAATTTAACAGAACAATACACACAAGCAAAAGGACAACCTCGCGAAGAAACTATGGGTAATGAATTAATCTCTTTATTAAATATCCTTTCCATTTCAAACTTTTCATACTTAGGGAAAGCAATTTCATCTAATGGATCAATAAACGGTCTATCCCCGTTATAAACACCTCCCTCTGCCCCCTGATAAATTAATCCTTTAATTGATTCAAGCTCAGCGCCGCTGCACAACTCTACAATTGTCTCCTCGCCCTCTAAAACAATTCCAAAATCTAACTGCGGACAAGCAGTTAAAACTTCTTCCCTAAACAAAGATATATGAGGACCGCCAGCAACAATTTTAATTTGCGGAAAATCATTTTTTAGAGTTTTTATTAATTCATAGGTCTGCTTATATCTATAAGTCATCACCGAAATACCAATCAATTCCGGGGCAAATTCATTTATTTTGTTTTTTAAATATTTATAATCATAACCTAAACTCATATTACATATATCATATTCAATACCCGCAGTCTTAAGACTTTCCGCTACATATCCCAAACCTGCAGAAAAAACACCTTTTACACGAGTACCTTTATATGGCGGGGTTAATAAAAATACTTTTTTACAAACCATGTCTAAATATCTTCCTTTTAATCTTATCTAATACGATATCTATTTTTTCTATACAAACTATGTGTTGAAATTTACCTTCATAATTTACATCAGATATCCGTGCCGAATATCTTTTCAAAGCGCGCAAATGCGCTTTTTTCTCTGTCTTTCGAGGAATCAAGTCTTTACCTATCCAGAGAGGAACAACATCATAATCCAACACACCTTTTTTAGCGAGATTAAAATTTATATAAGCACTAAGCCTATACCTATCTCCCCATTTTTGAATACAACCATTCGGCATCATAAATTCACCAAAAATAAAATTTCCCAGAGAATAAACAATAACTCCTTTTTTATACCTCTCAATTCCCTGAATAAGATGCGAATGATGCCCGGCAATAATATCAGCTCCGGTATCAATAATTTCATATGCTTGTTCTCTTTGTTCAGGAAATGGATAATGATATTTCTCTTGTCCCCAATGCAAAGAAACTATAACAATATTAGCTCCATTTGCCTTTGCCTGATTAATATCCTCTCTAATTATGTCCATATCAAAGGGAGCCAACCCTTTTTTCTTTTCCTTGGCATACAGCAAATCATTACTTTCTTCTGTAGATTGAATGGTATAGCCCAATAATACTGTTTTTATCCCGTTAATAGTAAATTCTGCGGGTTTTCTAGCCTGACTAAGATCATTACCTGCACCAACATATTGAATATTATTATCATTAAGAATTCGAAATGTTTCATCTAATCCTTTTTCTCCATAATCCATAATATGATTATTTCCTAGGGATAAGATGTTAAATCCTAAATAGTCAATCAGCTCTGCCGCTTCCTTGGGCTGAGAAAGCACTATTTTGTTCTCCTGCGATTGCCCTTCATTAGAAAAAGGCGCTTCTAAATTTCCGAAGACAATATCTGCATCCTGAAAATCATTTTTAAGATGTGAAAATTTTTCTTTCTCTAGTTCCGCAGATAAACTACCACCAAGCATAATGTCTCCGCTGACTATGAGATTAATTGAATCTTTTATATTATTATTCATCCTTTAACTAATTCTTCCAAAAGTTTTGCTTCTTTTTTTATTCTATCCGGCCAACTTTCCAGCACTTCCCTCGAACGATTTAATACATTCTCCCCCAAACGCTTCATCAAATCTTTATCACCAAAAAGATCATCTAAAACCTGGGGTAAATCTTTAACTTTATCCGGTGATATTAATACCCCATTTTCACCTGAGGTTAATATCTCTTTAATTGATTCTGTTTCTGTAGTTAAAATACACACTCCACACGACATAGCCTCCCACATCGTATTCGTACAATTATGAAGCTGGGGCAAAAATACATAAATATCCGATGCATATAAAAGCTTCTTCACCTCTTCACGCTCTACTGTTCCAACAAAAAAAACACGAGAAGCAATTCCAGCCTTATTAACAATTGTCTCTAGTTTAGTCTTATCCGGCCCACTACCTGCGATAACACAAACAATATCATCCTGCTTTTTAAATAATTCTGGTAGAGACGAAACTAAATCATCCACACCATAAATTGAAATAAATCTAGATAAGGAAAGAATAATACGTGAAGATTCAGGTATCTTTAATTGCTCACACACCTTGTTCTTAGCATCTGAAACAGGCTCAGATATAGAAACATCAATTCCATTGCGCCAATTCTTTATTTTCTCTTCTTTTACCCCTAAATCTTTAAGTAAAGCACATCCTCCGGTACCATCATTGGTAACAATAAAATAATCAGCTGGCAACTTAAATACCGCGATATCTCTAAATGCTCTTATTCTGCCCCAAAAATTAAACGTAGACATATCTTTTATGCCATAAACTCTAATCACAAATTTCGCTTTGCAAAATCTACTTACTAAATAAGCTGGTAATGCTGCTGTCGTACTATGTGCATAAATAATGTCCGGTTTTATTTTTCTGGCCAAGGCAATGCCCTTAAATAAAGCATACACCTGAACAAAAAACCATTCCAAATTATAAATAATGCTACCTTTAACTCGAGTCCAAAAATTATTTAAAGGAAGATTATAGACAGAAAGACTGCTAATACCAAACGGCAGTCTATAGCGTTTAATATTGACCCCATCCATTTCTTCCTCTGCCAACAATCCTTTTCGTTTTAGAGGACATAAAAAATAAACTTCATGTCCTAATGCAGCAAATCCTGTCTGGGAAGCAGATATCGAAGGAATTCCTTTATTTTTCCCAAAAGGCCAAATATCCATATTTGAAATACTCAGTATTTTCATGCTAAATCCAATTCATCAAACAGTTAATTCATATATTATGTATTTGTAATTAGTAGTTTCTGCAAGCTCGGTAATTTTAAGCACTTTGGAATTATATTGAGAGAAGGTATTCTCATTAAATAAAAATCTATGTTCCCCTGAACTGTAAAGCCGTGGATTATCAAATTTCGGCTCATACGGAGTCACTATAATTAACGCTTTATTAACAAACTTTAAACATTTATCAACTATTTTGTACGGCTCATCAAAATGCTCTAAAGTACTTAACATCGTTATATAATCATATTTTTTAGGAGGAATATTTTTTAAAACATCTAAAACAAAAAAATCCATATCCTTTGTTTTTTGTTTAGCTTTACTTATCGCAACTTCGCTAAAATCTGCCCCATTGATTTGGGCATTAGGTAAATGTTTTTTCAGTAATATACAGCCATCACCCATTGCACACCCAATATCCAAAAGAGAAAAAGCTGAATCAGACGGCAAAAATTCCATTAGCCAGGTATAATTAAAATCACGCCAGGAATCCCCCCGGCTTTTAAATTTATCATTCCAATGCTTTTCGGTATTCACATTAGTCATTTTTCTAAAGATTGCTCCCAGCTTGTATCCTGTCAATCGATCAATTTTCTTAATACTATCAATTATTTCCCGGATAATTCTTTTCATTTAATGAACGCTCCTTTGAGTATATTTAGTAATCCTGTTAAAGATTGTCTATTTATCACAAATCCTACCGATAAATAAACAGCCGCTCCCACTAAAACAAGACTCATTATGCCCGGAATAGTATGCAAGAAAAGCTTATTAGGATATACTGTGGCCACTCCCCACAACACCCCCCCCATACACAATGAACTCAAAAATGCTGGAACAAAAGCTAGGAAATACTGTCTTAATTTCATTTTTACAACTTCCTTAATCATCATTTGCATAAGCACATTAATCACAACCGCATAAATAACAATCATTAAGGCAACTCCGTTCAAACCATACCTTATCCCAAATAAAAGTAACCCTGCTTTAATTACAAGACCAATTAAAGAAAGCTTAAGCAATTTATCGACACGCCCCACAGCAAGCATAACAATGCCTCCGAAAGCAGTAATAGAAAGCATTAATCCTGCAACACATAACATTCTAAGCGGCATAACCATCGGTAACCATTTACTTGAATAAACCGTCAGCACAAAATAACGAGCTAAAACAAACAATCCAAAGAGTAAAGGAAAGGTAACAGTTGAAACATAGCCAACCATCTTCAAATAACCTAATCTTATTCTTTCTAATTCGTCCTGGATCTTAGAAAATGCTGCAAAACCTATTCTAGAAATCATTGTCGCTGTCTGTTGATGAGGGAAAACAGCTAAATTATAAGCCATTGAGTACAACCCTAAGCTTGCTGCCGGCAAAAATCTTCCAACTAAAAAACGATCAAGATTAGCATTAGTATAATTCACTACTTTAAACCCAACCATATTACCAGCAAATCCAAAGATTTCTTTAAAAGCTTTAATATGTATGCTGAATTTTGCTTTCCACCTATACACACTCCAAGATAAGAGAAATCTCACACAACCACTAATCACATACCCAAAAACAAGCGCCCATATTCCCCATCCATTCAGTGCCATTGTAATCGCTACCGTCCCATAAGTTATTGTCTCCCCTATTTCAACAATAGCTAGTTTTCTAAATAGCATTTTTTTCATAAGCATAAATTCGTGAACCACACTCAAAGAATAAAAAATGAAACGCAAAGCTAAAACTGGAATAACAAAACGCAAACTCTCTCTGCTAAAAAAACTGGCTATAAACGGAGCTGTCATATTTAATATTACAAACATTACTATTCCGCCCAGAATACAAACAAAAAACGTTGTAGAAAGATGTTCCTCTTGAATATCTTTTTTTTGAATTATAGCTGAGCCAAACCCCAAATCTCTAAGCATCATGCCAAATTCCAAAAAAATCACAGCAATAGCAATTACACCAAAATCATCTACCGACAACAACCTAGCTAAAATCGCAATAAAAGTAACCTGCAATAACTGTCTGGCTACTTGAGAAACAGCCGTCCATTTCACCCCTGAAACCATATTCTGCTTTAAGCTATTTTTATTTTCCATATAAAATTAAATCTTCCCTGGATACTTTTTATTCCATTTACCAAAAGTAAGCAATAATAACATGAACAGCGTGTAATCTTTTTTATATTTCATATGCTCTAAAAACATTTCTTTTAATCTCGGGACATTAAAAACAGCTGGATCAATCGCCTGAGGATCATTAATAATGTCACTTAGCTGCTGTTTTAATTCCGGGATGTATCTTAGCAATTCTGAATAATTTGGCCAAGAATCAGGATTGCACATTTGAGGTGACAACTTTTTTCCTTTTTTTCCATATGCTGCGATTTCACCTAAGACCATTTTAGTTTTCAAAATAACCCATTCTAAAACTCCTCCGTTCATAACAGGCATTCCAGTATTTGCATCAGGAATAGATGATATTTTTTGGCAAAGCTTTTTTATAACTTTCTTAAAAATCCTACCATTTAATCTTATTTTAACCGGAGTTTCTAGATATAAATCTAAAATATCATTATCAAGTAATGCTGTCCGTTCATGCAAACATGCATTATTATGCGATGCATATAAACAATCTATCTGCTGAATAGCTGATGGAAAAGCAAAGTATTCATATTCTCTATTAGATTCTTTAACTCCATTTTCTTCAGTCTGAGCAAAAAAATTATCCAGCGAATCATCTATGCTTTTTTCAAATTGCTTAGCAAATTTGGGTGAAAAAAATTGTGCCGGATTCTTTGAATATAAACTATTTTTTAATATTACCTTTTTATCAAACGGTAGCGCTAAAAACGGAATTGCAATTTTTTTTCCAAATATATTAATCTTTCTTGTCGGGATCTTCCATGCTTTAAATAAAGTATCACACAGATAACCATGCAGTAAAAGATCGCATTTTTTCTTTATTGCAGGGAAAAACCCCAAATTATGGGCATTTACAAATAAAGACATGCCGTTCCCTATTTCAACAGCCATATCTAATAAATTAGCATAGTGATCAGAACCACGTTCAAGAAATATATGATCAAAACCTAATTTATCAGCAATCATTTTAGATACTTTAACCTGCTGATGGGCTGATGATTCTCCTACCGTAAAAGCAGTCATTTTTTTGTTGCTAAGAGAGGCTATCACCCTTGAATCTAGTCCTCCACTTAAAAGAAGACCAAAACGATAATCACCACGCATCCTGCGTTCTATTGATTTTTTTAGCCCCTTAGATAATTTATCTACAAAATATTCTTCAGGATAGTTACCATTTGTATACTTTCTTTGCCAATAAGTTTTAATCTCTATATTCCCCTCAGCGCAAGTTAAAATCGAAGCTGGAGAAAGCATTTTTACATTTTTGTAGAATGTTTTATCACCCAGTACCTTTTCAAAACTGAAGAACTCAAAATAAGAACAGATATCTAATTCACGTGGTAAATCAGAATCCTGCATCAATGAAGACAATTGTGTGCCAAAAATAAATTTTTGCCCATGATGATAAAACAGAGAATAAGTAGACATCCTGTCATTGACTAATAATAGCTCCTTGGTTTTTAAATTATATATCACGATAGCAAAAGAACCATTCAATTCTTTAAAGCAATCACTACCTTTGGCTTCATATAAATGAAGACAATATTCCGCATCATTATCCTCATAAATAAATTTATGACCTTTTTTAATTAAATCAGCCTTAGCTGCATCATAATCAAAAACTTCACCAGCCATTACAATCATTAAACTTTTGTCTTCATTAAATATCGGCTGAGTTTGCTGATTTATCCGGCCATGATGAACACAACAGATACCAAATAAATCATGCTGCCATTTATCTTCCTTATCTTCTTTTACATAGCACATTGCATCTGCCATGCGTTCTAGCAAGTTGATGTCTACTGGCTGTATATTGCTTATAAAACCGGCAATCCCGCTCATAATTATACTTTCTATTAGTTATCAATAATATTTTAAGCTTCTCTATGCTCTGCGATATGATTTATCTGCGGAAGTACAGATACAATCCCCGCTAAAAACCAAAATGGCTCCATTATCCTGATAATAATAAAAAATTCCGCGCCTAAGCCCATTACCAGAAGCCCCACCAAACCGCTAATAAGGCCAACGCTCAAGCCTCTCCCAAAACCATCCATATCCGGATAATTATAACTCCTTAATCCTGTTCTAAAAACCATCCTTATAATCCAGATAAAAGCCAGAAGCCCGACAATCCCCACCTCTCTTAATATCCGGCCGTATTGCACATCCGAAACATCTGTTCCGGGAACCCCCTGCCCTAATATCGGATTTTTAAGCCAAGCCTGAATTGAATATTCCATTGATCTGACTCTAGCCGCACCTGAATCATCTATTGTTACATATTTTCCCATGACTTTATACTGCTCATACCCTTTAAACGTAGCATCTATCCGTTTATAAACTCTTTGTGGTAATACCAGAGGAAGAATTAATACCCCACACACTATCAAAAAAATCATAAAAATCCTACTTCGTTTAGAAAAAAACGTAAAAAATAAAAGCATAAAACCAAACCCTACCCACCCACTACGGGAAAGAGTATAAATCAAAGTAAAAACAATAACAGAAAATAATACAGCTAACAATACTCGTTTACGCACAGAATCTGCCGCGTAAATAAATAATCCAAGGACAAGCCCTCCCATAATAATTAAATACCCAGCTAAAGTATTTGCCTCTCCTATGCCCTCAAAAGGGGCAGTAGCTCTCAACCCCTCTGCTAATGATATATAAGAACCATAGATGCATACTATTACACAAGTTAACAACATTAACCCTACAAATATTCTCACCTGATTTTTATCTTTTATATTATTACTAACCATGAAAAATACAATGAAATATTCTACATATTTTAAAATATAAAAAATGCTATGTGTCGGATTAGTTGTTCCACGCAAAGCTCCAAAACACGAAGATACTATACAAACAAAAACATAAAAAATAATAGGCTTATTTAGTAATGCAACTTTTAATAAACCCATTTCTTTATTTAAAGCTGTTTTTGCCAGCCAACCAAAAAATATAATGAACAAAAATATATCGTCCAAACGAATTACTACAACACGTCCTGGAATACCCCCTAACCCAATTTCCGGCGATAAAAGCATGGAAAAAATAAGCACAATTAAAGCAAAATCAGTATTAGTAAACGCAATAATAAAGACTACCGGGATAAGTAAAAAAAGAAAAGGTGTCCAGGAAGACGCTGGATAAAAAACAAACAGAACACTTGTTATGAGAACAAGAAACAATACAACGATAATACCAAATGTAACATTTCCATTTTCTTTAAGCATTGTTTTTAAATTGGAAAGTACTTTCTAGATTCAACTTTTTACAGTCTTAGCATCCGTTTCTTCTAAATCTTCTTTGTCAGCTTTGTAGTATTTATATTTATAGTAATACGGACTAATCACATCTGCTTCAATTTCTTGTCTGGTTTGATTCAGCACAATCCCGGAAATCTTGGCTCCTACCGAGTCCAGCTGATTTTTTGCCCTCAGCAAAGCTTCCCGGCTTGTTCTGCCGATTTCATAGACCATAATCACACAATCCATTTTGGTAGATAAAAGACTCGCATCCGTAACCGGCAGTACCGGAGGTGAATCAAAAAGGATAATATCAAACCGTTTCTTCATCTCTTCTACTGTATCGAAAAATTCTTTTGACTCTAATAGTTTTGCCGGGTTAAACTGCAGTTTACCACTCGTTAAAAGCCAAAGATTATCAAGCCCGGGTGTCTGCTGTATTTCTTCAAAAGTCATATCTCCAAGCATAATATCCGTAATATTTTTTATTGCTTCGTCTAAATGTGACATCCCCAGTAAAACATCATTTAACCCCCGTTCTTTATATATACCGAATGTCCTGGCGATTATCGGGCGACGAATATCCGAGGAAACAAGAAGCACTTTCATTCCAGTCTGAGCCATTGCTAAAGCCAGATTACTTATAGTCGTACTTTTCCCTTCTCGAGGCCCGGCACTGGTAACCAGAATAGTCTTTTTCTTTTTACTAATTTTAAGATTAGTGTATACGTTTCTAAATGCTTCCGAGATAGGTGATGTCGGATTATAATGCATAATCAAACGTATAGCTTTTTCCTCAGCTTCTGTTTTAGGACGACGTAAAACTTTATTTTTTAAACTTGCAAATAATCCTTTTTTTATACCTGCATCGCTGTCTGTAAAAACCGAAGGAATAACACCTAATACCGGAACCTTGACAATCTTTTCCACATCTTCAATCGTAGCAATGGAGGTATCCAGACTTTCCATGATTAAAGCAAAGGCAAATCCCAATATAACACCTAAAATACCGCCGATAATAAAAGAAATATATTTATTCAGTCCAACTGTCTTAATTTCTGCTGTTACAGCCGGGTCAACGATAGAAACCGCTCCCACTTTTTGTGATTCGTTTATACGAGCTTCTTCTAAGCGTTCTTTAAGCATCATATACAATTTTTTATCGGAGTCTATCTCCCTTTTAACACGATCGTACTCTAACCCCTTACTAGCCCCTCCCTGATCCCGCTGCCGCAATGAGTCAACCTGTTCCTGCAACTGGATTATCTTCGGATGTTTTTCTGTATATTTGCGCAATAATTCTTTCATCTGAAACTCTAGATCGAATATCTTGCTTTGCAAAGACTCCCCCATAGTTATCCCGGAAGGCCCTTCCATCATACGCCTGACTTTTTCTTCACTTCCTTTTAATCTTGCCTCTAAATCTATAAGCTTTTCCTCTATAAACTGCCGGGCACTGCTGGCCTGTTTCCTTCTTTCTAAAAGATTATATTCTATATAGACCTGGGCTACAATATTTGCTAATTCTATAGCCTGCTGAGAATTCTCTGAAGTTACAATAATGCGGATAATATTAGTATTTGTAACTCGCTCCGTTTCAATTTGTTCTTGAAGCCCACTTACTACAGCATTAACTTCATCTTCTAAGGTATCTGATTTAATCAACCCCATGCGTATTGCCGCTGCCTGCATCACCGGAAAACCCTTTAAAATCTTTGCTTCTGACTCCATTGTATCGCCTGGATTATATACAATCCATTCGGTAAGAAGCCCGGCAACTGTTTTATGTTCTTCTATTTTAACTGTAGTAACAGCTCGGTAAGAAGCAATCTGTTTTGTGGAAAACATTCCACTAACGGCAGTAACAACGAAAAAGGTAAGGAGAATAACTGTTCTACGTTTGCGGAATATGCGGATATAATCTCTTAAATTGAGCTCATATTGTGCCATTAAATACTTCCCTGTCTATTATACTGCCCCGAATGAAGCTACATCTTTGAGCTAGCCTTCGGGGTCCCGTTATGGCGGGATGTAACATAACAAGTATTATCCATAATACTTGAACTACACAGATGTATCTTCCCTCTTAAAATTCTATCAGATTTGGCACCTAAAATCAAGTTATTCAACTATTTATATAGTCATCAAACTCTATATTACCACCTTTAATTAATTCACGTACAGCTCTCATCCTCTCTGTTATATACGGATGTGTCAGTACATGCAAAGGCCCGACCGGTTTATCCCGGGATTCTTTTTGTAATATCTCCAATAATTCTATTATTTTTAAACTATTATAACCTGCTTTTTGCAAATAAGATACGGCGAGTCGGTCAGATTGCAATTCATCTCGGCGGGAATACGAAAGTAATAGTTCATTAATACCCACAGTTGCTTTCCTTCTGGAATATCCATCCATTCCGGAAGCTGTATTGACTAAAACAGTCAAAACTCCATACCCCATCGACTGTTGTAAACGCTTTATATTATGCCGCGCACACAAATGACCGATTTCATGGGCTAAGACTGCGGCAATTAAATCATCTTCCTTTTCTATTTTATCCCAAAGTCCTTTAAATATATATATATATCCTCCTGGCAGAGCAAAGGCATTAACATCATCTTTTTCCAGCACCTTAAAATAATATTTTATCTCCCGACGATCACACACTAAAGCCAATTTCTGTCCGATATCATTAATTCGTTTTTGAACTAATGCATCGGCTTCAACCTTAAATTGACGTTCTGCTTGTCGGGAAACCGATTTACCTATCTTTACCTCTTTTTCCGTAGAGTAAAAATATATCTCTTCTTCCTGGGTCGCCACATTATAGTACCTCTGAGTGCAACCGGAAAAGATAAAAATAACAAGCAACAACAGAAAAATTCTTTTAAGAATTTTTGAATTTTGAGTTGTAATTTTGATTTTTGAGTTTTGCATTTTGACTTAAGGCAGAATATATTTCTGCCGGCTTTTCGGTACATACCATTTAATAAAATTATATCCAATACCAGCCGGTGCAACTTTTATCCCTTGGAAACGACTGCTGAGTATCGGTAAACTATCCGGGGTATATAGAAACAAATACGGCTGTTCATCATAAATTATCTCATGAAGACGATTAGATATTTCTTTCCGTTGGGCTCGATCAAAACTCTTACGCCCTTTTTCGATCAGCTTATCCACTTCTTCATTTTTATAACCCACAAAATTAAAACCCGGTGCTGGAATTTTACTCGAATGCCAAATATCATACAAATCTGGGTCAAGCGCCAAAGACCAGCCCAAAAGCACAGCTTCAAATTTACGCTTATTAATAAACTCGTTAATAAACGCACTCCACTCGATAATTTTTATTTTCACCTTCATCCCGATTTTCTGCAAACGCTTCTGGATTATCTCAGCTGCCCTCTTTCTTTCTTCATTCCCCTGATTAGTAATAATTGTAAATTCAAAAAGCTCCCCATTTTTCTCCAATATTCCATCTTTATTAAGATACCACCCGGCTTCTTTCAAAAGCTGATGAGCCTTATCAGAATCATACGCTACAGGCACAATCTGTTTATTATAAGCCCAGGAACGCGGCGCAAACGGCCCGGTACACTCACTCCCCATCCCCAGCAAAACCCCGTTTATAATTTCATTTTTATCCACCGCATAATTAATTGCCTTGCGTACCCTGACATCTTTAAATTTTGGGTCATTAAGATTATAACCTAAATACGTAAAAAGAAATCCCTGGTATCTAAATTTTTGATAGGCCTGTTTAAAAAAATCCGTTTCTGTCTGACGAACATACTGTAGGCTAGTAAGCCCCATATAATCAATCGTACGATTCTGAAGCTCAAGAAACATCGTTGCTGGGTCTGGGATAATACGTAATATATATTTGTCTATATAAGGACGTCCTTCAAAATAATCGTGATTAGATTCAAGTTCAATAAGTTCTTGTGTTTTCCATCGTTTAAAACGATACGGACCGGTTCCTATTGGAGCACGCGAAAAAGAAGTATTGTTTAAATCTTCGGTTTCTAAGAGATGCTGCGGCATAACAGACATACCCCAGCTAGCCAATGCCGGAGAAAAAGGCTCACCATATGTAATCCTTACCGTATAATCATCAATTATCTCGAATTTTTTTACATTTTCAAAATCACCACTGTAAGGAGTTTTTACCTTAGGATCAATTAATTTTTTATAGGTAAATTCTACATCAGCTGAGGTAAACGGCTCTCCGTCATGCCATCTAACATCCTTTCTAAGATGGAAAATAATAACCAAACCATTTTCTTGTATTTCCCAATTTTGTGCTAAATCCCCCACTAAATTCAAATCTTTATCATATTTAACCACTCCATTGAACACATTTCCGCAGATCTTACCGGAAGCACTATCTGAGGCAAGAATCGGAACTAAGCTGCTTGCATCACCAATTCCTGCTTCTATAATCGCATCTCCATATGCCGGAGGATAAACTTTCTGATCCTGGCTAACAACATCTTGAGTAGATTTTGAACAGCCATGAACCAATAGGCATAGTAAAAAAAATACCGCAATAAGCGGTATTTTTTTAGTCATATTTTTAAATCGAAATATACAATCAATATTTACCATTTTATTTTTCAGAAGGCGTTGCTTCATCAGTAACAGGCACTGCTTCCTCAGCAGGAACTTCTTTCCCCTGAATAAGTTCCTTTATTTTGCCCGTAACTTCTTGCTTTTTAAGCTCCTGTTCAACCACAGATCCTCGCTGCTTACGAGATACAAGCGCAAGACTAAGACATGTAATCATAAAAATAATGGCTGAAGCCGTAGTTGCTTTAGTCAAAAATGTTCCGGTACGAGTACCAAAGATTGTTGATTGACTGGATCCGCCACCGAAAACATCGGATAACCCTTCACCTTTACCACTTTGAATTAAAATGATAAAGATCAAAAACAACGACACAATAACATGAATTATTAATAAAAACGTATACATCTACTTACTCCTCTTTTTTTTACATATTATAAGATACTTTATACCGGGCGGACATCCATCCGCCCCTACAAAAATTTTTTTACTGCCTGTGCTTTCACCCTATCATATACAGTCTTAAAAGGTAATTTCTTTCGCAAAGCAATCTTTTTACAGTCTTCGTATTCCGGGGCAATATTAACTATCTGACCTCCCAGAGATCCGATTTTTACTCCCACAATTATCCCATAATCAGTCTTCAGATTCAAGACTTTTCTTTCTATTTTCCGACGAAAGACCTTACTAATCCTTACCCCCAAAGTCGTCGTTTCCTCGAAGATATGCGCCAAAACCTTGTCCAAGCACCCATCCTCAGCTAAAACATGCAATAATATACCCGGTCGCATCTTTTTCATCATTACCGGGACAGTATATACATCTAAAGCTCCACTGGCAAATAAGCGTTCAAATAAAATTTCAAAATTTAACGGTAATGTATCATCGATATTCACGGCAACTACATTCACCGTATCATGAACGTATTTCTTCTCTACATCGGCAATTATGACCGTTAAAAGATTCGGCATTTGTGGATCCTGATAAGTCCCGGCACCATATCCGGTCTTAATGACCCTCATAGGCAAACTCCCCACTACCTCCTGAGTAAGAGTCGCAATAATCGCCGCACCAGTGGGAGTAACCGTTTCATGTTTTAACCCCGGATCCATCGCAACAGAACGTTTTTTCAGCAACTGCAAAGTAGCCGGAGCAGGCAAAGGAAATATATCCTTACCACACCTTACCATACCACTTCCCAAAGTAAGACTCGAAGCATACATTTTTTCTATACCCAGCAATTTCATGCAAATCACACATCCGACAATATCAATTACTGTATCTAAATCACCTAGCTGGTGAAAATGTACTGAATCTATCTTTTCTCTGTGTACAGCAGCCTCAGCCTTAGCTAAGTTACTATAAACATCTTTTGCTCTCTGTTTAACCTCTTTATCAAGACTACTTTTATCAATAAGACTAAAAACGCGTTTCAGGTTAGAAAATCTAACTTTATTACCTACCATAACATCAACTTTAGTCCCGCTAATATGACCTCGTTTTACTCTTCGTACTTTAAGATCAAAACCTTTTATTTTTAATTTTGCCAACTGCTTTTTTAAATCAGCAACCTTTACTCCACAATCGATAAAGGCACCGAGAGTCATATCTCCGCTAATTCCGGAAAAGCAATCAAGATAAGCAATTTTCATAAATACTACCTTCTCTAATTTTAATATGCAAAAACTGTCTTTGAGCGGCGCTTTGAATCGTCATTTTTACAGGAGGTAAAAATAGATTCAACACGCGGCCGCAAGGCATGGATGCCGCAGCGGGCTTAGCGAAAAGATAGGTTTTTGCATATTCTATCTATTTATTAATTAATCCCGCCAGGTATCCTGCACCAAAACCGTTATCTATATTTACAACAGATACCCCCGGTGAACAGCTATTCAACATCGTCAATAACGGGGCAATCCCGGAGAAACTCGCACCATAACCTACACTGGTCGGAACCCCGATCACCGGTTTTTTCACCATACCGCTGACAACACTGGCTAAAGCTCCTTCCATCCCGGCAACTACGACAAGAACATTTGCCTTTTTTAAAAGATTTGATTGAGATAAAAGACGATGAATCCCTGCTACCCCCACATCATAAAGTCTCTTTACTTTATTCCGCATAAGTTCCGCGGTCACCGCAGCTTCCTCTGCAACTGGAATATCACTTGTCCCAGCACTAATAACCAGGATCATACCTTTATTTAATATCTTTTGCTTTTTTTTAATATAGATAAGCTTAGCCGGAGCATTATAAACAGCACGGGAATCCAGTTTTTTTATACACTGAAAAATCTCCTGATTAGCTCTGGTTAAAAGTAAGGTGTCATTGTGCTGAAGAATACATTGAGCAACCTGCTCAATCTGCTCAACTGTTTTTTGCGGACAATAAATAACTTCAGGAAAACCTCGCCGTTTTTCACGGCCGATATCTACTCTCACCGCACAATCATTTTGTCCGCGAAGAGTGATATTCTTGACGCTCTGCGAAGACAATGATTTCTTTTGTCTTCTTTTACCTATTCCCATTTTATTGCAATTATGCCTTCAATTTTCAAAACAGCTTCAGTTACCCGGCTAATAATATTAGCATTGCTCAGCCAAACTTGAAGAGAAACCCCAAAATCTCCGTCTTTATCCGAATGATCTATTTCAAGATCTTTAATTTCAATTTGATGATGCGTAAGAATTTTACTTATTTTATCCAGCTTTTTAATTCCACTTCTGGATGATTCTCCGTCAGATAATTTTATTCTTAATACCTTATAAATTTCTTTCTTTATTTTTCTTTCCACTCGGGACAAAGTAACCAAAACAATATAAATTACAGCCGTAGATATAAGTGCCGCAGAATAAAATCCGCTTCCTACGGCAAGACCTATCCCCGCCACGGCCCAAAGACCAGCTGCAGTAGTCAACCCCCGCACAGAAGCACGAAAGCGCAAGATAGTCCCAGCCCCCAAAAAGCCAATTCCACTTACCACCTGAGCAGCAATCCTGGCCGGATCAACTACAGCTATACCACGATACATCTCCTGGATATGCATAGAAGTAATCATCATAAGACAAGATCCTACTCCCACCAGAATTGTTGTTCGTAACCCTGCAGCACGACCATGCAATTCGCGTTCATATCCAATTAATCCACTCAAAAATGCAGCTAGGATTAACCGCAAAAAAATAGGTGTAATATTGTCTACGGTCATCATAATATTCCCCTTGAACTCTTAAACCCAGAATTTGCATTAGACCTCTGGATTTAAACAAATAATGTTTGATTTCGATCTGATCCAACAGAAACTATCTGTATTTTAGCTCCGACAAGATTAGATATCCTCTTTAGATATTTACGAGCATTATTCGGTAAATCAGAATATTTCTTAGCCTTGGTTGTATCCTTCATCCACCCTTTACATTCTTCGTAGATAGGTTTGGCTTTCCAAAGCGCCTCAATATCAGCCGGAAAGTTCTCATAAATCTTACCTTTATACTTATATCCTATACATATTTTTAAAATCGGCATAGTATCAAGAACATCCAGTTTTGTAACTGCAATAGTATTAATCCCATTTATTGCCACAGCATGTTTAACTACCACAGCATCAAACCAACCACAACGCCGCGGCCGTCCGGTGGTGGCACCAAATTCTTTTCCTATATGTCTAATTTTTTTCAGAAGATCCGCAGAAAATTCTGTTGGCAAAGGCCCTTCTCCCACACGTGTAGTATAAGCCTTTACGATCCCTATAACCTTATCTATTTTTGTCGGCCCAATACCACTACCAACACATGCTCCGCCGGCTGTAGAATTAGAAGATGTGACAAATGGATATGTTCCATGATCTACATCTAAAAGTGTCCCTTGAGCTCCCTCGAAAAGAATATTTTTACGTTTACTAATTGCTTCATTTAAAACTACCGAACAATTACAAACATACGGCTTTATTTTTTTTGCATATTTTAAATACTGCGCATATATATCTTTAAAAGAATACCTTTTATAGTTATACACTTTAGTAAAAATAGCATTTTTCTCTTCTATATTAGCTTCTAATTTTTCTTTAAATATACGCTTATTAAGAAGATCTGCAATCCGGATACCTCCCCGGGAAAGCTTATCTGTGTAACAAGGACCAATCCCCCTGCCGGTAGTACCTATCTTTGTTTTTCTAAACTTTTCCTCTCTTAACTTATCCAATATCTTATGGTAGGGGAAAATAACATGTGCAGAATCACTTATACGAAGACTATTATTAACATTTATCTTCTTAGCTTTTAAATATGAAACCTCCGCCAGCAATGCTTCCGGATCTATAACCACACCATTACCAATTATACATACCTTGTTTTTGTGCAAAACTCCCGAAGGGATAAGATGTAAAATTATTTCTTCCTTCCCCACCACAACTGTATGCCCCGCGTTATTACCCCCTTGATATCTTACAACATAATCAGCATCTTTGGAGAGAATATCAATGATTTTACCTTTGCCCTCGTCTCCCCACTGGGCACCAACAATAACTAAATTAGACATGATCTCACTTTCTCTGCTCAATTTCTTTAAGTTTTTCTGCAGCTTTATTTGTCCAGGGATCGTTGGGATCTCCCAACTCTGCCCTCTGTTTCCAATGATAATAAGCTTTCTTATCATCTCCCAATTTTTCATATAAAAGCGCCAAATTACTATGTGCTTTTATATAATGCGAATTAATTTTTAAAGCCTTAATGTATTCCATTTTGGCCTTATCATCCAATCCTTTTTGCTCATATAGTATTCCTAAATCATTATACACAGTAGCGTATTGGGGATCACTCATCAATGCCTTCTGATAAAACCTCATCGCTCCGTCCATATTCCCGTTCCTCTGCATTTCAAGTCCGGCATTACGCAATTCTACTGCAGCTTTAAGAACTTCTTCTTTCGATGATTTTTGTTTAGCTACTTTAGGAGTTGTCCCTAAATTAGACTTTTTTCTCCGTTTGGGTTTCACTATAACTGGTTTTACTTCTTCAACCTTAGTTTCCTCTGCGATAACTGATGCATCTTTGTTTTGAGCCATCAGTTTTTGCAATGCTGCTTCCTGCGCAGCCAGCTTAGCCTGTTCAATTCGTTCTGCTTCTTCTGCTTGTTTTTGCTCTTCACTCTTTCTAACTGCCCCCATTCTCTTAGCTGCTTCGGCCTTTCTTTCCTCTTCTCTGGCCTCTGCCAATTCTGCTTTCTTAGCCTTTTTAGCTTTTCGCTTTTCTTCTTTTTTCCTGGCCAATTCTGCCTTTCTCTCTTTCTTTTTCTTCCTAACTTCCTCGCGTTTTCTTGCCAGCTTTGCTATTTTAGCCTCTTTAGCTTTTCGCTTTTCTTCTTTTTTCTTAGCCAGCTCAGCTTTTCTAGCTTCCCGGGCATCATATTTCGATTCTACTTCTACATAAACAGGTGCTGCTTCAATTGCAGACTTATCCGCTCCCATGGTTGCATCCATTTTCATCATTGATGCTCTGTATTCTGCGTCCGATTTTTCTAATTCACATTTTTTATAAAATCTCTCTGCTTCGGATAATTTTTGCTGCGCATTATTCATTTTCTGTCTTGCAATAGTAAGTTCCTCTTCGGTTACCTCATATTTACTCTGCAATAAATTCAATTTCTGCTCAGAGGGCTTAGAACTACTCAACAGTTTCTCTAGGTTTTCCTTAGCCAAAGTGTATTTGTCAAGTTTCTTATTACTCTCTGATTTTGCTGCCTCAGCACTCTTTATTGCCGCTTCTAACTCGTTCTTTTTCTTATCATACCTTTTCTGTTTATCCGCAATAAATTGTTTCTTGGCATTTTTTTCTAATAGCAAACTCAGCTCCTCTTTAGATCGTGAATATTCCACCCAGATAGCATTGGCTTTATTCTTTGCCGATTCAGCATCCTTTAAACTTTTTTCAAATTCACGTTCAGCCTTTTCTTTTTTCTTTCTAGTTACAGGTATATTTTTATTATTATTTTTCTGATCCTGTTTAGCCTGAGTTAATTCTTTTTTTGTATCCGCAAGCTTCCGTTCAAGGCGTTCGGTCTCTGCTTTACATTCTTCATATTCCTTTTTCGCTGCTTTCAGCTTTTTTTCAGCTCGAGATAAAGCTGTTTTAAATTTCTTAGTGTTAATTTTCTTCTTGGCTGGAGATTTTTTCTTACGCGCTATTTCCTTTTTCTTCTCGGTTTTTTTCTTTACAGTCTTTTTCTTTTGCGGTTTTACTTCTTTTTTCTTTCTTCTTTTGTTCTTTTTTACCTCTTTTTTCTCTTCCTCTTTTTTCTCTTCCTCTTTTTTCTTCAGATCTTCTTTTTTTGCATCTTTTTTCTTTTTATTCCCAAAGAAAAAATTCTTTATCCCCTTACCTACACCAGCTATACCACGTCCAACAGCTTTCGCTCCTTTTTTAACTTTTCCGTCCTCTTTCGCCCTTGGCATCGGAGCAGCCGCAGGAATAGGTGCCGGCATATCATATTCTTTTTCTTCAAGCTGCACTGGATCAGCCTTCTTGGCAATAACCACCGGCTCTGGCTTTTCTTCTATCTCTACTTTTTCTACAGGAATCTCCGCCTTAACTTCAACCTCGGACATTGATACCTTGGTACTGGGAATACTCGCTGTTACCATTTTACCCGGCTTTGATATAACCAAAATCGCGGTAGTAAGCCCCTGACTAAAGTCATATCGTAAAGGCTCTTTAAGATCAACAATTAAAAAATCCATGGAATAATAAGATTTGTCCAGAGTTTGAGAATCCCGGGTCCCTTTAATAATGCGTATCTGTTTAACCGCTCCCTTATCAACCGTTATTATCTCAGCACCATCAGTGTATATTTCTCCCATGAAATCAATAATGATTTGTGGCGGAGTGCTCAAATCATAACATTCAATTGGAATCGATTTATTGGTCGAAAACAACATCTTGACTGCATCACTGCCCTCGGTTATCTCCACTTCTGTCATTATAACCGGCTCAGCAAAAAGTTGCACATTACAATATCCACATAAGATAACTACGGTAAATATTAATAACCGGGCAAATCGTTTCCTCATGGATTCACCATCCTTTCCACTATCGATTTATTTAATTAGTAAATATATTAGTTCTCTAAAAATGACTCTAATTCCGAACGTATCTTCTCGTAGTCAAACTCCGCATCTCTATAAAGATTGTCCGTCTTATCTTGTTCTATCACAGCTGCACTTAAATCCTGTTTGAACAACATGTGCTTTTGGGAAAGATCTGCAGTCTGCGCTTTTTTATCAACTAACTTTTCTTTTATCCGCATACGTTCAATTTCGTTATACCTGCGTTTGCTTTCTAAGTTTTTCAATTGATTTGAAAGTCTGTCTTTTTTCGCAGATGCGTCACCAAGTTGTTTTTTCAACTTTGCGATCTGCTCATTTAAAACAGAAACTTTATCAGCTACTGTTTTCTTCTGTTTGAATTTGTCATCATACTCTGTTTTAATATCCTCATATCCCTTATCTGCTGCGTCAAATTCTTTCTCGAGTTTTTTCTCTTCAACCAGCGCATCATCTAAGTCTGTTTTAACAACTCCGATATCCTCGTTCAATACCTCTACCTTATCATTTATCTCCGCAAACTGTTCCTGCAAAGACTCAAATCTTTTCTTTGCTTCTAAATATATCTTCCGCTTGGAAACCAGATCATCAACCTGTTCTCCCAGCTCACGACGTTTACGAATTCCTTCGGTTAAAGCATCATTTAAATTATCCAGTTTAGATATTATTGCATTGATCCGGTTTTCCAGTTCAGCCTGTTCAGTCTTAGAAATATTCAGCTCATCCTGCATCTTATGCAACTGCGTAGTTAATTCCTCTATCTGAGCATTAGCTGCTTCTTTTTCCTTAACTGTTTCCTCTACTATTCTATTAATCAAATCATCGTCTGTTACACGCGTACGCTTAGCCTTTCTAGAAGACTTGGCTTTTTTTATTGTTTTTTTCTTTTTCGTCTTTTTCCTGCTGACTTTTTTCTTCCTTATTTTCTTACGTGGCGATTCATAAAATTCTTTTTTCTTAATAATTTCTTTTTTTGGCTGGATATTTGTTTTTTTTACTTTAGCCACTACAATCGGCGGCTCTAAGGCAACTGCTTTTTGTTTTGTCAGAGAACCAACCGGAGCAACATTCAGTTTTGATATTGTCTCTTCTTGGACAATATTATAATCCGCTGCAATCTCCAACATGATCGCTAAAAAATCTAAAGTACGATAATCTTTTCCCGCTACAGTTATCTGCCCGGCATCTCCCCGCACAAGATTTATTTTTCCGACTGTCTCGGTATCAACCTTAATAACCGAGGGAAGATCTGTATATACAGTACCTAGAAAATCAACCACTATATAACTAGCCGTATCTTCTTCGTTTTTAAAACTTTCTACCTGAAAAGACTGGTTTGAAATAATAGAAATCTTTACAACCTGTCCATCCGTATCAATGTTGATATCCTTAATGATCGTTGGTTCTGCTTGGGAAACCACAGGAATAAGTATTATTCCTAACAGCACCGCGATAAAATAAAACAGTTTACATTTCATCCTTCACCCCATAGTTTTTTAGGTTCTAACCCAAAATTTGGGTTAAAGTTTTATGAGTTTGATATCCAACACATTTTCACTTTGTTTAATTTTTTCTAAAACTTCCCCGGGAACATCACTATCCACGTTAAGAATAATCAAAGACTCGCCACCGGGGCAGCTCCGGCCAAAATTCATGGCCGCAATATTAATATTGTTCTCACCTAAAATAGTACCGATTTCTCCAACAATGCCCGGTTTATCATGGTTATGGGTAACAATTATTACCCCTTCCGGAATTGCATCTATATAAAATTCGTTTATTTTAACTATCCGCGGATTATGCTTTGAAAACAATGTCCCGGCAACAGCAGTTTTGCCTTTATTCGTTTCTACCTCAACATTTATAAGGTTAGCAAATTCTTCTGTCTCAAGTATTTTGGTTTCACTTACTGAAATTCCACGCTCCTTGGCAATCAACGAAGCATTAACAAAATTCACAGATTCTTGTAATATCGGAGATAGCAATCCCTTTATCAAAGCTATGGTTATGGGTGCAACCTCTTGATTTACAATCTCCCCTCCATATTTTATACTGACCTTATTAATATGTCCAGTAATAATCTGTCCTTGTAATGTTCCTAACTTTTCTGCCAACCTTATATAGGGTTCAATAATCGCTCGTGTTTCACCTTCTATACAAGGAAAGTTAACAGCATTTCTAATCCCTTTCCCCTTGAGCATATCTGTTACCTGCTGAGCAATTTCTATAGCTACATTAACCTGAGCTTCTTCAGTTGCAGCCCCAAGATGAGGAGTAGCAATCACGCAATCAAGACCGACCAAATCATTATCTTTAGGAGGTTCCTGTTCAAACACATCCAAAGCTGCTCCGGAAACAATCCCTTCCTGTATTGCTTCATATAATGCTTTTTCATCCACAATACCACCACGCGCACAATTAAGAATCTTTACCCCTTTTTTCATTTGGCTAAATTCTTTTTTGCCAATCATATGCCGGGTTTCATCTGTCAAGGGAGTATGTACAGTAATATAGTCAGCCCGGCTAAACAATTCTTTTAACTCTAGAAGTTCTATATCTGCCTGCTGAGCTTTCTTTGTCGAAAGAAACGGATCATAGGCAATAGTCCTCATCCCAAAAGACTGAGCCCTCTTTGCAACTTCAAAACCAATTCTGCCCAACCCTATTATACCCAGAGTTTTTTTTAGTAATTCCTTGCCCTGGAATTTCTTGCGATTCCACTCCCCATTTTTCAAGGAAACATTTGCCTGAGGAATATTTCTATTTAAAGCAAGCATCATACTTACAGTGTGTTCTGCTGTTGATATTGTATTACCGCCAGGAGTGTTCATAACCACAATACCTTGAGTGGTTGCAGCATCAATATCCACATTATCCACACCCACCCCAGCCCGGCCAATCACCTTTAAGTTTTTAGCCTCATTAATTATTTCCGCAGTTGCCGTTGTTCCACTTCTTACAATTAATGCTTCATATTCACCAATTATCTCTTTTAATTTTTCCAAAGGCAATTTAGGTTTCAAATCAACCGAAAGACCATTTTCTTTTAAAACTTTCATTCCTTCTTCTGCTAAAGGATCAGTTACTAAAATTCTCATTCTACACATACCTCTTTAAATATTTCCTCGGCAGCTCCAACACCTTTACCTGCTTCAAACTTATATCCCATTTTTTTAAGGACAATTTCTAAACAGCTAATTCCGGTAATAATATCAAATTCGTTCATAAATCCAAGCTGTCCGATTCTGAATATCTTACCTTCAAGCTGAGCCTGGCCACCCGCAATACTAACCCCGTAAGCATCTCGCATCACCTTGACCAACTCTACTCCATCTATCCCTTCCGGAACACAAACAGCAGTTACTACATTCGCCGGATATTTAGCAAAAAGTTTTAAACCAAGCGCCTGCATTGCGGCACGAACCGCCACAGCTAACTGCTCATGTCGCTGCAATACTTTTTCCAAAGTCTCTTCTCTAATCATCCGCAATGCTTCATTTAAACCTATACATAAGGTAATTGCTGAAGTATACGGAGTATTGGATTTATCATAAGCCTTTCTGGCTATTCTGAAATCAAAATAATACCTGGGAGAGTTTGAATCTTCTACAAGTTTCCAAGCTTTTTCACTTACTGAACACAACCCCAATCCCGGCGGAGTCATAAGTCCTTTTTGTGATCCGGCAACAACAACATCTATCCCCCATTTATCAGTCTGTAATTCCATGCCCCCTAAAGCACTGATCGCATCTGTGACTAAAACAGTATCTTTGCCCTTCAAAACTTGAGCAATCGCCGCTATATCAGTTACCACTCCGGTTGAGGTCTCACAAAGTGTAGTAAATACAACTTTAGCATCTTCATTCTCTTCTAATGTCTTGGCAATCACCCCGGGAGATACGATATCACCCCATTCCACATCTATAAGTACGGTATTAATTCCATAAACTTTGCATATTTCTGACCAGCGTTCAGCAAATTTTCCGCCTTGCACACATATCGCTTTATCACCCGGAGAAAGTAGGTTAGCAACTGTCGCTTCCATTGCACCGGTTCCCGAACATGCTAAGGGAAATACAGGATTCGACGTCTGGAACACATATTGAAGATTCTCATACATCTCTTTTAGAATTGCTCTGAACTGCGGCGTGCGATGATGTATTATCGGAGCAGCCATAGCGAGTAAAACCCGCGGGGGTACTGGAGTCGGCCCCGGAGTCAATAGAGATGTTTTCTTCATTCCGGTAAAACCCTTTCTTACTTTTTCTTCTTCTCGGGCTCAATTCCAATTACAGTGTCAATAATCCCATACTCTACTGATTCTTTAGCGGACATAAAGAAATCTCTATCTGTATCTTTGGCTATTTTTTCTACCGGTTGTCCGGTATGCTTGCTTAATATTTTGTTTAAGTTATCGCGCATCTTCAGGATTTCCTGTGCTTGGATACTAATATCAGATGCAGCTCCCTGAGCACCTCCCCAAGGCTGATGAATCATAACTCGCGCATTAGGAAGAACAAATCTTTTACCTTTTGTTCCAGCTGCTAAAAGAACTGCTCCCATACTTGCCGCCTGCCCAACACAATAAGTATTAACATCGCATTTTACAAACTGCATTGTGTCATAAATAGCTAAACCTGCGGTAACCACCCCTCCCGGAGAATTAATATAAATATTTATATCTTTATCAGGATCTTCCATCTGCAAAAACAACATCTGTGCAATTACCAGATTAGAAACCATATCATCAATAGCTGTACCAATAAAAATAATTCTGTCTTTTAATAAACGTGAATAAATATCGTATGCACGTTCCCCACGATTCGTCTGCTCTACTACCATCGGAACCAACATCTGATTCGTTTCTTTCATAACTCCCCCTTGGTTAAGATTTCGCAGTAACTCCCTGAACATTAGCATTATCGACAAGAAAAGAAATCACTTTCTCTTCCCATATTTCCCAATGTATACTTTCCAACATATTTTTCTCAGAAAAATACTTCAAAACTTCTTCTTTGGTATGTCCGTAAGACTTTGCAATAGTCTCGATTCTTTCTTCCATCTCTTTTTCGGTAACAGTAATTTTTTCTTTCGCAGCTATTTCTTCAAGAATGAAAAATATTCTGATCTGTTTCAAAGCTTCCTGAGGAAAATAATCCCCCAGCTTCTTTTCTTCTTGCTCAATTTGCTGAACATCCAATCCCTGTTGTTTTAATTTCTGGCTAGCTGTATCTCTCAATAATTTATCTCTTTTGTCCACCAATTCCTGAGGCACATCGATCGGCATTGCTTTTATCAATTCATCTACTATCTGCGCCTTTAAAGTCTGCTTTGCTTGTGCTTCTTTTTCTCTGACTAAATCATCTTTTATATGCTGTTTCAACTCATCAACAGATTTTTTTCCAGCTGTTTTAGCAAATTCATCATTTAATTCCGGTTGTTTTTTTTCTTTTATTTCGTTAACAACAACTTTAAATTTAGCCTTTTTCTTAGCAACTTCTTCTGGACGAAAATTTTCCGGCAAAGTAAGTTCAAACTCTTTTGTATCACCGGCATTTACTCCCTGAAGTTCTTTCGAAAGCCCCGGGATAAACATCTCTTTATCTAACCAGAACCATGCTTTATCTTTTTTTTCTATAGTCTTTCCTTCTACTTCATAACTATAGTCACAGATAATATAATCGTCCTGCTTCGTAGCCCTGCCTTCTATCGGTAAAAACTGCGCATAACGATCTTGCAAATAGCTAAGAACCTTAGTAACTTCCTCTTCAGTGACCTCCACCGAGTCTTTTTTAATCTTTAGCCCCTTATATCCTTTTAAACTAAACTGCGGGCGGATATTAACCTTACTCTTAAACGTAAGATTTCCGTCTTTATTCAAATCTACATCAGAAACTTCCGGCATACTTACGGTATCAATATTTTCTTTTTCTATGGCTTTTCGATAATGATTATTCACAAGATCAGACAACACTTGTTCATAAGCTTTCCCAGCATAATATTCTTCCAGGATTTTACGTGGTGCTTTCCCTTTTCTAAATCCGGGAACTTGGGCTGTTTTGCGTACTTCGTTATAATAAGTGTCGAATTCAGCCTGCACTGTTTCTTTTGGAACTTCAATTTCTAAAACTTTCTGACATTTTTCTGCATTTTTGACTTTAACTTTCACAAATACTCACTCACTTTCTGGTTTTATTAGAACTTAGAGGAAAAAATAGAGCGGCGGATGGGGGTCGCCTACTACATCCCAAATGTCCTATTCGGGACTGCGCAGGCCCACCCGCTTCACTGCCGCTCGCAGTCCTGCTCGCTGATCCTCGCATCTGCTCGGCGTTCAGCTTGCTTCGCCCCCCATTTAGAGGGGTACAATTTTGGAGCGGCGGATGGGGGTCGAACCCACGACATTCTGCTTGGCAAGCAGACATTCTACCACTGAATTACCGCCGCATATTTGCTAAAATTCTATATAAATATTTATCGACTTTGCATTCGAGTCGAATGGTGCGGACGGAGAGAGTCGAACTCTCATCCCGTGAGGGATACGGTCCTAAGCCGCACGCGTATGCCAATTCCGCCACGTCCGCCCGTCAATACAGTCTTTCTATCACTCTTCGCCACTCTCTCTGGTTTACCATGAGCGAGACGCTTTAGCGTCGAGTCGAATGGTGGGCCGTGAAGGAATCGAACCTTCAACCCCCTGATTAAGAGTCAGATGCTCTGCCGATTGAGCTAACGGCCCATTACTCCTGATGTTCTAACTTTAGAAGTCTAAATTATAACAAAAAATAAACTTAAAGTCAATTTATCTGCCCTTCGATTGGCGCGCCCGGGAAGACTCGAACCCCCAACCCCTAGTTCCGAAGACTAGTGCTCTATCCAATTGAGCTACAGGCGCATTGTAACAATAACTTTCTTTATCATGCTTTGTTACTAATTTTGAGCTATGCCGAATGTAGAAACTTACTTCTGAAACTCTTCGGCATCCCGAAGAAATCCTCTAAAGATGCACTTCTTTCGGGACAGGCGCAATATATCAATTATTTCCCGCACAAAAAGCCTGACGCATATAGGTCAATAGCCAATCCCTATCTTTATCTGCAATTTCTATAAAAAAAAGACCTATATTATAACGATCTAAAGACTCTTGTTCTGTTTCCGGCATAATTCTAATTACTACAGCTACACAGTTGATCTCTTTTTCTGCTTTTTCTCCATTATTAATTCCCGGAACAAACATTGTTAAGGCCAACTTGGTCATCATCGGAATAAATCGATCCACCTGGCAATAAAGCCCGGAACCGCTTAAATTCTTTGTTTCCGCAGTCAGATGAAAATCAATACCCTTAAGTTTGAACTCAAGACCAACATCAAATCGTTCATAAGCTCTTCTTTCTAACCTATTATTATTGTTTTCCATACTCAAATTACTCCAAATTTTTTAATTCGTTTATTTCATAATCCAGAATATGTGCCGCTGCATCAAGTTCCATAATTGCACCGCTAATAACCTTGCGAAAATGTTCTGCAGTAGGATGACATTCTTCTAATTCCACTAAGCGTCCAGCCATTTCTTTTAATTGCAAATACAAACGTTTCAACTCTTTCGCTTCTTTTAAATTCTTCTGACGAATAAACTGTAAAATAAACTCCTTGTCTTTTCCCTCAATATGCAAAAAAACAATGCCAACATTATAATTTCCAATATCTTTTTGCTCAGCAGGATCTATCCGGCTTACTATAGCCGGACAACTTACTGATTTTTTTATCTTATGATCATCAACAACTAATGAAAGACGCATCGTCACATTTAACTTAGTCTGCACCGGAATAAACCGATCTATTTCGCAGAGAATTCCAGAACAACTCAGATTCGTAGTCCTCGTCTGAAAATTAAAATCAGGGGTGCTGATTTCTAACGGCAAAGTAGAAATAAAACGAGGATGGCTTCTTCTTTCTTCATGGTTATTTTTCATCATTATCACCTAAAAGGTTATCTTGCTTATCCACACTGCAAACAGTTAAAAGTTTTTCTTCAAAGTTAACAATCTTTTTGTCTGCTTCATCATATTTGTTCTTAATATTAACAATGTGCCGGCCAATTACGTCAAAATCTTTTCGGAAATGCTGCATATCAGAACTCAACCGCGATAAATAGCGAATGATTTCTTCCACATTCTTCTCGACTCTTAATCCTTTTAGACCTAAGACAATCGCCTGTAAATACGCATAAAAAGAATTCGGGCTAACGGGAATAACTTTTTTTGTCAAAGCATAAGCGCTAAGACTGCGTTCACTATCGGAATCTTCTTTTATAATCATCTCATAATATACATTTTCCGCCATAATATACATCAGCGCAAAATCAAACGTTCCCTCATCCGGAACAATATATTTTTCGGCAATACTATCTATATGTTTCTTAACGTCGCTTTTAAAAGTCCTGCGAGCTTTTTGCTTTTCTTCTTCGCTTGTTCCACTCATAATCCGGCAAAAATTTTCTAAAGGAAACTTTGAATCTACACTAACAAGCCCCTGCCCCAAACGAATAATTGCATCTACCGTATCACCGTTCTTAAACTTATACTGTAAGTCAAAGTTGGCCGTCGGCAAAATCTGCCGCAAGATATCTTCCAGAAACAACTCTCCTAACCCACCACGCAGTTTAGGTGCTTTCAAAATATCCTGCAATCCCGAGATATCTTTTCCTACTTCAAAAACGCGTTGTGTTGCTTCGGACAAAGATACTAGATCTTTCTGCACCTGCCCAACCACTCGGGTCGCGCTATCAAGCCTGTCTCCAACTGTCTGCTGAGAAGAAAGCATCTGCTTAGTTACTGCCTGCAAATTCTGATTTATACTGTTATTAAGATCACCTAATTGCTGATTTACCTGCTGACGCATACTATCCATCTGTTGCTGCATAAGACCTAATGCGTCGCCTTTTGTACGCTTCTGCTGAAGCTTTAAATACAAAAGCACCACAGCTACAATTACAATAAATAGCAAAACAATAAGAATACTTTCCATAAAGTTAATTCTATGCAGCTTCTTTCTGCTGCTTTTCTTCTTCTGCTTTCTTTTTATCTTCCGCTTGTTTCTTCTTGAAATTTTTCCAGCATTTGGTATTACAGAAAAACTGCATGTTCCGATAGTAACGAATCTTTTCTACGGGCTTCTTACAGGATCCACAATTCTTCGGAATTTCTACTTTAGAAGGAGTTTTATCCTTCTTTTCCTCTTCTGCTTTTTCCTCTACAACAGCAACTTCCGGCTTTGCTCCTGGAGTCTCTTCTACCTTAGCTTCTACTTTTTCCTCTACAACAGCAACTTCTTCCGGCTTTGCTTCTGGAGCCTCTTCCGCTTTAGCTTCTACTTTTTCTTCTACTGCAGCAACTTCTGGCTTTGCTTCCGGAGTCTCTTCTGCCTTAGCTTCTGCTTGTTCCGGCTGCTTTTCCTCAGGTTGTGCTTCGACCGGTTGTTCCTGTTTTCCCTCTTGCGATTCCTCTTTTTTTACTTCATCTGACATATGAATCTGCTCCTTTCACTTTACGTTTTTTTGTCACGGGCGGACACAAGCCTGTCCCGCCATGGCGGGGGTTCGCCCCTACAGCCTTCTTTAAAATTTATTTATAATGACTATTGAGCCCCCGCGAAGATATCTTCACAGGGGCCAATATTATTTCTCTGAAGGCTCGGAGAAATATCCCGACCCCTCGTTTATCTAATATCTATATTTTATTTTTTCTTTTTACGTCTTGCCATTTTAGCTCTGGAAACGTCACCTTCCTTATCGATGAAATACAAAAAGCCTTCTTCTCTGGCTACACCTACTTTATTCACCTTTTCCGGCTTTCCGCCCTTCTTACCGCCTCTTGCCATCTTAGCTCTGGAGACATCTCCTTGTTTGTCCAAATAATAGAGATACCCTTTTTCTCTCTTCACACCAGCTTTTGTCACTTTTTCTGCCATGTTGTCACCTCCCTTCCGAAATTAAATTTTTAACGACCGTTTTACTGTGTTTTAATAAAGCGCTGAATCGATCGGTCGTATGTACTCTCAACCTTATTATTAAAAAAACACGCAGGAAGTTCATTCATCTTACGATGATAGTGAAGGCATTCACAACATTTTCCTTTGCGTGAACAAGGTTCATAACTACAATTACATACCTGCATATTTCGTTCATGATTGTTACAATTCATAATTACTTTAATTACCAATCCGTACGTTATCAAGTATTCCGTCTAATGTCGCCAAAGCTGATAAGATTGCCATCTGGCTTGTCTTTGGATTTAGCTTTGACGGCACATTCTCCGTGCAACATACTATTTTACCAAAATCTCCCTCAATTGCAATAGTATGTGAATTTCTTTTTGTCAGCCGTGATGCAATGATACAAACCCGGGTTTTTCCGGCTCCAATCCCAGCCAGGCTTAAAACAGCTGCTACATTAATGTTTTTAGGGAACCCTGCAACAGCTTCAAGTGCCGTTCCATTAAATACAACTCTCTCTTTTTTTATCTTCGTTAAGTCTATTTTTTTCTTTTGAAGATATTCAGCCCCCCTAAGTCCGGCTATTGGCTTCTTCGTCGTAAGCGTAACACTTTTAATCTTTCCCATGCGTGCTGCTTTTACTGCATCTAATCCGGCAATCGCACCACTGGGAATATAAAGTTTAATTTTTCTTTTTTTAACCTTTTTAAATAATTGTGGATTCTTCAGAAGTCCTCCGACACTCATAATCATAACATCTTTTCCGAAAAATACCGCCCGGGCAACAACTTTTGCAGCAATTGCCCCAGAAGCAGCTTCAATAACTAAATCTGACTTTTTTATTAGAGAATCAAGCGGATAGTTTTTAATTTTTACTTTGCGGGAGCGATTTAACGAATCCAGCTTCTCTTTCTGGATTTCACAAACTCCGACAACACAAACATTCTTTTTATACTTTTTTATTATTGTATTTATCAAATAAGAACCAATTGTTCCACAACCAATAATGCCAACTTTAATCATTCTCTTCCCTTGCCATCAGTTACTTTATTTTTATCATCAACAAAAATCACTTTTGGACTACAATTCTTAGCCTCATCAGAATCAAACAAACCATAAGCAATTATAATAACTTTATCTCCCTGCTCTGCCCATCTTGCAGCTGCACCATTCATACAAATCACACCTGAACCAGGTTCTCCTTCAAAGACATAGGTCTCAACTCGTGCCCCATTATTCAGATTTACAACTTGCACCCGCTCGTTCGGATAAATATCCGCGACATCTAATAATTCTTTATCAATCGTGATGCTTCCCATATACTGCAAATTAGCATCTGTTACTGTTGCTCTATGAATTTTTGACTTGCACATTATACGTAGCATTTATAACTCCTAAACTCTTATGATCACATTATCGATCAATCTAACCTTACCAATAAAAACCGCTAATGCTATTAACACTCTACCTTTGATTTTTTTCTTCTCGGACAGATCGTCGGCATCGACGATATTAATGTAGTCTATTGTAGCAAATTTCGACTCAGATATCAATCTTTTCATTCTCTGAACAATTTTACGGGGATTTCGCTCTCCCTGACTAATTTGAGCTTTAGCTTGCTGTAGCGATTTATACAACAACACCGCCACCTTCCTCTGAGCAGAAGTTAAGTATGCATTACGCGAACTCATCGCTAACCCGTCAGATTCCCTTATAATAGGAAGCACCTTTACTTTAAGAGGTAAATTAAGATCCTTAACCATCTTTTGGATTAAAATCGATTGTTGAGCATCTTTCTGCCCAAAATACGCCATATCCGGTGATACAACATTAAAAAGCTTTGCTACCACTGTAGTTACACCCTTAAAATGTCCCGGGCGAGAAACCCCGCACAAAACCCTAGAAATACCCGTAACTTCAACACTTGTAAGACATTGAGATGGATACATCTGTTTATTCGAAGGTAAAAAAATATAATCGGCCCCAGCACTTTTTGCCAAAGACATATCTCTTTTTAAATCACGTGGATAGGACTTGAAATCTTCACTCGGCCCAAACTGCAGAGGATTTACATAAATACTCATCACCGTAATATCGCAATCACGAACCGCACGCTTAACTAAGGAAAGATGTCCTTCATGCAAATAACCCATAGTCGGAACAAACCCAATAGTCTTTCTATTTTTCCTTAATATTCTACTGATTTTCTGCATTGAAGTAATACTTTTAATTAGTTTCATTTTTTTCTATTAACTCATTGTAAAGTTTTTGGACAGTTTTTTTAAATAGCGGATGTTTCTGCCCAGGCGCAATGTCTGCCAAAGGCTGTAAAACAAACATACGTCTATGCAATAAAGGATGAGGAATAACCAACCCCTCCATCACTATAAAAAATTCTTCATAAAAAAGGATATCCAGATCAATGATCCGGGGGCTCCATTTGATTTTTTGTTGCTTACGACCCATATCCTGTTCTATTGCTTTTAAAGTCTGCAATAGATTAAACGGCGCAGCTGTAGTTTCGATGCAGAGCACTCCGTTTAAGAACATATCCTGCGGTGGACCACCAACTGGGGTGGTCTCATACAAAGGAGAAATTTTAGCAATTCGAATTTCTTTTTTTACTGACAGGCAGGAAAGTACAATCTCGATATTGTCTTTTCTGTTACCCAGATTAGAGCCGATACCTAAATAAACTTTTCGCCATTTCTGATTCATAAAGAAGATAAACGCTTTACTGCTTCTTTCATTCTGGTTTTATTTTGAGTTAAAGCAAACCTGATATACCCTTCCCCAAACTTACCAAATCCAACTCCCGGGGTAGCTACAATATCCGCCTTTTGCATCAATTCATTAGCGAATTTCATAGAGTTTTTCCCTTTTGGGATTTTTGTCCAAATATAAAAAGTTGCCTTGGGCTTATTTATAGAAAATCCGATCTTTTCTAATCCACTTACTAAAATATCGCGGCGTTCTTCGTATATCCTAGCCATATTTTTATAAAAAGAAGTATTGCTTTTCAAAGCTGCCATTCCAGCCAACTGTACCGCTTGAAAAATGCCGGAATCCATATTAGATTTAATCTTTGCAATTCCAGCTACAATATCTTTATTCCCGCAAACCCAGCCAATTCTCCACCCAGTCATATTAAATGTCTTAGAAAGAGAATGAAATTCAACCGCTACTTCTTTAGCTCCGCTTATCTGCAAAATTCCCGGAGAACGATAATTATCATAACACATCTCCGAATAAGCCATATCAAAGCATATGATAATTTTATGTTTTTTAGCAAATTTTACTACATCTTTTAAAAAACTCTTCGGAGCTAATGCTGCAGTAGGATTATTGGGATAATTAAGAAACATAAGCTTTGCTTTTTTTAAAATCGAAGCTGGAATTTTTTTAAGATCCGGCAAAAACGCGTTTTCTTCCAATAAAGGCATCTTATATGGTTTTCCTCCGGCTAAAATTGTAGCATTATTATATGGAGGATAACCCGGATCAGGCACTAGCGTAACATCGCCTCTATTTAAAAATGCGAATGGGGTATGGGCAATCGCTTCTTTAGAACCCAAAACAGGTAATATTTCCGTATCGGGGTTTAAAGATACTTTAAACCTGTTCTTATACCATCTGGCAATTTCCTGACGCAAAACAGGCATGCCCGCGTCCATAGCGTATTTATGATTTGCCGGGATTTTTACCGCTTTATTTAAAGCATCTATAATATGTTTAGGTGTCGGAGTATCCGGATCCCCTATTCCTAAATCTATTAAATCTTTACCTGCTTTTCTTGCAATTCTTTTTGCTTTGTCAATTTCCACGAAAAGATACGGTGGTAGTTTTTTTAATGAATCAGCTGTCTTTATATCCATATACTTGTTTCATCCTTTCTTTAAAAGTTACAAATTACAAATGACAAATTACAAGTAAAAAACCTAAAATTTAGCATTTATAACCTGTCACTTATCACTTACCTAAAACATCCTGCATACTATATAATCCAGGAGCACGGTTTGCTAACCATTTCGCCGCATCTATCGCACCTTTAGCAAAAATATCACGTGTTTTAGCAGAATGACTGAGTACAATCGTATCCAGATCACTTTCAAATCTTACCTCATGATCTCCAATGATCTCACCTTCCCGGATTGCCTTTATATCATCCACTTTCTTATCTGCCTCTGCTTCGATTATTTGCGCCAGAAGCTTAGCTGTTCCGCTGGGAGCATCCTTTTTATGAACATGATGCGCTTCGGTAATTGCAATCTCATAATCTTTCAATTTTGCCGCAGCTTCTTTTACTAAACGAAATAAGAAATTTACACCTACCGACATATTAGGCGCAAACACAATCGGAATCTGTGATGATGCATCTTGAATCACTTGTATTTGTTCCGGACTTAACCCCGTAGTTCCGATGACCACCCCTTTTTTATACTGCAAAGCAGTTTCTAAAAGCGCCACTGTGGACACAGGTGCAGTAAAATCAATTACCACCTCAGCATTATCAATCACACTCGCATCACTGCTTAATAACACTTCATCTATCTTCAAATTAATCTCCGGGTGTCCTGCTTGTTCCAGCAAAGCTGATACCTGCACATCCGCATCAGCATTTGCCAAATCCCTAATCCGCTTGCCCATTTTTCCGCAAGCACCGGTTATCGCTATACTAGTCATTTCTTCTTCCCCTTCAATATCCCATATGCCGCTAATTCCTGCTTAAGTTTTTTCACATTAGCATCACTTAAAGCGCAAAGCGGTAAACGAAGTTCTGGTGTTATCATCCCCAATAATCCCATTGCCGTCTTAACCGGAATCGGGTTTGTCTCCAGAAACATTGCCTTTACTAAAGGCAGCAATTTATAATAAGCTTCCTGAGCTTTCTTCATATTTCCTTTTTGAAATTCAGTAATCACCCTTGATACATCCTGCGGTACAATATTTGCAACCACTGAAATCACACCCACACCGCCGATAGATAAAATCGGCAGTATCAAAGCATCATCTCCGGAAATCAACGCAAAATCCTTAGGACAAAGCAGCTTTACCCTCGCCATTTGTTCCAGATTACCTGAAGCCTCTTTTACCCCAACAATATTTTTGCACTCATGCGCAAGTCTAGCTACTGTTTCCGGCAGCATATTAACCGCAGTTCTTCCGGCAATATTATAAAGAATAATCGGGATATCCACATTATCTGCAATTTCTTTAAAATGTAAATATAACCCTTCTTGCGTCGGCTTATTATAGTACGGTGATATTAACAACGCCGCATCTGCACCAGCTTCCTTTGCATGTTTAGTCAGCCTAATTGCTTCTGCAGTATTATTTGAGCCTGTACCGGCAATAACCGGGACTTTTCTACCCGCAGTTTCCACAACAAGTTCAATCACCCGCTCATGTTCAGCCAGAGACAAAGTTGCTGACTCACCGGTTGTTCCACAAGGCACAATGGCAGTAGTTTTGTTTTTAACATGAAATTCTACTAACTCTTTAAGTTTATCTTCATCAAGCCTACCGTCTTTAAACGGGGTAACAATCGCAACCATTGAACCTTTAAACATAACATTCCCCCTTATAAACAATCTTTGCCGTTCCTTCTAACCACACGTTTTCATAAGAATTATTCTGATAATCAAAATAAACTTTTACAATTTCACCGCTTTTTGTGTGAATGTTTATCATAAAGCTGCCTTCTGTGGTTATAAACTTATGATGATAAATCAAAGCTGCCGCAACCGAACCAGTCCCACAAGCCAGCGTCTCGGCTTCCACACCACGCTCATATGTTCGAATATTCAGATTTTCCTCGTCTGTAACTGCAACAAAATCTACATTAGTTCCTTCCGGCTGAAAAATCTGGTGATAACGAATCAATCTGCCTAAAACCCGGACATTTGCCACATCCGCGTTTTCCACAAAATAAATTGCATGAGGTACTCCGGTATTAACCATATTGATTGGATAAAAACGCCCGTTCACATTTATATTCATATTAATCTGTAAATTCTTAGGCGGTGTCATTTTCACCTTTATCTGATCATTTTTAAGTTCAGCCTTTAACATCCCTGCCAGTGTCTCAACTTTGGCATTTTTCTTGCCCTTAAAAAGCGCAGCGCAACGCATTCCATTCCCGCACATTTCCGCTTCTGAGCCATCGGAATTAAAAATGCGCATTTTAAAATCTGCCTTTCGGGATTGTTCAATGAAAATCAACCCATCAGCCCCAATACCTTCTATTCTATTACATAACACTGCAGCCAATTCCGAACCATTCTTTAATCCACTGCGACGGTTATCAAATACAATGAAATCATTTCCCGACGCAACCATTTTGGCAAACTGAAATTTCCTCTTTCTTACCACTTTAGCTTTTTTGGGTTTTGCCTTTTTCACAGAAACAGTCTTTTTCTTTTTAATCACCTTTTTCACAACTTTCTTCGGACGCAGACTCTTCTTTGCTTTTTTGAGCTTCACCTGCTTTTTTTGTTTAGCCTTCTTTTTCATAACAACTCCTTACACTTTAGCTACAACCTCATTTCGTATTAAATCAGCATAACTCTCTCTCTTTGTTATAATAAAATACCGGTTACCTTTTACTAACACTTCAGCCGCACGCCGCCGACTGTTATAATTACTGGACATTGTAAACCCATAAGCACCTGCACTCATTACCGCTAAAATATCCGCAGGTTTTAATGCTTCCGGCAAACGCCTGTCTTTGGCAATAAAATCACCGCTTTCGCAGATAGCTCCGACAACATCTGCTTTTTTAAGTTTTTCTTTTTTGTCCGCTTTCACCGGTACAATTTCATGATATGCATCGTAAAATGAAGGTCGTATTAAATCGTTCATTGCTGCGTCCACAATAACAAAACGTTTTGCCGGGGTATCTTTTACATAGGTAATTTTAGCCAGCAATATCCCGGCATTTCCGGCAATAAATCTACCCGGCTCTAAAATCACTTTAAGCCCTGAATCCTTCAATAAAGGCAGTATCGCCCGTGCATAATCATCCGCGGTCTGAGGTCTTTCCTTACGATAAACTATTCCTAATCCACCACCGATGTTCAGATGCGTGATTCCTGCACCTTTTTTATTTAACTCATTAATCAAAGCCAAAGACTTTTTTATAGCCTGGATAAACGGGGTCACCTCTTCAATCTGAGAACCGATATGCACATGCACGCCGCACAGTTTTACATTCTTAAGCTTTTTACTTAATTGTAGAAAAATCTTTCGGCTGGTACCCATATCAATTCCGAACTTATTTTGTTTCTTTGCTGTAGTAATGTAATGATGCGTATGCGCATCAACATTCGGATTGATCCGAATCGCTACATTTTGTTTTTTTCTAAGTCTTCCAGCCACTGAATTGATTAGTTCAAGCTCAGGAATTGACTCCGCATTAAAAAATAAAATGCCGGTTTTAATCGCTTCGGCTATTTCCGTTTCTGTCTTACCAACCGAAGCATAAACAATCTTTTTACCAGACACGCCAATTTTTTTTGCACGATATAATTCTCCTCCGGAAACGATGTCTATTCCCGCACCATTTTTAACTAATTCACTGCAAATAGTTAAATTCGAATTGGCCTTCATGGAATAACATATAAGCGGAGAGATTTTCGCAAATGCAGTTTTTATTTTAATAAGATGGTCAACCAGTGTTTTATGGCTGTATACAAACACCGGAGTTCCTACCTCTTTAACTATTTTCTCCACGCTTACATTTTCGCAAAAAAGTTGATCTTTTTTAAAGTTAAAATCATGCATTAATTTTCAGCACCTTTCTGTTGATTGATTTTTTTGATTTTATCGCATATTGCGGTGTCATTATCTTTTTTATTTCTTTTTGATTAAGCGCCTTATGAAATCCCCGCAATTGCTTATCTGAAATCTCCCTTATCTTCACTTTCTTATCTTGCGAATATCGAATAAGTTTACCTACAATATCATGCGCTTCTTTAAACGCTACGTTTTCATGCACCAGAAACTCAGCTAATTCTGTAGCATATAAGCATTCATCTTCCAGAGCTTTCGCAATGATTTCTTCCTTAATTTTTATACCTTTTACAAATTTAGCCATTATTTTCAATTCATTCTTTAAAATCTCCACCGAAGAAAACAATGGCTCTTTATCTAATTGCATATCCCGGTTATAAGTAAGGGGCAATCCCTTCATTGTTGTAAGCACGGCAATCAAATTACCATTAACCTGCCCTGTATACCCTCGTACCAGTTCTAAGAAATCCGGATTCTTTTTATGCGGCATTAGACTGCTTCCTGTACAAAACTCTTCCGGCAAATCAATATAATTAAACTCCTGAGTAGAATACAAAATCATATCCTCGCTAAAACGGGAAAGATGCATCTGAATAATAGATAAGATGCTCAAAAACTCAACAATAAAATCCCGGTCACTAACATTATCCAATGAATTTTCTACAGGCTTTACTATTTTTGATAGTTCTTTCATCTTATCCAATAAATACGATGCTGCCTGATCATAAGCATCCTTAGTCAAAGAACTCCCGGCTAAAGCTCCGGCACCGATATAGACATTAAGTCCATCAAAAAACTTTGATACCCGCTGAAAATCCCTCTTAAACATAAAATAATACGCATTAATATAATCATCGAACCGAACTACCTGTGCCCTCTGAGTATGAGTATATCCAATAAACGCTTTGTCTTTATGTTTTCTGCTGATTGTTTGTAAATTTTTCTCGAGTTCATTCAACAAACATATAATCTGCACAGCTTCAAATTTACAAAACCATTTTGCATCAAAAACCACTTGATCATTCCGCGATCGTAAGGTATGTAGTTTTAAAGCTAATTTGCCCACTTTTTTTTCTAAAAAATTCTGGATTTCAGTATGAATATCCTCGGAAGTAGAGTTGAATTTAAAATCTCCACTTTCAATATTGCCCAATATACCATCTAAAACAGTAATAATTTTTTTCGATTCCGCAGCCGTTAAAATCCCACTGTTTTTCAAAGCAAGCGCATGGATCTTAGAATGGTAAATATCATACTTTGCCAGCTTATAGTCGTACTGTATAGACTTTGAAAATTCTTCAAAATCCTTATCAATCGATTTTTTAAACCGTCCACCCCATAATTTTTTAGCCATCACAACTCCTAAGTTAATCCATCAACAATTATAAGCTATCAGCCATCAGCTATTAGCCTTTTTTCTATTTCTCCCGATATGGTAAAGAAAATATTTCTATAAAACCTTTTGCATCTTCCCGGTCAAACTGGTCATCCTCACCATATGTCGCTAATTCTTTTTTATATAAAGAATACTTTGATTTTCTTGAAGCAACTGTAATACTACCTTTATAAAGTTTTAATTTTATCGAACCCGTTACTTTTTGCTGTGTCAACTCAACAAAAGCATTCAGACTCCTGCGCAACCTTGAGAACCACAATCCCTGATAGGCAAGCTGCGAATACCTCTGGGATACTGTTTCTTTAAAACTTAACGTATCTTTATCTAAAACCACACTCTCGAGCTCTTGATGGGCCCGGTGCAAAATCCAAGCCGCAGGAGCTTCATAAATCTCCCGTGATTTAATACCTACAGTCCGATCCTCAACAAGATCCGTCCTTCCAATACCATGCTTGCCACCTAATTTATTTAAAATCTCAATTATTTCCAAAAAATTCTTTTTCTTTCCGTTGATCTTGACCGGAGCTCCCTTGTTAAATTCAATCTCAACGTACTCTGCCCTATTTGGAGTCTTATCAATGCTCTTAGTTAAGACATAGGCTGATTCATCCGGAGCATTAGTTAAATCCTCCATCATTCCGCCTTCAATGCTAATACCCCACATGTTTTGATCAATACTGTAAATCTTTTCTCGAGTTGTAGAGATTGCAATCTTTTTTTGCTTTGCATATGCAATTTCCGATTCACGTGATGTAAGCTCCCAAACCCGTAACGGCGCAATTATTTTTAATTTCGGATCTAAAATTTTTACTGTTGTATCAATCCTGACCTGATCATTTCCTTTGCCGGTACAGCCATGGGCAACATATGAAGCTTTTTCTTTATGCGCAATATCAACTAAATATTTTGCGATCAACGGCCGACCCAAAGCTGTAGATAAAACATATTTGGACTCATAAACAGCATTTGCCTTTAATGCCGGGAGAATATAGTCATCTGCAAATTCTTTTTGCAAATCTTCGACATATATTTTCTTAATACCACTAGCCTTTGCTTTCTTTTTCAACTGTGCAGGAGAAAATTCACTTCCCAAATTAGCACTAAAACATATCACTTCAAATCCTTTATCCTGAAGCCACTGCACACAGCAAGAAGTATCCAATCCCCCTGAATAAGCTAATACTACTTTTTTCATGATTAGAACCTTTCCATATGATTTTTCTTAATAATTGTCACCTACAGTTTTTGCTTTTTCTATGGACTATTGACCATAGACTATTACCTGCTATTTATGCTTTTTAAATAGCATTGCCATTACCGCTTTCTGCACATGTAAACGATTTTCCGCCTGATCAAAAACCACCGACTGCTTTGACTCTGCCACCTCATCGGTTATTTCCTCGCCCCTGTGCATCGGCATACAATGTAATACTAAACAATTTTTCTTTGCTTTTTTCAACAACTGACTGTTGATCTGATATTTTTTAAATATACGCTTACGTGCAAGCTTCTCTTTTTCCTGCCCCATAGAAGTCCACACATCAGTATATATAAAATCTGCGCCTTTAACTGCATCTTCGGGATCATGAGTATGTAAAATTTTCGCTTTAGTCTTCTTACTTATTTTTACAGCCTGGGCCCAAATCTCTTTATCCGGCTCATATCCTTTTGGAGTTGCCACACTAATCGACAATCCAACTTTAGTCCCGATCGCCAGTAATGAATGCACCACATTATTTCCATCACCAACATAAGCCAGCTTAACGCCTTTAAACTTTCCTGCATTTTCATAAACTGTATATACATCAGCCAAAGCCTGACAGGGGTGATACATATCACTCAAGCCGTTAATAACTCCGACATCTGAATACTTTGCCAGTTCACAAACATCTTCATGTGAAAATGTCCGGGCAATAATTCCGTCTGCGTATCGCGCAAGTACCCGAGCCACATCTTTAATTGGCTCCCGTTCTCCCAATCGAATATCACGCGGAGCCAGATAAATAGAATACGCCCCTAACTGTCGCGCTCCGACTTCAAAAGACACTCTGGTCCGATTAGACGGCTTTTGAAAAACAAGCGCCGCTACTTTACCATTAAGAACATTGCTTATTTTTTTCTTCTTTAATATTTTTGTCTGCTTAAAAATATTGGCAACATCTTTTTCCGTAAGATCAAATCCTGATAATAAATCTTTATTCATAATATTATCCCTTGTCTCGGCCCCGAAGCTTCGGGGCCCTACAGCCTATCAGCATTTACTGATCGCCTTTTCTAAAATCTCCATCGCCTGATCGATCTCTTTTTTAGTAACCGTCATCGCCGGCATAATCCGCAGTGTATTGTTCTGCGTACAATTTATTAACAACCCCATAGAAAAACAATATTCGTATGCTTTTTGCGCATTCATCAGCAATTCCACAGCCAACATCAATCCCATGCCCCTTATTTCTTTTATCACCGGATGCCGACCTTTCATCCTAATAAGTTCATCACGTAGATAACTACCCATCTTAGCAGTATTTTTTAATAATCGATCTTTTTCAATCGCATCAAAAACCCCCAAAGCAGCTGCACAGACAATCGGACTACCCCCAAATGTAGAAGCATGCATTCCCGGCTTTAACATCCCGGCAATCTTTTTCTGTACAACCATTGCTCCAATCGGCATTCCTCCACCTAAGCTTTTCGCTAAAGTCATCATATCCGGTTCTATTCCATAATGTTGATATGCAAACAATTCTCCGGTTCTACCCATACCAGTCTGCACTTCGTCAATAATAAGCAATATATTTTTCTGAAAACAAAAGTCCCGAACAAACCGTACATATTCCTTCCCGGCAACCCGTACTCCGCCTTCACCCTGAATCAATTCTATCATTATTGCTGCTGTCTTATCACTAACTGCATTAATCAATGCCTGTTTATCATTGAACGGTACACTTTTAAATCCATCCGGCATCGGGCCCATGCCTTTTTGACAAACCTCTTGCCCTGTAGCTGCAGTGCAAGCAAGTGTCCGCCCATGAAAAGACTTTTCCATAGTAATAATCTCATGTCGGTTAGGATGACCAAAAGCACGTGCTAATTTAAACGCTGCCTCATTCGCTTCAGCTCCGGAATTACAGAAAAAAACTTTACCGCCAAAAGAATTCAGAGAAATCCGCTGAGCTAATTTACCCTGTAATTCGTTATAATAATTATTAGATACATGCAACAACTGCTTAGCCTGATTTGAAATCGCCTTTACCACCCGTTTATGACAATGTCCTATTCCGCTTACCGCCCAACCTGGAAAAAAATCCAGATAAAGTCGTTTTTGCGTATCCCAGACCCAGCTGCCACGCGCCCGGCTGATTACCAAATTCACCTTGGTATAATTACCAACCACATTATTATTATATAAGTCCATTACATCTTGGGCATCCATTACCATCATTAAACCCCTCTTTTTATAATTTCAGTTCCAATACCTTTATCTGTATAAACCTCTAAAAGCAAAGCATGCAATATCTGAGCATCGATAATATGGGTTTTATGCACCCCATTCTCCGCCGCCATAACACACGCCTTTACCTTAGGAATCATCCCCCCATGCACAACATCCCTATCTATTAAACTTTTCACTTCTTCAACCGTAACACTAGATACCAATGACTCCGAATTCTTAACATCTGCCATTATTCCACGCACATTAGTAAGCAATACCAATTTCTCTGCTCCCATGGCCACAGCAATCTCTGCTGCCACAGTATCAGCATTTAAATTATACATCTCTCCGTTTTCTCCTATACCTAAAGGAGCAACCACAGGAACAATTTTTGAATGCAATAAGCTATGAATCAATTTTTTATCAAAACCAACAACATTTCCTACAAATCCGACATCAGGTTTAGTCTTTTTTTTCTTGGCAACGATCAATTCGCCGTTCCTACCGACAAATCCTTTTGATTCATTCCCCAATTTTTTTAAATATTTAACAATGCTTCGATTCACTATATTAAGCGCATCGCTGGCAATATCCAGAGTTTGTTCATTTGTAACCCGGATACCATCAATAAATTTTACTTCAACCCCTTTATCCCTCATTTTCTGAGATATAAACGGACCGGCACCGTGAACTACCACCGGATGTATCCCCACATGATTCATAAAGGTAATATCTTCAAGTATAGAATGGTTTAATTCCGCCTGTTCCACGGCACTACCACCATACTTGACCACTACCACTTTTCCAAAAAACCGTTGGATATACGGTAATGCTTCAATTAAAATATCTACTTTTTTTGAGGCTTCTTCCATATTTTCAGTTATACTCCGTGTTTATTTTTACATATTCTGCAGTTAAATCACTTCCCCACATTGTATGAGAAAATTTCCCCGCATTTAAGTTAATGTCTATGCTCACCTGCTTTTTCTTGAGCAAGTTGATCAATACTTTATTATCTTTTAAAACCGGCGATGATTTTTTATATACTATTTTATTCTGTAATGTTACCTCTAATTTTTCTTCTTTAAAATCAACTCCGGCTGCACCAATACTCGCCGGAATCCTACCCCAATTCGGGTTATTACCAGCAATCATCGTCTTAACCAACGGCGAATTAACAACACACAAAGCTGCTGCTTGTGCTTGCTGTTTACTCTTAGCACCTTTTATCGTAGTCTGAATAATTTTGTTTGCACCTTCCCCGTCTTCTACAATCATCATCGCCAACTTAAAACATACATATTTTAAAGTCGCGCTAAATTTCTTCAACTCTTTAGACTTATCTTTAATCTGTGTATTCCCGGCTAATCCGTTAGCTAAAACCGCTACCGTATCATTAGTACTCATCTCGCCATCGACACTAATACAGTTAAAAGAATTATCCACAGCCTCTTTTAATGCTTGTTTTAAAGCCTTTGGCTGAATATATGCATCCGTCGTCACAAAACAAAGCATAGTTGCCATATTAGGACAAATCATTCCCGCCCCCTTAGCAACCGCTGCAATTGTCACTTTCTTACCGTTTAGCTTTATCTCCACAGCCATTTGCTTTGGATAAGTATCTGTAGTCATTATTGCCTTGGCTGTCTTCTCTGCCTTATTAAAATTAAGCCCTTTAACAAGCTCCGGAATTTTACTGATTATCTTATTTATCGGTAAATATTTTCCGATAACTCCGGTTGAGGCAATAAGCACTGATTTTTCTTTAATATCCAGATTTTTCGCTAACCCACTAATAATCTTAAGTGCATCTTGTTTGCCCTTTTTACCGGTACAACAATTAGCATTACCGCTGTTTATAATAACTGCCTGCGCAGAATTATTCCGCAAATTAGCCTGATCAATCTCTATATGTGCAGCCTTCACTTTATTGGAAGTAAACACTGCAGCAGCATTAGCTTCAACTATAGAATAAATTAGGCCTAAATCCGGATTCTTTTGCTTTAACCCGCACCATAAGGCATTTGTTTTAAACCCTAACGGGCTGGTAATTGTTCCCTGCTTTAAATCTTTCATCAAATAATTCCTAATGTTTCATCAAGTCCAAACATAATATTAAAATTCTGTACCGCCTGACCAGCTGCTCCTTTAACCAAATTATCAATTGCAGCAATCACAATCAGTTGTTTATCTACAATCTTAATCCCAATATCACAAAAATTGGAATGTACCACATCTTTAATTTCCGGAAATACATCCGCCGGCCTTACTCGCACAAAAGGTTCATCCTGATAGAACTTTTTCACAACATCAACCGCTTCAAATACAGAAATATTCTTTTTCAGCTTCATATACAAAGTGCTCAATATCCCCCGGTTCATAGGTACAAGATGCGGCACAAAGATCAACGACAGCTTATCTTTAGAAAATGCCTGTAATTCCTGCAATATCTCCGGGGAATGCTGATGATCACAAACCTTATATGCCTTAAAATTCTCGTTCACCTCTGAAAAAAGCAAAGCTGTAGATGGTTTCCTGCCTGCACCACTAACACCGGTCTTAGCATCAAGGATAATATCCGGTTCCACCAGCTGCTCTTTTAAAAACGGTGCTGTTGCCAGTATCGCTCCGGTCGGAAAACATCCTGGATTAGCAATTAAACGAGCTTTTTGTATATCTTTTCGATGCAATTCACAAAGCCCATATACACTTTCTTTAACAAATTCCTGGCTATTATGAGAAACTTCATACCATTTCTCATATTCAGTTACATCTTTCAATCGGTAATCCGCACTAAAATCAATAACCCTTTTACCCAGCTTTAAAAAATCCGGTGCTATCTGCATAGACACTCGATGCGGAAGCGCTAAAAATATAATATCGCTATTTTTCGCAATTTCTTCCTCATTGATTTCATTTTTGCATTCTACATCCAACAACCCTTTTAACCAGGGGAAGATATCATTAATTGGGCAACTCTGTTCTATCTTTGCTACTAAATGAACAATTTCAGCATCTGGATGTCGCAATAAAATCCGAATCAATTCTTCTCCGGCATATCCGGTAGCTCCAATTATGGCAACTTTTAACATAATATCCTCTCTTATTTAATATAATAATTAAAAGATTATTATAGAATAAAAATAAGCAATCGTCAATATATTTTTCGACGGGAACAATATAGCCGGAATGGGCAAAAAGTTACGCAACTACATGCTATAGGATGAGTTAGCTCATAAAATGGCTGTGGACATAGTTCAACTGCAGATTATTTTATTAGGACTTTAAGTCTTAATAGGAGTAAGCTTAACGCTTTGTCCACTGGAAGCGAGCACGTGCACCCTTTTGTCCGGGCTTTTTACGCTCTTTCATTCGAGGATCTCTAGTAAGAAAATGACCTTTTTTCAAGATTGGTCTTAAAGTATCATCATATTTAAGTAAAGCACGGGCAATACCATGGCAAATAGCTCCTGCCTGGCCAGCTACACCACCGCCGCGTACATTAGCAGATATATCTAATTTCTTCAACGAATCAGTCTGAATTAACGGCTCTCTAATAAGCATTCTTAATACTTCTCTCGGAAAATAGCTTTCTAGAGTACGTTTATTAATTACAAATTCTCCACTGCCCGGCTTAAGTGCTACTCTGGCAACAGCTTCTTTTCTTCTTCCTGTAGCGGTATACTTCTGCACCAATTACCTCCCTTATACCTTAAGTTCTTCTGTTTTTTGCGCACTATGCGGATGCTCATTCTGAGCATAAACCTTCAGGTGTTTTAACATTTTTCTACCTAAAGCATTATGCGGCAGCATACCTCTAACTGCCAAACGAATCACATCTTCCGGTTTTTTAGCCAGCATTACTTCTAAATTAACTTCTTTCTGACCACTCGGATATCCGCTGTAGCTCTGATATTTTTTATCTTTTAATTTTTTACCGGTCACTCGTATCTTTGCTGCGTTAATCACCACAACCTCATCTCCCATATCCACATGTGGAGTGAATTCCGGCTTAGTTTTGCCACGGAGAATCATAGCAATTTTAGTCGCTAATCGACCGAGTATTTTTCCGTCGGCATCAACAAGATACCATTTGCGTACTACATCTTTTGGCTTCTGAATAAATGTTTTTTTCATTTTTCGCTTTTCTCTTTAAAGTAATTTCAAATCAACATTTGTAAGAATAGAAATATAGCATGAGAACCATATTATGTCAAGAGAAAAAAGAAAAAATTTATCTCTCTTCCCAACGTTTATACATACCCATAAGCATTGTTTCTTCTAACACATGTCCTTCCATGGCCTTAAGAAGTGCTTCTTTCATCAGCCCCGGATCAAGTTCCAGCACTACATCAAGCGCATACAGTTTAAAGAAATACCGATGTGGATTTCCACGAGGAGGCATTGGTCCGCCATAGCCGATATTTTGAAAATCATTAAGTCCCTGCTTCATCCCGCTTTCTTCAAAAACCTCAAGTTCCGGCACAGCTCGATCCAAAGACTTTACATCAGCTGGGATATTATAAACTACCCAGTGCACCCAATTACCTACCGGGGCATCCGGATCATCGCAGATAAGCGCAAAACTCTTTGTCCCCTTCGGCACCCCTTTCCAGGCAAGTTCCGGAGACAAATCCGGACCTTCTCCGGTATATTCATGGGGAATATATTCCCCATCCTTAAATACCGGGCTGGTTAATTCTAAAGCATATACCGTAAAAGAACTCACCGCAATACAAAATACTGCCAAAAATAAAATTTTCAAGATTTTGCCATCAACTTTCATCTTTCCCTCCCTATAAGTTAAATACAAAATCTATTATATCGCCATCCCGACTATATTTTCAAGATTAATATTTCCTTTATTAATTTTTAAACCGCGTGTTTTTTTCCTAGAGCTAACATCTAATTTATCCAATCCGTAATCTTCTCCTGTCATAAGTTTAAGCACTTCATTCACGTCTCTGCCTAATGTATCCTTATTGCTTTCAATCATTCTCACCGCAGAATCAAGTGCCTTCTTTCGTTTATACCCTGCCTGCTTGGCTAACTTACGAGCATTTTTTGTTTGTTTAAATTCCAATATGCTCTGCCGGATATATTCCTCATCCAAGTTTTCTGATACCATGAAAGCTTCTGATAGCCCAAACTCTTCTATAACTTTGCGAATCATTCCACATGCTTTACTATAATTATCCTCATCAATAACCTCATTAATTTTTCTGAGTTTACATTCAAATTTAAGATTATTATTCCGTCTATACTCCTCATAAGGAGCTATCGGTAATGAACGAAAAAAGAAATGTGACATAAACAATGTCGCGAATCCATTAAAGCCATCTTTCTTATTAAAAAACAGATCATATCTAAGGATCTCATCATGATCTATTGCTACCGGAAGATTATCAGCATAAACAACATTTCCATGAAATGGATCAATCTTTCTTAAGAATATATATGCAACAAAAAGAGATGAAAATGCCTGTTTAATATCTTTATGCGCCACTTTTTCAGCCCTTACATCTTTCCTGGTTGTAACTCTAGTCAGGTAGTACTTATCTTTATCTTGTTCCGTAATTCCCATAGCAGAAGCTTCTTTAAAATTCAAAAGTCTGATCTCTGTAAAATTTGCCCTATCTTTGGCAATCAAATATGCCAAACGTTCTCGCGGAGAAAAGTTTTTCTGCCTATATCTTCTCATCTCTATAAAGTCATCCTCATCGTCATCATCTACAACTTTTACCTTTTTCTTCAGAATCCAGAAACCGCCTTCTTCATCTTTAAACAAACCATGATGAAAAACCCTTGCCTCTCTGAACCCATACTCAAACGATATCCCTGTACTCTCACCTGCAAAATTAATATGCGATGCTCGGCTATTCGCAGAAGCATTATACTTACGCAAAAAACGTTTCAATCTTTTTTCTCTATTATTATTCCATTGCCTTGCTATCTGATTATATATTTGCGTTCTTTCAGTTTCTTCTACTTCAACATACGTGTGTGTATTACTTACTACCAAAGATTTTTTCAGAAAAGTTTTTTGCAAGAAAAGCGCAGTAACACTACTCCGGGGTGACAACGTATCACTTTGCCGGCCCAGCGTATTTGCTAAAAGCACACCCCCCTCTCCTAAAAATAAAACATAGATCAGGATAAGTACAATTATTCTAGATATTTTTTTATCTTTTGTTATCTTCATTATTTCCAGTTAATTACATATATCTTAATATCTCTAATTAAAAACATTAAAGTATACCATATTTATATTATTTTGCAAAAAATGATACAATATATCGTAAGTCCTTTTCGAATCCGCTTGACAGTACTTATCTCTATATCTATAATGATGTTAAGTGTTTTGGATCCTATCTCATTATAATGGAATATAACGTGGAGGAAATACTATGCGCAGTGACCTTGAAATAGCCCAATCAATACAGCCGGTTCCGATAACTAAAGTTGCTTCATCAATCGGCATTAATGAAGATGAGCTGGAATTATACGGACATTATAAAGCAAAGATATCTTTAAATGTTTTAGAACGGCTTCAGGATAAACCTAACGGTAAATACATTGATGTCACGGCAATCACCCCCACGCCTTTAGGAGAAGGAAAAACACTCAATACTATCGGTCTTTCCTTAGGATTAAATAAAATTGGTAAGAAAGCAATTTGCTGTATCCGCCAACCATCCCTGGGACCTGTATTTGGAATCAAAGGCGGTGCTGCCGGCGGCGGCTATTCTCAGGTAATACCCATGGAAGATTTCAATCTTCACCTCACCGGAGATGTACATGCTATAGGTATGGCACACAATTTATGCGCAGCGTTTTTAGACAATCATATTCTAAAAGATAATCTTTTAGATATCGATCCGCAAAGCATCAACTGGCGTAGAGTCATAGACGTAAGCGACAGATTCTTAAGAAATGTAATAATCGGCCTAGGGGGACCGGCAAACGGATTCCTGCGCCAAACAGGATTTGATATTACCGAAGCTAGTGAAGTCATGGCCATTCTGGCTTTGACCACAACTTTAAAAGACCTTCGGGAACGCTTAGGTAAAATATTTTTAGGCACTACCTATGACGGCAAACCAATCACCCCGGAAGATATTAAAGTAGCCGGTTCTATGGCAGTACTATTAAAAGACGCTATAAAACCAAATCTTATCCAAACCACAGAACATACTCCCTGTTTTGTACACACCGGTCCGTTCGGTAATATCGCACACGGCAACAGCTCTATCCTTGCTGATAAAACAGCCTTAAAACTTGCCGACTACGTTGTAACCGAAAGTGGATTCGGAGCTGACTGCGGTGCCGAGAAATTCATGAATATAAAATGCCGTTACAGTGGACTTACGCCGGATTGCGTTGTCTTAGTTTGCTCAGTCCGTGCCCTAAAAATGCACAGCGGAAGATTTAAAGTTGTCGCTGGAAAACCCATGGATGAAGCTCTCAAACAAGAACACCTTCAAGCCGTAGAAGAAGGCTGCTGCAATTTAAAAAAACAAATCGAAAATATCCTTATGTTTAAAGTCCCGGTTGTTGTAGCAATCAATCGTTTTGCCACAGACACTGATCAGGAACTTGAAATTATAAAACGTAAGGCAGTAGAATACGGAGCTGAAGATGCAGTCGTAAGTTTAGCTCATGCAAAAGGCGGAGAAGGAACCAAAGAGTTGGCCGAAGCAGTGAGCAAAGCCGCAGATAAACCAAACAATTTTGAGTTCCTCTATCCTCTAGATCTTTCCATACAAGAAAAAATAGAAATCATAGCTCAGAAAATATATGGAGCTAAAGCAGTAAAGTATCATCCTGCCGCCCAGAAAAAAATAAAACAATATACCGAACTCGGATTTGACAAACTGCCAATCTGCATGGCTAAAACACATCTTTCTCTTTCACATGACCCTGCATTAAAAGGCACACCCAAAGATTTTATTTTGCCGATAGAAGATATCCGCGCATCAGTCGGTGCCGGGTTTATATATCCTTTGTGTGGGAAAATGCGTACTATGCCCGGACTCCCTTCAACCCCGTGCGGTACAAATGTAGATATCGATGAAAATGGAAAAGTTCGCGGATTATTCTAAACATATAATAATATTGATAATGCCAAATCATCTACATAGCATTGTCTCAGGCGCAGGCAAGCGGCGCCCCTACGATCGTTTAAATTGAAAAAATGTTCAAAACCCTAAAACTCTATCCCCGACAAAAAATTGATCCCGAAAAGTTTTCTGGCGAACTTTTGTCATTTGGCTATGAACGGGTAGAACGCATCTCTCAAAAAGGCGAATTTGCCAGACGCGGAGAAATACTTGATATCTATCCCGTCAATTACGAAAATCCCGCACGCATTGAAACCGAATTCGATACAATCAAAAAAATAGCCACTTATCTAATCACCAGCGGAAAAATTCAAAACGAACAAAACCCGCTTATTATTTTACCCTGCAAAACACTTTCTGCATCCGTAAATGCACAACGTATAAGTATAAACAAATTTGAAGAATTGCACAGAGGCGATCTTATTGTTCACCTCGATCACGGTATTGGCAAATACTTAGGCACAGAGAAAATAAAAAATAGAATACATTTAAAACTCGAATATGCCGAAGGAGACAAACTATACATTCCGCTTGCCCAAAAAAATCTCCTGCAAAAATATATCGGTTTTAGCGGGCACTCCCCTCGCCTACATAAACTAGGCGGAAAGATATGGCAGAATACAAAAACAAAAACACAAAAAGGCATAACCAGTTTTGCTTTAGAACTTTTAAAACTTCAAGCACAACGCGCTTCTCTTTCCGGATTCGCTTTTTCCAAAGACGTTGACTGGCAAAAAGATTTTGAGAAAAAATTCCCTTATCAGGAAACCCCCGATCAGGAAAAAGCTGTAAAAGCCGTAAAACAGGATATGGAAGCAACAAAACCCATGGACCGTTTACTTTGCGGAGATGTTGGTTACGGAAAAACAGAGGTTGCTTTTCGCGCTGCATTCAAAGCAATCCTTGATAACAAACAAGTCGCTATGCTCGTTCCTACAACTATTCTAACTGAACAACACTATCACAATTTCAGTAAACGCGTTAAAGATTTCCCAATAAATGTACAAATGCTCAGCCGTTTCAAAAAAGCATCTGAACAGGATCTGATTGTAAAAGAACTCTTTAAGGGAACAGTAGATATCGTGATCGGAACACATCGACTCTTATCTAAAGACGTACAATTTAAAAATTTAGGGCTAATCATAATTGACGAAGAACAGCGCTTCGGAGTGCGGGCAAAAGAACAATTAAAATCCTTACGATCTCTTGTCGACGTACTCACACTCACAGCTACACCAATCCCCCGCACATTATACATGTCCCTTTTGGGAGTTAAAGATATGTCCACTATAAACACTCCTCCGGAAAAAAGAATGCCCATTGAAACTTTTGTCTGTGTATACGATGAAGAATTGGTCAAACACGCATTAGAAAACGAACTAGATCGAAAAGGACAAGTCTTTTTTATCCATAATCGAATTAAAGATATAGACAAAATATATAAAAAAGTTAAGCGCATGGTACCGCAAGCCCGAATTGCTATTGGTCATGGCCGTATGAATGAAAAAAACCTGGAAAAGGTAATGATTGATTTTATTGAACACAAAATCGATATTCTCATATCTACAACAATCGTAGAATCCGGGCTGGATATCCCCAACGCCAATACTCTTATTGTAAACCATGCGGAAAATTTCGGCCTAGCTGATCTATACCAACTACGCGGCAGAGTCGGCCGCTTTGACCGTAAAGCCTATGCTTACTTTCTCACGCCCAAACACGCAACCTTCAATCCCGAAGCCCAAAGAAGGCTGCATTCAATCCGTAAATTCACTGCTTTAGGATCCGGCTTCAAAATTGCCATGGAAGACCTGGAAATACGCGGCGCAGGCAACCTCTTAGGAGAAGAACAACACGGATATATTATGGCTGTAGGGTTTGATTTCTACTGCCAACTCCTAAACCACGCTATTGACGGATTAACCCGAACCATGCATTAGGCCGCGGCTAATACATAATCCGGGTTTTAAAAAACACAAAATTTAACCCCCTTGTACTCCGTCGAATACTATGATATAATTTGAGTTCGTACAACTTTAAGAGGATATAATGAAAAAAGCACTTCATCTTTTATTTTTAACCATTATTATTAGTATTTTAGGGCTATTAATCTATCAATTTCCCGTAACCGCGCAATTTACTGAAAAAATACTTGCGGTAGTCAACGGCGACGCAATAACTCAGACCGACGTAGATGAAATACTCGCGCCTATCTATATTCAATATAAAAGCACCTATCAAGGAGAGGAATTAAAAAAGAAACTGGAAATTGCCAAGAAAGATATCTTAAATCAGCTTATTGAAGACAAACTTCTCCTGCAAAAAGCTATTAAACAAGAACTAGAAGTAGACGAAAAAGAAATAGACTCATTAATAGATAAATTAAAAAATAATTTTCAGTCGGAAGAGGAATTTTTCAAGGTTCTTGAAAATCAAAACGTCACTCTGCACGACTTAAGAAAACGCTACAAAGAACAGTTACTCATAAAAAAAATCGTACAAAGAGAAATATTTAGCAAAATTATTATCTCTCCCAGTGAAATCGCTGCCCATTACGAAGAGCACAAACAAGAACTAGAAATACCTGCACAGGTAAAACTAAGAAATATATTTATCCAAGCCAGCGAAGAAAATGAGGAAGATATAATTAAAAAAACAAATGATATCCACGAGCAATTAAAATCAGGCGCTGAATTCGTAGAACTTGTAGAAAAGTATTCTGAAGCACCGAATGTAGTCGATGCCGGAGATATGGGATACATGAAACGCGGCAGTATGCGCAAAGAGATTGAAGATGCAACTTTCGCACTTGAAGTCGGAGGTTTTACCGCACCGATAAAAACCGCATCCGGATATTATCTTTTTAAAGTTGAAGAAAAAAAAGAAGCTATGATTCCTCCTGTAGAAGATGTTCAGGATGAAATCCGCCGCGCTATCTATCAAGAAAAATCCAAAAAGAAACTGGAAATTTGGATAAATGAATTAAAAGAATCTACACTAATCGAGGTAAAAGATGATGAAGAAAAAACCTAGAATTGGCATTACCCTGGGAGATCCAGCCGGAATCGGAACAGAAATAACTTTAAGAGCATTAAAGGATAAAAAACTGCGTTCATCTGCTACCTTTTTGCTTATCGGCGATTATGCGACATTAGTCCATACCCAGAGACAAATCGGAATATCTTTTAATTATCATATCCTTTCCGATATCGGACGTTTGCATTTAACTGACGAATTAATAAACTTTGTAAATCTGGGAAATGTTAACTTTACCATTCCCTACGGGAAAGTTGATAAACGTTGCGGGAAAGCAGCTTACGAATATATCAATATGGCCTGCCTACTCCTTAGATCTAAAAACGACCTTAACGGATTAGTTACCGCACCGATCAGTAAAGAATCCATGAACCTGGCCGGACACAAATATCAAGGACACACCCAACTTTTAGCCCAAAGATTTAATTCTCGCTATGTACGTATGATGTTCATTGCCGAAAGTCTGCGTATTGTACTCGTTAGCGTACATATTCCTCTTAAGAATGTGCCTGGGGTTATCACCAAAAAAGCAGTTGCAGATACTATTTTTGAAACCCACCGTGCCATGAATACACATTTTAAAATTAAAAGACCTAAGATTGCGGTTTGCGCCTTAAATCCCCATGCATCAGAAGAAGGGTTGTTTGGCACAGAAGAAAAAGAGCACATTATTCCGGCAATTGCCAAAGCAAGACAGCAAAAAATAAAAGTAGAAGGTCCAATCCCTGCCGACACATTATTCTGGAAAGCAAAAGAAGGCCAATATGATGCAGTAATCGCAATGTATCATGACCAGGCTTGCATTCCTTTTAAAACCCTCTATTTTGACAAGGGAGTAAATGTTACATTAGGCTTGCCTTTTGTACGCACTTCGCCTGACCACGGCACTGCTTTTGATATTGCCGGCAAAGGCCAAGCTGATCCTAGTGCGATGAAAGAAGCTATCCGTGTAGCTGTAGAAATGGCTTCCAACATGCCACGAAAGCGAAAGAAAAAGAAAGTATATGTCCCAACCGCAAGCCGTTCTCGCTAAACATAAGCTTCGCCCTAAAAAGAGACTGGGACAAAATTTCTTGAGCGATGAAGAATCACTCCAACTCATTGCCGATAATACAGGTCTATCAAAGAAAAATCATATACTTGAAATCGGCGCCGGAATCGGAAATCTCAGTGTTTTACTTGCAAAAACAGCAGAAAAATTCTATGCATTGGAAAAAGACCGGTCTTTAAAAAAACCTCTTACTGAAACATTAAAACCTTTCAATAACACAGAAATAATCTTTGCTGATATTCTTGAATTCAACTTGAAGACAATTTTTAAAGATACCCCGTTAATCGTGGTCGGCAATCTGCCTTATTATATAACCTCCCCTATTCTCATCAAGCTTATCGAACAAAAAGAATACATTCAAACTATCCTTATTACGATTCAAAAAGAAGTCGCCCAAAGGATTGTATCACCTCCCGGGAAGAAAAATTACGGTAGGCTAAGCTGTCTTTTACAATTTTACACAGAACCTCAGCTTTTAGAAATATTCCCGAAAAAGCTATTCTATCCCCGTCCGGAAGTAGACTCAGCTCTAGTCCGATTAGATATACTCGAGAAACCATCCATAGATGTGCTTTGTGAAAAAACATTTTTCCGCACAGTAAAATCTGCATTTGCACAGCGCAGAAAAACATTATTAAACAGTTTGGCAGGCAGCGGCGGACTATGCCTAACAAAAGAAGATTTAAAAACAATCCTGGAAAGCTTAAATATAAAACCCAATATCCGAGGAGAGCAACTATCGCTTAAAGAACTCGGCAAACTCTCTGATGAAATCCAGACAAAAACTAAACCCCTTGCTCAATAAGGCACAAATCCTCCCGTAAAATTAAAAACTCCCCTGTTTTCAAAATATATGCCGACTTTTCAATAGGAGGAACATCACCCCAGAGAGTTTTTATTAAGGATAGTTTGTAGGTAGGATTATAAATATTTATGGATTTTTGCAGCAAGATCTTTAGGCAAATCATTTTTTCTAGCTTCGATCCAGATGATATCCGGTTCCTGACGCCTAAACCAGGTAAGCTGACGTTTGGCAAAGCGACGGGTATCTCGCTTAAGCTGAGTTTTAGCTTCCTCCAAAGTAGCTTCTCCGTCTAAATAAGCCCCGATCTGCTTCATGCCCAATGCCTGAGCGGCAATCCGGTTTAGGGGGACATCTCTTAAGCTTTTCACTTCTTCTACCAACCCCGCATCAAACATTGCATCTACACGCTGTTCAATCCTTTGATATAATTCTTTACGATCTCTGTTGATTCCAAATATCTTGAGATTATAGTCTTTATCCAATCCATCAACTTGAGTCTGCAATTCAGAAATAGCTGTATTATTTACTTCAAATGCTTCCAAAGCCCGGATAACTCGACGTAGATTATTCGGGTGTATCTTTTCTGCAGACTTAGGATCAACTGCTTGTAATTTATTATGCAGCCATTCACTACCATTTACAATCGCCTCTTCGGTCAGCTTTTCTCTGAGAACAGAATCTCTACCCTTATCCACAAATAAACCTTTGGTAAGCGCACGCACATATAATCCGGTACCACCCACAATAAGCGGAATTTTATTTCGAGAATGAATTTCCTTGATTAGCGTTAGGGCATGCTCGCGAAACAACGCAGCACTGTATCCTTCAAATGTCTCTAAAATATCAATAAGATAATGTGGTACTCTTTCCCGCAGCTTTTCTGCAGGCTTGGCACTTAAAATATCCATGCCCCAGTACACCTGCATAGAATCAGCTGAGATGATTTCTGCATTAATTTTTTCGGCTAATAATACCGCAGCATCAGACTTGCCGCTTGCCGTAGGCCCAACAATAAAAACTACTAAGGGTCTATCAGTTTTCAATTCCATATTCCAGATTCCATATCCCAGATTTTATATTAAAAATCTATTTCTATTTTCAATCCTCAACATTCAACATACAATCTTCAATTCATTAAGGAAACATATGGGTTGGGAGACTTTCCTGATTACGCAAACGATTTTCGGCGTATTCAGCCGCTATACGCGACACAAATTTCCCGACCCGCACACGATACACTTTATGCCCGTTGATCTGCAAATCAGTAATATACACTTCATAGCCTTTATTCTTTAAATCATTATGCAGTTTCTGAGCATTAGGCTTATTCGTAAAAGATCCTACCTGTATTGTAAAAAAGTTGCCTCCGGTAGAATTCCGTGCAACTAATTCATTCTCAAAACTATCGGGAAACTTTTTTTTCAATTTTTCAAAGTACTGCTCTGCTTTTACCCATTCACTTAATTTCTGATGTGCCTTGCCCACTTTATAATACAACATCGCTTCATAATCGCTGTCCTGATATTGCACCAGCAATTGTTCATAAATACTAATTGCATCTTTAAATGTATACTGTTCAAAATATGTATCGGCAATTCCCATATAAGCCTCTATAACCAAATCTCCTTCTATAAAAGGCAACGCCTGTTTAAATGCATCACGCGCTTCCTTATAATCACTTCGCTGCATCAAACAAGCCCCCTGCAAATACAAAGCCTCCCCTTTTACCACCCCGGCTGCCTCATACTCCAAAGCATAACATTTATCCAAAGCATCCCGGTAATGGCCTTGTAATATAGCTGCTATGATTTCCCTCGCATTACTGCTAAATGTATAAGCAAATACATTCGAACAAAATAAACATAACAGCACTAACACAATTAAATTAATTTTAAATCTATTTTTCATATTTATCTTTTATTAACTATTGACCATCAGCTATTAGCCATCTATCCTTTTTTTATGCAATTGTTTCTGAAATTTTAGAAGGATCTGATTTCTTTCTTTTTTCACTTGCATTGACACATCATCTTCCATATCTGAAGCTTTCGTATGCGGCCGGGGAGAATATTTAAAAACATACGCCGCATCAAACTTTACATCTTCAAATAAATCAACTGTATCCTGAAAATTTTTATCTGTCTCTGTCGGAAACCCAACCATAACATCAGTTGTTAATCGTATGCCGGGAACAATTTCTCTAGCTTTTTTCACCAAATCAAGATAATGCTTACGTGTATACTTACGATTCATCAACTTTAGTATTCTATCAGAGCCTGACTGTACCGGCAAATGTAAAGACTTTTTACATTTATCCAATGCAGCTATAGCCTTGAACATCTCTACCGATGCATCTTTAGGATGAGCTGTAACAAAACCAAACCTCTTTAATCCTTCAACATCATTCACCATTTTTATTAAATCAATAAATTCAACAATTTGGGATTTGGAATCTGAAATCTGGAATTTGTAACTATTCACATTTTGACCAAGTAGCGTGATTTCTTTAACTCCTTTGGCAACCAGCCTTTTTATTTCGTTAAGTATATCTTTTGCAGGCCGACTGCGCTCTCTACCTCTTACATAAGGAACAATACAATAAGAACAAAAATTATTACACCCCTCCATGATAATTACATTACAATGCAACTTATCTTCAATATACTCGGTATTATAAACTCCGCTATCCCGTTTAATCTTACCGACAGAAAGACTCTTACCTTGTTTTTTTAATACTGTTTCGATCAATCCCGGCAATTCTGAAATATTATTTGGGCCAACTACCAGATCAATAAATTCAGACCGAGCAAACGCTTTCTTCTGAAAATTCTGGGCCATACAGCCAATTAAACACACAATCGGCTTTTTGCCTTGCGCCCTCTTTCGTTTTTTCAATGAGCCAATCTCAGACCACACCCGATCTTCCGCATGCTGGCGTACACTACAGGTATTAAACAGAATAATATCTGCTTTTTTTGAATCATCAACCAGCTTATAGCCATGCTTTATCAGCATCCCTACTACCAGTTCCGAATCCCGGGCATTCATCTGACATCCGTAAGTTTTAATGTAGAATTTTTTCATAGTGGGTATATTGTAGCACAAAATGGCGGGATGTACAGATTGGAGTTCGTAGAAGTCGGGGCGATGCCTGCCCTTGGGGTGCCAGCGAGAGCGAACGGTGTATCAAGTTAATTCAGGATTAAAAACAGTTAAGAGGAATGGTGTAAAACTTTCTATTGGGTTAGTTGAGAAATTAACTTTTTAGAAAAGGCCCCTTTTACTTTTGAATCCCAGCTGACTCATCGAAAACATGAAGCTATATAACGATCAAAAAACACTAAACACCTTCAATGGCAAAAAAGAAGCGGCTCGAAACCATCAAATTGCTGAGGTTAAAAATCATTACATCTTTTTCTTTTTTTTGTTTTTTTCAAGAAGCTCATCAATTTTATCTATCAAATCGTTTCGCTGCTGATTAGCAGCGTCTATTTTCTTTTTTACTTTACCGATATAAGATAATGAAACGTCTTCTCTGCGTGCTTCATCCTCCAACTGCCATAATTCAAGATTCTTCTTTGTCAAGGCGTCTATCCCTCGTGATAAAGAACTGATTTTTCCAATTCTATTCATTGTCTGAGGCTTGTTATACAGTTTTAATTTTTCATCTTTTAAAATCATTTCATTTTGAGGAATACAAACGATAAACTGCTCAATCTCTAAGAGCAATGCTTTTTTTTGTTTTTTTAAAATATCAAGTTTTTGCTGAAGCTGTTCCTTTGAAAAACTTCCTTTTTTAGAACTCACCATTTTCTTGATGTAAAACTCCCTTATTGATTTGATTGATAATTTGTCAATCATGCTACCCAATGTTTCCGCCATGATAACTCCTTTATTTGTTTTCCATTATTTTCAACAACTACCTTAAAAACTATTTCAAATTCAACTTTTCTTGAATAACATCTAAAACACTTTCAACTGAAATTTCTTCCATGCACGCTCCAAAATTGCGTTTTGTTCCATTTGCACAGCAAACGGGTTTTTTGCCCGGATAACATGGCACGCAGGATAATTTTTTTTCAGGAAATACAATATTATGGCGATGAAAGTATGGATAAAAATACTCACTGGATGTGGCGCCATATAAACCAACTGTTTCAACGCCCATGCAACTTGATAAATGCAACAGACTAGAATCCGGTCCGATAAATAACTGGCAGCGCTTTAATAAAGCCTTTGCTTGAGACAGGCTGGTTTTATCAGCAGGAATGATCTCCTTAGAAATTTCTTTTGCGATACGCCGTCCCAAATCACTATTGGGCATCTTCGCTAAATTCAAAACCTTTATGCCATATTGGTTTTTCAGTATTTCTGCTAATTTATTCCATCTTTCTATCGGCCAGCTTTTAAGAGACCATGCAGCAAGTGGCAAAATTCCGATCAGCGTATCATTGGAAAGGATCCCCTTTTTTTTGGAAAAATCTTCCCAAAAAATGTCATCAGCTTTCGTTAGATTGAACCTAAAAGAAAAATCCTCAGTATTTACTCCGTGAAAATGTAAAAGATCGATATACTTATCAACGGGATGACTATATTTTTTGGACGCCTGTCTCCTGGCGCACCAGACATTAGGAACGCCCATAAATATATGATTTAGAGAGCTACTGAGAACAATGACAAGGTCAAATTTTTCCTTTCGTAAATCTGCAGTAAATCGTAAACGATTTAAAAAACCTTTATGTTTGCCGTGCCTGTCAAAAATAATAATTCTATTGATGCCTTCATAACCGCTCACAATATCTTGACAGCGATAGGATACAAAGAAAGAAATTTGCGCCTTAGGGTATGCCTTATGCAACGGTGTTATCACCGCTAAATCATAAATAACATCGCCTATATTAGAATGGCCAATAATTAAAATATTCTTAAACATTTGTCAATTTTCTCCACAACTTATAAACTTTCTCATTTATCCAAATCTTTTTCATATTTCTCCCATAATTCAATATAGTTAGCTATTTACTCTTAAAATTCTAACCTTTAAGGAATACATCTCGAAGCATTCCTTCGTTATAAAACCTATTTAATACTTCTTGGCAAAAATCAGATGGCTTCTTTTCCACGCAATGAGCTCCTTAAAAATTTGATTTGTTTTTTTACTTTTGATAATAGATTACGATATTTTGCCCTTAACTGTTTTGCGTCATTATATTGCTTAATAATTTTGGGGGTAATTTTTTTACCTTTATAGATAAATTTTACTTTGCCTTTTTGCCTTAGAACTATGTAATAATATTCATACTTCTTGATTTTTTTCTTGATCAGACTTCCTAGTGGGAGCTTGCTTAGTTCTTCTTCGTATTTTTTCTTAATACGCAAAGAATTATTCAACTCCTCCCTTAAAACAGCTTTAATTGCCATTCTACGATCTCCTTAATATTACCATACAAATATATTATTAACATATAACGTATGGTAACATTTGTCAAACAAAACTTACTATACAAACTGCACGCAACTTACTTTTGTATGGTAAAAAGCCTATTAACTACCTTGCATTCTTACGATCTATTCAAGCGCCTTCCACCGAATATTGCTATTTCAAAAACTTTGAAATAGCAATCAACATCAACAAAACCTATCTCACTAAGCCAGGCACATTGTTTTTCAGCCAAAGCTATAACATTTGCATCTTTATCATGTCGGCCGCGAAACTCCTGAGCAATTTCATCTCTGCTTTTAACTTTGCCTTTCTTATTATACGAGTCATACATATAGTCGATCATATATTTTTCAAATATCTTATTTACCCATTTACTCTTAGATGCAACATGTTCGATATTTATAAAAATTCCATTTGGAGCCAGTAAATTAAATATTTCCTGATAGACTTGATATTTACGTTCATCCGACTGATGATGGATAGAAAACCGTGAAACAATTACATCAAAACTTGCTTTTTCATCAGCTAATTTTTTATCCAGAGCCTCATCCCCATAATCAGATTTTACATATCTCACCTGATCTTTATAAGACGAAAGCTTTTCTTTGGCAGCATCAAGCATAGTATCAGAAAAATCAAGTAAAGTAGCTCTTGCATTTGAATATTGATTAAGGATAACTGAAGCCAATATCCCATTACCACAGCCAATATCAAGTATTGATCTTACCTCATTTCTTTGTTCAGAAATAAGACGCATCATTATATCAAGTTGTTCTGCTTCAAGCGGGATTGCTCCGGCAATCTCATTAAGAAATTTTTTCGCGTTTTCAGAATCTCTCCAGGTATCATCTGTTCTTTCATTCATAATATATCCTTATTATTACTTATTCAGTATCTTAATCATCATTTTGCCCAACAGTTCATTAAATTCATCCGGAGCCTCTAGCATAATAAAATGCCCATACCCTTTCATCAGCGCCATTTCGTATGAAGGTACCAATCGTTTATTTCTTTCGACATTTGTCGACCAAAGATCAGCATTAACACATTTAATCGGAACATCTATGTTCTTAACTAATTCCGCATCAAACATTTTCAGATACTCATCCAGCGCGCTTAAAGCAACCGCCTCTGGTGCTGATGACATATCAAGCGCAACAGTTTTAATAAGCTCCTTATCTGCATTTTCAAGAAACATTGTTCTAACCATATTTTTTACATTATTTTTAAAATCAGCCGCCAGCGGATCATAAAATCCTCGTTTTTCTTCTTCAGTCGCCCTTCTGCCCATATCTTGTAGAGTATCTACCCCGATTAACCCTATTATTCTCTCCGGAGCAATTGTTGCTGCATGAAGGATAACTCCTCCCCCCATAGAATGCCCGGCTAACACAACATTCTTTGCATCTATTTTCTGTAACACAGCGGCAATATCCTGACCAAATGCTGCCATAGTATATGTCTTTCTCCCTAATCCGGAATTGCCATGACCAGCAAGATCAATAGTAACTACTTTATATTTTTTTGAAAAATAAGCTATCTGTTTATTCCAATACCTGCTATCACAACTCCACCCGTGGATAAAAACAAGGGTTACTTCCCCCTGTCCGTACACAGAATAAGCAATAGACACTCCATCCTTTGACATTGTATTACCAAAGATTTTTGGCTCGTCTTTTGCACTACACCCTATAAATAAAAAACAAACAATAAATACCACAATAACATATTTAACTTTTCCCATTATTACCTTTCTAAATGAGCGCATAACTTAGCGAACAACGTGAAGCTAAGTTATCTGCGGGAATTTATGCCCGTGGCACTACGGGGTATTTCCCCGTGATCTTTGTGCCCGGGCCAATACTTTATCCAACCTCCTACCCCCAACCAACAATTTTTTCTGCAATCTAGTCAAACCTTTAATAGCTCTTTCTGTTCTCAATGCTGATTTCAATTCTTTATATTTCTCCCGCCATACCAGCTTTACCGGTCCTCTGCCCCTGGTATACTTTGCCCCACTCTTTCCTTCATTATGAGCTTTAATGCGCCTAGGAAGGTCATTAGTATATCCAGTGTAATAAGTCCCATCAGAGCATTCAACCATATAAACAAAAAAATTTCCGGAACAAACTTTTTTCATAATATGTATTCACCAATACTAAGACTGCAAAAACATGATTTAATTTATTGTATATCGAGCAAGGGATTTGTGCAAGTTTATTACATCTTCGGCTTATCACTATAATGAAGTGCCAGCCACACAGTTTTTTGAACCGGGTCTGTCCATTCTACACGATGACGACAATCAGCCGGGATATGAAGACAATCTCCAGGGGCAAACTCTATCACCTGATTTTCTGCTTCAAATAAAAGTTTTGCGCCTCCTTTGAGCAGTATTACCCACTCATCCTGCTCCTGCTTAAGCCACTTCCCTGTCGGAGTAACCTGGCCTAAAGAAATAATGCGCTCCATTTTCAACTCTCCGGTTTCAACCAATGTCTCAAATATTTCTTCCGGAATTTCCTTAGGAATTTCTTCAAATAAGTTCCGTGTTTTCCTCACAACAAATCCTTTCCTCACACAATCATTTCCCATAAATTACAGATTGGTCCAACCACAGACAAAATTAATAGATATGAAAATGTTCTAATCAATATATTTAAACCTATATTGCGCTTTGGAAAGTTTAAGATAGAACATTTCTTCCTGGACTAGAGCCGGCTTGATATCAACTAACTTTGAAAACCCCTCCCATATACCAAACCAGCCTAAGGGCATTACAACAATACTAAGCACATCAATTACCAACTCGCTAAACAGTTTATAATATGCCGCCAGCGTTAAAAAAGTCAAAAAAGAAATACCGCATAATACAAACACTATTCCGCGTATACGAATTCGAATGTTTTCTTTTTTACGAATCAGGGCCCGGTGCAAAAAGTGGCGTTTAAGTCTTTTCGCAACTGTTCTCTCAGATTTTTTATCACTAAGTCCCCGCGGAGCACAAATAGTCACAATAAAATTACCCCGGCTGGTTTCCCGGTAACGCTGTCTCAGTTCTATAATAAAGTCTTCCGACAATGTCCGTTCACTCAATGGCCTGGGATCAAAATCAGAAAAAACATCATCCCAAGTATCTATAGCAATAACTACTTCTTGCAACTCTTCAATAGTTTTCATTTACGCCCCTCATTTTTCTTTATATTTTATGTTTTTTATAAAGCTCTCCCCGTATTGGGCAACTGCAACAGAATGCATATCCAAATGAAAACTGATTATTATTACAGCATTCTTTTTTACATTCCTTTTTGATAAAAACAGCTACTTCTTCGACATGACTCTCCCCGGGACAAACATTCGATTCTTCAGAAAATAAACACTCAAAATTCCGCTTACATCTTTTTACTTTATAGAAAACCTCCTTATCAATTTTCCTTTTAGCAAAATTTAAGATTGTATCGACGCAAGATGGATTTTCCCGTATTATTTGCTCCCAAGAGAAAGAAGTTGTTGTATTCTGAGTTCCTTTTCTGTTTTCTCTTTGGGCTAATCCATGGCATATCGCTGCCACTAGATCCTCACGAGTACAAGGTTTCGTAATAAACGCTACTGCTCCCTGGCGAAAACTGTGCGTCACATATTCCTGAGGTGAATATCCTGTAAGCGCAATCGTTACGATATCTTGAAATTTATCCTGTATCTTACTTATGAGATCTAATCCCTTTGTTTCTTTGAGAACCATATCTACAATCACAATATCATATTTTTTAGTATTTATCTTCTCTAAAGCACTCTTCTCATTTTCTACTGTATCAACCGCATATCCATATTCTGTCAACACTTCCTCAAAAGCTGCAAGAATAGATACATCATCATCAATAATAAGTATGTTCTCTTTCATGAAATTACCTCCTTGGTAAGGTTATTATAAATAAGCTTCCCTTCGTTTTATTCTTTTCTACGGTTATCTCTCCATCATGGTTTTTAATAAGCCCCTTGCAAACAAAAAGCCCAAGACCAACCCCTGAATCTTTCTTTGTACTGAAAAATGGATCGAATACATGGCCGATATTTTCCTGTTTTATGCCTCGCCCATTATCCTTAATTTTAACCTTTACATAATTTTTATCACATAATGTAGTAACCACAATCTTTCCTCTGCCTTCAATACTATCTAAGGAATTTAACAATATATTTAAAATTACTTGATGTAATTGCTGTTCATGTCCTAATATCCCCGGAAGCTGTTCATTTAAATTTAATTCCAAAGAAATGTTTTTCAACTCTAATTGATAATTGATCAAGCCTGCAACTTTTTGGATCAAATCATTTATATCAATAATTGTTTTTTTAGCATCTGTCTTCCTGTAAATATCCAATAACTGCTTCACAATATCCCGGATTTTAATAATATTTGATTTAACATATTCATAATTCTTAAATTTCTTAGATTTTCCAGGCAACCCATCCTTCATCAACTCAAGATGCAAGAGCATACCTTGTAACGGACTGTTAATTTCGTGAGCAATACTTGCGGCTAATCTACCGGTTGCAGCCAATCTTTCTGCTAAGACAAGTTGCTGCGTACGTTCTTCAACCAATTTTTCAAGATCATTACGATATTGCTCTAGCTCTTTCTCCCCCTGCAAACGAGCAACAGCATTACCTATTTGAGCAACAATTGATTCAAGTGCTTCTCGAGATACCGCTGATACTTGTTCGATATTAAAAATATGAGACGCAACATTAAGACAACCGATTACTCGTTTTTGATATATTATCGGGATCACAGCAATAGCCCTTAAGCTCTCAGCTTTCTCCATATCATTAATGGGCACACCCAGTATTTCATACTGTGTGTAGATGGGTTTTGCTTTCATTACAATCTTCACATTAACAGAATCTGAATTATAACAAGATGTATTTTTTATAAAGTCAGGAGATAATCCTTTATCAAATACCACATTTAAATTACCCGTAATCTTATCAAAAAGATAAACTGCTCCACAATCCATTCCCGAAACATCTAATGCCGCCTCAAGGCATATCCTAAGTCCTACATTAAGATCAGATATCGCACTAAGAGCAATGCCTAATTTATGACTTTCGTGTAACACCTTCTCCACTTTTTTGCGTTCGGTTATATCAATCCCTAAAGAGACAATTCCAATAATATTGCCTTTTTTGTCTCTTAAAGTATCATCATACCATTCAATTAAAATTTCCTTTTTATCTTTTGTCAGAATTGAATTAACATTGCCTTTTGTATGAATATTGCCAATCGCCTTCTTAAAAAGTTTCCTAATCTTATCATAATCACCTTCCGGAAGAAATGTAGTAAACCAATCCTTTCCTTTTACTTCTTTTAATTTATATCCGGTTATTTTTTCCATATATGGATTAAATCTAACAACTCTTCCTTCTCTATCTAATACAAGTATAATTATCTGCGCCGTCTTAATAATACTCTCAGAAAAACCATGTTCTCTCTTTAATTCTTCCTCGAAAAAATGATTTTTTTCATTAACCTGATTTTTTCTTTTAGCCATCAGCGAAAACTCCTAGTATTTCTTCAACTTCTTTAAATAAAACCTCATTATCCACCGGCTTAGCAAGACAAATATCTGCCCCAGCTTTTTTTGCTTCCTTAAAATTATCTTTTGACGGATATCCTGTCAGAAAAATAATCTTTGTATGTTTTAAATCTTCCATCTTTCGAATATACTTACAAGCATTAATTCCATCTATCCCAGGCATAACAAAATCCAATATTATTACATCGGGTCTTTTTGCCTCAAAAATTGTGCCTGCGGTAAAACCGTTATCAGCCAAATAAACAATGAATCCTTTTGATTCAAAAGATTCCCTTAAAGCAATCCTTATTGACTCATCATCATCAACCACAAGTATTCTTTTTTTCAAAGAAATAGGCATATTATGTTTGCTCAGAAATTCTACTAAATCAGCTCTCTTTATACGCCTATGCCCACCTTTAGTTTTATACGCCTTCAGAGAACCGTCATTTGTCCAATTAATGACAGTTTTAATATCCACATGACAGCGACTTGCAATCTCATAAGTAGTTAAAATTTCTTTTTCCATTTTTTCCAGTTATTATTATTATTCTAATTATTCCAACTATTAAGTATTAATTATAATACAACTTTAACTTTATTGTCAATCTAATGATTTTGCAAACGTAGCCCCTACGATAAATGCATCCAGTCTTTCAATACCGGCTGGTAATCTTTTTCCGCTAACACCTGTTTTATTTGCGCTAAATTCCGGGTATCGGCAATCTCAAACTGATTAGCTTCGTCAAATTCACTGGTATGCCCGCCCACAGCAGTAGTTGACCCAGCTGATAAACGCGTTATGCCTAAAGAAAGTAAATTATCACGAAAAACATCGTTTTCTCTGGTCGATAAAGTTATCCCGACTCGTGGCAAGAACACCCTCAAAGCAGTAACAATCTGAACAATATCCTGATCTGTAACAGGAAAAACATCTTCAAACTTGCCTTTATGCGGTCTTAACCTGGGAATCGATAACGAAACTTCAACTTGAGGATAATTATCTTGTAAATATTTTGCATGTAATCCCATAAAAAAAACTTCGCTACGCCAAGGACCTAGCCCTAATAAAGCCCCAATATTTACACAACGAATATTAGTAGAAGCCGCCCTCTCCGGCGCATCTAATCTGAATTGATGATCACTTTTAGGCCCGCTAAGATGCACTTTTTTATATATTTCCCGATCATAAACTTCCTGATAAATAGTCAACCCGTCTACTCCGGCTTTAATCAATTGACTATATTCGGATTCAGTTAACGCATATATTTCAATAGCTATCGAACTAAAATAACCTTTAAGAATTTCAACACATTGTCTTATATACTCAACCGGTGTTTGCTTCCGGGAGCTTCCGGTTAAAATCAATACATGCTTAAACCCTTGTTCAGCTAAAAATTTTGCTTCTTTCTCAAGCTGTTTAAAATTCATCTTTGTTCGTTTAACTTCATTCCCAGCTTGAAAACCACAATACAAACAACGACTCTCACAATAATTAGCTAAATATATCGGAGTATAAAGCTGAATCGTCCTTCCAAAGTAGTTTAAAGTTAACTGGTGAGCACGTTGCGCAATATTTTCTAAATATGCACAAGCTTTTGGAGATAAAAGCGCTAAAAAATCCGACTGATTAAGATTATCGCCGGATAAAGCAGTAATTATATCGTTTTCTTTTACTTGATCAAACGACTTTTTGAAATCAAATCCTTCATACTGTTTAATAAAATCAAGAAAACTCATTATTATTTCTCATGTAGAAAACCTGTCAGTGGAGAAGAAGCATGAGCTTTTATTTGCTCTGCCTGATTACCTTTAGCTAAAAAGGCTTTTCTCCCGGCCTTAACCGCCTCAGAAAAACCTTCTGCCATCAAAACTTGATTTTTAGCAGTAGCAATCGCAGTATTAACCAACACCGCCGCACATCCCATCTCCATACACTCAGCAGCTTCCGAAGGCATACCTAATCCGGCATCAACAATAATTGGTGCTTTAACTTCATTAATTATAATCTGAACAAGCTCCTTAGTTTTAATCCCTCGATTACTGCCAATCGGCGACCCCAACGGCATAACCGCAACCGCTCCGGCATCAACCAAACGTTTAGCATCATAAAGATCCGGGGTCATGTAAGGAAATACCTTAAACCCTTCTTTAGCTAAAACCTCCGTCGCCTTAATCGTCTCTTCATTATCCGGCAAAAGATATTTACTATCTGAGATAACCTCTATTTTTATCCAGCCATCACCCCCACAAGCCTTACTAAGCCTGGCAATCCGTATCGCCTCCTCAGCAGTTCTAGCTCCGGAAGTATTCACCATTAGTTGAGAGCTTTTAGGAACAAACTCCAGAATATTCTCATCCTGTGAATCCAAATCAACCCGGCGCAAAGAAACTGTGACAACATCTGCTTTTATCGTCTCCAAAACATCCTTCACAATTGATTTCCGGGGGAACTTACCTGTTCCCACAAAAAGACGATTTTTTATTGCACGACCGGCAATAATCAGCGTATCTTTCATTATCCTCCCATCATAAACATGACAATATCTATTACATCATGCTCTTTAAGCTCTACCCTTTCCCAATCTTTACGGGGGATAATCGCATTATTATAACTAATTGCAATAGATTCAGGGTTAAGCTTTTTATCTTTTACCAAATCAGTTAAAGTTTCGATATTATTAACTTCTAAATCTTTACCATTAAATTTTAGTTTCATAAATTTTCCTTTTAAATAACTGCGCTTGCAATTTTATATCCTGCGCCTGCATAATTGCACTTATCAACGCAATGTTCTGCGCCCCTAATGATAAAACACTATCAATATTATCTAAATTTATTCCGCCGATAAAAACAATCGGCTTTTTAGCTTCCTTAAGCACAGTTGCTACCTCATCTAACCCAATACTATAATCTTTTGTTTTCGTTTCAAATAAAGGACCAAACGCAATATAGTCTAAATCCTCCTCGTTGGCAATTCTAAACTGTTCCAAAGAATGTGTCGAAACTCCAATCATCCTCTTACCGACAATATCACGAATCTCAGCAATACCTATGGCTTTAAGATCTTCCTGCCCCATATGCACACCGTCTGCATCCACTTCAACAGCTAATTCGGGGTTATCATTAACAATGTAAATAGTTCCTGTTCTATGGCAAAGCGTTCTATATTGCCTGCCAAGAGTAATCAATTCTTCCCTGGAAAGCTGTTTTTCACGCATTTGCAAGACATCAACTCCACCTTCAATAGCCAAGGCAGCAATCTCAACCGGATTTAAATCATTCCGATAACTACTAGTCAAAACTAAATATAAATTATTCTGCATAATAAAATAAAAAACTCTGCCGCGTAGACAGAGTTTTTTTCTTATCTCCCTACGCTGACATTACTCAGATCAGGTTCAACGGGTAATTCGACTTGATCGAAACTCTCAGGCAGACACAACCTACCTCCCCAAACACAAAATCATCCAATTCCATATTATATCACTAAAACTACATTTATCAAGCTGGACAAACAGAAACAATTATTCGCGAAGAAAGATAGTAACACTAATTCCGCCACGCAACTCCCCTACCTGATATCCTTCCATTTGACGACCAGAAATATCTTTTCCATCTTTAGTATGACTAGTCATTGGATCTCCGTGACATTTTAAACATGATTCTTCAATATACAGTGGACGAACATAGCGATAAGTTTTAATATCCCCCTTCGTGATTACTTCCCCATAACCTGTATCGCGTTCATACATTCCCTCTTCAAACTTCAAAAGCTTATCCGCTTCCCACTCATCCGGAATATTATACTCATTTCGTGCTTTATATACTCCTCTACCACGAGTCGTCTGTTTAACCCTGATTCCGGAATCTTCGTAAAATCTCTTCGAAACAAACATTCCAAAAAGAGCAGGAACAAACCCTTTAAATGATTGCGGCTGTCCTTCCGGAGATGGATTAATAACCGTAGCATTATGTGTATTAATAAGCTCTTGATTCTCAGCAATAATCGCTCTGCCGGATATTAACATTTTGGCAATCGCATCTGCAACCTCTTTTAAAGTTATCCCCTCTGCAGCAAAAACTACCGTAGACATAAAAACAAAACAAACGATCAGCCCCGTGATAAAAAAAGTTTCTTTTTTCATCTCCCTCTCTTTCCCTTTCAACTCTCTCTAAGCTCTTCACTATACTTCGACAATACAAACAAAAACTGAGTCCCCTTGCCCTCTTTACTTGTAACGCTTATCCGACCACCATGCACTTCAATATTTCCTTTTACAATAGACAGCCCTAATCCCGTTCCTGTCTCCTTAGCTTTCTTACCTACCTGTTGGAATTTATCAAAAAGCTTAGGAATATCATCCTCGGCAATGCCGCGACCGGTATCCGTTACCGAACATTGTATTAAATCCCCCTGGAGCTTAACCTCAACTACAATACTACCTTCATCTGTAAATTTAAAAGCATTACTTATCAAATTATTAAACACTTCAGTGATTTTATCTTTATCCACATGTCCAAATGCCGGCTCAGTTAAAAGTTCGGATTTTAAATCAATATTTTTTGCGCGCGCCCGGGCAAGAAAAGCATCACAAACATCCCGCACTATAGAATTAATATCTTCTTTAGTTTTATTTAATTGTATTTTCCCCGCCTCCATCTTGGCAATATTCAGCAGATTATTTACTAAAACACTCATCTTTTTGCCGCCCCGATAACTAATCTCCAGCATCTCTCTTTGCTTATCATTTATTTCTCCATAACCTCCTTCTACAACCTGGGCTATGCCTTCACAAATAGGGATTATGGGATTACGCAATTCATGCACGATATATGCAATGAAATCATTTCTCATCTGATCCAGCTCTTGAAGCTCTTGGTTTGTTCTTTCTAACTCATCCATAACACTAGCCATAAGCTCTTTAGTATTATCCAATAACACTGTCTGCTCTTTACAATCCTGTAACGCAGCAGCTAATTCTGTTTCGCTCTTCTTCACCTTCTCCGCCAAATCGTCATTCGAAACAGAACGAGCCATTAAAATACTTAACCCCCCTGCCAGAACAAATAAAATAATTAGATAATATGTTGAAATCTTTACCAAGAACACGGTTAATACAGCTATGATTACAAAGCTTAAAAACAACTTGTGTTGTATTTTCATCTATTCCCTATCATTTCTTACTTCTAATACTTTTCTGTTCCGCAAGCTTTTCAAGCTGCTGTTCCAGAACAAGTTTCACCGCAGGCGTAACATTAATAAAGCTCACACCCACCCGATAATTAAGTGTACTAAGCTCCTTTTCTACTCTTACAGCCTTCCCCAAACATGCAATCTTCTTAGAAAAAATATCTATCTCTAAGTCCAGGAATGTACCTACCGGTATATATGTTTTTGTCATGAACAAAATACCCCCGGCACTTATATTAATACTGTTAACTTTGTTATCCAGCAATTCATCCAAATCATGATGAGTAGCTTTGGCTCCCTTAATACCCTCAGCCATGATTCTTTTTTGAGACACAATACGATAATTTACTGCAGTATTTAAATCAAGACGCTTATAGCGACGCTGTTCATACTTGTACAACGCCTTTTTTATAAACCGATTAACGATATTTTTATCCAGATGATTTTTCTTTGCCTCTATTTTAAGAATCTCCAGTACTTCTTTTGTCGCCATATGCTTTTTATACGGGCGGTCAAATGCAGTCAATGCATCATAGATATCAGCAATAGCGATAATTCTAGAAAGAGTATTAACTTCTTTACCTTTATAGCCAAACGGATATCCACTACCGTCAAGAAACTCATGATGGCAAGAAGCAACAAACGGTATTTTCTCCATTTCTTTAGAAAAAATTATATTACCCAATATCTGTTTAGTAAACAAAGGATGCTTTTTTATCAAAGCATACTCTTCATCTGTTAATTTTCCTTTTTTTCCAAGAACTGCTTCGGAGATACCGATTTTACCCACATCGTGCAAATATGCAGCATACTCAACAATTTTCAAGTCATCCTGAGATACCCCCAGGTCTTTAGCCATTTTTACCGAGTAATATGCTACCCGGTAAGAATGCCCCGCAGTTACAGGGTCTTTTGCGTCAATAGCTCCGGCTAAAGCATATAAAGTACTTCTAAAAAGCATCTCTTGTTCCTGTAATAACCTAATGTTTTCCAAAGAAATCGCCAAATATGAAGATATGCTTTTAAAAATATCAATGTCCATATCTGTAAAACATCCCTTTTTTTTGTTGATTACCTGCACAACACCAAGCAATTTTTTTGCTCTACTAAAAAGAGGCATACATACTACAGACTTTGTTCTGTACCCTGTCTGCTTATCTATCTTCTTGTTAAAAAACTTACATTTGTAAGCATCTTTTACCTTAACCATACGCTTTCTGGCCGCCGCAGTTCCGACAATCCCTTCTCCTACGCCAACACGTATTTCGCTGACTTCCAAATCAGTAACCGCATAACTCCACAACTCATTTACTTCATCATTATAAAAATAAAAAGTTACCCTCTCCGCAGCTAATATTTCTGTTATCCGTCTCACTGCCCGCTCAAGCAAAGAGTCTATACTATTTTCCCTCAGGATTTCTGCGATTATCTCATTCAGAAAAGTTATTTTACTCATAATCTTCCCACCTTTTGACTTTAACCTTTTCCCCTACTTATTTTATCTTCCTCGCGCCAGGCAAAACTGCCTGCGTTACTTTTGGCAGACAACCAAAAACCTCTTTATAATTTTCATTATATTTATCTTTTCCGCCGATAAATTCAAACACTCTCGGCATTACCGGCTTTGCCTGCTGAACCATATCCCGAGATATATTCTGGATATCCCATTGCGCATGAGCATCCTCTCTTAAGCGTGATATATGATACAATTCCCTGGCGTTTACCCTAATCAAAACCCTTTTTCTGTGAGCATTGGTCAAAATGTAAGGTGCCGCAAGAGGATTATCTTTATTTATTGCATCGTATACTTCATTAGTCTTATCTACAATTTCCTGAAAATATTTATCCATCCCAATCTCTTTAATTGCCTCAGGAATTGTAACCCCCAAATTAGGGTCATAAGGCTGGGCAGTTATCGTAGACATCCGATGGCGTTTCAACTGACCGAAACAAGCTGAAGACAAAACTATATTATAAGTTAGATTTACATATTCGAATTCACGTAGGACAGAATCATAAAACTGCATATTCTGCCAGGTAGTTTTAAAAATCTTTCGCTGTTCCTCACTAGATAGATCTTTCACTATGGATTTGCACTGTTCATAAGGCATATCCGAAGCAACATGCAGTAACGATGCAGCAATAATTGCATCTGCATCCTGAGTATACTCAACCAGCTGCACATCCGGAAAATCAGCTCCATTCGAACCCATACCAGCCAATTCTCCAGCAAGCTTTTTCAACTCCGGAAATGTATTGCAGTCACGATCATTAGCTTCATGGAAAATAACAATCGACGGAGCAATATCAGCAATCTGTTCATAGATTATTCTCCCCAAATCTTTTACTTCAGATAAAGGACAAGAAGCAAACCTACGCAGCATAAGCTCCAAATTACGGGCATTCACAGTCATTCCCACCTGCGATTCCGTTGCTAAAGCCGTAATATAACGTGCATCTTCCTTAGCCCAGCCTTCTAAAAGATTGTGTTTCTTAGGATCTGCAGCTAAGTCAGCGTACTTTTTAAAAACATGCTCTTTTAATTTATCAAAAAGCTCAAAATAAGCTTTATTCTGCTCTTTGATCATATCCACAAACATTGCTTCAAATTGCGTCCCATTAATCTCTTCGGGAATAACAAAATCATTCTGCAATGTTATATAACGCTGTGATTTTTCAGTATATGAAGAAAGCCTGAATTTTTCAAGTTCTTCCATGGCAAAACGGGAAACACCCAAAACATCTAAATTAAACACAGCGTGTTCTGCAACAGAATGATGTCCCATTTTAAATATAATCGTTGAATTAGAACGGCGGGATTTCTCTATCTCTTCTCTGGAAGATTGTCTTATTTCGTTAATCGGACGCGGATCCCGGCTTATTCGGGCATACGCCGCAGAAATGACTTCCGGGGTCAAGTCCTCACGTTTACCGGTTTTTTCCTCTAATTCACGCAAAATATTAGCATCGACATTATACCCGGCTAAATAAACTTTCATAACACACCATCCTTTACTGATCACATTATATCTATATATTACTTCCCCTGTCAAAATAGCATTGTAGGCTCATATATTATAGCATAAAAAAACAGGAAATACAGCAGGATCTATACTTGCAATTTTAGAGATAAAATCCCGCAAACCAAAGATAATGACATGTGAATCAGGCGAGAATGCAAAGTCTGGGTTCAGTCAAAAAGCTTAAGATTTGGTATCATTATGTCAATGGGTTTATGGTGTTTTTTGGATAGTACTTCTGCTAGGGGGATTCATCCCTCTTCGGCGCTACTCTCTTGGAATTAATTAAGGTTAGTTTTCGCCATCTTGAACACCAACGATTGCTGACTTCCGGTTCAATAGATCATCCAATGCATCGGTCATCAATATTTCTGAGGTATCATAATCCGACATGAACAATATCCCGTTCATATACATCAAATAATCCTCCATATTAATATTGATTGGTGTTTGATATAACTTTTCCAGGCCGTCCACATATTCATCAATAAACATTGTCCTTTGAAATTCATCCAGACTCTCCCAGTTTTTACCGGTAATCTTTGAGCCATTCCAACGCGCTTTCTCAACCGGGAAAAAACAGGGATTAGGAGCCTCCTTAGCATCATAGGAAAACGCAGAATCTTTTTCTACTTCTTCAAACAAATCCGGCATGCCCCCTTGAGCAACCGCCGAATTTACAAATAACAAGAGCATCACAATAAGATATATTATTTTTTTCATTTACTCCTCCCCCAAATTTAAAAAATTTCCTCCGGAATATTTATTTTTCATTTTACTATATCCCGGAGGAAATTCAAAGAAACTAATTACCTATCTGTTTTTCATCCTTAAATTGCTATGCCCTCTAATATCTGGGCAATATCTTTCCCCGGAGTTGTAATCGGTGCAATAGCAAATTTTTCAACCAGAATATTCAATACATTTGGAGAAATAAAAGCCGGAAGAGTTGGCCCCAATTTAATACCTTTAATACCTAGTGAAAGCAAAGTCAATAAAATCACCACTGCTTTCTGTTCATACCAGGATAATACTAAAGAAAGCGGTAAATCATTTACTCCACATTCAAAAGCATCAGCAAGTGCTACCGCTACCTGGATAGCTGAATAAGCGTCATTACATTGCCCCATATCAAGGATTCTCGGCAACCCTCCGATTTTTCCCAAATCAAGTGTATTAAAACGAAATTTTCCACAAGCAAGAGTTAATATAATTGTGTCTTTAGGAACTTTCTGAACAAATTCCGTATAATAATTACGACCTGGTTTGGCTCCGTCACATCCGCCTACCAGAAAGAAATGTTTTATTAAGCCGCTTTTGACAGCACCAATAACTTTATCCGCAACACCCAAAACAGCATTTCTGCCAAACCCAGTCATTGTATCTGCATCAAGCTTGTCCTTATCAAAACCACCAAGCTCTAATGCTTTTTCAATAACCGGAGTAAAATCTTTTTGTCCATTTTCTTCATGAATATGGGCAACTCCCGGCCAGCTAACAAGCCCTGTAGTAAATACATTATCAATATAAGATTCGCGCGGTTTTTGAATACAATTTGTGGTAAATAAAAATGCCGCAGGGATATTATCGAATTCTTTCTGCTGGTTCTGCCAGGCTGTTCCAAAATGTCCCGCTAAATGTGCATATTTTTTTAATTCAGGATAAGCTAATGCCGGAAGCATTTCCCCGTGTGTATAAACATTGATTCCTTTTCCCTCTGTCTGTTCAAGAAGTATCTGCAAATCTTTAAGATCATGCCCTGAAATCACAATTGCCGGACCTTTTTTAACTCCCACTGGCACATGTGTCGGTTCAGGATGCCCATACGTTCCGGTATTACCTGCATCAAGCAATTCCATAACTCTTAAATTAACAGTACCAACTTCTAAAACAAGAGCAGTCAATTCATCTGCCCCTAACGAATCATCTACCAATGCAGCCAATGCCTTATAAAAAAAAGCATTTACTGTTTCATCTGTCTGACCTAAAATACGCGCGTGGTCTGCATAAGCAGCCATACCTTTCAATCCATATAAAACAATTTCACGCAAACTACGAATATCTTCATTAAGTTCAGGTTCAGCCATAAGCCCTACTGCACGCCCCTGCTCAATAAGCCCTTCCAACGTATCTGCTGGATTCCACTCAATCACAGCTGGTAAAGTATCCGTTAAATCCTTCTGATTCTTTTCCCGATAAGCATGCAGAAAAACCTGCTTTATCGAATCTTTTATTTGTGCTGCTTTTAGAATCAATCCCTTAAGAACCTCAGGGTCGAAACTCACATTTGTAAGCGTAGCAAAAAGCGCCTGCGCCACAAAAGCATCTGCTTCAGAATCCTTTACGCCCAATTGCTGAGCTCTGTCTGCATATACCGCAATGCCTTTAAGCACATGCACCAGAAGATCCTGCAAGGCCGCAGTTTTTTCATCTTTACCGCAGACCCCCATATTCATATTGCAGGCTTTACCGCCTACTGTTTGTTCACATTGCCTACATAACATATCCACTATTATCCTCCTTTTAACTAACAAGTTCCACTAAAATAATCACCCGTTCAATTCTTCCTGATTAACCTTATAACACCCTTTATGCCTATCGCCTAATTCTTCCTGTTTAGAAGAATTCCAATTATGTATTTGCGAATAATATCCCACTATCCGAGTCACATAAGTAAGATCCGGAAACTGTTTTTTTATTGATTCCCATTCATTATTCTCGATCGCATCCGGTGTAATATGAATACATGCCGGCTGTAATCCTTTTTCCTTGGTATTTATCTTGCGGTTATTTGCCCGTACAAAATACCCTTTCTTCCCTTCATAAATTCCTTCGGCCCAATCCCATCCTTCTCCTCTAACATTATCAATAAAATCCTTAAACTTCATAATATTCCTCCTTCAATGAGCGCTTGATTTATGTCGACTTTGTCTACATAAATCACCTGCGCGAATTAATTCCGCCGAATATTAGAGAAATTGTCACAAGAGAATTTCCCAATGCTTATGAGACGGAACATCAACAATCCATTTCCAATATATCAATGATACCACAACAGTATCATTTGTCAATAAAAAAATATATAGCTTACAATAATCCTCCGCTAGGGGGATTTATATAGCCTGATTAACTAACGTCCCAAGCCCTAAAGAAGTTTCTAATGCAGCAGGGTTCTTCCAATCAAAACGAAGCTGCATAGGATCATCTATAACAATTTCCTGAACTGGAGATACTGGCACAATTTCTGTATCCCGCTGTCCATCCCTAAGATTCCCTAATAAATTACGCAAACGTTCAAGTCGAGATTCAACTGCACTTACTATTTTATCTTTTAACGACGGAGTTGGTCTATATACATTAGGTTCCTTTAAATTCCTCACCAAATCTTGTACTATTCCTATTAGACCACTAAACAATATTCCAATCCCATATATAGCCCCAATGATTCGCAAAACTGCACCGCGAAGAGTCCTAGCAAATACGTTATTCTGCTTACGCACAAACCACCAAAGCCCCAAAAATGCTGCTATATCAATAATCCAAGCCAACAAGAAAATTCCCCCTAAAATTATTCTACTTCCGACATATCCCGACGCTAAATGCGGCCTAGATACATCCAAGCGTAATACTCTCTGAAAGAATTCAGTTTGCCTTGCTAAAGGCTTTCTCTCAATAAGAGGAATGCCAAACAGAGAACTCCACCCCCATTCAGTATGCGCTTTTAGTAAAAATTCTCTTACCCCATGTGGAACATCATGTTTTATTTCATGCACAGTCTCGTGAATTAATACACCTATCTGTTCAAACATATTGCGTTCTTTCACAACACTCAGCTTAGCTCCTCGAGGATTAAACGTTATAAGTCGATGAAATCTATCCCCTTGAGCTGCCCCTCTAAAATCATCCGTATTTTCAAGCAGAACTATTCGAGTATTGTACTCTTCCAAAAAATAATACCTCTCTGGATCAAATATTTTAACACCAATCAACATCTGTCCAATCCATTCTGACTGATCCCCAGCCAATGTCATTTTATTCCTTATATATTCCGGAAGAACACTCTTATCAAGACCCACCCACCATTCATTAAATCTTTCATTAAACCATCTGATCCGACGTCGCGGCATATCTCTTAATAAAGGATCTCCTTCTGTTTCACTTGGCAAGTACTGTTCATCTGCTAACCGATACCCCAATCTTCTTGTATATTCAGTTTTAAGCATTAAGTTATTATTATGTCTCTTGAAGTAATTATCATTTTTCATTGTTCCAAAATAACTATCTATGTCATTCAACAATTCCTGTGCATATTTATCGAACCTTTGCACCCGCACTTCTTCCTGAGATATTCTGTTCTCACTTATATCTATTTGATCCAAAGTCGCTTCTCCGTCTTTTACACTAACTATTCCAGGCGGAGAAGATATATCAGTCATAAATACGATAGTAATTATACTTGTCAAACTCAAAAAAAGTATTACTATTACTGGCAATATTCTTTCAGAGATTTTATAGGAAAATCTTTTGCGTGGCGCAATAGCAGGCACTTCGAGATTCTTTTCATTTATAACATCTTCTTCCTGCAATAAAGAAAAGGTGTCTTTAAGGTTAGCTTTGTCCAGTTGGACCACCGGCCCCAGAGTCTCTTTTAGACATACTGATGCCTGAACCACTGTATCGACAGTTGAAACTGCCCCTACCGGAGCACAGTTCCAAAGCAATGTGGCCTGGATAAGAAGAATCGCTATACATTTGAATAGTTTAGATTTTATACCCATATCTTTAAAAGTATATCATTTAAATTAAATCTTCGCTAATAAAAATGGTTGTTTTCGTTAGTGAAAAACAACCATTCCTTCAAGCTTAACTAATTATAATTATTTGACTTACAATATTTCCCCTTTCAGAGAAATATTATATTCTTTTAAGATAATATTCTTGCCTGAGAGTTTTAAAGCTTCTTCAACCAAAGCCATTAGCCCAAAACAACAAGGTACTTCCATATGCACCATGGTAATTGATTTTATATTGTTATTCTTAAAAATATCCGCCATTTTCTGCACATAGACATCCTTAGCTGTATCCAGCTTCGGACAGAAAATCATTAATGTTTTTCCTTTAAGAAATCTCTGATGAAACCCGGCATAACTAAACGGAACACAATCAGCCGCAATAACCAACTCCGCGTCTTTAAAATACGGCGCTTGCGGATTTAATAAATGTAATTGGATCGGCCACTGCCTCAATTGAGACAGACCAGAAACACTTGTTTCCTGGACAGGTGCTGCACTCTCATCAGCTCTGAAATCTTTCATCATTGTTCCTGGGCAACCACAAGGCAGATTAGTTTCTTTTTCTTCCAATACCGGTACCGGGATATTATGCTCTTTTAAATAAGCCCCTGCCTGTTCCAGATAATCATCCTGATTATGATCTTTTAAATGTTTTAGATGAGCTGCAATCACCTTGTCTCCAGCCTTAACTACATTATCCATAACCTTGATTTCATCATATGGTTCTGCTTCGCGTTCTTCAATTTCAATTGCTCCTTCGGGGCACCGGCCAATACAAGCACCCAAGCCATCACACAACAATTCTCCGACAAGACGAGCTTTTCCGTCAATCACCTGCAACGCCCCTTCCGGACAATCAGGAACGCATACTCCACAGCCATTACACTTTTCTTCGTCAATTTTGATTATCTGTCTTTTCCCCATTAGAAAACTCCTCCTAAGGACTAAATACTTACCGTTTTTTAGCCAATGTATATTCAATCATTTTATCTATACTTACACGTGCTTTTTTAATGATATCTTCTGACAACGTCACTTCGCCCCGCATATTTTCCAACGAACTAATAACTTTGCTTAAAGTCGTCTTCTTCATATTCTGACAAATTGCAAATTCCGAAGCACAATAGAATTCTTTATCAGGATTATCTTTCTTAAGACGATAAACCATGCCTTTTTCCGTACCAATAATAAATTTACGCGTTTTTGACTCTTTTGCATAGCGGCTCATACCACCTGTCGAAAGCACTTGATCAGCTATTGAAATTACACCGGCAGAACATTCAGGGTGAACCAATACCTCTGCTTCAGGATGATCTTTTTTCAAGTCTATAACATATTCCGGCAAAATTTTAACATGCGTCGGACAAAAACCCGGCCAAAAAACAAAGTTTCTTTTAACCTGGGTAGCTGTATAACGAGCCAGATATCGATCCGGAACAAAGATTATCTCATCATCCTCATTAAAAGCTTTTTCGGCAATCATCGTCGCATTGGCAGAAGTACAGCAAACATCGGATTCTGCTTTTACTCCAGCCGAAGAATTCACATAACACATTACTTTTGCCTGTGGATGTCTTCGCTTCAGATCTCTAAGCTGTTCAACATTAATCATGTCTGCCATTGGACATCCTGCGTTTTTAGCAGGAATCAACACTGTTTTATTCGGAGAAAGTATTTTAGCCGTCTCTGCCATAAAATATACTCCGCAAAAAACAATAACATCCGCCTTTACTTGAGAGGCTTCTATGCTCAATCCCAACGAATCCCCGGTATAATCAGCTATGTCCTGAATCTCAGGCAATTGATAATTATGAGCCAGAATAACAGCATTACGTTCTTTCTTTAGTCTATTAATTTTTTCAATAATATTCATTCCTCACCCTCTTGTTATTTTGAAACCAAAAATATTCCTGTATTCGCAAGTAAATTCGGCAATACAAAAACACGTCTTTTAAATCCCAAACATACTGTATCTTCTATATTAATATCTTTATCTCGACAATAATCACGGAAATCAGAAATACTCAAAAAATGCAAATTAGGAGTCTGATACCACTTATACGGTAATGCCGAAGTCACCGGGGTTCTACCTAAAAAGAACAACTGAAATCTCGACTTATAATAAGTAAAGTTCGGGAACCCAACGATAACCTTTTTACCCACCCGCAAAGAATCTTCTAATACTTTATCTAAATGCACCACCTGTTGCAAGCTTTCATTTAAAATCACATAATCAAAGGATTTATCCCGGTAGCCTGATAACCCGCTGTCAATATCCCCGTGTAATACATTAACTCCCTTTGCCACACACTTATAAACAGCCTGCTCATCAATTTCAATACCCTGACCTTTTACATTCTTCTTTTCTTTTAAAAGACGCAGCAATTCTCCATCCCCACAGCCTAAATCCAGTATTGAACTGCCTTCTGAGACCATATCTAGAATAACTCTATAATCTAATCTTATATTTTTATCTTCCATTATACCTCTACATCTTCATAAACATTATTTAAAAAATGTGAAATTAAATGTGTCTGCTCGTCTATCTCCAAAAGAAAAGCATCATGTCCATAAGTAGACTTTACCTCACAATACGTTGCATCTATATTTTTCATCTTGATCTGCTGTACGATTTCTTTAGCTTGATAAGCCGGATATAACCAATCCGAACGAAAAGCAATAACTAAAAACCTCATATCCACGTTTCTGTTCTCCGGGAACAACTTACCCTGTGAAAGATCAAAGTAATCCATCGCTTTAGTTATATATAAATATGAATTTGCATCAAAGCGTTTTACAAAACTATCTCCACGATACCTCAAATATCCCTCAACTTCGAAATCTGCTGAAAAACTAAAAGTATAATTATCATCTTTCAGTCTGCGAGAAAACTTCTTCTCCATGGATTCGTCACTCATATAGGTAATATGTCCAATCATTCGTGCCACTGAAAGACCTTTCTGCGGCTGTCCATGCCCATAATAATTTCCGTTTAACCAATCAGGATCTGACATAACCGCCTGCCTGCCAACCTCATCAAAAGCAATCTGCTGAGGTGAGTGTTTTAAAGCTGTCGCAATTGGGATCACACTACATATCATTTCAGGATAAGAAGCTACCCATTGCAATGCCTGCATTCCGCCCATTGATCCCCCCGCTACAGTTAATAATTTTTTAATCCCCAAATAATCTATCAATTTTTTCTGAGCATTTATCATATCCTCTATCGTGATCAGCGGAAATTCAAGACCATACGGCTTATCTGTTTCGGGATTAAGTGAAGCGGGACCAGTACTACCCTGGCAACCACCAATCACATTTGAACAGATGATGAAATATTTATCAGTATCAAAAGCCTTTCCCGGGCCAATCATATCGTCCCACCAGCCAGGTTTTTCCTCTCCCTCAGATAAACCCGCTGCATGAGCATTTCCGGACAACGCATGGACAATCAAAACCGCATTACTTTTATTTTCGTTTAACTGTCCGTAGGTTTCGTAAGCAAGGGTGATCGGTCCCAGCTTTTTCCCGGACTTCAGCACAAGCTCCTGCTGGTCTTCGGCAAAAGTAAACAATTGAGGACTAACTATCCCTATACTATTATCTTTCATTTCATTTCTCAAATAACCAAGTTGATAAATATCTCTCCCCGGTATCCGGTAATATTACAACTATATTTTTACCTTTAGATTCTTCTCTCTTTGCTACTTCCAAAGCCGCCCACATTGCCGCTCCGCTAGAGATACCGACAAAGATCCCTTCTTCCTTTGCCAATCTTCGGGCAATTATCCCGGCATCTGAATCATCTACCTGGATAATCTCATCAATAACCTCTTTATCCAAAACCTCCGGCACAAACCCGGCACCTATTCCCTGTATTTTATGTGGCCCGGGATTCCCTCCTGATAACACCGGAGAACCTGCCGGCTCTAAAGCAATAATTTTCACTCCCGGTTTTTTCTTTTTTAATACTTCTCCAATCCCGGTGACAGTTCCGCCTGTACCAATCCCGGCAATAAAAATATCCACTTCACCTTCTGTATCATCCCAGATTTCCTCTACTGTTGTTTCTCTATGTATCTGGGGATTAGCCGGATTGGTAAACTGCTGCGGCATAAAACTATTCTCCGTTGATTTAACCAGTTCTTCTGCCTTTTCTACCGCTCCCTTCATCCCTTTTGTTCCATCCGTTAAAACCAGCTCTGCACCTAGAATCTTCAATAGCTTGCGCCTTTCCATACTCATGGTATCAGGCATTGTCAGAATCAACTTATATCCTTTTGCCGCACAAACAAAAGCCAAGGCAATACCGGTATTACCACTGGTCGGTTCGATAATAACCGAATTTTTTTCTAATAATCCTTTTTTCTCGGCATCATCGATCATTGCAAACCCAATTCTGTCTTTTACGCTGGACAACGGATTAAACGATTCCAGCTTAGCCAGGATTACTGCATCTACTTCTTGAGCCAGCTTATTTATCCTTACTAATGGGGTATTCCCTATAGTCTTAGTTATATCTTCAAATATTCGTTTCATGATATCCTCCCTGACATAATTATGTTGTTTTTAATGCCTGTTCAATATCATCAATAATATCATCTACAGACTCCAGCCCAACAGACAATCTTACAAAATCGTCAGTCACTCCAACCGAAAGTTGTTCTTCAGGGGAAAGCTGTTGATGCGTTGTACTTGCCGGATGAATAGCCAAGGTTTTAGCATCCCCAATATTGGCTAAATGTGAAATTAGTTTTAAAGAATCAATAAACTTCTTACCAGCCTCTACTCCTCCTTTGACCCCAAATCCGATAATTGCTCCGCTTCCTTTAGGTAAATATTTTTTTACTTTTTCTTTTTCCGGACTAGAATCAAGCCCCGGATAATTCACCCAAGATACTTCTGGGTGCTTTTCCAAGTATTTAGCTACTGTCAAAGCATTTTCTGAATGTCTGGGCATTCTCAAGTGTAAAGTTTCCAATCCCTGCAAGAATAAGAAAGCATTAAACGGCGACATTGCCGGACCTAAATCACGCAATAATGTTACCCTGGCCTTAATAATATAAGCAATATTACCCATTGGTTTTAATGCCTCTACAAAATTAATTCCATGATAACTCGGATCAGGATCAGCAATTAAAGGAAACTTGCCGTTAGTCCAGTCAAACTTCCCGGAATCAACAATCACTCCACCAATGGAAGTTCCATGCCCGCCAATAAACTTTGTCGCTGAATACACAACAATATCTACTCCATGATCAATCGGCCGCAGTAAATACGGAGAAACTGTATTGTCCAGAACAAATGGAATGCCATTTTTATGTGCAATCTCTGCCAAAGCTTCAATATCTGTAACATTGAGTTTTGGATTACCAATTGACTCTGCATATATTGCTTTAGTCTTAGGAGTAATTGCTTTTTCAAATCCCTTTAAATCATTTGAAGGAACAAAATTAACCTTGATTCCTAAACGTTTAAACGTATAGTGAAAAAGCGTATACGTTCCGCCATAAAGATTATCCGCTGAAATTATCTCATCTCCAGCCTGGGCAATATTAAGTAACGCCAAGGTAATTGCCGACTGTCCACTGGCAACCCCTAAAGCAGCTACTCCACCGTCTAACGCAGCAATTCTTTTTTCCAATACATCTGTTGTCGGATTCATAAGCCGTGTATAAATATTGCCAAACTCCTTCAACCCGAAAAGATTTGCTGCATGTTCACTGTTCTTAAAATTATACGAAGTAGTCTGATAAATCGGAACAGCCCGCGCACCGGTTGTCGGATCCGGATCCTGCCCGCCATGAAGCGCAAGCGTCTCAACCTTTAATTTGCTATCTATATCTGTCATGATTATTCCCCTCTTTATTATTTTATTATACTACCAATTTTTAAATACTGTACATTGCACAATTTTGTTTATCTTTACACTGTCTAACCAAATCATCTAGAGTTTTTGAATCCAGAGTTTCAGCCATCTTTTTCCCAAGATCCTGCCATAGGCTTCTTGTCACACAAATAGAAACCCGCGTACAAGTCTCAGGATTTTTCACACACTCAACCAGATCAAAGTCACCTTCTAAGGTTTCGATAATATCCTTCAATGTGATTTGGGCTGGAGGCCGTGCCAGAATATACCCACCATGAGCACCCCTAAAAGAAGTCACCAGTCTAGCTGCTTTTAACGGAATAATTATCTGACTTAAATACTTTTCAGAAATCTCTTCTACTTTGGCAATTTCTCTTAAAAAAACAGGTCCTTCCGAATAACGCAATCCCAGTTCAACCATCAATCTCAGACCATATCTTGCTCGTGTTGACATCCTCATAAAAAAACCTCCAATTACTACCAAATCAATAGTATTTGTAGTAATAATACTACTTTTCCAGGTATTGTCAAGAAAATTATACTCCTCCTGACTTAAAACAATCCTTCTCTGATCTTACTTAAAAAGTTCTCTTCTCCCAGCTCTTCGATCATTGCTCCCAGCCTCTGCTTGGGCTTTCCGCATTTATTATAGAAATCCACTATTCTCTCAATTAAAGTTAACACCTCCTCTTCGTCAAAAATTTTATCAATCTTTATTCCCACTCGCGGGTTACGTCCACCACAACCTCCTACATAAATACCATATCCTATTTTGCTTTTTTTTTGATGAATGCCTGCCCGGCCAAAGACACCAATTTCTGAAACCTGCCCACGCGTACACATATTCGGACATCCGGAAATCGCAATTTTAAACTTTTGCGGCAAACGAAGCGGACAAGAAACACCTCTTTCTTTTTCCAGCTTCTGGGCAAAATCCAAAGTATTTATCAATCCCCGTTTACACCAGCTATTTCCCGGACAACAAGTTGTTGCTCTTAAACGCGGTCCTGAAGTTCCAAAATCCACATCGCCTTCTTGTACCTTAGACTTTATATTCTCTATATCTTTGTACTCTACAAAGGGAACTTCTATGCCCTGCCTTACTGTTAAATGTACAATTCCCTGCCCAAATTCATCAGCAATTTCAGCCAAACATCTAAGTTGATTCGCCGTATAATTACCCGCAAGCTTCCGTGTCCTTAAAGTAAAACCATTCTCTTGTTTCGCCCTTAAAAACCCACCTTTTTTTAAGTCATCATAATCAATGTTTTTTTCATAACTCATCTTCAACCCCTTAATTATTCCATTCATTAACCAGTAGTTTTTAACGGCCGGGTATGAATACCACATTCACCGCCACACTTACTCGTCCCTATCCAACGCCCTGCCCTTTCATTATCATCACTTGTAATATTTGAACATGGAGCACAACCTAAAGAACGATATCCCTCCGCATACAACGAATTAACCTTTACTCCATACACAGCTAAATACTGCCAAACTTCACGTTCCTTCCAAATCAGAATAGGATTCAACTTAATCAACCCTTTATCTCTTTCTTCTATTTCCTTGAAATCTGTTCGGGTTCGGCCTTCAGTACAGCGTAGTCCAGTAACCCAACAAGTAACCTCCATTTCGTCAACCGCTTTTTTAACCGGTTCTACTTTTAATAAATCACAACACTTATCCGGATCAGTCTTATATAATTCATCTGCTATAGACACGTCATTATTATAAACTTTTAACTCTGGATAACGTAATACTTCCTGCTTCATAAATTCGACGGTTTCACGCGGCTTAAACCTGGTCGTAACAATAAACCCTCTGATTTTTGGATCTACTTTTTTGACAAGATCCCATACAACCACCGAATCCTTTCCTAAACTATTAGCCACCACTAATCCATCCCCATACTTCTCATAAGCCTCTTTGATCAGGGCCAAGGAACGATCTACTTTTTCCTTAAAATTCAAATTCTCTACCAATTCAGTTAAATTTTCCTGCTTTCCTAATATTCCCATCTTACTTCCTCCTTATTTTGTGTTTCCTCAACCATCTTTCTGTTTAAATTTGATATTCCGGACCTTTTATTATTCCAAACCCTATTCTGTTCCAAATCCTCTCATGCGCATAATAGAGAAATATCTTTATAGCATTCGCGCTGATCCCAACTACCAGTGATTCTTTAATATTCCCACTATAAATGTAAATAGCAATTATAGTCACTAATAAGGCGATTACTCGCCAGGTAATTGCTTTGATTAATGATCTTTTTGGTGACTCCATCTCTGGTTTTATCCCCTCCTATTTGTACTCTCATTTTAATTACTAGTATTTCTATCATTTTACTAGTAATTAAAAGTATAGCATATAAAAAAATATTGTCAAGCGCTTTTTTAATATTATAACATCAACACTATCAATTAGTTACGATTTGAGGCGAGATGGACTTAAATCAACAACATCATCAACTTCCATTTCGATAAGATATTTAGGATGAGGAAAAGCTGCTTCCGGATGATGCTTACCAGACTTAGCATCCTGTACGTTTTTAATCAATCGGTTAGAAATTCTTTCTACTACTCTCTGCTCCCAGCTTTCTATAACATGGCCCTGAATTTTCTCCCGGGCAATAATATTAGCTTTACCTTTTAATGTATATCCTTCAAATTTCGCTTCATCTATAGAAGTAATGCTTACAGTCTGATTTTTCTGAAGATTATGATAAGTATTGCCCATATACAAATCAATAAGATAAACTTTACCTTCCTGCTCAACCCCTACCATACCCTTAGCCGCACAATGAATCTTTCCCTCAGCATCCAAAGTAGATACAATAACAAATCCCTGTTTTTGCAGTAAATGAATTACGTTCTTAGATAACTCTTTCATTTTTTTCCTTAAATTATTAGATCATAAACTTTTTTCATCCCAAAAGAATTTTTTTCAAATTAATAAATTTAGTCAGATATTTTTTTCTTCATCAATAATTTTCACAGAGAATCTCATAATGAGCCTGTGGATGGGCACATGCCGGACAAACATTAGGAGCCGCTTCTCCTTCATGCACATAACCACAGTTGCGGCATTTCCATTTCACTACAGAACTCTTTTTAAATACGGTTCCTTCTTTCACATTTTTAAGCAGTTTTCTGTAGCGTTTTTCATGTTCTTCTTCCACCTCAGCTATTTCTTTAAATATTTTGGCAACATCTTCAAACCCTTCTTCTCTGGCTGTTGCTGCTGCTTCCTTATAAAGCTTTGTCCATTCTTCATTTTCACCATCTGCAGATGCTTCTAAATTAGCAGCAGTATCACAGATAATACCAGCCGGATAAGTAGCAGTGATTTCTAATGCTCCGCCTTCTAAAAATTTAAAGAATTTCTTAGCATGTTCTTTTTCATTATCTGCAGTCTCTAAAAATATCGCCGCGATCTGCTCATACCCTGCCTTTTTCGCGACTGAAGCAAAGTATGTGTAACGGTTTCTCGCCTGAGACTCTCCGGCAAACGAAGCCAATAAGTTTTTTTCTGTTTTTGTTCCTTTAATACTCGCCATGATCTTATCCTTTCCTTTGATTCTCCCGCCTCTGGCGGGAGAATTATGTCCGCGGCACTGTAGGGTACCCCCTACTTTCTTTGTGCCCGGAATCCTTTATTAATTTTTCCACAACCCATGTATCGTACAAAATTCTCTCACTTCAATAATATCCTCAGGCTTTGCGCAAGTAAAAGCTTCCGGGGTCTGCCCAGGCTTTAATTCCACACGCAAAACTTTTTCTTTAGTCAAAACTTCAATAAATTTAATATAATGTTTCTCTTCCATTGGATGAGCCACACTTCCTACTTTTATTTTAGTCTTGCCTTCTGATTCCTCAATAACCGGTACATGCTTTTCTGAGCCAGTGTCTTCTGTTTTAGCCAACATCCTATCCATTGGCTGATTACAACATACTAATGCCGGCTGACCTTCACTTATAACTTCCACAACATTACCACATATTTCACAGCGATAAATCTCTCTTAATTGTGTCATAACATCCCTCCTTTAATTTTTTGCCATTAATCATGGCGGAAAATTATGTCCGTGGCACTGTAGGGTACCCCCTACTTTCTTTGTGTCCGGAATCCTTTTATTTCATTTAAATCGTCCTCATTAGGTATATATTGCAATTTGATCGGCTCACTTGTTTGGAAACCGCAAGTTTTTAATATCTCTTCTACCTGCCCAACGCTTTGTCCTCCCCAGCCATACGATCCAAACGCAAGACCAACCCGTTTTTTCGGAGCTAAGCCTTTCATGTAAGTTAAAAATGCAGCTACCGTAGGTAACATTCCGTTATTCAACGTGGGTGACCCCACACATATATATTTAGCAGTTAAAACATCTGTCATAATATCTGAAATATGATGTGTCTGGAGATTTCTCATCGCAACCGATATCCCCTTATTTTCAAATCCATCTTGTATTGCCTTGGCAATCTTTTCCGTAGATTTCCACATCGTATCATAAACAATAACCGCTTTATTCTCTGTTTTATTATCCGCCCATCCTTTATAAAGTTCAATTATTTCCCCCAGATGTTTACGCCAGATAAGCCCATGACTGGGGGCAATCATATCAATCTCTAGTCCAGACACAGCCTCCAAGGCTTTTTTTACCTGATTACCAAAAGGCAATACTATATTTGCATAATACTTTGCTGCTTCTTCTGTAATAACATCCCAGCCCAATTCATCGTCAAAACGCTCAGAAGATGCAATATGCTGGCCAAAAGCATCGTTGGATAAAAGCAGTTTTTCCTCCGGAATATAGCTCACCATTGAATCCGGCCAATGAACCATTTGCGTTAACACAAATTGAAGACTGCGCTTTCCCAAGCTTAAAGAATCGCCAGTATTAACCACCTTAAGATTAAACCCTTCACCATAATGTTTCTTTAAACCTTTTTCCCCGTTTGGAGACGTAATAATCTGAGCATTTTTCGCAATCTTTACGATCTGCGGCAAACCTCCAGAATGATCCATTTCCACGTGGTTAGAAATAATATAATCAATCTTAGCCGGATCAACTATACTTTTTATTCTTTCTAACATTTCATCAAACATATAGTATTTTACTGTATCAACAAGAGTTATCTTCTCATCAATAATAAGATACGCATTATACGTACTCCCTCTTTGAGTAAGATAACCATGAAAATTACGCAAATCCCAATCAATGCCACCAACCCAATAAACACCTTTTTTAATCTCAACTGCTTTCATTTACATATACCTCTCTATTCCTCTACTTCAAACTGATCTTTACCCACTCCACAATCAGGACAAGTCCAATCATCCGCTAAATCTTCAAACGCCACATTGTCATTTTCCGCCGGATCATAAATATAACCACAAACTAAACATTTATATTTCTTCATTTTTCTTCTCCTTAAATTATCCCGCCTCTAGCGGGAGAATTATGTCCGTGGCACTGTAGGGTACCCCCTACTCTCTTTGTGCCCGAAATCATTTTTAATAACCTACAAAATTCTCTGTTTTTAATTGCTTTTCATCACATCCAATTTCTGAACAAACATCTTTCATTGCCGTAACCATACCTGGCGGCCCATATATAAAAATCCTGCGATCCTTGAAATCCGCCATCTTCTCCGATACTATATCTTTATTTAAGCCCCCAAAGACACACTCCTCGTCTTGAGGTTGGCATTTAGTAACAGCATAAAGAATCTTAATGTTTTCATTCTTCTTTCGCCAGTGATCCAGCTCCTGCTTAAACGCTATCTCCTGCTCGGTTTTATTAGAATACAGCAAACAAACATCAGTATCAAGTCCTTTTTCACATATGTATTCTATAATTGAAATAACCGGAGTTATTCCAATCCCCCCAACTAAAAACCCAATCTTTTTATAATCTTCGAGAAAAACACAATTGCCCAGGGGAATCTTAAACAAAACCTTATCCCCTTCTTTTAATCTTTTTAAACTGCTGGAAAAATCACTTTCTGAAAGCTTTTTAGTCACTTCAATATAATCTTTACCAGGAGTAGAAGAAAAAGAAAGGTATTTATTCAAAACCTTGTTTCCCCTGTTTTCTTCGTCAAAAATTACCTGCAAAAACTGTCCTGGCAAAAACTCTACATCTTCTGGCAAGTTAAAACGAAAACTTTCAACTTGAGCAGTTCTTTTTATTCTTTCAACTAACGTACCTTTAATTTCTTTCACATGCCTTCCTTTAACAACGATGCAACAGTAATACCCTGCAATTCCGAAACAACAAACTTTTGAATACTATCAACTTTTTTCTTAACCCGGCAAAGTCTCATATTAGGACAAACCTGTTTTTTAAAAGTACATTCGTTAAGCTTTAATTTCCCCTGAAAGACTTCAATTAAACCAAGCAATGATATCTTATCCGGGCTAAGGGCCAAAGTAAACCCACCACCCTGACCTTTATATGACTTAAGTATTTTACTTTTATTTAAAATCTGCAGCACTTTACGTAAAAAAGGCCGGGGCATTTTCATCTCCCTTACTAACTCTTCCACAGACACCTTATTAGTTCCTTGTTTAGCTATAAAACAAACTGCACGAATCGCGTAATCAGCATCTCTGGTTATTAATTTCAATTTTCACATCCTTTCATAGTAAAGAAAATAAATACCCTGACAGCAATGACATTACTGATATAAACAATAAATATATACTCAATATTTTAGCGCCAAATTCTTTTTTTAAAACCAGTATCGTAGCATAACTGGTTATTGGTCCAGCGATCAACAAAACCATGCCGGCTCCGACATTCAATCCCTGCTGCACAAAAGCATCTACCAACGGCACAGTAGCGGTTGAACAGATATACATCACAATCCCAAACACAAGCGCAAAGACATATCCAAACAATCCTCCCAGATTATTTTTAATCCAGATGCCGATAGGCGCAAACGTAGCCACAACTGCCGCTAAGATTATTCCGACTATCAATTCCAAACCTATCTCTTTCGGCATATCCCAAAAGGAAAATTTCAAAATAGCTTTTATGTGTCCCCTGAAAGTTTTATCATGCGTATGTTCAGTTCCAGACTGGCAATGAGAACACACTTCTTCCTTGGTTTTACGCGGCGTAAAAGAAAGCCTGTTTCCGATAATTCCCATCAGAATCCCCATTGCAATCACCGCAAAAAATATAAATAAGGTAAATTTCAGGCCTAGAAGCCGATAGGTAACTAAAAGTGCGCTTATAGAAGTTGCCGGAGTTGCTACTAAAAAAGCTAAGACTGGCCCTAGCTTAGAACCTTTTTTATAAAAACTCAATGCCACAGGCAATGATCCGATACAGCATATAGGTAAAATCGTCCCCGCAATAGTAGCATAAACAATCGGAATAATACCTTTCTTGCCTAAATGCTTCTCTATCCAATTATCAGGCACCAGTTCATGGATTAATCCACTCAAGAGAAATCCAATACCCAATGCCGGCAATATCTCTATAATATAATGTTTTAAAACTAACAAAAATTCATTCATTATTTGAATCAGGCTCCCCTTATTAAGTCTTTTTATTATAATAAAACTATATATTAATAACCATGAAAACAATCATCTTAATATGATACTCTCCTTGTGTCATTTGTCAAGAAAAAAATAGGCAACTACCTCATATTCCGCCTAGCTTCATCCCCACAAAAACTGCTATAAGCCCCATAATTACGCTCAATCCAACATACGAACCAGCAATTAACACTTCTCCCTTACGAATCAAAAATATTGTTTCATATCCAAACGCAGAAAAAGTCGTAAATCCACCCAAAACTCCAGTCATAAGCAGTAAAAGAATTCCTGGACCAAACCATTGAAAACGCTCCGCAGTTCCGGCAATCACCCCCATAATAAGACAACCAATAACGTTGATTAAAAAAGTACTAACCGGAAATTTCCAATTCAAAGAATGATGCAAGATCAACCCGCCAAGTTTATAACGACATACCGCCCCGATAAATCCGCCGATTCCAACAATGAATATATTTTTCATATCTTTCTCACTGACAATATTGTTTCCAGCTATCCCAATGCTGCATAACTGTTTTTATGTTATTCGCTGTGCTTTTGGTAAATTCTTTTTCCACTGCCTCATTAAAACTTTTCTTTGTCATATTTTTATATGCTTTATAAAAACCATGCATTATTAGTTTATATTTGTATTCATAATTAGTATTATTAAGATTTACCATCATATCAAACTTCACTTTAAACACAGAATGGCGGTTTCCGATATATGGACGCAAAGAATCTTTTAGCTCTCTATTTACCTCCCTTATTTCCGATTCTCCTGAAACCTGACTCTCATAGCTCCAGGTACCATTGCTTCTTAGAACAACCTTCCGGCCATCCATAGTAATCGCACCCTGGTCGGCAAGCGCAGAAGACAGGAAAAATAAATTAATACAAACCAAGAGACTATAAAAAACTTTTCTACTCATATTGCTCCCTTATACTAGCAAATAACCAGTTCTTCAGATTCAATTGATTATACTATAAATTATTATAGGTATGATTTCCAGGATTTTCTTAAATAGATTGTTCGATAATGAAGGCAGAGGAATTAATCTTGCCTTTATGAAATGGACTTACACTTTTGAGATTATCCCAAAAAGACTGTTTAGGAACAGTTTTCAAAGGCATCTCAATCCAGTATATATTTCTATAATAACCCATTTTAAGATCCTCGTCAGATTGCCTGCTTAATAATCGCAAGCATTGTCGAATAAAAGTCGCCCCGCTTTGAGGCTGATTATCAATATCCTTATTATCAAAAGAAAAAATCTCTTGGAATTTTTCCAATGTATTTGTCTTGCCGTAATCAATTCCTGAATTTTGCTGGATAAAAAGAATCAGCTTATTATCTTTATGCCTAAATCCTAACTTAATTGACGGCCCCATATCAAACTGTTTTGTCCAACGAACAAATCCCCTAATCCAAAGCTCTGCTAATGTTTTCCTACCGTTACCGTTTTCAAGCAATTCGCCTATTTTTTCTTTAAATTTTTTCACATTCGAATCGTCACTTTCAAATTTACGCACAACGATCCACCGATCAGGTCCAAAAGAAGGTTTTGCATGCGGAAAAAACTTGCCTTCTTTTTGCGGAGGGAAATAACTTAATATTCTTTCTATTTTTTTGTCATCTACCTGGTACTGACGCTGGTGCTGCGGGTTTTTTATTTCGTAATCTATTAACGATTTAAATGCCCTTAACCGAGTCTGAATAATTTCTGTTTTAGGCCTCCACTTTTCCTTTTCCACACGCTCATCATCAATAGCAAACGTCAGTTTATTATGGAAAAGACCTACATATACCTTAAGTCCAATAACATCTATCCCTTCGGCTTGCAAACCAAGCCGATAAGCCATTAACGGATCAATCAGTTTATCTTTAATTACATCCTCTACATTACCAACTCCGGCTAAAGGATCATATCCTTTATGAGCTAAAAACTCATAAACTTCTTCCTTCTCAATCTCAAGATAAAATTCCTTTTCAGCTAAAGGATCTATTAGTTTTTTCTTAACCAATCCCCTGGTTATATCCAATAGATTGTCTGGAGTCAACACATTACAAACAACTAAGCCATCTTGTAGTCGCATAAAATTAGCTGTAAATTCATTTTTCGCCGCTTTTATCGCTGCTTTTTTTACTATTTTATTTACTACTTCTATCTGCGCCTGAAAAAGTTTCTCATTATCTTTGTTTTTCGTCAACTCCTTTCTCGCTTCTTTCAATTTTGATTCAATTTCTTTCATACCAATATCAGAACTCATTAGAATCATCGTATCCTTAAAACTAATTATAGAACCTTTTTCATCACACAAAGCTCTATAGGTTAATATACTCAACAACACCTGAAAAATACTTATTTCTCCCTGATCTATATTGTCAAATAATATCACCGCATACGGATTATGCCGCACTAAAGTGCATAAATATGCAGCTAATGCCCCAGCGTCTTTTTGTTGACTCCAATATGTCATATCTATATGTATCATTGCTTCTTCATTGCCAAGCAAAAATTTTGATACGCTTCTAGCTAAACTAGTTTTACCCACTCCTCTGGGGCCCAGCATTAACACCACTCCACCAGAACCCTCTTCCAAACAGCTCAAACTAAGTTTAGATTTACGTATAACATCCGCGATAACATTTATCGCACCTTGCTGCCCAAGACCTGAGTGCTCACTTAAAAAACCTTCAAGCTCCTTCAACTTCTGGGCCTTTTCTTTTATAGAAATACCTATAGTAGATATCCCTGTTCTCTTCTTCATCCGTTCTTTTACAGCACCATCTCCGATTACAATATTCCTGTTTTCTCTTACTGCTAACTGTAACATTACTCTATGTATACCAATAATCCGCCTTGCTAAAGCATTATGATACTTTATCTCATCTTCTTCTCTTAATATCTGCTTCCGACCGTCATTCACCCAACTTTCAATTATCCCCTTGAGCTGATCATTTAAATATTTCTTTTCCATCAATAAGTCATTAGTTCTTGTCAATTCTTGTTTAACCAGTTCATCCAACAAATCTATCGATTTTGTGGGGAACGCTTTTAACGGCCAATGCTTTTCTGGGAGGTCTACCAAAGCATCTCTTGCTTCTTTTGTAATAACCATACCGGGGTTCTTCTCACACAACCACTGACTATACGCATAAACTATCTGTCTAGTCTCTTTTATCCCCGGCTCCTTAACTGTCTCTACACAAAAATTATCATAATACTCTACATCAGGCTCAATATATTTAATGCAATCTATAATACTCGTAGCTCCAATAATGCAAACCTTTCCGTTTTTCAAAAACTTCTTCAAATTAGAAACTTCGCTAAAATTAGGCCGACCCTCTGCCCTCTTAGTTAAAGTATGTATTTTATCTATAAATAAGATGATTTTACCATTTGTCTTTTTCAGAAGAGGAAGCAACTTATCTTGCTTTTCTTCAAAATCTTTCGCGCTTATACTGTATATTCTCCTCTCGGCAAGTTCTCCCTGCAAGCTTCTTTTCTCTTTTAACATCTTAGCCAGGATTTTCACAACAATTTTCTTTGAAACACCTGGTTTCCCCGTTAAAAGAACACTGCGGCTAATTCCATCCGGTAAAGACAAATTGCTAACCAGCTTTCTCAACGCATCTTGTCTACCAACCATAGGCTTACCATCTTCCGGCTCAGCCATATCTACAATTGTCTGCTTTAAATAATCAGCATCTTTTGTATTAAGCTTCAAGCTATCGATAAAAGAATCCTCTCTTATCTTTTGTTTCTGTAATTCCCAAACTTCATTGACATACATTGCCAATAAACGAGGAATAAGCGTGAACATACTAGCATCAAACTTTACCTTTAGTTTTCCATCACTACAATCTTTTACCACTCGCCTAAAGGTCAGAGGCATAGCTCTAAATAAATTTATTATTAACCTTCTGACAAACTTCCTCACCTTTTTGAGACGAAACACAAATAACAAAACACCCGCCATTATCCCATATACTGGGGTTGGGGCAAGAACCATAATCGGAACAATAATCAAAATTGCGGTAATACTTAAACGCATACCATGCATATTAAACCTAGCCTTTTTCCAACCCCGCGATGCTTTTCTTGCTGCGCTAGAATCTATAAATCCACTATTGGAATTTATTACATTTTTTATTGTTTTCAACCCACTGGTTTTTTGATTAAATGTATCAACAAATATCTGGTTGTTAATCTGTACGGCAGGAGATAGGCAAGTTTTATCCTGTTTTTGGGAAGAAAAAAGCATTCCGCTACCCCAAGATAAGTCTACTAATAGAAATATCTGGATTAAAACAAAAGTTGTTGTTTTTAATATTGTTTTCTTATTCATTATATCCTATATATTTATGTATTTAATATAGTAAATATACCAAAATCGATAAAGTTTACCACATAACCTCAATGTTTGCAAATAAAAATAAGCTTTTCAAACCAGCTAATTAGTGCTATTATATACCCATATGAACAGCTTTTAAAATAACATAAGTTGAACAATAACAATATATTAAGAGCCTAAGACTGGAGATCAGCAAGATGAACGAAACCAAAGTAAAACAATTAATCAGGGAATTATTAGTAGAAATAGGCGAAGATCCAGAGCGGGAAGGCCTTTTAAAGACCCCGGAACGGGTAGTAAAATCACTGCAATTTCTGACCCAAGGCTATAATAAAACACCAGAAGAGGTCATAAATAACGCAATTTTCCAGTCTGAAGTAAACAATATGATCATTGTCCGAGACATCGAAGTATACAGCCTATGTGAACATCATATGCTTCCCTTTTACGGCCGCTGTCACATCGGCTATATCCCAACCCATAAAGTATTAGGCGTAAGCAAACTCTGCCGTATAGTTGATGTGTTTGCCCAAAGACTTCAAATACAGGAACGCCTGACAGCTCAAGTCGCCAAAGAAATAATGAGTGCAGTAGACGCACAAGGAGTCGGAGTTGTTATGGAATGCAAACATCTTTGTAAAATGATGCGCGGCGTAGAAAAACAAAACGCAACAATGACAACTTCTTCGGTATTAGGCTGTTTTCATGATTCAGCAGCAACACGCGCTGAATTCCTAGCACTGATAAATAGATCTTCATAATTAGAAGGTTATATATTTTTCTGCTTTCTTGAGAAGCTTGCCGATCTTTCCAATATCATTTAGCGACCGCAATCTTTGTCCACATTTTCTGCGCATAAAAATCTGCTTAATCGTAATTTCTCCCAACCCAGGCACACGTAAAAGTCTATATTTATCCGCTAGGTTAACATTAACCGGGAAAAACTCAGGATGTTGCTTTGCCCACATCTCTTTGGGATCTATCTCCAGCGATAAATTACCATCATTTCCAAAAGGAATTTCATCTGCTTTAAACCCATATTTTCTAACCAACCAGTCACTCTGATACAATCTATGTTCACGCGTTATTATATCGGCACTAGTCTTTACTGAATTTTCCCCGGGAAGATCCGTTGCTCCTAATCCCCGTTGATACGCATTAAAATAAACTCTGCTTAAGCCTAGATTCTTATATAATGCGCCGGAATATTTAACTATCTCCTGATCTGTCTCTTGGGATGCTCCAACGATAAACTGGGTTGTCTGCTTAACTCCGGAATAAACTGTGCCTTTTGCTGTAAGTTGGCTGATCAATTTTAAAGGCCGAATAATATCATCCATATATTTTTTACTTGTACAAAGACGTTTGAAATTTTCTTCGCCCGCTGTTTCAATATTAATAGACACCGCACTGGCAAGAGATACCGTTTCTGTTATTGCCGCATCAGATGCCCCGGGGATCACTTTAAGATGCATATAGCCCCGAAACCTTCTTTGCCGCAAAGCACGGGCAACTGCGTTTATTCTTGCCATGGTATTATCCGGAGTTCCAATAACCCCACTACTCAGGAATAATCCGAAAACTTCCCGGCTTTCATAATAAGACAGAAATGTTTTTACAGTCTCCTCTACATTTAGCGTGCACCGCTGGGCATCTTGATTTACACGCAGAGGACAATATTTACAGTTATTAGTACAATGATTAGACAGCAAGGTCTTAAATAGAATCGTTTGCCCGCCGTTGGGAAGTGAAACAGGATAAATCCATTTACCATCCTGGGAACGGTGCCTGCGATCAGCCTCATTGGTCCCACAGGCACAAGCAAGATCATATTGAGAATCTTTTGATAATATCTTTAATTTTTCCGTAACATCCGGTGTTTTATGAATCGAAACCATACATCTCCCCGTCGACTAAGCGTTCTAATCATCACGTTCCACACATATGTGTGGATAAGATTAATATATCCTTTATGGAGATGTTTGTCAAGAGATTAAACAGCACAAAAACACGTCTTTTCGCTAAGCCCGCTGCGGCATCGTGCCTTGCAGCCGCGCGTCTCGCCTATTTTTACCTCCTTGTAAAAATTACGTCTCAAAGCGCCGCTCAAAGAGAATTTTTGTACTGTCTTTGGTCATTGTCAATTAGGTATTATAATTTATTTGGAACTTGATTTATATCCGAGTATAAGCCTCATACACCTGCTGATTAAAGCAAACAAAAACTACTTTTTCTATCTGCTCATGCCCTGCCACGAAATCATTTACAGTGCTAAAGACTATTTGGGAGGCTTGATCCAGAGGAAATCGATAAATACCAGTACTTATCGAAGGAAAGGCTATAGTTTTTATATTATTTTCTACAGCCAGTTTAAGTGAATTTAAATACGAACTAGCAAGAAGTTCAGCTTCATTATGATTACCGCCGCGCCAGCGCGGCCCAGGCGTATGAATTACATACTTTGCCAGCAGGTTATATCCTTTGGTTATCTTTGCTTCGCCTGTCTTACATCCGCACAGTTTTATACACTCGGCTAAAAGCAAAGGCCCGGCAGCACGATGGATAGCACCGTCAACACCACCTCCACCTAATAAAGTAGTATTCGCCGCATTCACAATTGCATCTACTTTTTCTTTGGTAATGTCACCGATCTTTATTTCTATTTTATCATTAGCACTCATATAATTTTATCCTGAAAAATATCGTTCAATATAAATTCCACATCATCTTTATTAATATCTTTAGGATTAGCTTTTGTAGAACCGGATTTCAGTGTTGCCGCAATAATTTTCTCCTTTTCAATCAATTCTTTATCTTTAAACGGCGATGTTATGGCTAAAGCAGACATCAATTCAGTTATACGCTTTTGGAAATCCATATTTATTAATTTACTCATAATATCATATTTTTTACCCATCACATCTCTGTTAATCTTCAATGATGCAGGCAAACAAACTGCGCAAATCAGACCATGCGGCAAGTCATATAAAACACCTAAAGAATGCGCTATTCCATGAATCACACCCAACCGAGATAAACCAAAAGCAATACCGCAAAGATAACTACCAAGCAATAAATCCGATAAATATTCTTCTCTTCCGGTTTCATAAGCTAATAAAATATTTTCATCGATCAATTCTATGGCTTTTAAAGCATTTTGCTCGCTATCCTCTGTCGCGTTCTTAGAAATAAAAGATTCATAAGCCTGAACATAAGCATCCATTGCCGCATAAACCATTGCCTGCTTAGGCAAACCCTTTAAAAGCTCTACATCAAGAATCACAGTACGCGCTAAAAAACTTTTATCCCGAATAGATAATTTTTCTTTGGTAGCTGAATTTATAATCACCGAATTGATTGTTGCTTCAGACCCGGTTCCAGCTGTTGTAGGTACCGCAATAAACGGAACCCCTGTTTGTTCAAGCTTCCCTCCCTGCTGATAAAACACAGGCTTTTCTTTTGCACCATACAATCCCGCTGCTGCCTTAGCTAAATCAATAACACTGCCGCCGCCAATACCAGCTATCCATTCAGCCTTTATAGCTTTTGCCTTTTCGATTACACTGCTTATTTCACCAAGTGTCGGTTCACCGCCTTGACGGCAAAATGTATCTATTTTTGAAGAATCCGGAAATTGATTTAAAATATTTTCTTTATTACCATTATTCTCCAAAGACCGGCCGTGAACAAGCAATCCTCTTTGCCCAAACAGTAAGCATTCCGCGGCAATATCCAAAGCCGCACCTTTTCTGAATATAGTTTTCTGTGGACATAAAAATTTTTCAGGAAAATTCAAAAAATCACCATTCGTAGTCATTTTTATTAACTATATTGAACAATTACCGCAGTAATCACCAGATCAGTATTTCCGGTATTTTTCACCGAATGGCTGGAGCCGCCCCCGGTTATAATACAATCACCTACTGTAACTTCTACCTCTTTATCATTATCCGTAACTACGCCCTTCCCCTGCTGAATAATAAACATCTCATCTTCATTCGCATGTTCATGCAAACCTATTCCAGCTCCGGGAGCAAGAACCAACTCTGCACACAAACGACAGGGACCGCTGATCTCATCTTTTTTAAAATAATGCGTAATATTTATTTCTCCCGGGCCACCCCGCATATTTGTTCTTACTTCACTTTCCCTATCTAATCTTTTTTTAATCATAACAATTATCTCCCATTCTTAATCCTCATTCGTTACAATCAAATCTTTTTAAAAAACATCAACACTCCGATTATAACAAACAAGATCGCACCTGTATATTGGATAATATTAGGCTTCATATATTTATATTTTGCAAAAACTTTTTTACCCGATTGACAATCTCATCTCGCATCTCTCTAAACACAATCATCTTTTCTTCCTCTGTTCCATTTACCTCTGCCGGGTCTTCCATATCCCAATGGATTTTTTCATGTTTATCCGCAAGGATAGGACAGGACTGCTTGGCATTATTACATACCGTGATTACAAAATCAAAAGCCTGATCCTGAAACTCAGTTACTGATTTAGACCGCTGAACAGTAATATCAATATCAATTTCCGCCATTGCCCTTACGGCTAAAGGATTAATATCCGTTGGATTCACCCCCGCACTAAAAGCCTCATAATCATCACCGTCTAAAAACCTTAAAATACCTTCAGCCATCTGGCTTCGGCACGAATTACCCGTACATAAAAATAATACTTTTTTTTTCATATTATCCCTTAAATAAATGTTTTGTTTTCAAACAAACTCTCACCAGCAAAAGCATAACCGGTACCTCGATTAATACCCCTACGACTGTAGCCAAAGAAGCCCCGGAAGATAACCCAAAAAGAATTGTTGAAGTAGCAATCGCTACTTCAAAATGATTACTTGCGCCAATAAGTGCAGAAGGCGCGGCATCCCGATATGGAAGCTTTAACCATCTGGCTAAGGCATATGTCACTCCAAAAATTAAACAAGTCTGGATAAATAAAGGAATCGCAATCAACAATATTATTTGCGGCTGCCCCATAATCAGTTCTCCTTTAAACGAAAATAGAAGAATTAAAGTAAGCAGCAAAGCTCCGATAGAAACCGGTGTTAACCAATGAATAAACTTTTCTTCAAACCACTTAAATCCTTTTTTCGCAATGATCATCTTTCGCGAATAATATCCAATGAAAAGCGGTAATCCAACATAAATAATTACGGATAAGAAAATAGTCTGCCAGGGAATCGGCATTTTATTTACACCCAAAAGCCAACCACCTAACGGCGCATACAGAAACAACATTGCAAGAGAATTTATTGCGACCATAACCAGAGTATGCCCGTCATTACCCTTAGATAAATGTCCCCAAATTAACACCATCGCCGTACACGGAGCAATCCCCAACAAAATACATCCGGCAATGTAAGACCTATATAATTCTACTTGCGCACCACCTTTAATAATTTCCACTCCCGGCAGCCAACCTTTAAACAGCACCCCTAAAAATAAAGTTGATATTGCCAGCATCGTAAACGGTTTTACCCCCCAGTTAATAAATAACGTGAGCAATACCGGCTTCGGAGTCTTTCCAGCTTTAATCACCTCAGCAAAATCAATTTTTACCATAATCGGATACATCATAAAAAAAAGACATATTGCAATTGGGATAGATACCTGATGAAAAGAAATGCGATCAAGCGTTACCGCAACCTGTGGAAACAACTTACCTAAAATAATTCCAAGACCAATACACGCTATCACCCAAATAGTCAGATATTTCTCAAAAAAACTTAAATTTTTTTCTTCATGTATTACTTTTTCCACCCTTTTCTCCTTTAAAATATTGGACTTAAAATATATATCCATATATAATATGCACCAGCTAATATAAATATAATTCCTGTTATTTTTTTAGCATAAGCCTGAACTTTATTTATCCACTGAAACCATTTAGAAAATGATTTAACTCCCCAGGCTATAGCTACTGCGAAAAAAACCACAGGAATAGCTGTGCCCAACCCATAAAAAAACGGCAGAACAATACCCGCTTTATGGCTTAACGCAAGAGGAATAAGACTGCCAAAAAATAATGCAGCTGATATCGGACAAAAAGACAACGCAAAAACTACTCCCAATGCAAACGCGCCTTTTAAGCCGCCTTTCGCCAGAGAGTGCTGCTTTTCCTGAGAAACAGAAACATTCAGCCCCTTAAACTTTATTATATCCAATAAAAACAATCCTATAAAAAATAATAACGGCCCTAATATGCGACCCATATATTTCTGTAGAAAATTAGCTGCTAAAGGAATACTCACCAGAGAAGTTATAATAACCGCTCCTACTATAGCATACGTAAACATTCGCCCCACAGTATAAGCTATTCCCGACCATAATACTCGCTTTGGATTTTCAACATTCTTCGACAGAAATGAAACCGCTGCAATATTCGAAGCTAAAGGACAAGGGCTTATCGCCGTAAGCAAACCAAACCAGAATGCAGACATAAAAACAATCATAATTCTCCTAAAAAGTTATTCACCTCTTCTTTTATATAGCTATAAAACTGTTCTTTATTCCCTATCTTCTCCCAAATAGCAGTAAGATTTTTACTTTTTGCTTCTTTATTATTTCTCATCAAAGAAAGTACAACAGATTTTGTATAAAGCTGGTAATCCTGAATGAAATGCTGATTTTCTTTTTTATCTATATTTATAATTTTATAACTTAATGTGCTGGCCTTCAACTCATCGCTAAAAAATTTATTAATTGCCTCCTCGGTGTGATTTTCTATTTTATGACAAGTATGACAGCGAGCACTGCCGTGAAAATAATAAACAACAACCTGTGAGTTATCCGCAGCAGACACTTCTCGGGAAAACAAAAAACATCCCAAGAGCATAAACACACCCATAACATAGACTATTTTACGCATATAAATCTCCCTATTAAGAAATAAGATGCTGAATCTCTTCTGGTGATACAACCTTACCGGTAATCTTAACTTCTCCATTTATAACTAACGCAGGAGTAATCATTACTCCATACTCAAGAATCTTGTCTATATCTTCAACTTTGATAACTTCTGCTTCTACACCCTGATTTTTAACTGCCTGCTGTGCATTTTCATAAAGCTGTTTGCATTTCGGACAACCCGCACCTAAAATCTCAATTTTCATGATCAAAACACTCCTTTTATTTTACTATCACTCCAAATATTATTCCACTCAATGTTGCCATAACCACAACCAACCCCACATACACAACCGTCTTTTTAGTTCCGATAACACTTCTAATCACCAGCATATTAGGCAAACTTAATGCCGGACCAGCTAAGAGTAACGACAACGCCGGACCTTTACCCATACCTGCTCCAATCAACCCCTGCAATATCGGCACTTCAGTCAGTGTCGCAAAATACATAAACGCGCCGGCAATCGCCGCAAAGAAATTAGAAAATAATGAATTCCCCCCAACAAGCATTTGAATAAATCGTGAAGGTATAATGCCCTCCTGCCCTGGTCTTCCCAGCAAAAATCCTGCAACCAATACTCCTAAGAGTAAAAGCGGCAAAATCTGCTTAGCAAATCCCCAGGAAGCAAAAATAAAATGTGCCATATTCTGCCCTAACGACCTATTTTTTTTCTCCTCTCCAAACTGAAATTCTCCTTCAGCCTGCCGCGCGTTCTCTTCTTTAAGAAAAATAAAATGCATACACAACCCGATAGCAATACTAAATAAAACAGCGCCAATTGCCCGAGCTAATCCTAACTGCCACCCAAGAATCCGAGCAGTCATAATAACTGCCAGTATATTTATTGCCGGGCCAGAATACAAAAATGCAATTGCCGGCCCCAGACCCGCGCCCCGCTTATAGATACCGGAAAATAACGGAAGCACTGTGCAAGAACACACTGCCAGGATAGCCCCAGACACTGAAGCCACGCCATAAGCCAGTATCTTTTTAGCCTGCGCTCCAAAGTACTTAATCACAACCGCCTTACTAACAAACACGGAAATCGCTCCGGCAATAAAAAATGCAGGGATCAGACATAGTAACACATGCTCTCTTGCATACCATTTCACTAATGCAAACGCTTCAAACAAAGCTCCCTGAACCGGCAGCAATTCAATCGGCAAATAAAAACACCCCAAGAACACTACAATCGAAAATATAAACTTATTAAACTCTTTCATTTTTTCTTTCCTGAAATAACACTGCAGCATCCGCCTTCAACCTTTATCGCTTTTATATTCACCAAAGCATCCGCGATTTTACTGCGAGCACTTTTAAGAATCCGGGAGATCGTCGAACGATGCACCTTCATATGCCCGGCAATTTCTTCCTGAGAAAGCCCTTCCCAATCAGCAAAGCGCACAGCCTCAAATTCATCAAGGCTCAGAATAACGCCTTCTAATTTAGTCTTTGAGTTACATTGAGGACGAAAACATCTCTCTCCAGGCTCACATTTTATCCATCTAGTCTTTTTAGGTCTCACACATTCCCCTTAGCTATAATGCACATATGTGCATTATAATAGAGAGAACATATTATGTCAATAAACTTTTCATTCACCTTAACATTTTCACAGCAGCATGATATACTATATTAAAAATGAATAAACAAAATTCTCATCCACCTACTATTATCACCATAAATAAGACACTTAAGTATCTCCTTTTTCTATCGCTTATTGTCTTTGCTATTACTATTTTCATCCAGAAAATCCGCAATTTTGATATCTGGTGGCATCTAAAGGCTGGCGAATATATTTTAACCACCCATGTCATCCCCAAGCTAGATATCTTCTCTTATACCGCTACCGCTCACCGCTGGATAAACAACCAGTGGCTGGCTGATGTGCTTTTCTTTTCAATTTTTAAACATTTTGGGTTGAATTCGCTTATTGTTTTAAAAGCACTGATCCTGGCCGGAACATTCGGCATTCTATTCACTATGGTCTATCGCCGCAAAATGTATATTTTTTCTGTGGCTTTAATTCTACTCGCAATTTTAGCTTCAAGCCATAGATTCCTCATCCGGCCGTTTATCTTTAATTTTTTCTTCATTACTATCTATCTTTACATTTTAGAAAGATATAGACATAAAAAGACCAAGATGATTTTCTTACTTCCAATCTTTCAGATGATCTGGACAAATCTGCATGGTGGTTCTTTGGTTGGCTTGATTATTATCTTCTCTTATATTATCGGCGAAGCATTGTCCTGGAAAATAAAACTTCCGTTTAAATGGAATGAGTCATCTCTTATAAAAGACAAAAAATACTACATCCTATTAGGACTAGCCATAGCTTCCCTGCTAAGCGGCCTCATCAATCCCGAAGGCCTTGCGGGACTATCTTTTCCTTTTTTAACCCTGACTGGATTCAATGAGACTCAATATAAAGAAATAGTCATGAAATATGTAGCTGAACTCAGACCCTCATTTATCAGTTATAATTTCTTTAAACTTTATCCATACTACAAATTATTATTGATAATATCTATTAGTACCTTTATATTAAATTTCAAACGCCTGCGCCTGGCTCATCTTTTCATCTATAGCATATTTCTGATCTTCTCAGTTAAAGCGAACCGAAACATTCCCTTCTTTGTCCTCGGAGCATTACCATTTACTATGTTCAATATTGAAACTGCAATTCAAGGGGCACGAACACATAAAATACTACAATATCTATACGCTAAACGCTATGTGCTAAACGCTGTCTTTCAAATATTACTAATCGCGGGAATGACCATTCTGATATCAAAAAACATGGCTCCGCAATATCTTTTCCGAGATAAAATAATCCGAAGTTTCGGCTTTGGAATTATGGACCTAAAATACCCCAAAGATGCAGTTGATTTCATTCAGAAAACAGACATCAAGGGAAATATATTTAACACCTTTGAGAGTGGGGGCTATTTCATCTGGCGCAATTTCCCTCGAAAGCATGTATTTATCGACGGAAGAACTGAAGTATACGGTCCGGAATTTTATAAAAATTATATCCAGCTTTTTTCTCATCCGGAACGTTTTAAACAAATCTCAGAAAAATATAATATAAATTACGTTCTCTTAACTCGTATCTATACTGCAACCACGCCTTTTTTGACCTATCTATATAAACATCCTGAATGGACATTAGTCCACTTTGACGAGATATCTACTGTATTTGTTAAAAATTCCCAACAGAACGCAAAGATCATTGAAAAAAGCAAGGACCTAGCTTCAGGCAATGAATTATCCCAAGACCCAATTAAGGGAATATTTCCCTTCACATTGTTTAAAAAAGCAGAGTTCTTTAGAGCAACCGGTCAACATGACCAAGCCATAGCTGAGTTTAAAAAAGCACTTAAAGCAGCTTCAGACACAGCACTTATCCATAATAATATCGGGCTTACATATTATGATCAGGGAAAACATATAAAAGCAATATATGAATTTCAGAAATCACTAGAAAAAAATCCGCGTTACGCAGAAGCTTATAATAATCTTGGCTCTGTGTACGCCCACCAGGAAAAACGCAAAGAAGCAATACTCGAGTTCAAAAAAGCTCTTAGCATTGATCCCAGCTATCTTATGGCCAGAAAAAACCTGGCCATGGCATATTCTAAAACAAACCAGCAACAACAAGCAATTCGTGAATATAAAAAAGTACTAAAAATTGCTCCTGACAATCTGGAAGTACATCAAAATCTGGGACTCATGCTTTATAACCAGGGGGAAATTATTGAGTCAATGAAGATATTTAAACAGCTTTTAAAACTTGATGGGAATTCCGCATTAGCACACAATAATCTGGGAGTAATTCATAATGCTTTGGGAAATACAGACATGGCAATTAAAGAATGGAATCTGACTTTAAAACTTGATCCGCAACACAAACAGGCAAGATATAATCTGGAGAAAATACTACAGTCTAATTAAAGATCTGCCCCCTGCCCCGGCCTAATAAATTTAAGCACCTGGGTACCCCCTGCTTCGTCTTCTAAAACAACACTTTCTTTCTCGATTTTAACAACCTTTTTACCGTCAACCACTTCGCCCACTGCAACTACTTTGTCATTTATCATAGCCAAAGGCTGTCCTCCGCCGACAATCAACCCTCCTAATCTTAGCCCTCCGGAAATGTCTCCATCAATACCAGGATCCCTTAATACCACCTGAGCAAACGGATCTTCCCGCCCATAAATATTAGCTGGCAACATATCCTGAGTTTCTGCTTCAACTTCCGGCTCCGGAGTTAAATCGTCTTTCATAGTTTGTAACTGAACTCGTTCAGCCGAATCTGCCTCTCTATCCGGCTGAGCAGGCTGCTGCGCTGTACAACCAAGCAATAGCACAATCAGCATAAAATATAATAAACTACTTTTTCTCATCACCCTCAATCCCTGTACCCTGCCCCAGAAGATACATCTTTAAAACAAAGTCAGCTTTTAACAACAACGGTTCTTCCTCTTGAATCTGAATATCTAACTCTTTTATACTCATTAATTTTCCTAAAGAATACAATTGTTGGAAAAGATTTTTTATAGTGCTAAATTGACCAGTTATCTCTATCTGGATATCCGAACTCTTATAAACATCACTATTCTTTTTCCAATCGGAAGGGAAAAATAATTCTTCTCCTATCGGCTGGATCATCATCAAATCATTATTAGTTTTACTCTCTACCAATTTATTAAGTCCTTTCAAGAAATCCATCGATTGTTCATCACTGAAAAACTTTTCATTATTATTTACCAAGTTACTTTGAAGTTCTTTATATCTCTCGTTAATGATCCTCAACCGTCGAATCTTTTGTTTTTTCTGGCTTAAAAAATTGTCTTGCACTGATAGTTGTTTTTTTACGGAAATCAAGTTAACAACCAAAGAAGACAAAAACACCTGATATCCTAAATATCCCAGCAAAAGCATGATCACCAACGCAATAATCATTTTTTCCGCTAGTTTCAAATTAGACATGAACTTAAATGTAATTTTCAAAAAATTGTTTTTCATAATCCGTCTGGAATCACCGCCTGAATATCAAAATCAATACATATCTTACCCAACTTCTTCTTGTCCTTAGAAGAATATAACTTTACTCCCCGAAAAACACCGGATCCTCTTAAACTACGCACAAAATTAAATACTGCCTCCTGAGAAACTGCCTCACCTTTAAAAACAATTTTACCTTCTCTATCGCTTAACTGGGTCAAGCGAATATCTTTAGGAACTACTTTTTTTATCTCAGACAACAACTCATCCCATTTTTTCTGATCGGCAGCAGTAATAAGTTCCTTTTGTTTTTCAATCTCAGAAGCAGCAATATCTGTGCCTTTTTCTATTCCTAAAAGTTCTTTCAGCTCCGGCATAGGTTCATTCAGCTCTTTCTGCAATTTCGTCGTTTTGAAAGCAATTGATCTTATCTGTAATTTAATCCCGATAAAACAAACAAACAGCACACCCAACATCACTCCTAAAGCAATCCCAAATTTCTTGATTTGCTCCTTGAATTCTTTAGCCCTGATCTCCTCTGTCGGCAAAAGATCCAGGTTAACCGGATAATCGCCACCCCTTGCTGCACGCAAAGCTAAACCAATTGCCCGGGCCGAGACCTCTAAAACAGCTCTCTCTTCTAAGGATAAGGCTTCCTGATCATAATCAATACCATTTAGAAAATCGCCTTTCTCTATATTTATGCCGGAAAATCTAGTCTGCATATCTTTAACAAATAAATCTAATTGATCCATATCTGCTGACATTATCACTTTTCCAACATCCTTACCAAACTCTGACTGATAATAGTTAATTACTGCCTTAAGCTCAAAAGATAATTTAGACAAAAAATTTTCCGCTCTAAGAATATCATAACTCTCTATTTCAGCATTATGAGAATACGAAACAATTCCCTGCTTTAAGATAGAAATATTAGTTATCTGGCGTTCAATAATAATCAGAATTATCGGATCATTTGAGGCATCTTTCAAACTATTTGCATACAGGGCACGCATAACAGCCAAAGAACCTATATCTATAGCCAACAGATCAATCCCAGCCGCTCTTATCGCTTGGACATATGAATCAACAATCTCTTTACGAACCACTCCCAATAAAACCTTACTCTTTTTTATACCTTCTTCATTTACCTGCTCAAGCCGATAAGTATCACTGATTTTTTCACTACCGGCAAAAATTATATAATGATTTATTTCTGCTTTTAAAGCTTCTTTTATCTCCGAATCAGACATTAAGGGAACCTTGCTCACACGCATTAAAACCCCACTCCCCCAGACCGCGGTAACAACCCTTGCATCACCGATTCCCTTTAATTCAAATAAATCCTGAATTATTTTTGCCAGCTTCGGGGTGTCTGTAACCATACCGTTTTCTATTAATCCGGAAGGCAAAATAGAAGTGCCAATATATTTAACTCTTAAACCCTTCAAGGTCTTTGTTAATCCCATAACCTTGATTTGATCAGACCCAATATCCAAACCAACCAAAGCAGGTGTTTTCATTAAAGAGTATTGTGATTTATTTTTCATATTTCCTTCCAATAGTTCACAACAAGATTACAAGGGGCGGAAGTTGAAGTTATTGTAATCCCCATTTCAACTTGGCGCTGATAATTACCAGGGGCGGTACCAGTAGAAGCAATAATTACACTTGGATAACCCTTATTATTTATTGTCACCGTATAACTACTACTCTCCCCCGAGGGAAATACCTTGTTTTTAAATCCTTTTTTCCATTTGCGATTCTGCCGCAGTTGCCATAAGGCATCTTCTATTCCCGCATCCGCGATATAAAGCGCCTGGGTAGAACCGCGATGGTTACGCATAATCTCGGTTTCTGTAGCCGCAATCTCTAAATATCCAACAATAAATACAGACATAAAAAAAATTATAAATACCGTAAGAAGTAAAATCACTCCTTTTTGATTATTGTTGAGTAATCTGTCTTTTTTATTCAGCCACACTATTTTCTACTCCCGGAGTACAGTAAAAAGAAACTACCAGCACTTTATTCTTATCCCCTAACGTAACTGTTACATTTGCTTTTTTACTTTTATTTTCCGCCCAATTACCAGAATCATTAGAATCACCGGATGGATCTTTACGTTCCAGAGAATATGCTTTTCCCTTAGCATAACCGCCACCCCAGCCGGATGAATATGACACCCTATCTATTTCTACATTACTTGAATTTTTCAGCACCACGCTATCCCCGTAATTACCCAGCTGATTTTTATCAAACTTATTATCATTTATCTTTAGCTTAATCTTTGTATTAACCTTTAAATTATTAAATACCTTTGTATTCTTAGTACCTACAACTGCATACCCGCCGGCAGGCAATGAAGTAGAGCTTCCGCCATAAGCAGAAATAGTATCCGTATCCGAGGCCGCACTATTTGTAAGTTTCCACCCATTTAAATCTACCACGCTAGAACCTTTATTATAAAGCTCAATCCATTCAAATTGCTCTTCTTTATCCTTACCTGTTTTTTTACAGGGATAATACATAATCTCGCTGATTACAATTGGCTCAGTAGCATCCTTACGAACAAAAGCCTGAGAAATCATAGTTTGCGTTGCTACTTCTCCCTCACTATCTGAAATTATCAACTCCACACTTACTGATTTAATATCACTAACTGTTGTAGTTGCGGTAGCACCATCTTCCGCATAACAAGTAAACTTCAAACTGGTAATCGGCCCGCATAAAGCATATGTTTTGCCGCCGGTAACATACCCCAACATCGCCTCAGAACCAACATTATATTTTTTAAATTCCGTAGCATTGCCATCCTTATCCAGAAAAACAATTCTGCCGCTAGTATCAGTAGCTGCTGTCACACTGGTAAGCCCTGTCATCTCCCTCAAGATACGCGTCATTTTATCCATACCAATGCGGGAATTCTGGATTACTTCCTGCCTCCGGTCCATAGTCTTCCAGGCTTTCTGAGTAACTCTAATATAGGGCAGTATAGCAACTGTCAATATCGCAATCAACGCGATAACAAACACCACTTCCGTGATCGTAAAACCTTTTCTATCTTTGGGCAATTTTAGTATTAAGTGTAACGGATTCTTCATCGCTGTCTATAACCTTATCTCCATCCTCATCATACCATACCTGCACCTGGATCTGTTTCAACCCTGATTTCTTGGTTGCAATAGTTTGATCATCAACTATATATTTATAATTTCCATACCCTGGATCTGTAAATGCCGTAGCTTTTGCATCCCGGTCAGTATTAAAATCATAAATAATCTTACCTTTTAATTCTTCCATCTTTCTTTCGGCTAAAAAAATCGTTTTGGTTATCCGTTCTTCCCTCACACTAATAACAAAACTTTGCGTCAGATAATTAGCCATGGGAATAATAGCCAATGCTAAGAGCACTATCCCGGCTAAAACCTCTGTTAAAGTAAAAGCTTCTCTTTTATTTTTCGTTTTAAATTGCATACAACACGTTCCACATTGCTTCATTATTTTGCCATGCTTATCGAACCTGTGGCAGAAATAATAGCAATCTCGTACGTAGTAGTTCCATCAGAAACAGAAAGTCTTGTTCCACTTGAACTGGAAAGGTTCCCTAATGGTTCAAAAATGAAGTTTGTCTGTCTTTTTAATTTAAATCCTGGATAAACAGTCCTGGTACTGCCGGATTGATTATTATTAGAATCAAAAATCTTATATTCTAACTGTCTTCGATAAACAGTAAGCTTATAATTCTCGTTATTGGTAATTGCCAGTCTCCTGGCAAGACGCAAATCAGAAACCAAGCGCTGAGCTGTAGTCCTGACTTTTGTTTCTCTCACAAAATCAAGCCCAGGCCGGAATAAAGCAATTCCGGACAATATCCCCAGAATCAACACAACAAACAATAATTCTATCAGCGTAAAACCTTTGTTTCGCAACACTATATTAATGCCCGCTGGTATTACAGCTCACCCTGTAAGTAGTTCCGCTCATCGCAAAATTAGCAAATGCTCCGGCAGGACATGTCGGTGCGCCATCCGGAAAATAACTGGCATTATTTGTAACTGTCGCCAATGTCCCCGGCCAGCTGCCTTGATCTAGCTGATATTGTTCTATCTGGGTATTCATAATCGCCTGATTAGCTTTACAGGCATTAGTCTTAGCTGTAGCACTGGTAGTAACAATTCTCGGAATAGCAATTGCTGCTAAAATAGCAATAACTACAACTACAAAAAGTATTTCCAACAATGTAAACCCCTTCTTCATAACAATAACCCCTTTCTTTTTGTTTTAATTGCTTTATAACGGAACGGGCTAGCCCGTTCCCTACAGACATTCCTATTTACCCCCCCCCTTCAATAATCATCACGCATTTATCTGTTTAATTAAATCAAACATCGGCAAATAAATAGCCATCGCAATAAATCCAATCAAAATTGCTAACAACATCGTCAATAACGGTTCTATTTTTATCATCAAACGCTTTACCGCTATATCCACATCCCGTTCTAAGGTATCCGCACTTTTTTGCAGCATATACGGCAGGTTGCCACTTTCTTCCCCCGCTGAAATCATCTGTACAGCTGAAGCAGGGAATATAGTTTGCTTCTGCAAAGAATCACTAAGGTTGCCTCCCTGCCTAACACTATCTCTCATCTTATCGACTAATTCTAAAACCGCTTTATTCCCGGCCACTTTTCCAGCCACATCTATAGACTCTAATATACCAACTCCACTATCCAGCATATCGGCAAATGTACGAATAAAACGAGCTATTGATGCCTTACGAATAAGGGTTCCAAAAATCGGCATATTTATTTTAAAATGATCTAACCCTTTTCTGATCTTAGAAATCTTTTTAATTTTCCGGAAGAGAATACCCACCCCAGCACCAGCAAGTAATATTACCCACCAGAATTTACGACTAAAATTACTTAAAGCAATCAAAGCCACTGTCGGCCCGGGCAACGGAACATTAATCCGATCATAAACATCCTTAAATATGGGAACAATTACTAATACTAAAAAAGTCATTACACAAAAAGCAATAATGCCAACAATTACCGGATAAGCAAAAGCACCTTTTACCTTTCGGATTAAATCCTGTTGTTTTTCCAGATAAGCAGCCAGCCGATCCCAAACCTTATCCATCATCCCGGCTTTTTCCCCGGCCTGAATAAGACTGACAAAAAAGTCTGAAAATACCTGTGGGTGTTTTGCCAGTGCTTCAGATAACGCAGCCCCTCCTTCAATATCAAGCCTTAAATCCCTCGATATTCTTTTTAACCCCAGATTTTCCGATTGCTTCTCCAAAGCTCTTAAACAACGAATAATCGGCAATCCCGCCCCCAACATACCGGCAAATTGCTGGCCAAAAGATACTAAATCATCTAATTTTACTTTCGGTTCTTTTGGATCAAAAGAAAACCCCATCTTTTTTTTCAAAGAAGTAACATAAAATCCGCTTTCTTTAAGCCGGCTACGCAGAACTTGCTCATCCCGAGCCTCTAGTGCCCCCTGATAAATTTTCCCTGAACTATCTTTAGCCGTGTATTTAAAAATCGCCATTGTCAATCATCCTCAACATATACAACCCGCTCAACTTCTTCAAGCGTAGAAATTCCTTCAAGAATTTTTCTGCGTCCATTTTCTTTTAAAGTCTTCATCCCTGCCTGTATTGCTTGAGCTTTAATTTCCGAGGCCGGCCGGCCCTTAACAATAAGCTTACTAATTCCATCACTAACAGGCATGATCTCAAAAATACCCGTTCTTCCCCGATACCCAGTCTGATAACAATAATCACAGCCTTTTCCCTGAAAAAATTTCACTTCAGAATCTGTTTTAGCCACTCCTATTTTCTGCAATTCTTCTTTACAAGGTTTGATTTCTGATTTGCATTCAGGACAAATCCTGCGGCATAATCTTTGCGCAATTGTTCCAATCACGGTAGATGAAATCAAAAACGGTTCAACGCCCATATCTATAAGCCTCGTTACCGCTCGGGGAGCATCGTTTGTATGTAAAGTGCTCAGTACCAAATGACCGGTTAATGCCGCCTGAATCGCAATCTCCGCGGTCTCTTTATCTCTTATTTCTCCAACCATGATTATGTCAGGATCCTGCCGCAGTATAGTTTTTAATCCTGCAGAAAATGTCATATCAATCGCCGGATCCACCTGGATTTGATTTATTCCCGCTATATTATATTCCACCGGATTTTCTATTGTAATAATATTTCTGATTGAATCGTTCAATTGATTAAGTATTGCGTACAAAGTAGTTGTTTTACCACTCCCCGTAGGTCCGGTAACTAAAATCATTCCATAAGGCTTATTGATCATTGTGCTAACTAATTGTTCTTCTTCCGGATTTAAACCCATCTGAAGCAAACTAATCAACGCACTGCTTCTATCCAGAATCCTCATTACTACTTTCTCACCGTTAACTGTGAGTAATGTAGAAACTCTCAAATCATATTCTTGTCCTTCTTTTTTTATATTAATATGGCCGTCCTGGGAACGGCGTTTTTCCGCAATATCTAAATTAGCCATCACCTTAATTCGGGAAAGCATGGCTGGTTCAATATGCCGGGGAATGCTCATAACATCCCGTAAAATACCATCTACCCGGTAACGAACTTTCATTTCTGGGTCCTGCGGTTCAAGATGAATATCACTAGCCTTCATATTTATTGCTCCGTTGATAATCGTATTTAATAAGCGAACCACCGGAATATCTTCTAATTTTCCGATCTCATCCTCAACAGATATGATATCTCCATCTTCCTGCTGTTCTTTATGCTGCTGCATGCGTAAATCAGTCAAAACCTGTTTACTGCTGTCTTCCACACTGTAATACTGATTTATCGCTTGATCGATATCTTTTTCTGTGGCAACCATGGGGGATATATTGCATCCGATAATCAACTTTATTTCATCTCTTACAGGCAGGTTTAAAGGCCAAACAAAAGCCACATACAAACTGTCTTCCTCAAGCATAACCGGAATCGCTTTATATTTACGAGCTACATCTTCCGGTAGCATTTTTATTACCTGAGGATCAAGCTTTTGCCCGGCTAAGGTTACATATGGGATATCTAATTCTTGTGAGAGGATCAAAGCCAGCTGCTCTGAACTAAGATAACCTCTATTGACCAATATCTTATGGATTGAAGTACCACTTTTTTTATGTTCTGCCCAGGCTTCATCTAATTGAGCTTGAGTAATTAATTTATCAGACAATAAAACATCAATCAATTTGGTTGTTTTTTCAGACATGCAGTCCCCTATCTCGTATTACCGAGTTAACCACGTACGGACTTTTTCTAGTAAGGTCAAATGATTAAACGGCTTTACAATATAATCGACCGCCCCTAACTGCGCCGCATTAGCAATATCATCAGCCTGACTATGTGCCGTAAACATAATGACGGGAATATCCGCCAACTGAGAATCGGCTTTAATCTTTTCTAAAGTTTGATAACCATCCATCTCCGGCATAGAAACATCCAAAAGTATAAGATCCGGTGTTTCTTTTTTAGCTACTTCCAGCCCTTCCGCCCCAGAAGTGGCAGTCAATGGTTCATAGCCTGATACCTTAAGCCTCATCTTTACTACTTTCACCAGATCTGCTTCATCATCAACAATTAATATCTTTTTCTTCATATCTATTTAGCTTCCCCGATCAATTTATTGATTTTATCCAAAAGCTCAGGCACTTCAAACGGCTTAATAATATAATCTGTTACACCTTCCATCGCAAAAAGATCCTGCATCTTATCTTTTGCGGTAAGAACTATGACAGGAATTAAAGAACTTCCCTCTTTCATTGACCGTTTTTTTAACTCTTTTATAACCGTGTAACCATCCATCTTAGGCATTATAATATCCAGAATAATCAAATCCGGATTTTCTTCATCTATCTTTTCCAGCCCCTCTGCTCCATCATAAGCAGATACCACTGCAAATCCTCTTTTTTCTAACCTTGCTTTTAAAATTGTAACCATATCATGTTCATCATCAACCACTAATATTTTTTTCATCTTAATCCCATTTTCACCTTTTTATAAACCAGTTAATAACCATATTACCACATTCTAATTCTACTTTATCCCAATTATATAATACTATATTATATAACTATAGATGCTATGTCAAGCTCCCTATCAAATATTACAAGATAATCTATGAATATGTTATTTTTTTCACTTCATTATCTTTTTCTGCGAAAAGCAAGAGAAATAATCTGATTTAGAAGTTTATTATATGAAATTCCTGCCTTTTCTGCAGACTGGCCTACTTCATCATTGTGGGCTAAACAAGGATTAGCATTAGCTTCAATTATATAAACCTTACCATCTGGGGTTAGCCGTATATCAAAACGAGCATAACAATGCATATTTAATGCCCGATAAGCACGCTTACACACATCTTCAATCTTCTTTGCCGCACCATTAGGCAGTTTCCCGGCAAATTCATTTTTTATTCCCCATTTTTCCCGATACTTAAAATCCCATTTAGCCTTATAAGTGGCAATGCGCGGCTCGTCATCGGGAATATTTCCAAACTTAACTTCCCGTGGCGGTAAAACCCTGATTTTCTTATTACCAAGCACACTAACATACAATTCCCTGCCCTCAATATATTCCTCTACAATTGCATCACTATTCATCTTTTCATGGATAAAGTTAACTCTTTCTAAAAACGCTTCTTCATTATCCACAACTGAAGCCAACGCAATCCCACGCGACCCCTCCTCGGATAAAGGCTTTACGATCAAAGGTAATTTTAATTTCTTCGGAAGCCAAACCTTTTTGCTCCGATAAAAAACATAGAATTTAGGCCCTCTTATTTTATGAAAACTCAATATCTTTTTACTTAAAGCTTTATTATTACAAATCAACAAAGCATCCGGAGAAGCCCCAGTATAGGGTATCTCCAGCATTTCCAGAACTCCGGCAAAATTTTTATCCAGATAAGTCTTCTGATTAAAAACTTCAGTAAGATTAAACACAACATCCGGCTTAAATTTTTTTATTTCTTCTATCAGCGGATTAATATCATTGTGAATTCCTAAAAGCCTTACGTCATGACCATTATCGCAAAGCGTGGTATATACATCATCTTCAGTCATCCAGTCAAACTCCTGGAACTCAGTAGCGAAATCATAATCCCGAGCCGTAGTATAAGGAGTATCAAAAACCTGCAAAACCCTATATTTATTTCTCATTTATCACCCCGCAATTTACCTGTATACATATAGTTCATAATCAAGGTAGAAACATATGTTGAAAACCGCAAAATCGCTACAGCTTCTGGATCCACCATAACTAGATCAAGCTCTTTACATCTGGTCATTAGAGTTTTTAAAACATCGTTGATCATATATTTCTTTTCGCCCGTCCAAACATATACACTGCTTATGATATTTTTTCTATGCGCAGCAATCAGCTTAGACGCAGGTAGACATTTTTTATTTTCATCGTTCTTTTCATTAAAAATTCTCTTTAAATTTATATCATGAAAATCAGGAAAATCCTCTGCGCAAAAACGTCTTTTTTTCTTATAATAATTCTTTAAAGTTATTTTTAGACACGCTGCCTGCCAGCATTTTTTGCCTTTTTTATGCATTGGTTCTTCTTGTTTTATCTTCTGCATCAGCTCTTCTACATACTGTAGCTTAGCCAGAGCTTTCCATCCTTTATATTTTGCACGCCAGTTATGATGAGGCGTAAGCCACACAGCAAAAGTCTCAGCAAAGTCTTCATCCGGATGATACTGTGCATAATAATCCTCCAAATGCCGCACAAAGCTTTTGCTATACGGCCGGTATTTATAAGTATCCGCATATTCCTGACTAAAAGGCCCGAAAATTTTACGCCATTTCTTTTTTTTATGCAGTTTGTAAGCATAATTTATAGCATGACCTGTTTCATGGCGCAATAATTTCATACACCAGTGTTTAGTGCCACCCTCCACATCAAGCATAAACTTTTTTTCTAATTTCATAAGCGCAGGATGCGCTAAAAAGAATGGAACTCCCACTACCGGCTCACCATCGGGGGTAAGCCACTCATCTGCCAGATAACATTCAGGCTTAAAAAGTATTCCCTTGGCCTCCAATTCTGAGTAAATATGGGTTACACACTCCTGGAGCCATGTCCCGGTTATAGATAAAGGTAAGTCGCGAACCCTTAGATCAAGCAGTTCTTCCTCAGTAATTTTAGAGAGGTCTATGTGCTTTTTTACCATAGCTAATATTATACACAGAATTCCCCTACAATACTACCCCTTGCCCTTATATTTACTTCCCTGCATTGTCCCCCTACGTTTAAATTCCAACTCTATATTCTGCAACATGTTCTGTTTTAGGTTGATCCATTTTGGAGCAATAAGAACATCTCTACCGGCAATAGCCCCCAAACGCATAATCACACAATCAGAAGATATACGTTCCAGCCAATCGCAAACAATATCTATATATTCCTGAGACTCTAATAATTTCATACCCCCCTGCTCATAAAGAACATGCAGCTTAGTATCCCGCAAGATATGCATAACATGCAGCTTAACACCTGTAATCGGAAGTTTTGCCAAAACATCAGCCGTCTTGAGCATATCTGATTTCGATTCTCCGGGAAGGCCTAAAATAACATGCGCACTTATCTTTATGTTTCTTTTAGCAGTTTGTTCTACTGCCTCTATAAACTGCTGTGCAGAATGCTTCCGGTTAATGAAATCCAGCGTGCGGTCATGAATACTTTGTATTCCATACTCGATCCAAACATCATATTTATCGGTATAACTTTGGATAAGATCCAATTTTTCTTTATCGATACAATCAGGGCGGGTAGAGATCATCAATCCCACAATATCAGGAAATGTTTTTATAACATCATACTTTTTTTTTAAGTCCTTGGCGTCCGCGTAGGTATTAGACCCATTTTGAAAATAAGCAATAAATTTATTCGCTTTAAACCGATAGCGAAATATATCCATAGATTTCCCAATTTGTTCTTCAAGCGCAAAATTTGTCTCTGCAAAATGAGAAAATCCTTTTTCATTACAAAAAACACACCCTTGACTGCTTAAAGTTCCGTCACGGTTAGGACAGCTAAAACCCGCATTCAAACTAATTCTATGGACACGAGTATTAAACTGTTGAGCGAGATAATCTTTGAAGGAATAATAATATTTTTGCATAAAAGAAACTAAAGGTTAGACCAAAAAGTTTTCCAGGGGAATTTTTTGCCGGGACATTCAGTTGTTGCCCCTTTGACCTTTCCGTGTCCTATGATATTCCGACGCGGTATTTTATAGTATTTTTTTAATTGGTTAACCAGATAAAGCAATGATTCCATCTGTTTTTTTGTAACACGCTCTTTGCTGAAATTACCCACCAGACATATCCCGATTGCTTTATGGTTCATGCTTGCGGCCTTGCAATGCGCACCGTTCTGCTGTTTAAGCCATCGCGGTGAAGTTTCTATCTGTCCGTCACATTTACTGCTGGTACCATTATCAATCACAAAATGATACCCTAAACTATCCCAGCCCTTACTTGTATGCCCCCGATGAAATTGTAATGCTCCTCCCTCACCTGTAGCACTGTGATGAATAATAATATATTTCCATTTTTTAGAAGGATATAAAGAGATTATTGGTTTTACCGGACAAGCACCAGGAATACGCAACCGCTGCCCCATTTCCAATTCTCTCTCGTTCTTAAGACTATTTGCCCTGACGATATCTTTTATCTGAACATCATACATCTTGCTTATACGCCATACTGTTTCTCCCGGAGCAACAACATGAGTAATATTTTTTCTAACAGAAGTAATATTCGGAGGAGTAACAAGTTTAGGTGAGGGCGGTCGATAAACTGATTTAGGAACAGGTGTGCTTGTTACCGGCGGCTGTGTCGCCGTACTAACACAAGAACTAAGGATTAAACTTAACAATAGTAAAAATGTGAAACTAAATATTTTTTTCATGGTAACTATAATATCAGTATAAACCTTTTTGTTCAATGTTAAACTGTATAAAAATTATTATTGAAACCCAATAAGTCTCCCGCCTTGATAAATAACAAACGAAGCTACCCAAGCCACTCCCGTTGTATAAAAAACCGCAAACAATGCCCAGAGCCAGGAATTTGTTTCTTGTTTAATCACTGCAATAGTTGCCATGCAGGGTATATAAAGCAAAACAAACACCATAAATGAATATGCGACCAAAGGCGTAAACAACTTACTTCCGTCAGTCCTTTCTATATTCCTTAAAGCACGGCCTAATGCCGCAGAATCATCTCCTACCGCATATAATGTTCCCAACGTCCCAACAACAATTTCCTTGCCAACAATACCACTAATCAAAGCTACCGACAGTCTCCAGTCACCGAATCCCAGCGGACGAAAAATAGGAACCGTAAGTCTGCCCAATGAACCAGCGTAACTTTTTTTCAGTTTTTCAGCTTCTCTTTGTTTTTCCAATTCCACAATCTGTTCAATATAACCTTTTTGCGACTGCAGCAAAGCATCATAATTCCGAGAATAAGAAACATCCTGAGGATAATTACTCAAAAACCAAACAATAACACACCCGGCAAAAATAATTGTCCCGGCTTTTTTAAGATACATCGCCGCCTTGTCCCACATATGAATCAAAATACTTTTCACCGTCGGCATACGGTATGGCGGAAGTTCCATAACAAAAGGTGCTGCTTCACCACGAAATAAATATTTTCTAAAAAGTTTAGCGATCAGAACCGCTACCAACATCCCTAGCAGATAAAGAGAAAATAAAACATTGCCCGCCATATCCTGAGGGAAAAATGCAGCAATAAATAAGGCATATACCGGCAAACGTGCTCCGCAGCTCATAAATGAATTCACTAATATAGTGACCATCCGGTCTTTCTTGTCTTCTATTGACCGTGCCGCCATAATCGCCGGAACATTACAACCAAAACCTAAAAGCATAGGGATAAAAGATCTGCCGTGTAATCCAATCTTATGCATTAATCTGTCCATAATAAATGCTGCCCGCGCCATATAACCTGACCCTTCTAAAAAGGCCATGGCTAAAAATACAATCAATATTATCGGCAAGAATACCAAAACACTTCCCACCCCGGAAATAACCCCATCAACAATTAACGATTTTAAAGCTGTTTCCGCCGGGAATAAACTACCAACTAACGCAGCAACGCCCCCCACGCCTGATTCAATCAAATTCATAAGCGGGATACTTACCGTAAATGTCAGTTTAAACACAATCCACATCAATCCCAGAAAGATCGGAAGACCTAAAAATTTATTTATCAAAAAACCATCTATCTTATCAGAAACACTATGTCTTAATTCATAATTGAGACCTACCGCTTCTGAACATGCCCCGCTAATAAATCCATAGCGGCCATCAGCGATTATCGCTTCCGGGGTATCATTAAAAATACCCTCCAGATACTGGATGCTTTGCTCTGACTGTTCCAGAACTTCATCCGCATACTTGCTTTTCTTTATCTTTCTTAAAACTTCGTCATCTTTCTCCAATAGTTTTATAGCTAACCAGGAAGAAGGATATTTTTCCAAGATAAGTTTATCCTGGACTAAAACATCTTCTATCTTCTTCAGCTCAGCCTGGATGTCTGCCCCATATCCAATCGATGTCTTTGCAAATATGTTCTTGCCCTCAACCAAATCAATTGCCGCATCCAGAAACGCATGCATCCTTTCTTTTTTTGTCGCTACACTAAAAACAACAGGATTACCTAAAAGTTCCGAAAAACGCTGCTCATTAACAGTTACTCCGTGTTTTTGCGCAACATCATACATATTCAAGACCAGAACTAACGGCACTCCTAATTCCATAAACTGAGTTGTAAGATATAAGTTGCGTTCCAGATTAGAAGCATCAATAATATTAATAACAACATCCGGTTTTTCTTCTAAGACAAAATTGCGGGCAATGATTTCATCAATCGAATGTGCTGTCAAACTATACGTACCGGGCAAATCAATTACTCTTATCTGATACCCATTGTAATTTAGCCGGCCCTCTATTTTTTCGACCGTTACTCCCGGATAATTCCCAATATGCCTGTGTTGACCGGTAAGATTATTAAACACGGTAGTCTTTCCGGAATTCGGATTACCTGCTAAAGCTATGGTTATTTTCTTAGCCATAATTTTATCCTTTTACCATAATTTTATGTGCCATCCCATGCCCCAGCATCAAACGTGTATTTTGCACTAAAATCACACAAGCCCCCCGGCCATGAGAATGTAATACTTTTAATTTCACGCCCTCATTCAACCCCATAGCCGTAAGACGTCTTCTTAAAGCCTGGCCTCCACCAATCTCGGTTACTGTTACTTCCTTCCCCTCCGGCACATTAAATAAAGGCATCAATGCATCTGCCATTATGATTTCCTCCGTTTTACTTTATCTAAAAATTTATTTAATTTTTCATGTGTTTGAGGACTAATCGCATGCTCCATACGGCAAGCATCTTTTGCCGCAGTCTGCTCATCAACCTTAAGAACATCAACCAAGAAACTAATCAGCATATTATGACGCTTCTGCACATTCTGAGCGACCCTTTCCCCTTCTTCGGTAAGCTCAACATAACTATACCTCTCGTGAATAACCAACCCATTCTGAGAAAGCATATTTAAAGCACTGGTCACACTCGGCTTTTTTACTTTCATCAAATCACTAATATCTTTTACCCGCGCTATGCCTTTAGATTTTTTTAGAGATACAATCGTTTCTAAATAATCTTCCATGTTCGAACTTAATCTCTTTACTGTCTTTATTTTCATATCAATCCACTCCTAAAGTTAGGCTTACCTTCCTATGTTAGGCAAGTCTAACATATTTCACGAGACTTGTCAAGGCCTATATACCGCTTGACAGTGATAAGCCCCTCTGATATAACAAGAAACATATATGAAGATAAATATTGCTAAATCCGCAGGATTCTGTTTTGGCGTAAAACACGCCTTAAATATCGCTTTTAAATCAGTTGATTCAGGCGCGAATATAGATATGCTTGGTGACATTGTACATAACGAAGATGTCGTAAAACAAATCAGCCAGGCCGGCATAAAAAAAATAAGCCGCCTGCGCAAAGGGGCAAGCAAAACTCTTTTAATCCGCGCACACGGTGCTCCGGCAAAAACCCATCAAAAAGCAAAAAGCCTTGGCTATAAAATAATCGATTCAACCTGCCCCATGGTAAAAGAAATACACATGATTGCCAAAAAGGCAGAAAAAAAAGGTTGTACAATCATTATTGTTGGCGACCAAAAACATGATGAAGTTCGCGGGATTATCGGCCAGCTTAAAAAAAATCCCATTGTAATCGATCGTTTAGAAAACATACCCTTAACAAAAATTAAACGCATAAAAAAAGCCGCAATAGTTGTTCAATCGACAAGGAATATGGAAAAAACTCTGGCAATAGTAGAAACCTTAAAACAATACATAGCCAATTTAGAATTTCACAATACAATCTGTAATCCCACCCGAATCAAACAACAGGAAATGAAAATCATGCCTCTTAAAAATGATCTTGTAATTGTCGTGGGATCAAAAACTAGCGCCAACACTAAAAGGCTTTATGAACTATCAAAATCTTTGAATAAAAAAAGTTATTGGATACAATCAAAAAATGATATCAACCCAAGCTGGTTTAAAGGTGTGAAAAGTGTAGGCATCACCTCCGGAGCATCCACCCCGGATGAAACCACAAAAGCAGTCGTAGCAGAGATTAAAAAATTGTAGGATAAAAATAATTAAACCACGCACATATCTAAAGCGCAAAAACACGTCTTTTCACTAAGCCCGATACAAGGCATTTTTGTGGGTATTTAGCAGCACTCCCTAAATATATCGCGAAGCCATATATGAACTGCGCACATAAGGCCCACTCTCCACATGCCAAAAACCTATCTCATATGCTTTATCCTGATATATTTTAAATTGTTCCGGCTTGATAAATTCTTTTACCGGAAAATGACTGTGGCTGGGCGCTAAATACTGACCGATACTTAGAAAATCACATCCTGTTTCTCGCAAATCAGCTAAGACAGCAATCACTTCTTCTTCTGTCTCGCCGATTCCAAGCATGATCCCTGATTTCGTATATATCTCAGGAGCTATTTGCTTAGCTATTCTTAAAACATCTAAAGAACGCTGATAATCTGCGCCTTTTCTTACGTCTTCATATAACCTAGGAACTGTTTCTAAGTTATGTGCGAATATCTCAGGCTTTGCCTTAAGCACAGTTTCTATAGACGCTAATTCCCCCTTAAAATCAGGCACAAGTACTTCTACTGCTGCAGATTCAAGCTTATGAATAGTCTGAATCGTCTGCGCAAATACACCAGCTCCGCCGTCCGTTAAATCATCCCTGGTCACACTGGTAACAACTACATGTTTTAACCCTAGTTTTTTTACAGCCTGAGCTACACGACTTGGTTCTGTCTGGTCAATTTCCTGAGGCATCCCCTTTTTTACATTACAAAACTTACACTTTCTGGTACAAGTATTCCCCAGAATAAGAAAAGTTGCCACACCGCAAGAAAAACACTCAGAGATATTTGGACACATAGCTTCCCGGCAAATTGTATTTAATTCCAGGTCTTTAAAAAGTCCATGAAGCTTTTGACAATCTTTAAGGTTTATTTTCTTATTAAGCCAGGCAGGTTTCTTTCTGGAATCGGAAAGATTAATCATAATCGGCTGAATAGTTCCATTCTTTATTTTCGTACTTTTCTCTGCTCAATGTATTTGCAACCTGCAATTCTTCATCCGTCAGTTTATCAATATTAAGTTCCAATCCGAATGTTTTCTGAAATGATTTAATGATTATTTCCGAAAAATCATCAAAACTGATCTTTCTACCAGCCGCATCGCTCAGGGAAATAACACGATCCTTTACATCCTTTAAGTTTTCTCTTAAAAATAACGATATCCTATTAATATCCAAAGATAAAGGAATAGAACCGTGTTGAAAAATCATGTTTCTTCTTCTTTTTTGTGCATTGCCGCCTATCTTTTTTCCTTTTATCGTAATATCAAAGTCCTGATTAGCCGCAAAACAAAAATCAGATCGTTTTCTTGACTCAAACATAATTGGCGCAACTACATCTTGATTCTCACAAGAAAAAGCAGCTTCTAACCCCATAGCTTTATAAGCATTAATTAGAAAAGAAGAAATCGTTTTAAAACTTTCTTTTACTGACTCGGGTAAAACCAAATCATCTTTCGAGCATATAATGCTGTACGTAAGATCATCTCCATGAAAAATAGCCTCTCCTCCGGTAATTCTACGCACAAAAAGCACACTCTGGTCAAGACATCGTTTCGTATTTAATACTTCTTTTGCTTTTTGAAAATACCCCAATGAAATGCTCTCTGGTTTCCAGCTGTAAATTCTTAAAGTGGGGGGTGCTTTACCGGCAGCATACGCCTTCAGAATAGCTTCATCCGTTGCCATATTAGCATGTGGGGTATTGTTTTGGGATAATATAAGCCGCCAATTGGTCATTCCGATTTCCACCGCAGGTTAAGATCGCGTGCTGCCTTTGTCTCGTCAAGCCTGGTAACCGGAGTGTTCCGGGGAACATCGCTAAGCTGCTGAGGGTCTTTCTCAATAAGCTTCGCAATTTCAATCATAACTTCGACAAAAGAATCCAGAGTTTCTTTTGATTCTGTCTCTGTGGGTTCGATCATAAGCGCTTCTTTTACAATCAAAGGAAAATAAACCGTAGGAGGATGTATTCCTTTCTCTATCAAATATTTTGCAATATCAAGTGCACTTGCTCCCTTTTCCTTTTGCGGTTGAGCTGATATTACAAATTCATGCATACATATTCTGTCATAGGCAATTTTAAAATGTTTTTCAAGCAATACACGACAATAATTTGCGTTTAATACCGCCATTTCAGAAACTTTTATCAAGCCGGTTTTTCCCAGAAGCATTATATATGCATAGCTCTTAAGAATCACGCTGAAATTACCATTAAACGGAGCCATAAACCCAATCGATTTCGGACGATTATACCTTAAGGCAAATGTGCCGTCAGAGCGCTTTACAATCTGAGGAATAGGCAAAAATTCCTTTAATTTAGCATTAACACCTACCGGACCTGCTCCCGGACCGCCGCCGCCATGAGGAGTAGCAAAAGTCTTATGCAAATTAACATGCACAATATCAAAACCAATATCTCCCGGCCGTGCCTTACCCATAATCGCATTTAAATTAGCACCATCATAATACACTAAAGCACCTACTTTATGTGCTGCGTCACAAATTTCTTTTATTTGCGGATTAAAAACACCCACTGTGTTAGGACAAGTCAACATTACTGCTGCAATATCTTCATTAAGTTTTTCTTTAAACAATGTTAAATCCATACATCCGGTTTCATCCGTCGGAACAACAATAACTTCATAACCGGCAATCGCTGCGCTGGCAGGATTAGTTCCATGCGAAGAATCAGGCACAATAACAAATTTTCGCTTTCGCCCTTGCTGTTTGTGATAAGCCGCGATGATCATCGCTCCGGTAAGTTCTCCGTGTGCTCCGGCTAAAGGCTGCATAGTAAAAGCTTCCATGCCCGTAATTTCACACAGTAAATGTTCCGTACGATATACAACTTCCAAAGATCCCTGAGTAAGCATCCCACCACCAATAAGCTGCGGAAGTAATGGATGTAAGTTTAAAAACCCTTCTAATTTCGCTACCTTTTCCGTAAATTTCGGATTATATTTCATTGTACATGATCCCAAAGGATAAAAATTGGTATCCACGCTAAAATTCATTTTTGATAAATTAGAATAATGACGAACCACATCCAGCTCAGAAACTTCCGGCAGATTCAATGCTTTCTTACGGCTATATTTTTCAGGAAACTTCGCTTTTTCATAAGAACACCCTTTAGGTAATCTTACTCCTCTGCGTTCCTTCACACTTTTCTCAAATATTAACTGCATAAAACAGCCTCTAAACTTTCCGCAAACTTTATAATTTCTTCTTTTGTCCTTTTTTCCGTAACCGTTACCAATAAATAATTATCCAGACCTTTATAAAAACGTCCTAAGGGAAATCCACAGGCAAAGCCCTTATCAACCATCTGGTTAACTACCTCATTAGCGTTCTTAGGCAACAATATCGTGAATTCATTAAATGTCGGAGAACTTCGCTTAACCGTTACCCCCTGAACCTTATCTAAAATATCTTTGGCAAACTCAGCAGTTCGATAAACTGTTTCAGCCAATTCCCTAACCCCCTCTTTACCTAAAAGAGAAAGATAAACCACCGCACGTAATGCACACAATGCTTCATTTGAACAAATATTTGAAGTAGCCTTTTCTCTGCGAATATGCTGTTCCCGAGCTTGAAGAGTAAGCACAAAACCTTTTTTACCTTGCTTATCCAGTGTCTGACCAACTATCCGACCTGGCATTTTCCGCACATATTCTTTTTTCGCCGCCATAAACCCTAAATATGGCCCCCCGGATGATAACGGCAGTCCCAAACTCTGACCTTCTCCGGTAGCAATATCTATCCCTGTCTCTCCCGGGGTATTTAACAACCCCAAGGCAAGCGGATAAACAGACTGTATTACCAACGCACCACATTCATGCGCTTTTTTTACAATATCAGAATGATCATCGATAACTCCGAAAAAATTCGGATTCTGTACGACAATAGCCGCGGTTTTATCATCCAGACACTTATATATTTCTTCCCGGGAACTCTGCCCATGCACAACCGGAGTTTCAACAAACTCAACATCCAGGTTGGAAGTATAGGAATAAAGCATACTCCGGTATAAAAGATTAACCCCGCTATCCATAATTATTTTTCTTTTCCCGGTAATTCGTACCGCCATCATCGCTGCTTCGTAAAGTGCCGTACCTCCGTCATAAAGAGAAGCATTGGAAACATCCAAGCCGGTAAGTTCACAAATAGCTGTCTGATATTCAAAAATAGACTGCAGCCAACCTTGAGAACATTCAGGCTGGTACGGAGTATACGCCGTATAGAATTCCGATCTATCTGTAATCGCATCAACTGCTGCCGGGATATAGTGATCGTAAAAACCCGCTCCGAGAAAACTAATTAAATTACTCGCATTTTTTGATGCTAATTTTTTAAAATGTTCAATAACTTCAAATTCAGACTTACCTTCGGCTATATCAAAAGATTTGGCTCTTAATTTAGGACTAATATCTTTAAATAAAGTCTCAATATCGGAAACCCCTATAGTTTTCAGCATCGCATTTAATTGTTCTTTGCTATGAGGGATGTAACTCATTCTTTATTTTCCTCCAGATATTTCTGATACGCAGTACTATCCATAAGATTATCTTTTTCTTTTTCATCTGATAATTCAATCACCACAAACCATCCATTTTCATATGGTGACTGATTAACAATTTCCGGACTATTTTGAACCTCTTCATTTACTTTGATTATCTTTCCGGACAAAGGAGCATAAACATCCGAAGCAGCTTTAACCGACTCCACAGTTGCAAACTGTTTAAACTGCTCACACACGTCTCCTACTTTAGGAAGTTCAATAAAAGTAATATCTCCCAAGGAAGATTGCGCATAATCATCAATCCCCATGGTAACTTTTTTCCCTTCGATGTTAACCCATTCGTGTTCTTTTGTATAAAACAATCCAGTTGGTACGTTCATAATTAATTTCTCCTCTATCTCCTTGCTGTTCCTTCTTTATAAAATGGTTTCTCAACCACTTTAGCCTCTATTTCAATATTACCTTCTTTTAACACAATCTCTGTGCCTGCTTTGTTATATCCCAGCTCTATATAACCCATACCAATACCACAAGAAAGACTCGGTGAAAAAGAACCGCTGGTCACAACACCAATTTCTTTATCTTTATTGTAAATTTTATAATTATGCCGAGGAGCGCGCCTTGCTTGTGTCATAAAACAAGAAAGTTTTTTCCCGATACTATCTTCTTTTTTTTTCAAAACCTCTTCCTTGCCAATAAACTCTTTACTCAAATCCACAAATTTATCAAGACCAGCTTCAAAAGGACTACTTTGCTTATCAATATCCTGCCCGTATAACGGATAGCACATCTCCAAGCGCAATGTATCACGTGCACCTAATCCAGCCGGTTTTACCCTATCATCTTCTAAAAGAAGCTTCCATAAGTCAACTATTTTTTCGTTGCTTATATATAATTCATATCCCCGTTCTCCGGTATATCCGGTACGGCTGATAAGAATCTGCTCTCCCATCATAGGGAAATATCCAAACTTGTAATATTTCAGCTTAGCTATATCATCCCCAATAATTTTTTTCAATACCTCACAGGAATCCGGCCCCTGTAAATCAAGTTTACCAAGAGTATCCGAAACATTTTCGATATTAACCTGTGAAGATATATGATTTTTAATATGAGTAAAATCCCTGTCTATCGTCGCGGCATTTACAACCAACATCCATTCATCTTCTTTTATTTTATAGACAATAACGTCATCTATAATTCCGCCTGCCTGATCAAGCATAAAACCGTAACGGCAACTACCACAGGACATTCCCGCAAGGTCTGAAGTAACAAGCTTATCCAAACAACTCGCTTGCAGCTCCCCCCGGACAATAAATTCTCCCATATGACATATGTCAAAGACTGAACATGAGTTACGTGTCCACTTATGTTCGGCGATAATGCCAGAATACTGAATAGGCATAAACCATCCGCCAAAAGGTGCAAGTTTTGCACCCAATGTTTTATGTTCCTCAACTAGGATAGTTTGTTTTAATTCCATTTCAGGCAAGATTAATATAAGTTAATGTATACAATATAAAGGTAGGTTTAATTTAACATAATATTAATTATATTTCAAGGGTTTTACACCTATTCTTTCACCTTGAATTTCTTAACAATCAAAGCAAGACATGAATTTTTCTCTTACACCAATATGAATGTTTTGCTTCATAACATCCTTTCTCTCATATATTTTGGTAAGATCTATCAGGAAGGCACAAGATACTTAAACAAGATTCCCCTGCGCTTACACGCTCATTTTATTATATTTAAAAACTTTTATTTTGCCAATAAAGGTTCCGTTTAAGATATCAATTTCCTGATCTGGGGCGGGGCTGCTTTGGGCTTAAAATCCGGAGTTATACACGCCCAGGTAACCACAGCATCAACTAAAACCTTTGCATTTCTTTTTACCGTCTGAATAAAAACCAGAGAAGACCGGCCGACTTTTTCCAAACGAGTAAATACCTGTATTGTATCCTGATAACGCGCCGGAGCCCGATAATTTACTTCTATTTTCACAATCGCAAATAATGTTCCATCTTCAGCTAACTTCCTCATATCTATACCATATTGTTTGCAAAATTCAGTACGGGCTTCTTCCATATATTTAAGATAATTAGCATAATAAACCACTCCGCCCCAATCAGTATCGTGATAATAAATATTCTTTTCGATATGGAAATCGTTCATAGATGTTCCCCCATTTTCATCGGGCAGGTCATGACCTGCCCCTACAGGTTTTATTCTTTTTTTAATAAAAAATCTAATTTTTTATGATATCGTTTATAACATTCAGCCATTACTTCATCACTATTTGCTCCGGCTTCTTTAATCAATTCCAAACACAATATCAAAAGATCGCCGGTTTCAATAATATAATGCGGATTAGATTCGGCATGCAACTGTTGTATCTCTTCTGCATGCTCATGAACCAATTTAAATAAAACCTGATTATGGTCTTTGCCCCGGCTCTGGTTAAGCTCCTGAGACTTCGCATGAATCGTTCTTATCTGTTCTTTCGCAAAATCACTTAAAAATTTTTGCATAACTAGTCCCCAAAATAAGTACCTACAGAGCGTCCGGCTTGAATCATCGAATGATTACGCGGCACAGTACGCGCACCCGTAGCAACTTTCTGTAAAGATATTTCCTTTAAAGAATCGCCCTTAACTGCCACCATTGAACCAAACTTCCTACGCTTTATCATATCTGCTGCCTTTGTACCTAAGCGTGTTGCTAAGATACGATCAAACGGTGTCGGAGATCCGCCTCTTTGCAAATGGCCCAATACAACTGCCCGGCTGCCTAATCCGGTTATTTTCTCCAATTGGTCAACCAACATAAAACTTATTCCACCCAAGCGTGCCTGGATAGTACTTTCTTTCACCATTTTTTGAACTACAACTTTACCACCTTTAGGCTTTGCGCCTTCGGAAATAACAATAATACTGAATTTTTTCCCTCTTCGATTTCTCTCTTTTACCACCTCAGCGATACCATTAATATCATACGGCATTTCCGGCAGTAAAATAATATCTCCGCCACCGGCAATCCCCGCATATAAAGCGATCCAGCCTGCAGTTCTCCCCATAACCTCTACAACCATAACCCGGTGATGTGATTCAGCTGTAGTATGTATCCGGTCAATTGCTTCTGTAGCAATCGTCACTGCACTATTAAAACCAAACGTAACATCAGTCCCTTTAATATCATTATCTATAGTCTTAGGCACTCCGATAACAGGAATACCGTCTTTAGCTAACTTCGATGCAATAGCTAAAGTTCCGTCACCCCCAATACACACCAAACAATCCAGTTTAAGCCGTTTAACATTTTGGATAACCTTTTTAGACATATCCTTAAACTTCAACTTACCTTTTTCTTTGACTGCATACTTGTATGGATTAGCAATATTGGAAGTTCCTAATATTGTCCCTCCCAGAGTAAGAATCCCGGAAACATCCCGATACGACAAAGTCTTATATTTATTATTGATAATACCTTCATACCCGTCTTTTATCCCGATAATTTCAGCATTTTGTTCTATAATTAATTTTTTTGCCACAGCGCGAATCACTCCGTTAAGTCCGGGACAATCACCACCTGCGGTAAGAATACCAACTCTTTTTTTCTTTCTCATAATACCCCCTCCAATTTCCGTATTGCTTCAATTCTCTCTAACACCGGCGGATGACTGTATTCTAAAAACACTTTCAATGGATGCGGTGTTAAATTTGATAAATTATCTACGCTTAGTTTTTTTAAAGCATTAATAAATGATCCCGGTTTTTTATATGTCGCTACCGCAAACCTGTCTGCTTCATACTCATGTTTACGGGAAAGGCAACTTCCGGCAATAGAAATAAGCATATTGATCGGAGCATAAAGAAATCCGAAGAAAACCAAACTTGCATAAACTGAAACATTTTCCATTTTAAATGCAGCAAACAGTCCTTTATTATTCAGAAAAAAGGAAAGAATAAAAAACATCAACCCTGTCGTAATAATAGAAATAACTATGCTTTTAACAATATGTTTCTTTTTATAATGTCCGATTTCATGCGCCAACACAGAAACTAATTCATCCGTAGTTTGTTTTTCAATAAGTGTATCAAATAAAGCAATTCTCCTGAACTTACCAAATCCGGTAAAAAAAGCATTGGATTTTGTTGAGCGCCGGGATCCATCCATTTTAAAAACACCCTGCATCTTGAAATCTTGCTGCCGGGCATATTCCTCTAGAGTCTTTTTCAACTCACCATCTTCTAACGGAATAAATTTATTAAACAACGGCATAATAACTACCGGAGCAATAAACACAAGGAACAACTGGAACACTGTCAAAGCCAACCAACAGTATAGCCAGGCACCACTCCCTGTCTTTTCAAAAAACCACAGTACACCCGCAAAAGCAATTCCACCGATAATCGCCCCTAAAACTAATCCCTTGATAATATCCAGTATAAATGTCTTTATTGTTGTCTTATTAAATCCAAACTTCTCTTCAATAACAAAAGTTTGATATGCAGAAAAGGGAATATTAACAACCTGTGACAAAAGCATCAATATACCCGTAAACAAAAGACCATTAACAATCGAACCAAAGCCAAAGCCTCTTACATATTGATCTATAAAATTAAAACCTCCGACAAATATAAAAATAACTGTAATCAAAGTAAAAAAACTATCATCAAAAAGGCCAAAATTTGTTTTCTCTTTCAGGTAAGCCTGCGATTTACTGTATTTCTCAGCGTCATAATATCCTTCAAATTCCTTTGGCAATTCTGTCTGCACATGCCGTATATTTAATATTTCTACGAACAAATTAAGTAAATATTTAAATATTATGATTCCGACGATTACAATCAAATAACCATTCATCCTATTTTTTCCTTCTCTTTTACTTCCAGCTTTTAATTCTTCTTTTTTACTTATTATTTATTATTTATTATTTATTATTTATTACTTATTACTTATTACTTATTACTTGTAACTTTAAAGTCATTCCCCCAGGACAGTGGTCTGAACCGTATACATCCTTCATAATAAAAGCCTCGTTAAGACATCCTTGCGCCTTGGTCTCCTGAACAGCTAAGACAAAAGGTATTTCCTTTTTAAGCCAGCTCAGGAATCCTTTTTTCTCTCCTGCTCTGATGCCATTTACATTCCACGACAATAATCTATATTTCATAATTGAGATTTTAAAAACGGAGTATCCGGGGACATTTCAGAACGCAACAATTCAGGCGGCGTATACTCTCTCATTACCATCTTATATCCCAGAGCCCCTGTACCTTCGATCCTTAACGGTACCCGGTGTTCATCCGCGCTCATCCATATCTTTATCTGTTTTGGTTCACTCTCAAAATAATAGGTTTTAAACTTACCTGCCGGGATTTTAATCTCCTCAATAGAAGCTAGCCTGATTTTAAATTCACGCTGAGGCAGGCTCGCTGTAAAAGACCATCCGATCTCAAGCTCAAGCGGCTTACGAGCATAAAACGGCAAAAGAATAGCGTTATGTATAGGCTTATCTTTTTTCACCGTTCTTGTACTTGTTCCAAATCGCTTTTTTGTAATCGTGAGAATAAACTTATCCTGATCATATTCTTCGGTAATATGTTCCTGCTTAATCAAGCGTGAAATTTTCCTTTTAACCATCACCGGCAAAAAACTTTCTGAATCACTATAAATTGTTTCCCGATCTTTAAATCGCACAACATCTGTAAAAAATGCGATAACATCTACCTGATGCCCATTAAGCTCTGTCTTCTCTAAATGGCGATATTCAGAGGTGCCAATACGCACCTTCCCCATAACAACATCGTAAAGTATTTTTTCTCCAATACGCGTAAACTCTTCCTTCTCCGGTTCTTCTGTTTCAACCAAAGCCGGAATATTTTCTTCAACCACCGGTGGCTGCATATAGGGAGAATATTTTACAAAGAAAAAAACAGCTAAGGTTATAAACAACCAAAACCATAAACGAGCTCTTCTCATAGAAGTATTAATCAAGTACCCCACTAACTCTCTCTCCTTTTATTTTTTAGAATCCAGCCAGATAGTTACCGGACCGTTATTGACCAATTCTACCTGCATATGTGCGGCAAACACTCCCTCTTTCACCTCTATCCCGCTATTTTTCAATAAAGAATTAAATTCAAGCCATAAACTTTTAGCTGTTTGGGGATCGGCTGAGGCATCAAATCCAGGCCGGTTACCTTGTTTCATATCCGCATAGAGGGTAAACTGAGACACGCTTAATATGTCTCCACCTGCCTGCTGAATATTCAGGTTCATTTTCCCCTGTTCATCTTCAAATATCCGCAGGCCGGTTATTTTCCTGGCTAAATATTCAAGATCTGACTGAGTGTCATCTTTGCCAATACCAACAAATACCAGCAACCCCTGGTTGATTTCAGCAATAATACAGTCATCTACCGTAACTTTTGCTTTTTTTACCCTCTGAACTAATATACGCATAGTATTTTATTAAAGTCAAAATGCAAAACTTAAAAATTCAATTCAAAAATCAAAAGTATAATATAATAAAGATTTATTAACACATATATTAAATATTAGTAATATTTATGCAGTAACAGTTGTTGTGGTACCAGCACACTTTTTCGTACTCGGGCAACCACCAGTCCAGCAATACATACAAAGCTTTTCTTTAGGCAATCCAACAGATTCTATCAGATCTTCTACTGTCTGATAACGCAAAGTAGTAACCCCTAAATCTTTTGCGATCCAGTCCAGCATCTTTTTATATTTATCTGTTGTATGATCAATATATTCAGAAACATCTTCTACATCACAACCTTCTATATCGCTGATAGCTCTTCGGGCAACAAGCTCAGAAAGCGTACGCGTAGAAAGATTAAATTTACAAGGAAACATAAGCGGCGGACAAGCCGGACGCACATGCACTTCTTTTGCACCTGCCTCCCATAATTTTTTTACTGTAAAATTTTTAAGCTGTGTACCCCGGACAATCGAATCCTCACAAATAACAATCCGATTATCTTTAATTATATCTTTTATAGGAATAAGCTTCATTGTAGCAATTAAATCCCGCGTTTCCTGAGACGGCGGAGTATAGCTTCTCCCATATCCCGGAGTATACTTGATCAAAGGCCGACGATAAGGTTTCCCAGATTCCATTGCATAACCAATTGCATGCGCACTACCTGAATCCGGCACTCCGGCTACTACATCAACCTCTATATCCTTATCTTGTTTAGCCAGGAAACGACCGCTGCGTTCTCTGACAACTTCTACATTAATTCCTTCATAACTTGATGCCGGAAAACCTGTATAAATCCATAAAAACGTACAGATCTGCTGATCCTTACAACCTTCTTTCTGCTGAGTAACTCCCTTCTCATTCATCAGAACAATTTCTCCCGGAGCCAGATATTTTACAATTTCAAACCCGGTATTCGGAAAAGCACTCGTCTCGGTAGTTACAGCCCAGGCATTTTCTTTTTTACCAATTGTAAGCGGCATATACCCCCAACGATCTCTTGCCGCATATACACCCTGTTCATTCAGCACAAGAAGTGAACAGGATCCTTCAATCGCAGCAAACATCTTTTCGATACCGTCAACCAGACTCTCTCCCTGATTTATCAGTTTAGCCACAAGTTCTGTTGCGTTTACCCTACCGTTACTTACTTCACTAAAAGATATACCTTGTTGCAACAAGTCGTCTACCAAGGTATTCATATTATCAATAAAACCAGTAGTGACAATACAAAAAGAGCCAAATTTTGAATTAAGATATATCGGCTGTTCATCCATATCACTAATTACACCGATCCCTTTATTTCCCGGCATATGTTTTGAATCTTCATAAAATTTTGACTTAAATTGCCCGCGGCTTATATTATGTATCTGCCTCACAAAAGTTTCTCCCCAAATAGCCATACCGCCATATTCGGTACCTAAATGAGAATGATAATCTGTTCCATACAATAAATCCTGCACACAATCATCCTGGGAAACAACACCGAAAATACCACTCATTCTAACCTTCCTTTCGTTTTTAAAGACTGCTCATAAATAGAATTATAGAATATTAATTATAACGCGATTTGTTTAAAAAAACACTCTTTTTCTCTTTAAATACAACCTAAGATTTAACTCTTTCACTTTCCGGAAGAACTATTGGGTTTTCATGAACAATTGTCGGCAACCCAATTTTATCAAGTATCGCAATGAACGGATCAGGATCAAGCTCTTCAACATTAACCATATGATTAACATCCCAATCCCCCCGGGCGATAAGCATCGCCGCCGCCACAGGAGGAACTCCGGCAGTATAGCAAATCGCCTGAGACTCTACCTCTTTATAACACTCTGCATGATCACATGTATTATAAATAAAAATCTCTTTCGGCTTACCATCTTTGGTGCCTTTAACATAATTACCGATACAAGTCTTACCTGTATAATTAGGCGCAAGAGATAAAGGATCCGGTAAAATCGCTTTTATAACTTTTAACGGAACTACCTCTACTCCTTCAGCTGTTTTAATCGGCTGTTCTGAAGTCAAACCAAGATTGGTCAAAACCGAAAACACATTTATATAATGATCCCCAAACCCCATCCAAAACCGGATACTATTCGCATCAATGTTTTTCCATAAAGAATGAAGTTCATCATGACCGTTTAAATACACCGGCTGTTTTCCAACCACTGGGAAATCATAAACCATCTTTATCGCATGAACCTTTTCCATCACCCATTTACGATCAATCCAAGTCCAGACTTTTTTAAATTCCCGGAAATTTATTTCCGGGTCGAAATTGGTTGCGAAATATTTTCCGTGATTTCCAGCATTAACATCCATAATATCTATAGTATCAATCTTATCAAAATGATGTTTTACGGCTAAGGCACAATACGCATTAACTACCCCCGGATCAAAACCAGCCCCTAAAATAGCGGTTATTCCTTTTTCCTTACAAATATCTAATTTTTTCCATTCGTAGTTAGCATACCAAGGCGGATCCTCGCAAACCTTATCCGGGTCTTCATGGATAGCCGTATCCATATAAGCTACGCCTACATCTATACAAGCCTGAAGCAGAGTCATATTCACATATGATTGCGCAAGGTTAATTACTATGTGAGAATTTGTTTCCTGTATCAGCTTTTTTGCCGCTTCAAGATCCAATGCATTAAGCTGTCGTGAATACAACTTTTTGGTTTTAGCTTTAAGATGATCCTTTTTCTTAATACTTTCAATAATCGCATCACACTTACTTTGGGTTCGAGAAGCAATACAAATATCGCCTAACACATTATTATTCTGCGCGCATTTATGTGCGGCAACATGAGCAACTCCTCCGGCTCCGACAATTAATACATTTTTTTTCATTTTTTCTCCTCTATGATAAAGCGTTTACAAAATCATCATATTTAAATTCACGAACCACTTCAACTTTGCCGTTTAATCTTTTCACTACTATAGCAGGCATTTTTAGCCCGTTAAACCAATTCTTTTTAACCATCGTATATCCGGCAGCATCCGGGAATCTAATAATACTGCCAACTTTTAACCGGGATTTAAAATTGTAAGTACCAAAGACATCCCCTGCTAAACAAGAACGCCCGGCAATCATATACTTGTACCGGCCAGTACTTTTTATTTTAGCATTTTCCCGGTAAACCAATAAATCCAGCATATGCGCTTCAATAGAAGCATCAACTATCGCAATATCCATTTTATTATGAACAATATCCAGGACTTTTGTAACAAGCTCGCAAGATTGGGTGATCGCACTTTCCCCAGGTTCTAAATACACCTGCACATTAAATCTCTCACTGAAACTTTTAAGCTTTCGACAAAACTTATCCACTGGATATCCTTGTTTGGTAAAATAAAGCCCTCCACCCAAGCTAACCCAATTTAAAGAACCTAGTATCTTCCCATATGTACGGCTAAGATAATCAATATTTTTAGAGAAATTTTTAAAATCAGCGTTTTCGCAATTAAAGTGAAACATTACACCACTAAGCTTCGGCAGTACTCTAAGTATAGATTTTTTATCAGATACTCCCAAACGAGAATATTTACGTGATGGATCAGCCAGATCAAAATGAGAATAACTGATCTGCGGATTCAGCCTTAAGCCAATCTGGCAATCACACACCTGCTTAGAAAACATCTTTAATTGAGATATAGAATTAAAAATAATTTTATCAGAGAATTTACTGATTTCTTTTATATCTTCTTTGGAATAGGCAACGGAATAGGCGTGAACTTCTTTACCAATTTTTTCATATCCCAGGCGTGCCTCATAAGAAGAACTGGAAGTTGTTCCGTCCAGATACTGCTTCATAAGATCAAAAACACACCAAGTAGAAAAACATTTCAGAGCTAATACCGACTTTGCCCCGGACTTTTCCCGAATACGCCTGATTACCTTGAGGTTTTTCAGCAGCTGTTTCTCATCAATCAAATAATAAGGTGTTTCTATTTTCATTGTTCAGCCCCTTAACGAAAAAAACAGCAGGTTTGTGCCTGCTGTTTTATATTTACTCTATATGCAATAATTGGCTCTTAGCGGACAAGGAAACGTGATTTTACCCTCTTTGCCCCAAAAAACTCTTTGGAGAATTTCTTTGCCAGGTTCTGATCATATTCTCTGCAAGAAAAAATATTGATATACGCGGTCTTCCAGTAATCGGAAAAATGCCCGGTAATAGAACTAGTTTCAATCAGCTGAACCAGGGAATATCCTTTTGTAAATTCTTCTTTTTCCCCAAAATACGGCAGAAGTGTCTTGCCATACTTCTTCATCTTGATCAGCTTACACAGCGTATCAACATATTCCTTCAGCTTTTTCTTAGAAGTGATCACATCGGCGTCACATTCAAACAAATCCAACACCAATTCATAACCAAATATTTTTTTTCCTTTTTTCTTCATTTCTTTATTTCAAATATCCCTTCTTCCAGCAATGGGTTATAACCTAAAATACAGGCTAATATTTTGCATATTACTATTAAACCAAAAATTCAAGATTTTGCAAGAAAAAAATAAAAATTTTTTTCACAGCCTGAAAAAACCATGATCTTCGATATAAAAACGAGAATGAAATTATAACTTAGCTAACCATAAAAGTCAATATTTTTTTGTTGATTTTAGGGGTTGCATATTTCAAGTTTTTGGATATAATAAGGGAAACGATTCGTTACAAAACTTGGCTAATTTTAATCATCGAAGGAGGATAAACATGAAAAAAGTAGTATTATTGCGTCATGGAGAAAGTGTCTGGAATAAGGAAAATAAATTTACCGGATGGACTGATGTAGATCTTTCAGAAAAAGGCCTGCAGGAAGCAGGAAATGCCGGAACAGTCTTAAAACAAGAGGGTTACACATTTGACATTGCCTTTACATCCGTCTTAAAACGAGCAATCAGAACCCTTTGGCTGACCCTATCCGGTATGGATTTGATGTGGATACCGGTAGAAAGATGCTGGAGACTCAACGAAAGACATTATGGAGCATTACAGGGACTCAACAAAGCAGAAACAGCCACCCAATACGGTGATGAGCAGGTTTTGGTCTGGAGAAGAAGCTATGATATTCCGCCTAAAGCTTTGGAAAAGAGCGATTCGCGCTGGCCGGGAAATGATCCCAGATACAAAGATTTAGACGAAAAAGATCTTCCATTAACCGAATGCCTTAAAGATACTGTAGAACGTTTTCTACCCTATTGGCATGAAACCATTGCACCGGCTATCAAATCCGGGAAAAATGTACTTATTGCCGCACATGGTAACAGTTTGCGTGCACTAGTAATGTACTTAGACAACATATCTGAAGAAGAAATCGTAAAACTAAATATTCCTACCGGAGTCCCACTGGTATACGAACTTGACGATGATCTAAAACCAATAAAGCATTATTATCTGGGAGATCAGGAAGCAATCGCAAAAGCAATGAACGCGGTAGCAAATCAAGGGAAATCAAAATAAGAAAAAGTTGTATATTTACAAATTGTAGGGGCGGACCGATGTGTCCGCCCGTTTTTATATAAATTTTTAACAAATACGCGGCAATTGTTCTCCGGAAAGCATATCTACATAGCGGGTAGTACCAATGCTGGTTTTAAGAGTTACCTGTCCTTTTTTATCCAAACTGACTTTGCCAATACAAACAACTTCTTCTGCATCTGAGTATTCCCGCATAATCTGAATCACTTTATCAGCCTGTCCCTCAGGTACAAAGCAAACAAACCTGCCTTCATTAGCTACATACATCGGATCTAATCCCAATATTTCACAAGCCCCTCTCACATCTTCATGCACTGGAATTTTTTCTTCTTCAATATTAATATGGACATTAGCACTTTTAGCAAGTTCAACTAAAGCACTAGCTACACCACCCCGTGTAAGATCACGCATACAATGTATATCTATATCGGAAGCAATAAGTTTTTCTACGATTGCGTTTACCGGCGCAGAATCACTGGTGATCATGCTTTCAAACTCTAGCCCTTCACGTACAGCCATAACCGCCATACCATGTCTTGCAATATCACCGCTTAGAATAATCGCATCGCCTTCTCTTATCGAAGCTGGAGCTATACTTAAATCATGCTCAATTACGCCAATACCTGCGGTATTTATAAATATCCCATCGCCCTTACCTTTATTTACAACCTTTGTATCTCCGGTAACAATCTGCACTCCTGCGTTCTTAGCTGCCTGAGCCATAGATACAACTACTTTCCAAAGAGTATCCATAGGAAGCCCTTCTTCTAAGATAAATCCAGCAGAAAGATATAATGGTTTTGCTCCACACATCGCTAAATCATTAACCGTCCCATGCACTGCTAAAGAACCAATATCTCCTCCCGGAAAAAACAATGGATGAATGACATAAGAGTCAGTGGTCATTGCCAGCTTGCCTTTTCCCGGCTCTAAAACCGATGCATCATGTTTTTGTTCTAAGATCGGATTCTTAAATGCCGCTAAAAATATCTTTTCAATCAACTGATTCATCAAAATCCCGCCGGATCCATGCGCTAAAAGCACATTTGGATAATCGGATATCGGAATTGGACACGTTAAATTTGTTACATCAAAATCATTCATTTCTTAATTTCCTCTCACTGAACAACAATATTATAATAACTTTGTTAAAACATGTGTTTTTAAACGACCCTTGATTTTAGCATAAGATATGGCGTTAAAAAAATTGACGAGCCCGTCAGGCCGGGAGGATATTTTTAGCCATTCGTTGCGACCCTGAGCGAAATCGAAGGGTAAAATCAAGCTAGAGTGAGAAAAATACATGTTTTAACACCTAATTACCTTTGCAATCAAAACTTAGCCTACTATTTCATGACTACGATACCTATAATATGCCGCGCAAGCACCTTCAGTAGAAACCATGGGCGCCCCAAGCGGATGTTCCGGAGAACATTTTTTGCCAAATTCAGAACACTCATCCGGTTTTTTAACTCCCTGCAAAACCAATCCGCTAATACATTCTGCGGGCTCTTCTACATTTATATGTTCTAAATTAAAAACTTTATCTGCATCAAAACTACTGTATTCATCAGCCAAAGCCAACCCGCTATCTGGAATTTCTCCGATACCTCTCCACTTCTGGTTCACTATTTTAAATACCTTTTTAATAACATCCTGTGCCGGCAAATTACCTTCTCTTTTTACTACACGCGAATATTCATTAACAACTTCATGCTTACCAGCTTCAAGCTGCTGCACACACATATATATTCCTTCTAAAATATCCAGAGGTTCAAACCCGGTAACAACAATCGGCGCTTTAAATTTTTCTGCAATAGCTTCATATTGAGTATATCCCATTACCGTACATACATGTCCGGCCGCTAAAAATCCCTGCACTTTATTTGCCGGCGAAGATAAGATAATCTCCATTGCCGGAGGTACAAGCACATGAGAAACTAACACGGAAAAATTATTAATACCTTTTAGTTTTGCCTGATACACAGCCATCGCATTAGCCGGAGCTGTAGTTTCAAACCCGATCGCAAAAAATACTACTTTCTTATTAGGATTTTGTCTGGCAATTTCAACTGCATCCAAAGGAGAATAAACTATTCTTAAATCTCCACCCTGAGATTTTACAGTTAAAAGATCTTTCTCCGAACCCGGCACACGCACCATATCTCCAAAAGAACAAAAAATAACATCCTCCCGGGAAGCAATCATAACTGCACGGTCAATCGCCTCTAACGGTGTTACACATACCGGACATCCCGGGCCATGCACTAAAGTTATATTATCCGGCAACAGCTCATCCAACCCAAATTTCACGATAGCATGCGTCTGCCCACCGCAAATTTCCATTATTGTCCACGGTTTGGTAGTAATCTTGGCAATTGCCTGTGATACCTTTTTAACATCTTCTGCCCTACGATATTCATCTACATATTTCATAAAAATTCTTCCCCTGTTGCCTGCTTTAATGCTTCAAAAATCTTTTGAGCTTCCTCTTCGTCCACTATATTTAAAGCAAACCCCACATGCACAATTACATAATCCCCCACCTTTGCCTCCGGGACATAAGCCAGATTTATTTCCTGCACTACTCCGCTAAAACTAACCTTTCCAGTCTTCTGCAAAGGATCATCGTTTTCAATTATACTAGTAATTTTTCCCGGCACTGCTAAACACATACTAATCTCCAGTTATAAGTTATACGTTGTAAGTTATAAGTATAAAACAATAAACCTATAACTCATAATAATCCCCTTATGTTGCACAACTATTAATACTCTCCCAATAAAACACAAACTAACAAACTATATACCTTTTTTATTTTTTCTGTTTTCTCTTCCTCCTTACCACTTATAGCTATTTTGCATTCTATCACAATTATCCATCCCTCTGCGCTGATATTATCTGTCCCAAAGAAATTCCTCCATCATTAGGCGGCACACGCTGATGCCAATACGGCTTAAAACCAGCTTTCCTAAGCCTATCAATTGCATGTTCAGTTAAATATTTATTTTGAAAACAGCCGCCGCTTAAAACAACCTTTTCTATTTTTGCTTCCTTAGCAACTTCCACGATTATCTGAGCCAGAGTATTATGAAACTTTGCTGCAATTATTTTAGTATTTACACTCTTCTCTATGTCCCCTAATATTTCTTTTAAAACCAGATGTCCGTCGATAATCCCATCTTTGATATCAATAGAAAATATATCCTCTGTACTAGCATCTTTGATCGCAAACTCAAGCTCCATTGCTGCCTGACCCTCAAATTGAATAATATTCCTTATTCCTAAAAGAGAAGATACTGCGTCAAAAAGACGCCCCATACTGGAGGTAACCGGACTGTTTATTTTCTTTTCCAACACAACTCTTAGATTTTTAAGTTCAGCTTCTGAAAAAGCTTGTAAACACAGCAACTTATGCATGTCAAATAATTCATCCCCAAACAACTCATACAAAATCCTCGCCGCTATTCGTCGCGGTTCACGTACAGCCGAAGTTCCTCCCGGAAGATGGAACTCACGTAAATGCATAAAACGCTCAAACCCCTTATCATTTATTTTAAGAAACTCTCCACCCCAAACTGTTTTATCCGGGCCATAACCGGTCCCATCCCATGAAACCCCAAGCACAGGCGCCGCAAGCTCATTTTCAGCCATACAAGAAAGGATATGTGCATAATGATGCTGTACCTGTAATACTGGAAAATCTAAACTTTTAACAAACTGAGTAGAGCGATAAGCCGGATGTAAATCACAAACTGCATTTTTAAAATCAAATTCATATAAATCTTTAAAATCATCAATAGTTCTAACAAATGTATCAAATGTCCTGGCGGCATCCAGATCTCCGATATGCGGACTGACAAATACATTTCTACCCCTGCCAATAGCAATCGTGTTTTTTAAATGTCCGCCTACGGCAAGCACTGTATTTTTTACCGGAGCTGTTAATGTGATCGGCAATGGTGCGTATCCACGAGCCCGACGCATTACTATTTCCCGTCCGGAAAATATGCGGACAATAGAATCATCAGCATGCCTGGTAATCGGGCGATTATGTATTAAAAAGATATCCGCAATACCAGCTAAACAACGCAAAGCTTCCTGCTCATCAATACAAATTGTCTCATTACTAAGATTTGCACTGGTTGCCACCACCGGAGATCCTAACTGTTGTAATAACAAATGATGCAACGGCGTATAGGGTACCATTACTCCGAGATACGGATTATGCGGAGCAATATTATTCGGCAAACTGCATTCTTCTTTCCTACGCACCATAACAATCGGTGCTTCTGCTGAGTTTAAAAGCCTCTCTTGTAACGGAGTTAATTCACAATCATTATAAATATCCACCAAGGAAGGATACATTAGAGCTAACGGTTTTGATTCCCGATGCTTGCGTAAACGCAGCCGGCTTATTGCATCCTGATCTAAAGCATCCACCATAAGATGGAATCCTCCCAAGCCTTTTACCGCGACAATCTGGCCCGCTTTAATTGCCTGAACTGTCTTTTCCAAAGCTTGCTGACGCGTTGCCGTAACTTGACCCTGAGCATCCCATAGACGAAGATAAGGGCCGCATTCCGAGCAGGCATTAGGCTGAGCGTGAAAACGCCGATCCTGAGGATTATTGTATTCAGCCTCACAGTTTTGACACATAGTAAAATTTTTCATTGTCGTATTCGGCCGGTCATAAGGAAGAGCTTCGATAATACTATAGCGGGGACCACAGTGAGTACAGTTAGTAAACGGATATAAATAACGTCTATTTTGCGGATCAAAAATTTCCTTAATACATTCCGGACATGTAGCTATATCCGGAAGGATTAAAACGCTTTTCTCTCCGATAATACTTTCACGTATTTCAAATTTTTTATATCCAACTTGATCGAGAAATGCAGGCTCTAAGCTCTGAATAAAAGCATTTTGCGGTTTATCCTTTTCAATCCGCAGTAGGAATTTATTCAGTTGTTTGCGTTCTCCTTCAACCTCAATAAGAACACCTCCGGAAGAATTCAAAACCCATCCGGCAAGGTTTAACTCATGAGCTAAACGATAAATAAACGGACGAAATCCCACTCCCTGAACAGCTCCGCAGATAGAAACACGTAATCTAAGTATATTAGTCTCGGTCATATTAATTACAATACACAAAAACAAAGGTTTTAGTCAATGAATTATTGGAATATTTTTTTACGTAAGGCAGGAACTATAAACTCTATTGCTTTTTCTAGATTTTCTTTAGCCTGAGTAGAGATTTTTTGACCAAACTCATTAAATTCATATCCGCGAATTCCCAAGGCATAGCCAACTGTATCTGCTTTAAATAATTCCTGCGCCAGAGCAATCACTGCCTCTGGTTCAACACTATGACTACTGAAACTTAAAGTATTGGATTTAGGATGGATTTGTGTGAAAGAAAATGGTTCTGTAGCATTCACCGATGCGTCAGCAAAAATCACTACATCATGCTCAGCAACCGCAGCCGCGTCTTCAACTGAAAGTTGATAATTCGCGTCCACGGTTACACCTGGAATATTTTCCGCCTCTATTACTTCCGCCAAAGCCGGGCCCAACCCATCATCAAGTCTTCCCGGGTTCCCGTATCCAATCAGCAGAACCTTTTCTACTTTTGCAGTCATTATTTTGCTCTCTGATCAACAAGATTGCCCTTATGATCAAAAAGACTGATAATTAAAGGCATTTTGCCCATAGCGTGTGTAGCACAAGATAAGCATGGATCATACGCACGAATTGCTACTTCGATATGATTTAATAACCCTTCGGTAATTTCCACACCGCTTAAATGATCCTGCGCAACTTTTTGTACCGCACGATTCATTGGTTCGTTATTACTGGTAGTAGATACGATCAAGTTAGCCATTGTAACCTGGTCATTCTTATCAACTTTATAATGGTGATACAATGTGCCTCTAGGTGCTTCGATAATCGCTACAGTCTCTTCTCTACGCTCACCCTTAACAACCAAATCTGTACCCTGAAGATCCTTATCATGCAGCAATTCTTTTATTTTTTCAATTGAATGCAAAGTTTCAATCATACGTGTCCAGTGATAAGCCATGGTAATATTATTCGGTTTACCTTTGGTTAGCGCCATAAATTCCTGACGTTCTTTTTCCGCTTCCGGAGTATCAATAAAATCACAAGTATTGATTCTGGCCAAAGGACCTACACGACACCATCCATTTTCCGGACCTACTGATTTAATGAACGGGAACTTCATATAAGACCAAGGCTTTACTTCCTCAGCAATATGCTCCATATAATCCTGAGGATCAACCTGATCAATTATCTTATTACCTTCTGCATCAATCGCTCTTAAGTTTCCATCATAAAGATCCAGACATCCATCTTTACGCACAATACTTAGATGATTTGAATCAAAAGAACCAAACGGAGCAATCTTCTCCAAGTTTTCTGTAGTATAATCTTTAGCTATCTTCAATGCACTGCGTGCCCATTCAACCATCTGGTCAATATCTTTCAATAATTCATCACGTTCAGCAATAGAAAGATTCTTATTTATACCACCCGGGATTGCTCCTGTTCCGTGGATTTTCTTTCCAGCTGTAGCTTTGATGATTTCCTGCCCATACTTACGCATCATAACGCCCTGTACCGCAAGTTCCGGGAATTTCTGAGCTACGCCAATTACATTCCGGATTGCCGGATCCGCATCAAAACCAAATAACAGATCAGGAGAAACCAAATGAAAGAAATGCAAAACATGAGACTGAAAAGTCTGTCCATAATGCATTAAACGACGCATCTTTTCCGCAGTCGGGGTAAGGTTTTCACCGCCAACAATACGATCCATAGCCTTTGCCGCAGCCAAGTGATGGCTTACCGGACATATACCACATAATCTCTGTACTAATACCGGAACTTCCCAGAAAGGCCTACCCTGAACAAAACGCTCAAACCCGCGAAATTCTACAATATGCAGTCTAGCTTGTTTAACCTGATTTTGCTCATCAAGCAACAAAGATACTTTCCCATGACCTTCGACACGGGTTACCGGCTCTATAATCACTCTTTTTAATTTAGCATCACTCACGATATTACTCCTTAATCATATTTAATTAATTCATACGGCAGATCAAGCGGCTTGCCGTTTAACAATGCCACCAATGCTTCCCATATAGTATCTGCAGAAGGTGGACAACCCGGCAGATAATAATCTATTTTCACTACATGATGACAAGGATAAACCTTATCAAGACATAGCGGAATTTCTTTATCATTAGGAATCTGTTTACTTGGATTATACACCGTCGGACCGTTGATATAAGCTTCTTCCAAACATTCCTTTAGCGGAATACCGTTACGCATTGCCGGCACACCACCATTAATCGCACAGTCCCCAACAGAAATAAGTATATCGCAATTTTCACGAAAATACTTAAGCACATGCACGTTTTCTTCATTTGCACAGCCGCCTTCAATCAAACCGACTAAACATCTTCCCGTAAACTTTTTAATATCATTTACCGGAGATTTATCAAAATCCACTAATTCCACAAGTTTCAGAATACGATCATCAATATCAAGTATAGACATATGGCATCCGAAACATCCTGCTAATGAAGCAGTAGCAATTTTAGGTTTTCCCATTTTTTTTCCTCTCAATATCCGAACCGATCGGTTCCTTATCATATAACCGCTCTCCTACAGGAACAGCGAACCCTACACGTTTTTTAATTATTGCACCTACCGGACAAACATCCGCTGCCTTATCTGTTACTTCCATATTCGTATCTGCAAGTTTTGCTTCGGCATTTACCGCAACTCTCTTCTCCTGCCCGCGTCCGACAAATTCGAACACGCCTTTACCGTCAATATCCTGTGACGCTTCCACGCAGCGGCCGCATAAAATACAACGATTGCGGTCAATAAAAATATCCGGATGAGAACCATCGACATCCAATTTCGGGAAAAGATAAGGATATTTTGGAGCGCAGATACCCAAACGATACGCCATTGCCTGAAGTTCGCAATTACCGCTTTTTTCACAAACCATGCAAAAATGATTTCCTTCCACAAAAAGCATATCCACGATATCCCGGCGACTAGCCTGAATCTTTTCAGTTTCACTTTTTACAACTGTACCTTCGGCAACCGGCTGAGTACAAGCAGCCTGAGGGTTACCGTTTACCATTACTGTACATACACGACAGCTTCCGTGTGGCTTTAGCTCATTCATGTAGCATAAACGAGGGATATAAATCCCTGCTTCATCGGCAGCCTGCATAATCGTCTGCCCCGCCTTGGCCGTTATTTCTACTCCATCAATCGTAAACTTTACTGTTTTTTCCATAATCATCCTTTAATGAGCCCTGAAGTTTCAGGGCGAATTATATCCGCGGCACTGTGTGGTAAACCACACTATCTTTATGCCCGGAATCCTCAATATATTACTGATTGTCGTTCTGCAACAGTTTCTGCATCATTAAGTGCAGCCTTAACATCAAATGTCGGTTCCATAATATCTTTTTCTACTTTAATCAAGCCTTCATATAAAGACCGGAAATTCTTCAAGGTGGTAAGAATCGGATTTGGAGAAGTCTGCCCCAAGCCGCAACGGCTGGTCAAAATCACACTATCTCCCAAGTCCTGCAAATAATCAAGATCTGCCTTTTCCCCTTTTCCGGAAATTATCTTTTCCAAACGCTGCTTCAACAAAACATTGCCTACACGACAAGGAGTGCAATAACCACAGTTCTCTTCAATAAAGAAATCCATATATTCATTAACGATTTCCAATATATTACGCTGCGCACCAAAGATAACAATCGCACCACCCGTAGCCAAATCATCAAAACAAATATATCTATTAAATTCCGTAGCACTAATTATCTGTCCGGCAGGACCACCAATCAAAACTGCCTGCGCATTTTCTGCTTTTACTTCTTTAAGCAAGTCTTCTATTTTTATACCAATCGGAAATTCATATACTCCGGGAGCTTCACAATCACCGGAAATACTTAAAATTTTTGTTCCAGCACTAGCCTCAGTTCCAATTCCCGTAAACCAGGCTGCACCCTTTTCCATTATTCTGGTCACAATGGATAATGTTTCAACGTTATTCACTACAGTCGGACAACCAAGATATCCTTTTTGAGCTGGAAACGGAGGACGATTTTTCGGATCACCGCGCATGCCTTCGCAGGAACTAATAAGCGCTGTTTCTTCTCCGCATACATATGCCCCGGCTCCCATCTGGATTCGGATATCAAAATCAAACCCATCCTTGCCAAGCACATTTTTACCTAATAAATTCTTATCTCTACGTTCTACAAGCTTATTTTCCAGAAAAGCACGTAAATAAGCATATTCACCGCGCAAATAAATCACCCCGGCATTAGCACCGATCGCATAACCGGTAATAGTCATACCTTCAAATAACAAATCATAACGCTCAGTAAGAAGCACTCTGTCTTTAAAAGTTCCCGGCTCTCCTTCATCTGCATTACAAAGCACATATTTCTGATCGCCTTCAGCCTTGCTAGCAAAATCCCACTTAAGTCCTGTGGGAAATCCTGCACCACCGCGGCCTCTTAATTTAGACTCTTTAATTTCCTTAATAACATCAGCCGGCGCTAATTCTAACGCTTTTTTCAAGCCAGCTCCCGACTCATTATCAGCAAAAATAATTTCGCCTTTTTTGCAAATATTATTTTTAACTTCCGATTTAACTAGTTCATTCGCATTATTTCCATCACCTAGCTCTATGGATATTTTTTTAGGATCAGCATCTTTTTTCAATGCCTGGACAATAGCTTTTGCCTTGTCCTCAGATAAATTAGTAAATACTTCATCATTAATCAAAGCCGCCGGAGCCTGGTCACACATCCCAATACAAGGGGTATGTTCAAGCGTAATATTGCCATCCTCTGTAGTCTCGCCTAATCCAATACCAAGTTCTGCTTGAAATGCCTGTCCGACTTCATTTACACCTTTCATCCGATCAACAACATCCGTACAAACCCGGATCACTACTTTTCCTTTAGGATCTTTGGAAAGGAAAGCGTAAAAAGAAACAACCCCTTCTACTTCTACACGATGTGCATTTACCTGCTTGGCAATCAAGTCCATGGCTTGGCTGCTCACACAACCCTGGCTTTTTTGCAAAGCAATAACAATGTCCATTATTCTCGTACGGTCATTTCCACACTCGTCACAAATCTGCTTTACTGCCTGTTCTAACTTATTATCCATCAGCTCTACCCTTTTTCGTTAGATTTAATCGTGAAATTTTTAACAATTAACCTTATTAAAGTAAGTATATCACTAATTCTAAAGTTTGCAAGTGTTTTTTTTATTTCCCCCTAGTAAGAAAAGAATCACTCCGGTGTGATGAATTTTGCCTGATTACCGATAGATTTATTCCTCTGTTCTTTCAGCCAGCCAAGCCACTCCTCCATACCCTCACCTGCTAACGAAGACATCTTAATTACCGGTACATTCTCATTGAGTTTGCGCAAATCCTCCATCACCCGATCTAGATCAAAATTAAGCACTCCCAACAAGTCAATCTTGGTTAATAAAACCATATCCGCCGCCCGGAAAATAGTTGGATATTTAGCTACCTTATCATCCCCTTCCGGAATACTCAACAAGATAACTTTAACATTCTCCCCTAAATCAAACTCTCCCGGACAAACCATATTCCCAACATTCTCAATAAACAAAAAATCAGCTTTATTTAATTCAAGCTCGGTTAAAGATTCAGCAATCTGATTCGCGTAAAGGTGACAGCTCATCCCTGTGTTAATCTGCACCACTTCTTCGGCATACGGCGCTACCCTATCGGCATCGCGAGTTGTCTCCAGATCTCCCACCAGTACAATCGACTTTTGCTCTGGCATTAGCGTGGGTATTGTTTTTTCAAGCAGCGTAGTTTTTCCACTTCCCGGCGAACTAATTATATTTATTCCCAACAATCCGGCTTCTTTAAATACTTTCCTGTTCTTTGCCGCAATTATATCATTGGCTTGTAATACGTTTTTTATTACATTAACTTTCATTTTTATCTTCCTCTTCCAGGTTTTTACCAGTTAATGATTTAAGAATAATCTCATTACCTTTAATAATTTCCACATCTGCCTTATTACACACAGAACATAAAAAATTATCCACCTTAGGCTCAAACACCTGCCCACAGCTCAGACAACGAGCTTCTGCCTTAACCTCAATTATTTTAAGCCGCGCTCCTTCGACAATTGTCCCGCTAATCACCGCTTCAAAAGCCGCCTGCATAACATCCGGCACCACCTGCTTCAATAACCCAGCCTGAATTTCAACCTCTTCAACCTTTACCAGATTATTAAGTTTGGCTGTCTCCATTATCTGATCCATCAGTGCGGAAGCAATTGACATCTCATGCATTTTGTAGCTACCTCCAGGATTACTTTCATGAGTTGTAAGTTATAATTTATAACTTATTTAAAGTTGCATTTCACAGTAAAGCGAAAGAAACTCTATTGCCAGATCAATATTTTTAACCGAAACATCTTTAGGTACATTAATTGATACCGGTGAAAAATTTATAATTCCATGCAAGCCACAAGCAACAATAATATCCGCTACCTGCTGCGCATATTCTTCGGGAACAGCAATAATCCCGATTTCTGTATGCATTTTCGAAACAACACGGGGAGCATCTTCAACACTATAAATACTCACCCCGTTAATTTTTTTACCAATCTTTCGTTTATCTTTTTCAAAAGCTGCGACAATCTCTACTTTCTCCTGATGAAATCCAGGATATTTCAAAATTGCCGAACCAAGATTTCCTACGCCAAACAAAGATACATGTACTATATGCTGCAGTACAAAATCTTCCAATATCTTCTTTAGTTCCGTAATCTTATAACCAATCCTCGGCCGGCCGACTTTTCCAAAATTAGAGATATCTTTCCGAATCTGTACATCAGTAAGCCCAGTAATATCCGCTAGCTTTTTAGAAGAAACAAGTGTCTCTCCAGCTCTGATCAGCTGCTCTAATGTTCTGATATATAAGAATGAACGGGAAATTGTCTTTTGAGAAAACTTCTTCATTCTCTACAAACATTCTCCTTTTTGCAAATAATTTACCATATAGTCACGCACAGAATCTTCCAATGACTGAAAATCGACCGGCGCACCGGCATCTTTTGTCTTATTCATAACCGCTTCTGTAAAATACTGATATTTAGGCCTTAAGTATTCCGGCATTTCGATATATTCAATCTTTGGTTCTTTATCCAGCGCCGCAAACATCGCTCTTGCCAGCTCATTCCAGGAATGGGCTTTTCCTGTACCCAAATTAAACACCCCGCCTTTTTCAGGATTCTTAAAAAAGTAATACATTATTTCTACAGCATCCTTTATATAAATAAAATCACGCTTCTGATCTCCATTTGCGTAATCTTCAATATAGGATTTAAAAAGCTTAATACACCCCTGTTCAGAAACTTCTTGGAATTTTTTACACACAACACTCATCATTTCGCCTTTGTGATATTCATTCGGCCCGAACACATTAAAAAACTTAAGTCCGGTAGATTTATTTTCAAAACCGTTATTTAGTATCCATAAATCAAAAAGATGTTTAGAATATCCATACATATTCAGGGGCAGCAAACGATATGTATTCTCATTGCGATCATCATACCCGAACCCGCCATCACCGTATGTTGCCGCAGATGAAGCATATAAAAATGGTACTTTATTATCAAATGACCATTGCCCCAGGATCCGGGAATACTCATAAGTATTTTTGAAATAATAATCAGCATCATTCAAGGTAGTCGAACTACAAGCCCCCATATGAATAATGTGTGTGGTTTTTGGTAATTTATCTTCTTTCACCATGCGCAGAAAAACATCTTTCTCCACATAATCAGAAAAACTTTTATTCTCTAAATTTTTCTTTTTATCAGCTTCACCCATATGGTCGACAACCAGAATATCGTTAATTCCTTCTGCATTCAACTTCTGCAGAAAACAGCTTCCGATAAATCCTGCGCCACCAGTTAATATAATCATAATTTATATCTTTCCTGTTCCGGTCATGCTCAGGGTCGCATGCTTTACTCCCTTGACCGACTGTAAAATGTTCGCTAATTTCTGTGCCTTTTTAGCACTACCTTTTATCGCTAATATCTCTAAACAATTGTGATGATCAAGATGTAAGTGTTGCGTAGAAATTATTATATTGAGAAAGTCATGCTGGATATCCGTAAGTTTATTTCCTAGATCCCGGCAGTGATGATCATACACGATAGTAATTGCGCCGGCAATCTCACCCGATGTCTGCCACTCTCTTTCCACTAATTCTTCACGGATTAAATCACGGATTGCTTCTGAACGGTTGGTATAATTCCTTGCTTTGATAAGACGATCGAATTTCGTCAACAATTCCTGCTCTAATGAAACTCCGAACCGGACTAATTTTGACATCATGATTCTCTCCAAATGATTCTGTACTATCCGCCACAAAGCATCGGCGGATAATCATCGCGCATTTATTAAATATTGTCATTCAATTCAATAATTTCTGCGCTCCGATTAAAAAAAAACCCGGCTTTTTAGAGCCGGGTTTTTAGAGCTTTTGGTTTAGAGTTTTACTACATTTCTAGCTTGATCACCCTTCGGACCCTGCTCAACCTCAAATTCTACTTCCTGACCTTCATCCAAAGTTTTAAACCCATCTCCCTGGATTGTGCTGTGATGCACAAATACATCAGTGCCTGAATCAGCAGTGATGAACCCATATCCCTTTTTATTACTAAACCACTTTACTTTTCCCTTCGGCATACCGACAACCTTTCTGTTACAGTGTTACACCAACAAAAAAACCAACAAATTTAGTATACACCTTTTTCCTGTTTTGTCAAACAAATTTAGCACTCCGACAATCCTTACAGATCAAGCCCCCAGATCTCCTGCGCATACTGGTGAATTGTTCTGTCACTGGAAAACTTTCCGGATTTAGCCACATTAATAATAGACCGCTTTGTCCATTCTTCGGTATTTCTATATACCGACGATACTTGATCCTGCATAGCACAATAAGAATCAAAATCAGCACAGACAAAAAATGGGTCTATATCTAACAAATTACGCACAATCGGTTCAAAAATACCTTGTTCAACCGGAGAAAAGAAATTACTTTGAATCAGATGTATTATTTCCTTTAGCATCGGAGCTTTCTCTATATAGTCACACGGGCTATACCCTTCAATCTTTAACTGTTCTACCTGCTTTGCCTGCAATCCAAAGATGAACATATTCTCTTTACCTACTTCCCTAGCCATCTCAATATTTGCTCCGTCTAAAGTTCCGATCGTTAATGCTCCGTTTACCATGAATTTCATACATCCGGTACCAGAAGCTTCCGTACCCGCTGTAGATATCTGTTCAGAGAGATCGCTAGCCGGAAAAATCTTTTCCGCCAAAGATACCCGGTAATTTTCCAAGAACACCACACGTAATTTATCCTTAATCGATTTATCACGATTAATAACGTTAGCAATATTATTAATAAATTTAATGGTCAGTTTCGCCATATAATATCCCGGCGCAGCTTTACCTCCAAAAATACAAGTACGCGGTACATCCACGCTTTTAGGATCCCTTTTTAGCTTCAAATACTGTGCAATAATATAAAGCCCAAAAAGAAGCTGGCGTTTATATTCATGAATTCTCTTGATCTGCACATCAAATATAGAATGAGGATTTATAATTACGCCATTAGTTTTATAAATATACTCTGCAAACTGCTCTTTATTTGCTGCCTTTATACTCCTCCATTTATTTCTAAAAGAGCGATCATCTTTTAATGGAAGCAATTTTTTCATCTCATGCAAATTCGTAATCCATTTATTTCCAATCGCTTCACTAATAAGTGATGATAATCGAGAATTAGATTTGAGCAGCCATCGCCTTTGGGTAATCCCATTAGTCTTATTATTAAACTTCTCCGGACAAAACTCATAAAAATCTTTAAATAACTGTGTCTTTAAAAGCTCTGAATGCAACTCGGAAACTCCGTTGAGAGAATGACTACCCACTATAGACAAAAACGCCATGCGTATCCTTTTAGGCGTTCCTTCCTCTATAATAGACATTCTTGTAAGCCGATCAGTATCCCCGGGAAATTCATTTGCCACCTCACGCAAAAAACGCGCGTTAATCTCATAAATTATCTGCAAATGCCGCGGCAGAACTTTTCCAAAAAGCGCTACAGACCAGCATTCCAAGGCTTCCGGCATAACCGTATGATTTGTATAGGCAAAACACTGCACAACGATATCCCAAGCATCATCCCAATCCATATGTTCTTTATCTATAAGAATCCGCATAAGTTCAGGAATAGCCAAAGCAGGATGTGTATCATTAAGCTGGATTGTCACCTTATCCGGTAAATTTTTTAAATACAGATTCTCTTCTTTAAATCTACGAATGATATCGGCAATGGAAGCTGCTGTAAAAAAATACTCCTGCTTTAGTCTAAGCTCCCGCCCCTGGCTGGAATTATCGTTAGGATAAAGAACCTTGGAAATATTCTCCGAAAACATCTTTGAATATACCGCCTTTTCATAATCGCCATCATTGAAATATTCAAAGTCAAATTCTTCGGTGCTTCTTGCCGACCAAAGACGAAGTGTATTCACAATATCATTTCCATACCCGGGAATAGGCATATCATATGGTACTGCTTGTACATTTTGTGTGTCCGACCATCTAACACAAAGTTTTCCTTTATAGTCATGGTACATCTGAGTACGCCCGTATAATTTTATTTCTACGGTATACTCCGGCCGCGCGATCTCCCAAGGATTACCATGCCTCAGCCACTCATCCGGTTGCTCCACCTGATGACCGTTAATAATCTTCTGTTTAAAAATACCATAATCATATCTTATCCCATAACCATGTGCCGGAATTCCAAGTGTAGCCATAGAATCAAGAAAACATGCCGCAAGCCTGCCTAAGCCACCATTACCCAACCCCGCATCATGCTCTTGATCTCTGATCTCTTCGATATCAAATCCCATCTCTTGCATAGCCTTTGTCGCTTCTTCAATTAAGCCAAGATTAATCATATTATTGCCCATCAAACGACCGATCAGGAATTCAAGAGAAAGGTAATAAACCCGTTTGCGATTTTCCTTATGGTATTTCTGCTGAGTAAGTATCCACCGCTCCATGATTCGATCCCGGATAGCAATCGCCATAGATAGGAAATTGTCATACTGCGTTGAGGTATATTGATCTTTGCCAAGCGTACAGACCCGGTTATTTTGAAAAGATGTCTGGATACCCTCTTTGGTCATATCTTTATGGATTGTAACCCACTTACTGCCAACTTTACTTTTTAATTGTCTGGCCATATACAACTCCCCCTTAATGAACAGATAATTTACATTCATGTAAATTATAGGCCATTAGTACGTCTGTGAATTATGTCCGCGGTGCTATGGGGTCAATGTTCAAAGAAGATTTACCCCATTATTTTTGCACCCGGACTTTATATAAAATTATACCTACGACTAAAGAACAATTTATCACTATCTGGAATTCCGGTCAAGATTAAATGGTTACGGGCGGGCGCAAGGGCCACCCCTACAAATTATTTCTGAATTCATCTATAAGATCAAGCATATCCTGTTTTGTTTTTACCTGAGATATTCTGTTCCTCAGTGGCCTTACTCCAACCGCACCCCGAGTATACCAGATAAAAAAAGAACGAAAATTAACCACACTCCGCTGTTCTCCATAAAATTCATTAAACATATCAAAATGCAGTTTCATCGTCTGCACCAGCTCATCGGAACTTGGTCGAAGTGGAATTTTCCCAGTCTTTAAAAAAGTCTCTATCTCCTTAAAAATCCAGGGATTTCCCAGCGAGCCACGCGCCACAGCCACTGCATCAGCTCCGGTCTCATCAAACATCTTTTTTGCTAACTGAGCTGAAAAAACATCTCCACTGGCAATAACCGGAATATTAACTGCATCTTTAACCTTTTTTAAAGATGCATAATCAACCGTTCCCGTAAACATCTGAATTTTTGTTCTTCCATGCACAATCACAGCACACACTCCGGCATCCTGCGCACAAAGTGCTATATCACGCCCCTGCTCGGGATCATCCCAGCCCAGCCTTATTTTTACTGTAACCGGAACATGAGAATGTTTCACAACTACTTTAAGCAACTTATTTAACCTGCGAGTAGATTTCAAAAGACATGCTCCTTTGTCCCGGCGTGTAACTTTCCGCTGTGGACACGCAGCATTAAGATCCAGGATATCAAATTCCCAATCACGTAATATATCTATATTCTGCCGCAACTGATCAGCATCATTCCCGAGAAGTTGAATTCCTAGCGGTCTATCCTCCGATCCTGTACGCAGAATTTCTATAGTCTTGCGACTGGTATAATTTAATGAATTAGCATCAACCATTTCCGTAAATGCAAACTCACAGCCAAATCTGCGATTAAGCATTCGGACAGGATATGAAGTTATCCCGGCCATCGGGGCAAGAATTATAGGTGTCGATAATGAGAGATTTCCAAATTTAAACATTAGAGAGTTCCATTATCCTCCACAGAACATGGAGAATTCGCCGCATAAGCGACGAAAAAAGCGAACCTTTAATAAGACTAACCACATATTCTCAATAAAGATTCGCTTTTATTTTTTTAAGTTATAGCTTTACAACATTTACTGCCTGTTCGCCTTTTGGACCCTGCTCAATCTCAAATTCTACTTCCTGACCTTCATCCAAAGTCTTGAACCCCTCACCTTGAACTGAGTTATGATGCACAAATACATCAGTCCCGGATTCAGTGGTAATAAAACCGTATCCTTTTTTATTACTAAACCATTTTACTTTACCTTTTGCCATTATCTACTACCCTCCTTATGCGATCAGGAGCAACCCTGATCAAGTCTTAAAAACACATATTTAGCTATTTTCTTACGATCATCTTCTGTTATCTCAACAAACGTCACGCCCAACTCATAAAAGATTTCCGGATCCCATGAAACAGAAACCGGTTCCGCCCAGATAACTTTCCCTTTGGCAATCAAATCAGTATGATCCGGCAGACTGATAGATAACAATAATACTTCGTCTATCTTTACGCTTTTCTTAGCAAAAAAGGAAATTCCTCCAGCACTTATATTTTTGCTGCAACTTATTTTTTCCGCAGTTTCTTTATCCAATATCTGATAACTTACAAATGCATTCACTCGCGGAAAACAGCGACGTTCTTTCCCGTCATAGTTTTCTTTATCAATAATATCTGTCATAACAGATATTATGATACTACGTTATAATAGACTTGTCAAAAAAATTTTATTCTACAACACTCTCTATATTTCTTTTTTATTTTGTATTTTTTCTTTCCTGCGTTTCTTCACGCTTAAAAAAATAAAACCACCAATAAATATTCCTTACCCTAATATAGCTTAAAATATCTTCCCAATTCTTAAATTTTGTTTTTTCATAGCACATTCCATTCTGAAATTACAATGCTTTTAAAAATACATATTTGCCTGTTATTCACTAAAATATATCCTATTTTGTAATATTTAAGCACATTAGATCTACGAATAACTCCAAATATGCCTTTTTGTAAAAACATATTGCTTGTTAAGCAATCCATTTTGTAATAAAATTTTAATATTACTTATTATTAATAATAGAAGGCAATTATGGAATTACGCGACACGATAAAATCCCTGAGAAAAGAAAGAAAAATCCAGCAAAAAGCACTTGCTTATGCGCTTTTAGTCAACCAAAGCACGGTATCGCATTGGGAATCAGGCAGGCAAGAACCAAACACTAAACAACGCAAAAAACTTGCCAAATTTTTCGATATTACCGAAGCAGAACTGTTCGGCGGAATACCTCCGGTCAAAGAAGCAGAAGCAGAATACAAAAGAGCTTCCAATATACCAGTGATCTGGGAAGTAACATCCAATAATGAAAATAATTTCGAACTAAAACCGTTAGAATCAGGCGAGTATATTAATTTCAAAGACTGCAAAGCAATAAAAATTACCACCAATTCCCTGGCACCATTTGTTCTTAAAGGACAAAAAATTATTTATCGTGAAAAAGCACCTATTAATAACAGCGATTTTGTTTTTGCGATCCTGGCAAACGGAGAATATCATTTCCGAAGATACTTTCAAAACAAAAGAACAATAACCCTACAAAGTATTTTAATGTCGGAATCTTGCGAACCTTTACTCATCCAGGGAAAAGAAATAAAAACTCTTAATAAGATTGTCGGCATCCAGGTATAAAAAATATCTACTATACCTTTTTCTTCAATGTGATAACATGCTCTCTTATCGCCATCGCAATTGCCTGGTAATCATCCTTAGCTCCTAATTTAATTCCCTGTTTTTTAAGATCCGCTGCTTCCTGAGGAAGACCAAATTGTATCGTAATCGGATAAGGTTTAGGCATAGAACTTGTCCGGGGCCAGGACTCATAGGATCCATCTATATATACCGGAACAAGCCGAACATTCATTTCTTTTGCCAAAATACCAATGCCTTTTTTAAATTCCTGCACCTCCCCGTCAGGAGATCTCTGTCCTTCGGAAAAAAGACAAGCGGATTTTCCTTTTTTTAAAATATACGCACAAGCCCGCATAGCATCCATTAATCTTGCTCCCGGATCAATCGGAATTATTTTAATATGTCTTATAATATGTTTCAGGAATCGTGTTTCGAAATACCCTCTATATCCGAGAAAAAAAGTCTGTCTTTTCAACCACACCGGCATAGCCGCAGCAATTAAAAATCCATCCAGATAACTCCCGTGATTAGGACAAAGAATAACGCTTTCATTCCGGGACAAATTTTCTATACCTCTAATTTTAAGCCTCCAGATCACTCTGAACAATAAATTCCAAATGCTACAAATAACGATCATTCCACTCTCAGTTAAACGATTAGGAGATAAATCGATCTTGCCCACAACATCCTCTGAAGGATCACTTTTTAAAATATCGCTCCATAAAGCAGCTTCTGTCCTCTTAGATGGAATGCTCTCTGCCTTTATCCCTTTTTCCAACATTAGTTTTTCAATCGTCAGGATTAATTCCCTCACAGTAAAAATACTATCCATTGCCTCGTCCGGGATACTTACATTTAGAAATTTCTCCAGAGCCGACATATGCTCAACCCTGCCCAAAGAATCAAGTCCCAGATCAATCTCCAAGTTATCATCCAATTGAATTTGACGATCTAAGTTCAATTCTTCTTCCAAGGCTTTCATTATTTTTTTGCCGGCAGAAGATGCCAGTATTTTAAGATCGGCATCCTTATGCACAATATCTCCTTCGGCTCTCTTCTTTCCCAAGCCCAGAAGTTCATCCATATATTTATCCCGAATTTCAAAACGCTTTAGTTTACCTAAACGAGTTCTCGAAAACTCTTCCTTGGCAATAATAAATCCCATTATTCTTTTATAAGAAGCATAAGTTTTAGAGAAATTTTCCAGCTCCCATTTAATCTTAGCATAAATGTTTACTTCACCAATTCGGCGATAATAATCCATATCCGGCACAACAACTGCCATGAGTTTTTCCTCTGTCTTTTCCTTTCCTCCCACAGCAAGTACGCATATCTCTTTAATAAACGGCGTTTCCGAATAATGAGCTTCAACCTCTTCCGGAGAAATATTCTTCCCGGAACTTAAAATAATTAATTCCTTCTCTCTGCCGGTAAGATGAAGATATCCTCTTTTATCGATATACCCCAAATCTCCGGAATAAAACCATCCCTTATTAAGAACAACTAATGTTTCTTCTTTGTTATTATAATATCCCTTCATAATATTAGGACCTTTAATCGCCACTCCGCCAATGCCATCTATATCAGGACTTAATATTTTTAATTCAACATCCGGGATTACCATGCCCGGAGAACCAATTTTTAGACTTTTCAACGAATTAAGCGTAACTATCGGAGCCGTCTCGGTAAGCCCATAACCTTCAAGAACTGTAAATCCAATTTTCGAGAGAAAAAGACCGGCTTCTTCGTTTAACTTTGCGCCGCCGCAGGCAAAAAATCTAAAACTTTTCCCAAAAGCATGATGCACTTTAGAAAATAATATTTTACTCAAATTAATTCCGCTTATCCTGCGAACCTGCCATAATATTTCCCTAAGAATGTAAATAAGAGCTCCCAACAGCCAAGGCAGCTTTTTCATCTCCTCATAAATATGTTTATAGAACATATACATTAGCTGTGGAACAGCGACAAACACAGTAACTCCGGTATCTCTCATCGCCTGCAAAAGCTCTTCACTTTTAAGACTGGAAACATACGTTATTTTACCTTGAATAAAAAGAGGAATAATCAGACTTACTGTAAATGGAAATGCATGATGCATAGGTAATATTGAAAGTACAGTATCCCTGTCAGAGACAACACCCAATTTTTTAATACTCAAAAAATTAGCATAGAAATTACCGTGGGTAAGCATCACCCCTTTTGGCCGGCCCGTGGTACCTGAGGTATATAAAATTGAAGCTGTATCATCTGTGACTACCTGAGGCAGATCATATTGTGTATCAAAACCTTTAGATATAAAATTTGATCTGATTTCTTCGACGACAACAGTATTTTTCAGGGAATCAATATTTTTGGCGAGTTCGGTAAATACAGGAATTGCTTTAGCATTTGTAAAAACTATTTTTGCACTTGAATGCCTCAAAAAATAATCCAGATCATCAAATGAACTCTGAGAATCAACCGGAACCGCAACCCCGCCGGCAAGCATAATCCCAAAATAAACCATGCCCCATTCCGGGCAATTTTCTAAAACAATTGCCGCCCTATCCCCTTTTTTAAAATCTTTACTAATTAAAGCAGCTGCAATTGACTGCGCCGTATCATAAAACTCTTTATAAGTAATTTCACGATAAGCTGATCCCTCTTTTATGTGTGCAACTACTGCATCGGAAGACTCTTCGCAAACTTGACGCAGTTTCTCAGGCAGAGTATATAATTTTTCTTTAGTCATGAATAATACTGTATCATTAATATAAAGGAGAGGTCAAGGGGATATAAGTCACTCAGCTTCCACTATAGTGCAAAAACACGTCTTTGCGCTAAGCCCGCTACGGCATCGTGCCTTGCGGCCGCGCGTCTCGCCTATTTTCACATCCTTGTAAAAATCGCGGCTCAAAGCGCCACTCAAAGAAAATTTTTGCACTTTCGAAAAGATTTACTTGCAAATAAATATTTTGAGTAATAAATTTAAATTTTGATTTATTTAAGAATAGTGTTTTTGGATATATTCGGAGAGCAGGCGCTCGGCATCATCTTTGCATTGGCCGCACACAGTCCCCAGCTTGGTTCTTTCCTGGAGCTCATAATATGTACGCGCGCCTTCTAAAACCGCATGCTCTATTTCATGATCGGTAACATTCATACATTGGCAAATGATCTTTGCCTCTTCTTTTTCTATTTTATCTTCCTGCCCGCTGTTCTGATAATAATCATCAATCGCCGCACGCAAGGCTTTATCTCCCAGCACTGAGCAATGCACCTTATGCTCCGGAAGACCTCCTAATTGCTGCATAATCTCCTTCGGTGTTATCTGATAAGCCTTTTCCAGTTCCATGCCTTTAATCATATCAGAGAGCATCGAAGTACTGGCAATCGCACTAGCACAACCATAAGTCTTCCAGCGACAGTCTTTGATTGTTTTCTTTTCTTTATCCACCTGGATAAGGAACATCATCTCATCCCCGCATTTGACATTGCCTACTTTGCCCTTGCCATCTGAAGGAAAATCTTCTCCGTCACGTAAGATATTATGCGGATCTGTAAAATGCTCTTTAACTTTATCTGTATATGCCCAATCCATTATTTAACCTTATTGTAAGCTGTAGACATTTCTCTTATTTTCTTTATAACTCTCGGCAGCACTTCTAATAAATAATCAATTTCTTCTTTTGTCGTCTGACGCCCCATACTAATTCTAATAGACCCATGAGCTCTCTCTGCGTCAAGTCCGGTTGCTAACAATACATGTGACGGATCAAGCGAACCAGACGCACATGCAGATCCTGTCGAGACTGCAACCCCCTCTAAATCTAAATACAATAAAATAGCTTCGCCTTCAGCCCCGTTAAAAGATACATTTAGAGTTCCCGCTAAGCAATCTTCAGGATGCCCGTTAAATCTAATGTCCGGGATTTGCTCCTCAATACCTTTTTTCAAAATAGCTTTGAACTCAAACAAACGCTTTTCTTCCTGCTCCATTTCCTGAGCACGCATTTGAATGGCCTTTTCTAAGCCAATGATTCCCAAAGTATTTTCCGTACCAGCCCTACGGCCGTACTCCTGATGACCGCCCCTGATTAGAGGACAAAAGTGCACGCCCTTTTTAACATACAATGCCCCAATACCTTTAGGACCATATATTTTATGCCCGGAAAGAGTCAAAAAATCAACTCCCAATTCTCGCACATTTATCGGGAACTTACCAACTGCCTGAACTGCATCTGTATGAAATAATGCTCCATGTTTATGCACAATTTCCGCAAGCTTTTTAATATCCTGCACAGTGCCAATCTCATTGTTAGCCATCATGATCGATACCAATCCAGCCTTTTTAGCAAGCTGCTCTTCTAATTGATTAACATCAACTTTTCCATCCTTATCAACATCAAGATATGAAACTCCTAATCCACGGTCTGACAAACATCTTGAAGTTTCCATAACACAAGGATGCTCTATAGTTGTAGTTATAATCCCTATATGTTTATTCGGCGCACAGGCACAATTCCGTGAAGGACAAGTAAATATAGATAATACCGTATTGTTGGCCTCAGAACCGCTGCCGACAAATATAACTTCATCTTTATCCGCCCCGATAAACGCAGCGATATTTTCTCTGGCCTGCTCAACTCTCTGTCGTGCCATTCTACCCAAAGCATGTAAACTGGATGGATTGCCATAGAATTCCATCGCCTCATTCAGCGCTTTACACACTTCCGGATGAAGCGGCGTAGTTGCGTTATTATCGAGATAAACTATTTGTTTTTGCATAATCACTCCTTGGCCTTTATTTTACGCTGTTTAAGCCTAGACCAATTTACTACACTTTGAAGAAAAAAACAAGGGGGCAGCATAAACTGCCCCCTTGCATAGCCCGACTATTACATAGCCGGGCACATACTACAACCTTCTTTACAATGCGTCACTGGACGCAGCATGAATCTAAAAGTCCACATATTCGCCTCCTTAAATGAAGCCATCATTTATGAAGCAAAGCGTACATAAATGATCTGGCTGAATTTAATCCGCCGTGCTTTTTGGCGGATATCCCCTGTTAAATGTTACTTTTCCACTTGCGGTATACTATTATAATACTTTTCCGGGTTTGTGTTAAATGTTTTCACACAATCCGCACAACAAAACCCAACTATTTTTCCATTATACTCTGCTGTGTATTGTGTGTCCTGCTTTACTTTTCCTTCCATAACCGGACATTCATCATTAATCGGTCCTTTTGCCATGCCCCCCTCACTGACGCACATTGACTTACCTCCGCCACACTGCGCATAAGAAATTGGACCCATTGCTCCGCCAATAAGTAATGCCATCACCAAAACCGCTATAAAAAAAATCTTCATCACTCCACCTCCCTTTCATAGTAATGATACCATTCAAGTATCATTATGTCAATAGATTTTTATATTATTTTCTTGATTTGATACTTCCGCCAGGTCCCCTTCGGCGCTCGCCTAGCGAGCCTCTATTTATTTGTTTCTAGGATATTCAGAATGGTTTTTTCGTAGCTTCTCAGAAGTTCCTCTTCCGATGAAAAGTACACTTTATTACGTTCAGGATAAGTTATCCACCAGTATTTTGAGCCCACAGGAGCATCTTTATCTACCTTAGGATCAACCTCTCCATAACAATTATAAGTCTGTATCAAATCTTTAACTTTATCCGGAAACTTATAATTAGGAATCACTATCCAATCCAGATTTGTGTCAAAGTTATAATTTTCAATCTGTCTGTATTCACGCATTCCAAGCTCAAGACTTGACTTCAAAAACAAACTATTTGTTTTGCCTTTTAGATCAGGAACTTTCTTCATATCATTTAAGTTTACAAATATTTCAGAAATTACAAAATTGTTTTCATCGACAAGCTTCAACAAAAAACCATGCTTCCTAAGTCTATAATATGCGTCATTTTCCTTTCTCTGGAACATCCTCTTTAAAGATGAAAAAGGATAAACTTCAAATTCATAATGCAGCTTTCCTAACTTCCAATAGGTTATTAATTTTATTCGTAGATTCTTTCCACGAACCTGATGCTCTCCCCAATCCTTAGGAATCTCCAACTCAGTATCCTCAATCTCTGCTCCATTAAGACTAGGATCTATTTCCGGCTCTTCCTCTATATAGTTGCTAACTTTTACTATTTTTATTTCCCCGGTTTTTTTATCTAACCGGTAAAGTGCTCCGTCTACCCCCTTTATTACCTGATACCGCTCCCGGGCAAACGGGTTGTTATCACATCCGTTAATCAACAACAATACTATTAATAATAAAGAAATACTATTCCATCTCTTCATAGCTCTATCTTTTTTCTTCTTTCTTTTTTACTTTTGCCCAGGTATCACGCAAAGAGGCAATACGATTAAATACCATTTTTTGAGCACTGCTATCAGGATCAATACAAAAATATCCTAAACGCTCAAACTGATAACGGGTACCTTCAATAGCCCCTGCAACACTCGGCTCAATCCAACACGAATTTAATGTTTCCAATGATTCAGGATTTAAATTTGAAGTGAAATCCGCATCTGCCTCTGTATCCTCAGGATTTTCTTTTATAAATAAATGATTATACAACCGCACCTCAGTTTTAATCGCCTGTGCTGCAGCAACCCAATGCAGCGTTGCTTTTACCTTGCGTCCATCCGGAGAATCTCCACCTTTAGTCTGGGGATCATATACGCAGCGTAACTCAACTATCTCTCCCGTATTTTCATCCCTAATAACTTCTTTACAAGTAATAAAATATGCATACCTTAACCGCACCTCACGTCCCGGGGCTAACCGAAAAAATTTCTTAGGCGGATCTTCCATAAAATCATCACGTTCTATATATAATTCACGTGAAAAAGGAACTTTACGTGTACCCATGGAATCATCTTCAGGATTATTAATCGCCTCTAATTCTTCTGTCTGATCCTCCGGATAATTTTCAATAACTACTTTAAGAGGTCGCAAAACCGCCATAACCCGCGACGCACGTTTATTCAAATCATCTCGAATACTTTTTTCAAGTACAGCAATATCAATTTTACTATTAACTTTAGCCACCCCGATCATTTTACAGAAATTCCGGATTGATTCCGGGGTATATCCACGCCGGCGCAAACCGCATAATGTAGGCATACGCGGATCATCCCAGCCATTAACCAGCCCATCTTCTACCAATTTCAATAATTTGCGTTTACTCATTATCGTATAATTCAAACTAAGTCTGGCAAACTCTATCTGCTGTGGATGATGAATATCCAAGGCATCTAAAAACCAATCATACAATGGGCGATGGTTTTCAAATTCTAATGTACAAATAGAGTGTGTAATTCCTTCCATAGAATCAGAAAGCCCGTGCGCAAAATCATACATAGGATAAATACACCATTTATTACCTGTACGATGATGCTCGACCCTGAGAATTCTGTATATTATCGGATCCCGCATATTTAAATTTGGTGAGGCCATATCAATCTTAGCCCTAAGAACACGCGTGCCGTCTTCAAACTCCCCGGCCCGCATACGCTTGAACAAGTCCAGATTGTCCTCCACAGAACGCTCCCGACCGGGGCTTTCCCGGCCCGGTTCAGTAAGAGTACCCCGATATTCTCTCATTTGCTCCGGGGTTAAGTCACAAACATAGGCCTTGCCTTTTTCAACTAATTGAATCGCATATTTATATAATTGTTCAAAATAGTCAGATGCGTAAAACAACCGGTCATCCCAGTCAAATCCAAGCCATTTCACATCTTCCTTTATTGAATCCACATATTCTGTATCTTCTTTGGTTGGGTTAGTATCGTCAAATCTTAAGTTGCATAACCCATTATAATCAAAGGCTATACCGAAATTAAGACATATAGATTTAGCATGTCCGACATGTAGATAACCATTAGGTTCCGGCGGAAAACGTGTATGTACCAGCCCTGCATTCTTATTAGCCTGCAAATCCTGATCAATAATATCACGAATAAAGTTAGATGAAACACCCTCTGTAGTCATATTTACCCTTTCAAATAAGCCTTGTTAAATTCATATTTTAGCATATTACAAGCAGATCTGCAACGCAAGGAATAGTTTATATACTATATATCATTTGTATATTTGTCGATTTTCAGGTATATTTGTATTAGGAGGCTTATATATATAATTATGAAAAAACACAAGATTTTAATAGTTGAAGACAATTTAGATGATTTCCAGAAACTAAAAATAGTCCTGGAAGAGAACAACTATGAGGTTAAGCATACCGCAACGGGAAAAGAAACATTTGAACTGCTCAGTGAAGAAGTGCCGGATCTGGTTATTCTGGATATCTTACTCCCGGATACTGACGGGTTTGAAGTATGCAAACGCATCCGTAAAGATAAACGATTCTTGAGCCTACCCGTGCTTTTCTACAGCATCATTAGAACCATAGATGATAAACTTCTCGGGCTGGAAATGGGAGCCGCAGACTTCCTGCCCAAAGGAACCAATAACCGTGAATTACTTATGAGGATTAAAAACCTGTTAAAACGCAAAGAAAAACTCGACGAAGTACTCAACCACCCTTTCCATGATAATGTTACTAAAGCATTTAATCAGGAATATTTTCAACACCGACTACAAAAAGAATGCGCACGCAGTAAAAGATATAACCGCAATTTAAGCTTTGCGATAATTGACGTAGATAAATTTGAAATGGTCACAAACATGTTTGGTCATCAAACCGGAAATTGCCTATTAAAAAAGATCGCTGAAACAGTCCAGGCAAACATCAGAACCGTAGATGAAGTATGCCGTTTTGGTCAGGATCAATTCGGAGTATTATTCCCGGAAGCAGATTTAAGAGATGCCTTTTTCTCAACCGATAGAGTGCGTCAGATTTGGGCAACCTCAGAAATCGGAAAACAAATATGCACTATGCAAGTAACTATAAGCTGCGGAGTAAGCGCTTTCGGCAAGGATACAGTTGATAAAAATGACCTGGTCGCGCAAACACAAGCGGCGCTCAAGAAAGCCAAGACAGAAGGGGAAAACCGAACCCGCTCTTTTTCTAAACAATTCGGCTACGGATAATATTACACCCTTTCTATATAATTATATAATAAAAAATAATGCCTGCAAAAAAAATACAAATCCTTGCTTATATATTTTTTATATTTTCACTCATATTTCTATTTGACGTTGTCTATGCTAAATTTTTCGAACGACTTCCTCCACTTAAAACAGAAATATACCTGCAATTAAATAGTTCTTCCATGCACCAGCGTTCTGAAACCACAGGCCTATTCTATGAAATGAAACCAAATTTTACAAACGAGCATTATAATATAAACTCTTGGGGAATGAGAGACAATGAGCCCTCAACACCAAAAGATAAATACCGCATACTTGTCTTAGGCGATTCTGTGACTTTCGGAGGAAAAGATCTTAATCCTCAACAGCTATTCACTGAAATAGCCGAAGCCCGTCTAAGAGAACAAGGACTTTCCGTAGAAATATTAAATGCCGGAGTAAACGGTTATAATACCCGTCAGGAATTAATAGCCTTCAAACATAAGTTTTCAAAACTATCTCCGAACATGGTCATCTTTGCATTCTGTATCAATGATCTGCACTCATCACCAATTCAATATAACCCGGATAATATAATACAAAAAAAGGCATTAGCAAATGGAGCAATAATAGACAATGATCTTTTTTTTAAAAACCTGTCCGAAATACACTATCTAACCTTATCTCTGCCACGCAATATTCCCATCCCCTATCAATGGGACAGATATTTACTTCTAAATAGTAGTACCTACAGAGCGTTATCTCTATTCACCTTTAAGACTAAACATAAAATGAAAAATTTAAACGATTTACCTAATTTTTTATTTTCCTGTGATTTCGAAGGCACCCTGCAAAACATCCGGGAATTATCAGAAGAGAATAACTTTCTAGTAAAATTTATGATTTTACCGTTTCGCAGAGAATATGATATTGAAAATCTGCACAAACTTCTCATGAAAAACAAAATCAGCTTTTGGGATCTAAATAATAACATCCCTGACATTCGTACCGACAAACTACAACTCTGGTATGAAGACGGTATTCATCTAACTATCAGCGGCCACCATACAACAGGTGAATTATTAGCGGAAAAATTGGCAATGCTACGCGAAACCCAATAAAAAACCCCCTTGCGGCATACAATTACCACAAAGGGGTTTTTATTAATAACTTTTATTTGCCGGCATTCAGCGGCGGACACATTTTGTCTTTCATCATCTGTCCGTAACCACTATCCCACATCCTTGAACCAGGCTTACAATCTGCCATCCCGGATTTTTTCTGTTTTTTACATTCCTTCCAATATTCTTTTAGCTTTTGAGTCTGCTCTTTGGTTAAAACAGCTTTAAGCTTTGCAATTCCGTTAACCAAAGTCTTTGCCTTTTTTTTCTTAAATTCATATTTCTCATCAATAAGCTTGTTAACTTCTTTTACATTTATTTTATCTTCATGCAATTTAGTTTTAATATCCAGTCCCAGGATCTCAATTTCCGCTTCCGCTCTGATAATCTCTTTCTTAGCCTCAAGCTCCAAAGCTTTAATCTTATTAACCTGCTTTTCATTAAGCTCGAGTTTTTCTTCCATTTGAAGAATACACTTTATTTTTTTGGAAAGTTTCTTTTTTAAATCATAATGCTTGCCTTTCATCCCCCCAAAAGCAAAACTATTTCCAACCAAAGCACAACTAAACACTACAATCATCAATCCTACAACAATTTTTTTCTTATTCATAATACCTCCCTTTTTCCGTTCTTCAATATTCCCCATAACATTAATATTCCACTTCCTAAAAACATCACTGAAGAAGGTTCTGGTATAGTATTATACCCTAATTCAGAATACAAGTCACTAGATGCTTGCAGATAACGTTCTTTACTCATCTCTGCTAGCCACTTTTGTTTTAAATATTCACTTTCCTGAATGCGTGAATCGCCCCATCCATAATCCATCCACATCGGCATAGCATCCCAGTCACAATTAATATAGCATAATGCTTCAATTCCATTTTCTTCTATAAATTCAAAATATTGCGCAAAAAAATTATCCCACACCATTTGTCCCTGATACGTATGCAATCTAACCGGAGTAGATTCAGCCAGCATTATTGGCTTATCATGCAGTTCAGAAAAATCAAGCATCTCGTTATAATAACCCATTGCCTGCCTAAAATAACTAACTCCACACCAATCAACATATTCGTCGCCCGGATACCAATCTTCAATTGATTTATCAACATTCATGGCCTGGGAATGCCACACATAAGCAATATTATCTACTCCATCTGCATTTAATGTATCTACAATGCGACGATATGCCTGCTGGTATTTAGCTGGATCATAGTGATTATGATCTCCGTCAAATTCATAACCAATACGTAAATATACAGGCCTGTCTACACTTTTGGCCCATGATCCCAAACTGTGAATATTATTATCATAAGTCCCGGCATTTACCTCATCTAAGCCATCGACCATATATAACCCCACCTGGATCACGCTATTAATATAAGTATCCGCAAGGCCCTGAGCATGGTTCCAGCCTGCTCCGTGATTGCTCGCGCTATAAAGACCTTCTAAATTCTGGATTGAAGTATACGCCATTGTCCCCGCAGGGGTATGACCAACCTGTCCGACAAAATCACTAATATTACCGGTATCCTGTCCTATCATTACCATGGTTTTTCCGTCAGAAGGGGCGAATTTGCTCTGGTTATAGGCGATAACATTAGAGCTAAAGATAATCAGTATTGCAGAAATTAAACAAAAAACTTTAAAATTACGCATTAAACACATCTCCCATAAAGAATAATTTATAATATGAAAAAGGTATGAGAAGTATATCACAAAATCTGTTGTTTTACCACTCAAACAGGATAGAAACTAGCAGTTTTTAACTCTTTCTCTAAATTCATAGATTTTCTTATCAAAAATAACATCTCTGGGCCATACCGGACGGGTAAGTGATATCCCTTCTAATGAGCTACACCGACTCAAAGCCACATATACCTGGCCGTGGGTAAAGGCCCCAGCCCCCAGATTAATAACCACCCGATCAAATGTCTTACCCTGACTTTTATGGATGGTTATTGCCCAGGCAAGCTTTATCGGGTATTGCATAAAGGTACCTTCTACTTCTTCAATAACCGCATCCTGCTCTTTATCAAAACGATATTTAATGTTATGCCAAGTCATACGGGGAATCTCATACATATCTTCGTCTATCTGGACTTTAATAAAATCACCTGATAATTCCATAATCACACCGATACTTCCGTTTACCCAGCGTCTTTCCGGATCATTCATGAGCATCATTACCTGTGCACCCACTTTCAATTTCAAATCAAACTCTGTAGGAAAAAACGATTCCCCGAATTTATCAGAAATCTCTGCCTGATATTGATACTCATTAGCCTCTAATTTATTCAGATGATACTCATTTACTTTTGCCGCAATCGCGTTTGTAGTTGTCAAAGTAATCGCAACGTCCTCATCATCAATATTTTTCTGTCTTACAACACGTTGATTCAAAAAATTCAAATCCTGGGGCAGTAAATTTTTATTCCTCACCCTATCCAACAAATTTATAAACTCACTATCACTTTGACGATATATTTTACTTAACTCCACATAACGCAAAGATATTTCACTAAAAACCTTAGCACTAAAAAAATAAGCGCTCCCATAGTTTTGGGCAAAAAATTCATTTAATTCTCTGCCCCGAATAACCGGGGGAAGCTGGAACAGATCTCCGAACATTACTACCTGAGCTCCACCAAACGGCACATCAAAACCACGGTTAAGACGCAAGGCATGATCAATCCCATCCATAAGGTCCGCACGAACCATAGAAATTTCGTCAATAATAACCATCTCGATTTTTTTAAACAACTTCTTGCGTCGTAGTTTTTTAATATCTTGTTTATCAATAAATTTAGGGGGGAATTTAAAAAAAGAATGAATCGTCTGGCCACGCACATTAATTGCCGCCAAACCGGTAGGAGCTAAGACAACCGCGTTTTTGCCGGTATTTTTCTTTAAATATCTCAGAAATGTGGATTTCCCGGTTCCTGCTTTTCCGGTGACAAACACACATTCATTTGAATTTTCTATTAAATCAAAGGCTTCTTCGAAGTCTTTGTTAATCTCAATATATTCTAGCATTATTCCTTAAAGCAAGTATCTAAGCATTTTTCCGATCAATTCTATATGGACAGGTTTAGCAATAACCGGAATACAGTTGTCTGTCATATATTCTTTCACCTTATCCATATTCACTTTATATCCGGACATGGTTACAACCGGGATATCTTTAGTCTTTGGTATTATTATACCAAATTAAGGGGGGAATATGTAAAAAACCTATCCGGGGACTAATCTTTTACTGAATGTTTTATCTGCCGGTGATACATCTTTACTGCATCTTTTTTACTGCTCTCCGGGACAAAAGAAATCTGATCTCTCAAAAACCCCGGAATCCTTCTACCTTTAACAATTAAAAGATCTCTAACGATCATATCTGCAATCGCAGTTTTATCCTTTTTTTTAATTTCCACAAGATATTTAAAAATCAGCTTAGCCAGCCTATTTAAAGATATTTTCCAAGTTGCGTCTGTCTCTGTATAAACCCATTCAGAGAATGCATGAAAACATTCAAAAACATTACCCTCTGCCCAGAGAAGTCTAGCTGTTTTATTAAAATTCCCGCTATTATAAACCAAGTCCCAAAAACGGACAAAGCGTTTCATCTTTTGCATCAGCTCAAATGGAATTAAATTATTTTGCAGGATTTCATAAGGCGGCAGATCTGAATAAACCATGCCATATTCCTCATCATGCCGGGAAATCGCGGTGCCTGAAAGTTTCTTTAAAATACCCAGCTGAATCTCAGAGTCAGATAAAGCCGTCAGTATATTTAAATTATCGCCGAAATCTTCAATCGTCTCCCCCGGAAGTCCGAGAATTAAATCCACATGCAAATGCGCATTTGTCTGATTCTGCAGAAAAAACAAATTCTCTTTTATCTTCTCAAAATCTAATTTACGTTTAATCGTTTCAGCTGTTTTCGGCTTTAGGGTTTGAATGCCAATCTCTAATTGAATAGCCGCCGGCGGGAATTGTTTTATTTTCTCTTTTAAACTCTCGGGGAAATGCTCGGGAATCACTTCAAAGTGAATGAAATACGGAGATTGTTTTTCTAAAAAATAATCCAGGATACGATCAGCAGTATTTATATTTAGATTAAAAGTCCGATCAACAAACTTAAACTTCCTAACCCCACGCTCCCACAATTTAGATACATGCGACAAAACAAGATCAAGATCAAACTCCCGGACAGTTTTATCTATTGCAGATAAGCAAAATTCACAGCTAAAAGGACAGCCCCGCGATGCCTCAACATAAATAACCCTATGCAAAACATCTTCATCTGTATAGAAATCATAAGGTAATTCGATTTTTTTTAAATCAACCGGTTCTGATTTAATTATCTTTTCACTCGGCAATTCCCGGGTTAACACACTCTTACATAAAGAACAAAAAGAATCCTCCCCTTCCCCTTGTATGATATAATCTGCTGAACTAAAATCCACCCGCATTGGTAAATAGCTCACTTCCGGGCCACCAAGGATAATTGTTATTTCAGGTGCTACCTTTTTTATAATATTAATTAGCTGGGAAGTTTCTACTGCGTTCCAGATATAGACACTAATGCCTAAAATGCTCGGAAAAGAAGATATTATTTTCTCGGCGACCTCATTAAGATTGTCGGAAATAATATATTCTTGAATCGCAGCACTGCTCTTCAGTTCCTTAAGGTTTGCGTATAAATATCGCAAGCCTATTGCAGTGTGGGCGTATTTTGCGTTTAGGGTTGTAAGGATTATTTGGGAGTTCATTTCAAGCTCAACAGCATTGAGAATATAATAAGGGCAGGAATACCAACAAGAAAACCCATAAGCCATGCAACACCGGCGGGTTTTCCTAAGTTGATCGTACTGCCCATCCACGGCATTCGCTTGGGCACCCAGGTTCTTGAATCTTTCTGGCTAAAATAGATGCACATTAATTTTGATCCTTTTGTCCAATTAGCCGGATTTTCCCATTCTGCTTTATTTATTTCGTCCTGAGTCATTTTATTTTCCTTTGTCTGTTGGTTTCTTATGCTATCCTATTAGTTCCCTCAATGTTTTTAATATTATAAGTCTTTTAATTCTTTATAGTCTTTTATTAGCCGCCACCCTGTAAAGTTATTATTTTCATCAAGCGTAATAATATACTTGCCCTCTCTTGCATTAGGATACTCTTCAATATCCATGATTGCTTTAGTATACAAATTAAAATAAAATATTATTCCTAATTCCATGTACTTGTCATCTTGCTGCAGGATCGAATGCTGCTTCTTTAAAGGAAATCCCAGGATATCTTCTGGCTGAGCAGCGGGTGTTTGTATTCTTATGGGAAATAAAGCGTCATACACCCTTTCAAGATCATTATCTTTGATATACTCTTGGGCAGCTTCAACACTTGGATCATCCATGAGAATATTGTCTTCTTTATTTCTTGCATTTGTATGCTTGCTAGAAATAATTAGGAGTAGGATTACAGTGATTGTTATGATTTTATTTTTCATTGGGTTTCCTTCTAACATTTCCCGTAAACTTCAACCTTCAAACTTTCATAGACATTAAACACAATCGGACAAATTGAATAACTTTCCATTACTTCGACTAATCTTGAAATGAAACCTTCTTTGTGCAAATGAGGGTAAGACTTACAACCCTCGGGACGAGATGAATACTCCAGGCACTTAGACTCTTTAAGAAAAGGACAGGGGCTGTTGTTAAACATAAACTCATTTTCTTCTCTATCCTCTATTAAATGATCTCTTATATTCTTATCTTTCCAACATTTTGAAAGTTTCAGAATGTCCTTTTCTTTAAACACCGGATCCATGAGTTCACAGCAATTACCACAGCTCGTACAATCTATCCTTGGTAATACTTGATCATAAAGGCTTTTAACAATTTCATCTATTTTCTGAGAATCCAGACCAGATCTCAAAAAAGAACTAAACTCCAAGTTCTCTTCCTCTTGATCTTTCGCCAATTGCGCAATTTGGTATAAGTCGGTTTTAAGGTTTTGCATGAGGTTTATTTTATCATATTGGTTAGATGTTGTATTAGTTTTTCGGTTGTGCTTCGCAGAACCTTCGGTTTCCGTGTTTTGTTTGGGCTAATGTGGAAAGTGGAGGTCTGACCCTTTTATTGTACTTTTTTCTCGCAAAAAAAAGATTCGTAAAATAAAAAAATAACAGCACTTATTAAAATCATAGCTCCTAAAACATGTACAACTGTTGATATTAACCTACATTCTGATAATAATCCTGCTTTTGAAAGCAGCCAATTCCAATCATGAATACCCCCTCCTACCAAAGGAATTCCTTGGGCCTGAGCATCTCCCAGGTACCAGGCTATATTGATCACATTCTCTCCAAACCATATCCCGCAAATCGCAGATTCAAATTTCTGTCCGCGCCTTAAAAAACTTACAAAACAAATCGCGGGAAAAACTAATTGCCCTATACTGCCACCCAGAAAGTGAATTGTTTCTCCTGAAAATGATAAAACCATATGCCCTGCTTCATGAAAAAGCAAATTCGCCCCGTCAATAAAGTGATAGTGGTAGGAAAATATCAGCCAAATAACATAGGGAATAATGCCGATACTAACAATTTTTTTAATAAAACTGTTCATTTTCTATCCTGTCTATTTTTTTATGGCCCAGCGTAATCTGGCACTTTGAGAACGAGAATTGGACTCTTGCTCTTTGGCGCTGGGGCGGATAGGTTCATGACTGATATCGGCATATACGCCATCGCTTAGTCCCTGCTCGAAGAAATCAACCACACGCTTATCCTCCCCGGGATGAAAGCTTAAAATCGCTACCCGGCCCTGAGATTTCAAACAAAACGGCAAATTCCGCAAAAATTGCTCAAGCACAGAAAATTCATCGTTGACTTCAATCCGTAGAGCTTGAAATACCCGGCGGATAGAATCTTTTGCTACATCAGCGCAGCCACGAAACGATTTATTCCCCAGACCTCGTGCAATAACATTGGCTAAATCCGTGGTCGTATTGATCTCATCTCTATTTTTAAAAACTACCTGAGCAATAATCCGGGCACAAGGCTCATCGGAATTTTCGATAAATAAGTTCTCTAACTGTTTTTGGTCCAGCCCCCGAATCAATTCTGCAGCGGTTTGGCCGCGGTTTGGATTTAAACGCAGATCTAACGGGCCTTCGTACTTAAACGTAAATCCACGTGCGGGATTATCCAATTGCATTGATGATACGCCCAGATCAGCCAGGATAAAATCAAAACTCCCTCCTGCCTCAGGTAAGAATTTAAACATTCCCGCGAAATTACTGTGTTTAATGATCAGTTCCTTGTCGCTAAACCCCCTAGCACGTAATCGTTTTTCCGTATTCTCAAGCTCTAAAGGGTCAACGTCCAAAGCAAATAATCGTCCGTCAGGACGAATTTTTTTTAAAAATTCCACGGCATGCCCGCCAAAACCTAAAGTCGCGTCCATACCGATTTGCCCGGATAGCGGCTTTAGAACATCCAAGATTTCATCTACGCAGATCGGCCGATGAGTACCCACGGGAGTTTTCCCGGCTGCAATGACCTTTTCTACATCTTCCGGATATTTCTCAGAATTATGTTCTTTATATTTTTCATTAAAATGGCGAGGGTAAGCACCTTTGTATCGGGTACGACGCTTCGGCTTAATGGGTTCGTTATTTGTGTTATTCATACTATCCAATCCCCGCCAAGGCGGGACAGGCAAGGGCTGCGCCTGTTGTTTTCTAATTATTTAATTATTTGAATTGCAATCCAGGGCGCTAAGAACAATGCATTTATAACTATTTTGTAAATGCCAAAATAGTTATAAATAGCTTTACTGACAGCCTCTTCACTTAAGCCGAATAATTTTCCATGAGTTTTAATAACAAAACCGCGCAAACATATGCAGAGTAAAAATTGTATTATACAAATTGCAATATTAATTATAAGTCCCCACAGAAAAAAATCTTGTAATTTTGCTAAATCCATCTAATCCTCCTTTTTTGTTTTTATTAGTATACCATTTGAGCTCCTCGCTACACTTCGTTAGCGGGGGGGGGAACGACTTACCTCGCCATGGCGATGGGAGTAAGTTGTTATGTGTTATTCTTTTTTCTCTTTTTGCTTCTTTTCCTCCAGATAAAAAGGCAGAAGAGATTTTCCTCCCCCATTATCACTATCAACTGTAAATTCAAACATAATCTGATCCCCAGGCCATACAACTATGTTATTCTTGGCAGTTTTGATTACTTTACCATTTGTTGATCTGATATTTCTGTTTTGTGTAAATAGAAATATTTCACCACTCAAGATCTTAAACTCAAATTTTTCCTCCCCCTCTTCATGAAGCTTTTCGAGGATGGCTGTTTTTGATGGAAAAGCTTTTGGTAATTGCACCTCAAATGTTGTTCTACCAGACAATGCCTCGTCTTCCTGAAAAAGTTCAGCTTTAATAGGCTTAATAACATCAGGGTCAAATTCATCGCCAAATTCTTCGCCTGTAGCTTCTTTCAACATAGCCCAATCTCTTTCAATACTATATTCTTTTTCGTCAAAGCCTTTCTGAGAACGGAAATCATGATAAGTTTTTTCTACTTTTCCACTATTATAATCAAATTTAAATGAATATTCCCCATATCTAAGGCATCCAGATAAAACAAAACATAAAGATAAAAGTAAAATTATTTTTCTCATAAGATTCCTTTCGTATAACGTTTGAGTTTAGCTACTTCCAAAACATTGTTAAATAGAACAACGCACCTAATTTTAACTCTTTAGTGGGGGAAATGCAAGGGGTTATGAGATAAACACCCGCATGGACATCTCACGTCTCTCGACACTGCGCTGTACTCTGTACAGCTCCGTTCCCGCTTACAGCGGGACTACCGGTCTCGTTCCCCAAAGGGGCTCTGCCCCTATGGCGCTCACTACGTTCGCTGTTACCCCGAAAGAGTGGGGACAATCTCCCCACTCCCCTTTGTTCGAGTCCATGCGGGGCAATAGTGAGCAAAGAAAAACCCCTCTAAAAAGAGGGGTTTTTCTGCGTCGAACTATGGCTGCCCCGCATGGACTCGAACCATGGATAAATGAACCAGAATCATTCGTGTTGCCAATTACACCACGGGGCATTCGCTACTTTAAAGATCACACCTAATTGATGCTTTCTTTCAAACTTTTTTTACACACCTAATTTTCCCTTGTGGTACAGGCACCACGGGGCAAAAAATTGTGTTCTATAAGGATATCAAATTTTGTTTATTTTGTCAAACTGCGCGGAGTTTGGTGATTACCTTGTCCAACCGCATGATTACTTTGTCTTTACCCAGGTAGTATATTACTTCAAATATACCGGGGCTGACTGTTCCCCCGGTCAAAGCCACTCTCAAAGGATGTATTAGTTCTCCGGATTTGATATTTAGCTCCTCTACTAATGCCCTGGTCGTAGTCTCTATTGTGGAAACATCAAATGTATCTGCGGTTATTAGTTTGTTTTTGAAAGCTTCTAGTGCATCAGTTATTTCAGGCACTAGGTATTTTTGCTCTGATTCTTGGTCGTATTCAATTTCATCGTTAAAGAAAAATCCTGTCAGTTCAACAAAACGATTAAGGTTATTGAATCTGGTTTTGTATAGGTTAACTAACCCAATCAGCCATGGCTGATCAATATTATCATCAATATAGCCTTTGTCTTTTAAAAGCGGTAATAGCAACGCTACCAGCTTATCTGAATCTAATTTTTTTATGTATTCACCGTTTACCCAGCCTAGTTTTTCGTTATCAAAAACTGCCGCGGTTTTATTTACTCTCTTTAGAGAGAATGTCTTTACTAGTTCCGGCAGGGTAAAAAGTTCTCTTTCTGTGCCGGGGTTCCAGCCCAATAAAGCCAGGTAGTTTACTAATGCTTCCGGGAGTACTCCCTGTTTGCGGTAGTCGCTAATCGCGGTTGCACCGTGTCTTTTTGAAAGTCTTGATTTGTCCTCGCCCAGAATCATGGGAATGTGTACGAATTTCGGCACTTTAAAACCTAAGGCTTCGTAGATTAGTATCTGCTTGGGAGTGTTTGCGATATGGTCGTCACCCCTAATAATATGGGTTAAGCCCATTGATGCGTCGTCAACTACACAGCAGAAGTTGTATGCCGGAGAGCCGTCTGATTTTAATAGTACCTGGTCTTTAATATGATCGGCTTCGATCTTGATTTCTCCGTGTAAGACATCAAAAAATCTGATCGCGGTATCATCTTTAACTTTGTAGATGATTGCTTCTCCGTCTTTGTATGCTTTACCTTCTTCTAGAAGTTTCTGTGCATGTTCACGATAGAGATCAAATCGCTCGCTCTGATGATATAGTTCGTCCCAATCTAAGCCCATCCATTTAAGACTATCCAGGATTTCATCAAGGTATTCTTTTTTAGATCTGGTAAGATCGGTATCTTCGATACGCAGGATAAATTTGCTTCCGGTTGAGCGGGCATAAAGCCAATTAAAAAGACAGGTGCGTGCTCCTCCAACGTGTAAGTACCCGGTTGGAGACGGGGCAAAACGAACTACTGGCATAATCTTATATCTCCTATTTTCAAATTAAGAATAAACATCACAAAAACACGTCTTTAAGCTAAGCCCTCTGCGGCATCGTGCCTTGCGGCCGCGCGTCTCGCCTATTTTTACATCCTTGTAAAAATCACGGCTCAAAGCGCCACTTAAAGAGAATTTTTGTGATGTCAAAGAAACTATAGTTTTTATTCTTTATCTATTTAAAAACTCTCTTGTTCAAATACCCACGGACTGACTCAGCGATCCCTTCGGGATTTAAGCCAAATTTATTTAGTAAATCCTGTCGTTTCCCATGTGCAAAGAAATCGTTGGGAACACCCAGGTTACGTATCGGCGCTGGATTATCTACGTTATTTTGGATGAATTCACATACAGCACTACCATATCCGCCTTTTACAACGCCGTCTTCTATCGTAAATATTGCTTTAAACTCTTTAGCTTTTTCTTTTAGCATTTCTTCGTCTAATGGTTTAGCAAATCTAGCGTCAACAACTTCCAGATAGATATCCTGTTTTTCAAGCAGTTTTGCCGCCTGAAACGCCGGATAGACCATACTACCTAAGGCAAACATAACTGCATCTTTGCCCTGACGTAATACCTTTGACTTTCCTAAGACAATTAATGAGTCTTCATGCACTCCGTAGTCATGTGAGAAATCCGGCACACAATCTTTAGGATAACGCACTGCACTCGGCGGTTTAAGATGCATTGCCAAATCCAGCATTTTCTCAAGCTCCTGTTTATTAGAAGGCGCCATGATCACCATATTCGGTAACGGACGCAAGTATGCAATATCAAAAATACCGTTATGGGTAGGGCCGTCATCAGAAACAATTCCAGCTCGATCAAGTGCAAATACAACCGGTAATTTCTGCAGACATACATCGTGAATTATCTGATCAAATCCTCTCTGCAAAAAAGTAGAATATATAGCAAGTACCGGCACAAAACCGCCCCGGGCCAACCCAGCCGCAAATCCGACTGCATGCTCTTCGGCAATACCGGTATCAAAAAATCTCTCCGGAATTTCCTTGGAGAAGTTTTCCAGGCCTGTACCTCCGGGCATTGCCGCGGAAATAGCTACAACTTTTTTGTCTTTCTTCCCGATCTCCAGCATTTTTTCGCCAAATACCTGGGTAAATGTCTTACCGGTAGAACGGCTCATTAAACCGCTGGCAACTTCGAATTTCGCTGAGCTGTGAAATTTAGACGGCTGGTTTTCTGCGTGTTCATATCCCTTACCCTTTTTAGTCAGAAGATGGATCATTACCGGCTCATCTAATTCAGACACACTTTTAATTGTAGCGATCATCGATGGAATATCATGGCCGCTGATCGGTCCAAAATAACGAAATCCCAATTCTTCAAAAAGCATGCCCGGGACAAGTAAATTTTTTAAGGCCCGTTCCAAACTCTTTGCCGCACGCAAAGTCCGAAACCCAAACCAAGGCACACGTTTTAATAAACGTTCAACGTCCTGACGAATACGGTTATAGGTAGAACTTGTCGCAATTCGGTTTAAATACTTGCTCAAACCCCCAATACTCGGAGATATACTTAGCTCGTTATCATTAACAATCACGATCATGTTCTTTTTTAGATGTCCGGTATGGTTTAATGCCTCAAAAGCCATGCCATTAGCTAGTGACGCATCTCCGATAACCACAGCAACTTTGCCCGGCTCTGCTTCACTCTTTATATCCCGCGCGCAGGCTAAGCCCAAAGCCCAGGAAATAGATGTAGAGCTGTGACCTACTGTAAATAAGTCATATATCGGACTTTCTTTTATATCAGGAAATCCGCTTAGTCCCCCGGCCTGTCTTAAAGTAGAAAAACGGTCTTTTCTGCCGGTAATTATTTTATGCGTATAGGCCTGGTGTCCAACATCCCAAACAATACTATCTTTAGGCATATCCAGACAATAATGTAAAGCAAGTGTCAGTTCTATTGTACCCAGATTAGTTGCTAGATGGCCTCCGGTCTTAGATACTGTATCAATAATCAGCTGTCTTATTTCTTTGGCTAATTGCTCAAGCTCTTGTGTAGTTAATTTTTTTAAATCTTGCGGACTATTAATTCGATTTAATATTCTTTCCATATTCACCTCAGGTTATTCGTCAATAGATTCTTCGTCAAAACTCTTTAGCTGCAGCTTTCCACCCTCTTTTTTAACCAGTAAATCTACTTTTTTCTTGGACTCTTCAAGCTTTTTCTGGCAAAGAGACATCAGCTTCATGCCTTCTTCATAATGCTTTAAAGAATCATCTAAAGAGATATCCTCTCCCTCTAACTCTTCGGCTATTACCTCCAGGCGTTCCAGGGCCTGCTCAAAAGAAAGCTCTTTATTTTTCATGATATACAATCCTCCACACGACTTATAATAACACCATTGTTTAATTTTGTCTTCAATATATCTGTTTTTTTTACATCCTTAATATTTTTCAAAGCCTTCTTACTAGAACCAGCATAAGTTACACTATATCCTCGTCCTAAAATCGCCAAAGGATTAAGATTAACCAGCCTTGAACTCATCTGTTTCATCATAGACTCTTTAGTCTTTACTAAATGCATAAAATTCAGACTCAAAGTCTTATTTACGCTCATAAACCGCTGTTGATATTGCTCAATAATCCTTTTAAAATTAACCAACAACGATTTATCTAAAGCATCTAATCTCTGCTGATACTGCTCCAGAATTACTCCCGGACGACGTAAAGCATGACTTTGCGCAATGCGCATTAATCTTAAGTTTAAAAATTTTAATTTTTCCGATATGGTCTGTCCCATTCGGTGCTGCATATCCGCTAATCTAGCCGCCAGCTGTGCTTTTTCTCTGACCACAAGTTCTGCGGCAGCTGAAGGAGTAGGCGCCCTTAAATCTGCAGTAAAATCACAAATTGTAAAGTCTATTTCATGTCCTACCGCAGAAATAACCGGAATTTTCGATTCATAAACAGCCCGCGCAACTGCTTCTTCATTAAACGGCCACAAGTCCTCTAAACTTCCACCGCCGCGGCCAACAATTAATACATCCAGATCTTTATATTTATTTAAGTCTTTTATCCCCTGGGCAATATCCGCAGCAGCTGTCTTTCCCTGCACCAGAGCCGGACGAATAATTACGTGTACGTTTGCATAGCGGCGTTCAATAATATTCAGGATATCCCTTATTGCCGCACCGGTCGGAGAAGTCACTACTCCTATTTTCTGAGGTAAAAACGGGATCGGACGTTTGCGTGCTTGTTCAAACAATCCTTCCTCAGCTAATTTCTTCTTAAGTTGTTCAAACTTAAGCTGCAAAGCTCCTTTGCCTTTAGGCTCAGCTTTTTCTACGATTAACTGATACTGTCCTCTTGCATCATATACACTCACTCTGCCGAACAGAACACAAGCTAATCCATCCTCTAAAGTAAAATCAAGATTACTATTCGCCCGTTTAAAGAAAACGCATCTAAGCTGTGCTTTAGAATCTTTTAATGTAAAATACATATGTCCGGACTGAGGGATTTGCAAACCTGAAATCTCGCCCTCTATCCACACACCAGAAAAGCTATCCTCTAAGATCGTACGAATATCCCGCGTAATCTCAGAGACTTTAAATATCTGTTTTTCTGTAAATAAATCGTTCATAAATTATTATCCCGGGCGGATACATGGATCCGCCCCTACAATTATTGCTTTACACTCCATTTCAAGAAACCATCCAAAAAATTATCTAATTTTCCGTCCATAACCGCCGGGACATTACCTGTCTCTACCCCGGTTCTATGGTCTTTGATCATTGAATAAGGATGCATTACATATGATCTGATCTGACTTCCCCATTCAATCTTCTTTTTCGTTTGGTTATGTTTATCTGCTTCTGCCCGGAGTTTTTTTAATTCCAGCTCATACAATTTTGATTTCAGCATCTTCATGGCCGTGGCTTTATTTTTCATCTGAGAACGTTCGTTCTGACATTGCACAACAATCTTCGTCGGTAAATGAGTAATTCGCACCGCAGAATCTGTTGTATTTACATGCTGTCCTCCGGCACCGCTAGCCCGATAAACATCAATTTTTAAATCGTCCTCTTTAACTTCAACCTGAATATTTTTATCGATTTCCGGAATTACTTCTACAGAAGCAAAAGATGTATGCCTGCGTTTATTGGAATCAAACGGAGATATGCGTACCAAACGATGCACCCCGTTCTCTCCTTTTAAATGCCCGTAGACAAATTCTCCGCCTTTTATCAGGATCGTTACACTTTTTACACCAGCTTCATCTCCGGGCAAAAAATCCACTGTTTCTACCGCACAACCTTTATCCTGCGCCCAGCGCGTATACATACGCAACAGCATACTTGTCCAATCACAAGATTCTGTGCCGCCGGCTCCGGCATGAATACTCAAAAATGCATTAGCTGTGTCTTCTTTATCCGATAACAGTAAATCAATTTCCAGTTTATTCAGCTCGTTATCTAAACTGCTAAGTTCTGTGTCTATCTGCTTTAGAATATCCTGATCTTCAGATTCGGCTAGTTCAAGCAATTCCTTTAAATTATCTAAATCAGATTGGATTTTTTGAAAAGGATCTGTTTGGCGTTTATGGAGCTTTAATTCCTGAATAATCTTATTAGCAGTATCTGGAGTATCCCAGAATCCAGTCTGGGCCATTTTCTCCTCTAATTCTTTGATTTGGGCAAATTTTTCGCCCAGGTCAAAGATACCCCCTGAGTTGTTCAAATTTAGCAGTTATTCGTGTTAATTTCTCTTGTAATTCTACCTGCATGTATGTACCTCCGTAAGGAGTTATTCTAACACAACTATTAATCTCAGGCAATCTTATAAAATAATTTGATTTTTCCCTTACCTGATAGTACAATATATCCCTGTGCCGAAGTGGTGGAATGGCAGACGCGCATGGTTCAGGGCCATGTGATCGCAAGGTCGTGTGGGTTCAAGTCCCACCTTCGGCACCATTTTCTTGCCCTGTTAATCAACGGGAAGGAAGGATATTTCCTGACTGAAAAAAGCCTCATTATTTACTACTCCATTGATAATAACAAGGTCTTTTGGCTGGATCTCCTGAAGATTATGTGACGTATCAGTATTATCCATGCGATTAAGAATAATGGTCTGCGGAGAAACAGCTACCTCTACTATCTTATCTATTTTGGGAACAAAGACTTGCAAACAATCATCACTCACTTCGTTTACAATTCCATATAGTTCAAAAGGAGGGGAATAATTACTAGTTTGATCCGCGGCAAATGTTATAGATGTCATTAAAAAAAAGCCTGAAATGAATAATATTGTTTTCTTTATATTCATCCGAATATGTATACTTTGCTTATTGGCTCCTGAACATCCCAGGTGCATTTTAACCCTTTAGGGAAAACAACCAGATCTCCGGAACCAATAGTAACTTCTTCTTCAGCCGTCTTTACCGTAACCTTACCTTCAAAAACATAGGCTGTCTCTCTGTCTGAGTATTCCCAATCGAACATGCCTATCCCACACTGCCAGGCACTCCAATTCTCAATCCCTAAAGTATCCAATTCTTCTTTACTCGGCTTTCTGATTTCAATCTTCACTTTTAACTCCTTGTAATAAATTTTTAAAAATATTTTGAGTTTTGCCAATATCAAAAGGTTTTTCTATATATCCATCTGTCTGCTGACATACAGCCTTAACTTCTTCATTTTTAGAGCTATAACCAGTAAGCACAATAATTCTACCATCAGGATTTTTATCCTTTATCTGCCTTATCAGATCAACCCCGCTTAATCCAGGCATACTTATATCTGCTACAACTAAAGGAATATTTTTATTTGCATCTAAAATATTCAGTGCCTCTTCTCCGCTAGCCGCCGGAATTATTTCGTACTCATCAAACGCACTTAAAAAAATCTCTCTTATAATCGCTTCATCATCTATAATTAGAATTTTCATCTTTCCCATTAAAAAACCCCTCTCATCCCTTCTTCACAACTGATGATTTAATACATTTAGGAAGTTTTATAGTAAATGTAGTCCCCTGATCCACTTCACTCGTTACGTCAATAGCCCCACCGTGTTCTTTTACAATTTTCCTGGTGATAGATAAACCCAGCCCCATCCCACCTTTTGTCTTTGTATGAAAAGGCTTAAATATCTTTTTCAGCTCATCTTTAGGAATCCCCTTACCTGTATCTTTTATTCTTATTTCGATGTATTCACCTTCAGCTCCATAACTCATAGTATCCATAGAAACCTCAAGCAACCCCCCCTCGGACATAGCGTTTAATGCATTAAGTATTAAGTTCATAAATACTTGTTTTAATCGTTCCGGATCAGCCATTGCCAGAAAATTTCCATATCCAACTTCACAGATAACTTTTACCTGTTTTTGGCTAAATCCTTCTTCCATAATCTCCAGGGTGCTTTGCATTAATTGGCGGATATCTGTTTCTGCTTTTTCTAATTCCGTACCGGTTGAAAACTCAGATAGGTCTTTAATCATACGTTCCCATCGATTAATTTCATCCGGCATAAGCCGGCTAAATTTATCTACGAATTTTTCATCGCCATATTTACGGGGGAACAGATAAACAAATGATTTTATTGGTACCAAAGAATTTTTAAGTTCATGTGCTACACGCGTAACCGATTCTCCGATAGTTGAAAAATGCTCTCGTGATTTTGCCCTTTTAAGCTCTTCAGTCATCCGGTTAAAAGACCTGATCAAATCTCCGATTTCATCTTTTCTTCTTGTACCGATATTTTGCCCCAATTCTCCATTTGCCGTACTCTTAAACCGAAATACCAAAGCCTTAAGCGGTTTCACCAACATCCTGGCAAGGAAAATACTGGCTAAAATAGCCGCTAGTTCTGCTAAGATTATCATTATCCATGACTGAACCTTCATCACATTTGAAAACAAATAAGCTTCATCCGTTTTCTGGCGCAAAATAATTCCCCAGCCGGTATTTGGCACAGGCGTATAAGAACTCACCCAGTTTTGACCAAATTCATCTTTTAATTCGATAGCATTGGTTTGTCCGGACAAAACAGCCTGTACATCTTTATGGTTTTTATAAGTTTTATTTTTCAAAACCTGCTGTTTATCCTGATGTGCAATCACCACCCCGTCACCAGCGACCAGAAATGCCCACCCGGTCTTATTCAATTTAATCCCGTCAATAATCTCCCACATCTTCCTTAAATTCACATCTGCAATTAAAGCTTTCCTAACTCCACCCATCTTTTTTATTGGTACAGCGATGTTCAGATAAGGAGTGTTATTATCCAAAAACTTAACCTCAGAAATATAAGGATTCCCAGCTTGTACAGCTACTAATGCTTGTTCCGGATATTGCGGTGCAGTCTTTTTCCCTAGTTCGGAACTGGCAATAACCTTCCCGGAAGGATCAACCGAAAAAGCACGTATAAATATTGATTGATTTAATACCAGCTCGACAAGTATTGTTTCCTGCTCCCAAGCAGTAATATTAACCCTACCCATCATTGCCGCACATGCTTTAAGAATATCTTCCGGCCGACTCACAAATAATCCTATTTCTTCTGCCGCGCGGGTTACTATCTGTTTGTGATTATTAAGAACCGAATTTTTCAACGCCTGCTGAGAATTGTTTACAAGTAAAATACCCAGCAAGATTACCGGAATAGTAATGATTACTAATAAAGCAATTGCCAGCTTTGTCCATAATCGCCGATAAAACATCCTTAATAACAAACGCTTTAATCTTCTACGGGAATAACGCCATTTTTTTTTCTTCATGATATTTCTCATTAATTCTTACTTTCACCCTAAAATTTACACTAAAACTCCTGATTTTGCCATATCAAACCGAATAATTGTGCTATTAATTATAGCATGAATGGTCAATAATTTGAATTGCAAATTTTAGTTTAAATCACCTTCCTCAAAATACCAATCTTTCAATGTATACACCGGCATAGAATTAGTAAAAACCTTGTTTATATTTTTAAACTTTTTTGAAACAGCATGAAAACAAAATAGATCATAAAGAAAACATGCGTACTGTTCTTTATAAATAATGTTGTTTAATTTTTGATAAATCATCTGTTTTTTTCTCGAATTATGAATAGAGTCTCCCAAAGCAAATAATTTATCCATTTCCTCATGTCCACAGCCCCAGAATTTACCCACACGCTTAAATTTTAAACACCATTCTTCTGCCGCATCATTCATTTCATCTCCCGACAACAACATTTTTAAATGCGCCTGGACACGATGTTTTTTTAAAAATTCTTCAGTCAACGTACGATCATCTTCATACAAAATCACTCTAACTTTTATCCCAACTTCCTGCAATTGTTGACGAATAAGCATAATGATTTTTTTAAACATATCATTACGCTCATCTACCAATATGCGCAGTTCAAGTTCTTGTCCTTCTTTCCCTACGATGCCGTCACCATCACCGTCAAACCAATCAGCCTCAGATAATAATGAACGTGCCTTTTCCGGATTATATTTAAAGGTTTCAGGGCTCGACTCAATCCCAAAAGCTCCCGGATAAAAAGGACCTGTACCTTCTGAACCATAACCAAACGCAGTCTTTTCAATTAAATCATTTCTGTCTATACCATATGCTATCGCTCTTCTTACTTTTACATCTGAAAGAATAGGATCAGCAAGATTATAATACAAAGAATAATAACAACCTGTAGGTATGGCATACGACTTAAACGCAGGATAATTCTTTATAATATCGTAATCTTCCATTTCAATAAACCAAACCAGATCCACCTCATCCCGCATCAATGCACTCCACGAACCTCTAGAATCAAGATAAGTCTTGATTACAATTTTATCCAGATACGGCCTACCTTCATAATAATCAGAATTATATTCCAAAGTAATCTGATCATCTTTTGTCCATTCTTTAAATTTAAATGGTCCGGTACCTATTGGATGGAAATTAAATGAATTATTTTTTATATCTGTACCTTCCAATAGATGCTTTGGCGCTATTTCTCTTACTAATCGATAGATTAGAACGGCTGAAGGTTTTTTTAATTTAATTTGAAAAATATATTTATCAACTACATTAAAAGAATCAACCATATCAAAAGACAACCGAAAATGAGAATCAATCTTTGAATCCATAATCTTATCATAGGTAAATTTCACATCATGCGCTGTACACTCAATACCATCATGAAAACGCACGTTTTTTCTCAGATGAAATGTATACACTAATCCATCTTCGGATATTTCCCAGGATTTGGCCAAATCCGGGTCTATTCCACCTTTTTCATTTAATCTCACCAGACGATTAAAAATTAAATCAATCAAAGACATTGAAATACTGTGAGTGGTAAGTAAGGGATTAATAATCGTCGGAGCATGGCAGGTGCCCCAGCGCAGAGTTCCACCATAGGTCTGGGCATAGGCTTTTACTTCTTTAGCGATTGTGGACGTCGGCATTAACAGCATGATTAAAAAGATCCCGGTTAGAAAAACAATATTTAACTTTTTTATCTTGCTGTTTAAAAAGCAACTTCTATGCCCTTGAATATAATCTTTCATAAAACCTCATTAAAATTTTTGCAGCTTTATTCTGATTACCCTCTACCCGCTCTAAGACAGATTCTATATAATATATGCAATCTTTTTAAGCAGATGAATAAAGCTTAAAATAATATAAGTTATGAAATCACTATCAGTTAACTACTTGAGTAAATATTTCCGTACAAATTTAGGACTTTACTAGGGATTGTATGAGGTTAAGATGTTTATTAAATATTATATGTATTTATGGTTATTTATGGGATTTTATATTTTTATAAACGTTTAATTGTTTTAACTACATATACTGTATACATCTTTAATACAACGAATAGCTAAAAATGTCAAGCAAATTTACTAAAAACGAATGCCCCCTCAAAAAACAGGTAAATTTTCATTTCTCTGTTGACAAAAAATCACATAACTATACAATAAGATTATGCTTAATAAGAAAAATATCCCGAAAACTATCCAAAAACATCAATCCGAGCTCCTTATGCTATATGAGATCGGCAATGCCATGCGTTCTACATTGAGATTGGATGAAATCCTTTACATCATTCTTACCAGCGTTACTGCGCATGAAGGCCTTGGGTTTAACCGAGCTATGGTATTTCTGGTAAATGAAACAAACAATACCCTGGAAGGACGCATGGGTATCGGCCCGGATTCAGGAGAAGATGCGCATAGCATCTGGAAGCACTTGGAGAAAGAACAAACAACCCTGGATGAACTGGTTAGTGCCTACGAAGAATTCGGCCGCCGTCCTGACTCACATCTTAATAATCTGGTAACAAAGATTCAACTCCCCCTGGAAACATCAACTGGGATTCTATCTCAAACCGTAAAAAAACGCCATCCTTTTAATATAATTGACTCAAAAACAAAAAAAACAATAAAAAGCAATGACCTGGTAGTATCTCTTTTCAATATGAATTATTTTGTTACCGTACCGTTACTAGCAAAAGATCGTGTAGTCGGAGTAATGTTAGTTGATAATTTCTATTCAAAGAAAACGATCACTAAAGAAGATATCTGGAAACTGAACATGTTTGCCAATCAAGCTGGATTGGCGATCGAAAACTCGCAGGAATTTGAACGAACATTAGTTCTATCTAATACGGACCGACTAACTAATCTCTGGAATTATGGATATTTTCAGCATCAATTAAAAGAAGAAATTAAAAGAGCCGCCCGCTTTAACCGGCATGTAAGTCTGCTTATGGCAGATCTTGATTTTTTTAAAAGCTTTAATGATAATTTCGGGCATCTTACCGGGGATAAACTCCTGCAGGAATTAGCTGGGATATTAAGAAAATCATGCCGCGAGGTTGATCTTGTCGCCCGCTACGGAGGAGAAGAATTCGCAATTATTCTCCCTGAAACTTTTAAAGAAAAAGCCTACTCTTCAGCTGAGAGAATAAGAAAAACCGTATCTGCAACATATTTCTATGATCCCAAGACAAAAACAAAAAGAAAGATAGGTATAAGTATCGGCGTAGCCAGCTTTCCCCAAGACGCTCAGGAAAAAAACTCCCTCATTGCCTGCGCAGATAAAGCGCTTTACGCAGCTAAAAACACCGGCCGCAACAGAGTATGCATGTTTAGTAAAGAATTAGAATAACACCCCCGCGAACTTAGCGAGAAGACGTTAATTATGCAGCAGACGCAACAGGCTCTTCTTCGACAGGCTCGGCAACAGGAGCATCTTTATACTCACTGAATTTTACCGATACCAATTTGGAAATGCCGGGTTCTCCCATAGTCACTCCATACATAACATCTGCCATACCAATGGTCTTCTTATTATGAGTGATAATAATAAATTGGGAATTCTTCAAAAACTCCTGCAAAACCCGGGTGAAACGATCAATATTTGATTCATCCAAAGGCGCATCCATTTCATCAAGCACACAAAACGGAGTAGGTTTTATTTTAAATACCGCGAATAGTAATGCGATAGCAGTTAGTGTTTTTTCTCCTCCGGAAAGTAGAGTTATGCTTTGTAAGCGTTTTCCCGGAGGGCGAACAACTATCTCAACACCGCTCTCTAAAACATCTTTATCTTCCGATAAGTATAGCTGAGCATCCCCACCGCTAAAAAGCAGCTTATAATATTCCCGGAAAGCCACCTTCGCCTGTTCAAAAGTATCCAGAAAAAGAGTCTTAGTCGTTCTGTTTATCTTTCGTATAGCCTGCATCAAAGTCTCTTTTGCCGCAACTAAATCTTCCCTCTGGCTATTTAAAAATTCCGCACGCTCCCTTAATTCTTCCTCTTCTTCTACTGCCGCTAAATTAACCGAACCTAGCCGATCAACCTTCTGCTTTAAAACATCAATTTGTTCTTTTTGCTGATCCCAATCGATATCTTCCGGAAGCTCCATAACCAGAGAGGCCAAATCAATCTTATAAGATTGATAACTAGTATTTATTAACGCATCCAGCTTGAATTTTAGTTCTACATTTCTAACATCCATATCTCTAATTCTATTTTTAATCTGGTTTAAATTATTTTCTTTTTCTCTGATTTGTATTTGCATCGATTCAAATTCTTCAAGCAATCTACTGCGCTGCATCGTTGTCTGTTCTAGTTGTGTGTCAATTTGCTGTTTTTCTTCGCCCAGCACCGTTGTATTCTGCTCTAAATTAACTACCTGCTCAGACAGTTCCCCGATCCGTCGGGTTGATTCTTCTTTCTGCCGGGTCAGCTCTTCTACGTTATTACGCATCTGGTCATAATTTTCAGTTAGCATGATCATGTTCTGATTCAATGATGCCTCTTGTTCATTAACTAAAGAAAATTCCGTTTTCTTCTCTGCAATAACCACCAGCAAATCTTCCCGTTCCCGAGTCTTATCAGATATTAGATCCTGAGAACAATTCATCTCCTGCTCATTCTGAGCAATCTGCTGTTCAACTGCTTCTAGGGATTCTTTGCTTTGTTTTTCTTTTTCAACTAATTCGTTTAGATCCAGAGTTGTTTCTTCTATTTCTAGATTAACCACGGATAACTCATCATCCAGTTTCTTTTTTGCAGATTCAATACTCACTCTTTCTGAGTCTTTATTTGCAAAAATAACTTTCTCATGATGCAATATTTCAGTTAACTGAGACAGTTCTGCTTCTACTTTCTCCAGCTGTTCACTTTCTAAAGCTTCCTTATTCGCCAGCTCTTCAATTCTTTGATCAATATATATACAATCTTCCTTTAGTTGCCTCATCTGGGCCTTTTGAGAAATTAAACCAAGGCTGTGTTCATTTGTCGGTTTGGTTACAAGTTCAGTCCGGGTATAAATTTCACCTTCGGTTGTTACCAACTGCGTTGAGACATCTAATTGATCAAATATATTCGACTTTATTTCTTTTTTCTCTACGGCTTCTGTTATTTCTAAAATAGAATTTGAATTACCGATAATATCTGTCTCTATATTATTATTTTCCGGATCAGTTATCCATTGTCCATCAACAATAAATTTATAACGATAATGCCCCGGGCTTAAAAAAACCTTTCGCGTCCATATCCCCGGATCGGTAAGTTCCAATGTTGTATCAGAAGACGGCTGCCAATTATTAAAATCACCGATTATCTCAACACTATTCAAATTAAAACCACGATAAGTAAATTCTACCAACTCTGGGGTTGCTGTAAAATTTTCTCCTGAGACAGTCTCGATCTTATCTTTAGAAACTAGAAACGTATTCCTCAAAAGATAAGCCATTAAGCCTTTATATTTATCCTCACAATTAACAAAATTTGTTATTGCTTGTAAATCATCACCAGAAACCTGAGAAGTTAAATCCACCGGAATAGTATCCAGAGCAATAATTCGCACCCTGCCGATATTCTGAGAATCAAGAAAATCCCGCAAACGCAACATTGCCTGACTATCTTCTACCACCACAGCCTGCAAATAATCAGTTAATGCGTTTTCCACGCACATTTCATATCCGGAACTGACCTCGATCAAGTTCACTAAGACATCATGCACCCCTTCAAACTGTTCGGGGAATTCTTCTTTTTGAGGCATCAATGCCTTTACCGCGTTAGAAAACCCTTCGTAAGTTTTGCTTAAATCTTCAAGAACAATAAGCTGTGATTGTTTAGCAATTAATCCCTCTTTAGACTTCTGAATTTCTTCTTCCAGATTTTTTATGCCTCCGGCAAGTAATTCCTGAGAAGAACGTAACGATGATTCTTTCTTTTCTTCATCATCAACCCGCCCCTTCAGCTGATTGAGCTCATTTATTTTTCCCTCTAAAGATGTATTTATCTCATTAAATTCTTCTTCTGTCTTGCTTTTTTCCTGACGCAATCTAGTCAGACGCGCATTTGCGTTATGAATGTTAGCAGAAAGTTTTGCGAGATTATTTTTCAGCTGGGCATGTTCAGATAAAAGATTTACAGCTTTCTCTTTAGCCAGAGCAATGGTATCCTTAGCTTCTCTAATCTGGTTTTCAATCTCTTCAAGACTTGTTTTCTTCAGGTTTAATTGATTTTCCTTAATATGCTTTTCTTCCTGAAAAGAAACAATGCGTTCATTAAGAAGAGTGCGCTGCTGCTCTACTTCTTCTATCTTTTTATTTGTATTTCCAATATCTATTACTGCATCGTTTACTCTCTGAGTAAACTCATCAATACGCTCTTTATTTAAGTTCACACGATCAGTATTTTTTTCAATCTGTGTCTCGGCAATCATGACCTTATTAGTCAGATCTTTATAATCATTCTCTACCTGAGTAAGCGTATTCTTCACATCTTCAAAAAGCTGCGAAATGCTTACCAGTTCATTTTCTATCTGCTCCTGAGAACCACGACATTGATTCTCTTCTCCCAGGAACTGATCCTGCTCGGATTTTAAAATATTATATTCACGGTAGGTATACTGTGTATCCAGGTTTTTAAGCTCTTGGAAATGTTCTTGGTAACGCCTGGCTTTATTCACCTGTCTTTGGATGGAATTTAATTGCCTGTTAACTTCAACTACAATATCATTAACGCGCAGCAAATTCTCTTCTGTCTGCTGCAGCTTACGCATAGCTTCATTTTTTTTCTTTTTGAATTTAGTAATCCCGCTTGCTTCTTCAAAAATAATGCGGCGATCTTCCGGCTTAGAACTTATTATCGAGTCTATTCGGCCCTGTTCTAAAAGAGAATAAGATTCAGTCCCAATCCCTGTCCCCATTAAAAGCTCATTAATGTCTCTTAATCTTACCGGAGTTTTATTCAGAAGATATTCACTTTCACCGGAACGATAAAGCCTTCGGGTAATCCTGATCTCATCGTAATCTATAGGCAGGTGTCTTCCTTCATTAGACAGCGTAAGTGAAACTTCAGCCATATTTACCGGCGGACGCAACTCTGTACCGTTAAAAATAACATCTTCCATTTTACTGCCGCGCATGGATTTTACACTTTGTTCGCCCAAAACCCATTTTATTGCATCGGAAATATTACTTTTACCGGTACCATTAGGACCAACAATTGCAGTTACTCCAGGCTCAAAAAGAAGGGTGGTTTTATCTACAAAAGATTTAAAACCATAAAGTTCTAACTTTTTAAAATACATTTTATATCCTTATAATAAAAGAGAAGAGACATTCCCTTGTCTGTTGGACATGTTTGTTACTACTATTTGTTATTATATTTATATATACTATTTCTTAATTGAAGTATATCAAACTTTTTTTTATAATGCAAGATATTTGGTAAAAAACTTGATTTTTCACCAAAAAACACAAGATGTAGTGTATTAAAACTTGATAAAAATTACTTTTTGAATTTTTTAATTAAGGCTGGAAGCACTTCAAAAATATCTCCGACTATGCCATAGGTGGCAATTTTAAAGATTGGAGCATCGGGGTCTTTGTTAATTGCGATAATAATATCTGCAGACTGCATGCCGACTAAATGCTGAATTTGGCCGGATATACCACAGGCAAAATAGATTTTCGGACATACAGTTTTCCCGGTCTGTCCGACTTGATGAGAATAAGGAATCCATCCGGCATCTACAGTAGCACGAGATGCACCAACTGCCGCACCAATAGTTTTGGCGAATTCCTCAATAAGTTTAAAATTTTCAGGATTTCCAATACCACGTCCCCCCGAAACAATAATGTCCGCTTCAGTAAGGTTGATCGTCTCTTCAATTGCTTCAATAATATCAATCAGTTTAGCGCAAGCACTTAAACAAAAATCCTTAGCATCTATTTTTATAATTTCACCCTTATACTTCAAATCGATCTGGGCTTCTTTCATTACTTTATGCCGTACCGTTGCCATTTGAGGACGACGATGCGGGCAAATAATTGTCGCCATAATATTACCGCCAAAAGCAGGACGTGTCTGAAGCAGTAAGCCTTTTTCTTCGTCAATATCAAGGCCTGTGCAATCTGCGGTAAGTCCGGTTTTTAAATTTACAGCTACACGCGGAATCAATGAACGGCCAATACTTGTTGCCCCGGTTAAAACAATCTCCGGCTTATAATCTTTAATCAACTTTGTAAGCACGCAGGTATAAGTTTCATCCTGATAATTTTTCAACTCCGGAGATTCAACCACATAAACTTTATCTGCACCGCGTTGAATAAGTTTCTGGGCTTGTTTTTCAATCCCCTTATCTCCTAATAAAACCACCGCTAGTTTTTGGCCTCTTTTCTGAGCCAGTTTTTTTCCCTCGCCCAAAAGCTCATAAACTACCGACTGGATAACACTTTTTTTCTGTTCCCCGAATACCCATACATCAGCATACTCTTCTTCCGGCAAAACACCTTCGTCATGCTTTCTTAAAATAATTGCATCGAACTTACAACTTTCAATACAAGCACCGCAAGCAACGCAATTGTCCTTAATCACTGCGACTTTATTAACCATCTCAATCGCGGCAAAAGGACAACTCTTTAAACACAGCGCACATCCGACACATTTTTGTTGAATTACTTCTATTGCCATATTATTCTCGCTTCGCTCGAAAATTCCAAATTATAAATAAATCTCAAAACACAATACCCAAATAATATATTCTTATATCAGTTCTTTTAAAACATCCTGCAGTCTATCCGCAATTTCATGCACCTCTCCGTGCAGCATTTCCCCGCCTTTTCTTTGTTCGGGACTAAAAATACGCATAACCTGAGTTGGCGAACCATCTAAACCAATATTCTCTTCTTCAGCCTGAATATCAGCTGCACTCCATTTTATAATCTCAGCCTTTTTCGAACGCATCATCCCTTTTAAAGAAGGCATCCTCGGCTCATTAATCTCTTTTACTACTGTGAGCATGCATGGCAAAGGAACATCCAGAACTTCATGTCCTTCTTCAACCATACGATGTACGCGAAATACTTTTTTACCGCTTTCTTCTTTACAATCTTCAATTTTCTTTACATAAGTAGCCTGCGGCATATCAAGCCAGATCGCTATTCCCGGACCAACCTGTGCAGTATCTCCGTCAATCGCCTGCTTTCCGCAAAGGATAACATCAACTTCACCTAGTTTTTTAATACCCATAGCTAAAGCATAACTAGTAGCTAAGGTATCACTGCCGGCAAATGCCCGATCCGAAAGAAGCACTGCTTCATCAACACCCAGAGAAACTGCTTCTCTTAATGCTGTTTCTGCCTGAGGCGGCCCCATAGTAATTACAGTTACTTTACCGCCAAAACGCTCTTTTAAACGCAAGCCTTCTTCAATCGCATAAGTATCAAACGGATTGATTATAGAAGCCACCCCGTCACGTATCAGCGTATTGGTCTCCGGATTAATCCGAACTTCGGTAGTGTCTGGAACTTGTTTTATACAAACTATAATATTCATAATATTAGCTTTTTTTAGTTATTTTTTAGAAGCCGCAAGAGATTCTTTGATTAAATTATTCGCGATTACATCACGCAAAATCTGATTCGTCCCTTCATAGATCTGAGTAATTTTTGCATCACGCATAAATTTCTCTACCGGATATTCTTTCATGTATCCATAACCACCGTATATCTGCACAGCATCAGTCGTAACTCTCATTGCTGTATCTGAAGCAAACATCTTAGCCATGGCTGATTCTTTGGTAACTTTAGTATTACCGCTATCAATCATTCTGGCTACACCGTAAACCAGCCCACGCGCAGCCTCTGTCTGTGCTGCCATATCCGCAAGCATAAACTTAATCCCCTGAAAACTGCATATCGGCCGACCAAACTGCTGACGCTGTCTGGAATATTCAAGTGCCAGATCAAGCGCACCCTGAGCAATACCTAATGCCTGCGCTGCAACACCCGGACGGGACATATCAAATGTCTTCATCGCAAGAATAAATCCCTGGCCTTCTTTACCAAGAAGATTTGCTTTAGGCACTTTACAATCGGTAAACACAAGTTCACGGGTAGCAGACGGACGAATCCCCATCTTGTCTTCTTTCTTTCCAAAAGTAAATCCCGGCATTCCTTTTTCCAGAATAAACGCAGAAGCTCCGCGAGATCCTTTAGTCTTATCGGTCATCGCGATGATCGTATATGTTTCAGCTTCTCCACCATTAGTAATAAAATGTTTTGTCCCGTTTAAAATATAATGATCACCATCTTTTTTTGCCGTACATTCCATAGCTCCGGCATCACTACCTGCGTTCGGCTCGGTCAATCCAAATGCCGCAATCTTTCTACCGCTAGCAAGATCAGGAAGATATTTTTGTTTCTGTTCTTCAGTACCCATAAGAATTATAGGATCAGTACCTAAAGCAGACGCTGCATAGCTTACCGCTATACCGCCGCAAGCACGGGATAACTCTTCTGTAACCAAACATAATTCCAGAATGCCGCCGCCCATACCGCCATATTTTTCTTCAATATAAACACCAAAAAGGTCGGATTCTGCCAATAATTTCATTAACGGCCAGGAAAATTCATCCTTTGCGTCAAGTTCCGCGGCAATCGGTTTAACTTTTTCCTGAGCAATTTTTCTGGCTAGATCCCTTACCATTATCTGCTCTTCAGTAAGCAAATAATCCATAAATTTCCTCCTTTAGCAAAAAATTAAATATTTATTCTGAAAGTTATTTCTATTATTAAATTGCAAATTATTATACCGAAAATAGAGCTATATGTCAATGCACTATATTGATAAAATAATGGGCAACAGATTTAAGCGTTGCCCATGGAATAGTTATGTTTAGAGAACTTTAGAACTTCCGCAGCCCCAGTGTAACATTATGACCTCCAAACCCCAAAGAATTGGATAATACTACATTTATTTCTTTCTTTCGAGCTTGATTAGGTGCACAGTCCAAATCGCATTCCGGATCCGGATTTTCATAATTAATCGTGGGAGGGATAACCCCTTCTTTTATAGCTAAAGCACCTGCGGCAAATTCAACCCCACCAGCTGCGCCCAACAAATGACCAGTCATAGACTTAGTAGACCCAAGTACCAGATTCTTAGCCTGGTCGCCAAAGACTGTTTTTACAGCCATTGTTTCAACTCTATCGTTCATAAGCGTTGATGTCCCGTGAGCATTGATATAATCTACCTCTTCTAGATTAACACCCGCATCATCCAGACAAGCACGTATACAACGAGCTCCGCCGTTACCGTCAGGACAAGGTGCAGTCATATGATATGCGTCTCCGCTCATACCATAGCCAACCATTTCCGCGTAAATTGTCGCCCCTCTTTTTTTAGCGTGTTCTAGTTCTTCTAAAACAACAATACCCGATCCTTCACCCATTAAAAAACCATCCCGTTCCTTATCAAAAGGGCGAGATGCATGTTCTGGATCGTCATTTCTTTTCGTAAGCGCCTTTGCCGCACAAAATCCGCCAAAGCCTAAAGGAGTAATACTGCTTTCGGTACCACCGGCAAACATAGCGATGGCATCGCCTCTTTGAATAACTTTAAAAGCATCACCAATTGCATGTCCTCCAGAAGCACAAGCTGTAGCCACACAGGAATTTGGCCCTTTTAATCCTAAACTAATAGAAACCTGGCCTGGAGCCATATTTACTATTAGCATTGGAATAAGAAAGGGCGAAATTCTGCTAGGACCTTTTTCAAAATAGATCTTTGTCTGATTCTCAATCATTGAAAGACCGCCAATACCAGAGCCTATTACTACTCCAATCTTATTGACATCTTCTTTTTCAAGACTTAAACCGGAATCTTCCAAAGCCGACTTGGCAGCACAAACCGCAAACTGAATAAACTTCTCAGTGCGTCTGAGCTCTTTAGGATTAAAATGAGGGGATGGATCAAAGTTCTTTACTTCTGCGTCAATTTTCGAAGTAAACTCTGAAGCATCAAAGTAACTAACATATCCAGCATTACCTTTACCTTCGCAAAGAGAATACCAGAATTCCTGTTTCGAATTACCAATAGGCGAAATAATCCCTATACCTGTAACAACAACACGTTTTTTATCCATAATCTATATTACTGTAACAAAGAAACTATTCGCCGTCTTTGCTTGGAACAGATTTTTCCTCTATATATTTTACCGCTTCGCCCACAGTTGTCATTTTTTCAGCATCTTCATCTGGAATTTCAATTCCAAACTCTTCTTCCAATGCCATAACTAATTCTACCGTATCCAAAGAATCTGCACCTAAGTCATCGATAAATGATGCTGTAGAATTAACTTCCTCGGACTTTACCCCTAACTGATCAACTATTATAGATTTTACTTTTTCCTCTACTGACATTTTTCCTTTGCCTCCTTTCAAGAGAACTACATCAACATTCCACCATTTATTTGCACCACTTGCCCAGTTATATAACTGGAATCATCTCCCACCAGAAATAGTACCAGCTTGGATACATCTTCAGGTGTTCCAAACCGGGCCATTGGGATCTGCTTCAGCATTGCTTCTTTAACTTCTTCCGGTAAAACATGAGTCATTTTCGTATCAATAAACCCGGGAGCAATAGCATTTACTGTCACATTCCTTGAGGCAACCTCTCTGGCTGCACTCTTAGTCAGGCCGATAATTCCTGCTTTTGAAGCGGCGTAGTTTGCCTGCCCTGCATTCCCCATTAATCCAATGATCGAAGCGATATTAACTATACGTCCGTATCGCTTTTTCAGCATTCCCTTAACTACTACTTTGGTGCAATTGAAAGTACCTTTTAAATTCACCGAGATTACTGCATCCCAGTCTTCCTCTCGCATTCTCAGCAGCAAACCATCACGAGTTATGCCTGCGTTATTGATTAGTATATCTATTTTTTCAAATTTGTCAATAACTTTGTTCCCCATGGATTCGCACTGGCCCAAATCAGAAACATTAAGTTTTATCGCAAGTCCCTGTACTCCAAGAGCTTCGATTTCAGCTACAGATTTATCAAGTTCTTCCTCATTTACATCACAAAGCACACAATTGGCGCCTTCTTTTGCCAGCATTAAAGCTATTTCCTTGCCAATACCACGCGCACCACCGGTGATTACCGCTACTTTATCTTTTAATTTCATTCTGAGCCCTCCAACTTTGCGAAATCTTCCCCTTTTTCCAAATTAACAACCTGTAATCCTCGTTCAATCCTCTGAAGTAATCCCTTTAATACCTTACCCGGACCTATCTCAACATAGGCCTCTACCCCGGATTGCTTCATCTTAATAATAGTATCATGCCAATGAGTAGTATGTGCCACCTGCTGAACCAAAAACTCCTTAATCTTAGCTGCATCCTCCACATAATCCGCTGTAACATTGCAAATAAAGGGAACTTCCGGTTTATTTATACTTACATTTTCTAACTCTAATGTTAACTTTTTCGCGGCCGGAGACATTAAAGAGCTGTGAAACGGCCCGCTCACACCTAGAGGAATGACCCTTTTAGCACCCGCCTCAGTTGCCATTTCATTAGCCACTCCAATTGCTTCTTTTTTCCCGGAAATAACTATCTGACCCGGACAATTGAGATTAGCAATTTCAACTCCTGCCTTCAAACAAACATTCTTCGCCTGATCTACTGTAATTCCCAGCAGACAAGACATTGTCCCCGGATTCTGCTGTGAAGCCTCATCCATAAACTGTCCACGTTTATTCACAAGTCTTACGGCATCATCAAAGCTCAAACTACCACAAGCAACAAGCGCTGAATATTCACCCAAACTCAACCCGGCACAAATTTCCGGCTTAAGATCAAATTCACTCTTTAATATTTCCAAACAAGCAATGCTATGAGTCAATACTGCCGGCTGACAAACCGCACTCTGGGTCAACTCAGCCAATGGACCTTCAAAACAAATCCGGCTTAAATCAAAGCCCAATACCTCATCGGCTGTTTTAAAGATCTTCGCGGCAACTTCAAACTGCTCACAAAGATCTTTTCCCATACCCACATATTGAGCACCCTGTCCGGGAAATATAAATGCTATTTTCTTTCCTTTAATATCCATTAAGCAAAATCCTTATTGTTATTTATTGATTCAACGATATGCTGATTAACGTTCTGCGTCAGGGATTCACTAGCTACACGAATTGCATTCTTAATCGCATTTGCCGAAGAACCACCGTGTGCCACAATGCATACTCCATCAATACCGAGCAAAGGAGCACCACCGTATTCAGAATAATCAATTTCTTTTTTTAAAGCCTTAAATGCCGGAGCACTCAGTAACGCCCCTATTTTCGTGATAAAACTAGAAGCAAGTTTACGTTTAAGCATTTCCTTTATTGCATCTGCTAAGCCTTCAGAAACTTTCAGTACTACATTACCCAGGAATCCGTCACAGACAATAACATCACATTCGCCTACATATATATCACGACCTTCTACATTACCGATAAAATTAATATGTTCATTTTGTTCCAGCAATTTAAATGTCTCTTTCACAAACTCAGGGCCTTTTGATTCTTCTTCCCCAATATTAAGCAAACCTACTTTCGGACATTTTTTATGCAAAACAAATTGTGAATAGATACTGCCCATAATCCCGTACTGCAAAAGGTGGAGAGGTTTAGTATCAATATTAGCCCCCATATCAATAACCTGGACCACATCCTGAAGGGTAGGAAGTAAAACACTGATTCCCGGGCGCTCTATCCCCGGCAGAAGTCTTAAAAACAAACTAGCCGAACACACCGCAGCTCCGGTATTTCCAGCCGACACAATCGCGTCTGCCTGTTTTTCTTTTACCATTTTGACAGCCACGTTGATCGAAGCATCTTTTTTCCGTCTCACACTAGCTGCCGGAGAGTCTTTCATATCTATGACTTCTGAGGCATCTTGAATCGAAATATTAGACGGAACCTTCTTTAAAGCAGCTAACTTTGTCTGAAGTAAAGACTGTTTTCCAACTAAAATAAGATCCGCATCAATCTCACGAGCCGCTAATATTGCTCCTTTGATGATTACATCAGGAGCATTATCTCCACCCATTGCATCTACAGCAATTCTCATAATATCTTCTTCCGCAGGGTATTATTTTTTAGGTTTCTTCTCTTTTTTTTCAACGTACTTCTTCCCTTTATATGTTCCGCAATGCGGACATATACAATGAGGGGTCTTGGGCTGCTTACATTCCGGACATACAGATATAGCCGGAGCACTCAGTTTTTGATGCGTGCGTTTTTTATCACGCCTTGTTGTCGAATGTTTGCGTTTTGGATGTGCCATGTTACATTACCTCCTAGTCTATGTTTATTCCTCTAAAAACATTTTCGTTCTGTTTGCAGTCACAGCTGGTTTCATTTAAATTTTTACCGCATTTTGCACATAATCCCTTGCACTCCGGCGAACACAATAATTTTACCGGGTAATCGAGAATTATTTCTTCCCTCACAATCTGCGTAATATCAATAACCGATTCTTCTTGTGCCGGCTTGATCAGATCTATATTTTTCTTTACCTGCTGTTCATGATCTTCTAAGCACCGGTTACAGGTAAACCGTAATTGACTTTCTACTTTTATATCAATTTGTACATTATCGCGTTCCAGCGTTATTTCAGCTTCGATTTGAACCGGTTTATTAAACTCAAGATCGGTTCTCTCTAAATCAAGCTCTTCGCCTGATTTTACTTCCTGAAGAGACAAACCCTCTTTTGGTATTTCGTGAATATTTACTTTCATTATTTTTTCTTTTTAATCAAATTGTATGTATCATACGCAATCAACCGCTCTTCATCCGTATGAATAGTTAATATTTTCACTTTTCCCAGAAGATTACTTAGATCTTTTTTAATTTTATCTTTTATCGAAACAACATGCTCTCCAATCCCAGCAGTAAACACAATTGCGTCAGCTCCGTTCATCACCGCCAGATAGGATCCAATATATTTTTTAATTCTGTAAACAAACACATCAATCGCCAGCTTTGCTCGCTTATCTCCTTTTTTCGCGCTCTGCAGCAAGTCTCTCATGTCATTACTAATCCCGGACAAACCCAGCAAGCCACTTTTACGATTCATTAACGCACTCACTTTTTCCGCAGATATATTTTCTTTCTCCATGATGTATCCAACCAGATCAGGATCAATATCTCCACAACGAGTACCCATGATCAGCCCCTCAAGCGGAGTAAATCCCATGCTCGTATCAATCGACTTTCCGTTTTTCACGGCCGCAATACTACATCCATTACCCAGATGACAGGTTATGATTTTTAACTTATTTAAAGGCTTTTTCAACTCTCGAGCGGCTGCAGTTGCCACATAGCGATGGCTCGTCCCGTGAAACCCATATCTTCTTACATGATATTTTTTATAAAACTCAAAAGGCAGACCATACATAAATGCCTCTTGCGGCATGGTCTGATGAAACGCCGTATCAAATACTGCTACCTGCTTTACCTTGGGAAATATTTTTAAAGCAGCTCTTATCCCGTTATAAGCCGGCGGATTATGTAATGGTGCCAATCTTGCATAAAACTTTATTCTTTTCATCACATGACTATCAATAAACACAGACGATGTAAATTCCTCGCCACCATGTACTACACGATGGCCAATAGCCGCTATTTCATTTTTACTGCCAACCACACCCCATTGCGAATCAATAAGTAATTCAACAATCTTATTTACCGCAGTAAAGTACGTACATTCTTTGATTTTTGCCTTATAAGTCTGCTTGTCTTTATGATGCACTATATATGCGCTAGCCGTACCAATCTTTTCGACCATGCCGTTTACCAAAGAGCATTTATTCTCCATGCAAAAAAGCTGATACTTGATTGAAGAACTTCCGCAATTTATAGTTAAAATATTCATTTTATTCCATAACTCTGATCGCAGTTGAACAAACCGCGTTAATAATCTCATCAATCGTACAACCGCGTGATAAATCACAGCATGGTTTTTTAAAACCAATCAACATCGGGCCAACTACCTGAGCTTTAGCTAAACGCTGCACCATCTTATATGAAATATTCCCGGAATCAAGACTCGGGAATATCAATACATTAGCACGTCCGGCAACGTTACTATCCGGAGCTTTGATCTTAGCTACTTCCGGGACAATAGCCGCATCCAGCTGCAATTCACCATCGACAATCAATTCCGGGAATTTCTCGCCGATAATCCGCATCGCATTAACTACCTTATCCACCATAGGATGATCAGCACTGCCTTTAGAAGAAAAACTCAATAAAGCAACACGAGGTTCAGCTTCAACTAATAATCTGAATAATTCTGCTGAAGCTTTGGCAATATTTGCCAGCTGAGCTGGTTTTGGATCAGGAATAATCCCGCAATCTGCAAAAACAAAAGTTCCTTTTTCACCGTAAACACTATCCGGCACACTCATTAAAAAGCAACTTGATAACGTACGTACCTGCTCCCCGAATCCAATACAATAAATTGCCGATTTAGCTACATCTGCGGTTGTTGTAATTGCTCCGGCCACCATTCCATCGGCCATGCCTTTACGCACCATCATTGCTCCGAAATATACAAAATCTTTCATCTGTTCCGTAGCATCTTCGATGGTAACACCTTTATGTTTTCTTAACTCAAAAAATTCCTGAGCAAAGCCATCGAATTCCGGACTTTTTAACGGATCTATCACTTTTACCGCAGATAAATCCAGACCTATTTTGGCTGCCTCATTTTTAAGCACTTCTTCGTCTGAGAGTAAAATAATATTAGAATAGTTCTCTTGGATAATAATCTTAGCTGCTTCCAGTATTCGGCTGTCTTTAGCTTCAGGCAGCACAATTGTTCGACTCTTCTCTCTTGATCTTTTCCTTAACTCACTAATAATATCCATTATTCTCTCTCCTGAAATTCCTTTATTTATTTTTCTGCAAAACCTTTTTAAGCTTCTGTTCCACAAAAGACGGAACAAATTCAGAAAGGTTCGCTCCTAAAATCGCAACCTCTTTAATCAATTTACTCGATACAAAAGAATATGATTCGTTCGGCATCATAAACATAGTTTCAATCTTATCATTAAGCTTTCTATTTGTTAAAGCCATCTGAAATTCATATTCAAAATCTGAAATCATCCTTAATCCCCGAATGACTATTTTAATATTTTTACGACTCACGTAATCCACCATTAAACAATCAAAGCTATCGACACTAACACCTTTTAAATTGCGTGTTACTTTCTTAAGCATAGCAACACGATCCTCAAGACTAAATAACGGTTTTTTAGAAGCATTGCTCGCTACAGCAACAATAACTTCATCAAACATATGTGCCGCTCGCTTGATTATATCGATATGCCCATAAGTTACCGGATCAAATGAACCTGGATATACTACACGTTGCTTCATAACATAACCTCATATTGGTATTTACCCGCCATACTGCATAGCGGGTTTAAATGATCCCGCATTAAAGCATCTCATTTGCCCCGCCGTTGGCGGGATAAATTCAGCCTGACAAGTTAGCATAACTTCTTTCGCTAACTTGTGGCTTCATTTAAAAAAAGAGACAAAAGTATCCCCATATTTTTTGAGTTGCCAAAGCGCATAATTACCAACCTGCTCGGGCAACTCATCTTTCTTATAATGTTCTATAATAATAATTGTTGGCGGGTTTAATATATCATAGTTGCATATTTCGAGCAAGCATTTTTTTGCTAAGCCCCCATAATACGGCGGATCAGCAATAATTACGGAAAATTTCAGTCCTTTTTTCTGCAAAATTTTAAATGCAGATAATACATCTTTTTCAATTATTTTATACTTTTTGTCCGCATTTAAAATTGATAGATTGTCTTTTATTACTTTCACACATTCCCGTTTCTTTTCAATGAACGTAACCCCTGATGCCCCACGACTTAAGGCTTCACAACCCAAGGCTCCGCTGCCGCTGAATAAGTCCAAAACCTGCTTATCGACAATAAAATCGGACAATACGTCAAATATTGCCTTTCTTACTTTTTCCGTTGTCGGCCTGACATCTTTGGATTTGGGCTGTTTTAATATTCGGCCCTTAAAAGTTCCTGAGGTAATTCGCATCTTAGTGAGGGGGGCTTTCTTTTAATAAATTGGCGTTTATTTCAAAATCAAGTATCTCTTTATCTTTTACTTTTCTGCGGCTGGAATAATTAAGATGGCTTTCTTTAAAATACGGCGATTTTTCCAGTTCAACCACAAAATCCAGTACTTCCTGCAAATTTTGCGTCTGGCCGCGAATGACAAGTACCCCGAATTCGTTTATAGAAAGCGTATTCAAAGTGCACGCCGAAGAAGTCACCTTCACAATGTCTGCAATCGCGTTTAAAATTAAAATCTGAGAATTCAATTGCATCTTAACCATCTCGATCTTAGCCAACTTATTCTGCAACTCTTCGGCTTGTGGTTTTAATTTAACAAGCTTTTCTTTCAGATTATTCAAATATGCTTCTTTATTATGCAGCCGAATGATAAAGATCCCACCCAACAATGCAATATTTAAAATTAAAAGTAATAAAGCAGCTAAGAATTTATCCTTTAGTTTTTGCATTACCCGCGCTGAGATAAATTCGTTACTTAATAGATTAACCTGAGATCTTCCACCTAAAACCAGTCCATAAGCAATGTCAATTTTATCTTCTATAAATAAAGGCACATCAAACTTATCTTGCAATATTTTTTTCACTTCATCTAAATCTACGTTGCGACCGCTAAGGATTATCCGTTCAAACCCTTCTTTTTCTATATCTCCGGAAAACAAACCAATACTATGTCTTATTTCACTAATTAAACTCTTTGAAAAATTATTAGCGTCTTCAATAATAAAACCGCGGTTGAAAATAAGTTTTTTATTTTTAATAATACTAACTTCTACTGCCCCGTCCTCACAATACACAACCAGCAAATTACCCTTTAATGCATCTTTTCTCTTGTGCAAAATCATCTTTTGCACACATGTAAAAATCGCCAAGCTGCTCAGGCTCAACATATTAATTTCAAGACCAGTAGCTTGAAATTTAGATATACGCTTTAGCACCTCATCTTTATGTGTAACCATAACCATGGTATCGGAATAACCATCTTGTCTTGTATTTAAGATCAAATAGCGGGTAATTGTTTCTTCCGGCTTTAACGGCAAAAGTTCGGCTGCTTCATAATCAACCATACGCGCAATTTCCTGTTCCTGACGGGAAGGAAAAGCATAAAATCTAACCCCTACCTCATGACGTAAAAGACAGCTTAAACAAACACCTTTAGCCAGACCTTCTTTCTGGATAATCGTTTTTACTTCAGCTAAATCAAAATCTCCGCCTTTTAAAAGAATGCTCTTGTCCTTAAGGAGCTTGCAGGATTCTTTTGTAACATTATATTGAGCAAGACGTAATTTCTGTTTTGTGATATAAATTACAGTTTTTAACAAATCTATTTCTCCTGATAATAAATTATATTTATTTTCTCTTCACTGCGCCGTACTACCACTTCAATATTTTTCTTAATATTTTTCCGGGATGAAGCCGCTTCGGCTTGTATCCTAAACACCGCAGAATCCACTTTAACAAACTTGATTATGGAACTTATTTGCGCCGCAGTCAATCCCAATAAAGACAGCTCTTCAGATATGCTGTCATTACTTTCAAACGGCGTAACCGTACGCCGGTCCATAATCGCGATAGCCGTAAATTCAGCCATATCAGGAAGCAACATTAGCACTTCCTTAGGTGCTGTGTTAATATTAACTATTCCGTCGGCAAAAACAGTAATCAAGTCCCCGATTCCTGTTTCTACGCCTAGAGTGTCGCTATAAAAAATATCCTCATAATCCTCGCCTAATAAATCCAAAAGCTCACGTTTTACATTAAACGGACGTGTTTTTTCGATTATTTCTAAATGTTGGTCAGTCAGTTCTGCCACCAGTAGTTTAGCATTAGCCAGGACTTCCTTCGATACAGTATTTATGTTAATAAACCTGTCTTCATCGGTTACTTTGTAAGATAACAACCCATCATCTTTTTGTAAAGCAAAATCTTTACTCCAGGTATCGGTTACCCCGTCAAAAGTCGGATCATCCTGGCTCAACTCTAAAATAGCCCGGTTAACCCCTTCTTTCGCCAGATAAAACATCCTCAATTCTTCATTATGTAAACTACGCAAACGAATGCTAATCCTGTTTTTAAATCCCAAAGTTACCGCAACCACAGATAAAAAAAACAACACCCATAATACCAATATTAAAACTATACCTTCACGATTATTCTTGTTGATCATTACTCGATATCACTTTCCTCTACCGGAAATTCTAATACGTTTGCCATTGGAATCTGCATATACTTAACAAGTTCTATGTTCTGGTCTTTATCTTTAGGAATAAAATCGATCTCTAATTTGACCTGATTTGGCAAAATGAATTCTTCCGGCCATTCCTCATACCACGTCTCCTCGGCAGCGTCAAAATAACTCAATTTAAACTCACCTACCCGGCTGTGAATAAGCTCGACCCTACCTGCATCTTCATCTTCAATATCTAAATACTTTTTCCGGGAACGATATAGCAGCCAAGGATCTTCTCCTGTGCCTGCTTCAACATAAAATACAACATTCTCCAAATCACCTTCTTTATTTATAGAAAAGAAATCCAAACGATCTACTATCCCGGTAAACCTTATAGTTTCAGTATCTTCAGAATTAATAAAAGCACAGCGCAGGGATCTGGACATTTCCTGCAGGGTTAGCACTGCTTCCTGCATCAATTTATCCTGGTTTTCCTCATGTTTAACCACCTTTATTCCCAAGGCCAAACTAGTATAAACAGCCGCCGCAACCATGGCAAAAATCGTAATCCCGATCAGCATTTCTAAAAGCGTAAACCCTTTATTCATATGATTATTATAACACAGAGTTACATGATTTGGAGGGGGATTTTATCTTGTTTACAAAAAAACGTTTTACTAGCACAAAAACACGTCTTTGTCATATTACATTTGAAAATTTTGATTTTTGATTTATTTCTTAAGAGATACATTCGTAATGACTAATCCGCATAATTTCGCCGCATTCATCAAGCACAATACAAATTGCATCAATTCGATACATCTGACTATACTTCTTATACCACACATAAGCCTTTGCATTTTTCTTCAGCTTATTTATTTTCCTTCTATCTATCGACTCCTCCGGAGTTCCAAATTGCTCACCAGTCTTCGTCCTAACCTCCACAAAAACCAGCATATCATCTTTACTAACAATTAAATCAATCTCCGCGTATTTATTGCGAAAATTCTGATCGATAATGGTATAGCCCTTATCTTCCAGATATTTTCTGGCAAGCATTTCTCCATGCCGCCCTGTTTTTAAATTACTTCCCTGTACCATTATTCTGTTTTCACCCTCGGCCGGTATTGTAATGCCTCGGCCATGTGGTTAATTGTAATCTCAGAAGAATTTTCTAAATCAGCAATCGTTCTTGCTACTTTTATCATTTTAAAATAAGAACGCGCAGAAAGATGAAATTGTTTTACTGCCTGAATCAGTAATTGTTTAACTTCAGCTGAGAGCCTGCAATATTTTTTAATATGCCGATTCTTCATTTCTGAGTTAGTATGAATAGTTTCTTCTTTAAAACGGTTTTGTTGCAAATCCCTTGCCTTCTTCACACGCTTTCGTATTTGCCCGGATGAGGTCAGATTTTTTTGTGTAGGCTCAAAACGAGAAAGATGTTCTACATCCACCACCGGAACTTCTACATGAAGATCAATCCGATCCAAAATCGGTCCGGAAACTCTTTTGCGGTATCTTTCAATTTCTCTCTGAGTACAACTGCACATTCTTTTAGGATCATATAAATATCCACAAGGACAAGGGTTTGCCGAAGCAGCCAATATAAATCTTGCCGGATACTTCACCCTCTCCCGGCTTCGTGAAATACTAAGACTGCCGTCTTCCATGGGCTGACGTAAGGCCTCCAGCACCGAACGGGGAAATTCATTAAATTCATCTAAAAACAATACACCTCGATGCGCCAGGCTAATCTCTCCCGGCTGAGGTTTTGATCCGCCACCGGTAAGCCCGATTTGGGAAATAGTATGATGCGGTGCCCGAAACGGCCGGGTCTTAACCAACGTACCTTCAGGTGGAATGCGCCCGGATGCTGAATAAATCTTAGTTACCTCCAAAGACTCTTTTTCTGCTAATGGCGGGAGAATTCCCGGTAATGCCCGCGCCAGCATTGTTTTCCCTGCACCCGGACTCCCGACCATGAAAAAATTATGACCGCCTGAAGCAGAAATCTCCAATGCCCGTTTTGCCTGCTCCTGACCCAATACCTCAGCCATATCGAATTCAACCGAAACAGTATCTTCCTCTGATTCTCTATATTCAGCCGGTGTTATCTCTATTTGCCCGGTACAATAATCTAATAATTGCTTAAGATTTTCAATTGGATATACATTTACATCTTTAATAATCGCCGCCTCATTAGCTGAAGCTTTAGGCACGAAAATATTAGTAAATTTTTTCTCCTTAGCAAACAATGCCAGCAACAACGTTCCCTTTGTATGCCGCAGGGTTCCATCCAAAGAAAGCTCTCCATAGAAAAGACTTTTCTCCGGAAGCTCACACCCCATCACTAAACTCAAAATCCCGATAGCTATCGGCAAGTCATAACAAGACCCTTCTTTTGGTACATCTGCAGGAGCTAGATTGACAATAATCCGGCGCTGCGGAAATTCAATCTCGGAATTTACAATTGCTGTCTTTACCCTTTCTTTACTTTCCGCCACAGCTTTACTAGGCAATCCCACGATCTCAAACGCAGGCAAACCCCGGGAAGCCACATTAACCTCAACATCTATCCCGATAGTTTTAAGCCCGGAATTTGCAACTGAACATACTTTAATCAACATTTATTCTCTCCCCTATCTCGTATCTAGTATCTAGTAAATGGTGAATCGTGTTATGCAAATTGTGTCTTTGTAACCTTAAGATAATATTTTCCCGCCCCTTCTTTTACCAAACCTTTTAACTGCATTAACGACAATTCCCTGCCTAGCACAGCCACCGGAGTTTTTACTGCCCGGGATAAAACATCTATCTCCATAGACTCCCGCTCCAACTCTTTTATAATAGACTGCTCCAGGTTATTTAAGCCGTCCCATAAGAAATTCTTCTCCAACTTATTTATACCTTCAGCCCCATAATAAGCCAAAATATCACTAGCTGAAGTAACAATACCCGCGCCTTCTTTAATCAAGTTCACTGTACCTTTAGACATCGCACTGGTAAGTTGACCGGGAACAGAAAAAAGCTTACGCTCAAACTTACGCGTTAAATCCGCAGTAATCAAAGAACCGCTTTTCTCCCCTGCCTCTACAACCAATGTTGCCTTTGATAATCCTGCCACAATTCTATTACGTTTGGGATAAGTCCACAAAGCCGGAGGGAAATCGTTTTCATATTCAGAAATAATCAATCCATTATTCTCTATAATTTCATTATATAATTCTTCTTGATGAGCAGGATGGACTACGTCAATTCCGCAAGGCATGCAGGCAATCGTCCGACCTCCGGACTTAAGAGCTGCTTTATGCGCTGAAGCATCTATGCCATACATAAACCCGGAAACAATCGTTATTCCAGCAGCAGCGATTTCAGACACCAATAAATCGGTTATCTGCTCTCCGTAACGCGTCATTCTCCGCGCACCGACAACAGCTAAACAATCCTTAAAAATATCAGCGTCCCAACTGCCTTTATAATAAAGTTTCTCAGGAGGATCCGGGATTTTTTTGAGTAATCGCGGATACTTTCGGTTGGTAATCTTTATGACCCCCGTCATTAATAATACTCCCCATTTCAATCTTTTCATTCTATCAAAAATCATGCAAAAATAGAAGCTGTTTATTATTCTCCCGACCATTGACAACGGCCATAAAATATGCTACATTTTTATGTGCCTTAATAATTGAATTTTAGTCTTCAAATAGAAAGAACTCATTTATGCGAAATTATAATAAAATCTTACTTGTATCTTTAGTCTTATTCCTCTGTTTAAGCTTCAGTTCTACCGCTCAAGCAAACCTTCTCAATAATGCAGGTTTTGAAACAGGCAATTTTGATAATTGGGATACTTACCAATTTGGCTCCCAAGGCGTATCCAATCTAAATCCTCATACCGGTCAGTATCAAGCTAGACTATATTGGGACACTTGGATAAGACAAACTGTTGCCCTAACCCCAGGGGTTGAATATAAAGCATCTTCCTGGGTATACATGCCGCAAGACGGTGGATATGCAACGGTTGCTATAATTTTCTATAATTCTACAGGAACAACTTCTCAGCGCCGCGAACGCAGTTGGGACAGATATCCGGGAGATGAGCAATACGCTAAGCTAGAAACAGATTGGGTAACAGCTCCGGCTTTTACAGCTTATGCGGAAGTGGAATGCTCGTTGACTACCTCAGCTAATTATATAGACTTTGACGATGTTGAGTTAGTAGCAATACCGGAACCAAGTTCAATGCTTCTTTTATTATTTGGAATTTGTGGAATTTTTAGATTTAATCGGAAGAAACGTTCAAACTAACAATTATAGTTAGAGCCAAGAAAAAGTGTATTTAATCCAGCCCATCATGCCGTATTCATAATGATAACTATGTCAATTTAAAAAATCTTTATATTTTCTAGCTGCCTATATAACAAGAATTACTTAATTGGAATGCTTTAAACCCAGAATATGGCATCAATGAGTATCATCTTGCTTTTTGAGGGAGAAATGCTACTTCCAGGAGGGTATTACAAATCTCCTGGGCCACTATCTCATATCCAGCCTTGGTACAGTGGCCATCCGCAATGAAATAGTCTTCCATATTGTCCGGAGTTATTGTTTTTAAAAAGATAGGCTGTAGATCAATAACCAATTGACTATGGTCTTTTATAAAGTCAGTTATATGGGCTGGAGTAGCCAGCGGATAGCTGATGAAAAATACTTTTATATTTCTAGCCTTACATTTATCCGGGATTTCTTTTAAACGCATCGTGGATATTTGCGCTATTTTATCTAACGGAATTATATTCAAAGGTTTTGCTTTTAATGTTTTTTTATTTTCTTTATTTTTTAGATTTAAATTTCTTTTCTTTTTTAATTGTATCTCTTTTTTAAATTCGCCGATAATATCATTAACCTCCCAGAATTCAAGTTTAGAAGATCCTTCTGACTGCGCAGAATCAGCAAACAGAATAGTAGCGTCACGAACTCCCTTTTTTGCTTCCTGAGATTTTGGATCAATTACTAAGGCTTTACTAAAAGACAAACAGGCATTTTTATAATCAACTATAGTTTTGTATGCCCTTCCTAAACGCAAATAAATACTTGCATCTTCAGGATAAATATCTGAAAGCCGCGAATAAAAACTTATCGCCATTGGCATATTATTCCAGCTGATGAATAAATCATCTAATTCTCCATACACTTTATCATCATCAAGTTTTAGACTTCTTGCTTTTTCTAACACGTATAAAGCTTCCCGATAGTAGGAATCTTTTTTGAGTTCTATAGCCAATCCCATCAATTCCCCATAAATATTACCAGCGGGAGCTCCTAAGGCATACGCTTCTTTCAATAATCGCATAGATTCTAAATATATTCTTTGCGCATATCCTTGTTGATCAGATAAAACATCTTCTTTGTAACGCGCTAGTTCTAAATAAGTATCTGCTAAGTTTGGATTATGCTGTATGCCTTGCTGGTAATACTGCTCTGCCTGAGAATATTTTTTTTGTTCCCGATAGTAATTGCCCCGGAGCATCATCTGTTCGGATAAAATCATTAGTTCCGTAGTGATTTTATCTGTATCCTCACCTAGCTTCTCTGCTTCTTTTAATGCCCCGGCTGCTTTTTCGTAAACAGGTATAAATTCGTCCGGAATAGTATTTAATTCAAATCTATTATGCAAATAATCTATCTCACAGCGTGTCAGCTCTAAGTATCCGGCAGAAAATTTTGGGTTCTGCTCGATTGCTTTTTCATAGTGTTTTCTGGCAACTGCGTAATTTTGCTTCTCCCTCTCGTTATTCCCTAACATTATCCGGTATTCGTAATATCTAATATTCCTGACCCGTAAGTTATCCGGTATTTTTTTTAATTTGGGAGATTTAGCGCACAGAATCCTTGCTAATTTATAAGTTCTTGACCAGCTAAAGAATTTATTTATCTTGGCATACGATGAATTAATTTCCAACAAGAAACCATCCCAGTTCCAGTTATCGTTAGAACCGATCATAACCAGAACTATATCCGGTTGAAAACGCTCTAAATATTCTTCTATCTTGTCGGCTAAAAGCGGAGTATTCATGCCCGGCTGGCCGGCATTGATCACCTGGAATTTTTCCTTGCCAGCTTTCTGATCTAAAAGTCTTTGTAGTTGGGCTGGGTAGCTATGTTCTTTTGTTGTTCCAATGCCGTAGGTATAGGAATCCCCCAAACAAAGAATTTTTTTGCTTGCATCTGCACATTTTTCCCCAACGAAACTATTCTTGGAATGGGATAGTTTAACCACAAACGCGCCGATTTGAAGAAAGGTTTCAAGCAAAATTAAAAAAAAGATAATCCCTAAAAATGCAGAGAAGATCTTTTGTCTTAAATTGATTCTCATAATTCAGGCTGTAGTTTCCGACATCCAGTCAAGGTAAGATTCACTCCCGGCAACGATTGGCAAGGCAATGATTTCCGGAACTTCGTAGCTATGATGGTTTTTGATAAGTCGCTCTACTTTTTCAAACAAACTTCTTTTTGTCTTTACAAATAGCTGAATTTCCCCGGTTCTCTCGATTGCGCCTTTCCAACTAAAAACTGAATTCACCGGGGCAGTATTAACACAAGCTGCAACTTTTTCGCCAATTAGCAGATCTGTTAAAACATCTGCTTCGTCCTGCGAGGAGGCAGTAATAAAAATTACTATAAATTCAGAACTATCATTCATAAACTTTCTCACGAAGACTAATTTTATAATCTTCTTCTCTGGTTAAAGTCACGTGTCCTTCCCGCGCCAGCCATCCTAAGCTCATTAAAACTACATCCCGCGACTCATCCACTGCTTTTACCAATTCAGATAAGGTGGATTCTCCATTACCATCTAAATAATGCCAAATATCACCGGCTACAATCCCCATCCCGATAATCATTCTGCCCTCTCTTCTTCCCCTCGTTTATTATAGCTCCCGCAACGAGGACATGTTGTTATATTATTATCAAATACTGTAGAATATACAAATGCACAAATTGAACACTGCCATAATGTATATTGAATTATATTACTTTTTTCTTTTTTTTGCAAGAAAGTAAATATACATACCCCCAAAAACGGGATTATAAATAATAAAACATATCCGGCTACTGCCTGAGTAAGCTCTAATTGGATCATTGTAATTTAAAAAGTAGTTTTATGATACCCCACTCTTCCTTTTGCAAAACATCTTCTGTGATTGGAATAAATTTCCACCTGCGAATATATCTGACTCCAATTTCATCCACCTCTGGATATCCGGAAGAAGTGTTTTTTTCTACATTAGACACTGTTCCGTCAGGTAGAATTAAAAATTTAAGTTCTATTTCAAAGGCACTACTTAATTCCCGAGCCCATGCAGGACAGGACGGAAGAGGTGGTTTTTGCATAATTCCGCGTTTAAAGCCTTCCCTGAACTGTTCGGTAATTAAAAAATTATTTGAAGTGAAAATATCTGCCGCTGATTCTGGCATTGCTTTTTGGGAAAGCTCAGACAGCGGTAAAGGAACTTTTTCCCCGGCATTGATATTTACCGAATTAACTTCTTCGATACCAACCGCAATCTCTTCTGAGACAGAATCTTTTTCCTGGCTATCCAGTAAAACTCCCCAAAAATTAACTGTAGCAAATTTTGGCGGAATTAAACAATCCGGCCAGATGATATTTATTGCCTGAAATCCCACAATGTGCCAGAGAAGAGAGCAAGAAAGCGCAATATTAAAGATGTGTTTACCCTGCATGTTTTTCCTATTTTATTTCCTGCAGTGTTGCGATATTGATCTGGGAAATCCCTACTTTACGGCAAATGTCCCACACCCTGACTACCGTACCTAACTGGGTATCTTTATCCGCCTTGATCAGCAATGGTTTTTCCTGCTTGGTTTTTATCAGACCTTCCAGATAATCCGCAAGCTCTTTAAGGGTTATCGGCTTATCTTCAAGATAAATAACATTTTTATTATTAACGGTAATCGTTATGTTTTTATCCTTGATGACTTCAGAAGTTACCGCCTTGGGCAGGTTAATCTTTATCCCGGGCATAACAATAAAGCTCGAGGTAAGCATGAAAAATATAAGCAGAAGAAATACCATATCCACCAGCGGTGTAATATTGATTTCCTTTTGGCCTTTTTCTATTTCTAAATGTTTTCTAAAACGCACGATTATCCCTCTTATTTTTTTTGCGTAAGAATATTCACAAGATCTGTAGCTGAAAATTCCATCTCTACGATTAAGCTCTGCACTTTTGCCACTAGAAAGTTATATGCAATAAAACATGGGATAGCCACGATAAGGCCGGCTACGGTAGTAATTAATGCTTCCCAAATCCCCTGGGCAAGTACAGACGGGTCAACCGGATGCATTGATACTGCCTTCTGCTGGATTATCTGGAAGGTAGAAACCATCCCCGTAACCGTACCTAAGAGACCCAGCAAAGGACTAACGTGCGCGATTGTCGCCAAAGCACTTAAATTTTTCTCCAGTGCAGGAACTTCACGCAGCCCGGCATCTTCAATTGCCTCACGAATCTCCTGCCGGGATCGATCGTGCCTGGAAATACCGGATTTTAAAATCCGCGCAATCGGACCTTGTGTCTGTTCGCAAATATCTAAAGCTTCATTAATGCGATTACGTTTTAAAGCCGTAGTAATCTCATCCATAAATTTATTTGTGTCGATCTTTGAGTGGTATAAATTAAGCACTCTCTCCATAATAATTGCTAGAGCAAAAATCGAGCACAGAAGTATAGGGATTATTACCGGGCCGCCCTTATTGATAATATCTACCTTTGAATATAACCCAAAAGAAATTAGTAACGAGCCTACAAGCCCAATTATCTTGAATAATATATTTTGCATAAAATAAATCCTCCTTTAATGAGCGCATGATTTACAGAACAAAGTGATGTAAATTATATGTGCGAATTATGTCCGTGGCACTGTAGGGTAATCCCTGCTCTCTTAGTGCCCGGAATCTTTAATTTTCCCAACTAATTGTAATTAAATAATTTATTAACCCAGATTCTGCATGGGTCAGAATTTAACTCGTATTCCAGCCATGGCGCTCCGGCTCTGATTCGGGTATCCTTTGACTATTTCATAGTGGTCATTTAATAAATTATCAACTAAGACAAATAATGTCAAGTAATCTTTCAGCTCATAGGTATACTTACTTCCGAGGAGAAAATACCCGCTAAAGCTCTCTTTAGAGTTACCCTGAAAAAAGCGCCTGCCAAAATAGTCTCCAACGATATCGAGTTTAGCCCTTGAATTAATCTTTCCGGTAACCCCCATGGATAGTCTTTGCTTTGGCTCAAACGGAACAAATTCATAATCAATATCTTTACTACGTATCCTACGTACATTTAAACTTACAAAATGGCTAAATGATTCGGTCCAGGTATATTCCGTAGAAAGTTTTACTCCTCCGTAATTAACTTTTTCAATCACCTCCGGAGCATAAAGTCCGTCATTATCCTGATCAAACCAATACCAGACATCTTTATCCTGTCTCACATAAAAAACAACACTTGTCCGCCACTCTGTGCTAATATACCTGTCTATCTCGTAGGAAATCAGGGACTGCCGACGCGGCCTCATCTTAAGAGGTGTGACTTCTAAATAGTTTGCGTCCAGATATGTCTGGTTAAAAACAAGCGGGCTAAAGTCACGTGTTGCTTTCAATTTATGAGAACAGTCATCGTTCGCTTTAAATGTTAGCTCTACAAAAGGTGCCGGACGCTGTCCAAAGTCATCCTGTGCAAATGCATTTGCGCCCAGTAACAACTGCCACTTATCCCCCCAAGATAATGGCATCAGTCTTAACCGCGCATCAGCAACTGTCTGCTCATAATTATCAATCAACCTATTTTGGTATATATTAAAATCTAAAGTGTTTCCATATACTTCGGTATCAACCCGCATACCAGCCATCTTATTCTTAAAATTACGACGCATAATATCTTCATTAAGTAATGAATGTCCGTAATACGGCTCAATACTTATTGTTCCGTTCTCTAAGCCATGGGTTAATTGCCCGGAAACCTGAAAATCGCTGTTTCTCCGCTTGGCACTGGGCGTAAGCGCATCCATTTTCCCCGGTAACCCCATAATTTTATCAAAGTATTTCATTTTAAAAACAAATTCATTTTCCTGATCAAAGGGAATACCTAGCTCAAAACTAGGACGATACGTACTAAACTGGCTATTATCACGCTCCCCGTCAGCTGTATTAACACTAAGCCGGAAGGAATGATAGAAATTTTCGTTTCTTGCCGAAGTCTCGAGATCGTAAAGACTGGACCTAAACCGGCCATAAGCAATATTGACTGTTCCGTGACTATCATCAATAACTTCCTCATTATCTTCGATATCTGCTTCAAACATCAATTCTTCCGGGGAAGAATCGATATTCACCTGAGGTATCTCCAATGACGGTTTTTTCAAATCCTCTCCATACGATATCCCGGCACTTCCCCATGCCCCGTAGCACACAACAGCAATTAAGATGATGCGGCTAATTGTTCTTTTATCCATTCTAATCTCTCCTTGGCTTGTTTTTTTTGTGAGAATTCCCCTTCTATAATTTTTTCATAAATATGTCCTGCTTTTTCATATTCTTTTTTATTTTCAAAAATACGCCCCACCTGCCAGAAAGCTTTACCAACAAGATTTTTATGCTGTGGATATAGATATGCAACCTTTAGATATTCTTCGACTGCATGTTCGTAATCCTGCTCTACTTCCCATAAACGACCCAGATCGTATTGTAACTGCACCTTAAAATCAGCTACCAGCTGTTTATTTTGTAAAGCCAACGAAAGATATTCTCTGGCCTGCATTAAATTATTTTCTAATTCTTCAAGATGAGCTAATTTTTTATACGACATACTTTCATAGATAGATCCCGCATATTCGTTTAATAAACTCTTTAATTCGGCTTTTGCCTCTCTGTTCTTTTTCTGCTCGGAAAAAAGCTCGGCCACCCGCAGCATGCTTTCCGGCACAAATTCACTTTTTGGATATATTTTTTTCAAAACAACAAATTGTTTTATAGCAAGATTAGCCTTTTTCTGTTTGCGATAACACAATCCCAATTGAAAAACAGCATCATCTTTTAATTCACTCTCTATTGGCTGTTGGGCTACAGCCAGAAAATAATCCCGGGCTTTATTGAAATTATTTTTCTGCAAATAATATTGCCCCAGCCAGAATTGGATATCCACACTAATCGGTAAATCAGAAAACTGAGCCAGACATTTAACAAAACCAGTTATCGCCTCTTTTTCATTACCCATATGATAATAGCACCATGCACGCTGATACATAGAACGCCACAACAATTCATGCTCCCGGCTTGTTTTGATCACTACAGTATAGATATTGATTGCCTGTTTAAAATCCTTTAGATTATAAAAACAAGTCGCACGATAGAATAAAGCATCGTCTTTTAGTTCGTTTTGCGGCCATTTTGCGATAAACTCCGCAAGTTTGCCTGCGGCTACTGAAAAATTTCCCTTTTTAAAATAAGCAATACCCAGCTGATATCTTGCTTTAACTGCATATTCAGTTTTAGAAACGTTTTGAAAAGCCAGGATCGCTGCATCAAATCTTCCCTTCTGAAGAAAACTCATACCTAATTGATACTGGGCATAATCCGCGTATTCAGTATCGGAAAAATCCTCTAAAATTTTATCGTATATTTTTTGAGCACGGTCTACCTCACCCGAACCCATATGAATATCAGCAATTTCATTTAAGGCATTAACCGTTAGCATCGCGTCTGTAGTAAGGCTATCGATAAGTTCGAATTCTTTTAAAGCTTCCTGTTTTTTATTGATCTTTAAATATGCCTTTCCCAAAGAATAACGTGCTTCCGGAACAACATCTACCTGTGGAAATTCTTTCAAGAAATACTGGTAGGCAATAACCGCATCTTTAAAACGCCCTAGTTCAAATATAGTTTTTGCCTTGGCCAGATACGCTTTATAAACCCATCTTCCCTTAGGGAATTTTCGTATCATCTGCCGGTAAGAAGAAAGTGCCGCGTCGTAATCTTTTAAATTAAAACTACATTCCCCCATCTGCAAGATTACCAACTGGGCCAAATTATGTTTTGGAAAGAACTCCATAAACCGGCCAAAAGCCGCTAAGCTCTCTTTGTATTTCCCCAATTTAAAATACGCCCAGGCTATTCCATAACGCGCGTAAGGACCGTACGTAGAACGCGGGCCAACTTTAACTGCTGCACTGTAATACTTAATTGCCAGAGGATAATCTGAAATGCGGTAGTGTATTTCACCCAGCAAACAATAAACCCGGGTTAAATTACCTTGCTTAATATGCCTTTTATTGTAGGTGATCAGATATTTCTTTGCTTCTGAATATTTCTGGAGTTCAAATAAGATCTCACCGATTTTATACTCTGCTTCAGCTACATATTTATGTTTCGGATATGTATTTATGAATTTTTCAAACCCGGATTTTGCCGCATCAAATTGTTTTAATTCATATAAGCACCAGGCATTGTTATATACCGCATGACTTAACCATTTCGAATTTGGAAATTCCTGAATTATTTTCTTATAGAATGCAAGGGCCTGCTCATAATCTTTGCCTTTAAAATAAGTCTCTCCCATCCAGAAGTTAAGTTCATCTGCATTATCATTTTTTTTCGCTAAGAGCTCGGCAAAAAGACTGGATGCTTTATACAGCTGTCCCTGGCTCAAATAGCTGCGTCCGAGTAAAAGCTGCACATCAAGTTTGCGCTTACTATCAGGATAGTATTGCAGGAATTTCTCCATCTGCCTCACAGCAACATCATGAAAACCGTCCTCAAACGCCTGCTTTGCCAAAAACAAATCCTTGTACTCGTCGTACTGTGAGTAGACAGGAGAAACAAGACATAAGCTGTAAGCTATAAGTCCTAAGAGAAAAATGTATTTCATTATTTTTTTCATTTTAATTTTCGCTAAACAAAAACATATGGGTTAAACGTTAAAACACAAAAACATGTTTTAACAACTATAGCACATCTCTATTATATTACACTTTATATTTTTGAGTTGCACTTTTAGTCCTTCTATCTTACAACTTACAGCTTATTCAGTGTTTTTTTAAATGTTGTTTTAAATATTTACCGGTATATGAACGTTTATTCTTCATTAAATCCCGAGGACTGCCGCAGCCGATGATTTCACCGCCTTTCTCACCGCCTTCAGGTCCTAAATCAATAATATAATCCGCAGTTTTTATTACGTCCAGGTTATGCTCAATAACCACAATCGTATTTCCGTAATCAACTAGTGTATGCAATACTTTCAAAAGTTTATCCACATCGGCAAAATGCAATCCTGTCGTCGGCTCATCCAATATATATAAAGTACGGCCCGTAGCTTTTTTAGATAGTTCCGTAGACAGTTTTACGCGTTGAGCTTCTCCGCCGGAAAGTGTAGTTGCCGCCTGCCCTAATTGTATATATCCCAATCCCACATCGTTTAAAACCTTAAGTTTATTAATTACCCGGGGGATATTGCCGAACAAATCTTTTGCATCTTCAACCGTCATTTCCAAAACATCGGAGATTGACTTCCCTTTAAACTTCACTTCCAGAGTCTGTTCGTTATATCGCTTGCCCTTACACACTTCGCATTCCACATAGATATCCGGCAGGAAATGCATTTCAATCTTTTTAATTCCGTCGCCCTGACAAGCTTCACAGCGTCCGCCTTTAACATTAAAACTAAAACGCCCCGGCTTATAACCTCTTAAACGCGATTCAGGCAATTGAGAGAAAAAATCCCGTATGGGAGAGAATAATCCGGTATAAGTCGCCGGATTAGACCGCGGAGTTCTACCGATCGCCGACTGATCAATAACAATTACTTTATCTATTTTATCAATCCCTGTAATTTTTTTATGCTTTCCGGGTTTTTCTTTAGAACGATATAATTTTTTCGCTAAAGCTTTGTAAGTTATCTCATCAATCAGTGTGGATTTGCCTGAACCGGATACTCCGGTCACACAGACAAAAAGACCCAGCGGAATAGTTACATCAATATCTTTTAAGTTGTTTTCTTTAGCTCCGATTATTTTCAAACATTTCTTCGCGTTATAAGTACGTTTTTTAAACTCAGGCGCTATTTTTAAATCACCTTTAAGATAATTCGCAGTCGGTGAATTTTTACATTTCAAAACTTGTGCCAACGTTCCCTTGCACACGACCTGACCGCCTTCTCTACCTGCTCCCGGACCTAAATCCACAATATAATCCGCCGCCATAATTGTTGCTTCGTCATGCTCAACCACTATCAGGGTATTACCCAGATCACGTAAAGCTTTTAGAGTTTCCAGCAGTTTCTCATTATCTCTCTGGTGCAGACCAATGCTCGGCTCATCTAATATATAAATCACACCCGTAAGCCGCGAACCAATTTGTGTAGCTAAACGAATACGCTGCGCCTCCCCACCGGAAAGTGTACTGCTCTGCCGGTCTAAAGTTAAATACCCCAACCCAACGTTCATCATAAACTCTAAACGCTGGCGAATTTCTTTTAATACCTGATGCGCAATAAGTTTTTCTTTGGCTGATAATTTCAACGTATTAAATAATTTAATCCCTGAAGCAATAGATAGATGTGTGATCTGGTGTATAGATAACCCGCCGATTTTAACTGCCAGGCTTTCAGGGCGTAAGCGCATCCCGTTACAAGCCGGACAAGGAAGATTACTCATGTATTTATTAATTTCCTGTTTAAGAAAATCGCTGTCTGTCTGATGGAACAACCTTTCTAAATGAGGTATTATCCCTTCGTAAGGCTTCCCCCACACCTGGGTATCACCACCGTAAAGGATAAGTTTTTGCATATCTTTCGGTAGTTTTTTAAACGGAGTATCCATACTAAAGCCTTCAACTGCCGATAACTCCAACAGTAAACTCCGGTAATACATCAAATATCCTTTACCTCCCCGACGCCAGGGTTCCAAAGCTCCTTCTCTTAAACTTTTATTTTTATCCTGCACCACCAGGTCTTCATCTATTTCCACCTTTGTGCCTAAGCCCGCACAAGCCGGACAAGCCCCATAGGGACTGTTAAAGGAAAACATGCGCGGCTGCAGCTCTTCATAACTAATACTGCATTCGGTACAAGCGTATACCTCGCTAAATATAATTTCCTTCATCTGCCCGGGTTTTTCTTCAACCCCGACAATCAATGTACTATTGCCTACTTTTAATGCGGTTTCCACAGAGTCAGTGAGTCTTTTTTTAATATCCTTTTTTAAAATAAGCCTGTCGACCACTACTTCAATAGAATGTTTTTTCTTTTTATTTAATTTTATCTTATCATTTATATCATAAATTACACCGTCTACCCGTACTCTCACAAAACCGGACTTTGCCACATCTTCAAATACCTGACGATATTCTCCTTTTCTACCACGTACAAGAGGTGCCAGTAAATAAAGTCTGGAGTTAGCCGGCAATGCCAATATCTGGTCTACAATTTGCTGCGATGTCTGCCGGGATATTTTCTTGCCGCAGCGATAGCAAAACGCTGTTCCGATCCGGGCAAAAAGTAATCGTAAGTAATCGTAGATTTCCGTCTGGGTAGCTACGGTAGAGCGCGGATTAGAGCCAGTATTACGCTGTTCTATAGCAATCGCCGGAGACAATCCTTCGATATATTCTACATCCGGCTTATGCAGCTGCTCTAGAAACTGCCGCGCATAAGCAGATAAACTCTCTACATATCTGCGCTGTCCCTCGGCATAAATAGTATCAAACGCCAGAGAAGATTTCCCGGAACCGGAAAGACCAGTAATAACTACCAGACTATTTCGCGGTAGATCCAGGTCTATGGATTTAAGGTTGTGCTCTTTCGCACCTTTAATAGAAATGTACTCTTTACTCATGAGATAAATCTTAACACAAACGCCTATAGGTATCAAGAGCACAAATATCGGGGATATTCAGGGGGAAATGGGCATAAAAAGGAGGAACGGTGCCTTACCTACTATTTAAGCTTGTGAACCTTTTTCAAAACCTCTCAAACCTTAAAACGTAACCTATGCTTGCACCGATCCTCTTAGATGAAGTATACCACACCTTTTGAATTTCTGCCAATTTACTTTCTGTCCGAATTGACAAGAAATGGTATTTGTGTTACATTCCAATATATGAAGAAAATTGTCTTAATTCTAATCTTAATTATGTTCACTGTATACGGCTGCAGCGGAGCCTGCAAGAAGAAACCAGAGCTTGAAAACGGCCTTACCGCAGAAGAAGTTATCCAGTCCTGGGGAGAACCAACTCAAAAAATAGCCCTGGGAGTAACACGAAATAATTTTCCGGTTCAAGTCTGGGAATATCGTCAAAAGCGATGCAAGAAAAAGATATATAGCCTTATTTTTGTAGACGAAGAACTGTATAGTTGGGCAGTTGACGATCATGCTGCAATCATGAATACATTACACAAATTAGGTGTAGTTAAGGAAGAAAAAACAGATTTTGGAATTCAGCAATATCATCAGTGGCTGAATTCTATTGCCGAAGAAGCACAAAAGACAAAAAGAACCATGGATACAATAAATTCCTACCAGAATTACCAAAACACACAAATGCAAATCCAGCATCAACAGCAGATGAGAATATTACGTCAACAACAGATACCGCCGCCTCCCATACCCCCTAGGCAGCCGAAAAAAAATTAGATTTCTCTGAAAAAATTACGCAGTTTTATTTTAATTTCTTCTTCAGAATTTAGAAATGAATCGTTATGAGCCCCGTATATCTCTAAAAACTGCTTAGGTTCTGAAGCAGCATCAAAAAGCTTTTTCCCTAACCGGAACGGAACTATATTATCATCTTGGCTATGCATACACAGTTTTGGAACATCTATGGTCTTTATTTTAGACAGAGAATCAAACTTACTCTGCACTAAAAACCCAGGCAGTAAAGGATAAACTACTTTTGCCATATCCAATACATTTGTAAATGTACTTTCTAAAATAAGTCCGGCAACCGGCACCTTAGCCGCCAGATCCACAGCTACTGCCCCGCCTAATGATTCTCCGTAAATAATAATTTTCCGTCCCGCATCACCCCGTGATTTTAGATATTTATAAGCAGCTTCAGCATCATTATAAAATCCAGCTTCTGAAGACCTCCCTTTACTTTTCCCATATCCGCGATAATCAAATATAAACATATTTACCCCGAGGTTATTAAAAAGAAGTATTTTATCCATGCGATGGCTGATATTGCCTCCATTACCATGACAGAAAATCAAGCTAGTCTGCGCGTCTTTAGCCGGGATATACCAACCATGCAGTTTGACTTTATCCTTTGCCGTAAAATGTACTTCTTCAAAAGCAAGGCCTACATCATTTGGCTTTAATACTATCTCTTTTTCCGGATAATAAAGCGCACTCCTCTCCAGATAACGTGCATAACAATACACGAACAAGAAAAACGCAAGAATTGTTAAGAATATTTTCATCATATTTTCTCAATCTTTTTGTTTTTGAAATTTTTTATCTATGAGCCATTAGCGATCAACTATAGACTGTTTTTATTTTTTCTACAATCTGATTTATATCAATATCAATCATACATTGGGCAGGATTATCCTTAACCCCACAAGGGCCTACTTCCGACTGACGATAACAAGGCGCACATTTTAACTGATCCTTAGAAACAATTGCATAATCTTCATGAAAAAACGGATAGAAAACTTTATGATCGGTCGGACCGTATAATCCGATCGCCGGCACCTGCATACAACTAGCAAAGTGCAGTAAACTGGTATCAACCCCAACAAATAAATCTAATTTATTAATTATAGCCAGACTTTGCCGTAAAGTGCATTTATTAATCACAGAGACAGCATCTTTTGAAATCCGCTTAACAAAGTCCGTTTCCCAGGCAGTATCCCCGGTCTTGCCAAAAACAAAAACTTTGGCCTTTAACTCACCAGTTAAAAACTCAATCAATTCATTCCATTTTTCTACAGGCCAGCACTTTAATTTCCAGGCGGAAAACGGCATGATTCCGACAAATAATTCGTCCTGGTTTTTCTCACCCAATCTTTCTTGGGTAAATTTATTTTCTTCATCTGAAAAACTAAAACCAATCATTCGACTATCTTTGCTCATGATTGATGCTGAGCTTAGTTTCGTCGAAGTACCAAATTCCGGAGTTGCCGGTTTTATGCCAAGCACTTCCAGTATCTGCAAATTTCGTAAAGCAACATGCCTTTGCTCGACCTCTTGCGCTTTTATTTGCACAGGTATGCCGAAAAAATAATACATTTGCATTCTACGCAGAATAATACTTAAATCAAAACAATTCTTACGTATTTCACCTATAAATCTGAGATATCTCAACATACCACGGTCTTTCCCCTGCTTATCAAAGATTATCACTTCATCTATTGCAAAAACAGTCTTTACCACTTCCTGAGCTTTTAATGAGGTAACAAAGCTGATGTGAGCATGCGGGAAAGCCTCCCGTAATGGCTTAATACCAATCAAATCATAGCAAACATCTCCGATATTGCTATGCCCAAACACCAATATCTTTTTGACTTTTTTTCCTAACTTCATGTTCCTTAGTTTAATCCTCTTAAGCTCATTTGTCAATTCAACCTACTCTCTTGACAAAACCTAGAAACATAGTAACATAGTAATATAATCCTGTAGGGTATGGATCGTTATAATTTAATTATTAGTAAAAAACGAAAGGGGAACAATGGCAGCAAAAAATAAATTTTGGGGAATTTTATTAGTAAGTATTATGGTATTTAGCATTGTCGGTTGTGGAAATATGTTAGACAAGATGAACCAGCTTTCTATCAACATGCATAAAGAAGAAGTAAGAGCTATTTTCAAGACCGGCTTTGTAGCTAAAGCCTCTAAAGTTGATGCTGAAGGTAATTTACTCGATCTCTGGGAATTCTACGATAAGAAATCAAAATCCACTTATCAAATATACTTCTTAAATGATCAGGTCTCACAATGGGGAAAACGCGAAGAATTGCAGGCATTTCCAGAATTGTACATCCAAAACAAGAAAAAATCTGTCGATGATGAAGATGAAGACGACATGGACGACGATGAAGACATGGAAGATGACGAATAAATAATAAGATATATTTTAAGGGATAGAGGCTCTTGCTTCTATCCCTTTTTTATTTTCCTAAAACTCGATGATAAATAATCGAAAAATTCTCTTGCACTTCGCTACACTCGTGGAACCCTTAAAGGTTTAAGCGACGCTTTTGAACGTAATTTTAACAAGGATGTTAAAATAGTGAAAACGCGCGGTCGCAAGACAGGAAGTCGTAGCGAGCTTAGCGAAAAGAGAGATTTTTGAATTATTTATATACAGTTCTCTTAAATTCTATCTGTCTCTCGGTGGGATCTATCTGTAATCACAGTTGTTTTACTTACCTTACTAGCATGCTTTATATTCACCGGACATTCTATGCCAGGTGCCACATCACTATAAGCCGCACAAATAAGTGCACATCTTTCCAAATACTCAGATAAGTTATCTCCGATTAATAGACATGTTGGCCCGGAAATCTCATCGTCGGTCATAATCATATAACCTTGCGATTCAAATAAGGATTCCAATACCTCATTCTCTTGTTGATTTCTACCGACAATCAACTTAGCTGTATCAGCCAGACGAAAGTGGCGTCCAAGTCTCAAAAGCCTCAGCTCTCTAACACTAGGATCTTCATTGTAGGACAATAATTCCCGAAGACGATTGGAAAAGCCTTTATCTGTAAGCAAACAGCCGCCTGCAGGGTTAGGATACTCTTTTACCCCAAACTCCCGAGCCATAGCTATCTGCCTTTTCCTGGAGCGCCCCTGAAGATCTAAAAATTTACTGTGATCTACTATTCCTTCTTGCTCCGGCTTTGTCTGGTTTAAAAATTTCGCGCTTAAAGGACGTATCAAGTACTCTTTATACCCGGAAGTTTTGGCCACGATCTCCAAAGACGCTCTGTTTTGCGACATAGGTCGTTCATTAAGAACTTCTCCGGTAAAGATAAAATCAAAACCTTCCCCTTGCATTATCCCCCCGGCAATCTTAACCATTAAAGCATGACAATCTATACAGGGATTCATAGTTTTGCCATAGCCATGCGGTGGGTTTTTAACTATTTTGAAATGCTCTGCGGTAATATCTTTAATAATAAGGGGAACCCCAAGTTGATCCGCTGCTTTTTGAGCAGCGTTAGCGTTAAAGAACGGGGTAACAAAAGAAAGCCCGGTGACTTCTATACCCTGTTGTTGAACAACTTTAATCGCAAGAATACTATCTAATCCCCCGGATAAAAGGCCAATGGCCCTAACCTGTTTGTTCATATTTAAACTCCCAATATATTAATAACGGGCGGCCAGCCGGCCGCCCCTACAGGACATTGTATTTTTTCTATTTGTTTTGTTTTTCTATAGACTATTGACCATTGACTATCGACTGTTTCTCTATCTTGTTATTTCCAATATTTCAATTGTCATCATGCCAGCGGGAATCTTCACCTGCACAATATCACCTTTTTTATGCCCTAGAATACCCTGCCCTAACGGAGAAGCCGTTGATATCTTGTTTTGGCTAAAGTCAGCTTCTGCCTCTGAGACAAGCATATATTCTTCTATTTCATTATCGGCAACATCACGAATCTTTACTGTCGCGCCAAGCAATACTTTATCTTTATCTATATTCTCATCATCCACTATCCGGCCACGGCTAATTATATCTTCGAGTTCAGAAATCCGCGCTTCGCTCATGCCCATAGCTTCTTTAGCCGCATGATATTCTGCGTTTTCTTTCAGATCTCCAAATTCTCTTGCCTTTTCTATTGCCCTTGATATTTCCGGACGTTTTACTTTTTTTAGATGTTCATATTCTTTTTTTAATTTTTCATATCCATCACGTGTTAAAAATACATCTCCTGCAGCCATAATAATACTCCTCGTTTATCTCTCGAACTCGCAAACTTTCTGCCACCACTTACTACTATCCCATTTCTGCAAACTTTTCCATAATGCTTTAGCACTTTTTGTCTTTAAAAATTTCGGCGCTTTCTGGAAAAACAACTTTGCCTGGGGAACTCCCTGATCCAGATATTCTTTTGCCTGGATTAAACATTCTAAAATATCCGCGTCACGCGCAATAAGACTTTCTTTTGTCTTTTGGCCTGTGTATTCGGTACGCCAACCCCACATCTCGTCTTTAAGCCCTTTGGGTAAAGATTGTACTTGCTCTTTAAAGGCTTTATCTTCCGCTTTTTTATGATCTATATAACGGATATTCATTTTATGATGATCGTTTGTCCTAGCCTCATGTAAGTCATTAAAAAGACACATCATCGTCGCAGAATGCACCTGAGCCTTCTCCATCTTTGCCAGCACATACCCGATCACCGCACAGCGAAAGGAATGCTCCGCTACGCTTTCCGGATCTTTAATCCCGATCACCCACCAACCTGTTCTCTTAACTCTTTTGAGCAAGCCAGTTTCAGCAAATAAATTTAAAATTTCTTTATTCATAGGAAGGTCGTATTATACGTTAAGTTTTTCTTTATGTCTATTAATATATTCTTTTAAAAAAGCCAGGAATATTCCCAATAACAAAGCTCCCAGCCCAGCCATCATCACGTTCTTTCTGATTACCGGTTTTGATTTCTTCTCCGCTGGTTTAGCTATATCAATACTTCTTACAACCGGCTTTGAAGAACTAAGTTCGAGCTGTTCATTCATTGTATTAAGATTAGATACATAAAAATTTGCGATATTAGCAGCAAGCTGAGAATCTTCTGATTCTACGGCTATCGCAATAACCCCTTCCTCTGATACAGAAATACGAGTATTCCCTTTAATTCTTCCAATCGCATCAATAAGAAATTCAGCTTTCCAACGTTTTTTTAAACCATAATTTTTAATAATATCTTCAGCCATGCGCCGGCTCTTCAACATGGCCAGAACCATATTGGTTGATGACCCGTAAGATAAGCTAGGAAGCATTTGACCCACAACACCTTGCGTAAATTGAGACAATGAACCCATGGACTTAGTTTCACTTTCAGGAGGAAGAGCTGTAGCTGTAGACTCATATATTTTCGGAGCCCTAATATTATTTACCCAAGATATAGTACAAGTTGCTATTACGATAAGAACGATCAGAATTTTATATTTCCATATCACCCTGAAAAAATCCAATAGATTAAGCTCATCTTCGTCTCGCATTTCTCTTTCTTCCATGTTTTTCCCTTTCTTAATAAGCGCATGATTTACGGATTATTTCTATGACGTAAATCATTTGCGCGAATTAATCCCGCTAAATGCGAGACATTCTAAAATCTATCAAAACCGGTATTTGCTGCCCACAGAAAAAATGTGGATTATATCGTCCCTACCACTTATATTTTCTAAATTAGTAATATCAATAAAAGAATATCCGCACAGTATCGTCCAATGTTTCCGGAAATCATGCTCCATGCTGATATTCAATTCATTCCTTGTTTCTGATATCGGTTGAGTTCTCAACCTCTGTTCCCGATTAAGAGCAAACTTAAACAATAGGTTTTCATAAAGATGCCAACTTATCTGGGCAAAGATATCCTGGGCATCTGTCCCCATATGATGACCGATAACATCTCTTTTATAAGTATATCCATCAACCAACCTACCGTGAACATACCAAACACTATCAGTTTGGGCAAATTCTAAACGCAAATCAACTGTATCAATTTTAAAAAGCCCAGGCAAATAAGCCCCGCACAAATAGCCTTTGTGCGTAAAATCCAGGCCTGCGTCAGCCCCGCTATCTTCTGCTCCCATTTCAGCAAAAACTTTCAAGCCGTTAGCCAAAGGAAAATATTCATGTAAATACGCAGGCAAAACTACCTGCATATCAATAGAAGTAAGATGGTTGGCTGCATCAGCAGTTGATCCCGCGCCATTAGCAATAAAATTCTCGAGCCAATTTTCTCCGTTTAAACCACCGTTGCCCTTACCGCCAAACATCGCCGTATGATTAACCCCAACTCCGACAAACGAAAATGGATACATCTCTACTCTTGTACCAATAAAAGATAATCGAGGAAATTCCCGGTCTGCGCTTAAGCGAGCCAGAAAAACCTGAGTATTAAACAAGCCTAAGTATTCCAAAAATCCTGGCAGTAAAAAAGACTCCCTGTTTTTTATCTCTATTGTTTCAAACGGAGAGCTGTTATTGGAAAGAAGTAAACTGCCATGATATCCATTTCCATACCACATCGGCATTCGACCTAATTTAAGCTCTAAGTTAGAATAGCCTATCGCACAATATGCCTGGTGTAGAAGTGTTTCTCTCTCTTCCGCCCCATAAAATAATATTGGTTCCAGAGAAAAACTTAAGTTCTCCCCATAGTAAAAATCACCTTTTGCTGATATCTGGGCATTCCCTCCGTCAAATGTCTTGCGGCCGTAAGCATTCGGCACATCATATGTTTTGACCTTATCAAATACCCCACAGTCCAAACGCTTTTCCAAAACAATCAAAGAACTGATAAATTTTGCTTCTTCTTTTTCTGAACTAAATAATCCGGGTGCGATCATATCTACTTCCAGACGCAATTCTTTACTTAAACGCAAAAGAGCACTTTCTAAATCATGCGAATATATAACATGTTCAACATCTTTTTCTCGGATCCTGTACACCGCTTCGACCACAACCCCGGCAGCTCTTAAGCGTGAAACAGGCTTAGGTCCAACTTCAGACATTTCTGCTAAGCCGCAAACAACCAGCTTATCCAGATCATCATAACTACTACTCCCAAGCTGCAAATCCCCAGCATAAATATTCGATGCTATCAAAAAAAATGCAAAAATATATAAAACAATTAACTGTTTCTTTTTCAACATCATCCTTTATATTTTAATCTCCGACACTCCCTGTCTCTACAAGATTTACCCCATTCACGAGATACTAGATACTAAATACGAGATTAGTCCAATACCACCGCAGCACCCACAGCCATGTTATACATTATCTGTGTTGTATCTAGCCACAGTTTACCCCATTGTGTCTTTGTCTTAAACTCTTCGGGAACTACAATCGTATCCCCTTTGTCTACTTCCTGTATTCGTACAAATTCCGATTCAACTTCTCCATTTGCACGTACAATATAAATCGATTTTTTATCAGCGTTTTTAGTGAAACCACCCGCCTTCTTCAAATAATATTTCATTGTCTTTTCCGTTTCGAAAACAACAGATGTTGGATTATATACACTGCCCACAATCTGGACTGAAGAAGGCACCGGAGGGACATACAATATATCTTCGTCTTCAATCACTACATCACTCTGTGTACCACTCAACTCATAAGGATCTTTCAGATCAATCACCATACGCCCCACAACCTCTATCGAAGATACAAGCTCCACTAGTTCTTTTCTGCGCTGGAATGTAGTTTCTTTTTCCTGCTGTTCTGCCTGCGAAATATCACTCTTCTCCAATTTAGATTCAAGCTGCAGAAGCGATTTTTTCTCCGAGGCAATAAATCTATCCACCATTTGCTGCTGAACTTCCTTTACAGATTCACGTGTAAAAACCGCACCTTTTAAAAATGCCTCTTTTGTAAACCCACCGGCACGCTTAACAATTGAACTTAAACTCTCATCTTTCGCAGCCACATATTCCCCGGGAAACTTCACTTCCCCTTTAAGTGTAATTATCCTCTTCTCTCTCCGCTCCTTTTCTTCTCTGATATATAAGTGATCATCCTCATGAAGTAATATCTTATAAGGGCAGCTATCTCCCCCTATTTTTTTAGAAAGATCAAGGCTGTATATTTTTGTCCCTTCTCCGTTGCCCACGCGAAATAATTCCGCATTCGCTAAAGAAGCTGTTTGTTTTAAATTTCCAGCCCTAAAAATTAAATCATTGATCTTCATGTTCGAAGTAAGCTCATACTCACCCGGCTTATATATTGCCCCGCTTATCTGTACATAGCGCTCCGGCAAAACATCACTTTTCGCGTAAACCACCAAATCGTCCCAGTCCTGCAATAATAAATTTTCCTTTTCGTCTTTTCCCTGTAAAAGTACTTTTAAATTCACAGGGATGACTTCTCTAGAACGATCATCTTTATATCTAAAAAGTTCAGCTCTTTCCAAGTAAGTCCCCACGGAAATACCTCCGGCATTATCCAGCAAGTCCTTAACTCTCATTTGCGCTGTAAATTCATAATCTCCCGGTCTAAACACATTACCACTTACTGAAACAAAATTATATTTTTCAGGCAGAATAGAAAAAATCAGCACTAAATCACCATCCTGAATGGCAATATCCTCCTGAGAATTTTCTAATTCATCAATATCTTTTAATTTTAGATCAATAACCACTCTACGCTGACGCTCCTGAATACGTTCTAATTGTATACGCTGAACATAACCTTCAGGTGTAAGCCCGCCGCTCATTTTTATCAGCTCACTCATTTTCACATCCTGCGTTATCTCATAAATACCCGGGCGTTTTACTCTTCCGGCAACACCGGCAACCCGGCCAATCGAAGGAACAAATATCGTATCATTAGAAAGCAGCTTATGATCCTGACTTTTATCCCCTTCTAACAAAAAGTTATAAAGATCAATCGTATCGATAGTCTCATTATTCCGAATCAGCTTTACAAAACGCATACTGCCTAATTTTGTCGGGCCGCCAGCCTCATAGATAGAGTGGAACACCGTCGAAAGTGAACTCATTGTATAAGCTCCCGGCCGGGTAACATCACCCAAAACAAACACCTTTATCGATCGCAGCCTGCCCATAGTCACACTAATCTGTAAATTCGCATAATGCTGAGCAAGTGTGTTTTTAATTAACTTCTCAACCTCAGAAAATTTTAAACCCCAAACATAGATATTACCAGATTTAGGTAACGTAATTTTGCCGTCCCTGTCTACTTTTACGTTAAATGTTTCCTGAACAACTTTCCCCCAGATATAAACAATCAAGCTGTCTCCGGAACCAATAACATAATCCGGCCCCACCGGAACATTTTGTACCGGCGCAAAGGTAGAAGATGCCTGAAAAATATCATATCCAAACTGTTTTATGGAACGAGAAAGATCAAGCGATGCTTTCCCCTCAAACATCTGTTCCAGGGAAGATATATTCGGAATATTCTTGGCCAATTCTTCCTCTTCTAACATCTTCTCATCTTCTTTGCTTTCTTCACCAAGATCAGCTTCTTCCGGTTCTTCACCCTCTATCCCTTCATCCCCTTGCATTTCTTCATTTAGCAAATTAGATTCTTCTTCGGAAAGATCTGAATCCCGCATTACCTGTTTCAGTTTTTCACGACCCTCATCGGGCTCATAGGCAACTGCCATCGGCAAAGCCGCACTTAACAATAACCCCAGACAAGTTAAATATACGCAAATATTTCTAAATCCGTTTTTTAATATCTGTTTTGCCATATACTCTCCTACTTTTTTTTATTCCCGGAATAAGTCGGGACAAGTTCTTTTATTTTGCTAATAACACCTTCGTTATCTATAATATTAGCCAGCTCTTCCAGTTCTTTTATCTGAGACTGCAGTTTCCGTGGATCAAAATGGTTTGGCTGGGTGATATAAATTTTATCATGTTTCGTAGCCTTATCTTTTTCTATATTAAGTAATACTTCTTCATATAATTTTTCTCCCGGCCGCAATCCGGTAAACGTAATTGGGATATCTTCTTCCGGCTTTAATCCGGACAAAGTAATCAGCCCTTTAGCTAGATCCGCAATTTTTATTTGCTGGCCCATATCCAGAATAAATACTTCTCCGCCCTTACCCAATACCGCAGCCTGAATAACCAGCTGAACTGCTTCACTTGCGGTCATAAAAAAGCGTTTGACATCCGGATGAGTTACCGTAACCGGACCACCTTTTTCAATCTGTTTTTTAAAGATCAATACGGCGCTTCCGCTGGAACCAATAACATTCCCAAACCGTACTGCCATAAATTTTGTCTGAGAAGTTTTCGTCCTTGCCTGAACCATCATCTCAGCAATACGCTTGGATGCTCCCATAATACTCGTCGGATTTACTGCCTTATCTGTAGAAATCAACACAAACCGCTCAACCCCGTAATGCTCAACTGCGTTCATAAAATTCTTTGTCCCAATCACATTGTTTTTTACCGCAGCCACAGGGTTTTCTTCCATAAGCGGCACATGCTTATGTGCTGCAGAATGAAATACAATATGAGGCCTGAACTGAGAAAATATATGGTTAAGCAATCCCAGATCTTTTATATCTCCGATAATTGTCTTTAATTTTATATCTGGATATTTATCCCTGAGTTCTAACTGTAAAAAGTAAAAATCATTTTCATTATAATCATATAAAACTAGCAGCCGGGGTTTAAATTTTATAATCTGACGACAAAGTTCTGAGCCAATTGTTCCGGCTGATCCGGTAACTAAAACTACTTTATCTTGGATAAAAGAATTTATATTTTTTATATCAATATTTATACTTTCCCGACCTAAAAGATCTTCCGGCCGCACTTCCCGTATCTGCCGTATAGAAACCTCTCCAGTGAGAATTTTATGCAGCTCCGGAACAATTTTAATCTTCACACCTGTCTTTTTACATTTTTCGATTATATCCCGTATTATTTTCCCGGAAGCAGATGGAATAGCAATAATTATTTCTTCAATGCTACAGTATTTCACAAGAACACTGATATCACTCATCTTCCCAAGAACTTTTATACCGTGAATACGCGCGTTCCTCTTACTTGGCTTATCATCTATAAATCCAACCGGATCATAAACTCTCTCCTTAGAAGTAATCAATTCCCGGGCAACCATTTCCCCCGCAGATCCGGCTCCGACAATAAGCACTCTTTTAAGATTAATAATCCGACGTTGTTTAAATTTAATAATAACACGCGGGAGAAAACGAGAAGCAATAACTAAAAATAAGCAGCCCAGATAATCAATAATTAAAACAGACCGTCCCATAATCATGTGTTTAGAAAAAAAGGCAACTGCGGTAAGCAGCAAACTGCCTAAAGTCACTACTCTAAAAACATTCATCGCCTCACTGATACTTGCATACCGAAAAGACCATTGGTATAGCCCGGACATACTAAATAAAACAACTCTAATTAAACTCGTCCAAACCATAAAATACAAACAATTCTCACCAACATTCACCAAATTCCAGTCGAATCGTACTAGAAAGGCCAACCCCATAGACAAATTTATTAAAATCAAATCACAAATTAAAAGTATTGGTTTCCTAAAACGCTCGATCATTATTTCTCCTTATCCTCAGCTTTTATAAAATTTATTATGAAAGTTTATTTATTATTACTCTATTTTATACTAATTACTTTAGTTTATATTACCATATAGCTAGTTTTTTATCAACGATTGCGCATCCCGGCAATTTCTCAGACCAATTCTGAAATTTTAGAGATAAATACTTGTAACTGTATATCAAGATTAAAGTTGGAGAATAATTGGACGGCCGGAATGAACACTTTTACAGTTGTTAATGTTCTACACCTTCTTGCTTTATAACTTTAGCAATGTAAGCAGTATGATTTTAGCATCTAAAAACAAGCTTTTGTTTTTCAAATAATACTCATCAAATTCAACCTTTACCGGTATAGAAAGTTCATCCCGGCCATTGACCTGAGCCCATCCGGTAACTCCCGGGATAAGTGTATGTACATTCTTTTTTGTTCTCAAATTTATTAAATCATCTTGATTAAATAATGCCGGCCTGGGTCCGACAAATGTCATGTCCCCTGCTATTATATTAAATATCTGCGGTAATTCGTCTAAACTAAACTTGCGCAAGAAAGAACCTATTGGGGTAATATATTGTGAAGCGTCTTTTAAAAGATGCGTCGCAACTGCAGGAGTATTTATCCGCATAGTACGAAATTTACACATCTTAAATATTTTATTATTCTTACCCACTCTGTCCGACCAATAGAATACCGGCCCAAGAGAGGTTAATTTGATGATTATCGCAAAAATAAAAAACGGTAAGCTTAAGCATGCCAATAGGAAAACAGCAATAACAATATCCGAAATACGTTTTATCATGATTTATAGGGTTTAACCGTTTCTTTCAAACCTTCTTCCAGACTAAATGGAGGAGTCCATCCCAGTATATTCCTCATCTTACTACTGTCAACCAAGAGCGATCCTGCTAATTTTTCTAACTCTTCGCTTTTACCAATCACCTTACAAAATGATCTTAATATTCCCTGGTTAAAAGAAAATAACGCCGGTTTTCTATTCATAGCAATTGCAATCTTATTTATTAACTCCGCTACAGAAACATCTTCTCCATCGCTTATCAAGAACGTCTCACCTGCTGCACGGATATGGTCTATGCATATGATAATAGCATCTGCCAAATTACCAAGATAAACAAAACTACGCTTATTATAAATATTTTTAAACGGTAAAGGTATACCGGCCTTGGTGATCTTTATCAAACTCCTAAAGTTAGCCTTAACTCCAAGCCCATAGACTAAAGGCGGCCGGATAATTACTATTTGCATCCCTGTTTCAGCCGCCATATCAGCCAAGGCATCTTCAGCTTCTTTTTTACTAACACCATACGCATCTTGGGGATCAGGCTTATCTTTTTCCGTATAAGGCCGGACAGTCGTCTCCCCGTTGACTTTAACTGAACTAAGAAAAATAAATCTTTTCACTCCGGCTTTAGCCGCCGCAAGCGCCAGACGTTTAGTCCCAAGCACATTAACCTTACGAAAGGCATCCAGCGGAGCAACAGCTTTATCATTAATCATATGCACTCGTGCAGCCAAATGAATAACCGCTTCTACTTCGGAAAAATCCTTATCACAAAAATTATAGTTTTCAATCGATTCTATATATACTTTTTCAATTCCGGTCGGCAAAACACTGGGGTTAAAATCTTTACGAACAACAGCCTTAAATTTCCATCCATTTTCCAGAAGTTTAACACATACTGCACGCCCAATAAATCCGGTTGCTCCGGTAACCAATATTTTTTTCATCTGGCAAACACCTAATTCATATATCCTGCTAACCTGTATACTATTAAACCAATATATTCTTTCAATGCAATATTGAAATTTTTAAAACCGGAAAGCGTCGGAACAAATAATTCCAAGGATGTTTTACAAAACTTCTTTGATCTTGTTCGGTAATCTACTGGATAAGCTTTAACCATAAATCCTGCTTTTTTAAAACACCCCACCGCCCTGGGCATATGAAACGCTGATGTTACTAAAACCCATTTACCATCTTTAGGCAGCATTGCCGAGAGTTCTGTCGCATGCTCATGAGTATTTCGCGCGTTACGTTCAAGAATAATCCTGTCTTTACTTATCCCCAATGCTAATACAAGCTCATTTAACAAATCCGCCTCACGAAAATAAGCAGATTTATCCAGCAATCCGGAAGCCCCGGTTATTATAAGTTTTGCCTTTGGATATTGCCGCGCCAGCACAACCCCTTGGACAATGCGGTCGGCAGATTCCACAAGTTCCGTCACGCCTTCCCGCATTGAATAAATATTCACTATCCCGACCAAAACAATTATTCCATCGATATTTTCGGAGATAACATCTCTTGGCACCTGCTGTTCAAGAGCCCTTAACATATAATCTGAAAACACCTCGGAACCGCAAACAAAACAAAAGATAAGAATAATGCCAATTATTATTCTCGCCGCGGATGGATTCCTTTTCCCTAAAAACCAAGCAGACGCAAGCAATATAAGCACAACATTAAACGGCTGAGCAATCATCTGAAATATTTTTGATGCGATAAAAAACATCGGTTCTCCTTGCCACGCTTCCATAACTTTATAATGCATTGCGACCACAATGAATTTGGTTCTATGCCTACGGTCTAAATATGATTTTTCTAAGAGGAACGTTTCAAAAACGGGGCGCCTGGTCCGGTAATCACCCGCTTATCTCGAGAAAGCCTAAACTCCAACACCTTAAAAATTTCCCGCATTCGAATGCCTATTCGCACAACCCAACGTATTGGACGTAAATAGCGCGGAGCATAATAAATATCAAAAAAAACTCGCAATGCCTTATGCAAAGCTCGAATCTGTTTGATTCCATTCTGATTAATAGATTGACTTCCGTAATGCACAACTACCGCTTCCGGAACATAATATATCTTCTGATTATGCTGACCTAATATATAACAATAGGAAAAATCGCCAAAGAATTGTTCAAACCGTTCATCCAACAGTCCAAACGTTTCCCAAGTCTGACGACGAATAATAAAAGCCGTAGTCCCAATATGAGGTACCACCTGAATACGATCATAGTCAATATCCGAATAATATCTATTAGTAACTAAATTATTCGGCCAAAGTTTATGCAAATTGAGCGTCTGGCAAATCATAGGAAACACCCCTGCAAAACTTCGAATGCATTGTTGAATGGAACCGTCAGGGTTGATAAGCTTCGGGCCAGCCGCAGCTGCATCCGGATGCGCATCCATAAATCGCACAAGCGTAACAAAAGCACCTGGCTTAACCTCCACGTCACTATTTAACAGCAACCCATACCGTCCGGAAGCAGCACGCAATCCCACGTTATTAGTCCCCACGTATTTAAGATTGCGTTCATTGCATATCAACCGTACCTTAGGAAAAAGCTTGCGTACCATTCCAGGACTTTCATCTTTCGATCCATCATCCACTACAATTACCTCAAACAAAATCCCCTGAGTATTCTGATAAATAGATTGCAAGCACATCTCCAACAATTGCTTCGTATTATAACTAGCTATAATTATTGATAAATCACATCGCTTCATACTTCACTCCCTTATTAATTCATTTTTTATAAATTGCGAGACTTTAATTCTTGTTCTGCATTATGAGTTTTATCCTCAAAAACTAACTGTCCTCTGGCCCATTCTATAAATGACACTAGTCCAGCATCTAGAGTCGTCATCTTACAATCTGGCCATAGCCGATAAAACTGCGTCAGGTCTGCCCAGTTATGCCGAATATCACCCACTCTAAATGCACCTGTCACCGTAACCAAAGACTTACTTCTCCAGCGCTGTTTTAAAACATGAGCTAATTCCAAAACAGTCGTCGGTCGTCCACTCCCAACATTAATCACAATATTAAAATCTCTGAGCTCCATCGTTCGCTTACAAGCCTGCACAACATCTTGAATGAAAACAAAATCTCTGCTTTCAGCCCCATCCTCATAAATATTTACTGGTAAATTCTGACGCAATTGATTAGAAAAAATAGATAAAATACCCGTATAAGGATTTTGCAAGGACTGACCCGGTCCATATACATTTTGAAAACGCAAAACACCAACCGAAATTCCTTGCGCCTCCCCAATAGTTAACGACATTTGTTCTTGAGCCAATTTTGTACAAGCATACAAAGAAACAGGTCTTGGAGTTGCTGTTTCAGAAGTTGCTATAGGTTCCACCAAGCCGCCACATTTCAAGCAAATAGGCTCCCAATGCCCTTTCTGAAGCTCCGCTTTCATGCGTGACTTCACAGCAACCAAACCACAGCCCACTTGGCATTGATATGCCCCTTCTCCATACACAGCCCTTGACGATGCTAAAACCACTTTTTTTATTGAATGTTTATTATTGGCTAAAACATCCCATAATGCAGCAGTGCCCCCAACATTTACTTCAACATACTTACTAATCTCATACATTGACTGCCCTGTTCCTGTCTCTGCTGCTAAGTGAATTATCACATCCTGCCCATCAATAGCTTTAATCCAATCTTCCTTTACTCTAACATCCCCTAATATAAATTTAACTTCACCTTTAATATTTTGATATAAATCTGAATTATCAGGACATTCGCCATGAATCTGTTGGCTTAAATTATCCAAGACAGACACATTATAATCTAATGACTTTAAATAAAGAGCCAAGCTACTTCCAATAAAGCCTGCTCCTCCAGAAATTAAAATATTTCTATTTTTATTCATAAATATTTAAAGCCTTTCCCATTTATTAATCACAAAATTAAATTTTTTAATTACACGTGCGGGACTACCTACGGCTATCACATTTTCAGGAATATTTTTTGTAACAACACTATTAGCTCCAATAACTGAACCTTTCCCAACAGTAACCCCAGGTAATATAGAAACGGCTTCTCCTATCCAAACACAATCTTCAATAATAACTTCCTTCGAAAATAATGGTCTATCTGTAGGAACAACTAATGGATTACTATCCTCTTTACTCCCTGAATAATTTCCATGGTTTGAATCAGAAATATAAACTTTCCCTGCTATTAACACATTATTCCCAATAAGAACCTTTTTTACACCAGTAATATGGACATAATCATTTATCTGAACATTATTACCAATAATGATGGTCGTTGATTTACCATCAATTGGATATGCTTCAATACGACAGCCTCTACCCGTAGTAAACCCTTTCCCATAATTAATATACTTCCTACCTCTAATGTCAATTGGAAATCGTATTAAACGAGCTTTAGGATACAACAGTTTGCTCCTAATTAAAGTAATCGAAAGTTTCAACAATCCAAAGCAGCCATATCGTTTAATCATATTTTTCATAAAATTTACCTTTATTCATAAAAATAGGTTTGGTTTTCTTTATAATAAAATATCAAAAAGCTGTTTCCAATTTTGAGCATAGGGATGTTCAATATATCTCGCACTAGTGCTTCTGAATTTAATCTTTTTATTTATAAACTCTTTCATTATCGCAGCCAATTCCGCAGGGCCTTCAGGATTAAAAAATTTAACCCTATCGTATGCGCCTATAGCCTCATGCGCATAATCCAGATCTGCCAGAAGTATAGGTTTAGAAAAAGATTTAGCTTCAGTTATCGGCAGACCCCATGTTTCCAACTTTGACGGAAATATAACACAATCAGATTCATTATATAATTCAAAAGTCTTCTCTCTGGATTGAACACCTATGAATTTAATGTTTTCTACGTGCTTGTAAGAATTATATATATATCTGGCATACTTATTTTCATTGCCGCTTATAGTCAAAATGACCTGAAAGTTATTTATTCCCTGGCTTAGTAGAATCTCTGTAGCCTTGCAAATAACCCCGAAATTCTTAAATATTCGTGCAAAGGCCGGATAAAAAAAAGAATTGCCAGCAGTTTCAGAAACAACGGCTTGTTTTTTATTGCTCATAGTCGGATGAGCCACAACAACCTTCTCAGCTTCGGCAAACTTTTTAAATTTTCTTCTCAAAGCATCCTGCTGCACAATTACATATTTATTTCTCTTTATATTAATAGCATACAAATAACGATAAAACAAATTAAACAATAAGAACTTATAACCTCCTAAAAATGCCTCCTTCGAAGATAATTTATAAAAAGGTGAAGGGTTATGACAATAAACAGCCTGAATATCCGCTTTAACATTTGGAGTCATATCATGCAAGGAAACCCATAGATATGGCTTTAATTTTTTTGAAAAACCATAAAAATAAATATACTCATAATATAATCTTGCTAACCATGATTTTTTTGATTTTGGAAAGGAGTAAAATTTTATATTTTTATAGTCAAAAATCGCCTTATTGTTAACTAGAGCAATAATTTCGTACTCATTTGCTAAATTACTCGAAAGGTAGCCTAAGCATTCTTTCAAAATTGATAGTGCCCCACCATCAGAGATATTTATCGCTGAAACAACAATTTTCTTCAAACTTCTATTCTCTCTCACTATATTTTTTCTCCAGTAAAAATCTTGCTTTAATAGGCATATTCTTATATGCAAAATAATATACCCACACAAAGAAAAAAAATCCATTATAAAAATAATTTCCCTGTCTCAACAATTTCAAAACAAACAAGCAAGTTATTGCATTACTTATAATCCATAAATAATCGTCCTTCTTTCTAGACACATGGAATTTAAACATAAAACTAAAAACCAAAAATATCCCAATCAAACCTGTTTCCGAAACAACCCTAAAAAACAACGCTGATGCATCTTTTCTATTTAAAGCCCACTTATTAATTTTTGAATCTATAACAGCAGCAATATAGCGGTCATAAGACATTGGATGACTCCCCAGTCCCGACCCGATCAATGGGTTACTCATAAAACTTTTATAAGCCACAAAACCATTACTACAAAAAGCAAACGTGCTTAGATTGACCTTATAAAGCGGAACATTACCGCTAATAACTGAAACTGTATCATTGATCTTAAATCTAAATTCAGGAAAATGTTTGTAGGTTGTAAACATTAAAGACCCTAAAATTATTGCAAACACAGTTATTAATTGAACTCTTTTATAATTTAACATTATTAAAATAAAAACAACAACAATGCTCAGATAGGCAACTAACGAAAATGACAACATAACACTTATAATTATCAAGCAACTCATCTTTTGACTTATGAAATATTTTTTCTTTTGAAAAATATTTAAGATTGATACAAAGATCGCAGGAGCCATGACTGCGCCAAAATGAGCTGGTTCCGGGATAATCGATGTAACTTTAAGCATTCCTAATTGCGAATGAGGAGCCACCATTCTGGGAATGAAAAATCGGAAATCATAACCATATTCAAATCCAACCAAGAAACTTATTTCCTGAAAAACTCCGATAAGAGCAACAACGCACGCGAGTTTCAAGTATATACGAAAGAGCTTATCTATGTTGTTATCATTTAAGCGAATTAGCAAATAATATGGTATGCCATTAACGATAAATCCAACTACTGTCTTTGATAGAAAAGAAATGGAATTATTCCCAAGCAAAACATTTAAAAATGAAAAAAAAGAGAAAAGTACTAAAATATAAATGAATTTTCGATTAATATTTAATTTGTTATGGGAAAATATATACGAAAATGTGAAAAAGAATATAAAAAGATAACTCAAATACAGATCAAACAGCTCTGTTGTAAAAACAAAGCCACCGGTAAAAATATTGGATATCATTAAATAATTAAATATTTTTTTCATATGTAAAATATATGTTCTGAATTATACCGGGTCTTGCATCCCCTTTATTTTATTTAGCCATAGATAAATTCCGCTGCGGACTATGCTGCGCTTGATCTTAACGGCAATGGATACCAGAGACTTATTCCTTCCGCAAAAATAAAAAAAATCAACCATGCTGGAATTATATCCAAAAGCAATTAGTTTGCGCTTAAAATCTTTCCATGATTCAATATCTTTAAAATATGATGCAACATGTATAATTGTATACCATGGATGTTCACGTGTCATAACCTTTAAAAATGAATTTCTCACATTTTTATCATCTATTAAATACTTATCGGCCAGTTTTAAATACCCGTCAAGATCAAGTAAGAATCTTTTTATTAATCCTCCGGGGGTCTGAAAACTTTCATTATCACCACGCCAAAGAACAAGCGAGCTTTTGATGTACTTAAGTCTACACTTGGTTTTAATAAGCGACATGAGTGAAGCAGCAAGCGCATAAGCAGTGCCATCAGAATCGTGTTGGAATCCAACTTTACTCCATTCCTTACGATTTACTATAATTGAACTCATATAGCTAAATAATGCACCAATCGATCTTGCATTATTGCAGTACTGCTCTAATTCCTTTTTATCATGAAGATTAAAAACCCTATCTTTTACATCCCTTGAAAGCCAGGATATCTCCTTGTAATGCTTCATATATAAATTGCACGCCGTTATATTGCATAAATATATTTCACATTTTGATTCTATCTCTTTTAACATTCTTTCAATTGCTCCCGAAGCAAGCAGATCATCATCAGAAAGCATCCAGCAATATTCCCCACTAGCGATTTCAATAGTTTTTGCCATATCTCTATCAACACCCATATTTTTTTCGCCGCGATAATATACCAGATTACTAAACTTTCTCTTAAACTGCTCTACAACCTCCGTTGTATTATCTTTTGAAGCTCCATCTACTATTACTATTTCAACAGCATCATTTGCCTGCGAAATTATATTTTCAAGAGTTTCAGCAAGCAAACTGGCTCGATTACGAGTTGGTATACATATCGAAAGAGCTATATTATTCGCCATTTCAAACCTCCTCAGCTAAAGTTGTTTCATCAATCATCTTCTGTATCATTTCTTTAAAATCAACCGATGGCTGCCATCCCGTAACCTCCCGCAACTTTTGCGAATTCCCTACGAGACAATTATTATCTTTTGAAATTATTAAGTTATTTTCTTCAACATATAACTGCCAATCTAAATCTAAATAACCAAATGCTATCTTAATAAAATCAAGAACACTATGCTTCTTCCCGGTAGCAACAATAAAATCATCGGCTTTTTCAATATTAAGCATTGCATGCATCGCCCTGACATAATCCGGAGCATAACCCCAATCAGCTTCATGCTTTAGATTGCCAATAACAATTTTCTCCTGACTTTTATTTTTAATTTTTACAGCACTATTGATTATTTTCTTTGAAATAAATTTTTCTTCGCGGAACAACGATTCATGATTATATAATATACCGGCTGATGCAAAAACAGAATAACTACTTCTGTACAAACGACACATGAACAACCCCGCAGCTTTAGTAATGCCATAGATATTGGTCGGATTTATTGCAGTATTTTCATCTTGCAACTCACTTTCAGGTTTGCCAAAAATGTGAGAAGAAGCAGCATAGAATATCCTAGTTTGCGGAGAATACTGCCTTATTCCCTCAAGGAAATTAGCAAATCCCCGCACCTGGACATCATAGCTTTTTTGAAGTAATGTATTATTTTCAATAGTCGCATCTTCCGATGAGTGATGGAATGCTGCTAAATAATAAACTTCATCCGGCTGAAAATTACTTATCAGATCATACACATCCTTTGAATTTATAATATCAACAGAATTACAACTAAGGTTGTCAGAGCAACTAATAAATTCTCTGTCTATCCCTACAATTATATACTCTTTTTCAAGTAAGTATTTATTGAGTACTTTACCATCTTGTCCATTACATCCGACAATTACTGCTTTTTTCATTTCTGCACAACCTCCAAATGAGGCAAAGGAAATACTAATTTCCCACCTGAATTCAAATACTCTGTTTCGCGGTCAATAATATTATCTTTAAAATGCCAAGGAAAAACCAACAAATAATCAGGATTCATTTTTTTTACATCTTCTTCGGATATAATAGGAATATTGGTATTTGGGGTATAACAACCATACTTATCTACATTTACTTCCGCAATAGCCGGGATGTCTGCTGTTCCTAAATCACAAAATTGCAAAATCACATTACCTTTAGTAGAAGCACCGTAACCTAATAAGCATTTATTTTCACTTTTCACTTTTTGAATAAACCCCATCAATTCACTTCGACTAGCTAAAACTCTTTTTTTAAATTCATCATAGGGCTTTATAGTATGCAATTCCTTGGCCGCTTCTTCCTGCAATATCTTTTCAATAAATTTCGTATTACAAGGATACGCAGAAGTCGACTTGGCAATAGTAACTGAAAAGCTCCCTCCATTAATTTCATTTAATTCTACATCAACAATTTTAAATTCAAGTTGTTCAGCCATCCATTTTATTTGCTTCAAACAGTAGTACTCTAAATGTTCATGGCAAACAGTATCATATGCATTCATTTCCAACATTGTGGGCAGATAGCTCTGTTCAAACACCCAAATACCGTCATCAGCTAATATTTCATGCACTTGCCTAACAAAATCAAGCGGTCGCTCTAGATCATAAAACATCGCAATAGAAGTAACAACTTTTGCTTTTCTTTCCCCAAAATTCTTCTTAAAAGATTCTGAGGAGAAAAACTCAGGAATTAATTTTATATGTTCAGGGTAATATTTCTTAAATTTTTCACCGGTAGGGTCCATACCGACAAGGTCCAATCCTTCTCTGGGATAAGCTTGAAGCAAAGTACTATCATTACTGCCAATATCAATGATCAGATCACCTTTATTCAGCTCGACCTGTTCAATGATTTTTTTCACCTTATCATGCAAATGCGCAACCATGCTGGAATTTAAGCCGGAACGATAACCATAGTTTTCCCCATACATCTCTTCTGAATCATAAGAATGCTCAAGCTGTAATAACCCGCAAACATCATCTGCTCCCATACATTTTACCAGTCGTAAAGGACCGACTGTAAGCTTCTCACCCTTCTCGCATGGGAATACCCCAGTCAACATCTGCTCTCCTAAATCAAGCACCTGCTCCAGATTAGTATTACCACAAATCCTACATTTATTTATCTCTGTGTACATTTTATGCCCTCGTTTTTCCATCTTGAGAATTAAATTTACCCTTCAATGTTTCAACAGTTTGTTTTTTACCTCTAATGTAGTTAATTATACCAGCTAAAAGCCCCTTAAGAACAAAACTATACTTATATTCTTTTTTATACTGTATATTGAATATGGCTAAAATTACCTGCTGTAATATCCGTATTAGTGCTTTTAATATAATTTTACACGCCACCACAAAATATATGAAAAAAAAGAGCCTATCCTTTGCCGCATTTTTTACAAATACTGCTCCAATGCTATACGAATAATCATAAACATTCTCAGGCCGCATTTCTGGGATTGGATGATAAAAAATTAAGCCGGGTAAATATAAAACTAGTTCTCTCTGAGCCTTTAATCTAAAAAACATGTCCGTTTCTTCGCTTCCACCATAACATGCTGAACCTACTCCAAAACGGCTGTCATACATACCAATCTTTTCAATAACTCTCCGGCTTAACACATGAGCGCTGCCCATAAAATACTGGTAATCTATCCTGCGTAATTTTTTAATACTGTTATTTTTAAAAAGAACTGAAAAAGGAGTATGCTGATCAATGTCTAAAAGTTTCCCGCAAAAAGCGTTAATTTTCGGATATGCTAAGATTTTTTTAGTCAATTCGTCAATAAAATCCATTTTTACTGTCGCATCATCGTCTAAAAACACAAGATAATCCCCTGTGCTTTTTTCTATAGCAAAATTTCTGGATACAGATAATCCCCGATCATTTATTTGATAGATATAAGTAAATTCCGGATAGCGTATTTTGATATTTTTATTTTTCTTTGCGTTTTGAATAATTATTAATATTTCAATTGAAATATCCTTCCTAAATTGATGTGCTTCCTCAATTGAGTTAATACATTGCTGTAATTGCTCATCTCTATCAACAGTCGCAATAATAAATGACAATTTGCAAAGCGCTGCTATCTTCTGCTTATCTGGTGCATTTTTCATAATAAAATTTTTAATTTTTATTAAAGAAACCATTATCCCCACAAAGCCAAGTTTCATATAAAAATTTATTTGAACTTTAAGCCAAGTCAATTTAGAGACTAAATGCCTAAATCTCCTAATAACTAAGCCGCTTTTTTTAAAATTTACAAATGCACTAGACGATATACCTCCTAAATGAATTCGATAAACAGCAAGAGGCTCCTTTATAAAAGATATTTGTTCTTTAGAGGCAATTGATAACCACATAGCATAGTCCTCAACGGCAACAAGCTTTTTATCCTCATCGAAAAAATAGGCATTATCATCCTTATTATTTCTTATCATCACTGTATTACAAGCAATGATATTTCCGTATAAAAGATCATTAAAAATACAACCCTTCTTCGGATTTGCCGGCTTTATACTACACTGCCTGCCGTCTTTTTCGACAATACACTGCGAATATAATAAAAAAACATCTTTGCTCTTCTCCATCAAATCAACCTGCTTTTGAAGTTTTTCCGCAAACCACATATCATCGGAATCCAAAAAAGCGATATAACTGCCCTTCGCTTGCCGCATTCCATAGTTTCTTGGTATCGCAGGCCCGCCACTGCTAGGATCTAATGCAAACACCTTGATCCGTTTGTCTTTTTCTTCATATCTTCTTGCCAGCAATAAAGTGTCATCCGTAGAACCGTCATCGACAATCAGCATTTCCCAATTCCGATAAGTCTGATTCAACACAGACGCTACTGCTTCAGATAAAAAACGTGCCGAGTTATATGACGGTGTTATTATTGAAACTAACGGCCCATTCTTCATAATATCCTTTTGTAGTATAAATACATTTCGCTTCCGTTATTCTTATTTATTTTCTTCTTCCATTCCTGTTCCGACTTATCCTGTAAATAAAAATTCATTAGTTTTGAAAACGGATAAATAGGCAAAAATATTAACAAGAAAAAGTAATACTGATAACTTTTTAAACTTTTTATCTTATAATCTATTGTATTTACAGGAAAACGCATTATTACAATGAACACAAATACGCACTATAACTATATCAACTATGCCTTAAATTTAACATTATCTCGAATGTATAAATATAACATTTGTAGTTTTTTTCAATGCTAAGATGTCTATTTTTTTGCTTATATTTGTAACCTCAAACGCTTCATAGCTATATCCTCTCATATATTGAGACAACTGTTCAAGCGTACAACCTAAAAATGAATATGCCATGGGCGCAATTTCACAAATCACTATAGGTAAAATACTTCTATCATCAAAAAACCTGCTGAATCCCTTTAATACAGGAAATTCAAAGCCTTCTGTATCTACTTTTATTAAGGAAACTTTATTCAAGGAATTCTCTCGAGCATAATCATCAAATTTACGAACAGAAACCTCAATAGATTCTTTAGTTGTATCTTTACTCATAAAACCAGGCACAATTGTATTCCATCCAATGTTAGGAAGATTGGTGATCGAAATCCTAGCAACCCCATCTTTTTCCCCTAACGCAAATTGATTTGGTTTAATGTTATATTGCGAGTTAAGCAAAGCTACATTTTGCAATTTTGAGAAATATTTTGGTACTGGCTCAAAACTATGAACTTGCCCTCTTGTCCCTACAAATCCTGCAGCGATAGCAGATAAATAACCCACATTAGAACCTATATCTACAAAAGTATCTCCTTCCTTCAGGAATCTCTTCATCACTTGAACTGTCTCTGCCTCATAAGTTCCAGTATACATATGTTTTATAGCAGCGTCATAGGAAAAATCAAACTCAAAGTTAATTCCATTTATTTTTTTTAAGATCGGATATTTTGATAAGGGATACAACGATCTCAAAGTAGCATAAATTTTTAAAAAAAACAATCTTGGGTTAGTGACCAATAAACGTCCTGCTTCAGTGATTCTTCCCACCATACTTTTCATTAAAAACCTCCTTTTTGTATAGATCCTATCTTTTTATAATAAATATACATTTCACTTCCGTTTATTTCATTTCTATTATTCTTCCATTCTATTCGAGTTTTATACTTCAAGTAAATGTTTATCAATTTCGATAACGGATAAATGAGTAAAAATATTAACAAGAAAAAGTAATACTGATAACTTTTTAAACTTTTTATCTTATAATCTATTGTATTTGCCGGAAAACGCATTACTTTAATAAACATAAATAAAATCAAGAAACCAATCAATTTAAGAGAAGAAAACATATCAGCAGATTTCTGCGGATTAAATATTTGCCATATTGTCTCGGGCCTAGCTGAGCTGATCCAGTCAATTGCCCCATAAAAGTGATTGCTGAAATACGCAAACTCTGACTTAAAAGAATATTTAGATGCCAGTTCATTCATTTGAGCTGAGGTTAATCGCCGTAAATGACTTTTATCTTCAAAATAAAACCTGTTACAAAAATTTTTTTCAATTCCGTCACGCTTTAACATGCAGAGCATATATTCAAAGCTGCCGGTATTACCGCACGGCAGGATATGAAGGACATGAGCTTTATCTTTTAAAACTTTATTGATCTCAAGCCAGGTGCTATCAATATCACTTACATGCTCAAGCACATGATGAGTGAATAAAAAATCAAATTCTTTATTCTGTGAACTAAGCTCACTGATCAGCGAAAATGAGCATTCAGGATAACGTTTCCGGGCATTTTCAATAGCTACAGAACTTATATCAACTCCAGTTACATCCCCTCCTGGTAACGCCTGTTTTAAAACACTTGTAAATTCTCCGTTGCCACAGCCAAAATCCAAAACTTTTCCAGTTTCTGGCAAATTCAGCTCTCTGATTAGCTTAAAAACCCTCTGTTTTTGCTCTAAAGGCCATTCTTCCATATAACCCTTAGAGTAACGTTGATCATAAAACTCTTCGGTATTTTTTATCACATTACCTGTTCCCATTGTTAAAACCAACCTTTTAAAAATACTTGTCTATTAAAAACCATACCTATGTATTTCCAGAAATTTTTTAAGAACCCAAACAGTAGAAAAAAAATAAAAAAACCTACATATCGACTGCCTTCCTTATAAATAAAAATAGCATTTTTAAACCTATTCCCTAAACTATAAATAATCATATATGCCCCAATATAGCCCAAATTAAAACATGACTTTAATCGCCCTTTTCTCGTTGAATAAACCGTATTGCTGGCATCAGCTGTAAGTTTAAGAATCTCTTGTGCCTGAAGATTTGATTCAAAAGTATTCCTTACGGTTTGCCCATGTGTTCTAAAATTATTTAAAGTTTTTGTAATATAAAAAAAATCACAAACCATTGCCATCCTATTCCAAAAATCCCAATCCGCACAAGCTTTATAATTAGGAGAAAGTCCCCCTGTTTGCTCAAAAAAAGACCTTCTTAAAAGCGCAGCGCTCATATTCGGAATAACGCAAGAAGACAAAAAAAGCCTCTGCATATATTCTTTTCTTATAAATGTGCTCTCTTTGCACATCAGACGAAAGGATTTTTCTCGTCCTGAATAATCATCACCTAGCACTTTTCCATTTTCATCTACGATATTACTTCTGCACCAGGCAACTCCGATACGTTCATCTTTTACTATTACGTCAAAGAGCATTTCTATCTGCTCAGGTTCACTAAAGTCGTCAGATTCAGCAAAAATAATAAAATTTCCCTTACTTTCGCCTACTCCCTTGTGGCAAGCAAGGGCATATCCGACATTTTCTTTAAGTGCAATCACCTTCACATTCGAATAACCAGCATAACCCTTTAATACCTCAAGGCTATTATCTATCGAACAATCATCTACTACAATAATTTCAATATTTTTATAAGTCTGTCCCAGGATAGTATCCAAACGCTCTTTTAAATACTCACCATGATTATAACTTGTAATAATTACACTTACTAATTCAGACATTATTCCCATCCACAAAAAACTTTTTATTTTTTACCCGAGATAGAAATGAATATGCATGGATAAAAAGATTCAACATTACTAACTTCAAAAAATTTTTGGACTTAGCAAAAAATTCAATAATCCATCGAGGAACCCATAAATAGGAAGTAAGCAAAATAACTAAATTATAATACTTCTTACTCCGACTATCATAATTAACTCTGTAAAATCTTCCGCTAATAACCGGTTTCATCTTGAAAGAAAGCGGCGAATTTTTTCGACCTTGTATTGTAGAAAAATCCTCCTGATTTCCCTTTTGCGATATAAAACCATCCTTCAACGCCCTTTTCGCCATTTCAGTCCCGGGATAAAAAATCAGGTTAAATCCTTGCAAAGCAAAAGGTCGCGGGAAATTTGCAAAAAGCCTTACGGTCTCTCGTAAATCATCTTCGTTTTCATAAGGATTGTTAAAAATAACATCATAAATAACCTTGATCCCTAAGCGACTAATAACCTGCGCAGTTGCCAGAGTCTGATCTCTAGTTACCCGGCGATTGTAAACTTCCCGGTTTACCCTTTCACTGCCAGTCTGTATACCTATTTGCAACATTTCCAGTCCGCATTCTCTTAAGATACTGACTTTCGCTTCATTAAAAGCCATCGGTTCAGCCAAAGCAAAAAAAGACAAATTTATATTCTTAGAATACAGTTCTTTGAATAACAAAAAATCACTATTACTCCTCGCCATAAAACTATCGTCCCAAAAATTGATCAAATGAACATTCTTAAGCTGAGCCTTGGCTATTATCAACTCATCAATCACATTACCAATAGTGCGCATGCGTAAATACTTACCTTTTCCTTTATACTGCTGCCTTCGGTAACTATTGTAACAATAACAACATGAATAAGGGCAGCCACGAGAGGTGATAATATTATACTCTCCCTGGAAGTGATCTTCGTGCATTTTCTCAGCGCCGTTTTCTGTTATAACTATCTGTGAATTCCAATCCATGTCAGGAAAAGGGTATTCATCTAAGTCTTCGGTTAAATCCCTTAACTCATTTTTTACTATATTGTCTCCATCCTTAAACCAAATATTCTTTATGCTTTGGTTCCTCTCCCCTAAAGACAAACTCTTGATCAATTCTAATAATGCTTCTTCACCTTCTCCGATACAGACCATATCCGCATGCCTTAGAGACTCCTGCGGCAATACACTTGGATGTGCTCCGCCCCAAATCACAGGGATATTAAGACGGCTTTTAATCATTTGAGTAAGCACAACAGCTTTTTTATAATCATCTGTAACCAGTGTTATTCCGGCAAGCATTACATCGTGCTCTTTTAGAATATCCATGATATCTTTGGCTTTTTTTTCATTAAAATCAGGCGGACAAAAAATAGATATAACTTCAACTCCATTTTGTTTTAAATAAGCTGAAAGCAACCGAATACTCAAGTTATTAGTGAGGAATGAGATAAGCCCTATACGTAACATATTCAATTTTTCCTACAGATAAAATGCCTTAGCATTATCCCTTTTTTTTGTTTGAGAGTAGATAATCCGGTGTTTACCACATCAGCAAGCAAAAACCCGCTTTCTTTAATAGCTTTTTCCCAGTACCAGAAGGGATATGCCTTATCATTCAAATACGGATCATACAAAAATCCGTTAGATGCAATTGATGTCGAGACAGCCTTGAAACGGTGAAAAATAATGTCTCTGACAATAATTAAAAATTGTTTTATAATTGCCCCTAAATACGAGAAATTATTATATGGGGTTTCATTTAAGATAAAAAGATAGCCGCCTTTTTTTAAAACTCTTTTTATTTCAATTAATAACTTAGAAATATTATCGGCATGATGCATTGATGAACATATAAAAGCAACATCAATCGATTCATCATCAAGAAGTAATGGCGAAAAAAGTCCTTCCACTATCTTGATTTTTTCCGGAACTCCCTTCATAAGCTTTATCATTTCGGGAACCATTTTTTCTAAAAAAAATCGGCTTGAATCAATAAGGCTTATTTCTTTTACCTGCTCAAAACTTGAGATATATGCGCTGAGCCATCCTGTCCCGCCGCCGATATCAATAATAACCGCATCCTTTTTAATATATTTATCCCAGTCTAAAGCCTTGACAGCATCAAGATAATTCCATTCACCGACAAGGCCCTTATAAAATTCATGCGGATCGCTGAATATCTTTTGTGAATCAGGATAACGGCTAATGACCTCCGCATCAAATTGTGAAGCTTTAGACTTATATTGTTCTGCTAACCAACTTTTCATAATCTATTTTAGACCTTCTTCCATTCTTTTGTTGCAGCATTAAATCTCTTTATTATCTTGGCCGGGGCACCCACAGCGACACAGTAATCGGGGATATCATTTGTTACAACAGAATTTGCACCGATAACACAATTTTTTCCTATCTTAGCGCCGATAACACAAACATTCTCACCAATCCAGGAACCATCCCCGATAGCAACCTCTGACTTAAATTCAACGGGCTGATGCATAATAGGTGTATTTACATCTTTATAGCAATGAATATTATCAGAAATATAAACTCTATTAGCAGTTAAAACATTTTTCCCAATTATAACTTTCCTGACTGCAGCAATATGGTTAAAATCTCCTATCGAGCACCCCTCTTTTATAACTAATTCCGGAACATGTTCATCTATCTGCAAAGCAAACAGCCAGGTATATTTCTGAACAACAGCACCTTTTAAAATAGACATATGTGGGGTGCCGTTTAAACGCAAAGGTTTGATTACAAAAGCACCAATTTCCAGTTTCTTATACTTACCCTTATTGCAAATAAAAAAAATACCTGCTTTTATCAGGCCATACAACCTTTGAAATCTAAGTTTTTTCATTTTCATCATTCAGCGCCTTTGGATTTGTTTATTCATCAATAAACTTCTTTTTTCTTCATGTCACAAAATTTTCTAATATGCCCAAGCATAACTGGAGCAGCATCTTGACTATTATGGATCAAAACACTAGCTGTTTGATCCGTAGCCATTCTGGGTAAACGCGGTTTATAAATGGATAATCCTTTATGATATTTCTCAAGCAAATTGCACAAAATCTCACCCGCTACTTTAGCGCAAGTATATTCAGCCAAAGATGGCAGTAATTCATCAATAGCGATCGAAGATGGATAAAAAATATTCGTTATTCCCGGAGATATTGCACACAAACTGTTCACTGTTGACTCAAACCCTGTCACATAATATTTACAGAATTTTTTAAATAGCTTTGAAGAAAAATATTTTTTATATTTAATAGCAAAGATAGATGGTGTAGCAAAATAATACAAATGAGTTATTTTTGTTTCGGCAATTAGTTTGTTAGACAAAGCGTTTTCTATATCCAATATATTAAAAGGCGTACAATCAGCATACCCTCCCACTGAAACTATCTCATCAACTATCTTGAGTGCATCTTCTTTGCCTCTATAATACGTTATTTTCACATTTGCTCCACCTGCGGCAAGAAGCTTAGCGGCAACTTCCCCCAACCCACGAGAACCACCTATTATTAACGCATTTTGCCCTTTAAATTCTTTATTGGTAATTTTTTTGCGTAAACAAAAAATGCTTTTTTGACTTTTAGGGGGCGGTCGAAAAAATGCTCTTACTGTACCATTTAGACTAGGGCCTCGTAAGTTTATCGATAACAAAGAAAATCTTTTGTCATATTCAGAAACATTATATGTTAATTCTAATAGAGCATCGGGATTATCAACAAAAGATATATCTAATGCAGATAATACAGAATGATATCCTGGGCACTCCATTCCCACAAGTCTTGTAACTGCAAGTAGCTCCGCTAACTGTTGTAATGGCATTTTTTTAGTCAAGACAGGGAATAATTTTGAGGAAGTCTCCTCGTTAACACATAAATCTAATTTCCCTGAAACAGTAGTGACTTTTTCTGCATTCAAAACTTTACAATTAAGGCGATCTGGATCTTTTCCGCACAGTTTATTATCTAAAAACAATCTTGAAGTACTCCATTCTACTTCTATATTTGCAATTACAGAATCTTCTATTGAAACTTCAATGCTAACTCTATCATCTGTGTGCGAATAAAAAAAACAATGTACATTCTCATTTAAAAATACCGGTTTTTTAAAATCAACTTTCAATGAACGTAATTTCACATATTCATAATGATCCTTTAGCCAGCAATCAAGTGTCCATAAAAGCAGGTGAACTCCATGCGCAACAGGCTTTCCAAATTGAAATCTACGAGTAGCTATTTCATCCAAATGCGCAGGATTATAGTCACCGGAAAGCTGTGCAAAGTTTTCTTGATCTTCAAATGTAAAATTACGACTTATCATAATAAATGAACCTTTATTTTGCAAGTAGTGCCGCGTAAGATATATCAATTTTTTGTGACTCTATTTCTTTCCAATTCTTGCATTCTGATGGCACAACAAGTTCTTTTGATATTAAAAAACCTGCCTCTTTTATAAGCATCCTTATCTCATCGACATTGTTAAAAAGATAGACATGATCCATCGCAGGTGCATTTGCACATGTCGTCAAATAGAAAGAACCTTCAGCAGCTAGCAGCCTATAAACGTTTTTAAGCATCTTTAAAGGATCATCCACATGTTCTAAAACTTCTCCCATCATAATAAAGTCATACTGGGATAGTGGTTGATATAGATTTACATCTGCCTTAATAAAGTTCACTTTTTTCAGACATTCTAACTTGAGGGTTTTAATAATTCCCCGTGTTATATCTAGAGAAGTACTGCTTATATCAATTACATCAAGAGTCTCAAAGTCTCTTATCCTATCTAGGAACTCTAAAGTAAAAAGCCCATGCCCTGAGCCTATTTCTAAACACACCCTGTGCTTTCTCAAATACAGAAGCTCATCACAATAAAACTTGAATATCTTATAATGGTGCTCCCATAAAAACTGTGAAAGAGCAAGGCCAAGCATATAATTTCGCATAACCTTTTTATTGCTATAAACGTTATCATAAGACTCTTTCTGAGAACTAGATGGATACCTACCTGTTCTGAGAAATATCAAGCGTGCTATCATCATTTGCTCAAGCATTAGAAGATAGGCGTCTACAAGTTCTTCGACAGTTATTCTTTCATTTTTCATGAATAAATCGTATCGATCAAGAAACTTTTCAAGGTCAAAAAGCATATCTGGATTTTTTCCAAACGCTGTTTCGACTTTTTTCTTGTGCCTTGCGTTTTTGCTGAAGAGATATTTCAAAAGTCTTTCTTTCATCTTCAAATATCCCAGACTGCTATTATCCTTCTGTATTTACAGATTCTCATTTAAACATTCTACTATTGATTTAAAGCTCTGCATTCTCGCTATTTGATCATGAGAAAAATTCACTTCAAACTCCTCTTCAATTGCCAAAATTAAGTTAATATGCGTTAAAGAATCCCATGAATCAATCGTATCAGGTGATGACTCCTCATTCACCTCTTCAATTGAAACCTTTGCAACTCGTCTTAAAATATTGAATAACTTCTCTTTCATAATAACCTCCTATTAAATTTCTGATTTAATTTCTTTAAAGAAATGTGGTTGAGTTTTTATCTTTTCTTGCAAGTCATAGCAAAATATTCCATCTGCCTTCAAGTTTTCTTCATTATTTTCTATAAAACTATTTTTTTCATAAAAATTCTCGACTTGTTTGTTTTTCCGAGTGGCATAATATTCACCTATAGCAAGCTGGTTGCCACGTTTTTTAGCCAGCCTTAAAGCCTGGACAACAAATACATTTTCAACACCACGCCCTAAAGCGCGGCACGAGAGAAGAAAAGTATCAAAGCTTGCCTTCCTGGATTTGTATCTCAGAATACAGACACCAATAATGCCCGAATTACCAAACTTATCCTTAAGGCTAATAGATATAACATCAAAATTATTACTTTCTGACATTTCCTTTATATCCACATCGTTATACCGCTTTGTAGTCAAATTGAATTGGTTAGTTTTTTGTGTCAGCTGAGCAATGCGAGGTATATTAAAATTATTAGCAAAATTAATTTCTAAGATCATTTCTAATGATTTATAATAATCCTCCATGCAAATAATTTGGTTCATGAGTTTTTTTCTATTAGCTTCAGCCCTATAAGCAACACCACGATTTTTATCCTCACTAGCAATAGTTATCGTATCAAACAATCCACATGATGCTAATATCTCTCTGTATTCTACAGCATTTTTCTCGGAAAGATGTATAGTTGTCACATCAGGTAGAGCATTACGAATTAGTTTTATTTCAAATTCGCTATCATCCATAAACACAATACTATCCAATCCAATATTCAAATCCAATGCAATTTGACGAATATTGGAAGCTTTATCTTGCCAGTTAATTTGACTGGTAGCAATATGTTCCGCCTTAAGAATCATATCTGGATGGGTATTGAAAACTTCCCAAACATCTTCTTCGTTGTTCTTACTGCAAAGAGCAATAATGATGCCCCTATGGTATAGATTAACAACCTCTTGTTGAAATTCGAAATATGAAGATCCTGGATAATTTCTACCCAATTTAATGTTAGAAAACCCATCCTCTCCAACAACTCCACCCCAGAGAGTATTGTCACAATCTAGGATAAGACATTTTTTATTCTTACCTTTGAGAGCGCGAATATATTTAAAATCCTCCGATGATATTTGCTGAAGAGCTTTTTTTGAATAGGGGGCCTTCGCGATATGCCAATATCGAAAATCATAAAATTCTTGAGCGCCTACTCTTGTTAAACATATATTAAGATCAACAAAATAAGCATTGGGGGTATCTTGTATTTTAGTTTGCAAAAAATTATTTAAGTCTCTAATCGTACTATTTTGTCCATTTTTGATTTGGCTGTCACAAATCCCAAAGCTTGGGTTAATCAAATATTCAAAACCATGCCACAAAATCATAGCATTGGACTGCAATCGAATACCTTTAAGGATGTTAACAACATAACCCTTAATACGCTCAATTTCATCGCTAATTTGAGAAGCTTTAAGTACGGCAAAGTTGCGTGAGATATCCCACGATACTGTTTCCATTTTCATAAAGATGAGAACACAATCTGTATTTTTGCTAAATAATATATTATTACCTCCAGCAGCCTCCTGAAAAATATTATCATATTCCCCCAATTTAACATTGGCAGCAAATCCTATTTTAAAAGCTTCGTATCTCAAGTACTGCTCTATAGGTTCGAGAATCACATTACGAAGAACTGCAATTTCCAAAATTGGGCATTTAGATATATCCGAGCTGCTAAGCATCTCTTGAATCTCTAAAAAAGACCTCTTTTTTTTCATATTATTACCTTGTTACAAATGCATTATATTTAAATATTTTATTGTATATATAATGAATAAATTAATTAAAATCTTTGTCTATTAATTTCACAAATCTAGACATTTAAAAAATGTTTCGGGATTATTAAAACATTTTCCATTTTTTTCAAAAAATTCTACAGGCATATCCCACCATTTAGTTTCTAAAAGTTTTTTTATTATCTCTTTTTCAAAACGATACTTATATATTCGAGCGGGATTCCCAAAAACAATTGCATAATCTGGCACATCTTCTATTACAACAGCCCCCATTCCTATTACCGCCCCTATGCCAACTTTAATGCCGTCCATAATCATAGCATTTTCTCCAATATAAGTATCATGTCCAATACAGGTACGCTTTGATATTACCTTATCAGATTCTTCATGAAAAGATTTTACCAGGATTTCTTGATTGCTATGAAAAGCTGGATGAGAACTTACAAAGGTTGTTTGATGTCTTCCTTGTCCCACACTACATCTTGCAGCAATACCGCAAAATTTACCAATCTCTGAATTAAATATTGTAGTATTTTTTTGCACAATAGTATGCTCTCCTATATAGGAATTTATAGCTATTACATTTTCACATATCAAATTATATCCCCCTAATACTGAGTTAGAATCGATAATGGTGCTGTTATAAATCTGACATGTGGGGAATTTTTTTCGTGTTTTTCTTAAATCGATAAGTAATCGAATTAACTTTTTCAGATTTTTTAGTATATCAATTAACACCATCACTCTACCCATCTTCTTTCTTTGATGCCTTCATTATAGCAGATTATTTCTCTTTAGAGCAGTTCTATTATAACAGGGTCCTAAAAAAGCTTGCAGATAATTCTCATATTTATCCCCGCAACTAATATTTCATCTAAAAACAAGTATTCATCAACTTACCACTGAATTTAATTAAACAGTAATTTCATGCTTACGGCACCCAACACTAGAAAAATTAATCTCAATAAATTTACTTGCCAAGTTTCTCTTTGATAAATATATTTAACTGATTAACATCAGTTTTCTTTAAAGCCATAGTTTCCGGCCAACAGTTAAAAACCACAAAACATATTATAACGTATACTGTCCCGCTTAAACAAAAATGGATGACTGGAGCTAAATTTGGGAATATCGCTCTTGCAAAGCCAGATGATATTCCCGACAAGCCCAGAAAAACAATTATCGTCCCGATCTGATTCAAAAAAAGTGTTTTAAAAGAATATTTTAAGTATTTTGCATTAAACCAAAGCTGCACATTAACGCTGATCACCTGCAATCCCATCATTTTAAAAGAAAGTCCATTTGCTCCCAGATTAAACCCTCCATATTTTTGAGGTCCCAGTAAGAAAAAAGTAAAAACAACTCCCAAAAGCGTGAATACGATACCTATATTTCGATAGATATGAACTCTATCTGATGCAAAAAAGAAATTCCCATTCAACTGTCCGTATGTACGATGAATTGGGAACAAACACATTAATACCATGGGTACAAAAGCAGCAGAATAAGCCTTTCCAGCAAAGATATTAATAACTGTCTGAGATTCCACAGCGAGAAAACAACATATAAAAGCAGTTAAAGCTACCAAAATGCTTATAGAACGTGAGAAAACATTTCTTAATTTTTCAAAATCCATATTTCCGAAATGTATCGACTGTTCCCGTAAAACAAGAGGCATAATAGCACTGGTGAAAAGCATGCAAAGATTGCCTACCTGAAAAGCAAAAGAATAATACCCTTGATCAACACTTCCGGAAAACTTCTGCAAAAACCAGCGGTCAAATATCTGTCCAATTAGAGCTAGAGACAAAAAAAAGAATAAAGGAAAGCATACTTTAGAAAACTCTTTATAATAAGGTTCAAACTCATCTTTTTTAGCGATAAATCCGCTGAACAATGAGTGGCCGCTTTTATGTATAAGGAAAATAAGAAAACCTATCGTTGACAAAAGAATAAATATGTGATAAGAAAAATAAGTTCCTAAATTAAGACTCTTTTTCCAAAACAAAAATAAGATTAGACCCAATCCAATAACCTTAAGAGCTATTTTAATAAGCTCAGCCTTTATAGTAATCCCATATGCATCACACATATCTTTAAAAACCATATCATAAAATGTGAAAACACCCAAAATCGCAGCTAAAATTATAAATACAGTACGCTGCCCTGGCCAAAAAACAGATTTTAGACCAAAGACAATGCTTCCGGACAAAAAAATGGCAATTATAAGCGCAATGAAAGCCAGAAAATGCATATAAAAACGAATCAGTCCTTTTGCTTTAGGTCTCTGTGATAATTTAGTAAAAAAAACAGTTGATGAATTTAAATTCAGAAAACCGCATATAGAAAAGAAAAAATTAGTGAGAAAAGAAAAATTACCATATGCTGCCGGCCCTAAAGTACGCGGTATAATGCCTTGAGTCACTAACCCGACAAGCAAAGTCACAATATTTGTAAGAATTTTAAAAACTGATTTTTTTTTAATTGACATAAATCAACACTTTACATTGTAGTTTTCGACTCAAAGCGTTCAATTTGCCTGAGCCTGTTTTTTATCTTCTATAAAAGAATATATAAAATCCATATTTCGCTTTAGATTTTGTCCATCTAACAATCCTATATACTTTTCCATTACTTTCTTTTCTTTAAATTTATCATACATTGCATCTTTATTGTAAAAAGCCTCGATCTTTTGCCTGAGATCATCCGGAGTCATCGCCGTAATAAGCTCAGAATTACCGTCAAAGGGAGGGTCAAAATACTGAGTATCATTTTTATAATACAAAACCGGCAATCCATAACAGGATGCCTCGAATAAGCTTTGAGAATAAATGGATATAAAAAAATCAGCTTTTTTATATACTTCTTCTATCGAGACCGAATCCTCAAGAACGACTGGTACATCAGAATAATACTCGTCCAGAAAATTCCGATATTGCTGTATATAACCGTTTTGACGAACTTTTATTATAATACTCATCTTTTTGCCAGAGGTTATTATTTTTTTACAAACCTGCATTATATCATTTAAAAACTCCCATTCAATTGCTACATAACAATTCAAATCAACATTAGTAAATCCGGCTGCCCCGATACCAATAGTCGGATTTTCATAGTCACTATATTTTTTTTTAAGACAATTAACATATTTATCCATCCTAGGATCTCCTAAACAAATAACATTTTTCATACCCTTAAAATAATTTTTCTTAACGGATTCACTATAAGAATTTATCCATGTACCATCTTTAGCTTCATCAAGAAAAGAATTGCCCAGCCAGCCGTTAATAATCATATACACAGGTATATCTGCCTTGATGCAGTAATTAATCATCAATCTATTTATAAGCCCAATACTTGCAACCGTAATCATAAGACTCAGCTTTTTTTTTGCAAAAAACTTCATTATAATGTCTACAGTCAGTAAAGATCTAGGGATTAAAGGTGAAACTCTTTTAATGATCAACTTATAAATCTCATTACTCATATCAATGTCATCAATACTTAATGTCGCGCATTTTTCCTTATCAAAATTTTTAAGCATTTTCTCTGTCTCAAGCTTATAGCATCTGCTGCCCGAGAAACTAGCTGCCGGTAAATACACACTGTTAAACATATCCTGGATACAATTAAACCCACTGCGAACTATTTCAACCTTATTTTCCCTTTTCAACTCTCTAATTATGTCATTTGTCGGATGATACCACTCAACATATATCTGCTTTTTATTTTTATTAAACTTGATTTTTTTAATAAAACTTGATATTGATCCAAATATCTTAAAAACAAACAACCTAACCTTGTGTTTAAAATCAGCAGGGTGCAGAGCTTCATCCATCCATCTAAAAATCGGGAAATAATATTCAGTACTGTTTTTGTTTTCTGGCGCATTCCAGAAAACAACCTTAATATTAAGCCCCCCAATAACCTCCCTAACTATTTGATTCTCTATTCCCACATACACATTCTCAGGCTTGATTTTTTTGAACAATTCATGTAGATTGACTAATATCCGCATATAAAAAGTAAGATCATTCCATATTTCGATCCTAAAGGCACTCGCAACATCCATACCTTTATAGCTAAAAATATCCTTGCCTAATAAATTTTTATGCCATTTAGCAAAAAATTCATACATTTTGTGATTATATTCTTCCATCAATTGGCTATTTACCAGATGATCAATATAATAAGCCTGCCCCCCTGTCTGTCTGACTTCATTAACAACTGCAAAGTCGAAAGAAAGAACCAAATCTTTATCTTTATCAAATTCAAAAGGACAAACATTCCAACTATCCCGATTCTGAGTTATAAATACATTTCGATATTTCTTATCTAAAATATAAAGCCTATTATCCATTTATTGGTCATTGCCTGATTTAATTTCTTACATTAAGATTATTTAACAGAAAGACCCGCATTTTTGTTGGCCATGAATACATTATGCACGCAAATACGACACATTGGATTATGCTGATATTTCCCTGCCTTATGCTGTTGGCGAAGCTCATTAATTTTAGAACAATTCCATAAATCTATAAGCTTTGAGTCCTGGATATTGCCTATTGAAATTTCACCCATAACATCTGTAGCGCAAACACAAACAGTCCCGTCAGTCATAATAACCAAGCGCTGAAAAGGCTGTTTGCAAACAAAGCTATGTGCCGGAATATCCTCGGGATCAATCTTCTCAGTAGAGCCAAAATCCTGACAATACGACACAGTTATTTCATCGACCTTATCTTTCCAATAATGATAAAATCTCTCTGTTTCATGCTTATTTATATCAGATTCCGTATATTGCAATCTAATAAAAGGCTTGTTTGACTTTCCTCTTATTTTAAGTAAATTTTTTATATTATTACACACAACGTCATAATCAGCACCAATCCTGATTTTTTCATATGTCTCTTTTGTAAAACCATCTATGGAAATAACAATCTGATCCATTTTTGCAGATACAATTTCCCGGCAAATATTTTCATGCATTAATGTCGCATTAGTTAAAGACGTAACCTCTAAGATCCCTTTGGATTTTGCATATCTGATCATTTCTGTGAAGTTTTCATTTAACATTGGCTCACCCCGCCAACTTAATTTTAAAGCAGGTACCTTATATTTCGCACATTCATCAGTAATTTTTTTAAACAAATTCATCTTCATGAAAGGAACTTTTGTCGTTGTCCGAACCGGAAGTTCATCATCGACCTGAAAGCACATGGAGCATCTCAGGTTGCAAACATTAGAAGCCTCCGCAATTATATCAAATGGATATTTGCTGATCTTGAAATTATCAGGATAGCTATTGAAACAATAGCGATACGCATAAAACCTGGGATTTAATCCACCTTTTTTATAAAGATTTTTTATCTTTGTTAAAACCCCTGATTTTATTTTCCAATTCCTTTTCATTTTTTCTGCTCATCTTTCTTTTTATCATAAGAATCAGGACAATCCGCACAAAAACCCAGCTCTTTAAAACAACCTTTCCGGTGCATATCTCTAATCTTTTGAATCTTTTCCCCTGTCCATATCTCTGAAATGGTTTTGTCGTTGACATTTCCGATTATATGATGCTTTTGCATATCTCTGGGGCAAAGAGTTGCCGTGCCATCACTCAGGATTATCAATCTGCGCCATAGTTCAGGACAACAAAAATCATTATCCTGAACATAGTTTTCTTTCCAAAAAAGCCTCTCCACATCCTTACAATCAAGATAACGCAACACTGCGATCCTATCGACCTTGCCCTTCCAATACGTTATAAACTTATTTTTTTCAGTATCATCTTTTTCATCCATTTCTATAAAGTTAGCTTTAATATGCAATCTTGCACTCTTATGGTCATTTCGTTGTTTAATCAAATCCTCAACCCCGGCATAAACCTTTTCAAAGCTTGCTCCTATACGAATACTCTCATATCTTTGTTTATCCGCACTATCAAGCGAAACAATAAGCCTGTCCAGCCCTGATTCAAGCAGCTTTTTATTGAATTCAGCGCCTAAACGCGTTCCATTTGTATGCATATTCACATCAACAACACCTTTTTCCTTTGCATATCTGATAATTTCCAACACATCAGGATGTAAGGTCGGCTCACCCAATCCGGAAAAATTAAAGGCACATAATCCATGCTCTGCCCCCTGATCCAGGATTCTCTTTATTGATTTTGTATCCATATATCCTTTTCCGGGGATAAATGCCTGCCTTGGACACATCGGGCATTTTAAATTGCATATATCAACCGCAAATAGATCAATCTGCAATGGAACCTTTTCCACAATTCCCTGTTTAGGGTTTTCATCCCATTTTCTACGGTATTCAATCCACTTTTTATCATTAAATACCAGCCCCAGTTGCTTATCCGTACCTGCAACCTCCGGAGAGATGTTTCGTGTATTAACATTTATCATTTATGCTCTGCCTTTCTCATCCCGATTACACCCTTCCACTAAATTCCAGTTCAGCGGCGTCCCTTTTTCTATGTCTTTGACTGCTTTTTTGTCTAAAATTTGCTCTAAATATCTTGTGTGCAATCCATGCCCCGGCCGTATGGAACGTATATTTTTTGCAGAAAAAGTCTCGCCTTTTTTAATATCTTTAACTACAAACAATGACCGGCGGAATACACGATTTTCTTTCTCCTTTTCCGTCACTTCAAAAGATACTTTCCCCAAGGCCTTTTCTACGATTCTTATATCATCAACCATAGATTTAAATTCCGCGGGTTCCATTGAAAACGTCGCATCAGGCCCCGGATCTTTGCGGGTCAAGGTGAGATGTTTTTCAATAATACATGCCCCTAACGCAACCGCAGCCACAGCAACAGCGCTGCCCAGTGTATGATCGGAAAGACCAACCGGTACTTTGTATTTCTCTGAAATATAGCTAATGGCATTTAAGTTCATCTCTTGGGCAGCTGCCGGATATGCGCTTGTGCATTTGAGCAATACCAGCTGTTTATTACCCGCTAAGACAAGCGTCTGTACTGCCTCGTCTATTTCTTCTAGAGTCGCCATTCCTGTAGACATAATCACCGGCTTACCAGTAATCGCAATCTTTTTCAACAGCGGGATATCCACAAGCTCAAATGAAGCAATCTTATATGCCGGGACATTCAATCCCTGCAAAAAATCCACTGCCGTAACATCAAACGGGGTAGAAAAGAAATCAAGCCCCAGCTTCTCGCTAACTTGTTTTAACTGTGACTGCCATTCCCAAGGAGTAAATGCCTCCTGATATAATTTATATAGATTATTCCCTTCCCAAATTGTCCCTTTGATCTGAAACCATTCTTTATCAGAATCAATGGTCATGGTATCAGCGGTATAAGTCTGTATTTTTACGGCATCAGCACCTGCCTGCTTGGCTACTTCGATCAGCTTTATAGCTTTATCTATGCTTTGATTATGATTAGCCGACAACTCAGCAATAATATATACAGTCTTACCTTTCCCAATCTTTCTATTGTTTATAGTTATATACATGAATTTTTTGTGCTTTCTCTCAGCTAAATATGCGCTGGATCATAAATGCTTCCGCGAACATAAATCCGGATTCAGAACCGCGCACTTTTGCCAAAGCCTTTAATACCTCCGGTGACCGGGGATGAGGATCCGGACGAGCCTCCCCTTCATATAACTGCATCGCGCAGATTTTTGCTTCTACATTCTTTTCGGTTACTTCAACATATAAATTCGGCTCCCATTGAACAGGCTTTAGATATCCTGTGCTGCTGGGAACCTCTCCGCATAATATCGGAATATGACTGTTTGCCGCCGGCCTTGAAGCAACTATCGCGGCCTGATGAGAGTACTGATGATCTATGTTCGTGCAATACCGATGATGAGTAAGAATCAAATCCGGCTTAACCTTAGCAATTATGTCTTCAAACCAGTTAATAACTTCAAGCAACGAACTCTTGTCCATTTCATTATCGGCAAATTCTCCCAGATAAATATGCTTATTATCAACACCCAACGCGGCACAGGCTTTTTGACAATCTTTTCTTAATTTAGCAAGTTCATTATTTCTTGACTGCCTTGAGGATGAATTTCGACGCCCGTGAATACCTGTTGCAGGAATAGCTATATGCACCTTTGCGCCTAAACTGCTAAGCCTGGAAATAGTAGCTCCGGCGGCCAAGGTCTCATCATCAGGATGAGCGAAAAACGTTAATATTTTATTATAATTTTCTAAGATCATTTCTTGCTCCTGTTTTTACACTTTGTAATGCGAACATCGGCTTCAATAGCGCTTGTTCTAAGCGCCGGCCTGGAAAACTCATACCTTAATCCATCACGCTCAAAAAATGCCCGGGGATATTCCGCGACATCTAGCATCCGTAAAAAATCAAACACTTCATCTAAACTCTTCAGCTTTTTAGTCATAACACTTTGTTCCGGGGTACGCCTTTTAAACACCACGATTTCTCCTTTCTGTGCCTTAGGTAACGGTTCTTTATGAATTATCTCTTTTATCATTCCAGCTATTATTTTTGAAGACCTTATGAAAATTTCTTCCGCCAGTCCATCTAATCCTAAATCTCTTCTTAGATACACAGGTCCTGCATCTAATTTTTTTGTCATTTTTAAAGCGGATATTTTTGTCTTTTCATATCCCCGCATAATCAGATTTTGTATGGGGCTGCCCCCGCGTCCAAAAGGCACCTCTGTCTCATGGAAACAAACACATTCGCTAAACTCTGTTATCACATTCGGCACCTTAAAACTCCAATGAGGGAAGAAAATATACCGCGGTTTTATCTGTTTTATTCTTTTAATTGTTAATTCTTTTTTATCTGTTATCAAATGCCAGGTACCTGGATACTTACTTATAACATCTTTGAAAGCAGAAATATTCCATTCTCTTATAGTCGCTACAATGTATGTTCTTTTGTTCATTTTTTCCTTTTTAATATTTGCAGGCTGTTCAACCTCTAATCCGCCCGGAGCGGATAATCTCAAGACTTCTCGGCCCTTCATTTAACAGTAGATCAAGTGCTGACATATAGGGCAAAAACTTTCCATGCAGCTGCCTATATATAGAAGGTTCGTACTGATGGTACTTCAAAGCAATCCCCTCTTCAGCAAAAATATTGTTATGCTCTAGATAATCAGCAGCGCGCGGTGTTGACATATAGACATCTGCTTTTAAATCATGGCAAATGTCTACTAATAACCTGACTTTTTCACCTGAAACCTGTAGCTGCGATGCTCTGAGCAGCTTAGTTGAAATATTAAATTTTTCTTTAAGGAAATTTATCAAAGCGATATTTAACTCAGCAAGCTTATCCCAATCCTTTAAATATATCTGCGCCAAATCTTCTTTATATGTTTTCCAATACTCTGTTTGTTTATAAAATTGCTCTATTGTTCCCCAGTGTTTCCTGCTCCAGGGTTCTGAGTTTTTGATTTGGACATCGCTTATTTTCTGCCCCAGATTTTGCACTACCGGAACAGTTAGCCATTTAGACTGACCTTCTGTGATTTTAATTCGATTACGCTGCTGCCATGCCTGTTTTTCAAACTGCACTGTATCCAGGAGGACAAACACATCAGCATTATCCATCATGTCAAAATAACCCGACCAGGACAGATATGTCGGTTGCATAATCACGACAATCATTTTATGCTCTCTTTTTTGATATATTTAAGTAAACTAGACACAATGTGCGCGGCTCCGTCAGAGGATACAATTTTAGGCCCTGCTTTTGCCATATTCAACCGCAAATCGGTATCCCTGATAATTTTCTTTACCGCACTAAAAATTTTATCATCTGAAACAGACTTACTTACACCAAGGCTCGCAACCGCCCCTGCTGCCTGGCATATTTTGGCTTCAATCTCCTGCTCTTGGTTTTGCGAAAAAACTAACGCAGGTGTTCCCATCGCACAAGCCTCATAGAGCATTGTGCCTCCGCTAATTAAAGCGATATCCGCTTTAGAAAAATGTTCTGCCATATTCTGGCAGTTAATGCTTAAATGAAAACGAGCATCATCATTGATTATAGAAGAAACCTCATCCTTCCATGAAAATGCTGGACCAATCACTACATGAAAACTAATATTACCTTCAAGCTCTTTAAACAGCGGTATTGCACGTAAAGTCAATCCACAAGGGTCACTACCGCCGAAACAGAGCAGTAACTCTTCGGCTTTTTCTTTAGGCACATCGTTACGAACAACCTGTTTCGCAAAATCATTATGCAAAATTATATAATCCCGTCCCGACCAGTAATTATTCTTTGCTATTTTCAGATTAGGACTTATCGGTAAATTAAGCAGATTCGGACGAATAAGAATATTCTGATAACTTAAGCCCCGGCCTGCATCCTCGATACAAACAACTAATTTTGCCACTCCCCGGAAATCTTCATCTTCTCCAGACGCGATATCAGGCACATCCACTATTAGAATATCAAAATTAGTATTTTTCAGTTCATTACGGTTATGGTAAAAATCAAACGCAATATTTGGGATAAACTCTCTAACCACTGTTTCATTATTGCTTAATACCGCAAATTGACATTCGGAGTAATGCAAAAAAGCCGCCATTAATGACCTGCACCGGGACAAGTGTCCCAACCCCAATTTTTCATACACATCCACTCTGAATAAAATCGAAACAGTATTAGACATATTAGTTGAAGTTTTCCCTTCAAGAAAAACATTATCTTGTTCTTTTGATTTAAACAGCCCCTCATTCCTGTTAAAACGATTATTAAGCAAAATCAGCTCAGGCCTTCTTTTGAGCAAGTCCAGAACATCCTGCATGCAAAATAAGGGTTTTTTAGGATAGAGTTCCTCAAATATTGCCTTTACAAATTCGAAATCCTCTGATTCGTCTACTGTCCAGCGCAGCGAAGAAAGATCAGTATTATTTGCCAAATTCACTATTTTAAAACGCTCCGACTGTTCCTCAAAAAAGAGGCTTAAATGCTCCAGATGAGACGGAAGCACTGCCTCAGTATGCGCGACTTGAAGTGCTTTAAATGTAAGAATCTCCGCATCTAATCCATCCGGATAAGTTACGGGAACACAATTGGTACCATAATCTCCTTCTTCTTTTAAATAGAGCTTAACCATATCATCAATAACTTTGGCATCAATTAAAGGGCAATCTCCTGTCAGGCGAATAATATGATCCGGTTTAAACTTTACTGCCGCCTGATAAAATCTATCCAAAACATTTTCCAGACTGCCGCAAAAAAAATCCACATTAATCTTTTTACACATATCCACAATCGGCCGGTCATCTTCAGAAATACTGGTAAGCACAACTACTTTGTCTACGGTTTTACAGGCCCGGGCTCTCTCAATCTGTAATTGCAGGATTGGTTTGCCCAGTATATGTTTAAGCACTTTACCCGGAAAACGGGTTGAAGACATTCTGGCCTGAATAAACGTAATTATCATGATTTACTTCTCCATAACGACGGATTAAGAATCTTTTCATCCACCTGGTCAAAGGTCTCTGATACAGATGAAACCAGCTCCTTCGAAGCATCTTTCCTCCAGCAATCAACATTTTTCATGACCTGTTGACTTGTTTCTGATCCGATAACCAGTTTTGCATCAGGAGCTTTTTGTTTTAAATATAATAAAGCCAGCTCCTGTTTAGACATATTCAACTTTAAAGAAAGCTGCTTTATCTTATCAATAATTGGTTTTGCGAAAAGCATATAGTCAGGGATTTCTCCCTCTCCCATAAGGATAAGACCCTGTAAAAAAACACTTCTTATATAAATCTGTTTTTTTTTCGTATTAGCGAGCTCAAAAATATTTTTTCTTTCAAATCTTCTATCCAGGATATTGGAGGGAATCTGTACGAGATCAATCCCTTCTAGATTCAAAGCCTCTTCCGCTTTATCCGGTGAATACACAGACACCCCCAGTTTTTTAACTTTTCCTGAAGTTCTAAATCCAAGAAATATATCTTTTAATCCTTTTGACCATTGTTCCAACAATTCTTCTTTGTGTAGCATTAAGCCAAAAAGATTTGGTATACACATTTTTGTCAAAGATGTTTCAACTGCTTTAACCATCACTTCCCGATCACAATGATCTATTTCAGGATCTATCTTACTGATAACCCTTGCCTGCGATGATATACCCAGTTTTTCAAAAGCAATCCCAAGAACCTGCTCGCTTACTCCATAATCCTGAGCCGTATCAAACTCTCTTATACCCTGTTTCCAGGCTATACGCACAATGTTATTGACTGTTTCCTGATCCGGCTGGCCTGTTTTATTAGCTATCCCATAAGAAAAACCAAGCTGTACGGTACCTAAAACTATCGAACAAGAAGATTCGTTCATATAATAAAACCCTTCACTCTATGTAATCCGCTTAAAACCGGCAGTTGCTGGTTTGCCTTTTAATTTAGTCTCTACTTCTCCTTTTTGATTTGCATTTGCAATAATAGCGAATACCTCATCAACTGACTGTAGATAACTGTTAACATGCGCCGTTTGATGCGCATACATAGAATAAAATAAAGTAGAAGCCAAAAATCCTCTCTCTAGCATCAACTGAACAAAAAATGCTTTTAAAACCATGGCATTATTATATTCAAAAGAAAAATGACTAATAGGAGCAATTCCTCCTACATGAATTTTTAGGCCATGTTTTTTAGAAAGTGTTTTCCATCCTTCCTGAACACTACTTCCAATAGAAATAAGATGCTCAGCCACATTACATGCTTTATGTTTTTTAATTGTTGCCAATGCAGCTGTTGGTCCAATACACTCTGTCCACATTGTGCTGCTTATAAATGTTTTTTGCGCAGCATCCATAACTTTTTCTTTTCCGATAATAGCCGCTACAGGAAAGCCATTACCCAAGGCTTTTGAAAAAACCGCTATATCCGGTTTTATATTATAAAGCAGGTGTGAGCCTCCGGTATTTAAACGAAATCCGGCAGAAATTTCATCAATGACCAAAACCGTTTTTATTTTATCGGCAATAGCCCGTACTTCGTCAACAAAATCAGCATCAGGCGCATCATCTCGTATCGGTTCCATAACTATTGCCGCTATTTCATTGCCATGCTTGGCAACAATATCCCTAAGCTCTTCTATTTTATTATAAGTAAACGGAAAAGACGTCCCAGTAAGACCTTTTGGTACTCCCAAAGGATCCAATCCAGAGAGAAGATGTTCCCCTAATGCATTCTCAGTGCCTAAATTAGCCGAAAGATACCAATCATGCCAGCCATGGTAACCACAAAAGGCGACTTTATCCCGGCCAGTAGACGCCCTGGCAATTCTGACTGCAACAGCCATTGCCTCTCCCCCGGTACGCGCATATCTGACCTTATCCGCCCAGGGATGAATCTCGCAAAGCAATTCAGAAAGCTCTACTTCTTCCGGAGAATTAAGAGAGGAACTTGATCCATTTTTAATTGCCTTATAAACCGCCGCGTTAACATCATCATCAGCAAAACCAAGAATATTAGCTCCAATACCACCAATACTCATATCCAAATATTTATTCCCATCCAGATCCCATACCTCTGCACCTTTTGCTTTACTATAATATCCCGGCCAAACACCCAAAGAAAACTGATCCGGCCTTTTAGAAAGAAGCTGCGTCATCCCAGGCATACGTTTTTTTGCACGCTCCTGCATATTAAGATTTTTAGTATTATTCATTATATCCTCCGTCTTGTGAACGCCTCTAAGGCTTCCTTCCTTCGCATAATCCCCTAGGGGTATAAAAGATACGTTGACTACAAGCTTCTTCAAGTTTTTCGACAGGAGTAAAAAATCTGTCACCCGACTTAATCGATCTAATCAAATCCTGTCCATCCTTGCCGGTAACACTTTGGATAATAATAGTCCCACCATTTGCAGCAACAGAAAGCCATTTCCCATTATTTCGGTAAACTAAACCATATTGAAATGGATGAAAATTACCATCATTATTATCTGTCATAGTCTTTTTTAAGTAAACCAAAGACCCGTCACTAGTAGTTTGCGCTCCACAATAGGGATCATCAAAAGCACAAATAAATCTATCTAACTCATTTAAAGGCATTGACCAGTCAATCCAGGAATGTGTCGGCGAATGCAATCTAGGCCAATAAGCAGAAAAATATTCCTGTTGTGCTACTGGTTGAAATGTTATGGACCCTTTCACTAATTTTTTAAATAGCTTCTGCATAAATTCTAGATTGTTTTTTCTATAACACTCTTCGTAATCTAAAGGTATCCTACAATCTGCAGGATATAAGAACTCCTCATATTTTAAAATATTGCCTGTATCTACACCCCCATCTATAAAATGGATCAGACAAAACCCCAAGCGATTGCCTCGTAATATCTGCCAAGAAAAGCCCCCACCACCACGATATTGAGGCAGCCTTGACCCATGCAAATTAAACAACCTGTTTTTAAAAAGTTTCTCTATTGTCTGCTCTTTAAATATCCACGCAGCGCCTAGAGAAAGAGCAAAGCTTGTATCCGTAAAATTGATCCTTTTAGAATTATCGGGAATATTATTTATATCTTCTATTATATGTATCTCTATCTGTGCTTCTTTCGCTAATTGCTCTAAGGTCCTATCATCCTCAAGAACTTCTTCTTTCGCATGACGCTCAGCAGCAATAATGCTCCCCTTAATTCCTTGGGACTTTAGCCAAACAGATAATTCAAAAAGAAGCCTTCCTCCTCCAATTAAATAAAACTGATCTACTGGACCCAAAATATTTTTCTGCATAACAACTCCTCCTGCATAAAACATACACTTTTATATTATTAAGATTCTCTTGCTTACAACGCTACTTTTTTTACTGCCTTTACCACTTTTTCCGCATCCCCCTGACTTAATCCATTATACATAGGCAAAGAAATGATCTGGTCATAAGCAGCTTCAGCTATAGGACATAATCCTCTATTTGTACCAAAAGTTTTCTGATAAAAAGGATGCAGATAAATAGGAATATAATGAACATTTACGCCTATACCTTCCTCTCTCAAACTATGAAAAATATCTTTTCTGTCTCTATTCATTTTTTTTGTGTCAAATTTAACCACATAAAGATGATAGGCATGCTCCACATAATTTTTTACCGTCAAAGGCGTCACGGCTTCAATACCTGAAAAACTTTCATCATAATAAGCGGCTATTTCCCGTCTATGAACAAGCCAGTCAGGTAATTTTAATAATTGACTCAAACCCAATGCACATTGAAAATCAGTTATTCTATAATTATAGCCAAGATCAACCATTTCATAATACCATGATCCTTGAGCCTGCCTTTGATGATGGTCTGTGGCAATCCCATGATTACGGAATATACGCATTTTTTTGGCATAGGCAGAATCATCCGTAGTTATCATGCCGCCTTCACCACAGGTTATGTGCTTTACCGGGTGAAAACTAAATATATTCAAATCCGCTATACTCCCTACCCGGCAATTTTTATAAACAGCCCCGAGAGCGTGGCAAGCATCATCTATAAGTAAAAGATTATTCTTTTTGGCTATATCCCTCAATTTATCATAATCGCAAGGCTGCCCGGCATAATCAACAGCAATGATTGCTTTTGTATTATTCGTAATTTTTTTCTCAACTTCAGCCGGATTAAGCAATAGTGTATCAGCTTCCACATCAGCAAAAACAGGCCTTCCTCCTTGAAACACTACACAATTAGCGCTTACCGCAAAACTTATAGCCGGCACGATAACCTCATCATTTTTTTTAATGCCAATAGCATGCATCGCCGCATGCAAAGCTGCCGTACCGCTACTTACAGCTACCGCATACTTTGCCCCTACCGATTTAGCAAACTCTTTTTCGAATTCAGCAATCTTCGGGCCCGTGGTAAGCCAGTCGGATTGAAGAACATCAATAACACATTTGATATCTTCATCATCTATTAATTGACGGCCATATGGAATCATAAACTCCTCACCATACTTTTCAATTCATCTATTGTAAGCCACCATTTATTTGTATTTGAATTGTACTCGAAATCATTAACAACCGGCTTGCCGTTATTTTTTTTAAATCTATTTGAGAAAAACCTCAAATCCGGCTGAATTATATAATGATCCTTATATTCCAGTGTTGTTCTTGCTTCATCTCTCGGGACCATAATCTCATGCAGTTTTTCCCCGGGCCTGATCCCCACAATTTTTGTCTTGCATTTTGGCGCAATAGCCTTGGCAAGATCCAGAATATTCATGCTTGGAATTTTTGGAACAAATAATTCTCCTCCGACCATTTGGTCAAAACAGTTAAGAACAAACACAACCCCCTGTTCCAAGGTAATCCAAAATCTTGTCATTCGAGGATCAGTTATCGGGAGAGTACCTGTTTTTTTCAGCTTTAAAAAAAATGGGATCACACTTCCGCGACTACCCATAACATTGCCATAGCGAACCACACTAAAAATCGCTTTATGCCGTCCCGAGTATGAATTACCCGCAATGAACAGCTTATCCGAACAAAGTTTACTAGCACCATATAAATTCACCGGATTAGCCGCCTTATCTGTGCTTAACGCAATAACTTTTTTTACACCGCAATTAATCGCAGCATTAATTATGTTCTCAGCTCCCAAAATATTGGTTTTTACTGCTTCAAAGGGATTGTATTCACAAGCTGGAACATGCTTAAGCGCTGCAGCATGTATAACATAATCAACACCGCTAAAAGCCCTTAACAAACGCTCACTATCTCGCACATCACCGATAAAATACCGCATGCAGGGATATTTTTTATCCGAAAACATTTGAGCCATTTCAAATTGTTTCAGTTCATCACGACTGAAAATTATTAATTTTTTAGGCTTATATTTATTTAGGATGATTTCCGTGCACTTTTTCCCAAAAGATCCGGTGCCTCCGGTAATAAGAATTGTTTTTTTATTCAACATTGCTTACTCCTTTAGTATTAACCATTCACTTTTCTAGCTGGATTGCCCACATATGTTCCCGACTCAAGAATGCTTTTAATAACTGTGGAACCTGCACCAATCACAACATTACTCTCAACATTAACGCCATTTGAAATAACACTATTACTCCCAATAAACACTCGTTCTCCGATAACACATTCTCCATTCACAACTGCTCCGGTTGCTATGTGACAATAATCACCGATACTTGCATCATGTTCTATTATCGCTCCAGTATTACTAATGGAATTTTTCCCAACCACTGCCTGCGCATTTACAACCGCACCATGCATTACTATTGTCCCCTCACTAATCCGAGCAGAATCAGCTACATAGGCAGAAGGGGATATTATTACCGGGAATTTCGCTCCTAATTTTTTCAAATATTCAAACTTCTCTATCCTTACATCGGCAGTTTTAATCTGCCCGACTGTGATAAAAAAATTGTCACAACCATCAAGTAATTTCGGCAAATCCTGCTCGCAACCAATGATTTCATACCCTAAAACCTTCTTATGCATCATTTCTTTGGCATCAACTATCCCAACAATTCTGTATCTGAATTGCGCCTCAATAACATCAATACAAGCCCGGCAATGTCCGCCGCCGCCAACTAAGATTATGTTCTGTTTTTCCATTTTTTAGCTCCCCCTTAACCATCACAACTCTACAGCTTCTTTATTTTCCTGATAAATTTGAACCCCTTTAGTCATATCTTCCCATTCTTTTTTAAGCTGGTCATACTCTAATTCTTTTCTCTTTAGAAAGTGATATGTAAGACGCAGTCTTTCTTCTATTCCTTTTGGAGTAAGACTATATCCTACTTTGATGATTTTATTTTTACCATGAGAAAAATTATGGATTTTGACTAAACCCTTTTTGATAAGTTCTTTTAATAGGTAATTGGTTTTACCTAATGATATGCCAAGTTTCGTAGACAGAAAACGTTGGTTGAGAGTTGAGCAAGACTCTATTTCTTTTATGATCTTTAAAGTATCTTCATTCAATTTATGTTCACTCATTGAACAATATTATACTAGTAATAAAAATTATGTCAATATATTAAATACTACTAATTTCTTGAAAAACCGGGTGGCGGATATAGTATTATATAATATTGTATCCATCGTTCTGGCCCTTGAAAACAATGGTTTTGACTTGATCTGGTGTTCAAAAACTTACCATGCCATCAAATTAGAACTTATGTATCACTAGTCCCGTTATAGGCTTAGGATAAAAATATGTGGATTTTTGAGGCATGCGGTATTTAGCCAAAGCTATCTTTTTCACCTGGTCTGCCTTGGTTGGATTAGGGAAAAAGGCCACATCAGCCAGTTTCTTTTTAACCGCGGTTGCCGCAAACTGAGCATCACGAGTATAGCTGATCTTCTCTTCTTTTTGAGAAGCGTTTAGTTTAAAAATATGTTCAAACACTACTTTATTTAACATTGCTACATCAAGCTTTTTCCACTGAGAGGGAGACTTGCGCATTAAGCGGTTAAGTAAGACATTATCTTTCATCGTCAATACATTAAACTTACCCTTAAAACACATGCCCAATGTAAAACCCTTCTCCTTTGCTTGCTTGGCAAGCATGTCATTTAAGTTCTTGCAAGGGGTTTTAGTAAAGTATTTTTCAATATCCTTCATCCTTGCATCAAGGTTTTTCACTCCTTTTACCAGCCTATGAGTAGGCATAACACTCAAATTTTCTTCATTAAACCCTGTAAAGTAAACCATTACCTGATTATGATTGCCTGCTTTTGATTTTTTGCGCATTTGCTCATAGTAAGAACGGGATACTTCATACCGATGATGACCGTCAGCAATAAACACTCGCTTGCCCTTCATTAAAGTCTTTACTTTGCTGATCGTCTTGACATCATCTACTTTCCAGAATTTATGTCTAATATTATCTTTATCTGTATAGTCAATAAGGGCTTTCTTTCTAGTATAAGGTTTTAAAACCGTATCAATCGCATTTTTATTATCAATATAAAAAGAAAATATCGGGCTTAAGTTTGCCTCTACAGACTGCATCAGTTGAATTCTGTCTTTTTTTGGCTTAGCTAATGTCTGCTCATGCGGCAAGCACCCTTCATCTTTATCGTCAAAACGTAAACACGAGACAAACCCAATTCTTTTTTTCTTTACACCTTCAAAGGTATAGTCCTGTGTATAGACATAAATGCTTGGTTTTTCGTCGAAAATCATAATTTCATCGTCTATCCACTGGAAAAAATCAGCTTTAGCCCGGGTATAACGATTATTCTTCACCGTGTCTTTTTTAGACTGCTTACCGAGAATAAGTTTAATCACATTATTGGAATGCTGTTTATAAAGCTTGTCTCGTTCTGCCTCAGAAATTACATCATACGGCGGTGCAAATACTTTATTGATATTCTTTATTTTTTTTGTGTTGTAACGTAATCCGCGAAACGGAGAAATATTAGCCATTTTGAATCTCCTGTCAGTAGTTATTAATGATTTGTAATAACTTTTTATTGTATCAGATTAAGGGGGAAATGGAAACCCCCTATTTACGCACAATAAGGTGTCCCAATACCGCACCGAGGCTGTCAAACAATACATCAATAATGCTGGCTGTGCGCATAGGAACAAAAGATTGGTGGAATTCATCGGAAATAGCGTAAAATACGGTAAAAATAATGGCAAGTAGCCGGAAATTACGCTTAAAATCTTCCCGGGAGGAATTTTTAAAGGCCCGCGCCAGGAAAAAAGCTAATATTCCATATTCTACAGTATGCCAGAATTTATCAAATGAGATGACCGGTTGGATCGACTCAGGGAAAGTCGAAATTGATGAGACAATAAAAATAAGTACCGCCCAGATAATTACCGGCATCCAATAATAAACAAATTTATTTTTTATCATTTTGTTTTTTTGATTCAGCTGGTTTGGGTTTAGAATCAGTTTCGCCTTTAGATTTAGCCTCAGGCTTTGATTCAGTTTTTGCTTCGGATTTATTTGTATTAGCAATATCTTTAGTTTTTGATTTGTTTTCCTTGCGTTTATAGTCTGTCTCGTAAAATCCGGTACCTTTGAAAATAATACCCATACCTGCTCCAATCAAACGCTTAATTTTCTTAGAGCCGCATTGAGGACACTCTGTGAATTTTTCAGCTGACATCATCTGAAAAACTTCAAACACTCCGCATTTATCACAATCATAATCATATGTTGGCAAAATTAACCTCCGGTTAATACATTTAAAAATCAAAGATAAACCATAACTATTCTAACAAAGTAAACTTAATAATAGATAGCACAAAAATTCTCTTTAAGCGGCGCTTTGAGCCGTAATTTTTACACGGATGTAAAAATAGGCGAGACGCGCGGCCGCAAGGCACGATGCCGCTGCGGACTTAGCGCAAAGACGTGTTTTTGTGATGTCAAAGACTCTGTTTTTGTTAACACATAGTAATATACAACTTACTTTCGTAAAAACTCCCCTAAGTTGTATCTTCACTTAAAAGCCTTCTTAATTTTTTCTGTAAATGATCCCTGGGTTACGTCTTCTCCGCTTAGCTTGGCGAATTCAAGCAGTAATTTCTTTTGTTGAGCATTGATCTTTGTCGGCACAGAGATATTAACCACTACATAAGCATCTCCTTTATTATATCCGCGCAAATCAGGAAACCCCTTACCACTCAAACGAAACATCTTGCCACTTTGGGTCCCAGCTGGAACTTTCATCTTTATTTTTTCTTTATATATTGTCGGAACTTCAATTTCACTGCCTAAAGCTGCTTTTACAAAACTAACCGGAACTTTGCAATATACATCACTATTATGCCGCTCAAAAAGATCATGTTTTTTCAATCGAATAGTTACATAGAGATCTCCGCGAGGTCCGCCTTTTGCGCCAGGTTCACCTTCTCCCCGCACACGCAAGTGCGCTCCACTATCTACACCTGCAGGAATCTTTACTTGTATTTTTCTATCTACCGGAACAGTTCCACCGCCTCTACAAGTCTTACATGGCGTTTCAATTATCTGTCCTTCTCCACGGCATCTTTCACAAGTGCGGGCAATACTAAAAAATCCCGCAGACTGCGAAACCTGGCCGCTGCCCTGACAAACAAGACATGTAGCTTTCTTTGTACCAGGCTGAGCACCTTCGCCGTTGCATGTATTACAGGTTTCTTTGCGCCTTATGGAAAACTTCTTCTCTATACCTACAGCTGCTTCTTCAAATGTTATATTCAGCGGATATTCAAGATCTGCTCCACGCCTAGGTCCTTGGCGCCTTCTGCCGCCTCCTCCGCCAAACCCGGAAAACAGTTCTTCAAAAATACCACCGCCACCGCCAAAGTCTTCAAAAATCGAACCAAAATCAGTTCCGCGGAAAATATCTTCTGATGAGTATTGATTGTTTATTCCGGCATGTCCGAATTGATCGTATTTTGAACGCTTATCCTGATCGGACAAGATTGCATATGACTCAGATATTTCCTTAAACTGTTCTTCTGCTTCTTTACGTTTATCCTCAGACACACGATCCGGATGATATTTCATCGCCAATTTACGGTATGATTTTTTTATCTCATCCACTGATGCAGTTTTACTTACACCCAATATTTCGTAATAGTCTCTTTTCGTCATATTTTCCAGTCTATAGCTAATGGCTTATGGCTAATTGATTATTGGTTATTGATTATTGACTATTAGCTATTGACTATTAGCTATTAGCTTGCTCATTTTTCTTCTTCTACCTTGTATTCAGCGTCAACTACATCTTCCGGCTTTTTTGCATCTTCTTCTGCCTGAGACTGTTCCTGCTGTTGCGCCTGCGCTCCGGCATCAGCTCCAGCAGCCTGTTGCTGTTGCTGCTGTTGTTCCGCCTGAGCTTTATAAACTGCTTCTGCTAACTTATGCGAAGCTTTGCCTAGTTCTTCCTGTGTTTTCTTTATCGCCTCAATATCAGTTCCTTTTAACGCTTCTTTTAATTCAGCTGTTTTCTTTTCAATAGCTTCCTTCTCCTCCGCACTAACCTTATCCCCATAATCCTTTAGAGATTTTTCTGTAGCATAAACAAGCTGTTCTGCCTGATTACGAGATTCTACTTCTTCTTTTTTCTTAGCATCAGCTTCGGCAAATTGTTCTGCATCTTTAACCATTTTTTCAATCTCTTCTTTGGATAGTTTTTTCGGAGCAGTAATTCTTATAGACTGTTCTTTTCCTGTCCCAAGATCTTTTGCCGATACATGCACAATCCCGTTAGCGTCAATATCAAAGCCAACTTCGATCTGCGGAATACCACGCGGTGCAGGAGGAATGCCTTCTAAATTAAACTGACCTAATTCAACATTGTCATTAGCCATCTGGCGTTCACCCTGCAAAACTCTAATCGTTACTGCTGACTGGTTATCTGCAGCGGTTGAAAACACTTGGCTTTTTTTCGTCGGAATTGTTGTATTTCTTTCAATTAATTTTGTGCAAACACTACCCAGTGTTTCAATCCCTAGTGAAAGAGGAGTAACATCAAGTAATAAAACATCCTTCACATCACCTTTAATAATCCCTGCCTGAATCGCCGCGCCCATCGCCACACATTCCATAGGATCAATTCCACGCTCAATCTTTTTACCGACAAAGTCTTCTACAAACTTCTGAACAATCGGCATCCGAGTAGGTCCGCCAACCATGATGATCTTATCAATCTGATTCGGAGCAAGCTTTGCATCACTAATCGCCTCTTTCATTGGAGAACTGCAACGATCAATAATCGGCGCGACAAGTTCTTCTAACTTTGCACGATTAAGACTCATCGTAAGATGTTTTGGACCGGTGCTATCTGCGGTAATAAACGGCAGATTAAGATCTGTAGTCAATGTGCTTGAAAGTTCAATCTTTGCTTTTTCCGCAGCTTCGCGTAATCTCTGCATCGCCATTTTATCATTACGCAAATCAAGTCCTTCTGCTTTTTTAAACTCATCCGCAATATAATTCAGCACTGCGTTATCCATATCGGTTCCGCCAAGCTGAGTATCTCCATGTGTTGATTTTACTTCAAATACACCTTCAGCCATTTCCATAACTGTTACATCTAATGTTCCGCCGCCTAAATCAAACACCATTATTTTCTGTTCTGCTGCTCCTGATTTATCCATACCGTAAGCAAGACATGCAGCAGTCGGCTCGTTGATAATACGCAATACTTTAAGCCCGGCAATTTCTCCTGCATCAATCGTCGCGGTTCTCTGATTGTCATCAAAATACGCCGGCACAGTAACTACAACTTCTTCGACCGTACCGCCCAAATATGCTTCGGCATCCTGTTTGATCTTTTGCAAGATAAACGCAGATATCTGCTGCGGAGTGAACGACTGTCCATGCGCTTCGAATTTATAATCCATACCCATTTTTCTTTTTGCCGCTACGATTGTACCGGTTGGATTAATCGCTGCCTGACGACGTGCCGGCTCACCAACTAATCTCTGTCCGTCTTTTGTAAATGCCACATAAGAAGGAAATGCTTTTCCTCCGCCTACGGTTGTTCCTTCCGCAGAAGGAATAATTACCGGTCTGCCTCCTTCTAAAACAGATGCCGCTGAGTTTGATGTTCCTAAATCAATTCCAATTACTTTTCCCATGATATTTCCCCTCCTGTTTTTATTCCTTTTCTTCTTCTGTTTGTTTACTAACCTTTACTTTTGCTGTACGCAAAACCTTATCATTCAACATATACCCTTTTTGCAATTCTTCAATAACTGTATTCTCCGGATGTTCTTCTGATTCAACCTGCATCATTGCCTCATGATATGCAGGATCAAATAGCTTACCTTCGGCTTCAATCGGCTTAACTCCTTTTTTCTTTAAAAGCTCAAGCAGGTGATTTAAGATCATTTCCACTCCCTTGTGCAGAACATCAAAATCTTTTGTCTTATCTGCCGCAGCAAACGCACGCTGAAAATCATCAATGAACGGAACTAGCTCAGAAATTATATTCTCTTCTGAAAACCGCAAAAAATCCAGTTTATCACGTTCCATACGTTTGCGAGCATTATCAAAGTCCGCCTGAATACGAGCAATACGTTCAGTTGCGATCTGTTCCTGATGCTTTAACACCTCATACTCTGCTTTAGGAATAGTTACAGATTCTTCCTCCTGAACCTCAGGAATTTTTGTTTCCAACTCAGCCTGTTCTTCTTGTTCATCATTTTTAGGTTTTTTCTTCATAGTCTTATCAACTTTCTTAAATACTAAGCTCAGTCAACATCTCGCTCAAAATATCAGAGACATACTCAACCGTAGCAATCGTTTTACCATAATTCATGCGTTTAGGACCGATAATTCCTAATCCGCCGACTGTTTCATCGTCAATTTTATATCTGGTAAGAATTATTGTGCAATCGCCCATAAAGCTATGTGGGTTTTCCTTGCCGATATAAACTCTTACCCTCTTACTGGAAACTTCTTCATCCACAATATCCTGAACTAAATCAGCTAATGTCTTTTTTTGGTCTAAAACTTTTATTAACGACCGCATAACTTCAGATTCTCCAAATTCCGGAAAATCAAGAATATTACTTAAGCCTTCAAAATAAACCCGGGTATCTTCATTTACCAACAAGCTCAAATCAATAAGTTCTGCTGCCTGCTTTAATATATAAAAGAACGAATTTCGTTCTTCAATCATCATCCGGCGTAATTTCGACTTTATCTGACTAAGAGGTACGTTTTCTAACTGACTGTTCATGAAGTTTTCAATACGCTTTAAACTGTCTTTTTGGATTTTAAAACCTAAAGAAACTACCGAGTTTTTAGCCACTCCGGTATTAGCAATCAAGGTCACGCAGATCTTGCCTTCCCCTAATGGAGTAAACTGAATACGCTTAAAATAACTTCTTTTAATCACCGGATGTGAAACTACTCCGGCGTATTTTGTAAAATCAGAAAGAACCTTAGAAGTCTTAGAAATAATTTCTTCTAAAATCAGCTGGCGATCAATAAGACCCTTGCTTATATTCTGCTGTTCATTCGAAGTAAGTCCGGCATTGTCTAAAAGCTCATCTACATAAAAACGATATCCTTTATCCGTCGGCACCCTGCCCGCAGATGTATGCATGTGAGTTATCATTCCCATATCTTCTAAGTCCGCCATAACATTCCGGATCGACGCAGAACATAACCCAAGTCGGGAATGAGAACATACCGATCTTGAGCTTACCGGATTACCGGAATTTATATAGGTATTAATAATAACCCTAAGTATTTTATCTCTTCTTGATTGTATATCTACAGTCATAATTCTGCCTTTTGAAATCCAAACTTACATTTAGCACTCTCGCATTCAGAGTGCTAATATATCAAATAAATAAATGCCTGTCAAGAGGGTTTTACAAAAAATTTATATTTCGGAGAGGACTTTCTTGGCTAGCGGAATCGGTAGTTTTGCCTGTATTTGAACGCCGTTTTCTGTATATTCACAAACATCAACTTTGCCATGTTCATGGATATAATTAAGTATCTTCATTTTAGAGTGCTCGATAAACACGTTTACTTCTGTAATCAAGTCAAATAAGCTACTCTCAATCTGTTTAATAAGCATCTCCAGATTAATCTTCTGTTTAGCTGAAATCGAAATGCTTTTTTCTATTTTAAGTTTAAACTGCTCCAGAAGAGTATCATTATCTAGATTATCAATCTTATTTAACACATAAATAACCGGTTTATCCTGGGCTTTAAGCTCAGATAAGACTTCCCATATTGCATCGCTATGCTGCTGCATCTTTTCACTGGCAGCATCTAAAACAATAAGCAGTAAATCAGCCTCGGCTACCGTCTCCAACGTAGCTTTAAACGCGTCAATCAAATGATGCGGTAATTTATGCAAAAATCCAACTGTATCTGAAAATAAAATATTTTGGCCGCTATCAGGAAGTACAAATTTGCGAGTGATCGGATCAAGAGTACTAAACATCTCATTTTTCATTTTAGCACCTGCACCGGTAAGAGAATTAAGTAACGTAGATTTGCCAGCATTCGTATACCCCACCAATGCAACTGTGGGTAAAGCATTATCAATCCGCTTTTTCCTCAAAGCAAAACGTCGGAGCCCCATAGCCTTAATATCTTCTTTTAAATGAACTACGCGTTTCCTGATCCGCCGACGGTCAATCTCCAGTTTTTGCTCCCCCGGACCGCGAGTACCAATACCTCCGCCCAACCGAGACAACGCAATTCCCTCTCCGGATAATCGGGGTAATAAATATTGTAATTGGGCCAACTCAACCTGGGTCTTTCCTTCCTGACTTTTGGCATGACGCGCAAAGATATCCAGGATCAACTGAGTGCGATCAATAGTCTTCACTTTGAGCAATTCTTCTAAATTTCGCTGTTGGGTAGGGGAAAGGTCATTATTGAAAATAACTGTCTGGGCCTTTTCCTGTTTTACGATTGTGGCAATTTCTTTGACTTTTCCCTTCCCTATATATAAGGAAGGATCTGGTGACTTGCGATTGCAGGTAATTTCGGCAACAATATCCGCGCATACGGTTTTGGTAAGAAGCCGCAGTTCATCACTAAGCTCTTCTAATGACCACGCCTCGGATCTATCTGTAAGTTTGACTGTAACCAGAATAACTTTTTCCATAAACAAATGTTATTATATAAGAAAATACAAGCAGGGTAAACTCTTTATATTGCTTCTCCTACCAATTCTGCACTATATGCCTTTATCTTGTCATTTTCCTCAAATGCCATTACGCCCTGTTCTAAAATATATATTCGAGAAGGAGTATCTTCCTCTCCCATCATCTGTGTTATTTTCAATCCGGAAGTCTGCTCCAATAAACTTTTAATAATTACTTTAAGTTGATCTCCAGCGCTATTAACTATTGCCACTTTACCATTAATTGTAAGATGCTCAGTAACTCCTTGTGCAAATCGAGATAATATCTGTCCATTCTTATCAGTAGTATTGGTAGATTTTGCATAACCATCCAATCGTAAATCAGGCCAATAATGCGGCATATTCCAGACAATCAAATCATACTTACCCAACCCGTTATACATATCATTTACAAACGCATTAACTCTATGTGAAAAATCCGTATTGCTACAAGTAATCTTAGTATTCTCCACAGCCATCTTTCTTATATCCACTGCATCAACATAAGCACCTTTATTTGCCGCAATATATGCCTCTACACCCGCACCTGTACCAATAACCAAAACCTTCATCCCCGGCTTTGTTAATTCTGCGGTTGCTCCAGCAATAAGCCGACTTGAAAAACTATCAGGCCCCCACACTCCAGGAAAAATCCAAATCAAATTAAGATATTCTTCCCGCCATTGATTGTAATTACCAATAGTTACCTCCTTATAACTATTACTACTAGGATCCATATTAATATAAACAAACTGATTCCCCGCATCAAAACCATGCATACGAACAATTTCCTGACGCTCAAAAATATCAACAATATCTTTTCCCATTCCCAACAAAATCTTATTGCTTGATAAAGAAGAATAATAAAATGTCAAATTTATATACTCTGCCTCCTTCTGGTCATTAATAAACCATAAATATAGAGGCAGATCATTATACGCTAGAATCATGACATTTCCAGAAGCAATAGTTTTCTCCTCAAGAGGAAAAAAAACTTGACTCACAACATCTTTATTTTCATCCGTTAGCACAATATTTGCAATATTAAACGATCCTTTATCTTTTTTCCATTGCAGGTCTTTATGTGTTGTGCCAAATGCTGCCAATATATGATCTACTATACTTCTTTCTTGTTTCTCTAACGAATTAAAACTAAGGTTTTCACTATTAACAATTGCCTTTTCAACTGTCTTTACAGAATCAACCAGAAAAATTTTCACTTTAGAATCTTCGCCTTTTTTCTGCAAAAGATCCTTCTTCTGCTCGCTTATATCCCAAATTTCATATTCTCCGGCCAATTCATCTAAAGCTTTATAATAGTCCCATAATCCTGATGAAAACCTTCGATCTCCGCACTCTGTCAAAGGTCGAGTAGAAAACTCACCCTTCATCTTGTAATCATTATACAAAACATAAATAGCATCTTTAGGCAAAATTATCTGTGGAGTTGAAGCACATTCCCTAATTGCCTTACGCAACAAAACCTTAAATGCCTGATAATGACATTCTCCCCAGGCGCCGCCGGTAAGAATAAACGAATTAGAATTGAGGCCTCTTGTCAACTCATAACATTCTTCTTCAGACACACTTCCCTGCGGAGGCACAATCTCTGCATTATTAGTATTCACATATATATCTTTTGCATCAAAGCTGTCGCCAAACATAGAATCCGGAAAAGCAAAAATTAAAGGCTGAATAGAAAACATTTCTATAAGCCGGTTATTAGCTGTCTTTGTGCTAGTCCAATAATAATCAGGATCACACCTCTCATTCACATGCACCATCAATAACTGCGCATCATGCGGCACGCTAAAAATAGCAGCTTCTGTCTTTTGGGTAAAAACATCTAGTAAGGAATTATTTTGCAGGAAAATCTGAGGGGACAAAGTACTAATCTCCCCACACCAGGCAGAGCTCCCCCCTAAAAACAGCTGGATCAAAACAACTGCCATAAGTTTGTTTATGAATTTTAATCTTCTTGATTTCATTGCCATTATACCCATAAATCGTTATTGTTAAACAAGATACATCATTAAAAATTAGGTAAAAATCTGATAAAGTATACCATATTTTAGGTGTGTTCGCAAATTAAAGGAGAGTTTTTATCTGCTGGTAGATAGCGTGATTTCCGCTAATTGCGCAGTGATTTGCGGAGTTAACTGCTCAGGCTTAAGCCGCCATTGCCAGTTTCCGTCTAAAGTCCCGGGTAAATTCATGCGGTCTTCCTGCTTTAAACCCAGAATATCCTGCATCGGAAAAAGAGCCATATTCGCTTTAGATTCCATCAATAATTTAATCATTGCCCAAGGCAGCTCATCTACGGACACTTCCCTGCCCAGACATTTAAACAAACGTTTTTTATCTGCTTCTTGTGTTTCATTTTCAAACCAGCCTTTGACTGTATTATTATCATGTGTTCCGGTATAAGCCACACAATTGTCTATATAATTATCCGGCAAGTACGGATGGTCTTTTTTATCTTCGTAAAACGCAAATATCAATATCTTCATCCCTGGGAAACCAAAATGTTTAATTGCTTCCCTGACTTCATCGGTAATAATCCCCAGGTCCTCGGCAATAATCGGCGCATCAGGAAATCTCTGTAATATAGTCTCAAAAAAATCAAAAGCCGGTGCTTTTTGCCATTCCCCGCCAATCGCTGTCTTCTCTCCAAGCGGTACCTGCCAATAATCAACAAACCCTCGGAAATGATCAATCCTTACCCAATCAAACAATTTAAGATTGTGTTCTATTCTTTTTATCCACCAGGCGTATTTATCTTTAGCCAACGCATCCCAATCATAGACAGGATTACCCCATAATTGTCCGGTCTTACTAAAATAATCCGGCGGCACCCCTGCTAAGTATTTCAGTTCTTTTTCCGCGTTCAGCTTAAATACTGAAGGATCCTGCCATACATCCACACTATCATAGGTAACATAGATCGGAATATCACCGATTATCTCTACGCCTTTTTGGTTCGCATATTTTTTTAGCGCAAACCACTGTTTAAAAAATAAATACTGCAGAAATTTCTCTTTTTCAATCTTGCCGTTCATCTGCGCTTTTAAATTGATCACTGCCTGCTGATTTCTGTCCCGGATATCCTGCGGCCATTCGCTCCAAAGTTTATCCTGGAAATACTCTTTAAAAGCAATAAACATCGCAAAATCTTCCAGCCAATATGCATTTTCCGCGCAAAAATCCGTATACCCCTGTTTATCTTCAATAGTTTGAAATTTTTTAAACGCGATATTAAATAATCTGTTTTTGAATTCTAAAACTTTTGGATAATCAACTACACCGTTTGAATCCAGACAGGTATCAACATCTTTTTCGCTAAGCAGTCCGTCTTTTAGCATCAATTCCGGGCTGATCAATAATATATTGGCCCCAAAAGCAGACATACTGCTATACGGTGAATGTCCGTTAATCCCGCTTGTCGGGTTAAACGGAAGTACCTGCCATGATTTTTGTTTTGACTGCTCCAGAAAATCCACAAATCTATAAGCACCATCTCCCATATCACCAATTCCAAACGGTGAAGGTAAAGATGTAATATGCATTAATATTCCGCTACTTCGTTTTTTCATTGCTTAGCTCTCCATTATTTATTAATTAGCATTGCCCCTGGGAAACTCTTAAAAATATCACTTACTGCTAATGTCCTTTTCCCCTCTATCACTTGATCAGTTATCGCATCTGTCCATTTATCCACCCCATCCGGGACAGCTACATACGTATCACTCCAGACAGTTTCTCCAAAAGGATTTTCCCCTTCTTCAACTAAAGTTGTCAAAAACCGCGGTACAATAATCAACGCCGTATCATCCTTATAGGTTCTGGCAAAGGCAACCACATGATCTTTATACTTACCGCCGGTATCCAATGCCGCATAATCACCCTTTAAAAACAACTCCGGCAATGCCTTTCTTTGCTGTAAAATCTGATAGATTAAAAACATCTTTACTCTGCCGTCTTCTTTATTTTTCCAGAGGTCCAAGATCAATTCTTTGAGATTATTCTGCTTCCCATGCATTATATCTCGAAGCATCTTTTCTCTTTGAACAAAATCAACCGGCCTGCGATTGTCCGGATCAACCAGGCTTAAATCCCAAAGCTCTGTGCCTTGATAGAAATCAGGTACACCCGGAGCAGTCATTTTAATCAGTGTCTGCACCAGGGAATTAAATATTCCGTAATACGCAATCTTTTTCTGAAACGGCAGGAACTCATTTAGAAACGCACCGTTCATTATCTCTTCGGCAAACTTTATATAAGCGTTTTCATAATCGGTATCCGGCTTTAACCAGGCGGTATAGACCTTTGCTTCTCTTACCGCTTTAATCAGGTATTCTTTCAGCCGACCCATAAACGCATCCCTATCTTCAACATTAAAAGGAAATGCTCCGGCCAGTGTCTGATACAAAAAATACTCATCGTTTTTATCCGGAGCAATAACAGCATTTAGTTTTGTCTTGATTTTTTTATTACTCCGGTTCCATCGCTTTATACTCTGCTCCCAAAGCTCGGGAATTTCAGAAAACACGTTAAGCCTGGCGCGAAAATCTTCACCGCGTTTAGTATCATGCGTAGACAGGGCATTCAAAGAACACGGATGATTTGCTTGCCTTGTTTTATTAAAATTATGAAAATCTTTTACAAAAATTCCAAACTTATCAGGACTTCCACCCACTTCATTTAATGACAAAAATCTATTATACACATAAAATACAGTGTCTTCGACCCCTTTAGCCATCAATGGCCCGCTTACCTGTTGAAACCGCATCACAAACTCGATTACTTTTTCTCTTTCTTCATCACGAATATAGTGTTCCGGCTTTAACAAAAGAAATTTTTCAATAAAATCAAGTTCATAAAAAAGTCCTGGGCTTATATGTTTTGCTTTTTTTACCGCAGACAATATATAGTCAGCATCTATATCCGTAAAATCATCATGACTTATATAAGTTCGGTACACAGGAAAATGCGCCAGCACCTCTACTAATGCTCGTCTTAAAGCATATAATGTTATATCACTGCCATGCCGGCTATAGCTGGATATTTGTTTCAATAAAACAGCTAGGTTGTCGATATTACCGGCCATATGTTTACTAATAATCAAACGTTTTTTATTACAAGCCAGACCTTCATAGGATGTACCTCTGCCTGTAAATTTTGTATAGATCCGGTTAAAAGAACGCTGGTTTTTCTTCATGCAAAATAAGCCGTTAGCGTGATTTAAAAAATCATATCCCGTGGTTCCCTGCGCCGGCCAGTCCAAAGACAGCTGCTCTTTATCGATCAGAATCTTTTCTACAACCGTATAAGTATCCTTCGCCACCCCTTTTAATCTCTCTAAATATTGGCGGGGATCTTGTAATCCATCGATATGGTCTATCCTTAATCCGGTAATCTTTCCTTCCTCTACCAGTTTAATAATCAAAGCATGTGTCTGGTTTAATACATCCTGGTCATCAATTTTCAAACAAATAAGTTCATTAATCGTGAAAAATCTGCGATAGTTTATTTCTTCAGCCGCCACCTTCCAGAACGCTAAACGAAACCACTGATGCCCTAGTAACTCATCCAATAAATTAAAACTCTCAGGATCACCGGGACTCCCGTTAAATGTTCGGACATTTTCATCTATAAATTCTTTAATCCCCGTATCTTGTATATATAACTCCCAAAAGTCTTTTTTCGCCTGAGCAAGTTGACTATAACGGTTCTCGGCTTTTTTACCTAAGCTGGAAAATATACCAATAAGATCGTCCGCTTTGTCCGACCCATTAGCTAGTTTATCAATACGATAACCTAATACGCTAGAATATGATTCTATTTTTAAAGGAAAACGTAAAGAGTAGTAATTAACACTCAGGCCTTCCTTATTATAGGTGAGTTCTATTTCGCCGCTTTCTAAACACTCCGCGTAAAATCTGCCCAGAAACGGTGCCAGCAATCTACCGCGCATACTTTCATAAGGATGATTCCAGTTAATATCAAAGAATTCATAATACTCAGAACATCGTCCCATCTCCAGAACATCCATAAGCATTTTATTTCCCGCATCAAAAGCCATGTGATTGGGTACAATATCCTGCAGCCAGCCCATATGTTTTTCAGTTACGCAATTGCTCAAGGCATCAAAATCAGCCTCTGTTCCCAGCTCAGGATTTATCTGATTTGAATCAACTATATCATATCCATGTCCGCTACCCTTGCGTGCCTTAAATATGGGAGACGCATAAATATCAGATATGCCCAAAGCTTTTAAATAATCCAGAACTTCCTTTGCCTGCTGAAAGCCAAAAGAAGGATTAAATTGAATTCTATATGTAGCGAGTGGCGTTTTCATTTTTCCCTACCTGCTCCTTACCCTAAGATACTTGCCCAGCCGATCAAACTGTCTGATCCATTTTCTGGCATGACGATCTTTCTCTCTGGATTTCTTATCTAATTCCGCATACAACTGAGCGTGAATATCAAAATATATATTCTGGGCTCGCCATAAACTTAAGTCCAGGTTAAGTCCGCTCAAACATTTAAATAGCGCTCCCAAAGTAGTAATTAATTTCAAATCGCCGGGATTCTTATCTAATTGTTTCATTAAAATAGTTATTCTTTTACTTGCTACATACTTTATAGTTGTAGTATCTAAGACAAACGACCAGCGTTTTACTTCTTCAACTAAATTTTGCAGCCTGGAAAGATCAATCTCATCACTATCAAGTATCTTTCTGATATCCGCATTAAACATGAATTCTAATGTTGTAGATAATATCTTTGGCAAAGGCATATCTATTTCTTTGATAACCTGCATTACCGGATAATGATGTTCGTTAATCTGCCTGAATGAGTTTTCTATTTCTTCGAGAGTGGAATTAAGTATCTCATCTAAAACTTTTCTCTGTTCATCTTTAAATAAATGCCATAAAGAATAATTGTGACTCCCAAAATGCTGATCTATCAGATGAATTATCTGTGAGATATCACTGCGCTGAAAAGCTCCTTTAATCTCTTCCTGCATTTTATCAAACGGCTCTTCTCCCATATAATCTCTTACTCCGCCAAAAAGATTATGATCCCCCATATGCAAAGCCGCAAAGCTAACCAAATCTTCTTCGTAAGTAATATCCGATTTTACCAGCGCCCGGCCAATAACAATCTTTTGTCTTCCGGCTTCGGCGCGCTCATTAACTCTGTTTTCTACAGAATAACAATACACCTTGGTTGTCTTGGGATAATCGTTAAACAATGACGATACGGCGAAATGCGCACCAACTCTGTGCAAATCAAGCACTGTCTGCTTAATTGCCTTTTCATATATTTTAGCTCCGTTTTCAGACTCTTTTATATTGCTGTGTGCTTTTTTTAAAATCTTAAGATACCCAGGTTCTAAATCAATACCCCCGGCTTCTTTAGCCATCTGTATAGCCCGCGCTGCGTACTGCATAATCTGCACTGTCTCTATCCCGGATATCTCATCGAAAAACCAGCCGCAGCTTGTATACATAAGCATTGCATGTCTCTGCATTTCCAAAAGCTTTAGTGCCTGGATTTTATCTTCTTCGGGCAATTCTGCATTAGCGTGCTTTTGAAGAAAATCCTTCACACTCTTATCTTCGCGATTTAAGATAACCTCAATATACCCATCCCGCGCCTGCCACACATCTTTTAAATACTTCGCCCCTTCTTTCTCATATACTTCAATAAGCGCATCCCGCAGCCAATCCATAGCTTTACGCAAAGGTGCACGCCAGGCTTGATTCCAGTTATGACCAGAACCAATCTTACATCCGCAATCATTACGCCAGCGTTCCACGCCATGTATACAACTCCAAGATGAGTTTTCTGCGATCTGTACTTCATGCGTCGGTGGAAATTTTTCCAGATACTCCCCGTAAATTGTAATATTAGCTGATTTATTTTCTTTAATATGATTATATCCGTAAGATAAAGCCATTTCCCCATAGGAATGATGATGCCCGTAAGTCTCTCCATCTGTAGCAATATGCACCAACTGCGGCTCTTCTTGAGAACCAAATGTTCCGATCAACCGGTTAGCAAGATTTTCCCCCTTATCTAAAAGCCCGCCAAAAGCAATATCTTGAGATACGGGGCCGTCATAGAAGAAAAGGGTAATTTTTTTCCCGGAAGGAAGATTGCAAAGATACGGCATCTTCGGATCAATTTTTCCCGCACTTGCATCTATCCATTTTTCATCTCCTATTTTTCTTAAATTCTGCGCCTGATACGGAGATAATATCGTAAATTTAATATCATGTTCAGCCAGAACTTCTAAAGTTTCTGTATCCACAGCTGTTTCAGCCAACCACATACCTTCGGGCTTACGTTTAAATCTAGCTACAAAATCCTTTATCCCCCAAATCACCTGCGTTTGCTTATCCTTTAAATTAGACAACGGCATAATCATGTGATTATATACCTGAGCTAAAGCAGACCCATGCCCGGAGAAATTCTTAAGACTTAATTTATCTGCTTCTAAAATCATATTATACGTATCATTCATATGCCTTTGCATCCAGGAAAGCAAAGTTGGACCGAAATTAAAACTAATCTGCGCGTAGTTATTTACAATATCGACAATTTTATCTTCATTATCTAGAATACGCGATGCCGCGTTTGGAGCATAGCATTCAATGGTAATACGCTTATTCCAGTCATGAAAAGGATAAGCTGAATCCTGAAGTTCAACCTCCTCTAACCACGGGTTCTCCCGCGGCGGCTGATAGAAATGTCCATGTACGCAAATATATTTGTTCATATTTTTAATTCCCCTCATTCATTATGATACTGTTTTAAAATGTGCAGATGTGCGTTTTGCAACAGTATCGCTATCGTAAAACGTCTTTTTCGTATAACGCAAACCCCCAAGCAGGCATCTTAACCTTCTGACTGTTCATAATATTATCCGGCAATAACGCACCCTTACCCATCCACTTGAGGTCCGATGAGTCAATAAGCTTTTTCCATTTACCTTCGGAAATTTGCGGGTTAAAACTTACTTCTTCCTGACTAAAATTCATAATCAACGAAAGTTCATGCCGGACATGCCATCTTCGGACAAAAACAATTTTAGCCGTCTTGTCCGTAGAGACTTCCATTGTATCTTTCCCTCCGTAAATAAACGCGGGAAGACGCGTTCTTAAAGCAATCAATTCTTTATACCAATGCAAAAGGATATTCCCATCTCCTTCATTCCTCTTACCCCAGTTAAGTTTGGAATCTAAAAAAGTCTCTTCCTGCTGTGGATCAGAAGCCTCTCCTTTCCACTTAAAAGCAGAGAACTCTTCTTTTCTGCCTTTACGCACTGACGCAATCAAATCATCATCGGAATGACTCACAAAATATAAAAACGGCGCAGATTCAGCATATTCCTCCCCCATAAAAAGCAACGGAACATACGGGGAGAACATCACCGTTGCCGCGCTTAGTTTCAATCCTTCAAAAGAAATCAGCCGGCTCAGGCGTTCCCCTTGCCTGCGATTACCGATCTGATCATGATTCTGCGCACATACCACAAACTGATTCCCGGAAATATCTTTCGATGAATTGCCGTAATGTTTTTTACGAAAAACAGAATATTGACCGGAGTAAACAAACCCCTCTTTTAAAGCAGTCATGATATGTTCTGTTTTTCCATAATCAATATAATAGCCCTGTTTTTCCTCTGTCAGTAAAGCATGCAAGGCATGGTGAAAATCATCGCACCACTGCGCGTCAATTCCATAGCCCCCAACATCTTTTGATTTTATCAAACGGGTGTCATTTAACTCGCTCTCTGCAATTAAACATAATTTTCTACCCTGACGCATAGACGCATCTTCTACTGCCTCTGCGAATTCTTCTAAAATATGTTTTCCACTTAAATCATAAATTCCGTGAACTGCATCCAGACGTAACCCGTCTATATGATAATTATCAAACCAGCTCAATACATTTTCAATAAAATAATTTCTCACCCCATAGCTATAAGCATCATCAAAATTAAGCGCATTGCCCCAAGGAGTATGATATTTATTTGTAAAATACGGACCAAATTCAGAAAAGTAATTACCTTCCGGGCCAAGATGGTTATAAACTACATCCAGAATTACAGCTATTCCGTTCAAATGGCAAGCATTCACAAATTCCTTTAACCCCTTCGGACCTCCATAAGAATTCTGAACACTAAATGGATATACCCCGTCATACCCCCAATTCCTAGCCCCGGGGAATTGCGCTACAGGCATAATTTCTATAGCTGTTATGCCCAACTGCGCTAACTGCTCTACTCTATCAATCGCACTATTAAAAGTCCCCTCCGGAGTAAACGTACCTATATGCAATTCATACAAAATCATTTCTTTTAGAGGGATATCTTTCCAGCCGGTATCTTTCCATAAAAAACTATTTTGATCAATAATTTGGGAAGGCCCATGCACTCCATCCGGCTGATAAAAAGAAGCGGGGTCGGGTTTTTCTTGAGACTGGTCAAGACTATAAAGATACTGGGTCCCGGGATTAATCTCTTCTACAATCACACTCCAATACCCCAATGCATCTTTATTCATAGGAATAAATAATTCTTGCGGCAAGACAATTTTTAATGTGACTTCATTGGCGAAAGGCGCCCAAACTATAAATTTACAGATACGGTCACCAATATAATGTGCCCCGATTTTCATTCTATTTGCCCCTAAACATCTTTTGTTGCGTTTTCTTTTTAGTTATTTATAGAAAACTTAACCGGCCGGCCCTCAGGAAGAAGCTGTAGTTTTGAATTTATCTCCATCGGCAGCATATTCACAACTTTACGTCTGCCCATAATATGAATCTTTATTTCCTTTTTGGTGATTTCAAAATCAATCCAGCGTTTACGATAACACAATTTAAACTTTATTCTTCGCAAATTTTTCGGAAACCACGGAGTAATTTTAATTCGGTCATCCAGGATCTGGATACCGGCAAAGCCGCGAATAACCGCGTCTATGGAACCGCCCATAACCCCTGTATGTATCCCTTCCGGCGTAGTTCCACCCTGGGTATCCTGGATATCCGATTCCAAAACCTCTAAAAACCAACGCCAAACTTCTTTTTCACGATCAAGGCATTGCGCAATAAAACAATGCACTACTTTACTTAAAGTTGAACCATGCGAAGTCCGTTTAATATAATAATCGTAATTCTTTCTTAAGAGTGTTTTATCACAATTATAACCTAATCGTTTAAATATCCTCTGAACCTCCCCTAACCGTAATAAATAAAAAATCATCAGTACATCCGCCTGCTTCGATACTTTGTAAGCATCCGGAGTTCTGCCTTCAGCTTTCAATATCCGATCCAAGCGATGAATATCACTGTATTTCTTACGATATTTAGACCAGTCCAACTCTTTCAACTTAAAATATCCGTCAAACTGGCTGATAATTCCCCGGTCATCCATAATAATTTTCATCTTCCGGGTAATATCTTCCCAACGCGAAGTTTCATCAGAAGTAAGTTTCAACTTCTTCATCAATTTCTGCTTATCTTTATCCGGAAGAATAGCCAGCACTTCTTCTGCCTTTAACAACATCCACACAATCATAACATTGGTATAAGCATTATCTTTTAATCCCGGCTGTTTGCTATGCGGCAGTTTTTCGTGAAACTCATCAGGCCCCATAACTTTTTCCGTATGATAACGTCCGTCCTTTTCGTCAAAATGAACCAGGCTGGCTCCAAACTGGGCAATCGATAAAAGTAGTTCCGCGCCAAAACGCACCATAAAATCTAAATCACCGGTAATTCTCCAGTGCCGCCAAACATTATAAACAATTGAAAATGATACATGCCTTTGTAACCGACTGTAATCCGGACCCCATTTCCCGGACATCGGATTAAGATGTACTTCCTGTGTTTCTTCTCTGCCGGATGATCCGCTTTGCCAGGGAAACATCGCACCTTTATAACCATTTGCTTTAGCATAATCGCGCGCTTTTTGTAAACGGCGATAGCGATACCTAAGCAATGCTTCAGCAACTTCCGAGCTGTTAAAAGAGAAAAATTTCATGGCAAAAACTTCATCCCAGAATATATGTCCGCGATACGCCTCTCCATGCAAACCACGCGCCGGAAAACCAGCATCTATCTTTACATTATGTGCAGAAGCCGTCTGAAGCAAATGAAACATATGCAATCTTATTGCCCTCTGTGAAAATTTATGCCCTTCAATCTTTATATCAAATTTTTCCCAAAGCCTTGCCCATGCTTTTTGATGAGAATCAAATAAAGTCTTAAACTGCGAAGCACTCTTTGCAACTTTTATCGCCGCATTCTTCGCACTCTGACATCCTTCATCCCGGGACGTATAAATACCAACGATCTTTTCGATACGCAAAGGTTGTCCTTTTCTAATACCAATTCTTATCTCCTGACCGATATTCTGATTTCGATGTCTGCGCAAAACCTCAACTGCAGGTCTCTTCTCTTTATCAGCTATATAAACCCTTACTTTTTCCGCCATACAAATTTCTATATTGGACTGGCTGGTCTTAGCCGACAGATAAATACCGTTCTTGGAAAATCTTCCTACATTATGCGCTTTTAAATGATGTGTGTTTAATTCACGATAACGCTCTACGTTTAGATTAAGCACAGATCCTTCCAGCATTGTTCTGACCGTAATCACATCGTTATAGTTTTCCGGAGTAATTATATACCTGATCGCCGCTAAATGCGGATTAGCCATATGCACAAGCCTTGTTTCTTCGACTTTTGTTTTCTGTCCACGCGTAGTCTGAAACCGGATAGTCCTACTCAAAATTCCTTTATGCATATCAAGTTCCTGGCGATACGAAAGTAACTTTGCCGAAAAAGGACGAAACCATTTCCCGTTTCCAATCCGGAATACCAGGTGTGTCCAGTTCGGACAATTCACCAAGTCTTCATTATAAATTGTTCTGCCGGCAATTTCTGTCGGTGTCCGGTTATAAATTCCGGCAATGTATGTAGCCGGATAATGAATTTCAGAAGCAATCACTTCTGGTGCCACTCCCCGGCTGCCCATATAACCGTTTCCAAGCGTACAGAGCGACTCTCTTAATCCCTCTTCGTCCGGATAAAACCGATTATAAACAAGTTTCCATAACAAATCTTTTTTCATAAAACATCCTTTATTCTTTAATCAGCATTTCAAATAACTTTCTTGTCTGGTCCGGTGAGGATAACTGAAAATGAGCCGCCGAAGGCCTTGGGCCATCTGCAACCAGAATACCTACGCCCCGACCTCGTACAACACGAAACGCATATTCATCTGTAGTATCATCTCCGATATAAACAACCGTTGAGTCCTCCCAGGAAATATTCATAGCCTTCATAATCCAGCGTACAGCTTTCCCCTTATTCCAATCAATAGCCGGAAGTATTTCATATACTTTTTTACCGCGCATTAACCGTAACTGAGGATGTGCCTCGACAACTGCAAGCACAGCTGCTTCAATCAGCTCTAAATGCTCATCCGCAACTAAACGATAATGTACTGCCATGCTGAATTTCTTCTCTTCAATAATAACCCCTTCGATTGTTCCAACCTCTTTTTTCAATCTTTCAATTATTTGCGTAACTAAAGGTATTGTCTCTTGCGCCTCGGGCTGAACCATAGAGACCCCTCCGCCTAAAATATCAAATCCATGACTACCGGCATAAAACAAACCTTCAATACCCACCAAATTCTCTACATCTTCCCGCATCCTACCACTGACAACTGCAGTCGTATGTTTTTTAGATAGCTGGGTCACAGTATCTTTCATCGCTTGTGAGATCACCGCAAGCTCCGGACGTTCTACAATCGGAGTCAAAGTTCCATCGTAATCCAGGAAAAATACCGGCTTTTTACCTGCTAATAAAACCTCTTTCGGATCACGTAAATAACTCGGGTTAATCACGATGTTATCAATTTGTACATCGGCATATCCCTGAACCATCTTATCTTTATTATCCCAAGCATCAAATAACGCAGGTAAAGTTTTGGAAAACCATTTTTCCATCCAGTCGACACTTATATACTCTAAATCCGTAACCGTGACATCAGCCCCGTTTTTATTTAATTCCTCTACATTATCACTTCTGGCCACACCAATAACCAGGCCAAAACCCCCGTTACGTCCTGATTGTACCCCGGATATAGCATCTTCAACAACTACACTTTTGTCCGCAGTTGTGCCTAAATTTAATGCCGCCTTAATAAACATATCGCCTTCGGGCTTACCCACAATATTCTGCTCCACAGCTATCATTCCATCGACTCTGGTATCAAAATATTTAAGCATATCAGCTGCTTCTAAGACAAATTCGCAGTTTTTAGAAGAAGAAACAACTCCAATCTTAATACCATCTTTTTTCAAAACTTCGATCAACGCTTTAGTGGAAGGATAAACTTCTACTCCATCAGTATTTAAAACATCTCTAAACTTTGTATTTTTTTTATTGCCGATAGCGTATACTGTCTCAGCATCTGCTGCATCTTCGGGAGTTCCTATCGGAAGATTAATGCCCCGGGATTCTAAAAAACTCTGTATCCCTTCAAGCCTGGGCTTTCCATCTACATAATTAAGATAATCAACCTCATGCGTAAATTCCCGGAAAGGCTCATTATCCCGTTCTTCCCGCAAACGCAAATACTCATCAAACACCAGCTTCCAAGCCTGAGCATGTACCAGTGCTGTTTTGGTTATAACCCCGTCCATATCGAAAATTACTGCGTCAAACGAATATTTAGGCATACAATCCCTTCTGATAGATATTCCCAATCAACACCTATAACCCACGGATATTACATGGTATAGTCTATTATTATACAATAAAAAGCAATAATAAACAAATCGAATCTAGGGAAATATTCAGACTAGTTTTCAGAGGACGGGTTTAAAGCTTGTTTCTCTTTCTCAGGCATATTCTCTTTATATTCTTCCCACCAGGCACGCCACTTAGCCTGATCCTGATGAAAGGTTATACCGACTATAGTCTCCAGAGCAGAAGCAGCATTCTCCCTTACAAACGTATCGTCGTCAGATAAAACATCAATCAGGCCGTCAATAGAAGCAATATCTTTAATCTCTCCTAAAGCTAAGGCCGCCTGATAACGTACAGACCAATGGTTATCTTTAAGCGCTTTGGTTAAGGGTAACGCAGAACGAGGATCCTTTAGTTCGGATAAGGCCAAGGCAGCTTGGTAACGCACAGACGTATCTTTATCTTTCAAAGCAATAATCAGCCCCGGCACAGACTCCAGCGACTTTATCTCTCCTAAAGCCAAGGCAACCTGATAGCGTACTCCGGGATCAGTGTCTTTTAATGCCTCAATCAGTGGTTTTATTGATCGGTTATCCTTTAATTGGGCCAATTCCGATGCAGCGTGTCTACGCACAGAAGAATTTTCATCTTTTAAAGCAATAATCAATGATCCAAATGATTCTTTCCCCTGAATTTCCTCAATAACATCCTCCATAGAATTATCTATACTTATCTGTATATCAGCATTAATATCAGAAGGCTTAGATATCGGCGGCCCCTTTCTTTCATCTATTATCTCCCCAATATATCTTCTCACCAATGGATCTTTGTCTTCTAAGGCATCAGCCAAAAACGTGGATGTCTCATCGCTTTTAACCGTAACCAAAGCCAAAGCAGCGGTTTCTCTAACTGAGGCATCTTTATCTTTTAAGGCAATAATCAATCCCTTTGCCGCAAACGCACTGTTTGAGTCACTTAAAACTTTTGCCGCGTGATAACGTACTGCCCAATGCTTATCCTTCAAAGCATTAATGACCGCTTTTTCCGCACGCATATCTTTGAATTGTCCTAAAGCCCATATCGCCTTATATCGCACCGCAGGATGACTATCTTTAGAAGCCTGCAACAAAGAATTTAATGCTTTTTTATCTCCTATATCTCCTAATGCTTCGGCAGCATGATAACGAACCAACCTTTTACTATCTTTTAAAAGACCGGTAAGCGTATTCAAGGCACGCGGATTTCCAATCCAACCCAAAGATCGCGCCACTTGATAACGCACAGAAGTATTCTTATCCTTAGAAACCTCTCTCAAATAAGGCAATGCCTTTTTATCTCCTATTTGCCCCAACGCATTTACAGAATGATAACGCACAAGCCAATGATCATCTTTTAAGACTTTAAACAAATCGTTTAAAGCACGCGCATCCTTTAATACCCCTAATGCTCTGGCTGCACTATAACGTACCGTCCAATACTGATCATCCATCACCGCACCTAAAGCTTCCAAAGCTTTTGGATCTCCTATATTACCCAAAGCCCAAGCCGCATATTGCCTTACTGTAAAATTTTCATCTTTAAGAGCCCGAATAAGCTTAGGAACAGCTCCGGGCTCCTTTATTCTACCCAAAGCCCAAGCTGCATAGTAGCGCACAAACCACGCCTGATCATCCATTGCCAAAAGCAAGGGTGCCATCGCCTGTTTACTTCCAATATTCCCCAAAACCATAGCTGCCATTTTACGAACTAAAGGCTGAGCATCTTTCAACAAAGCTTTTAACGGCGTCATTGTATCAGCTGGGTTCATCTTGCTTAAAGCCCAGGAGGCATAATTACTAACTAACGAATCATTATCCTTTAAAAGTTTGATTAATGGATCTATTGCCTGCTTAGCTTTCATCTTGCCCAATGCCCGTGCCGCATAGCTTCTTACCCTAGAATCTTTATCATTAAATACACTCAGTAATGGTTTTATTGCTCTCTGATCATTTACACCACCTAGTATCCAAGCAGCCTCTCTGCGCATTTTTAAATCATCACTCTTAAGTGCCTTGATTAAAACTTCAACAGTCTGAGGATGCTTGATCATTTCTAAAGATTTTGCCGCAGCTTGCTGAATCACTTTATTTTGGTCTTTCAATAATCCCATCAACGGCTGCAACGCAATTTTATCCGCAATTTTACCTAAAGCGTGAACTGTTTCTATACGCATATTCAGATCTTTATCATTTAAAAATGGAAGCAGCATCTTTGCCGCCTGTTTATTTCTCAACTCTCCCAAAGCCCAGGCTGCCTGTGTACGGACCACAGCACTATCGTCTTTTAACGCCTCGATCAAACCAAAACCAGACCGACTGTCTTTTATTCCACCTAAAGCTAACGCCGCATAACGCCGGACTGTAACATCATCATCGCTCCTTAGCGCAGAAAGTAATGCCGGCACAGCATAAAAGCTTTTAGCTTCTCCCATAGCTACAACCGCATATCTGCGCACTAAAGCCTTCTCTTCTTTCAATAACGCCGAAAGCAATTCTACGGTCTGAAGATCCCCGATCCGCCCTAAAGCTCGGACTGCATTACGTTTTTCAATCTTTCTGCCTTTATGAATAACCTCTATTAGCGGCACAGCCGCAACACTTCCGATTTTAATCAAAGCCTGCGTAGCTTCATTCCCAACCACATTAACCCCGGACACAATCCCCTGGGGTGTAGACTTCCAGTTTACGCCGGTAGTATCGCCCAACATTTCCACCAGTAATGGAACTGCAGCCGCAGCCGCATCCTGCATTTGCCCAAGGTTATAAGCTGCTTCAGCCCGCACATTGGCATCTTTTGAATATAAGTTTCTTATTTTTTGGTATACTTCGGTGGGAATATCAGCAGACAATTCTTTTAGAGATGTTTCCGGCTGGGCACATATGATAGGAACAACGTAAAATAAAAACAATATTGTTGCCAGAATTACCGTACTATAATTCTTACGCCCCATATTTAACTTTCCTAATCAATAGTAATATTATCCGGGCGGGGGCACCCCGCCCCTACTTAATAATAAAACTTTCTATTTTTTTACGACTTCCTTGCCCATCCATCTTATCGCTATAGCCAAATGTAATTACAGCCATAAGCTCATAATCAGTGTTTAGTTCCAGATATTTTTCCACAGCTTCCCGCTGGTTAAGTATTTCCCCCAGCCAGCAAGTTCCAATATTTAATTCATAAGCCTGTAAAAGCATATTTTGGATGCAAGCACCAATAGCCATTATATCTTTATCACGATTATACATTACACTTTTATCCAAAAAAATGCAAACAGAAATCGGTGCGCTTTTAATTATATGTCCGTATTTAGTAAATTGCGCTAATCCGTCTTTCTGTTTTTTATTAGCAACAATTTTAAACCGCCAAGGCTGATTATTAAGTCCTGATGGCGCCCATATTCCAGCTTCGATAATTGCTTGTATATCTTCTTTTAAAACAGGCTTATCAGAATAGCGGCGAATTGATCTTCTTTTCTTTATAATTTGCATTCGGCAATACTTCCTTAATTCACACAGACATATTAATTTTAATTAATATAGTAAAAAGGCGGGCTAGGGTTGAATTTCTTCTTGCGGAATATTTACAGCTACTTTTTCTAAAGTTGAAGTTTCAAATGCATGATCCAGCAGTCTCTGACGTTCAAGTGAATCAATTGTTTCTAATTGGATGCCTGCATCATAACCTGTGCCTTTTTCTTTAATCCAGATTACTTTACCAGCTATGAAGAATGGCATAATACTCTGCGGAAAACGCATCTCACACTCAATAGTCTTGCCTTGAGACACTGGTTGATTTAAAGTTGCTTTAAATCCTTCCCAGCTAACATTAGAAAGCATCATCATCCCGGCAATTCCACTATCTTTAACCTGAAATTCCCCATCGATCGTCGCATTTAAACGCGTATGCTTTCTTTTTTCAACCATCCTATCAACCCCTGTCTTTTTTATAAAGACATCTCTGTTTCCTGGACAAGCTCATCCATCAGTTCTTTTACTGACACCACCTTGTCCACTTTACTAACATTACTTCCGGCAAAAACAACCGCACTATCTAAATTACCACTTACCGCATTAAATAAAGCTTTAGCTATGCAATACGGTACTGTTTTAGGATCGCATGTTTTAAGACAGCGATAATTACATCTTATCGCATCTCTTTCTCCTTCTAATATGCGCTGGGTAAATTTAGTTTTAATAACCCTGCCCGGCATTCCCACCGGACTCTTTATGATCCCGACATCTTCTTCTTTTGCCGCTAAGTATAACTTCTTAAACTCTTCGGTCACCGTACATTCATGCGTAGCTACAAAACGAGTAGCTACTTGAACTCCAGAAGCCCCCATAGAAATAAACTTCGCAATATCTTTACCGGTAAATATTCCTCCTGCAGCAATTAACGGAATAGGTGTCTTATACTGTTCTATATATCCCTGAACCACTTTTAAAACATCTTGAAAAATATCTTCAAGTTTATATTCATTAACCGCTTCTAATTCTTGAAATTTAAATCCTAAATGTCCTCCGGCCAAAGGCCCCTCGACAACAATCGCATCAGGTAAGCGATTATATCTTTTTTTCCAGGTTTTAATAATAATATCAGCCGCTCTCGGGGAGGAAACAATGGGAATAAGTTTTACATCTGATCCTTCGGCAACTTCCGGAAGTTTCAAGGGAAGCCCAGCTCCGGAAACAATAAAATCAGTTTTTTCTTCAACCGCAGTTTTGGCCAAATCTTCATAGTTGCTCAACGCAAACAGTATATTAACGCCAACAACGCCCTTTGTCAATTCCTTAGCATTACGAATCTCTTTTTGTAATCCTTCACGTGATGCCCTTACAAAATTAGCTTCATTTTCATCTGTACCATATCCTAAACCAACACTAGCAATAGTACCAGCTCCGCCATAATCTGCCACAGCTGCAGCCAAAGGTGCCCTGGATATCATGACACCCATTCCGCCTTGGAAAATTGGCACTTTAACTTCTAATCCGCCGAGCATAAGCGGTTTTAATTTGCTTGTCATATAATTTCCTGTCTTTCTTTTGTGTTTAAACCCTTTATCTAATAAGGGAATTGTGTAAATTTTTTGGGGTGGATGATGGGATTCGAACCCACGACATCATGAACCACAATCATGTGCTCTAACCAACTGAGCTACACCCACCATATTAAAATAGTTACGAATTACAAATGACAAATTACAACTTGTCACTCATAATCTGTAACTTGTAACTTCATAGATGGCGTCCCCGGGGCGATTCGAACACCCGACCCACTGCTTAGAAGGCAGTTGCTCTATCCAGCTGAGCTACGGGGACATGATTAGTTTATAGTCACTAGTAAAATGTTTCTATTAATATTGACTATAAACTAAATGGTCGGGGCGACAGGATTTGAACCTGTGACTTCCTGGTCCCAAACCAGGCGCTCTAGCCAAGCTGAGCCACGCCCCGGACAAACTGCATTCTATTTTTCCAAAGAACATAATAGATTAAAAGTGTAGAGATATTTTAACCTGATCCATCTCTACACTTTTAAAAATCATTAATTAAATAGTATAATACCTATTCTTTCTGTTTATCGTCAATACCCTTAATAACACTCATCGAAATAAGAGTATTTTGCTCATTACCTTTACTGTCTTTAACTTTACGATATGTAACTAAAACAGTCGCTCCATCCTGCAAATCTTTCAAAAAAACTTCCGCGGTTTCGCCTTTCTTATTCTTGACAGAAACAACAGACTTACCCTTTTTCTTGAAATCAACATATTCCACTTCCCCAACTATCCCATAAATCTTTTGTTTATGGGGAATAGAAGTTATCGATGATTTAGTGATTTTATTTTCTGCTTCTTGTTGCGCAAAAATAATACCCGTATTATAACAACAAACAATCATAAGTAAACAGGCAATCCCACAGATCAAATATCTTCGCAACATTTTTACCTCCTTTAATGAACAAATAATGCCCCCCCTCAGGGATACAATTAAGTCTTGATTAAGTATATCATTATTTAAAAATATCGTCAAGAAATTATAAGACAGTAACTCTAGAACTGCCTCTTCCAAAACAACTTAAAACGCTCATCAGCCGGATCAACCCTAATATCAATCTTATATCTGTTCAAGTAGGGATCATCAAGCTTATTTAGCCATTCAAAGTAATCAACCCCCTTATTTAAGAGCTCTGAGATATGCGGTACATAATATTCATTTACCGTTAAACGCACCGTCTCAGGAGATATCTTTCTTTTATCCGGATAGCCCTCTTTCTTTTTTTTCGGTTGATTGACTGTCGTTGCCCAAGGCAGTGAAATATATGTACGTTTGGGGATTTGTCCATTTTCCTGACTATTAGCATACCCCACCCCCGGTAAAAGCATCAGTACAATCAAAAGCTCAATAACAAAACTGTTTTTAAACTGCATGGGCTATCTGCTTTTTCTTGCTATTTTTCGATACATACCTGGTCATCAGTATATATTACCCCTATTTGCGCTGCCGGACAATTTCATAACAAAAGATGGCACAAGCCACCCCGGCATTCAACGAAAGATTTGCTCCAGGCATTGGTAATGACAACTTAAAATCAAGTTTTTCAACTACGCCTTTACGAATCCCTTCACCTTCAGAACCAATCACTAAACATACCGGAGGAGTAAATTCAAACTTAGCAAGATCCTCTCCACCGTCAACAACAGCACCCGCTACCCAGTAACCAGCCTTTTTTGCTTTTTCCAAAGCCGGGACAAGATTCGTCACTTGGATCACCGGCACATAATTCTCTCCCCCACAAGCTACTTTTAAAACTGTTTCATTTACTGAAACCGCTTTATGCCGGGGAATAATCAGTGCGTTTTTGCCAAAACAAGCCGTTGTTCTTAAGATAGAACCTAAATTCTGCGGGTCAGTAATACTACTTAAAGCGATTAAAGTGTATTTCTCATTATCTGGTAAATCCAAAAAATCTTCCAGGCTCGCATAAGCAAACTCTTCGATTTCGGCAATAACCCCCTGCGTTTGATGCTTCCCCGCCAATTTAAGAAATTCTCTCTCCTTTAAAAACTCACACCGAATATGCTTAGATCGGGCTAACTCGCAGATATCTTCTACGTTATTATTTAAATTAAAATATATTTTTTCTATACTTTTTGAATTTGCTTTAATCCGTTCAATAACTGGGTTTTTTCCGTATAATTTCATAAGATTATGGCAGTATAGGCAGGATTAACTGCGCGACCTTAAAATATATAATTAATCCCACAATATCAACAATCGTAGCAATTAAAGGTCCGCTCATAAGCGCTGGATCCAATTTAAATTTACGAAAAATTATCGGCAGGCCTGCTCCTAAGGTCGCTGCTAAAATCACCGTCACGCCCATAGAAATACCTACCGCTAAACTCAAATGCCAGTTATTTTCCATCAGCGACACGATTACAGATCCGACAACCGCAAGGATCAACCCCATACATACACCTAGAAGAGATTCCCTGAAAACAACTTTAAGAAAATCTTTAACTCCTATATCCCCAACCGCTAAACTTCGGATAATAATCGTCGCTGATTGTGTGCCGGCATTACCACCCATCGCGATCAATACAGGCACAAAAAATGTCAAAGCAAGCATATTATTAATCGCGAGATGATTCATTTTCAAAATACAAGCAGACATCGACTCGAATACAACCAAAAGAACCAGCCAAAAACTCCTTTTCCATACAAGCTTAAAAAAATCAGCCTCCATATAAGGCTCTTCTACCGGAAGAACCGCAGCAATTTTTTCAAAATCTTCGGTTGCCTCCTGCTCCATAACATCAACGATATCATCAACAGTTATAATCCCGACTAATTCATTGCTCTTATTAATTACCGGAGCAATATTTAAATCGTAGCGCTTAAAAATCTGGGCTGCATCTTCTTCCGGAGTATACTCATCAACTTTTATAAACTCTACATTCTCCATGATATTTTTAATAAGCATATCCGGCGGAGATTTCATCAGATCCGGCAGCTGCACAACTCCCAGCAATTTACCATCGGCATCGGTAACAAAATTGGAAGTAATATCTAAGTCATGATCAAAACTCAAACTGTCCTGAAGTTTTAATATTGCCGCGCGTGCGCTCATTTCTCTTTTCAATTCGGCAAAATCAGTGTTCATGATCGCGCCGGCGGTACCTTCCTCATAAGTCATCAATTCACGAACATCTTCAACCTCTTCCTTTTTCATCAATCGGAAAAATTTCTTAATTACTTCCGGAGGCAAATCTTTAAAAAGATCGGCGCGGTCATCCGTAGACATCTCATTCAAGACATTTGATACTTCTTGATTATCTAGATTATTTAAAAGGAAAGACTGCTCTTCAAACTCCAGAAATTCAAACACTTCGACCGCAAGATCCGCCGCCAGCATCTTAAAAATCAATTGTTTTTCCTTTTCGGAAAATTCATGCCAGCGTTCCGCGATATCAATAGACGGGATTTCCGAAAGAATTGTTTTCACCCCGGAAAACTTTTTAGCCTCCAGAAGTGTTTTTATCTCCGGAATAAAAAGCCTAGCTATGTTTGGTGGTGTTTTATTATTTTGATCACTCATATTATCCTAACCCAATAAAAACAATAAAGATACGAATTATTTCTCTCTATACCCGATAATAACCCATTATCTAAATAATGTCAAAGTAATTTTCAACCTGGAAATTACGCCCCAGGAAGTTCATTCTGCCATTGTAACTTACCGATAACAGCCTGCGCCACATTAGTCAGATGATCCGCAATCTTTTCAAAATTACTAATCGTATCCAGGAAGATAATCCCGGAAAGAACCTTACAGTTCCCGCTAGATAATCGATTTATATGATTTTCCCGCAACTGCTGAGTAAGCTTATCCACCTGCTTTTCCAAATCCAATACCACTTTTGCGTCATTTATGCTATTGGAGTCAAGAGCTGTCCTTACACCTTCGGACATTCTGTCAACAAGCGAAAACATCTCTTGAAGCTCCTTCATTGCTGCCTCGGAAAAAGGAAAAGAAGAAGTAATCTTTCTCTCCGCAAGTTCCATAAGATTTTCCGAGTGATCTCCAACTCTCTCAATATCATTAACCGTATGCAAAAGAGATGGTATTTTACTTGCAATTTCAGGAGATATCTCTCTTTGCATTAATTCCATAAGATAACCAGTTATAGCCTCCTGAAGATTATCTACGGCTACTTCTTTTTTAGGAATAAGCTCAAGTGCCCGCTGATCCTGTTTTACAAATCCCTTCATTGCATCAACAACCATGCTTTGTGCAAGTTCAAGCATCCGAACAATTTCTTTTATAGAAGCATCAAGTGCTGCATGCGAAGTATTTAACAGATGTTTTTCTAGGAATTTAGGCCGAGTATCGATAATAACATCTTTGCCTGGAAACATCTTTATAACAAACTGGGTAAATATGCCAACAAAGGGAAGAAAAAGTAAAGTAGTCAGTATATTAAAAATGGTATGCGCATTTGCTATCTGACGAGCAAGATCATTTGATGTATAAGCAATTAGTTTATAATAAAAAGGGAGTGTTGGTAAAAAAACAATTGTACCAATAATTTGAATTAAAATATGTGCAAAAGCTGCTCTTTTAGCCGAAATAGTCGCTCCGATAGAAGCCAAAAGTGCCGTAATACATGTGCCGATATTACAGCCAAAAACCAACGGGATTGCTCCTTTTAAATCAAAGAGTCCAATGCACGCGAAACCAATCACCATACCGGTTGTTACACTTGAACTTTGAAACAATGCTGTTAACATTGCCCCTGTTAGTACTCCTAAAACTGGATTTTTGCTAAAGTTAACAAATATTTCTTTGATCATCGGATCACCAGCTAAAGGCTTTATTCCGGAGGTCATTATATTCAATCCTAAAAACAAAACACCAATTCCGAGTACAAACAATCCAAAGTAACGCCAGAACCGCTTATTTACAAACAAATATAAACATGCTCCAATCGCTATAGCAGGCAATGCATACTCTGTTAATTTAAAGGCAATAATCTGTGCTGTAATTGTAGTTCCGATATGTGCACCTAATATAATACAAATTGCCTGACGTAAAGCCATTAATCCGGCGTTTACAAAACCGATCACCATAACCGTCGTTGCCGATGAACTTTGAATGAGCGCCGTAATGAAAGCTCCGACGGTGGTCCCAACAAGGGTATTTTTTGTAAGCACTTTTAAGCAGCGTCGCAACCGGTCACCTGCCGCGTTTTGAAGCCCTTCACCCATAAGATGAATGCCGTAAATAAATAATCCCAACCCACCCATCAAACCAAACACTAAATCTCTAACAACCATCATCCCTCCGTATATTTATTAGGAAACTTCTACTTTTATCTTCTCTATAATCTTTTCTAACTCTTTAAGTACTGGCCCGGACAAGAACTTATTCATTTCCGCTTCTCTTTTTATGGAATTCAAAGACCCCAGCATACGCTGCACATGCATCATACGTCTTTTTTTTCTGGCGGTCTCTGGATCATCAACTTCTTCCTGGATCGATCTTACCATCTGACGATAAACATCTTTTACTTCTCTTTCCGGATTACCTTCTTCTAAAACTTTTCTTTTAATTTCTCTATAGTCTGCAATTCCCAGCTCTTTATTATTTTTTGCCTGACGCAAAACATTCACCGATTCATAAGAAGGAATATTCTGAGGGTCTTTTGCCGTCAAACTTTCCTTATTTAAATATTCCGGCTCTTCCTGTTCTAAGAAATAATAGGATCGCAAAAGTTTCATCGCTGTCTGCTTCCTAATCCCAATCTCTTTTGTGCAATAAGCTTCAAAAGTCATGTAATCCCATTCCTTATATGTCTTGTCTCTGTGCACAGTCATCAAATACTGCCCCAACTCAATCCAGGAGCTTTTAAAACTTTTCACACATTCAAGAATGGAGTACCTCAAGCTTCCCTCTTCGGCCAAGGCCATCTTATCATCTATTTTATTCAAAGCGCGTGTTTGCTTATACATATTATCATTTACCTCTCGTAATTATAATATTCATAACATCTTAATTTTATGATAGTTAAATAAGGCAGGACTTCTAAGATTGACATCTCTTTAAATGCTAAGCTATTTTACCAGATAACCCGTTAATTGACAAGAAAAATTTAATAGAACATAACCCATTGCAAATAAAAAGATTGCTTCGTTTCATCTTTTAAAAAGATAGAATCAATCCAGATTTATTATATTTTCGAGACAATCAGACGTTTTGATTTATCTGCGGTAATCTGAGGCAATTCATATCCTCTTCTTTTTACCGCCTTCTCCATTCTCTGATATACCTGATAAGTTGTATTGCCTTCGGTAAGATTGTTCAGGCAAAGACCTGCATAGCCGCGCCGGTTAGCGATTTTAAATATCTTTACCTTCCCCGCGTTAATTTTCCTTAAATTCTTCTTCACCGCCATTAGATACCCCCTTTATATTATTGTATGGGCCGGGAGAGTTACGCCTCTTCTGATTATCGTAATTCCATCCCGCACATAATAAATATCTTTATCGCAATCAGGGCTATTGCTTTTATCCGTAATCTGGCAGAAATCTCCAATTGAAACATTTTTATCCACAATCGCCCGCTCGATAAGCACTCCCTTGCCAATATATGGCTTTACCAGTTTATCCCCAAAATATCTCTGATAATAATCGTTACCAATGATAATCGAATCTTTTATTCTTGTATTTTCTTTTATTTTACTACGCAAGCCAATAAGTGAATTTTCAATATGCACCTTATCCAAGCGGCATCCATCAGATATTAACGCATTTATAATATTTGAATCCACAATACGGCTTGGTGGTAAAAACCGCGGACGGGAAAAAAGCGGCCAGTTTTCATCAAACAAATCAAATTGCGGCTTTTTACCAATTAAGTCCAAGCTTGCATCATAATAACTATCCACAGTCCCAATATCACGCCAATATCCTTTAAAATTATAGTTGTATACTTTTCTTTTCTTCTTTATCATCATCGGAAGTATATGCTTACCAAAATCTTCTACGGTTGTACCTGAAAGAATATCAATAAGCACATCTTTATTAAATAAATATACACCCATCGACGCAAGATATTGATCCCCTTCCTGGGATTTAAGCCTGGATTTTATTTTTAATCTTTTTGGATTTTTAGGCTTTTCAATGAGGCTGGTGATTTGTCCTGAAGAATTGCAATCTATAATCCCCATGCGTGTTGCTTCTCGTTCATCGACAAAAATAGAAGCTATGCTCAGCTCGGCATTATTCTTGACATGCGAATTCATAAGCTGTCTATAATCCATTTTATACAAATGGTCTCCGGAAAGAATCAAAATATATTTCTGCGGCAAATTACGAATATGCCGAATTACACGACGCACAGCATCTGCTGTGCCCTGGAACCATTCAAAACTCTTATGACTTTGTTCCGCCGAAAGAATCTCTATAAATCCTTTAGAAAAATTATCAAAGCGATAAGTATGTAAGATATGCGCATGCAGGCTTGCCGCAAGAAACTGAGTCAAAATAAAAATTTTGTTAAACCCGGAATTAATTGAATTGGAAATCGGAATATCAATAATACGATACTTGCCGGCAAAACCAATCGCTGGTTTACTTCTCTCTAATGTTAACGGATAAAGCCGTGATCCCCTGCCTCCACCGAGAATTAAAACCAAACAATCTGAACCCTTCATATACACCCCATCTCATAAATTAGTTATATTTAACAATAGATAAAATGATAGTTATTATTCCCATCGTCCAGCAGTAATAAGAAAAATAATGAAATTTTGCTTTAGAAATCATTTTTGATAAAACCACAAGAGCAATATATCCGCTAATAAACGCAATTAAAAAAGACCCCGTCATTACCGGCATACTTACCCCCAACTCACCTAGCCCGTCTTTCAACTGATATACTGATGCCGCTAATATCGTCGGGATAGAAAGCATGAAAGAAAATCGTGCGGCTACATTTTTATCCAGCCCGCGAAATATGCCCGAGGCAATCGTCATCCCGGAACGCGAAATACCAGGCATTATTGCCGCAGCCTGGGCTATGCCAATAATTAACGCATCTTTTATATTCATATTTTTCATTTCTCTATTATTAGAGGAAAGCCGTTTTGTAATAAACAATACACAACCTGTAATAATAAACGCAATTCCGACAAACCTCATTGAGCCAAATAAATTTTCAATTATATCTTTCAAAGCCACTCCAATAATTATCGCCGGTATTAAAGCTGCGGCCATGAATACACATATTCTTAAATAAGTAAATTCCCTCCAAACCTCACGAAGTGCCTTTCCTTTAATACAACTTTTTAAGGCTAAAAAAACCTCTTTCAACATTACACAAAGATCTTTGTATAAAAAAACGATAACCGCTAATGTAGTCGCCAGATGCAAAATAATATCAAAGGCCAGCATCGGCTCTTCAAATCCAAAAATCCGCTGAAAAAAAACTAAATGCCCGGAACTGGATACCGGGACAAATTCAGTCACTCCTTGAAATAATGCTAATAAAAAATACTCCATATCACCTGTCCTTTATTTGAAAATGTAATTTATATATTATTTTAACATATTAATTTTTTACAGGCAATGAAATGCCGTTTTTATTTAAAAACTCTGACATGTCTTCCGGCAATTCAGACTGCAACTTAATACGTGATTTATTAATAGGATGCGCAAATTCAAGACCTGCGGCATGTAACGCTGTTCGACGAAATTTAACAGGCCAATCCCGGGCAAAAGCAAACCTGCGTTCCCCTACCAAGGGATGGCCAATATCCCTAAACTGTATCCTGATCTGATTTGTTCTCCCCGTCAATGGCTGCAGTTTTAACACACTGAAATTTTTACCAACAGTCTGAGTCTGAAAATTCGTAATCGCCAATTTCTTCTTACCTTTTTTCATATAAGGCCAAACTGCTTGAATATAACTTTTCAACACCCCGCTTCTCTGTTTTAACTTGCCTTGAATAAACGCGATATAATGCTTGCGCACTTCCCGATTCCGAAATTCATCCATTATTGCCTGCTGTACTCTCTTACTCTTAGCAAATATTATTAAACCTGAAGTTTCCTTATCCAAACGATGACACGGATAAATTCTCATATTTTTCTCATTTTGACTATACTGAGCATTCAATAAAGCTGTTAAATCATTTCCTTTTTCATTATCCGCCGGAACCACCAACAATCCAGCTGATTTATCCACCACCAACAAATATTCATCTTCATAAATAATTCTTATAGAATTTTTTTTAGACATAAACACTATCTTTCAACCGGCAAAGCTTTCTTTTTTATTAAAAATTTTTAAACTATATTGCATCTTTTCCTACAAAAAAACGGCTAGGATGTTTAACCATCCCAGCCGTCAATCTAATTCATCTATATTATTTACTCTCTGCATCTCCAGGATTAGTCCCTGCCATTATTTCATCTGCGTTGCTAACATCATCACCATCACTATCGGTATCCCCGGATATTTCCACGGCAGTAGTATTCCTGCCGGCATCGTTATATTCCTCTCCATAACTATTTAATTCTTTAAAATTACCAGGAACATGACAAGTAGCGCATTCAACCGTTGCCCCTTCATACACTTCTTTCACATTATTTGCATCAGAAACCGCAGCAAAAGATACTACGCAAGAAACCAGCATTACGGCAAACACTCCTAAAATCAGTAACACTATCTTTCCATTCATTCCATCACCCCCCTTATAACTTTTAAAATACAACACTTACATTAAAAAGTCAATTATTAGTTATGCCTCCGGCTACAAATAAAAAAATCTCCCAACACAATGAGGGGAGAAGATATCAATAACTGCTCTAAAATATTAAATTTCGTAACATGTTGCACCACAAACAGTTCCAACTTAAAAAATATTTAATTTTCATCAACAATATAAAAAATAGGAAACATGGGAAGGATATTAGTGTAGAAATTCTAAATGCTGTTTTTTGATCCCCTCCCAAAGGCGGGAAAATCTTTTTTACTTCAAACACCTAAAACTTTTTGTTAGCTTCCCCACCTTTGGGATTCAGCAACATCCTTGTTTTGCTAATCAAATTTGGGACCTACTTAAAATCTAAGATTTAAATTCAACGTTGTTCCAACAACTATTTTTTCTTTTTCTTTGCCACTTTTTTCTTTGCCACTTTTTTCTTTGCCACTTTTTTCTTTGCTACTTTTTTCTTTGCCACTTTTTTCTTTACAACTTTTTTCTTTGCCACTTTTTTCTTAGCTACTTTTTTCTTTACAACTTTTTTCTTTGCCACTTTTTTCTTTGCTGCTTTTTTCTTTTTTACGGCCACGGTGTCACCCCCTTTCATTTTTATATATTAAATCAGTTTTACTGATTAACCCCCATTTTTTTCTTATATGTATACTATATACTAAAACGGGAATTGATTACAAGGAAAAAATTACTTTTTTGCAAAAAAAAATTTTACAAAAAAAGCAACAATAAAATATTTCAGTATTTTTCGATGATTATTTTTTCTTGATTTCAGAAGATAGGATTATTGCCTCGGCAATATCTTTCATGGAAATGCGTTTATTCATACTTGACTTGCGGAGGATATTGTACGCTTGCTGCTCAGTAATATTCTGTTCCTTCATTAAGAGCCCTTTTGCTTTTTCCACTTTTTTTCGCGCGTCTAATTCTTCCTGCACAACTTTTGTCTTAACAATTAACTCTGTATTTTCTATAGCTACAGCAGCCTGATTGGAAACAGTACTTAAAAGATTGATGTCGCTTTTAGTAAATTTATACTTCGCGGTTGTATAACAATTAACAACTCCAATCACACGACTCTTTACAAGCATCGGAATACTAAGCATAGAAACAAGTTTTTCTTTCTTAGCTAATTTCTTCTCTTTATACCTTTTATCTTTCAAAATATCCAGTATCGCAATCGGCTTCTTGCTTTTCGCGACTAACCCGACAATTCCCTCGCCAACTTTTAATGTACGCTCTTTTAAATATTCACTGCTCATCGCTTGTGTTGCTTTAATTTTTAATTCCTGAGTCTTTTCATCCAAAAGCCACAAAGCGCAAATTTTTGCGTTCATAACATTCGCGGTCAAGGTAACCACAAGTTTTAAAACGTCTTCTAAATAAAGATCGCTTGTTATCGCCTTACTTATTTTACTTAATGTATCTATGTATGCTTCATGTGATTTAATATTCAACTTCAAAACCCCTTTCAACCTATCCGTTATTCAGTGATGCCTTGACAAATTCCCGGAATAAAGGATGCGCACTATCCGGCTTGGATTTAAATTCCGGATGGAATTGACATGCCACAAACCAGGGATGGCTTTTTAGTTCAACAATCTCTATCAACTTACTCCGCGGATTAACTCCGGAAAAAACCATGCCTTTTTTGGATAAGCTTTCCCGATACTCATTATTGAATTCATAACGATGACGATGTCTTTCAAAAATTTTTTCACGCCGATACGCGTTATGCGCAGATGTCCCCTTTTTCAGCTTACATTCATAAGCACCTAAACGCATAGAGGCTCCTTTAGTCTTAACTTTTTTTTGTTCTTCCAAAAGACTAACAACCGAATGCTTTGTAGTTTTATTAAACTCTGTAGAATTGGCGTTCTTCAAACCGCACACATTACGGGCAAACTCAATCACTGCTGTCTGCATACCTAAACAAATTCCGAAAAATGGTATTTTATTTTCCCGGGCATATTGAATTGCCTTTATCTTGCCTTCTATGCCGCGGTCTCCGAATCCTCCCGGGACTAAAACTCCCTTTACTCCTTTAAGATATTTCTGAGCCCCGTTCTTTTCGATATCCTCGGAATCAACTTTTTTCAATATGAGCTTTGTGTTATTCGCAAGTGCACCGTGAACCAATGCCTCATAAATAGATTTATACGCATCCTGCAAAGTAATGTATTTACCTATTACCGCAATCGACACTTCAGTTGCCGATGTCTTTAAACGCTTTATCACAGCGTTTTGCCATCCGGAAAGATCTCTTTCTGCACAACGCAAATTCAAACGCTTCACGATCAGTTCATCTAACTTTTCCTTGCTCAGCAGTAACGGTACCTCATAAATGCTTTTAACATCAACCGCAGGAATAACTGCCTCTTTATCCACGTTACAAAAAAGCGCAATCTTTTCCTTATTTTCTTTAGATAAGGTTCTTTCCGTCCGGCAAAGTATAATATCAGGAATGATTCCGATTTCTCTTAATGTCCCTACACTGTGCTGAGTCGGCTTTGTTTTCATTTCTCCGGCAGACTTTATATAAGGAACCAGCGTAACATGAACATTCAAAGCATACCCTGTCCCTAGTTCTAATTTCAATTGGCGGATTGCCTCTAAAAACGGCAGCCCTTCAATATCACCAACTGTCCCGCCAATTTCTACGATCACAACATCAATTTTTTTTCCGTAAGATACCTGGCGTATCCCCTGCTTTATTTCATCGGTTATATGTGGAATTATCTGAACTGTCTTTCCTAAATAATCTCCCCTGCGTTCTTTAGTAATAACCGAGTAATATATCTTACCTGTAGTAATATTGTTATCTTTTGTCAGTTTTGCCTTTGTAAACCGTTCATAGTGCCCTAAATCCAGATCTGTCTCCGCGCCATCATCGGTAACATACACCTCTCCATGTTGAAATGGATTCATGGTTCCCGGGTCTACATTAATGTAAGGATCGCATTTTATAATCGTAACGGTTAATCCGCGAGCCTCAAGCAATTTCCCAATCGAAGCAGCGGCAATACCTTTGCCCAGACTTGAAACAACTCCACCTGTTACAAAAATAAATTTAGCCATTTTTATTATTCTCTTCTTTAATAAGTTTACTACACTAGTTATTACTACTACAAAGCACTAAGCTGCTAACTTGGAAACCGACTCCAACTCATCTACGTCTTACGACACAAATAACCCCTTAGTAGAAAAATCAGGATCGCTGGTCATATTCACCCCTAACCGCCGCAAACCAGCCTCATCTCCCGGAGTAGGAATATGCGTCATGTGCACCTCACAATTCCGCAATTCTTTCAACTTTTCAATCGCCAGCTGAGATGTAGGATTGGTCGCCGCACTAATACTCAACGCAATAAGCATTTCTTCTAAATCCAAGCTTACGATTTTAGCATTAAGAATATTACTGTTAAGCTGCCTTATAGATTCTAAAATGTTTGGAGATAATAAATGAATTTTATCTGGAATACCCGCAAGCTTTTTTACTGCATTTATAATAACACTTGATGCGGCATGCATTAACGGTGAATTTTTCCCGGTAATAATTGTCCCATCAGGCAGTTCTAATGCTGCTCCACAGTAAATACCTTCATTACCTTTCTTTTTCTTCTGCGCCTGCTCGGCTGCCTTTCGTGCCGGTAAGACAACTTTTCTATTCTCAATTTTTATTCCTAATTCTTCCAGAAGTAATTCCACTCTCTGCACTGTTTCTTTGTCCACAAATCCCATTATATACTCACAAGCATACCGGAAATATCGCCGTATAATCTCCTGCCTTGCTGCTTCCTGAACTACTGTATCATCAATAATTCCAAAACCTGCCCGATTAACTCCCATATCCGTAGGTGACTGATAAGGAGATTCTGCGTTCATAATCTTTTCCAGAATCCTTTTTAATACCGGAAACACTTCAACATCCCGGTTATAATTTATAGTCTTTTCTCCATAAGTCTCCATATGAAAAGGATCAATCATATTAAAATCCCTAAGATCTGCTGTTGCCGCTTCATAAGCTACATTTACCGGATGTTTTAAAGGGATATTCCATATCGGAAAAGTTTCAAATTTTGAATACCGGCTTTTTCTTCCTTTCCGGTAATCATGATATAACTGAGAAAGACAAGTCGCTAGTTTTCCGCTTCCAGGTCCGGGAGCCGTCACTACAACCAATTGATTGTCTGTCTTAATATAAGGATTAGCCCCATACCCCTCATCGCTTACAATCATATCTATATCCGTAGGATATCCTTTAGTAAAACTATGTGTATATACCTTTACCCCTCTTCGTTCTAATTTGTTTTTAAATATAGTCGCGGAACGCTGTCCGTCAAAACGCGTGATCACAACCTGAACTCTGGTTATCCCCCAATGAGATAAATCATCAATAACTTTAAGCACATCTGCATCATAGGTAATTCCGAAATCCGCCCGCACTTTCCTTCTTTCAATATCACCGGCATAGATGCACAGTATGATATCGGCTTTGTCTTTAAGCTTTTGCAGTAGCCTCATTTTTACGTTGGGATCAAATCCCGGGAGCACTCTCGATGCATGATAATCAAAAAGCAGCTTTCCTCCAAATTCAAGATACAGCTTATGTTCAGATTTCTTTACCCGTTCTAAGATTGCCGCGCTTTGTTCTTTTAAATACTTTTCGTTATCAAAACCTATTTGCGCACACATATATTCTCCCTATTTTCTTTTTTCCAGCATCTTTTTAGAAAATCTCTTTGGCAACTTTGTCGGATACTTACCGCTAAAACATGCCGTGCAAAACTCACATTTAGGCAAAAGCATTGCATCTAACATCCCTTTAAGGCTTAAATATTCCAGGCTATCCAGTTTTAAAAATTTCTGTATCTGTTTTACAGATTTCCCGGAAGCAATAAGTTCCTTACGTGAAGGAAAATCAATTCCATAGAAACACGGGAATTTTATAGGCGGACAGCTAATACGCATATGTATTTTTTTTACTCCTGCGTCACGTATTGTCTTTACCCGCGATTTACTTGTTGTCCCGCGGACAATAGAATCTTCTACAACAACCAGTTTTTTCCCTTTAAGCACATCTTTTATCGGATTAAGCTTCACTCTTACCCTAAAATCCCGGATGCCCTGTGTGGGCTGAATAAACGTCCTTCCGATGTAATGGTTCCTGATCATCCCCACTTCAAAAGGTATACCCGCTTCTTCGGCAAATCCTAGTGCTGCATAATTACCCGAATCAGGTATCGGCATTATTGAATCACATTTAGCCGAAGCTTCTCGAGCCATACTCTTGCCTAAACGTTTTCTGGTTAAATATACGTTTTTACCAAAGATATTACTATCCGGCCTAGCAAAATATATGTATTCGAATATACAAAATGCATGTGGTTTTTTGGGAAAGGGTGTTATTGATTCAATCCCTTGTTTTGTGATAAACACAACTTCTCCCGGAGCTACATCTCTTACATATTTAGCGTGAATTAAATCAAGCGCACATGTCTCACTCGCCAAGACATAAGCACCATCCAGTTTTCCAATACATAACGGCCTAAATCCGTGTGGATCCCGCACTCCGATCAATACATTATTAATTAATATGCTCAGAGAATAAGCACCGTCAAGCTGCGATAATGTTTCCACAACCCGCTGCCTATAATCTTTATTGCTAGACTGCGCTAAAAGATGCACAATTACTTCCGAATCCATTGAGCTCTGGAAAATAGAACCTTTTTCTTCCAGCTTTTCTCTCAGTTCATATGTATTGGTCAGGTTTCCGTTATGCGCAACCGCAATATTTCCCTTCTTATGGCTTACCAAAAACGGCTGAATATTTTTCATGTTGCTTGATCCGGTAGTAGAATAGCGAACATGTCCTATGGCAACATTGCCCCTCAGTGATTTTATTGCCGGCTCATCAAACACATCCCCAACCAAGCCCATGGCTCGGCGAGAACGCACTTTTTTCCCATCACAAGTTACAATCCCGGCACTTTCCTCGCCTCGATGCTGCAATGCGAATAACCCCAGGTGTGTTAATCTCCCCGCTTCTTTATGTCCACTGATTCCAAAAATCCCACACATTTCTACTCCTTATAATAATCCTGTAATGCTTTCGGTGCAATATCCGCATTATTCACAGCTTCAATTCCTTCTATACTCGCCTGCGCTGCTGCCATTGACGTTATATAGGGTACCTTATGCTGTATCGCCATCATGCGAATATAGCTGTCATCATATTTACTTGTTCTTCCTACCGGAGTATTAATTACCAACTGTATCTCTTTATTCTTAATTGAATCCGAAACATTAGGTCTTCCTTCATGCACTTTTTTCACGAAAGTAGTATCAATACCATGTGCTTTTAAATATGTTCCTGTCCCTTCGGTAGCATAGATATTAAATCCCAATTTCTTAACATGTTCAGCAATTGGAAGCAACGCTGGCTTATCTCTATCGGCAACAGTAAGTAAAATATTCCCTTTTACCGGCAGCTTGGCTCCGGCAGCTTCTTCGGCTTTATAAAATGCTTTAGCAAAAGAATCGGCAATACCCATAACCTCTCCGGTTGCTCTCATCTCCGGGCCTAAGAGAGGGTCTACTTCAGGGAACATATTAAAAGGAAAAACCGCTTCTTTAACTCCCACATAAGAAACCTTTTCACTTTTTAATTCCGGAAAATCTTTCAGCTTTTTACCCAACATCAGCTGTGTTGCAATCCGCGCTGTTTGAATACCCATAATTTTGGAAACAATCGGAACTGTACGTGAAGCTCGCGGGTTAGCTTCCAAAATATACACCTTATCATCACAAATCGCATATTGAATATTCATCAACCCGACAACTTCTAATTCTTTTGCGATCTTCGCGGTATATCCCTCTATTGTCTTGATATGTTTTTCCGGAATCGAATGAGGAGGTATCGCACATGCGGAATCTCCGGAATGAACCCCAGCTAGTTCTATATGTTCCATAATCGAAGCAACAAATGTATTCTCGCCATCACTTAGCGCATCCACTTCTGCTTCAATCGCGTCTTCTAAAAATCGGTCGATAAGCATTGGATGTTCCGGGCTTACCTGGATCGCTTCTATAGCATAGCGTTTCAACATTACCTGATCATAAATAACTTCCATACCTCTACCGCCCAATACATAAGAAGGACGTACCATCAGCGGATAGCCAATCTTTTCCGAAATATCAATTGCTTCTTCTAATGAACGCGCAATTCCACTTTCCGGCTGAGGCACGCCTAAGGCAATCATTTTTTCCCTGAAACGCTCCCGGTCTTCTGCTAAATGAATACTTTCCGGAGTCGTACCTAATATTTTTACACCATTATCTTTTAATTCTTGCGCGATGTTTAACGGAGTCTGCCCGCCAAACTGGACAATAACACCTTCCGGCTTTTCTTTTTCATAAATAGTTAAAACATCTTCCACTGTCAATGGTTCAAAATACAGTTTATTAGAAGTATCATAATCAGTAGAAACTGTTTCCGGATTACAATTGACCATAATTGATTCATAACCCTCATCACGTAAGGTAAACGCCGCATGAACACAAGTATAATCAAATTCAATCCCCTGCCCGATTCGATTCGGACCGCCGCCTAAAATCATAATCTTTTTATTCAGAGAAACTGGCACAGTATCTTCCGCGTTATATGTTGAATAATAATACGCGGCATTTTCCACACCGCTTACCGGTACTGCTTCAAATCTGCCATGCATCCCCAAGGCAATCCGCTTATCCCGAATTTTCTTTTCATCAACATTGAAAAGACCAGCCAAATACTTATCCGCAAACCCTAGTTTTTTAGCTTCGATCAATTGTTCATCCGCCAGATCTTCCCATTTACAGGTAAGCACCTTTTCCTCAAATTGCACAAGTTCCTGCATCTGAGTTAAAAACCAGATACCAATATGTGTTAATTTATAAAGCTCTTCCGGGCTCATACCCTTACGCAAGGCCTCATAGACCAGGAATATCCTCTCACTAGAAGGATTAGCTAATTTCTCTTTTAATCTATCTAATGAAAGTTCCTTGAAATCTTTTGCTCCGCCAAGACCATAACGTTTAATTTCCAAAGAACGTATTGCTTTCAAAAATGCTTCTTTAAAATTCTTACCAATACTCATTACTTCACCAACAGCTCTCATCTGTGTACCTAAGACATCCTGAGACCCGGGAAATTTCTCAAACGCCCAACGAGCAAATTTAATTACTACATATTCTCCACTCGGCGCATATTTTTCAAGAGTTCCTTCTTTCCAATAAGGGATTTCATCCATTGTCAACCCAGCTGCAAGTTTTGTAGAAATCCTGGCAATTGGAAAACCAGTTGCTTTAGACGCCAAGGCTGATGAACGTGAAGTCCTGGGATTAATTTCAATTACAACCAATCGGTCATCTTTTAAATTATGCGCAAACTGTACGTTCGTACCACCGGTAACCCCGATAGCATCAACTATTTTATAAGCAGCCTCCTGCATACGCTTTTGCAATTTTTCCGGAACCGTCAACATTGGTGCTGCGCAAAAGCTATCTCCGGTATGCACTCCCATCGCATCTATGTTTTCAATAAAACATACGGTGATTTTCTGCCCTTTAGCGTCTCTTACAACTTCAAGTTCCAGCTCTTCCCAGCCAATAACAGATTCTTCAACTAAAACCTGATGCACTATGCTAACCGAAAGACCACGACTTACAATCGTACGTAATTCTTCTATATTATAGGCAATACCACCGCCTGTACCGCCCATAGTATATGCAGGCCTTAATACTACCGGATATCCTATTTTTTCAGCAATTTTCTCTGCTTCCTCTACGGAATGACACGGCTCTGAAGTCGGCATTTCAATACCAAGCTTGTTCATTGTTTCTTTAAAAATAATTCTGTCTTCACCGCGTTCAATTGCATCTGTTTTTACTCCGATAACTTCCACATTATATTTTTTTAATATACCAGCTTTAGATAAAGAAGCCGAAAGATTCAAAGCTGTCTGCCCGCCTAAATTAGGAAGCAATGCGTCAGGCCGTTCTTTTTCAATGATTTTTTCAATACTTTCTATGGTCAACGGTTCTATATATGTTTTATCCGCCATACCCGGATCAGTCATAATTGTTGCCGGATTAGAGTTAACCAGAACAACCTCGTAACCTTCCTCTTTCAATGCTTTACAAGCCTGTGTACCTGAATAATCAAATTCACATGCCTGCCCAATAATAATCGGCCCGGAACCTATAATCAAAACTTTTTTAATATCATCTCTTCTCGGCATACTGTATTCCTCCCCGAATACGTTACTACTCACCCTATTGTGAGCGGTTAGATCTGTTTAATATATTCCTGGATCGAAGTCACTGACATCTCTCCTTCAAGCATCGATTCAATCCCGTTTACCGCAGCCTGAGCTCCCGAAATAGTCGTTATACACGGAACTCCGTGCATAACTGCCAGGCTTCGCATTGGCTTCATATCCGATTGCCCTCTTTCTCCGGAAGGCGTATTGATAATAAGATTAATCTTCCCGTTTCGAATATTTTCTAAAATATCCGTATTACCTTCACCAATCTTTTTCATTTTTTTCGTCTTAATATTATTCGAATTTAAAACTTTCGCGGTACCTTTAGTCGCCATGATCGAATAGCCCATGTCATATAGTTTCTTAGCTATAAATACGATATTCCGCTTATCATCATTCTTAACACTAATAAAAATTGTTCCTTCCCTCGGCAAAACAGTACCCGCAGCAATCTGAGCTTTATAAAACGCCTGCCCAAACGAAGTATCAATTCCCATTACTTCCCCGGTAGATTTCATCTCCGGGCCTAACAAAACATCCACGCCGGAGAAACGTGAAAAAGGAAGCACTGATTCTTTTACGGAAAAATGTTCAACTTTTATTTCATCGGTAAATCCAAGCTCTGTTAATTTCTTGCCGGACATTACCTTTGCCGCGATTTTAGCTAATGGAACCCCGGTAGCTTTACTTACAAAAGGCACTGTACGTGAAGCCCTGGGATTAACTTCTAAGACATATACTTTATCTTTTTTTACGGCAAACTGAATATTAAGCAACCCTTTTACCTTTAGCTCTTTTGACATTGCCAAAGTATCCTTTCGGATTTTATCAATAATATCATCGCTTAATGTATGCGGGGGAAGCACACACGCTGAATCACCGGAATGCACCCCGGCTTCTTCAATATGTTCCATAATCCCGCCGATAACTGTCATCTCACCATCCGATATTGCATCTACATCAACTTCTACTGCGTCTTCTAAGAATTTATCAATAAGAATCGGTTTATCTTTGCTTGTATCTTTTGCTTCTTTAATAAACTCATTTAAATCATCATCGTTATAGACTATTTTCATCGACCGTCCGCCAAGCACATATGATGGACGCACTAAAACCGGATACCCAATTTCACTAGCGATTTCCAATGCTTCTTCTTTATTTGTTGCCGAACCATTAGCCGGCTGATGTATTCTTAATTTTTTAACCAGTTTTGAAAATTTATCCCTATCTTCAGCCCGGTCAATTGATTCTACAGATGTTCCGATAATCGGAGCCCCTGCATCCAAAAGCCGTTTAGCGAGATTCAGCGGGGTCTGTCCGCCAAACTGCACAATAATTCCATCTGGTTTTTCCTTATCAACGATATTCATTACATCTTCAAAAGTAAGCGGCTCAAAATATAATTTATCTGAAGTATCGTAATCCGTAGAAACTGTTTCCGGATTTGAATTAACCATTATTGTTTCATAACCTAATTCCTTCAGCGCAAACGCCGCGTGACAGCAACAATAATCAAATTCAATCCCTTGGCCAATCCGATTCGGACCGCCGCCCAAAATCATAATCTTTTTCTTATCACTAGACCTAGCCTCATCCTCAGTCTCATAAGTAGAATAATAATACGGCGTATATGCTTCGAATTCCGCGGCACATGTATCAACCAATTTATAGGTAGCTTCAAGCCCTTGTTTCTTTCGGAAATGCCGCACTGCCGATTCCTCAGTTTGAATTAAATCGGCAATTTGTTTATCACTAAATCCCCACTGCTTAGCCTGTTCTAAAATTTCAATATCAAATCCCATACCCTTAGTCTTACTACTATGGTTTACAATCTCTTTTTCTAATTCAACGATCTCTTTAAGATTACTAATAAACCAGGGATCGACTTTTGTTATCTCATAAAGCTCTTCGATACTCATGCCTCTCTGCAAAGCGTATTTCATATAAAAAATGCGAGAAGCATTTGGTTCTTTTAAACGATGCATCATTTTTTCCTCAGAGATATCAGTAAACTTCTGCTTATTATCAAATCCCGTATGCCCTATTTCCAAACCACGCAGGCCTTTTTGCAAAGCTTCTTTAAAAGTCCGGCCAATCGCCATGGTTTCTCCTACAGATTTCATGGAGATACCCAGAACATCTTTTGCTTCCGGAAACTTTTCGAATGTAAACCGCGGGATTTTCACTACACAATAATCTATTGTAGGTTCAAAAGAAGCCGGAGTTTCTTTTGTAATATCATTTTGTATTTCGTCTAACGTATATCCTACAGCAAGCTTTGCCGCGAATTTAGCAATCGGAAATCCGGTTGCTTTACTAGCTAAGGCTGAACTGCGCGATACCCGCGGATTCATTTCAATAACAACCATTCTTCCGTCTTTTGGATTTACGGCAAACTGCACATTAGAGCCACCTGTCTCAACTCCAATCTCCCGCATAATCGCTAAAGCGGCATTTCTCATTTTCTGATACTCAACATCTGTCAAAGTCTGCGCCGGAGCAACAGTGATCGAATCGCCGGTATGAATCCCCATGGGATCAAAGTTCTCAATTGAGCAGACAATTACTACATTGTCTTTTGTATCCCGCATTACTTCTAATTCATATTCTTTCCAGCCGAGAATTGATTCTTCTACAAGCACTTCGTTGATCATACTGCTTTTTAAACCTAAAGCACAAATACGCTCAAATTCTTCCTTTGTATGCGCAATTCCACCGCCAGTACCACCCATGGTAAAACTAGGCCTTATGATTATCGGCAAACCAATATCATCTAAAGCCCCAAGTGCCTCTTCCATGGTATACGCAAGTGCACTTTTGGGCACATCCAATTCTATATTCTGCATTGCTTCTTTAAAATCTTTTCTATCTTCGGCTTTTTTAATTGCTGCAGCGTTTGCTCCGATCATCTTTACATTATATTTTTCTAAAGCACCGCTTTCGGCAACTTTCATTGCTATATTTAAACCTGTCTGACCTCCCAATGTAGGCAGGATAGCATCCGGACGTTCTTTTTCGATAATCTTAATCACTACTTCCGGAGTAATCGGTTCGATATAAATAGAATCAGCTGTCTCCGGGTCGGTCATAATCGTTGCCGGGTTAGAATTCACCAAGACTACTTCATATCCTTCCTCTCTAAGCGCTTTACACGCCTGAGTTCCGGAATAATCAAACTCACAAGCCTGACCGATGATAATCGGACCAGAACCGATAATTAATATTTTTTTAATGTCTGTACTCTTAGGCATTTTCTATCATTTCCATAAATTGTTTAAATAAATATTTTGAATCATGCGGACCAGGACAAGCTTCCGGATGAAACTGCACTGAGATAATCGGCAGTTTTTTATGCCGAATTCCCTCTAAAGTCTGATCATTAAGATTAATATGTGTAATTTCGATATCATCTTTATTTAATGAATCGATATCCACGCAAAATCCATGATTCTGCACACTAATATCGATCTTGCCTGTTTTAAGATCTTTTACCGGCTGATTACCCCCATGATGGCCAAACTTAAGTTTATATGTTTTTCCGCCTAAAGCCTGTCCCAACATCTGATGGCCAAGACAAATGCCGAACATCGGCAGTTTTCCGATTAATTGTTTCACCGTCTCAACAACATATGTTACAGCAGCTGGATCTCCCGGGCCATTAGAAAGCATAAGCCCGTCAGGATTTAAAGCCAGGATCTCTTCTGCTGTAGTAGATGCCGGAACAACAATCACCTGGCAATCAAGTCCTGCTAATTCTCTTAAAATATTCAGTTTTACTCCGCAATCTAAAACAACAACTTTATATTTACCTTCTTTTGTCCAATGCTTGATTTCAGAAGAAGTTACTTCTTTGACTAAATCCACTCCCACCAGTCCAGTTGAAGCTTTTGCTTTTGCAACTAAACTTTTATCATCTAAGTCTTCGGTGGAAAGCACCGCCTTCATTGCTCCCTGCAATCTTGCATGACGGGTAATCGCACGTGTATCTACCCCTTCGATACCAATAATATTATTCTTTTTAAGATATTCATCTAAGGTCATCGTAGAACGCCAATTACTGGCAATACGACTACATTCTTTTACAATAAATGCTTCAACAAAAGGTTTATGTGATTCAACATCTTCTTCATTTACACCATAATTACCAATAAGAGGATAGGTCATTGTTACCATCTGACCTTTGTAGGAAGGATCTGTGAGTATTTCCTGGTATCCAGCTAAGCTGGTATTAAAGACAACTTCTCCCAAAGCAGTTCCCGTAGCACCAAAAGAAAATCCGGGAAATATTCTGCCATCTTCTAACGCAAGTTTTGCTCTTTGTCGCTTATGATTACACACAAGGGTATCCATTAAAATTATATTTATGTTTATGTTCTATCTTGCGGATTTCTAAGAAGTCCTGAAATCTGAAGGGATTATAATTTATCTAATTATAATACAATATTAATTATTTAAAAAGTCTTTTTTTAAATCATATTTTTTACGCAAAAAGGCATAAAAAAAAGACGCTCTCCCTTTCGGTGAACACCTTTGTTCCTGAATTAATAAGAATTTAACATAAATAACAGATTTTGTCAATACAAACATATAATGCGTTGGCAATAAATAAGTTAGAAACAGTTGTTTTTTATGGCTTTGGCCAATTCTTCGGCAATCAATTCATTCCCCGCTACTGTGCAATGGCCAAATTCAGCGGCAAAAAGATCGATAAAATACTCTTCCATAGAAGCAAATCGCAAAGCTTCGGTAAAATTATCTTTATTTTCAACAAAAATAATCTGAGGATATTCTTTTAAATGTTCTTGCAAAAGCTCAATATCAACCAGCGGATATTGCATTATAACCAGTCTACTCCCGTATCCAAAAATTTTCCCGGCGATTTTACGAAAATTATTAAGTGTTACTGCCTGAGGCTCTCGGACTGCAGATAAAAACAACGCCTGCTCTTCTAAAGATGTTGGACGCGGAGGCTGCCTAATTACCGCATCATTCTGATCAACAATAATATTTTCTTCTTTAGTATGCTGCATCCGGAAAAGCGCCTGCTTAATTAGTTGCTTAAATAAACGATATGTTTTAAGCTTATTCAAGCAACGCTCCCAACGCACCACAAAAAGCTGTTCGCGGCTAACAATCATCTTTGCGTCATTTACTCCCAGCATCAGCACAACCAAGTCAGGTTCATATTTATTCAGCATCTTATCCAACGATTTAAAAACTGTTTCTGTAGATGCTCCGGCAATACCTTTATTTATAACCTTTACTTTTTGTGTTCGCGTAAGTCTATTCAGCACTTGCTCAAGTAATTCAGGATAAGACGGAGTAACCGTGGATAATGTCACTGATTCCCCAATACAAAGAATGCGGTAAAGTTGTTTATTGTGCATATCTAATCTATTACGCTGTTCATATCCCTCAAGAACAATAATTCCGCCAATCCGGCAGATTATCTCCAGAAACAGTAAAAAAAGTATAATTCTAAATATACGGCGTACCTCAACACTATTCTTCATGACACCATCCAATTTTAAAACTGAAAATATATAAACTCCTCAGCACTAAATATACCCCAAACCGCCATAAGATAAACAAACACCGCGTAAATAAATGTCTTTATCAGCCAATGACGCCGGAAAAGAAATAAACGATCCTTCGTAACATATTGACCAACTTGAACACATAGTAAAGGTAAAATAATTATAAGCATACGCAAAAAAATTAAAATTGTATCCGGCGCAAATCGCAAATTAAATAACATAGCCGCAAACATCTCGTTAACCTGCGCAAAAGATTCAGCTCTGAATAAAAGCCAACTTAAAGTAATAATGTGGAAAAATAGAAAAATACGTATTGCTAAAAACTTTTTTGTTACTATATTCAATCGGCGGTAAATAATCAGCAGTATCCCGTGATAAGCTCCCCACGCAACAAATGTCCAGGCTGCACCATGCCATAATCCACCAAGCAGCATTGTAAGCATCAAATTACAGTTTGTCCTGCCCCGGGATCCCCGGTTGCCACCTAAGGGGATATAAAGATAATCCCGCAACCAGCTCGACAAACTTATATGCCACCTCTGCCAGAATTCCTTCGGATCAGCTGCAATGTACGGGATATTAAAGTTGTTCATCAACTCAAATCCCATGCATTTTCCCAGCCCACGCGCGATATTAGAATATCCGTCAAAATCACAAAAAATCTGAAAGGCAAACGCGTACAAGGCAATCAATACTCGGCCTCCGTCACCCTGGTATTGCTCAGCAAATACCGGATCAACAATCAAGGCCAGGTTTCCGGAAATAAAAATCTTTTCAAAAAGACCCCAGAAAATCAAAAAACATCCTTCATAAAAAGAATTAAGTGATAATTTTCTAGGCTGCAAGATTTGAGGCAGAAGCCTGCGAGCTCTTTCAATCGGACCGGCAACCAGCTGAGGGAAAAAAGCCACGAACAAAGCAAAATCCAAAAATTTCCGTGTCGGTTTCAATTTCCCGCGATAAATATCGATTGTATAGCTCATCGTTTGAAACGTATAAAATGAAATTCCTACAGGAAGAATAATATTTAAAGATCTCAAATCAGCCCCAATGCCAATATTACTTAAAAGCAAGCTAAGTCCGGAAGCAAAAAAATTGAAATACTTAAATACGCCCAGCAAAGAAAGATTTACAACTATGCTAATTATAAGGAGTCTTCGGCAGCGAGTAATATTCTGACTTGATTCAATCCCCAATCCACAAAAATAATCTACCAGAGTAGAAATAAAAATTAAAGACAAAAATCGATAATCCCAAAACCCATAAAAAATATAACTTGCCAAAAGAAGCATTCGGTTCTGCCAACGATGCGACAGAATAAGGTATAAACCGTATATAATAAGAAAAAAAATGAGAAATTCAAGAGAATTAAATAACATCGCGCTCCATAAGTTCCAGTTAAAAATAAAATCCGGGTTAACACATAATATTTTATTATTTATCTCTAGTTTTGTCGATGGAAATAAAAAAACCGCCTCTAATTTTACTCAGAAGCGGTTTTTTATTGCTCTAACTAGTATATCTTACACTATTCCCTGATCAAGCATTGAATCAGCTACTTTAACAAATCCTCCGATATTCGCACCTTTTACATAATCAACATGCTCTCCACTTGTACCGTATTTTACACACTGTGCATGAATGTCCAGCATAATATTATGCAAACGCTTGTCTACTTCTTCACGACTCCAGGACAACCTTAAGCTGTTCTGAGACATTTCCAAACCAGAAGTTGCTACTCCACCGGCATTAGCTGCTTTACCCGGACCGTAACAAATTTTGGCTTTCTGAAATACTTCTACTCCATCAGGAGTTGTAGGCATGTTTGCGCCTTCACCGATAGCAATACATCCATTCTTTACTAAAGCTTTAGCATCTTCCTTATTTATTTCATTCTGCGTAGCCGAAGGAAAAGCCACATCACATTTAACATCCCAAGGACGTTTATTCGCAACATATTTACAACCGTATTTATCCGCGTATTCTTTAATTCTGCCGCGCTTTATATTCTTAAGCTTCATCACAAATGCCAGCTTATTTGCATCAATCCCATCTTTATCATAAATATATCCACCGGAATCAGATAAAGTAACACATTTGCCGCCCAACTGGTTTACCTTCTCTACTGTATATTGTGCAACGTTTCCAGCCCCGGATACAGTACAAACTTTTCCATTTAAAGAATCGCCAAGATGATTCAACATCGCTTCAACAAAATAAACACAACCATAGCCAGTAGCTTCCGGTCTAATCAAACTACCACCCCAATTAAGCCCTTTACCAGTTAAAATTCCGGTAAACTCATTGCGGATTCTTTTATATTGCCCAAACATAAACCCAATTTCACGTCCGCCAACACCAATATCTCCTGCAGGAACATCTGTATCAGGCCCGATATGACGCGAGAGTTCAGTCATAAAACTCTGGCAAAAACTCATTACTTCATTATCAGATTTTCCTTTAGGATCAAAATCAGAACCGCCTTTTCCGCCGCCCATAGGCAAAGTAGTTAAGCTGTTTTTAAATACCTGCTCAAAAGCAAGAAATTTCAAAATCCCTAAATAAACAGTTGGATGAAAACGTAATCCACCTTTGTAAGGACCAATAGCGCTATTCATCTCAATTCGAAAACCTCGGTTAACCTCAACTTCACCTTTATCAGTCTTCCACGGCACCCGGAACATTATTACTCTTTCCGGTTCTGCTATTCTTTCTAAAATTTTTGCTTTCTTATATTTTGGATTTGCGTCGATAAACGGCATCACCGATTCAGCAACTTCCTGCACTGCCTGATGAAACTCCGATTCTCCCGGGTTTCTTTTGATAACACCTTCCATAAACTGTTTTACTTTTGCATCCATTATTTTCTCTCCTCCTTCTTTTTCAATAAGTTTTCTTTTTTTCTTTGTTTCTTTAACTTGCATCTTACCTCCCTTACCTTAACTTTTGTTAACTCCTTGTCCCCAGCGAGTCTTAAGCTCCGGATTATCCACCCAGGATAATAAATACTGAGTATACTCTTCTCCGGTAACTCCGGAATCTCTGCCGGTAATTACCATTTTTTTCTCATACGTACCACATACCTCCAAAGCCATCTCTACTTTCTCCGCGCGTTCAGGATAGCCAATATGTCGCAGCAGCATCGCGCTAGCACGAATCATAGAACAAGGATCAGCAAATTTAGCTCTGCCTTCTTTAACCATCCGCGGAGCACTACCATGAATTGCCTCAAACATCGACCAATGTTTTCCAATATTAGCACTTCCCGCTGTACCAACACCACCCTGCATCTGTGCAGCCTCATCCGTAAGAATATCACCGTAAAGATTTGGAAGAACCATTACTTTAAAATCTTTACGCCGGGCCGGATCAATAAGTTTTGCGGTCATAATATCAATATACCATTCATCCAGCTTAATTCCCGGATACTCGTTTGCAATCCGAAACGCAACCTGTGAAAATCTGCCGTCAGTAGTCTTAACAACATTAGATTTAGTTACTACTGTAACCCTATCAATGTTATTATTTTTAGCATATTCAAATGCCATGCGAATAATTCGTTCCGCACCCTGTTCAGTAATAACCTTAAAATCTATACTTAAATCTTCAGTTACGTCAAAACCTTTTGAACCTAACACATAAGCGCCTTCTGTATTTTCACGAAAGAAACACCAGTCAATTCCTTCTTGGGGAATACGTACCGGCCGGACATTAGCAAAAAGATCCAGATATCTGCGCATCGCTACATTCGCGCTTTCAATATTCGGCCAATTATCGCCTTTCTGCGGAGTTGTCGTCGGACCTTTAAGAATAACATGACAAGACTTTATTTCTTCAAGAACATCATCAGGGATTGCTTTTTTTTGAGCCGCCCGGTTTTCGATCGTAAGCCCGGCAATATCTTTAAACTTAACTTTACCGTTGGCCACTTCATCTTTGAGTATATGAGATAAAACTGTTTCCGCGTGTTTTGAAATAATTTCACCAATCCCGTCACCAAAACACACGCCGATAATAATCGGGGACAGCTTTGAAAAGTCGGTCCATGCCGCACCTTTTTTCATCTCTTCAACCCGCATTAACTGTTCTTCGATGATCACTGCAAATTTCTCTTTTGCTTGTTTAATTAATTCTTCTGACATCTTCTGTCTCCTAAGGTTACAAAGTGTACTTAAAACGAATTATCTAATCTAATATGTCTAATAACATCTCCAGACTTAACAAATGTTCCAGTGTTACATCCAGTCACATTGCAAAAGGTTATTGCATTATTAAAATCCAATTTCGGAGTCAATCCGATTACGATCATGTCTGCATCTGGCTTACAATCGCAATTAACAAGTATTTTAAACATAGCATTGCAATGCGGACAATAAAGGTCATCCTTTACTCCATCCTTTAATATCCCCGATAGAATAATTTTATCAAAATCTCCCTCTATTGCAGAGATCACAAACTCACCTTCAACACCTGGTCTTTTAAATTTAATCCTCAGGCCAGCAACATCATGGATTTTGTGTTCTGGATCCATGATGTTACAGCCATTCGGACAATATGCTTTTTGTATAACATATCGAATTTTATGTTCTTTATGTTTTAATTCCTTATTTTCTCTCTCGTGTATAGGAAATATCAGTCGTCCGTCTTTACTAAATCTTTGCATAATAATTTAATTGTAATTTTACCATTGTTCTGTTTTTAAGTAATCATCTATATTTTTAGCAGCGATTTTTCCTGCACCCATCGCAGAAATCACCGTAGCCGCACCGGTTGCAATATCTCCTCCAGCAAAGACTCCTTTTTTACTGGTTTTTCCAGTAGTCGCATCAACTACTATATTGCCTTTTTTTCCGATCTCAAGTCCTGAAGTAGTAGCTGGAACTAAAGGATTCGGGCTGTTACCGATCGCCACAACCACCACATCCACTGGAATTCTAAAATTAGACCCTTCCACAGGTACCGGACGTCTTCTTCCAGAAGCATCAGGCTCACCCAATTCCATCTTTAAACATTCCATTTCCTTAACCCCGCCTTGATCATCGGCATGATAAGCAATCGGTAAAGTTAAAAATTCAAAAATAACTCCTTCTTCCTCAGCATGGTGTATTTCTTCGAACCTTGCCGGCATCTCTTTTTTCGACCTTCTATATATAATCATAGCCTTCGCAGCACCAAGACGCAATGCGGTTCTTACTGAATCCATTGCCACATTACCCCCACCGATTACCGCAACCTGCTTTCCCCTTTCAATCGGGGTATCGTATTCCGGAAAAAGATATGCCTTCATCAAATTTGACCGAGTAAGATACTCATTTGCCGAATATATGCCGTTATAATTTTCGCCGGGAAGATCCATAAACCAAGGAAGCCCAGCGCCTGTTCCCACAAATACAGCATCAAATTCTTCTAAAAATTCATCAATAGTCTTTAGTTTTCCGACAATAAAAGATTTTTTAATTTCTACTCCCAGAGAATGGATATATTCCACTTCTCTTTCTACAATACTATTCGGCAACCTGAATTCCGGAATCCCATAAACTAAAACTCCTCCCAACTCATGCAATGCCTCAAATATAGTCACGCTGTGCCCGAGCTTTACCAACTCTCCGGCAACTGTAAGTCCAGCCGGACCTCCTCCAACACAAGCTACTTTTTTACCGGTAGGCGCTTTTATTTCAGGAAGCTCTATATTAGCTTGCTTTGCCTCCCAATCCGCAATAAATCTTTCTAAACGCCCAATCGCTACCGGATCTCCCATCTTTCCAACAACACATACCTTCTGGCACTGATCTTCCTGAGGACATACCCTACCGCATATCGCAGGAAGACTGTTCGTCTCCTTCATCTTCTTTATTGCCCTGGGAAAATCTCCTTCGGCGATTAGTTTAACAAATCCCGGGATATCTATCTCTACCGGGCAACCTAATACACACGGCTGGTTTTTACACTGCAAACACCTTTTGGCTTCAATAACTGCTTCTTCATCTGAATAGCCACAAGGAACTTCTTTGAAGTTTTTAATTCGATCCTTAGGCAGCTGTTCCCGCATTGGAACTTGTTTTGGATTCATTTTTGCCATATTTTTTATTTCCTGTATTAAAGTTAAAAGTCATTATCAGTTATTCATCTTTTACATACTTGTTTAGCTTACATTTAGACTGCTTTTCATGCGTTATAAATCTTTTCTGTCTAACCATAAGCTCTTCAAAATCAACTTCATGTCCATCAAAATCAGGTCCGTCAACGCAAGTGAATTTTGTTTTATTGCCCACTGTAACCCGGCAACCACCGCACATACCTGTGCCATCAATCATAATCGAATTAAGACAGACTAACGTCTTTATTTTAAATGGCCGCGTCACATTAGATACCGCTCTCATCATCGGAACCGGCCCGACACAAAACACTAAACCATAATCTGAATTTTTCTCAAGCAACTGTTTTAAAGGATCGGTTACTAACCCCTTTTCCCCTAATGATCCATCATCCGTAGTTATAAATAACTCTTCTGAAAACTCTTTTATCTGATCCTGCAAAATTACTAGATCAGAGGTCCGACCGCCAAGAATCGAGGTAATCACGCATCCTGCCTCTTTGTAAGCACGCACAACCGGCAAAAGCTCGGCAATACCCACTCCCCCACCTAAAATAATAACTTTGCCATAATTTTTAATCGGGGTTGGTTCTCCCAGAGGTCCGACCAGAGAATACAAAGAATCCCCGGCATTCATCTTCCCTAATAATTTAGTAGTGTATCCCACTTCCTGAAAAATTATGGTGATCGTTTTTTTCTCTTTATCGGCATCGACAATTGTCAACGGAATGCGTTCGCCCTTTTTCCATCCCATAAGAATAATAAACTGCCCCGGCAGGGCCTTTTCAGCAATAAGTTCCGCATTAATAACAAATTTAGTTAGGTTTTCCGCAATACGCTCTTTTTCTAATATTTTCACTACAGTCTCCTATAATAAATATCTCTACGAAAATGATTTATAGTTCAAAAACAAAAAAGGCATTCTCCCGGTTGTAATCACTGAGAGAACGCCTTTGTTCTGCATCTCCAAACCTATCACAATCAATAAATCATGTCAAGGAAAAAATGCTTAAAAATTAATCACAAAAAGTATACATCTTACTCTTGACAAAACATCACTTTTGAATATAATAAAATATTCTTGTATATTTTTTTCAATAGCAATTACTTTATAATATTATATTCTATCTTTGCCACGGAGGGGGAAGCAATGAAGGAGCTGATTGTAAAAATAAGACATAATAACTGCACGGAAAAACTCACAGCCGAAGATGTACAACAGGCTTTAGAAAATATATTTGCATTAAGCACTAATTTTGAAGTGGAAGAAATAGATATTAATACAAAAGAGTAGCTGGTTTGTGACAGATAGATTATTTAGAACAATGTGTTTCAAAAGTTTTCACAATTCCAGCCTCATCTACAATGATATCTTTTAGCTCTGGCAAAGGAATTTTGACTTTTAAATAATAAATTATTATTTTACTACCCTCTGCTTCAATCGTAACCGCTCGGTTCCGTTTTTCAAAGAAATCAACTATTTGAGGAGTAAACAATTTTTTAATACGCACCTCGTCCTTTCCTCGCAAAGTATATCGTTTTAAAAAAACAGGAAACGCCTCAAGCTTAATATCATTAGTTTTAAACACATCTCCAATTTTATGTAGAAACGAATTCGGCTCTATTAAAAACTTCGGAAGACTTAAACCGGAAAACTCCGTATAAGCAACAGTCTGTATATAAGTCGCTGTGCGCCGTCCAGATTTTACTGAATACTGGTAATCAAAAATCTTCCAGGATATGCCCTCCATCTCTCCTGTTAAAACATATGTTATTTTTTTAGCATATCCTATATTAAAAAGCTTGAATCCCTTTAACTCCTCAAACATCTCTTCGCGCAGATGATTAACAAAAACAAGCCCTAATCGTCCTAAAACATTTCGCTGCCACTCGGTCTGTTTCTTGCTAAGCCAAGCATAGAAAATACACGCAAACACAACTAAACTGATTGTACCAAATAAATATATATATTTTATATGCTCAAAACTTTTCCAAAAATCAATTACGCTCATTTCTTCTCCAAATAAGTAGAACCCAATACCTTCGCATTTGTCTGCGTTAATATAGCTTCAAGTTTTTTAGAAGACCACTGATTTTCAAAACCCACTTGTAATCCTGTCCGCTGATCATAATAACCGTAACAATTTTCCAAAGACTGATCTTTTAGGACCCAAACATTATACCCTTTCCAGGCCGCGGTCTTTTGTACCTGGCTTCCGGCAATTATAGCATCTTTTTTGAAATCGTCAGGATCTATCCAGAGCAATCCGCCAACCGGCCCGGTCAATAAACAATCTTCTTCATTTGTAAAATAACAATCAACCCTGTCTTTGCCTTTACTTTCAATCAACCCCTTAGATTCGATATCTACAGTAAAATACCTGAGATTGATTCTGGAAAAAGAAAATTTTTGATAAGACTCAATATCCACCCCGTTCTGCACCAACTTATATCTCAAATAAAGACCGTTCCTCATTGGTGTTCCTGTATACAAAACAGTCCAAACAAAAAAACCAAAACAAATAACAAGACAAATCAATAATACATATGTGCTTTTTTTTAATTTCATAGGTTGTTCCCTGTCATTTCGCTTCTTTTGAAAGAAGACTTACAATTAAGGGAAACCTCCCGCCCCCATCAACCAACTCCAATTCATATATTAGCTGTTTCTCTTGGAAATGTCCTTCCGGTCCTATATTATGCCATAACACATCCAATGTCACAAAATACCGCCCGTCTTCTAAAATTTCTATTTTAACATTTTTTATATGATGCGCGTCCTGCACCTCTTTTGGGATTTCGGTTATCCACTTCCTTGCCTCCTGTTTTGAATGTATCTGCCCCCATGGATAAACCATCTTTAAATTATCTTTAGCCAAAAGAGCAACAATCGCATCAACATCTTTTGGCTTTTTCTCAAAAAGAGAGAAAAAATAATGCACAAATGATCTTACCCTATTTTCCGGATAACTAGCTTTAAACTGCTCAGCTTGAGCAAAGCACATCATGGCCTGTGCTAATATACATACGCAGAAAATTAAAATAAAAACTGTCTTAATTTTCGATTTATTCATATTGATTCCCCTTTATTAACCCAAATCATGCATTAGCTCACAGCGAATATCACTAATCTGGGTTTAAAAAATGAGTTGTTTTCATAATACGTATTATAGCATTATCCATTAGACATCTACAAGTCTGTCTCAAGAAAAACAATCTTATCTATAATCTTTTGTTCTGGATGTGAATCCCGGGAATTAGGATATATAGTTTATTCAGAAATTTCCAGATATAAGTTCTCGACTTTTTTCCTTGCCCAGGGAGTTCTTCGCAGAAATTTGAGGCTGGATTTTACGGATGGATCATTAGTAAAACACCGGATATTAATGCGTTCGCCTAAGACGTCCCAGCCATACTGCTCGACCAAACTATTCACGATCTTCTCAAGCGTCACGCCGTGCAATGGATCATTTGTTTGTTGTTCGCTCATCTTTAAATCATCCTCTCCTTTCTCATCATATCATAGTAAGATTAATTATTTACAAAAAAAACTAAATGCGATACTATTAACCATAAAGGATGACATATGAAAATGCCTCGAAAAATCATGTTTGAATTAGTAACAGTTATCGTGATATTGGTAGGGTTTATTTCCCTGATTGTCCTATTCATTCCCAAACTCTCTAAATCAAAAAAGAAACAGCAGCCACCACCTATTACTTTAACTAAAACATCTGCTAAGCCTGCAAAAATCAAAAAAACTAATATAGTCCCGGCGGTTAAAAAACCACTACCTGAAAAAAAAGTTCCCGAACAACCAATTATTAACAACAATCCTTCCGGGTTAATTAAACAACTTACAGATAAAGACCCGAAGCAGAGAATAAAAGCCTGTCAGGCTTTAGGAGAACTTGATTATTCTGCTCCGGAGATAATAGAATCCCTTACCGAAAAGCTTAATGACCCGGATATTCAAGTTAAAACCGCAGCGGCAGAAGCATTAGGGAAAATAGGGCAATCTAACAATGAAACAATCTCTTTACTTACTAGCGGATTAAAAAATCAAAATAGATATTTTGCCCAAGCCTGCGGGCAAGCTCTATTGCAAATGGGTAAGGCCGCAGAGCCAGCCACTAAAATCGCCATCCAGGGCATCAATAATCCGATGTGCAAAGCAAGAACAGAGTCTGCGATGATCGCAAAAAAATTCAATGCAAACGAAGCCATGCCAAACTTTGCTTATGCATTTTATACAGAACGCGGCTGGAGGACAGAAGTAAGAACATTGACCCCTTTACAACAAGTAGCTTTTGATGCGCTTAAAGAATACGGCCCAAAAGCAACGCCTTATATTTTACCTGCTTTGGAAAAAAAATTCGTGATATTCCCCAAGAAATGCAAAGAATTGTTGGTGCACTACGGAAACGACGCTTTAGATTATTTAGAGCATGCGCTCAAATATAATTTACCACCAGATAAAAAAGAAAGGTATACGTTTAAAAAGCACTGTCAGGAAGCAATAGATGCAATCAAGGCAGCAAAAAAATAAAACCTGCGTTATTTCTTCCAACTATGACTATAATATTTTTCAACTGATTCCCTAACATCTTCAACGAACTTCTTATATTGATGAACCGATCTATTTATAATCCAGTCCGTATCATTCATTGATAAAGCTTTATTATAACAATCCAATGCCCGTTCCATAATCTTGAGCATTTCAGCCCTAAGACGCCATTTATCCTCCGTAGCGCTCATACGCGGAGCCAGACTTTTCTCTCGATACTCCGCATACGTCCGCAAGGCACTACCCGCGCTAATCCAGTCTGTCGGAACATCACCGTATTTCATGAGAACATCTGCTATTGGCTGCAATAAAGATAAGTGCTCAACTAACTTTCTTTTATCCTTTTTTTTATATTTATAAAGATGTCCCACAAAAGCAGCAATAGTTGCATTATCATCTAAGTTTCGGCCATAGACTTCTTTTTCTATCATTTCCGGGGTAAAATTATAGTTTTTCAAATAGTATGCATCTTCACAAAAAACATCTCTTGTTGCTTCATAACAAAAATCTCCTTCATTATCCGGACTCTGTTGATCCTTTATAGAATGTTTACCGTCGAGATCTACCCGATTCGCAAAATGATATAATTCTGAAGCTTTACCTTTAGGAGTAGCAAAAACATAAATCGGTATTCCTGCCTCTTGCCCTAATGAATGAAACATGAGCGAGCGATAAAAACAGTGCTTGCCCTTCCATCCTATCGGCAGAATAACCCGAGTATATGCTAAAGTACCAATATTGAACGCTTCCTCCTCATCAATAATTCTTTCAAGTTCTTTTAAAATTTTTTTGCAGGATTCCACAGTTAAAGGTTCTTCGGTACGAAGACTACGCGCTTTTTCAACAAGCTGATCCAGATACACATAGTCCTGATCTTCTACGGTTGTTACTTTGAACTTGCGAATAAGATCAGTGTAGTAATGAAGAAAAGAATTATATTCTGAAGAATGCGCATCAACTTGTATCGGACGATTCTCAATCGTTTGGGCAAAAACAACCAGGCTAAAAAAAAACAATAAAATATAGAACCCGGAAATTATTATGCGTAAAGTTTTCACTACAATATCTCCTTATATCTTTATTTTATTTATAACCACTATTTCATAATCTTTGAAGAACAAAAAACAAAGTTATTAATCCTGTATAACTTATTATGTTAAAATAAATACAATGCTTGAAAAGATTCTTTCCAAAATCTATCTGTTTTTTTCGCGATAATCTTTTAAGATATTTATACTCAATCCATATCGTTAAAATAAATGTTATAAAAAACCCAACTACTGCGGCACCGATTGCAACTTCAGAATTAGGCGAGTTATCACCCGCTATCCAGGTGCCAAGAGCCATCAGCAATCCGCCCCATTTAGTATTCATATATAATAATCCAGGGAATGTTACGATCGCCAGCAATAACGGAAATAAAATAGCACCCAGCAAAGTTGAAAGAAGATTCATAATAAATGTTATTTTAAAAATTTTCCATTTCGAAAAAGATAAGGATTTTAACCATAAAAAAAGATAGCCAAATTCCACAGACATAATCCAAATTTGCCCGACACTAAAAGCATATCCATTAATCAGCAATAATATTGGTCCTCCTCCATCCGCAAAACAAACAGAGGGCATTAGAATTAGTCCTATTGTCACGTAAAATATTTTTAAATATTTTCTCATAGAGTCCCTTTAACTAATTTTAAAATCCTTAAATGATTCTAAAAGATCGCTATTATTCGGATATTTCCCAAGCAAATCTATCAGCTTTTCCATGGCAGAGACACTATTAGCCATAGCCATCCCCCGGCGTAACAATTCAAGGCGTCTGTATTCTTCCGGCTCAAACAAAAGCTCCGCCCGCCTGGTCCCACTCTTTAACACATCGATTGCCGGGAACACCCGATTAGCTGCTAGTTGCTTTGAAAGCACCAGCTCCATATTCCCCGTGCCTTTAAATTCCTCAAATATAACATTATCCATGCAGCTGCCTGTATCAACCAAAATCGTCGCAATAATCGTTATCGAGCCCAAACCTTCTACATTCCGGGCAGCACCAAAAATACGACGTGGTACTTCAAGTGCACCAGCATCCACTCCTCCGGAAAGTGTACGTCCACTACCTCGATGCTGTGTATTATGTACTCGCGCCAGACGTGTAAGCGAATCAAGCAATATCATCACATTATGCCCTGCGACCGCTTCCTTAAAAGCTTCCAGCATAACAGTATCAACAATCTTAATATGACTTTCATGACTATGATCTATGGACGAAGAATATACATTAGCATTCACACTCCGCGTAAAATCCGTCACCTCTTCGGGGCGCTCATCAACAAGAACGCAATATACCTTCATCTCGGGATACCCGTTTGATACTGCATGACAGATATTTTTTAAAAATGTCGTCTTACCCAATCCAGGAGATGACACCACAAGCGCACGCTGTCCCATTCCTATCGGGCAAATAAGATCAAGTGCACGAACAGACAAGTCATCACTGCCCTTCTCAAGAATAATACGCGGATGCGGATCTACTGCTGTTCCGGCAATGAATTTTTTCTCATCAGCTGAAGCAACCCTGCGCGTCGACATATGCGAACGTTGCTGCGGTCGTGATCTTCCATGATGATGTGATTTTTGCCGCGATTGTCCACGTCGCGAATTAGAACCAAATGAACGCATACATACTCCTTACTTAATCTATTTTTATTATTAGGAAGCTCTTTAACCTTTATGATTTTAAAATCGGATGGTTATATTATTATAACCCCGAGAGGAAAGTTTTGTCAAAATATATGATTTTTTGGAAACTTTAAAGGGCCGGTAATTCGCTATTACCCATAAGATATGTATCTATATGATGCGCTGATTTGCGACCTTCGGATATTGCCCAGACAATCAAAGATTGTCCGCGACGCAAATCACCTGCGGCGAAAACGCCTTTTTGGTTGGTCATGAAATTATCATCAGCCTTTACATTCCCACGCTGATCAAATTCTACTTTTAAATCAGATAATACTGTATTATGCTCCGGATGCAAAAATCCTACAGCAAGGATAACCAGATCTGTATTTATTTCAAATTCACTATCCGGTATTTCCTTCATGCTCATCAGGCCTGTACTTTCATCTTTCACAAATGCTACCTGTACACATTCAAGTTTTTTTACCTGTCCATTTTCTCCGGTAAAACGTTTAGTAAGTACTGCCCACTGCCGATCCCCGCCTTCATCATGGCTAGTTGAGCTCTTTAAAAGCATCGGATACCTCGGCCAGGGGAAATCTTTTGTCCTGCTTTCAGCCGGCCGCGGCATGACTTCAATTTGCACTATATAATTAGCTCCCTGCCGATGGGAAATCCCCACACAGTCAGCTCCAGTATCTCCACCGCCAATAACTACGACACTCTTCCCTTTAGCATTGATCGATGCCTCTTCGGCTACCTCTTTACCATCAACCCGCAGATTAGCCTGGATCAAAAAATCCATAGCCATATAAATACCTTTTAATTCTCTACCTTCTATCTTTAAATCCCGCGGCTCACGGGAGCCTCCGGTCAGACAAACCGCATCAAACTCTTTTTTCAAAGCTTCTACTTTAATATTTTTACTTGCATCAATCCCTGTTTTAAAATTAATACCTTCTTTTGTATAAATATCCACACGCCGATCGATCATATTTTTTTCTAACTTAAAATCAGGAATTCCATAACGCAGAATCCCACCGATTTTATCATCTTTTTCAAAAACAGTAACTTCATGCCCTGCCTTATTAAGCTGATCAGCACAAGCTAAACCTGCTGGTCCAGAACCGATCACCGCTACTGTTTTACCAGTACGAACTTTCGGAGGATTAGGTTTGATGTATCCGTTTTTAAATGCATGTTCGATAATCGCCAGTTCATTTTCCCTGATTGTAACTGCATCGTCGCTAATTCCCAGCACACATGAATACTCACATAAAGCCGGACAAATTCTGCCGGTAATTTCCGGCAAATTATTTGTCGCCTGTAATAAATCAAACGCTTTTTGCCAATGCCCTCGGTAAACAAGATCATTCCATTCCGGGATATAGTTAGCTACCGGACACGCCCACTGACAAAACGGAGTCCCGCAATCCATGCAACGCGATGCCTGTTCCCGAGTATGTTTATTGCTGCGTAATATAGTTACTTCTTTAAAGTCCAGCACACGTTCACATACCGGACGATATTCTGTATTTTTGCGTTTTACTTTTAAAAAACCTCTTGCGTCACCCATTACTATCCTCCATAAAAAATATCAAACAATCAGATATCGCCAAAACACGTCTTCTCGCTAAGCCTGCTGCGGCCTCCTGCCTTGCAGCCGCGAGTTCTCACTATTTTAACATCCTTGTCAAAATCACGTTCAAAACCGCCGCTCGAAGAGAATTTTTACGCTATCCACTAAATCATTCTATTCTGTCTCCGATAATCCCAGTTGTTCCTGCAATTTTCTTTGCTCCAAGATCCGTTTATATTCTAAAGGCATGACCTTTACAAATTTCTTAGCTTCTTCTTCAAAATTATCATGCACAAATTTAGCCTTTGGGCTGTCTGTATATTTATAGTGATTATAAACCAAATTATATACAACCCTATTATCATCTTCATCAAGCTCTTCTAAATTCACCATGCTCATATTACATCTTTGCTTGAAATTTCCGTCTTCATTATATACATACGCAATCCCACCGCTCATACCTGCTGCAAAATTCCGGCCGGTCTTTCCGAGAATTACCACACGACCGCCAGTCATATATTCACAACCATGATCACCCACACCTTCTACCACCGTGTACAATCCGGAATTGCGAATACAAAAACGCTCTCCGGCTAAACCGCGAATATACGCTTCTCCGAAAATAGCCCCATAAAAAGTAGTATTTCCGATCAAACTATTCTCCTCGGCAGCATAAGTACTCTTTTTACCCGGATAGACAATTATCTTACCGCCAAAAATACCTTTTCCGATATAATCGTTAGCTAATCCTTCCAGCTCAAAAGTTATTCCTTTCATCAGCCAGGCTCCAAAGCTCTGTCCGGCTACTCCTTTGAACTTAAAATGAATTGTATCCTCTAAAAGCCCGCTTTCCCCGTGATGCCTGATGACTTCACCGCTTAACATTGCTCCGGTAGTACGATCGAAATTCTGAATAGTTAATTCTTCTTTAATTGCCTCGGCTCTTTCCAACGCCGGTTTTGCCAAATCAATCAGCTTACGATCTAAAATATCTTCTATTTTATGTTCCTGTTTACGTTGACAATATACACCAACCTCTTTATCTGCTTGAGGCCGGTAAAGAATCCGTGAATAATCAATCTCTTTTGCTTTCCAGGGAATGTTTTCTTCATCTACTTCCAATAAATCAGTCCGGCCGATCATTTCATCAATTGTACGAACCCCTAATTTGGCCATGATCTCCCTTAATTCCTGGGCTACAAAATGGAAGAAGTTCACTACATATTCCGGCCTTCCCCTAAACCGTTTTCTCAATATTTCATCTTGTGTCGCGACCCCGGCTGAACAATTATTCAAATGGCAATGCCTAAGCATAATACATCCTAAAATAACTAAAGCCGCAGTACAAAACCCGTACTCTTCAGCACCTAACATTGCCGCAATCGCGATATCACGTCCCGTACGCATCTGCCCGTCTGTCTGCAACCGCACTCGGCTTCTTAAATCATTTAACACCAAAGTCTGATGAGTTTCAGAAAGCCCTAATTCCCAAGGCAGTCCGGCATGACGCAAAGAACTCAATGGCGATGCTCCGGTCCCGCCGTCCCCACCGGAAATCAAAATCATATCCGCATATCCTTTAGCTACTCCCGCGGCAATAGTCCCCACACCAACTTCGGAAACAAGTTTTACACTAACCCGCGCTCGCAAATTTACATTTTTCAAATCAAATATCAATTGTGCCAGATCTTCAATCGAATAGATATCATGATGCGGCGGCGGAGAAATCAATGTTACCCCCGGCGTAGTATAACGAGTCTTGGCAATAATCGCACTCACCTTATGTCCGGGCAGCTGTCCACCTTCACCCGGCTTTGCGCCCTGCGCGACCTTGATCTGTAATTCATCTGCATTCACCAAATAATTTGTAGTTACACCGAATCTTCCGGAAGCAATCTGCTTGATTGCACTACGCCGTGAATCACCCGTAGGCAAAGGAATAAAACGCTGTGTATCTTCTCCTCCCTCTCCGGTATTAGAACGTCCGCCAATACGATTCATCGCAATTGCCAAAGATTCATGAGTTTCCTTGCTAATTGAACCAAAGCTCATTGCACCGGTAGCAAAACGTTTAAATATCTCTTCTATTGGTTCAACTTCATCTATAGAAATAACCTTTCCTTTTTTTAACTTAAATAAACTTCGCAAAGTCGTTGGGTTTTTTGATTGATCATTAATACACACAGCAAACTGTTTATATTTATCATAATCATTAGTCCGGGTAGCATCCTGCAATAACGCAATACTCTCCGGATTCCAAAGATGAAATTCTCCGTCCTTACGCCATTGATAAACACCACCACTGGCAAGATGCTTTGATTCAGAATCTCTCACAGGGTATGCTTCCTGATACCGCATAATCGTTTCCCGTTCAAGCACATCAAACCCAGCACCGTTAATACGAGAGATCGTCCCGCTAAAGCAATGCTCTATAACCTGATCATTTAAACCTAACGCTTCAAATATCTGAGCCCCGCGATATCCCTGCAAAGTAGAGATACCCATTTTAGAAAGTATTTTCTTTATGCCTTTATTCAATGCTTTAATATAATTCTTCTGCGCGATTTTAAAATCATGATCTATCTGCTCTTCACCAATCAAATCATCAATCGTCTCATAAGCAAGATAAGGATTCACACAGCCTGCACCAAACCCAAACAGTACAGCGAAATGATGCACTTCTCTTGGCTCCCCACTTTCAATAATCAAAGCAATCTGAGAACGCGAACCATCTTTTACCAAATGCTGATGCACCGCACCAGTAGCTAAAAGCGCCGGTAATGCCGCATACTTCTGATCTACACCCCGATCACTCAGAATAATAAAAGTATACCCTTCATCTATAGCTTGTCTTGCCTGCTTGCAAATATCATCCAATGCCTGCATAAAAGAATTTTCTTTTCCCACTTCAAAAAGCAACGATATCGTCTTGGTTTTAAACCCTTTTTCATCAATATCTCTAATTTTGGCTAATTGTTCATTCGTCAGTATTGGATTTTCTAATCTCACTTTATGACAGTGCTTCGGGATCTCATCTAAAAGATTCCGGCGACCTCCCATATAACATTCCAAACTCATTACTATTTCTTCCCGGATCGGATCAATTGCCGGATTTGTAACCTGAGCAAATAACTGCCGAAAATAATTATAAAGTAATTGCGGCCGCTGAGATAAAACAGCATGAGGAGTATCATTCCCCATCGAACCGGTCGGCTCCTGGCCATTCTCAGCCATAGGCTTGATCAACATTCTCAAATCTTCCCGGCTATAACCAAATATTGTCTGTCTCTTTAATAAAGATTGCTTACTCTCCGGACTAACCTTGCCGTCTTTCACATCTTCTAAATCAATCAATTCATCTTTAAGCCACTGATCATAAGGTTTTGCCGTAGCCAGCTTTTCTTTTACCTCCTGATCATGCACAATCCTGCCTTCTTCAGTATCAATATAAAACATCTTGCCCGGCTCTAATCTACCCGAGACTAAAATATTATTATCCGGGATATCCAATACTCCTACTTCAGATCCCATAACCACACAATCATCTTTGGTCACTATATATCGTGCCGGACGCAAACCATTCCGGTCTAATGCCGCGCTTATCCTTACCCCGTCCGTAACAGCAACTGCCGCCGGACCATCCCAAGGCTCCATCAAACAAGTATGATATTTATAAAAATCACGCAGTTTATCTTTCATCATATTATTCTGCTCCCAAGCCGATGGAATCAGCATTGACATTACATGCGGCAAAGATCTTCCGGAAAGAACTAAAAGCTCTAATACATTATCTAAGGCCGCGGAGTCACTACCATCAGGAAGAATAACCGGCTTAACTGCATCGATCTTATCTCCGAATAAAGAGCTCTGCAAAAGTCCCTGCTTTGCCCTCATCCAGTTAATATTACCGCGCAATGTATTGATCTCTCCGTTATGCGCCAGGAAGCGAAACGGCTGGGCTAAATCCCAGGTCGGAAAAGTATTAGTACTATATCTGGAATGTACAAGGGCAATTGCACTCTCTAGACGCTCATCCTGAAGATCCAGGAAAAAGCTCTCTACCTGATGCGGCATTAATAACCCTTTATAACTAAATGTTCGATAGGAAATATTTGTAATATAAAAGAATGATTTCTGTTTTATATCAGAAGTATTAATTTCGTTTTCCACTCTTTTGCGGATAACGTATAAAATCCGTTCAAAATCCAAAGCATCTTTTATATTTTCGTTCTTTTTGATGAATATCTGCTCAATCCTCGGCTGTGTCTCCTGTGCAGCCTTGCCAATCTCAGAATTATCCACCGGCACATCACGCCAGCCCAATAATACCTGCTCTTCTTCTCTTATTACTTTCACAAAAACATCTTTACAAAGCTCACGTTCTTTTTCATCTGTAGGCAAAAATACAATACCACTCCCATAATTGCCAAAATCCGGTAATTCTATTTTTATCTGCTCTGCTATAGATTTAAAAAATTCATGCGGAGTCTGCATCAGAATACCAGCTCCGTCACCTGTTTTCGGATCTGCACCTACGGCACCCCGGTGCGCCAAGCGGTTTAATACAGCTAGTCCGTCTTTAACAATGGTATTACTTTTTTTGCCTTTTATATTACAGACAAACCCAACACCACAGGAATCTTTTTCAAATTGAGGGTCATATAACCCTTGTTTTTTTGGAAAACGTGAAAACCCCATACTTATATATCCTCTCATTGCTTCTTTATATTATATCTTTATACTATTAATAATTAAACTTAAATTTATTTACATCAACCCCCAGCTTTTTAATCTTTGTGTGTAGGGTATTTCTATTAATGCCAAGCACTGCAGCTGCCTTCTTTTGGTTGCCGTCAGTCTTCTCTAAAACCATTTCTATCAAAGGCTTTTCTACAATCTCAAGGATATGTTTATACAACGCTCCTGTCTTTTTTTCAAGAAAAAAGCGTTCTGCCGCTTTTACACGCTCTCTAAAAACCTCTTCCCTATCTCCCTTATCCATTTCTATCTCCTTAATATAATTATAGTTATATATATATATTAATTAATGCCTATTTTTTAAGCACACTTATTTAAAATTTTTTAAACCCTAACTACCTCTTTTATGACTTTTAAAAAATTATACACAAATAATATTTTATAGTGTGCAACCTCAGATTTTATCTTTTCGTATTGGGTCAACATTTTCTGTGTCCGAGTCCTCGTTTGAGGATCAAAGCTATCCAAATAGCACCCTGACCATTCTTTAATCTCCTGATCCGTTACTTCAAAATGAAACTGCAAACCATATACATTACTACCGATCCGGAAAGCCTGGTTAATACACCTATCAGATGTAGCCAGAAGCACAGCATCTTCCGGCAACTCGAATGTATCTTCATGCCATTGAAAGACATCGATTTTTTTACCTATATGCGCAAAAAAAGAATCGTATTTACCTTCTTCTGTCAAACGAACCGGATACCAACCAATCTCAGGCTGAGAAGCCTTTGTTACTTGTGCTCCACATGCCTTGGCTATAAGCTGCGCCCCCAGACAAATACCAAGCAAAGGAATTTGATATCTCATAACCTTTTTTAAGAACTTCTGTTCTTCTTTTAAAAACGGATACCTCTGCTCTTCGTATACATTCATTGGCCCGCCAAGCGTAATTACCGCTTCGATATTCCCCAGATCATCTGGGAATATCTCGTTATTAAAACACTTGATAATCCCGACTTCATACCCGGATCTTTTTAATAAGGCTTCCAGCTCTCCCAGGCCTTCTATGGCTATATGTTGAACTATCGCAATCATTTCTACTCCCTTGTATAATAAAAAAAGGTGCCTTTTAACCTCTCAATCAAAAGACACCTATGTCTTAATTTACACTCAATATTCTATCTGCGAATATCGCTAGTTTCTACTCTAAAATGTACATCAGCGTACTTATATACAAGTAATCTAATAAGTTACTTGGTAACCTGCAAATTAAATCACAATCTTAACAATGGGTATATCTTTCAGAATATTGAAAACATTAACGCGTTCAGCCTCATTGGCAACAAACACCTCAACATCAAAAGAAACATATTTACCCTGCTTACTTTGATTGCCTTCAACTAATTCAAATCTCATATCCACAAGTTTAGCTATAATTTCTTTTTTCAATGCGTCTTTATCTGAGCCAATAATTTTATACGGCCATTTACAGGGATATTTTATGTTCGGCTTTTCCATTATTTTTTATTAGCACAAACACTGTGCTGGATTATCTTACTTTAATACAAGTAAACAACTTTCCCGTCCGGTAACCGGACAACTTCATTTAACCTCTGATATCTTATCCGTTATATTTCGAGCTATAGATTCCTGGTCGCACTCATTACAGTCAATACTTAAATCAGCATATTTTTCATATAAAACTTGTCTTTCATTGTAAAGATCAATAAATGACTGTTCGGCTGATTTAGCAATACCTCTTTCTTCAAAATCCTTTATTCTATCGCAAGCTACTTTATAAGTAACCTGCAGAAAAACAACCGTAGAAATCTGTTTAAGATGCGTCATTGCCTTATCGCTATATACTGCACTGCCTCCGGTAGCAATTACATGCTCTTCAACATTTAGCTTTAATATCTCAGCCTCTTCAATCTGCCTTAAAGCTAAATAACCGCTTTGATCAATAATATCCTGTAATGATTTTTGCTGATTTATCTGTATCAGAATATCAGTATCAATAAAACCATACGACCGGTATTTAGCTAAAATTATTCCCGCTGTACTTTTTCCGGCTCCTGGCATTCCTATTAATGTAATATTTGATTTCATATAGGCATCTTTTATGATTCATATTGCTAACTTAGCAATACATTATAATACCAAAAGCAATTCCTGGTATTTTGCCAGCGGCCATAAGTCATCAGCTACTACTTCTTCGGCCGCATCTACTGCTACACGCAGTTTATTTAAAGCAACCATACCCTTGCCGGCATATGCTTTTGCTTTCTTTAATTCATCACCTTGTTTTTCGCAGGCAGCCATTTCTTTTTCCAAACTAACAATACCAGTTTTTATCTGTGCATATATATTATTTACGACCTTAATATCTGCACCCAAAACAGATATTTTTCCTCCCGCAGTTTTAACCGCAGAAACAGCCTCAGCCATCATCCCCAGCTGATCTACAACTGCCGGCAATACCAGTGTTCTGGCAATATTGACCGCTGTTTTAAGCTCAATATCTTTAGTTTTAGTATACGCCTCAAGCTTAATCTCTATTTTTGAATGTACTTCTGTTTCATTTAACACTCCCATATCTTTGAATAATTTTACCGCGTCTTTCTGCAAAAATAATTCTAAAGCTTCAGGAGTATTCTTGGTGTTAGGCAAGCCGCGTTTTGCTGCTTCTTTATGCCATTTTTCATCATAGTTATTACCTTCAAAACGCACACGCTTGGTCTCTTTTAAAACCTTCTCCAGGACTTCTATCGCTTTACTCTTTGCATCTGCTTTACTCTTGTTTTTCTCTATACGCTCAGCAATAGCATTGTACCCATACGCCATGATCATGTTCAGCATTGTTCCTGCTTCCGCGCAATTATGAGATGAGCCTACAGCCCGGAATTCAAATTTATTGCCGGTAAAAGCCAACGGTGAAGTTCTGTTCCTGTCAGAGGTATCTTTAGCAACTTTTGGTAAATCCTGAATTCCTAAATAAATTTCAGACATCTTTTTATCTGTAACCTTGCCCAGCCCTTCGATCTCGTTCAGCAACGCATCAAGATACTCTCCCAAGTATACCGAAATAATCGCCGGAGGCGCTTCGTTAGCGCCTAAACGATGGTCATTCCCAGCATCGGCAACCACACCTCTTAATAATCCACCGTATTTATTCACACCCAGCATGATCGCACCAAGTGACAATAAAAAGATCAGATTATTCTGCGGAGAACCAGAGGGCTCAAAATAATTAGCTCCGGTATTATCCCCAATCGAAAAATTAAAATGTTTTCCGGAACCATTTACTCCTCCCAATGGTTTTTCATGTAAAATAGCTACCATCTCAAAATCATCTGCAACCTTTTTCAAAATATCCATAAGCTGCAAGTTATGATCTATAGATAAATTAACTTCTTCATACAACGGAGCGATTTCAAACTGGTTCGGAGAAACTTCGTTATGTCTGGTTTTTGCCGGAATTCCACGCCGATACAATTCATGGTCCAAGCTCTCCATAAACTCTATAACCTTCGACTTTATCGCGCCGAAATAGTGATCTTCCATCTGCTGACCTTTAGCCGGAGCAGATCCAAACAAAGTTCTGCCGCACACTATCAAATCCGGACGAGTATCATATAAATCTTTAGAAAAAAGAAAATATTCTTGTTCCGGGCCTCCAAATATTTTAATACGTTTTACTTTTTTATTACCCAACAGTTTTTGAAGTCTTATTGCCGCATCATTAACCGCCTTTATCGAACGCAACAACGGAGTCTTAATATCCAAAACAGCCCCGGTCCAGGATAAAAATACAGAAGGAATTACCAGAGTTTTAGTATCTCCAGCTTCCAACAAAAATGCCGGCGAAGTCGGATCCCAGGCCGTGTATCCACGTGCTTCGAAAGTAGATCTCATCCCCCCGGAAGGAAACGAAGAAGCATCCGGTTCAGACTGAATCAACTGCCGATCAGAAAGCCTCTCAACAATCTCTCCTTCTTTACCATAAGAAATAAAAGCATCATGTTTTTCTGCTGTACCTCCACGCTGCGGCTGGAACCAATGCGTAAAATGGGTTGCCCCGTTCTCTACGGCCCATTCCTTCATCGCGTGAGCGACATCTCCGGCAATTGACTGATCCAACGGCTCTCCATTCTCAATCGTTGCCAGTAATTTCGTATAAACGTTTTTGCTTAATTTCTGACTCATAACTTTTTTATTAAAAGTTAATTCTCCAAAAAAAGTACTTACACCAGCCATTTTAAAATCCTCCCTTTTTATACATAACTACAATCTCTTATTTAGTATAGCACGATCCTGCCATACTTTCGCTAAATAATTTTCTAGGTTCAAAAAACAAAAACCCTCCAAAAGACAGAGAGAATCCGCCTCTTAAAGGGCTACATCGCCGCGAAAAACAGAAGAAGCCCGGAATTCATCTTCCGGGCTTCTTTGCCGAAACAACATCATCGTTCAAAAAAAGTATAGCATATAAAAAATTTTTGTCAAGAGATGCTTGAAATTTTTATTTTCTTGCTTGATAAATCAAATCCTTTATTTGTTTATACACTTCGTCCGGATTCTTAATATCCGCTACCTGAATACCGCTCATTGCCCGGTTTTGAGACATAGTTACAGACGGAGTAGTCAGCAATATTGTCCCTATCCCGTATTTTTTCTGGACAATTCCTTTACGCAGATAAACCTCAGTTATATTCCTGTAGTCTACAGTCTTTTCCTCTACAGTAAAAAACCCTTCATAATAATCCAAACGCTTCTTAAAAAAACGATACTCTGTTTTTGCATATGTCTTTTTCTTCATATTATATATCAGCAGCGGAATTCCGAAAAAAGCCAGGCAGGCAAAAAACACAAAGGGAAACCAAATCGGAATCGGCAGCTTAAGCCCTTTAATCAATACTGTACTGAATCCGCCAAAAAATCCGCCTCCCCAAATAGTAAAAAATATCTGCAAAGGAAGCACCGATAAAATCGTAACCCAAGGAATAAATACAGGCTTTAAAACCACTATCGGCTCATCTAATTCCGATTCTTCTACCGGAGCCACCCCATCAATAGGTGTTCCGCATTGAGCACAAAATTTCGCATCATCTACTAGTTCCTGACCGCATTTTTGACAAAACATACTCTCCCCCTTCAATGAGCCCCGAAGCTTCGGGGCGAATTATGTCCGTGGCACTGCAGGGGCAATGTTCGAAGAAGATTTACCCTGCTCTCTTAGTGCCCAGAATCATTTCTACAGTATATATTTTACAACTAATCTATATTAACTGCAATTATTTAAGCGTCGCATACGGCCTGATATTCAATGACTCGTCATGCTCATATTTTATGGGCGGATTGTTTTTTTTAATAAACTCAGCTTGATCCCGCGGCAAGTATTTACTGACAAATAAAAGAACACTCCCTATTCTTGGTTTATATTCTTTTAATAAAGAAGATAAATAAATAATATTTTCTTTTTTATCCAATCTGTTTTTAGATTTATCGTTTATAAACTTTCGAAGCGTATCATCTAGTAAAGCATTACGATTCCGTCCCTGGAATGGTTTTTGCCTTAAAGCAGGAGCGCCTTTTGCCGCATCTATAAGAGTAAAATATACACGTGGATCCTTAGTTTCATTCGGAATGATTTCATTTTTGATCTGAGTGAGCGTGACATATCCTCCAGCAACTTTAAACTGAGTTGTATCCCAACCCTCAATTTTATTTATAGATTTTACCGGATAATGGTCAACTACTGTCTGCAATACTCTCGCATTATAAACATTAATATACAATGCAATCCTTTCATCACCAGACATTGCCGTAATACTTTCCGGCTCAAGATTACTAACTAAGGTTAAATATCTATCCAGATCAAACCGTTTTCTTTTTAAACCAATATAATCGACAAATCCCTTATCCATATACCGGAATAGTATCTTCTGATAAAGCGAATGGTTAAAAGAAACCTCTTCTTCGGCAAGCGAAAAAGAGGCAAAAGAAAAAAGAATAATGGTTATAGTTAATATTTTTTTTATTAATGGCATCCCGGACAGCATCCTGTGCCCGAAGAAGGGCATGTGGTTGGTTTAAAGCCGCATCCTTTGGTTTGTTTGCCAACACTAAACGCGGAAAAAATCTTTTTGATTTTCTTACTATTGCATTTTTTGCATTTTTTTTCGGTTTTCTCTTTATTAACACCAATCAGCAAATCAAACTGTTCACCGCAGTCAGAACATAAATACGTATACACAGGCATCTCAACACTCCATCAATCAGGTTATATAAGGCTCGATAAAACTAATCATCTTTTCTTTGGGTAAAGCACCTACGGTCTGGTCTACAGTCTCTCCTTTATTAAAAATAATCATGGTTGGAATACTCATAACGCCAAAACGCGAAGCAACCTCTGCATTCTGATCAATATTAACCTTGCCTATTTTAATTTTACCTTCATATTCCTTAGATACTTCCTCTATAACCGGCGCTATCATCCGGCAAGGCCCACACCACTCTGCCCAAAAATCAACCAAAACCGGCATATCTGAGTTCATAACTTCCTGGTCAAAATTATCTTTTGTCAATTCAATCGCCATTTCCATTCTCCTTTAATTTATCCCCCGAAACTTCGGAACGAACTATAAATAAACACTTATGGAATCATTCTGCCATAAAATAGATGTTGAGTCAAGCAGAAAATTAAAACGCAAATAACTGAGATATATGGCTTTACGCATAAATATGCAATCTAAGCTTTTTCTTCCCCCATTGACAAAAACTCCCACTTATGATATATTCTGGGGATATCTATAGACGATAATAAAAAATAACCGGAGGTAATACAGTGGGTAATACTTGTGCAATATGCGGAAAAGGACCAACAGCGGGAAGATCTTTCACCCGACGTGGTTTGGCAAAGAAAAAAGGCGGTGTCGGTAAGAAAGTTACCGGTATAACCAAAAGAAGATTTCTTCCTAATCTTCAGAGTGTAAAATCAGTAACTAACGGAACTCATAAAACCGTAAAAGCATGTACGGAATGTATCCGTTCCGGCAAGGTATCCAAAGCATAATAACCCAGAATTCGCATTAAACCGCGGCGAATAGCACTAATTTTTCATCCACGTCTAATGCAAAATCTGGGTTCACCCAAAAATATCTTGTGCTTTTGATTTACCACAGGCTCGTTTGATATCCTCATAATCAAGGATAATTAAATCGGGCCTGTTTTTATTTATCCGGCCTATAGCAAAAAGTTCTTCCCTTTTACTGTCTTTCTTTCGGAAAGTAATATATTTAAACCCCGTACCACAATTTGGACAAATAGGCTCTTTCATGAAATCTATACCCAACTGCTGACAATTATCACAATTCGCAGATAATTCTCCTGCACTAAGCATATGTTTCTTTATTTCGTTAATATCCATTTCTTTCCAGACCCGGATCATCGCATTTTCTGTTCTCTTTATATCATTCATAGTATTTGCAATCCTCCTCTTGATTTGCTACTATAATTTTACAGCAAGAAGATAGAGTTTACAAGGCAAGATATCCAATTAAGCTTACAAGCACCTTGTATTTTAATGTTAAAACATATATTTTTTACACTCTAGCTCGATTTTGCCCAAGGGCCGCAACAAATGACTAAAAATCTCCTCCCGGCCTCCGGGCTCGTCAATTTTTTTAACGCCATTTTTATGCTAAAATCAAGGGTCGTTCAAAAACATATGTTTTAACAAGTGTCGACACAATTTCTGAAAATAATGCTTTGTCACTAATATTATTCACCAATAGTATACTATGAAAAAATTAATTACATTCCTTATTATCCTCATGGGGGTTTCCTGCTGCAGTGCCCAGGTACTGCTAATTCGGGAATTTTTAATTGTCTTTTACGGTAATGAAATGATTATCGGCATAATCCTGGGCAATTGGCTGCTTCTAGAAGCTGCCGGCAGTTTTATTTTCGGTAAATTCAGTGAAAAATTAAAATCTCCCCATATCATATATGCAATTATCTTAATCCTAAGCGGGATACTCTTCCCTTTAAGCATTGTTGTCGCTAGGAATACAAAATACCTTCTAAACACCTTTCCCGGAGAAGGAATTGGTTTATCCCCCACCTTCCTGTCTTCGCTGGCTATTATGCTTCCCCTTGGAATATTATTAGGAGGACTCTTTCCTCTGAGTTGTAGATTATATAAAGATATCAGCAAAAAACCGCTTACTCATTCTATCGGCAAAACTTACTTTTTAGAAGGCGCTGGCTTCGGGATAAGCGGTATTATTATTACTTTTTTATTTGTCCCTTATTTTAAGACTATACACATTGCTTTTATTCTTAGCGCAATTAATATAATTGCGGCCTGGATATTAATTATTCATAAAAAGAATAAGTTAATAAGCATCTCTACATCTATCTTGTTAATCCTCTGTATTTGCTTTGGATCCTTTAAAACAGCAGATAATATCCACAAGAAGTCAATCCAATCCCAATGGGAAAACTTTAATATCATAGATTACAAAAATTCGATCTACGGCAATATTACAGTAACCCAGCAGAAAGAACAGTATACTTTTTTCTGCGACGGGGTATCATTCATGAGCATCCCCGTCCCGAATTTAGCATTTACTCACGATATTGTAAATTTTTCGCTGGGAGCATCTCCATTACATGAAAATATTTTAGTGCTTGGTCCGGGACTAGGAGGCATTATCAACAACATCCTGCAATTTCCTATAAAACAAATACATTACGCAGAACTCGACCCCATGATAATCTCTATGGCCAAACGCTATAAAACTAACCTTACCTTAAAAGAATTAAGTAATAAAAAAGTAAATATTCACCATATAGACGGTCGTCTTTTTTTGAGAAATACACCGGATACATTTGATGCAATCATTATAAATTTACCCGCTCCTTCAACTCTTAACCTTAACCGATTTTACACCCAGGAATTTTTCTCTCTGGTTAAAGAAAAGCTTGCTCCTTCCGGAGTTCTCTGTTTTCAGCTTCCCGGAGCTATGAGCTATTTATCTAAAGAGCAGCGTCAACTTAACAAATGCATTCTAGATACCCTTAAACTAGTCTTCTCCGGCATTAAAATAATCCCCGGCCATTACAATCTTTATCTTTGTTCCCCTGATAAAGAATTAAAGATTACACCTAAACTAATTCAACAAACTTTAAAAAAATACAACATAAAAAGCCCTTTATTTACTGACTTCTATATCCAGGAACGACTTAATTCTGATCGAGAACAATGGTTTTATGAATCACTAAGAGATACATCTGCACAGCTAAACAAAGATTTAAAACCGGCCGGTGTATTTTACAGCTTAAGTCTCTGGAATGCTCTATTTACCCCAACCTTTCAAAAAATATTCCAAACTGCTTCAAGCTGGAATCTAACAAAAATTATTATTGTCCTATTACCTATATGGTTATTAGCTTTGATTATTTTATGGCAGAAAAAGAAAAAAGGGCAATCAGTTACACAAAAACTTATACCCGCGCTTGTCATGACCAGCGGGTTCAGCGGAATGTCTTTAAATCTCATACTCATATTAAGTCTGCAGACTTTTTACGGATATGTTTATTTATATATCGGGGTTTTGATCGGTGCGTTTATGATTGGGCTTACCAGCGGCAGTATGCTTATGACTAAACAATTACCTAAGATTCAAGATGAAATAAAAACAATATTAAAGATCGATTTAATATTTGCACTTTTCTGTCTAGCCTTTCCTGTTTTCATCTTAGGCTTACAATTTATCATTGCCAAAAATTTCCTATTTCCACTAATTCTATTTACTATGTTTATTATTTCAGTCGGCACAGGATTTTTTACCGGGGCAGAATTCCCTCTGGCAAATAAAATCTATCTTCAAAATAGCAAAAATAAAAACATACTTTATTCTTTTGATATGCTGGGATCTTTTCTGGGAGCCATATTAGTATCTATACTACTTATACCTATCCTGGGGATAATAAATGCGCTGATTTTAATTGCTGCGGTTAAAGGAGCAATTCTTACCCTGTTTGCCACCACTCTCTTTTGGTCGGAACGGAAATGTCCTGGATCATCAGGCCAGAATTAGTAACATATACTTTAAATATCTTTCCTATTTCAAACGGAAGAAACGCACTATTGCCATAAGCCGCGGCAATCCCGGGAATCATATCTTGATGTCTATATAAAAACCACCACAGCCTGTCCGAATCATTATATATACTATAAACTATACGCGGCATGGTTTTTTCCTTTTCAACATCAAAATATCTTCCGCTTATCCGCTCAAGCCGGTAATATCTTTTTACCCCCAATATGCTAAATAGTGTGCTCATCTTTACAATCCTGGCTTCAATAACCCACTCATCCGCGGTAAAAAGATACCTCTGCTCTTGTCCGTCTAAACTGCCGGCATGATGATACTCAACATTAAGCATCGGACGATCAGATTCTGCATCCTGAACACACTTAACCGTAGCAACAAGCTCCATCCCGGCAATAACTCTATACGAATCAAGATACTTTTTAAAAATAAAACCCGAAGCTAAAATCAGCAAAAGCAATGCCCCGGCTAAAATAATTATTATTTTTTTAAAATCTATTCTTTTCATTTTCCTTCTTTTTCTTTCAGTAATTTTATTGTCTCGTTAAGTCTCCATTCCATAGAAGTCAATATCCATAACTGAAAATGATCTACACGGCTCTGACAATGCATTAGATACATAAGTTTTACCGATATTGCGGCTACAGCTAGCTCAATCATTGCTAGCTGTAATACCCCCCCGCTCCTTAGAGAAATCAATAAACAAGCAAGGACAAAAATAGCAAAAACAACATTAAACATCTTTGTATTAAACGTAGGGATTCCCCCCAGCTGTCCAACGATCGCTCTTACCCGGTCTCTATCCTCTTTAAACTGCTCAATTTCTTTTTTTAAATCATATATCTCCTGTTCAGAATTCCTATAATTATCAATCATATCTTCCCCTCAATATAGTTCCTTAATCTCAATACCTTTATAGTAAAACTTCAGAATATCTTTATATGAATATCCGTTTTGAGCCATGGTCGCCGCACCTACCTGACACATGCCAACTGCATGTCCCCAGCCGCCGCCGTAAAATAAAAATGCTTCGGCCTGCCCTTTTTTGTTAAGTTTTGTATCAACATTAAACATGCTGCTGCGCAAACTACCTAAAGTACGTCTAATAGTTAGCTCTTTCTTAACTATAAACTTTCCTTTTGTCCCCACAATCTCAATACATCTTATATGAGACGAATCACTCCTATCTAATATATTAAGCGCCAATAATCCTCCAATGTCCAACTTTTTATTTATTATTTTCTCAAGCTGTCTTTTTGAATACCTTCGCATCCAGCGAAAATTGCTGGCGCGGGAAAATTTCTTATTATTACAAAACGCAGGAACTTTTTTATCCCAAAGCCAGTCTTCCATCTCTAAAGGAGCCATAGGAAACCAAATTGGTAATTCTGACTGATAATCTGGCCTGCCCTGCAAATAGGCAATCGGATCACAGTTAGCAAAAATATTATCTTGAGTATGTCCGCCGCAGCTATTACAATAAATCGCATCTATCGGCTTATTATTATACATGGCAACCTGTCCGCAGGTCTGGTCTACAGCATTATTCGTTGCTTTTGTTTCCACTCGCGCACCACCATATGCCTGACAATGTACATCCGAACAAAAATCAAAGGCATCTGCTTTATGTCTGCCCATTTTTACATACGCTTCACTGCGTGCAGCTACAGCCTGAGCTTTTAAAGCTCCTTTAGGCCAGCTGCTGGACATTTCACTAGGCACTACTCCGTATAAGTATTCTTCTAAATTGATCGCATTAATAAGATTAACGCTATCTTTTGCCGGATGCAATTCCATTTGCCCACGATAACTTCGGTCTGTCCTGTTTGCCCAGTATTTTCCCTCTCCGGATTTAACATCGAAAATTAGTATTGTTGCCCGAGGATCAGATAAAACAATCACAAGGTCTTCGTCCAACTCCCTTTGTTTTTTACCATCGATAGATAATAACAGCATCCCATCTTTTACAGAAACAGTATAAAGCCCCTCCTTATCCCCTTCAAAAAAAACATCTCCATTACTCTGCCGGCATACCGAAAAAGATGAGCCGCACTTAAAACGAAGTTTAGCTGTTTTACCGACCAATACTCGGACAACCGGAGCCCCTTTAACAGCTATCGGCTGGATCTGCTTTGCCATAGTCTGTTTGAGCCTTTTTTCTTCTCTTTTAACTAGATTATCTTTAAAATCCTTGCCAGCTATTTCATAAATCTTATCAATATATTTCTTAGCCTTTTTATTATCCGGATCTACCGCAGCGACTTTACGGAACATCTTTAACGCCAGCTCATATTTTTTTTGATTGAAATATGTCCCGGCTAAAGAAGGATAAACCTCTGTTATACTAGGGTCAAGCTTCCTTGTCTTTTCAAGATGCTTTGCCGCACTCAACCATATTTTTTTCTGCGCGTATAAACGTCCCAATTCCAGGTGCGCCAAAGCAAAATCATCATCAATCCTTACTGCTTCCTGAAAACTAATTTTTGCGTTTGCCCTGTCTTTCCTTTCCAGAAAACACTTTCCAATCCAAAAATGGATTCTTCCGTTTTGTTCTCCACGCCTTAAAGCAGCATTAAACGCCGCAATCGCTTTATCCGGCATAGCATTCAAATAATATACTTCACCTAGATTAAAATAAACAATTTTATGCGGTTCGATATCTAATAGCCGGTTATAGATAGAAATTGATTTCTCATATTGGCGCATATTTTTATATATAAGGGCTTGATTAAGCAGGGAAAATTTCTGAAAACGATTATTTTTTTCCAAATGCTGATAAATAGATGCTGCTGACTGGTATTTACCTTGATTAAATAAGATACGAGCTTGGTGTAAATATTTTAAATCCTCATCCTCGTTCGACAAAAGACCGGAAGGAAAAATAAGCAGGCATCCTAAAATAAAAAAAAAGACCCTGTAAAATATTCGGAATGTGTATTTTTTTAACATTAAAGTTTTTATACTGCTTCGGGACTGCTGTCTACGGCTATAGAAGTCTTTGTAAATATACAAATAATTGTATCTAATTTTTCGTCTTTATCTTTAATCGCAAACATCTTCATATTAACGCTTGCTTTAGCTCTTAAAATCGGCAGGAATAGTTCAAATGTCCCGGCAATCGTATTAGCTCTGCCGGCAATTATTTCCTGGTAAAGACGGTTAAATTCGCTATTTGCATTAAGTTTCGTCACGGAATCTATACTTAAATCATCCTGATTGACCCCAAACATTTCTTGTGCCGCGCGATTAATTTTTATGCGCGCTGAATCAAGATCTAAAATCATCACACCGTTCTGGATATTACGATTCAACATGCTAATTATCCGATTTAAGCAAATAATCTGATTTTCACGTAATAGATCATAGTGATTGATTCTATCGATAGCTAAGTTAAAATCACTGGATAAACCTGTCAACTCATCACTGCCGGACATAGACATGCCTGTCTGAAAGTTGTTCTCTAAAATATGCTTTAAGGCCAATGCCAGTTTTTTCTTGAAAATATTAATCCGATCTAACAGATATAATGTCATGATACATCCGAGTCCGGCTAGTAATACAAGTGTGTCATTAACCACCGAGGTTATATGGTACATCGCGATATACCATATAACTAAAAAAATAATTGTCGCCAAGGAAAATATTATTGTAATTTTTTTCTTCATATCTTAATCCTTATTTCTGTTTAGAAAGCGCATTTATGCTTTCTTCTTTTCCTACCACAATAAGATAATTTGTTTCCGATAGCACATCTTCTGCCTGAGGAAGGTCATTAATGACCTCCTTAAAAACACGTTGTCCTTTCTCATCGATAGAAGGAATCTGCCTCTTTATCGCTACGATATTAACATCAAAACGTTTCCTTACATTTAAGTCTTTAAGCGACCTGCCAATGAATTCTTTAGGGACTTTAATCTCTGCCATGGTATGACCACTAGCAAGTTTCATCGAAACCTGAATATTTGGACTGGTTAAGCTCTTACCCACAGATTCTCCCATTTCCTTTTCCAGATTAATAATTTTGGTTATATCCAGAGATTTAAGTATTTCCTCCTGCAACGGGTTTACTGAACGCCCATAGATGTTTTTTATCCCCATTTTTTTAAGCAATGTAGTCGCCAGCAAATTTGCTTCTACATTCTCACCAATGCAGACAATTGCCGCATCTACATGCTCAATACCTATAGCGCGTAAGGCCTTATCGTCTGTTGAATCTAAAGCAACGGCTACAGCTACGTAATCTTTTATATTTTCCACTTTTTCCTTGTCTGAATCAACCGCAAGCACTTCTACTCCCTGATCAGTTAAAGTTTTTGCCACAGTAGAGCCAAAACTGCCTAATCCGATAACAGCAATCTGACGCATAATTCGCCTCTCTTTCTTAAATATCTATTTTTTACGGGCGCAATTTATTGCGCCCCTACATATTATATTACAACCAAGCCAAAAAATCTATCTTTGAACAATCGTCGAATCGTTTAGATGCATTCACGTTCTTCGTCCGTAAGATAACAACACGGATCTTCCTGCCAGAAATCACCAGACTGAACATATGCCCGAACCCGGCATCCTCCGCAATATATATTAACAGAACATTTTCCGCATTTACCCTTTAAATGTTCTGTTTTACAGCGTAATTGGCATAAATGCTCATTATGCTGATTATACCATATATCAAGAAAACTTTTTTCTAATATGTTCCCCAAACTGTCATTATGCCAGAATTGACAAGCATATACATCTCCAAAAGGTGATATATCCACAATCTTATTCGCTAAAGAACACCCCCCATGCAACCTAAGCATTTCCAGAACCTGCTGTGCCCGTACCGGATCTTTCTTTTTAAGATGATTATAAATAAATACACCATCTGCATGGTTATCTACAGTTAATATTTCTAAATTACGTCCCTGTTCCTGGCATTCTATAGTTTTTTCCACCAGAAATAAAGCAATCTCCCGGCGCGTCTTATTATCAATATCCTGATCTAATAAAGATTCACCCCTACCGGAATAAACCAAATGATACATGCAGAAACGGGGAATCTGCTCTTTTATGCATAAATCTATAACCTGGGGTAACTGCGTATAATTCAGTTTGCTGTTCGTAAACCTCACCCCGGTTTTAATTTCTGATTCAAGACAATTAATAATCCCTTTCATTGCCTGATCAAACGCACCGTTAAGATTACGAAATTTATCATGCAAACCTTTTAGTCCGTCGATACTCACTCCAACGTAATCTATCCCCGCACTTTTCAACTGCTTAGCAATTTTTTTTGTGATAAGTGTACCGTTAGTAGATAATCCTACCCGCAATTTCTTGCTTTTTGCATAGTCTATGATTTGAAAAATGTCCTTATGGACTAACGGCTCTCCTCCGGAAAGAAGTAACACCGGAATCTGCATCTGACTCAAATCATCAATGACTTTTTTGATCTCAGAAGATTCCAACTCTCCCTTATACTCCTGATTTTTAGACTCCAGATAGCAATGCATACAATCAAGATTGCAACGCCGCGTTATATTAAAAACAACTATCGGGCTTGGCACGCCATGATCTGAAGCTTCCGCCCTATTTACAGCTTTTAACGCATCGGAAACCGTTGGGTTGCCACCTAATAACTTAGTAAAATTAATCATAAAAATATCTCCCCAATGCTTTACATAATCCGTCTATATTATATTGCTTTGCCTGGGCAACCGATTCATACCCATAGTCCTGCAAAGTTCTATTGGTTACCGGACCGATTACCGCAAACTGTTGTTTTTTCAATAAAGTCTTCTCTTTACCCAACAGTTTCATAAATTGATTTACTGCACTGGAACTGGTAAAAGTAACCATATCAAACGATTCTTCTTTTAATATCTTTTTTAACTGACCGGAGCTCACACTACGCGGACATTTTACTTCATAAATAAAATCTTCTTCAATCTTTGCCCCCAGAGCCTTTAGTTCTTCTATTAACACCCTTCTTCCCTGCCGGGAATGCGGGATATACACACGCTTACCTTTCATATTAATCTTTTTAAACTCACTAACCAAACTTTCCATAACAAATTTCTTCGGCATCAAATCAGCAATAACACCTCTTTGGGTAAGACTATCATTCGTACCTTCTCCCAGCACCGCAATCTTCCCGGAATTAAATACACGCGCATCTTTATTATTTTTCTTCAAAAGATCAAAACATATATCTACAGCATTGCGACTGGTAAATATTGTCCAGTCCGTTTTTCTAATCTTCTTTATTACTTGTGCAGCTTTTATATTTTTTACCGCTTTTATTTCAATTAACGGATAGATAACAACCTGAGCTCCAAATTTTTTAAGCTGATAACCAAAAGTTTGCGCAAAACCTTTCGGTCGTGTCACTAAAATCTTTTTCCCAAATAAAGATTTAGTTTCATACCAATTAATATCTTTTCGTAAAGCTACAACCTTACCGATTATAATAATCGCCGGATTAGTTAGTTTTTTCTTTTTTACCCAAGCTGCGATATCGGCAACTGTCCCGACAACTGATCTTTGTTCCGGCAATGTGCCTTGCTGAACAACACATGCAGGGGTTTTCTTGTTCATCCCATAAGCGATAAGCTTATTTGTAATATCTGCCAAGCGCGTCATTCCCATAAAAATCACTAGTGTCCCTGTATGCTTAGCCAAGACTTTCCAATCGACACTAGAACCTTTTTTATACGGATCCTCATGCCCGGTAACAAATACCACTGACGAAGCTATCCCTCGATGCGTAAGCGGAATACCAGCATAAGCCGCAGCCGCAATTCCAGCACTTATTCCGGAAATTACCTCAAAATAAATACCAGCCTTAGCTAAGACTTGAGCTTCTTCTGAACCACGGCCAAATAAAAAAGGATCTCCTCCTTTTAAACGAACTACTATATTATTATTCTTTGCATGCTTTAAAAGTAACGCGTTAATCTTATCCTGCGGCACAGGGTGTTTCTTGGGCGTCTTCCCTACAGCAATAAGCTTAGCTTTAGACTTTTTGGCTTGCAAAACAAACTCAGGGATTAACCGATCGTGGATAATTACATCTGCTTTAGCAATGTAATCTATAGCCGCTTTCGAAACCAGTTGTTCATCCCCCGGGCCTACTCCGACAAGATATACTTTAGGATTATACTTTCTCTTCACGATCATTATTTTCTTTTGTAAATATTTCAACAAATGCATCTACTACTTGCGAATCAAATTGTGCCCCGGCACAACGTTTAAGCTCCTCTACTGCTTCATCTTCGGTCAGTGCCTGTCGGTAAGGACGTTTCGATAGCATTGCCTCAAAAGCGTCACACACCGCCAAAATACGTGCACCAATAGGAATCCCCTCTCCTCTTAAACCTTCCGGATACCCTCCGCCGTCATAACGCTCGTGATGATAGAGTATTATCGGAACCAAACGATGTTCAGTATCAATCTTGCGAATAATACTGGTTGAAACCAAACAATGTGTCTTTACCTTTACAAACTCCTCAGCCGTTAATGAATCCTCCTTAAATAAAATCTGCTCGCTTATTGCCACTTTGCCAATATCATGCAATAAACCGGCAAAACGAATATATTCTATTTCATCCTTAGGTAATTTCATCCGGGTAGCCACTTGCGCCGCACGTTCAGATACCATTTCCGAACGTTTAGGATCTAGATGCTTGCTTTCAATTGAACTAACCAATGATGTAACTGCACTCAAATAATTATGTTTTAATGCCAAATAACGATTCGCATTTTCGATACATTCGGCAACCTCTGATCCAATTGTGGAAATAGCTTCTACCACTGTTTCTTCCAAAGAAGCTTCTTCCTGACTAATCAAGAGACATAAACCAATAACCTTATTTTTAGTAACCAATGGAAAAATGAACAACGATTTAGGATCATTTACATCAATGTATTCTAATATCTGCAACTTTACCTTTAGCTTGGGGATCAATACTGCATTCTGTTCATCAACTAAACGTTTATACAGTTTCTCGTCTAGCTTAAAACGCTTTTGCTCTAAAATATCTTTCTCGTTTTCATGTCCGCTTAAAGCTCCGAAATAAAACTGCTTATTTTTTGCATCCATCAGCAGAATAGCGCAAATATCAATTTCCGTTACATCCGCCAGATACCGCGCCGCTAACCGGGAAATACTATGCAATTCAATTACCCCTTCTAATTCTTTACTTACCTTATAAAGCAAGGAAAGATTACTTACCAACCTCTCCTTTTTAACATTAATTTTTCTTTCTTCTAAAGCCTGCTCTATTGTTTGCACCAATATATCTACATCAAATGGTTTCATCAGATAAGTATAAGCCCCTTCATTCATTGCATCAATCGCCGTATCTACAGATGCATACGCCGTTACCAGGATAACTATTGTTTCCGGATATAACTTTTTTGTCTGTTTTAAAATATCCATGCCGTTCATATCCGGCAATTTCAAATCCAGAATTAATATATCAAATCCATCTTCTAAAAGTTCCAGCCCCTCTTTACCGTACAAAGAATATTTGCTGATAAATCCTTTTGATTTAAAAATTGCAGTAAGTGTCTTTCCTGAAAGCGGCTCATCGTCAATAATAAGAATTGAAACTCCGTTCTGATTTTTATTGTTTAACATGCCGTCTCCTGTCTGATTAGATCTTTCATACATACTTTTATCTGGGCTGCAAGCTTGCGTCCCAAACGTTTAGGGAATTTTTTCATGCCACTCACTTTATTACGCATTATATTATCGTCTTTCCCCCCGGCAATTACCCCTTCCAGTTTTAATATATTCCTCTTAATTCGAGCCAAGGCACCTAATGGCGTTCGACAACCGCCGCCCATCGCCTGCAAAAAAGCCCGTTCTGCATTAATTTCAATTGCCGATATTTCATGATTTAAAATCTTTACCAGCCGCTTTATCCTCCGGTCATTTTTTCTTACTTCTATCCCTAAAGCTCCTTGCGCCGGAGCAGGCAGCATGACTTTAAACGGTAAAATCTCTGCAATTACATCATCCCAGCCTAAACGCAAGACCCCTGCTGCGGCAAGCACAATCGCATCATACTTACCCTCTTTAAGCTTTTTTAACCGGCTATCAAGATTGCCTCTAATATCTACCACTTTAAGATCCGAACGATAAGCCTTAAGCTGAGTCTTCCGTCGCAAACTAGACGTCCCTATTCTGCTCTGCGCAGGCAAATCAATCAATCTTTTCCCGCTACGAGATATTAAAATATCCTGTGGGCTCAAACGTTTTGTAATTGCGGCAATCTCTAAACCCTGCGGCATATCACAAGGCAAATCTTTCATGCTATGCACAGCGATATCTATCTCCCCTTGGATTAAAGCTTCTTCTATTTCCTTAACAAATAATCCTTTACCCGCTGTCTGCGGCCAGGATTTCAAACGATCACCGGTAGTTGTAATTTTTTTTATTTTAAATTTATAATCTGAAAAATGCTTCTGCAAATCAAACAAAACTTTATTTGCCTGGGCCTGAGCTAAAGCACTTTTCCTTGTTCCAATCACAACTATATTAGCACTACGCATTATTAACCCTACCACTTATTTTATGCAAACATTCATCAATTATAGATTCTATTTTTTCCGCCTCTTTTAATCTTTCCCTCAAATTAACATCCTTCACTTTCTTAAGATCATCCAGATTATAGACATATACATTATCCAGATCATTTATTTGGGGATCAATATTCCTGGGAAGACCCAAATCAATAAAAAATACCGGGCGTTGTTTGCGTTGCCCCATGATCTCCACAACCTGAGACTTGGTTACTAAAAGATGAGGACTGCTTACAGAACAAATCACGATATCCGCTTCTTTAAGCACCTCAGTAACCTTGCTAAAGTCTACTGCCTTACCATTAAACTTATTCGCCAAGTCCTGAGCCCGGGCTTTAGTTCGATTAGCAACTAATACAACCTCTACCCCTCGATCATAAAGATGCCGCACCGAGAGCTCGCCTATCTTTCCTGCGCCAATGATCAAAACTTTCTTTTGGGAAAGATCTTCAAATATCTTTTTTGTCATTTCTACAGCCGCGGTACTAATAGAAACAGCACCATAGCCTATCTGTGTTTGACTACGTACACGTTTGCCAAGCTTGATTGCCTCTTCAAATAAAAAAGCTCCCTGACTAGACAAAGCCATTACATCTTTCGCCTTAAAATACGCTGTTTTTATTTGTCCCAAAATTTGATTTTCGCCTAAGACCTGCGAATCAAGCGAAGAGCTAACCCTGAAAAGGTGGCGTATTGCGGACAATCCACGCAGGGAATAAAGATGGTTTTGAAAATCATCCTTATTAATATCATGAAACATACTTAAGAAATCAGTCAAACAAGAACTTAAAGAACAGCCATTATCTCCAAAAGCATATATTTCGACCCTGTTACATGTAGATAAAATAACTCCCTCTTTAATTCCTGAATTCTGAATTAATAAACACAACGCCTTTTCCAAAGATCCGTTAGAAAAAGAAAGTCTTTCCCGGATCTCGATCGGAGCTGTTTTATGACTAATTCCTATAAGTTCAATATTCATCATTTTATAAGTATGAATGTAATCCGGACATTAAAAGACCGACTCCTAAATAAGTAAACAAAACAGAAACAAAACCAATAATAGAAAGTATCGCCGCTCGCTTTCCTCTCCACCCGGCATTCAACCGCGCATGTAAATATGCCGCGTAAATAAGCCATGTTATCAAAGCCCATGTCTCTTTTGGATCCCAGCTCCACCAATTCCCCCACGCCGTCTGAGCCCAGACAGAACCGGTAATAATCCCTGCGGTAAGCAGAACAAAACCAACCAGGATGATATTATGATTTATTTTATCCATGATCGCTAAAGACGGCATACGACTAAAAAACCAACCCAATTGTTTAGTTTTCACCTGCCGCTCCTGAATGAGATACATTATTCCCAAACTAAAAGCACAGGCAAAACAAGCATAACTCAAAAAACAAGTTATTACATGAACAGCAAGCCAGTAACTTTGCAAAGCCGGCAAAAGCGGACGAATTGCACTATCTAAAGTTGAAGCATATAAAATAACCAGCGATGAAATCAACATAACTAATACACCAAAGATATTAATTTTATATTTATAATAAACAATCAGAAAAACCAGCACTATCGTCCAAGCAAATAAAGACATTGATTCGTATAGATTCGACATCGGCGGAAATTTAGCTGCTATTGTTCTTAAAATTAAAGTCGCAGTATGCGTAATAAATCCAAATATTGTAAAAAATACAGCTAATTTATTTATAAAAGTACGTGTACTTATCAAAGATATACTAAAACAAGCCGCACTTATCAAATAAGCAATCAAAACGCCAAAAAATAAAATCTCATACATAAATACCTCCAATAATAACTCAAAATTCAAAGGGCAAATCAACAAGCCTAAAATGATTCTGCGAAGCGTAAAGTTAAAAGTTCAATTCAAAAATTAAAATTTTTAAAAAATATCGCATTTCACAACTTTTAATACCCAAATTAAAGTTATTTATAGCTTTTGAATTTTAACTTGTATTTTTGAGTTTTGACTTATTCACATAACTTTTTAAATCATCCAGATTATTAATTTTTTTATTCTCTATTAAATCTGACGCTTTGGGAGCTAATAACTCTTTTATCAGCATTCTGCGTATTTTTATATTTTTAAACTCCCGCTTGATCTGCCCTCTAATCTTAGCTAAAACCTTAAAATTCCGCGCCTTTTTTTGCAGCAATAAAGTAATCTCTTTTCTCATTTCCTTGGCTAAGCCGGGAAATTCTCCTTGAGTAGAAATAGCCACGCATAGAGACCCTTTCTTTATAACTGAAGGCACATAAAAGTCACACAAATTCGGTACATCTACTACATTCACCAAAATATTTTTTTTACAAGCATCTTCGGCAATGCAGGAATTAATTTGATGATTATCAGTCGCGGCAATTACTAAAAACATCTTATTTAAAAATTCTTTTTCATACCTGGATCTTTTATATAAAAATTCTTTCTTTTGTCGCATTAATGCGAGACTGCTGCATAGATTAGGGCAAACCACAGTAACTTTAGCTCCGCAATCTAACAAAGATTTTACTTTGCGTAAAGCTACTGTTCCTCCTCCGACAACAAGACATTGTTTATTTTGAAGTTTAAGATATGCAGGATAAAGATTCATTTTAAAAATTGATCCCTTTACACATATGGCCAGAGCTTTAACTGATCCGCCATCATAATCAACACCAACATCTGAACAAGTAATAAAATCCAGCCAAAAAAAGAAAACACACATCCGGGAACTGTTCCCGACTGAGAAAATACTCCGTCCCAACCACTCATTGCATCGCTAAACCAGATACAACCCATGCCTAATATTAACGGCAAAAATACAGGCAAGCCCATCATACACTTTTGACCAATAATATAAAGACCTACACAGCACACCCCTGCAACAATTAATGAAATATTTTTCGACCAATTACTCCCTTGTGAATATTCGGGTTGCGCATTGGCATACTGCATAATATCATCCATATTAAATCCTGCATTACGGAAAAATTCTTCTACATCTTCTTGTCTATAAACAGTCTTTTTTGTTTTTTCTCGATATAAGCTGTATTCTCGGCGTCTATTAAAATCATTTAAAACATAATACGCCTCAGCTATTTCTTTGAATTTTTCTTCTGCATTCTTCTTCTCTGGCTCCGGAACCCTGTCCGGGTGATATTTCATAGCCAGTTTCCGATAAGCTGATTTTATCTGCTGACTAGAAGCGCTATCTTTTACTCCTAAGATATCGTAATAATCTTTTTTGCGCATTTACCCCAACGTTATTTCCTTTTAGCCTTTAAGAATTCTTTAACACCTTCCCTCACCCCATCTGTAACCGCTTTTGAAGATATTGTCGCTCCGGTTATAGCTTGAATATTGGTACTACTCTTGCCCTTAACCAACATCAGATTTTCTGCATTTTTCGACTTAAATTGTTTTAAAAATGGAGCTTCAGTTTCCTTCCTGGATTTTTCAACTATTTTAGAACCTAATCCCGGAGTTTCCTTATGCTCTAAAACACTTACTCCGGTTATATCGCCTGTATTATCCACACCAACCAATAACTGCATATTTCCTCCATAGCCTTTACTGGTTAGCGGTAAGCACCAGCCTAACTGGCTGCCATCCCGGCTATAAGCTTCATAATACTCCAACCCTTTTTCTTCTTGTTTTTCATAACTATCTGCTTCTAATACAGCTTTCAAAGAACGCTCAAGCAGCATCTGTTTCTGTTTTTCAATAACCGGAGCTGTCTGTTTATATATTAGCGCCAAAGTCAAGGCGCAGACCATAGCTACGATAAGTAATGCCCCACTAAGTCTCAACATTAAATTTCCCTCCTCAATAAAAATATAGTCATTCCTGATAGTAAAAGAAAAAATCCAGCCCAGACAAACGGCAACCCCGGATCTTTAACCACATGAAGTATCGTGGAGTAAAATACATCCAGACGATTAATCTTAAAATCAAACATCTGGATCTGATCCTCCTGGGCCTTATTCATCTGCTCATCTAAGAATACCCAATACGCATCGTTGAATATCTCGTTCTTAGATATACGCACTAATAATGCCGCATTTTTTATTTTATACGAATTAGATAATATCTTCCCTTCGCCTGTAATTAAAACATCCGGCGCAAATTTTTCTATTTCAATAATAAAACCATGCTCTCCCTGTACCGATTCCCCCTGCCTTAGCTTTCCCTGCCAAATCAGTTTACCCATGTGCTTCACAGACAGATCAACATCCGCTAATGACTCAAATCCGGACTGGTAGCATTGATACCCATCAACTGTAATGGGATGATTAACCCGAATAATTTTTTCCTGTTTAAGTTTTCCGGCCTTAAGCACCTCAACTTCACTCCGGTATTCCGCCGGCTGATCCGTATCCGAGTGAAAATTGATATTAAATCTCTTAAAAATAAGATCTGTTTCATTTAATTTGATCTTATCATTCGCTAACAATTTATAATGCGCGGAATGACGCTTAAATTTACTTATCGCTCCACCAATAAAAATAAAAAAAACACTAGCATGTAATAAGAATAGCGCGCATTTTTTCCGATTTTTAAAAATCTTCCATTGAAAACTGCCGATCATACAAGCCGCAAGATTTATTCCCAGCAAAACAAGCAAAGTCTGATAAAAAATTCCGTTGTAAAGATTATCTAATTCTGTTAAAAAAATAACTCTACCCCAATACTCTCCATATACATGGGAATAAAAATCAGCCGGTTTGTCTTGTACAATAAGCGTCCCAAGCATCGAAACCGCAGCTAAAACCAGCAGGAGAAAAAAAGTTGTTTTCAAAGAACCAATGTTTCTAAAATATTTCATTCCGTTATCTTCTTCTTAAAAATCCTTTCCTGGAGATCTATCCGGTCAAATATATCTTCGGCAATGCCGATCATTGTTTCCACTTTTCCCGCGACAACATAACCTTCGGTAACAAGTGATTTATGAAAATTTTTATACACTGTTCTTTGCAAAGATTTATTAAAATAAATAAGTACATTACGACAAAAAATTAAATCCATATTTTTAAACGGCGGATCACTAATCATATTCTGCCGGGAAAATTTAATAACCGATTGAATCTCTGGCTTTATAGTATAAGTGTTATCTTTATTATCAATAAAATACTCTGATTTTTGATGAGCACTTAATTCCTTAAGAGCATTTTCTTCATATTTCCCCTGACGCGCCTTATTGAGAGCTTCTCTGTCAATATCTGTTGCGTGAATAAGCACACTAAGTTCCGGGTATTTTCTTTCCAAAACTTCTTTAAACATAATCGCAAGCGAATAAGGCTCTTCCCCCGTCGCACAACCGCAACTCCAAACACGCACTACCCGGCTTTGAACTTTCTTCTTGCGCTCCGCAATCAGCGGGATTATCTTTTCGCGTACAGCCTTAAAGGTTTCCGGATTACGAAAAAATTCAGAAACATTGATCGTAATTGTCTCTAATAATTTATCGTATTCATCTTGATCTCCTTGTAAAACACGCAGATACTCGGCAAATGATTTTACCCGTTTGTCATACATTCTTACTAATATTCTACGCCGCATACATCTATGCCGGTACTCCCGAAAATCCACTCCACGGTTCTCATACAACGATTCCAAAATACCATGAAACGCCTTAAGCTCTTCCTTGCTCAACTCATTCGGAACCGTAAAATAACATCTCTCCGGCTTATTTAAATGTTCATCCATTAGTATGCCTCGGGTTTTTTCTGACAATCTCAGCCGCAATTATAATTTCCCTTAAAACATCCACTTGAAACTGTATTTCTGTCTCTTTTAATTTAGTCATGATGCGCCCCTTAGCAGTAACAATATAACGTGCCGGCATTCGATTAAGCACAAGCGCCGTAATATCAAGTTTACACTGTTCGCATTTACAGATATCCTTAGTGCTCTTGAAAAAGTTATCCACAGCTTCATCTACTACAAATTCCAGATAATTTTTGATTTCACATGCCATGATACAGTCTCCCTTCATTGCCCCCTTAAACTAAAAATGATTCTAATACATCCTCTGCGTTTTCTACTAACCTTGCCCCTTCTTTTATAAGTTTATTAGTCCCTTGCGCATAAATTGAACCAGCTATCCCGGGCACAGCGTATACATCCCGGCCCTGATCAAGCGCCAGATTAGCCGTAATAAGAGACCCGCTCCTTTGTGCTGCTTCTACAACTACTACCGCTTTGGATAGCCCGCTAATAATCCTATTGCGCCTCGGAAAATTGCATTTTTGCGGTAATGTCTGCAAAGAAAATTCAGATATAACCACTCCCTGCCGGCTTATTTGCTCAAATAATTTCGTGTTTTCCTTTGGATAAACATTAACAAATCCGCTACCTAAAACCGCCGCTGTTTTACCTCCAACAGACAATGCTCCTTTATGAGCTTGGGTATCTATACCCCTTGCTAACCCGGAAACCACACACGCACCTTTTTCCGCCAATTCTTGGGCCATACGTTGTGCCTGCTGTAAACCATAAGGACTTGCCTTCCGACACCCGACAATTGCCACAGACAAAGGATATAAACTCTTGATATTTCCCTTTACATATAATACAGCCGGCGGATCATAAATATGTTTTAACGACTCAGGATAATCATCATCAAGCAAAGTAATGATTCCCACCCCGAACTCTTTAATCATATTAATTTCATCTTTAAAACTACGGCTGTCCAACACCTGATATATCCGTCCGGCAATAGTTTTATTAAGCCCCTTAATCCGTGTCAGTTCATTAATTCGGGCTTTAAAGATACAACTTGGAACCTTAAATAATTCCAACAAATCCTTGATTTTAACACTACCTAATCCGGAGACCATATTTAAAGCTATTAAATATTCTTTATCTTTCATAACTATTTTATTTTCTGTAAAATACTCTCTATGACCTGTTCTACGCTAAGCTCGGAAGTATCCACTTCACAATCCGCTTTTGCATAATACACACGCCTTTTTTCCAATAATTCCGCAATTTTTGCTTCTTTATCTTCTACATTAAGCAAAGGCCTGTGCGGATAATTTTTCGTTCTCTCCATAATCACCGCAGGAGTTGCGGTAAGACAAACAAGAACTCCCAATTTCTTCAAATTGATAATATTCTCTTCATCTAAAACAACACCGCCGCCGCAGGCAATCACCATCCTATCTTGCGCCGATACTTCACAGACAACGTCTTTTTCTGTTTTTCTAAAATACGGCTCGCCTTTCTGCTTAAAAATATCCACGATCTTCATAGCTTCACGTTCCTCAATCAAATCGTCGAGATCTACATACTTAAACTGTAGTCTTTCAGCTAAAGCTCGGGCAACTGTTGTCTTCCCGGTTCCCATAAATCCAACCAAGGCTATATTTTTCATCCGTATACCTTTATTTCCCTATACAAAACCGTGAAAAAATCGCATCCAGGATATCTTCACTTAAGTTATCCCCGGTAATCTCTCCTAAGTGAGAAAGCACCTGTTTTATTTCAAAAACCAGGCATTCATCATAAGTATTTGATAATCCTATATTAATCGCGTTCATAATATTTTTATAGCACTCTTCTAATACCTGTTTATGTCTTAGATTATTTATTAATAACTCATCATTTTTTACAACTTTTCCCTGAAAAAAAAGTTTTACAATCTGCTGTTTTAATTTTTCAATGCCGCTTTTCCTCAATGCTGAAATCTTAATCACAGAAGCCTTTGGTAATAATTTATTCACTGCCGCAATATTAATTTTTTGTTTTAAATCAACCTTATTTACAGCAATCAATACATTTTTATTTTTAAGCTGTTTTGCTACCCGTAAATCCGATTCATTAATTTTACGTGACGCATCCAATACAAACAAAACCAGATCTGCTTTATCTAAAAAAATCAGACTCCGATCCACACTTTTTTGAGTAATAACACATGCGCTCTTCATCACCCCAGCTGTATCAGCAAGTCGAACCGGGACACCGTAAATATTAACTACTTCTTCAACTACATCGCGTGTGGTTCCTGAAATATGGGTTACAATTACCCGTTCATATTCGACAAATTCGTTCATGATACTAGACTTGCCAACATTTGGCGCTCCGGCCAAGACAACACTAATTCCGTTCTGGAGCATTATTCCTTTATCCGCACTGTCAATAAGCGTCTTTATCTGTTTTGCCACCGCCTGCAATGCTTTTACATACTTCTTCCTTGCTGCACTGTTTATTTCCTCTTCCGGAAAATCAATTGTCGCTTCTAAAGGCGCTACAATCTCTATCAGAGAATCCCTCAGCGCATTTATCCGATGTGACAGCATCCCCTGAAGCTGATGCATAGCTGAATTCAACGCGGTATCGGTCTTTGCGTTAACTATATTCAATACTGCTTCTGCTTGAGCTAAATCAATCCGGCCGTTTAAAAACGCTCTTTGTGTAAACTCCCCGGGCTGCGCAAGCCGCACTTCCAAGCCAAGCACAAGATCTAAAATTCTTCTTAACGGAATAATCCCGCCATGGCAATTTATTTCTACAATATTTTCCCGCGTATATGTATGAGGTGCACGCATCACCGCTAGAATCACCTCGTCAATAACTGTCTTTTTCAAATCAACCACATGCCCATAATGCATTGTGAACGGAGCACATCGTGAGGGTTTAATTTTTTTCTTATTTACAAATATTTTATCGGCAATCTTTAACGCTTGCCTGCCGCTTATCCTGACTATGCCGATCCCACCGTCTCCCAACGGCGTAGAAATAGCTGCTATCGTATCTTCCGTATTTATCTTCATTTTTTAAATTTCAATGTGCGCGACGCCTTTAACGCCTCTCCGATTAAATACAAGCTGCCGGTTACAATGATTAAATCATCTTGCCCTACATTTTCTGCCGCCAACTCCAATGCCTGTTTTACATTTTCAGTCTTTTTTACATTTTTATGATATTTTGTAACTGTCGCCTCTAATGTATCCACGTCCAGCGAACGAGGATTATTAGCCTGAGTCACAATCACAAGACTCCTTTGCCGGCATAAATTGCTGCAAATACCGGCAACATCTTTGCCCTTAGAAACTCCCAAAATCAAAACAGACTTATTTGGAATAAGCAGCATGTTAATCGCCAACCTCAAGGCATTTGCCGATTCTGCATTTTGCGCTCCGTCTAAAATAAGAAAAGGGCGCTTATGCACAATTTGCATTCTTCCCGGCCAACGCACGTTCTCCAGTCCTTCTTTAATCGCCAATATAGAAACCACCGTGTCATGCAGTTTTAATAACTGTATAATTCCCAAAGCTACCGAGGCGTTAATCAACTGATGCTGGCCAATAAGAGATAAATGCAAGCTTTCATAAACATAAAATATTCCGCGGAGATCAAAAATGCTTCCGTTTAAATCCTGTCCTATCGGATCACAAATAAAATCCTTGCCCGCTTCATAAAGACGTGTGTGATTTTTTTTACAAGCATCAGCGATTACCTTCAAAGCCTGGGGCGGCTGCGGAGCAGTAACTACTAAAGCATTACTTTTTATAATTCCCGCTTTTTCTTGGGCAATTTTTTCTAAAGAGTTTCCTAATAAATTAGTATGATCTAAGCTTATACTGGTAAATCCGCAAGCAATCGGATCAACCACACTCGTTGCATCTAATCTTCCCCCAATCCCTGTTTCTAAAATCACAAATTCAGCTTCTGTATTAGCAAAAAACTTTAAAGCCATCGCCGTACATATCTCGAAAAAAGTTAATCCTTCGATCCCATCCGTATGCGATTTTATTTCCTCAAGTAATTTACAAACTTCCCCTTCTTTGATCAAGCGTTCTTTTGCCTCGCTGATCTCATTTAAATAACTAATCCTGAACCTTTCCCGGAAACTGATCAAATGCGGAGAAGTATATAACCCGACCTTGTATTTAGCTGATTTTAATATGGAAAAAAGCATGGCACATGTAGAGCCTTTACCTTTAGTTCCAGCAATCTGGATGCATTTAAATTTTTCCTGCGGATTTCCTAAACGATCAAGCAATTCCTTAACCCGTTCCAGTTTAAGATCATTGTAGACCTGTGTAGGGTCTTTTTCATAATCAAGAAATGAATCAAGATAATCTTGTGCTTCAACAAATAACATTAGTATTTTCCCTTTCTTCTCTTCATCTTAACAACGTCTTAGTGTCTAAAGTGGCGTTTTCCGGTTAAAACCATACTAATACCCGCCTTATCAGCCGCATCAATAACTTCCTGGTCTCGAATAGACCCTCCGGGCTGAATCACAGCAGTAACCCCTGCCTTTGCCGCTGCTTCTATAGCATCAGCTTTTGGAAAAAATGCGTCACTGGCTAATACCGATCCCTGGCAACGTCCGTTTGATTTTCTAATCGAAATAATTACACTGTCCACGCGACTCATCTGTCCGGCGCCAACACCTACTGTTTTTGTCCCCTGAGCCAGTACAATCGCGTTTGACTTTACGTGTTTGACTACTATCCACGCGAACAACAGCGCATCTAACTCCTGTTTAGACGGCTGTTTCTTTGTTGCGATCTTTAAATCCTGATTATCAATAACTCCGATATCTCTACCCTGAACCAAAAGACCTGAGTTAACACGTTTAAAATCAAATTCATAAAAACTCTGAACATCCTTTTTTGTAAAATCGTCAACTTCCATAATACGCAGGTTTTTCTTGCGCTTTAAAGTCTCAAGAGCCTCTTTGGAAAATCCAGGAGCAATTACACACTCGACAAAATCAGCACCAACAATTTTTTCCGCGGTAGCTGAATCTACCGGCCGATTCAATCCAACAATACTGCCAAACGCAGACATCGGATCGCAGGCTAATGCATCTTCATAAGCTTTACTCAAATCCTCCGCAGTTGCTGCCCCGCACGGATTATTATGTTTCATGATTACTGCAGCAGGATCTTTAAAATCTTTCACAATATTCAAAGCCGCATCCAGATCTAAAATATTATTAAATGACAATTCCTTGCCATGCAATTGCCTGGCAGTTGCAACTCCAGGAACACTGGAATTTTTATCCTGATAAAAAGCTGCCTTCTGATGCGGATTTTCTCCATAGCGAAGCTTCTGAATTTTCTCGAAATTCAATTGTAATATCTCCGGCAAATCATCTTTATCTTGATCAGCAGCACATTTCGTTTTTAAGTATGAAGCGATCATCTGATCATATTTACTGGTTCTATCAAATACATCTACGCTAAGCTTAAAAGAGGTCTCTTTGCTCAAAGTACCATTGTTTTGTTTCATCTCATCCAAAACAGAATTATAATATTCCGGGCTGCAGATCACAGCTACGCTTTGCGAGTTTTTTGCAGCTGAACGCAACATCGAAGGCCCGCCAATATCGATATTCTCAATCGCTTCGGCTAAAGCCACATTCGGCTTTTGAATCGTTTTCTCGAAAGGGTAGAGATTGACAACAACCATATCTATCAATTCTAAATCAAACTTATCCACTTGAGCCATATGATCTTTATCTTCGCGCAACGCCAGTAATCCTCCATGAATTTTAGGATGCAAAGTTTTTACCCTGCCATCTAACATCTCCGGACTGCCGGTAAAATCACTTACCAGCCGAACCGGAATCCCCTGGTCTTTAATAAGTTTTGCCGTTCCTCCGGTAGAAAGCATCTCCACTCCAAATTCATGCAACCCTTTAACAAATGCTTCCAAACCTGTTTTATCGGAAACACTAATCAACGCTCGTTTAATTTTAATCACTTCAAATACTCCTTATTTTAGTTAACAACAGCTACTAACACTACTGTTAAAACACATCTTCTTTTTCGAAATCAGGTAAATATACCTTATGGCTTTCCAGTTCCTGGATCCAACATTTCTCAAACCCAAGTTCCTGCACATAATCTACCACTTCATCATACTCTTTACTTGTTATCGTCCGGTTTAATTCTGAAAATCTATCTGCCCGATAACAGGGATGATACTGACTCATCAGACTTAACCCGATATCTGTTCCCAACTGATCCGCTAAAAACTTAAGCACAGATATACTTCCGGCAATACCCTCCGGCAATACTAAGTGCCGCAATAATATACCTCGCAGCGCAGATCCGCCGGAATCGACCACTAAATCTCCTGTCTGTGCATACATCGTGCTTATTGCTCTTTGCGCAACTGCTGTATAATCTACAGCTTCTGAATAACGTACAGCCGCCGAATCATCGTAATACTTAAAATCCGGCAGATAAACATCAATTATCCCGTCCAGCAAATTCAGGATTTCTACTCTTTCATAACCATTGGTATTATATACAAGCGGTAAAGATAATCCTTTATTGCGTGCAATATAAACCGCCTCAATTATCTGCGCAGCAAATTGTGTCGGTGATACAAAGTCAATATTCTGCGCGCCCTGTTTCTGCAAATCAAGCATAACAGAAGAAAGATCATCAACACTTATACTTTTTTTGATCCCTGATTGCTGACTAATCTGGTAGTTCTGACAATAAACACATTTTAAATTACAATGAGCAAAAAATACTGCACCTGCACCGTTTTTTCCTGATAAGGGCGGCTCTTCTCCGTAATGAATCTGCCAATGCGCAATTTCCACATCCGCACCTGCACCGCAAAACCCGGTCTCTCCGATAACTCGGTTTATATTACATTCGCGAGGGCAAAGACAACAGTTTCTTAAATAAGAATTTGCTTGTTCTATCTTATTTTTAAAAACTTCTTTGCTTAGCTCTAAATACCTCGCCCGATATCCGCTCATTCAGTTTCTTTTCCGTATATTTGCCGCACAAACTTCTTTGCTTCTTTTTTGTTTTTCACATTACCAACAGCCTGAGCCTCTTCAAGCTGCGCTAGAATATCTCCAACCAACGGTCCCGGGGAAATACCTAAGGTCTCCATAATTCCATTCCCGTCTAACAAACGAATCGGGCTGCCTTTTTTTGTTTTTTTGTAAAAAAACTCAACAATCATCTTGAAAAGTTCATCTTCTAAAAAAACAAAACTTTTTTTGCGGCTTAAAACACCTCTCATTGCCCAACGATCCGCAATCGTTAACAAAATAATCAAAACAGCATTTTCTTTTGCATCCCGAAAAAATCTAAATTTTGCCCTTTTGCTCGGAATTCGATTAACAATCTGTCCCGGGCGCAAATGAAAACGTACAAGATTTTTTAATACCGCAATCTCTTTAAGCGATAACTTCAACCTCAAACCGATATCTTCAGTTATTTCCGCCCCAACGCGCTCATGCGTATAAAAATGCATAAAACCGTCTTCACCCACAATTTTTGTGCTCGGCTTAGCAATATCGTGTAAAAGAGCTGATAATTTCAATAGCCAGATTCGCGGCCGGCCATAAACAACTTCCTCGTTCAAATAATTCTGTATATTGCTCACATATTTACGAGGTATTTTCTTTTCTATCTGTCCTATAAGCTTTTCTAATTGAACCAGGGCTTCCAATGAATGATCCCAGACATCCAAATGATGATACCCTCCCTGATCCACGCCGCGCAAAGCACAAATCTCCGGAAAAATATTTTCAATGATCTTAAGCTGATCCATATACACAACATATTTACTGCAATATGGTACTGTAAACACCTTGACCAACTCTTCACTGATCCGTTCTGCAGCAACATATTTCAAATCCCGAGCATGCCGTTTGATCAAAGCCATAGTCTCCGGAACTATCACAAATCCTAACTGCGCAGAAAACGCAACCCCGCGTAAAACACGCAAAGGATCATCCTTAAAATTCTGCCTGCGCGTTATTCTTATATATCTTTTACGAATATCTTCGGATGCATTAAAATAATCAATACACTGGATACTTTTTTGACTGCTTTCTAAAATATCGCGTGTATTTACACAAAGTGTATTTATTGTAAAATCGCGGCGTTTTAAATCTTCTTTTAAATTTAGCGCCCTGAAATCAGCAAAGTCTAATTCATAACTACACGATTTTTTTTTGTAAACAATCCGGGCAATTTTATTAACCTTATCTAAAACAATAAACGATGCTCCAAGCTCCCGAGCCAATTTATCAGCAAAGTCCAAGGCTCCTTTATTAATTGCAAAATCCCAATCAATTTGCCCTTTTACATTTTTTTTAATGAACAAATCCCGAACTGCTCCACCAACCAGATATACTTCCTTGTTAAGCAGTCGGGAAATCTTGCCTATCTTTTTGAATACAAAATCATCCTTGAATTCTTTTACTACCGTTGCGGTAATTTTCACTGTATTACTCATTGAAAAAATGCAGTTTAGAAAAAACCTCTTCTTCTACAAAAATCGGAGCATTCGCACGTAATGCCAAAGCAATACTATCGCTAGGTCGAGCATCAATATCTATACAATTAGTCTCATCCTGCCTTATAATCAAACGCGCATAGAAAGTATTGTGCTCAAGCCTGGTAATAACTACTTTCTCCAAACATGCTCCAATTGCCAATATTATATTATTCAACAAATCATGAGTTAGCGGCCGTGGTGACGGCAGATTACTCACCTTCATTTTTATAGCCGCAGCTTCAGCTACTCCGATTATTATTGGTAACTGCTTATCGCCGTCTTTTTCTTTCAATATAATAACCTGATCATGCTTATTTTCATGCATAATAATCTTGAACAAAGCTACTTCTACCATTCAGGCTCCTCTCCTCTTTTCCGGGCAAAATAATCTGCAACAATTTTTTTATGATCAAAAGCAAAACATTCAGGCAATTTGTTTTCGCTAAAAACTCCGGCATTACTAGCATCTGTATCCGCACACAATGTTCCATTACCCTTCGCTGTAAAAACCGTGGAAATAGTATGCTGTCTGGAATCCCGCTCCGGATTAGAATATGTATGAAGCTGCCTAAGCCCAGAAACTACTAGTCCCGTTTCTTCTTTAGCTTCTCTAGCCGCTGCTTCTTCTAAGCTTTCGTTATAGTCGACAAATCCGCCGGGGATAGCCCAGCCATATGGTGGATTCTTTCGTTCGATCAACACAATGCCATCATCATATTCAATAATAATATCTACGGTAGGAACTGGATTTTTCACTTCTCGCATAGTATTACATCTGTCACATAAGCCCGATGCCTTTAAAAAAACCGTCTAAGGTCTGCGGATCGGGAATTAAGAAAAATAGCACCTGCAATCGAGACTCTTTACCCATAAGTGAAGCCTTAATGCTAATGCCTTCATTTTGCAGCATTTTTCTATTCATAAGATCAATCATCCCTCCATTTTGAAAACTCACCTGAGGAATTCCGGGATGGATCTGTATATTAAACAGTCCTCCAATAGCTGAAAAATACGTGGCTGAAATGATCGTAGCAATCTCTTTAAAAATACTTTTCTGTTCATCCAACGTCAAATTTTCAGTATAGCCGTTGATAAATCTGTTCATCAATTCCCTGGCACTATCTTCTGAGGCAATAATAAGTGTTTCGGTAATCTCAGCAATCCCGCTAACTTTCATATAGGCACCGGTTAATCTGCCCTCAGAGTTTAAGTCAACAATCTCCTGTTTAGAAAAAACTTTTAGCTCCGGTAAAGAAACATCAATTTCTTCTTTAGCAATTTCGCCAATCGCCGTCGCCGCATGACTTATGCCTATATTAGCAAGTTCTTTTAATGCAGAACTTTGCATTTCATCAAATTTTTCCAACCACTCCATAAACCAATTCCTTTATTTTATATAAATTAAAAGATACTCACCCACTGCAATTAATAAAATTCCAAAAACTTTTTTTACTTTTAACATCCATGCGCCGGATTTAGGTAACTTCTTCAATATACCAACAAAAGTTCCGATAATCAGTAGCGGAACCCCCATCCCGATCGCATAAGTAAACAAAAGCGTTACCCCTAAAACCGGATTTTGCTTAGCCGCTACATAAGCCAGGATACCCCCCAAAACCGGGGTAGTGCAAGGGCCTACCACCAATCCGGAAATACCGCCCATTAGAAACGCTCCTCCAAGCCCCGCTTTTGGACGCCCCGCAATCCTTTGAAAAAATGCGATCTTAGGCATTTGAAAAACATCGAGCATAAAAAGCCCAAAAATTATAAATATATTCGCAACAATAAAGTTAATCCAAAACCCACTCTGTAATCTGCCGAATAACCCCCCGGTAAATGCAGCTACCGCGCCAAGTGCAGAGTAAACAAAAGCCAAACCTAATATATAATTTAACGCTTTGAAAAAAATTTCTTTTTTCGTTTGGCTTTCCGTCCCCCCGAGATATCCGATAATTACCGGCATAATCGGATATACGCAAGGAGTAAAACAAATAAAAAATCCCGCTGCAAAAACAGCCGCATAAGTAATAATCGAAATATTATCCAGTGAAACTTCCCATAACATGATCTTTAAAACCTTACTTTTTTTCGCCTGCCCCTGGATTTTCCAGCCAAAATAAATGTGAGGATAATCCCGGCAATAAAACCACCGATATGCGCCCACCAGGCTATCCCAGATATATTTTTACCGCCTGGCAGCGTAAAAAACCCATTGAGAAACTGAATTGCAAACCAAATTCCCAAAAAGAAAAACGCCCGCACTTCTGCTACTGTCCAAAAAATGAAAATCGGCAGAACCGTAACTATACGTGCTCCCGGAAACATCAGAAAATAAGCCCCTAAAACCCCGGCAATACAACCACTTGCCCCTACCGCGGGGACGGTAGAGTGCGTATTCATAAAAATATGAGCTAAATTTCCGGCAACCCCGCATAATATATAAAAGAACAAAAAGCGTACAGGACCTAGCCTGTCCTCGACATTATCACCAAATATCCAAAGATACCACATATTGCCAAGTAAATGCAGCCAACCACCGTGCAAGAACAAAGCACTTATCAACCTGCGATTACTTTCCCAGACACTATTGAATTCCATCCATTGTATATCTAAATAACTATTCGGGATAACCGCAAAACTATAAAAAACACTTTTAAACTCAGGACCTAAAAAGATCCCACGCATAAAAATAGCGATATTTATTATAATAAGCAATACCGTCACAACCGGCATACTTCTTGACGGATTACTATCACGTAACGGTATCAATTTAAAACTCCTTAATAATGCTTTCACCCGAATATTTCATAGTATAGTCTACTACGGGCAAAAAATACCCGAGTCTAGATAGTTATTCTAGCAAATCACAAGGTATTCTGCAATATAATTCCATATATTAATAAGTATCTATATATACTGACTTTTAAACATAACAAACAATCATCATGTCATTTTCCATAACATCTTTATTCTCAGCAAGATAGGAAAAACGGCTGCTACCCCTGCTTATTTATACTAAAATAAGCACAATATTCAGATAAAAAACATCTGCCACACTGCGGATTCCGGGCGATACATACGTTTCGACCATGTTCGATAAGTAAATAATTTAATGCCCCCCAATCTTTTTCAGCTTGCGCATAATCATTCACTGTTTTATATTTTTCAAACAAACCTCTAGTTATAATATTCCCCCTCTTATCCGTACATTGCGCAGACAAAACTGTAGCTACAAGCAATTCCATGGGATTGCTGAAGTTCAATGCTATCTTAGCATTCGGATACTCTTTTTTTAATAAAGCAATAACCTTAACACCTAACCTCCTGTGATATTTATTGATAACAACATTTTACCAAAAAATTTCTAAAAAACCATTGCATAGAGCATTATTTCGATTTATAATAATATCAAATTGAACACAAAGGAGGATATTTATGAAAGCGATTGTTAATGCGGATGGTTGTGTAGGATGCGGACTATGTGTTAATGTCTGTGCTGAAGTATTTCAGATGGAAGACGATAAAGCTATTGTTATTCTCGATCCGATTCCGGATGAAATGGAAGAATCGGCAAAAGAAGCAACTTCCAGCTGTCCGGTAGAAGCAATAGTAATGGAGTAATTGGGAAAAAATCTTTTAAAAGCGATAGGTTAATATATACAGCCTATCGCTTTTTTCTTATATATTTTATTGCCGCATCAAATATTCCAAGTCATCCCATAATTTCCGACTGCCCTGCATGGCAATAAGATATCTGCGCTTTCCCCTAGTAAACATGCCTAAAAAACAATGTCCGGCCCGACGGGTATATCCGGTTTTTCCGATAAGAGTATTCCCTTTACGCTTGAGCATTTTATTGTGATTACGAACCTGTATTTCTTTGCCATCAGTCCCTTTAATTACAGTATTTTGCATCTGCATATATTTACTTAATTTTGAATAACGTAATGCCTCTTTCATAAACAAACATAAATCATATGCCGTTGAATACTGCCATTTCTTACCTTCGGGCAATCCCGTAGCATTAAAAAACCGGCTGTTTTTAGCTCCCAACTCCCTGGCCCGTTCATTCATCAACAAAGAAAACTGTATTTCTGTATCAGATATTGCCTCAGCTAAAGCAACTCCGGAATCATTAGCTGAATTCATCAACAAACTTTTAAGCATGTCACTAACTTTATATTTAACCCCTTGCTGCATATATAGCTTTGTCGGAGTAATTCCTTCTGCACGCTTACTGATCACGATCCACTGATCTTCTGATAAGTTCTCCATCGCCAGCACTGCGGTTAAAACTTTAACGGTGCTTGCTGCGGCTAAACGCACATAAGGATCTCTTTGATAAATAATAGTCCCCTTATCCGCATCCATAACTAAAGCTGATTTTGCTGTAAATCCACCTTTAGTCTTAGCAAAGCAAATTGAGCTAAACAAAACAAGTGTAATTAGTATACATGAAAAAATAATCCTGTGTATTGACTGTTTATACATTATTTACATTCCATCCACTATCAATCCACAATCCAATTATTTTCATTTCAGGATAGTTATTTCTAAGATATGCCGTTGACTCTTCTATTTGCTTTTTTTGGGTTAATTCATCACTTAGATTCCCCGCGCAATCATAATGTCCAGAAATAGCGATGAGTTTCGATCCATGTTTATTTACTGATATTTCAACCCGTTTTACAATTGAACTCACCAATACCTTATTTTCTTTTTCAGCCAGTATTTTACATGGCCCGGGTTCTGTTATTGTATCGACATAATCTACATCAAAATTATCTTTTAAATATTTCATGATCGGTTCCTGGATTCTTCCATCCATACAATGAATTGATGTGCAAAAAGTCATATTCCAACTCCAATGTTATTGAATTTTATTCTCTATTTTGCGGTTTCTCACGCATTTTTTTGTTTCAATCCATAGATCTCTTTATTACTCTAATCAAACCAACTACTACTATTGCGCCTGCAAACCACTTAAACATAACCACGTTAAGCGGTGTTCCTGAAGCTGCATTCTCTCCGGATTGCGCAAACGCAGAAGAAACTGACAAAAAAGAATTAAACAAAATCATTATTGCATTTATCAAATTTTTCATTACCAACTCCTTTCACTATTCTTTATATTTTTATATTTATTAACTATTTCACGCGCTCCCACCAGCCTGTCACGCCACTTCTTGGCGGGGTTAGGTGGAGTGCGTTGTTATGTGTTTTATTGTTTTCCGTATTCCGGGTCTGACCCTGTTATTGGCAGGGAAACAAATTATTATTCATACGGCTCTAGCCTGCCCAATTCTCTTGACATCGCGTTCACCTGCTTCTTCATTTCTATAATCTTCATCTCTCTACCACATGCAAGTTCATGAAACTGCTCAAGCTCTTTCAATTTATTTTTTAACTCTCCCTCAGCCTTCTTGCGCTCGGTGATGTCTATTATCTGAACGATATAATTGCGCATAACCTTGTCTGATACGCCACATAAAGGCGAAATAGCATATTCAAGATGACCGGTGCCCGATTTCGTCGTTTCGTAATAATTATGTTTTTTGACATCATCGAAGTTAAAAACAGATTCGTATCTGATAGTTTTACCCTGCCTCATACTCGATTTGACTTCATCAGGAACATTTGGGTCATCCAAAAGGCTAAACTTGCCAAGAAGCTGCGAAGGATCGACCAGGCCGAAGATCTCCTTAATTGCGCTGTTCATAGATATGATTTTTCCTTCCGAGTCCAAAAGTTCTATTCCAAAAGGAGATTCGTAAAAAATATTTCTGAACTTTTCCTCGCTTTCAGCCTGTTCTTCTACTGCCTTCTTGCGCTCGGTGATATCTTCAGTCATCTCTATCGCAGCTATTACTTTTCCATCTTTATTTTTAATAGGAGATGAGATTATTCTAAAATTAATAATTTTGTCACCAGCAGGTGTTTCTGTTATAGATTCGTGCACCTGTCCATCCTGCAGTGTTTTATATGTCGGACAATAAGAGCAGACATCTTCTCTAGGGGGTGTATTAAACGTTTTATAGCATATAGGTTTTTTTGAGATATCAATACTAGGAAACAATTCTCTCATCTTTCCATTTAATGATAATATTTCCATATTATTATTTACAATTGATATTCCAATACCGATATTCTCTACAACACTCTTATATATTTGTTCGGATTCCCATAGTGCATTCTCCATCTTCTCGTCCACTGATTCATTTCTAACCTTCTCATCGTTTTTTTCTTTATTTTCCATATTCATCTCCTTCCGCGTGTCTAACGCTTGAGCTCAGGCAGAGCAACCAACGCCATCTTGTCCCGCTGTTCTTGGGCGGGGTTGGCGGCGGGTTGCGATTGCTTGCAGCGATTTGTTAGATGTTTATTTTGTTTTAAATTCCAACAAGTATGGGATTGCTGGATTATTATCCACATCTCTAAAAGCATTATATTGTTGAGAATTAAACCAGATAACATAAGTTTTACCAGATTCCAATTTCACTGGAGCAACGCAAGTCCTTTTGTCATCTAAATAATGTACTTGTCCATTTATTTGAGGAAATGTTTCTTTTGAGGCCATAACCCAAGACCACATATTATCAGTTATCATATCTTCACTAAAAGTTACTGTAATTTCTTTGATTGAAGGATCAACAGCCATATCACCAGTGTCCGGGGATGTCTTCACAACTCTAGGTGAAGAAGTATTTTGAGCGAGGGCATTAAAGCTAAAAGTAACAATAAAACAAACAATCAATAATATTAATTTTTTATTCATTTTTCAATTTCCTTTCTTTATTTTAATTTTAATCTAACAATTAATATACGACCCTCCTGTTTTCTGTTATTGAAACTACTATTTATTATAACTCTAAATATATTATCCTGTCAAAAAAATATAACAAAGCATAAAATTGTTTTGAAAAATGTCTTGTTGACTATATAATAGCATTAAATTAGATAGTCCTGTTTTGGGAGATTTCAATAGCAAATGTCGGGGTTTATGGATAAATGATCTATACGCATGTAATCCGTGATATTTATAATCCGCCAACCAGCCCGCTAGATAGTATATTCAAACACCCGTAAACGTCAATACCACTTCTCTTTTCCGAGGCTGATTATCAAACTCCGCCAATACCACCTGCTGCCATGTACCTAAGAGCAGCTTTGCGTCCTGAAACGGAATTAATAGGGATGGGCCCTGCAATGCCGCACGCACATGGCTGAATCCGTTGGCATCGTTCCAGGTATCATCATGTGAATAATGTTTATCTCTCGAGGCAATGCGTTCATATAGATCACGCATATCAGCAACCATACCGCTTTCATACTCAAAAGACGTTATTGCCGCTGTAGAGCCCACCACAAAGACATTAACCGTGCCCTCTTCTAATCCGCAATCATCAAGCATTTCCCGGATTTCTTCTGTAATATTTAAAAGGTCTCCGGCGCCCGTGGTATTATGTCTTAAGCGTTTAGTAATTACTTTCATATTTGTTATAATAACATTTTTAGTAGGAAAAGACAAAAACTCCCTTTTTCATTGACGAAAACTCATTATCAATATATAATTCTCTTATCTTAAACCTGCAAACAATAGGAGAAAATAATGGCTTCAAAAAGCATTCAGGACACCCGGAAACGCCTTTTAACCGTCTTAAAACGCAAATCTTTCAAGAAAAAACGCGTAGTTTTAGCCAGCGGCAAGGTCAGTAATTACTACTTTGACGGCCGAATTACCAGTCTTTCAAGTGAAGGTGCCTACTGTATCGGTAAAATCATTTTAGATATGCTGAAAAAAAACAAGATAGATGCAATCGGCGGACTAACGCTTGGCGCAGACCCAATCATCGGGGCGGTTAGTACTTTAAGTTTTAAAACTAAAAACCCGATAAACGGCTTTATCGTTAGAAAAGAAACAAAGAAATACGGCATGCAAAACCTAATCGAAGGTACTCCTTTAAAAAAATCAAGTCGTGTAGTTATTGTTGATGACGTAGTCACTACCGGTTCTTCTACTATAAAAGCAATCGAGGCTGTACAAAAACTCGGCTGTAAAATAGTACGTGTAATCGCAGTAGTCGACCGGCTTGAAGGCGCAAAAGAAAACATAGCTAAATGCGGACTTGAATTAGAGTCTATATTTACGATCAAAAACTTTAAAATATGAGGTGATTATAATGGATGTTGTCGGAATAATTCCTGCTCGCTACGGTTCAACCCGTCTGCACGCAAAAGCGCTTGCCGATATTGCCGGAAAACCCATGATCCAGCATATCTACGAACGAGCCAAAGAAACTCCGATCTTAGATGAGTTAATTGTCGCTACCGATGACGATCGGATCAAAAGCGTGGTTGAAAATTTTGGAGGAAAAGCCGTATTAACCTCAAAAGAACACATATCCGGCACAGAACGCCTGACTGAAGTGGTTTTTGACATGGACGTAAAGGTAGTTGTCAATATTCAGGGAGATGAGCCTTTAATCCATCCTTCTATGATCAATGACGTAGCTTATGCGCTTTTGGATAATCCGGAGCTTGTAATGTCCACGTTAAAACAAAAACTGACCAAAGAAAGCGATTTTAATAATCCAAATGTAGTAAAAGTAGTAACAGACAAGAACGGATTTGCATTATATTTTTCACGCTCCTGCCTGCCGAATATCAGCCGCATGAACGAATCAGACTCGATGACGCTTTATAAACATATCGGCCTTTATGCATACACCAAAGATTTTCTACTTACTTTCAAAGGATTAAAAACTTCCAAATTGGAAAAAGCCGAATCATTAGAGCAGTTACGCGCTTTAGAACATGGATACAGAATCAAAGTCATTGAAACAAAGCACGAAACGATCAGCGTAGATACCGAAGTCGACCTGCAAAAAGTCATTGAGGTTATAAAAAGCTCTAGTTAAATAGCCTTCTCCCTCCAGGCACTACGTAATTCTTTAAGTGTCTGCTTTGCCTGTTCATACTGATCTGCGGAAACATACATGTAATATCCGGAAGCAGCGGTTCTAATTGGTAACCCCCAATAAAAATGAGATGGTTTTACTTCTGCATAAATATCATGGCTTTGTAAGCATGCCTTTTTTATTTCTGCTTCGGCTTCATCAAAAGCCGTTCCCAATAAACACCACTGTTTGACCGAAGTGTTTTGCTTAGCAGCCTGAAAAAACTGCAACTGCCTGCTTATATCATGACAAACACCGACTAAAATAATCAAGCCAAATGCCCCAAAAATACCAGCACTCATAAAAGATAGCCTTAAAGTAAACGGTAGAATCAATGGCAAAGAATACATTGCAAAGAATAGTAATAGACTTACTGCAATACAAGGAATAATCGCATTGTTAAGAACATCAACAACCCTTTTACTTTGGTCAGAACAGCTAAGACATTTATACGGAAGGATAAGTTCATAAAACCGCCGCGGTTGATACACCACCTTTAGATATAATAAAGTGCTAAAAGCAATTGTAATGCCGATCACAAAAAATGACGTCCACCCCACCGGCAGTTCAAAGAAAGAAAGCACTGCTTCAGCCAGAATCAACGGCCAGACACCTACCCAAATCGGCCTGATCGGAATGGAAAATGTTTCGTTTTTGTGCGTTTGAAGCGTAAGCTTCTTTAAAAATCCGGTAACCCGCTTAGCAATATAAACAAATAATACTACTAAACCAATAAATAGTAAGAATTGTCTTAACATAATCAGTCCCCGAATGAAGAAAACGGTCGCCTGAGATACTGATATTCCGATCCGAACAATTACTTCTGAAGCAAAAATTATTCCAACTCCGTTACCCAGACCAAAACGATTAATCACTTCGCTAAGCATAATAAATAAAAGGCATGCCGCGCTCATAGAGGCCATAACTCCAGCCCTAAATAATATGCCCTTAACAGTTAAAAGCTGGAAGTCTGGAAACTTATCCAACAGTTCAAGTTCAAAGCTGAGAAAATAAGCATGCACCATACTTAGAACAACCGCTACAGCTAATGTTGCCAGCATCATTTCACGACGGCCATCCGGCTTATAAAAAAACTTCCTATTTACTCCGGGCACTAAAAATCCAATTATTTGAACCACAATACACGCATTAATATACGGCATAATCCCTAAAGCAAATAACGATATACTGCGCAATTTCCCCGCGTGCATTAAAGTAATTAAATCCCAAAAAGTCCCTCCCTGGGCAATAATATGCTGTTGATACAATTGCGCTATAGCTTTTATTTGTATTCCCGGCACAGGTAAAAAATAAATCAATCTGGCAAATAAGACTACTCCGATTGTAATGAATATTCTTTTTAATACCTCTTTATCCCGAAACATAAATAATAACAAATTCATACCTATATAACCCCCTAATTGAAAAATTATAAATATCAAATAAATATTGCTTAATCAATTCAATCAAAACATCTATCGCAAAAACACGTGATTTTGCGCGCTATACACACCATCATTTATGTACGTTTATTTTTAATTATACATCTATTTCAAATATTCTTCATCTAATATATTCCCTGAACCCAAAATCAAACCCGGATCCAAAGCACGCTTGATCTGGGCCATCTGACGCATCTGGGCTTGCCCCAGCATAATCTTCAAGTATTCACGCTTTAACTTACCAATACCGTGTTCTGCCGCGATCGTTCCGCCTAAACGTACCGCTTCGGTTAGAAACTCAAAATACATCTGCTTTGCCCGGTCAAAATCAGTTTTATTTTCCGGCATCATATTTACATGTAGATGATTTTCCCCGATATGCCCAAACATACAATATGGTATTTCACCATCATTAAGCTTGCGTTTATAAAAATCAAACAATGCCGAAAACTGATCATCTGCCACCGCACAATCTGTACTAATTTTAGAAAATCCGTTTGACTTAACCCTTTCATTAATCCGCACCGGCAATTCATGCCGCATATTAGTCAGCAATTTCCTGTTTTTATCCGTATCCGCAAACCACACATCCGCAGCCGATACATTTAAAGATTCAATGACCTCTGCATATTTTTCCATTATTACCATTTCATCTACATCAATAATATCCTGTTCAAAATAAACAGCTGATTTCTTACCGAAAGGAAGCTGGGAATAAACTTCGCTTAATATATTCAAAGAACCTTCATCAAAAAATTCTATACAACCCGCATCAATTTCATTTTGTTTATTATCTTTTCTGCTTCTATACGAATATTTTTTGATGGTATCAACAAAAGACATAGCAAGTATCTCATCCTGGAAAAACACCATACCCGCAATACTAGACTTTGGCAATGCCTCCAGCCTTACCTCTGCCTGTGTAATGATTCCCAAAGTACCTTCCTGACCGATAAATAAATCAATTAGATCTGTTCCGGGAGCAACAAAATATCCAGCGGTACTTTTTAAATCAAATAATTTACAATTAGTAATCGAACATTGAATAACTTTATTTTCCGGCAGTGTAATACACAGACTATCTCCAAGCACAGTATCTCCACGTCTGATCTCCAATAAATCTCCACTAGCTAAAACTACCCATAAGCGTTGAATATAATTACGGGTAGCTCCATACTTAAACCCTTGAGCGCCTGAAGCATTGGTAGCGATTGTACCGCCAAGAAAAGCATTTTTCTCTGTGGGATCAGGCCGATATACTAGCCCCTGCTTTGCTGCCTCATTGTTTAGATCCTCAAGACGTACCCCGGCTTCTACAATTGCCAATCCACCCGAAGAAGTTTTAGATTTTTCGATATTATAAATCTTATCCAAGCGATCTGTAGCTAAAATCGCACCGCCATAAGGCACTCTCCCGCCAACCACACCTGTTCCACCCCCGGAAACAGTAAGTTTCAACTCTTTATCAGCAGCTTCTCGAATAAACTCTGTCAATTCTAAAACACTTTCCGGAAAAATAATTTCTTGAGCACATCCTCCGGAAAGCCCGGAACTATCTTCTAAATAATCAGAGAATGTAGTTTTATCATTTTTTCTTATCATGATATAAGGTATTATACTCCTGCTTGCCGCATAAAATCAACCATAAACATACCTTACTCACTACAACTAAAAGACTTGACACATTCGACACACTCAGTCTCAAGCTCTACAACAGCGCTGAATCGCTTGACAAAAAAAGCAAGCTGTGGTATGATGCGATAATTGAAAGGATTCAGCCCACATTTACAAGGAGGTAAATAAGCTGGTGCGTTATAATAAACCTAAAAAAACAAACAAAAAGCGCGCACAAAAACCAATTCTCAATAAAAATAATCTTTCCGAAGAAATTATGGCATTAATTGCCTTTGAGAATTCCATTGCTGCGCAAGTCAATATTAAAGACGTCAAAAAAGCTCATACCATTTATAGCCGTCTTCGCGATAAAAAGCTGCCTGATATAACTCCTGATTTTTTAAATTAACGACAAGGCAGAACGCCTAACAAGCTCCCTAAATAATCCCTCTGCTTAATTCGAAGTTGAAGGTTAAGACTTATCTTTCTTCTTCTTAAACAACTGAGAGAGTTTATCCAGATTCGCATGTTTTGTGTGGGAAGCGTCTTTATTTTGTTTTTGGATAGCTTCGTATATTTCTTTTCTATGCACGGGGATATCCCGCGGCGCAGTTATTCCTAACTTTACCTGCTCACCGCGAACTTCAACAACCTTAATCTCTATATAATCCCCGATGACAATACTTTCATCCGGTTTACGCGAAAGAACTAACATCCTTTTCCTTTACTCCTTTAAAGGTATCTTCGAAAATTAAATGCCGCACAGAGTATCCTGCATCCTGCAAGACGATCTGCCGACCAATAGAATCTTTTTTATTGATCACCAGTGGCGCTAATAAATTTGCACTTATTCCATCTGAATCCTCAGGCACAAGCACAATAGTAAAAATATTGCACTCATCAATGCTATCTACTCCCAATGCCACCTTGTCTGATTCCGTCAATGCCGCAGTATAGTCTTCTTTAAATTCTTTAGGGTCAATTATAATAAACGATATATCTTCTCTTTCTACCGCCTGAAACCAAAAAAACGGCTCTTTTGACTTTTTGCTAACCAATTTATATTGTTTGCAATCAGTAAATCCTATTATCCCATCAGGGAAAAACACCCCTGTACCATCACATGTCGCACTTTGTTCTGCTTGGGCTACCGACGTTTTCATATACTACCCTACCTCCTCCCTGGTTTACACCAGCTATTAATTATATTTACTGTTTACTTTCCAGTAAAAAATTTATATTAGCTAATATCTCTGCAGCCATTTTATTTTTCGGCTGTAAACGAAGCGCTTTTTCCATCTCATATTTTGCCGTAGGATATTCCTGTTGACTAATAGCGTGCATTGCTTTATCAAAATGAACTTTGGCTTTTTCCTTGTTCTTGCCTTTAAAATTTGGCTTCATGCTGGAAACCTGCAAAACCCCTTTAGCCCGGGATGCCTTATTAGCTAATACTTGTGTTAATAAATGCTTTTTATCATCCCGGTAGGAACTAAGTTTCTTTTCCAACAACTCGTTGCGTTTTTCTTTCTCACGCAATTTATTTGATAACTTCCTTAACTGATCATTAAAATGTGCGTTATTCTTTTCACTCTCTTTCCCCAACACCCTGATCTGTTTTAGATATTTTAATTCCAAAATTTCGATCTTCTTTTCCCACACGGTCTTGTTTTCAACCAACTCTGTTTGCTTTTTCTCCTGCTCATCTAAGACCGTGCTCTTATGCTGTAAAAGTTTATCTTTATATTTGCTCTGCATTGAGGTCATATCGTATTTAACTTTATGTAATTCCTGTTCCAACTTATTACTTTCTGCTTCTAATATCCTCAATTCTGCTTTCTTTTCTTCAGTCAATGCTCTTTCTGAGAAAAATTCAACCTTAGATTTCAGGTCAATTATCTGCTTTTCTTTTTGCTTAAGATCAAGCTTTTGCTCTTTTATCTTCTCTTTGCCGGTAAGCATATCTGTTTTCAATTGCGTTGTTTCTTTTTCCAGCTTTTTAATTTTACCTTGGGCCTTCTTCTCTTTTCTTTTTCGTTCCTTCTCTTTTCCTGCTATCTGTTTTTTATATAACTTGTCCTGCTTCTCTATTTGCTGTTTAAGCTCTTTATTCTTTTGATCTACACTTTCTTTTTCTTTTAAAACTACTTCAAGTTCCTGCTCTTTAGTTATTTTTCTTTTAAAAACTTTTTCTATCTGCTTATCTTTTTCAGCTATACGTTTATCGTAAATAGCAATGATTTCCATGGGATCTTGAACTGATTTTTTAAATTCTTCAGCATGTTGTTTTTTTAGTTGACTCAGCTTATCTGCGTGTTCAGTTTCCTGCGTTTTAAGTTTTTCCAGCAATGAGTCACACTTGCTTTTTAATTTATCTATTTGTTCTTTATCTTCTACTGCAGATTGTTTTAGCTGCTTAATTTCTGTTTCTTTTTCTGTGATTTTTTCTTGGTCGGAAAGAGATATATATTCATCATCAAATTTTTCTTTATATTCAGCTTCTTTTTCTGTCAATTCTATTTTTAACGCTTCAACTTCATTTTTAAGAATTTTCCGATAGAAATAATCCTTCTTACTGTTCGAATTACCGGATTCAGCTGGCTGGGCATAAGAATAAACAGCGGATACTAATATTAAAATAGCCGCCGTTAGAAAAAGGTTGTTTTTTCGATTAAACATTTCGCTCTCCCCCTACACCCCCCCATTCTTCGTATTTTATGACTCTTTTTCGCTCGTCCCTGAGTGGTTCAACTTAATAAAATTGAACTCATTATTTATTATGAAGATAAAGCCCTTAAATGTCAAGAAGAAATTAGTTTTTATATAGTATTTTATACAATATTTAGCTATTAGAGCAACCTTGAAGCACTAAATATTGAAAAAGCACTAATTCCCGGGGAGATAAAACGAAGGTTTTTCGTGGTAGTTTAGACACGGGCAGGCTACAAGATATTGTATGCCATTTCCAAAGACGCTTTTACCATAAATTCTCTGGATTCTCTCATCCCTGCCTGTTCAGCCGGCGAAAAATCAGACCAATAAGGCCTCCTCACAACATGATCGCTCACAAAACACAAAGCCAGACTTTTGATTTGATTAAGAGATGATAAAGCATAAAAAATAGCGCATTCAAGTTCCACCGCATGGATACTTGCATCTTTTAATTTATTAACAAGCACCTCATCCTCGTTCCAGAAAGAATGCACACTCATTACATCTATTTTCTTAATTTCTTTTTTTTGCTCTTTCGCCAAGGCATCAATTTTATCAACCAATTCAGGATCAGGAATAAAACATTTTATTTCATTTTTGTTTTGCCCAAACACCCCGAGCTTCTCGTAATATTCAGTATCAAAAAATGCCTTTTGGACAAGCACACAATCTCCTACATTTAATCCATTGACCGCGCCAACCGCGCCAAGAAAAATAATTTTTGATACATTTGTTATTTGCTGTGCCAGCACACAATCGCCAACTAATGTATGGCCCATCCCCGTATTAACAAACGCAATTTTCTTATCTTTATATGCCCCTACTACCCCCTTAAATACCATGCCCTTAAAATTCTCTGCATTTTCTAACTCTGATTTAAATGATTTCAAACTAAAAAAAGGACTTATGATTAATGTGTCCGGAAACTCTTCCGGGACAATCCCAAACAAAGATTTAAATTTTAATTTATTTTCCTGTGACATATTCAAACAACCACCAATTCATAATCTAAATTACCCAACCCAATTTCTGCAGCATAATTCAACTGGTCCATAGCATTACTTGCCTGGGGCCATTCTTTTTGAAAAACATCATCTTCCAATCGTGAAAGCACCATATCAACCACTGCTTTATCACAAGCAACCGGATCGACCGAGGCAAAAATTCCTATATCATTAACGATCGAAGGCTCGGATTTAGCCATACAATCGCAATTTTTGGTGATATTAATCGCAAAATTAAAAAATGCTCTGTGCTTTACATGCAAAAGCACTCCATGCGCATATTCAACCATTTTTTCAACCAATACTTTTACGTTTTCACCATAATCGTCAATTATTGCGCTGAATTTACAGGCAGCAATACATTCGGCACATCCGATACAAATATCCGGTTGAATAAAAGCCTTACTGTTTTTTTCGATGATTGCATCTGCCGGGCAATACTTAGCACACTGTCCGCATAAAACACATTTCAACGGTTTTACCTTTGGCTTGATATTAGAATGTTGTTTTAGTTTCCCAGCCCGGGAAGCACAACCCATGCCCACATTTTTAACTGACGCGGCAAATGAAGTCAGCATATGCGAAGTTACATGGGCAATACTAATAAAATTCTCTACCCGCAAAAAAGGCCGGGCAATATTAACATGTTCAAAATGTTTTTTATAAATAAAAACATTTTCTGCGTTTTCACCTAATAAACCATCCGCAATCACTACCGGACATCCAAGACTATTAATATCAAACCCGTGTTCGCTTGCAAGCATTAGATGATCTACTGTATTCGCACGCAGTCCGGAATATAATACATTGGTATCTGTAACAAAAGGTTTAGCTGCCTTTGATTTCAGCTTATCGACCATGGCTTTGACAACTTCCGGGGCAACATAACCGGTATTACCTTTTTCTCCCATATGTACTTTTACCGGAATAATCTCTCCTTTTTTAAATTCATCACATAAACCACTTTTTTTAATAAGGTTTTTAAATTTTGATTTTATTTGTACTGCGTCTTTTCCATTTGTTGCTTCTTGAAAATATACAATGCTTTTCGACATGATTTAACTCCTTGGTTAGTTATATCATAAACAAGGTTTTTAAAAAATACAAATGTTTTTCTATGGATGCTGCAAATATACAATTGTTAAAATATATATTACGCTTGTGAAATAATTGTAATCTGAGGTACAATATTATCCAGACATAAAATCAGGAGGAATATACATGAGCTTATTTACTATTGATAAAGAAAAATGTGTTGGCGACGGAGCTTGCGCTGCGGCATGTCCGCGAAACATTATTCAGATAAAAGAAAATCTACCCACGCCAGTTGCTGAAGCAGAAACATTATGTATTAATTGCGGACATTGTGTTAGTGTCTGTCCACATGGAGCTTTATCTCTAAAAACAATGAGTCCTGAACAATGCACATCTCTACCGGAAAATTGGCAACTCAGCCCCGATCAAATAGAATTATTTTTTAAAGGCCGTAAATCCATTCGTTGCTATAAAGACGAGGCCGTAGAATGCGAGAAACTGCTTAAGTTGATCGATATCGCCCGTTACGCACCTTCAGGAATAAATTTGCAACCGGTTAAATGGCTAATTATTGAAAATAAAGATGATGTACAACATCTGGCTGGAATAGTAATAGACTGGATGCGCAATTTAATTACCGCAGGTAATCCAATCGCCGAAGCATTACATTTCCAAGGAATTGTCAGTGCCTGGGAAGCAGATATAGATCTTGTCTGTCGAAATGCCCCGCATATAATTATTGCCTACGGACTACAAGCAGATATGACCGCCCCGCAATCATGCATGATCGCGCTTACTCATTTAGAGCTTGCCGCTTCTGCATTTAAACTAGGTTGCTGCTGGGCAGGATATTTCCAAATGGCTGCCTCAATGTGGCCGCCGATGCAGGAAGCTTTAAAAATAAACAGACGCCAAGCTTCTTATGGCGCAATGATGATCGGATATCCGAAATTTCAATATAAAAGAACCCCTTTGCGCAATGAAGCGCAAGTCACCTGGCGATAATTAAAAATCTATGAATATTCTTGGCATATCAGCTTTTTATCATGACAGTGCAGCCTGCCTTGTGCAAGACGGCATTATTGTTGCCGCGGCTCAGGAAGAACGTTTTACACGGAAAAAACACGATCCTTCTTTTCCGGAAAACGCAATCAAGTATTGTTTAGATCAAGCCGGACTAGACGGGAAAGACTTGGATTTTATTGCTTTTTACGAGAAACCTTTTCTTAAATTTGAACGAATCATCCAAACTTATCTTGCCTATGCGCCACAAGGAATCAATTCTTTTATCCGGGCAATTCCTCTATGGATAAACAAAAAACTTTGGATTAAAGACTATATAAGTAAAAACCTCGAATTTAACGGGAAAATCATCTTTCCCGAACACCACCAATCTCATGCAGCTTCAGCATTCTTCCCCTCTCCTTTTCAAAAAGCTGCGTTCCTAACTATCGACGGGGTGGGAGAATGGGCAACCGCAAGTTATGGAACAGCAATCGATAACAAACTGAATATTTTAGCCGAAATGATGTTCCCTCATTCTCTGGGATTGCTATACTCCGCGTTTACATACTATGCTGGATTCAAAGTCAATTCCGGCGAATATAAACTAATGGGGTTGGCCCCTTACGGAACACCTGAATATAAAGATGTTATTTTGACTGAACTTATGGACCTTAAAAAAGACGGCTCTTTTAAATTAAATATGAAATACTTTAACTATTGCGCCGGATTGACTATGACCAATAAAAAATTTCATAAACTATTCGGCGGGCCACCACGCAAACCGGAATCTGAACTAAGACAGCGTGATATGGATATTGCCGCTTCTATTCAAAAAGTAACCGAAGAAATACTATTACGCATGGTTAATCACCTCCACAAAGAATCAGGGCAAGATAATCTCTGCCTTGCCGGAGGAGTAGCTTTAAACTGTGTTGCTAACGGACTCATACTGCGCGAAAGTAATTTTAAAAATATCTGGATTCAACCAGCGGCCGGAGATGCCGGCGGCGCACTTGGCGCGGCATTGTTTGTCTGGTATCAATATTTAGACAACCAACGTTTAACTGATGAAAAAACAGACTCTCAGTTTGGATCATATCTTGGCCCGGAATATAAAAACACCGGGATTTTAGAATATCTTGAAAATAATAGAATATCTCATATTAAACTCTCAGATGAAGAAATCCCGGAAAAGATTGCCGATTTAATTGCCCAGAAAAAAGTAATCGGCTGGTTTCAGGGTCGCATGGAATTCGGCCCACGCGCATTAGGCAGCCGCTCCATTCTCGGCGATGCAAGATCGGAGCAAATGCAGGAAATCATGAATTTAAAAATAAAATTCAGAGAAAGTTTTAGACCTTTTGCTCCTTCGGTAATGGCCGAGCATAGCGCTGATTACTTTGAGCTTGATCGGGAAAGCCCTTACATGCTTTTAGTCTCTCCCCTTAAAAAAGAACTGCGTAAGGATATAACAAGTGACGAAAAACAACTTTTGGGGCTGGATAAGCTAAAAATAGTTCGTTCATCTGTACCAGCTATAACTCATATAGATTATTCAGCCCGGGTTCAAACAGTAAAAAAGAAAAAAAACAACCGTCTTTATTATCAATTATTGGAAAAATTTAAAGAAAAATATGGATGTCCTTTAATTATAAATACATCTTTCAATGTCCGGGGAGAACCGATAGTCTGCACTCCGGAAGACGCGTACACCTGTTTCATAAATACTAATATGGATTATTTACTGATTGGCAATTTTCTGATTAAAAAAAACCATGATTAAACAAGAAATGAAAAACATAAAAAGCACAAAAAAAGAACTGCGGGAATTTGCCTTGACCATAGGTAATATTCTTGCTGTGATAAGCTGCATATTGCTCTTTAAAGAAAAATCATCTGCTAATTACTTTTTGCTCTGTGGAGCAATACTAATAGGTCTAGGAGTTACCTGCCCACTCTTACTTAAACCTATTCAAAAAATATGGATGGGGTTAGCTGTTATTATTGGCTGGCTTATGTCCCGAATAATCTTAACTGTATTCTTTTATAGCATACTAACACCACTCAGCCTATGCGCACGCTTATTCAATAAAAAATTTCTCGATCTAAAAATAGATGAAACAGCAAACAGCTATTGGATAAAAAGAAAAGAATTAAACAATTACGAAAAACAGTTTTAATTTTGGAGTAATATTATGAGCAAATTAGCAATTATTAAAGAATTCTGGGAATTTTTAAAGGCAAGAAAAAACTGGATTTTAGCACCAATTGTTTTCTTTTTATTGCTTTTAGGGCTTTTGATCGTCTGGGGGCAAGGCTCAGCCGCCGCACCATTCATATACACATTATTCTAAGCAGCTTTAACTTTGTTCTTTTTTATATTACCATTATAATCCCAAATTTACTTTGCGTCAAACTTCTTTCAGCGTGCCGAAGACACACCTCTTTAGGGGGTAAAGTTCCCAAGAAGAGAAGGAAGTTCCAGTTCTTCGATTCCCTTTCTGCTCTACCAATAAAAAAACCCGGCATAAAGCCGGGTATTTTGTATTGGAGCGGGAGAAGGGAATCGAACCCTCGTATATAGCTTGGAAGGCTATTGTTCTACCACTGAACTACTCCCGCAAAAAAATGGTGGGCAGGGAAGGATTTGAACCTACGTAGGCTGCGCCGACAGATTTACAGTCTGCTGCCTTTGACCACTCGGCCACCTGCCCAAAAAAAATTGGTGTTTCATTTCAAAAATGGAGCTGGCGAGAGGACTTGAACCCCCAACCCGCTGATTACAAATCAGCTGCTCTACCATTGAGCCACGCCAGCACCGAATTCTTTATCAAATAATCTTTTTAAACGCCTTCGGCAATACATTTATTATATCCGTTGCCAGAAGACTGATCTGTCCTTTTGCTTTTACTGCTATATCCCCGGCTAATCCATGCACATATACCGCTAATTTCGCCGCTTCAAAAGGATCTGCTCCCTGTGCCAGAAAGGCTGCAAGAATTCCAGTCAATACATCACCACTACCACCCTTAGCCATGCCCGGGTTTCCCGTAGTGTTCTCAAAAACTTTCCCGGCTTTGGATACTACCACTGTACCCCGGCCTTTTAACACAGTTACAATATTATACATACAAGATAGTCTTTTTGCAAGTATTCTTCTATTTTTTTGTACTTTGACAGCAGGCATACCCAAAAGACGCCCCATCTCCCCTGGATGAGGAGTAATTACCGTCGGAGCAGTCCGGTTTTTAAGTATATCCATATGCCCCGCTAAAGCGTTTAATCCGTCTGCGTCAATCACCATAGGTAAATCGACCTCTTTAATGATCTTGCGAATTAAGCGCTGAGTAGTCGGATTTTGTGATAATCCCGGACCAATAGCTAAAACATTTATCTTAGCTAAAAACCGTTTTATCTCTGAAAACGCTTTAGCATCCAAACTTCCATTTTTCGTCTCAGGCAACGGTTTAGTCATTGCCTCTACCAGCTTCTTAGCAACAATCACATTTGAACTTTTTGGAATACCTAAAGTAACTAATCCCGCTCCGCTTAGTAACGCCGCTTGCGTGCAAAGATATGCTGCTCCGGTAAATCCGCGAGAACCAGCTAATACAAAAAGATGACCAAAGTCTCCTTTATGGGCATCTTTATTTCTTCTTAAAAAATTAGTTTTAATTTTCTTCACTTTTTCGGGTAATAATTGCCATCGCCTGAGCATAATTTCTAGTATGAGACATGCTGATTGCGATACTATCTACCTTCTGGTTGTTGCTCAATTCCTGCATCGCGCCTTTTAATAGTACACTGGGACGGCCGTTTTTATCGTTTACAATTTCAATATCTTTAAAGTTAGCACTGCTGAATCCTTCGCCAAATGCTTTGAACACTGCTTCTTTTGCGGCAAAACGCGCTGCTAAATGTTCAAAGTAAAATCTTTTACCCATCGAATATTCAATCTCTTTTTCAGTAAAAATTCTTTTTAAAAACGCCTGATCCCATTTCTGGACAGCATTTTTCATTCTTTGGGTTTCTAAAATATCCGTGCCACAGCTAATCATCACTAATTATCTCCTTGCTGGCACGAATTTATAAGTTCTTTCATCTCAAGAACCGCGTTTTCCATCCCCACCAAAACTGCCTTGGAAACTATTGAATGCCCGATATTGAGTTCTTCTAAATACGGAACTGTTTCTACTAATTCGCGAGTATTCAAATATGTCAAACCATGACCGGCATTAACTCTCAATCCCAAAGACTTTGCCAGTACAGCACCTATGGCCAATACCCTCAATTCTTTATCTGCTGTCTTTTTACTTTTCATATTAGCATACCGTCCGGTATGTAACTCTATAAACTCTGCTCCGGTCTTACTAGCAGCTTCTATTTGTTTTTTTTCCGCGGCAATAAAAAGACTCACCACAATACCTTTTTTCTGTAAGGTCTTAACTGTTTTTTTTATCTTTTTCAATTGTCCGGATACATTCAAACCACCTTCTGTAGTTATCTCCTGCCGTTTCTCCGGAACCAAAGTTACCTGGTCCGGTTTTATCCGGCAAGCGATTTTCACAATAGAAGGAGCTATAGACATCTCCAAATTCAGTTTTGTGCGCACAACCTGACGCAGAATATCCACATCGCGATCGTTAATATGTCTTCTGTCTTCCCTTAGATGCACGGTGATCCCGTCCCCTCCGGCAAGCTCAACCAATACAGCCGCAGCCACAGGATCCGGCTCAATCGTACGTCTTGCCTGACGTACAGTTGCCACATGATCTATATTAACGCCCAGTTTTACCATTATTTCATCCTATTTCTTTTTTAATTTCATCTATAATCGAATAAGCTAATTTTTTTATCTGACGTTTACATTTGCCCTCAACCATAACTCTGGCTAATGGCTCAGTTCCGGAATAACGCAAAACCAGCCGTCCATCACCCTTTAATGTTTTTTCTACTTCCTGTGCTTTTTCCCAAACTGAAGGTATTTTTTTAAAATCCTTCTTTTCTTTCACCCGAATATTAATTAATAATTGCGGATATCTTTTATATCCTGTCGCGAGCCTGCTTGCCGCTGTTCCTGTTTCCTGCATTATCTGTAATATTTGTAAAGCAGTCAACATTCCGTCCCCGGTTGTCGCGTAATCAAGAAAAATAATATGCCCGGATTGCTCTCCGCCAAAATTTGCTTTATTTTTTAGTATTTGTTCCAATACATATTTATCCCCAACATCAGCCCGGATTAATTTTACTTTCAGCTTATCTAATATCTTGCCTAATCCAAAATTACTCATTGAAGTTGCAACAACTGTTTTACTTGCCAGTTTCTTTTTTTTCATAAAATGTCTGGCAACCAAAGTCATTATTTGATCTCCGTCGCAGACAACACCTTTTTCATTACTATAAATAACCCTGTCTCCGTCACCATCAAAGGAAAAACCAACGCAAGCTCCTTTTCTCTTAATTTGATCCGCAGCTCGTTCCGGGTGCAAAGAACCACAATTTCGATTAATATTCCGGCCGTCAGGTTTAGCGGAAAGCGCTGTAACTTTTGCCCCAAAATCTTTCAGAAGTCGTCCCGCGTAATCAGATACAGCACCATTCGCGCAATCAATAACAACTTTTTTACCCTTAAGATCTAAGCCTGCTACACACTGCTTTAAATGTTCCATATAAGGCTCTGCTGAAATCTTTTTTAATTTAATACGCCCTTGCTTCTTTGCCTTACTTTTCTTATCCAATAACGCAAAAATTATCTTCTCTATTTGGCATTCTTCAATTTCTGTAAGCTTATAACCGTTATGCTTAAAAAATTTAATACCGTTATCATCGGCCGGATTATGCGATGCAGAAATCATTATCCCTAATTCTACATCCATTGTATTGGCAAGATAGGCCAGTCCCGGAGTCGGGAGAACGCCCGCTGAATAAACCTCTATACCTTTTTGGGTAAAACCCGCAGCTAAATATTTTTCTATCGCATCACAAGAATACCTTGTGTCTTTGCCAATAATTACCCGGAGGGGTCTTTTTCGTTTATGTTTCTTTTTCAACCAAATTCCTGTCGCTAAACTTACATTATAAATAACATCTGTTGTTAGCGGCCATTCTTTAAATTTACCCCTAATGCCGTCTGTTCCAAACAATCGTTTCATTTTGTCATCCATCCTTATAATACTTCTTTTATTTCCACCCTTATTAACGGTGAAGCCCCCACGATGCTCATATTTGAAGGCATAACAAATTTCACAACCGGACTATATGTTTTTCCAGATTTCAACCCTGTTACATTTACATAAGCAGTAACATCCATCTGCGTTAATTGTTCTATTTCCTGCTCCGGACCTTTTACCCGTAAATCAATAAAATTTTTCTCAAGTTCCACGGAAACCACATTTTTACCCAAGACTACCGGCTCTCCCATGACTAGAATAGCTACTTCTTCTAAATCTTTATAAGCAATAGGTCCGCCACTAATCCTCTGGACAATACCATTGATATAAATCCAAATCACTATAGCCAGTAATAAGCTGAATATCTTGAGCCATATAGCTCTGTGACTTTTCTTAACTTTCATTATTTCTTATGTCTCCAGCTATAAAAAAACGTTTTTTTCTTCTCTTCCTGCTGATGCAGGATATTCTTCAAAACAAAATTAAAATCCTTACCTTCAAAATCACTAATCAGCTTTCCCGCGTGAGCAATCGAGATCTTTCCTGTTTCTTCCGAAACCATGACCACAACCGCATCTGTCTCCTCGCTTAACCCCACTGCCGCACGATGACGTGTGCCCAGGGATCTATCTATATTTGGATTTTGCGAAAGCGGGAAAAGACACCCGGCGGCAATAACCCGCCCCGCACTAACAATCACTCCGCCATCATGTAAGGGGCCCAAAGGAGCAAAAATAGTATTTAGTAACTCAGAACTAACCAACGAGTCCATTTTCACTCCAGTCTCAGCATATGTTTTAAGGCCAACACTGCGTTCAAAAGCAACCAAGACCCCAATACGCTTTTGGGCAAGTACGACTAAAGACTGGCTAATTTTATTCACTACTCCTTCTTCCGGTACTGTAGAAAATAAATCGAAAAAGTATGTCTGTCCGATCTTGCTTAAACCTCTACGGATCTCCGGCTGAAAAAGAATTAAAAATCCAATTACGGATATAGTAAATAATTTGGTCAGAATCCAGTTCACAACCACAAGATTTAAAATATGCGTTAAAGAAAAAAGGATTATCAATACCACAATCCCACGCAAAAGAGGCACAACCCGCGTCCCCCGAATAAACAACATAAAACGATAAAGTAAAAACCAGATAATAGATATTTCTACTACCACTTTTACTATTTCGAAAGCATTCAAATCTATATTCATATCTTCTTATTCCTGCCTGCTAATTGCATCTGTTAATGATGCTACCTGCCGCATCTGTTTCACATTATGTACCCGGATAATATCTGCTCCGTTTATTATTGAATAAACAACACTTGCTGCAGTACCAAACTCACGTTCTGTTACCGGAACATCTATAACATTACCGATGAAAGATTTTCGTGATGTCCCAATCAAAATCGGCTGTTCTATTTTCTTAAACTGATCCAGATGCTTTATTATTTTTAAATTATGCTTTGTTGTTTTACCAAAACCAATACCGGGATCAATTGCAATACATTGTTCTTCAATCCCGCAAGCAAGCGCTTGTTTCTTTGCTTGTTTTAAAAATTCAACAACATCCTCAAGAATATCATTATATACAGGGTTTTCCTGCATTGTCTGCGGGGTTCCTTGCATATGCATCAGAATAACCCCAGCTTTATATTCAGCAATCACACTCCCCATATTTGTATCCACACTCAATGCAGAAATATCATTGATGATACTTGCCCCCAGATCCAGAGATCGCCGTGCAACCGCAGAATGAACAGTATCAACTGAAATCGGAATATTAAGCTTCCCTGCTAAAACACCTACAACCTCTTCAATGCGTTTAAGCTGTTCTTCCGGAAGCACAGGACAAGATCCAGGGCGGGTTGACTCAGCGCCGATATCAATAATATCTGCACCCTGTTTTTCCATTTCCAAGGCATGTTCAATTGCTTTTTCTTTATCAAAAAACTCCCCACCGTCACTAAAAGAATCAGGGGTAATATTCAGAATTCCCATTATATGAGTACGAACCGAAAAATCAAGTATATATTTCCCGCACTTAAAAACAGCTCCCTGTTTCACACCCAAGTCTTTATTGTTCATCTTTTTTTGAATCTGCTATGGGTTTTTCTTTCTCCTTAGAATTTCCGTTTTCTTCTGCAGGAGGAAAACCCAATAGTTCTCTTACCTCTTTGGAATCCATAACTTCTTTTTCCAACAAGGCCTCGCCCAGTTTTTTAAGTCTATCGCTATTTTCAATCAGCAACTGCTTTGCCTTAGTATAAGAGCTATCTACAATAGCTTTTACTTCCTGATCAATAAAAACAGCCGTCTGTTCACTATAATTCTTCTCGTCCAAAATATCCCGGCCTAAAAATATTTGCTGCTGCCGATGGCCAAAGGTCAGATTACCTAATTTCTCACTCATACCATATTCACATACCATACTCCGGGCAATCTGCGTAGCTCGCAATAAATCATTATACGCTCCGGTAGTCGCCTCTTGAAATATCAATTCTTCGCTAACACGCCCACCTAAAAAAACAACCAAATCGCCAAGTAATGTACTTTTTGAAACAAGATGTTTATCTTCCAACGGGAAATTCATAGTATAACCTAACGCCGTACCGCGAGGAAGAATGGAAACTTTATGTAAAGGATTGACATGCGGCACCAGCAAAGAAAGAAGCGCATGTCCGGATTCATGATAAGCCACAACTTCTCTTTCATGTTTATTCATAATACGTGATTTTCGCTGCGGCCCGGCAACCACTCTTTCAATTGATTCCTGCAATTCAGACATCGTCACCGTATCTTTATTGCGACGCGCAGCTAAAAGTGCAGCTTCATTTGCAAGATTAGCAATATCCGCTCCGGTAAATCCCGGGGTCTGCCGTGCAATTGAATTTAAATCAACTTCCTTATCCAATTTTATATTACGCACATGAACTTTAAGAATTTCCTCCCTGCCCAACAGACCAGGGCGATCGATTACAATCTGCCTGTCAAATCTTCCCGGCCGCAAAAGTGCCGGATCTAATACATCCGGACGATTTGTCGCAGCCACTAAAATCACGCCTTCCTGTGTGCTAAATCCATCCATTTCCACCAGCAAAGCATTAAGAGTCTGCTCCCGTTCATCATGTCCACCACCAATACCGGCAAACCTCTGCCGGCCAACCGCATCTATTTCATCAATAAAAATAATACTTCCTCTACCACTTGTTTTCGAAGCCTTTTTCGCCTGTTCAAATAAATCGCGGACCCGGCTTGCGCCGACACCCACAAACATCTCCACAAAATCAGAACCACTAATACTTAAAAAAGGAACTCCTGCTTCTCCGGATACAGCCTTCGCCATCAAAGTTTTTCCGGTACCCGGAGGGCCCATAAGCAATACACCTTTGGGGATTTTACCTCCTAACCGCTGGAATTTCTTGGGATCTTTTAAAAATTCAATAATCTCCTGAAGTTCTTCTTTAGCTTCATCCACTCCGGCCACATCGTTAAAAGTAACTTTAACAGTATTTTCGTTTCCCTGCTTTACCTTGCTTTTACCGAAAGACCAAAGCTTATTGCCTCCGGCTTGTGAGCCCCGGAAGGCAAACCAAATAATCATGCCTAATATAAACAACGGCCAGATAAAACTCACCATATTCAGCCAAAACAGACCAGACTGCTTAACCATAAAATTATCAACATTTTCACGAAGTGCTTTTACCAAGTCAGCATCATTTAACGGCACATTTACAGAGAATAATTTTCCATCGTTTAAAGAAACAACAACTTTATCTTCCCTCAACTCTACCGACTTAATCGTGTCAGTCTGCCGATTATTTTCAACCATACTAAAAAACTCTGAATAAGTAATTTTCGGCTGTAATGTTTCTCTATAGGACTCCATAAGAAGTCCCATAAAAAAGAGAGTTGTTAATAATAAAATGAATCCTGTTAGAACCCGATTAGCTTTATTTTTTTTATCATCCGATTCTTTATTATTATTTTTTTTACCTTTTTTACGATGCTTATTATTTGCCATAAATATCCCTCAAAAATTAGTTTATATTATTTTGTCTGCTGTGAAATTATATGCGCCGCTGGCAGGACCTCTTTATCCGGCACTACTTTGCGAAATCAAGGAAACAAGAAAGGAACCCAGCCCCATGCCAATTCCAATTAGTACTAATTGGCTAAAAACAATCGTATACCCCTGAATTAAGCGCAATTTATACACTACTTTTATCAACCGCGCTTCAATATCTAAAATACGAATAGTATAAAAAACCATCACTACTATCCATCCAATATTCATCGTTTTTGGAACAATAGATGTATATAAAAAAATAAGCATACCCCAAAAAGGCATCATATATATATGACATAAAAAATTGCCTACAAAGTTAGATCCAACCGGCCACCCCCTGCGCTCAACCGAAATAGAATATATCCAATTAAAAAACCAACTTAGCGCAGCTCCAATAATAATTATACTGCAATAGACACTTATTATTATAGAAAAAAGCGTATGTGACGTAATTATTATTTCCGGGCGTTTATAAGTTTTAAACAGAAAAACAGCTAGCGTTGTAAGTGCTACTACAGAAATTGCGGTTGAAAAAAATACTTTTAGCGCAGCTTCTTTCTTAACAACATTTTTAAATATACCATCCGGAAATACAAGAATTAATAATCCGCTTAAAAATTTTAAATCCATATCTCTCCTGCAATTCAACACATTTTTAAAGTATTATTTAGGGGGTCTAATATCCAATACATTATAACATAGGAGAGCTAAAAAACCAGATTTAATTTATTTTTGAAGAGGTAACTAAATAATACTACTTATTCATCTTTTTATCGATAAGGAACCAAACACCTCCGATAATCACGCCAAGCAGGATAAGTACGCCAAAATTGATCCCTTTGGATTTTTCTTCCTGTTTAACGCCATCCGGCTGGGATTGCGCTTTTTGCTGTTGCCTGCGAATAATCTCAACCTCAGGCTCACGAGGCAAACGCTTAAATTCTGTCGGGGTCTTACCCTTGGCTTTAAGCTCTACAAGCTCATCGCTGGTAATAGCTTTAGGCATTTCTTTGCTTTTCTGCGAAGATGAAGTTGCGGGTTCTTGCTTGCGGGAAGATTGAAGCTTTTCTTCTTCCTTTTTATCTTCATGTTCCTGGCGTCGCTGTGAATTTTTTTCTCTCTGCAATCTTATTTGAGCCCCAACTTGATTGGCATCTATATTTTCCTTAAAAAGACAATATCCGGAAGTAATTATACTTAAACTCAAAAACATACACAAGATCCCTCTTACGATACATCTCCTCAACATATATTCTCCTCTCTATCCTATATAGATACTAATTTTTTGTTAGATACTGCACATGAGGCAAAGCCAATGCCCGCGGCAGATAAAAATCCTCACCCTTATCTTTTGCTCTTACATCATAATTCATTTTAATATAATTAGTATAAATAATCGCCTCATCCCGGGAAATAATACCGCCATTCATTTGAAAATTCTTTATTCTTCCCGTAAAAGCATGATTAGTATAAACCACCGCATCGACTCTATTCATATTAGTATAAGAATCGGCAACAGAAGCAAAGTAAGTATTATCATATGAAGATTCATAAAATCTCCGATTTGAACCATCTGATTTAGTTCCTCCGTCATAAGCTGTATAATCACCATTAAAATATGCATCTCCGCCGGAATAATAGGAAACATATCCAATATCAGCATCCTGGGGATCAACCTTATACGGAACCGTAAACGAAGGCTTTAGGTAATTCTTACAAGAATTCCAGGCACTTTCAGTATAATCACCAACAATAACATTTCCTTTTGCTGCCAACCCCAAAAAGTTTTTTCCTTCGTTTACCGTATCAGTTCCCGTTGGATCAGTATCAGGCTTAGTCCAGCTCGGACCGTCTACATATTGGACACTGCCAATAATATGCATATTTCTCCCTGAATAAATTGTCCCCTGCCCGCTAACCTTACCTTTTATCAAAACATCACCGGTAACAACCACCGGACCATCTATTTCAATCGGGTTAGCGTCTGTTCCAATAAGCACAATCTTATCATCCAATACATTGGTAACTACTGTAGCGCCTCCCTGTTTTATAGTACCATTATGCGTAGCTGCCAATCCTTTATAGTAATTTAAATCACCAAGATAAGGCATGTCCAATAATTGCTGTGCAGGATACTTAGCACTACTTCCATCGTATCCATTTTCATAAGGAAATTCTTCATTTGTTCCATCTCCGTCTAAATCCTGAGGATCTGCCGTAGGATTACTCGGTCTAGCGGTTGTTCCGGAAGCACTACGATATGTACTAAGGCTATCATTATAATTAGTACCAGATATTGTCCCAGCCGCGCCAATCTCCGGATTAATTGAAGCATAGACGTCTCCATTTACTTTTGGATGATAGCTGCCAAAACTAAAATTACCGTTGGAACGTATCTCTCCTTGACTAGTAATAGTACTTCCCCAAAACCAGCCGTAATTATTAATAAAATAAGAATAATCAAACACCTTGGACGGACTCATCGTATATTGCACAACAGCAGTAACTGTTTTGGTGATATTATTAACCTGGGCGGTACAAACAAGCGTGATATCTTTGGGAACATTATTACTCACATCTATACCGGTTACCTGCACTGTATATGATCCTCCGGGAACACTGGTTAATGTAGCGTTGGTCGGAATTGCCGAATACTTGTTGGTTGGATCAGCAACTAAATCATCAAACCAGGAAAATGCAGTTGTTCTTCGACCCTGAGTAATATAATAAGTTTCGAACAATTCATATAACTCACGTTTTACTTCATTAATACCTGCTTCCGCCAAATAAGTTGCCTGGATAACATCTTTGTTTCTCTGAGCAGCCTGGTTATCAGTAATGCTTCGCGCTATAAACGCGACAAAAAGAATAGAAAGTATAATCATCACCATAAAAAGCACCACCATCGCTGCACCCCTATTGTTTTTTAACATCTTAAAATGTTTACTCATAGCATGCCTCCTTTTCTTACCGGTTGCGTAAACTTATCGGTTCCGCAAGCTAACTTGCGAAACCAACTGCATCTGCATAGTATCCCCGACAACAGACTGCCTGCTTACCAAAAGAGTAATCAGCACCAAATCTGCTGCCGGCTGAGTAAAACGCATCGTCGTAACATAATCGCCAAAACTTTCCGAAGTAGCCTGATCAATATTTGTCCGCACTATCTGCTCCCCATCCTGCCCCCCTAAGGAATACTGGATGCGATCTCCCCAGGTAGGAGAACCTCCGGCATAAGCTGACGGAGTTTGAAATATAATTCGATCTTCGTTCGAAGAAATATTAGTTATAGTAAGATACCCCGGAGCTGCTTCAGCTATTTCTTCGGTTAAAGTTTGCATTATCCTGCGAGCGGAATCATGCACATCTATCTGAGCTTCACTTGTAACCCAAGCTCTCCGGCCTCCGGTCATAACCGTATAAACGGTTACAGTCATCATAACAAAAATACCAACACCGATCATCAATTCAATAAGCGTAAACCCTTCACATTTTCTTGAATTGATCTGTTTTTTGCTTCTCTTTATTCTTTTCATTTTTTCCTGTCCGCTAAACGCTATCCTCTATCCCCTGTTTTTCTACCTTACAGTTATTAAAGTTCCCACAATTAAACTACGCGCCCGCTGCCCATCTATCCAACTAACAGTTATTTGAATTTCCAAAGGATCATCATCTAAAGGATCCCCTGTCCCGTCCTTATCAATATATGTTACGGTAATTACTTCTGAATCAAGCGTATTCAACCCATTATTAGCCGCCCAGGTTGTCCAATTTTCATTCAATATATCATTTATAGAAGTTACTGCATAACTATTCATCTGTTCAATAATACGCCGGGCATCTTCTGTTGCTATGGTAGTACTTTTTGACATTTCATTGATTTTCAAACAACCTATATATCCGGAAATTATCCCTAACAAAACTACGGTCAATACAGTTACACTGATCAAAATTTCAATTAAAGAAAAAGCCTTCTTATTTTTTATATTCATATTTTATTCTCCTTTAACATCAGTATATCGGAGATTAAATTTATAGTCAATAAAACTTAAGCCTTACCTCCACGCTCCTTTATTACTGCAGTTGGTTTTTTATCCACTGTATTATAGTTTCCCTTCTTAATCCTTCCTCAAATAAAAACCCTGCGGTAATAAACTACCGCAGGGTATAGAACACTCCTATAATAAAATGCCCTACCTTCGGTAGCTGACTGCCACATTCCGTTTTCACGGAATTTCAGGCTCTTGAGCTTTGCGTCCCCGGATTTCCCCGGGTTTGCTATTATCGGTATAGAGTTGTACTCCTATATCTCTAATTAAAGTATACCATATTTTATGAGAATTTTCAAGAAAATCGACATTTATAACTAATAGCAACTAAATAAGTTATATATGCCTGAAAAATACCTGAGCGGGAAAATTTCAACAATGCACTAAAATCGTATCCCCAAGCGCACATCCGATATGCCGGGCTGAGACCTGACATTTAGCCATAAATAGAAAAAAACTGTTCTTTTTAGCTTCATCATACAAGGCTTCAAAGTTACCCTGCCCCTTGCTAATTACCATATCTGCCTGTTGATAAACCTTCAGAAAAGCAGAATTGCATTTTTTCAAAATTGTACCCGGAGTATCAACCCCGCTGGAAATAATTTCTGCAGTTTTATCAATACCGCATTCTATCGCATCCTCTTCTAAAGCATCATTAATAACCGGTGCGCCCCTGACTGCATAAACTATTTTCATATCCGGATACATGCGTTTTATTTCTTCAAGCAATACCCGGTCAAAAACTATCTCTCCGGTATTATCACCTAAAACCAAAATCTTTTTACTCTTCTTTAACTGCTGCTTGAATTTTTCATAAGCAAAAAACTTAGCGTGTTTTTTTATGCTTTTTTGCTCCTTTAGCAATATCTCTTTTAATTCCTGATCAACATTCACCTTGTTTGCCGTACCATAATCTATAATATTGCCGGCAACCGCCAACTCTACAGCCATCAATAACCGATCCTTAGAATGCGCCACTTTATGTTTTAACTTAGAATAAATACTCAATGCAAGTTTATTGCTTTTTTGTTTAACCGATTTAAAGGGATCTTTGCTTTTGGTATGTTTTTTAACCAGCCGGTATACCTGTCCTCCCATTATCGGGGGGCAAGATGATAAAGGGAATTTTGGTATTGCCTTAGCTACTTCATCTAAAATTTTTTTCTTGGTCTTTTCGCTTGCCTTAACCATAGATGCCGCATCCAAGGCCTGCCGAAAAAAACAAGGGATACAATCTAAATAAGTCTTCATTCTAATATAACCTTGCCCGGCGCCTTAAAGTCTCTTTTTTATTTAAAGGCCGGGATATTTTTTGGTTCTTATCATATACTGTAATTACTTTACATCCGGAAAATGCCTTCTTGATCTTATCAATTTCAACTTTAGACAATGGCTTGCAGGGATTTTTACGTAACGGTGTATTGATCTGCACCTCATAAGGATCAATCTCCTTTACAATCTCTGCTGTTTGAGCTGCATATTTCTTATTCGCGTTTATAAACATTATTTGTAAAGCCAAAATACCTTTATACTCTTTACTAAATTTTTTTAGCCCAGCCACTATTTTATCAAACTTGACTGACCCGGCCGGGTTATTAATTTTACGTAATATGTCCGGGCCGCAAGCATCCAGCTTAGCCATCACCAGATCTGCTAGCTTAAGTTCTTTACGTACCTGGGAATTATCGATAAGGGATGAATTGGTGATTACCGCAATTGGTTCCTTGCGAATTTTTCTAATTTTACGAATAAGTTCTCCGAAATTTTTTGCTAATGTAGGCTCGCCCATTCCGGAGAAAGTTATATAATCGATTTTTGTCTTAGCCGGAATTTTTCGCAGTTCATCAAGAATAGACTTGGTAGACATAAATATTTTTCTGCAGCGAACGCAAGGAACCGCCCGGCCAATCTGACAATACGCACAGTCAAAAGGACAATTCTTTTTTTCGCCGGACAAAGGATCTACCCCTAAAGACAATCCCAAGCGCCAGGAAGCTACCGGACCATAAACATATTTTAATTTTTCATTCTTCATCTTTTTACCTCAGGAATATTGTACTGCATTTTGGAAAGTTTAACAAATCTTCTTCTGAAAAGAAAAAAGGCGGTTTCTTTAGCAATTTAAAGAAACCGCCTTTTTTGTAGACAAAATTTATATTTAGAACGAATACACCAATGACATAATCATGCGCGTATCATTCTTCTTAATATCTCCGGATGGATCAGAATTATACTCATCAATAAAACTGCATCTCAGAGACATCTCTTCACTTAACGGATTGGTAAACTTTGTTTCCGCCCGCATACGATACTGATCACCTTGTTCTAAATTAGGATATAAAATAATTTCCTGGGAAAGCGTTGAATTTGCAAAAATACTTTTCTCTACAAACACACGTGGTATTAAAATAACATCTGTAGCTTCTTTGGCATTGTTTGAATATTCTGTATGCTCAAGACCAAGACCAACCTCAAATAAAGACTTCCAATTTTCAGTATCTAAAAACCAGTACCCAGCACCAGCAGAAGGTAACAAACGATAATCAATGTTAGCAAATCGATCATGCTCTGCTTCGAATTTCATAAATCCATACCAATGAGCATCCCAAAAATTAAAACCAGAACGAACTGATGCGCTATGTTTTTGCCCATCCATTTTTTTATTCTGGGAAGAATATAATGTGCTAGCTTTGACAGTCAACTCACCGCCATCTTTTTTACGAGTAGCTTCTATCGCCCCTGCGAGCTGACTACTCTGGGTATTCCCCGTAGCCCGGTTATATCCTAAAGAAGCTTCACTATCCCAGCCGGTTACATCAATATAAAATTCACGCTGAGCATTTGCCGGCACCGCAATCCCTAATATCAATAACCCTAGAATCATAATACTAACTACATTTTTCATATTTCATACCTCCGTTAAAATAATTAATGTTTTACAGGACAAATCCAAGACTAGATTAGATTAATGATATTATCATACGGTCGCATCAGGCACAAGTTATTTGTTATATTTCTTCTATCAGGAGATTGGCCTTTGACTTATCGATTGTTTCACTAAAGGTATCCAAAGACGCGCTGATCTTATCCAAAGCTTTCGACTTAGTTACGGGAATGTTTTCTGTACCATGATGTTCTAAAATATCAATTACATCTTTTATCGTAAGCGCCTGCGTACATCTGGCCGGCTGATAAGCAATACCTGTCTTTGCAGACTCTTTTATTTCCGAGACAAGCCCTGCTTCGATCAAATCATATAGTAACTGCCGTATTAAACGAATGGGGATTTCCAGTTCGTGTGAGAGTTCCGAAGCTGTCTGAGGTTTTTCTCCTTTATGAAAATTCCTTGCCAATACCTGCATTATTTGTAAAGTAAGTTTTTTCTTAAAACTATAACTAGCTTTTAAACAATCCGGTTCAAATTCATATGTTTCTAAATTCTGACGGGCAAAAGAAATTTCCGCGCCCAAAAGTACAATCAACCAGCTCATCTGCAACCAAACTAAAAATAACGGCAAAGCAGCAAAACTTCCATAGATAGCATTATATTTAGCTACGCCAAACTGGAAATTAATATATGCCAATTGCACAACTTGATAAAGAGTCCCTGCGGCAATACCAGCTAAAAGCCCCGACTTAAAATCAACCTTTGTATTTGGCATAAAAATATAAATGAAAGTAAACAAAACCCATAGAGCACAATACGGCAAAAGCTTAAGCAAAAACATAATCAGCGGACTAAACATTCCCAAAAGCGCTATCTTATCTATAACCACTTGCACCTGCGTGCTGATAAACACAGTTAAACTGCTGGACATAATAAACAGTAGCGGACAAATCAACATTATAGAAAGATAATCGCTGAATTTTCGCCCCATGCTACGCGGCTGTTTAATCCCCCAAATATCATTGAATGATTTTTCAATATTCCCCAATACCTTTATTACCGTCCAGAAAAGCACAGCTACACCAATCCCGGCAATAATCCCGCCTTTTGTGTTTTCCAGTAAAGTTTGGGCAAAAGTAATAACCTGGGTAATTACCTCCTGCTGCCCGGGAAGCTTTTCCAGCAATACTTTTTCTAAAACAGTCTCAAACCCAAAACCTTTGGCAATACCAAAAGCCATAGCTACAACCGGAACTATAGAAAGAAGTGAATAATAGGTTAACGCCGAAGCTCTTAACTGACACTTATCCTCATCAAAACTGCGTAAAGCCAAGATAATAATCATTACCGGCTTCAGCAATAAATATTTTGCCCTGGGAAGCGTTTTTAACCTTATTCTCCAAATATCTGTTTTAATAAAATTTATGATTTTAGAAATCATAATTCCCCCTCTTAACCCGCCATAGATACTGTTTTACAAAATTATTATTTTTAAAACGGCAGCATTTTTTTTAATTTATCTTTTGTCTCTTCTACTACTTCTTTTGCCGCATCATCACCAGTCCCCTTGCCCATATCCAGCAGACCTTTCTTCTGTTCTTCGATCATCGATGCCGCCTGGCTTTTTATATTGCTTACTGCTTTGTCTTTTAATTTATTTACATCAAAATTCGCCAGCTGAGCAATCGCTGTTTTCAGCAATGCTTCACGAACAATAATTTTGCAAAATTCCTGAGGATCGGTAATATTCTCATAGCGTTTATCAATATTAACCTCGTATTCTTTTACCGACGGAGTCTTGCCCTGGGAATAATCTTTATATATTACTTTACCTACTTTTAACTGTAAAACATCAATCTGAATCTCTGGAGCAACTCCTTTTTCACCCGCTGTTTTTTTTCCCTTAGGTTCTTCTTTTTTTTCTGCGGTTTGAACAGGTTTTAGGGCATCTAAATTAAGTACGCCATTTTTATCCTTAATTACCGTAAATTCCTTCAAATTTAATCTTATTTCTTCCAGATGAACTTTTTTATCTAAAAACGCCTGCAAATCATAATCAACATGAATTTCCGGCAAATCAATCATTATCTGCTCTGTAAACTGCGGCGGATTAAACAATTTTAATCCTTTGATTCCAATCAACGTCTTCACGATGCCTACATCCATACTATCTATCTGCAAAGTCAATCCGGTGATCGAATAGACTCCTTTAGTTATTGCTGTTTTAGCAATAACATTCTTTCCGATTGCCACAACTACAAACAAAATAACAACAATTGCCAACAATGTGATTCCAATTTTTTTTATCATAATTCCCCTCCAGGTTTTTATATTATATGACTTGTAATTAATCTACTAGTATATCTCTACATAATTTTGCCGTCAAATGTTTATTTATTTTCCACACAAAGCCTTTTTCACATTCGCAAAGCGGCCGAAACATATTATTTTATCATCCAAAATCAATTTTCGGTTCGCCGTTGGATTAGGAATTATTTTTCCCTCTCTTTCAATTGCCAAAACCGTAACATCCAGATCTCTCACTCGAGATTCTATTATGCTTTTATCTAACACCGGGCTATTACTATCAATTTCCACACTTGAAACACTATATCCTTCAGCAATAAGCGCGAGCTCTTCGAAAGAAGCCACTTTAATCATCTCTTTTTTAATAAGATGCTGCCTTATCGATGCAGTAAAATCGCGGGAAAGACTTGTTTTTGTAAATATCTTATAAATAATAAACAAAACAATCATTCCTAACAATAGGTTTACCGCCGGAGTTAAAAATAAGGAAAAATCAAGAAACGGCACTTTAACTTCTGATATGATCATATCCGGGCGCAAGGTATTCACAAACGTCGCAATCAAAGTTACCAACCCGACATTTCCCAGAATCATCAAAACAGAAGCAATCTCTCTGCGTTGAGAATGCCTAGTTATTAATTCTGCTTCTCTTGTCGTAAAACCTGTACCGGTAAAACACGATAAAGCCTGGAACTTTGCTAATGACCATTTTAAACCTGTCAATTCAAAAGCAATTGCACCGGTTCGAACAATAACAAACGAAACAATAATAATAATTAGAAATAATAAAATGCTCATTAGTAAACTCCTTCTATATCTCTTCGGGATATTTAAAATTGCTTTTTAAATTTTAGCATGACTTTATCGTCTTTTTCCAGCTTTTCCTCTGAATCAAGCGCCTGATCCTGCTTGATTGCCCGCTCTGCCTCCAAGGAAACTGTTTCATCAGCATTAATATTATACCCTACTCCTACGGAATGTGTAGTAACCGGAGTTTCCTCCTCTTCTAATTGCGATTGTTCTATCCCATAACTAACTTCTGTACGACTAGAAACTCCCTGGGTTACTTCGACTCCCCTTTTCGTAGTATCAACCGTAAATGAGATATCCCGTAATCCAAAACGTTCAGCCAGCTTAGCCCCTGATCCGGCAAGTAAAAAATAATCTACAAAGTCCCGGACAATATCTGCTGAAACATCCCCATGGCTCATCACAGTTTCCGCGCTCCGCCAACGTTTACCCGTAGCCAGCATAACCAAAAGTATCTCTTTGTTTAAAGTCGGATCAGAAGATAATGTCAAATCAGGTTCAACAAGTGTACCTTTAAAAACAATATTGATTTTGATGCTTTCAATTACAGATTTTCCTTTACAAGTAAAGGTCGGCAATTTAGGATCTCCGGTAAATACAATCCTACTTTCTCCAAGTTGTATACTTGTACGCCGGGCCGATACTATCCCTCCTTTAAGCACAACTGTACCGTTTAATTTGATATTATTTTTTAAATCTTTAAGACTAAGCACTAACTTTATTGGACAATCTCGCAGATAAAATCCGCGTCGGCTTAGCTCTTCTACTTTTAAAGAACCGCTCAGCTCAGGTGCCAGAAAACTCCCCTTAATATTAATATCCAAATCACTAACGTCTCCGGAAATATTTTTCAAGGTAATATTATCTACAAACAGATCAAATATTTCGCGTATAGCAACATGCTTAGAATAAACACTCATATCCAACATTCCATACTCATATTTCCCATAGAAAAGTATTGGCTCTGATCCTGGCAATAAAAACTTGCCGTTATAAATGTCTACAACAATCCCCGCATACCCTCCGCCAGTATACGCAGCCTCCAATCTTTGCATTTTTATTACACTGTTTTTCGGTAGTTTTTTCAAAGCTTTAATTTCAATATCATGAAAACTCAAGCCTTCGACCAGATTTCCCTCTATTTGCCCAATAGTTATGTCTTTTGATTCTACATATAAAGCCAGAACTGTGCGGGTTATAAACGCTGATCCCCGGGTAGAAAAAAATACAAAACGTATTAGAGAAAATACCGAGATCAAGAAAACAAGGACAATAAAAATAGACGAGTATATGGTTCTTTTACACATAGTTATGCACCAAATTTGATTGCGATTAGAATAATACTATACCATTTTCCGGAGGATTTTAGTAGTATCTTTTTCTTTTTTCGCATCTCTAAACATACCAACATGTTATGGCATTCGGCTCCCCCGCAGGGCAATCAGGCCCAAAATACATTTTCTTTGACTCCCCCCATTTAAAATACTATAATTATCTATAAGTATTTATAAATAACGACATGTCACATATTTACTGTTAGATTAAAAAATATGGAAAAAATTAAAGGAGTTGTTTCTAATATACAGCCGGAGCGTGTGTTTGGTAGATACGGCATTAGATGGTACAAACATGGATTTATTGTGAATACCATGCCTGTATTTATTACTTTAGCTGATACTCCACTGATTAATGATGGAGATCAGGTTATTGCTATTGGAAAAATATCGTCTCATAAAAATACAAAAATATTGAATGCGTATGCTTTTTACAATTATACTAATAAAACTTACGGAAAAGGTCATGTTTTCTGGGAATGTTTCGTGGGATTTTTGCTTGCTTTTGTCGGAATATGTACCATTATTTTTCTAGTAGGATTTGTTTTTCTGCCTTTTGCTTTTTTGAGTTTCTTAAATGCTTGGAAGAATCAAAAGGCATTGGGGATACTTAGACAGGAAATTTTGAAATAATAGAGAATTAAATTATCAACATATTATAAGGAGAATAAAATGACGAAATACGAATATAAATGCATTTCTATTTGGGGCGGAGGAGCAAAAACATCTAGAATATTGAATGAATATGGTAAAGAGGGCTGGGAACTTGTTAGCACTTGGTCTGTTTGGCATTATTTAAAAAGGCCAATTGAGTAAATTGAATAGAATGTATTATCATGGTTAAACTCAAAAATAATACTGTATAACAAAGCAATACAGCTAGCCGGATAGCACGCCTATTGGGCTCACTCCGGTAGCTGATCTTTATGTTATCTTAGGAATTAAAATGAAAAAAATAAAATATATTGTTGTTGTTCAATGTCATATAGTTAAAGAGCGATGTTCTGGCTATCTTTGTGAATATGCTTTTTCGAAAAGAACAGGATCTTTTTCGAAATACCCTAAGG
>JAAEQR010000194.1 GCA_024231215.1 PVC group bacterium | reverse complement strand
TTTAAGCCAAGCATCCATAGCCCTTGTGCAATGCAAAAAGGCATGGATGATTGTCTCTCTTTTAGCATTACATACCTTACAAAATTCGCTCATGCCGGGGACAAAATAACTTAGTCTACTGCGTGTATACAACGCCTTATGCACCAACAAGAAATGAATGCTTTGAGTGTACCCGTCTACATAAGATATTTTACACCCTTTCCAAACTGCTTGAAAATTAATTATTACATGTAAAAATTGTTCACTCCAAAAAGTAGTGGTTTTAACCAGTTCATTGCTAAACTTATTTGTAGCCATTAAATAGCAAATATACCGTAATTTGACATTCGGCGATATGGGCAAACCATAAATTAGAAAATTATCATAATTAATTTGAAGTTGACAAATATTTTCCGCTTCATATATCTCCTTATATAGCTTAGGGACTGTAGGGTCTCTAGATAGCTGTGTTTTAGTAAGGTTCCTAACCTTATTCATATAAAAATCGAAAGCAACATGCCACGTTTGCTCTGCCTCCCTGTACCTTCTCATGAGAGTTTGGACCCTTATGGCCCGGACCCTCATGGGAACATCAGGGTAAGCAATACCCCCTTCTTCCGTTGGGAGCTTTAACACCCCTTTTCTCACATGGTGTTTACCAGAAGCTGGGTACCATAAATATCCA
>JAAEQR010000193.1 GCA_024231215.1 PVC group bacterium | reverse complement strand
TTCCTTCTCTTCCGGAGCATTGTCAATTTCATCATACTTCTTTGCCTTCGCTAAACCCTTCTTTGACAATATATGCGTTATCGCTGCAGTCAAGGTCGTCTTACCATGATCCACATGACCAATTGTTCCTATGTTTACGTGCGGCTTACTTCTATCAAATTTTTCTTTAGCCATCTTGCACCTCCTTCTTAATTTAAGCTGCTGACGGGATTCGAACCCATGACCTCATCCTTACCAAGGATGTGCTCTACCAACTGAGCTACAGCAGCGCTTTTTAGGCGCTTTTCCATGTATTTTTATGCTTACGATATTTTTCTAACATTTGTGGTATGTAAAGTTTAAAATATACCATAAAAAAATTCTTTGTCAAGAACTTTTTTTATTTTTTACTATTATTGGAAACCCAGGCGGGGATTTACTTTCTCAAAGGCAAGTCCTGCTTGCCGCAGGAATACACTAAACTACTTCCCCAAATGTTTATGCACAAGTGTTAAAAGCTGCTCTTTATCTACCGGTTTAACCAAATAATCCTGAAGTCCTTCCATTGCGAAAAGCTCTTTCATCCCCTCTTTTGCGGAAAGAATAATAATCGGAACATGCTTTACTTTATCGTTATACTTGATTCTCTTTGCCGTAGTAAAACCATCTATCTTAGGCATCACAATATCCATGATAATAAGATCAGGAACAACATCTTCTAAAAGCACTAACGCAACTTCTCCATCCTGAACATGTGTAACCCTGTAGCCTTTTTCCTCTAAGAATGCCTTCGCTAAACTTGCGGTAACTACATCATCATCAACAATCAGAATCAATTTTTTTTCACTCATGATATTCTTCTTCTTTTATCTTATAGCGAAGTATAATTTTAACAAATTTTTCTTTAGTCGTCAAACTATTTTTAAAAAGACATAAAACGGGTTAAAATACAATCTTATCTCCAATTTGAATATTGTTTTCATCAAACCAGCCAACATTCATCTCTAAAGCATATTTAGACTTTTTTGCAGCCTTGTACCGGATATCTGTCTGCAACGGCTCCATCTGTTGGATATCGACAATAACCTTATCCTCATTCAAGAAAGCAATGCTTAACGGAATAATAGTATCTTTCATCCAAAAAGATACATGTTTCTCTTTTTCAAAGATAAACAACATACCTCTATCTTCTCCCAGCCTTGCTCTGCCTTTTAATCCTTTAGCACGCTGCTGAGGAGTCGTTACTATCTCAACAAATATAATTTTATTTTTAGCAATAATTGGTTGAATCGGAGATATTATTTTAAAACATATCCCTATTATAAGGAAAGCTACAATATAAACACATATTTTTTTCATATGCTCATACCACAAATCTATAACATTCTTTCCATCAATTTCAGAAATTTATCCGGAGGCATATACCCAGGCACAACTTCAATAAGAGTTCCGTCTGAATTTAAAAATACTGTGCTCGGAAAGCCCCTCACCTTATAATCTTTGGTCAATTGAGGATATTTGTCTGCATCTATTTTTACACAAATAAAATTTTTAGCAAATTCTGCTACTTCCTTATTACTATAGGTATCTTTATCTAATTTCTTGCACCAGCCACACCACTCTGTATAAAAATCAACCAACATAGTTTTATTCTCAGCTGAAGCATCTGCTTTTGCCTGTTCCATATCATGATACCAGGCAATAGTTCCGCTTTCCCCCGAAGTTTGTGCTACTCCGCAACCCACCATAAAAAACACCAACATTACCCATAAGATCTTTTTCATGACATACCCCTTTTTTATCTCGGGCCGAGACAATGGTTCGACTTTGCTCACCATCCTGAGCTTGTCGATGGGTGCCCGGCCCCTACCAAAATTTACAATTCGACTTCTTCGTCTTTTGATGGCGACCAGGCATCCATACCGCGTTCTTTTAAACGCTTCACTAATTCAAAACTCTGATCCTCATCCCCGTGCACAACAAATACTTTTTTAAGATCACCGTCTGATTTCATAACATAATCAATCAAAGCATCTTTATCTGCATGTCCGGAAAAAGCATTGTTCACAGCAACCTCAGCATTCAAATTGTACTCTTCCCCATATATTCTAACTTTTTTATATCCTTCAACCAATTTTCGGCCTAAGGTATTTTTAGCCATATATCCCACAACAAGAATCATATTCTTGGAATCTTCAATATTATTTCTTAAATGATGCAGAATACGCCCTGATTCACACATACCCGATCCCGCAATAATAATCATCGGCTGAGAATCCTTATTCAGTTGTTTGGATTCTTTTATTTTTCGGATATATTTTATATTTTTTAAAGCAAATGGTCCTGCCCCTTCTAAGAAAGAATGTCTTGTTTCCGGGTTTAAAAAAATTTGGTGCCGTTTAAAAACATCCGTAACATCAATCGCTAAAGGACTATCCAAATATATCGGAAGGTCTTTTCTTACTTTTCCCTCTTTCATCAGCTCAGAGATAAAACAAAGAACCTCCTGAGTCCTTTCCATGGCAAAAGAAGGGATAATTACTTTACCACCGCGGTTAATAGTCTTGGTGATCGCCTCTGTCATCTGTGATTTAGCCTCGGTTATCGGTCTATGCAGTCTATTTCCATAAGTACTTTCAATAATCATATAATCGAGGCCACTCACACATTCCGGAGGATTTAATAACGGGAGATTAGCTCTGCCTAAATCTACTATATAACCTATCTTTATCACACGCGATCCGTCTTTTATCTCCAACCGGGATAAAGCAGATCCTAGAATATGTCCGGCATCAAAAAAAGTAAGATTAATATTTTTGGCTATTTTAATTCTGCGGCGATAAAATACACTGCGGAAAAAACGCATACAGAATTCCGCATCTTTTTTAGTATAAAGCGGTTTTACAGCCGGAATATTCTTGCGGCTATGCTGTTTATTCAGAAACTTTGCATCTTCTTCCTGTATCTTCCCACTATCTAAAAGCATTAACCGGCTTAAGGTCTTTGTAGCAGAAGTCGCATATATTTTAGACCGAAAACCTCTTTTTACTAACGTAGGGATATTGCCGGAATGATCGATATGCACATGAGAAAGAACCATGGCATCGATATCAAATGGATTATAAGAAAAAGAGGAATTAATATTATAAAATTCTTTACGACGGCCATGAAAAAGCCCTGCATCAAGAAGAACTTTCGACTTTTCAGTTGTAATCAAATGATTGGATCCGCTTACTTCCTGCGTACCCCCACAAAATTTCAGTTTTACCGTCATTTAACCCCTTAAACCCAGAATTTACATTGATCCACAGTGAATAGCACTAATCTTTTTGGCTTAAACAAATTTCAAAAAGCCTCGACGTACCCAGAGGGTATGCCTGTGTTTTTTATAATTGTTTAATCTCAAAAATCTTCATCTGTACCCCACACAAAATCTGGGTTTATTATATATGATAAATATAAATATAAGTCCAAAAACACAAAAAATAGAATACTTCAAGAAAAACAGAAAAGATCTTTTTATTTCTAATCTTTTTAACCACCCCAAAATAAAGAAGAGAAAATCCGGCAAGAAATGTCACAGAAATAATAAAAGCCTTCAAAATCTTCATAAGCTATCTCCTGTTTATTCTAACTTATTCGACTATAAGTGTCAACAAACGGCCAATTTAACTGCTTCGACCAAAGATCTCAGCTTAGTTTTTATGCTTTCAAAACTTCTCTCTTCTATTTGCTGTCGATCAAAGACACTTGCCCCAACCGCAACTGCTTCAGCCCCACAGGCAAAATATTCTGCTACATTTTCCGGACGTACCCCACCCACAGCCATAAGCTGAACATCATTAAACGGCCCTTTTAATTCCTTAAAATATTTAGGCCCGAAAAGACCGGATGGAAAAACTTTTACCATTGTAGCACCTGCATTCTGAGCATTTAATACCTCCTGTGGCGTTAATGCCCCAGGAAACACAGGAATATTCTTTTTCCGGCAGAGTTCAACCACATCTTTCACCAACGTCGGCAGAACAATAAACGAAGCTCCGGAATCTAATGCCATATTTAATTCATCAACGCTAAGCACAGTCCCGGCACCGATAACTAAACGACCCGCTGCAATCTTAATCGCAGTTTTAATCAAATCGCCTGCTCCCTGGGTGTTCATAGTTATTTCAATAGTTTGCAATCCGGAAGCAATAATCGTATCAAGAAGAGGTTCAATTTCTTTAGGTGTAATACCTCTTAAGATACCCATTATAGGAAGTTTTTTGAATTGGATAATATCCATCTACTTTTGGACTATTCTAATCCTGGAGCGGTTAATTTTTCGTAAAATTCCCGGTAATCTTCTTTTTTGTCTGTTTTTCGTAAAGCCATTGCCGTACGCGGATGCTCATCCAAGATACCGGTAATTGCATAAGGAATAATATATCCCCATTCGATCTTTTCTCTTAAAGGAATAAACTCTTTGGAAATTACATCTAAAATCGGACGAATATCGAATTTTGGATTCTTCAGAAAACCAATCAACAATTCCAACGGACAATTACCAGCTGCACGACCGATCCCGTATATAGTTCCGTCTAAGTAATTTGCATCATGAATAATCGCTTCAATCGTATTGCTAAATGCAAGCTGTTGATTATTATGCGCATGGATTCCCACTTCTTTTGTTTTTAAAATCTCTCTTGATTTCTTAACTAAAATCTCTGTTGTTTCCTGATATAACGCTCCAAAGCTATCCACAATATAAACAACCTGTGACTTACATTCCTCGTCTAACTGCTGCAAAGCTTCGGTAAGTTCATTATCCAAGGTTCTGGATATCGCCATTATATTCACTGCAGTCTCATAGCCTTTATCAGCAAACTCATTAACCATATAAATCGCTTTATCAATATCTTTTGCATATGAAGCCACACGAATCATATCCACAGGGCTTTCACTTGCTGGTTTTACCGCATCCATGTCCACACGTCCAACATCAGCCATAACCGATATCTTTGTATTTGATTTGATTCCGTCAATAATTTTATTTACATCTTCATCACTACAGAATTTCCATTTACCAAACTCTTTATCAGAAAACATCTTACGAGAATTTTTATAACCAATTTCCATATAATCAACCCCTGCCAAGGATAAAGCCTTGTATACTTCCCTTACAAAACGGTCGTCAAAATCATGGTTATTAATAAGTCCACCATCCCTAACTGTACAGTCTAAAACCTTAATTTTCTCTCTGAACATGTCAATTCCTTTCGTTATTAAAATCTCTCTGCCATTACTTTTTTTGGTATTGTATCACAATCTGCGGGAGGCAACAAGAAAAAATACTATATCTTGCCTTTTAGATATTTTTGGCGTTTTAGCTCTGGGAATTTCTCTATAGCATAGCGTAACATCGTACGAGGCATTCTTTTATAGTATTTTTTCAGAAATTCTTCTTCTGTTTTTAAATCACGTTTGCCTACTTCCCGGAGCATCCACCCTACAGCTTTATGCATCAAGTCTTCTTTATCGGAAATAAGCAATCGCGATATCTTCAGAATATCTGTAAAATCATTATTCTTTATAAAATAAAACGTGGAAATAACTGCGATTCGCCTTTCCCATAAGCTTTTTGATTTAGCTAATGCATAAAGCGGCTTTCGGCTTTTATCAGATAAATACACTCCGACAATTTTATATGCAGAGAGATCAACCAAATCCCAGTTATTAATATATTTTGTGTGCGCAAGATATGATTTATAAATACCTTCTTTTACTTTTAGATCACCTTTATCAAATTTCAGCGTCAAAATAAAAAGCGCAAGCAATCTTTCTTCATGATACGGTGATTTCAGCAAAGATTTTACTTCTTTAATTTCGATGTCTTTATACTGTTTGCTCAGGTCTCTTAAAACCGGCACCTTGATCCCGTAAAAAATATCACCTTCCCCGTATTCCCCGGGACCAGTTTTAAAAAACCGCTGTAACTGCTCTGCGGTTTTTTTACAAGCAAGTTTTTTTAGTTTGGATTTAATCCCACCCCTCACCATATCTTGCCTTTAGCTACAGCTTTTATTAAATCTCGTTTTGTTACTATCCCAACCACTTTACTATCTTCTAATACCGGCAAATAATAATGTTTATCTTCCGACATCAAGGTAGCAATATCTTCAATCGTGGTATTTTTAGATATCGTGCGCGGCTCTTTCTGCATAATATCTTTGACTTGCTGCCCAGCAATCTTTATCAATTCTTCTTCCGTTTGTTCTACTCCCAACGGTATAATCACAGAAAAAAGATTCAAAAATGTAGGTAAATGAACTTTTTTGTCCTGAAAAATCAAGTCTTCCTCTGTTACTATCCCCAGAAAATCCCCCTGATCATCAACTACCGGAGCTCCGCTAATGTTCTTCTCAACTAAAAAAATTGCCAATTCTCTTATCTCTAATGTCGGGAAAACACTACTAACTTGGCTGGTCATAATATTCTCTGCTATCATATTTCCTCCTTCTTTCTAAATAGTTACTTCAGTTTAAACTAAGTACAAGTAGCTTGTCAACTGCATTATTTCATGGTATTTTTAAAGAATGAAACAAAGACTAAATAAACTCATAGCTCACAGCGGATTATGTTCAAGACGTAAAGCAGATGAATTAATCATCCGCCGGAAAGTCCAGATAAACGGAGTAATTATAGAAGCCCCGGGAACTCTTGCCGACATAGATCAGGATAAAATAACAGTCAATGGCAAAAGTTTAAAAACAGAAAAAAAGATATATATTCTGTTGAACAAGCCAATCGGATATACAACAACGACAAAAGACAAACATGCAAAACAAACAGTCCTGGATCTTTTACCTAAACTTCCGGTACGCATATACCCTGTCGGACGGCTGGATAAAGATACTTCCGGACTTCTCCTACTCACCAACGATGGAAATCTAAGCTACGAACTTACCCATCCTAAATTTGAAGTCGACCGGGTTTACGAAGTAACTGTAAAAAAACAGCTTGAAGATAAAGTTATAAAAAAACTCGAAAAAGGCGGGCTAGTGATCGAAGACTATAAAATCAACCCCTGCAAAATAAAACCCATATACTGTAAAAAAGAAACCAGCAAAGTAAGGCTTACTCTGCGTGAAGGCCGAAAACGTCAGATACGAAAAATGTTTGCTTTATTTGATCATCCGGTAATTGAATTAAAACGCATCCAATTTGGCAGAATTAAATTAAACGATTTAAAAACCGGAGAGTGGAAGTTTTTAAAATTGACAGAGATAATTTAAACCATCCTATCCCTTCATCAAATCGATTGTCCAATAATGCTTTCCAAATACATATTTAAGTGAATAGAATCACCTTCATGTTGCTGTAACTGGAGAGAATTAACCTCATTATTAACAGAAAATGAGATTTCCCGCATTATATTTATCAATTCCTCCGAAGTAATATCTCTGGATTTAGGTGGGTAGTTAAGCGCTAACAAGTTCCCTTCTTCCGTAGGAAAATATTCCCGACCCTCACGCCCTCCATTGCCCAAAATAAAAAATCTAGTAACACCACCAATCTTGCTTTCTTTGATTGTTCGCAACGCAACAAAACCGTCTTCCACAGAAGGAGTAGCAGAACTATGCCCATGTGTATGCAGATCAAAAACTATTCGACTGCTAACATGTAACATGCTTTTATGCAACTGAAAAAAAGACGATACAGACGTTTCATCCCCTTTTATTATATATAATTCTAATTTACTTTTAGGAGAATCAACCATAAAAAACCGAAATTCAGAATCAATTTTACTCAGAGAAAATATTAACTCTACTAATTTATTAATATCATTTAAATTAGATATATCCAACTTGTATACTGAATTCTCCGGGGCTTCCTCAAATCTGCTCTTAAAAGCTCCCGTATTTTCAACAGCCAAATTAACAATTTGTGGTTCCTTAATTATGCCATTATTATTTAAAAAATTAATTATTGTTTCCTGTTCTTTTTCAGAACCTACCAAAGTCTTTATACCATCCTTGGCTGCAAATAGTACCTGCGATTCATGCTCTGTGTCAAATACTCCCAATAACAAATCCAATAATTTTTTCTTATCATAGGCGCTAATACCTTCTTTGCTTGCAAGACTTTTTAAAGCCGAAACTGTTTCATTACGAATAATCGCCCATTTATTCAAAAGCAACTCACTCTTAATAAAATTTGGATCCAACTTATCCAAGCCTCCCCTTAAAACTAAAGAATAAGCTGCAGCCGCATAATTCCTCGGAACATGTGTGGGATACTTAGGAACAAATCCCTTATAATTCAGGACCATTTTTTTTAAAGCATCAAAACTTTTTTCAGAATTATAAAAACCCAAAACTTCAGCAGCGTTTCTACTTTCTTTTTCATCGTCTACAAATAAATACTTAATTATAGCTTCTTCTAATTTCTCATTTTCAAAAACAGGATTTCCCTCTCTACTATTCTCAAAGAGATGTAAGTCGTAGAGCCTTTTAAGAACTCCTGCCGGACGCCCCAACCCACGCTCCAGAAGATAAGTATATTCTTCTATCCCCTCGAAATCGCGCTCATACTCATTAATATTAGAATAGTCTGGCAAAGTCCTGACTACTACTAACGCAAGGCTATTATTACCCCCAAAACTCCTCAAAAAAGAATGAATATATTTTTTATTTTTTCCCTCTAACAACAAATAGTCAGTTGCTTGCCGCATCATCTTGTCTAATACTCTTCCCGGACTTAGTTCGGAATCCACATGTATATTGTTGTTACCAGAAGACTTGATGGTCATCCATAGTTCGATCTGAGTACGAATAACTTCATTACCCCCTATAGCAACCAATGCGGCTTCAATATCTGGTAAAAATCCTTCATAAGATACAAAGCCTTTATGAGACGAAAATACCAAATTACCTGCTAATATCTCTTTCTGAAGCCTTACAAGTGAATTTACAGTTTTTTCATTTCCAGCTTTTGGTCCTATATCTGTTAATAACTTTACCGATCTTATAAGCATTTCTTCTGTAACCTCCGGGCCAATTATAAGGGGAATATCTCCCATATAATAAATTTGCTCTTTCGGATGTCTAATATATTTATCTATATACTCTGCTAATTTCTTAGCCGACGCCTCACCAGCTTCCTCAGATATAAACTTCAACTGATTTTCTCTAAATATTAAATACCTATTTTCCTCTTCACTTTCTACCAAAGATTCTATTACCGCACCTATTGCCAAATTTTTTGAATCCGGCCACTTCTTTGCTATTTCAATAAGTTGATCGTTGGCAAATAAACCCCCTTTTTTTCCAGCCCGGCCTAATATCTGAATTATTCCATCAACTACATTTTTTTCATCAACACCTAATTCATTCATTTGTTTTACGATATTGTTAGCATTATATTTTGCCTCAAAATAGTTTTTCGGATCCCCATCATAATTTTCTAGCTCTTGAATTGCTTCTTTCGCCTCTGGCTTAGCTTTGATAACATTTGCAGAGCTATGCTCTATACTATTATCTTTTTCCACAACTATCTGTTTATCAACTTGCTTTGTAATCTCTATGGGCTTATTCCCCATCATATTTGAACCCATAAAAAATAGCACATGAATAATTCCTGCAACAACCAGTGAAGCCCAAAAGATGCTTCTTTCTTTAAAACTCCTTTCATAGATAATATGCCCACGTGGATTATATCCTAACTGATTCTTCTGATTGAATTTAGAAAAAGCTTCTTGCAGTATCTCTTCATCCAGGGTTAATTTTGGAGCTAGCATATTTTGAGCACAAATACCGGAAGGAGAAAAATGCTGGACATTATCTATCAATCCTACTTTTTGGAATAAAAGTAGCTGAATTATAAAAATGGCTAAAACTTTAATAATGATTTTATGTTTTTTCATCTTAAGTCACTTAATATAAATATGTTATGAAAAATACATTAATCTTCACAAAATACTTCTTAAAACAGCATGCTAAAGTATACATTACATATGGTAGTTTTTCAATAAGGACGGGAATTTTGTCTTTAAAAACAATCATCTAGAGAGGACAAAAAATTAAAAATAAAGTGAAGATAATCAGTAAACCACTCTTTTCTTCAGACCTTTCCACTTATTAAGCAACTCACGACACTCCACAAGTAGTAAATTCCCATGCAATTTCACCTTGCTCTTGCCCATCTTTTTCATAGCAAAGACCGGTATCGTCAATTCATTAAAACCAAGTCTTTTCACATCGCCGATATTTGTCCCGAAAAACACTTTATCGATCTTTGCCCAGTGAATAGCTGAAAAACACATTGGACAGGGTTCTGTAGTAGAATATATAGTACAACCGGAAAGATTATATTTACCTAATTTTTCAGAGGCAAGACGTATGGCATTTACCTCTGCATGCGCAGTTGCATCGCTGCTTAAAACCATATTCCTGGCAACCGAAATCACCTTGTCATTTTTTACAATACAAGCTCCAAACGGTCCGCCATCTGGCTTTTCCAGATTTTCCTCCGCTTCTTTGATCGCAATTTTCATATATTTTTCATGTAAATTATTTTCCATACTTCTACTCTCCCTGAATTTGCCCGGCCTTTTGCAACGCATATTTTACAAAATAAGGACCTATAATTTCATAGATAATCGTAGTCGCCGCTACTGCAGTAAAAATTGTGCTTCCTAATTCAGGAAAGGTACTCTTTGCGATCAAGGCCATACCTAAAGCCACACCAGCTTGAGGCATTTGTGCTACCCCAAGATAATTCTTAACATCATTGTCCGCCCCGGCAATCATTGCTCCAAAATAAGTACCTATAATCTTACCCGCTATTCTCATAATTAAATACATAGCTCCGATGCCGCTAACCTTTGCCAAGAGTTCGATTTCAAGATTAGCTCCGGCAAGAACAAAAAACAATAAATATATCGGCCAATCAATGCTCTGCATGACTTCAAAAAAACGAAAACTTTCTTTATGAAAATTAACAATGACTCCAGCCAGAACCATACAGGCAAGCAACACCGATAAATGAAAATGCAAAGCCAATCCCGCAGTCAGCAAAATAAGCCCCATTGTAAAGATCAACAGATCCCTTGGATTTCTTATGTGTCTGGATAGCACCTTAAAAATCATTCCGGTAAAAATACCTAATAAGAAAGAACCACCTATTTCCAATAAAGATGCCTTTATCACTTGGGATATACTTAAGACATGATTAAAGTGTATTTTGCGAGCAAAGGCTAGGCATACTGAAAACACAATAAGACCCCAGGCATCATCAATCGCTACAACTCCCATCAATATTTCCGTGAATTTCCCGCGAGCTTTATACTGCCTGACTATCATAATCAAAGCTGCCGGCGCCGTAGCTGTAGCAATCGCACCGAAAATCAACGCCACATAGGTAGGCATTCCGATAATTTTTAACCCCAGGACAACAAATAACCACGCGCCAAATGCTGCCAACGCAGAAATCCATAATACCTGCCGGCCTATCTGCCGAAAAACCTGGCGCGAAAAATTCTGGCCGATACTAAAAGCAATGAAACTTAAAGCCAAATTTGAAATAAATCCGGAGACATTTAAAACACTTTTAGGTACAAAATGAAGAGCATAAGGACCGATCAGGATACCGATCACAATATAGGCTGTAATTGCCGGAGTCTTGATCTTTTCTGCGAGTTTAGAAGCAAAAAGTCCAAGCAAAAAAATCAAACTTAGTCCTAACAGGACATTCATGCGTTATGATACTCCTTTTTCACTAAAGATCTGCATTAAAATATCAAACACACTTATAATACCTACTAATTGCTTTTCTGCATTTACCACGGGGATTGCATCTCGACTGTGAAGCTGCATCAAATCATATGCATCTTTTAAACTATAACTCTCCTTCACTTTCACTATCTTCTGATCCATAATATCTGCGGCAATCACCAAAAACCCCATCCCCTCTTCGATATCTCTATCAAATATATCAGTAGGCTCATGGCTTAACATGGATAACGGATTACGCATCAGGATCTCCTGATGATGCGGTTTAAACACATCAAATAAATTACGCATTCGTACAATACCGATCAACACCTGATTTTCATCTACTACCGGCACCACCGGGAAACTATGAAAATCTTTAAATAACCCAAGTAGCTGCGCCAGGTTTGTTCCCTTGGTAACTGATATCACCTTTGTCTGCATAACCTCTTTTATCTGCAACTCCACCCCCCTCTGTCAAAACCCCAAACCCCAAGCACCAAATTACAAACAATATACTGAATTGAAAATTAGGCATGAATCTGATTGGTTTTTTGCAAAGCTACTTTTACAAAAAACGGACCGATTATTTCATATACCACAGTTGTAGCTGCCACAGTCGTAAAAATAAGGCCACCTACTTCCGGAAACTGATCTTTAGCGATTAAAGCCATACCCAAAGCAACCCCCGCCTGGGGCATAAGACCAAGACTTAAATACTTGCTCACATCACTATCTGCATTTGAAATCTTTGCTCCGAAATATGTCCCCGCAAACTTTCCAATAACTCTGAACACAAGATATACAATTCCGATAAAACCTATTTTTGCCAATAACGCTATTTCTAAACTGGCACCAGCCAACACAAAAAAGATCAGATATATCGGCCAGTCAACATCACCTAAAACATCAAAGTATTTGAAACTTTCATTATTCAGATTAACAACAACTGCCGCTAAGAACATACAGCTTAAAAGAACAGATACATGAAAATGTAAAGCAAGACCGGTTGTAATAAAAATAATCCCCAAAGTATAAATAAGCAATTCGGTTTTATTCTTTATTAATCGACCAATATAACTTAGAAGTATTCCGGCAATGCCGCCGAGAAGAAAAGAACCGCATATTTCCAGCAAAGCTTTCAGCACAACACTAACCATACTTGTCGAAAGATGAAGATACATAGCTTTGGACACTGCCAGGGAAATAGAAAAAATGATCAACCCCCAAGCATCATCAAGCGCAACAACGCCCATTAAAGTATCTACAAATTTGCCTCTTGCTTTATATTGACGTACAACCATAATAATTGCTGCCGGGGCACTAGCTGCAGCTATAGCACCAAAAACAAGTGCCATATATCCGGGAACATTAAAACAAAGCAATGCCGTAACCGTAACAAACCAAGCTCCCAAAGCCTCCAGGATAGATATCCATAACACCTGCTTACCCACCTGCTGAAATGTTCGTTTAGAAAAATTCTGCCCGATACTAAAGGCAATCAAACTCAAAGCTACATTCGAAATAATCCCTGAGATATTTATAATATTATCCGGCATAAAATTTAACACGCAAGGCCCGATCACAATCCCGATCACCAGATACGCTGTAATTGCCGGGGTCTTAATCTTTTCTGCAGCCTTAGCCGAGAAAAGCCCGACAATAAGAATAAATCCAATTCCTAATATAGTATTCATGTTTAAGCAACACCTTTTTCCCTGAAAATTTGCATTAAAATATCAAATATACTGATAATACCCACTAATTGCTTTTCTGCATTTACCACGGGTATTGCATCACGGCTATGAAGCTGCATCAGATCATACGCATCTTTTAAACTCTGACTCTCCTTCACCTTCACTATCTTCTGATCCATAATATCTGCAACAATCACCAAAAAACCCATACCCTCTTCGATATCTATATCAAATATATCTGTAGGCTCATGGCTTAACATGGATAACGGATTACGCATCAGGATCTCCTGATGATGCGGTTTAAACACATCAAATAAATTACGCATTCGTACAATACCGATCAACACCTGATTTTCATCTACCACCGGCACCACCGGAAAACTGTGAAAATCCTTGAATAATCCAAGTAGCTGCGCCAGATTTGTCCCCCTGGTAACTGATATCACCTTTGTCTGCATTATGTCTTTTACCTGCATTTACCACCTCTTTGTTTTCCAACCTAGAATTTAATCTACCAATTCTAGTGTTTTTTATTAATAATGTCAATTTTTATTTTATATTATACTATTGTACACCAGGATAACAATATTGAAAAGAAATTTGCATTCCTTGTGATTTCATGCTATTCTTTACTTGATAATTTAATGACGACAAGGAGCATTATATGTTTCGCGAAATATCTATTTCAACAACCCCATTGGATTTATTAGCACTTGCAATGTTTTCCATGTTAATTATCCTTTGCTGTGTGAGTGTTATGACTGTCCTCACAGTTACTTCAGCAATGTTAAATATCGATGTAGACTTTGATGAATACGGCTACGCCTTACTTATAACTCAGGGAGCATCTGCAAAAACAGGCTTTGGCATAATATACAACAACGGTCTTTCTCTCTGGAAGTATCAAAAAGCCCGAAACGGACTAATAAGCGAAACTAAGATGTTTTCTGTTTAAATTACGAATTATGCCCAGGTTACCCCGAATAGTAACCATCCAGATTCGTTTGGATGGTTTTTTCTATTAATAATGAATAAAATATCTCCCTCAGATCTAATATTAAACTCGCTGAAAGACAAAGAAACTTTTGTCTTTCTTGACACAAGACTGGTTGACAAGGATAACTTCCTATCTTATGTTTTTACCGATCCTCTGGATATAATCAGCTCTCATGAACCACAAAACATAAAATCCTGTCTGAGACAGTTACAAAAAATCATAGATGAAGGATATTATGCCAGCGGATTTTTATCCTATGAAGCCGGCTACTCTTTTGAAGATATTTTTTTATCTAAAACACGCTCTACATTCCCTCTGCTCTGGATGGGTATATTTAAAAAGCCGCTGATATTTAATCATACAACCGGCAAGTTTATAAATAACAATTTTGATTTTACTGCAATATCTCAATCTTTACAGAAAAAAGCAAAACATAAAATAAAAAATCTGCATTTAAATATCTCCCGTCGTAAATACCTTGATGATATAAAGAAAATTAAACATCTTATAAGCGCCGGAGATACTTATCAGGTAAATCATACGATGAAATACAAATTCAATTTTAAAGGCTCTCCTTTTGCTTTATACCAAGATCTGCGTAACAATCAACCAGTAAGTTACAGTGCCTTTATCCGTAATCCTGATTTTAATATTTTATCGTTTTCTCCGGAATTATTTTTCAGACAGAATAATTGCAACTTAACGGTTAAACCAATGAAGGGAACAATCAAAAGAGGCAAAACCCGACAAGAAGATAAAATAAATAAAAATAATTTAAGAAATGACCTGAAAAATAAAGCAGAAAATATCATGATCGTTGATCTTTTGCGTAATGATCTAGGAAAAATATCAAAAACCGGCAGCGTAAAAACCTCTCAGATATTCAACGTAGAAGAATACAAAACACTCCTCCAGATGACATCTACTGTAACCAGCAAAATTAAAAAAAATATTTCCCTGGACCAGCTGTTTTCCGGAATTTTTCCTTCCGGATCCATAACCGGCGCACCAAAGATACACACCATGCAAATCATTAAAAACATAGAGAAAGAAAAAAGAAATATCTATACCGGTTCTATCGGGTTCATAAGTCCAACGAGAAAAACCGTATTCAATGTAGCTATACGCACAATATTATTACAAAAAAATAAAGGTGAGATGGGTATCGGCAGCGGAATAACGTATAGTTCCAAAGCACAATCTGAATACAGTGAGTGCAAATTAAAAGCACAGTTCTTAAAGCAGCCAACCTTCAAGCTCATTGAAACAATACTCTGGTCAGAAACTGAAGGATTCCCTCTTTTAGCTTTTCATCTGAAACGCTTAAAAAAATCAGCTGGTTTTTTTGGTTTTGTTTACAATAAAAACCTCCTAAAAAAACAACTGCGGGAAAAAGTAAAAAGATTATCTCAGGATAAAAATTATAAAATACGACTCTTACTACATAAAAACGGCGCACTCACTATAGCATCTACCCCTCTAGTAAAACCAGCAAAAACAGATACCCCGCAGGTAATACTATCACCGCACACAATACACTCAGATAATACATTCTTTTATCATAAAACCACCCGGCGCAGACTCTATAACAATCAATACCGACGATATAAACAGCAGGGGTTTCATGATGTTATCTTCCTTAATAAAAAAAACGAAATAACTGAAGGAACTATCTCAAATATTTTCATTAAGAAAAAAGGTGTTTTTTACACTCCACCTATTTCCTGCGGATTATTACCCGGCACATTCCGGGAATATTTTTTAAAACAAAACCCCGAAAAAACCAGAGAAAAGATACTTACTGAGAAGGATTTGCAAAAAGCAGACGCAATATATTGCACAAACGCAGTTCAGGGAATGGTAAAAGTCAGACTTGTTTGACCTGAAACTTATGAACACCGATCTCTTTATTATCAATATAGAATTTTAGCTCATATTTACCAGGTTTTTCATACCGCACATTTACAAACTGTCCAATAAAACCAAAATTGCGATTAGGATCGACTACCACTTCACTTGTAATTGCTGCCATCTTAGTTTGAGAATTTTCTTCTGATACAAGTTCACAGGTAAATTTATCTTTATTATTAACTCCACCCACATTAGCTACCACAAACATCAACGGATGATGGGTAGGAAATTTACGCACATTTATATTTTCAAAAATCCCGTTCATGCTTAGCTTGCCTTCCCGGCTTACCATAGCATAATCGCATAAAAAAGAGAAATTCAATTTTGCATGCAATACATTCATTTTATCTCCTAACCTATTTTGGCATCCATTCTTTTCTTCTTACATTTATGAATATAATGAATCAGATCCGTTCTGGCCTCTGCATTCATCTTCTTAAATTTAAAACGTGTTTCATACAATTCATCCTGTCCTTTATCACCAACTACCCCTATCAATTCCGAAATCACAACCGAAGCTTCGGCACTAATATATCTACGATATCCGGGGAGAGTAATCTTTAAACGCATTTCATCCTGAGGATAAAGCTTATGTGTTAAATATACTCTAATTCCTCCAGCACTAATATCCCTTGTCTTTGTCTTGAAAATTGTAACAACCCCAGATTCCTCCGAAGAACATTCCACTTCTATAAAATCCTCAATTCTTACATAGACCCGTTTCTGCTTCATGGCATTTACCCGCTTTCTATTTTATCAATGCCTTTTCTTTTAATTTTGCCACAATTTCTTCGCCCAACAACACTTCAACAACAGCTAAAGCAAAATCAATTGCTGTTCCCGGCCCAGCGCTGGTTATAATATTACCGTCCACCACCACATCTTCCTTTACAAAAGTAATTTGAGAATTAAACATTGTTTCACAATCTGTATAACAGGTAGCTCTCTTTCCGTCTAAAACACCGGTCTTAGGTAAAACTATGGCCGGAGCAGCACAAATTGCCGCAACTGTTTTCCCTTGTGCTGTACACGTTTTAATTAAATCAATTACTATTTCCGAAGCAGCCAACCGTTCAGCTCCCGCTGTACCTCCAGGCAATACTACTGCATCAGGAATCCCCTCGTAATTTTTTAAATAAACATCTGCCTTGATCGTAACATTTCGCGCACTTCTAACTAAAAGATCTCCTCCGATAGCAACAGTCACTACATCCAAACCTGCTCTTCTTAAAATATCAATACTAATTACCGCCTCCATCTCTTCAAAGCCTTCGGCTAGCAATATCAGTACTTTCTTGGCCATATTTCTCCCCTTTATTATCCTGCACATCTTATAATAAGCGTATTGTACCGCTTTCACCCTTATATTGTCAAATCTCAACTCAAGACAAACATGATCACTACACGAATAGTTACAGAATCTTGATATACTTGAGCGGGTATAGGTAGAAATGGGCTAGCGCGGCATATGTTTTCCACAGCTTCTTTATCTAGAGATTTATGACCGGATGAGGCCACTACCCGTGTATTTTTACAAGTCCCGTCAGATAGAACTGTAAATTCTAAACAAGTACTGCCTTGCATTTTACGACGTTGTGCCCAAGAAGGATACTTGCGGCATGATTCAATCTTTTGCTTGATCATATCCTGATACCGCAGCATCGCTTCCTGAGCTTCATTTTTTGAGTCTATACTTTCAGATACTTCCTGAATATCTTGAGCCTGCAAATCAGATTCTTCCGGTTTTTGGTCCGCAACTAATTTCTGAACTTCCCCCAACACCTTGATCTCCGGTAAAGAAGCTGGTATAGTCCTTTCTAATTCTACCAAATTAGTTTCTGGAACATCTGACTTCAAAGAAACATCCCAAAGCCCTCCGAACGCACCTAGAACAACCACATGCACTGTTAAAGAAAAAACAAAAGAATAGATTACAGTATGTTTACTCGCCATGATCTATCAGAACGCCCCCTTTACTCCCATGTATACAGATCTGTCTAAAGTATTATATCCTGTAACTTCCTGATATTGTCGGTCAAACAGATTCACAATCTTAGAAAATAATTCTATCTGATCGTTAACAGCATATGCACCGTACAGGTCAACCGCAACATACTTTTTCAATTTCTGAGTATTAAGTGGATTGCTCCAGCGCGCACCTACATATCGAGCCGTTAGACTAAAATCTATTTTATTGATTAAAAACCAATCCAAGATTAAACTAACCTCATTTTCCGGTCGACGCGCTAATTTTAACCCTGTATCTTTATCCTTAGTTTTCATATGCGTATAATTCAAAACCGTGCCAAAATTATCTGCAAACTGAATCCTTGATTCTGTCTCAAATCCGCTGGTCTTTGCTTTGCCTATATTTTTAAACTTCCAATCAACCAAATCGAAATCTATCATATTATTAAAGCTATTATAAAAAAATGTCGCACCTGCAAATATTTTATCCTCCAGGAATTCCTGCTCAAATCCAAAATCATAACTCGTACTTTCATCCGGCTTCAAGTTCACATTACCATAACTTGAATAAAGATGATAAATAGACGGCGACTGAAAACCAGTTCCAAAATTTAATTTTATACGTGTTTTTGTCTGATCAATAGCATATACAGAAGACACTCTATACGTAGTCTCTGTTCCAAAAATCTCATGATCATCTGCGCGAACACCCAAGAGCAACGATGCCGCACTACTAATATCCCATTGATTTTGCAAAAAATAAGCTTTATTTTCAACATTCTTGCGATCAAGTCTATCAATTGAAGATCCCCACCAATCATTCAACTGATAATCAAATGTTGCTCTCTCTTCTTCATACTCAAAACCACATGTCTGCAAAGTATTATTGATAATTGAAATATTATTCTGCCATTCAACCTTATTATTAAATCCAATATACCTATCCGCTAAATTTTCCGAAGCATCAACAGCATCAGCTAAATCACGATTCGACTTTTCTACATTCATAAAAGAATACGCTAATCGATGCTCCCAAACCTCATTGATTGGCTGATTAAATTCAACTTTTGAACTAAACTGCTCATGCTTCCCAGTATAATTAGGATCATCCGAATAACTAGCATCATCAAATTCCAACTCGGCATTATGGTACCGCGTCATTAATAAGAACTCACTATCTTCTAAAACCTTAACCCCAAACAAAGCTGATACAGTTGTGTTTTCATACCCATCTTCTTCAACTCCATCCGCGGCACTAGAGATCCCTTCGGAATCCGTCCTTGCTATAGCCACAGAATAATTCATTCGATCATTACTGCCTCTTATTGACACTGTCTCATTAAAAGTATTATGTGAACCTACCTCTAAACTAGCATCGGTTATTATTTTTCCTTTGCCTTTTTTTGTAATAACATTAATTACCCCGCCAATAGCATTTGAACCATACAAAGTACTTTGTGCGCCTCTTACAATTTCAATACGTTCAATATTGTGTGTTGTCAGATGAGCTAAATTAAATGCCCTATCCACACTAATCGGGTCATTAACTTCAACCCCGTCTATTAAAACAAGCGTATGTCCTGGCTTTGCTCCCCGCAAATAAACAGAAACATTGCCGCCCAAAGCCCCGGTCTGAGTAATTGAAACTCCCGGCACACGCCGCAATACATCGGCAACTGTTTTCTGTCCTGAACTTACGATAGATTCTGAGCTAATAACCGTAGTTGATGCCCCGGTATCCGACTGATATTGCTCTGTTTTTGTCGGAGTAATCATAACTTGCCCCAGATCATACTCAAGCTCGGCACATCCCTCTGTGCATACATTTAAAAGAAAAATTAATATACCTAGTAAAATAAACATATTCCTCATTTTTTTATCCTCCCTCGAGAATGTTACTCGAACCCCGAATGCAGCAGCCATTTCCAGCTACTTCTTCGGGGTGCCGAAGAAATTCCACTCAAGAAACTTCATTCGGCATACACAATAGACCGGACTCAATCAGCTTATAGCTAATGGCTTATAGTCTATAAATAAAAACCTAAAATCAACTATCAGCTATCGGCTATTAGCCAAATTATTACCGTTGCGGGGCAGTCCCCTGAATCACACAGAGAGTTCCTTTGCCTATCCGAATTATTAAATATCCCAATAAAAAACATTCCTAAACTTATATACTTTCGATACACATCACCTTCTTATGAAATTAATATTCTATCCCCCTCCTAGCCAACGCCCCTTTTAGATACGGATGTTTTACTTCTTTAATATAACTTACATAATCCGCATGCTTAATTATCTTTTTTGTTGCACCACGACCGGTGATCACCAGCTCCATACGTTTCGGTTTTCCCAAAATCAAAGCCAGAACATCTTCCTCTTTCAGAAAACCATCGCGCACACAAATATTTAATTCATCAACAATCAATACATCATATTTTTTTTCATTAAAAATTCTTCTTATCTTCTTCAGGCCCTTATCACATTCCTTGGACAATCTGTTTTTATCCGGATTTTTATCACAAAACGGATGTTTTCTGGCAAAATGAAATACCTCCACCCCGATTTTCCTTAAAACTTTTATTTCTCCATAACGCCAGCGTGACGGATTTTTATGAAATGACACATAACACACTTTCAAATTTTGCGCTGTTGCTCTGACCGCCAGTCCAACAGCTGCAGTAGTTTTCCCCTTACCTTCTCCTGTATAAACCTGAACCATTCCAATGAAATTTTTTTTCATAATTAACCCCTATTCATTTCTTCTTCCGGCACAACGAAAACACATGGCTTCCCCGAAACCGGACTATCCTTCACCACCACAGCTGTTTTATACACCTGCTCAATAATTCGATAATCCAAAACATGTTCCGGAGTCCCATCTCTATGCAAACACCCATTATTTAATAATAATAACCTATCGCAATATTCACTTGCTAAATTCAATTCATGCAAGACAACAATAATACTCAGTTTTTGAGTTTTATGCAGCCTGCGTATTAAATCAAGAATTTCTACCTGATGAGAAATATCTAAAAATACCGTAGGCTCATCCAGTAAAAGCAGTTTCGGCTGCTGGGCCAACGCCTTGGCAATAACCACCAGTTGACGCTCCCCACCGCTTAAACTTCCCAAAACACGATCTTTAAATTTTACAGTTCCGGTTTCTTCCAATGCCTGCATAACTACTTCTTGATCCTGCTTTGTCTGAAAAAACTGAAAACGTGATTGATGCGGAATCCTGCCCAACCCAACAAATTCTTCTACCTGTAATTCAGACGGTATATCCATATCTTGCGAAACTACCGCAATCTTTCTTGCCACTTCCTTCCCGGATATAAGATTAATATCTCTACCTTCAAAAAACATACTCCCGCTAACCGGATTAATAACTCTTGATATTGCCCTGAGCAAGGTAGTCTTCCCCGAACCATTCGGCCCGATAACTCCAACAATTTGCTCTCCCGGCAAATTAACATCAATATCTTTTAAAAAAAACTGCTGATTATATCCACAAGTAAGCTTTTTAATCTCTAACATTTATTTACCCCTTTTTTACAAATCAAAGCGTAAATAAAAACAATTCCTCCGACAATCCCGGTGATCACTCCCACCGGCAATTCCTGCGGCGCAATAATTATCCGAGCCAGTGTATCACATCCAATAAGAAATGCTGCCCCGGCCAAAGACGAAGCAACAAGCAGAATGCGATGATCACTCCCTACGTATATGCGCATAAAATGAGGAATGACCAGTCCCACAAAACCAATCACACCCGCGACCGACACACTCATCCCCGTAAGAATTGAAGCAAGCAAAAAAAGTATCTTTTTTGTTGTCTCCGTATTCACTCCCAAATGTTTCGCTCCCTCTTCTCCCAAAGAAAACGCATTCAGATCCCGACAAAAACAATACGCAACCCCAAGCCCAATCAGGGAAACAACTGTAACACTATTTATTAAAAACCAGCTTGATTGTTCAAGCGACCCCATAATCCAAAAAATAATACCATGCACATCTTCAGCCCGCATAACTGCCATAATTAACATCACTAACGATGAACAAATAAAACTAATCATTACCCCGGAAAGCAATAACCCCTGTATCTTTATCATGCCTTTACGCATACTTAAAAAATATACTAACAACACAACACATATCGCGCCCAAAGAACCGGCAATTGGCAGCGCAATAACCCCCAACAACTTATGCAAGCGAAACACTACGATCAAGCAAACCCCTAAAACAGCTCCGCCGGAAATACCCAAAGTATAAGGCTCTACTAAAGGATTGCGAAACATCCCCTGCAAAATCACACCCGCTATGCTTAATGCACTTCCCACAGCAAAGCCCAATAAAATACGCGGCAGACGAATCTGAAAAATAATACTATAATGCGGATTCGATAGATCCTTATATTGAAACAATCGAATTATCTCTGAAAAGGAAATATCTGTAGTGCCGCTTACTAAAGCAATAATACTAATTCCCAAAAGAATCAATCCCAATAAAACTATCCATACTGCCCAATGAACCACTTTTGTTTTCATTTTTTCATGCCTCTTGCCCATACATAAACTTAACCAGCTTATCCAATGCATTAATAAAATTATTTGGAGTTGGACTACAAACCATATCCGAATCCATAATGAAAATCTTATTCTTTTTTACAGCACTAATTGTTTCATACCTCTGCCACACCTCTTTCTCATCCTCTCCAACAATCCCCATTGTTGTAATAACAATTAAATCAGGATTAACTGCAACCACCTTTTCCCGGGAAAATATACCCGTACTTGCATGCTCCGCGATATTTATACCCCCAGCACATTCAACTAAATCATGAATGAAATAATCCTTATTCATTGTAAATAAAGGCTTTGCGCCGACCTGAATGAAAACCTTTTGCGGAGTTTCCGATTCAATCGTCTGCCTAATTTGCGCCATCTTTTCTTTTGCTGCAGATATTATTTCCTTAGCCTTATATTTTTTACCAACAAGTCTGCCTAATTCTAAACACTGTTCGCAAATTTCTGAAAAGCTAGCCACTTGAGGAAATTCCTTTACAGCAACACCTAAACTTCGCAGTTTTTCCTTTGCCTTCATATCGGTAAGCGGAATAGTTAATACAATATCAGGCCTTAAAGCAATAATCTTTTCAATGTTCGCCTCTACTACCGTACCAACTTTTTCTTTTTCCTGTACCCGCGGGGGATTAGTACAATATGTAGTCACACCTACAATATTATCTTCTGCACCCAAAAGGTATAATTGTTCCGTCAAATGCGGCCCCAAAGAAATTATCCTTTGCGGGACATCTTGAGCCTGCACAGAAGTAACCATCAGCAATAACAACACCACTATAACAATTTTACGAATCATATTATTTTTTATTCCCGGGCGGACACAGAGGTCCGCCCCTACACTATAAATAAGGACGTAACTGCAAAAAAGAATATCCATCAGCTTGAATAATATCAGACGTCTTGAATCCTACGGGTTCTTTAAATAACGGGCCATCAAAAACAAAAGTGTGATACTCCCCATTCTCTCCACACAAATCAACATTGCCATGTTTCTTTAAATTTATTATGAATTCATCGTCAATTACACGACCCAGCCATTTTTTATCCATAAATTTTTCATTTACCACAACAACTACAGCCTTAAATTCAGCATCGATAAATTCTCTCAATAAACTTTCCCTATCTCCCTGCCATAACGGCAAAACCGCCTCCATCCCTGCATAAACAGATACCTTTTCTTCCCAGTCTCGATGTAACTGCAAATCTATATCCCCAAAAATACCGTATTCAATTCCTTCTGCCTTTAAATCCAACAATGTTCTTTTAAATACATCTTCATACTCCTGCCACGATGTTGTCTTATGTACAAGCGGGATATCCATTGCTTCAGCTTGTTGTTTTATAAGATTTATATCAACTCCATGCGAACGCGAATGTTTTCCATCTTCACTCACCATATTCACGAGATATTCAACATTAAACTCGTTTCTAATCCTATATAAAGCCAAACAACTATCTTTACCCGCACTCCATGACACAAATACTTTCTTCATAATTTCACCCAACCACACACCCGGCAATGAATAGATTCCGACATTAATCCGGCACTACACCCAGGACATGCCATTTCATCTTGTTTTGGTTTTGGAACATCTCCTACAACTTCTTTATAAATTTCATAAAAATATAAATGCTCTTTGCAGAAAAATTTAACCGGATACATCTTCTGCTTGTGCTCATATTCAGCATCGGATATTCTATCTGAAATTATCTTCCGCAACTGAGTCATGCCAGAACCAAACTCTAAAGGACGTTTACTCTGCCAAGCAATCGACTCCGGAAGTAAATCCTCAAAAGCCTTACGTAAAATCCATTTGCCATGAACAATATCATCACGTTCTCTAATTTTCTGATCAATAGGAGTAGACAAAGCACAATCAATAACACCCTTATCCATAAATGGCTGTTTAATTTCTATTCCAAAAAAATCACCCAGAAAATTAGAATTGAAAAACATCTTCTTGGACAATCTTCGTATATACCATTGCAAATCCAGCATATCTCTCATATAGGAATATCCGGCAAACAACTCATCTGCCGCATCTCCAGTCATAATCGACTTCCACCCCTGCGCCTTGGCGTATTTCAGCCCAAAATACACAGCAATATCATTCGGCAAACCAGGATCAAAACTCTGCAAGATTTTAATAACCTCAGGAATTACCTCTATCGCCTGCTCTACCGAAATCTTTTTATAATGTATATCCAAATTACAATGTTCAACAACCTGTTGCGCGTATGGCACATCAGTATTGTAATTTTCCAAACTTACATTTACACCCGGCATTTCAGGATTTACCGCCGCCAAAATACTTGTATCCAGCCCTCCGGAAAACATCATGCCATCCGCTCTATTTTTTCCTACAGCTGTAACAATCGTCTGCTTTACCATTTTTATTCCTGATTTGAAACTCCGGCTGAATCAAACGTAGCCATTTCATTCATAATTTTCACACCAGCTTCAATGATGCTCATTGCTAATGCCGCGCCTGTTCCTTCTCCTAATCTCAAATCAAGATCAAGAATAGGTTTTAATCCCATATAATCTAGAGCTATTCTGTGTCCTTTTTCTACCGAACAATGTGCTGCAATCATATAATCCTTTACTTTTGGCTCAAGTGTATAAGCAATCAATGCTGCTGCCCCGGAGATAAACCCATCAATAACCACAGGTGTTTTGTGTGCTGCCGCCGCAAGCATGATCCCAGACAACCCACCGATTTCAAAACCACCCACTTTAGATAAAACATCAATAGCATCAATTGAATCCGGCTGATGCAAAGCTAATGCCTCTTCAATTTTTTTGATTTTTAGCACAAAACTCTGATCATTAATACCTGTGCCCCGACCGGTAATATCTACTACTTTGGCTTTTGTTATTGCCGCAACTATCGCACTTGATGGAGTAGTATTGGCAATACCCATTTCTCCTGTACCTACAATATCAATACCATTCGACAATTCTTCCTCAAATAATTCTATTCCAGCTTCGATTGCTTGTACTGCCTGATCTTTCGTCATTGCCGGTTCTTTACACATATTCTTTGTACCCGGAGCAACCTTTTTTATTTTAAGCCTCTTATCCTTATCCTCTAATTCACCTTTTACTCCCAAATCACCGACCACAACACGCGCCCCTACATGCCTCGCCAAAACATTAATGCCTGCTCCGCAATTTAAAAAATTATATACCATTTGCGCTGTAACTTCCTGAGGAAATGCGCTCACTCCCTCTTCAGCAATGCCATGATCTCCAGCCAGCGTAAATATCACCTTATTCGTTAAAGAAAAATCCAAGCTACCGTGCATGCCGGATATCTGCTTAGCCAATTCCTCCAGCCTGCCCAGACTACCCAAAGGTTTAGTCAGATTATCTAATTTTGACTGGGCTTTTTTGATGGCAGCTTGATCAAGAACTTTAATATTGCCAACTGTATCTTTTATTTTCTGCATTTTTCATCCCCTTTTATCTTCATTGGCATTCCAGCGACCATTAGATATGCCTCATCGCTTACCTTGGCAATCTTTTGATGCGCCGTTCCGATAATATCCCGGAACACCCGCGCCAACTTATTCTCCGGCACTATTCCCCACCCAACTTCATTAGATACAATAATTACATTCGCTTTATTAATTTTAAGTTGTTCCACAAATTTTTCTATTATTTTTATAACTTCTTTTTCCTCAAAACCGGATAATAACAAGTTAGAAACCCACAAGGTAAGGCAATCAAAAATCACTAACTCATCATCTTTGAGCTGTTTCAATACAGAAATAACGTCAATTGGCTCCTCAATAGTCTGCCAATTCTTGGGGCGACTTTTTTTATGCTTCCGCACACGCTGTTTCATTTCAGCGTCCGCCGGCGTACAAGTAGCAAGAAAAATAATTTTCTGCTTTGATTGTTTGGCAAGTTTAACCGCATAATTACTTTTGCCGCTGCGCACTGAACCGGTAATAAAAATTATATTTTTCATAATAGATTTATATTGTAAGAAAGCACTCCCTTTTCATCACATTTAAAATAACTCACCGAAGCATTACTTACCGAGAACTTCCAAAAATCTTTTTTACCTTTATTAAGCAGCTGACAGATCATCACTTTGAGCGGACCAGCATGACTAACACAAGCTATTTTTTTTTCACCATACTGTTTATAAATACGCTGTAAAAAGTCAAACACTCGATCTTCCACCTCGCCCAGAGCTTCCCCTTGCGGCGGTTTATTCAAATACGGATCAAACAGCCACTGAGAATACAGATCTCCGTAATTTTGCACAATCTCATCGTAATTCAAGCCTTCCCATTTTCCAAAATTCAATTCCCTTAAAGCCGGATCCATTTCCAATTCCGTCTCAGGAAATATAAGATTTGCAGTTTCCTGTGTACGCTGATAAGGACTGCAAAAAATCTCATCCACAGAAAAATCTTTCATTTTATCCTGCAAAGCAGAAGCCTGTTCTTTCCCCTTTTCATTAAGCCCCACATCTGTAAAACTGCAATACCGTTTATTTTTATTACAATCTGTTTCTGCATGACGAATTAAAAACAACTCCATAATAAACTCCAGCGTATAGCGATTAGCGTAAAGCGTATAGTAAAAACCAAAAGCAAAAATGCAACCACTAATCACCTTACACTGTTTTTTCTATCCGCTATACGCTATTTAAAGTAATGCTGAAAAATAGCACTGCGACCTCGGCTAATTCACTCACCGCTCCGATTGTATCGCCGGTCATGCCGCCAATCCTCTTTTTCACATAATATTTAAACCCTACAACACAACCAAGCGCCAATAACAAAACCACAATTCCTTTAATCCCGCTCAATAATAAAAATATAAATGCAGTCAAATAACCGCCTACCAAAACATCATTACGACCTGCATTTTCAATAAATATTTTTGCCTTACCTTCTTTACGTGGATATGCGCTTTTAAAACAAACAAAGGCCTGAGCCCATCGGGAAAATATTCCCATACAAAACAACGCTTTCCATAATATCGAATCCGCAATAACAAAAAACAACGAAAACTTTAACAACAATAAACATATAAGTCCAACCACTCCCATAGCCCCGACACGGCTGTCTCTCATTATTTCCAATGCTTTTTCCTTTGGCTGCATACCATATAATCCATCACATGTATCTGCAACTCCATCTAAGTGCAAAGCACCTGTAATAACAATATTGGTAATAAGCAGAATTGCACCCAGCACAAGCGAAGGCAAAAAGCTAAACAGTCCCAACACACACACCAAGACCCAGCCGATCAATAAACCAACCACAGAAAAAAACAGTAGAGATTTACCAATATCTCTATCTGTAACCTTGCCCTTGATTTTTATCGGAATTATCGTTAGAAATTGTACTGCTAAAAGAAAATGTTTAAACATTTCAAACTCCATCACCTTATAATAAAATAATCTTATCCCAAGCGAAAACATGGTTTCGCCCCTACAAAAAAATCCTTACAGCTATCATAACAGCCATAAGGATTGCACCCTGATTTACTTCACCCTTCCGCGAGGATAAACCCAGATATTTAACAACATTGTCTACTGCGTGTGCAAATTGCAATTCATCTACAGCGTTGCACTTCCTCAGCTTCCTCGTCGTACCACAATGGGTACGCCTCCGGGAGCTTCAGTCGTACGCCTTGCAGCTGAACAACACTTTACCCCCTCGCTACGACAATACCATTAAATGTCTGGGGTAAAATCCATTTTTACCCCATATCAGGCAGGTCTTCTGACTTCCAGATCGATCTACTCCTGCGCCTTCCCAGGCTAATACTTCAGCCCAGTGACTTTATCCCAGAATTTGCATTAGTCTGAGATCCTGCAGTTTCGTCCCCGGTTACAGCGGCGGGACCGCGACGGATTCACACCGTCTTTCCTAAACACCTGATATTATATTTAACTTTTTTTATTATACTCTAAAGTGATTTATTGTCAAGGCAACTATTTCGCCGGATACCTGCCACAGCAAAACTTCTCTCCCTCCAGGCAATATCCAAGTGACTCACACTTTGCTCCAGCTTCAGAAAAAACACTTAGCAAGTGTTCCTTACAAATTTCCAACATCTTATCGGCCAGTATTCTGATCTCCCATTGTGCCCGGCTACAGCATCTATGCTTAAAAAAATGTATCAACTCCCGGCAATTCATAGTAACTACAATCTTTGTCTCCGCAGCCTGAGGCAGGACAAAGCGTGCATCCTGATTGGCCTTTTCTCCCTGTTTACCTTTTTCTTTAAAACGCACCAGCAATGTATTATAACTTTTCTGGATTAGTTCCATAGTTTTTAAAAACTCTTCTTTTAATATTTGATCTGATTCTATGGAATCCGGAATAATATAATCGAAATCTGATTCTTTTACATAACGCTGACTTTGTTGAGAATAAGATGCAAGTCTATGTCGCACCAGCTGGTGCGTAAGCGCGCGGGATATTCCCTGAACAGCAAAAGTAAATTTGACATGTTCTAACGGACTCTCATGACCGGAAGCAACGATCTCTTTTACAAAAGCCTCTTGTTGTTCAATCGCTACTTTTTCTTCTTTAAAAATATCGCCGGCAAATTTTGCCGAATAACATTGCCTGCATGCACTATATATCAAAGAAATCGCATTCTGTGACATCTCCAGCAGTCTTATATCTAATTTTACCTGAGGCATATCTATTCTTGTTTTACTCCTGACTTACTCCTACGATCTGAAATATCTCTAAAACTCCAAACCCTACCACTTATTTCATTATTCTGTAATAAAGGAGCTGAATATCTTTCAAAAACCCTGCCGTTCTTAAAGTAAATAATCTCCCGATCTTCTTCCCTGCTTTTATACAAGTTATGAACCTTAGCAACAAAAGCATCCGGATCTGCTAATTGATCAAGAACATACTCAAGAAGTTTTTCATCATCCTGCATATCTAAAAGTGCTTCCGGAATTTGCCACATATCCGCAAAACGCGCGTTATAATGGCAAACTTTCCCTTTTCCGTCTACAACCAGAATTCCATCTATTGTCGCTTCAATTACAGCTCTAAACATACTTTCATTACTACTCAGTTTGTTTTCCATTTGCTTACGTTCAGAAATATCCCGGCTTATGGAAATAACCGCCAGAGGATAGCCGTCTTTATCCTGAATTATAGACGCAGTAACATCCGCAAAAAGAGTACTGCTGTCTTTTTTAAGCAACGTGTATTCTTCTCGAAGAATCGATCCATCTTTTATTATCCGATAAAAATCTTTCCGGCCACGTTCACGGTCTTGCTCAATAAAAAACTCGAAAACATCTTTCCCTATAACTTCGTCCGGACCAGCATATCCATGCAACTGCAAGGCATGATCATTCACCATAATAACCCTGCCCTGCAAGTCAAGCAATACTACCGCATCCGGGGAAATATCAACCAAAGTCTGATAAAGCTCCAGAATTTCATATAGCGCATCTTGAGTCCGCTTTTGCCCAATACGAATACGATCAATACCAACCATCTTTTTACGCAGAGCTTGCAGTTTTTTGAGTAATTGCGAATCAGGCAGATTTTTCTCTTCCATTTTTTCCCTATAATATCCCTTCAAAATAATATTTTAACAAAAAGATTTCTCAAAGACAAGAAATAGACAGGAAATTTATTGGTTCGTGTTAAACCACACTTTGCACAAGCAGATCCAGCACCACAGCTAATCGTTGGTATTTTCAGTTTTTGCGCAATCATCTCTCTTGAATTCTTATAAAATCTTGTAAATTATTTTAGCAATATAATCTAAAAGTATCAACAAGTTTTTCCGTTTTTATGTTATTATATAATTATGTCTTTATCAAAGTTTGGCGTAAGCCAAGAAAAAATAAAAATGCTTTTAGACTTAATGGATAAGCTGAATATCAAAGAAGCTGATCTAGAAGAACAATTTATCCGTGCCCAAGGACCAGGGGGACAAAAAGTAAACAAAACCTCAACCTGTGTTTATTTAAAACACATTCCTACCAGAGTAGAAGTAAAATGCCAAAGAGAACGTTCTCAAGCACTTAATCGTTTTCTGGCCCGCAAAACTCTGGCTAAAAAAATTGAGAATCTCTTATTAGGTAAAAAAAGCGACGAACAAAAACGCATCGCAAAAATCAAACGTCAAAAACGAAAACGCTCTAAACGCGCTCAGGAAAAAGTCCTAAAATTAAAAAAAATCCACGGGGAAAAAAAGAAATTTCGTTCCTCGAAGATAGACATTGAAAAAGAATAAAAAATCTATCTGAATATCACATCAAAGAGTACTTGACAATATGTGTTTTTTTAATTTAATATATAAGTAATTATATTAATTATTATTATTAGGGGAGCTTATTTTAATATTCCGCCACAAAAATTGGCGGATTCAATTCGCATAATAACTTATGTTCATTACTACTCCATAAGTTAGGTGCTCATTGAAGAAAGGGGGACATAATGAAATTAACCCGTAGAGAATTTTTTAAACTCTGCGCTAGTTCAGCCGCAGGAGTTGGAATCTCGCAATTATATGTGCCGGAAGTAGTCGCAGCTCTGGAAAATGCTGCAGATGGCAACCCTCCGGTAATCTGGCTGCAAGGACAAAGCGACAGCGGATGCTCCGTATCCTTGCTTAATACAACTCATCCCAGCATATCTGAAGTATTACTAAAAGTAATAAGCCTGCGTTATCATGCTACGATTATGGCTGCAACCGGCGAAACTGCCAATCAAACTTTAGAAGATGTAAAAAAAGATGCTTCCGGTAAATTCATTCTGATCGTAGAAGGATCAATTCCAACCAAAGGAAACGGTGAATACTGTGTTATCGGAGAAAACGATGGCAAACATATCACCTTAGCTGATACTCTAAAAGATTTGGCTCCACATGCCGCAGCTATTGTCGCTGTCGGCGCATGTGCTGCTTTTGGAGGAATTCCCGCGGCAAAGCCTAATCCAACCGGAGCAATGTCTGTAAGTGAATTCTTAGGAAAACCTGTGGTAAATATTCCCGGCTGTCCAGCCCATCCGGATTGGATCGTCGGCACACTGGTGCATGTATTGCTTTACGGCATGCCGGACTTAGACACATATGGACGTCCGGTTATGTTTTTCGGTCAAACCATTCATGAAAACTGTCCCAGATATTATTATTTTGCTGACGGACAATACGCTTCTAATTTCGGAGAAGAAGGATGCTTAATCCAATTAGGATGTAAAGGTCCGGTCACCAATTCTGACTGCCCTTCCCGCAGATGGAACAACGGAGTGAACTGGTGTATTGGAAACGGCGGTATGTGTATCGGCTGCTGCGCTCCGAACTTTCCGGATGGAACTGGATCACTGTATACTGCATTACCTAAAGAAAAATGGCCAAATAAAGAATCTAAAACTTTTATAGCATGAAGGGGAATTTATGTCCAAAAAAATAGTAATTGATCCAATAACCAGGATAGAGGGGCATTTGGGTGTAGAAGTCGAAGTTGAGAATGATAAAGTTATTGATGCCCGGTGTAAAGCAAATATGTTTCGTGGTTTTGAAACAATCTTAAAAGGCAGAGATCCACGTGACGCTATTCACCTGACACAAAGAATATGCGGCGTATGTTCATGCGCTCATGCCACCGCTAGTGTACTATGCGTAGAAAACGCTGCCGGAGCCAATATCCCGGAAAACGCGCGAATAATTCGAAACCTTGCACTTGGCGCAAATTATTTACATTCCCATATATTACATTTCTATCACTTAGCTGCACTTGATTTTGTCCAGGGGCCATCGGTTCCTCCCTTCATCCCCCGCTATACCGGAGATTTTCGTTTGCCAGAAAAAATTAATGCTGCTTGTGTAGAACACTATCTGGAAGCTCTGAAAATCCGCATGTTAGCCCATGAAATGCGCGCGATGTGGACAGGCAAAGCACCACATCATGTAGGTTTTATGTTAGGCGGAGTATCGGAAAAACCATCCGTTGATAAAATCGCAGGTTATATCTGGCGTCTAAAAAAAGTTAAAGCATTTATTGATAATATCTATATCCCGGACGTATTAGCAGTTGCTGATGTTTATAAAGATTATAAGGAAATAGGCAAAGGCCACGGGAATCTTCTTGCCTACGGAGTATTTGACTTAAATAAAAAAGGCCTGAAAAAACTTCTAGGCAGAGGTGCATACATTAACAATGAATCAATACCTTTAGATCCTGATAAGATATCTGAAGATCTTATGTACTCCTGGTACAAAAACGAATCCAGCAGAAAAAATCCTAAAGACGGAGCTACCGACCCAATGCCGGATAAAGAAAACGCGTATACATGGGGCAAAGCCGCCCGCTATGACGGAAAACCCTGCGAAGTCGGACCTTTAGCACGTATGTGGGTAAATGGTGATTACCAATCCGGCATATCTGTAATTGACCGGCATGCAGCAAGAGCCTTAGAAGCAAAAAAAATCGCGGATGTCTTAGAAGGATGGGCAACTGAATTAAGATTAGATGAATCAACCTATAAAGCAGAAAAATTACCCAAAGAAAATTACGGTATTGGATTAACCGAAGCACCGCGCGGAGCATTAGGCCACTGGGTAAAAGTAGAAAAATCAAAAACAGCCAATTACCAGGTGATTACTCCCACAGTATGGAATGTATCTCCGCGGGATGATGCCGGAGTCCGCGGCCCGATCGAAGAAGCACTGATCGGAACACCAGTAGCAGATGCAGATAATCCGATTGAAATTGCACGAGTAGTTCGTTCTTTTGATCCGTGCCTAGCTTGTACCGTACATCTTATTAAACCCAGCGGAGAAATAAAAAATTTCCGTGTAGCATAATAAAACTATGACATTAATTATTGGATGCGGTAACATCTTGCTGGCAGATGAAGGTGTTGGTGTACATTTTATTGAAACATTAAAAAAGAAAAAGCTGCCAAATGATATCGAACTCCTTGACGGCGGAACCGGCGGCATTGAACTTATACCATATATAGAAAAAGTAGAAAAAATTATAATAGTCGACGCAGTTCAAAGCAATGGAGAAAAAGGAGCGATTTATAAACTTCGTCCTGAAGATTATGAACAGGACTCCCCTGCTCTTGGATCTATGTCTTTACATGAGATAAGCTTAAAAGACTTATTTGTGACCATGCGTCAACTTAACATGAAAAAAGATATAACTATCTTTGCTGTAGAACCGGCAGATGTAAAACTAAATATAGGGTTGTCACCCACACTAAAAAAAATAATGCCAAAGCTTATAAGCCTGGTATTAAACGACTCTGGTGTACAAACAGAAAACGTGCGTAATACTTAACGAATTAAGTAAAAAGGAGGAATTATGTTAGAATTTGTCAAAAAATCATTAGGTGGCAAAATTGCTGCGGGAATAGGAGCAGTATTAATTATTATCTTCTCTATTCTGGCCATAACAAATACAGCTTATCAGTCTAATTCTATATCCAAAAGCGAAGAAGAAAACGCGAAAGCTTTAGCCAGTACTGTCCTTGGAGCGATCCGCTATCCTATGCTTCAAGGAGAACAAGAAATAATCCAAAAACAATTCGAATTAATACATGAAGGAAATGAAGGATTAGTAATCCATCTTGTTAATGACCAGGGCATTATAAAAAGAAGTACTGAGCATGACCTTCTGGAAAAAAAGACAATGTCTCAATCTCTTTTGGAAATGTTGTCAAATCCTGAAAAAGCCAAGCCCAAACAAGGAGTTGTCACAAGAAAAAGAACCAATACAAAAATATACGAAGATTTACACCCGATACACAACGAGAAAGTCTGTAATACATGTCATGGATCAGCTAACCCTATTTTAGGAGCATTACGCATTGCTAAGGATTTTGTTCCGGTAGATAAAGCAATTGCTGCTGCACGCAATCGAAACATTGCAATTTCTTTTTTAGGATTAATTATTACTACTGTTATTATTATATTGTTAGCTAAGTCTATACTTAATCCTCTAATTAAAATAGAAAAGTTTACCGGAGATCTGGCAGCACAAGGAGGAGATTTAACACAGCTTTTGAACGTAGAAACTGATGATGAGTTAGGAAGGCTTTCCGGCTCTTTTAACAAAATGATTGATACCTTGCATAACATCATTGTAGAAGTAAAAAATACTGCGGATAAAGTAAGTAATTCAGCGCAGGGAGTATCCAGTTCCGCAGAACAAATCAACGCATCCACACAAGAAGTCTCCTCTACTATCCAACAAGTAAGCCAAGGTATTAGCACACAGGCAAAACGCAGTGAAGAAACATCAAGCATCATTGCGAAAGTAGTAGAATCAGTTAACCAAGTAGCTCACAACGCAAAAGAAGGAGCTAGTGCAACAAACCAAACGTCTGAACTTGCTCAGGAAGGAATGATAGCATCACAGCAAGCTGTAGCTAAAACAATACGCATTACTGACTCAGCTAATCAAATCGCTACGGTTGTAGAACAATTAGGAGACCGTTCCCAGGAAATCGGCCGGATTGTAGAAGTGATTACAAATATTGCCGATCAAACAAACTTATTAGCGTTAAACGCGGCAATTGAAGCAGCTCGGGCCGGAGAAGCCGGACGAGGTTTTGCCGTAGTAGCCGAAGAAGTGAGAAAACTTGCAGAGAATTCCGCACAAGCTGCAGATCAAATCGGTTCATTGATCAAGAACATACAAAATGAAACTTTTCAAGCCGTAGATTCAGTTAAAAACGCAACTAAGGAAGTCGAAGAAGGACGATTAATTATTGAACAGGTACGAAAAGCTCTGGGAAAAATCTTTCAAGCCGCGGAAGTAGCTGCTACACAAGTAAAACAAATAGCTACTGCAAGCGAACATCAAATAAATGACACTTTATCTGCAAAAAACAGCATTGCCGAAGTTGCGACTATTTCTGAGGAATCAGCTGCCTCGATACAAGAAACATCAAGCTCCGTAGAAGAAATGACTGCCAGTATGGAAGAAATGGCTTCCAGTGCGCAGGAACTAGCAGCAACTGCAGTCAACTTACAAGAACTAGTTAAAAAGTTTATTACAAGAGGATAAGGAGTAAATAAATGGAGAAAAAAGTTTTCCAAACGTTAGGTAAAATCATATTAAGCATTATTCTGGTTTTTGTTTTCTCTATTCCGATAATAGCCCAAGAAGCCATATCTCAGGAACAAGGAACTTATGTCGGAGCAGAGACATGTAAAGCCTGTCACCCCCAACGTTATGAAGACTTTTTTAAACGAAAATTCAAAAAAGCCTGGAAAGTATTAGAAATGCGCGGAGAAACCGAAAACCCGGAATGTTTAAAATGCCATACCACCGGATACGGAGAACCCGGCGGATTTAAAGATGCCGAATCCACTCCTAATCTTAGATTTAAACAATGCGAATCCTGTCACGGACCGGCAAGCCTGCATGTAAATGACATGGGGAATAAAGAATATCAACAGCAGCTTATTAACTATGTGAAGGATCAGGATGTCTGCATAAAATGTCACGTCTGTGTATCTACGCATAGCAACAATGATTTCTAAAATTAAAACATTCAACTTCTCAGAAGATTTAGAAGCTTATTTAAAAAAATCTGAAGGCAAATTTTCTGATATACGTCCCTGCACAGAAAAAACAATCTTCTGGAGCAACCCTGATAAAAAAGACCAAACTCCCCTTTCAATCATCTATTTGCATGGCTTTTCATCCAGCCGACAAGATACATCACCCCTCTGTGAAAATATAGCAAAAAAATTGAATGCCAACCTTTTTTGTACTAGATTAACTGGGCACGGAAGACCCGGCCATGCTTTAGGAGAAGCATCTGTTACAGATTGGCTAAGTGATACTGTAGAAGCAATTGAAATAGGACAACATATCGGCAAAAAAGTCATTGTTATCGGTATATCCACCGGATCAACATTGGCGATGTGGCTAGCCACAAGTAAGTATGCCAACAATATTTTAGGGTTTATATTATTATCTCCTAACTTTGGGATTAACGATCCACGGGCAAAAATGCTGAATTTACCTTGTGCAAAACTAATCGTCCCTTTATTCTCCGGCAAAGACTACACTTGGAAAGCCCAAAACCCCCAGCAGACAAAATACTGGACAATGAAGTATCCCACAGTTACCCTGGTAACTCTAGCTAAACTTGTTCGATTAGTTAAAAGTTGTAACCCTGAGAAAGTGAAACACCCCATACTTTTCATCTTCTCCAGTCACGACCAGGTTGTACTCCCTCAAGCCACAGAAAATATATATTCGAAGATAAAACCAGATTTAAAACAAATTGTTCGGATAGAAAACTCTCAGGACCCGGAAAATCACGTTCTTGCCGGGAATATTCTCGCGCCAGATGATACAGCATCTATAGGCAGGATAATTCTTGATTTTTTAAGTAAGACGCTCTAGTACACATTCTGAAAAAAATCTTCAAAACCATGATTATGAATTTTAATATCTTTAAAACATCCTTTTGCTGCGTTATCTATACATTCTTTAAGTTTCCCTATCGTTCCCTCATAAAAACCACTATCTTTCGCTAAACGCATATAATTATCCACTTGTTCAGGGTAAGTATCTTTTATACAGCTTATTATCTTATCCATACCCGCCATTTTAAAATTCATAATCTCAAATTCTGCTTTATCTACTCCCCTTACCTGAGTAAATACATCTTCACACTCGAAAAGCCAGGGCATTATTGGACAAAAATAAGCTATCACATTAATCTTATTTTCAATAAGCTTATTTAATATATCAATGCTCTGTTTTACCGAACAAGCATATGGCTGAAATTTTTGCCGTATATTCTCCGGCAAAGTATCGATCGTAAAATATACTGCTTCACACTTCCCTTTTTTTAACAAAGGAATATAATCACCAATCAGCAGGGATCTAGTTAATATCACGTAAGGTATTTCCCTTTTATTGAGTACTTCTAAAATAGCTTCTGTAAGCTTGTGCTTTTTTTCCACCGGCTGAAAACATTCTGTGGTAGAGCCAAGTAATACCTTCTTTGGCTGCACAACATCTAATTCCCGCTCCAGCACTTCAAGCGCATTAACCTTTACCTTTACATAACTCCCCCATGGCTTTCCTTCCCTACGCGCCACCTTACTAAACTGGGCATAACAAAAAAGGCATCCAAGCTGACACCCCTGATAAGGATTAATCACATAAGGAGCCAAATTAATGCCCGTTGGGCGGAGAATTGTAGTTATTTTTTGTTCGCTCACATCTATCTGCATACCTGTTCCTCAGAAACATTTTCATACAAACTATCAAGCGGACTCTGCGGAGCATTGGACATATTGCGAATAACATGAGTATAAATCATTGTCGTCTCTACATGTTTATGCCCAAGCAGATCTTGAATTTCCCGGATATTAACCCCTTTCATCAAAAGATGTGTAGCAAATGAATGCCGCAATGTATGAACACTTGCGTGCTTAATAATGCCAGCACTATTCAAAGCATTGCGTATCGCCTTTTGAATGGAAGTCTCGTTAATATGGTGTCGCCGAATCTTGCCGCCACGAGGATCAATAGATAACTTTACAGAGGGGAAGATATACTGCCACCGCCATTCTCTGCCTGCTTTCGGATATTTACGAGCTAATCCATCAGGCAAATACACTTCACCGTAACCAGCCGCTAAGTCTTTCTCATGCAGCTTTTTAACCTCTTCTAACTGCTGCTTAAGCGACTCCCTAGCTATCTGAGGTAAGATAGTCTTCCTGTCTTTATTACCTTTTGCCGCTCTCACAAAAATTAGGGCGCTATCGAAATCTACATCCTGAACACGTAACCGGGCCAGTTCCATCAGTCGGAGCCCTGAGCCATAAAGCAAATACGCAATTAACTTATTTCTCCCCTTCAATTCTTCTAACAAAGTCTGCACCTCATTAACTGATAAAACTACCGGTAATCTCTGCCCACGTTTTGCCCTCACTGATTTGTTTAAATTATCAAGCTTGATATTTAACACCTCACGGAATAAAAATAATATAGCGTTAAAAGCCTGATTTTGGGTAGACGAAGAAACACGCTTATTAACCGCAAGATATGTTAGAAAATCCGTAACTTCACCCTCAGAAAGACTATTCGGCATAATATCTTTCTGCTTTATTTCAATAATATATCCAAAAAATTTTCTTATCCAGTCAATATATGTACGTTCGGTGCTATAAGAATAATGTTTGATCCGAATAAGATCACGGGCTTTTTTGATAACACGTTCATAATTATCCGCCCCCTTCCCTGCTCCCAGGGAATCAGGCTTCGATTCGAAAGATTCATCATTTTGGAACTGTTCAAAATAGATTTTTAAAGCCTCCTGAGCCTGGTGTAACTGCCAGTCTTTCCCGTCAATTCCTTCTAAAAGAGAAAAAAATTTGCTTTGCCGTTCAAGAAAAGACAAGTCGGCATGTGTTTGGGAAAACTTCAAAAACTTATCCACCCACACCGCGTAATATGATACATATTTAGAAGTAACAAACTTCTTATCTAACAAAAATCTCTGAAAATCCGGTAATACATTCTCGTACATTTTCTCCCCCTGCCAAATTTTCCACATTATACCGATTCCGTATATGCTGATATTATACTACCATTGCGGAACTATTCAATGAAAATATGGATTGTTTATTAGTATTTTTAATCTTTTTAAAGTATAATATATCTTGAAGTTTTATAAATTGCGTATTACGCATATTAATTGTTAGAAACGAACAATAATAAGAAATTAAAAATATGAAAAAATATATTTTGATAACAATAGGCAGTATACTGTTTATTTGCAACTATTCGTTTGGTTTTGAGGAATTTTCGATAACCAGCCACGTAGATTCAGATGAACAAATGCCTGTGATTTATGGAAATTATTTAGCTTACAGGAAAAATGTAAATCCATATTTTAATGATGGGATTAATCGATACTATGACGTATATTTGAATAATTTAACAGAAAAAACGGATCAATTTGTTCATAATTCTCCCGCTGGAAGCATTGACTTCTTCTCAAATAACCTTATTTGGGGCACAAGTCTAGAGGTTTACAATTATAACACGGTTACGTCTGCTACAAAAAGTTTATCATATGATATGAGTTATTACTTTTCTTTTCGCCCCGCCCCCTCTATTTACGACAAAAAAGTGATCTGGAGAACTCATAGTAATTTTTCTATTTATGATTTAGAGACAGATACAGAAACCATGATTTCAAATCCACATTTTGTAAATAATGATGCAGCAATCTGGGAAAATAATGTTGTGACTTCAGATTTAGATGGAGTGTATGTTTATGATCTCTCTCAAAATACAGAACTCCAAATCGTAGACAGGGTAATATGGAAAGACACTCCGGATGCTTTTGAAAATACAGTTGTATGGGTTGAAGGATTTGCTGGGAAAGCATCAATTTTAGGATATAATATTGAAACTGATATCCCTATGAATTTTGCAGTAAATGATTATGGTAATAAAGAAGGGCTGAAAATATGGGGGGATTTTTTAGTTTGGAGTGAAGATAGGTACGGCAACTGGGATATTTTTGGATATGATATTAATGCTGGAGAGGAGTTTCAAATTACAAACGATCCTTTTGATCAAAAAAATCCTGCTATTTATCGTAATATGATAGCTTGGGAAGATAACCGTAATGGCCATTGGGATATTTATGGAACTGTCATCCCCGAACCATCAACAATCTTTATGTTTTTGAGTGGACTCTTGGGGTGTTATTGGATAAAAAAGAAAAATAAAATTTCTAACAAGTAAATCCACCTAACTGGAGGGAGCGCGCAAAGTAGCCCAACCCAGTAGGTAATTATTACGGTTATAATTAAATAATCATGAAAAAAGACATTAGAAAAATTAATTTAGAAGATATCGGCTATAATGATTTCTTTGATAATAATCGGAAAAATTCAGCAGATAAAAGTCTTGCAGCAGCTCGAATTATTGCAGAACATAAGGAATTGTATATTTTAAGAAATGAAATAGCTGAATTATCAGCAAGAATAACTGGCAAAATGATATTTACAGCTTCATCTCGGGAAGATTATCCAGCAGTTGGAGACTGGGTTTTAATAACAGTTCTTGATGAAAAACAAGCTGTCATACATGAAATACTCCCCAGAAAAACAGCATTAATAAGAAAAGCTGTAAGCAATTCGGACGCACAACTAATTGCTTCAAATATTGATATTGCTTTAATCATTCAATCTCCCGATAGGGATTATAATTTAAATAGATTTGAAAGATACATTGCACTTGCAAAATCAGAGAACATAAAACCAATAATTATTTTAAATAAAACTGATTTATTGTCAGAAAATGAATTAGATATGAAAATGTCTGAGATAAAAAAGAGATTCACGGATATTGAGTTCTATGCAACCAGCATTATCACAGATAAAGGTATTGATAGCTTAATAAATAGCATGGAAAAAGGACTAACGTATTGCTTCCTAGGCTCCTCTGGCGTGGGAAAATCATCAATCATAAATATGCTTTTAGGTGAAAATATAATCAAGACTGCAGAAATAAGCTCAAGCACAAATAGAGGTAAACATATTACTACACATAGAGAGTTATTCATATTAGAAAATAGAGGCATTTTAATTGATAATCCTGGAATGCGTGAAATTGGAGTATTGGACTCAGAAACAGGCATAAAAAGTGTTTTCTCTGAAATTTACGAACTGTCAAAAAAATGTAAATTTTCAGATTGCTGCCATATCAATGAACCGGGATGTGCCGTGCTGGAAGCCATATCTTCAGGTTGTTTGGATAAAAGTAAATATGAAAACTATGTCAAGCTAATAAAAGAAAATGAATACAACACTATGACTAAACTTGAAAAAAGAGAAAAAGATCGCACTTTCGGACAATTCATTAAAACGGCAAAAAAACAATTGAAAAAATACAAATTATAACATCTCAATCCAGCGGACGCTAAAGCGCCGCTGATTTCGGGTGTCATAAGGAATAAATATGACAGAAAGATATAATTTTACATCGATCAATTTAACAAAAGATAAATATGATGGCATTACACTAGATAATGCGAGCATCCCAAATGACGTAAATGCATTTGAAAAAGAACTAATAAATATTATAGAAAACACAAAAGATAAAAAATTGTTATGGGTAAAACTTCCGATAGAAAAATCTCACATGATTCCATTACTTTCAAAGTATAAGTTTGTTTTTCATCATTGCAATGAAACAGATATAACAATGTTTAAAAAACCCATCAATAACTCGATAATGCCACCGGCGGTAAACCATACTATAGGTGTTGGGGCTGTAGTAATTGATGATCATAAGCTTTTAGTTATAAAAAGCAGAATCTGGAGAAAATACAGTCTCCCAGGCGGACACATTAATGATAAAGAAACAATCTCACAAGCACTTCAAAGAGAGGTGCTGGAAGAAACAGGAATAAAAATCGAATTAGATTCGATTGTTAGCTTGGGGCATTTTCCTCAATTTCAATTTGAGAAAGCTAACATGTATATAGTTTGTAGTGCAAAAGCACTTTCAAAAGAGATCAGTATCGTTGATTCACATGAAATAATTGAAGCAAAGTGGATGGATGTAGATGAGTATCTTAATTGTGAAGATGTACATATTTATAATAAACATATTGTGAAGACTGCATTGAAAAATAAGGGTTTAAAATTAGAAAATTATAATTATTTTGGAAATTCAGAAAGTAATCTTGAATACTATTTTTAAAAATTGTTAAATATAAAATGCTAACAACGCACTTCACCTAACTGGTAAGAGCGCGCAAATGAAGTTCACCCCAGTCGGTGAGCTTGAATGTTAGATGAGATAAAATTATGATAATATAGTTTTTATTAAGAGTAAAATAAGGAGAATGGGATTATGTCAAAAAAACTAATTTACATTACCGATAATGATTTAAAACGGTTAAAAGAATTGATTATGGTAGCAAGAGAGTTTGGTAATGAAGACGAAAAGTATTTAAAGGAATTAGAGAATGAATTAACACGGGGAAAGGTAGTTAAATCTCAAGATATTCCTAACAATATTATTACGATGAATTCTAAGATTCGGCTCCAGGATATGGATACTCAAGAAAAAATGATTTATTGCTTAGTTTTCCCCGACAACGCTAACGCTACTGAAGGTAAAATCTCGATTTTAGCACCCATAGGCACTGCTTTACTTGGCTATAAAACTGGAGATATTATTAAATGGAAGGTTCCAGGAGGGATAGCGAAATTGAAGGTTGAAGAAATCTTATATCAACCAGAGGCTACTGGAGATTATCATTTATAGAGAAACAAACATAATGAATGTTGGGATTATTATTTCAAGTAATGATGTTGAAACTTGTTTTGTTGCATTAAGATACGCAATCTTTCATCTCATGCAAAACGACGAAGTTAAAGTCTTTTTTGAGGATACTGGCAAAAAGTATCATCAAAAAATTTGGGATAAATTTAATATTTCAGAGGAAGTAGAAAAGTTTAAACAAGCAGGCGGATTAATTTTTGCTTGCGACAATAAAGATAAGCTAGAAAAGTATTTAACAAAATTTTTTACTCCCTTCATATCACACAAAGAAGCTGTTGATATAAGCACCAATGATAGATTTAGAAGCATTAAGATCTTTAATATATACATTCGCAACTTCATTAAAGTAGAGCGAGCTATGGGGACAAGTCTTTAATTTCGACATTAATTTTAAGGGAACAACAGGGTCAGTCTGGAAAACGGAAAACAACAAAACACATAACAAATCACTTCAGGCAAACAGAATGGCTGACAGCTTATGGCTAATAGTTAAAGCATAAATTCTAAAACCATCAGCTATTGACCATTGACTATCAACCATATAGAATATATATAACAACTCTATCCACCTAACTGGTGGGAGCGCGCAAAGTAGTTCACCCCAGTAGGTGAGTTTGAACGTTAGGCACACGGAAAATGATAACGCAATAAAAAGGGGGTATAATAAAGAATCCATTAATTAAGAAAATGGAATTAAGTATTAGTGGGGATGAAGATTGATTATATTTTACAATCATATTGGTTTTGAATAAATAAGGAGCAATGAAAATGGCAGATAAAAAGACAGGTTTTTTAGTCGGTTTGTTGTTCGTGGTTATTGTTGGTGGGGTTGTGGCTTATCTAAATATCAGCAGGAAAAAAGGAGAGATAGGTAAAGTTCTGGCGGTAGAGATGCCGATGGAGCAATCTGTTAGAGAGGTCGAGGTCAGTATTTGGGAGACCTCAAATGCCATATTTTATTACATGTCTAAGCCGTCTAAAACTGCTTTGGAAGAATACAAAAAACAGATCATAGACGTTGAGGAGTTTATGGCCAAATATAATAATTTGATTAATACTGATGAAGAAAAACAAATGGTAATCAAAGTTGAGAAGATGTGGGCGGATTCTGTTTCTAAGGCCGAAGAGCTCATTAAGCTGCGTGATAAAATGACAGAATTGAAAGAAACGACATGGGACACGGTTCATGAGGTAGATGATGTAATTGACTACAAGATTCAGCCTGCTTTCGTAGAAGAACTCCCAGATCTGTTAGAGAAGGAGAAATGTGTACGTGAAGTCGAGGCAAGCATATGGGAAAGCATTAATGCCGTCGGCTTTTATATGCTTAATCGATCTGATAAAGCCAAGAGAGAGTTTCTTGCTCAATTAGAAGATGTAAACGAATTCTGGGAGGAATATAAGAATCTGAATTTAACATCAGCCGAGAAACCGCATATTAAGGAATTAGAGGGGCTATGGAGTCGTGCCGTAGAACTTATGAAAGAGTGTAATGCCATTTCGGATGAGGTTGTGCAGAAAGAGCTTGATTACTGGGAGTCTGTTCATGCAGTCGATGATGTGGTTGATTTTGAGATACAGGAATATCTGAAAAAAAGGATAAAAAATAGAAGGAAGTAGAAATTATTTCAGTGGAGGATTGAGTTATGCGATTTCCTGTTAAGGCAAAAATTATAGTTTTATGCGGCTCATTTCTGCTTATATTTATCCCGTCTGTTTTGTTTCTGGTGACGAATTTAATGCAGATTGCAAAAGCTTATAAGAGCGCAGTCTATATTTCTGAAGACATGATAGCTGAATTCCATGACCTTGCCAAACTTGTTGTCGACATGGAAACAGGGCAGAGAGGATTTATTATTACAGGTAAAGAAGAATTTTTAGAGCCTTTTCACGCAGCCAATGAAAAGTTCGATGCGTTGCTTAAAGAATTAAGGCTGGATTTTGGAGGCCAGGCCAAATATTTAATGGCGTTAGAGAAAATAGAGCACCTTCGATATAAATGGATGGGGGTCGCGGGTGACCCTGAAATTAAAGCACGAAGATTAGTTAATAAGACCTCAACCAGCTTAAAATCTATAAACAAGATTATCCAGGATGGAAGGGGTAAGAAAATACTGGATAAAATCAGAGCTGTTATCGACACAATGTCAAACGATTTCAAGATCGCTGATATAAAAGATGCGCTTATTTTGATCACGAAGATAGGTAAAGACGTGGTGGATTCTGAAACAGGAGAAAGGGGATTCCTCCTCACTGGGAGAGATAGTTTTCTCGAACCATATTATGCCGGTCAAATAGCGTTCAATAAACATGCGAAAGAACTGGAAAGCATGCTTCAGGGAGACAAGCAGAATTTAGAAAGACTGGCCGTTGCCATGGGCCTTTATGAAGAATGGTTGGCCAGGGCCGCAATGCCGGAAATTCAGGCCCGATTAGTGTATGAAAAAAATCCACACTCTATGGATGATGTCGCTATCTTACTTGCTGCAGGTGCCGGGAAAAGGATCATTGATGAATTAAGAACGGTGATAGATGAACTTATTGAAAGTCTGACAAATGATATAAAGCGGAAGTTCTATCAGTCCCAACAAAGAGTAGAATTTGTAAAATTTATCAGCATGGCAGTAGGCGGCGGCGGCATTTTCTTATCCCTTATTATTGCGTTAATTCTCGGCAAGGCGATTATTAATCCAATTAGGCTTTTAACTGAAGGAACCGACATAATTGGAAGAGGTGATTTAGATCACAAGATAGAGTTAAAGAGCAAAGATGAGTTAGGGGTATTAGCAGATTCATTTAATAAAATGAGTGAGAATCTATCAAAAAGAGATGAAGAGATTAATGTTGCCAATCAGAAACTTTTGGTAAACGAACAGCAGTTAAAGACGCTAAATAAGAGTTTAGAGCAGAAGGTGCAGGAACGCACGAAAGAATTAATGAAAAATAAAGAGGAACTCGAAGTCAGAGTTCAAGAACGAACCAAGGAATTAAAGGAAAAGCTGAAAGAACTTGAGATATTTCATAAACTTGCATGTGGAAGAGAGATGAAAATGATAGAAATGAAAAAGCAAGTAAATGCGATGTCAAAAGAACTGGGCAGGCCAGAGCCGTATGCCTAACCAATCGCTGAAGGCAATCGGGAATTAGCGGCATTTTTTAAAAACCAAATGCCGCTAAACCATTCCCTCTGCCTTAGCTCTATATGTTAGCTATAGAATATAATAATGACAAAAACAATAACCAGGAAAAATAATAGATTAAAAGGATATGATTACAGCAAAGCGGGGATATATTTTATAACAATATGCGCAAAAGATCATGAGAGTATATTTGGGGAAATAATATCCCAACCTGTAGGGGATGGGCTTGCCCCATCCCGATATAAAATAAAATTAACAGAATTGGGTCAAATAATTGATGCGCAATGGAATGATATTTCTGGTCAATATAATGATGTTGAAATTATTGAATATGTAATAATGCCAAATCATATCCATGGTATAATTAAGATTCGGGCGACCGCAAGGGTCGCCCCTACAGGATTAGGTAAAATCATTGGATCATTTAAATCTAAATGTGTGAATGAATATTTACAATATATAAAAAATAATGAAATAAACGTATTTGCCGATATCTGGCAAAAAAACTATCATGATCATGTAATTCGAACATCTACATCATTAAAACAGGTATGCAAATATATTCGTACAAATTTATCAACGTGGTCAAGTGATACTGAAAATCCAAAGAACAAAAATTAGATAACAACGCACTTCACCTAACCCCGCCCAAAAACGGCGGGACAGGCTGGTGGGAGCGCGCAAAGTAGTTCAACCCAGTAGGTGAATTCGAATGTTATCTTAGGAATTAAAATGAAAAAAATAAAATATATTGTTGTTGTTCAATGTCATATAGTTAAAGAGCGATGTTCTGGCTATCTTTGTGAATATGCTTTTTCGAAAAGAACAGGATCTTTTTCGAAATACCCTAAGG
>JAAEQR010000192.1 GCA_024231215.1 PVC group bacterium | reverse complement strand
TTGAAGCAATGTCATTTGATAAGACAAGAAAGATAATCGAAAAAGGGATTGACTTGAAAGCAATTTCACACGAAATTGATAATTGTGAACTCTCAATTCGACTACAACTATAAAGATATACTTTTGGCGCCAGCCAAAGCGCTGAAAGCCAAAAAAATATTACTCTCTTCTATTTTTATTATCTTGGCTCTGACACTATTTTCCTGTAATGCATATATGGCATTAATAATTGATGGTTCTTCTATAAAAGAGATTTATGACACACACGGTTTACTGCCAATCAATGGTTTTATATTCGATTCTTTTACCGCCACATTTTTTTATTTTCTTGGCCCGTTACTGGCCATTTTTTCTCTTATGATTGGAATAATGTCGATCGCTATTATTGATTTTGAGAACCTGCGTGGTAATCTGTTTTTATCATTTATTCAATCAATAAAATTCTGCCTTAGAAGAATTAAACAGCTTTTTCTATCAGAATTGGTGATAACATTATTTATCGTGATGATATTTGTTATGGGATTTATTGTCGGACTGATAACAAAGATACCATACATTGGGGAAATATTATATTCAATCTTTTTCTTCTTTCCAAATTTTATTGTTGCGCTATTCACAACATTGGCAATATTTATACAAATACTGTCGATTTTGATAATGCCAACCGCCGTTGCCGCGGATATCAAAAAAGAAACATTTCGCTCGATTGTTGAAACATTCCTGACGTTCACCCAACAGCCGATCAGATGGATTTTATACACAACATATTCTTTTATCGCCGCCAAAGTAGCTTCGTTTGTTTTTGCGTATTTTGCTTATCGAGCAGTACAATTATTAATATTTATGACCAAACTTGGCGGGGGGACAAAAATCGATCAATTAATTTCCTCAGGTTTAAATCATCTTCCGTTTAACAGTCCAATCGTTTCGTTTATCACAAACATATTCCCCGGAATAAATTTTGGTTTTGTTATAAAATTGCCTTTAAACCATGCAACTAATGATCTTGCCGGATATATTATGGCGATTTCGCTGTTTTTTATATTTGTATTAATATGGGGTTACTTCTTATCTGTTATTGCCACCGGTCAGGCGTATGCTTTTGCTATCATCAAGAAAAAACGGGATGATTACAAAATCACCGATGAAGACTCTCTGTTTTTCGAATCTGCATGGGTTGACCCGCAAAATAAATAATTCCTTGTAAGTGGTTTCACCACCTTCCATTACGGCGAAAATGGGCCACCACCGGTGGATATCGTTTTGCCAAAACAGGACACAAAATTTCCCCATAACTTATTCACTTCCATATAATTACGGGGAAAATGGGTTCGTTTTGCCAAAACGGGGTTTTTGGCCGATAAATGTGTAGTAAAATTGTAATTTGTATTTTCAATACTTTTGGCATCATATAAAAGATATGATGTACAAATCAACATTGATGCGGTGTGGAAAGTGTTTAGGAATTCCATCCTAAAGTGGAGTCACCGTCCAATATAAAAGTGGAATGACTATTATTTTGGGGTAATTTTCATTTAAATAAATGCTTGTTAATATTACTTTAAATCGATAAATTAAATACTATTATATATAATTGGATGCAATAACGAATTTGTATTATGTTTGAACCCAAACTCGATAAACTAATTAAGGACATTGCTGATGCCATAAGTAATGAAATATTGCCCAAAAGGCATAAAAGAAGCCTAAATATATTTTTGGTTGGTGAAAGTACACTCAAAAACAATACTATTCGAGATCAAATAAAAGCTAATCTTTTTGCTAAAAGAATTATGAAATTTTGGATAGATATTTATTACCCCGAATATTTGTTTAATGAACTTTTGGGGCAAAGTAAAAAAAATAATTTACTTGAACTAGAAACCTACTTAGCTAAATGGGTTCACTCAGTAGCAATAATCCTTAGGGGAGAAGGCGCAATAGCGGAATTGGGTGCTTTTGCCAATCATAAAAAACTCAATAATAAATTGATAGTAATTGTCAACGAAAAATATAGAGGGAAAGAAAGCTTCATAATTCAAGGGCCAGTAAGATATTTGCATCATAATACAAAAAGCATAATTAGATATCATAATCTAGATCAGCCTGATATTAAAAGCCTATCAAAAGATATTTATGATAGTACAATAATTCTTGCTGAGGATTCAGAGGTTGATGAAACAATATTGAATCCAATTGAAGCTCAACATTTTGTAAGTCTTTGTATTTATTTAATGGAACCTGTGGATAAGCAAACCCTTATCTGGTTATTCAGAGCCATAAAAACTACTTCTGATAAGGATGTGCAAACCATAATATCAACATCTTTGAGTATCCTTCATCATCAAGAATATTTGATATTGCAAAGTAGGAAGTATTCGCTAACATCAGAGGGACTTGACAAATTAAAGTTGAATTTAAAGAAGGACTATAAGGATAGAAGTATTGTTCATTCACTAGATAATATTAGATTGAAAATACTAAACGGTTATTTAAGAAAATAATTATGGTTGGAAGGATTGGTATAAATACTTAGATTTTTTGTGGATGGCGTTTCGATCCATCCCTAACGAAAACTCGCTTTTTATTGCGACCTGTTCAATAAAACTTAACAGAAGACTTGCTTCTGATTAACTTTTTTGAACATGCACTATGTGTATTTGAAAGTAAGTAAGTACCTGTCCTTCCATATTTATTATGACTACTAGTCGAAATATATTTTTGTCATCTATGCCTCCAAAGTTTGATGATTTGAATTCTTTTGCTGAAAAAATAAGATTATCTACTGGCCTGATATATAAGTTATATAAATATTCCGATAAGCATTATAAAATATTTTCCATACCCAAAAAAAGTGGCGGCCACCGTATAATTCGTGCGCCTTCAAAGCCTTTAAAAGCAATCCAGGCATGGATTTTAAGAAACATTTTATCTCATGTTGGGATTATTGACCATGCCACTGGTTTTCGTAATGGTACTAATATTCTGGATAATGCAGCATTCCATATTGATAACCGTTATTTTTTAATATACGATTTAGAAGATTTTTTTCCATCGATAGGGTATGGCAGAATTTATAATATTTTTAAGGCTATTGGATATAATTCTTATATTTGCCATGTTTTAACATCGTTATGTTCTTGCGAAAAAGTATTACCCCAGGGCGGAGTAACGTCACCAATATTATCTAATATCATCTGTCATCGTTTAGATAAAAGAATAATAGGATTTGTAGGCAGACATGAGGTTACATATACGAGATATGCAGATGATTTAACATTTTCAGCCACAAGTCCAAAATACTTACAGAGGATTTTCAATTTTGTAATCAAAATAATTGAAGACGAAGGATTTACATTAAATAAGAGTAAAACTAGATTTATGGGGCCCAAAAAACGACGTAAAATAACTGGTATTGTTATGTCTGATAATTCATTAGGAATTGGCAAATATAGAAAAAGAAGACTCCGCGCCGAAATTCATAATTTGTTAGTTAAATCTCCTGGACCCAAAAATGATGAAACAATAAAAAAGGCCGCTTATATATCAGGTTGGCTGGCTTTCATAAGAAGCATTGATCAAGATGGTTTTGATCAATTAATTCAATATTTAGAAAAACTAATAAAAAAAAATAAAATCAAAAATTCGCCAATAAGGTATTCAAAATATCAATAGTATTTGTAAGTCGAAATCCCTGCGGTTTCGACAATTTTTTTAAATGAAGTCAATAGTCAGGAGTACTTGGCTTCTAATCTACAAAACTATGCATCAAAATAAGCTTTTGCCAACGCTTTATGTGCCACTATCCTATCAATTTTATATCTATAGACGCTATTATTTTCAATATAGAAATCAAAATACTTCTCCAACTCTAGGTAAAAATCGAATGATTTAAATCCACCACCATACCACTTCCACCAAACATCCTTCTTTGCTAATCCAAAACCTTTTCGAGCATTTCCGTGAACCGCGATACCAAATGGTGGTGAGGCTTTCTCAAACTGAAATGCCTCTAAAACAGGTTTACCCAAAATCAATGAATCTTTATAGTTTGGATTTTCATCTAATCGATCCGCAGACCCTTGCTCAATATCTTTACCATGGTATATTTTTCCGTAAGCGACAGATGCTTTAATTAAATATTGAAATATATGTTTTTTCTTATCGCTGAGAAAGGCGTGTGATGAGTAATAAAATACGCGCCCCAAGAATTCCTGCAATTCCAAAGCATCACAGGAGGTCGCGTAAAAGCCATCCATGACAGGATATACTTGTATATTATTATTTTGTATATCCTTTTTTGCACAAAGACCTGCTACATGCAATTTATAGAATATAATTGCCACCTCATTAATAGATCCCCTCTTTATATGACTCTTGGTACCCATTATATCAACCCAAGCAACATATTCAGTATTTTCCTTTGTAAGTTTGCCACTATCAAAATATGCCTTTGTTTTTGGAGCTAAGGTTTGACCTGTAGCTATTGTGGGTAATTTTGACGGCTCCGTTGGTGATTGAGCCTTTTTAGCGAATTTAGGTTCTGTCATATTAAACTCCATAACATATCAATCCGACTTAAATAGAATAATTATCATATATGGAATAATCTATATAAAAATGTATTAATTTAAAAAATTTATTCGAATTTGTAATCACTTTCCCCATCAAATCAGTGTTGATTTTGGATACTCCAGACTATTAGACGGTGTAAATCTTAGGAAATGGAGGGATAATGGTAATATGAAAAAGGTATCGGAGAAGCAGTTAGTGGCTAATCAGAAAAATGCGCAGAAATCATCGGGGCCAAAAACACCCACAGGTAAACAAATATCGGCGCAAAACTCCATGAAACATGGGATACATGCAAAAAAAACAATTATCAATTCGGCATATTATAAAGAAAACAGGTATGAGTATGAGGAGCTTTTGGAATCATTGTATGATGAGCTGAAACCTACAACCAGTTTGCAGGAACATCTGGTTATAAAAATAGCCAACTGTCTCTGGCGGGCTCGTCGGGCTGTTATCGCCGAGACGGCAATTATTAATAATGAGATAGATTCGGTTGGGAACAGTAGTCGTTATAACGAGTTGACCGAGCAATTAGATGAAATCCCTGAGTTGCCGTATGATCCTAATATCCACGATGATATGCAGGAGATTCGGGCGGAAATATCGCAGAAACGGGATAATTTTGTGGAGAGGCAGATTATCCCGCGGATTGAATATAATAAGAATATTTTACATTATGAGATGCGGATTGATAAGCAGTTGAGCCGTGCGTTTCGGATATTAAACCGTGTTCAGGCGAGGGAGTTGGAGAAGGATGTGGATAAGGTTTGCGGGCATCCATTGGGTGGTTTTTAGCCCGCTTTCGCGGGAATGACCCAACGGGTGGAGGATCAAAAAAATAGGGGATTTATTAGATAAAACTTATCAAAAACGTCTGTGCAGATATTAAACAACTATCAGGCAAATCCGTATCAATAGACAGATAACCTTACTACGGCATTTGGTTTGCAAAATTAGATAGTGAAAATAGGTTGAAATATTAGGTATGAATATGTATAATAATAAGATAGACCCCAACAGGGGAAATCAGAAAGGAAACAAAGTCATGCGAAAATTGATACTGCTTTTCACACTAATTGCATTCGCTTGCACTCCTTTGGTCGCAATGTCCGCCACAAACGCTTACGGCGGGTTTGTGATGTTACAAAGCCGGACAGTCGAAGGCGGCGAGACATTTACTGTTGAAGTCACCTTATCGGGCAGTGATGCCAATTTAACCTCGATGGTTGTCCCGATTATTATTGGCAGTCAGTATGTCTCCTGCACCGGAGTCAGTTTTATCGGCGGTCTAAACGCCGGCACAATAGATAGAACTTATAGCATCTCAGCCGACGAAGTTATCATCAGGTATCTGGCCTCCCCCGATGGAGCGACCTCAACAATTACCGAGACCTCCGGTCTTATCGCGACTTTAACGTTAAAAGTTGATAACGACGCCCCAGATCATATTGCGACTCTTGATGCTATCGCGCTTGATCTCTCATTTGAGGCCAATGGTCAGTCTTTCAGTCGTTGGAATCGTTTAGAATTTGCCGATGAATCAGGTACCGGAGCCATTTTACCGAGTTTTGCCCCAAGTGTTTTGAATATCAAAAAGTCTTCGACTGGTATTGACGATGAAATCAGAGGTAATCTCCCAAAATCGTTTGAACTATCGCAGAACTATCCGAACCCGTTTAATCCGTCGACTAATATAGCTTTTGCGCTCCCGACAAAATCAAATGTTAAACTTGAGATATTTAATCTTTTGGGACAAAAAGTAGCCGATTTGGCTCAGGGTCAGATGGAAGCTGGATATCATGAAGTCACCTGGAATGCCAATAACACTCCAAGCGGAGTCTATTTTTATCGCATAATCACCGACGAACAGTCGCTGACCAGAAAGATGATGCTTCTGAAATAAAGCTTTTACGACATATTGCCGATTAATAATGAGGATAGCCCTAATAGAAGGATATCCTCATTTTTTTATGG
>JAAEQR010000191.1 GCA_024231215.1 PVC group bacterium | reverse complement strand
TTAATCCCTGTTGCTATAGTTGCGATTGCATATTATATCGAAGAGAGCGGCGGGTTGGTATCAACTATGGCACCGGAGAATCTCGAGCTGATTTTTTATATTTTTGTTGGCTTGGCTGTTATTGACGGCGCATTGGCAATATTTTTAAAGCAGAAACTATTTTTTGCGCCGCTGATAAAATCGAAAGAAACATTTGTTCAAGATTTCATGCAGGGATTTTTTGCCAAATCAATTGTTTGTTATGCCCTGATTGCGGCGATTGCGATTTATGGACTAGTGTTTTATTTCCTTGGCGGAACATTTAATCAGCTTCTGTTTTTGGTTATAATATCGTTTATCGCTTTTCAGATTATTCGCCCGCGTCATAAATTTGCCGAAAAGGTTTTGTCAGCGCAGGAACAATTGGTTGAACAGGGACAGTTTTTATCAGACGAAAAATAGTCTTTACATCTGCCGTGAAATTCATTTATTAGAGTCTAAGATTATTTTGCAGGAGAGGTGCCGGAGTGGTCGATCGGGGCGGTCTCGAAAACCGTTGAACCTTCGCGGGTTCCCTGGGTTCGAATCCCAGCCTCTCCGCTTATATTTTTACTGTCCTTGTAAGTTTTTACTTGACTTATGCTTATAATTGACGATATTACTTTTAGATGTCTGTGTGACCATATTGTGACCACGAGGAGACACTTATATGGGTAATATCTATAAAAGAGGTAAGATCTGGTATATCGACGTTAGAGCCAAAGGACGCCGTATTCGTAAGAAAATAGGTTCTTCCAAAAAGATTGCTGAGCTGGCCTTAAAGGATGCCGAGGTTAAAATTGCCCGTGATGAGTATGGCTTTGGCGATAATGATATATCCCTTGATAAATTTATTGAACGATTTATTGAATACTCTCATGCTAATCATAGAGAAGCTACTACTAAACGATATAGTGCCGTTATAGATCATTTTAAGGCGTTTATTAAAACAATCCGCAATGTTTCTTTTCTATCTGAAGTTACTACAGAAGTAATTGATAGATATAAGATCTATCGTAAGTCAGCTTGGGTTAATGGTAATGGTTTTCCTGTGGAGAATGATGAAGAAGTTACGGATAAGACCCGCAAAGGTGCCAGAGCTCATACTATAAACTTTGAAGTGGATACTCTAAGGATGATATTCAATCTTGCTATAAAATGGGATTACTTAAAAGATAATCCTACCAAAGGTATCAAAAGACTCAAGGTTGATGATTCCAAACCGCCAAGGTTTCTTACAAAGAAAGAATGTCAGAAGTTATTGGAGTCATCGCCATCTGAATTATATCCTGTTTATTTTACATTCTTAAATACTGGTATGCGTAAAGCTGAACTTGAGAATCTTCAATGGGCTGATATTGATCTGAAAAGAAAACGGATTCGGATAAGACGTAAAGAGAATTGGCAACCCAAGACAGGTGAGAGGGAGTTACCGATTAATGATGAATTGCTTCAACTGTTGAAAGACCTGAAGAAGGAGGGTGGTGACAGCGCTGGTTATGTTTTTGATATAATTAATTCCGGTCATTCCCATAATTGGCTGAGACTTGAACTTATCAAAATAGCCAGAAAAGCCGGCATTAAAGACCTAACCAAAATCCATACACTCCGACATACCTTTGCCAGTCATTTAGTGATGAATGGTGTTGATTTGCCGACTATTAAGCGATTAATGGGCCATACTGATATACAAACTACAATGATATATGCTCACTTGGCACCGGAGCATCTATCTGATGCGGTAAATAGACTGAGCCTTGCCTGATTCTGCATACTCATCTTTTCCCGGATTACTTGCTAATGCCGTGGCTAAGTTGCAGTATGCTCATTGATTGCAGGACTCATAATCCGAAGGTCATGGGTTCAAATCCCCTCCTTGCTACGATAATTCACCGCATCAAAATTAGTTTTGTTTCTCGTGAGGGGATTATCTGTTAAGGTTCCAGTCCGAAGGTCAAAATGACACTATCTACTTATTGTTACATGGTATATAGTAATAGCATATACCATATAAACAAACAAAATATAGCGCCAAATAAAAAATACATGCTTAGTGCAACACGAAATGTTTTTCTTGATGCTACAACCGAAAGTTGCCATATTTGCTCCATTAACTCCTTTTTAAATGCGATCTCATCAATTATTTCCAGACCTTCAATATATTGTTTCTGGCATTTACATGAGATTTGCTCGAAATATATTAAGGATGGAGTATTAAGTTCTTTAAAAAATAATTTTGGCTTTAATGCAAAGAAGGATAAAATAACTGAAACAATGATAAGAAGTAATGCAAGTTTCAACATCCATACATAATTTATAGTTACACTAGCGTTTTCAGGTAAAATTAGCTTTTCAATATATTTACTTAATAAAGTAAATAGCAGGGCATTGCCCGCAATGACTCCGCTGATTTTTGCATCGGCGAATTTAACCCATCCGGCGACTTGTTCATAAAGTTTCCAATAATCTTTCAACCAGTTTCCTCCTTTTTGGATTATATATTATCAATTTAATAGTATTGGATATTATTTTATTTTTCAATAAAATAATAACATTTAATTGATCAAAATAATGATTGTTTTTTTCATAATTTTTATTTATTCTGTATTATTAGTTCAAATGAAATATATCTTATAATTGAGGGCGCAATTTTGCCATGAGTATGTAGGAAGTTAAAACTAATAATCAGGGAAGTACGAAATTAAACCCAAAGGTTTACCAATGAATAATGCTTATATGGATGAAATTATTGAAGAGAGAAAAGCATTTCTAATATCAAGATGTCCGCCAATCGAAGCTTTTGGGATTGGTGGGTCTTACAAATCAGAAATATCCAATTCTTACTCCGATTTAGATTTTTTCATTTTTACGAATGATAATAATTTTTTTGACTTTAAAATCAATTTCATTAAAAATATGTCACATCCATTAAATCCAATTAGCGTTTCGGGGCCAACTTTTCATGTTGGATTCGGATTTTGCTATTCGTTTATTTTCACAAATTATTTGGTCATTGAATATTATTTGAATTGTCAAATTACGTATGATTATAATCCAATGAGGGAAAACACCACAATTTTGTACGACCCCAATAATTTTATAGAAGCGAAACTTCATAACAAGGTCAAAGAGTCTGATAGCGTAAGATTGAATTACAAAAAAATTATACATGATTATATCGATAGGTTATTCAAAATTAGAAAGGTAATTTATAAAAGGGATTTGGTGCATGTATTTTACCAATTAAACAAGTTAAGATTTGTTTTGTTTGGTACATTGAAATATACTCATTCCAATATTGATTACTTTCCAGATTATTCGGATGTTAGTACAAAAAAATACCTTAGCAATGAATTATACAGAAATGTAACCAATACTTTTTGTGGATTAGATGTAAGGGAAATGCTAAAGTCATTCATTTTAATGAGAGGTCAATTTAAAACCAATATAGATAATTATTTTAAAGAGTATAGAAATGAGATAATTATTAAGATGGAATCCGATTTAAGCGAAGAAATTATAAATGGCTTTAGGGAGCTGTAAAATGGAAACCATTTCTCTAAATAAATATTTCTCCCAAAAAACGATAAAAGATAATATCTCTTCAACCTTAAAGGAAATTGAGATTTACAAAAAATGTAAAATTAATGTTGAATCAGTGAGCACAGCAGATATTATTCCCTTATCAAAGTATGTTAAGAATTACAGATTGGTTTTTACTGAGAAATTCATGACTTCAATTTTAAAATATAATTTAACGCCCTTTGATCCAATTATCTTATTTAATGACGGTTTATATAGATTGATATTTCCCCCTATCCTTGAAAAGCAAAAGGAAGCGCTATTTATAATTGATGGAACTCATAGGGTATTTATGGCACTAAAAAACAATATAAAATATATAAATCTTGTAACAATTCAAGGGTGTAATCTTCCCGATTTACCATGTAAGCCTTCAACATGGTTTAATATAAAAATGACCTCAAAAAGACTGAATTCTGAACAAATGATTGAATCATCAAACATGTCTAATTTTAGACCGGTTTCCTCATTAATGAATAGTGACAGATTCAGCTTTAAGTCAATTGATGAAATTAAGAGATATTTTTTTGATAGGAGTTAGTTATGCAAGATTATGTTTGGGAAAAAAACCAAATTGATGAAAAAATACCCGTCGAGATTATTCCGACTAGGATTGCCATTGCAGCACTTGCTGTTTTTTTGAGCAACGACGAAGAAAAAAGAAAACTTTTAATCGCTAATCCCCATCCTGAATCATGGAATTCTTGGATGTTACCTTACGGCTCAATTATTATAGATAATTCAAAACTATGCAATAATGACATTACGTTTATTGAATTGGAGAGCATCTTGGATATTACAAAAGTAGAAAATATTAATAAATTGACCTCAGAATCTAATATGCAAATAAACCAGTACTTTGAAGAAGATATATTTCATTTACCAAGGACATCGGAATTAATTAACTACTCTCTTAAATACTCAAAAAGTTCAAACAAGTGGACTGCTTACAGTTTTAACTATTACATGATTAACCTCAATGAAATAGTTAACCCAAAATGCGCCTTTGAATGGATTTCTTTGGCTGGAAGTAATATTTCACAAATAGTAAATGCAGGAAAATATAAAGATGTAAAACTAGAAAGCAATTTACAATATTTGTTAAAAACGAAATATTTTCAAGGATATATAAATATTGAGGCATAGATGACAGATAACTACACAATAATAGATTCCTTGCCTGATGATTATCAGTTGCAAGATGCTCCAATGAATTTTTGGTTGATAATCTCGCTTGAAGTTGTGGTTGGGGATGAAAATGGTCCATCACTCTTACTAACTTATCCGAGCTATAATCTAAATGGGCATAAACCAGGTTTGATAAACGAGGGCTATTGGGCACCTCCGTTTTTAGCCTATAATTTGATAAAAAAGTATTCTTATCCCAATCGGATTGGGAGTATAAAAGAATTATATTCAAATTTTGAAAAAAAGCTTAATGTTGATGACGCAATAGGAGAGTTAACATATCTTATGGGATTACCGGACCCCGCAATCAAACATGCAGGGTCATTTACAGAAGTGAAAAGGTCCCCAAGAACTCCCGAACATGTAAAATGTTACAAAATAATTAGATATTCATGTACGAATTTAGGAGAAAAAGGCAAAAGAAATTTGGCGGATCCCGAGTTTCGAAAAGGGCATGTATTTTTACCCTTAGAGAACCTTGATAATGTCTTGCTGGAAAAGTATAGTGATAGCCATAAAAGACCCGAAAACTGGTTTCTATCTAAGCCACTAATTAGTAATGTAGATGCAATTTTATCATCGCCACAGAATATTGAGTCACTAAAGAGTAAGCAAATTAAATTGTCCGACAAAGATTTTGTAAGAGAGGAGAGAGGTATATTATTTAAAATGGATTTAGCGGGGTATGGAACGGCATGTAAGTATGCAATTGAAAATATGCACACTTTTGAAGAAAAAGGTGAAAATATAGCAACAAGCTTTAGAAAGTCCATTTCAGTAATATTTTACGAATTTTTAATGCAGCTTGGTATTATGCAAGTACATTTAGAGGGTGATGGATTTATAGCGGCATTACCAAATCAGCATTGCTATCACGAAGATATTTTTGACACTATTAGTTTTATAATAAAAAAGTATACAGAGTTATTACGAAATATAGAGCATTTTAATAAGTTCATAAAAGATGATTCAAAAAAAGTTGGTTCTAGATTAGCTATCCATTTTGGGGATTATACTTTTGGAAGAGTGGCAAAAACCATGAGTCTTGCTACAGATTTTGATGGAGCCAGTATAATAGAGGTAGCAAGATTAGAGGGCGCTTTAAGTTCAATTATAAAAGGATCAAATCAAAACACTAAAAGTTCTGGTTCTAAAAAGACTAAAAAACAAAATAACAATATCAATTTATTTCATGGATGTTTACATAATTTGATTATCAGTGAAGATTTTCATAGCAAATTTGGCAATGGAGATTTGGCCAAGATGGATACACTAAAATTCATTAATCAATTTAAGGTGAAAATCAAGGAATCTACTTTAAATGCGTATATATATAATCTAATGATAGACATTGCATAAATATGAACTTATTATTTATAAATAACCCTACCTATATAGTAAAATTAGATAAGAATCAGTCAGTTTGGCATAGAGCTCGACGCATAAGTCAAGATCTACTCGAAGAAAGTATTACATCTATTCAATTACCTCCTAATAAAATATCAATTTCAAGAGGTCTTTGGCTCTTAGCTTCTGAGGCAAAACAGAATGGCTATAACGTCAGATGGAATGATATTGAAATAACCAGTAAGAAAAGATTGATTGAAGATTTTAAATGGGCTGACCAATTATGGATATATGTTATTACACCAACCTTAAATAGTTGTCTAACACTGGCGAGAACAGCAAAGGATATAAATCCAAATCTTAAGATTTTGATGGGGGGGCCTCATACTTTCTCAGTAGAATCCGACTTCCTAGTTGAAAATGACTTTATTGATATTGTTGCGACGTCTTTTCAACCATCAAAAACTATTATGGAATCGCAGGAATATGCACTAAAATTTCCAGGTAGCTTACATAATAATAATGGAATAATAGTAAAATATCCTAACCATAATAATAAACGATACGAAGAGTTTATAGATCCAAGTGTACTAAATTTAGGTCTGAACAATTATCATATTAATATCTCAACAACCTTTGGTTGTATCAATTCATGTAAATATTGTGTTAGTGGGCTTGTCCCAGTAAAATATAGAAAAATTGAAAATATTAAAGATGAATTAAAAATATATAAAAGACTCCTTGAAAACAAATCATTAATACATTTTAGTGATTCCAATTTTATAGGTAATAATAATTACGCCACAGAAATATGCAAATTTATTAAAAATGAAGTATCCTCACTAACATATAGTTGTGACATAAATGGAGATAATATACAAGATGACCTGCTAAAATTATTATCAAAATCGAAGTTTAAGTATATTTCTATAGGTTTTGAAACTAGTGATAATGATGTATTGAAATTTAACGGGAAAAAGAATCGATTTGAAAATAATGTAAAGGCTGCTCTAAAAATAAGGAAATTCTTAAAAAATGGTGTAATTAAAGCATACTGGTTACTGGGACTTCCAGGATCGACAGTTGAATCATTAGAAAGTGATTATAAAATTATTAAGTTTTTATTATCTGAGAATATTGTCGATGTGGTATCTCCCAAATTGTTCATTCCTTATCCGGGTACTGACTATTATAAAAACCCTAATAATTATGGTATCGTTATCAATACAAATGATTTCTCAAAATATGACCGACATAATTTGCCACCAATTTGTAACCCCCTTGGTGTTGAAGCGGATTTATTGGCAAATTACTTAACAGAGATTGATAAGCTAATTTGTCAAATGTATGCCACGCGATTAAATATGGGAATTGATGACATAATAAAGCATAAATTTATACCTAAAAGATATACGGGGAGTTTATATATTTAATCTATACCCCCATAAATCATAAACTCCGCATTTTTATTTGTAATTAACTGGCTGATATTTAATTTCTATTTCTCTAATATCAATCTTTCTACTTCTTTTGCCCTTGATTTCTCTTTTCTCAATCCATTTATTCACAGCACTTTCTCTAAACCTTACTAAATTCCCCAACTTCACATATGGAATAAACCCCTGATGCGTCCATTGATATATAGTTGACTTTTGAACGCCTAGCATATCAGCCATCTCTTGTGGAGTCAGGAGTTTGTTCATGGTTACTTATTTTTCCCCATGTCAATTATCCCTTGCATTCCACCGCAAACGGAGTTAATTTTCTTTAGGAGTTTTAATCGTTTCTTGGGGGAGCGTGCTCTGCGAAGTTGTGCTTGCCATTCAGGAAGTTTAGTAAGAGCAGTGGTCATTGCCCAATATTGGCCTTTACCTTCCTGTTGAGAGGTATAAGTAAGGTTATAGCAAACTCTGCAAAGAAAATAAGTATCGCTGGGCGGTCGATACAGTATTCGACATCGACAGTTGCAAGATGGGCAGATAAACCACCGACGTTTACCGCCATAGTTACAGGGAGTTGAATCGAGACGAACCAGATAGTCCAAATCTTGTTGCTGACCAGAAGAAGTAATGGTATATTGTAGACGTATTTTATCAGGAGGAACAGTAATGACCTTAATCGATGAACTCCCCATAGCAGACGACCAGAAAAATATCCGCTCCTGCTCAAATATAAAATCAACCTTTTTGGACAAATCTGACATATCCAGTTGACAACATTGATCGGTTGTTGTCTTTTTCCAGAATACTCCTTTTCCTACAGACATATTTTTATCCTATTCGAAATCAATAAGTACTTATTCCATTCCAATATTTCACAGAATTGCACTATCAATATGTATTCCATTGACTTAGAGCACTTATACACTTCCGTTATATTGAATGTTTGTATTAAGGCATATGCACTCATTCTTCCAGTCTCCAGCTATCCCAGTTATCTCTGTTATTATGTTTAAATAGCTCAAGGTATCGATGGCCTTTGTATATACTCTCTATTAGGTCATATATAAGTCCCCGACCCCGACCGTGCAGGCTTGATTTGATATATCTGGTCATTCTGTCCATCCCATCTCCGCCAGGAGTCCATCCTCAGCAATGTTCACAATGTGCATAATGTGCAAAGGGTGTTGTCCCTCAAGGGTTTGCGCTGTGAACTTTAAAATATATATGTGCACATCAATTCTCAACGTTCACGCCCTTAACTGTTGTGGTTCAATGGGTGTTGCACTTAGTGAACTTTGTGCACTTTCCTCAGGATGCTCTAACCCAATACCAAATTTCTTGGCAATGTTAGCCAGTTTTTTAGCATTAGGTTGAGATCGTTCCAGATAAAAACCCTTGCCGTCTCTTATCATTGCGAGGTTCAATACTTTTCTCATAATACCTCCAATTCTTTTTGGTGATGTGTGATATTTCGAGTTTTCAATTGGTTTGTTGACCTCATTTGTTACATTTTTCACCCTAATATGAGTCATTGATTCATCGGCCCAAAATCTACAAACAGTTTCAGCTACCTTGCCATCTAACGTTTCACCACGGTCTTCAATCAATTGCTTGTTTCTGTCTTCCATAAATTTCAGGAATTCAGACTGAACAGATTGGTCCTCAATAATGCTTAGCAATGGGATCATAATTTGGGCCAGTCGTGGCTCTACCGGAATCTGGAAGTGGTCATTGATTACTTCGATTTGCCCTAATTTTTGGAATCGCCAGAGTAAAAGCATATTCCTGATCTCTCTGGCCTCGTCCCAAAATGATAAAGGTAGATTAATTGGAATATCGGGGGGAATAGGTTTATTGACCATTATTTCAGTCAAGCACCTGCTCTCAAGAGCTTTATCCTTAAATTCATGGCGGGAAGCAATTAGTTTAGGTCCGAAAACATCATATGATGTCGGTTCATGCTTATTGTCTGATGCTGTTTCAGTTAGTAGAACGGGGAAACCTTTTTGGAATCCTGAGTTGAGAATCTTAACAATTCTATTTGAGTCATCGCTATCATTGAAATCGGATTCATCAATAACAACAGTTCCTTTGTAGGCATCAATAAGCCTGAAAATAGGTGAAACCGTTGCCGCCCCCATGCAGAATATTGGTTTATAACATAATGCGCCGATTGTCATCAGGAATCTTGATTTGCCTGAACCGTAATCACCTCGAACTCTTAAATACGGAAGATTAGTAAAATTGTCATATACCCAGCTAAGTAGAATGTAATAGACAGATATTGAATGAAAGAAAGGCGAAATAACGAGATACTTTTTTATAAACCTGTCTATTATTTCTATAAGATTGCCTTCTGATTTATAATCTGTTGCCTCAGATGGAAAATGGATAGTCTGTGATTCAATTATTTTGCTTGGTCTATAAGGTAGAATAATATTTCCTGATATATTGTCCTGATATTTGTCAACATAGCCAATCTGGCCGCTTTTATATGATATGAAATATACTGGTGGGTTTGAACCGGAGTCATAAGCCATCTCCATTAATGTTCCATCAGGCAATTCCCTAAAAGAAGAATAAACGAGTCCTGGTTCCTTATCTTTTTTATGCAGCAAACAGCTTTTTTCACAGGCATTTTTTAGAATCTCATCATTACACCCATAATTGTAATTGCCAGTATACGCTGATTGGATAATAGAATTTATTTCCTCATCTAATAACGGTGGCTGATTATGTTGATTCCATTCCTTTAGCCTTAATATTGCCTGTTCCTGATTAATACCCTGCTTTTTCAAGTAATCGGCCAGCCTAATACCGACTTCATTACGTTGACCCTCATTAACACCCTTAAGTAACTTCTCAAGGCAGTTTTTTGTTACACCAATGGTTGATATTGATTTGGTAGTTGGTGAAATATTATTTTTTTGAACCATTTCGTCCTTTAATTTGTTATATAGTTTTGTGCTCGGCACCTGAGAAGGTGTTGTAAGAATGAGGTCGGCGTCCTGAAGTTCCCGCTTCTCGCCGGCCATCTTTTTTATTTGTTTTGAATCAAGCTGAGCCAGTTCATCATAATCCAAAGGAATCTTATATAGACCTGATTTAGCATTAATGCTATTAGGCAATCTCCATAATCGATTCTTTTCATAAATGGCTGTATCAATTTTAATTTCTCCGGCAATTTCTAAAGCCATTCGTTTTAATATCTTTGGTAAATCTACTGATGGTTCGATTCCAAGTGATGTTGAAGGAATACCGATGTGGAATCCTTTACATCCGGAGAAGTATAATGCCAATTGCTCAGGTGTTATTTTGAGTTTTTCTTGTATTTCAATGATTAAAAATGAAGAGCTTACAATCGCCTGGCCAATATCCTCATCATCAAGATCAAACCAAAGGTAAGGACAATAGCAAGGTAATAATGAAGTCCCCTTAACCGACCCTGCAGCGTCACAATGTTCCTTGTATTCTTTCGTAAATCTAAACATTGAGGTGTAGCATTCATTGGGCGGATCAGGTAGAGCAACCTCATCCAGCTTTTTTATATTATTCCTGAAATGAACACCACCGAATGCGGTATCAACATAGCAGTATTCTGGGTAAAGTATTTCTGTCATTTGTCTGTCCTCTCATTTTCACTGTTTTCCTCCAGTGTTTTATTGTTATTATGTCTAGGAGTATCACTTTGATAAGTTGGGCTCAAATCACTCGTGCAAAACGGCGAAATGGCTCTCAGATGGGCAATACTCTTTACCTTCTCCGTTTTTTGTAAGTTACGCCACCGTGAATAGGTCACCCATTCCTTCTTCGTCATTCCCTGTCTGGGTAAGTCAGTTCCTTCGGCGATTTTCATCCGTTTTGATTTGGATAACCTGCATTTAGGCTCACCCTTCAAATAAGCCCTGTCATCCTGATATAGATCAAGTGGGCATAGTGGGGCTGAGCATCTGATGAACCTGGGGCATTGTTGCATTATTTCATCAGCATGAGATTTCGTTATTGCCTTCAACCATGAATCCTTTCATTTTTGGCCAATAAAAATGGCCAGTTATAGTAAACTGACCTTATGATACTTTAAATGTAGGTTATGTCGAGAGGGACGTTATGGGGGACACAAAGGGGGGACTAAAGAGGGGACAAATAATAGCTATTTATCAATTTTGAATTTTCCCTTGGCTTTTCTTTCCCTCTTTCTTCTTTGCTTTGCCCTCTCTTTACATTGAGTAGAGCAATACTTTTGACCATGGCCATAGAAGGATCTAGGGTACATCTGGCCACATTCAATACATAGAGAGGATCCTTTGACAGAGTGATGTCTATTGAAAGCAATTAGCTCATCAATAAAATCAGATATAAAATCTTCCATAAATTTTTCGTGAGTAACAAATAAATCTGGTAAATTTGGTGGAACTACCCATTCTGTGACGCCAAATCTTATGAGTTCTATTGATGAAGGGTCAATCAAATCATTGTCGTTTTTCTGAGACGCTAAGCCGAAATGAAACTTTGAATAATGTCTTACAATCATATCATGTTCATACAAATCAAAATGTTGCTGACTATCATTTCCCCCAAACACTTTATTCACTAACTCTTTGAGCATAATAAACTCCAGATAACAAGGCACGTCATGGATAAATGACTCATAAGCACTCCAATCTGAAGGCCTGTCAACGATCATGGTTTCATTGTTTTTCTTCTTATCAAGAGTTGTAAGATCATAGGTTAAATCAGTAGTGATATTATCATACTGCATAAATAAATCATAGGGATCATCAATAAGTGTAGGTTTTTTCTTGATAAAAAATAATTCAAAACCTAGTATTGCTTTATCTATATCGCTTTTGTCTGATCCCAAATTATTATTATCTCTTAAATCCTCACAAATAGAATTAAATATATCTTCACCATGACTCATTAAGAGATGGTATCCATACTGTAAACTTTTAACCTGCTTCGCAATATTGGATGGTTTGACATCGAGGTTCATTAATTTTGAATATTCCAATAACAGTTTTTCATATGTGGAAAATGTTATTTCTTGGGTCATATATTTATTATAAAGATGTCGCCATTTCTGGCCCACATCCTTTTCATTGGGAAGCCAATAAGGTTTTTCATGTGCCATAGAATTCTCCTTAATCAAATATACAAAATACATCTGAAGATTGCAAAATTAAATCCTCACGGATATTTGGAATAAAGGTGATCTGAAGAATAGGATATCGTCATTATTATGGCAAAACTACTCGTTGTTCGATGTTGACTTAAGAGTAATAATTCCTATATTTATGCAGGTTTAGGTCTGGGACTTAAATCAGAGCACAAACAACTGAATATTAGTTCATTAAAGTGTGTAGGTGAATCAAAATCGAAAAAGAGGAATCACAGTTGTACAAAGACTCTTGGTCGCATTGCATGATTTGCCGTGATTCCTGCAATGATAACACTTATTTAACAAATGGGTACAACCTTCATGACCGCTGCCTAGTGAAGCTTAAGAATCAAATTAGCGATACAGATGATAGAATCACTAATCTTTACATAAAAATTTACGAGGCAGAATCCCTTATTTATAAAGCAGATTCATTTTTATTTGCTTTCACTTCGTTTTTTACACGAGAAACTATTGATGTGAAAGCACTTAAGGAGACAATCAAAGGTTTAAGTAGGAAAACTGATAAACTAAATGGCTCTAAGGAAAGCATTTCGAAGTCTTTGAGTAGTATTTATGATTATTGGCCTTATTACCCCCCAGATTGGGAGGAAAGAAAGTCCCAGGCAAAAATGAATACTCATGGTTGCGAAAACCCAGATTGTAACCTGCAAGTAAATAAGTATCATGTGCATCATATAACACCTGTTTCATGTGGAGGTAGCCATAAATCAAGTAACCTCATGGTACTATGCATCAAGTGTCATAAAAGTACACACGGGGTCAATGAGTTCCATGTAGGGTTTAGTGATACATCATTTAAACCAGAAAACAAGCCAAAGGAATTAGTAAGACTTTTGCCAACCCGTCAAGCAGGAAAGAAAAAAGGCACAATAGTCTACAAAAATGAAAATAAGATATTGCATAAAACGAGAAGACCCAATGACTCCATGTCTTCTCTGTCGGGTAGCGTGGCTCCAAAACACAAATTTGAATCAAGCCCAAAAAGCTTAATTGATAGTAGATGTAAAAAGGCAGAGAGTGCAATCCATAGCAACCACCTACTTCATTTTGAATATACCAAACGCAATGGAGATAAAAGTGAAAGAACTATTCGACCTGAACAGATTAAAAATATCAAATTCACGTTATGCGTATCTGGATACTGCTACCTTAGGAAACTACAACGCACTTTTGCATTTAAAAGAATGAGACGGGTTTCTGTCGTCTCTGATGTAGGTAGATGCATTGATTTGTAAGCTGAATATAGCTGTCCGTTTTCAGATTATCCAAATGAGTTATGGGAGTAAGTAAATTAATGTAGAATTAGCAATTACCATAATAACTTTATGGTTTCTATTGAAAATGCGGAAATCATTTTTTAATAAACAGACGCCAGAAGCATACGAATGGTATTTCAGAGATTGATTTAAAGTATATGAAATACACAAGAAATGGTAAAGTTTGTCATAAGCTAACGTGATGGCAAAAGATACTGGGTTTACCAAAGAGACAGTGTATCCTTGAGACCAAGGGTTTAAGCGAGTTGTGGCAATTGAAGGAGGATGATATACCTATATCCTATAAACAAGAAATGGATTGTTTATATGAGTTTGGAAAATCAATTAATCCATTGGCCAAGAATAATATCATGTCCCCATTGTGATAATTAAAATGAATTACCTAACTGGCTTAATAATATATTTCAGCAATTACTGTAAGACGATATAATAGTTAAATTTCAATAATTTGTAAATGAATATTGACTTTGGGGATACTTTTATTAATTTGAGTAAGAGGAATCACCTTATCTATTTGAGATAGTTTACGCTTATGACGGAATATTCAGGAATTAACATTTCAGATGCTCTTGAGTCCATTAGGAAAAGGCTATTAGATCTCACTAAAAGAAACAGATTATTAAATTACAGAAGAAATAAAAGCTCCATAGCAATTGTAGACGAAGTTCCTGATCAAGTATTTGACTACTTATTCAATCAAAACAAAGAAATGATTTTCGATCCATTGCCGGAACCCAACTTATTGCTATTTGATGAGCTTTATTCTGAGAATAAAGATTCCACAAAAAAAAGTAAATTTTCAAAAAAACAATTAAGGGAAATATCGAGCAGTCAATCTGGCATAGATATTAATGAAGAACTTACCCCTGATGATTCCCAAAGTAATGAACGGCATTTTGATAAGTACCTTCAAACAAAGTTATTCATGCCGGAACTTGAAACACGACTTAGACGAATGCTATCGAACGCCAAATCAACAATAGAAGAAACTGGATATAATCAATTATACATTGCAATAGGATTTTTAAAATGGAATGAGAGATCGGATTCGGAAAAATTCTATGAAGCTCCATTAATTCTTGTGCCGGTTGAATTACAACGAAAGTCAATGGAAACCAAAACAAAAAGTTATAAATATGCAGTTTCATATACGGGTGAGGATATAATATACAATTTATCATTGGCAGAAAAATTGAAACATGACTTTGATTGTATTTTACCGGATTTTGAGATTAACAATGGCAGTAATGGGGGAAGTGAAGAATCTGATTTAATTCCTTCAAAATACTTTGATGAAGTATTAACGGCTGTTATTGAACAAAAGGGCTGGACGATTAACCGTAAAGTGGTTTTGGGCTTTTTTGCGTTTTCAAAATTGCTAATGTATAAGGATCTTGATCCAGAGGTTTGGCCTGAAACAAATAATATTAATGATCATGAATTAATAACTCAACTTATTGAAGGTAGCGATGAGTTAGGATACGAAGATACAATAAAATCGGAGCCTTATGATGAAGAATATATATTGGAACACCTACCTTTGGTATTGGATGCGGATGGTTCTCAGACTGACTCAATAGTAGAATGTCTAAAAGGAAAAAGCATTGTAATTGAAGGTCCTCCCGGTACTGGAAAATCACAAACTATTACAAATTTAATTGCCTGCTTTTTAAATCAAAATAAAACTGTATTGTTTGTTGCGGAAAAAATGGCGGCATTAAATGTAGTCTATAGAAATCTGAAAAAGGTCGGACTCGAAGATTTCTGTTTGGAACTACATAGCCATAAAACAAACAAAAAACGTCTTCATGATAATTTAAAAAAGAGACTTGGCAAAAGATTTCAGAGCCCTGAACAATTAAGTTATCAACTAAAATCATTGATTGAATTAAGAAAGCCATTGCAGGATTATTTCGATATTTTAGGATCAATAGAAGGACCTAGTGGAGAATCAATATACGAGATAATTGGTAAAATAGAAAAACTTAAATCTAGTTGCGAATTTCTACCCACTTTTAAACTTGAAAGTGTGGAAACAATTAGTCAGCGGTTTATTGATAAGAGAAATGAAATACTGAGCTCGCTTTCCAGATTTGATGACGAAGCCATAAGGCTATGGACTCTGAATTGGTTTGGCTATAGACCTGTAGAATTATATTCCACTGATTTAGATGGAATTCAGGATAATTTCAAGGAGCTTATTAAGCTGTCCAGTGATTTAAAGAATTTAAAAGTAAAATTAGACGATTTACATGGTTTAGAAAATGATACAATATCTTATTCATTATTTGACCTGATTCAACTTAATACCGCGTTTAATAGATTATTGCCGGATAATATAATTTTGTCATTAATCGCATCTATCATGAATACTGGATTAAGAGAATCAAATTTAATAATTAATAAGCTTAACGATGAGCTTTCAGCATTCGATAAAAATATTATTCAGGTTTCTAAAGTATTTACCACTCTAGAAGAACTCGATATTGAATTAATTCATTCATGTTACAAATATAAAAATCGAATTAAGGAAATATCAATAGAGGATATTGGGCTAAACAGTATTAAACTGGCAATAGAAGATTGTCGGGTCGTTATTTCATCCATAGATAGCATTAAAAAGATAACTAATAATGATATTCCAGATATTGAATTCGAAGCTAATTTCATTAGTGATTTAAACAAACTTGATAAAATATTTGATATTTTATGCACAAAGCCAAAAGGAATGCATGCATATGAATTCGAACCATATTTAAATTCTGAAGTTAAAGAAATATATTTCGAAGCAGTAAATGAAAATAATGAGCTTGTTAGTAATAAAAACGAACTTTCCCAAATGTTTTATATAGAAGATGCGCCTGACTGGGAATCAATTAAAAGAATAAAACAGATACTGCGAAAAAATCACGGACGGTTCTTCTCTTTTCTTAATAAAGATGTAAGAAATGCAAAGAAAAAACTTAAAAGTATTATAAAAAATAAAAAGCTAATTAAATCTGACAGTATTTATGAGGATTTAGATAAACTTCAGAATTTCATTAAGGCAAGTAATGATTTTTTAGATAACGAGATTTACATTAAATCTTTTACAAATAATTTTAAGGGGTTGGAAACCGATTGGATTAAATTGGGGGACGTAATTCATTGGGTTCATGCTTTAAATAAAGCATGTCGTTCAACATCTGAAGTAATATCATTCTATAATTATTCAAGGGATAATAGATTTAACGATGTTGCTAATAATCTAAAGGAGTTGAATAAACATTTAGCAGAAAAATTGAATCATATCAAGAAATGTCTTGGGCCAAATCTTGATCGCATACTTCAAGACGATTCTGAGATTTCATCTGTTGTCTCAATATTATCTGATATTATTGAGATAGCTTTGCTATATAGTGATTCTTTTAGTACTATTCTAAAATCTGAGGATATTACAATTAAAAGTTTACTTTCCGGACTTAACGCAAGTAGGACGGTAATTGAGCTAAAGAACTCAATAAATAGTAATCCGAACTATAAGAATCTGCTAAAAGAATCCTTTAACGGTGTCAACTCTGATATTGGTGCAACCAAAGCTACCATTGATTGGATTGTTGAATTGTATAGGCTCGATTTATCAAATGATATTATCGATGAAATATTGCACGGTGACATTGAAAATACATTTAGCGAATTTAAAGCAATTTACAGTGAATTTAATAATTACATATCACAGATAAATAAAGGGTTGGAAAAATTGGGGGAGTTTGGTGAATTAAATAAGGATGATTTATCTTATAAAGAATATGATAACTTATCGATCCCTGAATTAACCGAACGATTGGTAGAATTAAACTCCAATATAGAATTATTACCCGGATGGGCAGATTATTGCAGATTAGTAAACCAAGCCCAAGCACACGGCCTGCAGTTTATAATTGATTTAATTGATGATAACAAGATAAAACCTAAAGACTCTCTCAACATATTTAATTTCAACGTTTTCTATAGTATTTTAAAAAAAATATTAATTAAATATCCATCATTGCAGACTTTTACGAGAGAAGAGCATGAAGAAAAGCGAAGCCAATTTGCTAAAATTGATAAGCATATTCAAGAATTGCAGGTTCAGCATATATCCTATAAATGCAGTCGTGAGAACCCCGAACTTGGAAATGGTCGAGGTCCTATTAGAACATGGACGGAGAAAAAACTTATTGATCGAGAGATCAACAAATCTATGCGACATATTCCTATTAGGCAATTGCTAGATAGAGCTAGTAACGCGATTAGAACTCTCAAACCAATATTTATGATGAGTCCAATGTCTGTAGCACAATATTTAAAACCGGGATTGATCGAATTTGATATTGTAATAATGGATGAAGCTTCGCAGATTCAACCACATGAAGCATTCGGAGCAATTGCCAGAAGTGACCAAGCTATTATCGTAGGTGATCCCAAGCAGTTGCCACCCACAACCTTTTTTGATAAAGTATTTGAGAATTTGGATGAAGAGCAAGAAGAATCATTAATTGATGATACTGATTCAATATTGGATGCTTTCCTAAGTGCACATTTTAAGCAGAAAAGACTTTTGTGGCACTATAGAAGTGAGCACGAATCCCTAATTGCATTTTCAAATTCAAATTGGTATGAAAATGAGCTAACAGTATTTCCGTCTCCCAAAAGCACAAAGACTGAATTGGGTTTAAAATATCATTACTTAGAAAACGCCACCTATTCTGGAGGCAAAAATGAAGTAGAAGCATTTAGCGTTGCAAATGCAATCATTGAGCATGCCAAAAGATATCCCGAAATGAGTTTGGGAGTGGGGACTTTTAATATTAGACAAAAAGAATTAATAGAAGACTGTTTGGCTAAATTGGTTAAGGAAAAACCCAAATATGATAGATTTTTGGAAAAACTTAACGAAGCTAATAACGGAAATGAACCTCTTTTCATTAAGAATTTGGAGAACTTACAGGGCGACGAGAGAGATGTAATTATTATATCATGCACTTATGGGCCTGATCCAGAATCTGGAAAAGTTCTAAGGCGTTTTGGACCCATTAATATGAAAAATGGTCCCCGTAGATTAAATGTTCTTTTTACTAGAGCAAAGAAAAGAATGGAATTATTTACTTCCATGATGCCTGAAGAAATTTCAATAGATCGAGGATATTCTGAGGGTGCACTAGCATTGAAAAATTTTCTACAATATGCGCAAACTGGATATTTACCTGATTTTGGCACCATAACAGATAGAGAGCCAGATTCTGATTTTGAAATTGCAGTTGGCAAAGAACTTAAAAAACTAGGATATGAAATTGCGTATCAAGTTGGAGTGGCGGGATATTTTATTGATATAGGTGTTTATCATCCCGAAAATAAAGAGGAATTCATATTAGGAATTGAATGTGACGGTGCTACATACCATTCGTCAATTTATGCAAGAGATAGAGATCGGTTGAAGGAAGAGGTAATAGTAAGACGTGGATGGAATATTCATAGAATATGGTCGACAGATTGGTTCAAAAACAGGAAGAAAGAAATTAATCGTCTTAATGAACGCCTTAAAATATTATCGGAATCATTAATACATCAAGTTACCCCGGAATATGAGCAATATAAACCTATTCAATCAAAAGACAAAGCTAGTATAACCAAAAGTAGATTTACAAATGAAGAACTTAAGAATAGATTAATCGCGTATAGAAATGCAAACTTGGCGCAAGGTGCCGAATCCAATACTAATAGTATCTTAAGAGATGAAATGATTGAAGCGTTTGTTAAACATCGACCAGTGAATATAGACTATTTTAGAAGCAAGCTATCGTTCGGCCTGAGAAATAATATTGACGTCGAAGAGTTCGATTACTTGGACGATATACTGGGTATTATTGAGGAATCGATTTAGTTTAAATAGTTGATTTCGCACAATGCAGAATATTCAATTAATTTGGAATGGTTGTAGCAATAAAATATAAAATCTAATACCAAAAGATAAACTATATCTTAAATTCAAATTGCTCGTGTCCGAATTGCCTGAAGACGTAAAGAGAACTTACAAATCAGTATGGGATTACAAGATGCTCAAGATAATTAATTCAGCCCGAAAGGTGATGAAACAGGCACAGTACATCTTCGCCTTGTTGCTGGCTGCCCTCTTTGGATTTGCTGGTTTAGCTCTAATTATCAATGCTGACAAAATAGGGAATGTCTTGATGGGAGTCTTTCTTGTGGCTCTCAGTACATGGGCTGCATTCAAGATAACTCGCCTGCTGAAAGAATTAATAAATGAGGGGCTGACTTTACTCGAATGTCCATTCTGCGGACAGACTATTAAATTAGCCGTTGACCCAGCGGAGCCAAGTGAAGAGAAGTGCGGTAAATGCGGATCGATATTTCAGACAGATCAAGTGTCCAGCAGTTGATGCAATTTTGCCGAATTGAACTGTTGCATTGACATATTAAGCCGCCGCATTTTCAATCTCCCAGTTGACGAACTCGTCTTGTAGAGCCCGCATACTTAATATGTTTTCTTTCAACCGCCTTTTTGGCTGTTTTTTATATTTTTTATTGTTAAATGACAGATAATATTATTGATTATATTTAAATAGGAAAATCCCACAGCAATCTGTGGGCTACTCCTGCCTGAAGAAATTTTATATTAGTAAGGAATATGATGGATCCACAAAAGTGGCAAGTAAGGGATAAAAAAGCACGTGAGAAAGGGAAACGCTTGTGTGGTTCAAAAACCAAGGACGATTCACCGTGCGGAGTAGAAATTAATAATAGATGGTGGTGGCCATGGTGCAAGGAGCACGTTCCCATATTAACAAAGACCTTGGGAATCATCGGAGTGGCAGGATTTCTAGCAATACTTGGTTTTTCGGATGATCTTATTGGACTATACTCGTTTTTCCTTGCAGAACCTACAGCGACTAAAAGTGATATAGATTCTTTTGAATCAAGAGTTATTACAAAACTTGAAATTATCGAAAATCAAAATTTTCGGCAAAATGGAATTGATGGTTTAGATAATTCAAATTTGGATAATATGAAAGCGATATTGCAGGATAATTATCCCTTAGGTTTTGCAATATTATTTCTTGACGGTGAAAGAATATATATTGATGACGATTCATTACATCGTTGTCTTATAAACTGGAAACAAACCGAAATTGAACTTATAGATGATTACATCTCTTTTTCTCATATTCATGTTGAATGTGAGAAAATACTTGTAAGACTTCATGGAGTACCCTTTAAGGTTTCGGATGTAGGTAATAAGTATAAATTTACTCACTTAAGGGAAATTCAGCCATATCTAGACTATGACATTGGGATTTGGGTAGAGAACATAGGGACAGTTTTGAATCGTTCGGCATTTGCAATAGGGCTAAAAGAAAATAGTCTTGAGGATAAAGAAACAGACACCAATATGATTAAGTTTCAGCAAGTAATATATGAATATAATTGAAATCTATTTACATAATACATTGAGTAACTTACTAGAATTAGCTTAATCCAAAAGTGATTATCGTTTTAAAATCTTCCCACACTTCCCGCATACTAAGTATGTTTTCCCTCAAACTTCAGTAGCTTTTGTAATATTTTTCTCATGGCCATCTGAGTTCTAATTACGTCTCATAAACCCCAATTTGATTGTCTTAGACCACAGTTCTAAAATCGTCCACTATGGCCCAGAGATCAGGGATTCATATCAGGCAACTCTTTTGATATACTCAATCAACGCCCTAAAAGTTCTTATAACTTTAGCCGAGGGAGCTTTAGGCCACCCTACTCTCAATTACCCAGTTGCGGAACTCGTCTCGTAGAGCCCGCCTAATGATACCAAGATATATGATTTGTGTCCAACTTGTGACCACTGTTGGCCAAAAAAGATAAAACTGGACACAAACAGACAAAAACAAACACAAAACCTAAATTATTATATTTCTTTGCGTTACACCGTAATTGACTGCTATCTAACATGTTGCAAATTTATTGTGTGGAGAATCCCAGCCTCTCCGCTTTTAGAGCATCTTGAAGCAAAGCGCCTTAGAGGATCTTAACCCTGAGCAAATCGAAGAGTGACCACTCATGCCGTGTGTCCCAAACCTCTGATTTTGTCACTTTGTGATTTTTAGGCCTTCAAGCTACCTTATATTGGGTTATCTCAAAATATAAAGTTTTTATACTTCCCATGCATCCTGCCTAATTTTTTAATCATCTCATGCATATACGTAACATATAATAATATGTTAGACTACCATGATTTATACCCACTTTGGAGAATTTCCAAAAAACCTGATAAAACCAGTATTTTACCCTATTGACGAAATTACCTCTAAGCGGTAACTTTTAAAAACAGTTATAATTATCATAATGCCTGCCTATACGGGTAAATTGAGAATAGAATCGATATTTGCTTATGTGATGTGATAGGAAATATTTTTATATGAATATCAAATTATCGCAACGTCTGCTACTAATTTTTCTTATAGTATATCCAATTCAGTATGCTTTTTCTTCAAGTTTAACGGAACGTGAGGATATTATTTCGACAAGAGTTAAAGAATTTATTATGTCAAATATTAATGATTCGGCAAAAATATGGGTGTTTTTTATTGATAAGGGGGGGATGCATAAAGAAAATTATCGTTCAGGCGCGATAGAAATTAATGAACATACCCAAAAAAGGCGTTTGAAACATGGTATTAATACTATTGTCTTTACTGATTTACCATTAAACGCCGACTATATTGATCAGATTATAAACACCGGGGCGGAATTAAAAAGAAAATCCAGATGG
>JAAEQR010000190.1 GCA_024231215.1 PVC group bacterium | reverse complement strand
TGCTTTTCATCATTTCAAATTTTCCCGCAACATCAATTCAACATACTATATGAAATTGTACCATGTATTGAAACGCAAATGGCACAAGAACGGTTTCATCGGATTGAACAACGAGTACAACACATTGTGCGCAAATATGTGCCCTAATCAATATTACCTTACCTCTCAAGTAGTGAGGAACAAAGAAACAAGAAGAATGAACATGGTCTACTGTGATCATGGACACATTTCCTATTTTTATCCTGTTGTCTTATTAGGCCTTATTGAGAGAATAGGTTTAGAGTAATGGCTTTCTGGCTAGGCTTCTGTCTATAATTTGACTGCTTTTGTTTAGATCTGAATTGCCTGACGAAGGAGACTGTTAGCTAGCCCTCCAAAACGTTGCAGTATAAAAGAGCTCTTTGGCAATAAAAGTTTTCTTTTTGTTTATTGGCTTTTACTTGTTATTGACGGGTGATAGCCCGTTGTCTGTTTAGTTGTGCCATTTCTGCTATAGCGACGCAGTCTACATTTCAATATTTATCCCGTAGAAACGAAATGAATTTTGAACGTTACACATAACACCTGGTTTAGTTGTCCATGCTTTATACCAGATTGAAAAATGCCCTTCGGGCAAAAAAAACTAATATGTTTCTCCCCCAATGTAGTGAAAGATGGAAAAGAAGGGTACTAGATTGTGCAAAAAGTAAAAGATGGAAAAGAATGGTACAAGATTGTGCACTAGAGTAAAAAAGACATGCTCTGGCAAGCTAGAAATAACATATTGTGGCGTTCCCATTGAAGAAACATTGCAGAAGCACCACTTACAATTCACATTCT
>JAAEQR010000189.1 GCA_024231215.1 PVC group bacterium | reverse complement strand
TGGTAATAAACCCATTTTCCCTAATCGCGTTCAAGGGTCTTTGTCTCAAGTTTCATTTACAACTGCTAAAGTTCTTAAAGCTTTAAATGCATTACCTAAGAAGACTTCTCAGACTCCCACTGATATTCCAGCTCTTCTGTTATGGCAATGTGCTGATTCTTTGGCGGAACCGTTGTCCGTTATTTATCAAAGATCTTTTGATGCCGGTATACTTCCCTCCGACTGGCCACAATCCCTGGTTTGCCCAATTTACAAAAAAGGCCTTATGTCTGATCCCGGAAATTATCGGCCAGTTTCTTTAACTCCAAATTGTTGCAAGGGAATGGAACACGTTATTCTCAGTGATACCCTTTCGTTTTTTAAACCTTCATGATGTTTTTACATCTAGTCAACATGGCTTTCGGAAGTTCAGGTCTACTATTACTCAGTTATTAGAATCCACAAATGATTGGTCTTTAGCTATTAAAGATAAGAAATTTGTCGATATTATTTACCTGGATTTTGCCAAGGCCTTTGATACTGTTTCGCATGTCAAATTAATTCAAAAATTAGGTAGTTATGGGTTGTCAGGACGATTGTTAGCTTGGATTAAAGCTTACCTGACT
>JAAEQR010000188.1 GCA_024231215.1 PVC group bacterium | reverse complement strand
AGGTAATACCTAGTTTCACTGTACCTAGTTTACCTAGTTTACTATTTTTGACACTATACACCATCTTCCTGAAAAAATCGATTAGTTATTTATACCCTGCGAACACTCTGCGCGTGTATTATTACATCGGTTTTTCGGGCTAGCCATTAATCACTTTATGATTAACCTATGTATGAACTCGAAGATAAGTTCAGAATACTCTGCGCGAAGTTGCGCAATACATTCACATACTGTATAGGATATGTAGCTGTATAATATGTTTGTATTTTGCATATTCCATTTTTGTTCCATTTGAGACTGTATGACTTTTCTTTCCTGATGAACACATTAGGCTTTCTCATGCGTTGATCCTCTCTTATTAGGGTTGAAGTCAATTCGCTTGAGGGTTGAAGTTTGTATCAGGAACGCCCGGGGTCAGTTAAAGGGTAACACAATCGAGGTAGCGTGTAATAAACCAAGTTTCATTACATTAGAAATGTAACCACCATATATTATCTAATAGTTCTCAAAGGGTATTGGAGACCGAAGATGTTACCGAAAAATTTTTCGGTAATACTTAGGGTTGAAGTGGTGAGGGATTGGATTTTTTGAAAAATTTGCCGAAGTATTGGTGGCGGGTATATTCAAAAAAAGTCTGTTAAGGAAAGTCTATTAATCGAAGCTAAGCGATTCGGATTCTAATGGGAAGGAGAGGATCGACATGACATTTATGAGGTTAGATTTACACACTGTAAGATGCTGTAGGCCGGCGATGTGCATTCGGTATATTTACCCAGTGTAAAGGTTATGCATTTTGTGGCTAGCGGCTGGCAGTTGGATTTTACTTACCCTAATATACTCGGCAAGCACAATTTTGTTCAGCAATGATGCGTGCATTGGGTTGTTGATAGTAGGTATTATGTGGGAAGAAAGAAAAGTCCTGCGTGTGTCGCTTCGGATCAAAGGAGAGACCTCGTTTTAGAAAGAGAAGGAAACAAATTAATTGTTGCTAAATGGGAGGGTTTCGTTTATAGATAACACGTATCAGAAATTTTCTAAATTTCCCAACTAAAGTTACGCGTTAAGTTACAGTATTGTCGAGTTATGTTTAGCCCTTCAAGTAGTAATTAGAAATGGAATTGAAAGCAAACCGAGCAGTCAGAATCGCTCTCAAACAAAGGTGGAACTAAAATTGAATGGAAAATTCTATCGACATAGCTGTAGGTATAAAAGTTATAGATCGATAGTCAAAAAATTGAATGAAAATCAAGTACGCTCGCTGTAGGTTAAAGGTTACGTCTAAAACTCGCGGAGTTATTATATCAGCGTCCTTTGCCGTACTAAAAGACTAGATATCATTAGACTCCATTTAGCGTAATTAGTGTTGCTAAAGCAATAATGAAGAAGCTACTTTTATCTTGTATATGCGAAGAGCGATTGAGAAATATGTTGCTAGTCTGCTACGCGCAAAATACATACATATCGAATGCATATTGTTAGCCGTAGTATCTTATAGCGTGTGGATCTGATTTAGTAAACACCATGTCGATCCGCGGACTTCTTCAGATAATTTTAATAACGTATTCGATCGTCACCCAATGCTTCTTGTAAAGTGAATAATTTTAAAAGAATAATTTCTATATCAAAAGATGAAGATATCTAGATTTCTCACATATAAGAAAATGACGCGGTTT
>JAAEQR010000187.1 GCA_024231215.1 PVC group bacterium | reverse complement strand
TCAGCATGTGCTATTTCTAATAGAGGATAAATAATACTGTTGTTATCTCATATGTTTTAGCATCAATAGTTAGGTACGGTGACGGGATGGCAAAGATGGCGCGGATGCGGAGTACGGTGCAATGCGCGTCCAAGGATTATTTTGTTTTGATGGTATAAGACATTGTGGGGGTACTAAGTGTTTGACTCTTAGCAGTGGTTTATTCGGGGGTCTAGAATCGATGAGGATTGGTTGCATATAGTATGACTGGTTAGGCATTCGAAAAATTTAAAAGATTCACTTTTTGTGACCTTACCAAGCGGAAGTGTTTAGGTTCATGGACTACAACTCATTTCTAAATTTCTAAATTCAAAAGACTAGTTTTAGCTCAAAAATTTGGACCATTTAGTTTCAAAAATGGAACTGTTTAATTGCTTCTGCCTGTAAGATCAAGGAAGAACGCAGCCCATGCCATGTCTGGGATTCAGCTGAAATTTTTTTGCTAGATAGAACATATAGAGATACCAACAACCCTACAACGATTTTTCGAAATACCCCTTCCCTGTGGAGTAATGCTGCTTTGAAGATTTTGGAGCACCAAATCCACTTTTTTGCCTATATCACCAACATATAACGACCGATCGAGCTGAAATTTGGAATGTAAATGTCAAACTAAATTGTCCACCTACCTTATAAATTTTGTCCGGGTCCG
>JAAEQR010000186.1 GCA_024231215.1 PVC group bacterium | reverse complement strand
CTCATAAAGAATACTTAGAAACATTAATTCGTGATAAATTAGGGCTTAATTGTATTGATGGTTCAAGAATTAGTGATTTGACCGAAAAAAGACGTAAAGAAGGATTATATAAAAACAGATAACAACGCACTTCACCTAACCCCGCTAAAAAGAAGCGGGACAAGCTGGTGGGAGCGCGTGAAATCCCGCTACTGCGGGGCAAAGTAGTTAAACCCAGTAGCTGAGCTTGAATGTTATGCAAATATTAAAAAAAATAAAACAATTTTTTATCCCAATATGGAAAAATCCTGATGTTTCAAACATGTGGACAATTACAAGCATTGAAGATCAAGCTAAATTTATGTATTTTGTCCTAATGAATTCTGAAAATTCAGATTTCTGGAGAATTGAATTAATTCACAATAAAGAGACTATTAATTTTCTCGAACAATTTATCGATCGAAAAGGACAGATTTCTTTAAGAACAGATACTTTGAAATTAATTATAAAATCATTACCTTCTTTTAATTTCAGAAAGGATTTCGTACAACAAATGATTTTTAATAATGAACACTGTTATTTTGTTGGATACGACAATCTTAGTCATTGTTGGATTTCAAAACGACTGAATAAAGAAGAAATGATTAAAGGATCAAAAGATTTTAATTTTGATTTTAAATGATATAAACATCTAACAAATCACTTCAGGCAATCGGATAACGCAACGCGTTCCCTCTGCCTGAGCTCAAATGTTAGACGGAGAAAATAAAATAATTAAGAATATATGAAAAATATATTTAAATATTTAAAAGTTATTACTATATTTATAATAGCGATTGTGTTAAGCATTGCTATCCTGGGATTAAAAACCGAAAGACTCCCCAGCGGTTACAAGTCAACATCTTATAATTATGGCAAAGATAAAAGGTTTGATGTATATATTTATCAGTTCAAAGTTGGAAATTATAATGAAGGGCCTCATCCTTACAAATATGGGGATAAAGACGGCATAGCCCTTAAATTGAAATATAGCGGGGGAACACGTAATAATAGTTATAAAAAGATAATAGAATTGAGACGGTTTGGGATGCTGTTTTATCTATTGCCGTACAAGAACAGACTGATATTTTTGATATTTGCACTTTGCATAATTCTATGTATTCCAAGAAATAAATTTACAAAAGCTTTTACCTATGGGGGAATATATATTCATTCAATTGCTCTTATACTAATAGGTCTAGTTGGTCTTGTAATACAGCCCCAAGGGATTTTAAATGGGGTTCCGGATACCTCTGGATCAGCAGCAGGAATCTTCTTGATGCCCCTAGCACTTATCATGGCTTTATTTGTGGGAGCCATTTATATACTAGCTATAATTGCCGGAGCCTCTATATTAATGCGTAAACATTGGGCAATTATATTAGCTATTAGTATTCAATCAGCTTTTTGCCTTACGCTACCGTTTTTATTATCGCTTATACTAAAACCTAGTGGGAAATCAATTGGATGGGAAATCTCTATCGTGAATCCGTATTTTTATATAGTTCTGTATTTACTTACAATTATTATTGCAATTTTATTTTTCAATCGAGCTGAGACAAAAGAATATTTTTTAAATAATAAAAAAGAGTTAGTTGATAATACCAAATAAAGAGGTTAACGGGTCAAGTCTCTATTGTTTCTTCTCTCGAAACGCTCAAGAGTTATCTGCAGATCGTCTTTAGATTCAGGAGTATTCCAAACACAAACTCTGTTTTTACCTGAATGTTTTGCGTCATAAAGAGCCTGATCTGCGCAACGCATAAGGGATTCCTTACTGCTTATATTTTGAGGGAGAACTGCTACTCCAATACTTATAGTAACGTTTATTTTATCTGTATCATTAGCGTAAATTCTTGTATTTTCAACAATAACTGCTAAACGCTCTGCAGCATTTATTGCTTTTTCCTTGCATGTTTCCGGCAGAATAATCACAAACTCTTCTCCCCCATAGCGGCAAAGAACATCAATTCCCCGTAAAGACATCTGCAAAACATCTGCTGTCTTTTCCAATACCTTATCCCCGACATCGTGCCCATAAGTGTCATTAAGATATTTAAAATTATCAACATCGATCATTAATAATGCCAACGGTTGACCGGAACGTAATGTCCTGGCAACTTCCCGCTCTAAGGCGGTTGTAAAATAGCGATGATTATACAGGTGAGTTAAATCATCATGTAAAGCAAGATCCCGGTAGTAATCAACTTTCTTTTCTAATTTTAAAATATCCGCATTCCGGGTAACTACATTGGCCAGTACATTAAGCTTTACCGGCATATATACATAATCGTCTACCATTTCCTCTATTTCTTCGCTATAAAACTTATCAATGCGATTATCCGACATTAAAATCAGCTTACTTCTATCTCCTGAAATGCGTCTTATTTGCCTGATTATCTCTATATCTTCACTATTATCCAGGCATACCCCGGCAACAATCACCGGGAAAACTGCGTTTTTCAGCAAAGAAACAACTTTCTCATTTCCGCATATACCGGAGGCTCCATAGCCTTTTTCCCTAAGAAAGGCAACAGTTGTTTCCCTTAAATTTTCGTCTTTTTCAATAACTAATACTGCTGTTTTAGATTCCATAACTCCCTCTTATTTATATAGATACGAATACTACATATCTACCCAAAAAACGTCATATATATACTAAGTTGTCAAAGTATACACGATAAAAATTCATTTTGCAAATAAAAATGTGGGATTATAAACTAACTTTATTCTGCAGCCGGCCGATACCGTCTATCTCGATAGTAATATTATCGCCGATTTGCATCTTTCCGATACCGGGAGGGGTCCCTGTAGAAATGATATCTCCGGGCAAAAGGGTCATAACTCTAGAGATAAACGATATTATATAGGGAACGGAAAAGATAAAATTAGAAGTAGAAGAGTCTTGTTTTGTTTTGGAATTTAAACATGCTTTTATTCCCAGTTTTGAAGGATTAAGCACTGTCTCTATCCAAGGGCCAGCCGGACAGAAAGTATCAAACGATTTCGCCCGGGTCCACTGCCCGTCTTTTTTCTGGAGATCACGAGCCGTAACATCATTAAGACATGTATATCCTAAAATATACTCATGTGCCTTTTTTTGCGGGATATTCTTTGCTTTCTTTTTAATAACTAAAGCTAATTCTGCTTCGTAATCCAAGCGCTTTACTCCCTCTGGATAAATAATTCGCTGCTTATGCGCGATCAATGCTGTCGGTGACTTTAAAAAAATTATCGGCTCCCGGGGGATTTTCATATTCAGTTCTCGGGCATGATCACGGTAATTCAACCCAACCAACACTACCTTGCTCGCCTGAGCCGGCACCAGTAAAGAAACTTTTTTTAAAGGAATATGTTTTTTTGTCCTGATAATTTTAGAAAACGGCGACTGCTTGAGGATATTAATAATGCCATCCTCAAGCACTCCCCACTCTTCTTTTTTCTTATAGGAAAATTTTACAATACGCATAGTCTCGTATCTCGTATTTAGTGTTTCGGAGTTAGGACTTAGTATTTTCGTGCGCCCCATTCTAATTATTTTATTAAATCATACAACTCTTTCAAGGAATGCACTACTGTTTTATTTTTATACTGCTTTACCTCTTTTAAAGAGCTTGAGCCTCCGACAACAAAAATCGCATCCATTTTCGCTCTTTTTGCCGCCTCCATATCCACTCCCATATCTCCGGCATACACAGCAACGCTTTTAACAACCCCTGTCCACCGCAGTACTTCCTGTAAAATTTTTGGCTTTGGCTTCCAGCTATTGATTTCGTCTGCGCATAAAACATAATCAAAATATTTTTTTATTCCCAAAGCTTTAATAATAATATCCGTGTACCGCGCCGGACGATTTGTTGCAATTGCCACGATTTTCTTTTTTTGTTTTAAATAGTACAATAATTTTTTTGCATATGGCTTTAGCCTGGAGTCTTTCTTCACAGCTGCTTTGTGATGTTTGCGATATATCGCTACTGCCTCTTCCTGCTGATGTTTTTGGAAAAACACATCTACAAACGGGCGATCTCCATGCCCTATATTCTTTTTTGCTGTTTCATAATCTATTGGGTCATAACCAAGCTTTTTACGCGTGAAATTCAAACTGTTTACTATCGCCCGATAGGCATCCACCAATGTCCCATCCAGATCAAATATAAATAACTTCTTATCTTTCATTATTTTATATATGCCTTGATGATTTTCTGTTCTTCTACGGGTTTATCTCCGGGCCCGGTTTTTATATTCTCTATTTTTTGAACAACTTCATACCCGGAAACCACTTCCCCAAAAATAGTATGACGCATATTCAGCCATGGTGTCGGCACTGTAGTTATAAAAAACTGACTTCCGTTCGTGCTTGGGCCAGAATTAGCCATAGCTAAAATTCCCGGCTTATCAAATGCAACGCCTTTTACTACTTCATCTTCAAAAGGCTTACCCCAAAGAGACTCCCCGCCCCTGCCTGTACCTGTCGGATCTCCGCCCTGGACCATAAAACTTTTAATTATACGATGAAATATTATCCCGTCATAATATCCTTTTTCAATAAGTCCGACAAAATTTTCGCAAGTTTTTGGAGCAATATCCACCATAAGTTTAAACTCAATATTACCCTGTGTTGTTTCAAATACCACGATTTTTTCAGTTGATTCAGTCATCGTTACCCCTTTCACATTTTTCACACTAACTACACACACAAACATACATACCAGTAAAAAAAATATTTTCTTCATATTTTACCTCCTATTTTTTTTCTACCCCTTCAGCAATACGTATAAGCAAAGCCATCATAGTCGCCATCTTTTTTTTCATGAATATTGGAAAATAAATAAGATAAACACACAGCTCCAGTCCGACAATAATCAGAATAACTCCCAACACTTTCCCCATACAACCATCCATCATCCACCCCCCCCTATTGTTATAGGTTACAAATTACAAATGACAAATTATAACTTATAGTAGATAGCGCAAAAATTCTCTTTGAGCCCCGAACCAGTCATCCGCTCAAGCGAAACCCGAAGGATTCCACGAGCGAAGCGAAGTGCTAAGACGTGTTTTTGCGTTATCTAAAATTCTTTTTACTTTTTATTTCCAAAGGTTTCCCAATGGATCACATCTTCCAAAGAACGATTTTTCGCCTGCTTTTTATCTTCAGCCGGCCAACCCAAAGCAATTAACCCGACTAATTTTATTTCCTGGGGTACTCCCAGCATATTACCCACTTCCACAACATAATCCTTCTTATCTCCGGCCACCCAGCAAGCCCCAAGTCCTACATCAGCTACCGCAAGTAAAATATTCTGTATTGCCGCACAGCCATCTTCAAGATAATACTTTGTCTGGTGAGAAAAAATTGCGATCACAGCCGCAGCATCTTTCATAAAACTGCCGTTTGGAGCAACTGCGCTTAATTTTTCCAAAACTGTTTTTTCGTTTACAATCACAAACTCCCAGGGTTCTACTGCCCTGGCCGAAGGAGCTCTTCTTCCTGCATCGACAAGTTTTTCTAAAATATCTTTATTAACTGCTTCCTGCTTATATTTTCGTACACTTGTTCTTTTACATATAGCTTCGTACAACTCCATACTTTGCCTCCATTATTTTTTTGGCTTACGAAATATTACCACTGTTATCATAACCGCGCTAAATAGAATAAAGTTGGTAATATTAAAAGTCTTCCAGACAATATCCTGAGACATTAACCCCGCCGGAAACATTAACAGTAAACATACCCAGATGCCAACCGCCCAATAAAGACTCACATCCTCTGAAGACTTGCGTTTTATTATCCGGACAATAAGGGGGATGTTCCATAACGGCAGTATTACAGAAGCAATTAAAGCGATTGTCCTCAGCATTCTTTTACCCCTCCGTGATGATCTATGATTAAAATCCCGTTTAAATGATCGATTTCCTGTTGCACTGCACGCGCGGCAAGACCTTTAAACTTTTCATAGAATTGCTCACCATGCGCATCACGTGCACGTACCTTTATCACCTTAGCTCGTTCAATTTTAACACAAGTTCCAGGAATACTCAAACAACCTTCTTCTTCATGAACTATGCCCTTTCTCGTTACAATCTTTGGATTAATAAACACGAGCACCTCTGCCTGAGCCTGTAGCAATTCTGAATCTTCGGCCAAGTCATCCTTAATATAATCTTTCCTAAGTACAAATATCCTTTTTAAAATACCAATTTGCGGGGCTGCTAAGCCCACTCCGTTAGCTGTAGCAAGTAAGGTGTCTTTTAAATCCTGAACTATCTGCGGCAAGTCAGGATCAACCATTTGTACTGCTATTGCCATATCTTTTAAAATATGTTCAAATTGAGGATAGGAAATTATCGGTCTTATAGTCATTAATAATTATTCTCCGGAATTCGCACTAAAAATACAATGCCAATAACAAGCAGCGGGAGAAAAGAAAGCAGCGTTATCCGATACCCTAACCCGCCTAAATCGGATAAAAACCAGATCATGACTCCCCAGAGCATTGAACCAATAATACAGGAAAAATATCCCACAAAATTAAATATCCCAAATACTTCCCCTAATTTTTCTCTCGGTACAATCTGCACAACAAATGCACGGGATACCACCCAGGTCGCTCCTAAGCTCGTTCCGGCTAATGCCCCAATTATCCAATGATACGGCGGAAAGCATGTTCCCCCACTCAAAATACAAATCACCCACAAAACAAACACGCCGATTAAAGTTTTTTTACACCCAAGCCAATCACTTATAAGCCCGGAAATTATGCTTCCCAACAACGCAAAAACAGTGGAAAAAATAATAAAATCTATGATTTCACTCTCTATTAACCCAAATGCTTTTGTTGCATATACCGACATAAACAAAATCAGCATATTTACCACACACATGCCGCAAAAAGCAGCTTTAAATAAATCGTGTATACCCTTAAACTCCTGGACATTCCATAACGTTGCCTTTAACCTTTTAAATATGGCAGTTATCTTATTTTGCTCCATATATTCTTTTAATCTCTGTCTTTTTTCCTTTAACGGCTTATCTTTTACAAAAAGGATACACGGCAAAGCGAAGATAAAAAACAGTATGCCGGTCAACACAAATGCCGACTGGTACCCTTTTTCTAATACAAGCGGTTTGGTAAAAATCAACGCAACCATTGCTCCACAATAACCAAACATTTTTCCCAGACCGGAAACCAAACCAGCCTTCTTTTTTTCGCTGATATTAAGCATCAATGCGTTATAGAAAATGATTGCCTGCTGACAACCAAAATTGGCAATAGCAAAGAAAATGAGTGCTAATAACACATTTTGCGTAAAGCCCAGGAACATCGTGAATAAAATGCATAAAAAAGTAAAACAAGCCAGAAAAAATCGATGCTTATGCATAACATCGGAAAGAGTCCCTAATACCGGCGAGAGTACAGCTACAAAAAGGGTGGAAATACTAAAAGTTATACTATAGTAAACATCCGGAACCCCTTTTTCTATCGTTAGCCAGCGCACAAAATACAAAGAGATCACATTTAGGGCAAAAAACTGATTTGCAAAATCATATAAAGCCCAAGATACGATAAGAAATGGCCTACGTAGTTTAGCTGTTATCATAAAATGCTCCTGAATCTGTAACCCAGATTTTGTATTATACGTGGATGAAGAGTGCTATTATTTTGAAAATCAAAAAGTTACAAAAAACACAGACACACTTTTTAGTTTGTCGAGGCTTTTTGTAACTTCTTTGAATTCAAAAGAGTGGTGCTATTCGCCGCGTTCTAATGTAAATTCTGGGTTTAAGGGGGTGGGCGAAAGAACTTATTGCAGCCACAAACCAGTAACAATATATTTATTATGCTTCTTGGAAAGCATTAGTTTAATTAAAACATCGTCATTTGTTTTATCAAACATGCCCTTCCATAATACAACAATAATCTCTCCTTTGCGCAAAATACCCATGTGCTGTCTAGTCTGATAGTTTCCCAGCAAATTCTGCACCTCTCGATTGGTCTTATAGAATTTAGTAGCTGCGCCGGGAAGCTTTAAGGATGGAGAAAAATCTTTTGCGTATTTAGAATAATCATCAATACGAAATCCTTCAAAAATATTGTCCAGAATAGGCTCCGCAACAGTTTTTATATATTTATCAGTATCTCGATTTGCGGCCATAAGAGACGACGACACAAATAACACCCCGATAAGCATAACCGCAACTAAAACTCCTCTAATCCTCATGTATCTTTCCTCCAATATTTTATATTATTTTACCTCAAATTAAGCTATTTTTCAAAGAATATTTTTTTAACCCAGATTTTGCAATAAACGTGGATGAAGAGTGCTAAGATTTTGGAGATCAAAAAGTTACAAAAAACGCAGGCACACTTTTTAGAAAGATTAATGCTATTCGCCGCAAGCTATTGCAAATTCTGGATTTAACCTGAAATTTGAGATATATACTGCTGTGGAGATGAACCGGAGGAAATGTTATTGTGTTCTTATAGATTGGACTGCGGTTTCGATCTTTCGTTCGATGCCTCTTTCGATAAATCCAGGCAGTATCTTCTCAATCCTCTTTTTAAAATCACCTTCTAACCACTTAAAATTCAATGCTTTAGGTGAACCGGATAGCTGGAAATCAAAACCTAAAGAAGGAATATCTCTGCCTACAAGCTTGAGCAAAAGTTGAAATTTAGGAGAACCAGCTAAAATCTTTCGAGGTAAAGATAAAGACAGTTTGCTTGAAACCAGGTCGTTTTCCTGTAATTTAAAAAATCCATCCAGCTGGATATCCGTTGCATCCAGCTTTATTGTTTCAAAGCTAAATCTATCTTCATCCAGCACGCTAAACTCAGAAAATATCTTTTTAAACTCTACGTGATTCAATGAAGGAATGCTGAAGAATTCAGCCAGCCAGATAAAAAATTGCACATTATCCAGATATCCGTCTGTAATATTCACTTTTCCTTTTACAGTTGAACGCGGATAACTCACATAGCTTATTTCACAATCAAACGTTCCCTCGACCCTTCCGGGAAGATCTCCCGGTAGTTTGCGATAAGGTTTTACCAGAGACAATAATAAGGTGTCTAACTGCCGTGCATTCACATCTTCAAGCATAAAATTAACATTTGTTTTAAACGGAATATATCCTAAATCCATGGCGGCATGTCCGGTTAACCCTCCTTCGTAAATTTCAGAATCAAATTTAACAAATTTAACTCTGGAATTCAAAAGATTGAATAAAGCATTAACATTCTTAAAATCCAGCGAATAAGAATCATCCCCCGATTTACTACTTAGAAAAAAACCATCCATAAATAATTTCAAACGCCGATCCGGAGAAAAACCAAAAGAAGCTCCGGTAATCTCAGTTGCTATTTTGTGTAAAACCTCCTGCTTGTTTGCTATTCTAACAACATATAAATTAGAGATGCAATCTGTTTTTCCTTCGTCTATTTGCCCTTTAAGATAAACATCCAATTTACGAATCTTATCCCGGCTGCGATTAGCCGGGTTCCTCGCCGGAATTGAAGAGAATTTCATATTGAAAAACGTTTTATCTTCAAAAGTGATATCTCCGGCTAATTGCACCGGCATATTATCCACCGAAAAACTAAAATCTTCTATTCCAATTTTGCGCGAGGCAAAATTGATAACACAATTTACATCCAGAATATTCAGCCCCCCCGGAGAAAATCCGCTTTTTCTGGGCAATCGTTTATATAATAAAAGATGCCTCAAATTCCGGGCAAACTCTACGCTGCGACCAGGCTCCGGAATTCCCATATCATAAAAATTTTCAATGCTTGAGCCTCCTTTTAATCTTAAAACATTCTGTTTTAATTTACCTTCTAAGCTTGCATGAAAATCGCCCTTTGTTAATTCTATATTATCTATAGCTAATCCATCTAAAGCTATGGCCCCGTCAAATGCATATTGCAAAGGCTGAGTGGATAACACCGGACTTATTTCCTTCTTTGCTCCACCTTCAAGAAAACTCACCATATCTATTTTTCCCCGACTTGATATAACTCTTCCCGCCCCAACTTTCAAACGCGTCGTCAGAGAAACCGCACTTACGCTTTGCCCTTTCCGATCTAAAATAAGTAAAGCATCTTCCATAACGATGTGAATTGGTTTTCCTTTGGCCAATAAATTAACTATCGCTATTATACCTTCAACGTTTTCCTTGAAAAATAGGGGGTATTTAAAGAAATCAACCTTAGGCTTGATAAAATAAAGCTTGGTTATGGTAAGACCTTTTTTATTGATTATTTCCCTTAATGAAAAAACCAAGGTGATTCTTTCTACGGCTAAGGGAGGATGTCCTGCTGCAGCATCGTCTTCGGATATAGAAACATCTTTTAAAATAATAAAACAGGGCGGAAAATAATGGATGCTTCCTATGGATAATTCCTGGTTTAAATAGCTGCTTACTTCTTTTTCTATAACCTCTTTATGTGTAGAGAAAAATATCCCCGTCGCCAAAGCAGCCACTAAAAAAATAAGTATAACTATAGTAACAGCAACGGAAATTATAAGAGGCTTAGAATTGGATTTTTTCGAATAATTTCCCATCTATATAAAACTCGATTCTGTCAATAAAATACATAGCTGTATGCTTGCGGTAAAGAGGAGATATATATTTATGCTCTTTAAATTCACTAAATAATAAAGTTAATTGTTCCCATTCAATGATTTTTTTCTCTATGGCAGAACTGATTACTTCGTCCCGGGCATTCCGACTGATCTTTAAAAGATATGCCAAGGCAAACGGAATTTTTTCTTCATTGGGGTAGGCCTCAATATATCTGGTGAAATACTCTTCTGCATCATTGTATCCATTGGATAAAAAATGATATTCGCCTGCAGCAAAAAGCGCATCTTTATAATATGGACATGCTTCGGTATATTTCTTTAACAAAGAGTGAAAGCCCATAAAAGCATACTCTATATTTCCCTGCCGCGCAGATTCAACAGCGTCATCAAACAAAGCCTTCTGTACTTCAGCATATCCAGGACATGAAAATACGCAAAAAGATAATAGAACAATAACCAAAAAGAAAAAGCGATTTTTGAATATTCGCATCTTTACCCCCCCCATTTATAGTGAATAGTTGCTCGTAAATCGTATTACAATCTTTACTGAAACCATAAGCCGGTAATTAAATATTTATTTCCCCGCTTGGACACTACCAGCTTAATTAAAACATCATCCTGAGTTTTATCAAAAACTCCTTTCCAAAAAATAACCGTCATCTTCCCCTTATTCAAAAATCCAAGATATTCCCGATACAAGTAGCTACCCACCCAACCTTGAATTTGTGTATCGATTTCATGAAAACGAGGTTCTGAAATAGTCTCTTTTAGGGTATCATCAAAATCACGGGCATATTTTGCATAACTATCTTCTGAAAATCCTTCCAAAATATTATCCAGCAAAGGATTAACAATCTCCTTAATTTCTTTATCCGCATTCCCCACAACATCAGCCAATAAAGTAGCATTCATGCTGCACATGGTCAGTACAGCTATAATAGTACAAATCAAAAATCTCATTAATAACCTCCTCTTGGCTTTCCTGACGTAATGATTCTATCTTTATATGTTACTCCAAATCATGCCATTACGTCAAAGGAAAACTCTCGACTATTCAATATGCTCAATTCGTTTGATACGACCTTTGCCTAAAGTCACTGTTCCTAATGTATTCCCCATACTCATCTCCAAAACAACTTTATCCTGAGTATTTCGTTTTAAACATCCACGCATTTTCCGCCCATTTTTCAAATAAATTATAGTATCTTCAACAAATTTTTCAAGATCCTGAGATACGGGTGCCGCCGGCCACAAAGACTCCATTTCTTGCGCCTGAATCTTGGTAAAAAACTTGTTTGGGATCAGCGCACGTGCTTTATTCAAGTCGCTCTCAGCTTGAGATTTCAAGCCTAATTTATTATATACTTGTGCCCGCTTATAATATGCCCTGCGTGATGAAGGGTTAGTAACAATCACCTCATCAAGAATAGATTTTGCTTTTTCCAACTGCCCTAACCCGCTATAAGCTATTGCCATCCTTTCACAATCAAACGGTTTTAAATCAGCTCTGCCTACTTTATTTTCTACATTTTCCAGTTCTTGCTCAAACTCCTTCTGTGCTATTTCTCCCTGCCCCAAGGCCTCATAAATACCAGCCATATTATTATGGATATTCGGATAATAAGGTTCTTTTTTTGCTATCTTTACATATAAAGACAATGCCTTTTCAAACTCCTTATTGTCCCGCAAAGTACTTGCCAGATTATAACAAACATCAACATTTTTTGGATCAAGATCATATGCTTTTTGTAAATACAACACCGCCTTTTCATATTGCTCCAACTGCATATAGCTTATCCCTATATTATTATAGATCGTCTGCTCATGTACTCCTTTTTGAACTGCCTGTTCATAATATTCAATCGCTTGTTCCCATTGATTCAGATCAAAATATATAATTCCAAGCGCCTGCAATGCCTGCGTAAACTCTGGGTCTACTTTTAATACCTGTTTAAACCTCACCATTGCCTTTACATACTCTCTCTGGCGATATGAACGCACTGCCTCGTTAAACACCCCTTTAATCTTTTGTGAATTCAACCGCTTTAAATTTTTCTCCACATCGCCTTTATATCCTTTTGTTTTCATCTCCCGGGCAAAAGATATCGCTGTATTGTAATTCTTCTGCGTCAAATAAATATCCATGATCCCTTCATATGCCTGCTTATAATCAAGATCGATTGCCAGGGCATTCTTGTAAGCATGCAATGCATCTTCTTCCCTGTTTTGATCTTCATAAATACATCCTAAATTGTATTGCGCTTCTACTGTGGGATAAATATTTAAAGATTGCTTAAGCAGAAAAATAGCAGAATCAAGCTCTTTGGATTCCCGCAAACCAAGTGCTTTATTATTCAATGCTGCTGATACTTTTTCACGCAATAAAAAACATGCCGCGGCAATAAGCGCAAGAACTACAAATATTCTTATGGCTTTTTTCACACGTATTATCTCCTTTTAAATCTTTTCTCTATTTCATCCCATTTCAATTTTATTATTGTAGGCCGGCCATGCGGGCAAGTATATGGAACATCTGTCTGCCATAAACGTTCCAGCAGAGCTTTTATTTGTTCCGGGGAAAGCTTCTCATTTGCACGTATTGCCGAGTGACAAGCTGCTGAGGCTAAAAATTGCGTGATCCTTTTTTCCATATCACTACTTAAATCAATATCGGCAATTTCCGCGATTATACTTTCCAGAACTGCCTCTGGATTAACCTTACCTAAGATCGCCGGATAGGCCTGTACAGCAAATGTCTGCTCTCCAAATTCTTCCACATCAAATCCTAAATCTTTAAACACCGTGCAATTTTCCTGCATAAGAACATTATGCGCTTTGCTTAAATGAATCGTAGCCGGAAGTAATAATCTTTGCTTTTCTACTCGTTTTTCCTTAAATTGAGCTAAGAGCCCATCAAATAATATCCGTTCATGTGCAGCATGCTGATCAATAATAACAATACCCTCTTTATCCTGAGATATAATATAAGTATTCTTAACCTGCAAATAACCAAACTGATTTTCAGCCGTAGCTTTAAAACTGCTCTGCCAGGGGACAGCTGGACTACTCTCCTGTAATGAAGAAGAAAATAATTCCTGATCAAGCTCTTTCCCTGCATACGGCTGCGGAGAAATATCCCTTTTCTGCTGGGGGACATGATAAGTATTATCTGATACATAATCATTGTTCTTTTGTTGTTGCGCCCCATCGTGCAATCGCGGCAAATCTCCCTTATTTCTCAAAGCCTCTTTAATCACGCTAACTATTACATCATGTAAGACATTTGCTTCTTTAAAACGTATTTCTCTTTTTGTCGGATGCACATTAACATCAATAGATGAAGGAGGCGTTTGAATAAAAAGCACAACCACCGGAAACTGTTTTTCGGATAATAATGTATGATATCCCTGCATGATTGCGTGTGAAATAGTCTTGTCCAATACCGGTCGTTGATTGACAAAAATATATTGATTCCTCCGGGTTGCCTGCCCAACCCCTGCCTTGGAAATAAATCCTTCAATCTTTACCGGTGCAATATTAAATTTTATCTTTAAAAGATGCTTAGCTGCTTTTGCGTTTAATAGCATTTTAATACGATCTTCGATGCTTGTATTCTCATCGAGATTAATAATCTCTTCTTTATTTTTTATAAGCTTAAACGATACGCGTGGATGAGCAAGCGCCAACTCTGTAACTGTTCTAATAATATGAAACATCTCCGTGGCTTTACTTTTTAGGAATTTTAACCTGGCCGGAGTATTGAAAAACAGATTTCGCACTTCAACCGTAGTTCCCACGGTACGCGCCGTCTGACGAATACCTTTAACCACCCCTCCCTCAATCTCTAAAGTCCACCCTGTAGACTCTGAAGAAGACATAGAGGTTATGGAAAAAAGACTTACTGCCGCAATACTAGATAATGCTTCCCCCCTAAATCCTAAGGTATTAATTGATTCTAAATCTTCAGCCTTGCTTATTTTGCTTGTTGCATGCCGCTGGGGAGCTATCTCCAAATCATCCCGCGTCATTCCTCCTCCGTTATCAATCACTTTAATCAGCTTACAACCGGAATCTCCAACAATCACTTCCACTGCAGTACTCCCGGCATCAATCGCATTTTCAAGCAATTCCTTTACTACCGCGGCCGGGCGTTCTACAACCTCACCAGCAGCTATTTTATCTGTAAGCAATTTAGAAAGTATTTTAATCTTGCTCATAAATCACCATATCTTCTCTCCATTTATTTATTAAATTCAGAGCCTCCATAGGCGTAAGTTTATTTATATCAGTTGCTTGTATCTCTTTCAATAAATAATTTTCTTTTTTTGTAAATAAATCCTGTTGTATTTCTTTATCGCTACTATCTGACTTTACCAAACTGGGTATTCCATTACTTGATACGCTATTGATTTCCAAATTACTTAATATTTCTCTAGCCCTGGAAATTACTTCCTGCGGCAACCCGGCAAGCCTTCCAACATGAATCCCATAAGAATGGTCTGCGGAACCTTTAACTAACTTATAAAGAAAAGTCACCTCATTATTCCATTCCCTAACCGCTACATTATAGTTCTTTACGCCGTTACATGTTAATTCAAGTTCTGCTAACTCATGATAATGCGTAGCAAACAATGTCTTTGGTTTAGACCCGCCTTTTTTATGCAAATATTCCGCTGTAGCCCAGGCAATGCTTAATCCGTCAAAAGTACTGGTACCACGACCTATTTCATCAAGAATGATAAGACTGCGCGGCGTAGCATTATTGAGAATATTTGCTGTTTCGCTCATCTCCATCATAAAAGTACTCATCCCCGCGGTAATATCATCTGCTGCGCCAACTCGGGTGAAAACCCTATCTACCACCCCGATCTCAGCAGACTCTGCCGGCACAAAACTTCCCATCTGAGCCATAAGCACAATCAATGCTACTTGCCGGATATAAGTTGACTTTCCGGCCATATTCGGTCCGGTAATAATTAATATCTGCTCTTGCGTGTTATCCAAAGCGGTATCATTAGGGATAAACTCTCCACTACTTAAAAGCTGTTCTAAAACCGGATGTCTACCGTTTTTTATCTTAAGAATATTATCATCAGACAATTCCGGACGAGTATATTTGTTCCGTGCGGCTGCTTCGCTAAAACTGTTAAGCACATCAAGTATTGCGATTAAGTTTGCGTTTGTTTGTATTTGAACAAGTTCATCCAATATCGCCTGACGAATCTTTAAAAACAATTCATATTCAAGTTCAAAAATCTTCTCCTGAGCAGACAAAATTTTCTCTTCCTGTTCTTTTAATGCCGGAGTAATAAAGCGTTCCGCATTTACCAGTGTCTGCTTACGCATATAGTCTTCCGGAACAAGATGCAAATTAGCTTTTGTTATTTCAATATAATAGCCAAAGACCCGATTATATTTAATCTTTAAAGAAGAGATTCCGGTTCGTTCTATTTCCTGCTTTTGTAAATTAGCTAACCAGTCCTTACCTCCTTTAGCGATCCCTAAGAGTTCATCTAATTCTTCATTAAAGCCAGGATTTATCATACCCCCCTCACGCACAGAAACAGGCGAATCCGTTCGAATCGCCAAATCAATAAGTTCAACCAGTGATTCCTGAGCAACCATCCCTTCCTTAATATCAATCAGCAATTCAGCGGAAATACTTTTAAGTAACTCCTGCAATTGTGGAATGATTTTTAGAGACTGGTTCAAGCTCATAATATCCCGGGCATTGGCAATGCCCACGCTAATTCGGCCTAATAGCCTTTCAATGTCTACAATATTTTTCAATGCTTCCTGCAGTTGATTGCGCAACAACTGGTTATTGTAAAGTTCTTCTACGGCATCAAGACGCCTATTAATTTTCATTACATCTACAAGCGGCTGCTGCATCCACTGCACAATAAGACGATTACCCATGGGAACCTGTGTAAAATTAAGCACATTAAGCAATGTCCCTTTTTTCTCTCCACGCATAGTCCGAATAAGCTCTAAATTACGCTGTGCAACACTGTCTAAGGTCATAAATGTATTTAAGGAATAAGTAGTAAGCTTATTGATATGGACCAGGTCTGTTTTCTGAGTTTCTTCTAAATAACGCAAAGCTCCGCCTGCCGCAGAAACAGCGCTTGGCATATTTTCACAGCCAAATCCGCTTAAATTGTGTGTTTTAAAATGTGCTTTTAATTTATCGTAGGCTTGAGAAAATTCAAACTTCCAATCTTCCATCTCGGTTATTGCCACATCCATGCGTTGCTTAATACTTGCAATTAATTTATGATTGTTTTTTAACTGTGCCGGCAAAAGCAGTTCTGCAGGATACAACCGTGTAAGCTCGCTGAGCATCGCCTGAACACTGTTTAATTGCGTAATTTTAAATTCTCCCGTCGATAAATCAGCTACCGATAACCCATAATCATCCGGACCTGCAAAATACACACTTACTACATAGTTATTATGCGAAGAACTCAGGACACTCTGGCCCAACACTGTCCCCGGAGTAACCACCCGAACAATTTCACGTTTAACTATGCCCTTAGTTGCTTTGGGATCTTCTACCTGCTCACAAATCGCTACCTTTTGCTCGCTTTTGATCAAACGATTAATATAATTCTCCGCAGCATGATAAGGGATTCCACACATCGGAACCCGGTTAGTTTTATCTGAACCTCGGCCGGTAAGCGTCAGGCCTAAAATTGAAGATGCCACTTTCGCATCGTCAAAAAACATCTCATAAAAATCCCCTAAGCGAAAAAACAAAATCGCATCCGGATAATTGCGTTTTATCTGCAGATATTGATTCATCATCGGGGTCAAATCTTTATTCATTATTCACTATTCCTCAAACTAATATATAAATAGGGAGAGCTCCCCCTCCCCTATTAAAACCTAAAAATTACATTCAACCAGCTTGTCCCGCCATAGCTGGATTAAGTGTTTTTAATCATTTTTTGCCCTACGGCAATTGCCTTTTCTAATATATCCGGCGATTTCAGAACACTGCCTTTTTCATCCAATCCGGAACATAGCAATTCTTCACTGTATTCCGTATTTACGGTAACAAAAAAATTCTTTATTATCGACCGGGAATTATCAAAAAATTTCTTCTTATTATCCGCTTGCACACAAATAAACGCGCCAATTTTATCTTTATTCTGGACAGCAATATTCAGCACATGTTTTGCTCTCCACCAACATTGGAAACGATCAATCATCATTTTTGTTTGCGCACTCAAACTACCAAAAAAAACAGGAGAAGAAACTATCAAGATATCTGCCTCCTGCACCATGGGATAAATCGTTTGCATATCATCTGTTATGAGGCAATTTCCGTTATCGCTAAGCTCTTCGCACGACTGGCAGGGAGAAAAAACAAGATCATTTAAAATAATCTTTTCTGCCTTTGCTCCCAGGCTTTGTGCCCCTTCTAAGGCCTTATCAAGTAAAACATCAGAATTCCCGCCACGACGAGGGCTTCCGGATATCCCTAAGACAAACGATACTTTATGTTTACTTCTTCGATAGACCTGTGAAAATAAATCATGTGTTTTACGCATATTTGGTTTTCTAACCCAGATGTTGTATTAGACGTAAATGCAAATTCTGGGTTTAATAATATATCAGTATTTTACAAGCAATACCTTATACTGTCAATAAAGGAAAGATTTTACTACGAAGAGTATTTTATCATCGCAATACTTCTTTTAACTTAATAAAAACATATCATAAAACATCCTGCAAGGAATTAATAATACTCCCATTCTTTTAAAACTCGAGAATTACTTATTCTGCGATTTTTTTTAGGTTTTCTATAGCAATATTTATCGTTTCCTGACGCCCATTGGACAACTGGATTTCCTGCAATTTCCGGATGGCCTCTGTTATTTTATCTTCTTCTTTTTCTACCCCAATAATTCGATCCAGTTCACTCTTTTTAAACCTGCGATGTCCCCCCGGAGTACGAAAAGAACGCAATAATCCTTTCTTCTCCCAATTCCTTAAAGTAAGAGGGAATACCCCCAAATATTGCGCCGCTTCAGATATAGAAAAAATCTTATCAGCCATATCATTCTCCGCTCTTTATTCAAAATCCGTATTTTCACTCAATTTATTGCGCACAATAATTTTAATATATTCCATATCAAACGGTTTATTCAAATATGCAACATTTCCTTTTTGCACCAGTTTAGTCGTCGTGCAAAACATGCCATAGGCACTCATAACGATTACCGGCAATTTTTTATAACATTTCTTAAGAACATCCAACGTATTTTCCCCTCCAATGCCAGGCATTTTTAAATCTAAAAACACCATACTGATATGATCTACTCCTTCCTGGGCTAACACTTCAAGGCATTCCTCTCCGCTTTCTGCGGTGAAAACTTCATGCCCTTCTTGAGTCAATATTCGCTTAAATAAATCTCTTATGACCATATCATCATCTACCACAAGGATCTTTGCCATTACTATCTCTCTGTTTTGTCCCCATCATCTTTTTCTGTCAAACAGGAATTTTCAATTGTTTTTAAAAATTCAGGTAAATCAAAAGGCTTTTTAACACAAATATACGCATTGTTTTTAAGAACATCTTTTAAATCATGATCTACCGGAAAACCAGTAACCACAATTATCGAAAGACTGGTATCTATCTTCTTTAATATATTTATACAGTCAATACCATCCATATTCGGCATCCGGACATCGGTAATAACTAAATCATAGCTATTTTTCATTGCCTGCTTAAATCCTTCAAACCCATCTGAAGCAGTATCCACATAATAACCTCTTTTAACCAACTCACGGCATAACAATTCTCTAACCGTAGCTTCATCATCAATAACCAAAATCTTTTTACGCAACCCGTTTGGATTAAACATCGCCGTAACCGAATCGCTACTCAATTCCAACGGAAGACTAAAAGAAAATTTACTTCCCTTGTTTGGTTCACTTTTAGCCCAAATTTTACCCCCATGCAATTCTACTATTTGCTTAGCAATCGGCAGGCCCAATCCTGTATTCGGCAGGGTATTATATGAACCAACCTCTTGTTGTAGTTTATATCGTACAAATAACAGTGCACTCTGCTCATCTGAAAAACCAACACCTGTATCTTCCACCGAAACCATTAGAAATGACTTCTCGAAAATCTTACTTTCTATCACAATCTTCCCGTTAGGACCTGTAAATTTAATCGCATTACTCAACAAATTAATAATTATCTGGATAACACGATCTTTGTCTGCATAAACCTTAGGGAGATTAGGTGTAATCTTAACTATCAGCTCTATTTTTTTACTTAATCGCCATCTTTCTACAGCATCGATAGCCTCATTAATCACTTCCTGAATATCAAGCAATTCATACTGAATTACCATTTCCCCAGCTTCTAATTTTGACATATCCAATAAATCATTGACCATGTGCAAAAGACGCTGTGCGCTACTATTAATAATTTTAAGAAACTTAGATTTATCTTCCGGCGTAATTGCCTCTGCTTCTTCTATCAAAAAAACAGAGCTCTTATCTATATTTATTAGTGGAGCCCGTAATTCATGCGCTACTGTGGACAGATAAGTTGTTTTTATTTCATCCCTACGCCTTAATTCCTGGGCCGAACGCTCGATCAATATCGCTCTTTTTTCTAATTCGTTCGCGTTCTCTCTCAATTTTTTTGTTACTTTATTAATAGAAACCGCTAAACTATCTACTTCACTTGTCGGGGCTTTAACCTCCTGAACAAAATTGCCTTCTGCAACAAAGTTTAATTTTTCATATAACTTTGTAATCAATTCTATTAATTTTACAAGATAAACTCCTCCTAAAACACCAATGATGCACGTAATCAAGATCAATAATGACTTTACTAAAAAAGAGGCTTGCGGCATAACCATTGATAAATAATATGCCATAAGACAAGGAATTACCGTAATTAATCCAAAGATGAAAATTATTTTACGCTTCATATTCATAATAAAAATAGCTTCTCTTGGGAGTTACTTGCTAATAACTTTATTTATTGCTTCTACCAGCTGAGCTATTTCCACAGGCTTCGCAATATAATTCAATCCTCCGATAGCCTTCATTGGCTCTACTCCGATTTCCTGCTTCGTTACTATGGCTGTCAGGAATATCACGGGGATATCTTTGGTCTTTGGATCGCTATTTAAAATATCCGCAACATCAGGCCCCCCTAAATTCGGCATCATAACATCCAGCAAAACAACATCAGGCATTTCCAGTCTTGTGAGTCGAATCCCATCTTCACCGTTATGCGCAAGTAATACGCGGAAGTTCCCCGTTGCCTCTAAATTCTTTTTTACAAAAAAACAAAAATCTTCCTCATCATCAACAACAACTATTTTCCGTTCAACGCTCATTTCCCACCTTCCTTCCTAATCAAACTTTTCTTTTATTTTCCCTGCCTGCTAAGCACTTCATGTATCTTATCTTGTAATGCCTCAAAAGTTACAGGCTTAATAATATAATCTTCGCAATAACAACGCGCTGCAGTCAATTTAGACTGATCGTCTTCTACTGCGGTAAGCATCATGATTGGAATCGCCATTGTTTTTTTATCTTTTTTAAGCTGCGCCAACACTTGCAATCCATCTTTTTTAGGCATAGTAATATCCAGTAATATAATCTCAGGAGAATTCCGTTTTGCCAGATTAATTCCTTGATCCGGATCTGTGGCATAAATTACAGAAAATCTCCCGGTTCGCTCTAAGTTACGCTTTACAAAAAAACAAAAATCCTCCTCATCATCAATTAAAAGAATAGTGCCCTTAGCCATCATTGTTTCCTTCCTTGTTTTTTAACTCAACACTCTTATTCTGCAACATTTCGATAACAAATTTAGTACCTTTATGTTCTTCGCTCTCAACCCAGACTTTTGCATCGTGTCTCTCTAAGATCATATGCACAATGCTTAATCCTAACCCAGTGCCCTTACCCGGATCTTTTGTCGTGAAAAACGGGTCAAATATCCTTAAACAATGCTCTTTAGACATTCCCATCCCGGTATCACCAATCTCGACAACAACAACATCCTCTCCCGTTGACTCATCGCTCTTTTTTAATATGTTTAAGCTAAGAACTCCACCCTTAGGCATTGCATCTACCGCATTGGAGCAAATATTAAAAAACACCTGTCTCAACATTGAAACATCGCCTTGCATCAACAGCGGGTCTTCCTGATAACTTTTTTCTATTTTAACACTGTTAAAATACGCCTTGTTCGTAATCAGCAAAGCAACTTCATCTATTATTTCGCAAACATCCATTTCCTGGATATTTAAACGCGACGCCCGGGAAAATTTTAAAAGATCAACAATAATATTATTCGCCCGGCTTATAGATTTCTTTATTTTCGCGATTGCCTCATTGGTATCTGAATCTTCTGTTTTAATAATTGTGCTCAAGTACTCCACTCCCCCAAGAACAATCCCTAAAGGATTTCTGATCTCATGTGCAATCCCAAAAGCCAACTGTCCAACGGAAGCTAACTTTTCAGTCTGTATAAGCTGGTTCTGTGTTTCATGTAGTTTATCTATCGATTCCTTGAGTGCTTCCACTTTTTTTTCCAACTCGCCGTAAAGCTCCGAATTCCTGAGTATTGTCGCTGCCTGCCCGGCTAAAATCGAAGCCAACATTTTATCGCGTTCTGAAAAACTATCTCCACTGGCTTTAGCGCTCACAACAACAGCACCTAAAATACTCTCCTCGCAGTGCAAAGGATTACCTACCAGCGGAGCAATAAGCAAGGAATTAGGTTCTTCGCCATCTGAGAGCAGTTCCTTGATCAGCTTATCATCTTTCTCTTTAATAATAAGCTGTGTTTCTCCCTTTTTAATCTCCTTGGCCAGCACTTCTTCGTTCAGGGTAAAGGTCGGAGCATCCTCCCACAATTTCTTGCCAAATTTTTTGCCAAAAGAATTCGTCTGCTTATCCCACAAAAAGACAGATCCACTCTGCGCTCCGGAAACTTCCAACGCAGTTGTTAAAATCAACTCCCATAAAGATTCAACGCTGTGCGCTAGTATACTAGCTTTCGTCAAATCAAAAAGTGCTGTTAATTCGGTCACTTGGATATGGCTTAAATTACGCTTCTGGCGTTCTAAACACAGCTGAATTTTTGTTTGAATTTCCAGCAGATCAAACGGTTTGCAAATAAAATCAAATGCCCCGATTTTTATTGCCTCTACTGCCGCGTCTATCGTAGGATATCCGGTAATAATAATTACTTCCACATAGGGATTTATTTTTTTGATTTCCGCCAACACTTCCATTCCGCTTACTTTTGGCATTTTCAAGTCAGTAATAAGCATATTAAAAACATTACTTTTTATCTTCTCTAAGGCCCGGCTGCCATCCTCAGCAACTTCCACCTCATACCCTTTATCGCTTAATGTCCGCAATAATAACTGGCGAATAACTGCTTCATCGTCAATAACTAAAATTTTTGCTTTTTCCATACCGTTATTTTCTTTCTGATTAACTTTCCCGTAAAAGTTCCTTTATCTTTTCTAACAATACCGCAGCATATCCCTTACGCGATAAAAATTCGTGCAAATTCTCGATCATCTCTTTTTCATCATCGACAATAAGTATTTTCATTGTTTCTCCTCTGATAATATTAGATCCTTTCCCCTAAATTTTCTTTCACTTTTGTTAATAATTCTTCTGTTTTAAAAGGTTTAACTATATAATCTTTGGCGCCTTCAAGTTCAAATAACTCTTTCAATTCATTTTTTGCTGTAAGTATAATAATAGGAATCGTTCGTATTGATGTATCATATTTTATCTTACGCACAAATGTATAACCATCCATTTTAGGCATGACAACATCCAGGATGATTAAATCCGGATTTTCCGAACTCACCTTTTGCAAGCCCTCTTCACCATCACTTGCCGTAATGACTTCATACCCATTTGCCCGCAGCCGCGATTCCAGCAGTTTCAAAACATGAACTTCATCATCAACAACTAATATCTTTTTAGGCATTATATCCCCAAGTATCTATTTTTAATTTTCATCTGACAGCTTATCCCCTTCTGCCATAACCTTTTCTATGGTTTTGGTTAAGCGTTCTACTTCTGCGATAACGATGTTCAAAAATTCTTGCTGTTCCTGAGTTGTCGGTCCTAACATCCCTTCTAAAATTTGGCTGGTCCCCTCCCTAATAATTCCTAAAGGAGATCTTAAATCGTGAGAAAATTTTGCAAGCATTTTAGACGCTGCTACTTGTTCTATCTGTTTTTCTGCTTCCATTCGTTGCACCGCAATAACATACAACTGCGCTAAGCTTTCTAAAAACTTTAGGTCCTCCTGAGTATAGTGACGGGTAGAATTTACCACTAGTATCTGGCCAATCAGATTCTCTTCAAAAACCGCAGAAACACAAACAAAACGCTGTACTAATGCTTTTTCTTCTAAAACAGCCGAACACCGAGGATCATTTAATGCATCATTGACCAACAAGCACTGCTTTTGTTTTACCGTCCAATTCCACAGTTTCTTACATTCTTTTGTTAATTCATCTCTCTTCTTGACCTCACCCAGAGGGGGCGTCACCTGATTTTTTTCTAACGCTACAAAATATCCGGTATGAACATCCATGTACCCCATATATCCATGCGGACTTTCTGTAAAACGCTTTGCATATCCCGCCGCCAGATACGATATATCGTCTGAAGAAACTTGAGAAAGAAACATTTTCGATAAATTTGCAATGGCATTACTTGTGTCCACCTGCCAGTCCAGGCTTTTTTCCAGTTGTTTACGAAGAAAAAAGCCTGGAATTTCAAAATTAATCTTTTTCCCTTGCTTTTTCGTGTTTACCCCCTGATACTGTTTGATTTTTTCCTCTATTTTGGAGGGAGGTGCCATGATAAACCGGCAAGTATCATCTCCTGTGGCACTACACATAATCTCCATAGCAACAAGTGGAATTCTGAAACTTTCCTCGCACCACCCGGAAGAATAACCGGCATTCATAATACATACGGGGAAATCACTCTTTTTTTGCTGCTTCTTCCAGGAATCAGCCTCAAAAGAAAATGGATGGTCATAGATAAGATAAAAATTGTCATCCGGGCTAGGCTTTGACTCAGGTAAAATATCCACAGAAGCCCAGCCTGAATAAGCAAAATGAATGGGCCCCACAGAAAGCTTTTCTATTGGATCTGTTACTTTCATCTTATTATGAAAATTCTTTGCGTCCTGACGACCGATCATATGCGCTAAATCAAAAAGTATCTGCCGAGCAATATTACTTGCCTGCACATCCTCTTTATCATTATATAATTTTTTTATTGCCTCGAAAAAATCAATTGACATAGATGCGGCACGAATCAGAATATACCGTTCATTAAATATTTCGATTGTGCCTTGGGAAGGATCTTCTTTCCTGTCTTTAAAATAAGCACTTACATGCTCTTGCGCTTTTTGAAAAATCGGTTCAAACGGCTCTGGGACTTTTACTGTGTCTAGCATCAAGCATCCTCCTAGCACCATTATCCATGTATATTTCTCTTGAAGAATATTATAGTTTCACCAGAACAGATAATACTAGTATATAATACTATTCTTTGTTCTGCATAAATCAGGACAAAACTATAATATTATACTATATCGTGGGAATGTTTATGTCAAGACAAATGTTTTATCATAATATACCCATTTTTATTACATATTATTTTTTCTCAATTTATCCATAAGTTTAATTATACTATAATATAGTAAGAACATCCCGATTATATTTATTTCCGCTAGAGACAAAGATGAGCTAAAGAAGCTTGTTAGAGAAACTCTGGCAGACGGGTGGATTACAATGCCTTTTGAAGAAGAAGTACTTGCAGAAACAATAAAACGGGTTAATAATATAATCAAAACATCCTTGTTTAGATAAAAACCGTTCAAAGAGATCACGAATCATCGACTCATCATCAACAACAAGTATTTTGGATTTGCTTATAGGCTCATTCATGTTTTTTAATCATTCCCGACAGGTAAGGTAATTCTGAATTTAGTCCCATAACCTTCTTCGCTATCTACTTCAACTGTCCCTTTATGGTTCTCAATAATCCTGTATGCAATCGACAAGCCCAACCCCATTCCGCCGTTAGGAGATTTTGTAGTATAAAAAGGATTGAATACATGTTCTAAATGTTCTTGCGGAATACCTCCTCCGGTATCCTGGAAAATAATTTCTATATTCTTTTTATCCAAACTCATTGAGGTGCTGATAATTATCTCTCCCCCCTCTGGCCTGTTTAAAGCATCAATCGCGTCCCGGGCATTGGTAATTAAATTCAAAAACACCTGCTGCAATTGATTACGATCTCCTTTTATTTGCAAAATATCCTCTGATAAAGACCTGGTAATCCGAACATTATGCACACGTAATTGTTCATTCAAAAGCCCCAGGGAGTCTTCAATCGGTTTATTAATATCCATCTCTTCCATTTTGAATTCCGATTTCCTGGCAAAGAAACGTACATTTTTAATAATAATATCCATCCTGTCAGCCTGCTCAATAATCTTCTGCAAATCGTTCCTCAGCGGATTCGCTTCCTGTAAATCCATCAACGCCGCCTGGGCAAACCCCTTAACTCCGGTTAACGGCTGATTAAGCTCATGTGAAATACCCGCAGCCAACTGCCCCATGGCCACCATCTTGCTGGATTGAATAAGTTCTTCCTGGGTTTCCTTAAGCTGTTGATAAGCTTCGGCTAATTTCTGTTCGGCAACCTTTAGTTCCGTGATATCCTCAACAAACATTAACACTTTTCTTTTATTCATATCTTTTACCGGAACACCGGTAAAATTACGAATCGTGCGTTTATGGCCGTAATAGGAGGTATATTCTACAGCCTCAAGAAAAAAACCTTCCCCCTGTAAAGCTTGTTTTATTTTTTGATCAAGACCCAATTGTTTATATGTCTCTAGTTCAAAATAGTTCAATTCCTCAAAATCTTCTTTTTTTGCCCCGCATATTTCAATCATTGCCGGATTAATATATTCCACTTTTCCCTGATCATTAACCACGCTGATCCCAAACGGAGACTTTTCCAATATATCACGCGTCATTTGATAGGCATTAACTAGTTCCTCTTGAGCCTTTTCTTTTGCCTTTTTCATGCTGTGCCTTCCAATTGATTGCTCCACAACCATCGGCAAAATATCGTGATAGGAAGCATCTTTGACTACATAATCATAAGCTCCTTCCTTCATCAGATCAACCGCTATCTTTTCATTCCCAACAGCAGTAACAACAACAAACGGGATATCAATATTTTTCTCTCTAATTTCCCGTAAGATATCTAACGCACTTGCCCCAGGAAGCCTATAATCAGAAATGACTAAATCATAATCCTCTTCAATAATCTTTTTTATCCCGCCTTCTGTCTCCCTGACAGAATCAATCTGGTATTCACTATGAGCTGCTTGCAAAATGCGCTCTGTGAGTAAAATATGATCGGGATTATGTTCAATAAGTAATATTTTGGTCGGCATTGTATCTCCTTTCTAATCTTAACCGCTTAATAATGTTTTTATTTGGGCTATAAACTGCTCTCTATCCAGCGGTTTTAAAAGGTAAGGTAAAGCTATATCTTCTGGTTGAGCCTTAATCCTTGCAATTTCATCTTCGTATCCGGAAATAACCAGAATGGGGATATGTGCCGTATCTTTACCACTTTTTAAACGTCCGATAATTTCATATCCTCCCATATCTTTCAGCTTCATATCTAAAACAATAACATCCGGAAGAACATCATTTGCCAGTTTGATCCCCACGGCCCCTTCTGATGCCCTAAACGTAATATACTGTTCTCTTGTTAAAAATTTTTCACAAACATCAAGTACAATCTCTTCATCATCAATAACCAAAATTTTATATTGCCTTTTTAACAAAAGACTAATATGAAATTTAGCCCCTTCTCCCGGGATTGTATCAACCCATATTTTGCCACCAAGCTGCTCAATAATCTGCTTGGAGATAGCAAGGCCCAACCCGGTACCCCCTGTTTTCCTCTGATTCACCCCGCCTAATTGTTGATATTTTTGAAACAATTTAGGGATATCCTCTTTTTCTATGCCTTGGCCGGTATCCGTTACGCTGATAATAACCTTATTTTCCTGTTCATTGCTACGCGAAGAAACAACAATTCCTCCGGATTCTGTAAATTTTATAGCGTTACTAATTAAATTACTCAAAACCTGATTTACTTTGTCGCGATCAAAGCCAACTTTTGGCAAATCAGCCGCCAGTTCTTTATTAAGATAAAGTCCCTTCCTCTGCGCCACAGACGCCTGGGTTGCCACAACTTCATCTATAAGAGTATTAATATCATCCTGGCGTATTTCAAAGATCATCCGCTTTGATTCCAGCTTTGAAAAGTCTAACACATCATCGATTAAGCGTTTTAAACGATCTACATTTCTTTTCGCAACATCCAAAAATTCTTTTTGATCGTTATTAATCTCTCCCAATGATCCATCAAGCACAATCGTTATTCCTTCCCGAATAGCCGTTAAGGGAGTTCTCAATTCATGCGAAACCATGGAGGTAAAATCACTTTTAACCGCATACATTTCTTTCAATTTTTCATTAGATTCGATCAGTGCTTTTTCTAACCACTCTTTTTCTTTTTTTGCATCGTAGCGGTCAATCGCTTTTTGAATAACCATGGGTAGAATGTTTTCATATGATGAGTCTTTTACAACATAATCGGAAGCTCCTTCCTGCAAAACATCCACAGCTATTTTTTCATTACCCGCAGAAGTAACCATAACAAAGGGAGAATCCTTGCCTTGTTTACGTATTTCTTTCAAAACATCTAATCCACTATATCCAGGCAAACGATAATCACATAAAATAAGGTTATAATTTTCTTCTATAACCCTGCGAATCCCTTCCTGGGCTTCCAGAGCAGAATCTACTTCATATTCTTTTCCTGCCTGCTCTAAAATGCGCCTGGTTATCATTATATAATCCGGATTATCTTCAATAAGTAATATCTTTTTCGCCATTATTTTGCAGCCTCTATGTTTAACAACCCCCAGTAAAGTCCAATCTGGCGTACAACCTCAACAAATCGCTCAAACTCCACAGGCTTCTGGATGAAACTATTACATCCATTATGATATCCCCTCAAAACATCTTCATCTCTTTTGGAAACAGTCAACATAACTATCGGAATATTTTTCAACTGCTCATCTGCTTTAATTTCTTTTAAAACTTCCAACCCATCTACCTTAGGTAAATTAATATCTAATAATATCAACCCCGGCTGGGGATTTTCTTGTGTATTATTATACGGTGAACGATTATAAAGAAAATCCAGGGCTTCCTGCCCATCCCGCACTATCCATAACTGATTTATAACTTTTGCTTCTTTTAAGGCACGTTTGGTTATTGCAATATCATCCGGATTATCCTCCACTAATAAAATTTTAATGAATTTAGAAATACTCATCAAGTCTCCCTTTTTTGTTTCATTCTAAAACCTCGCTATGAGCCAAAATATCAAGAGGAACATATAAGTCCAGCTTTTTAACTCTCGTACCATTAAGCACCCTCGCACCATGAAAAGGAGTAATAATAGGCATCCTCCCGGGATCATCGCCTTGTAAAATCTTTCCGGCCATAATCCCGGCATAAACACCTTGCTTTATATCGCTATCTGCAGAAGCCGCCATAATCCCTTCTTTTACATAAACTTTCCAAAAAGTAATGTCCGGCAACCTACTATTATCGACAATCCAATTGATAACATTTTTATAATCAATTGAATTGCCATCATCATCGGTAATCTCATTAGGTGTAATCAAGACAATAGCATCTACACTATCCTGCCACTCTTTTATTTTCTTCTGCCAAACAGAAAAACTATCTGAAACTAAAGTATCCTCCCATTTTAAAGAAAATTTCTCCTGCAAAGAATTCAGTTGTTTTAAAACAGCAATTCCAGTTGTACTTTTGTCCGTAATAACCGCAAATTTTTTTACATCCGGATTAATGCGCTTCAAAATATCCATTGATTCTACCGCATATACAACTTGATAGACCCCGGTAATATTGTGCCCAGGCTGTTTAAGAGTATCAAGCTTGGGATCCTTCAAATACTCTTGCATATCTTCGTTTATGCCACTAAACACAACTGGAATATCTTCAATTTTCAAACCAATCCAATGCAAAGCATCATCATCTGTAGTAATAACAATATCCGGTTTTTCTTCTTTTATCCGCTTAAGAATACGTTCCGATTCCCTCGCCAAAGCTTCTCCCGAAGAATTAATAAATACATCCATAGTGTCATTAATAATACTATACTCTTTGCCTTGCTCCTCCCCCGTTCTTTGTAGCCCCACAACAATCCCTTTTATTTCATTCCGGGTCCATTCAAATGTCTCGGGATTATAACTATTAGCAATAAAAATTGTTTTCGAAATTTTATCCGAACAGTATCCAATGGTATACATACCTAGTATAAATATTAAAATTAATAATATTGTTCTCTTTTTCATTATCCACTAGCCTCTTCTTGCTTTTCCGGAATAGTAAAATAAACCGTGGTCCCTTTGCCCACGACTGAATCAACCCATATTTTACCATAATGCATTTCTATTATTTTCTTTACTATTGTTAATCCTGCACCAGTACCCTCATTATCTTCACGCTTTCCTAGTCTCTGAAAAACAACAAAAATTTTATCGAAATATTTCCTGTCTATGCCAAGCCCATTATCTCTTACGTAAAACTCGTAAAACAACCCTCTTTTTTTGCAACCTATTTCCACGATCGATTTTTCCTTATCGCAAAACTTAACAGCATTATTTATAAGCTGGAAAAAAGCTTCCTGAATTCGCAGCCGGTCACACACCAGTTCAGGCAACGCATCTCGAATAATAATTTCGAGCCCGGATTCCTTTCTAATATATTCAAGGCGCAATTTTATTTCCTCAATAATACTGCTTACCTTCACTTTCTCAAATGGATTGCGTTTTTTCTCGATATTTGAAATATACAATAAGTTTTCCACTATTTTCTGCATCCTGGTCGCATTTACCATAATTCGCCCAAGGCATGCTTGTCCGTCTTCACTTAATTTATCTCTATAATCATCAACGATAAATTTGCTAAACGCATATAACGAGCGTAACGGCTCCTTTAAATCATGTGATATTATATGAGTGAAATTATCCAGGTCTTTGTTTATCTGTTCAACTTGTCGGGTATACCGAAGCAATTCATCTTCTGCCTGCTTGTGTGCTGTAATATCTCGCGCAGTACAAACAATAGAAAATTTATCAACACCCTGCTCCTGCATTAAAGAACTGCTAAAAAGTACGGCTATTTTATTCCCCTCTTTGTTTTGATAATATGCTTCGCGGCTATTGATTTCTTCTTTTGCTTTCATTTCTTCAAAAATAAACATCGATTCCTCAGTAAAAATTTTCGCTAGCGACTGAAAAAGGATCTCTTCCTGATCATATCCAAGCATATTTAAGGCAGCGTCATTAACTCTGGTAACCAATCCTTGCGCATTAACTACAATCAAAGCATCTCCCATGCTTTTTAAAATGTTGTCTATGTAGTTGCGGGATACTGTTGTCTGATTTAAATCATCCGTCATTTTGTTAAAAGCTCTGGCCAGTGTTCCAATTTCATCAGTGGTGTTAACCTGAACTTTATAAAGCAAGTCCCCTTGGGAAATTTTCTCAATTCCCTGCATTAAATTACGTATCGGCCTCCCCAAAATAAAACGGATAAATAAAGAAAACAAAAGAAAGGAAATAACAATCCCGGCTAAAACAAAGGCCCCGATATTCATGCCTATTGTCTGTAACTTACGCATTACATCTTCGATCGATAAAATTAAATAAACATAACCAATTTCTTTTAATTCTTTTTCTGCTTCACCCAGTATCCACTCAGCACCACTGACTTCGGAAAAACGTTCGGTTATAATAGGAGAAGAATACTGCCGCAGATATTGCCCGCCCTTTGCTCCTCTCTGAAACAAAACACGGCCCTCTTTATCTTGAATGCCGCAAAAGACAACGTCTTTTTGCCTCAACACATTAGCGCCCAACCTATTCAGGGCTTTTTTATCTTCAATCAAAACAGGATATTCGCTGCTTAGCACCAAACTGCTAAGCAGTATTTTCGCCCGTTCATCAAATTCTTTTAAAAGCGAATTTTTATGATAGGTTACAAAATAATAGCTGATAAATGCCGCTAACACAGCAAATAACACTACAAATAAAATAATAGCTTTTTTAGAAATAGTAAATTTCATTTGCCAAAAATCACATCAATTTCTCTCATTAGATTATTTGAGATTTCAATCCCCAATCTTTTAGCAATTAAGGAATTTAAAGAAACCCGTATTCTACGCGGCCGGAGTATCCCGATTTGCGTTGCTTTTTCTCCCTTCAGAAGCCGTGCGATAATTCCTACTGTCTGGACTCCAATATCATGATAATCACAATCAAAGGAAATTAATGCTCCTGCCTTTGTGTACGGGGAAGAAAGCCCAACCACAGGTATCTTCTGGTGCAAACAATCAAGCAGCATATGCTCTACGGCTTTGGGGAAATAAATCATTGAATCCGAAAGCATAACATAACAGTCTATCTGTCGTAAAATATCGTGCAGCACTACCGGAAACTCTTTTGCCGAATTAATCTGGGTTCCAAGAATCTGAACCTCATTTTTAGCACAAGCAACAGAGATTTCCTTATAAAGCGCATAAGAATCCGGCGAATATATCACCCCGAAACGTTCTATTTCCGGAATAACCCGTTTCATATATTCTACTTTCATTTCAAATGGAATATCTAAAGAAACCCCCGGGGGATCTATACTACTGCGTTCTGCCCCCAAAACCATACTAAACACAACAGGCATCTCCGGAATTACTTGTTGAGCAAACTTAGTCGCAATAGTTCCTAGCGTGATCACAAATTGGGGATTTGCCGCTTTTATCTCTTGCGCCATTCTCGCATAGCTGTTTTGCTCGTTTTTCTTCAATTCATACCCTAACACGCGTACTTTTACTTTATCAGCACGCAATTCATCTTTAATCCCCTGTAGGGCAGATTCATACGGAGTATCCGCTTGACTTTTTATCACAGCAATTGTAATTAGTTCTTCTGCTTGTACAAGAGAACTAATAAAACAACATAGTATTACAGCTAAAATAACTCTTCGCATTATATTACTCTTCCGCTCCAATATTCTCCGGTACGTCTACGTTCAAAATCCCCCAGTATAAACCTATTTGCTTTACTACTTCCACAAATTTCTCAAACTCGACCGGCTTCTGAATAAAACTATTACAGCCAAAATTATATCCCTTTATAATATCTTCATCTCTTCTGGAAACTGTCAGCATTACAATCGGAATCTGTTTAAACTGATCATTTTGTTTTATTTCTTTCAAGACTTCCAATCCACTCAACTTAGGCAAATTGATATCTAATAGAATTAATCCCGGTTTCTGAAACTCTTCATCCTTGTATGGCCCCTTCTTATAGAAAAAATCCAGCGCTTCCTGCCCGTCACGCACTACCCACAATTGATTAATCACCCCGGCTACTTTTAACGCGCGTTCGACAATCGCAACATCATCAGGATTATCCTCTACTAGCAATATCTTTATAATTTTCGCTTCCATTCTTTAATCCTCCTAAGTTTCTGCGCGCGGTAATTCCATATTTAATTCCCCCCAATATACCCCGATCTGCTTAATTACATCTACAAATCTTTCAAATTCCACCGGTTTTTGAATAAAGCTATTACAGCCATAAGTATATCCTTTAAAAACATCTTCATCTCTCTTTGAAACAGTCAGCATCACAATCGGAATCTGTTTAAACTGATCATTTTGTTTTATTTCTTTCAAGACTTCCAATCCACTCAACTTAGGCAGATTGATATCTAATAGAATTAATCCCGGTTTCTGAAACTCTTCATCCTTGTATGGCCCCTTCTTATAGAAAAAATCCAGCGCTTCCTGCCCGTCACGCACTACCCACAATTGATTAATAATTTCTGCCTTTTTCAAAGCGCGTTTAGCAATCGCAACATCATCCAGGTTATCCTCCACCAACAATATTTTAATAACCTTGCTGTCTTTTGCTGCGCCCCACATATACCCCCCTTTTGCATAAAACCGCTTTATAACTCTATTATTATATCACTTAACTATTAAAAACACTCAAAAGAACTTTTCGTCTCCCGATACACCAACAAAACATACAATCAGTCCAGTTAAAGCTATCCTTATTAGTTTTTCATTTGCCCCTATTCGTTTGTTCTTTTAACGCATCTTTATTTATCGGTATTGTAAAATAAAAAGTAGCTCCTTCCCCTACTTTAGACTCTACCCTTACTTCTCCTCCATGCATCTCCACTATTTTTTTTACAATCGACAAGCCAGCTCCTGTGCCCTCAACATCCTCTCTTTTT
>JAAEQR010000185.1 GCA_024231215.1 PVC group bacterium | reverse complement strand
TGGTTCGTAAAGAATGGTAAAAGAAAATCTCCTCTTGCTTCCTGTGGTTATGGTGCCGCTGATATTGCCAGCCTTTCCCTCCGAGTAGCTTATTGGAAATTAGGAGATTCAAGAAATGTTATGTGTTTGGACGAACCCACCAGAAATCTTGATAAAGAAAAACAACCTCTTGCTTCAATGATGATCAAACAGTTAAGCAGAATGAAGGGCGGATTACAATTTTTAATTGTTACACATCAAATGGCTTTAGCAGAATCCGCGGATAAACATTTTGGGGTAATTAAAGAGAATAATGTAAGTCATGTATCAATTATAAAGGAGAATCAAAAATGATCAATAGAAGTTTAAAAATCCTATCAGAAAAATTTGAAGAAATGGTAGAACTTTTTGATGATAAGGATTGGAAATTTTACAAGTTTGGAAGAGGTGGACCTTATAAAAGAACTTTAACCAAAATACAAGAAATGTCAAATGAGCATGATAAGATTATCTTTAAATTTTTTGGTGCATATGAAGAAACAGCTTCCTTTAATAAATTGATCGTGCTATGTCTTAGAAATGAAACACCTAAAGAAATGCATAAGCATATTGATAACTTTCGCCGTCAAATAAAAAGGATGAGGAAGACATTTTAAAATGCAAAATTATAGATCAGGTACAGAAACACACCATGGTAATGAGCCACAAATTTGTAGACGTTGTGGGGAATATCTTCAATATTGTGTGTGCCATCTTTATATTGATGAACCTAATATGGAGGCATTTGATATAAAAGTAAAAACAGTAAAGCCTTTTCAAAATCACAATACCCCTGTGAATATTGTAAGAAGAACTCCCACAAGTATTTCGGGAATGAAAGGTATTAAACTTTTAAAGAGGATGGATAAATGAAAACTACGGATGGTGATCCTTGCCACTGAATTTTGAGATTATGCCAACCGGTCCCGTATGGTGAAGTTAGAGTCACTTAAGGAATGGTCGGAGTGGGCGGGTTAAATCGGTTGAGGAAGCCGGTTGGCATAATAAACCATTGCACTCGATAGCTACGCACGAGTGAATTAAATCATTATTTTTACACAAGGGAGAATAAACAATGGAAAAAATAAGACTATTAACTAACCTACCTATTGACCAAAATGAGGGAGCCACTAAAGGTAGGGTTTTTGATGTAATAGACAAGATCTATGAAGAGGGGCGTGGGGGTAAAAAATTAGTTTATTTTATCGGTGACACTGGTGCAAAGTGTGGTGCTTATTATTCTGAGTTTGAATATGTCAAACCGGAAAAATAATAAAGAATTATTTTTATCAGGGGGCTTCGATGAAATATTACGGATATAAAAATGACAAAATCAACAGGTTGCTTGGTGATACCACTCATGGCGAATGGGTCAGGATATCATTTTTTAGATATATGATCTTACGATTATTTGGTTATATGCATAAAACAGAAAGAGAATAAAAACATGAACACGGACAGGAGGTAAATTTTGAAGAGTATAGAAACTAAATTAAGTCATTGGAAGGCCGTACTGAACAATACAAGCAGAGATGCAGTCCGGGCGTATGCTTATTGCGATGGCATGGTTGACGGTCTTAACTCGGCTCTTAGTTCCATCAACGAGCCGTGTAATAATCAGTTGAAGATCGGTACTTGTACTTGCAAATTCGAAAAGTGGAAAACAACTTGGAAAGTGCCGCCAATAATACGCACGACTTACTTAACCCCGGACATTATTTTTCTTAAAGGAGAGTAAAAATGTCAACACAACAAATAGATTTTGCAGAGCAACAAATATTAGGTTTCTATGCAGCTAAAAGTGGAGAAACCTGGGGGCAACTCATAAGTGGTATGGGTTTGAAATCAGAGGAATTCTACAAGTTATTAGAGGATGATAGGCTCGACTACTTATCAGAGTCCGATAAGGATGAGATATTAGATGCTTGTACCCCAGAAAAATAATAAAAACTTACAACGATCAGCTTCGCTGTCGGTGAAGTTGAACATTAACAAAAAATGCTTGGAGGAAATTTAAAATGATTATTTTATGCACCGCCGTGTTTTTACGTATGCTGTCTAAAGTTGCTGATCTTGAGATCCAACTTGGCCTTATGTGGCTCATAGCTGCTGGATGTGACACGGCTATTTTTTTAAAACTCCTTGACTGTTTTGTTTAAACTGAAAACGCATTTTTATTAATAAACAAATACACCTGATAAAAACAGGTGATTAAATCATTATTTTTTCTTGGAGGCTTCTATGGAGATAGAGATAACAAAAGAAGATATTCTTAACTTAAAGAACGCAGAAAAGAAGTTACTCAAGAATGCAGAACCTTATTATGATCTTGAGGTGTTCACCATAAGGCACATTATTAAAGCCTTTGAACAGAAAAATAATAAAGAAATTACAATGGACACAAAGGCCGAAATTGATTATTTCGAAATATGCCTTACAAATAGAGATTTTGATTTTTGCGAAACGTGTGGCAAGCCTTTGAGCCAATGAATTAAATATTGGAGCGGACAAATGGATAAAATTGAAGAGGTTGAAAAATTAATAGAGTATTGGAAGGCCGAAGGAAAGGCCGCATATAATGACGGTGATACTTCTTATGAAAAACTATGCTGTGACCGTGCTATCGGTCTTGAATCGGCCCTTGATATTTTCAAAAGGCCGTCCAATACTCAGTTGAACCATAAACAGACTGGAATTTGTAGCACACCTAAAGATTGTGATAAGGCTGCATTTGCGGCTTCTGTAAAAAGGCTGGAATGAAACCCGTCTGAAGGTTAACCCCGGACATTAGGAGGACTTATGAAAACAATGTGGCATTGTACCGAGTGTGAATGGCAAGGCACATACAAACAAACTAAAACAGTAATGTACCATGGTATTGATTGGCAGGACTGCCCGTCGTGTGATGCTCCATGCCTCCCAAGAGTGTGCGAACAGCTTCCTAATCAAGAAGTTAAAGTTAGACAGGCTAATATTTGCAACTGTTACCCAAAATCAGTTATTTGGGGGAATGGCTTCTGTGGCAATTGTGGCAAGATGCTGCCTGCTACTTAACTTTATTATTACACGGACAGGAGGTAAGAATGTACGTAGCAACGAACCAAAAATTACCCGCTGAAGGCGAAGAAGTAATGACAAAAATTGACGATCATAAAGGCGTTAGAAATGAACAAAAACTTGTCCGAAAGGGCAATCTCTGGTTCTTCCCCGACATGAGCATGTATGTTTATTATCAACCAACCCATTGGAAGGCCGTGTAATAACCGTTGCACCTGACAAGCACGTGAACTCAATATTATTTTTATTCTCGGAGGAAATATGGAAAGTATTGAAAAATTACAACAGCTTGAAAATGACATAACTGAATATGTTAAACCAGACTACGAAAAAAATAATAAAAAGTTGCAGATTGATGCCACGATTAGGTGCCACATCAACTGCTATAAAAGGGATAAGAGTTGTGCAGCTTATAAGCATATTGGTTGTAAGTGGCACAACTGATCATTACATTATTTTTACAGGAGGCTTCGATGAAAGTTTTTTTATTAGGGTTTTTAACAAACTCAGTTCTAATGAGAGTTTCTGGCAAAGTAAACGCTGATGACATTATCTACCCAATAGTTTTAATCGTGTTGGTTGTTTTAATGATATTGGTTGACCCAAAAAGAAAAATAATAACGAATTGAAATGGACTACGCCCATTAATTCAGGCATTATAAGGCTAAAACATTCTTTTTACTGGAGGTAATCAAATGCGTAAAATAGGGTTTAGCACTGAGGATATTGCAAAACGAATTAGAGAAGATAAACGGAAAAAGAATAAACAAATGCAAACGGATAAAGGGCCATGTGCCTATTGCAGAGACAATTTTATAAAACATGAGGATCATGCTTTTTGCGGCCACTGTGGAATGGCCCTTAACCGCTGATTCCCGGCATTAACCCTTAACGAGGCTTCGATAAAATGGAAATAGAAATAAACAACAAATGGCATAATACTTTTCAAGGTGATCAGATGGTAGAGATAAAAAATAAATTATATCATATATTTCAAACTGAATCCTTTAGACTAAAACAGGTTGAAGTTAGCCGTATTACAGGAATTAATCAATCCAGTATTAGTAGGGCAATCCATAACCCAGATAAGGTAAGTATAGCCTGGCTTGTTAAATGCTTGAAAAAGCTTGGATACAGGTGTGTTTTTACAGTCAATAAATGTAGTGGAAAGGGTCAATAAAAAGTTGCAAAACGGACAAGCAGTTGAACTTTAACATTATTTTTACAGGAGGCTTCGATGGAAGAAATTTGGCAGTTTTTTTGGATGGTTATTATTTTAATCATGGCTTTAGGTTCATGCTAAAAAATAATAACCATTATAGATAGGAGGGAAACTTTGAAGAACGAAATTGTATTAACCGTAGTTGGGATTATTCTTTTTGTGGTACTTATGTTCAATTTCGCTATATTTACTAAAATAAGCCACAATTATTCCCTTACAGCATTAAAACAGGATTTTATTATTAAGAAACAAAAAACTATTATTAAAATGCTAAAGAAGTAATAATAGATGAATAAAATAGAGGGAAACTTATGATAAATTATAGATGTTTTGGTTGTGTGTGTGAGTGCAAAGTAGTTATAGAAGGAAAAGTATTCAAATCTCCTGATAAGTGTTTAATGACAGGAGGAGATATGGAGTGGTCTAAAGTAACGGATATTTCTCAACTCCCTAAAGAGGAAAAAGACAAACAAGAAGCTGTAGAAGTAATGGAAAGAATTAAAATGTATTTTCTAAATGTTCATTACCCTATAAGACATTGTATGTATGACCGTACTCATACTGTTGGAGAAATGTTTGATAAGGCATTAAGAACTTTAAAGGAGAAAAAATGAAAAAGATTAAAGAGTGGTTAAATTTCTTAGGAATGATATTATTTTTCTCAGTGGTAGCGGCATTAATAATTGGATCATTTTTAAATAGCATAGGTTTCAGGTGGGGTGTATGAACACCTTAAAAGAAGTACTGGATACTATAACAAGACAAATGCCTTTATATGAACAAGTTAAATTCAGGGAGACAAAAGAAGAGGATCTGATAATGTATCATTTTGGTCTTGGTAGACAAATCAGAAATAGTTTTAAATTATGGGAACAAAATCTTCCTTTATTGAAAGATATGGATCTACCTTTTGTAATTCATGCGGATGAGGTATCACAGAAGATAATAATCGCTTTATGGAACAAACTTAATGAGGAGGGAAAGTAAATGCAAGAACAACGTCCAGAGGAAGAATTAGAGGAAGTATTAGTGGAAGAGAACTGTTGTAAAATGTATGGAAAAAATTGTATGCATTTCATTACAGAGGAAAAGTGCAATTCTTTATGTGATTTTTACAATTCAAAGGAAGAGGTAAATCCAGAAGAATTAGATGAACTAATTGAAAAGGCAGTAGAAAAGCCTAATATCAAATTGGAACATAGTACCCTTCCCAAATTTGATAAATTACATGAATTCTTTGTTATGAAAAACCATGTATTCCTTTTGCAAAGTGTTTCTCCAAAAAAGATTATTCTTAAGTTTAGCCAAAAACTAAAGGATACTGATAGTATTGGAGATGGTTGTTACACATTTAAAAATCAAAAAGATGAATTACTGGAACCACGAAAAGTCTTTTTGGAAATGAAAAGAAAGACAAAACATAAAACGGTGGAACAATTATAAAGGTTCAAAACCAAAAGGAGAATCAATTTAATGGACGTATTAATTTTAAATGGTACAGCAGAATCAGGTAAGGGAACAGTAGTAAAATATCTTGAATCATTGTTTAGTTTCAACATAACGGAATATTCCTCCATAGACTATGTGAAAAAAGTAGCCAGGAGAGATTTTGGATGGGATGGACAAAAGGATGTTGCTGGAAGAAATCTGTTAGCAGCTATTAAACAATTGATGATTGCTTATAATGATTTGCCTCTTAAGAAAGTAATCCTACAAATGAATGAATCTCTTTTATTTGGAATTGATATTTTGGTAGTAGATATTAGAGAACCTGATGAAATTGAAAAAGTGGTTAAGTATTGTGAGGAACAAGACATCACTTGCTATACATGTAGGATAATCAATACCAAAGCTGAAAATAAGGCTGAAAAATCAGGACTAAGTTTAACAGGTGATCGTTTATATGGTGAATACGATTATAATATTTATATTATAAATAACGGAACCTTAAAAGAATTGAAAGAACAGGTTTCTCTTGTTTTTGGAACCATATACAAGGAGGCAGAAAGGAGAAAAGAAACTGCCACGAAACTGGGAGGGGTTTTGAGTCTCATAAAAGAAGGAAGTTATAAAGATGCCCTTACTCTTTCTTATTCTTATTATAGGGAGAAATGTCATATATGTGGTCATACTGAATTACAGGACGGTATTACAATTATATCAAGAAGTTGTGTGTTTTGTGGTCAATCATATTATAGCAAATAAAGGGAGAAAAAAATGAATGAATCGCAGGCCCAAACATTATTAGATTTTATTGATGAGAATTGGGAAGATTTTGAAGGCATGTGTATGTCAAATGAGGAAGATCCAGAACGGATTAGGTATGAATTAGAAAAAACAGCATTAGGAGGGTAGAAAATGTATGACAGCAAAAATCACTTTTAGTCCATCACAGGAATCCGAAATTTGTGAGTCTATAATTAGAAGAATAACATGGAAACATATTTAAAGGAGGCACTATGCAAAATCCCGTTTATATTAAGGGTACTAATTTACCAGATATTTGGTATCAGACTCTATACAAAATCATAGAAGTCGGAAGAGATTTTAAGATTGATAAAGGATCAAATGCAGGACAAAAGAGAAAAGAATATGATTTTGTTATGGTTCATGCTAAATGTCCTGGATTAGGTGAACTTCTTCCTAAATTGAATCCCGCTTTAAACCTTGACGACCCATGCGCTCAAGATTTTCTTGATGATTATATGCCTTATCTTATGACAGGAGAAGAAAAAGAAGGGGAATCTTACACATATGGGCAGCGTATTTGTAAATCTTTACTTGGTGGTGATTTTCTGAAACCCATCAATCTTGAAACTGAAAAGATTATAGTTGCCGATCAAAAAGTTTGGATGAATAAAGATATAATTGTAGCTGAACCTTCTACGGATAGTACAGAAGGAGCTTTTTATTTAGATCAGATGGAAATGATGATCTGGATGTACACTAATAAAGGCATTAGAAATAATCAAATGATCATGCAAGTTGGACAACCTACTGATATGCTACTACAAGATCCTCCATGTTTGAGACATATTGATACAAGAATTCAGGATGATGCTTTACACTTTTATCCCTATTTCCGTTCTTGGGATTTATGGGGAGGGTTTCCTGCAAATCTTGCTGCCATTGAATTAATGAGGCAATACTGTGCTGAACAGATTGGACTTGATCCTACAAAAGGTGAAATTATTGCCACAAGCAAGGGTCTACATTTGTATAATTATGTATGGAAAATTGCTGAAACTGTAAGAGGTAAAACTTCTGAGGAGTTTAAATCAGAAATGTCCGAAGAAGGATCCTGCACATCAAAAGGTCTTCTTTGTACCTCTGTAGATTCTGAAATAATGGAACCCATAAATAAGAAATGCAAGAAGAACCAGTGTATACATCATAAGGATTTTGGTATAAAATGCCTCAACAAAAAATAACAATTGAGGAAGTGTGTAGAGTATTGGAACTTTTTCAGAGGGTTTTTCATCTGGAGTAAGATTTTACACTTTCAGACGATAATAAAGCTCTAAAAATACAAAATACGCTCAATCCTGTGCTGTTTAAACAAGATTTGAGCGTATTTAGTATCTTTGTATCAGTTAGTTAAAAACAAGTCTTAAACATCTTCTAATTTGCTTGGGTCATTATTAGCAAATTTACCCTTCTCTTCCTGATAAATAGCATCTAATTCTTCCTCTGTTGCATTATTCATTTTGGCGATTGAAAAATAAACACCAATTGAAAGTTTCAACAGTTCCACTATTGCTTGTGTCATAATTATTATCCTTTTTTAAAATTAAAAAATCATTCAATAAGTCCAGCCAGTTCATCAATGAGCAAAAATAGCTCTTTTTCTGTCTGGGCGTTATAAGGCATGGTACCTAATGTCATGCTATCAAATATTTTAACTAATGGATACATCCTTGTTAAAATATTCTTTTTCTTCCTAAGAATACTTTTCTTATCCTCTGACAAAACGGGATCTGATGCCTTTTTCCATTCTCCAGAAATACTCATAATATAACCTGTATCGGTCATATAAGATGCGTATTGGGAATTATAGGTACTATAGGCCATAATTGATTTCTGCTTAGGTGTCATTTCTGTAGGATTTTGAAGTCCCGCACAAGATGTCATAAGTAAACAAAGCACCATAAGTATAAAAACATTAAAATTTCTTTTCATTTTCCTCTCCTTCTTTTTGTTATTAAAGTATCACTCAAAATAAATGATACAGGGTTTAACTATTTTACATTCCACCAAAATGAGTAGTATTGATAGTTTTACTTGAAGATAAACCAACACCTTGATAAGCTCCAACATCAGGTTTCTTATAAATATATCTTCCATCAGGATCAGGGTAACTACCAGATTGATTGTAAGTGTCCCATTCAGCAGCCCCAATACAAGGAGAAGCCTTTTGCAATCTGCCTGATGAAGTGATAAGAGGATCAGTGAGAGTGTTATCAGTATTCGTAGTTACTCCCCAAGTAAACGAGCCGTCTAAATAACTATTTTTGATTTCACTTGCACCCACTCCTGTAGAATAAATTACTCTGTATGAATTTTCTGTTGATATGCAATTTGTTATGGTTGGGCCAGGCGTACCAGTATTAGCTAATCTAAAATCATTTTTATTCCCTTTAAAAGTACCTTGTGCAATTGTTGGGTGTGCAGTAGCATCTACCCTAATTCCATTAGCATTTATATTATCATAAACTCTTAATCCTACTAAAAGAGCTTGAGATGAATTGAAAATTTGAACCCCTGATATAGAATTATTATGAGCGTATAAATTAATTAGTGGAATTACATTCGTGCCTGTATCAGAAATTACGGCACCTGTCTGACAATTAAAAACTTCGGTATCATTAAAAGTCAAATTGTTTGGAGTGCCATCGATATACAGCCCTCTTGACGCACCATAAACCTTGAGTCCATTGACAGTTAAATAATAATCACCTGTTGTGAACCCTATTCCGGTGTATCTCTGGTTTGCTTCAATTGTGGTGCCTGTGGGATCATCTTTTAAATATAAAACCGATCCTGACCAACCCCACTCACCTGTCACTAAAGATCCAACAGTACCCTCAGTTAAAACAATACCATTTTTGATAACCAAGTAGGGGTCAGAAGTGCAAGCCGCTTGATGTTCACCTGATACAAGAGTAAAGCCGGTTATTATGTCAGCCGCCGAAACATACGATCCGCTTTCAAAATTCCATGTAACTGGATGTCCTGTCGTACCCGTCAATCCAGATATGTTGTATTCTCTGAACACACCCGGCATGAACTGTACCGTTGCGTCATCTAAATAACCATCAGAAATTGCCTTTGCAATTGTTGCCCAGGGCAATTCTCTACTTGTTCCCGGATTATCATCATTTCCTCCAGGACTTATAAAAAAACCTGTTCTATTATAATTTTCCTGCTTATACCCGTCAATCGTGAAAGTTCCATTATCCTCAAAATTAGCAATAGCAAAACCATCCAATATCATGTCATCAATTCTGGCGTAAACAATACCATTAACAGTTGAATATGCATTTGTATGAGCATGACCTGTAAAAACTATTTTTATATTAGCTCCTGCTGTTACAGCATTATCAATAATAGTTCTTTGTGCAGCGGAGTTATAAGAAAAGGCAGAATATGGGTTGTCATACCATACAGGAGGACTGCCAGGATAATCTTGATGGATCCAAACATGTGTCATAATAGACACATAAACTCCTTCATATGTGCCGCCGGTT
>JAAEQR010000184.1 GCA_024231215.1 PVC group bacterium | reverse complement strand
GCACTCTTTTATGCTATAAAAGAAGGCAAAATTCTTTATGATACAAAACATCAACTTTAGATACTTAAAGGAAAAACTATGCCTTATGCTCAATTAGAAAGCTATGAACCAAAAATAGTTCTAAAACCGCCACTACGAGTTCTAAAAAATACTCAACAAGATCGCCCTAGCTGGATTCCAGCCCACATCACTGAAAATTGGGACCCATGCCCTTTTGCTTATCAAACCGAGGAAGAACTTATGCCAGCCGGCGGACTTCATGGTCAATTATTAACCTATATTGCTGAAGTAGTAAGAGCACCACTTGAAAAACAAGGTCTAATGCTATTAGTTGATACATTTCTGCTTTATCGAGATGCAAAACAGACCAGAAGACGAATTGGCCCGGATTTATTACTGATGGAAAATACTTTCCCAGCCCCGTCAGCTTATGATTTAGATATAAGACCACCACCACGCTGCGTTGTTGAAACGACATCTCCCAAGAGTCATATCAAAGACTTAGAGGATAATGTGCCTTTTTATTTTAGTTTGGGAATTGAAACTTACCTTGTTATTGACGCGATTACCCCCAAAAAGAAATTACGGGAACCCATCAATTTGCACCTATGGCGAAGAACCAGAGGCAAAGCTTATAAGAAAATTAAGGCTGACAGTGCTGGTTATTTTAAGTTACCAGAAATGAACTTAAAAATAACTACCCAACAACAACGCCTAATTTTTGCTGATGCTGTGACTGGTGAAATATTACGTGATAGCGGCCAATTGGGTGAAGCATTAGAGGAAGCCGAAAAACGTGCCAAAGCCGAAGCACAACGAGCTGATACTGAGGCACAACGAGCTGACACAGAAGCACAACGAGCTGATACTGAGACACAACGGGCTGATACTGAGACACAACGGGCTGATACTGAGGCACAACGAGCTGACACAGAAGCGCAACGAGCTAAAGTTGTTGAAAAACAGGCTGAAATTGCTTTTTCTGAGGGTGGACAAAAAGAGCGATTGATAATTGCTCGTAATCTTTTAGCAACCGGTCTCGAACTAGACATCATCGCTAAAACAACTGGGCTTTCTACTAACGATATAACTGCATTATCAGGCAAATAAGAAAAATGATTACCCAAGAAACAATTAATCAAGCAGTATCACAATTAGCAATTGCTGCCACCCCTTGTAAAATCATACTTTTTGGCTCTTACGCCAGAAATTAAGCAAAAATTATGAATACTACTCTAACATTACAAATTCCAATAGAAAATGATATTTTATTATCCCTAAATCAAACTCCAGAAGAATTTAGCTATGAATTGAAATTATGGGCAGCTATTAGCATGTACTATTTCGGTAAAATCAGCTTGGCACGAGCTGCATCACTAGCTAATTATCATCAATATGATTTTGAGAAACTACTAGCTCATTTGAACATTCCAATTTCATTGCTTGAGGAAGCCGATGCAGAAAAAGAAATAAAACTGTTACAGGAATTTTCATAATGCTATTGATTGCTGACACTAGTCCTATCATATCGCTATTACTGATTGAAAAAATTGAAATTTTAGAAAACCTATTCCCAAACTTTCTTATTCCACAAGCAGTATGGGATGAATTAAATAATCATCAAGAAATTCGTGTCTATCAAACTCAACTAAATTCATTATCACAAAATGTTAAAGAAATTACCTGTCATTTTCCAATAAGTGGCATAGAAAAGGGAGAAACAGAAGCGATCATGCTATACTTGGAATTAAACGCAGATTACTTATTAATTGATGATAAAAAAGCACGTGAAAAAGCTGAATTGTTTGATATTAATTGTATCGGTACGCTAGGTGTTTTATATCTTGCTAAACAAAAAAACTTAGTTCCTAAACTACGGCCTTTATTCCAAGAATTGCAAAACAAAAAACGCTATTACTCCAAAAAATATTTGAACTTGTTTCTTCGTAAAACTGGAGAACAAATGATATAATAAATAGTTGAAAATAGAAAAATGATTACCCAAGAAACAATTAATCAAGCAGTATCACAATTAGCAATTGCTGCTACCCCTTGTAAAATCATACTTTTTGGCTCTTACGCCAGAAATGAGGCTACAGAAAATTCTGATTTAGATTTACTAGTTATTAAGCCACAATTAGAAAATAAAGGGCAAGAAATGGTACGACTTAGCAATGTCATTGATAATATTGGT
>JAAEQR010000183.1 GCA_024231215.1 PVC group bacterium | reverse complement strand
GGAAATCGAAGAAAACACCCAAGATAAAACCGAATTAAACAAGCATAAACAGCGAATCAAATTTCGCAACTATGCCCTGGTTGCAGCATTTATCACAATTGGCAGCATGTTTTTTCTTTCATGGATATATGTTTTTGATATTCTTCAGTTGGATACAAAGGTTGAAGGGATTACTATATGCTTGAGTTTTCGGATTTAAATTTAAATTATAATTAAATGTTGTTTAATCAATTAGTTATATGATTATATTTTTGGTTTAAGTTCTTTGAAAAATAAATGTTGGCACGAAAGTTGCAGTCAGGCTGCCCGTTTTTCTCTGTTCTCCTTAGTTTTTCTCAATATTACGAACTTGCTGACTTTTTTTCTCTTCCTGATAATCGTAGCGCGGGCGACCTCTGACCATCTTCTTACAAATTTTTTATCTTTCCGCACCCTCTCAATAAGCGCTAATAAATTTTCGTATTGTAATTGACGGACTATCGAAGGAATCGTTAATGAATCCTTTGTCAATTTTCCAGCAGTGCTTTGCTTACTATTTTCATCATGGAGGAGGAAGTCAATCCAGGACACCAAGTATAACGCTAATGTTACGCTCTGTTTACTCCTAATAGTGGCTCCCTCCATATCCATCAGTTGTTTTGCATTCCTGAAAAATTCCTCAATAACCCAACGATAACTGTATACGGAAATAATTTTAGCAGCTTCCCAGGTGAGATTATTGGCCAGAAGATATTTTGTAGTCAGCTTGGCAGGGTCGATACTTTGAATCAGACGATGTTTCCCCGGAATTGAATTCAACCTGACAGTAGCTATTTTGACATTGTAAAGCGCCTTTTCTTTCTGGCCGGTCTCTTTGTTAGCGGCAAATCCGCATACCAGACAGCTTGTGACAGATTTGAAATATTCCGAAAATATCAGCAAGTGATACTGCTTTTTGGCTATTTTCTTTGTTTTTGTAAGTTTAGGCTTTCGATAGCACACTCTGATTTTATTTTTAGTACTTATTTCAAGAACATAACTTAAATGAAGTCGTTTTAATTCTTTGATGAACGGTTCGACGCAAAACCAAGAATCCGCTAAAACAGTGCAAGGCGGAAAGCCTGATTTATCAATAGCATGCTCAATCATTTCAATTGCCAGTTCGTATTTTTTCTTATAAACTGATTTTTTACCTCGGCGCCATTTCATTTTACTCTTTTCTTGGTAAAATATTCGAAAGTCTATGAAACATTTTTTACTGCCGCCGTCGCTCCAATACAAGAAGACAACACAAGTCGCATTTTGATTATTATTAGTAACATGGTCAAAAAGAATAGATGCTCCATGAATCCATCTGCATAATTTTGTGTGATGATTCATCGTATCATCTATTATGAAATATCCGCGCTTAATTTTATATTTGTGCTGAACATGCATAAGATATAACTGTTGCATTTCATATGTTGAAATTTTGGCGTCTGACAGAAATTCCGACAACGCGCTGACACTTTTATCTTTTAGCCACATAATGCTGATCTGAGTCAGGTTAAACTTGGCTCCCAGAATCAAAGCGGTAGCAATGAGTGTCAAATTTTGAAACTGAATGCCAGTCAGTTCCGGTTGAAGAAAGGATAAGCCGGATACAATAAATGGAAGTTCTTTAGCGCACGGAATTTTCATTGAAACCTCAACATCTTTTTTATAAATGCTATTTTTTAATGGCAATTTTTTTGTAGCCTAAAGCATCATAAAAACAATGTCAAGAAAAATTATCCGAAAACTCAAGTATATTGTCATTCATGACTCGAAAGGCTTCCAGATATTCAGTTTCATCCATGGCATTGACAATATAAGGGAACATAGAATAAAGATCAGATGGACAGACTTCATCTAAAATTGTCCTGATATGAT
>JAAEQR010000182.1 GCA_024231215.1 PVC group bacterium | reverse complement strand
TAGTATGGGGGGGGTGTTGGGGGCGGGGGTGGGTTATTTTTTGTCTTTGCAAGCCCTTTAATGGGTAACCCTAAATTGCAAAGATTAATTCTCTCTTTGTGGCACATGGTGCAGGACCCCCGGAGCCCACCTATCTGTGAAATAGGGTCCTCTTATGGGAGGTCTCGCATATCTTATGGAGTTTAACCAGATAATTTCACCGCTTCTTGTATCTATAAGAGTGATATATGTATCAAGGTATCCTAACTGGAGGAGGCCGAGGGCCTTCCTTACCGTCCACTCTCCAATGGTTTCTTTATAGGGCTTATCGATGCCGTGTCCTATAACCCATATTCCGGGAAAAAATCAAATACCATAATCTATCCAGATGGTTACCAGCAAACATTCTGTGGCTACATCATTGGCTCAGGCCTTATTTTTCCTGGCCATACACAATACTTCCCATTCCAAGTTTTTCAAGCAATTTTTGAGTAGCTTCAGGAATTCTTGCAGACTTTTTTAGGGATTTGCCTGTTTTACTATCTTCAAGAGATACAATATCTACATCTTTAAATGGGGAATAAAGCTCTTTCGAATTTAAAAAATCTTTCTCTCCAGTTTCTTTCCTTTGATTAGCAAGATATTTATTTATTAAATAACCAAGTATACAAATTGTATAAACGGCTTTTACATGATTATCTGTATTTACAAAAAATGGCCTGATTTTCAAAAAGGATTTCACGTTTTTAAAAACATCTTCAATCTTTGTCTTATCCCGATATGCTTTAATTATTGATTGCGGTTTTAATTTGAATCCACGTCCTTGTTTTTTTGTATGGTTACTTATGAAAATGCATAAACCGTCTAATAATTTGTTTTCTTCAATAACACTTTTTTTATTCTTTATTTCAATTTGAAAGCTTTTAATTTGTTTGATAGTACCATCTTTTAATTTTCTTTGAATAATTATAGGGTGAAGTGTTGGCGTATCAAAATATTTTTTAATCTTAAGCCTTTTTAACTCGTTTACGACGCGCCCTTTAGTCGCATCCAATTGTCTATCTCTTTTTGCATTTTTCAAACTCTTATTCTCATTTTTGAGATAGGTCTTAAAAAAATCTATTTTTTCAATTCGATTAGTGCGATCCTCTTTGAATAAACATGGATTAAACCCGGTGATGAGACGTTTTTCATCAATAATGCCATTGTCACAAAAATATAAATCATCATACTTGTTAAATCCTTCTGGGATAGCTATATCCTTCCGGTTTTTTGGCAGTTTCAACTTTTTGAATGCTTTTAAATCTACACCGCAAGATGAAATTTGATTTCTATCCAATGCAGAAATATATTTCATTTTTGCTTTTTCAATGAGTTCGGCGTTATCCTTGGAAATAATACCTCTATCGAAAACTAACGTAACATTAGTACCTCCTAATTTGAATCTGGTCTTGCAGGCATTGATATTTTTCCTGAGTGTATTAACTTCAGCAGTATTTCCGGGAAACACATCCCATTTAAAAGGGTATCCCTCATCATTGATAAGAACGCCTAATAGAACCTGGCGACGACCATGACATTCGATTTTCCCTTTGCCAAAAGCCGAGAGATCACATTTATATCCAACAAAGTAAGAGGTAGAGAGATCATAATTGATAAAATCAAAAGATTCCGGTTTGTTTTTGTGAGATCTTCTAAAGAGATGATTCTCAATAGAGGTTTGATTTTTATGAATTTTATCTAATTCATAGTAAATTTTATCATCATTTAATCCAGAGAGCCCAATTTTAATCACGTCTTGCAAGGCAACTTTTTTGGCCCACTTGGGAACAGAATAATTTGAACATGGATCTGTACATCTATTTATCGTTAAAATTTTAGCAATAGTGTAAGTTGGCAAATCTCCAGATGTGACATCAAAATCAAACGCCTTGTCAAGCTGCCATTTGTTCCATATTTCATTAACAACCGCAATATCAAGATAAGCCTGTGTGTCTGCGACTACAATATCATTTAGCTTAGTAAGAAGAGTATCCTTACCTTTAACCGATTTGAGGATAAATTTTATTTGTTCAGCTTGCTCATCAGTGAGTTTGCCGATGGCCCATATTTTTCTTTTTCTAACTGTTTTACCATCGCGAACAGATTCAGCAATGGAGTATGATTTATAAGTTTTTCCCTTATACTTAGAAGTGCTGTAGTTCAAATGCATAAGTAGCCCTCCAATATTATTAGGCCACATAATACATATTTTAAACTGATTGTCAAGCCCTATTTTTAGTATTTTTCTTGGATTTCATGAGGTATTTTGAACTAATTTTCTGTGGCTACTATTTTCCTGCATTTCCGTGAAATGTGTATAAAACGGGAGTTCTTGAAAAAAGTTTCCGGAATATGGGCTATAATAAAAAGAACCGTCTCGGTACCAGTTCGCTCTGAGATAATCCCAAGACTCCGCTGGATTTCTCCGTTGGAAATGGGTACAGCTTTTGTCCCCTTCTTAGATTCAGCGATTGTAGCCGGTATTCGCTCTATAACCTCAAGCAGGGCCTGTTCGTATTCCTTGTCTTCTGCCAATACACTGGAAACATCAAAAGGTGGGGCTGTAGACGATAGTACCGCATCCCGCGTTTCAGCCACTTTTAACCCCGCACTGCCCTTCTTACAGGCACATACGAAGGGAGACAACTGGTAACTCACCTGATAGCCTTTTCCCTTAAGAAAAGATTCAGCACTCTCCGGCATGTAAATCCCTACTCTCCTTGATTCGTCAACGATGTAATAAGTACCTTTCTTCACGCCCATAGGGCCTGTGCACGGGTCCACAATGATTGCTATACGCTGGACCCTTGGCATAAGCTTTTCGTAGGATTCGCCAAGTCGGACGAATTTGTCCGTTTTTTTAGAAGTGTAGGCACAAGATGAAAGAAGCAATATGAACATGGCTATAAGAACACCCCTTATATAAACCGTGTCTTTCATTGATTTGCTCCCTTATTTTTTTTGGGGGGGGAGGAAATTTGCAACCTATTTTTAATATTATATATATGTCGTCGATAAATATTTTGGTTATAATATGGTGGCCCCCTTGTCAAGACCAATTTTTACTTTTTTTAGTTACATTATTCAAGCCAAACAGGCTCGTTGGATCAGAATCACAATTGGCTGAATATATTATAGCAGCCAATGTTGCACTGATATTTATTGCTCACTTCCTGCCTGATGATTATCGGAAAATATTATTCAGCGGGAAAGCCGGTGTAAATATTTCAAATGTTTGGCATAATTATGAAGCTGGAGTGAGGTAAGCGGGTATGGGATCCATGAAACAAGCTGAGAAAATGCATGGTTCTTTATTTTCAAATCTTTTATGTTGACACATTTTATGGTATAGATTATAAAGCTTTTTCGTTTTGAGGCAGAAAGGTTTTAGCAAAAAACAGCAACCTTGAACCTAAGAAGCGATTTTTCTTAAGCCATGTCAACAGCTTAGGAAATTTTTTATTCCCCAGTAGCTCAGTCGGCAGAAAGAGCGATCCATTGAACACGAAATTTATGCCTGTAACATCTCGATGTTACAGGCTTTTTTTATTTATAGCTATAGTTATTTGGCGGAGAACTGTACAT
>JAAEQR010000181.1 GCA_024231215.1 PVC group bacterium | reverse complement strand
GCGTTGTATCCTTGTTTTTGGAATGACCTCATATATCACAACTCATCCATTCAATAGAATATTTCGTGAACCGTTTCTCGAAGGATGAAGTTATATTTTTCTTAAGCGTTGCATCCTTGTTTTTGGAATGATCTCACATATCACTCCTGTGGTAGTTGGTTCTAATATTTTCCATTCTTTTTAATAATAATATATTTAGCTATCTACGGTGAACTGCCCCCCTTGGGTGAACTGCAGCATGCAGTTTATTCATGTACAACCTGCAGTTCGCCGTGGGCAGTCTGCAGTTCAATGTGTGAAAAACATAGGGGTTTGACAAACCCGCACATCTTAAAACTACCTATCGTGAATCCTTTCTCGAAGGATGAAGTTATATTTTTTCTTAAACGTTGCATCCTTGTTTTTTGGAATGATCTCATATATTTTGTCATATCGATCATCTATTGCCTATCGTTCAATAGAATCGATTCGTTCTGGGACTCCAGATAAATAATACAACTGGAATTGCTACAGAAGATGTGCTTAGGCATGTCAGATGGGATAAACACATTATTTAGAGTTCTAACAATAATGCTGTAATGGCGAAATGGATAAGCAGTCGGCCTAACAATTTGTTTTTAGGTGTTCAAATCCCCTACTGGTAAATTTTTTGTTCCACTTTTTATAGTCCTGTGTGCATGTGTGCGTGCGTGTGTATTCCAAATTTTTTGCAGT
>JAAEQR010000180.1 GCA_024231215.1 PVC group bacterium | reverse complement strand
CACCGGCTCCCAGGGGACACTACTACTATGTATCCAGCTAGGAAGGATAATAATGTTTGTCCAGCAATAGTTTGAAAATCTATAATGGGGACATTCAAATAAAATCCTTCATAAATTGGACATGACTGTGCTAGCTCTGGAGTCTCCCCAAAAGAGATTCCAAACGTATTTTCAAAAGTCTTCTTGTCATTTTTAATTGCCCAAATAGCAAATCGAAACTTTTTATTTTTCATCAAGTTTTTGAAATGCTGCATAGCAGGTCCTTTAGGTCTGCTTTCAGCATCTCTCAATGCTTCTTTAGTAGGATACCTCTCACTAAGAGGTGGAAGTTTCTTTTTCTTAGCAATATCCATAGCAATATAAATAAAATTAATAAAATATGCCACTCCAAACCAAGTAGCAAGAATAACAATAGGAGAATATTGATGGACGTCCTTTTTATAGGGAATCCAACAAAGAAAATCTCTTAATTCTTTAGACAGTCAGGAAATCGCAATGTCCAGTCTTTTGATCCAAACCTTGACAGATTTGATGATCAAGAGTCCAGAATTCCTGATCCTGACCAAGATAAATGATGCCAGTTGTATTAGATGACATTTCAGCATCAGCAGAAAAGGTCTGATATCCCAAGGGTCCAGCACCTTTTTCCTTAATTTCTGTTACCATTCGATCTAAGGCTTCTTCAGTTTTAACATATTCGACAAGGATGTTATCGGGATTAAAGAAATTACACCCCGACTGCATAGTTAACAAACGCCAAACTGCAGTATTTTTCGGATCTTCTTTTCCAGATAGAGATTCCAAAAGAGTTTGACAATGTTCAATTCGAGTTGCATCTTTATCAAGGGCCAT
>JAAEQR010000179.1 GCA_024231215.1 PVC group bacterium | reverse complement strand
CGCGGAAAAAAAGTGGAGGCTTATGACGGAAGCGGAAATGCTGCGACAATGCTGGCTAACAGACCATCTTTTTATTTCGACCTGAAAGGACCGAGTCTTTCTGTAGATACGGCATGTTCGTCATCTCTATTCGCACTTCATCTCGCCTGCAACGCGCTTGAAAAAGGGGAGTGTGATTTAGCCTTTGCCGGAGGAGTCAATTTACTTCTCACATCAGCCCATTATCGCTATTTTTGCAGTATCGGAGCGTTATCGCCGACAGGCAGGAGCCACACTTTCGATCATCGGGCGGACGGATATGTACCCGGAGAGGCGATTGGGTCCGTATTATTAAAACCATTGTCAAAAGCAAGAAAAGATAACGATCATACTTACGCTATAATCAAAGGTTCCGCAATTTCTCACGGAGGATATCAGCAATTCAGAACCTAATTATGTTTCTGCTTACGCGTAATGAAATCAGAACGTTACGATTTTAAGAGAAAATATTTTTCGTGCTATTTTGTTAATAGAGTAAGCACACACGGTTTTCTGGTTTTCGAATAATAGTTTCCCTGAAGGGGAAATTTCGTATAGCCGGCGGTTTTAACCGCCGGTAGAAAACGTCATTACCATTTTTTAACGTCCTGAAAGGACGTTGTATATTTTATTTATTATCAACATCGTCCTTTCAGGACTCATTATCCCATTACCATTTTACCGGCGGTTAAAACCGCCGGCTATATTACCCAATCCCTTCGGGATTATACGGACAAATTTCATCTGAAAATATAAATATAATAGTCCTGTTGAATTATACGATAACTATCGACAATATTCTCATAACAAGGTAACTGCAATCGATATTTTGAAAAAATTGCTCTGAATATGAAAGGAATTGTTATGAAAAAAAATAGATCTGAGTTGGACAAGATAAGAGCTAAAAAAATGATCGAAAAAAAAGGCTAGACAAAAAAAGACGGCAATCATATAAAAAGAATAAGGTTGAAGCTCAAAATATAATATTGAGCATGTATAAAACGATAATTCATTTTTTTCCCGATATCTTCGACCGTATGAGAGAAATAGAGGATTATCGTAAGAGTTCCGATTATGATATTGCCGAAATAATAATGTCGTGTATAGCTATGTTTCTTTTCAAAGAAGGTTCGAGGAATGCTTACAATAATGACCGTAATGAAGGAAAATTCAAAAAAAATTACGAGAAAATATTCAAGGCGAAACTCCCTCATGCCGATACAACAGACAAAGTAATGAGAATACTTGCGGAAGAAGAACTTGAACAACTCAAAACAAGTCTGATCAAAAATCTGTTGAGAAAGAAAGTTTTTTATCGTTACAGGATCTTCGGGAAATATCTGAATATAGCGATTGATGCTACAGGTGTTACCACTTTTACCGAAAAGCATTGCGATGGCTGTTTACACAAGACAAGCAAGAGCGGAAAAACTACATACTTTCACAATGTGCTGGAAGCAAAGCTGGTATGTGGCAACGGTTTTTCTCTATCTATTCTTACGGAATGGATAGAGAATCCATCTGGAGATTATGAAAAACAGGATTGTGAGATTAAAGCGTTTAAGCGTCTGGCTGCAAGATTGAAAAAGATGTATCCGCGATTACCTATTTGTATTACAGGAGATGGCTTATATCCTGTAAAACCGGTATTCGATATTTGCAGAAAAAATGACTGGAGGTTTATTTTGACCTTCAAAGATGGCAATTTACCAAGCGTATGGAAAGAAGTCGCTACATTGCTTGGAATGACGACAGACAATGAATACACCGGATATCCTATCATAACAAAAGGCGAAAGAATCACAGGTCGGTATAAATGGATAAATGATATTCATTATCCGCCTCATTGTCTCAACTGGATAGAATGCCTGGAAACAAAACAGAACATCGAAACCGGTAAATCCGGGACAAATCGTTTTGTGCATGTAACAGACTTTTCTATTAACAAGAGGAATGCCGTGGAAATAAGTAATAACGGGAGATTGCGCTGGAAAATAGAGAATGAAGGTTTCAATACGCAAAAAAATGGCGGTTTCAAATTAGAGCATAAATATTCCCGCGTAAATTTTTTGGCGATGAAGAATTATTATCAATGTCTTCAGATAGCACATATGATTGTCCAGTTACTGGTACTTGCCGAAAGTTTTAAAAACAACTTGACGGATAAAATGACATTGTTACACATATGGAAATGTATCATAGGCTTTATGATTTTCGGTGAGATCGATAGCAATCTTTTGAGCGACCAACTTAGCTGTCGGGTTCAATACAGATATTGATATATGCGGAGACATCCTGCTCTGGATTACAGGATTCATCAGGAAAGATTAGAAAGGAGTTGCCGGAATAAAACCGGAATAAAAGTAGATACCGGAGGGAAATAACGCCTTGTTTAAAAGGACAGGAGGAGTGCGTTTACAAAATTTTAAGGGCTACAGACGGCTACATGATATTTTTCAGTTCTGAATTGCTGCTTGATAATTTTGATGTTGACAAGAATCCTTATATGGCTAGAGTTGTAAACAGTACCAAGAACCCTTACACAACCCTAGTTGGACCCGCAGCAGTAATGACTGATCCAGCAGCTCTTAAAGGAATAGCATTAGGCGG
>JAAEQR010000178.1 GCA_024231215.1 PVC group bacterium | reverse complement strand
GCCTTTTTGCAGTGCACAAGGGCTATGGATGCTTGGCATAAATTAGAACCTATATTTTTGAGAATCACTGGTGAAAACCTTAATGATAATATTAAGATCCTTGGGGTTACCAAAAATCTTAATAAATGTCTATTTTGGTTTTTGAATGTTATGGTTCAAATAATGCAACGATCTATCTGGCAAACTCGAAAAACATATGAAAACAGCAACATTGAGCACAATTTGTGGAAGTATTTCCGCAGAAAGGTCAATGTTATTGTTAACAGGGCATTTCTTTTTCAAGGGGAAAATTTATTGGAAGAACTAAGGCAATACATACCAATTAGGAAAATAAATGGCTACGTGTCAGTGGATTATGGCCTATGATTACCGTATTGCAATTTTTGTGTGCTAGTAGGGTTTTGCTTGGTAGTTGCTTTTTATAGGAGTACTTTTCTTAGGAATGCAATTTCAACGAGCAGTGCCCTGGGCAACATCATTACTGTCATTTATATTGCTACATTGAACCTTTCTCATCTCTATACAGAGTGCTTTTTGTGTGTTAGTAGGGTTTGCTTGGTAGGTGCATTTTATAGGAGCTTGTTTGCTCAGGAATGCAAGCTCAACGAGCAGTGCCCTAGGCAATATGAATACCTCTTCTGGATGTACTTCTGTATTTTTAGGTAATTTCATCCACAAGATTGGTAATATTGTAACTAATGAATGGAATGTTTTGCATCTACTGATATATTCTAACTTTATGTGCTGTATTGTGTCACATTTTGTGGATTCACTTGAGTCTCTTCATGCTAACATTTGTTCTCTATTTCCTGATTCTTTACAATTGAGTATATGATTTGAGTTATTTGAGGTTGAGAGTGTCTTTCTGTACTTGTTTTCTAGAATAGGTGTAGAATTAGGTAAAAATGATAAGTCTGTATGATTGATGTCTGCATAATAAAGATTGCAGTTTAGGCGCTAAAACTGCAGAGATTGTTTAAAAAAAAAAATTGTGTTCAGTTAGTAACGGAATTGCAGATGTACTGACGAGTTTCGAATCGCCTTCTTATTG
>JAAEQR010000177.1 GCA_024231215.1 PVC group bacterium | reverse complement strand
TTGTAAATAGTGAAAATGCAAAAGTTCCTCCAAATCGTGAGGGGATTGCTTCTATCGAGTTGCTAGGCGCATCTTTCAGAGAACCTAACCTAATTCATACATAGGTTAATCGAAAAGTGGTTAGTGGGTGGGTGGGGCATTTCTTCCTGAAAAAATCGATTGGTTGTTTAGTGAACACTCTACGCGTCAACTATTACATCCATGAATGACCAAAAGCCAGTCCTTCATCAATTTTGTGTTGTTCATCCCGGTCATGTACTAAGTTTCGTTGCAATCACATAAAAATGATAAATCGGTTTCTAATCAATCAATCAACTGATAATTTTGATAAAACTCCTAACATATTCGTGATCAGCATCATCGAAAACCTGTATGCTAAGTTTGCAGTAATCGCATAAAAATGAGAAAATCGATAATTTATTGATCGGTTTCCGATCAATGAGATCAAACCCAGACGAAATGCATTATTTTCTTTTGTGAGAAATCTAGATGTCTTTGTCTTTTGGTGTAGAAATTATTATTTTAAAAAATTATTCACCTTGCAAGAAGGTTTGCGTATTCGCTTCCCATCGGATAGGTTATTGAGAATTGTCTGAAGAAATGCGCAAATCGACATGATGTTTACGGAGTCAGATCCACACACTGTAAGATACTAGGCTAGCGATGCATGTTTGGTATATTTATCCACTATAAAGGGTATGCATTTTATGACTTACA
>JAAEQR010000176.1 GCA_024231215.1 PVC group bacterium | reverse complement strand
GGAAATACCTCGTAAAAACTCGAAGTCAACCATGGGCGCAATAGTCGGTTTAAAAATGGGATTCGCAGATAATGAACCAGCCGCACAAGTTTTTAGTGCTGCAAACTCAGAAGACCAAGCGAACATGGTTTTTACTCCGGCATGGATGATGATGAAATCTTTACCAGATTTAGAATCTGCATTCAGTGTAAAAAGGGGAGGAACAGAAGAAAACCCAGGCCCAATATACAGTTATGATACAAAATCAAGGTTTTCAAGAAAAATAGGCAAGCCAAAAGACGGAGATTCGCCTCATTGTTGGCTTCAAGACGAATTTCACGAAAGCCCCACGTCTATTGCTTATATGGCAGGTAAAACCGGACAAGGCGCAAGGTCTCAACCAATACTAGGGACAATTACAACAGGTGGAGTTAATTTACATTACCCTTGTTACTCCCTGAGAAAACAAGTCATAGATATTTTATCAGGACATGTTGAAAACGAGCGATTGTTCGGGATGATATACACGATTGACCCTGAAGACGATTGGCAAGACTTTAAAAACTGGATTAAGGCAAATCCTAATTATGGAGTGTCGGTTTATAAGGATTATTTAAAAGATCAGCACAAAATGGCTTTACAAAATGCCAGAGAGCAGAACGTTTTAAAAACTAAGCATTTAAATTTATGGTGCAATGCTGGTTCGCCTTGGATTAATGAAGTTGATTGGGATAATTGTTCTGAACCTTCAATTAATATAAAAGAATTTACAGATAATGCATGTTACCCTGGTCTTGACCTTGCCAGTAAAATAGATATCGCATCAAAAATGAGAATGTTTAAAAAAGGTGATATTTATTATTTATTTTCTAAACATTGGACAACAACAGACAAGGTAAAAGATAAAGATTATAAACATTACAAAGAATGGGTAGATGGCGGATTTCTGACAGCTCATGTCGGAGCAAGAATTGATTTAAGTGATATTGAAGAAACTATTCGGCAGGATGCAAGAGACTTTGATTTATCAGGCTCAGAGAATAAAGGCGGTGAAGTGTGCGCTGACCCATGGAACGCTCAACAATTAACAACCAATCTTTTAAATGATAAAATAGAAGTTGTAGAAATTGCTCAAAATGCAAAAACATTGTCCGAGCCTATGAAAGAACTTGAGGCAATCATAAAAGAGGGTAAATTAAGACATGATGGAAATCCTGTTACAAAATGGATGTTCTTAAACGTTATAAGTGAGCCAGACCATAATCAAAATGAATTCCCCAGAAAGGAAAGTAAAAACAGCCCAGGTAAAATAGACGGCGCAGTTGCTACAATAAACGCAATGGCGCGTGCAATGTATGACCCTGGAATAACTCAGTGTCAAGGAAATGACGGGAGCCTGATATAAAATGAGGAATTTTTTAGTTGAGTTTATGAAAGATGCACTAATCTTGATAGGAATGGGTTTAATTGCATATGGCATTTTTTTGACGCAAGGTTTTGGTTATGCTTGCATAGCATTAGGTATTATGTTATTAATATTAGGAGTTATATCAATATATTCTAAACCACCGACTCGAAAAGGTTAATATTAATGGCGTTACTGGATTTCAGACGATCAGAAAAAAGGT
>JAAEQR010000175.1 GCA_024231215.1 PVC group bacterium | reverse complement strand
GATAGCCAATAAAGAAAGTGAACTTAATACAATGCTTGAAGAAAAAGATAGTACAATTAATGAGCTTACTGAAAATTATGATAAGGCTATTAAAGTTGCTGATGAATTAAAAGAAAAACTCAATAAGGTTTCTTCTTTCATTGAGCAAGTAGTTGAAGCTGAGGAAGATTTTGACTCTGAAGTATTTGTAGAAAATTACAAAACTCTCAAAGAAGATCATGAAAAAGTTATGGCTATGTTCGAAACAGATAATTTCAAGAAATATGAAATTGACAAACTTAATGATTTTGTTGAACTTGTAGAAGACACAATCAAGAGAGATACTGATATTGAAGATCTTAAATCAAATGAAAACGACGAAAATCTTCAGGAAAAATTAGACGTTGCTGAAAACCATATCGAAGAATGTGAAACTAAATTGAAAGAACTTGGCTATGAATTTGAAGAAGCTAAGGTTAAAGAAGAAGATGATGAAGAAGAAAAAGATAAAGAAAAAAAGGCTGGCGAAAAAGAAGCTGACCAAGAAATGAAAGACGAAGATGATGAAGAAGTAAGTGAGAAAAAGGAAAAGAAAAAAGAGAAGAAAGAATCTAAGGATCCTGAAGTAGTTAAATATGTTTTTGATTCAGATAACAAACAAAAACTTTCAGAAAAAGTAGATGATGAAGATGATGACGAAGACGAATTAGAAGAAGAAAAAAATAATAAAATAACTGAAGAAATCAATTCATTTTTCAAAGGACAAACTAAAAAATATCCTGGATTGAAAGATTTCAAAAAGGAAATTTTAGGATCTAAGTCTTTAATTGAAGCAGTTAATAAAATTGATGAACTCAAAGAAGAAATCAACGAAATGGTTGATTTTAAAATAACAAAAAAGACGAAAATAAAACCAGATTGGTTTCCTAAAGGAAGGATATAATAGAAAAGGAATAAAATAATTTAATAGGAAAAGAATAAGATATTGGAAAAGAATAAAAGAAATAACGGTTTTTAAAAAATAGAATGATGAGGAAAAATAAATAAACATGAATAAACATGGAAGAGAAATGGATAATTTAAGGGAAGAACTTGAATCCAATCTCCGTAAAAGAAAAGTTTTAGGTAACAAGTTAGTTGAAGCTTGGGGAAAGACGGACATAGGTTGGGGACTTGAAGACATCGCTGAAACAAATCCACAGCACGCAAGAAATATTGCTTTTGCTATTCAAATGCAAGAATCTTATATGAAGAAAAAATGGAAAAAACTTGAAGAAGCAATTGTGTCTTCTGATTTCGCTCAGACACCAGAAAATCTTCTTAAAGTTATTAGACTTGGTGTAGCCAATTCGAATAGAGGAAAAATCTTTACTGAATGGCCACTTACAAGTACAGATGATGCTATTTACATTGTAGATAGGACATACGAACAGTCTCTTAGAGGGGCAACTGCTGGTGAAAAGATTTATGAAAACATGCATAAATACTACCCAACAACTACAACCACTCAAAGTTTAGGAACCGGTGACGGGGCTACTACTCAATTTACATCAACGATTTCAACTACTCCAGTTGTCAAGTTTACTGTTAGAATCCTGAGTAACGGTGCATATATTGGCGTTGATGATGGTGTAGGAACAATTGTTGGTGACGCTCTTAATTCAAGTTCTACAAATACGATTGATTATACAACAGGCGATATTGAAATTAATTTCACAACTCCCCCTGTTGATACTGCTCCTGTTCTTGTAGAATATGCTTTTGATTCTGAAAACTCTAGCAATTACGCTTCTTTTGGTACTGTAGGTATCAACGTTATTAAACATAGATTTAATGCTTATCCAAATCCACTTGGATATCATTTTTCAGATATGTCAGCTATCACACTTGAAACAACAGGTCTTGGAGACATCCACGATATGTTGATTGAAGCTGTTGCTGATGAACACGCTAAGGCAAGAGATTACAGAGCTATTGGTTTTGGTAGACAAGTTTCGAAACAAAATACCATCACAACCTTTGATTCAGACTTTGCTACAGCTGGTGAAGTTAGTGATAAGTCGCACGCACAAAGAATTCTGTCAACTATTGATGACATTGGTGGAGATATCTACGATGACATTAAGAGAGGATCAGTTACAACTGCGGTTGCGGGTTCTAGGGCTCTAACTTATCTTAAAAAGCACGACCTTTGGAAGACAGACACTGGTGGACAACCTAAGTGGGGATGTTATCAAGCTGGTCGCTTAGATGATATTCTTGTATTTTCTTGTCCGCAAGATGCAGACGTCATTTTAAACAATGAAGTACTTCTTACTTACAAGAACGATTCAGATGTTAATGACCTTAGTATTGTTTTTGGAAACCTTACTGAGATAAGTGCAGAACTCAGATTCCCAGAATTTTACACAAAAGGAAATTTGGCAACAATTGAGGACAAAATTGTGGTCGAGCCTAAGTTCCTTAGGTTACTTCAGATTACTAACTTAAGCTCATAATCTCCTATGTCTTAAGTTACATATATCTCCTTAATTTAAAAGAGGCCTTCACGGGTCTCTTTTTGTTATAGATGAGTAATCAAATTTTACATATTTAAAATTTCCTAATACTATATTTAATAAGTCAAATATTACTTGCTCTTTATTATCGAAATATAATTCTTCAGGTATTCGATAAATTTCTAAATTAGGTTTTATAGTTAATATTTCTTTTTCTCTTATTAAATCATTTTTAATTTCTTTCTTATGTTTTTCTTCATCAAACTCAAGATTAATTTCTCTATTATTTAATTTAATATAACAATCTAAAAATCTACATTGACAAGTATCAGAAATTTTATATACATTTATAGGTTTTTCTCTTCTTAAGACTTTCTTATTACTATTTACTAATTTATATTCAATTTTATGATTTATATTTAACAATGTTAATATTTCTTCTAAATGAGAAAATAAAAGTGTAGCTTTTGCATTATGATTAGCTCCCATTTTCATTCTTCTTTCTATAATTTCTTCCTCACTTCTATTTGCCATCGATTCTTTAAATTTTTCAATTATTTCACTTTTTTGTTCTTTAGTTTTATTTTGCTTTGTCTCACTTATTCTACTTCCAAGTTCTTCCAGCTCTTCTTTAGATTTTTCACTCCAAGTCTTTTTTTGTTTTCTTGTTCTTGATTCTTTATTCTTTTCTTGACTCTCGCTACGATTCTTTCGCTTAATTTCTTTTCTTTCTTCACTGTCAGTCTTTTTTGCTTTCTTTATACCATTTGCAACGCCTTTTGATTGTCTTTTTTTATAGCAAAGTTCGCATATTTCAAATGTAGACTCCTTTTCACTCTCCCCAAATTGATTTGATATTTTCCTTTTAACTAAATCTTCACCTGTCCCGCAAACTTTACAAACAAGTCTTATGGGAACATCATAATACTCCATCCAGTTTTTGACTTGATTTTCAGTGATACTGTACGTTTCTGCTATTTGATCTATATTGTAACCCAATGTGTGATGTTCGTTGTACAGAAAGTCGTAATTGAATTCAACCGGAACTCCCTTTCTCTTTTTGTTATCGCATTCTTTGCATATTGATTTCCTTGCTATTGTACCTTTCTTATTTGTATAAGTTAATATATCTTCAGTACCACAATGCTTGCATGTTTTCTTAACTTCTTTTAGAGAAATGTCGTAGTATTTCAACCAGTTTTTAACTTTCTGAATGGATATGTTGTATTTTATCGACATGTATTCCAGTGTTTTGTTTTCAACATGATATAGATTGTGGAGGAATTCATAATTAAAGAATAGTGGAATCTTAGTTCTTTTCTTAAGATCGCATTCTTTACATACTGATTTTTTAACTATTGTACCACTTTTTAATGTATAGGTAAGGACATCAGGAGTGCTGCAGTGTTTACAAACTTTGTTCATATTATTCAAAACCTCTGTGATAAATTCATGAAAAATATAGAGGTGATTTCCTACTCATCACAGTTTCAGAAAAAGGAGAGCTACTCCCTGTCCCTCTATATTTATTAGTATGAGTAATCAAACTTTAATTTCTTACAAAAACTTCTTTAATTTTTTAGCGATTCTCTTTTTTATCCGATAGATGTATACCTTAGTGAAATCCATTTCTTCAGCCATTTCCTCTACGGTAAAATTATCTATAGTCATGTTGAAGACTTTCAATTCAACATCATTCAATACTTTCCCTGATATTTCAATTAGATTTTCAATAATCATTCTATTGTTTATTTGATCGAATATATTGAAACATGTTGTATGTAATATTGGTTGTATATATCCATGTTGTCTCTGATTAGCTTTTTTAGCATCAACCTCTACTATCTCGATCATGCGACCTTTTGATTCAAAGTACTTAACCAAACTTTGATTATAACTCCTCATGTAGTAATACAGTCTCTTTTTGAACACAAACGTTTCTTCATTGACTTTGTTCAATTTGCAAGTCTCAACAGCTTTGTAAAAACAATTTGAAAGTTCAGAAAAATGATGCGACCAGTCCTTGCTAAAATCGTATTTTCTGTAGAAGCTATACATCTTCTGTGAATAGATATTCAAGAGAGTTTCGTGTTTCCTAAATAATACATTGAAAGCCTGTTCGTTTCCCAATTGAAACGACTGCACGAGTTGGTAGTCTGTAAGATTTTCCATTGAGTTTCTCCTTATTTTATATTTAATTTTTTTTTGTTACCTGGTTATTCTTAAAAAATCTATTTCAATATTATATCAATAGAACCCAATGAAGACCGGTTCAATAGGTATAGAATTTCGTTATGGTTTATGTATTTAATTGTTTGTTTGTACGGCTTTCAATCTTATTAACAAAAAATAAAAAATTTAGTTAGGTTTAGCGATTCCTGTTGTTTCAGTCATTTAGGCGTCTGGATAATTTTTTATTTTTTTTATGAAAGTATTTCTTTTTCTTAATTTACTTTTTAAAAATATATCAAAATATTTCTTTTTTTAATCTTATTTCTTATTAATTATTTTTAGTATTGAATGTTATTTAATATTTTATATTTAATATTGTAAACAACTTTTTTTAAAAAGTGTAATTTTTTTTTAATTTTATGTTATTATTCAACTATTTTTACATCAAGTTCTTCAGCTAATTTTTTAAGACGATTTAACTTATTTTGTTTAGTTTTTTTCTTCTGATACTAATCTTTTTTCATATTCTTCATCAGTTTCTAATCTTCGTTTAGAAGCCAAAAGATTAGCAGAGATACTTCCATAGTCATCTTCTACATCAAGTTCTACAGAAGTAAACCCTTCTAATTTTAATTTCTGTAATACTGTGATTAGCGCGTCAATAGTATCTATGTTATCATCTACTTCATAAAAAACATTAGTTTCTTCTGTTTTATAAATTTTTTCCATTACATTTCTCCTTATTTAAATAATTCATTTTGATGTTCTTCAAATTCTAAACTATTTTGGACTTCAGTAATACTATTAAAAATTTCTCCTCCGTCTTTTAATCCTTTAGGGAAATAAGAGTATCCCTCTTTAACTTTCTTAATTACTCCAACTATCTTTCCATCAAGTTTTACTCTAAGAGGTAATAAATCATCTCCCTCTTTTCCTTCTGTATACAAGTATTGAATTCTCATAATATCTCCTTTGTTATTTTTTTAATAATTCAATTGAATTTCATAAACTATTAAGTTTCAATTTTTCTAATTCTACCATTAATTTCTGTATCTTTTAGATAATTGATTAACATATCTTCTGTCCATTCATCTCCAGAATCATTTTCAAGATTATCTGTATCACATTCCTCTGCAATCCATTCATTGTTTAAAAATCTTTCAAATTTTACTTTCATCTTATTTCTCCTTCTTTAATTATTTTATAATAACAATGTATAAAACATTGAGTAATATGTAAACAACTTTTTTTAATTTTTAAGAAAAAGTTACGTTTTTATTTTATGTATAGAATCAACTTTTTGTACAATTACTACTGAAGATATTGCCATTCAAATATTACTAATAACTATGAACAAAACAACAGAAATGATAGATGCTTACTATCAGAAATTGACACTAAGCGAACAACAAAAACTGCATGAAATGTGGCATGGTTGTGAATCAACAAATGAATTATATAAAAAGTTAGAAAACGTAGTCTTTAGAGTAAAACCACCTACTCCCGAGGAATATCTCGATCACAGGAATGGCTGGATCACAAAACCTTTCGAAGATGCAATATATGACTATATAAAGGAAGATTTCATAAATATATTGGATGAAAATGAAAACTATAATCAGGTTGTAGAATATGGAGCTACGAGGACAGGTAAGTCGTTCTTGGAACGTTTGCTCATCCATTACATAATAATATACGTACATTGTTTGCGCCATCCACAGCTTTATTATGGATTAGCTCCTACGACGAACTTGTCTATTTATATTATGTCGTTCGTAGCTGAAAAGGTAAATCAATTGTTATTGAAGCCTATTTATGATATATTGATGATGTCTCCAAGGTTTATAAAGGTAGACCGTCAGGATCAAGTGCCTATAAAGCAAAAAGAATACGGGTTGGAAAAAATTGTATGGTCAAAGGCAGCCACTTTTGGCAAGCTAACTCTTGAATCAAGATTGTCTCTCAATATAGGAACTGATTTTTTATCTTTTCTTGGAGCTGACTTACTGTTCCTTGCTGTATCAGAAATTAACTTTTTTATACAACAGGCTGGAGTAACTCATGAGCAGATATTTCAATTATATTCTGACGGTTTAGAAAGAATTAAAGCCACAGTTGGAACTAACTATTTGGGTATGGTATATCTTGATTCATCAGCTAATGATATAGAGAATCCTATAGAAAAATACATACTGAATGACTTACAAAAACAAGAAAAAGTCTACTTTAAAAGCAGGAGCAGGTGGGAGGCAAGACCTCATTTGTTCCCAAAATGGTTGGAAACAGGAAAAACTTTTAAAGTATGCACTGGGGATGGAACGACAGCTCCCAAAATAATCACAGACGACAAGCAATTGAAAGACATAAATAAAAAACTTATTAAAGAAATACCGATTGATGCTAAATCTGACTTTGAAAGGAATGTTGTCAAAAGTATAAAAGACATAGCGGGTCTACCAACACAACGAGAGAATAGACTAATTCAAGATTCGGTCTTAATAGACAACTTATTTAATAACAAACTGTTAGATAATGTTGAAGGAACTATAATAGCAGATTCTATGGAAAATCCTGAAAAACTAATATGGAACAAGATAAAAGATATGTTTTTTATGAAAACAATAGATGGCAAATACAGGATAAAAAGAGCGTATAGGGAGCCTAGATGGGTACACGTTGACCCTGCCTTTTCAGCACATGGTGATTTAGCCGGTATTGCAATGGGTCACAAGGAAAGAAGCAAGACTCTTCAAAAAACCATATACGTATTGGATTTTGCTTTTTGTATAGCTCCAGGAAAAGCAGGTATTAATTTAGCAGCAATTGAAAATTTCGTATTGGACTTAAAATATGAAGGAAATGTTTTTATAAAGTATTTTACGTCTGATTCATTTCAAAATGCCCAATTTAAACAGAGTTTATTGAGAAACAAGATTGAAGCTTCAGTACTGTCAGTGGATAGAACACTCGATCCATATTTATTTTTCATAAACTGTCTGTTTGACGAGACTGTAAAATCTGGAAGGAATATATTTCTCAAGAACAATCTATTGAGTCTTATAATAGAAGCTGACAATAAAGGAAAGGAAAAAATAGATCACATAAAGGGTAAAACAGAGCACAAATACTTTGGAGATTGGGAATATAGCCAGGCAGGAATTAATGATAAAGATTGCAGTGATGGATCAGCAGGAGTTGTTTATGATATGCAAAATAGCGAGATAGTACCCACAACAATATATGAAGAAGAAAACAAGAAACACAGTGAAATAGTAACAAATATAGATGATTCTGAAATTATGAAAAAAGCACTGTTGAATATAAGAACAACATATTAGATATATAATTGAACAAATCTTTACTAATAAATACACAAATGAAATAAAATAATTGAGATACCTATAAATGAGAAATAAACTTGTTACATTATCAATAGAAGACATGACATCTGGAACAGTTTCATCTCCAGTAGCTGGCTCTGGCAATTCAGGAGAGACAACATTAGCTTCTGGAGGAACTTACGGGGGACAGGAATTCAGTGCTGTATACACCATAACTGCATTAAGCACAACTGTTTACGGATTAACATGTGATTTTGGAGCTGACAAAGACTTAGATATAAGCGGAGTCGTAAGTTTTGGAGCTCCAATTGCTATGGGAACTGCGGGATTGACTGCCACTTTCACTGACGTTTCAGGCCCAGACGATTTAGTTTTGGGAGACACGTGGTCGATAGATTGTGCAGGAGGTTCCAAAATAATTGATTGTAAAATGGAGACTGTGATAACATCTAAAGACCAATTAAATACAAAGACTGTAACAAGATTTCCAAGAAGAATTTCAATACCAAACGCAACAGGAAAAGATCTTAGTTTCAATATTCTTTCAAACGACGATGAATTGGACGAATACCTAGACGATTCAACTGATTTCGATTTGATTCCTGTGGCCGATAGTACGACTGTTAATTATACAGATATCTATCCATTGCCTACTCCTGAATATTTGGTGATAAACAATTCAGAAGGGGGTACTCCATCAGCAGCATTAGAAATACAGCTTGTAACATACTACCCAAGAAGTAGTAGATAAATAAATAAAAAGGTATAAAAATGAAAAAATACAATTCACAATTTAAAGATGAAATCAGCGAGTCTCAGGAAGGATCAAAAATTTATAAAGCTTTAGGTGTTATTATAAAAGATATGGCTAAATTAGACATGTCCAATTTGACACCTCAAGAAAAAAGTTCTATTAAAGATAGATGTGAAGAAATTAATAAAAATATGTAAATTTTATTTTTTATGGAGATGAAAATATGTCAGGAAATGGAAATGGATCAAGTGGAATAGAAACAACTCGAGACTACAGTAGCGTGTTCAAGAGTCTCATCACAAAATTGGTCGATGAAAAGACTATTATATTGGAAGATTTTATTAGAAAGAACGACTTATCTCCTAAAGAAATTGTTTTGGAAAACAAAGAAGATATTAGAAACTCCACAGAAGTATTAACTAGTATTATTCAGGAGTTGATCACGGAAGTTAAGATGATTGGGTTGAACAGTGTAAATGATGCTCAATTATTGGACAGGACAGTGAGAGAGGCTAAAGAGAGAATAACAGACAGATTTAATTTTGTTATTGAGTCTTCTGTCAATAAAGAACTACATTCTGTTAAAAATGTGTTGGAAATTTTTATAAAAGATTTAGACAAGCTTGATTGTTTGAAAGAATTAGAAAATCTTAATATTCTCAAGAAATTCGAAGCACTTGAATTTCTTGACAAGATTCAGGACTTGGATAAACTAAAAGATCTATCATATATTGAAAAATTGCAGCAACTTGATAAATTAGATAATTTAGATATTAATTATATAAATGAAATGTTAGAAGGAATTTTTAAAAATTCTTCTAAATTACTTGATTCATCAGATAAAATAGAAAACAAGATATCAAATAGTTATAATAATGTAATAGAAGTTGTTAAAAATAATAGAGAAATGATTACCGACAAACTAATTTTGTTAGAAGATAAAATTGTAGATTCAATTAAGAAGCACTTTCATTTTCATATTGTAGAATCTGAAAGTAGAATAGTGTCATCAATACAAGAATCTAAATTTATAGAAGTCTTTAATAAAAAAGAATTACCAGATGTTGTAATTAACAAAAATAAAAAAGCTATCGTATATGGAGGGATAACAGGTTCTACTTTATATAAATCGAATGGCAAAAAATGGGTTGAAATATAAATGAAAAACAAACAAGTTACTATAACAGCCGATCAAATAAATAATAGTGGTCTTATTACAATCGACGCTACTATGAAAGTTTATCAGAATACAATCAATTACGGCGTTACAGAAAGAACATTATATCCAAAAGAATTACAAATCATAAATGAATCAGGAGCTAATTTAGAATATAATTTTTTTGCAAACGACGAGGAATATAGTGGTTATGTAAAAGATCCAACTGATTTTACTTTTATTTCTCTACCAAATAATTATTTCACACAGGATGATGGAGTTCTAAATAGGTGCAGTACATTTGTAATTCAAAGGGTTGGCGATGTTGCAACTGGTAACTTGAGAATTGATTTTATAAATTATGTAAATTTTGTGTAGGTTAAAACAATGGGATTAAAATTAGGTAAATCATCATTTAGTAATGGGGACGCATCGTCTATTCTATCTGGCGTTGCAGCATATAATATACCAAGAAAGCATTCAACAGAGGAAAAGCTTGTCAATTCACCACTTAGTTATGACTATGTGAATGATAAATTAGTTTCGACTGTATCTTTAGAACTGCCGGGAGATTCTCTAGATGTTGGTGACGTTCTTACATTATCAGAAGGGACTAGTACTTTAGTTTTGACTGAAAGTGTAGATGACACTCATGGTGCTGTTATTACTTCGGAATGGACAGCCGCTGGATCGTCTGCTCCCAATTGTTTTGAGCTTGGAGTAGAAACAACACTTGATAAACAGACAACAGACACGACAAATATAACAACAAACCCATTATCATTTAATTTTAACGCAACAGCAGATAGTCAAGTTAATGCTTTGACATTTAGAACTTTTGCAACTATGAGTAATGTAAGGGCAAAAGTCACTCATAATTCAAGCAATGTCATTGTTAAATATATACCAAGTAAGGTAGCATGGGATACCGGAACAGGTGGGTTGAGTTTAATTTTAGGCGATAACTTTTTTGACTTTATTTCTGTTGGAGCCGACACACCCGGTAATTTTAAATTTGGAGTAAGTCCTTTTCGACTTATATATAACGACCAATACGATATAGAAATAGCAGCCGATGCAATGGCATTAAAGGGAAATGCATCTGAATTTCCTTATTTGGTATCTAATATTCAGGTTGGGACGAATAAAGATTTAGCATTAGCGAACGATTCGAATAGAGCGCAATCAACCGGACTGCTTGCAGGTGGAGTAATTTCTCAAGCTTCAAGTACTACAGTAGACTGGGAATCGGGTGCAGGTGTAATTGCTGATTTTACAAACCCTGAAATTCCTATTATAACAGATGTTGAATGGGATGCAGTCTCTGGGATTGTTCCAACTAATTTATCAACGGACGGACTTACGCTATTCGGCTATGATTCAACAGGTTCAGTTGTTCAAAAATTATCAACCGCTGTTTCAATTCTTGACGCACATGATACAATATGGTTTGGTTCAGCGACTCATTTAAGTAGTGGTATTGTTAGTGTTTCAACTTCACCCGGAAATATTGGGTATAATGGTGTAGCAAGTTTTTCAGATTTTATAAATCTCATTGTTGGACCCGCTAATATAGATGGAAATGTTTATGGTGCCAATGGCTCAAATATGAACATTGACGTATCTGGCGGAAACGCTTACATGATGGGTTCAAATTTTAGAACTAATACAAAAATACCTGATATAGTCCCGCTAGAAAGCAAATCCACTGTTTCTTTCCAGAAAGTTTATCGTTCTGCTGGTGCTGGTTTAAATGTTATTTATGATGGGGTTGCAACAACAACAATTGACCCGTCTTCTTACGATGATGGTTCAGGAACTCTGGCAACAACTCAGACAGGTTACTGGACAATACAAAGAATATTTAGAGACCGGGAAGGTGATACAATTGTCGCTTATGGACAACAGGAGTTTGCAACAAAGTCAGGTGCTCTTGATGCTTTAGGCTCAGAGGCATTTACTGAAAAAGCACCTCTTCCATTTTGGCTATATAGATGCTCTCTCTTAGTTCAGGAAGGGGCTTCAGATTTAAGCGATACAGATGAAGCTGAATTCTACGCACAATCAAGTTTTAGAATAGCAGGTGCCCAAAGTGCTACAGCATCAATACCTGGTATTACTAATCCGGGTGGTTCTGATGGTGCAATTCAATACAATAGTTCAAATACATTTGGCGGTGACGGTAATCATTCTTATGATGATACATTAAAAATAGTTTCTTTGCAGGCTCCGGCTGCAGGCTCGGCTACTTATGAATTTTATAATAGCACACCTGCAATTAAAGGTACGATTAAATATGCAGAAACAGCAGATACATTTAGTATTAATTCATTAAATACATTAGGAATATTAACCTTACAAGATAAAATTTTTATTCATAAAGGAACTATAGATGGACGAATTGATATTGAAGCAGTTACAGCATCAGGTAAGGCTCAATTAACATTATCCCAAGCCGGTGGAGGGACTGGTCTTAGCTTTACCCATAATGATTTAGGTGATAACTCAGAAATCATCGGTGAGGTTGGAAATTTAATAATAGGTACTGATGGATCTGATACATACATCAATATTTCTCCTGATGGTGCTACTGGATTTAAAAAGGTCCCTGATGCTAATTATGTCTTTGATGTCTATGCAGCTGGTTCTGACATTGTAGGCTTGTACTCTGACAAGGGAGTAACACTTGAAACTGGTACTTATGGGAATGCAGCTTCAACAAATTTTATCCTGAACAAAGGTGATGCAGGAACTAATCAGTCTGAGTTTGTTATGTTCAATGATAACAATGCTACAGAATTAGCACGTTATTTCAGAATGGGTTATGCTGACCAGATAGCCACACAGGGTGGTTTAAATATATCTGACCAGAATAATTTCGTAGGAATTGGGACAAGAACAGACCCAGATTCACCACTTCATGTATATCAGAATGATACCGAAACTGGCGATGAGTGTGGTATTACAATAGAACAAGATGGAACAGGCGATGCTGTATTACAGTGGCTATTAAGTGGAGGTCAAAGATGGGTTGCTGGTATAGCTAATGCCGGTGGAGATGCTTTTGAAATTGCATCAAGTATCAATTTGGGTTCAAATACTAGGTTCTTAATAAATACAACTGGTGAAGTTAAGATAACTGATTCCCTTATGATTGGTTCAGAATCAAATCCAGTTTCACCTTTACATATCTATGAGGATACCACTGCAACAGGCACAGGAGCAGGACTAACCATTGAGCAAGACGGGACTGGTGATGCGGTTGCACAATTTCTACTTACTGGCGGTGTTCGTTATAAAGTCGGGATTGATAATAGTGATAGCGATCTTTTCAAAATTGACACAGCAAATTTAACTTCTGATGCACCAATACAAATAGATTCAGCTGGAATATTAGGTATACATAAAGCTCCTACCACTGGATATTCAATAGATATATTCGGTAGTTCTTCACATAAAGTAAGATTATTTTCTGAGTATGGTATAGAATTTTCAATAGGGCCGTATGGTACAGACGGTATGGACTTTATTTTTAACAAAGGTGATTTGGCATCTGGTTATTCTGAATTTGTAATGTATAACGATTACAATGGAACAGAACTTGCTCGGAATTTCAGGATGGGCTTTACTGATGATATTGCTACGAGTGGTGGATTAACCATATGGAAAGAAAGAAACAATGTAGCTGTTGGAACATACTCTACACCAGATAGTGTTTTCACAGTATACGAGGATACAACAGAGACAGGAGATCAAGCCGGAATAACAATTATTCAAGATGGTACAGGTGATTCAGTTCTTCAATACCTACTTAATGGTGGGCAAAGATGGGTTACTGGTATCATGAATGCGGGTGGTGATGCTTATGCAATCTCATCAAGTCTTAATCTAGGAAGTAATACAAGATTCATAATTAATACAACTGGTGAAGTTAAGATAACTGATTCATTAATAATTGGTTCATCTGCTAACCCAACTTCACTACTTCATTTATATGAGAATACAACAGAGACAGGAGCAGCCGCAGGACTAACCATTGAACAAGATTCAACAGGTGATGCCGTATTACATTATGTTCTTTCAGGAATTCAGACAATATCAACAGGAGTTGATTATTCAGGGGGAGGGCATTATAGAATTTCTGGTAATGCTGACTTAGGTACTGACGCTATTTTAACAGCTACCTTGGCAGGTCAAGTTGCAGTCAATAAAGATACTCCATCAAGTATCCTTCATCTTTATGAAGATACTACACTTACAGGTTCTTCAGTTGGTTTAACTATTGAGCAAGACGGAACAGGGGATGCTTTGGCTCAATGGTATCTAACAGGTGGTGCAAGATATTTAGCCGGAATAGATAACAGCATATCTGATCTTTTCAAAATAGAGTATGGCGGTTTCCTATCTGAAGATGCAGCTATTCAAATAGATGCAAATAACCATGTTGGGGTTAAAACAGCCCCTGACAGCATATTTCATGTTTACCAAGATGATGCAGTAACAGGAACAAGTGGTGGAATAACCATTGAACAAGACGGTGGTGGCGATGCAATGCTACAGTTCTTGTTGACTGGTGGCACCAGATGGGTAATGGGAATTGATAACGATGATAGTGATAGGTTCAAGATAAATCTTGGAAATTCTATGGCTACCCAAGATAATTTTATACTTGATGAAACGAATGGTCTTGATTTACATATTAGTAATTCTAGCACTACTAATTGGGCATTGCGTGCCGGAATTGAAATGCACAATCACAATACTGCTGATAATACTTATACCAGTTTGGTTCATCGTGGTGCAACACAACATGCAGCAGGGATGCTGTTTAAGAATGATGATTATTCAGCCGACTATGCTCATATAGTTTTTGGTGCAAGAGATGCCAATGGTTTTGAGGAAAACGCTTTAACTCTTAAACCAGCTCATATTGAGATAGTTAATTCTACGAATACACCTTACGGTGGTAGAGGTAAGATTGAGAACCTGCTTACCTATTCAGAGCAAATTGATAATGCAATATGGCAAACTCTTGGATCTAATCCACCTGTTGTTGCTGCAGATGATGCAGTCGCCCCGAACGGTGAAACCACGGCAGATAAAGTTACTGTCTCCGGCGGTGCAGGATATTTAAGGCATAATGTTACTCTCGTAGAAGATGATATTTATACATTATCTTTTTGGGCTAAAAATGTTTCAGGCGACAAAACTATTCAGCTTGCTTTAGAACTTACCGATTATACAAGCATAGAAACTACATCTATGTGGAAACGTTATTCTGTACAACTAACAGCAAATTCAGAAAATTATCTTGTGTTCAGAACTGTAGGAAGTGCATATCATCTATGGGGTGTTCAATTACACGCAGGAACAGACGAAACACCTTATACTAAGACTGAAGCAACAGCATTTGATACAGCGACTTATGGGGAAACAGTAAACGGAGACCTTGTAGTTAGTGGGAGTGTCTCTGGGTCTGGTGGACAGACATATGCAACAAAACCTCCAGAAGTAGTTGAGGTCTGGTCACTTGATGATATGCCAAGAGTTGGTGGAACTGGTGATGTCATTCCTGAGTATAAGCTGTATCGGTTTATGCAGGAGATTGATTGGGGAACAACCAGACTTAAGCTTGAAAATGATGCCTACGCTTTATTTGAAGGCGCTGATGTTTTTGTTACCTCTCAGACCTACTCTGGAACTGACCCTTGGATTTATGGAGAAGGGACAATCCGTTGTGTCGGTAACGGTATGACATGGAAGATGACCGGTGATAACGCAACTATGTTTGACATTACATCCGGTGGTTGGGGTATGGATTATTCTACTCTAATGACAACAGGAGACAACTGTTCACTCGGAACAATCACAGCACCAAGTGTAACTGATCCATTATTAGGTGCTAGGTTCATTTCCACAAGATCATTATTTCAAGGATTTAAAACAGGACTGACTTTAGTACAACCAGGTAACATACACATAGATATCTCATTTTTCTATGACTCTTCGGATGCAGTAGGCCCGATGTTAAGCGTTATTGGAATGGGGAAAGCTGGTGTAATAGAAAGCACGGAAGTTACAATGTCGAGTGCAACCTCTGATTTCTTATATATTTCACCTATAACAGAAGCCCCAGTTACTTGCATGAATGTAACTCTTGCAGATGAGCAATCATTCTTTGCAGATGGAGATACTGGAGATATAACCCTTTTCGCTGATGCTTCAGTCTCATCAGAATCGGTTACGAGTGTTTCTGATAATTCTGGTGTTGCAAGGTTTAATTTTAGTGCTCCTCCAACTCTTTTTGTTGGACAAGAAGTAACAATGACATCGTTTACTAATTATGACAATGGTACTTTTACAATTACAGCAACTGGAGCAGGATATTATGAAACTGAAGTTGCATATAACATTGCTGATACTGGTGGAAGTTTTACATCTGATTCTGTAACTGTAACATCCGCTACACATGGATTATCTGAACTTGATGCTGTGTTGATATGCTGTACTAAGGAATATAATCACGGTAGCACGATATATAACGTACAAACTAACACATTCCAAGTTAATACAGAATGGCACACAGCGGAAACAACTGGAGAATGGAATGATGGTTCGTTAGATCATACAAGTAAGTATGTGAATAGCTTTAATAACGGGGCACAGCAAAACAGCAATCCTGCGCCGTCTTTTAATGTCGCAGATAATGCAACGACCACTTCAACTACTACAAGTTGGGGAGCTATTGCGTTTGGAACAACTGGAAGCGCTCTCGTTGTGGGTGCATCAAATGAAAACTTTGTATTGCTTGATGATGTAACTGGTTCAATACGATATGAGGGGCTTGATCCGATTACTATAAAAATGAATCCTTCAATATCAATGCTTAAAAGTGGTGGTGGTGTAGAACATCAGTTCAGATTGTTTAAAACAACTGGAACTCCAGCTTTTGACCCTCATACTATTAAGAGGACTATATCGACAAGTACTGGTGCTGCTTCATTGAACTGTTCTGCTTATCTTAATCCCGGTGATGAGTTCAGATTAGAAGTTAAAGCAACAGCAACTGGATCAACAATTACTATTTCAGATTTTTCATTATAATGATTTCTCAATTGTAGTAGAATAAAACTAAAAGGATATTAAAATAGATTAGATTAAATTTAATATTACTAATAAATATAAAAAAATTGGAGAATAGAAAAAAAATGTCAGACAACATGTTAATATTACAGGAATTAAAACAATTGAATGTTGAGGTAAATGATGTCAAAACTAACGTAGGAACACTTCTTGATAGAATGTCTATTTTAGAAACTGTAGTTATGGGCGTAAATAAGGATAATGGAATTCACGGTTCGTTAAAAAAAATTGAAAGTTTAATAGAAAATATGAAACCCAATTTAAATAAATTATATTCCAACACCTATGACAAAGACATTGGAGTAAATACCAGATTAAAAAACGTCGAAAATGATAGAGACGATTATAAAAAATTTAAAACAAGAGTTTATGCTACTGTTGGAACAGCACAAGTTTTTATGGTGGGAATTATATATATTATAAATAAATTTAATTTATTTATTGATAAATAAAAAAAGAGGAAAAAATTATGGCAGGTTTTACAGACGCAGAAAAAAATACACTTTTAACACAAACAGGAGAAGATCTTTCAGGAGGAACTCTTGTATTGCAAACAGAGGGAGAAGTTGAAGTTGCAACATTGGGATTGTCTTCCGATTCAGGAAATGCACTTAATACTCCATCATCAGGTCAAGCAACTTTCAAAGCAATGACTCAAGATGACGCTGCTACTGGAGGAATCACTTCTCAATTCAAAATGAAAAATAGTGGTTCAACAGATTTAATAAGCGGTACAGTTACTGCTACTGGTGGCGGCGGAGATCTTACTCTTTCAACTACAACAATAGCAGCATCAGGAGTTGTTGACGATAACACTATCACTATATCACTATAAGAGGTTTTTAAATGGCTGATTATTTTATCGATACTGAACTTGCTACGGGTAATGACGACGGGAGTACTTTTGACGATGCTTATCAAGATATGGAAACAGCGCTTGAATACGACTCTTATAGTGATGGGGATAACATTTGGATAAGAAGAAGATCAGGGGTTGAAAGTCCAACAGATGAAATTTTAATTAATAGTAATTCAACTGCTGGTATTACAAATTGGATTCATTGTATAGGATGGCCTAGAGAAGAAAATTCGGGTGTCGCAACTTTTATAAATGGCTCTACTGAAATTTCATCTGTAACAGAAATTACCCCAAATTGGGAACAACATGTTAGTAGAAGAATAAAAAATAATTCTGATGATAAATGGTATTTAATTACAAATACATCTGGGACTATCTTTATAATTGATAGAGAGTTTGCTGGCTCTGACGATGCCTCAGTCAATTTTACAATAGAAGAAGATGAGCGTTATACTCAAGCGCAGGCGATTGATGATAGCACGTGGACAATCAAAAAGACAGATTGGAATGCAGATGACGATAGTCCACCTCTTTTTGATTTTGGTTCTACCGATCACTATATGAGAATTGCTGCAGCTTATATGTGGAGATTTTTGAGTCTTCATTTTAAAGGTGGTAATAATAGCACATATAATCAATTTGGAATTGGTTCTCCTTCAAATATTGCTTTTAAAAATTGCTTGTTTGAACAATCTAATAGTAGAGCCTGTATTTTTATATCTTCAACGCAACTTCGTCTATTTTTAGATCAATGTATTTTTAGAGGAAGTAGCCCAGTATCTGGTACACAAACAGCTATTTACGCTACGAGAAATGGTTTAATAGTAATGAATGACTGTGCTGTTTATGGAATGAGGGCAGGATTAACTATTGATGGCTATGTGTCAAATTTAAATAATGTAAACGTAGGAGTTGAGATTGAAAATACTGGTTATGATATTGTTTTAGGATGCCAAGATTTATATTGGAAAGATGTGAAATTAGGTGCTGGTAGTATAGAAATAATTGATGGAATTTACTATAGAGGTTCTATAAATATAGAAAATTACAATAAAGAATTGGGCATCAATAAATCTTTTAATTGCAATGGTAACTTAATCAACGTTTTAGTTGTAGAAGGTTCTGGAGATCCTGAAAAAAGGAGTGGCGGAGCAGACGAAATTTTAGCTATAAGACAGAATCAATCAGCTTCATCGTCTTCAACCTTATTTATAGGATCAATGCTTGAAGTTTTCGAACACAGATATTGGGCTGATACCTCAAGTAGAAATTATAGGTATTATGTTCAAGCCGATTCTATGACAATCACTGATTCTTCAGAATTTTTTATAGAAGTTGAGTATACTGATCAGCATGAAAATTCCATAGAATATTATCAAACAAAAGTTAGATCTGATGAAACAATAACAGTTCGTTCTGGAGCTGCAGATTGGAGTCAATACATAGAAGTAACTGGAATTCAACCAGCAACAACAAGCTGGGTCATAATTAGATGTTACATGGGATTTTATGATGCAGACGGTGTTTTGTATTTAGATCCTATGGCAGTACTGAGTTAATGATTATATATAATGAATTTTGAAAAAGGTAGACCTTTCAATATACTTTCATCAGGCGAACAACCTTCATCATATTTTATCGGTGGTCGTAGTGTAGTTAGACATGAAATAACCTCTCCTTCCAATACGATAACTGGAAACTTGGATTTAAGTGGCGTAGATATAAATGGTTCTCTTAAAAATACTTATTCAGTAGAAGGAAACTTAGATTTAAGTGGTGTATACATAAATGGTTCTCTTGAGTATACTCCTCCGAGTACTTCTATCACTCAACACGAATTTACTTGGACGTTTGATCAATTACACGAAACAGGGCAATTTGCAAATGGTGACTACTGGGTAGTTGGTCCTGTTAACATTGTAAGCATAACTCCTCAATGCCAGTATAATGCCACTGCAGATGGATGGATCAATGGAACAATGGTTGATCCCGAACCATCTCAAATGCCTTCTGACGTAGGACAACATCAGGGATTTTCTGCTAATGCGGGTCCATATTATGATGAAGATTATAACGATGCTCTTCCTAATGGTAGCATAATAACATCCGGGAATGTTTTAACAGTTACTTCAGGATCAATTGTAAGTTCATATAGTACACCCGATGGTGGTACAGCTACAGGTATAAATGCAGGGGTATCGTATGAAAATTATTTAAGATCGGCTGCTGTGTTGACTGTAGTACCTTCTGCTCCAGCTGACGGAAGTTTTAGGCCAGCTGCTTTTGGTACAGATAAGTCTATACCTTATAACGAGTCAGAATTAAACTATACGTTACTTCAAAGTAATATAATAACATCAGGTATCAGTACAGCGATGCAAACTGATGCTAGAATTCTATCTATAGGATCAGTTAGTACCGATCTTGATTGTCTTAATAATGTAGCTGATTTTTTTGAAAAATTATGGGTTGATTATGCAATGGGTCCTCAAGGCAGAAATCTTCATCCACTTGATAGTATGCCTGAGTACGGTGCAAATATAGCTAACTTTGTTGGGATAGCGTCTACAATGCTTCATATGAATTTTACAAATGAACAAAAAAGAAATTTATTAGTTCGTTTTATGCAATATGGTATTGACATTTATGGCGTAGCTATTGCTGACGGAGGAAGAGATAGATGGATTCCTAATGGCGGTCAAAATCCTGGTAGAAAATGGCCTGTAGTTTTTGCGGGGTTGGTTCTTGGCGACCCAACAATGGCGTCTGTCAATAATAATAATACACCATCTGATCCTGGTTTCAACGATACAGTAGATATTGCTTTTCAAGAAGATTGGCAAACATTTTACGTTACTCAAGCAGAAGTTGATATGCATGCTCCTTATTCGCACGACAGTACAGATCCTGATTATCTTTATGTGCCGCCTGCTGATTATACTATACCTACTGACGTAGATTCTACAGCAGATGTAACTGCTGCTGTGGATACAGGAGATGGTTTTATTCAAGTTAGCAGTACATCTCCATTCTCTATACGACAATATATCAGAATAAATTCAGAATGGATGTATATTACATCTATTGACAGTAATTTAAATGTAGATAGAGGTAAATTAGGAACATCAACATCAACTCATTCCATATCAGATAGTATTTATATTTCAAATTATAATGCCCCTGATGATTGGCTTACTCATGGTGAAACCCAGGCAAATATGATGTTCTACCCATATAGGTCAAGAGATTTAGGATTAGCAGATTACAGTGCTATACATTGGGGCTATGCCGATGGACCTATCGATAATGATTCAATTGGTTGGGACATAATGTATCGATTCGTAAACAGTCCTGCTTGGGGTGGATTTATACTGGGTGCATTGATGACCCCAAATGGTCAATCAACTTGGAGTTATAATCCTCTATTTGACTACGTTGATAGATGGGTTGTTACGCAACCCTCAAGTAAGCACGATTCTACTTTTGTTGAATCAGTATGGGATGAATACAGAGATGACTATGGAAGCAATACTATTTTGGGTTATCTTTTACTCGATGATTTAAACATAGATGGGACGCTTAATTATACTCCTACACATTATTATATTGACGGCAATATTTCAATTGATGATTTAGACATAAACGGATCTCTGGACTATATACATCGATATTCTATCAATGGCAATATTTCAATTGACGATCTAGTCATAGACGGATCTCTGGACTATTCACCTAAATATTTTATTAATGGCAATATTTTACTTCCTGATATAAACATAGACGGAGCTTTTAATTACATTCCGCCACATTACTATATTGATGGCAATCTTTCAATTACAGATTTAGATATTGATGGTTCGCTTGATTACACTCCTCCGCATTATTATTTAGCAGGTAATCTAAATATAGACACTTTCAATTTGAATGGCAATTTAATATATATTGATCCAGATACAATATACGTGAATGGGTTGATATCGCTTGGGGATGCAAACATAGATGGATTATTAATATCCAGATTAAAATCTAATATGAAAACTAGGATATCAATAAAAGAAGATCCTACTACAAATGTATCGATAAAGATAAATTTAATTTAAAATGTACTAATAAAAAAGAAGGAAAGAGAATGATAACCGAAATAAAACTAAAACAAGGTGAAGCCAGAGACATTGAATTCACATACACAGATAGTCTAGGTAGTGTAATAGACGTATCTTCTGATTCTTTTTATTATGTTGTAAAAAATTCAAGTGACAACGTCATATTAAAAAAAGAAGACACTGACTTTGATAAACTACACGCAATTAGCGGGATAGTTTCTTTTAACGTGTCTTCTGTGGACAGTTCAATTGAGGCTGGAATATATAATTCAGAAATAAAAAGGACGGTCAACATAACGTCTGAAGTAAATATATCAAATAATATTGAATTTATAATTGAAAAATCACTGTCGAGCGACGTAATTAATTCTGGTGAGGTTACCATAAGCGACTTGGATATAAATTTAATAAAAGCTGCATTGGCCTATCCTGTCGCAGACGATATCTTGCTAAGCGATGACGAGATAAAGGCCTTTTGCGTATACCCTGCACTGTTGGAATATTACACAAAATTTCCTATTATTGAAAAACATAATGAATATATTTCATCTGATACAGAACTTACCATAGATTTTCCTGACAATTACACTTTTGGAGCTGTAGATGCAAGGATTATAGATAAATTCAGCACTACTACTTCGAGCAGTTCATCGTTTTGGGAGTTAGTAAATTGGGAAAAATATGGTTATGGTTCTTCAGCGGGATTGTATGGAATTAAAGGTTATAATCCTGGGTCTTTAAGGCAGGCTAATTTTACACAATATCAAGCAAAACAAGCCCAGCAGAAGTATACGCAAATCGTTACCATAAGAGTTGACCCCGATAATAGAAACGTTAAGGCTTACACAAACATAACTGGTCAAGTGTATGTTGAGTGGGCAAAATACAGTCTTAATTTCAACAACATTAGGTTTCAACAAAGAATGAACGTAGTTAAACTATGTCAGTATTATCTATTGAGACATTTAGCCGATACTTCTTCCATTATAGCTGACTCTAATTTGGACATAAGCATCAATTCAGACGAATTAAAGACTAAAGCTGACGAATTGAGAGAGCAAGTTACGGAAGTTTGGGAACAATATAACGATATTATATTGATAAAAACTTAGAGAAATTTAATCCCCTAAGTTTTTATTAATTATGTGATAAAGTATTTATTAAACTGATGAAGATATTCTAGTAGTAACAGGTAATATGTTGGCGAACAACATTGTTTCTTTGCAACTGAGACAAACTCCATTCTTACCTTTTCTTCTTTCTTGCAACCTTGTTAATTCGCATGAAGAATACATTTGTTCCTGTAAGTATAAACCATTGTTCTTTTTTGTGATTTTTGATCCGCATGTTAAACATTTTCTTTTCATTCTGGAGTCTCCTTTTGTTTGATTTCATTTATATTCCTATTATATTTATATTATCTTATTTTTGTAAAAAAATCTTTAATACTTTTTATATTAGATGCCATTCATTTCCTAATCCTCTGCTTGAAGAAAATAAGCTATATTTGATATTATAATCGTTGTTATAGCAAGAGCATCGAATAAAAGTCTTCCATTTCTATACCATTGTGCAAAATTTAATTCTATATAATAGAAAGAAATTGCAAGATAGTAAAGAATAATAAAACCTAAATTTAATAATACTAATTTTTTAATATTCATTTCTTTTCTCCTATATTGTGTCTATCGCTAAAAGTTTTCATCCAATATAGAAGTATATCTCTGGATTCTTTGATGTTAAGATCTTCAAAATCTTCTTGAAGAAATGGAGTAGCTCCATACATATTTGTAACCCCACTTTCTCTTAAATCGTCTAGATAGTAAAGATGTTCTTCTTTTAACTTACTTGGTTTACTCGGTTTTTTCATTGTTTTCTCCTTCATAGGGATTTTTTAAATCTATGACAAAGAATTTTTTACAAGCAGGACACACTATTTGTCCTTCAAATTCTTCCCCGTTGGATATCATTATATTTTCAAAGTCTTTTTGATCAATTACGTCGTCGCAATTTGGACAATTAAATGATACATAAAAATCTTTTATTTTCCATTCTAAGTCTACTTTTTTCATATCAAACCTCATTATATAAATTAATAGCTTTTTCAAAAGATCTTGTTTCCTGAACTAATTCTCCATGATCCCACACCTCATATCTTATAAGATTATTTGATACTTCAGTGATTACTTTTAACGATTTATTTGAACCCTTTCCGTGACACCCTGCAATTTCACTAGTAATTTTGTAGTCCTTGAGATCTTCGATTGTTATTGAGTGTTTCATTGTTAACTCCTTATTTAATTATTATCTTATAATATAAATATAATAAACATACACAGAAAGTAAACAACTTTTTCGAAAAATAACGAAAAAAATTTAGTATTTTACCACAATTTAATACTAATAAATACAATAATTGAAAATTAGAAACACAATAAAGAGGTAAAACGATATGGCAGGTAGTTATAGATCACAATTCCAAGAACAAGACCTTGCGGGTTTTATTTCCCCCACAGGAAACGAAACAGGAGCAATGCTTATAAATTCACCAAAAGGAGCTGAAATACCAGTAAAATGTACATCTGAGAATGATATATTTACATATTTTGGTACTCCATCAGCTTCATATCCTGAAGTTTTTGAAGCACTTTCATATGTGCAAGAGGCTCCATTATGGGTATCAAGTCCTCATGGAGATGGAGTACTTTGGGGAGGCTTAGATGTAAAATCAGGAACAGTAGAAGCTTTTGCTTCTGGTAGAGTAGATCCAGTTAATTACATGCATTCGGATGCTACAGTTTCACACTCATTCTTTGCATACTCTCCATATACAGATGATTTAAAAATGAATATCACAACGTCGGGAACTAAATATACGCTATTATTATACAAAGTAGAAAGTGGAAATGATGTATATCTTAATACATATAACTACTCACTTTCAAGAGAAAAAGATAATTTTGGGAAACAACTATATATTGATGACGTTTTTACGAACAATCCTTATGTAATCCCGAAAGTGAATTCTTCATATTCAGGCGCAAGTCCTTTGCTTTCAGCTACTACAAAGATAGCCTTTGTGGGAGGTGCAAGAGGAGACACTCCTGTAGAAGCAGATTACTCAAGGTGTTGGGATTATTTCAAGAAACCCAATAAATATCCAGCTAAAACATTTATGGATGTCAATGGGTTGGGAAGAACATATATCAATACTATTATTGCATCATATCAATACTATTCACATGGTATTTCTGTAGTCCCATTCGGAAATGATTACGAAGACGCTATAACAGCAAGGGGTGCTTTGGACACTGACAATCTATCTCTTTACACAAACTGGAGAAAAATTTACGATCCATACAATGACAGTTATGCTTGGATATCCAATGTTGGAAGTGTCGGTAAGAATTATGCGTTAATGGAACCATTTTACGATGGTTTAGCTCCAGCCGGTATTTCTGAAGGATCAAATCCCGGAGGTCAAATATCAGATTGGAGAACGATAGAAATGGAGTACGACTATGACGACACTGCACTTCAACTTCTTGACGAGGCTCAAATTAACCCCGTAATTCTCGATGAATTGTATGGAGTTATGGCGTATGGTAATAAAACAATGCAAGTTAGTTTATCTGACACGTCATACATACAAACAAGGAGAATTTACAATTACGTCATTGAAAAGGTAGTTACGCAAGTTCTCAAGAGAACAGAATTCAAGAATATAGATACTATCCACATGAATAAAGCTAAGTCTATGACAGATACTTTATTAAGTCCAATACTTGCTGAAGAATTGTTAGCAGAGGCATTAGTAGTGTGTGATACAACAAACAATACGAGTGTAACTAGAACTAATAGACAATTTGTTCTTGATGTCTACGTAAAAGCTCAAGTTGATGCAGAATTTACAATACTGAATCTTATTAGAGTTGGACAGAACACAGTTATAGCAACGTTAGTGTAATAATTTATTATAGGGGATAATCTATATTTTTATCTCCTGTAATACTAATAAATATAATTAGAGAGGAAAAAATAATATGAGTGTAGTTATAGATAAGATTCTTAATTTGGGGGATGATCAACTTGCAAATCAATTTATAGTTTTATTTCCAGATGGTTTGCCAGGGGGTGGAGACGTAGATAATCTATCTCTTAGATTGGATGAAGGGTTTGATATGCCTTCAGAAGAAGTTAATGTATACAATATCAAATATAGAGGAATGGATATTCCAAAAACAGGAATGGCAGAACAAACTTCCAAAGAATTCGAGCTAATTGCAAGGCTTGATAAAGATTGGACTATCTGGAAATCTCTAAGAACTGCATACAAGTATACGTATAATCCTATCACTGGGACAGCGATGTCTGAAGCAGATTCAAGATTTTCAATAGAAGTTCAGGCCCTTGACAACAACAACAATATAATCGAAACCGTATCATTTAAAAATTCGAAACTAAAAACGTTAAAAGGTCCCGCTTTTGGTCACGAAGAAGAAGGTCCTGCCAAGATTACAATGAGTTTCTTATACGGTTCGATGGAATTTAGTTAAGATTTAAACGACCTCCATATTTCTTAAAAAATATAAACCTCTTATTTTTTACTAATAAATATAGTAATATAAGAGGTTTTTTAGCATATGCCATTAGTGCCGTTCGTCGAAGCAGAAACAATAAGAAAAACAGTAGAGGCTGTAGGCGTAATAAATAAGGGTCAAAGATACCTTATGGAGCTTATGGATCCCCAGAATAAAAATACATTTGAAATTCTATTTACACCGAATAGTCTGGGAGGATCAGTCATAGAAGTCGCAAAAGTTCTTGCAAGATCAGCAAGAGATACTCTAATAGCTAGGCTTCACATTCAAACTCTTTCTTTTGGATTCGACGGTATTCAGTTCGAGTCTGCTGATGTGGCAACATATGCGAAAATGATGGAAAGGGCAAATGAAGTTACTATAACTTTCGTTGAGAACGATTTGGCATTCGTGAGAAATTATATAATAGATTGGCAGGAAGATGTTGCGGAATTCGATACGTATACTAATAAATATATTTTTAAAGAAAATCAAGAATTCGCAAAGAGAAATTGCAAAATCTTCCTTCAAATGGGAACTATGGTTCCTTCACCTGGTTGGATTACTTTGCATGGATTGAGACCACAAAAGATAGGAGATGTGACTATAGGACATGGAGAAACAGAACCATGGATGATGGAAGTAACATTTTCTACAGACTATAACAAACTTGAAACATTATTTTAATAGGAGATATAAAAATGTCAGAAACACACTTAATTAGCCCAGAAGAGATTGAAAAGAGAAAAGCACAAAGAAAACCTAGAGTAATTAAAGACCATACTGAGGAAGAAGTTGTAGAGAGGGAAACAAAAATTGAAGGTAACAAATTTGTCAATACCGCTGGAAAGGTAAGGATAAATTTTGAAACTTTGGGTAGATTCGATATTCCAAAGACTCTTCATTTCGACGATTACACAGGACAACACGTATTGGATATCACAATGTCAAGCGAGGAGAATTTTGTAGAAAATCTTCTTACTATAATGCAGGAATTAATGCAAGAAAAAGAAAATTATAATATTGGAGACATGCTTCCTCAAGAATTCATAGAAGCTATGGTTGGCATAAAACAAAAATTCAACACTCCATTGCATGAACATAGATGGCTATGTGATTGTCAACTGGATGATGATAATAAAGAACCCCAGACTCTCAATATCGACTTGAGAGAGTTGAACTACGTGTCTATATTGGAAGCTGATGAAAAATTAAAAGAGTTCTTCAAACCATATTTCGAAAAAATATCGGACGAACAATTCTTGCAATATTTAAAGACAAAATATGGAGATGAAGAGGAAGTTATAAATGTAGAGGACTATGACAGGGATATTGAATTGAACAAAGTGAGATTGGAGGAACCTATACTTCAAAATGTCGGAGATGATACGTTCAAGTTTAGATTCGCAAGAATGAAAGACATAATAACAGCGCAAAAAATTGTAGATAATAAATACGCTGTGGATATAAAAAAAATTGAAATGAAAAAACCTCATGGAGTTAAAAAATTAGAACTGGAAATATCTAAAGAAAAAGAAATGAGCGTGATTCAAACAAAAAAATGAAAGACATTATTAATACAGTAAAGGCTTTAACTATAGTTAATTTCAATAGAGAAGATATTACTGATAACAATAAAAAAATAGAACTGTATAAAAAAATAAAGAGAAAAGAATTGATGGAATTCAACGACCTCTTGCAATATATAAATTTCGGTATACAAGACAAGAGAGAATTTGAATGTTCTCTTTGTGGGAAAACCGAAGGGAGGTTACTTCAACGAGAATTTGATCCTTATGAATTTATTCCTCTGGACTCTGGTTCCAATGGCGAATTACGAAGCAGTTCAAGAGGCTCGATTCTTTTTGGAGTATAAGTTAAAATACTCCCCCGAGGAAGTGGACAGAATGAGATATCACATTGCAGTGAAACGCATCGATCAATACATCAAGTACAAAGAGGCTATGAGTAAGGCGATTTCAGAAGCTGTGAAATAAATTACTAATAAATAGAGGTTTATATTAGAAATGGCAATGGTAATACCCACAAAGGCTAACTATTCTGAGGAACAGATTTTTTTATTAGAATCTATTGACAAGACTCTGTGGGAAAGTTCTAAATCTGATAAAGAAAAGAAAGCAGATTTGCAAAGAAACGCTGGTGAATTAAGGAAGAGCTATTTAAAAAGAAATAGCATGATAAAGGAAATGGTGTCTCAAGACCTTATCAATGAGAATTTAGCCAAGGCCGCACTGGAACTTCAAAAACAAGAAGCCTTGAGAAATGAAGAAATTCTCAGATTGGCCAATAGAGGATTTGTAAATAAGGCTCAAGAGAAATACATAAAACTTAAAAATAAAATGACCACGTATTTGGATAAACATTTAGTAAAAAAGAAGTGGTTGCAAAAAGTAGGTAAATCCCTTACCAACATGGCAAAGCAAATGGGTAATTCCGTTTGGACTTTTTTGAAAGCATTGTTTCTTTTAGCTATATTCGATCCAAAAGGAAAATTTTTAACCAGTATAATAACATTCATTACGAACATGGCTGTAACTCTCATTAATGTTCTTGCAAAGCATATTCCAAGAATAATAAAGTCAATGATATACATTATCACTAAGGTTATTCCGCCGGCGTTACAGAGGGCTATTGGTGCCATATTCCCTGCCATAGGTAAGATGTTGAAAGCGTGGGCAAAAGAAATAAAAAAAGAATTCCCGATGATCGGTACTTTTGTTGAAAAATTTGCAGAATTATTTGGTCCAAAGGGAATGCTGACAATTTTCTTTAAAAAATTAGCGGGAGCATTTCCAATATTTATAGCTGCAGGACTATTTTTCAAAGTGTTCTTCAAAGTATTACCAATATTTAAATCTCTTGTTAGCCTTATTGGGATGTTAAATCCTCTTACTATAGTGATAGCTGCAATAGGAGCATCCGTAATTTTATTAAAAGGTATATGGGATAATTCTGCCAAAGCCATGAAGAAGCATAAAGAAGAAACAAAAAATATGGGAATAGTTGAAGAAGAATTCTATAAATACGGAATCGGTAAATTTCAACCCAAGAGTATTGGCGAGGCTTGGGATCAGGGGAAACGCGAGCTTGGTCGAAAAATGGAAATTTTTAAAAGAGAAGGAATGAAGGGTTTATGGAGGGAATTCAAAAATTTTGTTAATATACAATGGACGTTATGGAAAGCAATTTTTTCAAAAATATTTGATAATTTAAAGAACAAGATATCTGATATTCCAAAATGGTTTAAGAAAATGTGGGAATCAATAAAAAATTGGGTGTCAAGTTTACCAAAAAATATAGCAAAATGGTTCAAGAAAGTTTCTAAAAAATTAGGCAAGGATTTTGCAAAAATGTTCATGCCTATCTTCTCTCCAATAGTGAATGTGTTTAGGAGAATTGGAGACACATTGAAGTCGATATTTGGACCTGTTTTTGACACTATGGGACCTATATTTGAAAAAATAGGCAAGACTTTGAAAACTGTTGGAAGTATCTTGAATATGATCTGGAATACAGTCATCAATAAGATAAAGGGAATGTTGGAAAGCGTAAAGAAAACATTTACTGAATTGAGTAATTGGTTCTCTGGTGTTGGAGAATTTGGTGGATTTGACTGGATGACAATGAAGGAATCTGAGAGAAGCAGATACACAAAATTAAAAACAGAAATAGAAAGCGTCACGGATGTAAAAGGGAAACAAATAACTGATTTTGATAGATTGAAGAAGTTATTTGAAATGAGCGCAAAAGAGAGAGTTAAGGAAGGTATAAAACCATACGAACAAAAAATTATTGATCAAATGGGTAAACAATCAGGGATATATGATGACTTTCAAGATGCATTAAAGAAAATAGTAGCTCAAGGTAAAGCAGGAGAAACAAGAACAAATACTATTCTGAAAACGCCAAAAAATTGGAAGAAATCGAGAAAGGGTAAATAATGGCTAAAAGCATATTGATAGAATACGTTGTAATTGGAGGTAGTTCTCAAAAGTATAAAATCACTAGAGGAGGTTCTGAAATTCTGGAGTTCCCTTTGACAGACGACGTCAATCTAGAAATAACGTCTGAATTTGCATCCTTTACAGAGCAGGTTCCTTTAATCGAACAATTAATAAATCTGGTAACTATTACTTCATCGTTCGGCGGGTCTATTTCTGAAGGTGGTTTAAATTTCCAAAATCTTTCAAATGTACAAAGATGGCAAAGAACGAATCCAATAAGAATAAATTTAAACCTATTATTGTATACAAAAGAAAGTGCTAAAAGCGACGTATATGATCCAATGATGAATTTAATAAGTCTGACTGTTTTAACAAAAGACCCGGACAATCCTTCCAGATATAGGGTCCCTGGATTGAACCTATCCAATCTAAAGAATTCCACAAAGGGAGGGCAGAAAAAAGAAGAATTGGCGGGAAGATCAAAATTGATATCCATAAGAATTCCAGGAATTATATATTTACCGATTGCTTTGGTGACTAAGGCTATCCCTACGGTTTCCAAGGAGGAAACAGATTCTGGCTACCCATTGTGGGCTTCCATGAACGTCGAGATCACGGGATTGTACCCCGCAACAGACGATTTATTGAAATTAGAAAGTACTACGTTTGGTTTTGGCACTGGATTAGTTAATAAATCAACTCTTAATGAGTTTGATATAGGTGTATAATGCGATATAAAGTGATGACAATACTGGACGAAACAGACAACGTAATACTATACGATCCCTCGTCTATCAACTGGAACGATTTTGACTTCTCAAATGGCTACTACAAACATCAGGTTAGTTCTGCTGAATTAGTAAAATTGTATCTTGTGGCATATGCCTATTATGGGGATGTTGATTACGAGGACATTATTCTTTTATTAAATAAGATCGAATATGTTTGGGACATAGTTCCCGAAACAGAATTAAAATTACCTAAAAAAGATGATATTGATAATTTCATACTGGATAATATAAAATAATGGAAAGAATAGCTAAAGTAATAAATAACAACTCGACAGAATCTCAAGAAGCAGTGGAAAACGGTTCAGTACAAGTGTATATAGAATTTTTAATGCAGGACATAGAGAAGGACATGTATCCGTGGGTGTTCCAGAATGCCGAATGGACGTCGAACATACCAGAAATAGGAGAATATGTGTGGGTTGAATTTCTTGATGAAGAAAATTGGAGGAACGGGTACTATGGGAACAAAGTGACGCTCAGGGATTATCACGAACACAACGAGACTATTGGGTCTATGTCGGGAAATTATCCAAACATTAAATATATCAAATTAGCTAATGGAGTAAGTATTGCATTAAATAGTAGCGAAACAGAAGTTACAATAGTAGCTGGAGATGCAGAAATATATATTGATCCAGATGGAATTATTAGCATTCAAGGAGGTTCTGGGACTTTAGAATTTAGTATTTTAGGGGAGACATTAAAAGCTTGGCTTGAAGCGCACATTCACCCTACAGGAGTGGGCCCCAGCGGAGTTGCGACTACAGCAGGAACATTAAACACAATATTATCTACAAGTGTAAAAAATAGCTAATGGCGTTAGATAAATCAATACTAAAAACTAAATTAGAAAGTTGGATGAATTCTCCATATGACGTTCTGAATGATGCAGCAAATGCTTTTGCAGACGCTTACGATTTATATTGTCAAGATGCTATAGATCCAGCAAGTAACGCCTTACTATTGGCAAACAAACAAGCTGTAATTGACGCGTTCAACACCATAACAAATAATGATACGGCTTCCACTGCAGCAGTCAAAATAGAAGGAGGAATGATTTTATACTGGACAGGAGCTACATTTGATTTTCAATCTCCTCAATTATCTTCAGTTGTCACTGTGTCAATATTGCCTTCTACAATTTCACCTACGCTAACTACAATTTTTTCTGATATCTCAAGCTCAACCACTGTGTCTACAAAGGCTACTCAAATATCTGATTTATTCGATACAGTTACAAAAACAGTCATAGTTACAATAACCCTACCTTCACCAACATCTCCAATAATAGGGCCAATATCATAAAATTAAATATTTCATTCAATATTACTAATAAATATAAATTTTAAAACAGGAAAAAGTATGCCCTACGAAGACTTTGACATATACGGTAGAGAACACGACGATGGATCGCCATTCTATCTTCACGACGATGATGCTCTAAATAATTCTATTGTTTTGTGGCTAACTTCAAAAAAGGGAGACTTTATTCTAGACCCAGAAGAGGGTGGGATTTTAGACCACTATTTGTTCAAGAACATGACTCTCAGCGTAATAGAAAAATTGCAATTTATGCTAATGAATGCTATCTATAGAAAATTCTCGAATATAATTACTTTAAATAATGTGAGTATTGTACCGGATAGATCGTCAAGAACAATAAAGATTGACATATATTACACGAGCCTTCTTTCTAATAAACCGAAACTTGCCACACTATACATAGATGAATTTCCTGAAATCAACTATTATAAATATCAAGACGTGGAATACGTCGAAGATAATTTGTATAATTTCGTCGTGCTTAAAAGCCCTTCTCTTCCGGGAAGGAAATTGACTTATAATATCGAGCAGGAATCCTGGACTTGGGGAAAGTATAAATTAATAAATTTAACAACTTCAGATTCTAGATTTGGAGACATATTGGCATACATAAACGGATAATTGAGGATAAATTATGGATTTTTCATATGAAGGAATATTAGCAGAAATAAAAGAACAATTGGCTCTTGAAACAGATTGGGCAAATACATTCTATTTTGGAGTGTACGACAATATATTATCTCCTGTTTCGTACATAGCCAATCAAATGGTCTACGCTGCCGAATTTTACTATAGGGAATCGAATTGGGAAACGGCTCAAAAAATAGAATCACTAATGGTAAAGTCGGACTACTTGGATTATACAGCATACAGAAAGGTAGGTGCAAGCGGGGACATATTGGTGTCCGCAGACAGCGGATTCAGCGACTCATATGTGTATACTGGCAATAACGTGAATATATCCAGATGGGACGAGTTCACGAACGAGAATGGAAACTTGAACGTGTATGCAACTGAAGACTACGTATATGCAACTGGAGAAACTGGCAATTTAGAAGTTGACGTTAAACAGGGAACTCCAAAATCTTTTACGTACACTGCTCTGGGAAGTACAAATGAAAAAATATATATTTATTCAGACAGCGTAGATAATACAGAGATTACGGCTCAAATTGTAGATGTAGATGGTAATGTATTAAATGAAATTAGCATATGTGGCACAATAGTAAATGAAGTAGAAGTTCCAAAGAGAATGTATTTCTTAGAAGATCCTACAAATTATTATTGCGAAGTATCAAATGCTAATGATTTTAGTTATGTTCAACTTACATTTGGAAATGGTGTTAATACAAGAAAATTAGCTCAAGGAGAATATATTTTAATCAGATACGGAGAAACTTTAGGCGTTGAAGGCAATATACAAAATTCAGATATAATAACAGCATTTAAAAATCAACCAAAAGATGTATACGATAATGATGTAACTTTATATGTTAATAATACAGAAGAAATTTCAGATGCAAGTAATATAGAAGATATAGAACATATAAGAAATCATGCTCCTAATATATTTCAAACAGGTTATAGATGTGGCGGATCTAATGATTGGGTTGCAGTTTTAGAAGATCATCCAGATATAGCAAATGCTATTGTTTGGTCTGCATATGATGTCAGTGATTTTTCAGAAGAAAATATAAATAAAGTATATATAGCAGCAATTTCAGCTGATGGAAATGATCTTAATACTACTCAAAAAGAAGATATTATTGTTAATTATTTAAAAAATAAAAAATCTCCTACTGAAATAGCATCATTTCAAGATTTAGAAATTATATACGCAAAATTTGTAGTCGACGGGAGAATTAGTACAGGTAAAACAACTGTTGTTGATCAAGATATAAAAACAGTATTAGATGATAATTATGGAATTTTAAATACAGATTTTGCTACAAATATCTACGAATCAGGTTTTTACGATGTGATAAATGGCGTGAGCGATTTAACTTGGCATAATACTGAAATATATACATTAGAAAAAGACTTTCCATATAGTACCTCGTCTACTGTTATTGCTGTAAGCAAGATGTCTAACATTGAATCTGGTTTGGTTGATCAAATCTATTTGTCACCTGATAGTTTTGAGATATGGGTAGAAAATCTAGTATCTGGTAAAGTTCAAACTATAAAAAGAGCAGGTTACGACGCTTCTGGAGTCATCCTTCCAGACAACGATTACGTTTTATCTAACACGGGAATAAGCTATGCTAACAATACATTCCAATTCGTTATAGATACATTAGCTTCCGGAGTGACGGCGGACGATTACAACATAAATATTTCCTACAAAACGTGTGACGGAAATGGGGATCAAAAAAACAACATGAGACTGTCTACATTCAAACAAATCACGGATGTTGATTCTAATTACGTGGACACTACTTTAATATATTCATAAGGACATAATATGGGAATAGATTTTAAAAAATTACTACCGTCAAACATTAGAACTGGAAGATGGGGCGAATTGATGGAAGTCATTCAGTCGGTTTTCACTGAGATAAAAACTGACAAAATTGATATTATTCAAACTCAATTTGTTTTGGAAAATATGACTGATGAACAAATATTGGGTTTTGGAAAGTTTCTTGGCTATGATATTAATTACAGAGACGGATACACATCCACTTTGAGCTATTTGAGGAAAGAACTCCTATCAATTGTTCCCAGAATATCAAACAGGACAACGTCAATTTCTTACGATTACATATTCAACAATTTTAATCTAACCGGCAACGTGTATCCGTGTTTTTTGGAAGAGGACCTGACATTGAACCCGTTTATAGGGTGGAAGTCTTCCAACGAATCTGACACTCCGATATATATGGATCAGGAGGCTGATAACATCTTGTATTACATAGATGGCAATCCGGTTTACGCGGACCCAGCATCTACAGGATTACCAGAAATATATCTAGACCCAGAAGGAGGAGAAACTCCAACAACCTTGGATGAAAATACAATCTTATCTACAATAACTAGGCATATACTTGTGGAATACAAATTTAATTTTATTGAAAGTGAAGATGAATTCATAAGCACGAATACGGTAGAATCGTATTACAGTGACTTGTTTCAAAACAAGAGAAGGACTGAAGTACTGCACCTAGAACCAAAACTAACTATTGACACCCATTCTGGTTCTATCAACAACGAACTGTATGTCAGCTATGACGAAACTCTATCTGGATACGTAACTTCAAAACATCAAGCGTGTGACTTATCAAGTGGTTGCATAAACACGATTGAATTTGGGAACGGAGAATACGAGACGATAAGCGGGGTGGTAATAACCGGGGTAAATAACTTGGTGGCTTCCTATAACGCTGACGAATTTAAAGTAATTTCCCAGGGGTCGTCAAGATACAATGCAAGAAAAATTTTAACGAAAACAGGGAAATTCATAGACTTCACAGAATTTGCCCTAATAGATACAGAAAGCGAATGTATATATTACGCACATCTGCCAGAAATAAATTACAGTAATAATTTTTATAGTAGCATTCAATTAGATATAAATTTAGTTTAAAAAAAGAGGAAATAGAAAATGAGCTCAACAGACTTAGGTAATCAAAATATAACATTCGACTTTAAGCACCCATTGCAAGGAAAGGAATTCAACACCTTGCTGAGGGGTATCGTCAAGCATGGCATATATCAGGGCGGGGCTGTGTCACATGACGGATCTTATGTAACATTTCAACCATTTCAATCCGTGTTCAACTCAGGTTTGGGAACAAGTTTAGACAAAACTGTCAATATAACAACAAGTTCAGCCATAGTGCTGGATGGAGTAAACGCTCCGTCTTCCTCTAACGATACTCTTCTTGTGATGAGGTATACATGGGATGACGTAATACAGAATTACATAGATTTTGCGTATGAAAATATTTCTACATATACTGTTTTGGACACCGATGTTGTTATATGCGAGATAACTTACAGTGGAGGGACTACAATTTCCTCATTGAGCACTGACACGAGAACTGTTGGAATATTTGATAGCGACTATAACTTGGTTGTAGAAAATACTCTCAAGGTAGACACAATTTCTGAAAGAATTACAAATACTGGAATCAATATTGGCGGTTCTACTTTATTTGTAGATCAAGCTAATGGTAGAATCGGGATAAACGATACAACCCCATCATATAGTATGGATATATCAGGAACATTTAGAGTCACAGGAACAGCGTCTCTTGCTGTGACTAATATTTCGGGTCTCCTGACTTTAACTAACTATCTATCTGTGCCTAATGGGGCCGAATTAACCCCTTCTATCTACAATACTGGGGATGCGAACACGGGAATCTGGTTCCCAGCAGCAGACACAATTGCAATAAGTACTGCTGGAAATGAAGCAATGAGAATAGACTCATCAGGCAATGTTGGGATAGGGGTTACTCCTTCATACAAATTACATGTCCAGTCTGCATCTTCTGGGGGTACTGCCAATTCTGCATACGATGATATAGTTGCTGAGGGATCGGGCAATTCTGGAATAACTATTTTGTCAGGCAATACTTCTTATGGGTCATTATGTTTTGGAGATTCAGGTGATGGAGATATAGGACAAGTAACATATGACCACACAAACAATAGGATGTTGTTTTATACTAATGCTTCTGAAGCAATGAGAATAGACTCATCAGGCAATGTCGGGATAGGAGGAGCGCCAACCTCTGAAAAGTTTCTTGTTCAAAATAATGTGGCTTCTTTATATTGTCATACTGTTCCAACAAAGTCTGATGTTTCTTTTCTTGAATTGGTTGCATCAGGTTCAACACGAACAGGTACTACAGACGGAGTTACAAATGCAGATTTACTTACTATTGGTTCGGCTTCGGCTTCGGCTTTATTGATAAGAGCCTCTGGAGCAGTTCCTATGCATTTTTCAACAAATTCAAATGTTAGAATGACCATCGACTCATCAGGCAATGTCGGGGTGAATACTTCCAATTTAGATGAGATATTTAATCTTGGAAATGGGGATGATGAACGTAATAATTATATAAATATAAAAACAGATCCTTCATCTGCTTATGCTCCAGGAATTAAACTCGGATGGGGTTCGTCTTCTCATGTTCAAGTAGATCTTCCATATGACACAAGGAATACAGTAGGCTTGAGGATCATGACAACTTCAAGCTATCCGGTTTCAATATACACAAATAATGTAGAAAGAGTTTTTATAAGTGCAACAGGAGCAATATCAACAAATAATCCAACATCAATCGGAGTTGTAGCTGGTGGAATTCACCTTGAAGTCAGTGCAACGGGTGATGCTTTTGTTGTCAAGAATGGCAGTACTGAGTATGCAAGTATAACTAATTTGGGTGCTGCTTCCTTTGCTGGTGGAGTTGATGCCGGGGCAAGTGGAACTGTTTTAAAGACAAAGGTTATTTCAACAAATTGGAATATGGATACGGACGGAACTAAAGATGTTGCTCATGGACTGACTCATTCAGATATTCGTCATGTTTCAGTCCTTGTAAGAAGAAATACGGACAGCATATATTATCCAATACTCTGTGATGCTTCAGGTTCTGTTGTTTCATCTTGGTATATAAATGGTAGTGATATAAGATTTTCAAGAGATAATGGTTCTTTTTTTGATACATCAGCATTTAATAATGCACCTCTATATATTTATATACTCTATGAGGCATAATAATTATTTTTCAATATAGATATTGAATTTTTAATTTATCAATATCTGTCCAAATAATATGAGGTTGAATATAAAAATCTAAAAAACTTCCCTCTGTAGGAGAAAAGGTAGTGTGTTCATTTTTTGAATAATTTCTAAAATGATAGTGCAAAAAGCTTTTTTTATCGTATTTAAATAAATTTACAGGAATTAAACTACTTCTTACAATTACAAAATTATGGTATTCATTTTTAATTATATTTTCCCAATGTATTTTTATATAGCTGTCTCGATCTTCTCTTTGATGTTCATGATGTAATCCTATTACGTGTCCTAATTCATGTTTAATTGTTTTTCTTGATGTATTTTGTAATAATTGCATTATTACATTTTTGTGCATCCCAACATCTGAAACTGAATTCTCATTCCCCAATTTTATAGTAACAAAATACTCCTGACTTCCATCCTCAATAAACTGAAGAGAACTGATATCCTCGAAATCCATCATACAGCTTACAATAATATTTTTAGCATCTTCTGTCACATTATCATGCCACTTGTAATAAACAATTCCGTCAGTCCATTTTCTTGCCTTACTTTCTCTTGGAGACTTTGAATATCTTGTATCTTCTATTTGATCCTCAACATAATCTATTACTGGTTCGATTAATTTGTCATCGACATATTCACACCCGCTAAATAATCCAACCAAAACAACCAATATCATTAATTTTTTCATAACTACCTCCTTATTTAATTACCATCTAATACAAATATAATACATTCTATATGAAAAGTAAACAACTTTTTTGTAAAAATAGAAAAAAATCAAACATTACTAATAAATAAATTAAATAATAGGAGAATCTACTATGATAAACGAAAATCTATACGAATTCAAGAAAGGACTAGAAAATGCAAAAAAGTACAAAAACAAAAAATATTTAAAACCAGTGTTGAAAAATTTGAGGGAAGTACAGGCTGAAATTGATATTTTTGAAGAAACTATGAAGCAATCTGAAAAATATACTGCCTTCGAAAACAAGAGAAACGACCTCATAAGAAAATATGCAGTCAAGGACGAGAACGGGAATCCAAAGTCAAAAACACAAAAAGTCAACGGTCAGGAAATGGCCTTCTTCGATATTGAAGACACAAATTGTTTCAACGAAGAAATTAATATCCTGCAAGAAGAATACAAAATTGACATTGAGGAGAGGGAAATTCAAGTCAATAACTACAACGAAGAACTCAAGGAAGAAGTTGAAATCAACATTATTAAAATTGATGACGATTTGGTGCCCGACGATATTGACGGAGAAACTTACGAGATTCTTCTTAAATACATGATTATTGAAGAAGAATAATGTTTAAAAATATATTCAAATCAACTTATAATAACTTAAATTTTCCAAGGAAAACTATCGACATGAAAAACAAATTAGAATCTTTTCCCTACTTAACTCAGACTGATAACAAGTGGTTTTCATCAACCTCTTGTTATCCAACTTCAATGGCAATGGCTATGTACTGGTGTTTGAAACTGGCTGGAAATAGTGAGTACGAAATTGGTTGCCCTTTGAACATGCAATTGGAAGATTACATTTCTAAAACCTCGCAATCAAAAGAAACAAAGAATTGGATAAAACAGAACATCTCCAAATACGGAAACTGGATGTTGGATTACAAACCAAGAGTCATAGCTCACGTTGAGTCAATGATATTCAATAAATTGATGAACCATTTGTATTTCAAGGCTACGTTTAGTACACAAATTTCATTAAACGATTACATCACTCACTTGGATAAATCTAAAATGCCTATTGTATTGCACGGGAATTTCAAGACAGTGAGCAAGGTGGCTGGTCACATAGTTTGCGGAGTTGGTTATAATGAAAGCAACAACAATATAATTGTCATGGACCCTTTCGGAAATGCTTTACATGACAAATATAAATCTCATGAGAAGGGTGAATACGCTGAATACCCTGCTAGCTTGGTTATGAAAGATCAAAAGAATCAAAAAATGTGGGGGCAGATTATTGAGAGATTCTAAAACAAAAAGGTGTCCAAAATGCGGTTGTTCTATTGTTCACGCGTGCATCTACTGTATATGAATAAATATAAATTAGCAAAGACTAATCTGAATAAGATTAGAAAAAATATAAATTCTAAAGATACTCAAGAGTTTTTTAAGGCTATTCGTCCAAACAGACAATCTTTAGAATCAGATAATTTTTTCTTGTCGTGGGAAGTACAACCAGAGCTTGATTTTAATGAATTTATCGATGGAGATTTCTTAGGATCCATAGATAAAATTAAAGTTAAAATTGCCTATAATATCTATGACAGTTCTGAAATAAAACTAGAGATAAAAGGTAAGCCGTTCATGTTGGAAGAAGGAGAAATTAAATTAGTTTCAACTACTTATTTTTAATTTGTTTAATTTTTTGGACTCTTGAAAGTCTTTCTCACCAAATAACTTGATGACAATATTTCCTTTGTATTCAATATCTCATTGACATATTCTTCATCAGTATCTTCATATAAAATATCTTTCACGCATAAGTTAAAAATATTGTCATTCAATTTGGCTGTAAATAACAAACCGGCTGTATCATTGTCTGGTATAACTATTATCTTTTTGAATTTTTTCAATAACAACAATTGCTCTTTAGAAACCTGACTACCAAAAGTGCAAGTAACGTTCTTAGAAATGTTCAAGTATATCTTAGGTATACTTCCAAGACCCTCCACCAAATACAATATTTTATCAAAGTCTAAATTGCCATAATTCCACAGAGTCCTTTTGATATAACTATTTTTTGGGTATAATGTCTTTGGTTTATTTTTATAGTATTCATATTCATCATCTCCTATTCGCTCTTCATCTTTCATTATATTATATTCGTGTTCCATCACCTTACGAGCTTCAAATGTCTCTACGTTGTTGCTGTGAATTGGAATGATAATGTAATCCTTGTAAAGGCCAGATAATGCCAGTTCTATATTGAACTCGTCACAAAACTCTTTAGTGAACCCTCTTGACTTTGTGTACAAATATTTACTTAAATCAATAGGCATAGACGAAAAGTTCCTTTCTGACTTTAAATTTTGTTCATTTTCTTGAGTAGTATCATCATTTTTATTTAAATTATATGACATTGGCATTTCAGAACTGTCTGCATCTATCTCAAGCATCTTTATGGCTGACTTGAAGTCGCAATTGAATGAATCCATTACGACATTTATTATATGCTTAGACTCGTGACAACCGAAACAATTAAATACGCCAGTATGGATATTAACACCTGCAGATGGCCTGTTATCGTTGTGACCAGGAAAAGGACACTGACACTTTATCCATTTGCCATTGGAGTCCTTGAACTTTAAATTGAGAACGTTTAGTATCTCGATTATTTTATGTTTTGGAATTTGCTTGTTCATATATTATTAGTTTTTATCAAAATATCCTGCTATTGTATTATGTTTATTTCGAGGCAGATCCTCTTCCTTGCTAAATTCACTGAAATACTTTTGCAAAGCATCCTCACTAAACTCAAATACAGCATCATCAGAATCTTCATTAAATTCCTTTAAGGAAATACCTGAATCTCTAATGTTAAACCCTTTATACTTATCATGTACTGAGTTCATTGACGGAGCATTCTTTACGTTTATTATGTCGTTCTTCCACTCTTCTTTTATCTCATCTCCGTATTCTACAGTTCTAAAGGTGAAATATTGAGGGACTTCTATGAAAGAAACTTTATCGTCTTTTATTTCAGCTATCCTGTGAACCTGTTCGTGTTCCAAGTGACGCGTTGTTGTCGGAACACCAAGAACGTAATGTTGTTGTTTTCTATTATCAAGAAAATCTAATTGCGTGTGGGTGTGCCCGTGTATATAAACACTGTCCATATTCAGTTGAATCCCTTCGTCTCCAAATTCACATTCTGGAGGAGTTATATGAGTAAAAACGTAATCATATCTACCTCTCAATTGTTCATATTGTTCTTTCATATTTGTATATAGATAAGGTAACATTAGACATTTCATATTTTCAATTTCTATAATTGTAGGTTTATCATATACGAATACATTATTAAATTCTGAAAATTGTAATGTTGCCAATCCTTTAATTTTTGAATAATCATGATTTCCGGCAATTGTGTATACTTTTTTAAATTGAGTTAAATATTTATTTGCCATATTTCTAAGATCGTTGTGAGGACTAGATTCATCAAATAAATCTCCTAATTGAATAATAATTTCATCTTTATAATTTTCTAATAACCAATCAAAAAATTTAATTGTTGCTGAAAGATAAGGTTCTTTATTTTTAATATGTAAATCAGATATCACTATAATACTCATTATTTTTATTACCTCTATTATAAATATAATAAAATTCTAAAAACTTGTAAACTACTTTTTATTCTCCTTAAATAAATTTTACTAATTTCCCAGCCTGCAATGTCCCACAAACCGGCACCATCTGGTTTGAATTAAATACTACTTCTCCATCATTTTCTACAGCTATTTCATTAAAATCTTTCACAAGTTTTCCTAAATTGAAGCCCTTAGGAATAGTTTTAGTTCTAATCAAAATGTGATATCCTCCTTGAGTTTCAACAGTGTGATATTCAATGCCTTTATCGTATATTTTATCTTCGAAACTACTTAAAGTAATCAAACCTACTTTATCCATGTCAATATCAATATATACTTTCCTTGCTCTTGACTTCTGGACAGCATTCATCAGCTTTCTCTCCATGCTAGTAAATCCGTCGTAATTAACCGTGGGATCTTTATCATTACTTATAGCTTGAAATGTATCATAATAAAATTTGTTCATTTCTGTAGTAAACAAATTATATGCCTTAATCATTGATGAAGGGTTTATATTACAATATACTACAAGGGCTTTTTCTGGAATTGGATAACCATTCTTTGTTGTCTTGTATTTCAAATTAGCCTCAAGTTTTTTCATAGCAAATTCAAAATCTTCTTTTTTCTTTACGATAGTCCTTCCAAACATCTCTGTCCTGCCGAGTCTATAATGTTCTCTTTCTTCATCGGTTAAATATTTTGAACGAGCACTTAAACTAAGAAAGTATACTTCATCATTCTGAAGATTAGGGAGAATCTCTATGAATTTGTTGAATTGTTCTTTGTCTTTAATTAGGTTCATTTTCTCTCCTTTAGAAGCTAGAATTTAATATTCTAACTGTTCTTTCCATATCCCTTACTATTCGTCTTGTTGCTTTGCTATCTACTTGTTTGATGTCTTTCTGTACTTCTTCGATCTTCTTTGTTATACTTTCGTTTGTTTTAGCTATATTATTAAGTCTGTATTCCATTTCTTCATTATTAGTTTCAATGAAAGCCTGTTTTGTTCTTTTAAAAGCTTTTATTATTTGTAAATATATATTATAGAGTATTTCAATAATTCTCATTGATACACCTATTATGGGTATACAATCTATAATGAAAAATTTTGTATTAGAATAAAATTTACTAGTTAATTTACAAAAAGCTTTAATTATATTAAGTAATTGATAAATAATAAACCCAATTATTAATGCATTTATATCGTTAGTTGCTGAAAAAATTAATAAAGTTGCAAAACAAGTACATATAGAAAAAATAGCAATACCTATCACACTTTCAGAAAATTCATAGTCTCGACTATCTTTTATCCCAAATCTTATCATTTCTTATTTTCCTTTTTAATATGTTGTAAAATTTTATCTAAACCAATTCACGTTCTCCATTATCCTAAACTAAAATGACTTCTAAATACCCGCGCTAGTTGTTCGTCTGTTTCAATGGCATAGTACAATACTCCGTTGCAAAAATTTTCAATTCTACTTCTAATATAAACTTCAGGTCCCTCTAATGTAGAACAAATAAATTTGCCATTATCAGAATACAAAGTATTATTTATTATTCCATTATCATTTAGAAAATAGAGCCACAAACGAAAATCATCTCTTTGCAATACAATTTTGTGCTTATTCACGTCATAAACAATTTCTTCCTCATCGATTTTCTTTGAAGGAAAATTTTCAACAATCCAGTTAGCATCAAACCCTCTATTCCAATCATGAAGCCATTCAACAAAATCATCTCTTTTCATGTTTAATTCAGGTAAATTATCTGCAAGAAATATCATTGCTTTACTGCACGCTTTCTTTTTGATAAGCTTTGCGTATGTTATTATTTCGTCCTCTTTGCCACTCAGTTCTGCAACCAGTCTTTTTAATTTCATTTCTTTCCCCTTTTTATTCATTTTTATATAATATTCATCTAAATAATCTTCTGAAAATATACCATTATTCTTAGAAACATGATAAGGATATTTACCTCTTTCTTCAATTCTTTCAATTTCTATAATATTATTCCCGGTTTTATGTTTTAATTTGTCTCCTACTTTGTATTTCATTTCTTTTTTCTCCTTTTTAATAAAATATTTATCTATATCATAATCTTTTACTTTTATACTTTTATGCTTATTTAAATAAAATGTTATTTCAGAGACTTCTTTATTTATTTTGTAAATATGACTCACTTTATATTCTTTTCCAGTTATTCTATAAATGTAAACATCATCAATCCTAATATTAAATCTTACTTGATGTATTATTTTTGATTTTATTTTAGATACTAATTCTTTCTTCTTTTCTATTTCCTTGTCTTTGCATACAACATAAATTCCTTCATCATCAGAATATTTATCATGAAAATTTTCACACTTTTCACAATTCATAGATCCTATATACATTAAATTTTGATAAATTTTACAAGAAGTAAAATAACAAGTTTCTGGATAAGCATAAGAAGCTGAATAATATTTTTTCACATACGTTTCCTCTACAGGGATAAAACTATTTAATGGTAAATTATCAACAAATTTTCTATAAATTTTGATATCAAAAAAATGTACATTAACACAAGTATCAAAACGCGATATCGAATGCACTACATAATTTGTTTTCCTAAATGTTTCATCTTTAAAAACAATAGTATTAATATCTAAAGGTATCAAATCTTTTTGAAGAATCTTTTTTGTTTTCTTAGAGTCATGAAATCTAATTTTTACAAACTTACTTTTTACCTTGACAACTTCTGCCCATTTTTTATAAATTATACTCCACACTATGTCATTAACTTTCATTTCTTAATCCTATTCATGTTTTTTATTATCATTGTTTTAATGTTCAACTTTCTTATTTTAAATTCTTTTTTACTTTCCCCAATGTAGGTGCACACTTGTACTTCATCGAAAAAATAATTTACAGATTCATTAATATAAACGTTAGCATTTTTAGCTATATATTTATTTCCTTCCTCGTCAATAATAGTGATATCTACATTCTCATAATCCATGCACGACACAAATAAACTCAATACCAATAAACATAAACACAATAACTTATTCATTCATTTATCCCTTTTCTATATATTTTCAATCCTTCCTTAAACTCGTCTGTCTTATGGAACCCGCAACTTTTAAACTCGTAACAATACCCTCTATATATACAATCGGGAGCACATGCCTGAAATAATTCTGGTTCTAAATCTATAATACTGTAAAGGAAGTCATTCCATGCCTGTCTGGTTTCTTTGCTTGCCTGCTTGCATAGTCTCTTTCTCGATATAGAAATAATCGCCTGTGCATTAATAAGAAACTCATGCTCTACTAAAACATCCTGAGAAAGCCCATTCCTATCAATTCCCGTTCGATCTGTCCTCTGTGTTCTTACCCAATGTTCAATACCAAATTTATGCCTCACAAAATGAACTGAGACCCAAGATTTCAAATCTTCCCATCTTGCTTTTATTTGAATTTGTCTAATTGGAGAATGTTCACATAAGAGCATTCGTTTCTTCCATAATTCAGAGGGTTCTTTTGTTCCTTCTTTCTTGTGAATGGTTGTATTGGCGGAATCTGCAACACCCCTCCATGATCCAAATCTTTCAAGTATTTTTACTTTCATGCGATCTCCTTTTCAAACTTCTTACACAAATACATTAGTTGATTTTTAATGCGTCCTATGTTTACTCTTTTCAAATCAATGTATTCTCTTTTATATTCCTGCAGAGAATTTGAGACAACAGTCGAGTCATATTTTGTTAGTAATTCAAGAATTATCTCAATTTTCTTTGTATATGATAATTCTGTAATTTCCACAAATACCTCCGGTAATTTTTCCTCAGATATTATGTTGTAGTATCTATTTTTCATATTTAATTCTCTTCTTCAAAAAAATCTTCATTTAAAAGCTCCTCTATCATGTTTGACTCTTCCAAATTCATTTGGTGCATTTCTTCATACTTGCATTGAAACTCTTTGTGTTCTTTGAATCTCCTGCACACATTTTGTAATTCCTTTCCACATTTTCCACAATCCATAATTAGTTCCTCATTCAGTTAATATAAATATAATACTTTTTTGAAATTATTATACAAAAAAATTACTAATAAATATGAAAAAGAATGAACAAATTTCAGAAATTAATAAGAAAGACATAAATCCTGAATCGAAAAACTGGTTTTGCAAAATTTTTTATTTACCTACTGGGGAGTTTTCTCTCACAAGAACTGTTATGTTTATTTCTGTATTTCAATCATTGATCGTTTTGTTTGCTGGGCTTATATGCAGTTTGTTCACATATATTTCAATTAAAGAGCAAGTATACGATTATTCATTTAAGATATTAGCGCTTGGGATAGGACAATACACAGGAAGCAAAGTAAAAAATAGTTTTGACAATAAGATAGATAAAAATATTCCAAAGGTTTAATATTACTAATAAATAGAATTGAACACCTAATGGGTTCAAAATATAAAAAATAGCTAACTGATCTAAGAGACAGTATAGCGAAGAGGTACAAATGAACAAAACCTACTCAAGCACCATGCTATTAGGTAACATGATTGATGAAGTCTTTAACGTCATTGATAGTGTTACAACTCCAGCACTAACAAGTGGATCAATAGACACTTTTACTTACAATGGTGATTACACAACAAATTGTGATCCTTACTTTTTGAAGCCTATCGATCCCTACTGGACCAACTATCACATTTCCTACATACCAGAAGCACCAAAACATCCAAAGACAGCTTGCCATATAACAGACAATGGCACGGTAGTTTTGGAAATAGTTATCACAGGGTTTGACAGGGACGACATTGACGTGAAGAGAGAAGGAGAGACAATAATTATTTCAGCATCTAGGGATAATATAGAATGCAAGAGCAAGGAAGTCTGGAATGACATTTCCAAAAAGAAATTTGAAACAAGCTTCTGTTTCAACGACAAGATGGACTTGGACAAGATTAATTTAAAAATTGAAAATGGAATTCTAATTATTGAAGTCCCAATGAAGGAAGAACACAAACCAGTTGTTAAACAATTAGAAATCAAGTAAATTTAATACAATAAACCCCTTAGAAATTAATCTAAGGGGTTTATGATCATGAAGCAATAGAATATATGTTAGACTCGAATCATGTTAAGAATCTCTTGATCCATAGCAGAATCGAATAACTCTCCAGCTGTTTTTGGAGTATTTTGCACTTGATCCTCTTTCTTTTCAACTCCCAAAAGAAAAGCTATAATTGAAGCTTCATATCCTGAGAAGTAAAATACATTCTCTTCGTCTCCGTACGTTTCAAATTTTTCTCCAGTTTCTCTACCATAGTAATATGATTGGAGATTCCAAAGTACTATCTTAAAATTATCAACATACTCTTTTGAGAATCCTGCATTTATTAGTTTTCGTCTTGCAGATTCTACATTAGTTGATCCTAATTCTGATTGATCAAACTCACCATCAGAGATACAAAGTATTCCTATAGGGAAATCTTTTTCTTCTACTCCATTCTGTTTAATGGAAGCTAAAAGATGAATTACTGATTGAAAGTTTGTATTCCCAATATAATTGCTTTTATCACTCGTCCATTTTTGAACTGGAGTATTTCCTTTCCATTGGTGCATTTTAGCGCTTGAATTAAATTCGATCCAAGAATTTGCAAAATGACCTTCAAGAAATTCCGAAAAATAAAGGGCAAGAGCTTTCGCTATGTTATAACAACTCACTTTTGTTCCTTTAGCTTCAGATCCCATAGAACCCGAAGTATCTCTCACTACTATAAACTTAGAATTTGCATCAACATTTTTTCTTCCTGTCTCTACTAACCCATCAAATTGCTTATTGATAGTATTAATTTGATAAGGCTTCATGTTAGTAGATACTCCATTCATGAGTTCATGGACATAACCAGTATATTTAGCTACAGGCTGTGCTTCAATCCAATTATTGTATTTTTCTTCAAGTCCGTTGTTAGCTAAAAACTTAGATGAAACAAGCTGTGTTAAAGCTCTACCGTGTACTGAAGCAAAATCAATTGAATCAAAAAGTTTTCTAGAAATCAATTGTTGCCATTTGTGAGCACTTCCGCCAGATTTAAGTCCTCTATACTCTTTATAATTAATCTTCATAAACGAGCATATCCATTTGCCAATTAAAGTATTAGACTGGGTTTTTAATGTGGAACATTTGCTCTTAGCCTTAATTTGAGGTAGATACTTCTTAACTAACTCAGAAGTATTTGGATTTTCTAATCCAGCAAGAATTAGATTTCCGAACTCCTTCCAATTAAGAACTCTACCATCCCATCCATGATATTCAAGGTCGTATTGAAGCATTTGAAATATGTCCTTCCACGAGCCTGTGGAAACAAACAATTTAATGTTCTTCCAGAATGCATCATGATTATTAATATGAAGCCATACCATTCTCATAATGCCCTCATGCTTAAGACCAGAACCTCTTTGAACAGAAGTTGTCTTTGTCCCATCAAATAAAGTTACACTTCTTGTAATAGCTCTTATGAAAAACATGAACTTAATTGATGTTAGTGGATCATTATTCCACAGAGCTTGTGTATCTTCTGAAATTTCTTCAAAAGATCTTAATTCTCTATAAGAACCAAGTTTCCCAAATTGATCCACGAAATCATTACCTGTAGTAGAATATTTCTTTGCCATATTTCCTGACAGAGTTTCTGAAGATTTTTTCATCCCCTCATGTATAAAAGGATTAGAATTTGTAGATTGCTTTGAGTTTGGGACTTCAAAAAGAGAATTTTGTTTTTGATTAAACATTTAATACCTCCCTTTGTATAGCAGATGACATAAATTACTTTGTCAGATTAACAGTCTGGTAGTTTAATTTTGCTGTGAGTCATCTTATATACAGATTAGTTTTTTAGATTTACATGGTCCTAAGACCATGGCAGGGGGTTGAACCTGCTATTCAAATTTTTAAAATTTGTTTCTAACCATAAATTTGTTTTGCTGTGACTAATCTTCTAATAGAATACTATTTTTGCACCATTGCTATCATTCAAGCGAATAATATTGGAATCGAACCAATAAGTTTTTAAATTTGCTGTGTGTATTCTTATTAACAGACCACTTTTTAATTTCACCAATAGAAAGTTTTTAAATTGCTGTTAGTGGTCTTATACAAGTTACTATCTTTTAAACCAATTTTAAGTTAGTGTTTTTTAAATTGCTGTTAGTAACTTTATTACTTATATTATAAATATAATAAAATAATAGAAAAAGTAAACTATTTTTTATTTTTTTTACATATATTTTATAAAACATCTATCATTTAGGGCTATTAATCAATCGAACATTCCACCCTGTGAATGGAAGCCAGCCTTTATTTTCTGCCCTTTTGAAGTCAATAATCAACTTTGGAAGATACTTGGGAATATAGGGCTTCCTTGACAGTTTCATGTCAGTTTCTTCCAATAATCTATTGCCTTTCTTGTTATTACACCAGATGCATGAACATACACAATTCTCCCATGTTGTCCAGTTTCTCTTGGATGTTCTTTTGACTTTAGCCCACCTTGACTTAGGAATAATATGGTCGATAGTTAAATCTCTCATAGTAAACTTTTCACCACAGTATTGACAGGTTAGATTGTCTCTGTAAATTACTGATAATTTTGAAAAACCTACTTTTCTCTTAGGGATAGACTTGTAATTCAGCAAAGCTATAACGTTTGGGACCCTCATTGTAATCGAAGGCGAAGAAATAGTTCTTTCACTCTCGACGACTGTGTAGGCTTTGCTTGTATAGAGCATCCTGATAGACTCTTCTTTGGATATGATATCTAAAGCAGTGAATCCTGCGTTCAACACCAAAACGTCTGTTGTCATTTTTCTTCACCTCCATTTTTATTTTAAAATTCTTTATTTCTTCCGTAATCCGTGTAATCATAATTAGCATTTACAGATATTTCTAAGCATCTAAAACCTAAATCAATCCATAAATGAAAGTGCCATCTTTCGCAAATATGATTATGAAGTACTACTGTCGAACCAAGTTTAAATGCATGGCTGTATTTACACCAGTCAAAATCAATTATCTTATTCTTTTTCATTCAACCACTCCAAAATTTCTTTCCT
>JAAEQR010000174.1 GCA_024231215.1 PVC group bacterium | reverse complement strand
GAATTATGCACTTAAATATCCTAAATATACAATAGATAAACATAATTGTCAGCACTTTGCAAGTGGATTGTTTAATAGCTTTGTTGAACCTAAACAGAGAATTTCTTATTATAATTCAAATTTAGAGAAAGGAAAAGAAATTGAGTTCAAGGAGTTGTTTAATAAAGAAATAGCTTTAATTAATGATAAAGAATAACTATTGTGTAATATTAAGTATTGATAATTTAATATTATTTGCTATTATATTCTAAGTAAATTATTAGACCAAAATTAAATATCAACTTAAGTCATATAAATTAACTCTAAGGAATGAGAAATTAAATCGAAACATATATGGGAACAATAAGTCCAAAATCTCAAGTGGGAATATGCAATTCAAGTTGTAAGTCAGAGCAGAAATCAGAAGGATTGAAATCTACAGGACTTAAAGATATTGCTGAGGAGCAATTAAATAAAGAAAATGACTTGAATAAAGACAATATGGCGATTGATATTGATAAACAAGAAGTTTATGAGAAAGACATTGGAGAAAATGAACCCGTTGATGTTATAATAAAGGAAAAGGAAACTGCTCATCAAGTAGAGGAAAATAAGGCTGAAAGTGCAATTCAAAAAAAAGGAGATGTTGAAGAAAATGAAAAAGAAGCTAAAATTAATGGCAGAGACAAAATTAGAGTTGAAGAAGAAGATGATTTAGCTCAGGATAAGTGTGAAGATGACATTATAGTTGATATTCGTGAACCTAATGCTCAAGTTCAAATAGAAAATATTGAAATTGCAACTAAAGCTCATGGAGATGAAAAAGTGTGTGTAGGTGATGAACATATGATTCATGACCAGATGGAGGAAGTTGAAGATAATGAGATGGAGCCAAAATTCCAATTCGAAGATAATTTATCTGTAAAAAGTCAAGGTAACAACGAAATAGAGGTTGGCCATGAAGAAGTTAAAAATCAAGATCTAGAGCAAGCCCCCTTAGAGGATAGAGATCCTAATGACTCAAGACAATGGGATGAAAAAGACTTCAAGGACCTACCAAATAATAAAGACTACTACTTAGATGAAGACTCAAAAACTCGTCAGTTAGAAGAGGAAGAAGAAGAGGTCTCAAAATATAGTGATGATGGTGAAATTATTGAGCTTGGAGGAGAAGATTATTTCGAGGATAATGGAAATGATTTGGAAATCAATGTAGATGTTGATATAAATATAGCCGCTTAAGTGGCTTATGACCCTCAAGGGTCTTTTTTAGTTATTTTGTAAATTAGTGAATCAAATTCAATAATTTAAATTAGTGTATTCATTTTTATAATATTTGCATACTTAAATATATCTATTATATAAATTTAAATATTTCATAAATATTATTAAATAATATGGGTAATGTTAATGCAGGTGTCAACATAAACGTAGGTGGAGGTGGAGGTGGAGCATGTGCCTCTGCTGGAAAGGCAGGTGCTGGTGCTAGCTTAGGCGGCGGCATTCGACCCGCCGCTGAGATGGATGTGGATATGGATGTAAAAACTGATGCAAATTTAAATATGGGGGTAGATACTGATGCTAATATGAAAGGAGGAGCCGGAATTGGTGTCAAAACTGATGCAAATTTAAATATGGGGGTAGATACAGATACTAATATAAGAGGAGGAGTTGGAATCGGCGGAAAAGGAGGAGCCGGAATCGGCGGAAAAGGAGGAGTCGGAATCGGAATCGGCGGAAAAGGAGGAGCCGGAATCGATGTCAAAACTGATGCAAATTTAAATATGGGGGTAGATACTGATGCTAATATGAAAGAAGGAGCCAGAATCGGCGGAAAAGGAGGAGCCGGAATCGATGTCAAAACTGATGCAAATTTAGATATGGGGGTTGATATTGATGCTAATATGAAAGGAGGGGCCGGAATCGGTGGAAAAGGAAAAGTGAAGGCTGACCTTGGAGTCAATGGCGTCGATGTTAATTTAGGTATGTTTCAAATTATTAAATTTTAGGTGCTGGAATCGGAAAAGGAGGAGTAAAGGCTGACCTTGGAGTAAACGGCGTTGACGTTAATTTAGGTATGTTTCAAATTGTTAAATTTTAGGTGCCGGAATCGGCGGAAAAGGAGGAGTTAAGGCTGATCTTGGAGTAAACGGCGTTGACGTTAATTTAGGTGGTAAACCTAATGTTAAAGCTAAAGTTAACTTAGACTCCGATGTAATGGTAGATCCCACCAAATTTAACAGGCCTCATCAACCTATAATGGAATGGAATGATGCAAAAAAAGATACGTGTGCATGCGACAGTTATGGTTATGGAAAAGTTGATGCTGGAGCAAGTTCAAATTTGAAAGGATTAGGTAAAATTATGTTCTTATACTAGATGTAGGTGTAAAAACAGACGCAAACCTCGGAGGAGGATTAGGAGTAGACGCTAATTTAGGTGGTGGTGCAAAAGTTGATGTTAACCTAGGTGTTAATACAGATGTGAATACCAAAGTTGGTGGAGAAGCTGGCGTCGATGTTAAATTAGGTGGTAAACCTGATGTTAAAGCTAGCGTCGACGTTAATTTAGGTGGTAAACCTGATGTTAAAGCTAAAGTTAAATTAGACTCCGATGTAATGGTAGATCCCATCAAATTTAACAGGCCTCATCAACCTAGAATGGAATGGAATGACGCAAAAAAAGATACGTGTGCATGCGACAGTTATGGTTATGGAAAAGGAAAAGTTGATGCTGGAGCAAGTTCAAGTTTGAAAGGATTAGGTAAAATTATGTTCTTATACTAGATGTAGGTGTAAAAGCAGATACTGGAATTAATGCTGATATCAAAGTTGACACGAATGCAAAATTAGGAGGTGGATTAAATGTTAATGTTGACGGACCCAAATTAGGAGGAGGATTAGATATTAATGTTGACGGACCAAGATTAGGAGGAGGATTAGATGTCAATGTTGATGGACCCAAATTAGGAGGAGGATTAGATATTAATGTTGACGGACCAAGATTAGGAGGAGGATTAGATGTGAATGTTGATGGACCCAAATTAGGAGGAGGATGAGATGTGAAAGTGGATGGACCTAGATGGGGGGGGGGACAAGATAAAAAAGAAGATGGACCAAGATCGGAAGAGGGCTGTGGAGGGAAAGAGGATAG
>JAAEQR010000173.1 GCA_024231215.1 PVC group bacterium | reverse complement strand
CGCCGAACTAACTACTGAAAAATGATACCCGCCGCCATGTAAAACCTGCGGAAATAAAATTATCCATCGCGTACTACATAACTTATATTGTCAAAGAACATCGGCGGGAAATTTCAATTGACGGCGCGACTATTGGATCCTGATGGAGGAAAAAGATGTGAATTTGAGATTTGCCTCGGAGGAAAAAGGAGAGGAAATTACCATTATACTAAAAAATTACAATGAAAGAGCCTCGGCAGAAAAAGAACGAATCAAATTGAATAAATGGGAAGTGGGAATGGAAATTGTAGCTATCCATATGGACACAAGGAGAAAACTAATTCATTTTACGAGTCGCAAGATTTCAAAATCTCTAGAAAAGAGAAGAATTATGCGAGCATCGGCAAGCTATGTAACCTTATTGGGTGAAGGATCTTACGGGTGCGTTTACCCAGTGGAAACCTACCAACGACTACCTAGAACCAATGACACCGACACAACAACAGAGACGAATCGAGATGAGAGAATCTTGAAAATATCACCACCGGGCCAAAATCTATGCAGATTAAATGCGGATAAGAGGAAATCGAAATCAGATAAATGTCCTAGGTGCACAGAGGTAACGGCATATGAAAAAATAATTGCCTGTAATGAAAGAACTAATAATAT
>JAAEQR010000172.1 GCA_024231215.1 PVC group bacterium | reverse complement strand
ATCTAATCGCGCCGATTTTACGAAACTGTGTTTTTCCCAATTTCAAATGTTGTTTATAATATTTGAAGTGCATTTCAATTTCCCATCTGCATCTGTATCGGCTGTCTATGCGTGTAGCGGTATAAATCAGTCTGTTACACATAATAACGTCACAGATCGTCTTGCCATTTTTTAAAACTCTTTTTCTGACGACAAGCACGACCTCCCCGTAAACGTGATGCCGGGCCGTGATTCTTTGATAATATTCGCCTCCGCCCAGACACTTCCACTTTAAATTTTTAACCTTTTCAATTAGTTCCTTCGGCGTTAACTTCTCGCCGTCCACATCGAATTTATGGGTGTTTGATGGTTTGGTGACAACTCTCAGTCCGGCATCGCCGGCCGCCTTGATGACTTTCTGCACGCAATAAGCGCTGTCGGCTGTAAATTCAACCTCTTGAAGCGTTTTATTGTTCTTTTTAGCCAGTTCATCCAAAGAATTTATAACATCCGCAGCTATATCGTTTTTTGAGCGGTGATCGGCATGGTCCTTCGGCAGCCATAATGACAGATTCAAAGGAAAAACAAAATCCCCGGAAGAAACCAAAACTAAAACATAATTATAGCCCATAATATATTTTTTCTCACAATGGTCAAATAATTTATGTATAAATTCCATCATCTTGCCGAACTTTGCAGATTGAGTGTCATCAATGATGATCTGAATTCTCCTGCGGCTTTTCCCTGTTTCATCGCTTTGATCAAATTCTTCCAGCAAATTTAAAAACAGGGGGGCGGAGAGCAGGCTCATCAGCTTGTCAAAAGCATCCGGGCAATTCACTAAAATGACATACAGCTTGCGAAGCTCTTTTCCATGCTTTTCGCTGAGTTCATTAAGAGTGTCCTCCTCCAGGAACGGAAGAAGAAGAAAAACCGGCAGCCATTGGTACAGACGGGGTGCTTTGTAGTACGGAAACCCTGCGCGGATAAGCAGTTTTTTCAAGATTTTTCCAGTTAACTTATTGAAAAAAGAAGAACATTTTTTTTGCCTGGATTTATTCGAGGCCATTTTTTTGCTCCTGTATGGTTTGGATATGGAAACATTGGCAATTTAAGAAACTGCAGTTTAAGGTCAGTTGCAGCTTTCCGATGAATCACCGATTCCGAACATATTCATAATACCGCATTCCGCTTGACAAGTCAATATACATTTCTTTTTATATAAATATAAATATAAATATTAGAAAAACAAAGGTTAAAACGGGCATATTTAGCATATAAATAACGCGGGCATTGGTTGATTTTTACGTATCTTATTGTATTTTAAGACTTTTTATTTTTCTTATAAAACAATAACTTGCATAAAAATCAGACTATGAATAACTCTCAATATATTGATTTGATTGTACTTATGGTAGTTTTTAAAGATACTTAAGTTATTTAATAACAATAACTTGTCTGACGTATAAAGAGCTGAGTCAGCAACCCATATAAAACTGGGCGTATCCTGCATCTGCTGTTGAAAATCATTTACTTTTTTTATTGTATCATGAAATGAAGTCTTGTCAGAATTGTTTCCGTCCAGGGCTTCCATAAATACGGGTATGCCCGCAGGGCCTGTCGTTACCATCGACAGCACCACCTGTTTCAAGTCAGGGCGATGGTCTTTTGAATTCCCATAAGT
>JAAEQR010000171.1 GCA_024231215.1 PVC group bacterium | reverse complement strand
TATATCACAATATTTTCATTCGTCCTGCTCTTATCAACCGTGTTTCCTTCATCCTGCCGGAAGAAAAATCAGGAATAAGCAGATGAAGCTTTTCGATTCTTAAGATAGTTGCCTTATCTGTTGTTAAAAATTTAGTCAAATGTCTAAATTCAAAATTTTATTGCATGATTTACCTTGTCCCTGTTCGTATACCTTACAATATGTTTTATCTTTTAGGAAAACCCTTTAGCTAAGATAGTTGTGAAATCTCGTAAGCTAAAAGTGATTTAGATTGCCTTTTCACTATCATCCCCGTGTTTTGTATGTTTATTTCACGTGAATAGTGATGAAGTGAAACGACAATAGATATGGGAATTTCCTATTTTTGGAGATGTCGTAGCACCGACGGCACAGACCAGATCATGCCTAATGTACGACGTAATGTAAGGAAATTGCCGAGCTCGTTCGAGAGAAGTCGCTCTGGCAGCCCATGTGGTATTTAAGTTAGCTCCGCTAGAAGTTATGTTTAGACTAAGTATAACCGT
>JAAEQR010000170.1 GCA_024231215.1 PVC group bacterium | reverse complement strand
TTGGCTCCTTTACCGGCGTTATGTCTTTTAATTCTGCTGGGAATATCTTTTGTAATACCGGTGTAATATGAACCATCTTTACATTCAAGAATATATAAATACCACATAAACTATTACTAATTGTGAATTAGGAGTTGTTTCTCATTGCATCCGTTTTAGCACTTGGGGTTTCCCAAAATAATCACCCTTCGCTTTGCTCAGGGTTAAGAGCCCTTAAGGTGCTTTGCTTCAAGATGCTCTAAAAGCGAAGAGGCTGGGATTCTCCACACCATATTTCCATAACCTACTGAATGATACTGCATTACGACTTATGTTCAAGAACCATAATAATTTAGGTTTTGTGTTTAGTTTTGTCTTTTTTAGTCAACGATGGTCACTAGTTAGGCACAAATACTAAAATTGGTCCACTATTATAATTCACATCTGTTTTTATATTATATCCAGTTCGCTTCTGATGGCCATAGCCAAAACATTGGCCGTAAATGGCTTTTTGATAAATTGTTTTACTCCCATTTTCTGAATCTCTATGACTCTATCGGATTCGGAAAACCCTGATACGACAATAGCTTTCTGACCTGGATATATCTTACGAATTTGACGATATGTTTCTGTACCGTCTATCCCTGGTGGCATTACCATATCAAGAATTAAAACGTCCTGCGGAATTTTATTCATGAATCTAATGGCTTCTTCACCACTTTCAACGGTGCTTACTTTATAACCGAGCCTTTGCAAAAGTTTACTGGAAACTTCGCGCTGAAGTTCATCATCGTCAACAACAAGAATACTTTCATTTCCGCCACAAGCTAAATCTATTTCTGAATTATCTATTGATTCCCTGA
>JAAEQR010000169.1 GCA_024231215.1 PVC group bacterium | reverse complement strand
TATCGTCCCATCTCTGTAGGCAATTTGTGCCTCAATTAATTCCCATCGAATTCGATTTTCCCCCAAATAGTAAAGCGCTTTTCTATATATCGGAAGTAGAACTCCTTTGCCCGTAGGAGGATCACCTTCCAGAATTGCTTGAATATGACTAGGGTCAAGTCATTCATATCTCTTTGAATTTTCCATTTGAACTTTATATGCATTTTGAATGTATCCTCTTTTATGTTCATTGAATTTATTTTTATTAAACCGTTATCAATGTTGACTATCCATCATTGGCAATAAAATCTCTTTCCAGTTATAAAATATTAATTTTTTTTGGACCTTTTAATTCAAAACAATTACTAAAAATGCTGATTCCGTTTTTGATTCACACCCAAATGATGGCAGGTGAAATACCCATCGAAAATAGTCGATGTTTCGATGGAAAGTTGCATTAGAAAATAACAGCAACAAAATGTCAGTGAGTAGATCCTTTTTGGTCGTCCATTGCCCAATTCAATATCCTCCGAAGAAGTAGGTCATAAGTTAAAGTGCATGGAATTGCTCTCAGGTACCCAAATTTATAATCGCATTTCCCTTCTCCATTCCCGGCGGTTTCCATTAGTTAAAGTGAAACCGAATGGCAGACAGGTTAGAT
>JAAEQR010000168.1 GCA_024231215.1 PVC group bacterium | reverse complement strand
GAGAGCAGGAATTACCAAAACAATCACTTTCCATTGCTCCCGTCATACTTACGCTACCCTCCAGTTAACAATGGGAACGGACATATACACGGTTTCCAAACTCTTAGGACATCGAGAATTAAAAACAACCCAGATTTACGCAAAAGTAATTGACGAAAAGAAAAAAGAAGCCGCTAACCGCATAAAATTAGACCTATGAAACGAACCTGATTTCTTTTTTGCTAAATTTATAAAGCATAACAAAATTCAGAGAGAGTTCCATAAGACAAATAAAAAATATCCGTATGAAAATAATATTAGCCAACTTTCATCAAATATTAACTGGAAACTTAAAGCCCTGGTTAAAAGATATTGCAACCAAAGAACAATATAAAGTTTGGAGTTCGGAACTTCCTGCGCAAGCACTAACATATCCCAATGTTTTTACACTTAAATTCATAAAGCCATTTTCACCCAAAACAATATACTATGCTGGTTTAATAACAAGTTCAGCAACAGAATACACCAATGAAGTAAAATCATTATTCTTTGAAAATGAATCTGAAAACATCAGGATAAACCTTGTTTATAATTCCTTGAAGAAAGAGTTATTTCCCCTATTGGAAACAATATCCGAAATCATTCAGCATAATTATGGTTCGGAATATATTGACATTGATAATCTTAAAAAGACAGACCAATCACATAAAGAAAATACCCACATAATACACTTTCTTAAAGCTACGGCAATTCAATTGTTTTTAGAAGTACAAAACATGGGGATAGACTATTTAAGAACTGAAATTCTTGTACTGGAAGATATTCACTATCAATTTTTCAATGAAACTGTTCCACAATTCTATTCTATTACAAAGCAAGAGAAACATATAACACCTAAAAAGGAAAAAGCTAAAAAAGAGAAACCCATATACCACTCGTTCAAATTAAAGAACTATGTCAGGGAACATAGTAAGCTAATATATCTCTGGGAGCCATTGAAAAAAGACGGAATTTTTATTGCAGAAGATACTAAACTGACAGATTTTAAGAAGATTTTTTCAGGTGATCCAATCGAGAATAAAATTACATGGACAGGAAACAAATCCGAACTCGCCTACTTTATCAAACGAATACATAATGTGGAAAAACTTGTTGAACATTTTGGGCAAGAACATTGGACAGTTACTATTAAGTGTTTTCTAAAAGAAGATGGCACATTATATGAAAGAGGTGATTTCAGAGAATTAAAGAAACCTGCTAAAGCAAACTTAATAATTAGGGCAATTAATAGTCTAAAGTAGAACACCACACTCCGCACTTATTTTCTTTTTTTACTTATTTTTTTGTTTGTTTTTGCAACAAACCACCATTGTATTGGAATTTCAGGACACACCACACTCCACACCCCACACCACACCTCCAAGAACACCCTAAAATAAAGGCAATTCCTAACATATCTTGCACCTATCATTGACAATCAATGATGACTTTTGGCCAGAAGTCCATTATCAAATTTAAGTATGATACAATGGACTCAATTATTTTAACAAAACTAGAAAGCATTGAACAAATGCTTAATGAGCAGAATATGCTCAAAAAGGAAGTATTAACATTTAACGAAACAGCCATCTATTTAGAGGTATCACATTCACACCTCTATAAAATGACAAGTACCGGAATTGTGCCATCGTACAAACCCAACGGTAAAAAATTGTATTTCAACCGTAAAGAACTTGATACATGGCTATTGTCAAACAAACAATTATCAAAGGAGGAAATTGAACAGCAAGCTGCCAATTACCTCATTAAAAAAGGGAGGGTGAAGCTGTGAACGAAGTAATTCAAATCTTACTAAAACTCTCTCAGGAGATTAAAACCATAAAATCATACCTGGAAGTATTCAAAAAAACACGCTTGGAGAAATTTAATGAAGCGTGGATTGACGGACAGGATGTCATGCAAGTATTACACATTAGTAAAAGAACCTTGCAATCCCTTCGAGATAGCGGGGTTCTCCCCTACAGCCGCTTAAATGGCAAATTCTACTACAAACTCTCTGATATAGAAAACATCCTTGAATCCAATTATTCAATCTTAAAATCTGGAAGTCATGGAAATTAGCAGAAAAGCCATTTTAGATAAAACGCACTACGGACTAAATTTTTATTCCCATGTGCTACGGCACTACTATCCAGATGGAACAGTCCTTTCCCTTTCGGGAAGGG
>JAAEQR010000167.1 GCA_024231215.1 PVC group bacterium | reverse complement strand
TGAAACTAAGTGGACAACGATGGACAAAAACAGGATTTCAACAAATTGCAAACCTCAGAGCTATCTACAAAAGTGATAAGTGGCACAGAATAAGAGAATTAACTAAAAAAGTTGCTTGAAACAGATTTGTCGTACACCCAAGACTAGTAACAGATATAAAATTCGATATAATTTACTTAAATAGGTTTAACGAAGAGATTGTTAGAATACAAGATTGCTTGTATGAGATTAAAGATGGTCTCGGTCCATCAAAAACCTTTAGTATTCATTCAACATCGGGTTATAAAATAAACTACTTTTCCGAAACAAATGATGGAAGGTTTTATGAATACTTGAGAGAGAATATTGATGATTACAAATACAACGGGAAAGGGAAGATTAATTTTGAAATAAAAAAAGTTGTATTTAAGGATGGAGATATCCTTGAATAACATACACATAACATAGGCTCATAGTGCATGGCGCTTAGGTCGGTAAAAAATAGCACGGTTTTCGTGTTGGTTCCTGTCCCTCGGGGGCAATGTCATTAAGTTAAGCCCTAAACCACTGATACATATGCCCTATGGGTTTTTCTTTTTACTTTTGCCGTTTTACCCCTTACATATTTCCTGCCTTTCCTGATGGGTACTGATTCTTTTGTGACCGATTTTATTATT
>JAAEQR010000166.1 GCA_024231215.1 PVC group bacterium | reverse complement strand
ATTATCAGTATTATCAAGTCCTAAATTACATCGTTGCGAAGATGTTAAGAACAAGTTTATTTTCGCATCACCAACACCGTCTTGCTCTACCGTTAGCCCTGTATTACTACCTGTACTGCCTGTATTCTCATAAATATGAAATGGCGATGCTGGATTTTGTGTACCGTAACCGAAGAATCCAGTCGCAGGGTCAATAGCGAATATATTAGTTAGTCCTAATACAGCACCACTTGAAAGCTTTAATTTATCACCATCCGAATTGTCTATCCCGAACGAATATCTTTGAGCACCAAATAAGTTAAATTGCAGCTTGGCATCTCCCGTTCCGTCTTGCTCAATTAACGCTCCGACATTTATTCCCGTTTGGCTGTTATCATCATAAACATGCAAGAGAGAATACGGCGTACTCGTTCCTATTCCCACAAAAGCATTTAATATATTAACCTCGTCAGTTGCTTGGTTATCAAATACTATCTGCCCATCTCCGCTCCCCAGTCCAATCCAACTATCGTCAGTAACACGTATATTCGTGTCGATTTGGTAAAACGGAGTAAAAAGTTTCGTCACGCCCACAACGCCGCTAATACCCTGCGCCACTATATTACCGCTTTCGTCGACTATGTATCTTGCTGTATCTGAACCACCAGCACCACCACCCGAACCACTCCAAGCCCGAAACTCCTTTGTCGCAGCATTATAAGTAACCATAACCGAAGCAGGCACATTATTGTAATCCCGCGGAATTATACCATCTATTTCCGTAATTAAACTATCACCCGCCGCACTTGCTAACGGAGTGAATGTCTTTGTTGCTTCGTCATAAATCAACATAACCGTAACAGGTACATTATTATAATCTCGCGGAATTAATGACGCTATCTCCGTTATCTGTGCCTTAATTATTCCACAAATTAAAAATGATAGTAATATTAATCTTTTCATTTTATCCCTCAATTATTATGTTTCATATGAAACTTTAATTTTTATATGCTCCTTCCAAAAATACCTTTACTCTCAACTCTACTTTTTTTTGAGTTTTTGTAACTCTCATTTTTCCGTCTTTTGTTACTCTCATTTCATTGCTCGGTTTTGTTATCCGATAACTCGGCTCATTTACCATCGCCATCTTAGCGCTTGTCATCAGCATTAACATAAATATAAAGTTCTTTACTTTATTATTAAAACTACAAAAAGAGAACAATAAATTACCAACTCGTAGTGCTATAATCGTTTCACCATTATAGCAGAATAAATAAAATTTCATTTTCCTCCTTATGGTTTTGAACCTGAAACGGATAACGCTCCGCCGTCAGTTACTGTAATATAATACTTAGTTCCGTTGGGGCTTCTTAATGTTAAAAATGTTACATCTGTATCGGTAGTGCCTCTCCCTATTTCTACATCTACATTTGCACTCCATTCTATTTCAAGTTTTTCGTCGGGGGAGGTTGTTCCTACCCCAACTTCATTACTAATATATAAATCACTTGTAAATCTTCCCGTACCAATTACATCTAATTTATAAGCTGGTGTTGTAGTACCTAATCCAAAATCACCTACTTGCATTGTTATTTTTGGTGTTGTATAAAAATCAAGATAACTACCCCCCATTCTAACATCACCTATTGCAGAATTATTTGGCATTACTATTGCAGAAGAACCTATTATAATATCGCCTAATTTTGCCACACCGTTGCTAAGCAAACTATCTACAAATCTGCCAGTTCCATTCACATCTAATTCATAACTTGGAGTGGCATCATTTATTCCAACATTACCCGTACTGTAGTAAACATTAGAACCGCTTGAATTCCATAGTCCGGTTGCAACACCGTTGTCATAAAGTGTGCCTGTAAAATTTATATCGCCCGCTACATTTAACTCGTAAGTAGATGGCACTGTATTGATACCTAATGCAGGTATACCATCAGTTCCCATTTGAGTCCGTAGATTCAACCAAGTCACCTTATAACTCGTAGTCGGGCTTTCCGTCTCAAATAAATAGTCGTTGTTTAGCGAAGTTGTATTCGGCAAGTCAGATATAGTCACACTATCCTGCCCGAATATAACTCCACTAATTAAAATTAAACTTAAAATAAATACTTTCATAAATTTTTCCTATGTTTTTATTATTCGTTTTTTACCATCTTTGGTTACACGCCGCTTGCCGTCCTTCGTTACTCTCAATTTCAAACCTGAATCAGATTTAACATAATCAATGCTTTTAAAAACCAGTAACAATCCATCGTGAAAAAGTGGCGTGTTCTTAAAATAAGGCGTTACTTCTGACAAAATGAAGTAAGCATCTCCACCATTTTTTAATTGTATATTCGGATAATTTCTGTTCCACCAAAATTTTACCGGCTGAAATAAGTAAGATGAATAGATATTTCGCTTAGCCTCGGAGTCGCTCTCCTTATAAATATTTACATCCAAAGTAATGTTCAAATGCACGCCTTTGTCGATAAACTCACGATGACCGGTTAACACGCTCTCGTGGGTAAGGTAATCAGCGTTATAGGACTTAGTGCCTGTACAACAGTCGACAGTAACCTCTGAAGCATCATCCTTTTTAAACTTCGGCAAACATATGCCATAATCTGAAGCGCTACTCATAATGTAAATTCCACTTGTTTAATTATACTTACTCTTTTTGTAAAATCTATTTTATGAGACAAAACTGCTTTTTTTGTCAGTTGAATTTTGCTTGTTATTTCTTCACGTACATAATTTTTTGTTGTATGCCAATGATAAAATTCATTCAATCCATATTTAAATTTATTATAAAATATCGTATCCACATCCGTCCCTGGGATAGTCGTAGGTCTATAAGCTAATATTGCAAAATTATTCATTATACTTGCAGTCGTAAAATCTGATGTTGATCCTTCTAATTCATTAGTGTAATGAAAAAACCAAAGAGGCGTCTCTTTCGTATTATCAGAATAATATTGTCGTGACTTAGCAATAATTATATGTTCCGGATCTTCTGTCGATCCTACATTAATCAAATAATCAGCTACTGCTGTTGAATGGTCATAACCAAACTCCTCACTAATAAAATGTTGAGAACGAAAAGCATAAATATCATTGTCAATAATACTATATTTCGTAACTGGATAATTATTTTTGTTATCCACTAATCCATCACTAACACCAGGCACTAATTGGAAATCATCAATACCTATCTGAAAAATACCAAGCCCAAGTAGCTGCATTGATAATTGCACGAAATCCCAAATTTTAATCCGATACTTTTTAAACGAATATTCTTCCCCCTCTATTTTTTCAAAACGAGTAGCTATATTTTGGTTTAAACAATATAGCATATTTCTATCAATCACTAGGTCTTTAAATTTAACAATTTTAGCACTAAACGCTCCTTCCTCATGAAATCTGTAAGTCCATCGGTACTCTTTTTCTTGCACTAATGAAGTATCGAGTGTTAGACCGGCTGCTATAAAACACCCTTGTAAAGTCCATAAATAACTAAGGATAGGTAAATGATACCAAGAGTTTGAATTCCATTTATACGGCACAACACTATTCCCATTCCCTATCTCTAATATAGGTGAAAGGGTCGGGTGTGAAATATTTAACTCCCTCAGTTTATAAAGCCGCTGCTCCAGAGTAACATCGTGATAATGAGTTCCATAATTATAGCCAGGGTCAATAACATATCCTCCATAAATAAATACTCCGTCAATGGTAAGCCTTATCTTATCTTCCCAAGTAATATTATAGGGTACTGTATTTGAAATCTGAATTTTCAAAGTAGTACTAACAGGTGACCAGTCTATATTTCTTTCATAATAAGGTACCGCTCCTATTATAACATAATCATTTATATCTTGCCAATCACCATCTTTATATATTTCAGCTACGAATGTCATCTAAATTCACCCCGCTTTTTTCCATTTGATTTTCTTTGCCTCTATTTCGTTCTACCGTTACATCAATATCGGGAGCATTAACAATTACATTTACCCCACCTTGCTCTATCATATTTTTATTCATTGCTTGAATTGAATTGTTTATTTTGCCAAGAGAATCTCCAGTACCACCACCACCTAAACCACCTGCAACAGCGCCACCTATACCGCCACCACCACCAGTTATTAAATTAATTCCTGCCATAATTAATTGAAAAGCAATCCATTCTGCTATCATTCGTTGGACTTGTGCAATAAATATATTCGCCATATTCGCCCACACTTTTTCCAACACAGAGCTTGATGCGTCTGCCTGAACTCGTACATTCTCAAAAAAAGCATCGGTTATACCGCTACTATACTCTAATGCTGTGTTGTATTCTTCCATTTCCTCTACTATTTCACCGATAGGTCTTGTTTCAGGTTCGTGAGGTTTTAGATCTCCTGGGTCTACACCTTCCAGCTTATCAGGCAACATTTCCATTGGAGTTACCAAATCCTTAGGCTTAATAGTAATATCAAAAGGGTCTTCTTGAGTTAATATGTTATTTAACCTAGCTATTTCCTTTAAATATAAAACTTTTTCTCGCCAACTATCCGTTGATTCTTTCAAAATTTCCAATCTGGCAATATCTGCCCTTAATTGCTTATCAGTAATTATAAACGAGTCCTGCTTTTCCTCTTTAATATCCTTAATAATATTTTCTTCGTCTTCTAAAACTTTAACTTGATTGGGGTCAGATAAAGCACCGACAAAATCCAATTTAGGATCGCCTGACGTAGTTACATCTTGTTGCAACTGGTTCCCTAATTTTTCTGCTTTTTCTAACTGGCTTACAAGATTAGCCAGTCTCACTCGCTCATTTTGATTTAAAGAAAATAGTATATTTTTCTTTTCTTCTGCCAATTTTATTTCTTTTCTCAATTGTTCAGCCGATACAGGTCCAAGATTTTCCACTACTTTTGCTTTTTCCGCATCAGTAAGGGTCTTATGTATTTTTTTCTTATCTTCTAATAATTTTATTTCTGCCTTCAACCTTTCTACGGTACTCTTCTGGAATTTTTCCTTAGCCTCTTCTAACTTTATTATTTTCTCTTTTTCTTTTTGTTCTTGTTGATATTGAGTTAAAATAGGAGTATCATCCTCTAAAGCGCCAACAGCCTTTAAACCCTCTATCACTTTATCAACCATATCCCCAACTATACCAAAGGCAACTGTCGCACCTTTTACTAACTGCTTAAAAATTGGAAGTAAATTATCTAATGCAACGGCTACCTTGTTAGAAATAACAATCGCTAATTGATCGAAACTATCGGTCACATTATCAGTGTTCCCACCCACTTGTTGCAGTAATTTATCACCACTCTTTAATACTCCGTTAAGCAGTGCCATTTGACGCTCTTCCATTGAAAGTTGCTCGACGGTCTTCCCCAATTGTTTTGCATAATTTTCCTGCACTTCCCCAATTTTAACAACAATGCCAAGGTTGTCCAAAATCAAAGGAGACATTCGTTTCACACCTGTCGCAATACTTTTATAAAGAAAAGCCGTATCGCCAAGTGTCGGGTTTAATTTATTGCTCGCTTTCGCTATCTCAAGTAATTTGGGAATCGCAGCACCAAACGCTTTGTTTAACTCATTGGAATTACCAGCAGCTAATGTCAACGCTCCGCTCATTAAATCAGTGTCATTAATTGTACCATTTACTGCTTTTCGCATTTGTTCCAACAAATCAGGAGTTTTAAATACTTCATTATTTAGCAAGTTAAACGACTTTTCCACTTGCCTATTCTGCGCAATCATTTTACCCAAATCAAATGTCTTTTTTAAAGCCACGCCAACAGCTAATAATACACCCGCAGCCTTGCCAATTGCTAAGAAAGATCCCTTAAACACACTCTCAGTCTTTTCTGCGCTTTTCTTCGCAGCATTCTCAACCTTCTTCAATTGAGCTTGAACTTTCTTTATATCCTTTTCCTGTGCTTTCAGTTCAAGGTATAAATCGCCTATCTTTTGGTTAATTGGCACGCTTCAGATCTCCTATTGATTTTGCATATTCTATTTCAGATTTGTATTTTTCTAAACTCGCACTCAATTCAAAGCCCTTATGACCGCTCTTAAATGCAATTATATCAACGCAATGACTAAAATATTGAAAAAATTTACTGATAGGTAAATCGAGGATAGTGTCTTCGGGAAGTGTAGTAACACTAATGATAAATAAAAATATACGCTCAAAGTCTACTGGAGCTTCATAACTTTTTTTTTTTCCTTCATCTGATTTTCAAGCTCTACTCTGGGGATGCCTTCTAAAACATAGACTTCAATTATAAGCTCATTCATTCGTTGCGGGGTTAGTTCTTTTGATAGTTGTTTAATACAAAACCTTCGCCTTAATATCCATTTTCTAACATTAAACCATTTAAGACTTTTATAATTGACCGCAAGCGAATCTGCTATTGAAACTAATGACAAATTAAATTCGGAAGTATTTCTTTTTCGTAGCTCTCTTAATTTGATATAATCATTAGCTGTGCGTTCTCCAAGTAAATACTCCCGATTGTATATTTTTATTTTTCGCGTATTCATTTTACCTATTTTAAATAATTAAGTCCAAACTGGAGCGCCAATTACTTTCGCCGTGTAATCATAACGGTGTGCCGTGTCAACAGTGACACCGAAACTTGCACCCATTATTCTCAATACTCCGGTCAATACTGACCCACCAACAGTCCATTCAAAATCTTCTTCATCACCAATAGCAAGTGGAGTTACTCCATCATCGAACCACCTCGAAAAGGTTAACCCTCGTGTAATAAAACCGTCGATAAACTCCCTTGTATCACCCGAACTACAACTATCGGTAACATCAATTTCATCTGCAGTTTGGTCTAGCTTCGGGTCAAATATACAGACTTCTACTAACGGATTTCCTATCTTAAATACTAAATCTTTACCTGCAATTTTTGCCATTTTATTTACCTTTATTTTTTATTTTAAAATTATTTAGCTACGGATATACTCGGATTTCTATTGATACATTTGTTAATTTTCCATCTACCGCGGTCAGCGGTGTTTCAAGCTCAATTACATTATCGCTCTGCCTTCGCAATCTCATATTTTCATCAGCCCCACCATCAAAACAAACAGTCTTATTCAATGTAAAAGCACCCGCTAATGTCCCTTCATAAACTCCCGCACTCAACCTCGTCCACACTATTGAACCAATTGTATTTGTGCCAACGACAGTAACTACAGGGGCATTTATTCCGCTTTGTGTTATCAATGCTACATAAGACTTATAAGCAGAGCTATCTAACTGAATATTGATATTAGCAACAAAGTCTCGATAACTGATACTTTTAGTAGAATCAGTAGAAGCCTGGTCAAACACAAAAACATCAGCACTATCAACTACCGTCGCTCTCGGAATGTTACTTATTGCTATCTGACCGAATAAACTAAAACTCAATAGAAATAAGAGAATATATTTTTTCATTTTTTCCCTTTTATAAAATTATTAACTTTCAATTTATACTCATCGATTTCTTTTCGTAAAGCATCTATAATTGGGAGAGCTTTTAATAACTTTATAAAAAAGAATACTGCAAAAAAATTTACTATTATCGCATAAATTAAAATAATTAAATTCATTCATTTACCCTTATTGTTTTACCGGACTGCTTCAAAATTATATCTACCTTGCCCGTATTAGTTACTAAATGATGTGGATACTTTTCTTGTGTATGAAATTTATATTGCTGAACGAATTGAAAACCAGTATCAGTCAAAGTATCAAAAGCAAGTTCACATTCTACATCTATGCACCAGTAATTATCCATAATAAAGTTTTCTTTGCGTCTATGAAATTGTTGTATAAATTGGTTAGCTACTTGCTCCAACTTCTCCATATTAGCGCCATAACCGCTTACTTGAATTATAGGAAATTCGAACGCATTGCAGCTATCAAAAGTAAATGTAGAAGGCAAATAATAAAATACACAATAAATAGCACCCTTTACATAATCTGAATGAGGAAATAAATTTTGTTTAGCTTTTAAGTAAAAAAATTTTTCATTAAGCCCAACTATTTTGTTTCCCACACTAAATATAGATTTTCTTAATTCAGTATTCATAATCTAAAAACTTTCACAATTAATTCTCGATATTTCTTAACATTGATTAAAGGTCTCAAATATGGTTGTGGCTTTTGTCCAAGCCCAAATTCTACATCCGGAGCATATTCTACAGGTGTGCCTATTCTGCGAGACAACCTAAATATCTTTTTCCAATTCAAACTCCTCTCTAAATTACCTGTATCTTTGGGCACTAATGCCTGTGCAACCTGAACCGCCTGCTGAGCTGCAAGGTCAAGCTTTTTTTCAAGATACTTCTCAATCTCGCTTTTTACTCTCGGATTTGGAACAAATTTTGCCATCACCTTCTCAACAATAATGTTATTTCTAAATGAGGGTTATCCCCTCGTAAAGTTGTATCATCAACTACATAAATATCGTATGTGTTACTTCCAATTTCAATTACATCAGTCTCAACAACAGAAATTTCATCACAAAATAATCGGTAGTTTGCTTCTAATTCCTTCTTTTCATTATAAATAACTTCGCTACCCGATAATAAATCTAACTTTCCCGGAACATCACTAAGCTTTAAGCTTTCTGTTAAAACAATAGCGCCGCCGTCATCTTGCGGTTGAGCGACGCTATAAACGGAAAAAGCTATGTTATAAAAATCGGAAATCATATTTTACCAGCTAACATCCAAGGTCGGAATGGTACTAAAAGTTCCGGAGGATAAACACCAACACTATTCATTGTGCCATAAGTAATTGAGTGATTACCCACACTCTCCGCCGCCATATCATCACTCGGGTCATTACTTACATTCAAATGAAAGTTAATCAAATTAGACACATAAGGTTTTAATGCATTAGGAAAATTTACCCAAGTAAGTAAAACAGTCAAATCATTATCTTCGTCAAATAATGAATGTCCCAATTCCAAAGTCAACACTCCCGCTGCAACATTATTAACTTGATATATTCCATTATTCAACAAGCTATAACGAACCCGAATATCCATCCCATTTTGAAAACCAGCATCAATAAAACCATCTTGGGAGTCAGTAATTGTCGCCGGAATACCACTAACAAAAGCAAGCTTACTACTTCGCATATAATAATACGCATCAGAGGAATAGCCTGTATCGCTTTCCACATCATCGTAATCTATTTCAAAGTAATTATTTAAATAACCAACTAACCAGTCTTGGACTGGTGGAATTAAAGCACTAATTAAAGCATCTTGACTTGTATCGGTTATTTGCAAAAATTGCTTAACTTCGTCCAGTGTAATAATCATAACTACCCTTTTTTAGCTTTTTTAATTCTAGCAGTTGCTTTCTCTTTCTCAAGCTTCAAAGACTTTTTAATTGCTTCTATTTCTTCCGGGTCAGATGTAGTATATTTCCCATCTGTGAAAAATACAGAAGTTCTGCCCTGCAAATAAACAACTTTGTTCCTTGCTAAACTTTCGAAAATTTGCTCTTTCATTGTTTCTGACATTTTAGTCTCCTTTTATATTATATTCTGTGGGTTTATAGACACGCGCAATCCAAGCTGTCTTTTGCTCAGCATCAGTCTCATCATTACCAGTCGCAGCTGAAATTAAAGTAAACTTATAAATATCATAACCTTTTAAAGTTACACCCTTCAAAGTAATCACATCCTGCAAATATTCAGAAACTCCATCGGCTAAATCAGTAGTCAAAACAACAGAAGTCAAATCCTCATAATCTCGTATTTGTGTTCTGCTCCCCTTATACATTGCATAGACATTTGGACCCGCTGTAATACTTAATGTATCCAAATCGATTTCCCCAACATTATAAGCGGAAATAACAACACTATCAACTGCATAAGTTCCCCGCAAATCTAAATAAAAGACTTTACTCTGGGAATTTCCACAAGTATCGGCGAATATTACTCTTCGTTCCTGCGCAATAAAAGAAGTAAGCAAAACGAAAAACATAACGAATATTAAACTTATTTTTTTCATAATTACACCTTCAAATTAGTTATTGCACCGTGTAAAAATCCAGCACCATAATCAAGTCCTGCTTGACCGAATATCTGCCCAGCATCAGTTGCACCCGATTTTCCGAGTGGCTCATAAAAGAAATTACCTTTTGAACCGCCTTGCTCCTCGTCAGGAACAGGTTGAAATACTGGCGCCATATGACCGACGTCATAAAAAGCAACAGTGTCATCGGGAACATCTGTATCTACAACTATTCCGATACTTCCGACAGTATCTTCTATAATTATCTGAACATTATAACCACCAATAGACCTGTCTTCTGGAACTTTATCACCAATATAAATCTTGCCTATTCTTTGTTTTTGTAAAACACCACAGAAAATTACAAGATTAGTAAAATTAGCACCGCTATTATACATTATACGGATTAATTCTTGTATGAGGTCTCTATTAATCTCCACACCAAGAGCGTCAACTTCATTAAATAATGCAATCAACTCCAACATCCCTCTAGTCGTATTAGCAACTGTTTGTGAAGTTGAGACTTGATATATTCCATTATGAAAAGTATAATTAATATCGCCACCGATAATATCCATCGTTCGTGCAATTTGAAAATCCCTTTCATTCGGAGCATTATTTTCAGCACCCGCAGTATTTAACCCCATTAATCGCCCCTTATTAGATTGTTTAACATAAGTTAAATCAACTGACTCGTGAAATATTTGGACAACATTCGAATGTTGGTCTCTATCGATATTACGAGGTGCGGGGGCAGTAACAGATTGAACCTCTGTAATTGCAGGTTGACTTCTCGCTGGTAAAGTATATTCACTTGAAGTCGGAAATTCAAAATTATCAGTAATCTTACCGCCTGTTAACCCGCCGATTATTTGCAATAGCGGTTTTTGAGTTAACGAAGGTGAAAAAAGCATCCCCGTATAATTTGGCAGAGTCCAGATGTATCCAGGATCTCCTATCTTTTCTTTACCAAAATTAGTAGTAATGCTCTGAATTATTTTTTTCTTTCTTTTCATTTTTTATCTCACTAAATTATTTTTTTTGTTCTTGCTCAAATTTCTTTCGTTCTAACATAGCAAATTCTGCCATGTTGCCTGATTTGCGAGCTTTCTCAATTTTCTTATCAATGTTCTCAATAAGATCAGCCCCTCCTGCAGGAGGATTATTACGCCCCTTGTCTGCAAGTCGCTTGTCAACCTCTGCAGTTACATTCGACTCCCAAATTTCACCAAAAGCATTAATGTTATTCGCCGTCTTTTCTGCGTCAGTACCAAGCAGCTTGTCAACAATGTTATTATCCGTAAACGGCAACTTCTTTTCTGTAATAACTTGCAACGCATAATTGCGAAGGTCTTTTCTTTCGTTCTCTGACCTCAGCTCATCAATCTGGGATTGCATTGCACGAGCCGATTTATCTGCCTCACTTTCATCAGGGTGTAATTCCTTATACTTCAATTCCACCAGTGCAGGTAATTCTTCTTTCTCAAATTTCTCTTTATGAGTAGACTTAAATTTTTCCACAGCAGTCGAAACTTCAGCATCGTAAATACTCTTTTTAAGAATCTTTCCATTTGCATCAGTTTCCAAATAAGATTTTACCCTGTCATTTGACACGGCATTCATCCCATCTACAAACTTCTTTACATCGGGTTTTTCTTTGTTCGCCTTCAAATAAGTTTCAATAGCATCAACAGTAATTTCCTCTCCTTCGCCTATCGGCTTGTTATGAAAGGAAAAAAGTAAATTTGTTTTAATTCTTCTTTGCATTTTCTCTCCTTATCCAATGCAGATTTTATTCCACACCAGATTTTAAGTTAAAAATAAATTTTGCCCGCAAATATAATATAACTATTTCTAAAAGTCAAGCTTTATTTTTTTTCTTTACAAAAACTCCGTAAATATCATTACCAAATAAAATTTTCATTTCAGGATAGCGAGCAAGGAAAATACTCTTGGTTAAATCCCTCTGTTTGCTTACTTCATATAAATTACTACAAATAATATCTTGGCTATACTTATACGGAACAGTAACAACCAATTCTTTACATTGAGTTACTAACTTAGTAATTAGTTTCTGTGCTTTCATCTTCTCAATGTTTATAAGCATATCGCCAAGTATAATTAAATCATAATAACCAAAAGAAAAGTTAGATATATTAGTGCGGTGAACTTTCTTATAAATTTTCTGTAACTTATATTTAGAAACATAACCAGCGAATACTTCAACGGCTTCTTTTTCAGGGAAATCTTTTAACAACTTCCCGAACCTGCCCGCTCCCGCTCCAACATCTAATATACTAATTCCTTTTGTCTCGAAAGTCTTCTCTATGTAATTTAAAATTTCATCATCAAATACATTATTAATTATTTTTGACATTACTCCTCCTATCTAAAAAATATTTCTTTTCAATAGTTTTAAGGTAGCCTCTGCATATTCGGGAACAAATTGGTCAACAAACGCATTTTTAAAACCTTTTTCGAGCAATTCTTCTTCTAAGTTATCTAGCACTCTGTCAGAAATATCTGCGTTTTCTGTAAATAATAAAACAATATTTTCTTTTTCTTCAGGATCTAATCTCCACAAACTAGGAGCGTGGTCAGAAATTCTAACCTGTGTATTTTTTATGTCATAATATACCGAGCTCTGTGTTTGTCTATATGTTTTATCCAATCCAAGATACTCAACCAAACCTTGCGCGCTCATATTTTCGATATTTGACTTTTGTCTTCCTCCTTTTGTCATTAAATTGTTAAACTGCACATCCTTTATACCTTTACTTTCTTTCCATTCCTTCGCAGTCTTATAAGGAATGATTTCGCCACTTTCTCCATCCCTTCTTATATCGATAGGCACATCCACAAATTCTTCTCTTGGAGTACAACGGCAATTAATATCTTCCTGTGGCAAGCCCGAATATCCAGGACCCGCAAACACAACTCCAAATAAATGGAACATTCCATCTTCTTGAGTCGTTTGTCCGTCTGCTTCAATATGGCTTAATCTCGTCCTACCATCTAATACTGCAAACCACTTACGAACAGTTTTAATTCCCAACTCTTCCGCTGTGCTTTGCGTTCTATCTAAGCTATCTAAAATGCCACCAACTTGTGAACGATGAGTTTCTGTCTGAACTATCCGCATTGCTTCAAATACTTTATTACCCATAATCTTTTTAACGATTCCCGCTGTCTCGGAAAACCCCTTGCCTTCAATAAGTCCCTGAGCAAGTGCTTGTCTTACCTGTACCTTTGTCGTTGCTATATTTCGTAAGTTTCGAGTACTCCATTTAATCCTATCAAGCGGATTAAATATCATCGCCTCAACTTGTTTCTCACTCAACTGCCCAAATCCAAATTTAGTTTGTAAAGTCTTTTCCACATCAAAAGCAGTAGCATAATAAGAATCTTGGTAAGTATCAGTAATGGATCTCTTTATTCCTCGATTAGTTGTTGCTCCTAATTTTCGTAATTCATCATCAATCTGTTTTTCTAAATTTCGTAACCTATTAAAAGAAGTCATCTCTGCAAATGTAACATCATCGCCAAACCGTTCATACATTAAAGCAATATCACTCCGTATATTATCAAGTGCCTTCTTATAAGCAATCTTTAATTGCTTTTCATATACTTGTTGCAATCTGCGGTCAAATGCCTTTCTGTCCCTTTGCATTAAACGAAATAACTTCTCGCTTAACTGTTTTGTCGAAGGAGTTCCCATCATTTGTTATATTTTTTTCTGTTAGTTTTGCGTGAAACTACTCTCAAGTTTTTCTTACCGTTGCTTCCTCCTTTTGACAATGGTTTCTTATGGTCAACTTCGCGGGGGTCGCCAACTTTCAGCCCTTTCAATTTCCTTGCCTTATTTCGCGCTGCCCGGTTCTTACGCTGAGCCGGTGTGCCGTGGTAGTCAGCATATTCCTTTTTATAGTTTCTTTTTTTTACTGGCATTTTTACCTCTTTATTTTTTCACCCACTCTATTTAATTTTCTATTCAAAGGTTATCCTGATACATTGCCCCATCATCACTATTTAAAAAAGGCTCATCCAAATCAATAAATTCATTGTCTTCCTCCTTTTTCAAATCAAGCGCCTCATTTACATTCTCAATAAATGGCATTAACGAATAAAGTATCTTAGTCGGCACTACACCGTACAATGTCCTCATTACACCTGCATAGTAATCTAAATCTAACGGAAGATTACGAACATATGTAAATTGCAAATCCAACGAACTATACTCTTTATTTTTTCGCTTCTTTTCCACTGAGAAAAATAATCGATACATTTCTCTATCTGCAGCTGTGAACTTTCGCTCTTTCATGCTCGCATCCATTTCTAATGCAAATATTTTCCATTTCCGACTCTCGCCACTTTGCTCGGCACCCGAGAATTTCTCATCGTCAAAATCTACTCGCTTACTGAATTTATAAATATTCGAGTTTAAACTCTTCTTTTGATTCTCCGTAAAAGTGTCATTCAACTCTTTTACGAGCCATTCAACATCAGATTTTTCATCGCCACAATTAATCGCTCCAGTCTCCCGCAACTCCTTCATAAATTCTTTATCTGCTTTCATCCCTTTAAATTTCAAATACGCATTCCGGTAGTCTTCTAACTCATTTTGATTGTCAGAAATTAAAACATCATAACCATCAATTAAATCAACCACCTTCTCAAAGTCCCCTTTCTCAACATCGTTATTCTTGTATTTCACCAAAGGTACGCCATCAAAATTATGCGGAAGCGGGTTATTAGATTCTGTAAGTGCAACTTCGGGAGTATCCTTAACAAACTTAAAATCACCATTGTCAACAAAAAATGTAACATTAACTTCGTCATACCACTCTACCCGAGTAAATGTTCGCTCTTTTACCAACCCATTCTCACTCCAAACTTTCGTCATTTCATAATATAACATTCCATACTCAACTTCATTGGTTGACGCATTATAAATAATTATCACTTCCCACGGCATTCGATTCGCCACTCTTACTTTCGATTCCTTATCAATATAAAGTAATCTTGCACCATAACCACAACATCCCTGATATAGAGCAGTTGTAATATCTAAATCTGGTAATGAATTTAACATTCTAAAAACATTTACTGCCTCAGTAACGGGCTGGGCAACATCATTCCCTTCTTCATCCTTGCCTGTTTCTGTAGTCACACTGACGGTAACTGGCTTGCCAAAAGTATAATCAATCGCCTCGTCAATTATAATGCCCCGATAATCATTCGGTATCTTATTGTTTGCCTTATAAACAGATTTTAGTTGTCTATCGGGACGCTGTTTAATCTTTAACTTCTCACCCTTATAATTATCAAACATCAATTTCATTTGCTTTGCTCTTGGTTCATTCTCGATAATCAATTGCTCGAACATTAAACTATAGCTCGCATTACTACCTGCTTTAATTAAATCTGTAACTTGCTGTGTTGTTAGCATTTTCCTACCTTATTATTACCAAAATGGGTTCTCTACGGCAACCGCTTCTTTAATATATTTCACATGCCGTTGTTTTCTGACCCAGTTATTATAGACAAAAGCATCTCCATAATCAGTGCTTCGTCCTATCCGTTTCTTTATGCTATCCTTACTCTCAACTTTAATTGTGCGGTCTCCCACTATTTCATATTTCGGTGCGGTTAAATCTTCAAATAATTTATCATTATGTATTTTAATTGCTATTGCCCCCGTTCTTAATTCCTCCCGCATCATCCACCACATTTGTGAACGAAGATTAAAGAAAGCATACTGCCCGTTATCTGCCATCTCAACTGCTCTTTCACCGGAGACAATATCAACTATATTTATATCTCGTCTATGTAAAGCATCAACAGTTCCCGCGCCTAATCCAACTCCATCAACACCAAATAAATCTGCATCTATTGTAAATTCGTTTATCTTCTCCTGGATTTTATCTGCCATCTTGTCAGTTGATAGCCCTTCATATTCAAATAAATTTATTAAAGCGTTCCCATCCATAATTGAAATAATACTCTTATCGTCTCCATATCTTGCTATATCAGAACCACCCGTGTGCTTTCCTTTCAAATGCAATACTGATTGGGCATTATCTAACCACTCATAATTTATTAACTGGTCTGGTTCATCTTCGTAATTCCAATTTCCTAATAATAACCTTTCACGCTTTGCTTTGTTAGTTATACCTTTTAACTTGTCAATCCTGCCCTTTTCCCTGTAAGGATTATCACCAACTAATGCTTGAATAAAAGCATAATTAGTTGGTAATATATTATTAGAAACTGGCTTATAAAAATATTCATAAAGCCAGTTTCTTTTGGGATTACAAGTTACAAAAATTTTACCAAGTATATTATAATGAGTATTTAGTTGCCGTCCAATCCTACTTTTCAAAGTATCAAAAGCATCAAAATGTATCTCCCCACCTTCTTCAATAAATCCGCCTGTAAATTCCAACGACCCAAAACGCTCATATAACGGGTCACTTGGTAAGTATTTCAAATCAAGTAAATCAATTCGAGATATTCCTACCTGGATATGCGAATCTGTTACATAATTATATTCGCTTTGCGGAATTTTATAAAAATTACACATCTTGAAAAAGGTTAAAAGAGTAGAGGTCTTTAACCTTTTCAATTCCTGGCGTCCAATGAACCATCGAGTACCTGGATATACCTTGCACATATAATATAACCAAAAACAGCCCAGCCAACTTTTACCTCCATCAGCGCCACCACCAAAAGCAAGGAACTCGGTAATATTATCTAATAATAGTTTAATACCTAAATATTGTTTTTGAGACGGATTGAAATTAACTATCATTTTTTTTCTTTTTCGGCAGTGTCATATTAAAGCCCGTTACTGCCAAGCTCATATTGCCCGTATTTTCTATTTTGTCTTTCTGATCTAAATATTGTTTCCCAAGCCAGATATTCATTCCTGGATGTGGAGACAAGAACCAACCCTCTTGCACTTTGTTGCCTTCATTGTCATATACAAAGTTTTCATATTTCACCCCATCTTTTGTAATTGTTCGCATTTTATACTTTGGTATTCCAAAAGCAATCCGAGATTGATTTCTGCGAAGTGAAGATTTAAATACTCCATTTCGCTTTTTATAGTACTCGTCAAAACTTACTTTAGCTTCCTCTTTAACTCTCCTTACTAATGTTTCATAACTAATAGCGAGTAAATCAGCGCATTCCACACCTGTATGACCATAGCCGAGTAGCTTGTCTAATTGCTTAAAATCTATCTCCTTGCGAGGTCTCCCTCCTTCGTTTTTCTGTTTCATAATTTACTAAAATCAAACTCCCTGTTTAAACATTTTATTTCTGCATTAGGAAATAGGTTCTTATATCTCCTTAATATAACATCTATGTACGTGGGGTCTATTTCCGTGCCATAACATATTCTTTTTAACCTTTCACTTGTTATTAGTGCTGTCCCGTTACCCAAAAATACATCTTTTATAATGTCCTCTTGTTTGCTATAAGAAGAAAATATGTCAAATAATAAAGAGACTGGTTTAGCGGGTGCTACATCTTTTTTATTTATTATATTTTCTTGTGCCTCCCGTAATTCTTTTTTTATTATTCTTGTAAATTCAAAAAAATCAAAATTCCTTTTAATATCAAATTTACCATAGAATATAATTGGTTCGCATTGCCTGAAATGAAAACAACTGGCGCCACTTCTGCTATTCTTTTTATACCATACTCCCATTTCAAATATATCATCAACTTCTGTTTCCTTATACCATCCTAAGTCTCTAATTGGAATTATAGTATACCATATACTTAAATTCCGCGGTCCCGGTGTTATTACAATCCTTTCACAATCTAATAATCTAAAAAAATTACTACAAAACTTCTCATAGTCTTTGTATTGCATTTTGTCATTATGCTGATTATAAGAAAAACCTATATTATATGGCGGGTCCGTAAAAACCATATCCGCTTTTTTACCATCCATCAAAACAGCAACATCTTTTTCACTCGTGGCGTCCCCGCATAAAATCCGATGCCTCCCGTCTATCAAAAATAAATCGCCTAGCTTACTCACTGCTTCTTTTTGAACCTCAGGAACTTCGTTTAACTTTTCATTTTCCTCATCTGTTATTTCATTCTCAAAGGTGGGTATCTCAATATCTAATTGTAAATCATCATATAAATCGGGGAAGTCTATTTGTATATCTTCTAAAAGTGGAGTTAAATCTGAGGTGAAATCGCCTTGTATATTCGGATTGTTTGCGGTTATATTTGCGAGCTTTTCCTTCTTAATATCCCAGTCAACATAACGAACTTTAAACACTTCGCCAGTCGGTAACTTAATTTGTCGGTTCGCTATTTCAAGGTTACCATACTTCTTTTGCAGAGCTTTTATTCGCTGATGACCCGCTACTAAATTACCTGTCCTTTCATTAAATACAATTCCGCTTAAATCCCCAAACTCATCGATGCTTTTTTCAAGCCCCGATAATGCTTCATCGGTTATCTCTCTTGGATTGTATTCTGCGGGTTTTAGGTCGGTTAATTTCATATTCTAAAATAAAAAATTATTTGGAATTCAAGTTAATAAAAACTAAGTTTAAAGTCAAGTACTATTTTTAATAAAAAAGGACACTTAAGAAAGCATTAAGAGGCATTACCCTGCCCACGCAAACTTTCATTAAATGTCCTTGTATCTATTATACACCGGAAACCTCTCTTTTGTTCCAATTTTCTCAATAAGCATAAGGGTTTTAACTTATTCTTATTATCGGTGTCCATCTCAAAATTCTATAACTTGACAAAGAAGTATTTTCACCTCGCATCGGGTCAGGGTCATATACCTTTTCACCATCCCAATAAATAAGATGCGAACCACCTTGCTTATTTTCAGTAATTAAAACTGCTTTCATATTTTCCAATTTGATTTCTAATTCAAAGATATCATCTCCGTTAATTCTTTTCCCGCCCGGAATACAAAGCATTGGAACAAAATTGTTCATAGCTAAAAATTTAAATAACTGCCCATCTGTGTAAGGTGGGTCTGTATTTGCAAAACTTTCAAATTCATTGACAGCCACTCCTGTTATTTTCGCAGCTACATAAGCCACACATTTATTATCGCCCGGGTTTTGTTTCATTTCATTCCTCCTATTTATTAAATAAACTCGGCTCGATACTATTTAACCGAGCTTTAGCAATTTCGTAATACTCCTTCTCTTTTTCAATTCCGATATACTTTCGGTTTAATGTTTTGCAAGCCAACAAAGTGGTGCCTGACCCACAGAACGGATCTAAGACTACATCACCCTCACGGCTTCCTAATGTTACAAGATAAAAGAATAATTTTAAGGGCTTCGTGGTGGGGTGGTTGTTTTTATTCATACTTACTTTATTGCCATCTAATCGTTTTGTTGTTCCACCGCTTAAACTATTTGGAGTATATTGCTCTTTTAATTCCTCGCACCCCTTATTCTTTTCCGCTTTACTCGGCTTTGCTACTATCAGAAACGGAAATGTCTTTTGAACTCGCTCAGGCAGTTCTTTTAGTCGCTTATTAAACCAAAAGTCCAGGGAAAAGTATCGGCTGAATGAACCGCTGTCGGAATCACATCTTGAAGTAAAAGTTGCAGAGTACATTTTACTCAATTCAGTATTATGAAGATTTTTATAATCTTTATTTCTCGCTCCACTACTCCTTATTTCGCCGTCATTCAAAACATCATCTTCCACGAGGATATTTGCGGGGAAGCGACCATTCTTATACTCAACTTTATATCTTGTTTTTTCGCTTTCACTCTTCCCCATCCCCATAATTCCCATACATTTGGCGGGAATTTTATTATCAATAACAGCATTTTTTGTTTTTCTTATTTCGTCAGTTGGTATTCTGCAATCATCAAACCAAACGCACCCCCTCCCATTTTTAAGTGCCTGCACCGGAAAACTCTTTTCACTCAAAGGTTTCATCGCTACAACTATTAACTCAACTGCCGGCTTCGGGCTATAAGAATATGCTCCTTCAAATTGCTTCGCCTCGGGAGTAGTATAATTTACTTTTGTTGTATATTGTTTCCCGTCTTTTGAATAATCAGTTGGCTTAGCACCCTGTTCTTTTGCTATCCTTGAATATCCTAACCCCTTATTTGCTTTTTCACCATCTAATTTTGACCACTCAGTCGTATTTGCGCTCCCGTGTAATAATTTACCTTCGATTCCTTTTGCTATATTATATGCCTTAGGAAATCCTTGCCCATAACACCAGAACATCGGCGTAAAGTTTATATTGAAACCAGCCTGTAATAGCCGATAGTTCAAAACAGTTACCGCATCTTGTCTCGGTGTAAATTGCAGAAACATAAAAGCACCATCTTTTAACACTCTGTAACATTCAGCAAATATAGCCGTGCTTGGTATATTGTCCCACTCCCGATTCATAAACCCTTTGCCTTTCAATTCCTCGTTCTTTATTAAGTCCAAAGGTTTTAAGTTTGTCAAACCATAAGGCGGGTCAGATAAAATAAGGTCAATTGAATTATCATCAATATTTTTTAATACTACTAAACAATCACTATTTATAATCTTATTCAGCAAGTAATATCCTCGCTAATTCTTTTTGATATGCCAAATGTGCTTCATACTCAGTTGGGAAATTCCCTATATGTTTATTTTTACCATTTCGGAAAATGATGGCTCGCCATTTTTTATGTTCTTTTCTAACACCAAGATACTTACTTGTTCCCTTCCCGATAAAACTTTTTGTTGTGTTTTGTCTAGCAGTTAATAGTTGTAAATTCTCAATTCTATTGTCAGTTTTTATATTATTGATATGGTCTATTTGAAGTTTCATTCCATCTCGCTTTTTATCGCCGAAAGTATCCCAAACTAAATGGTGAATTAAATAACTTTTTTTATTATTGTTTTTGCATAATTTAAGCGTATAATAACCTACTCCACAAGAAGATACTGCCAATATTTGTTCTTTTATTTCACGCCCTCCGTTGCCATTCCAAACTTTTCGTTTCAAACTCTTCACTCTACCTAAATTTGAAACTTGATAATAACCCTCATAATTTTTAATGTCCTTAAATACTTCTTGCATTTTTCACCTCATAAAAAAAGCCCAAAAGGAGCTGTGATTATGGAAATGGTGAGACTTCCACCCCGATTGAGCTTATTGTTATGTATTATTTTTATTGAATTTTCCATAATCACGAATACAAATATAACAAATTTTTAGTTTAAAGTCAAGTACTATTTTAAATCGATAGAATTATCCTCCATCTCCTTCATTGCAATCAAACAATCATTATGTAGTATTTCATTTTTCATAATAATAAAAGAGCCACCTCACATTTTATAATTTAGATTTTTAAGGAAAAGGTGACTCAAAATTTAGATCCGTTTCACCCCCTTAATTTAATTTTCCTTTTTTCTGCTAATTTAATTATGTCGTTTATCTGTCCTTCCCATCCAACTCTTTTAGCTAATTCATAATAATGTTGGAGTTGCTTCTGCTCATCGTTCGGGCTTGCTGGTTCAAAGTATAAGGTCTTTTTCATCTAACCTCCAAATATATCTAATTGTTTTATTTTTCTTATGTTTCATACATTTAGCTTTATCATAAACAACACATACATTCTTTATTCGCTGGCTATGAAATATACAGCCCTTACATAAATCAGAACCCCAGCCCTTCTTTTTAATTCGCACTTTTTTAACTTTAATTTTCATTCGTTTTTTCATTTACTACCTCTTGTATAAATTTAACAGGCACTTCAACATAATGATTCCCGTCGTACCTTTTTTCGAAAAGTATTTCCAAACTTTTACCATCTTCAGAGATCGCCACATCTTCTTTGTCTTTTACTGAATACCATATACTCATTTCGCCTCCGTTATTAGTTTTATATTTGACTTCGTTATTTCAATACATTCCTCCATTGTGTCAAGGTTCAGCACCTTCGGAATTACAAAATTACCGTTGCCTTTGAGTCTCTGCTTATAATATCTATGTTGTAATTTTAACATAGGAATAAATTTTGATACAAAAAAGCCCGCTTTATCTCCGTCCTTTCCGTGCAATAACTCGTGTTGAGTATGAGTAACCGGATAAACTAAATAATCAGTGTGTTTCGCTTTCCCTTCCGACCCGAGTAAATGATGTGGCTCACCAAATTGCCTTACATAAGCAAGGTACTTCTTATCCCGCTCAAAGCCCAGCTCGTGCCGAAATCTGCCGTATATTATTTTATAATCGTTCATTCTATTACTCCGTTATACATTTATATTTTCTCATTCCACTTCATCCCCTTTTAACCACTCTATTTTGTTGTCTAACAATGCTCTACAAGCTTCCATCTCTGTATCGTAATTAATACTAACACCCCAGAAAGTCGTGTTTTCGTCTATTTCATAAAATAAATCCCAATAATATTTTCTATTTTTTTCTCTCAATTCCATTTCAATTCTCCTTTAAATATTGTTGGTTTAATAAATCTTTTATTTGTTCTATTACATCATAAACTTTATTATTAGCAAAATGAACCGCTGTATATCTTAGCACCCGCCAGCTGTCTATGGTTGCAAGGTTATATTTTTCACAGTCTTTCGTGTAACCTGCTAAATTAGTATGTCGGCTCCTGTCTGCAAAAATCCCTTCATATTCAACTGCTACTTTATACAGCGGAAAAGCCAAATCAAAACGAAACTTCCTATCCTTCAAAAACTTATACTCCAATTCATAAGTTATATTTTCTCGCTTTAATACATTGCAAATTTGCGTTATGTATTTATTCGCTTTTAGTTCTTTTTCTTTTTTTATCTTCATAGTAATTTTTTCTGATATACATTCACCGCAGATAGTTATATCCGGATGACTTAATTCTGTTTGACATATTTTACACTTTTTCATTTAACCGCTCCAATTTATTATTTCCTAACTTAAAATATTGACCTGTGCCAATAAAAGTATTCTGGTGAAATCTACAACGACCACTCTTTTTGTTTCTCGGCTGATACTTCTTGCAATCCTGCCCACATCCTCCTTGCGAACTTTCACCCACTTCATCAAATTCAGCACAATAAAAATAACCACTACCCACATCACGCTTTAATAATTCCAGTATTACATCATCTTGCTTTAATTTAAAATGCTGCAATGGAAAACAACCATCCTCATTTTTTGCTCCATAATACTTCATTTTAACAATCTCCTTAAATTATCTTTTTGAACTACTTTTGTGAATTTTTCACACTCGGAAATCAACTGCAAAACCTCTTCTTTACTCGGCTCCGGTAAATTATTACTGCCACTATCCGCACCGATGTTTATTTGAAATGGGTTTGTGGCTTTTAATTCTCTTGCAAAACTCTCATCGAATTTCATAATTGGTTCAATCGTTATCATAAAATATTTATGCCTTTTATAATCATCATATAAATACATTATATCTTTTGTTCTCTCAGAGAAATTAGGCGCTTTACTCAATTTACGATTAATATTACTTTCAATTGTAACACATAACTGAAAATTATCAGGGTATTTGAAACCATACAATCTTGATGGGTTCTTCGTCTGGAATAAATATTCATTATCAAACTTACTACAATAACCTAAAACTCGTTGTATTTGTTCACTACTATTATCAGGGTGAAACATATCAGTTGAACTGCCAACGAATATTTTATTACCTTCGCCTAAATTTGTTTTTAACTCACTTTCATCAAAGCGAAGTGGCTTTTGTGGGAAGCGTTTCATATAGCAGTACGTACAATCATATCCGCATTTTCCCTTGAATACATTCCATGTATGTGTTACGAATCCATACATATTGCCTTTGCTTTCTCTAAGTCCCATTTTTAACTCCTTAATTTATTTAGTATATTCTGCATATTTCCCACTCACCCGCTCAACTTTAAGATAACTTAATTGACTTCTTATCGCGTCAAGCTGATGAACTATCGCTCTGTTTGTTCGTTCACAATACTTCAAAATTTTATTTTCACGAGCTACTTTTCCTGCTAATAAGTTCTTTAATTTCATCGGTGCTATTTTAGGATGTTTTTCTTCAATTATCTCTGCTTCCTCGCCAAGTTTCACATCATAGTAATATTGCGTTAGTGCCTGCATTTCACCGCTTCTAGCTAAATAAACATTTAACCTCGTTATTCTCGCAATTAATACTTCACCATCAGTTTGATATTCCTCACAGCAATAATCATTTATTGATTTTATTTCATTGGCTATTTCTAATAAGTCCATCATTCCTCCTTTGCACAAAAATATCGTTCATATTAATTGAAAAACGGGCACAAATCTTACTCATTAAAAAACGAAAATATCCATCTCTCATATAACATTTTACGCCAGGGCCTTTTGTAACCCAACCAAGTACTTCATTCCATTCATTCAATAATGTATACGGAACTATCATCGTTACTTCCCCGTCATACCAGAAATACTTTACATTATTAGTTTTTATAAATTGCTGTAATTTTTCAGTTGTCATTTTTTCCTCCTTTGTTATTTTTCATTTCTAAACTCCCTTATCATCTCATACTTAACCTCCTCAATCACATAGTCTTGTGACTTGTTATGATAACGAAAAGGATGACGCTTAATCGTTCGCTTGGCAAATCGGTCTGCCTTATCCGGCGTTACAAATTGACGGGCATTCTCCCTCACTAATGTCCTGCCCGGGTCTCCTTCCCAGTCTGCTAACCAATAAGGACTCTTGCTACCGTCGTTTAAAAATTTTACTAAATACATTTTATTCCTCCTTTGTTAATTATTTCATTAAATCTCTAAATAGTTTTTTTTCCTTTCGCCGTGCTTCTTTCTTCAATGCAAAAGCCCGCTTAAAAGCTCTATCGTTCTGACGCATAGCAGTTTTACCTGCTGAACAATTATCTATATGGCGCAATATCCAATTT
>JAAEQR010000165.1 GCA_024231215.1 PVC group bacterium | reverse complement strand
TGAAGAAAATGGTTTGATAGATATATCCGTAAATAATTTAGAAATACGAGGTAATAAAGTTTTTGCTGGCATTCGCTCTAACGTACTGGGTATGAGCAAAGGTAGCAGTATTAATATACAAGCTGGTCAAATGATTCTTACCCAAGGAGCTCAAATTCTTAATCGAACTCTTGGAGTCGGCGATAGTGGTACTATTACTATATCTGTTGACGGTGCTATTACAATTGCTGGGGATAATGTTGATGGTACATTAAGTGGCATTGTTGGAGAATCAGGGAATGAGGAAATTGCTAATCTTGGTAATGCTGCTGATATTAATATACAAGCTCAACAAATAATGCTTGCAAATGGAGGTGTAATTTCTAGTGAGGCTTATGGGTTTGGGAATGGTGGAAATATTGCAATTCGCTTAACAGACAATTCTTAAAGGTTTCCCCAAATTATTTTCTAAGCTCTCAGATCCCCAGCAAATAAGGGTTTGTGAGCTTCGCCATCTGTAAGTACCGATTTTAATTCATCTTTAAAACGCTCCACGCCTCCAATCTGTGTCAGCTTCTGTAGAATGGAAGCAATTTTCTTATTTTCAAGAACACCAGCTACATATTTTTGTTTTTCAGAAAGTGATTTTGCACTATCAGGTACTCCAGGTGGGCCTGCATTCATCAGAATGTAGGCACAATAAACTAGGTAAACATGCGACTCAACCGAAGTAAAATGTTTTGCTGCCACATCTTCAAAGCCGAGGTTCATTTTTACATGTTTGTGGAAGATTTCGATTTTCCATCGAATTTTATACCCTCTTAATATTTGCTCGGGAGTTGCAAATAGATTACTACAAACGATAAACTTGCGTTTTTGCTTACCTTTTTTCACTCTTTCTGAACAAATCAGATGGACTTTACCTACACCTTTAAGCCATGCAATGATGTGTCTTATGCGGAAATCCTCCCGCTTTTCTTGATTGTCCGTAAATATACGGATTGTTTCCCACGCAAGCCTACGTTGATTTTTAAAAAAATCTTTTACGAAAGCCCATTTAGACTTCTCTCCCGTTGCTTCGTATTGGGTTGCAGATTTAACACCTCTACGACTTTTGATAGCAATAATGAAGTCCCATTTTTTACCAATGATTGTTTTCTTTATCTTTTTATTATCGTAACCACTATCTGCAAGTGCAACGACATCAGAAGGGTTATGAGGCCCAATATATTCTTCCAAATTCAGAGATTCAATATACTCAATAACTTGTTCATGTTCTGTTTTGTACTCTATTCCATTTTTACGACAGTAATTTTTGCTATGGAAAGGAATTGGAACTAAAGGTATAATAAAATCATTAATTACAAGTATAAAATTTGTCCATTGATGTCCTATAACAAATCCATGACCATGGTTGAATTTTTTAACATTGTCGGATTTAAGACTTGAACGACCTTGGATAGTGGCATCAAAAATAAGAAATATTTTCCAAGGAAGACTTTTTGTCTCTTTAATTACTTTTGCATAAACTTTTGCCTGTTTTTTTGACAAAGATTCCAAAGTATAGGCTGTAGTCTTATTATTGTTTTTTAAGAATTTACTAAATTGTGCTTTATTTAGTCCGGAAAGTTCTGACGCAAAAGTCAATGAGTGTTTACGAGTTTCAACCATGATAGACAAAAGGAACCACAAACAGACTGTGTGTAATCTTGTTTTTACATCAAGTTTTTTTAGCATCCAGTTTCTTAATTCATGAAATCTCATAATTTGCTCCAGTTATGTTAGTATAAGAAGGTAAAAAGAATTATCTTTGTATTATGAATAAAAAATATACGGAAAGCAAGTTTTTGTAGTTCTTCAACTTAAGGAATAACAAAAAACTGACAGATTTGGTTTTCCATAGTGTCTTGGATTAAACAAGTTGATAGCATTTCTCAACATTCGTTTAAGCTGCAACATTTTAGTAGCAACATCACTCTCAGACCTTTGGTATCGTGCGCTATCGTAGCTTAGAAAAGTAACCGTATTTTATAAAAGCTAATTAAAATGGGTACTTATAGATATATAATTTCATAATGCCTTATTTTATCATACTATAGAAGCTTAGATAAAAAATTTGGGGAAACCTTTAAGTAATTCATTGCCCGCTTCAGAAAAAGTAAAACCTTTGCGAGAAGATGAATTACCACGCCTGTGGATTTTGGCAACTTCTGCTTCAAACAACTTACTAAATTCTCTTGGCACAAAGCAAAAATGGTGTAAAGGAGTTTACTTTTTGGCTGACACGATAAGAAGTGCGATA
>JAAEQR010000164.1 GCA_024231215.1 PVC group bacterium | reverse complement strand
GACTTATTCGCGTACGTCCAACTCAGAAAGGATTGTGTATATATGTGGAAGATGCCCGAAAACTCGCTTCAACCTTGGAAGAATATGCCGAAACCCTCGATAAATTGAATAAACTTGCTGATTTGAAATGAGCGATGAGTTTGCATGAGGAATACCGATGAGTGGTAGAGTAGATAGAATAGCAGACTACGTAGGGTATAGGTGATGTCGCGATGTAGCGTAGTGATTTTACGACCGAATAAAGATTCGTTAATGACTCGAATAAAAAAAAAGCAAATTCATATAATGTCTATTTTTATCATTTATATATATTACCGTATTTTTCTCTAATAGCAAACCCCGAAAAGGGAGGTATCGGAGAAAAATGGTAACTCAGTTTTTTCGAAGACGCGCAATTGCATTTTATGCACATTTAAATGAAAATGAAAGCTTCCTTCGAGAACCGCTTCGAGATATACTACTACTACTATGTACATTCTTCGCTTACTTTAATTGCTTGCTTTTATCGATTCTTCGGATCGATCGAGGACGACACGTGATCTTCCCGAACAACGCTTTATTTCATCGAACGTTAGAGATAATAAAAATGGCTTTGGAACTCCCTAAAGGTGCCATTCAAATTAATAAATCTATGATTTTTGTGAAGCTTTATTTTAATCAGGACATTGGAAGAATCAACATTCATCATTATTTCAAAGTTCCAATGGGAAACAATGATGATGCTCCATACAAATTGAATAAAGAGGGACTTATTCGCTTACATCCAACCCAGAAAGGAATGTGTATGTTCGTGGAAGATGCTTGAAAACTTGCCTCAGTTCTGGAAGAATATGCCGAAACCCTCGATAAATTGAATAAACTTGCTAATTTGAAATGAGTTGTTAGTTCATGTGTATCCATATGACATAGGTACATAGGTTCGTATGTTGAAAGTCCGTATGTGATGTAG
>JAAEQR010000163.1 GCA_024231215.1 PVC group bacterium | reverse complement strand
TGGGAATGTGATTTCTGGTACAAAATGGCCAACAACGAACAAATGATCAGATTCTTCGAGTATTCCCCATTTCCCGACAGCGGATGGCGTGGCGTTACGGGGGTCCTAGCAGCAGCCGATGCTTATGTGTGTACTCATCCTAGCATTTACCGTTGTTAGAATGTAATAATAATAAAAAGTTCTGCAAAAGTATTCTAGTATTTTTCTCTTAAAGGTATAGAACCAAACCCCTCATATGGTAGATCTGACCTCATATGGTTTGAGCAAACTGGAAGGACTGTTTTGAGTGATAAAACAATTTTTTATTTCTTTATTTTTGCTGAGAGTAAGAAAAAATGGTTTTACAATCATATGCACACTTGATGGATAACACGCGTTTGTTTTGAGGATCACTCACTGTGAGACACCTGCATTTGAATCTCAAATTTACGTGCCAATATTTTCGAGTTTAAGAATCTGGCCAGACAAATGTTTCCGTGTGTGCTCCACTGCATAGCTCAAGATAGGCATATCATTCAAACCGATACTATGCTTCAAGATTATAGCGTCGATCCTAAGTTTAAGGAATTCATTCGATTGCTTAGAAATGAAAGTTGTTTCTACTTTATGACTGCTGTTATCGAATTTGATACCAATATTATGA
>JAAEQR010000162.1 GCA_024231215.1 PVC group bacterium | reverse complement strand
AATTTGAATGGCGCCTTTAGGGAGTTCCAGAGCCATTTTATTATCTCTAACGTTTGATGAAATAAAGTGTTCTTGAATGTCACGTGTCGTCTTCGATCGATCAAGAGAGTCGATAAAATCAAGTGATTAAAGTAAGCGAAAAATGCACATAGTAATATATCTCGAAGCGGTTCTCGAAGGAAGCTTTCATTTTCGTTTAAACATGCATAAAATGCAATTGCGCGTCTACTATTACATCGAGAAAACTGAGTTACCATATTTTCTCCAATACCTCCCCTTTTGGGGTTTATTATTAGAGAAAAATATGGTAATACTGTAAATGATAAAAATAGACATTGTATGAATTTACTTTTTTTATTCGGGTCATTAACGGATCTTTATTCGGTCATAATATCACTATGCTACATCACAGCATCACCTATACCCTATGTAGTCTGCTATTCTACTCTGCTACTCTACTGCTCATCATTCCTTGCAAACTCATCGCTCATTTCAAATCAGCAAGTTTATTCAATTTATCAAGGGTTT
>JAAEQR010000161.1 GCA_024231215.1 PVC group bacterium | reverse complement strand
TGACTTTAAATGGGACTGATATGTACCCATTAACTCGCACTGCTGAAAAAACTCGATCACAACAATAGATCATTTTAATCCATTGAACAAATTTTCCTAGACCAAAAGCCTGAAGCACTTTAAAAATATATTCCCACTCAATGACGTCGAAGGCTGACATGTGATCAACAGAAAAAAGAAAACCGTGCCTATTTTCTAATCTGACTGTTTCCACTACATTATATAAATTTAATAAGCCATCCCTTATATCTCGTTCCGAGATGGCGCATGTTTGATCGGAATGGATTAAATATGGCATGAAAAGTTTTAGTCTACTCATCCACACCTTAGCCAAAATTTTATAATCTCCATTAAGCATAGTAAGGGGTCTCCAATTAGATCTCTCTACCTTAAGACCCTTTCCCTTGTACAAAAGGGAAATAAGGCCCATGTGCATTGAATTTGTCATGTGGCCAAGTTCAAAGCACTCACAATATAATTGTAATAATAACAGGATTAACAAATTGGCAAAACACTGATAAAATTCAATGGGGAGGCCATCCCCCCAGGAGTTTTGCCTTTTGGCATGTTACCTATTGCCTCAG
>JAAEQR010000160.1 GCA_024231215.1 PVC group bacterium | reverse complement strand
CGGGGCGGCCGGGGCGGTCGGGCGGTCGGGGCGGTCGGATGGCCAGTTGAATTGAGCGAGGGATCCGACCGCCCTTGTTCACATAGCGGTCGGGCAGTCCGGCGGTCGGATCACTATTTATGCTCGAATTTCTATATCGAAAAATGCCTTTTGTCTACAAAAATCACTACTGTGACAAGAAAATTAGGCTGCTTAATGTCTGCATGTGCTACTGTCATTAGCTGGAATTTTTTGACAATTTACTGATTAGGGTTATCAGTGACTGCGTGCAGGTGTCCAGTAAGCTGTTATAGCCTTGTGAAGGTGATTAGAAGATCGAAAAACGGAATTTTCGGTAGTTTAGTTTCTGCACAAAAAAGCAAGCTTTGCTGTGCCTGTGACATCAGCTCCATCAGAAAGAGTATTCAGTCGCTGTTCCTATGCTGTGAAAGGATCCCAGTCTCAGATTTCAGACGATGCTTTAGAACAGGAAGTGATGATGAAATATAACAAGTGATTTATTTGAATGCCATGTTATCTCTGGTCAGTGAGTGCCATGCAGGAGAGAATAAACACACTTTAGGAACCTGATATATCATTTTCCACTTCGCTTTCAATGTTAATCTAAAAATAATTTTTATTGGAGAATTTACTAAATTTTAATTCAAATTTAATTTAATTTATATTTAAAATAATAAAATTGAGAT
>JAAEQR010000159.1 GCA_024231215.1 PVC group bacterium | reverse complement strand
TATACCGGTCTGGCAAATGCGACCTTTTTCAATTGTAACTGAAATTATTTTCAATTTCCGTTTAGTGTATCGGTCGATACACTATTCAAAAACTCCGTTGGAAATTCAGCTAACGTCTGCCACAGTATCTGACATATTCAAAGTGAACCTGATGAAACAGGGCAGGTGGATGAGCTGCGTATCGGTCGGCATTACTTGTATCGCTTGCCCGCCTCTGAGGTAACCAACCCCTGTAATAAATGGAAGTGAATTTCTACCAAAGTTTTTCCGAATAGTGTACCGGTCTGCAAAAGCAAACTTTCAAAGAAATTATTATCAATTTCCGTTTAATGTATCGGTCGGTATTTCCCTATTCAGAAAAATCCATTAGAAATTCAGAAATTATTATCAATTTCCATTTAATGTATCGATCGGTATTTTCACTATTCAAAAAACTGCATTAGAAATTCAGCTTACATCTGAAATGTCTGAAGAAGTATGCAGATCGACATGTGTTTACTAGGTCAGATCCAGACGATGTAAGATACCAGACTAATGATACGCATTCGGTATATTTACCCAGTGTAAAGGGTATGCATTTTTGCAAGTAGTGGGGTGGCAGCTGAATTTTTTACTTACCTAACATACTCGGCAAACGATCATTTTTTCCAATGGTAATGCGTGCGTTGTGATGGATTATATATAATAGAGATACGTGTGTGAGAGAAGAAAAAAGAAAATAAGAAAAACGAAACGTCCTTCGAAAAGCGAAAATGAAGGCTATAAGATTCTACTACCCAAAACCCTTCCTCATCAATTTTTCATGTTATTCATCCCAGTCGTGTGCTAAATTTCGTTGCATCGCATAAAATCGATAATCTATCAGTCGGTTTCTAATCATCCAATCAATCGATAATTTTAATAAACCTCTAACATATTCGTGATCAGCGAAAACCCGTATGCTAAGTTCGCAGCAATTGCACAAAATGTCAAAATCGAAATTTTATTAATCGGTTTCCGATCGATGAGATCAAACCCAGACAAAACGCATCATTTTCTTATATGTGAGAAATTTAGATATCTTTGTCTTTTGATATAGAAATTATTATTTTAAAAATTATTCACTTTACAAGAAGCATTGGGTGTCACGATCGAATACATGTTAAGAATTGTCTGAAGAACTCCGCGGATCGACACGATGTTTACTGGGTGAAATTCACATGCTATAATTTTCTGCGGCTAACAATACGCATTCAGTATATTTACCCAATGTAAAGGGTATACATTTTTACTACTAGCGGACTGGCAACATATTTCTCAGTCACTCTTCACATATACAAAAAAAAATAGCTTATTCATTATTAATTTAGCAACACTTCCGCGCTATCTGGAGTCTAATGGTATCTAGTCTTTTAGTAGGTACGACAAAGAACGCTGATACATTAACTCCACGAGTTTTACACCTAACCTTTATCCTATAGCGATCGTACTT
>JAAEQR010000158.1 GCA_024231215.1 PVC group bacterium | reverse complement strand
CCAATCCCCAATCCCCACTTGAAAGCAATCTTTATTATATATTATCATTAAGTATAATAATCTATTGCTATAGTTAATATAATATATTAAATATAATAATATAATAATATTATAACAAAAAAATAATATAATACTATTTAACGATGTATTTATTTAGATCCATCCAAGCTTAGCATTTCTCTTGCTTTTAAGCCTCTTTGTCATATTAAAGACATATTTGAGAGTACATTCTTCTTTACACTTAAGCTTTAAAGCCTCTGCAGCAGCCGCTTCTAATGCTATTTTAGCTTAATCTTCTGCTTTCTTAGCTAGGTCTTCTGCTTTCTTAGCAGCCAGTTTTGCTTCCTCTACGTCCATTTCAATTGCATGTAGTGCTTCATGTTATAACAGCGTCAGTAATCAAGTAAAGATCTTAGTATTTAATTGACATGACAACTTTTTATCTTAACATAAGTAGAGGCACTTAGCTGATCAATCGTAAAAGTCGATGTAAAATCCAAGTGACTTTCGGTCAACAAACCCACTTAGTGTCACACCAACATTAGGGACTTTTATTTTGGTAATTCCTAACTACTTCAAGGCAAGGGTTCTAAGAAATTGTCTATTATTCCTTGAACTCTGTTTGCCAGATCTGCTACAACATCAGAGTTGAAGCCAAAGTAAACTCCTTCCTAAAGACCACTCGAGCCACCTTCTTTTGAGAAAACAAGGCTGACACTTACTTGCTAGGTTACAGAAATGTCTTAAAACTCCGACAGTCAAGTCGCCTATTAGGAATGTAAGTCCAGAAGCGTTTTCTTCCAAGGCTAATAATGTTGTTAGCAGCTGTTTTAGCGGTTGATGAATTGGCGTTTCTAATGGCTTTGATACTGTCTGTTGCTGCGCCCTCAAGGTCTCCTAAGTCGATTATAAGTGGAAATTGGACTTTAAGTTCAAAGTAATCTCCTAGTTCAATACTTTCTAATTTCATCTAATCAGTAGGTAAAGTAATTTCCAATTGGAAGAAAATATGTCCATTCATGGTTAGGCTTTGGGTTAAGAATCTCTGTAAGCGAGGATTGAGTATTCTGTATAAAATTTTCTGGTAGCAGAGAATCCTATTCCTATGTTGTCAACAACGAAAGGAGATCAAAGGAATTATTCTGGCTGAGGCAGCTCCTCCAGTTACGCTGTCGATACAAGAAATGGTTCCAAGGTTCAATGAAAAGGCGAAGGTTCCGCAAAGGTCGTAGCTAACACGGTGGTAGCATCTACTGGGGATCCATTTGCTCCGCAAGGAAGTCCTGGAAGATTGTAGCTCACAACATCGAGTTTCTTGCTATCATCGAAAGGAATCATGCTACATTGATGTTTTGCATTGTAGCCTGAATTTAGTTCATCAGCATCGAAGTCACCGACGCAAGCAGGAAAACTAACGGGAATTATAGACTCCATCAGAGAGTAAACAAGTTAAAAGTCAGTTGGCGCTGTTTTTGATGTACGAGCTGACGCATTTTCCTTGAAATTGAAAACGCAGTTGGGGAAGCTTCCTGTATAGGATGCAAGATTCATAAACTAAGAGTAATAAGCAACTTCGATTTATAAATTTGATAAAAATTCAAAAACTTTCATAAATTCCAATCGTCCATTTATGTATTTAATAACTTCTGATTATAAAGTGTATAAAATGTCATTTCAATTTAAAGTATTTTTGGTTAAGTATTTTATTTGTAATCCTTAACTATATAGAATTTGAATTTTAAGAAACTTAAATTAAGTTTTTAATTATTGATAACTTTGAATTATTAAGGCCTTAATTACAGTTTATTTTATATACCATATAACATTATGGCAAAAAAGGAAGAACCGATTCAATTTTATGAGAACGATGTACTCGTTTGTAGAGAAGACGTCGACTTCTCACCAAAATCTCAGAAGAGACTCAATGATTGTAGGAGTCATATAGTCTGGCAATTGTCTATTGAATTCTTTTTCAGTACTTGGCCGAATCTTGTTGTTCAAATTATTGGTAACCGAACTCATTACATGAATGTCTGGTTGTGCGGATTTTTCATTCTTTTTGGGAGTGTGACTTTCAAAAAATATGCTGGAATTATCGCAAGTGCTTCGTATGCTGCAGTCCAAACCCCTTATCTTTTTAAAAACTATACATTCTTATGTATGGTAGGATTTTACATCATGGCGATTAACAGAACGCATATGGGAGTATTAGAAGGTCTTGGAGGAAGAGCTGGTACAATAGGATATGTAGCCAACTTTTTTACATTTATGGTTGCTTACTTCATCAGTTTCAGTGGCGTTTGGGTAGGAGTCCTTGATATTAATACTATGTGTTTTGACCAAGCGGTTTATGACAAGTACAACGTTTATGTATATACAATTGGTCCGGTACTCTCTATTTTTTCAGGGACTATTTGCTATGGAATTTTAGTCAAAAATGCTCATTTTCTTAAAAATATTCATTCGCTTGCAGTTTACGGCATTGTTGTTATCCCAGCCGGTCTAATTTTTGATACAATAAAAACACCAATGTTTACGACGCCTAGTGGAAGAGTTGTTACTTATGGAAGATACTTTTTTAATTACTGGCATTGTGGAAGCTTCGTTGGGATCACAGAGTTAGGAAAGTACTTGCCAACGTGTAAGTATTGTAACTGGCAGAATATTTCGATATCTTCTTATATAAGTGGATGGTTTTTGACTACATTTAATGGAATTATTAAATTGGGAGCGAAGCATGGGTTAGTAGGATTCTTAGCGATCAATTTTTGGGTTAACTTTTTGAAGTTTATCTACTGGGCAGGCAAACTTGACCCGTATGAGGTTATGGTTTCTGGCGAGAGACCCCCTGGCTTCAAGAAGAAGAGAATCAGATATTAAATATTTTTTCTTTATTTTTTAATAAGTACTTGGGACTATATATTATATGTATATTATTATATAATATTATATATTTTATAATATAATTGAATTTAATTTATTAAATTTTTAGATAAGCATAAGCTTATTCATAACAAATTCAGAATATATTGAAGTGTTAAAATTAAATATAAATGAAGCGGAAGGCCCTCAATGTTTATTAGGAAACTTGTAATCTTTAAAGAAAGGAATACTCTCAAAATCAAAAGCTGGAGATATATTCTATATTCCTCAAAGACCATATCTACCGTAAGGGATATTAAGAGACACAATAATATACCCTCATACTTTAACTTAGCTTCAAGAATTAAATAAAAATGACAAAGAACTTATTGATTTACTCAATATTTTATATATCGACATTGTGGGCAAAAGAGTTGATAAATGTCTTGACGCTGAAAGGAACTGGAAGGATGTGCTTAGTGTAGGAAAGAAGCAAAGTATTGCAATGGCAAGGCAATTTTATCATTATCACAAGCCAAAATACGCTATCCTCGCTGAGTGTTACATGTACCTTGGAAAGTGAAGCGGATCTTTATAACTACGCTAAACAGCTAGGGATAACTCTTATAACAGTATCACATAGAGAATTCTTATGGAAATATCACGACTTTCTTATAAGGTTTACAGGAACTGTAAAATTAATAATAAAAGTATCTGTAAATTCCTAAAAAAATAAGTAATATATAAATATCTTCAGTCTTGTCTAGTCATTTACTTAATCATG
>JAAEQR010000157.1 GCA_024231215.1 PVC group bacterium | reverse complement strand
ATGGTAGTGAAGGATTATCAAGGATCCGTACAATCGGAATATCTTTCTGGGCTTCCAGTTTGGCCAGATCGTATTGGTTTTTTAAAAACAGATAAGTCTCCGATTTTGCCATAATTTCCCGCTTTTTTCGATTCAACTCGGCAAGTATTCCTGGATCAGAAGTCATATTCCAGTTGCGATTTGCCATCTGAAACTGTTCCAGATCATCTTCTGCTTGCATTAATTCGGTTTCGCGCTCAGCCGATTCGCGTTTTAAGTATTTTACTCTTTCGGAGGCAGATGATTTTCGTCGATTAATATTATAATCTTCAAGTTCAGCCAGGTAACGTTGGACTATTGCCTGCGAAAGTTCGGGATATTCAGTTTCCACAGCAATTGTGATTAAACCGGTTTTACTATCCGAATCAATGGATGTAATTTTATCAAGTTTACTTAGTAAATACTCATTTATGGTTGTTCCAAAATATTCTTTAAGGGTAGTTTCATTTTGGGTTGGAAAGGACGTGCTGTAATTGTAATTAATAACAGCTTCTTTTATCTGCCTTGAATTTAAAATTTTCGGATATAGAACCGACGAGTTTTCATTGTTTTCCAAACCAAGACCGCTTAGTCCGGCCATTTCCTTTAAAACAGAAAGATCATCACCTTTTCCACTTGGCAGTATTGAGGCATGAGAACAATATTTTTCCGGAACAAGATATAAAATGACACCGGATACAATTATACAAACAATGGCAGAAAATATCAAAACCGGTAGATTGCTTATAAAGTGCCGTGTTATTGAAATTATGTTAAATTGAATGTGGCCATCTTTTATAATTGGGCCACCACTTCCCGGCTTTGCTTCATTAATTTTAAAAACGTTTCTCAACTTTGTAAACATCGATTCTACCATCCCTGGTTTTTATACTCAACAGCATATATATATTCAAATATTGTGCCATTGTAGAAAATATGATTCCAACTCTGTAACTATTTGACCTGAATACCATTACGTGACTACCCATACAGATCAATTGAAACCCGCAAATAGAATTATTAAATATATTTCCATTTTGACGGGAAAATATTTCTTATATAAAAAATATTAAAAAACAGGTAAAAATAGCAGGCAAGAATTTTGTATCTGCCGAATAATAATTAAACGCAAAGTGACTTGACAAAAAAGGGCTAGGACATAAATTCATTTTTAACAAAACAGTTGTTGTTTTTGTGAAAGCTACAACCTTGATTACGCAAGTAATTATATTTTAACTTGTTATGGGGTTTGGCGAATTTCAAAAACTATGCAATTTAAACAATTTGAGGAAATTTAGATGCTGACGGGGAAATCAATATTAATTACCGGCGGGACCGGATCCTTTGGGAAAAAATTTGTAGAACTTGTTTTAAAAAGATATCCAAACATCAAACGTTTGGTTGT
>JAAEQR010000156.1 GCA_024231215.1 PVC group bacterium | reverse complement strand
GCAACCAACGAATTGTTAACAATTCCGCCGAGAGAAAATCGCGTTTGTCAAACCGGAGTTAAAATTTGGCTACCTAAAGACTACTGCGGCTTAATAATGGGAAGAAGCGGTCTAACGAGCCAATTTCCGATTCTAACAGCAACCGGACTGTTAGATGAAGACTATAGAGGTGAAATTGGAGTAATTATGTTCAATCTTAGCGATACGACTCCGTACGAAGTAAAAAGAGGTGATAGAATCGGCCAACTATTAATTATATGCAATTATCCGGTAAACGTAAATCTTGTTAAATGCATAAAAAAATTTTGATGTTTGAATGGAAGGTGAGATTTCAGACCCAGATAAAAGTTCAAAATTTATTAGCAAAATTTGTTAAATGCGATTTTGCTGAATTAGGAGAAACTAGTGAACGAGGCACAAACGGTTTTGGTTCTACCGGAATTCAATAATGTGAACGCGGCTTATGTGGCTTAGTTTTAGAGTCAGGTTTGGGTTACCATATTTCATCCAATAAGCATAGCGGGGGAAGGTTAATAGTGATTTGCGGTTGTTAGCATATGTTGTCAGGGGTGAGAAACAAGAAAACGTAATCATATTTCCTCGAAAATAGGCATACGGAGAGAAAGCCTATCAGAAGCGCACTACGATATTTAGATGCATATTTTATTTTTTGTCTATTACTTAGAGCCGAATATGTAAAATTTCGCCTCAGAGTTTTCCCCTTAGATGAAACAGGCGACCAGTATCTTCATCGCAACCGTCTCCATCGGATCCAATGGTCAGCATCCGAAACAGAATCTGAAGAGAATGG
>JAAEQR010000155.1 GCA_024231215.1 PVC group bacterium | reverse complement strand
TTTTTTGTCTCAGAACTACTGGATTGATAAATTTGATAATGATCGACTAAAGTATAAATGAACAGAAAAATAACTGCTCAGCTTAGGCAACACGAAATTCCGAACTAAACTGTTAGCGGCTAACAGAGGACTGGGTGAGCAAATTTTAGCGGCTTCCCTATGCATGCAATAAATGGTTGATTACACCCACACGCCATTCATTCTCAGAATTCACACCTCAAAACCAAAACAAATGTTCTCAAAACTCACCAAGTATTTCAATTTCGCTGTCTCTACAAACAGAATCAATCGTCTCTATACACGTTCGCAGTAGGACAAAGGTGACGTCTAAACCCGTGGAGTTATTGTATCAGCGCCCTTTGCCGTATATTCCAAAAGACTGGATACTGCTCGACGGTTCTTTCCCATTGATACTCCCAACCACTATTTTAATTTATAAATTTTCACAAAAATCTGACGGAAATTCTAAAGTAGTAGTATTGTTTGTTTTCATGTTGCATAGACATCGATTTTGTTTGCAGATCGGGTTGGGGGTTCTAGTTTTTAATAAGTTTGACATTTTTCAATGTCTGTATTTTACTAAAATTTTTATGCTTGAGTGTGGGGGTTCTTAGGTCTAGATATGTTCTACAAGAGTTCCTCCCGTGTAGATTACTATTTACAGCTATGTGCTGTGTTGTCCGTTTGGAGATTACAGGTAATTTAGAATTGCCATCAGATTTTCATGAAAATTTATGAATTAAAGTAGTGGTTCTGAAATGACAAGCAGCATTCAGTCTTTTGGAATATACGGCAAAGGACGCTGATACAATAACTCCACGGGTTTAGACGTTACCTTTGTCCTGCTGCGAACGTGTATACAGAAGGTT
>JAAEQR010000154.1 GCA_024231215.1 PVC group bacterium | reverse complement strand
AAATAATGCTTTTATTTTTAAAATCAAATGGCTTTAACTAAGGATTGGTATATAAGAAGACTAGCGACATCAAGCTCTAATGGAATCGCTAAGAAAAATCAATAAAAAAAATAATAAAAATATTTTAATTTTGGTAACCACCCCCCCCTGGGTACCTGGGTACCTGAATTAATTAAAAAATAATTAAAACTTATTATTTAATTTTATATTTAAGATATGCTAAATCGTTAATACACCGTTTCAGGCCATAGTAGTGATATTAACGTGATCTCCTTAATGAGTGCTTTCACCTCCAATAATTTTTAGACTCTAAGACCACGGTTACTTTACAGTATTTTACATCATTTCTAAAAAGGACTTTATCCAAAATGGTAGGTCAGCATTTTCAAAACTTCGCCTGCGGCGCTGTAAGTACCTCGCCCCTTCCCATGAAACTCCACATAGATAAACTACTCTTAATGGAGATCCTTCACATCAATCGCCATCAACTGATTCGGTCGACTTCAATGTATCCACATACCAAAAACTACACAAATATGACTTCAATAAATTAACTTTATTAAAACTTCGCCTGCGGCGCTGTTAAAGCTCCATCCCACTAAACACCATTATTCCAGGCTTGCGGTGGCTTCATTTAGTAATAGTTTCACATGGTAGTGTTAGGGTTTTAGAGAAAATTTTAAGGGTTTTTAGTGATAAATTAATAGATATATTCAAAAATTCGCCTGCGGCGCAGTATTAATAGCTTCCACCAAACGAACTCAATGGTTCATTGGTCTTGGTCTGGTTGGGTTGTATCATACATGGTGGGCATACGCATTTTTGCGACTTACATCCAAAATCCGTACTATTTAAAACATCCATAACTTTTCCTACCGTTTCATTCCTTCTGAGTTTGTCGAGGAATGGCATTATGACAATCGCTACCACCACAACCTTCAGTACAAACCAGATGTACTGAAGCATGTTCTTGGTCTGATTGTCTGCTGTGTCTCTATCAACATTAGTCTTCGCGAACTGACCTTTCTCGTTTCTCCTAGACGACATAAATTATTATTAAATTCAAATTTAAAATTGATTTATAATTAACGTTAAACATGTGGATAGAGATTGTAAGACTAGCAAAAAAGGTACTCTACGGAGTGATAGTGTTAGCTCTCTTTAAGATATATGAGCACAGCGGTTTTGTTAATCCACTTGTAGTCTCACTTATAATTTTAGTATTCAGTATTTGTTTTATCTTTCGTTTGGACTTGGAAGAAGCAGTTGAGGTTAATGTTCAGTGTGATGTCAGCACTAGTCCTAGAAGTAGCACTGCCTCTGAGCAAGAAACTCCTAAGTTTATGGAACCTCCTTCTAGAAAATATCAGGGTGATCGCTACTATTTCCACAGATCACCACCACCAGAAGTTTACGAAACCACACCACCCAGAATACAAGCACCAAACAAGAAAACCATCACAACAAAACTACAAAAGATCATCAGGGATAGATCGAGGTCAGCCTCTCGATCACCATCGAATACACCTAAGAAGGTCTACAACGCATACAATTACAGCTCTCATCAACACAAATACGACTAAATAACTTAATTTATCTTTAAAATTTAACTAAAAGTCTCTTATTTAACTTATTAATTTATTGCCCTTGTTCAGGCTGATTAAAAAGTGGATCGATGTTTTTATGGTAGTACTCGCCCCTAACCCGCACCACTTTCTCTGCCATTTTCAGCAAGTGATAGCAGGTCTTCCTTATCAATGGCATTTTAAGTTCTCTCCATGCCTCCCTTATCTGTTGCCTCAATTGAATTAGATTCTCGGCCTGTGGCTTGCATTTATGAATGTACAGCTTCATGTGACTCCAGATTGTTTCTATAGGGTTGAGGTCCGGGCTGTTAGGAGGATGATCAACCAGGATGATATCTTTATCATCGAATAAGTCCATCACATCTCGAAAGAGGTGGACTCTGTGGTTGTCTTGTTGAAATTGCCAGTGTTGTGCATCTCCATACATATCATTAGCTTTAGGTATTAACTGTTCTTCGATCACTTTTCTATATATATTCCCAGTGAACTTTCCGTCTAGGAATGCACAAGCAACCTTACCTCGGGTATTGACTCCTGCCCAGAATCTTATGGCTTTCACTCCCCTAAGCTTCAGTTTTACACGAGGTTTATTCTTTAGCCTGTAGTAAATTGTGCGATTACTATTCAGCTGGAAGTGGACCTCATCACTGAAGACTGTACCTCGAATACCTGGCCTACCATCATTTAATAGTTGATGTGCATAAGCCAGCCTTTCTTCCTTGTTCTTTGGAGTTAGAGTATGCTGAAATTTGGGATTATACCTTTTACATATCTTGTTCATATACCTTCTTATGGTTTCACGACACATTTTT
>JAAEQR010000153.1 GCA_024231215.1 PVC group bacterium | reverse complement strand
TGCATTACGTAAAATATTGGCGACCGCCAAAACGGGGGGAGAAACCTATTAGCCTATTTTGTTGTTGTGAAAATGCCGTTTATAAAGTGATACATAAACCTCCTAAAAAAATTTTGTTCGTGACGCAATGTTATGCAATGTGAGAACGACCCAACGAACTAGAGTTTATCTGTTGGACCAGAGATTTCAACCGTAAACTAAAGGTTGGAATATTTGAAGACAAATATCGATTAAAACGATTAATAGACTATCTTCCTCAAACTATAGTAAACAGATTAAGACTGGATTACTTACCTTACGATTCACTTCTTAATGAATGGCGAAAAGAACTTTTAAAATGGTTTAACGTTAAGAAATTTGATATATCGGATAAACTAGTAAACATTTTCGCAAAGAATTGCATGAATACGAATGGTTATAGAGCTCGAATAACTTTTGCCAACGTCGAAGAGGGAAAAAACATATGCATATTGACTTTTCAAAATTTAACCTACGAGGAAGAAAAAAACATATTAATTCTACCAAACGACTCACCTCCAATACAAGAAGTTTCATTATTGCATGTCTAACCTTCTTCGAATATATAGAGCGAATTGAAAGAGAAACTGATGAAATAAAGTATAGACCGACTATTTCCTACCCCATCGTCACCTATTCAATCCCTTCACCTCCAATACAAGAAATTTCATTGTTGCACGTATAGCCTTCTTCGAATACATGGGGCGAATTGAGAGAGAAACTGATGAAATAAAGTATGAACCGACTATTTCCTACCCCATCGTCACCTGTTCAATCCCTTCACCTCTAATACAATAAGTTTCGTTATTGCATGTCTAGCCTTCTTCAAATACATGGAACGAATTGAAAAAAGAAACTGATAAAATAAAGTATAAACCGCCTATTTCCTACCCCATCGTCACCT
>JAAEQR010000152.1 GCA_024231215.1 PVC group bacterium | reverse complement strand
CAGTTTGCGAATCTACCCGCGAGGCTCTGCGCAAATTCATTGCTTTTTTTTTTTTTAAACTGCTATCTTTATTATGCAGACAACAATCATACAGACTTATCGTTTTTACTCTACTTCTACACCTATTCTAGGAAACAAGTACAGAAAGACAGTCTCAAGCTCAAAAAACTCATATACTCAATTGTAAAGAATCAAGAAATAGAGAACAGATGTTAGCATGGAGAAAATCAAGAGAAACCACAAAATGCGACGCAATACAGCACATAAAGTTAGAATATATCAGTAGACGCAAAACATTGCATTCATTAGTTACAATATTTCCAATCTTGTGGGTGAAATTACGAAAAATACAAGAGTACCAGAAGAAATATTCATATAGAGGGCACTGCTCGTTGAGCCTGCATTCTAGAGCAAAACATCTCCTATAAAATGCACCTACCAAGCAAAAACCCTAGGGCACTGCTCGTTGAGCTTGCATTACTGAGCAAAACGGTCCTATAAAAGGCAACTACCAAGCAACCCCTATCACCACACAAAATGCAATACGGTAATCATGGGCCAAAATCCACTGACACATATCCCTTTATTTTCCTAATTGGTATGTATTGCCTTAATTCTTCCAATAAATTATCTCCTTGAAAAAGAAATGCTCTATTAACAATAACATTGACCTTTCTGCGGAAATACTTCCACAGATTGTGCTCAATGTTACTGTTTTCATATGTTTTTCGAGTTTGCCAGATAGATCATTGCATTATTTGAACTATAACATTTGAAAACCAAAATAGACATTTGTTAAGATTTTT
>JAAEQR010000151.1 GCA_024231215.1 PVC group bacterium | reverse complement strand
GCATGAGCATGGACATCTACATTCATGGACATCTAGTTTTTTAGTGGACTGAAATATATTTATACATCTAGTACCTAATAAAAAAAAATGCAGTCCATCTAGATTTATCCAGTACTGAAATATTTTTTTGGTGCCACTCCTCGTGGAGTGGCAATGGTTTTTTTGGTGCTGCTCCTCATGGAGTGGCAACGGAAAATGCGCATGGACATTTATGGACATTCCATCATACAGAATCATCACAATTATATCTCGAAGGAAATTGGTGTCGGTCCATGCGGACCGCACGCACAACTACATTTTAATGCAACACAATTATATCTCGAATGGTAATCAAACCATTTCTCGTAGGAACAATATTTATTTATTTAAATGTTACCATTCCCTGGATCACAAATTTCCTAAGGGGATTGGATATAGAACGATCATTAATCAAACCATTTTTTGAAGGAAGAATGTTTACATCCTTAAACGTTACCATTCCCTCAGATCACAACTCGAAGGAAGGACCCCAAGAATCATCGCAAGATTCTAGTTATAATCGTTTCTCAAAGGAATAATGTTTTTTCCTTAAGAAATGTTACCATTCATTTCACGTTCACATTGTTTGGGATAGCATCTCAGACACATCATACAATATTTAAATATATCGCCGTGCATGCCTCACAACCAATAATATTTCGATATTTGATAATATGTCGTAAGAAAATAATCGTGTTGTAAGTATGGAGTTTCAGTCCCCGTATCAAGTTTTAGTTTTTCTAATTCTTTAGTTCTAGTATGCTTTTCGTGCATTAGAGCATCCT
>JAAEQR010000150.1 GCA_024231215.1 PVC group bacterium | reverse complement strand
GTAACTCCTAACCTAACATTTGCAATGCATTTTTCATTTTGACAAGCACTTTAGCATTTTCATCTGACGGTTTAGTTACTAACTATAAGGCGACAACAGACAGAATTCCTAACAGCAAATAAAAAATATGGTAAGAATTATGGAACTCGCGACTTTCAGTGCGGACTAACAGATTGAGCAGGCATAAGAAGACTTTTCCTGACCTCAGCAAGGCGAACTCTAACTAAAGCATTCTCAAACATAATCACAAGATATACAGCAGCAAAAGAATCAGCAGTAATTAGCAGCATGCCTTTTAGAAAGCAGTTTTTCGCAATTTCTCTTCGTTAATCATCAATAAAGGCAGGCGCTAAATAGGCTTTTCTTGCTAGCTTCAGAATTTTTAGCAGCAAACTTAAGTTCAAATTATCCTATCCTGAACACCTACAAAATTCTCCTCTAGTTCTTCCTCAAATACTAAAACTATTTTGGGTTAAGCAACTTCTTCTAGTTGATCAACTATGATGCCATTCTTGGGTTCCTGTTCGAGAATTTCATCGGAATGATCAACTACTGGTGACAGACCTCTTAATAACCAATTCCTATTATGAACACGATTATCTCTTTGTACTGTTTATATTACCCTAACCGTATTTGATTGTACTCTCTCAGCCTGAAATATTCATAAATAAATT
>JAAEQR010000149.1 GCA_024231215.1 PVC group bacterium | reverse complement strand
GCGAAACCCTCCCATTTAACAACAATTAATTTATTTATTTATCAAAAAATTGAAGTGGGTAATTGTTAGTCTAATTCGATATGTTTTCGTTTATGTAAGGGTGTAAAAATCGTTTAAGATCAGTTTTCATATAGATGATCTAATAGTTGTAGGTATTCTTTCGTTAGCAAAATCAAATTTTTAACTTTTTGTTTTTGTATTCTATCGAAGTAGACATTTGGTGGCGTTTTTTAGATAGATTACGTAATCGAATTTGATTAGTTTTGGATGTAAAATGATGAAGGTCTCTTGGTAGATACTCGTGAATAGCCACTCATTTAATATTTAACTTTCCCACTTATAATTGCGTTGTTTTGCAAACATTTTTGTTGTCACCTTAACGTAATCGAAGCTAAGCAGTTCAGTTTCTAATGGGAAGGAGGGGATCGACACAACGTTTATGAGGTCAGATTTACATGCTGTAAGATGCTGTAGGTTAGCGATGCGCATTCGGTATATTTACCCAGTGTAAAGGTTGTATTTTTTCGGCTAGTGGCTGGAAGTTGGATTTACCTACCCTAATATAATCGGCAAGCAACTATTTTGTCCAGCAATGATGTGCGTATTGGGTTGTTGATAGTAGGTATTATATGGGAAGAAAGAAAAGTTCTGTGTGCATCGCCCCGGATTAAAGGAGCGACCTCATTTTAGAAAGAGAAAGAATGCTAAATGGGAGGG
>JAAEQR010000148.1 GCA_024231215.1 PVC group bacterium | reverse complement strand
GGTTTCAGTTCGGTTTCACTCGAGTGTTTAGGGTTTTGGGATTCAGAGTCCCACAATCTTAACATAGCAACCTTTTTTGACCCCAGTATAATCATTAGTATAAAACGTTTTAAGATAGCCAAGTGTTATGAACTGCTTGTTAGAATGTTTAAACAGTAAATTAATCAAGAAACCCAAATTCTGCTTAATTAATGAATGTGAGAAACAAGTGTAGAGTGTGCTGAAATCAGCAGTAATAACAGTTTTTGGACACTTTAAACCACGAGTCATATTCAAAACAGATAAACTGTTGTCAATAGACCAATACACATTTTGGCTTGATCTATGTGTTATTGTCTTACAGTAGGCTTGAAAGTGAGTTTTAAGAAGAGACAAAATCCTAGTTAATATACAGGAAAGTTTTTTTGTACTGGATTTATTCGCCCCAGCAATAAACGGGAACTTGTAAGGAACTTTATGGAGTTTTGGAACAGCAAATAATTTAGGTAAGTCCTCCTTATTAAGCTGAACACCGTATCTCTGAGCAAAGGTTTTATGTTGAAATATCAATACATCCTGAGTAGAAAGTACTGGTTGATAAGTAAAATTACCCGCAATAGAGAATTGGTTATTTGCATTTAGTATTATTCCAAGTTCTTCAGCAATAGCAGATACATACAATTTTTTACAGCAAAAAATAAAATTATTAGAGGCCTTGTCAGCAGGAACAACAACAAATTTACTAATAAGTTTAGTATAATATTCACTTGAAAAAGTGAAAGACGGTATCGCAGGAACAGGAGCGGGCGGGTTCAAATTAATAAAATGAATACATTGTTCAATTAACACAGAAACAACCTCCCTATATTTAGAGAAAGCTGTAGGTGGTAACTTCCATTTACATTGCAAAATAGTAATCCAATCATTAAGTGCTGAATAAGCAGCAGAGCGAACATCATCCCAATTAAGAGGACTATGTTCTCTGAACTTTGAACCCATAGAAAAAACAAACTGTAGGTAAGGGTCCTGAATGAATGAAACATCACCAGTGATGATATGACCCAGGGGGGCATAAAGAAAAGGAGACTGTTGACAACTACAAGCAGAAGCAAGAAGAGCAGCT
>JAAEQR010000147.1 GCA_024231215.1 PVC group bacterium | reverse complement strand
TAATGAATCGTGGTAGGCGTAGTGAAAAGATCTTCAGACTATTGGTTGTTTGTTGATCTTCTTGAAGAACTTGATGAAAACGGATATAAAACTTAGCTGAAAAAATCAACAAGAGTCAACGGCAGACTTGACCACCATTAAAACGGAAATAATTTAGCTGATAAAATCAACAAGAGTCAAGAGAGGACTTGACCCCCTTTTTTACTTATTTATGGATGTCCCGCACGCCTAAGCAATAGAAGGTACACTTTTATGCTATGAGGTGCAAACCAAATTGTGTGGGATCAATTTTTAATCTTCTGCATATATTGCCAAGAACAATTGGTGTAAGTCTCTCGCTATCTCTATTAAAAAAAACGGTGCATTGTAATTTTTCCCCATTATGTGTTCGTTCAAAGTATTTTATAGAGAATGGGGCATCATTAATGGTTTTAAAAACACAATTGAATTCATTTTCTAATTTGATACGAAATTCATTAAAAGATGGCATTGGTGCAAATGGGTAGGACAATAAGGCCCCCTATTTAGAGAGTAGAAGCGATTCTTAAATCATTAGCCTGTGCATTGATGATAAAACCAGGTAAAGACCAGTCAGGGGCACAAAAACGCCTTGGATCTTCGGGCTGTTCGGCCCCCCTGAACATATCCCAAAATTTCTGCGGTGCTTTTCCAATTCCTTCAAGGGGGTCTTTGTTTTCTTTTATATCGAGGATGATTTGTCCTAAAAATGTTTTTTCAAATGTATCTTGGGCTTCTTCCTTAGTTCTGCCTTGAGCAGCAATATCGTAATTGAGGCATTGCGCTGACCATAAATCATCATCTTGTATCAAAAGAATCTTAATAGTAATAGTTTTCTTTATTGGTTCCATAATCCCTCCTTTCATTTAATATAGCAAATTATACCAATATATTAAACAAATTTTGCGATTACCAATATAATATATCATGTAAAGTTGTCAAGGGTTTAATTATTATAATTATTATATATATAATCGGCAACCTAATCAATACTTTTAAAAAAAACTACTATTTAGGGTTTCCTGAAAAAGTAGCCAGATTGCAATTTGCTACGGTTTGCCGCTATCATTTTTGATTTAAGAGCCATGTGTTTACTTCAAATTGGTAAAAAAGGGCCTGTTTTTCAACTCTTTCCTCATAACATTAAACAGTTAGGTTGGTCCAACCAAAATTTCAATTTAATTATAGGATGTCCCAGTTCACCTTATTTATGTCCCCCATCCTGTTATATCCTGTTAAAACGCAAACTACTGTTGAATATTACATCCTGAATCGACACTAAATTCAAGATTATATCCCCCATTATTGTTGCTTGCTAATTTGTTGAGGACGGTCCCGTTTAAGGTCGGTCTAAGACTATTATCAGTTGACGGCCAAACCCCATTTGATTTTATGGTTAGAAGGTGTGGCCCAATGTCCTTGGGTATCCCTAATTGTAATGGGACTTTTTCGGAAGTCGCTGCAAACCATCCACTTGGGCAATGCAGTGCTCCGCATATTGCATTTGTTTGAAGTTCATCAATCTCTCCGCCTGATGTAGAGGACAAGTTGAAAATACATTTATCTTCTAAAAGTCCACCTGCAAAAATTTCTGAAATATATGCACTTCCAGGTGCAGGATTACCGGTTTCATTTGGGTTTGCAAGAAATTGAATCCAAGGGGCAAACAATTTGTAGCCATTTTCTGGTACTTTTGCCCCTATATTACACTCTCCCGTTCCAGAACAGATTTTCCCTATATCTGAATCGGAATTTAAACATAGAGTATTCCATTTTCCTTTTTCTGGATCGATTTCTTGCAGTAAGAAAAAGTCCACCTTATCCCTATTATATTTTGTAAAATCAACTCCGACTCTTACCAGAAGATTAGACTCCTCTGGCAAATAATATTTAGCGCAAACGAAGAATGCACTTCCAGATTTAAATACAGGGCGACTAAAAGGAATTCCGAAAGCACAATTTATATTATGGTTATCATCTGAGGGCACACAATTTAGCCTTAATCCTGTATCGGTAACAGATAGTATATTCAATTGTCCAGGCCCGCAGTGTTCTGTTTTCCATTTAGTCGGATTTGATTTTTCAAAAACATCCATTTCATTCTCTAGGATGCTCTCAGAACCGATACATTGTAAACTTTCACCTTCTTTTCCTTGAGTACAAGAGCTGGCCGAACAATATTCATATTTCCAATACCAAAGCCAAGAAAAGTCAGGGATGTCTGGGGTTATTATTAAATCTTTAACGATGGCTGTCCCATTCCCTGATATTGATATTTTCCCATTAATTACAGTAACGGGGGCATTTGTAGAATCATTTGAAGGCGTAGAATCCCATCCCCCATTTATTGTTATATTTTTATCAATATTTACATTTTCATTGAATACTTCAGAAGAAAAATAAATCAAATCTCCAGTACTAGTATTCTGTATTCCATTATTTAAAGAGTTATAGCAGGGAGTTTCACCATTACAATGCCCTGTAGATTCAACATAAGTTTCTGCGAACAGAAAATTTGACAACAGAAGAATGGCTGAGATTATACAGTAAGATATTGTTTGAATTTGCTTTGCATCCATATCTGAACTCGCGTCGATTTCGTCATTGAATCCAACAAGTTGCTATCTTCACCGCTCCAGCCCATACCTTATATCCTGCTTTAACAGAGAGCAAATAAGAAAGTTACGCACAAGAAATCAAGTCGTAGTGCGGGATGTCCATAAATAAGTAAGAAACTCAAGGACTTAATAAAGTTATTTACTTAGTTATGGACGTTATATATTAAAACATCAACAGGTTACACCCCTGAGGGTACATTAGAAAAAAATATCTTAATATCTACCCAAAGCAGAATCTTCCTGTTAAGAAGAAAATTAATTTTTGTAATAACTCTTACTTAAACAGGAGGTTTCTAATGGATGAAAAAGATCTTAGCAGGATTAATGCATTCAGGCAATTAAAGAAAGAAATCAGGGGCTCAAAAGAGCATTTGATTGTGGGTATTGATATCGGAAAGATCAATCATCATGCTTTTTTGGGTACAGCAACAGGGCATAAATTGAGAAGCATAGTAGTTGAGAATAGCGCCAATGGTTTTGAACATCTTTTGACAATGGTTCAGTTTTTCTCAGATAGAGAGAATCTAAAGAAGATAGTATTTGGAGTAGAACCTACCAGTGTCTATCATAAGCCTTTGTCGGAGTTTCTAATAGAGAACGGATTTTTGCTTGTATATGCTGCCAATGAAGCAATTACGAAAAATCGAGCCTTGCTGGATGGTAGATGGGATAAGAACGATAACAAAGATGCCGCAAATGTTGCGGACTTAATCAGTCAAGGAAAATGTCAATACTATGATTTCCCGAATATGAACTTGAGAGATATCCGAAGTCTGCTTTTGTTGAGGAAACGGCTGAAGAAGCAGGCACACAGTGCCAGGATCCGAATCAGAAATAATCTGGTAGCGCAATATTTCCCTGAGCTTGATAAATTCTGGAATAAAAATGAAAGAGAAAACCTGGCTATTGTTCGGTGGTGTTTATCTCCTCATGAAATCAATAAATTGGAATTAGAAAAATTCTACACGATGGTAGCTCCAAGATATAGGGGCCAAACACAGTACAGAAGAATCTCAAAAATATGGGAGATGTCACCTTATTCTATTGGTTGCCGTGCAGGCCAGGCCTTAGATCTGGAGGCAAGGATTTTAGTGGAAGGGCTAAATCGAGTTCGAAGTGAAATCATTGAGGTTGAGGAGGCAATTGAAGTCATGTGCTCTTGCTTTGATGAATACAAACTTTTACTAACTATTCCGGGTTTTGGTCCTTATATTTCTTCAGTGGTGCTGGCGGCAATTGGCCACCCTGACAGGTTTCAAAATGCAAAACAGGTAATAAGACTTGCAGGGTATGATTTAAACGCCAAGCGAAGTGGCAAAAAAAGCAACTCGGCTGTTCCGGTTATTTCCAAGAAAGGAAAAGCGGATCTGCGTTATGCTTTATATCAAGCAGCTATGATTGCAAGCAGTTCCAATACGTATTTCAGATCATATTTTCACAAGCTACTGGAAGGCCGTGAACGGGAGAAAGGGATACGGACAAAGATGCGGGTTAAACTCGCTGCAAAACTTTTGATTGTAGCCTGGACTCTTATGAAAAAGAAGGAACCCTTTGATCCAAGGTATATAAGGCTTAAAACAAAAAAAGCATAAATATGTGTGTTCGGCGAGAGAGCCCGTGTATGGACGTTGAGGGCAAGTAGCACCTCGGGAGGGACAATAATGGGCCTCTCGTTGAACTTTATAACTTGGATAAGGGATGATAGTCGGTCACCGTTTTGTGGCATGGCGGATAAACGTAACGATTAAGTGTAAAGTTCACTGACTGCGAGAGACTCGCCGAAATTCGAAAAAACT
>JAAEQR010000146.1 GCA_024231215.1 PVC group bacterium | reverse complement strand
TTGGGGATTGGGGATTGGGGATTGGGCCCAATCCCCAATCCCCAATCCCCAATCCCCCTATATTTAATTAGTTAATATTACATAACCTTATTCCTTGTAATATATTACTTTATCTAATATACTAATATTAATATTAAAATAATATATTAATTTATCTAACAAAAAATCAAAAACGTAACTTAATTTTTTAAAGAAATAACCAATAAAGTTATTTATTGAATAACGAAAAGAGTTCTTCTGATCCATTCGTTGGGATTATTCTTGAACTTGTCAGAGGGTACTGAGTATAAAGTATGGTCACCTCCATCATTACTATTTCCAACGAAAAGGTAGGAATTATGCTTTCTGTCTAAGAATCTGTAGCAGCCACCCTCAGCAGGGAGAATTTGCCAGGAAGTTCTGTTAAGGAAGTCGTTGTAGTCTTTCCAGTATTGTTGGGCGCAACTCCAAAGGGTATGGTCACCACCTTCATCGACTCCGTTTCCAACAAAGAGGAAGGTTTGATGGTCGTTATCCATGATTTGGTAGTCGCCAGTTTGTAATTGAGTAATTGTGATAGAAGTTCTTGGCTGGAAATTTTCAATTCCGAAGCCTGATTGTACGCAGCCATAAACTTGATGGTCGTTGTCAGTATCGCCATGTCCTACAAAGACATGAGTTCCATGATTAGCATCCAAGAATTTGACTGTTTTGTTTGCAGGGATAGGGGGAATGAATCCTTGAATGTCGAAAACAGTTCTTCTCATCCATTCCTGAGGGTTGTTATTGTATTTCTCAGCAGGGACTGAGTATAAGGTGTGGTCACCTCCGTCATTAGAATTACCTAAGAAAAGGTAGGAATTATGCTTCTTGTCGAAGAATCTCCATCCTCCTTGTCCGGGAAGGAGTGACCAAGAAGTTCTGTGCATGAAGTCATTATAATCCTTCCAGAAGCTTTGAGGACAAGCCCAGGCAATGTGGTCACCTCCTTCATCGACTCCATTTCCTATAAATAAGAAGGCTTGGTGATCATTATCCATAATTTGGTAGAAACCGTCATTGGTAGGCGTAATGGTATAGCCAGTTCTTCTATCGAAATTTTCAACTCCGAAGCCTGATTGTTTGCAGCCATAGACTTGGTGATCATGGTCAGTATCTTGGTTTCCAATAAACATGTGGGTTTTATGGTTTCTATCGTAGAATTTTAAGCTGTTTCCGTATGGGACAGTTTGAGAAGGCCCAGAATAAGATTGTCCTTGGTTTTTATCATAATAGGTGTATTCATCATCAACTTTGCTGCTGTCCATGGCACAGTAATTGCAATTATCATAGTCGCAACAATAACAAGCCCAGCTTGGGTTAAGTCCAGTGACCTTGCATTCATTGCACATAGCATTTCTTCCATAAGCGAGTTGTAGGAGATGTCCTTGTGGGCATACTGCATTAACATTTCCTCCGCTTTGTCCTCCGAAGGTAATATTGACATTCATAGTAATGTTCATTCTGAAATATATATAATTATAATATTAAAAGCTTTATAAGATTCAATAGAGATAGATATAGTTAATCCTAAAGATAAAATGGAGAAATTTTAAATTAAAAAAATTTTTTTAAGAAAAGTTTAGTTCCTTAAATTATATATAATTAATTATCTCTAGTAAGTCCTATTCATTATATACATATACATAAAGAATTAACTCTATTATTAATAGAATTAATCAGAAGTGTAAATGATTCTAATTCAGGTTATTACTCTAATTCAATAGAGTAAGAAAAAGGTTCTTATTAATTTTGTTTATCCTTTATTTATATTGGTTACAGTTAAGTTTTTTATTATAATGGCTTCCTCTAATTTTTTCAAAAATGATTTTTCATCTTCAAAAGTGTTTTTCAATGAAGGTCAACTCAATACTACAAATGTTATTAAGTTAGCTCAATGCTATTTAATAAAAGTTAGGCGAACAGATCCCCCTGACTTGGCGGATCAAGAAGATGATCTTCCTCCGGACAAGAACCTCAATCACGCTGAAAATTTAAATACTATTTTGATAAAATGTGGTAGCCCTTTCAGTTCGGAAGGGAACGATGGAGCTTGCTCGAGTTTATTCGAAAATTCTTCAAACGCGTCAACAACGCAAAGTACAAAGCCGACATCACCTGGAAAAAATAACCCTGCGTTTGTTAAAGGAGTTGCCAAATTAGAAGAAATGGCATCCAAGCTTAAACTTGAGAATATAGTAATAGAAAAGTCAAAAGAGAATTTAAAGACTGTTTATGAGCTTAAAAAGTTCCAAGGGCGATCACTTATTTCAATTGTAACGTCTGTCATTTTCGCAAGTAGTAAGCAGTGCAATTATCCAAAGAACTTTAGAGATATCGTAAAGACGTTTAATTTGTCTAAAGAAGAAAAGAATGAAACAATGAGGAGTATAACTTCTCTTAAGGATATTATTGAAACTTCAGTAGAAAGTACAATGACTTTGACCACCATATCGTTAGTTAGAGATTACTGCCTTAGATTGCAGTTAAATGAAGAATTTACTAGAAGTAGTTCTGAGATTGCGGAGAAGGTGTGTGAGAAAGGTTTAATTGATGGTAAAATTCCAAATACCGTTGCTTCAGCAAGTATATTCTTGCTTGACTGTTCAATTAAACGTTATATAGATGATGAGT
>JAAEQR010000145.1 GCA_024231215.1 PVC group bacterium | reverse complement strand
TTTTTCCAGTCAAGGGTGGTTACACGCCTGTTTCTCAGCAACGACTGCACTAAAATGATTTTCCTTTTGGATTTATTCTAACTAGACATTACCCTAATTACCCAATAACCCCCATCCTAAACTAAAATATACCTCGCCGCACTTCCCATACACAATGCTCGAACTTCTCAGACAGTGACTCTTAACTCTATAGCTAGTATAAGTAATGATTTATAGATAACTTATGTATTGCATGTACAAAAAGTGTTTGCTCTCTGCTCATTGTTTCCTATAGACCAGCGGTGCACCGTATAGCTACGGTCCTGACTTTTAAAATCGCGCTGAAAGAACCTGCTCATATCACGCTTGATTGGTCGACCCACGGAGACCTTCACTCCAGTCACCGCAGCTCAATTTTGGCTTTTTATCAAACTACCCCTTTAATAAGAAAACCTTTGCCTCTGCTCAATCCTAAGCTCTTCTAGAGATTATGGGCCCAGAATTTACCAGTCGCCTGCAAGGGCTGCGCCAATCAGTTTGTGGATTTGGTAGTTGTTGGTGATCATATAAATACAGGGGAATTGGAAAGAGTAAAAAATAAAACCGAAACATTAATCGGTCGAAAAATCAATATTTGAACACTCTCAAAAAATGAGTATGTA
>JAAEQR010000144.1 GCA_024231215.1 PVC group bacterium | reverse complement strand
TTAGTGTCAAATTTAGCGATAGGCGGACAAATCTGCTACGGCCCGTCAGGGCCGTACCAAATATGTTTCGCATAGGCCTAGTGCGGGCTGCAGCAACATTGAAACGGCAGCAACTTCTCTGGATGCAGCAGCTTTGAGCTTTTTTTCATTTTTTTTAAATCGCACTTTTTTCACAAAATCATCCACTGTTCTGCAACCATTGGACGTTACAGTGATGCCTCGTTATAGTGGACTTCGTTATAACGGATTATTCGAATAACGGACTGAACATAGCTGTGTACGGAATCAAGCACATGTTATATGTACTCGATATAATGGACTTCGAGATCCGGACTATGGACTGAATTCTGTTATGTACTGATAGGGTATTTCCATAGTAAAATGGATTTGTTATAATGGATTTTGATATAATGAACTGCAGATGAGTATGCAATTTGTTATACCGTACTAAAGTGATACAGCCTGCATACCAATACAGTAACTCTTCACCTTTTTTATGTTTCCCCACTCAATATCCTTGTAATTATGTCTAGATAGGCTGTAAATATGGACTATATTGTATAGTTAGAGAAGTTTTCATTTTGGGAATGACAAAACACACATAATTTGAACACAGGTGGTCTGAAAACAAACTACATGCCTGCAAAGCTGCAACCCATCTATAAAATGTCCTCTAAACTTTTAAAAATGGTCGATTTGTTGCAACAGATTATTTGATATAATGGACTGACATCCGTTTTTCAGATATGTCCCGATCAGTCCATTATAATGAGGCACAACTGTATCATATTCTTGCAATGTAATTCCCCATCATCCCAACCATACAAGTAGATTTTTGCTAGTCAGGGGAGCTTTACTGAAGATTGGTCATGATACACGTAGGTTTTCCGACCATATACATAAGGACAAAAATATTGGAGAGCCCATTGTACTGCTAAGACTTCAATTTCCCAAATACTAGCAAGTTTCTGTGTCTAGCAATGCTCTAGAGGCATAAGCGATTGGATGGACTGCCAAATCGTCTTGTTTTTGTGACAATACTGCTTCTAATCCACTAAAGCTTGCATCAGTTTCCAAAATGAAGTTTTTGGCAAAATTTGGGTGAACTAAAACAGGATAGCTAATTAGTTTGTCTTTTAACAAGTCAAAAGCTGCTTGGCATT
>JAAEQR010000143.1 GCA_024231215.1 PVC group bacterium | reverse complement strand
CTAGTGTCATGTCACATTTCTAATGTCGGATAGAGTCTTTTTAGTTTTATCCGTGCTTTATCTGTCGTAAACTGCCAATTAATTTTAGCGTTCCTATTATTTCTATTATTTTGCCATGCCTCAGCCTCTGACCTAACCATTGAAATTCGATCTATCCTTCGATTCAAGCATTGCCCAATAAGTACGTTCAGTTCTATTTCCGCCATATTCAGCCAACTTCCGTGCTTGGGTGTATACACAAACTCAAATCTGTCCCATAATGCTTTTGCTTTTTCAGGAGCAAATACATCGTATAATGCTCCCGGTGTATGTGTGTTTAAATTATCCATTACAAGAGTTATTTTTTCCGCTTCATTATAATTTTCCGCTATCTCACTTATGAAATATGCCCAATCCGCTTTTGTTTTTCTTTCAGTAATTTTAACAAGACGTTTTCCAGACAATGGTTCGCTTGCTATAAAAATATTACAGACGCCACATCGCTCGTATTCATAATCATACCGTGCTGGTTGTCCCGGTGAAACCGCCACAGACTGCCGTGTCTCCCTTATCAGTTGCTTGGGTGATTCATCCATACAAACAACTGGGAATCTGGGATAATAAGGACGTTTATACACATCAAGAACATTTTCCATATTGGCTATAAATTCGCTGTTTTGTCTAGGCGGAATTACCCACCCCTGAGTTCTCCATGGTTTTAGTTCGTTTTTTTTAACACACGTCGTACGGTTTCATGCGAAATATTGTCGATATAATTTAGTTCAACGACACGATCCGCAAGCAACCTCAACGACCACCTGGAAAATCCCTCAGGAGGTTTGCTACAACTCAACGCAACCAAATGCGCTTCAAAATCACCGTCTGCTTTTTTCTTATAAACACGTTCTCCTTTACGTCCGTTCAGAGCTGTTTCAAATCCTTCTTCAACAAAACGTTTCTTTACACGATCAATCTTTTTCATGCTTATATTCAACACCCCAGCGACTTCCTCGTTGATTAACCGGTTTGTTTGAAAATCACCATCATCACAGTTTAGTAAAATTAATGCATTTAAAACCTTTTGAGATCTGTGGCTACCTTTTGATAAAATCTTTTTAAGGACTAACCGCTCTTCTTCTGTAAGCGTAACTTTATATTTTTGCATATTTTTCCCTTTAGGAAAAATATACATCATTCATTACGACATATCAAGCGTGACATGACACTAGAGTATGGTATCTATAATTACAAATAAAATAATTCAGGTGTGCTTTTGTAAAGACTATGGGTAGAATGATAATATACTTCATCCATCGCCATTTGGCTTCTTCTCCAATGTATAGTTAATACCATCAAGGAAACCTTTACACATGTTGTCTATGTGGCCATTTGTCTCAATTTCCTTTTTTGCGGCTATGGAAAACTGCCTATACAATTTTTTGTCTTCAAGTAGAAGGTCAATCTTCTGGGCCAGTGCTTTTTGATCTCCAATTTCAACCATAAAACCATTGATACCGTCTCTTAGATACATTATTTCCGGCCCATGATTGACCTTTTCTGTGATGACTGGTAATCCACAGTGAAATGCATCAACAATACTTAATCCAATAGCGCCAGGCATGCAATAGATATCACAAGCTTTTAATAAATCAATTACATCTTTATCATAGAGGGGCCCAATAGGATAAATATTTCTTAATTGATTTATAGCACCTGTTGTTATGTTATCTTCATCCGGTCCAACAAGGACTAATCCAACGTCATTATGAGAAAGAATTTTAACCGCTGCAATTAAATCTTCTATTCGTTTTCTTTTTTGAAGTCTTCCAACCAAAATAATATTTTTTTTTGTAACTATCCCATACTTGTTTAGTATGGTGTTTTTATCAAAAGAGTCATTTTTG
>JAAEQR010000142.1:5000-497756 GCA_024231215.1 PVC group bacterium | reverse complement strand
CTCAACCGTAAATGTATACTATGATTTAAACAGCTTAGACGGAGACCAATGGACGCCGATATTACCGGTAAGTTCAAAAGGATTAAGCGGAACCAGCGGAGCAGACAGCTTATCATGGGATTTACCGAGTACAGTAACGAACACTGCGCGGATCAGGATCGAGGATGCAGCAGATGCCGCGAACACCTATTCAATCGGAGCAGATTTTAAAATCGGAGCTGAATTTGATATTACTTATCCGGAGAACGGACAAGTAGTGTATGCCGAAGATACAACTACAGATATAGATTGGGATACAGATAGAGGAACCGCGATCAACAAAGTAAAATTGTATTACAGCAATAACTCAGAAGATGCGACCCCGATCTGGATAGAGATAACCCCAGCCGGAGGAGTAGCAAATACCGGAAGTTATCCGTGGAATCCCGTACCAAGAGAGCTGACTGATATAGAGACAACAACACATCGGATAAAGATCACGCAGTTTGATCCTCCGAATGAAGATAACGTATTTAATATAGGAGAGGGCGGGACATTCCCGATTTTGGGGACATTAGAAGTAACAACCCCAAGTACGGGTAGTGAATCTTGGAATATAGGTACAGCTTATGATATTAAGTTTAAAAAGCAGGGAGATTTGCAGTCAGCGGATGTGTACTATTCATATGATGGAACAGCGCCGAATTATGTAAAAATAAATGTGACACCAGTAGATATATCAGATGCCACCGGAGTAAAAGACGGCGGAGATAATTACACATTTAGCTGGACGCCAGAGGAAACAACGACCTTAACTACTGGTTTTAGCGGTAAGATCAAAGTAAAGGCAGTAACCCCTGGAACGCAGACCTCAGTTGAAGATGAGCAGAGCAACAGTATCGAAGTAAAAGGAGCATTGACATTACTTACTCCTTCTTTGACAAATATTTCAATGGCGGTTGGAAACAACTATTTAATTACTTGGAGTAAATTTGGCTTAATTAATAATGTAGAGCTGCATTACTCTACTGATGGTGGAATAATCGGGGGAGGAAGTTATCCTGGCGGGCAATTAATAGCTTCAGTGCCTTCTCAGCCTTCTAGTTTTCTCTGGCCGGTCGATGATACGATCGGGGATAATGTGCGTGTGCGTGTGAGAGATACTAATAATTCGAATGTATGGGATGAATCAGATAATGCTTTTACGATTATTGGTAAAATAAAAGTAGATAAACCAGATCTTATCGAACCGGATTGGATCGTTGGTCAACCGGTTGAAATTAGATGGACTCCTACAGGAACTTTCCCATTGGTTATGATAGAGGGGTCTACAGATGGTTTTGCTACAGAGAATAATAATTTCCCGATAACAACTGTATTTGCTGGAGCTACAGGGGCGCAACAGCTGTACAATTATCCTTCTGTAGGAGATCAGATATCAGATCAGGTAAAGATAAGAGTTTCTGATTCAAGACCGGCATATGCAGCTTTAGGCGCTACAGATGTTTCAGATAATGAGTTTAATATTAAAGGTCGGGTGCAAGTAACACAACCAGTACTTGATCAGGAATTAAATATTGATACAGCTGCGACTCTTGAATGGCAGACTTGGGGATCGATTAATTTTGTAAAGGTTCAGTATTCAACAGATGGATTAGCATGGAGTGACATTGATGCTATGTATCCCAATAATCCTGGTTTGCTAACAGACCTTATATGGACACCGACTGATTCTAATGATGTGACAACAACTGGGTATATAAGAGTTACTGATGCTTTTGATGGTAATGTTTCGGATGATTCTGAAAAGTTTATCATTAATGGATGGTTTGAGTTTGATTCTGTGGGTAATGGCGATACTCCGGCAGATGGAGACAGATGGGAAGTTGGGCCTGCTGTGCCGCATACGATTAAGTGGACAAAACACGGAAATATTCCATTAGTGAATCTTGAATATTCGCCGAATAGTGCTAATTATTATACCATTCAGAATAATGTGGCTAATACGGGAAGTTATGCATGGAATCCTGACCCGGCGACTACATTATTAAGTGCAGGGAAAACTGCGAGGATTAAAGTATCTGAATCTGGTAACCTGGTTAATTATGCGATTTCTGATGCATATAGGCTTATTGGTAAAATAACTCTCTTAAATCCGTTAGGAGGGGAGTCTTATTCTTTTGGCGATTCAGAAACCATTAGATGGCAGGTTACCGGACAGATTAATAATGTCCATATTGCTTTCTCTGCTGAAGGAGACTTATCGGATTATGAAGAGATTATTACTACCTCAACTCCTTCGGGCGGTGGAAGTATAACTACTTTCCCATGGGATATCGATGGACCATCTTCAACAGATGTTGTACTGAGGGTTGCTGATGCTTTGGATTTCTCGGTTAATGCCATTACTGACGAGTTTGACCCGATTAGAATACAGGTTGTATATACAATAGATTCTCCGAGTAACGGTCAGGTCTGGGCAGTAGATTCTACTCAACTTATAGAATGGACGACACTGTTAGGCACATCTCCTCAGGTTAAACTTGAGGTCTGGGATGGAGCAGCTTGGGTGGCGTTTGATGCTCCGGGTGATGGTGTTATTGCGAATAATATAAATGAAGAAGTTTCCTGGGTAGTTCCGGATTATATACAGGACAGTTCTCAGATAAGAATTTCCGATCCGCGGGATTATCCGGGAAGTGCTCAGGTTATGGATACAACTAATGATACGCCTACGGTAACAGAGGAGTACTTTAAAATTCGCGGAGACTTGGTGATTACGCAGCCGAATACAGCTGTGGCTTGGAACACCGGGAGTTCCCATGATATTACTTTTACTACAGCGGGTTCAATTGCTGCAGTAAAATTAGAATACTCAATTGTTGGCGGCGGTATTGGGAATTATCCGCCAACGCTTCCGGATAATCCTATTGCTACGGGCGTTGTGCCGAACGTAGGAGCTACAACAACCGTGCCTTGGTCTATTCCGGATGTATTGACAATTCAGGCCAGAGTAAAAGTTACGGATGAAAGTGATTCAGTTGTTTATGATGAATCGGATGTTGATTTTACGATTCAAGCGATATTGAGTTTTGATGCAGGTACATTTACAGCCGGAGAAGATTTGTTGATTTTCGATGCGGTTATTAATCCGGTAATGAAAACGATTAACTGGGATACGGTTGGTCCGATAACTAACATAAAGTTAGAATATTCAATTGATAACGGTGTATATCAGACGATTTCCGGGGCAGGTAGTTTGGATGCGTCTTTGGGAACTTTCAACTGGGTAGTTCCGGATGATATTAATACAATCGCAGATACTATGAAGGTGAAAATAAGCAGCGCTGATCCTGTAAGCGAACCGGCGTTAGAAGCTGTTTCCCCGGGTATGAATATTAAAGGTGTTTTAGCTTTATCAGAACCAAGTGCTATCTTGTACGTTGATGATTCTTGCACAATATCCTGGAGAAGAAGCGGTTCAATATCTAACGTTAAACTGCAGTATATTGTAGATGGCGGCATTCCAATTGATATTGCTGGAGCGGGAAATATAGATATCAGCGGTGCGGGACCGATCTATACATTTGACTGGGATGTGCCGAATCAGATCAGCGATGATGTTGTAATTAGGATTGTTGATTTGCTTGATACCAGTGTTTATGATGATACGAATCCGGTTAGGATTGCAGGTGCGCTTGATCTGATATCTCCGAATGGTGGAGTAGGTATCTATTATGAAGTTGATAGCAACTGTCCTGTTTCCTGGCAGGTGCATGGAGCTATTGCTAACGTAGAACTTTCTTATGATACCAATAGCGGTCTTAACGGATATCTGAACGTTATAACTACACGTGCGGCAACACCATCTGCCTGGTCATGGCCGACTGCAGATGCGATTGGGACAGCAGTAAGATTAAAAGTTGCAGATGCTGATGGTGCTGCATTTACCAGAGCAGATGCTTCTGATAATGATTTTGAAATACGTGGTAATTTAACCATAACTTCTCCGGGGAATGGAGATGTATGGTTTATTACCGCAACTGATACTCCGATAACCTGGACAAAGAATGGTTCTATATCAACTGTCAAACTAGAAATATCAATAGATGGATTACCGTATGAAACAGTAAGCGGCGGCGGTGCTGTGGATACTAGTGGAGCTGGACCGTTTACTTTTAACTGGACAGTTCCGGATAAGCAGAGTGCGCAGGCAAAAATAAAAGTAACTGATTTAGCGGATGTAACGGGAAATACATATGATGAAAGTGACGGGTTTTTCACAATCAGGACTGGGTTTGTCTGGCAGAATCCGGAAGTTGCTCCGCCGGGAGGTATGACCGTATTAACTGTCGAAGATTCAATTGTTCTTCAGTGGCAGACATTTGGTACAGTTGCTACTGCAAGAATTTGGTATTCAACTAATCTGGGAGCTAGCTGGAAAGACCTGAAGACCGGAGCTGCGATTACAAATCAGCTTACAGATGGTACCCCGATCATAAATGATGGTAGTGAATCCTGGATAGTGCCGGATGATATGGCTGCAACTATTTATTTGAGAATTATGGATCATGCGGACGTTAATGCTTATGCAGAATTGCAGAATGTCAGGATACAAGGGGAATTAACAATTGAAAAACCTGATTCTTCAACTATATGGCTGGCAGGACAGGCTGGTCGGATTGAATGGTCAATGAAAGGATCTATTAATGCATTGAAAATAGAATACTCTAAAGATGGAGGTTTAAATTTCACTCCTCCGAATGGAGATATTATCTATGGTTCAGCTACTGCAGCAAATCTATTTATAGAGTGGGATCCGATTCCAGAGGATGCAATAACTCCAACGGCTGTAATTAGGATTACAGATGTGGATAATGCGGATGTTACAGATTCATACGGTAATTTCCCGATTAAAGCCAGCTTTACGGTTATTACCCCAGCAAATACTGATACTTGGGTAGTAGATGATGTGGAAGATATCAGCTGGACAACAATAGGTGCGGTGTCTGAAGTTAATCTGTATTACTACAACGAGAGTGTTTCAGATTGGGTTTTGATTAATGCTGAGGGTCAATATACTAATGATAGTAGTGGAGTTACAGAATATCCGTGGACTGTAGCAGATAGCATTTCTGATATTGTAAAGGTCAGAGTGGTTGATGCAAATGATGTAACTGCTATAGCTGAATCTTTAGAATTTAAAATTCGCGGCAGACTTACAATTACAGAACCTAGTGATGGATATCTAGTTGATCCTACTGAAATATGGGAAGTAGCTGGAGAACATAATATCCTGTGGGATCGTCAGGGATCGGTTGACCAGGTTTACCTTGACTATCATGATGGAACAGTATGGCAGGCTATTTTAGAGGGCGGTACCCCGGAGATAGGAAATGACGGTGGATTTACATGGACAGTTCCGGATAATTTAACTGATCAGGCTATAATCCGGATTACTGCGGTGGGGTATCCGGATATCACCGATGAATCAGATGCTTTTTTTAAGATTGTTGGTGGTTTTGATGTGACTGATCCGGCCCCAGGATCATTTGAGAATGCCGGGGATATGTCAGTTCCGATACGCTGGACATCAACCAGTAGTAATATACCTAATGTGAAAATAGATTGTTCTTTGGATGGAGGATCTAATTTCTTGTATAACATTACTAATTCATGGTTGAATTCAAGTGAGTTATATCCATGGGATATCCCGGCAAGTATGGTTTCCGGGGCTGTAGTGGTAAGGATATCTGATGCTACTGAACCTGATGCTTATGGAGATTCAGGGGTATTCCGTATTCGTGCGGTATTGCAGTTAACCAGCCCGAATGAAGGGGATGAAGCGTTTGTAATTGGAAGATCTAATCCAATTACTTGGTTATGCACTGGAGATATTCCGCAAGTTTTGCTTGAATATACAACTACAGGTAATTTTGCAACGGATAGAAGGACTATAGGGAATGTGGATAATGACGGGTCTTATGATTGGATAGTTCCGGATGATAATAATATTTCGGAAGATATATATCTGAGAGCTGCTGACCCTGATGATTATGAAGCACGGGATGATTCAGATAATAAGTTTAAGATCATTGCCGGATTTGATTTGACCTACCCTGTTGGAGGAGAAGATTGGGATGTGAATAGTCAGCCGACAATAACCTGGACTTGTACCAGTGTTTCGGTAACCAATGTGAAAATAGCTTATTCTATGAATGGAGGAGGAACCTGGGAGCCGGATATTACATTAACCGCTAATGACGGGTCTTTCCAATGGACTTCTGGAGTGGATGATACGGCAATTACTACAGAAGCTAAGATAAAAGTTTATGACGCAGCTTATCCGGAAGCTTTTGGTGAATCCCCGTCTGATTTTAATATCCGGGCTGATTTTGATCTAGTTTATCCGAATGGTTCAGAGGTTTTTAGTGTCGGAGAGAATGTGGATATTGCCTGGAATTACTTTGGAGTGGTAGATAAAGTTGATTTATCTTATTCGACAGACGGCAGTGTTTGGAATCCGATTGTCAGCGGTGTGAATAATGCTGATAATGCTAGTTTGGGTGTGGTTGATGGTAGTTATAGCTGGACAGTTGCAGATGATATCTCAGATACGGTAAAAGTCAGAGTTTCAGATGCAGATATCGGGCACCCGGCTGGATGGGATGATTCAGATGCTGATTTTAGAATTAAAGGAGATCTTTGGGTTAAGGCTCCGGTACTGGACGAATCATGGGCTATTGGCCAGAATTATGATATTACCTGGGGATGGCAGGGAACAATGCCTGAGGTTATGATTGAATATTCTGTTAATGGTGCCGCAGGCCCATTTAACCCGATAGTTGAAAACGAGGGAACAACTGCTGACGATGGTATTGTGGATAATGATGCTGGTTCTGGAGGAGTTGCTTCAGAAGCGACATATAGTTGGATTGTTCCGGATGAAGCAGCAAGTGATGTAATCATCAGGATTACTGATCCAAGAAGTGGACAAACAGATGTTACAGATGATAGTGCATCGTTCCATATTGTTGGATACTTATTGGTCAAAGCGCCGACTTCTGTTGACAAGCTTACAGTTACCTATGATTATGATATTACTTGGGAGTGGGGCGGAACTATGCCGGAAGTAGAAATAACATATTCTGTTAACGGTGCCGCAGGCCCATTTAATCCGATAATTGAAAACGAGGGAACAACTGCTGACGATGGTATTGTGGATAATGATGCTGGTGGCGGAGGAGTTGGTTCAGAAGCTACATATACCTGGGTTGTTCCGGATGATATTTCTGATGACTGTATCATAAGAATAACGGATACACGAGATAGTACAGTTTATAGTGATACAGACGAATTTAGTATTACTGGAGAGATTATAGTTACTGCTCCGAATGGTGCTGAACGCTGGATAGCAAGAGAACCAGATCATGATATTACCTGGATTACGAATGGAACAATAGATAATGTAGAGATTTTGTATTCTACGGATGACTTTGTAAGTGATACAAATACCGTGGTATCTTCTGTGGCGAATGATAACAAATACAATTGGAATATTCCGGATGATCGTTCGGAAACAGTTAAGGTAAGGGTACTTGATGCAGACGATAACTCGGTATATGATGATTCAGATGCTGTGTTTGAGATCGATTACTTTAGAGTAGATTGGGATATACGAGACTTAATGACAAATGAAAATTTATCTGAAATGGCAGTAGAAATGACTTCCGGAACTAATACCGCAGATAATTTCGGAACGGATAATCATCCTCAAGTTGCTGGTTCTCCATTAGCTACTCCGTGTTATTTTGAAATGCCATATGGAGCATGGACTGCTGTCTGGAGTAAAACAGCGTATGGTGATAAACAGTACACTTTTATGCTCAACCAGGATATGACAATAGAGACGTTGTTTATGGAAACTACGGTAATACATATTTGGCGTGCATATTCAGAATTTACTTATGAAGCTGATTCAGATACATTGAAAGCAACTTCCTGGCTGGAACGTGACGGTTATGTTGTTTCCGGGGCTGTAACTGACGACATCTACATCTATGATGATACCGGTGCTTTAATTGAGGAAGTCACTCGTACTTATTTAGATGAGGATCTCGTAGAACAAACGGTAAATTGTACGATGCTTTCAGGCAGTCCAAACCCGGCGGGATTTTTCAACCTGGTATGGAATAACTGCGGACTTCAGGAATCAAAGGTTTACTCGGTTATAACGATAATTACTAATGCTAGTGGCGCGTTATTTAAGACGCCGACTTCATTTAGTATTACGGAAACCAAACAGTTAAAAGCAACTCAGGATGCGATGGTTCTTAGTTCTGCGGAAATAGAGAATATGACAACTGTTACTATTCCGCAGTTTCAATCGGATGTTGAGGATACGATTACTGCGGGTGTAGCTGTACAGACAGCAGCAATTAATGTGGGTATGGCGGCACAGAAAGCTACGATTGAAGAGGCTATGGCCGATCAAAAGGAGACTATAGAAGATGGAATCGCATCACAAGAGGATATGATCGACGATAAAATGGCTGAACAGACGCAGATGATCGATGATAAGACTGAGGAAATGAAGGATTCTATGGATGAGACCCTTACCAGTTTTGAAACTAGAACGGAAGAGACAATAGAACAATTGCAGGCTGGTGCGGATACGGCAATAGCGGCTGGAGAGGAACTTGAAACTATTGCTAAACGGCAGTCTGGTGAATTGATCCTGCCGACTTCAGTACTCCTTGGAGATATGGTAGAAATCCGTTATCGTAACGAAAGTAAATTGATGCCGTTAATGGATATTATTACCTATGACGGCACAATGGTTCTGAATGGTCAACCGATAATGGAATCAGGCGTTACGGCCGGATTATACGGTTATGATTTACTTACTGATGGTGATACATTTAAAGCTGGTAAAGCAGTTACGGTTGTGGTGCGGGAAGTAAAGACAGGTAATTTAGAAGCCGGATCGTTCATGGTTGAAGCAACGTCTTTAACTTCTATTGAAGGTTTACTATCTTTGACTCCGCAGATGAGAGAGGATGTGAAACAGGCATTGCAGGGTATTCAGGCGGTAGAAGGAACCCTGGCTACAGGTGGTGATGTGGGTAGAGCTTTGACGACATTGCAGACTACATTGGACGATTTGCCAGAGGTGCTTGCGGAAGAAGTATTTTCTGAAGATGGTGCCGGAGGACAGATGATTGATAGTATGAATAAGATGGTGGAACGTTTGATTGGATTGGCAAGTGATGAAGGTTATGATATCAGCGAGTTGATAGAAGAAGCATTGAGTAAATCACCTACAATCATAGAGATTCGTCAGAAGACCGAGAAGATCAAGAGCGCGGTTAAATTCTTGCAGGCATTATTTGAACACAAATTGGGTGGCATGGAAGATGAACCGATTGTATCTACATCGCTGTCTAGCGGTAGTGTGGTCTTGAATGTTGTTGCAGCTAATCCATCCAGTGTTAAACCGCAAAAAACAAAAGTAAAGGTATATCTGCCGAAAGAAGTAACTCCGAAAGATATCATGGATACCGGTGGCTTAGAAGTAGAATTTGATGCTAATAAGTCAATATATTATGTCTATAAAAATGACATAATGCTTGAGCCTAAAGCAGTGAAGGTTTACAAGGTAGAGATAGAAGATATCTGGATGATTGCTGATTCAACTTTAGATATACTTAAATTAAGAGCTCTGAAGCTGAAAGAGGCATTTGAGAAGACAGAGTATGAGGTTAAGGTTGGAGAACTTGCCGAAAGTATTACCCAGCGTTTGGATGAAATAGCTGCTTCACAAGAAAACGCGAACATAAGTAGAGAGAGACATATTGGCAGCTATCGTACAAACATCAAGGAGATTGAGAGAATAAAAGAAGAACTTCTTGATACCGAAAAACTGGTAGTTCAAAAACCGGGAGATGTGGGTGCTCTTACTAAAGAAATGACCTGGAAGATTATTCTTACGGTATTAGTATTCATGGCGTTGTTGGCCGGGGTATTCTTCTTTACCTGGCATCGTCAGGCTGGGGCAACCAAGGAAACACTTGATAAAGCAAAACAATTTGCTTTCCCGGGAGAGGAAAATAAAGAAATAAAAGAAGAGCAGAAAAAGCAAGAATAGGATATAATAAGGATAGTGAATAGTGAATAGTGAATAGAACAAGACATATAGGTAGAAAATTTTCCATTCACCACTCACCAACAACAATTCACTAGTTAACAATTGCAGGGAGGCAGACCAGTGATAGACAAAAGACAAAAGACCATAGACATAAGACTTAAAAGATCTTATAGCGTGGTCTTTTGTTTTTGGGTTTTTGGTTTGAAAAAGAATGGGATCGCAATTAGGAGCTAAATTATTAGAAGTTACGGTTTTAAGTCCGGAAGAAATTGTTTTTCAGGGGAAAGCCTATCGTGTTATTTTTCCGGGGGAAAACGGGGTATTTGAAGTTTTGCCGTTTCATAAACGACTTTTAAGTCGTTTGCTTTCCGGAACAATTATTATAGACGAAGAGATGATACCTATTTACCGCGGCATAGTTCGTGTAGGAGATAATACGGTTACGGTTATTATGGAAAAAGAAGTAAAAAAATAAGGGGAATTCCATATTCCAGATTAAAATTTGGAATATGGAATTTAGAATTTCCAAGCGGAGCGAGGAATATGGCAAGACAAATTATTCTATTGTTTATATTTATGTTATGTATTTTGGGGCCTACAGGTGTAATGGCAATAACGGCTTTTGCCAGTATTAATGCTTTAGGGAGAAATCCTTCTGCTGCGCCAAAGGTATTTACGGCTATGACGATTACCTTGGTGTTTGCTGAAGCCTTGGCGATTGTAGCTATGTTGATTGTCTATCAGTTGTTTCAAAGTGGTGGGTAAAATAGTAGATTTTTTTGCCTATTATAGGTATAATAAATATTTATGATAAGAGAATGCCAATGACAAAATAATACAAAAACCTGTAGGAGATGGGCTTGCCCCATCCCGTTACAATAATAATTTATACAATATAGATATAGAGATTAGATAAAAAAGACAGGGGTATTTTATGTTTATCGTAAGTTTAATCCTTTTGCTTGTTATCACTTCCGGAGGATTGTTTTTCTTGTTGCGGCATCTTCTTACCCGTAATGTTACTGATGCTACATCTCATATGCAGAGGATGATTAAGGGGTATTCTGAAAAAGAGGAAGAAGTAAAGAAAAAACTTGAGGAAGCAGATCAGCAGTATCAGGATGCTTTAAAAAATGCTAAGAATGAGATTGAAGAGTTAAAGGATAAGTTTAAAAAAGAAAGTGATGAAGAAAAAGAACTGATTTTGAGTCAGGCTCACAGAGAAAGCGAGATTCTTTTAACTAAAGCCAGAAATAGCTGTGAAGCAATGAAAAAAGAGATGGAGAAAACAATCAATAATCGAGCTATAGAGCATTCCGGCGAATTGATATGTAAAGTTATGTCGGGGGATGTTCGCAAGATGCTGCATGATATGTGGGCGGAGGCTTTGCTTTCTAGTAATTTTGCGGAGCTTGAGCGTATGCGTATTCCGGAAGATGTAAGCAAAGCAGAAATATCCAGCGCAATTGCACTGACAAAAACCCAAAAAGAAACAATAGAGAAAAGCTTAAAAAAGAAATTAAAACGTGAGATAGAAATGAGTGAAAAAGTTAATCCTGATATGGTTGCGGGGATAATTATTAAACTTGGCAATTTGGTGTTAGATGGAAGTTTTGCTTCAAAGGTGAAGGGAGTTGTGTGTGAATCCACCGCAGTTGAAGACTGATTTGACGCAGGAAATAAAATTTGAAGTCAGAGAAGTCGGCCTGGTGAAGGCAGTGCGTGAATTTATTGTTCGTGCAGTGAATATGCCATCGTGTATCAATGGACAGCTTATAGAATTTGAGAATGGCTTGCGCGGCATGGTTATGGGGTTTACAGAAAAAGATGTGCAGGTCTTAATGCTTGGCCCTAAAGCTCAGATTAGAGCCGGAGATAGTATTTATAGTGAAGCGAAATTTTTATATTTGCCGGCAAGCGAAGGTTTTATCGGACGTGTAGTAAATGCTTTATGTGAACCGGTTGACGATAAAGGCCCCATTCAGGCAGCCGAGACCTATCCTGTATTTAAAGAAGCTCCCGGAGTAATGGACAGAATGCCGGTAGAAAGAACCTTAGAATCAGGCTGCCGGCTTATTGATACGATGATTCCTTTGGCTAAAGGCCAGAGACAGCTTATCATTGGAGACCGCCAGACAGGAAAAACCACCCTTTGTATTGATGCGATATTAAATCAAAAGAATAAAGATGTTGTTTGTATTTATTGCTCTATTGGTAAAACATATTCAGGTTTAGATAAAATTGTAGAGTTGTTAAGGGAAAAGGGTGCGATGGATTATACCCTTGTTGTCAGCGGAATAGCCTCTACTTCTGTAGGAGAACAATACTTAGCTCCTTATACAGCATGCATGCTGGGTGAATATTTCATGAATAAAGGTAAGGATGTATTGGTTGTTTTTGATGATTTGACCAGGCATGCCTGGACATATCGTCAAATATCATTACTTTTAGACCGTGCTCCGGGAAGAGAAGCCTATCCGGGAGATATTTTTTATGTACATTCCCAGCTTATGGAACGTGCTGGACAGTTAAAACCTGAGTTAGGCAGTGGATCAATGTCGTTTCTACCAATGGTAGAAACTTTGCAAGGTGATGTCACCGGATATATTCCAACGAATCTTATTTCTATGACTGATGGGCAGATATATCTTAATACAGCTTTAGTGAACAAAGGTTTTATGCCGGCGGTTGATGTTGGGCTTTCTGTTTCACGTATTGGTAGTAAATCGCAGTGGTTGGCGATAAAAGAACCGAGTCGTAGTTTACGCCTTGATTATTTACAGTATCAGGAACTTATGCAGATGACTCAGTTGAGGACAACTGATCTTTCCGAAGATGCAGAAAGAAGATTAAAACGGGGAAGTGCAATAACGAATTTACTTATTCAGCCTAAGAACGAGCCGGTAACTATGGAGCGGCAGGTATGTGAGCTGTACGCGTTTGTGCGTGGTATGCTGGATGAGTTGTCTCCGGCGGAGATTGCGCGTTTTAAAAAAGAATTTTATGCAATAATTATAGAAAAGTTTCCGAATCTTCTTGATAATATAAAGGAGACCAAGGTGCTTATGGATGAAAGTATAATGAATCTGGAGGAGGCGCTCAGAATTTATTTCCCAGAGTAAAAGCCGTATCTAGTATCTAGTGAATCGTATCTCGCACATACGAGATACTAAACACGAGATACGAGATGCTAAACACGAGATACGAGATGCTAAACACGAGATACGAAATATTATGAGTTCAATTTCCAAGTTAAAAGAAGATATGGATTTTTATAAATCGCTGGGATCTTTAATTGGGTTATTAAAGATGATTGCGATCACGCAATACCATAGCTTGGAAAAGAAAAATAAGACATTTGCGACTTATCTTGAGGCGATAGAAAGTTTTTTTTACTGGCTGGATATGCAGAAAGTACAGCATCCTTTTGTAAGCGAATCTAAAAAAACAACAGCTATTATTGCGATAACTTCAGACGCTGGTCTTTTGGGCGGATATAATGCTATGATTATGAATGAAGCCTTAACCCAGGTACAGCAACAGGATAGCAAACTGATTATTATTGGCAAGCGTGGTAGGTTATACGTGGAAAAACATAAGATGGTATTTGCGGTTTTCCCGGGGATTAGTCAGGAAAAAAGGTTGGAACAGGCTTTACAGTTAAGGGACTATATCGTAGATAATGTTTTGCAAGGAAAACTAGGACCGGTAAAACTGGTTTTTTCAAGACCCCTTTCTTTTACGATGCAGCGGGTAGAAGTGGTACAGGTATTACCTTTTGTGCCGGATATAAAAAAGAGCCCGGCAAACTTAGAGCTGAATGAGATTATTTTAGAATCAAAATTTGATAATCTTGTTGAATACCTTCTTTATCTTTGGCTGGGGCAAAAGATATTTGAGATTTTTGGGTTAAGTAATTTGGCAGAACAAGCGGCACGTTTTATGCATCTTGAATTTTGCACGCAGAGGATAAAAGAATTAGATAAAAAACTTAAATTGAAATACTTTCGCGCTAAACATGAAATAGTTGATCAAAATATGCGCGAGCTTTTCGCGTCTAGGATGACACATGAAAACTAAACAAGCGAGTAAACAGGAAAAGAAAAAGGTTGTCGGATGGGTGGTAGCTGTTCAGGGGCCGGTAGTTGATGTGAAATTTACGCATCAGCAAGACGTACCCAATGTCTTTGACGTTATTACCAGCTATACAGTTGATGACAAAAAAGTTACTTTGGAAGTTGCCGAACATCTTCCCGGAAATATCGCGCGTTGTATATCTATTAATTCAACTTTGAATATGCAGAGGAATTCTCCGGCATTTGTGCCTGGTGGTGGAATAGAAATTCCGGTGGGAGATGAAGTGTATACGCGTCTGATGAATGTTGTGGGTGAGCCGATAGATCAGAAAGGACCGATTAATTCTGTGGAAATGCGGCCGATCCGTCGTGCGGCCAAAGGAACTAAAGTCAGCAAAGAAGAAGGAGCAAAGGTAGGAGTAGAACTGTTAGAAACAGGGATTAAAATTATTGATCTTTTATTTCCGTTGGTAAAAGGAAGTAAAAACGGGATCCTCGGAGGTGCGGCTATGGGTAAGAGTGTTCTTACCCTGGAAATCATCCAGCATATTGTTAAAAGACATCAGGGGGCGTGTGTGTTTACCGGTGCCGGAGAGCGTATTCGTGAGGGTAATGAACTTTATCTTGAATTAGAGAACCAAGGACTATTGCCTAAAATAAAAATGGTGTTTGGTCAAATGAATGAACCGCCGGGAGCGCGTTACGGGGTGGCTATGACCGGGATAACCCTGGCTGAAAGTATTCAAAGACAAAATAAAGATGTACTTCTATTTATTGATAATGTATTTCGTTTTTTACAGGCGGGGCAGGAGATTTCTACTTTGTTAGGCAGAGTGCCTTCAGAAACCGGATATCAGCCAACTTTAATATCTGAGGCTGCGGATTTTCATGAAAGGATCAGATCCGAAAAGGCATTGGGCGGATCAATAACCTCTATCGAAGCAGTATACGTTCCGGCTGATGACTTGACTGACCCTGCGGTAGTAGCTATTTTTAGTTTTTTGGATTCGCTTATTGTTCTTTCGCGTGAACGGGTGCAGATGGGGCTTTATCCGGCGATAGATCCGTTGTTATCTGCCTGTAATAATCTTGATCCGGATATTGTAGGGAACTATCATTATGATATTGCGCAAGATGTACTGCGTATTTTTCAGCGATACGAAGAATTAAGAAAAATAGTATTAGTTGTTGGTATTGATGAGCTTTCGGCGGCTGACCGTACTAATTATGAACGGGCGTTGAAACTCCAAAATTTTCTAACTCAGCCGTTTTTTGTAGCTGAAGTTTATACCGGTCGAAAAGGTGTATATGTAACTGTAGAAGAAACAGTAAGGGACTGTAAGCGGATCATGGCGGGTGAATTCGATAAGCGGGGAGAAAAAGAATTTTACATGATCGGGGCCTTGGATTGACAAACATTGTTATTGATGTGATAATAAAGAAAATATCAGTTAAAGTACTATAATTAACGGAATAATTATGGATAAAAAAACCAATACTATTGTCACGCAATTATTGCTTGACCGTAATCTGCTGGATGAAAAAACTATCCAGTCTTGTTTTGCGGAAGCTGAAAACAGAAAGTCTTCACCTGTTCCTTTCTTAGCTCAACGTGCAAATTTATCTGAAGCACAGCTTTTAGAAAATATTGCTAACCAACTCCATATCTTGTATTTAGATTTAAAGTCAATTCCGATAGATGATAATGCTATTAAAAAAGTTCCGGTTAAAGTTGCTTCCTATTATAAGTTTATTCCTGTAAAACTGGAAAACCGGACTTTGACCATTGCAGTTGCATATCCACTAGATATAAAAAAGCAGGATGCGATAAGAACTCAGCTTGGATTTAATATAGCTATAGGTATTAGTTGTGAAGAAGATATTTTTGAGATGCTTAAGAAATACTATGGTCTTGGGGCGGAGACTTTAGAAAAGATAATTGCCCAAAAGACATACGAAAGCTCAGAAACAAAAATTCAAGCAGAAGAACAGGTAGAAGACCTTGAGGCCTTGAGCGGCACTGCGTCTGTGATCCAATTAGTGAATCAGATAATATTAGAATCGTATAAGAAACGGGCAACAGACATTCATATTGAACCATATCGCAGTAAGATCCGTTTGCGTTATCGAATTGACGGAATTCTTTATGAAGCTAATCTTTCTCCGGAAATGAAGAGTTTTCTTACTCCGATACTTTCCAGGATTAAATTAATGGCTAACTTGAATATTGTAGAACGGCGTGTACCGCAAGACGGCCGGGCTGTGGTTAAGGTTCAGGATGAAACTTTGGACCTGAGAGTTTCTTTTATTCCGACTCCTTACGGAGAAAGTGTGGTAATCAGGATTTTACCGACTACAATGTTATTTGGCTTAGATAGGCTGGGGCTTGCTCCGGAAGAGTTTCAGTCGATTACTGGGTTACTGGACAAACCACATGGAATAGTTTTCCTGACTGGTCCCACCGGTAGTGGTAAAACCACCACGCTTTATGCTTGTTTATCCTGCATCAATACAAATAAGCGTAAAATAATTACAATTGAAGATCCAATTGAATATGAACTTGAAGGAATAACTCAGATCCAGGTTACACCGGCTGTAGGTTTAAGTTTTGCCTGCGGATTGCGCAGTATGCTGCGCCATGACCCGGATGTTATGATGGTCGGTGAGGTGAGAGATCTGGAGACTGCGGAAATAGCAATACGTGTGGCACTTACCGGCCACCTTGTTTTTTCTACGTTACATACCAACGATGCTGCCAGCGGAATTACCAGGCTTGTTGATGTCGGGGTTGAGCCTTATCTGGTTGCTTCCAGCGTGGAATGTTTTATTGCTCAGCGATTGGTACGGGTTATTTGTCCTCATTGCCGCGAAGAAATTACTGAATCGACGGATATAAAAGAGAAGATTGCACGGGATTTAGGTCATGATCATAGTCAGGAAATTAAACTTTACCGCGGTAAAGGATGTCAGTCCTGCAATTCTACAGGGTATTATGGTCGTACTGCAATATATGAGATTCTAATTTTAAATGAATCTATAAGAAAGCTGGTTTTGCAGAAAGTCTCAAGTGAGGATATTAAAAGATGCGCTGTGAATTGCGGGATGAGAACTTTGCGCCAAAGCGGCTGGTTGAAAGTTATCGAAGGAGTAACTACTACTGATGAAATATTGCGTGTTACTCAGGCGGATGAGGTTTCTTTAGCGGAAGAAGTAGAAGAACCGGTTGTTCCTGCGGCTCCGGCAGTGAAAAAGATCTCACCTGAAAAAATAAAACCGGTTAAGAAGGAAATTGATTCAATTGATCCGGCTGACAGACGTGTTTTTGAACGCCTCGATAATCGGGTATATGTGCGGTATACATTTTTTAAAACAGGCCAAAAGAACGCTGGGTATGAGCCGGAACAGGTTGCGGTTACAAAGAATATCAGTGCGGGAGGTCTTTTATTCGATACCTCAGAAAGTTTAGCTGTGGGGGAGATGGTTGATTTAACTTTGGAACTTCCCGATGAAACTTCGGTGCAGTGTCTGGCGAGGGTAATAAGAGTTGAAGAAATAGTACCGAACAAGAATTATGAGATAGCTGTGTGTTTTTTAGATTTGCCTAATGTGGAGCGGTCAAGGTTGAACAGGTTTGTATTGCGAGGGGATTAATGGGTACGTTTAAATATCGGGCCAAAAAAGGACCAAATGACATTATTGATTCAACGATTGAAGCTGATTCAAAAGAAGAGGCAATAGAAAAAATAAGCCAGCTGGGATATCTGGCAATGCATATTGAAAAGACAGATGCTGCAGATGCAATGCCATTGTCCAAAGGCGGTCTTTTTCGTCTGGGAGTTAGTAAAAAACGGATCACGGTATTTACGCGGCAGTTATCAATTTTGCTTAAGTCAGGGGTTCCGATTTTAAAAGCTTTGGGTGTTTTAGCAGAGCAATCGGAGAATAATTATCTAAAGGCTGTAGTTAATGAAATTTATGGGGAAATCAAAAAAGGTCGGACGTTATCTGCTGCACTTGAAGGGTATTTAAAAATTTTTTCTCCTCTGTATATTGCTTTGGTGCGTACAGGAGAAAATAGCGGTACTTTAGATGAAGCATTATTTAGAATTTCCGAATATAGATATCGGCAGGAACAGATCATATCTAATGTTCGTACCGCACTTACTTATCCGCTACTTATGGCAGTTGTGGGGGTAGGTACTGTTGTTTTTATGCTAATGTTTGTAATGCCTAAATTGCTCAAGATTTTTACCCGGTTAGGACAGGATCTTCCTTTGCCGACAAAAATACTTATTGCGATAAGTCATTTTTTGCGTCAAGGATGGGTATGGGTAGGGTTTGTTTTATTATGTGTAGCAATTGGACTGATAATAAAATATGGAATGCGGTCTAAAAAGCAGAAATTGATGTTAAGTGCTTTAAAATTGCGTTTGCCGATTTTTGGCGAGATTTTTCTTAAAACCGAGCTGGCACGTTTTAGTCGTACGCTGGAGCTGCTTTTAAAAAGCGGGATTCAGTTGCTGAACGCGATAAGAGTAAGTATTCCCACCCTGAGTAATGAAATGATTCGGGAAGCATTGCGACAGGGGTATTCAGATATAGAACGTGGAGAATCTGTAGGTAGAACGCTTAAGCGTTTTCCTGTATTCCCTAAGTTTATGGCTAATCTTGTAAGTGTGGGGGAAGAATCGGGCCGATTAGAAGAAGTGCTGGAGGAGCTGACCAATACTTATGAAAGAGAAACAGATGAGTCGGTCAAAATAATGACGAATCTTTTGGAACCGATAATGATTTTAATTATGGGAATAATAATCGGGGGAATTATTATTGCTATGCTCCTGCCTGTATTTCAGATTAATGTTGTGATGAACTAAAAGTAAGCTATAAGCGGTAAGCCTTAAGCTGTAAGCGAAACTTATGAAAATAAAATTTCTGGTAATTTTTTGTCTCTGTTTTTTCGTTTTTTGTTCTTTGATACAGGCGAAAAGTGATTGGGCCGAGATCAAAGGAGATCATTTCATTGTTTATTATAAATCTGGTGAATATAAAAATTTTGCCCGTGAGGTTTCCCGTAAGGCAGAAAAATATTATAATTCAATTGCGGATGATTTAGGATATGTCCGGTATTCCGGGTTCTGGAAGTGGGATGACAGGGTGAAAATTTATATTCATTCTGACCATGATTCCTATGTGGAAGATTCAGGAAGACCAAGCTGGTCGCGTGGTATGGCTGACTATAATCGTAAAGAGATAATTAGTTATGCCTGGAGTGAAGGATTTGTCGATCAGTTGTTGCCGCATGAACTTGCGCATTTGATATTTCGTGATTTTGTCGGATTTAAAGGAGAAGTACCGCTTTGGTTGGATGAAGGGGTTGCTCAATGGGAGGAACATCAGCAGAGGCAGGAAAGAAAGCTGATGATCAAACAGCTGGCACAGAATGGGCGTTTAATTCCCTTGGAAGATATGATGCGTATGGATATCCGACAGGTAAGTCAAGGGCAAAAAGTTAAGCTGCGATTTCTGGGTGGTAAAAATGTTCAGATTGTAGATGGCAGTGATCTTGTCGCGGCTTATTATTTGCAGGCATTTTCCCTTGTTGGTTTTTTGGTCGAGAGATATTACGCGGAAGATTTTGTTATTTTCTGTCGTCAGCTTAGAGATGGCGCAAGTATAGCGAGAGCTTTAAGCCATACTTATCCCACAAAGATGAGTACATTAGCTGATTTTGAAGAGAAATGGGTGAAATACATATTAAAATAAGTCAAAATTCAAAAAATATGGTATTTAAAAAATAGGTCTATTACCTGGAGGAGGGTGTGTTATGAAAAAGAATTATGGTTTTACGTTAATTGAGTTGATGCTTGTTGTAATTATTATCAGTGCACTTGCGGCTATGGTACTGCCTCGATTGGCCGGACGTTCTGAACAGGCACGTTCTTCGGCTGCCCGGGCAGATGTTCGTGCAAATATTGCTACGGCATTGAAGCTTTTTGAGCTGGATAACGGTGGATTTCCTACTACCTCAGAAGGGTTACAGGCACTATTGACAAAACCGACTTCAGGTATAAATTGGAATGGTCCTTATTTAGAAAAAGAGCCGATAGATCCTTGGGGAAGAGTATATGAATATAAGTCTCCGGGGGAACATCGTCCTCAGGATTATGATCTTTATTCAGTAGGTAAAGATGGGGTAGAAAGTACCGATGATGTTACGAATTGGGACTAAACAGTCTATAGCTAATAGTCCATGGTCCATAGTCAAAAAAAAGCCAAAATCTAAGGATAAAGGACGGCTATTAACTATTAGCCATAAGCCATCAGCGGGTTTCACCTTAATTGAAGTGATGGTTTCAGTTGTTATTTTGGCTGTAGGTCTGGTTGTTATTTATGAATCATTTTTAGTATCGTTAGACACAATTAATTTTTTCTTCAATCGTTTGAATGCGCAGTTTTTTATTAATGAAAAAATTTGGCAGGTACAGCAAAATCTAGACCAGAGCTCGGGCAGTTTTTTGGCTACGCAGCAAAGTGGTATAGAACGTATTGATGGCCGGCGGTTTAATTGGCAGATCAATCTGACATTAGATGATGTAACCCAGGAGTTGTATGATGTAGATGCTTCAATCTCATGGGATGAAGCATCTAAAAGTCGATCCATTCAAAGGGCTACCATGGCAAAAAGATTTTTTTCTAATGCCTACCCTTTGCAGAAAAAACCGTAGGGGCGGGCCTTGCGTCCGCCCGAAACAGATGATTGTAAATAAAAAAACTGAAGGGGCCACGATTGTCTGGGGCCGGTAGAGCAACTATAATGTTTTGCAAAAAAAGCAGAAAAAGTGGATTTACATTTGTTGAAATGCTTATGAGTACGGCGATGTCTGTTGTGCTGGCAATAGTGTTATATGTGATGCTTTCTAACGGAATAAAGGTATGGCAGTTAGTAACCAGGGATTCTCCCCAAATTGATGTGAATCTGTTCTTTGAGCGGATTACTGAAGAACTTCAAAATGGATTTGCTTTTTCCGATCAGGCGCTTACCGGAGGAGAAACAGAGTTTACTTTTTCCACGGTGTTAAAAAGCGGGCCTGGGTGGGAAGATTATTTTGAGTCTGTTGCGGGAAGAGTGAGTTATTCTTATGATGAGCAGGAAAAGACTTTGCATCGAAAAGAAGTTGATTATCAGCGTTTATTTTCTAAACATAAACCAATAGCCAGGCAGTTACTTGAAGAGGTGCAGTCTTTTTCCTTGCAATATTATTTTTATGATCAGGAAAAGGAAACATTTTTTTGGAGTTCAATCTGGCCTCCATTGGAACTAGAGTCGATGCAGACAGTGTTCCCCCTGGCAGTAAAAATAAAACTGGCTTTTGTGGATAATAAAACAATTGAACAAAGAATAAAAACTATAAATATACCGGCTGGCGGAATATTAAATTGAAGAAGTTAAATGAAATTTAAAACTAGAGAAACTGGATCTATTCTTGTTTTAGTGTTGTGGATGCTTGGACTTTTTACGGTTTTTGCGGTATACTTAGGAATCAGTGTGCGGCAGCGCCTGGATTTTTTAGAAAGGTTGGAAACGAGGAATAAACTTTTACTTATTGCCGAAGCCGGAGTGAAAAAAGCTGTTAGTGAAATTGGAAATTTTGATGCACAGGCAATGAGGGTTTCTTTAAAAACACCGATGTGTAACCAGGAATCTATTTTTTCTAAAGGCGTTGTTAATGATGGATATTTTAGAGTAGGGTATAAATATATGCCGGGGGACTATACTCCGGATGCAGCAGCGGATGATGAAACCGAACTAACCATGTTCGGAGTTAATGATCTTAGCGGCAGGATGAATATTAATACAGCCAGCCGGAGTGAATTGATACGTTTAATTCGTGCTGTTACAGATCTTGAACCTCGTGATGCTGATATTATTGCTTCAAGTATAGTAGATTGGCGCGATGAGGATACACAATCACTGCCTAATGGGGCTGAAAGCGCATATTATCGTAGTTTAAGTCTGCCGTATAATTGTAAAGACAGATCCTTTCAGGCGTTGGAAGAATTGTGTTATATAAAGGGAATAAACGCTGAAATTTTGCCCAAAATACGGTCGTATCTTACGGTTTACGGGACAGGGCAAGTAAATATTAATACTGCTTCACGGTCTGTATTACGCGCATTAGGTTTAAATAAGAAGTTAATACGGAAGATTCTTTTATTTCGTTGTGGAGAGGACGGAATTGCAACAAGTATAGATGATCGGGTGTTTATTAATGCAGGAGTTTTGTCGGCTGAGTTAAGTAAAATCTATGCGCTTGCTCCTTCAGAAGTGACGGAATTGAACATATTAGTTTCTCAGGGTAAGCTTTCTACATCTTCTGAAATCTTTCTTATTCAGAGTGAATCGGCATTAAATTATAGAAAAGGAAGATGTCAAATTAGATGTGTTTTTAAAAAAGATATAGATCCGGATACAAAGAAAGCCGGCTTGATTTTAAGCTGGCGGTTGCGATATTTAAATTAAACCCAAATTTTGGGTTAGGAATATTATGAGTATAAAAAATAATGCGGATATAGTTGGAATTGATCTAGACGGAGATGAGCTTGTTTTTGCTTATCTTAAAAAAACAGGGACTAAAAAAGAACTAATCAATTTGACCACGTATAATATTAAGGAAGCTTCAGATGATGATATTGTCAAAATGATAAAGAATCTTTTCAAAGAACTTAAAATTAAAAATCCCTATTTGATAAATGTTGTTCCATTGCATCTAGCAATTACTAAAAATCTGGAAATCCCATCTCTTGATCCTCGAGAGATAAGAGAAATTATCGATTTGCAGTCCGGTCGACAGACCCCATATGCTCGTGAAGAAATAATTATTGATTATGTTGATTTGGGAAATTATCGGCAAAGTTATACTAAAATTCTTTTAGTAATTGTTACGCGTGTGGCAATTAAACGCCAGTTTGAAATAATGGAAAAAGTTGGTGTTAAGATTGAAAAAACGCTTTTTGCGCCGGAAGGAATTAGCCGTTTTTGTTTAGCTAATCTGAGGAATGAATTGCAGGCAGTTCCGGTTGGAATTATTCATATTGATGCTAATTTTACCGACTTTATTGTGTCTTTGCGGGGAAATCCGATTTTTACCAGAAGTATACCTATAGGAATTGACCAAATTTCCACAGATACCGATAAGTTTGTTGAGGAATTGAAAAATTCTATGGAAAGTTATTATTCAGAAGATATTGATAAATCGCCGCATGTTTTGGTGTTAACCGGTGCAATAGACCAGCCAAAAGATATAGAAATGGCTTTGACAGCTTCGTTGCATATCCCGGTACAAACAATGCCGTATTTTAAACATTTACCGCTTGGTCCGAATATTGCGGCAGTGCCTTCAATCGCCAGGCATCTATCCTTTTTTAATGTAGCATCAGTACTTTTAAATCCAATGGCGATGAAAGTAAGCCTTATCCCTGAGGAGATTAAGCTTAAACGGTCTTTTGAAGAGCATGCCCAGGCATTGATGAAAACAGGAATGTATATTATTTGTTTGCTAATTTTAATTGGCGGATTATTTTTGGGAAAGATTTATTTTAAAAGCACATACTTACAGCAACTTAAGTCTGAATATGAATCGACTAATCATGAAGCCCAGATATTAGAGAAATCTATGGAAAAAATGAGAATAATCAAACACTATATTAAAGCACGAGGGTATCCTTTACAGGTGTTAGCTTCGATATATGATGTTTTGCCAAAGCGGATTTTGCTTGACAGTATTAAGATGAGTCAGGAAGGGAACTTGTATTTAAAAGGTACCGGCAGGGCAATGTCTGATGTTTTTGCATTTGTTGTTTCTTTGGAGGATTCAGATTTTTTCAGTAATGTTCAGACTAATTATACAACTTCTCGGCAGGAAGATGGTGAAGATTGGGCTGATTTTGGTATATCTTGTATTCTAGAAAATAAAGAGGAAATGGCAGAACCCTCAGAAGAGAAGAAGAAAAACTAATCATGACAAAAGGATTTATTGCTAAATTATCTAAAAGAGAAAAAACTGTTTTATACCTGTCTGTTTTATTTGTGCTTTTTGCAGTGATGGATAGAGCTGTTATTGGGCCTATTTTCCATAAAATGCAGTCATTGGAAATAGATATTAAAAACACACAGGAGGAGATCAAAAAGAATACTAGGATTATTGCTCAGAAAAAAAGAATTAAAGCCGAAGAAAAAGAATATGCATCATTTTCTGTGGAGGCAGGCTCAGAAGAAGAAGAAACCGCTGCGTTGTTAAAAGAATTAGAAACCATGTCGAGTGAATTTAACGTGTATCTTGCTGATATGAAACCACTTAGCGTTGAAGCCGAGGGCGGAGTGAAAAAGTTCTTAGTTAGCATTAATTGTACCGCAGATATGGAGGCATTAGTTTCTTTTCTATATGCTATTGAGAGTGCGGATAAACTGTTTCAGTTAAGCGCGTTTAGTATTACCCCTAAATCAAGACAATCAAGTACTGCCCAGTGTGAGTTATTGATATCTAAAATTGTCATACCGTAATTTCTTAACCTAGATTTTGCATTAGACGTGGATGAAGAGTGCTAATGTTTTGGAGATCAAAAAGTTACAAAGAACGCAGGCATACTTTATTGTTTGTCGAGGCTTTTTGTAGCTTCTTTGAGCCCAAAAGATTAGTGCTATTCGTCGCGATCTAATACAAATTCTAGGTTAAACTTCCTCAGGAAATATCCTCATTTGCAAAAGACCTTTTAGAGTGGTATAATAAAAAATTAGTATGTATTATATAAGGATAATTATCCCGCCAAAAAACGGCGGGATTCAATTCGTGCACATAATTTATATCGCTTTGCTCTGTAAATTATGCACTTATTGAAGAAAGGCAAAAAAAAGTAATGAATAAGATGACAGTGAAAGATGCGGATTTAAAAGACAAAAAGGTCTTAATGCGGGCGGATTTTAACGTGCCGCTAGATGAAAATTTGAATATAACCGATGAATTGAGAATCACTTCTGCTTTAGCTACAATTAAATATTGTCTGGAGCAAGGAGCTAAGAAGGTTATCCTGATGAGCCATCTTGGCCGGCCTAAGGGAAATGTAGTCGAGAAAATGCGTCTTAGCCCAGTTGCAAAAAAATTAAGCGAATTGCTGGATATGCCGGTAAAAAAGCTGGATGATTGTGTGGGCGAAGAGATAGAGAAGGAAGTTGAAGCAGCTTCAGAGCGTGTGATTCTTCTGGAAAATTTACGTTTTCATGCTGAGGAAACAAAGAATGACCCGGAATTTGCCAAGCAATTATCTTGTTTGGGAGATGTTTTTGTTAATGATGCATTCGGAACTGCACATCGTGCACATGCATCTACAGAAGGAGTTGCGCATTATCTACCGTCTTATGCTGGATTTTTAATTGAAAAAGAAATTGAGTATTTAGGTAAGGTGGTGGAATCCCCGGAACGTCCCTTTATAACTATATTGGGCGGGGCGAAAGTATCTGATAAAATCAAAATGATTGAAAATATTATGGATAAAGTAGATTGTTTGTTGATCGGCGGAGGAATGGCGTATACGTTTTTAAAGGCGCAGGGCAAGGCAATTGGTAACTCTAAGCTTGAAGCAGATCGTTTGGATCTAGCTCGTTTAATTTTAGAAAAAGCTGCGGCTAACAGTGTTGATGTGGTTTTACCGGTTGATAATGTCGTGGCGGATAAATTTCAGGCAGATGCCAATGTCCAGAGTGTAGGGGAGGAAATACCGGAAGGATATATGGGTTTAGATGTTGGGCCTAAAACAATAGAGTTGTTCAAAGAAAAATTACAAAACGCAAAAACAATTGTTTGGAACGGACCGGTTGGTGTATTTGAAATGGCTCCGTTTGCAAAAGGTACTGAAGTTCTTGCTAAATATATTGCTGACTTAGAAGCAACAAGTATCATTGGCGGTGGAGATACTGCGAGTGCCGTAAGATGTTTTAATGTTAAGGATAAAATGAGCCATGTTTCCACCGGCGGCGGAGCGAGTCTTGAATTTTTGGAAGGCCTGGAATTGCCGGGAATAGCGGCGTTAAAAGATAAATAGATTATGAGAGATAAAAAAGGGTTTTCATTGATTGAAATATTAGTGATGATTGCGGTTATTTCCATTCTTATGGGCATGCTGGTTAGCGGTGGTACGGCTGCACGCGGGAAGGCAAAAATCTACCGTACTAAATCTATGATTGCTTCTTTAGAAACTGCCTTGGCAATGTATCACGCGGATTTTGGTGATTATCCTGCAGCGGGTAATGTGATTTTGGTTGATCGCCTTGCGGATGTAGGTGCTTATGGATCCGGCGGGAGTTCTCCTGATCCTGACTGGAATGGGCCATATATAAGTTTGAAAGAGGAAGATTTAAATGGAACAGTAGCTGCCGATGGTACGGTTATCGATGTTTGGGGAAATGATTATGTATATACTCGTATCGGTTCTACGTATAAAATAAGCTCAAACGGGCCGGATGGAGGTTCCGGGGGTGGAGATGATATTACAAGTCTTTAATTTATAAGATTAACAATCACATGAAAATGGGAGGATAATTTAGTAATGAGACGTACAATTATTGCGGGAAATTGGAAAATGAATAAAACGATAACCGAAGCATTGGATCTGGTGCGTGGATTAAGTATGGAGCTTAAAGACGTAAAAGATGTAGACGTTGTAATCTGTCCGGTGTTTACGGCTTTGTATAGTGTTAGTCACGAAATAGAGGGTTCAAATATAAAGTTGGGTGCGCAGAATTTATTTTGGGAGGAAAAAGGTGCCTTTACCGGTGAGATTTCAGCGCAGATGTTAAAAGATGCTAATTGTGATTATGTTTTAATCGGGCATTCGGAACGCCGCAATATATTTAAAGAAACTAACGAATATGTAAACAGAAAATTAAAAGCTGCTTTAAAGGCTGAATTACTGCCGATTGTTTGTGTGGGAGAACGTTTAGAAGAACGGCAGAAAAACGAGACATTTGATGTGATTCGTAATCATGTGACCGGGGCATTGGAAGGGTTAAGCGCCGATGATCTTAAGGATATAATTATTGCTTATGAACCTGTATGGGCGATTGGTACAGGCCAGGTTGCAACTCCGGAGCAGGCCCAAGAAGTACATGCTTTTATTAGAAAACTTATTGCAGATAATTTTGGAAGCGAAGTAGCTGAAAAACTGCGCATTCAATATGGTGGAAGTGTGAAACCCGATAATATTAAAATTTTAATTGCGCAGCCGGATATTGACGGAGCACTTGTCGGGGGCGCGGCGTTAAAAGCTGAATCTTTCTTAGGAATTATTAAGGGATGTTTGTAAAATATTAAGAAATGGTTCAGGCCTGTGCCCTAAGGGTGCTTGCCGGAACCCTACAGGATTTACATGCTGAATAAACAAAAGATTATCAGCGAGTTTCTTACTGCAAAAGGGATTCTCTCTTTAGATCAGTTAAAACAAGCCCGGCAGATGCAGGCTCGTACCCAGCAGAATATCAACAGTATATTTAAGAAACTAGACGTATTTTGCGACGAGAATTTAGGTGGATTGATTGTTGAAGAACTTGGTCTGTCAGCTGTTGATCCGTCCACCTTTTCTTTAGATCCGCAATTATTAGATATTCTCGATCCTTTTTTTGCTAACCGGTTTGGAGTTGTTCCTTTGCAGCTTGAAGGCGGTGTGCTTACAATAGCGTTTGATAACCCGCTTAATTTTCTTTCCCTGGAATACTTTTCCCAGACTTTGAAATATGCTTTGAATGCAGAACTGATTAAGTCAGATGCTATGGAGGAATTATTAAAGAAGTATTATCCGATTGCTTATGAAGATATATCGGCGGTTGATCCTTCAGAAAATGCAGATGAGGAAAACGGGACAACAGAAGATGATGCACCGGTTATCCAACTGGTAAGTATGCTTATATCTGATGCTTATCGAAAAAGAGCGAGCGATATCCATGTAGAACCTATGCGTGATATTTTAAGAATTCGTTATCGGATCGATGGAATATTACAACAAGTGCAGTCTCCGGTAAAGAAATTGCAGGCTTCAGTCATTAGTCGAGTTAAACTTATGGCTGGAATGAATATTGCGGAAAAACGTTTGCCTCAAGATGGACGTATTCGTACAGTTGTAGATAACCGTGAATTTGACTTAAGAGTCTCTACTCTTCCGTCACATTATGGAGAAAGCGTTGTATTACGTATTCTAGATCGTCGTGTTATGAAAGTAAATGAGCTGGGTTTTTCTCCGGCTCAAATTGAAAAATTTAAAAGTATTACTGATTTTCCAAATGGTATAATTCTGGTTACCGGTCCGACCGGCAGTGGTAAAAGTACTACTCTTTATGCTGTGTTGAGCAGTGTAAATCGATCGCAGCGAAAAATACTTACGGTTGAGGACCCCGTTGAATATCAAATAAGCGGGATCAATCAAGTGCAAGTTAAGCCGAAAATCGGACTTTCTTTTGCAAAGGTCCTGCGTTCTATGCTTAGGCAGGCGCCGGATATTATAATGGTCGGAGAAATCCGTGATCTAGAAACAGCAAATATATCGGTGCAGTCAGCTTTGACTGGGCATTTGATTTTTAGTACTTTGCATACTAATGATGCTTCAAGTGCGATTACCAGACTTATTGATATGGGGATAAAACCTTATTTGGTTGCTGCTACGATTAGGGCGATTTTGGCTCAAAGACTTATTCGTTTATTATGTCCTAATTGTAAAGAATTGTATTCTCCCCCTAAGGATGAGTTGAAGATTTTAGAACTCTCGGAAGAGGAAGCAAAAAAAAGATTTTATAGACCTAAAGGATGTCCTAAATGTGCACATACCGGATATTTAGGTAGATCCGGTATTTTTGAGCTTTTGGTGATTAATGAAGAAATTCGTCAGATGACGCATAAACGGCTTCCTAGTACTGAAATACGTGAAAAGGCGCGATCGATGGGAATGATGACTTTAAAAGAACATGCTGTAAATAAGGTTTTGGAAGGATTAACCAGTTTTCAAGAAGTGGTTAGGGTGACGCAAAGTGATGTGGACTAAAAAAGGTGACGAATTACGAGTGACAAGTGATAGGTGAAAATTAAAAGTATAAATTATTTGATTTTTGCAACTTGTAATTCGTAACTTGTAACTTATAACTTTTACAAGGGGGTAATTATGTCAGTTGATATAGGGGAACTTTTGCAGCTTTGTGTGAATCATAATGCTTCTGATTTACATATTACAGTAGGGAAGCCTCCGACTTTGAGAATTGACGGGGCGCTGATGTCCATGAACTATGACCCGTTGAAGCATGAGGATACTGAACAGCTCATGAAATCTATCACCAGTACTGAAAATCAACGGCGGGTTCAGGAAATAGGGGGTGTTGATTTTGGTTTTGCTTTTGAAAAAATAGCGCGTTTTCGAGTATCTGTTTACAAACAAAAAGGGCATTATGGATTGACCTTGCGTTTAATTCCTACTCGCTTATTAACATTTGACGAAATCGGATTGCCTAAAATAATTAGGGATTTATTATATCGGCCGCGTGGACTTATTTTGGTTACCGGCCCGACTGGCAGCGGAAAAACGACAACGTTAGCGACAATGACCGACTTTGTAAATACAGAGAGGGATTGTCATATAATTACGATTGAAGATCCGGTAGAATATTATCACACTCATAAAAAGGGTATTGTTACACAACGCGAAATCGGCATAGATGTGCCTAGTTTTAGTGAAGGGCTGGTAAGAGGTCTTCGGCAGGATCCAGACCTTATTCTCGTTGGAGAAATGAGAGACTTGACCACGATTGAAGCAGCAATATTAGCAGCGGAGACCGGACATTTAGTTTTAGCGACTTTGCATACAACCAGTGCTGCGGCTACAGTAGACAGAATAATTGATGTATTTCCTCCGAATCAGCAGGAGCAGATAAGGACGCAGTTGTCTACCTCAATTCTTGCCATAGTATCACAGCAGTTGATTGTGCGTTCTACAGGCAGGGGGCGTGTGGCTGCGTTTGAAATAATGGTTAGTACTCCTTCAATTCAAAACCTTATTCGGGAGAAGAAGACATTTAGAATCACATCTGATTTACAGACTGGGGCTAAATATGGTATGAAACCATTTGATAACTCTTTGTTTGATTTGTATTCGGCCGGGCATATTCGGCAGGAAGATGCGGTTGCCAAGGCGTTTGATCAGGACATGATGCAGAGAAAAATACAGGAAGGCGTATAAGACAAAAGAAGTGACAAATGACGAATTACAAATGACAGGTGAAAAACAAAAAGATTTAATACTTATAACTTGTAACTTGTCACTTGTAACTTGTCACTCAAATTGGAGATTATGAAAGTAGGATTTAGATTTAAAACAATAGGATCAATTTTAAAAGAACGCGGTCTTATAACTGAAGATGAGTTAAAGGAAGGGCTGGAAAGTCAGAATATGACAGGACTTCCACTCGGGCGTGTTCTAGTCAATCTTGGATATATTACGGAAAAAGATCTTTTAAAAGCATTGGGTGTGCAGGCAAAGATGGAAACGGTTGAATTGGGTCGTTTGCAAATCCCTAAAGAAGTGCTTGAGCGGATTCCCGGTTCTATTGCCAAACTATATAGTATACTGCCGATTGGTATTGAAAATAATACGCTTGTAATTGCTACTTCAGAGCCGTTGAATTTTAGTATTTTTGATGACTTGCGATTTATGCTTAACTGCAATATAAAAGGAAAAGCAGCAACCCTGACTAGTATTACCAAAGCGATCAAGAAATATTACGGAAGAGAATCCGATAGTGTTGATGAAATTTTTTCAGAGATTAGTGAAAAAATTCCTGATTTAATCGATGGCGATGAAAAGATTGAAAATATCGAAGAGTTGGCGTCGCAGCTTCCGATTATCAAGCTTATCAATATTATTCTTATCCAGGCTATAAAGAAGAAGGCGTCGGATATCCACTTTGAGCCGTTTCAGGATGAATTTAAGATCAGATATCGTTTAGACGGAGTTCTTTACGATGTGGTTTCTCCTCCGACAGCTTTACATCTAGCGATTACTTCCAGAATTAAGGTCATGGCAAATTTAAACATAGCTGAAACCAGACTTCCTCAGGATGGCAGGATTTTTGTTAAAATTGGAGGGAGGATGGTTGATTTGCGAGTTTCGGCGCTTCCGACAATCTTTGGTGAAAGTGTGGTCATCCGGATTCTGGATAAAACTACGGTTCAGCTTTCTTTAGATGACTTGGGCTTTGAAAAAGATATCCAGATGAAGATTAAATCGTTGATTAAAAAACCTTATGGTATAATTTTAAGCACCGGGCCGACTGGTTGCGGGAAAACAACGACACAGTATTCAGCTTTAAGTTCTATAAATAACATAGAGCAGAAAATTATTACAGTAGAGGATCCGGTAGAATTTGATCTGCCCGGGTTAGTTCAGGTTTCTGTGCGTCCAAAAATAAATTTGACTTTCCCTGTGGTTTTAAGGCATATTTTAAGACAAGATCCTGATATTATTATGGTCGGGGAAATCCGTGATGCGGAAACTGTGCAAATGGCAATACATGCTGCGCTTACCGGGCATTTTGTATTTTCAACATTGCATACTAATGATGCACCTAGTGCGATTACGCGTCTTATTGATATGGGTGTAGAGCCGTTCTTGATCGCTTCAGCCGTAGAGGCGATATTAGCACAGCGTTTGGTTAGGGTTATTTGTCCGAATTGCAAGGCGGAATATCTTCCTACGGAAAAAGAATTGGAGGAAGTAAAGCTTAAACCTCAGGATATCAAGGGTAAAGTTTTTTATAAGGGCAAAGGATGCAAACAATGTGAAGGTGCTGGGTATAAGGGCAGAATTGGTGTTTTTGAACTCTTGATTTTTGATGAGGATATTCGTTCGTTAATTTTGGATAAGGCATCTATATCTGAACTAAGAACTCAGGCAATAAAGAATGGGATGTTGACATTACGGGAAGATGGACTGCTTAAAGTTTTTTCCGGTAAAACAACGTTACAGGAATTAACACACGCAACGACAGGATACGTGTAAAATATTATGGCATTATTTGATTATATCGCAATGAACCGAGAGGGAAATGAAGTTACTGGGCAAATGGAAGGAACTTCTGTGCCGGATGTGGTTGGATTACTGCGCCAAAGAGGTCTTTTTTCGGTGGAAGTAGTGCCCGCGGGTGAGAGTAAAATTAAAGAAGGGCTATTTTCCGCGTTAGGTAAAAGTGGTTTATTTAGTCCTCGCATACGTAAAATAAAACCACAGGATCTGGTTATTTTCACCCGACAGCTTGCTGTATTGATCGAGGCAGGATTATCTCTTATCCAGGCATTACGTACTTTGAAGAAACAGGCGCGTTTTGAGGCAATGAGTGCAATGGTCGGCGATCTTGTCGAGATTATTGAATCAGGCCGGCCGCTAAGTGATGCGTTGTCACAATACCCTGGTTCATTTTCAAAAGTATATATTAATATTGTTAAAGCTGGGGAAACCGGCGGAGCATTGGATAAAGTATTAAAACGGTTGGCAGATTACTTGGAAAGAAATCTGAAATTACAACAGAAGATTAGTTCAGCTTTGATTTATCCGGCACTTGTGCTTATTATTGCCGTAGTAATATTAGGGATTATTATTACTTTTGTTATCCCCAATTTCATGGAATTATTTAAAGATGTAGGTGCTGAATTGCCTTGGCTTACTCAGCTTGTTTTAAATATTACCGGGTTTTTGCGTGTTCACTGGTATCTTTTGCTGGGCGGGGTAGGTCTTTTAGGGTTAGCTTACAAACTTATGCTGCGAAACTATAAATTTCGTTATTTTAAAGATAGTGTCAAATTAAATGTTCCTGTTTTTGGAATATTGATTAAAAAAATAACTGCAGCGCGTTTTGCCCGTACGCTGGCAACTCTTATTAGCGGAGGAGTACAGATATTGGGAGCTTTGGAATTGACAAAAGAGATAAGTGAAAACGAAGTTATGACCAAAGCTATCGGTAGTGTTTATGAGAGTGTGCGGGAAGGTGGTTTTATTGCCAAAGTACTTGAAAACAGCGGGGTTTTCCCCCAATTGATGGTTGATATGATTGCCGTAGGAGAAGAGAGTGGATCTTTAGATAAAATGCTGGCCAAAGTTTCTGATACATATGAGGAAGAGGTTGAGATTACGGCCAACAGTTTAACTTCCTTACTTGAGCCGATGTTGATAATCACGATGGGTGTTGTCGTCGGAATTATTGTCCTTGCCATGTTTTTGCCCCTAATTACTCTAATTAAATCTTTAACTGGTTGATAACATTGCAGTTATGAGTAAGATTTCTGAAAATGTCCCGATTGTTTTTTCGAGAAAATGGCGCAGCTATTGACAAATGCCTCTAAATATGCTATATATTATATGATTTGAAAGGGTTGTAGCTTACCGACAATTCAGATGCTTGCCTTATTTATCACCTTTTCAGGGAAGGAAGGGGTAGACTTAAAGGATTAGGCCATAGGCAGGGATTTAAATGGCTTACCTATAAAATAATCAAAGGAAATTTTGTCTATAGGATGTAATATGTCTAATTTGGAAAAAAATCTATTTCTAGGTATTGATATTGGCGCGAGTGCAGTTAAAATTGCACTTTTAAGCCGGGAAAAAGGAGGACGGTTAAAGTTATTAAAGACCGTCTATGAAGAATATGGTAGTTCTTCAGACGCAGGACCTCAGTATCAGGCGTCAGTTTTAGAATATATTCTAAAGAAATTTCTCCGCCAAGAGAAGAAATTAAAAAATGTAAAAACAGGAATATCAATTGCCGGACAATCTGCTTTTGTCCGTTTGGTAAATATTCCGGTTACAGCACCTAAAAAACTACGTCAGATAGTGCTTTATGAAATTCAGCAGCAGATTCCTTTTCCGATGAATGATGTTGTTTGGGGCTATCAGGTATATGGTAGAGATAAAAAACAGCTAAATGTACTGCTAGCGGCTGTAAAAAAAGAATTTGTTATGTCCATACTTCGGGTTGCCGAAGATTGTGCGCTTGATGTGGAATTTATGGATGTTTGCAATTTGTCTTTGTATAATTGCTTGCATTACTATTACCCGGATTTAAAAGATACGTTGATTTTAGACTGCGGAGCAAAGACAACAACCATTATTGTAAGTGATTCTCGAAAAATCTGGACGAGAAGTTTGCCTATAGGAGGAGAGGATATTACTGAAGCAATTGCCGCTAGTTTGAATGTAGATCGATTTGCTGCAGAAAAGATGAAAATAGAAAAGGGCAAGATTTTGATGCTCTATTATGGGCGGGAAAAACAGCAAGCAGAGATTGAAGAAAAGGCGGCTGAAGCGATAACCAATGTATTGACAGATTTGACGAATGAAGTTGTAAATACATTGAATTTTTGCCGGTCACAGGATAAGACTGAATTTAATTTACGTAAAGTTTTGTTAACCGGTGGGGTAAGCAAAATTGAAAATATAGATAAGTTCTTTGAAAACAGTCTTGCTTTGAAAGTAGAGAAAATAGACTATTTTGATGCCTTAAGTGTGCATCCGGATGTAAATGTTGGGTTGAATGAATTTTTAGGAGCGTCTATAGGTTCGGCATTAAGAGGAATGCGGCGTTTTGTGGTGAATATAAATCTTTTACCGGAAGAGCAGCTGCAAATTAAAAGTTTTAAGAAAAAAAGACCGTTTATTATTGCCTCAGCGGGTTTTTTGTTCCTGATGCTGTTTGTTTGCAATATTTTTATTTTTAATAAATATTTTTTAAATCAGGGATATGTTAATGAAGCGGCAGAACAGGTGTTTCAATATGAGCGAAGTGAAAAAAGACAGAAACAATTAGAAGAGGTTGGAGCTGGGTATGAGAATACAGTTGCTTTGATGTCTGAGACTTTTCAGAGAAAATACGTAGCGGTTTTAACAATCGGCTATATTGCCGCAGTAATGCCGGAGACAATATGGATTGATAGCTTAGAAGCAGACTGGAATGGCGGTAGTATTGGATTGCGTGGATTTTGCTCGGGAGATTTAGAGGATGTAGGTTTGTTTCAAGAGTCTCTAAACGGAAAAGATGAATTTAAAGAGGTTCAGATAGGAACAGTTGGCAAAGATGATACCGGTATAATAAATTTTTCATTAGCTTTAAAGTTAAAAAAGGCGATAAATAATGAAGGTGAATAAACTTTTAATCCAGAAATTCAAAGGAACCATAAGCTTGATTACTATTCTATGTATTGGGAGCATTGTATTAATGCTTACGGCTGGAATAGGGATTTATATTAACCGGCGTAGCTGTGTAGAATCTGTAGAGTTGAAAGATCGATTGCAGCACTATCGAGCTGTTTACGGAGTAGGGCCGGATGAAGTTCTGGAAAGACAGGAATTTATCGCGCAGGATTTGCATAAAAAATATGTTGAATTTGTTAGGGTTTTTACGTGCTCTTTTGATGAAACTGCAATCTCAAATACACCTTTAGCGTTTAAAGAAAAACTTTTCGATTTTCAGGAAAAAATAAAACAAAAAGCGTCTGCAAAAGATATTGGGTTGCCGGAATCGTTGGGTTTTCAGGAATATGATTTTGCTGTGCCTGAGCAAGAACAAATTATAGTTTTGAATAAAGAACTTATTGCCGCAGAAGAGGTTGTAAGCTTATTGTTAAATAGCCGTGTGAACGCTATTACACAAATCAAGCTTTCTCATGAATACCATAATGGAGCATTGAAGACGATTCCGATGCAGTTATCATTGGAATCTGATTTTTCGTCACTAAATCATTTTTTAAAAGAATTGGTAGAAACAGAACGTATTTATATTGTGGAAAAAATAAGTATTCAGCGTAAAAAAGATGCAGAGAAATACCTTTTAGTTAATATCGAACTTGAACACAAAGAGATATAAGGTTATGAAGATAATTGGTAAAAATTGGGAAAAAATAAGCTTTTTAACGATGTTTTTTTTACTGCTTATTGTGATTGCTTCTTGTGCCCGGGAAACAAGTAGCTATAAGGAGCAAATGGCGCGTCAGTTAAAGATACTGGGAGAATACCCGGGAGATCTAAAAGACTGGCAGAAGCAATATTTGGCTACTGCTCCATATTCTTTGCAGAACATAGAAGAAGTAGTTGTTCAGATGCAAGCCCAGGAAACAAAACGTAATATCTTTGCTAAGTTTAAAAAACGGATAAATAAGACAGAAGAAGTTTTTGTCCCGGAACCGGTTGAGAAAAATACTTCAAAAACTCCGGTTTTGGAAGTGCTTACGATAGAGTATAAGCCGGTAGGCATTGATTATTTGGGCCGGATTGTTTTTGATGATGAGAAAGGATTGGTTGCGCAGGTAAATTTTAAAAAGCATACATACTTAGTGCGTGTTGGTTCTAAAATTGGTGGTTATACGGTAAGTCAATTAGATCCTGAATGTATAACATTGGAATCTGAGGATTCAAAAACTATTAAAATTGAATTTAGAAAAGCGGCGTATAGTAAAAGTCGCATTGCTAAAATTAAAGAATATAATTCTCAAAGAACCTTGGTGGTAAGTAAAGATAGTGAATTTTTTGGTTATAAGGTCCTTGACATATTGGAAGACCATGTGTTAGTATCTAAACAGGGACAGCACTTGAAGTTAGAGAAAGGAATGGTGCATAAATGAAACGAGTTATCTTCATATTAATCCTCTTGTCCTTATTCTTAGGAGTTCAACCTTTTACCTTTGCGCAGGAAATTACAGAAGAAGAATATTTTACCAGAGAAAGTGACTGGGAAGAAATTGTTCCGGCACAAGCAAATGATTTCATAGAAAGCGCTAATAGTTACTGGGCAGAGGGCGATTACGATAAAGCTAGACGTCAGTTTGAGTTTGCGCTTAAATTAGATCCGAATAATGCATCTCTTGTAAGTGCTATTCAAGAAGTCGAATTGGAAAGGTTAGAAAGAGCCCATCACCAGGCAATGATTGATAAAAAGATCCTAGAGGATAAAAGGGTGTTGGATTCAGATAAAGCTTGGCTGATAGAAGAACCGACAACCAATGTTCCCTGGCCTGGTATCCAGAAACGCATAACCAACAAGCTGAAAGCAGAGGCGGAAAGCAAAGTTGTTGGCATTGATTTCAGTGATGCGAAATTAACTAAAGTATTACATTATTTATCTGATGTAAGTGATATCAATATAGTGTTTGATGATTCTGCAGTATCTAAGGCAGGAACAATTAGTATAAAGATAAAAGATGTTACGGTAGTAAAGGCTCTGGAGATGATTTTGCGGTCTAAGGGGCTGGCGTATAGTTTTGAAGAAGATTATATCTGGGTTACGACTAAGAGTGCGATTGAAAATGAAGATTTTACTACCCGGATTTATCATCTTAGTCAGGGGCTGGCCACATATACTACTTTTACCACTTTTGATACGGTAACAATTAAAGCTTTGCGTGCCGATAAGCTTATTGTTGCCTCATCTTCTTCGGGTGGGATTGAAGAAGGAGAAGGTGAGGAAGGTGCCGAGGATAGAGGTACTTATGATGATGGCGTGGATACATTTGAAGGAGTAAAGATTGGTGGTTCCGGAGGAGTAGATGGAAAGATAGCATTGACGATAAAAGATGTGCTGGAAGAAATTGTTGCATGGCCCGAAGGCAGTAGTATATTTCTGGATAATCGTACCAGCACGCTTATTGTACGAAATACTCCGAGTAACTTGGCTTTACTTGAGCAGGCGTTGGAAGTCTTGGATGTTGCTCCTCCTCAGGTAATGATTGAGGCACGTTTTGTGGAGATTGGTGATGATGATTTATTTTCTTTAGGTTTAAAGGTTTCCGGGCAGGTGACTGCTACAGGGTCAAATCAGCCTCACTCATATCCGTTTAATAAAAATGAAAACAATAAATTTGTGGATGCATTCCCAACATCTTCTGCGGGTGATTTTACCTTGGGTAAGCTGGATCTTTCCCAGTTTCAGGCTATGCTTTCGGCGATTGAACAGAATACAAAGAACAATACACTTTCTTCTCCGAAAATCACGACAATCAGCGGGCAGGAAGCAATTATTAAAATTGTGAAAGAATATCGTTATCCCACAAAATATGAAGTTAAAACCTGGGAGTCGGATAATAAAACGTATTTTACGACAGTGCCGGCTGATTTTAAAACACGTGATATTGGTATTATCTTAAAAGTAACGCCGAATGTTGGCACAGACGGCAAGACTATAAACCTGACACTTGTACCTGAGGTAAGTGAATTCGATATCGAAAAAGATATGTACAATTTTGGTACAGAGGCTCAGCCGTTTAAACAGCCGTTTTTTGCAGTACGTAATTGCACAGCGAGTATCGTAGTAAATAATAATGATACGGTAGTAATGGGGGGCTTGATGCGGGAAGTTGTAGAGCATACAGTAGATCGTATTCCAGTTGTGGGTAGTCTTCCGATAGTCGGAAGTTTATTCAGCCGTAAATATGATAATAAACAGAAAAGAAACCTGTTGATATTTGTTACTGCCCGAATTATCGCACCAACCGGTGAAACAGTAGAGAGCAATAGTGATTCTATTTAGCTGGTACTAGTATAAGTAACTGATTTGAGCAGTTGGGGGGCTCACGCCGCTAAACAATAATCCTCTTATTAAGGTATGAAGAGACCAAAATTCCCTAATTAATGCAAAGAAAAAATCTATACATTGTCGATGGAAATTCCTATTGTTATCGCGCTTATTACGCGGTCAGCGGATTAACGACATCTGATGGCAGGCCATCAGGTGCTGTCTATGGTTTTATTAATATGCTGAATAAGCTTAAAAGCACGGTGAAGCCTGATTATCTGGCTATATGCTTTGATTTAAAGGGGCCTACTCATAGACATGAGAAATTTGAGGATTATAAGGCACAGCGTAAGCCGATGCCGGATGATTTGATAAGCCAAATGGGTTTAATAAAAGAAGTTATTTCCGCGTACGGGATTCCGATCTTTGAAATAGAAGGATATGAGGCAGATGATCTCATTGCCAGTCTGGTTATGCGATTTAAGCAAGAGGTTGATGTCTATATTGTTACCGGGGATAAAGATATGATGCAGCTGGTTGATAAAGATGTTAAAATTTATAATCCGCAAAAAGATGACGCGGTTATAGATGAAAAACGAGTGTTTGAGCGTTTTTCAGTTACTCCCTGCCAAATAATAGATCTCCTTGCTTTAGCCGGTGATAGTGCTGATAATATTCCGGGAGTGCCAGGGATAGGAATGAAAACAGCGGTTGATTTAATTGGGAAATTTGGAAGTTTTGAAGGTGTATTTAAAAATTTAGACCAGATTACCCAGAAAAAAAGAAGAGAATCGCTTACTGATTTTGAGGAGCAAGCTCGGCTTAGTAGAGAATTAGCTACGTTAATTACAGATGTTGATATTGTTGATGCTTTGGACGAATTAAAAGTGCAAGATCAAGATACAGAAACACTAATCCGGATTTTTCAGGATTTAGAGTTTAGAAATTTATTAAAAGGGCTATCAAATAAACCTCCGGTAGTTTCGGCTGAAATATCAATAGATATAATTGAAACACCTGAGGCTTTGAAACGCTTAGGGCGGAAACTAAAGAAGTTAAAGGAATGCTCTATATGCATTGGGCCGGATTCCGAAGTAGTTAATGGTATTTGCTGTATTGATATCGCCCAAGACCAAACAAGAATGTATCGGATTAAGATTGGCTCGAAGATTACTTTAGAAACAATTAAAAAGGAATTATCCGGATTTTTTAGCGATCAGAATATGCTTACAATTGGCTATGATTTAAAAACAGTCTGTCTCATGCTTGGGCAGCATGGCATATATTTAAACGGTCCGTTTTTTGATGTTATGGTTGCTGCGTATTTACTTGAACCGAATCTAGGAACACTAAGTATAGAAGAGGTTGCAAGAGTATTTTTAAATAGAAATATAAATAAAGATGTTCAGGCAATTGAACAGATGTGTATCAAGGATGAAACAGCCAAGCTAATTAATGACAACTGGTTAGGTGAATTATTTTTTGATGTGGAAATGCCTTTGGTCAGAGTGCTTGCTTCTATGCAGCAGGCAGGGATAGAAGTAGATGAGAAGTTATTACTGGCTACGGGGAGTAAAATAGATAAAAAATTAACAGCGTTGATTGAAAAAATTTATAAGATAAGCGGCTGTGAATTTAATATAAATTCTACAAAGCAATTAAGAGAAGTGCTTTTTGAAAAATTACAGTTGCCGGTTATAAAAAAAGGTAAAACCGGACCTTCAACGGACGCAGATGTTTTGCTGACTTTAGCAAATCAGCATGCTTTGCCGGCAGTTCTTCTGGAATACCGGGAATTAACAAAGTTAAAATCAACCTATATAGATGGAATGCTTGCGTTGATTGATAAACAGACAAAGAGAGTGTATACGTCCTTTAATCAGACAGTAACTACAACCGGACGATTGAGTTCAAGTGCTCCGAATTTACAGAATATACCGATAAAAACTGAGAGTGGAAGACAGATTCGTGCTGTATTTGTCGCATGTTCCGGACGACAGCTTTTAGCAGCGGATTATTCACAGATTGAATTACGTGTTTTAGCTCATCTTTCAAAAGATAAACATCTAATTGAGGCGTTCAAGCAGGATTTGGATATACACGCGTTTACCGCTTCTTTGATTTTTGGCGTAGAAGAAAATACCGTAACAAAAAAAATGCGTGATATCGCGAAACGGGTTAACTTTGGTATTGTTTATGGTATGGGCGCTTTTGGCCTGGCCAAAGATATCGGGGTATCTCATGATGAAGCAAAAAAGTTTATATCGGAGTATTTTAACCGGTATCCGTTAGTAAAAACATATATGCAGGAACAGATTGATCATGCGCGGGATAAAGGGTATGTTACGACATTGCTTAATAGGCGTCGTTATATGCCGCAGATAACATCAAAACTTGCTATGCAGCGTAGTTTTGCCGAACGTACGGCAATGAACACTCCAATACAGGGAACAGCTGCGGATTTAATTAAAGCGGCAATGGTTGAAGTCTATCGTGTCTTCAAGGCAAAGAAACTAAAAAGTGTGATGTTACTGCAGGTTCATGATGAACTTGTATTTGAAGTGCCAAAAGATGAGATGGAGATGGTTAAGAGAATAGTTAAGGATATAATGGAAAATGTATTGCGATTAGATGTTCCGATAAAAGTTAGTTTAAAAGTAGGGCAGAACTGGAAAGATATGGAATTAATCGAGGGGGAAAGGGGCTAGGATGAAAATATTATTTTGTTCTTCAGAAGTTGTACCGTTTGCAAAGACAGGAGGATTGGCAGATGTTGCCGGAACATTGCCTCCGGAATTAGCGAAGTTAGGTGTGGAAATAAAGGTAGTGTTGCCGAAATATAAATGTATTGATACGGAAAAATTTAAATTAGAAAAATTGGATGCAGAAACTTCGGTGGCAAAATTATCCGATTCTGTAGACGTTTATTTTATAGAAAGTCAGAAGTATTTTGCGCGGGATGGATTGTATCAGGATAAAGGTGAGGATTATCCTGATAATCTGGAACGGTTTACTTATTATTGTACACAGACCTTAAAATTATTAAAAAAAATTGATTTTAAACCGGACCTGATTCACTGTAACGATTGGCAAACTGCACTGATCCCGGTTTATTTAAAAACGATATATAAAAAAGATCCGTTTTATAAGGACATTAAGACAGTATTTACGATCCATAATTTGGGATATCAGGGTTTGTTTACAGAAGAAGAATTCCCTCAGACAGGGTTGGACGAAAGTGTTTTTTCTGTTGATGGACTGGAATTTTATGGGAAGACGAATTTGTTAAAAGGCGGGCTTTTGTTTTCTGATAAGATTACAACAGTAAGTCAGACTTATGCACAGGAAATACAGACTAAGGAATTCGGTTGTGGATTAGAAGGTATTTTACAAAACAGAAAGACTGACTTGCTCGGGATTTTAAATGGTATTAATTATGAAGAGTGGAATCCTAAGACTAATAAGCATCTGAATACCCATTATAACGATGAAAATTTAGACGGTAAATATGCAATTAAAGCAGAGTTGCAAAAGAACAAAAATCTACCAATAGAAAAAGATGTGCCGCTTTTGGGCATGATTACTCGTTTAGCAGATCAAAAAGGACTGGATATTTTTGCGGAGGTAATTGATCGGATTTGCCAGCTGCCTTTGCAGTTTATTCTGTTGGGAACCGGAGACCCGAAATATCACGAGATTTTTGCCCAGGTGCAGAAAAAGTACAAAAACACATCGATCAATTTAACCTTTGATGCTGCTTTGGCATATAAGATTTATGCGGCTTCAGATATGTTTGTCATGCCTTCTTATTATGAACCTTGCGGGTTAGGGCAGTTGATCAGTTTTTCATTCGGGACAATTCCGCTTGTACGTAAGACCGGCGGTTTGGCAGATACAGTAGTTGATTATAATCTTAAAACAGGAGACGGTAACGGATTTGTCTTTAGTGGATACAAATCAAAAGATTTGCTGCAAACAATAGAACGTGCTTTAGGGGTATATAAGGACTCTGCGGTTTGGAAGAATTTGGTGGTAAAGTCAATGCAGGAAGATTTTTCCTGGGGACAGTCGGCCAAGAAATATTTTAAATTGTATGAAGAGGTTACTAAACAAAAAGTGGTAGTTTAAAGAAGATGATAAAACTAGGAATTACCGGAGGCTTATCCAGCGGCAAGACTACAGTAGCAAAAATGTTTAAAGAGCTGGGAGCGCGTGTGTTGGATGCAGACAGGATAGCGCATCGTGCTATTTATAAAAATTCGCTATGTTACCGTAGGGTGATCAAAGCATTTGGTGAATTAATTCTTAATCCGGATAGTTCTATAAATAGGAAAAAATTAGCTAAAGTTGCTTTTAAAAATAAAAAAAATCAGCAGAAATTGTGTGATATTGTTCATCCTTGGGTATTGAAATATATCAACAAAAAGCTTTATGAATACAGTAAAACCGATGCGATAAAAATATCGGTAGTTGATGCAGCATTGCTTGTCGAGTCCGGGCTCTATCAAAATATGGATAGTGTCTTGATCGTAAAGTCAACACCTCAGCAGCAGATAGAAAGAGCTTTTGGTTCGAAGAAAATCTCTGTTGAGCAGGCAAAGCAAAGGATGGGATTTCAACTGCCTTTAAATAAAAAAATAAAATATGCGGACTATGTTGTTGATAACCGTGGAAATTTAACACAAACAAAAGCTCAGGTAAAGAAAATTTGGAAGGAATCGAAACTACGTGTCTGAGCAGCCCTTTTTATTGAAGGGACAACAATGAGAGGTTTTTATGTTACAGAGACCAGAGAAAAAAAGATATGTAAAAAATAATAACAATGCAAAAAACAGTAGACAGAGACATCACAACGATAGGCCGCCTGCGGCAAGGCAAGAGGCGCGGGTGGTAAAGGCACATGATGGTCTGGATCTTGGCGCCTTAAAAAAAATGAGTGTAGCTGGGTTGCATAAAATTGCCCGCGAGTTTAAAGTCGAAGGTATCAGCGGCGCGCGTAAGACAGACCTGATATTTAAGATTTTACAGGCTCAGGCTGAAAAACAAGGAAATATGTTCGGAGAAGGTATTTTAGAAGTTCTTCCAGACGGGTTTGGTTTTTTGCGCAGTCCGAATTACAATTATCTGCCTTGTCCGGATGATATCTATATTTCCCCAAGTCAAATCAGAAAGTTTGATTTAAGGACCGGAGATACGGTAAGCGGTCAGATCCGTCCTCCGAAAGAGGGAGAAAGATATTTTGCCCTATTGAAAGTGGAAGCGGTTAATTTTGAAGCACCTGAAAAGGCTAAAGATAAAATTTTATTTGATAACCTTACGCCGTTGTATCCTAATAAGAGGTTTTTATTAGAAGCAAATGCGGAAGAAGTTTCGATGCGGATTATGGATATATTGACTCCGATTGGTAAGGGGCAGCGTGGACTTATTGTGGCTCCGCCATATAGTGGAAAAACAGTGCTTTTGCAGAAAATAGCTAATAGTATTACCAGTAATAACGAGGATGTTATTTTGATTGTTCTTTTGATTGATGAACGTCCGGAAGAAGTTACGGATATGCAGCGTTCGGTAAAGGGAGAGGTTATTAGTTCTACGTTTGACGAGCCGCCGGAGAGACACGTACAGGTTGCGGAAATTGTGCTGGAAAAAGCAAAACGTCTGGTAGAATGTGGTAGGGACGTAGTTATTTTGCTGGATAGTATTACCAGGTTGGCCAGAGCACATAATACGGTGGTGCCGCATTCCGGTAAAATATTGTCCGGTGGTGTTGATTCTACTGCTTTGCAGAAACCGAAACGCTTTTTTGGGGCAGCCCGGAGTATTGAAGAAGGTGGATCTTTAACCATTCTGGCGACTGCTTTGGTGGATACCGGCAGTAGAATGGATGAAGTTATTTTTGAAGAATTTAAGGGGACAGGTAATATGGAGCTACAGCTGGATCGTAATCTTTTCCAAAGGAGAATTTATCCGGCGATCGATATAAAACGTTCAAATACCAGGAAGGAAGAACTTTTGCTTGATCCGGAAGAATTAAAGCGTATTTGGATTTTGCGTAAAGCACTGAATGAATTAAGCAGTGTAGAAGCTATGGAACTGTTGATTGCAAAGCTAAAGAAGGTAAACACCAATGCGGAATTTTTAATGTCGCTGGCTATTGACGGAAGATAATAATGTGGTATAATAAAAGCTTTTGAAAATAATGTAAGGAGGGTAGGAACAATGAAGCAGAAAATTCATCCGGAATATAAACCGACGACGATAACCTGTGCGTGTGGAGAGGTGATTCAGGTATGTAGCACGAGGCAGAGTATTCGTATCGAAATTTGCAGTAAATGTCATCCTTTCTATACTGGTAAACAGAAGATTATGGATACTGCCGGTCGAGTGGAAAGATTTAAGAAGAGATATGCAAAATAAGCAGCTTTTCTTGAAAAAATTTGAAGAGTTTGAAGCTCGTTTTCAGGAACTGGAAACTCGTATGGTTGATCCGGAAATCATTCAGGATGCTTCCCAGTATCAGAAGCTTGCAAAGGAAAGAGCTCGTCTTCGCGAGAAGGTAGAGAAGTATAGAGAGTATCGTAATACAGAAGAGGAATTAGCTCGCTTGCAAGTAATTGTCAAAGATGGCAAAGAAGATAAAGAATTTTTGGAGTTAGTGCAAGAGGAGCTTTTACAATTACAAGAAAAAAAACAGGCACTTTTGTTGGTACTTGAAGAATACTTGGTTGTAGAAGATTCGGATGCTGATAAGGATATAATTGTTGAAATTCGAGCGGGTACCGGAGGTGAAGAAGCTGCTCTTTTTGCCGGAGACCTTTATCGGATGTATACAAAATACGCGGTAGTTAGTGGGTTCAAGGTTGAATTATTAAATTCAAATCCTACTCAAATCGGAGGATTTAAGGAAATAATATTTTCTGTAGAAGGACAGGGTGTTTATCGGAAGTTTAAGTATGAGAGCGGAGTGCACCGTGTGCAGAGAGTTCCAGCTACAGAAGCCTCAGGAAGAATACATACTTCTGCAGTGAGTGTCGCGGTTTTGCCTGAAGCCGAAGATGTGGATCTTGAAATTAATACACAGGATTTAAAGGTGGATGTATATCGGTCTCAAGGTGCCGGTGGTCAGAGTGTTAATACTACTGATTCTGCGGTGCGCTTGACCCATTTGCCTACAGGTATTGTGGTGACGTGTCAGGATGAACGTTCTCAGATTAAAAATAAAGCTAAGGCAATAAAGGTATTACGTGCCAGGTTGTTGGACGTGGCGCGGAGAGAACATGAGTCAAAGATTACTCAGCAGCGTCGGACGCAGATAGGTTCTGGAGACAGAAGTGAAAAGATAAGGACATATAACTTTCCAGACGGAAGAGTTACGGATCACAGAATTAAACTTACGCTGTATAAGATAGAGCAGATTTTAGAAGGTGATTTAGAAGAAGTTGTTATCGCGTTGCAGCAGGCAGAACGTAAGCTTAAGTTGGAGAGTAGCTGATGAAGTCTATGATGCCGGTATTAGAGAAGAGAAGATCTAATATATTAGATCTGATAAATTGGGCGGGTAAGTGTTTTTCAGATTCCGGTATTGTATCTTCACGACAGGAAGCTGAATTACTGCTGAGTTTTTTGCTTGATTGCTCTAGGGGAGAGTTATATACGGACAGAGAACATATTATTTCTGCGGAGATAGCTGAATCTTTTAAGGACTTTGTAACAAAAAGATGTTTGCGAACTCCGTTGCAATACCTGACAAAAGAAACTTATTTTTACGGGTTGAAATTGGCGATAGACGAGGGTGTTTTTATCCCGCGACCGGAAACTGAAATGTTGGTCGAAAGGGTTATTAATATAATAAATGAAAATTTTTCAAGGCCGGTACGAATCCTGGAATTATGTACTGGCAGCGGTAATATTGCGGTTGCATTGACAAAAAATCTGGCCGACTGTACAATAGTAGCCACTGATATTAATAGATATGCTTTGGAAACAGCCCGCGATAATGCAGAAAATCAGGGAGTTGCTCAGAGAATTTGTTTTTTGCAAGGCGATTTATTTTCAGCGCTTAAGATTAATGAAACAGGGATACCTGCAGAGACATTTGATATAATTATAGCAAATCCACCTTATATTGTTCGTCAGGAATGTTCTGATTTGCCGCCGGAAGTTTGTTGTGAACCGCGCAATGCATTAGATGGTGGAGATGACGGACTTATGTTTTATAGAAGTATACTTGCCGGTTGTGCGGTGTACTTGCGTCCGTCCGGATTTATTGCTTTTGAATGCGGGGACAAGCAGTCAGCACAAATAGGTGAATTAGTGCAGCATAATCGTGTTTTTGAATGTCTGGAATTGTTTTCCGACTTGAATGGGATATCTCGATTTGTGAGTGCGAGAAAGGTCCATGGATAAAATAATTATAGAAGGTGGTGTTCCTTTAAAAGGAGCAATAGAGGTTAGTGGAGCTAAAAATGCGGCGTTGCCGATATTAGCAGCGACATTACTGACCAATGAAAAATGTATTATTAAAAATGTTCCTGTTTTGCGGGATGTAGGAACAATGCTGAAAATATTGCGGAGTCTGGGAATTAAGGTTCAAATGACTGGTAATCGTGTTGTTGTCGGGCCTTCTCAGATAAAGCAGAACGTTGCTGCATATAAGCTGGTAAGTACGATGCGTGCTTCGATTTGTGTTTTGGGGCCGCTTTTGGCAAAGCAGAGGCAGGCACGGGTTTCGATGCCGGGGGGTTGTATTATCGGGCAGAGACCGGTGGATTTGCATATTAAAGGCTTGCGGGCTTTAGGTGCACAGATAAAAATAGAGCATGGATATATTGTTGCCAAGGTGAAAGAATTAAGGGGCAGTAATATATTTTTAGGAGGAGCCTATGGCTCTTCAGTCTTGGCTACAGCAAATGTAATGATGGCTGCGGTGATGGCAAAAGGACGATCTTTGATTGAGAATGCTGCTTGTGAACCGGAAATTATTGATTTAGCTAATTTCCTGATCAAGATGGGGGCAAAAATACAAGGTCAGGGAACGCCAATTATAGAAATTGAAGGCGTGAAAAAACTGGGAGGTGCAACACATAGCATTATTCCCGACCGAATTGAGGCGGGGACGCATGTTTTGGCTGCGGCGATAACCGGAGGTGATCTGGTTATAAAAAAGGCTAAGATAGAACATCTTTCTGCGTTGATCGATAAGCTGACTCAAGCTGGTGTAAGTGTGAAGGCAAATAGCGGAGATATTCATGTGAAAAGAAGATCTTCGAATTTAAAGCCGGTTGATATTACAACTTTGCCATATCCGGGATTTCCTACGGATATGCAGGCGCAGATGATGGCTTTGGTTACAGTTACAGATGGAATTAGTGTGCTTACAGAAAAGATATTTCCGGATCGGTTTATGCATGTGAGTGAATTGAATCGAATGGGAGCGGAGATCTTTTTAGAAGGCGCTAGTGCGATTGTAAAAGGTGGCAAACGCTTAAGTGGTGCTCCGGTAATGGCTTCAGATTTGCGTGCATCTGCGGCGCTTATTTTAGCCGGGTTGGTGGCAAAAGGAAAAACAGAAATTTCGCGTATATATCACCTGGATAGGGGATATGAACAGATAGAAGAGAAACTTATTAAAGTGGGCGCGAGAATAAAGAGGGTGAAAGAATAGAGGAGGTGAGAGAGTGGCAGTTGTTATTCGTTTATCAAGATTAGGGTCAAAAAGAAAACCGCATCATAAGATTGTTGTTACTGACAAGCGTAGACCTCGCGACGGAAGATTTATTGAAGAGATCGGTTATTATGATCCATCAAAAGATCCGGTGTTTGTTGACGTGAAAATTGAAAGAGCTATGTATTGGCTAAGTGAAGGTGCTCAGCCGACTGAGACGGTAAAAAGGATATTTAAAAATAAAGATATATCGTTTAAAAAGAAACAAGGGAAGAAGAAAAAACAGGGAGATAAGTAATGTTAATGCGCAGAATAATGTTACTGGTGATGGTAATGTGTATAGTAGTAGGAATGAATTCTACTGCCCAAGCAAAGCAACGAAATATTAAACCCGAGACAAGTGTGGAGAGTTCAAAACAACAGACGATTTTGACGACAAAAGAAAAGCATTCTCTTGAATCATGGGTGCATGCTGCTGAATTAGCAGAAGATGTTGATGATTATGAGACAGCGATTCACTATTATACTCTGGTTAAGGAGAACTTTGCAGATACTCTAGAAGGGCTGGATGCGGAAAAAAGCCTGGAAAATATTTTGAAACGCAGAAAAAGTGCGGACAAAAAATAGTGCAGATTGATGTTTTAACACTTTTCCCGAATATGTTTGAAGGAGTTATTGGAGACTCTATTTTAAAACGAGCTCAGGAAAAGAAGAAAGTAGATATAAATCTCTATAACCTGCGCGATTGGACACATGATAAGCGTCGGACTGTAGATGATAAGCCGTATGGCGGTGGGCCGGGAATGGTGATAAAACCGGAACCGGTATTTGAAGCTTGTGACGATCTTTGTAAAAAAAATACGCATGTTATATTACTTACTCCTCAGGGAGAAAAACTTGATCAAAAACTAGCAACAAAGCTTTTAAAGTATCGACATCTATTGTTTATTTGTGGTCATTATGAAGGATATGACGAACGGATACGGACTTTGGCACATCGGGAAGTATCTATTGGCGACTATGTTTTAACTTGCGGCGAGTTGCCGGCAATGGTTGTTATTGATTCGATTGTGCGGCTTGTTCCGGGAGTATTGGGAGAAGAAGGTTCTTTAGATTCGGAATCATTTAACGATGATTTATTAGAATATCCTCAATATACCCGTCCAAGTGTGTATCGAGATATGAAAGTACCCGAGATATTGGTGTCCGGGAATCATAATAAAATCGAGAAATGGCGTAAACAGCAGTCATTGAAAAGAACAAAGAAGAGAAGAAGTGATTTGTTGAAAAAATATAATAAGGAGGGTAAGAGAAGTGAGTAAGAAGAAAACAAAAGAGCAGCATAAAGCTTATGAGGTGAATTTTTCTCCCGGGGATACAGTTAAGGTTCATGTAAAAATCCCGGAAGATGAAGGGAAATTTCGTATTCAGACTTTTGAAGGTGCGGTTATCAGAAAACGCAGTGCTGGAATAAGCAGTACTTTTACGGTTCGGCGTATTTCTCATGGAGAAGGAGTAGAAAGAGTATTTCCTTTGCATTCTCCGATGATCGATAGCTTGGATGTATTAAGAAAAGGTAAAGTTCGGCGTGCGAAGCTGTATTATTTAAGAGGCAGAACCGGTAAGAGTGCTAAAATAGCTGAGAAAAAAGCAAAGAATTCTGTTAAATAAAATATGTGGACATTTGAACATGATCTTTTTGCAAAAGGGATTAAGACTGTTGCCGGTGTAGATGAAGCCGGTCGTGGACCTTTAGCTGGTCCTGTGGTTGCCGCAGCAGTAATTGTTCCGCCTGAGTATGTGTTTGAGCAAAAGATCGCGGATTCTAAAAAATTGAGCCCGCGGCAGCGTCAGAAAGCGTATGAAGAGATAACTGCGAATTGTTTGTACGCGCATGCATTCTCAACCGAAGAACAGATAGATAAAATCAATATTCTGCGCGCATCATTAGATGCTATGGCGCGTGCCATAGAAAACTTGCCTAAAGAACCGGAATGGGTCCTTGTTGACGGCCCGCATGAACCGATAATTTTTCAATCCTGTACTCCAATTATTGACGGTGATGCCAAAAGTATATCTATTTCCTGTGCGTCAATTATCGCCAAGGTGACGCGGGACGCGATGATGGTTGAGTATGATAAACTCTATCCGCAGTACGGATTTGCCGGTCACAAAGGTTACGGCACCAAAGCCCATCGTGATGCAATCTACAAACATGGTCCCTGTCCGATCCACCGCAAAACATTCCAGCCGATAAAAGGCATGTTGCTTAACTCATAATAATTCATTTCCTTCTTTTTCCTTGTTATGCTATAATAATTTACGTTATGAAGATTAAACAAGAGTCTTGGAGCATAGAAGAAGCACGCAAAAAGGTTAAAATTGCCTCTATTCTGGTCATACTCAATGGGGTTATTGGGTTGATCATGAGTGCAGATGATTTCGTTGCTTTGGGAGCAAATACCAGTATTTTTGTCTTTCCCTATTTTTTTAATACAATTTTATTCTTATTATCAGCTTTTCAGATATATGTGGGAATTATTTTAAAAGATTTAAAACAATGGAGCCGGTTAGCGGTGTATGGAATTCTGGCCTTAAGGATTATTTTAGTCTATTTTGACTGGGCAGAAGCTTTTTTGACAATAGCCATGCTTTCTTATGTTGTACATGTACTTCGTAAGGGGAAAGCAGGCTGGCTGTTTCAGGCAAATTAGCCCTGTCCTTGACATTTTCAGTGGTTTAAGGTACAATTTTAATGGATAAACAACGAATAAGAGAACAGATAAAAAAGAAGCTGAAGGGACAAAAGGAGACCCAGAGGCTTAAAAAAAGTTTAGCGATAAAGAAGAAGTTGTTTTCACAAAAGCAGTTTTTACAAGCAGATACAGTAATGTTTTATATAGCAAAAGACGGAGAAGTAGAGACGTCTGAGATGATTAAAGATACACTTAAGATGGGGAAAAAAGTAGTTGTTCCAATGACATTGGTAAAAGAAAAAAAGATAATTCCTTCCCGATTAAAAGACTTTGAAAAAGAGCTAGGGGAAGGTCCTTATGGAATCTATCAACCGAAAAGAAAATTTATGCGGAAAGTTTTGCTTAAAAGTATTAATTTAGTGATAGTACCTGGATTAGCATTTGATAGTCTCGGCAATCGTTTAGGCCGTGGCGGAGGGTACTTTGATAGATTCCTGGCTAAAATCAAAAAGAGAAATATACCGATGTTCGGTCTTGCCTTTAAACAACAAATCCTAAGGCAAGTGCCGGTTTTGAAACATGATATTCCCGTTACGAAGCTTATCTTCGCCTGAAAACAGACTTTACTTAAAATTCAGGCTTCATCTTACCCGTTTTTTGCACTTTAACCTAGACTTTATATTAGACACATAGGTTTAACGTAATATGAGAAATCCTAGATATTTCTTGAGGAGGTGCAAATAGTCATGGCAAATACAATCAGTATGTTGATCGGTATATTTGTAGCTGTAGTTTTCTTTGTTTCCGGATATATATATCGGCGTTTTGTTGCAGAAAAGAAGATTGTGGGAGCAGAACAAAGAGCAAAAGAAATTTTGCAGGACGCTGACCGCTATGTTCAGGCAAAGAAAAAAGAGGCTGGGTTAGAGGCAAAAGATTTGCTTTATAAGACCCGAATAGAGTTCGAAAAGGAATCAAAAGACAGGCGGCAGGAGTTATTGAATTTGGAGCGTCGGTTGATTCAAAGGGAAGAGAATCTGGAAAGAAAACTTGATTTATTGGAAAAGAAAGAACGTGAAGTAAGTCAGAGGGGGAGACAGTTTGCGGAAAAAGAAAAACTGAATGAACAAAAAGAACATGAATTAAATCAATTAATTTTGGAAGAAAAAGATAAATTGCAGAGAGTTTCCGGCTTGAGTTCAGAAGAGGCAAGAAAAATATTGCTTCAACACATGGAAGATGAAGTGCGTTATGATGCCAACTTGATGATTAAGAGAATAGAAGACGAGGCAAAGGACACTGCAGATAAAAAAGCGAAACACCTGATCAGTTTGGCGATTCAGCGTTGTGCGGCAGAACATACTGTGGAATCAACCGTAAGTGTTGTTAGTCTGCCAAATGATGATATGAAAGGCCGGATTATTGGACGTGAGGGCCGGAATATCCGGGCTTTGGAAGTAGCTACAGGAATTGATGTGATTATAGATGATACCCCCGAAGCGGTAACTCTTTCCGGGTTCGATTCTATTCGTCGGGAGATTGCTAGGTTGTCTTTAGAACGATTGATCACAAACGGTCGTATTCATCCGGCACGTATTGAAGAAGTGGTAGAGAAAGTTAAGAAAGAGATGGATCAAAGCTTGAAAGAAGAAGGGGAAAAGGCTGTATTTGATGTGGGAGTACAGCGAATACATCCTGAGGTAGTTAAACTTCTAGGTAGACTCCGCTATCGTACCAGTTATGGACAGAATGTCTTGCAGCACGCTAAAGAAGTAGCATTTCTTATGAGCCTTTTAGCGGGAGAGCTGGAGTTTGATGTTAACTTAGCAAAACGGATTGGGTTACTTCATGATCTTGGTAAAGCAGTGGATCATGATATGGAAGGGACTCATGCCGGGATCGGTTCTGATCTGGCCAGGAAATACGGCGAAAACGATACGGTACTTAATGCAATAGCAGCGCATCATAATGAAGTAGAATCTAAATCAATTTATGGGGTGCTTGTTCAGGCGGCGGACGCGATAAGTGCTACCCGGCCTGGAGCCAGAAGAGAGACCTTAGAGAGTTATATTAAACGGTTGACAAAACTAGAATCAATAGCTGATTCTTTTAAAGGAGTAGATAAGGCATTTGCGATTCAGGCAGGCCGTGAGATAAGAGTTATAGTTAAACCGGATAAGATTGGAGATCAGGAATCAGTGATCTTATCACGTGATATTGCCAAGCGGATTGAAAACGAGCTGGATTATCCGGGGCAGATAAAAGTAACGGTTATTAGAGAAAAAAGAGTTGTAGAGTACGCGAAGTAAATCACAGATTACAGATTCCATATCTCAGATTAAAAATCTTTTAATTTGGAATTTGTAATGTGGAATTTGGAATTACTCTAAATAAAGGGACTTCCATGAAGATACTTATGATCGGTGACATTGTCGGAGAGCCGGGCCGAAGAGCAGTCGATAAAATCGTACCGCTTTTAAAACAGCGTGAGGGAATAAACTTTGTTATTGCTAACGGAGAGAATGCGGCTGGCGGTTCCGGGATAACTCCCAAGATCTTTCAGCAGTTGATACGATCTGGGGTGGATGTTGTTACTTCCGGAGATCATATTTTTAAACGCAGAGAAGCTTTGGAGCTAATCGCGGGAGAAGAGCGATTACTTCGTCCGGCCAATTATCCCGAAGGTGCAGCAGGTAAGGGCTCTGTAGTTATTCCGGTTAATGATAGTGTTAAAGTTGGAATTATTAATGTTAACGGCCGGGTGTTTATGGATTCTCTGGACTGTCCTTTTCATACGAGTATGGCTTTGCTTGAGAAAATTAAGCAGGAAACCAATATTGTGATTGTGGATATTCATGCTGAAGCAACCAGCGAAAAAGTAGCCTTAGGCTGGTATTTAAACGGCAAGGCAACTGCGGTTTTAGGCACTCATACTCATGTGCAGACTGCAGACGAAAGGATACTTCCGGAGCATAATCATACCGCTTATATTACCGATGTCGGAATGACCGGGCCGATTGATTCAGTTATCGGCCGTAAAAAAGAACAAGTTTTAGTGCGTTTTTTAACCCATGTACCGACTCGTTTTGAAGTTGCTGAAGAGAATGTGCAATTGCAGGGAGTAATTATTGATATTGATGAACAGGATGGAAAAGCAAGATCAATAACCCGTGTTCAGGAATCCTTACCTAATAATAGCAATTAACCTACCGAAGCATATCGATTAATCTTCATAATATGTTTTATAGTAATTGGTTATGTAAATATGCTTGTAAAAACCTTATTCTGTGGTATACTTGCCAGACATATTTAGACAAGGTATAACTAATGACTATAAGACAAGTTAAATACAGTTTAATATTCAAATGCTTAGCGGTAATTATTATTCATGCGATGATTGTTGGTAATATTGCGTGGAGTGCTGATGATAATTACTCGTCTACTTCAATACAATTCAAGAATGATACATTATCTCCCCAAGTTGTTATTTCGCATAATAGTATCCAGCAACTTTTCAGTATTAATCTAAATAAGTCTATAGATGAGACAGCAGAGAGTAATGTTCCAGATAAGAATGAATCTATATTAAAAACTATTCGTGATGAAATTCAATTGTTGTGGACATTTTTATGCAACAGTGATGAGGTCCAGGTATTAATAGATGCTTGTTTTAAAGGACTAGTGGTTGTAGGTGCTACTTGTGTCTTAGCATGTGTTTTAAAAGGCATACCTCTTTATGTCATTTCGGTTTTATGGATACTAGGCTTGGGATGGTATGCTGAATATCGGACAAAGAAAAATGCGGAAAGAGAAGCGGCAAAGAAAAATACGAAAATAGTCCATGAGAGTGGATATGTTTTTGTATTTGTGTCGGTATTTTGCGGGTTTTTTGGGGCTATTGCCGTTATGATGTTTAGCTGTGTGATGGGAATGGGATTTTTAACTGCAGCTATTATAACTCTTTTTGTGGCTAATGTCATTAACTGGGTAGAATGGATAAGATATCTTGGGGCTAAGTGGAAACGGCAAGATATTTTGTTTGACATACTGCGGCAGACAGAAAAAATCGAACAGGAATTGAGCGGAAAGCAAAAGCAGGGAATAGGACAGACATTACGTAATATCATATTCCCAGGCAGAAAAAAGAATAAGAGTTCATCTCCTGTAGTTGTGCTGGGTGAACAAAATAGTGCAATAAAACAAGTTGTATCCAGTTTTAAAACGACAGTGGAAGAACAGGTACAAAAAGAATTCGCAACAGAAGAAGAGCGTCGTAGTTTAGGGAGAATAAAGTTTATTCCTGTTGATATTTTAGATCAGGATCTTGAGAAAATAAAATACACATTGTTTATAGCAGAGTCTATTTAGCCCAGGATCAATCCTAGTATATTCCTCTTTATTTCCAGCCTTACTTGGTATATAATAAAAACTACTTTAATCTATAGTTACCTCGATACACGGGGTTTAATTAAGGCCTACGATTTACGTGCCGTAAATCGTCTACTTATTAAAGAGGTGAAAAAATGACAGATAAGCTTGAAAAACTGACGAAACAGATTTACGACGAAGGTATTGGCAAAGCAAAAGAAGAGGCGGCAAAGATTATTCAAACCGCAGAAGCAGAGAAGAAAAAGATATTACGTGCAGCCAGGCAGGAAGCAGAAGATATCACAGCTGCGGCCCGTAAGGAAGCAGAAGACTTAAGAAAGCGGGCGGAATCAGAAATAAGGATGGCATCGCAACAGTCTTTATCTCTTTTGCGGCAGAAGATTACGGGAATGATTTCTAAAAAAGTAGCTAAATCTTCGGCAACAGGGTTAATAGATGACTCTGAATTCCTGAAAAAGACAGTTCTTGTAATTATGAAAGAATGGATTTGCGGCGGTCACAGCCAGGGACAGCAGTTTTATTTGAGATTACCGGCAGATATGCAGAAGAATATCCAGGAGTATTTGCTTGAGAAAGGTAAAGAAGAACTGGACAAAGGGTTGAAAATTGAATTTGACGAAAATATCAAAAGCGGATTTGTTATCTCTCCGGAAGATGGTAATTATCGGATTGGTTTTACGGAAGCTGATTTTAAATCATTGATTGACTATTTTTTGCGTCCCCGAATGAAAGAGTTTCTTTTTAAGTCGGAATAAATAACTATGAAAAATAATTATTACTGTTTAGTTACTGGGTTGCCGGAATTGCACTTAGATGATTATAAAGAGCCGTATCGAGTAAAAGAATTTGTGAGCGAACTTTCCGAGGGTCTAATAGATAGAGATTTTGGTTATGTTAGGGATATTCTATGCCTATATGATAATAAACCTATTGTTGACGCAGTGCTTGGACTTGATAGCCCCAAGGCAAAAGAATGGCAAGAAAAACTGCAGGATCATGAACTTGTCGCAGATGATTATATAGCTTCTTTTCTGACTGAAGTTAAACGAAAAAAAAGAGAAGATGTTATTTTTTCGCGTGAGGAATTAGAGAGGATGTTGTTTTCCGGGTTCTACTCTAAGATGACAGTACATGAAAATCAGTTTATTCGTTGTTATTTTGAATTTGATTTGACTCTGCGCAATACTTTGGCAGTTTTAAATAAACGCAGGTTTAATTTGGAAAAAGTGAATTTAGTTGAGGCTGAAGATGATTCTTATATTATTAATCAGTTGAAAATTAGTAATGCCGGTGACTTTGGATTATCCGGAGAAATTGATTATATTCAGGCTTTAATTGAGAGCTTTAATAATAATGATGCGGTGCACAGTGAGAAATATATTGATCAGCTGCGCTGGGGGAAAATAGATCAGATCAATATGTTCCAATATTTTGAAATAGATGTATTGTTAGGATACCTTATGAAACTAATGATGGTAGAACGCTGGATCCAGCTGGATGAGCAAAGAGGCAGCGAAGTATTTAACAAGATAACTGAAGTAGCGATGCAGGAAATATCTTAAGACTATAAAGAATTCATACGGAGGATGTAATGGCGACTAAAGGAAAAGTAATTGGCGTAGTATCAAACCTGGTAACTATCGAGGTGGATGGCCCGGTAAGTCAAAATGAAATATGTCATATTACGTTGGATAATATAAATATCCAGGGCGAAGTAATTAAGATCGATGGACAAAAAGTATTTACCCAGGTATTTGAAAGTACTCGTGGATTAAAAATGGGTGCTCCGGTTGAATTTACCGAGCATATGCTTGAGGTTGAGGTTGGCCCGGGACTATTATCTAAAAGATACGATGGATTACAGAGTGATCTAGAAGCAATGACCGGAGTTTTTCTGAAAAGGGGGGAGATGCCCCCGGCTTTTTCGTATGAGACAAAATGGGATTTTGAACCAATCGCCAAGCCTGGCGATCGTGTGCAGGCCGGGGACTGGATTGGGCAGGTAAAGGAAAACTGGATCGACCATAAAATAATGGTTCCATTTTTACTGGACGGATTATGGGAAATAGAATCACTGAAATCCAAAGGTAAGTATACTACCAAAGATACGATTGCTGTGCTAAAAAACTCAGACGGAAAGACTCAGCAAATACAAATGTCTCAGCGATTACCCGTGAAAGTTCCGGTGAAAGTATATGCGAATAAACCGATTGCATTTAAGCCGTTAGAAACAGGTGTGCGCTTGATTGATACAATCAATCCGATTGTAGAAGGCGGGACCGGATTTATTCCCGGTCCATTTGGCTGTGGGAAGACAGTATTGCAGCATATTATTGCTGCAAATGCTCAGGTGGATTTGGTAATTATTTGTGCTTGTGGGGAGCGTGCAAACGAAGTGGTAGAAATATTTAAAGAATATCCGGAATTAGATGATCCTCGTACGGGCCGAAAACTTATTGAACGGACAATCATTATTTGTAATACCTCAAATATGCCGGTAGCAGCACGTGAAGCATCTGTATACACGGCAATGACAATTGGTGAATATTACCGGCAAATGGGCCTGAAAGTACTGCTTTTAGCTGATTCTACTTCTCGTTGGGCACAAGCTTTAAGGGAGATGTCCAATCGGATGGAAGAACTGCCCGGGCCGGATGCTTTCCCGATGGATTTATCGGCAATTATTGCTAATTTTTATTCTCGATCCGGATTAGTAGAATTGCATAACGGAGAAAAAGGTTCGATTACATTTATTGGTACGGTTAGCCCGGCTGGAGGTAATTTGAAAGAACCGGTTACCGAATCAACCAAAAAAGTTGCACGTTGTTTTTATGCTCTGGCTCAGAAAAGAGCAGACAGCCGAAGATATCCGGCGATTGATACAATTGAAAGCTATTCAAAGTATCTTGAATATCAAGAAGTTCAGGAATACATGCAAAAACATTTGGAACCGCATTGGGTGGAAAAGGTGTTGTTTATAAGAGATATTTTGCTGCGTGGAAAAGAAGCTTATGACCAGATCAATATTTTGGGTGATGATAGTGTGCCTACGGACTACCACGAAGCTTACTGGAAATCGGAATTGATAGATTTTGGATTTTTGCAGCAGGATGCGTTTGATCCGGTAGATAAAGTTACTTCTATGGAGAGACAGCGCTATATGATGGATATTATCCATAATATATGTAAAGATGATTTTGATTTTGACAATTTTATAGATGTTGCCCCATATTTCAAGAAGCTTATAAATCTTATAAAACAGATGAATTTTTCTGAGTTTCAAAATAACGAGTTTAAGAAATTTGAAGATGAACTACAAAGTACATTAATGGAGAGAGTTATTAATGATAAGAATTAAGGAGTAATATTATGAAGAGGCAGGCTTCAGCTTTTGCTACAGTATATACAAAGATAGAACAGATTACTAAGGCAACGTGTTCTTTACGGGCTCAGGATGTAATGAACGAGGAGATGGCTTTAATTGACGGTCGTCCGGCGCAGGTAGTGAAAATTCAGGGAGACTTGGTTACCTTACAGGTATTTTCCGGGACACAGGGGATTGGAAATGATGTGGATGTTATATTTTTAAAAGAGCCGCCGACTTTAAAAATAGGCTCTGATCTCTCTGGAAGATTTTTTAATGCTTATGGTCAGCCGATTGACGGAGGTCCGGAGTTAGAAGGTGTAAAAACAGCTATTGGAGGCCCAAGTGTTAATCCGGTACGTCGGCAGCAGCCTTCAGAATTGATTACTACCGGTATTGCCGGAATTGATTTGAATAATACTTTGGTTACCGGACAGAAAATCCCTTTTTTTGCTGATTCGGATCAACCGTATAATCAGGTTATGGCCAATGTAGCTTTACGTGCTGGAGCAGATAGAATTATATTAGGTGGTATGGGATTATCAAATGATGATTATCTGTATTATCGTCGTGTATTTGAAGATGCCGGAGTATTAGAAAAGATCTCGTGTTTTATTAATACCACAGATGATCCGCCGGTTGAACGTCTGCTTATCCCGGATATGGCGCTTACTGCGGCTGAATATTTTGCTGTAGAGAAAAATGAGAATGTTCTTGTATTGTTAACGGATATGACTTTGTTTTGTGATGCATTAAGCATTGTATCCAATCGTATGGATCAAATCCCGTCTAAAGATAGTATGCCGGGATCACTCTATAGTGATCTGGCTAAAATATATGAAAAGGCAGTGCAGTTTGAAAAGGGATCAATTACAATTATCGCGGTAACGACTTTAAGCGGCGGTGATATTACGCATGCTATCCCGGATAACACCGGCTATATCACCGAAGGTCAGTTGTTTTTACGCCGCAATACGGATATCTCCAAAGTTATAGTTGATCCGTTCCGCAGTCTTTCCCGTTTGAAACAGTTGGTTATTGGTAAGCGCAGTCGGGAAGACCATCCTCAAGTGATGAACGCGGGTGTACGTCTTTATGCGGACGCGGCAAACGCTAAAACAAAACAGGAAAACGGATTTGATTTAAGCGATTATGATGAACGATGTCTGAAGTTTGCATTAAATTATGCGCGTGAATTATTAGCGATTGATGTGAATGTTGAAATTGATCAGATGCTTGATACTTCCTGGAAGCTGTTCGGGGCGTATTTTAAGAAAGAAGAAGTTGGAATTAAAGAAGAAATAACTAAGAAATACTGGCCGAAAAAGCAGCCGTAAGCTATAAGCTGTAAGTAGTAAGACAAAAAAAGATAAAAAATTAATTCTTAATTGGTATAAATTATTATGGCGCAGATACAATATAATAAAATTACATTGATTCAGATAAATAGGGATTTGAAGATTCGCATGAATGCGCTTCCCGTATTGCAAAGCAAAGAAGCTGCTTTACGAGCTGAGACAAAGCGGATTCGGGCTAGGATTAAAGAATTAGATAAAAAAGTCCAGGCAAAGATAGAATCTCTGGCTGGGATGAAACGGTTATGGAGCGAATTTCCAGATTTGGTAAGGCTGGAAAAAGTAGATCTTGTCGACAAAAAAATTGCCAGTATTAAGGTGAAAGTTATAAAGGAAGTGATTTTCCCCCCGGGGTCTTTTAGTTTATTTGCTTATCCTGCCTGGGTATTACGGGGCAGAGAGGAGATAAAAGAAGTAATCAGATTAAAAGTAGAACATTTAACCGAAGAAAAAATTTTAAAAAGTGTTGAATATGCCCGGCGCAAAACTACTCAAAAGGTGAATTTGTATGAAAAAGTACAGATACCTTTTTTTGAAGAGACTATTCGTAAGATCAAGCGATACTTGGAAGATGAAGATAATCTTTCCAAATCTTCCCAGAAAGTATTAAAACGTCGAATGGAGGCAGCGACAGTATGATTGTCCCGATGAAAAAACTCACAGCTTTAATTTTTCATAAAGATAAAGATGATTTTTTATTTGCGTTGCAGGATTTAGGAGTAGTGCATATAAGCTTAGAAAAAAAAGAACTAAAAAATGAAGATTTGGAAGATCGCGAGAAACAGATTGAACGTTGCGAGTCATTTTTAAAAATTGCGCGTAAGAATAAAAAAGAAGCAGATGTCTCTTCTGAAAAACAGGGTGATGTTTTTTCGTACGTGGAGTCCTACGAGGGGATCCGCGAAGAATTGCGGCATATGCAGGAGCGGCATGAACAGATATCCAGAGAGTTGCGTAATTTAGCTCCCTGGGGTGATTTTGATATTGAATATGTGGAAAAATTAAAACAAGCAGGGGTTAATATGAGGTTTTTCATTACCCCGATAAAGAAATTTGAAGTATGCGCTAGTAAGGATATATGTTATGAGGAGATATCCCGGGATAAGACATATGTCTACTTTGTTGTTTTGGAAAAAGAGGAGAAAATAGAGCTGGACTGTGATGAGTTTTTTTACCCACATACAGATAAACAAAAACTGGAAGCTGAATTAGCGGATTTGGAAGTTCAAAAAAGCCAAAAGCTAAAACAGAGGGACGGATTGTTTGCGTATACTGATGAGGTTTGCGAATTTTGGAATACTTTACATACTGAACGAGCATATCTTGCGGTTAGCCAGGGGCTGGGCTCAGCGGTAGAAGGAAATATATATATATTGAACGGCTGGGTGCCGCGAAAACTTATGGAAAAAGTTGAGAAGTTTCTGGAGAAAAAAGAAGTGTATTTTGAAGCTTCCGATCCTCAAAAAGGTGAAATGATCCCGGTTTTACTTAAGAACAATCGTTTTGCACGTTTGTTTGAGCCGATAACTAAAATGTTTGCTTTGCCGCAATATATGGAGATGGATTTAACGGCGTTTTTTGCTCCGTTTTTTACTTTGTTTTTCGGGTTTTGTTTAGCTGATGCTGGTTATGGATTGATCATTTTATTTATTTGTGCAATATTTTGGAAAAAGGTATCTTGTGATAAAAAACCATTTTTAATCTTAGGATCAATTTTTGGAGTTTCTACTTTTTTGTTCGGGATTATTTGCGGTAACTTGTTTGGAATCGAGCTTGTGAATATCGAGTTTTTTGAAGAAATGGTCTTGTTAAATTCGAATCAGCTTTTTTATTTATCGCTTAAAATAGGAGTTGTGCAAATATTTTTCGGCCTACTGCTAAAAGCGATCGGAAAGATACGTCAATTCGGTTTGATGGAAAGTTTATCAACTTGGGGTTGGATGCTGATGCTTACCGGCGTATTGCCATTAGTTCTTGCATATTTGGGGAAAAATTCATCGCCTCAATGGGCCCAATGGATAGCATTAATCGGGCTAGTATTAATTTTGTTATTTAATGATCTAAAAGCTAATATTTTTGTGAGAATCGGTAAGGGGCTTTGGGAATTATACGGAGGTTTGACCGGGTTCTTAGGTGATATTTTAAGCTATGTGCGGCTCTTTGCGTTGGGAATCTCAAGCACAATACTGGGCTTTGTCTTTAATAGTATTGCATTACAATGTAAAGATATTCCGATAATCGGTTTTTTTCTGACACTAATATTATTAGTTGTTTTACATAGTTTGAATTTTGCTTTAGGAGCGCTTTCGAGTTTTGTGCATCCGTTGCGTTTAACGTTTGTGGAATTTTATAAAAATGCTGGTTTTGAAGGTGGAGGAAGGGCATATAGTCCGTTCAAAAAAGCTCATGGCTCATAGCTGATGGCTGATAGAAAAACAGAAGATAGGATTTTTAGCATTAAATATAACACATTTAACATGAAACAAATAAATGGAAAGGAGTAACAAATGACATTAGCATTAATTTTAGGATTTATCGGGGTTGGTCTTATGGTGGGATTGTCTGGTTGTGGTAGTGCGATTGGAACTTCTATTGGAGGTTCGGCAACAGTGGGAGCGCTAAAGAGAAAAGAAGAAGCGTTTGCAAGCTGTTTAGTGCTGAGTGCTCTTCCCGGGACACAGGGATTATATGGATTTGCCGCTTTTTTTGTATTAAAAGATGTCTTAACTCCGGAAATCACAATAATGCAGGGAGCAGCTTTATTAGGAGCCGGGATAATGATGGGAGTGGCTGGATTGATCTCTGCGATCTATCAGGGAAAAGTTTGTGCTAATGGAATCGCCGGAATTGCCGGTGGTTCAGATGTCTTTGGAAAGACAATGGTTTTGGCAGTATTTCCGGAATTATACGCGATTGTTGCGTTTGCTGCATGTTTCTTGATTAAGGGAATTATTGCTTAAATATTGGAGGGAATGTATGGATATGCGAAATATTCACGTTAATACTCCTAAAGATGCTAACGTGATTATCGGACAGGCACATTTCATTAAAACAGTAGAAGACATTTACGAGGCTTTGGTAAATACTGTGCCAAATATAAAATTTGGGGTTGCGTTTTGCGAAGCATCTGGAAAATGTCTTGTTCGTTATGAGGGAAATGATGAAGAATTGAAAAAGGCAGCGATAGATAATGCTTTCAAAATAAGTGCCGGACATTCTTTTATTATTTTTATGCGTGAGGCTTATCCAATTAATGTTTTGGGTGTCCTGAAAAACGTACCGGAAGTCTGTAATATATTTTGTGCTACAGCTAATTCTTTAGAAGTGGTTGTTGCAGATAGAGGGGGCAGAAGAGGGATTCTCGGAGTAGTAGACGGCGATAAGCCAAAAGGCATAGAACAGGAAGAAGATATTAAGTGTCGTAAGGATTTGCTGAGGCAGATTAAATATAAGTTGTAAGGTTTTTGGTCTCTTTGCTTGGCTTGTTGCGAAGGAATAAGGCTATGGATGAAGAATTAGAAGGATATTTTTTGGATGATGGCACGCCAGTAAATCCTGCGTTGGTACCTAAACAGAGTTTGTGTGTTATGTGTAAGTACGATGGAGATAAAAAAGAAGAAATTCTTTGTATGCTAAATCGTATAGACCAACAGGGTGAGGATGATTTTAAGTGCTATTCTTACAAGAGTAAAGCCCAACGGGAATCTCACGTCGCTTAAGCACTGCGCTGCACTAACGTGCAGACTCCGTTCCCACCTACGGCGGGACTAACGGCTTTAGCTCCTTTTCTTTAAAATCCTCTTTTTGTTCGAATCCCTGGGTTGGAGAAGTAACCAAAAAGCAAAAGGTCACTCTGTAGAGTGACCTTTTTTCTTTTTGGTAGTCCCAACGGGATTCGAACCCGTGTTACCAGAATGAGAATCTGGCGTCCTAGACCAGACTAGACGATGGGACCATAGTCTTATTATTCAAAAATTATATCATACAAGGTTTGAAAGTCAATGCCTTATTTTTTGGTTTTTATAAACAGATTTATTCCCTTGACAGATAGGTTATAATGATGTATCATTTAGCTGTATATAATAAGGTATACCTAATACATTTAAAACATACTAGAAAAACATATAATATTATGATTTCCATTGATTCACTTATAAGGGAGATATTTTCGTGGAAGATCGAGATAAAACTAAAGAACAGCTAATTGAGGAAGTAAAAGTTTTACGTAGTAATCTTGCGGAAATGGAGTTTTTAGAGGCGAAATATCGGAAAGTTCAGAATTTTGAAGAAGCGCAGGAAGAACTTGTTCAGTCAAATAAAATGATCGCAATCGGACAGCTGGCAGCAGGGATTTCGCATGAGTTAAATCAGCCTTTAACCGGGGTTAGAGGTTTTGCCCAGGCAGTATTTATGGATTTGGAAACAGATAGTCCGCTGCGGGATGATGTAGCTAAGATTATCCAGGAAGCGGATAGGATGGACAGAATTATTAAAAGTGTTCGTTTTTTTGCCGGAAGTTCTAAGTCAAATATTAAAAAATTAGATATTAATCGGTCGCTTGAAGATTCTTTATCGCTTCTAGAAAAAGAATTGCAAAAGAAAAATATTCGTTTAATCGCAAAACTCGATAATAATCTACCTGAATTAGGGGGTGATGTCCATCAATTAGAACAGGTATTTTTAAACTTGATCAACAATGCCAAAGATGCGATTGAAAGCTTGGATTCTTCTGAAGGTGGAGAACTTCGAGTAAATACGGAATTGAGCGAGAATGGAAAAAATATTGTTGTTAAATTTGAAGATACCGGATGCGGTATTTCTCCAGATAAGTTAGAGAATGTTTTCAATCCATTTTATACAACAAAGTCTCCTGATAAGGGGATGGGCATGGGGTTGTCGATTGTTTATCGTGTTGTTGAGCAGCATAAAGGTACGGTTGGTGTTGCTAGTGAAGAGGGCAAAGGAACCAGTTTTACGATTACTTTTCCGTTACAATCTGCAGACATGATTACGTTCTGAAGTGTTTTTTGAATGAGTATTATGTTGTATTCTTACCTTATTTTACCTATATAAAATCCAAGTTGACGTAACCTGAATAATTTGTTATTATTATATACTTACGAAAGGATGTAATATGATTAAAAGGTATACTTTGGAAAAGATGGGAAAGGTTTGGGAAGAGCAGGCTAAATGGCAGAAAATGCTGGATGTCGAGGTTGCTGTTTGTGAGGCTTGGGCAAAACTGGGTAAAATTCCAGCATCTTCCCTGAAAAACATAAAAAAACGAGCTAAATTTGATATCAAACGAATAAAGCAGATCGAAAAGAAGACAAAACATGATATTATTGCTTTTCTTACCAGTATTGCCGAAAACGTAGGTCCTGATTCCCGCTTTATTCATATGGGATTGACTTCCAATGATGCTATAGATACAGGGGCAGCATTACAGTTTAAAGATGCGTTGGATATATTAATTGCAGATTTAAAAGCGTTATTGAAAGTGCTGAAGAAAAAGGCTAAAAAGCATAAATACACACCGATGGCCGGCCGGTCTCATAATGTACATGCTGAGCCGATAACTTTTGGTTTGAAACTCGCTCTCTGGTATGAAGAAACAAAACGTAATCTGGAGCGCTTAGAACAGGCCAAGAAGAATATATGTGTGGGTAAACTTTCCGGTGCTGTCGGGACATATTCAAATATCGATCCTAGGGTTGAGCGAATGGTTTTGAAAAAACTTGGATTAGCTGTTGAGCCGGTAGCTAGTCAGGTTGTACAGCGTGATCGTCATGCTCAATATATGAATACATTAGCGATTATCGGTTCGAGTTTGGAAAAATTCACTACAGAGATCAGGAATTTACAGCACACGGAAATTTTAGAGGTGGAAGAATATTTTTCAAAAGGGCAGAAAGGATCTTCTGCTATGCCGCATAAGCGTAATCCCATTACTTGTGAGCGGATTTCCGGGATGGCCAGAATACTAAGAGGCAATGCATTAGCAGCTATGGAAAATATAGCTTTGTGGCATGAAAGAGATATTTCTCATTCTTCAGTAGAAAGGGTGATTATCCCGGACTCTTCGATAGTACTTGATTATATGTTGACTCTTTTTACGGAATTAGCTGATAAGCTGATCGTCTATCCGAAAAACATGATGAATAATTTAAACAAGACAAAAGGTCTCATGTTTTCACAAAGGCTTTTAATTGCTTTGATAGAGAAAGGGTTGTCACGGGAAAAGGCTTATCAGGTAGTGCAAAGGAATGCGCTTAAGGTCTGGGAAAAAGGAATTGATTTTAAAGAGCTTCTGGGGAAAGACGAAGATGTTAAGAAAGTTTTTAGCCAAAAAGAATTAGATCGCTGTTTTGATCTGAAATATGTACTGCGCAATATCGAAACAATATTTAAGCGTGTAGGCATTTAACGTCGGGAACTGAAATTAATTTTTTAAACACGAGATACTAGATACGAGGAACGAGATACGAAATGATGTTTTGGCGTATAGAGGTTAAAAATAAACCACAGGTGATGGATCCTGTTGGTCAGGGTATAAAGCGGGATATTATTGATCTGGGCATTGATACTGTTAGTGACGTTAAGATGATACAGGTCTATATCTTAGAGGGAGATATTACTAAACAACAGGTAGAACTAATAAGCGGCCAGCTTTTATCGGACCGGGTGATTCAGGAATATGAGTTTGGATTACTGGAAGATAAAAAATTCAGAGTTAAGAAGAAAAAAAATTTTTTCGTAGTTGAGACTGCATATAACCCCGGAGTTATGGATCCATGGGAGGAAAGTACTAAAAAGGGGATTCGGGACTTAAATGTTCAAGGGGTGCACAGTATTAAGACCGGTCGTCGGTATTTGATTAACGGCAGACTTTTTGCAAAACAACTTTCTCTTATCAGTGAAAAACTGCTGTATAATAAGGTTATTCAGCATGTTGTTGAAGTTGAGCATTTAAAAAAAACTCTAATTGCTCACAAAGAGGTTAATTACGAGTTTAAAAAAAACACGGTTGACCTTCTTAACCTTTTCGACCGAAAACTTATTGCATTAAGTAAACAGATGCAATTGTCGCTGACCTTAGAAGAAATGCAGATAATCCAGAATTATTTTAAAAAGCTTAAAAGAAATCCTGATCATTGCGAACTTGAAACCCTGGCTCAGACTTGGTCAGAGCATTGCTGCCATAAAACTCTTAAAGCAAATATAAAATATACAGATACTGAAACAAAAAAGACTACTAATTTTAAAAATCTTTTAAAATCGACGATTATGGGGGCAACCAAAAAGCTGAATAAAAAATGGTGTATTTCTGTTTTTAAAGATAATGCAGGAATCATCACTTTTGATAAAGACGATAATATTTGCTTTAAGGTAGAAACTCATAACCATCCTTCAGCCCTTGAGCCTTATGGAGGAGCCGGAACAGGTATCGGCGGAGTAATTCGTGATATTTTGGGTGTGGGATTGGGGGCAAAGCCGATTATGAATACAGATGTTTTTTGTTTTGGGCCTCCTAAGCTTGCGGTAAGTAAAGTGCCGAGGGGAGCGCTTCATCCTAAAAGAGTTATGAAAGGCGTAGTTTCCGGGGTTCGGGATTATGGCAACCGGATGGGAATTCCAACATCTAATGGTTCGGTTATTTTTGATGAAAGATATACCTCAAATCCTCTTGTATATTGCGGAACAGTAGGAATACTACCCAAAGAACACTCATTTAAAAAAGTTAGTTCTGATGAATATATTGTAGTTGTCGGCGGCAGAACCGGCCGGGACGGTATTCATGGAGCAACTTTTTCTTCAATAGAACTAACTCATGAGTCGGAAACTGTTTCCAGCGGTGCGGTACAGATCGGTAATGCTATTACTGAGAAAAAAGTTTTAGATACGTTATTGCAGGCCCGGGATAAAGGTTTGTATACTGCAGTGACTGATTGCGGCGCCGGTGGGCTTTCCAGCGCGGTAGGTGAAATGGGCGAAGATACCGGAGCGCGGGTTGACCTGGAAAAAGTTCCTCTTAAATATAGCGGTTTATCATATGAAGAGATTTGGATTTCCGAGGCTCAGGAAAGAATGGTTATCAGTGTTCCAAAATCAAAGCTGAAGAAGCTATTAGATCTTTTTGCTCGGGAGAATGTGGAAGCTACCGTTATCGGAACATTTACTAATACTAATCATCTTGAGCTTTTTTATGAAGGAACAAAAGTTTGTGATTTGGATATGCATTTTTTACATAAGGGAGTTCCTGATACAGTAAGAAAGGCTATTTGGAAAAAACCTAAAATTAAAAAATCAGTAATGCCTAAGACAAGAAATCTTAATTCTAGTTTACTGAAAGTGTTAGGAGATTTGAATGTTTGCAGTAAAGAATGGATAATCCGCCAGTATGATCATGAGGTGCAGGGAATGAGTGTTTTAAAACCTTTAGGTGGAGTTAATAATGACGGGCCTCAAGATGCAGCAGTTATTAAACCAAAAGCCGGATCAAAAAAAGGAATTGTAGTTTCCTGTGGAATTAATTCAAGGTATGGAGACATTGATCCTTATTGGATGGCGGTTTCTTGTATTGAAGAAACATTGCGGCAGGTGATTAGTGTGGGAGGGAATCTGAATAAGGTTTCTTTGCTTGATAATTTCAGTTGGGGAAATACTTCTAAGCCGGCCGGCTTAGGCGAACTGGTTAGAGCGTGTTTGGGATGTAAAGATGCTTCTTTAGCTTATAAGATACCATTTATTTCCGGCAAAGACAGTTTGAATAATGAGTTTACTGTAGGGGGTAAAAAGATGTCTATTCCTCCGACATTATTGATCTCGGCTATGGGCGTAGTTGAGAATGTTGAAAAAGTAATATCTTCTGATGCTAAGGCCCCGGGTAATGCTATATATGTGATCGGTACTACCTATGATGAAATGGGCGGAAGTAGTTATTGCGCAGTAAACGGATTATCAAGTCCGGATGTGCCAAAAGTTAATTTTAAAAACAGTCTTAAAATATTTGAAAATTTAAGCAGTGCGGTTAACAAAGGACTTGTCCGGTCGTGTCATGATTGTTCCGACGGAGGATTAGCAGTTGCAATGGCTGAGATGGCATTTTCCGGAGGCTTGGGTATGGAGGTTTGTTTATCCGGGCTGAAACATGCGATTGATAAAAAAGATTTAAGTAGCGAAACGCTGTTGTTTTCAGAATCAAATAGCCGGTTTGTTGTAGAAGTCGAACCGCGTAAGCAGAAGATGTTTGAACAGACACTTAAAGGTGTGCCGTATTCCTTGATTGGGCAGCTAAAAGATGAACGCAAATTCAGGGTGATAGGTACCAACGGGACAGTGGTAATCGACTGCCCTGTTGAAAAATTAAAAGAAGCTTGGCAAAAGCCATTGCGCTGGTAGTTTTCTTGACTATGAATATCTATTCTTTTATCTCATTTGTTTGTGCCCTGGTTACTTTGGGGACAGGTGTTTTTGTTTTGATGAAAAGGGAGAAGTCTTATTTGACTCGTCCTTATCTTCCTGTTTCTTTGACGATTTTTTGTTATTGTCTGCTATCTTTCGGGTTTATTCAGTTTAAAGAACAGCCGAATACTCTTTTGCTTTGGACAAAAATCTTTTTGACGGGGGCATCTTTGGTGGTGCCAGCTTTGTTTTATTTGCTTTTATGTGTAAACAAAGGAAGAACAGGGCTTTTGAATTTTCTTTTTACAGTTTCCTGTCTTTTAGGAGCTGCATCTGTTTGCTTCTGGGGCGGTTTTTGTGAAATAAAATTCGTTCTTTTTCCCTGGGCGAGAACAATTTCTTTGACAAATGTCCCATATTTTTTATTTCTTTTAAATACAGGGTTATTTTTGCCGTTGGGTGTGGTTATGTGCCTGATTCATAGCAAACAAGTGCCATTATCCTCATTAACTAGAAAACAAAGCAATCTAATTATCTTTAGTATTGCGCTGAGTGTTCTGGCATTACTTATGAGTTTTTTGTCTGCTGCGGGAGTTGTGGTATATCAAGGCAGTGTAGTGTTTTTAACTATTGCCGGGATATTGATTGCTTATTCTATTGTAAATTATCGGTTATTGACATTTGATATAATGCTGCATCGTTTGACTTTAATCGGACTTTCAGTGCTCCCGCTGGTTTTTTTGCACCTTGTTTTTGTGCGCTTGTTTTTATTACTGGTAGATGCGTTCTCGGCTGTAGCAATATCTTCGGTTATTATTATTTCGATAATAATGTTTTCTCCCTATAAAAAGAAAGCAAGGAAACTCTCAAACAAGATTGTGTTTAAAGGAAGATATGATTACCAGAATATTCTCTTAAATCTTTCCGGGCAGCTGAGTTCTATAATGGACATGGACCAATTGCTTAATTATATTGTTCAGATAATTGTTCAAACGTTTGATGTAGATAAGGCGGCAGTGTTTTTAGAGGATGAAGAGGGGCAGGGCGCAGTGATTAAGGCGTCTTATGGTATAAGTAAAGAAATTCAGGAAGATTTGATACTTGAATCCAATGACGCATTATTGAGGCGTTTAGAAAATACGCAGGGTATTTTGGTTAAAGAAGAATGTAAGCAGTCAGAAGATATTGTTGAAGTTGAGAAGGTGTTTGAAAAAATTAATGTGTTTAATGCTGAAGTTGTTATCCCTTTGATTATTAAAGATAAGCTGGTGGGCAGTATTATTTTGGGGGGCAGGAAGCAGGATGGTATATATACACAGGATGATATTAATGCCCTTGAATCTTTTGCGGCTGAAGCTTCCGCGGCGATTGAAAACGCACGATTATATAGCGAAGCGATTATTGACGGAATAACAAAGGTTTTTAACTATAATTATTTTTTGATGCGGCTGGGAGAGGAAATTGCCCGGTGTAAACGATATGGACACCCAATATCCTTATTAATGGTTGATGTTGACAGGTTTAAAGAATTCGATAATATGTACGGGCATCAGGTGGGAGATTTGATCTTAAAAAATATTGGATTACTCCTAAAAAATAAATTAAGAAATGTTGATGTCCTGGCTCGTTATAGTGGCGAACAATTTGCAGTTATTTTGCCGGAAACAAGGCAGGAAGAGTCTACTCAGGGGCCGGGCGAAATTATCAGAAAGCATATTGATGATACGATGATTGTTGCTGAAAGATTAAGAAAGAGTGTAGAAGATTTTAAAATGGGACATGAGGGTAAAATCTTAGGAGTGACGGTTAGTATCGGGGTTGCTTATTTCGACGGTGTGAGCAAGGATTTTTCGCCAGAGGGATTCTTGAGGTGTTCGGAAAATGCGTTATGTCTGGCCAAGGAAGAAGGAAGGAATAAGGTTGTTTTATATGACGGTAAGCAGAAATAAGATAAATGTTTTAATTATTCGTACCGCAGGTACAAACTGTGATGCGGAAACTAAAATTGCCTTCGAATTATTAGGCGCAAAAGTAAAACTAGTTCATGTTAATGAATTAGTAAAAAATAAAAAGATGATCTCTGAACATCAAATCATTGCTTTTCCCGGAGGATTTACCTATGGGGATGATATTGCCGCGGGTATGATTTTGGCGAACGAACTCAAAATGAAATTGCAGGATGAGCTGCAGAGATTTTTGCGTAAAAACGGATTAATGATTGGTATTTGTAATGGTTTTCAAGTACTGGTGAAAACAGGGTTGCTTCCCGGGAATAAACAATGGCAGCAGGAAGTAACTTTGGCTTGCAATGATTCCGGTAAATTTGAAGACCGCTGGGTACATCTTCGGAAATCCCAAATCAGTAAGTGTGTGTGGACTAAAGGGATAGATGAAGTGATTTGTATGCCGGTTGCTCATGGCGAAGGTAAATTCATAGCTAAGAATAAGACGATACTAAAACGCCTAATGGATAATGGACAAATTGTTTTTCAATATTGCGATAAAGAAGGAGGATTGTCAGTTTATCCGGATAATCCGAACGGGTCGGTTGAACATATAGCCGGGATTTGTGATGCGACTGGACGTATATTTGGCTTGATGCCTCATCCTGAACGTTGTGTTTTTAAAACCCAGCATCCGCGTTGGACAAGAGGAGAAAATGCGGGGATCCCGGATGGTTTTGAAATTTTTAAAAATGGAATTGAGTTTCTGAAAAAAGCGTAATGAAAGTGCGGGAGGAATAAATGTCTAAAGGACTTACCTATAAGAAATCAGGAGTAAACATCAGCGAAGCAAACAAGTTTATTAAAGACATTGGGCCGATGATAAAGCGTACTTATCGACCGGAAGTGCTTACTGATCTGGGTAGTTTCGGGGCATGTTTCAAGCTTAATTCAAAGAAATATAAAAGCCCGGTACTGGTTTCTTCGGCTGATGGAGTAGGAACAAAGATAAAAATTGCGATGCTGGCTAATAAGCATGATACTTTAGGGATCGACCTTGTGGCTATGAATGTAAATGATATTTTAGCTATGGGGGCAGAGCCTTTGTTTTTTTTAGATTATGTTTCTACGGGAAAACTAAAACGGAAACAAATGGTCAGCATTGTTAAAGGTATTGCTAAGGGGTGTGAAATATCCGGTTGTGCTTTAATTGGTGGAGAAACTGCTGAGATGCCGGGGATTTATAATGATGATGAATATGATTTGGCTGGATTTTGTGTGGGAATTATTGATCGTAAACAAGTTATTGACGGTAAGAAGATTAGCTTTAAGGATAAGCTTATTGGTATTGAATCTAATGGGCTGCATTCAAATGGTTTTTCTCTAGTTAGGAAAGTTTTTTCTCCTGCTAAATTAAAAGCATTAGCCAATGAATTGTTAAGGCCAACCCGGATCTATGTTAAGCCGGTTTTATCGGTTAAAAATAAGTTTAATATTAAAGGAGTTGCTCATATTACCGGAGGAGCTTTTTATGAAAAACTTACCCGTATTTTCCCAAAAGGGAAATCTATTGTTGTTGATAAAACCAGCTGGCCGGTCCCGAAAATATTTGATATGATACAGAAACAGGGTAAGATTGATGACCAGGAAATGTATCGGACTTTTAATATGGGAATTGGAATGGTTTTAGTGGTTAAAAAGGCTGATGTAGCGGGTGTGCAGAAACAATTAGAAAAATCCAAATTAAAATCCTGGGTGATCGGAGAAGTAGTGAAGAAAAAACAAAAGATAACGTTTGTTTAATAGGAGAATTGCAGTATGAAGATTTTGGTTGTTGGTTCCGGTGGTCGTGAGCATGCACTGGTGTGGAAAATTTCTCAATCACCGCAAGTAGAAAAAATTTATTGTGCTCCGGGCAATGGCGGCATTGCAGGACTTGCCGAATGTGTGGGGATAAAAGCAGATAATATAGAGGCTTTGTTGGATTTTGCATTACAGGAGAAGATAGACTTGACTGTTGTTGGGCCGGAGGTTTCGCTGGCTTTAGGGATTGTAGATTTATTTCAATCAAAAGGACTTAAGATTTTTGGGCCGAGTAAGGCAGCGAGCCGGTTAGAGGCAAGTAAGATATTTGCCAAGAATATTATGAAAAAATACAATATACCTACAGCTGAATTTGAAATCTTCTCGGATTATGGAAAAGCTATTGAATTTGTACGTGTGAAAAATAAACCGCAGGTTATTAAGGCCGACGGGCTTTGTGCCGGTAAAGGGGTTTTTGTCTGTTCTACACTCGAAGAGCAGGAAGCCGCTTTAAAGGAAATTATGCAGGATAAAGCTTTTGGTATTGCGGGGGCTACGGTTTTAATCGAGGAAATGCTGGTGGGAGAAGAAGCTTCTATTTTAGCGGTTAGTGACGGAGAAAATGTGATTGTTTTAGATTCCAGCCAGGATCATAAAAGAATATTTGATGATGACCAGGGACCGAATACCGGGGGTATGGGTGCGTATTCTCCGGCACCAGTGGTGACTAAGGGTGTTTTAGAGCAGATTAAAAAAGAAGTAATTATCCCCCTAATAAAAGGTATGAAAGAAGAAGGCTGTTTTTATTCCGGGATTCTTTATGCCGGGATTATGCTTACTGTTACCGGGCCTAAAGTGTTAGAGTTTAATGTGCGGTTTGGAGACCCGGAAACTCAGGCAGTACTGCCGAGGTTAAAAGGTGATATTGTAGAAATAATGAACAAAACCTTAGAACAAAAACTGTCCGAAGTAAATATTGAATGGGACCCGAGAGCTTGTGTATGTGTGGTTATTGCTTCCGGGGGATACCCGGGAGATTATGAAAAAGGCAAAGTGATTAGCGGGTTAGATTCTGCAGAAAAAGAAGCTGATATTGTTATTTTTCATGCCGGGACTAAGAAAGACGGTGATACGATTCTAACTAGTGGAGGGCGTGTTTTAGGGGTAACTGGATTAGGAGCTTCAGTAACAGAAGCTATAGAAAAAACTTATGTGGTAGTAGATAATATCCAATTTGACAGAATATATTTTCGCAGGGATATCGGTAAAAAGGCTTTGGCAAGAATAACATAAGCGAAGGGAGATTGTATAAATGAAAAAAGTACAAGTAAGTATTGTTATGGGAAGTAAGTCAGATCTTGAAGTGGTTCAGGAAACTGTAAATATATTAAAGAATTTTGGGGTGGGATATGAGGTAAAGGTTCTTTCGGCTCATCGTACGCCTCAAGCATTGGTTAAACATGTAGAAGGTTTGCCTAAAAGAGGAGTTAAGATTGTTATTGCCGCAGCAGGAATGTCTGCGGCTCTTGCCGGATGTGTTGCGGCGCATACTGTTTTGCCGGTGATTGGAATTCCGGTTGATACCAGAACTTTGACTGGCCTGGATAGCTTGCTTTCTACGGTACAGATGCCCAAAGGTATTCCGGTGGCTTGTATGTCCATTGGTAAATCCGGGGCGCAGAATGCGGGTATTTTAGCTTGCCAGATTCTGGCGCTTCAGGATAATACCTTAAAGAAAAAAATGCAGCAGTTTAAAAAAGATATGGCTCAAGCTATAAAAAAGATAAAAGTGAAATTATAATGTCTGAAACGAAAATAATAAAAATTAATTCAGAACGTCCGGAAGTAGAGAAAATAGATGAGGCAGTAGCTATTTTAAAAGGTGGCGGTATCATTGCGTTTCCGACCGAGACGGTTTACGGATTAGCTGCTTTGGTGAATGACAAGAATGCGGTAGAAAGACTGCGTCAGATCAAACAGCGCGATGATGGAAAGAAGTTTTCCATGTGTGTATACAACATTAGCCAAATAGAATATTTTGCTTCTGAAATATCTCCGTTTGCTTATCGATTGATGAAGAAATTTTGGCCGGGGCCGCTTACTTTGGTTTTGAAGTCTGGCGATTCTGAAACTATTGGGTTTCGAATGCCGGATCATGGTGTGGCGCAATTGTTATTAAGAAGAGTTACTACTCCTGTTTTTGCTCCTTCAGCAAATCCTCCCGGAAAAAAAGAACCAATATGCGCGGATGATGTTTTGGCTGAGTTAGATGGCGCTATAGATGCAGTTATAGATGCAGGAATTAGTAAGTTAGGAGTAGCATCTACGGTATGTGCGGTAGAAGATAATAATTATAATATTTTGCGCCAGGGTGCTGTTTCAGAAGATCTAATACAAGAGGAATCAAAATACAAGAATGTTTTATTTGTTTGTACTGGTAACAGCTGTCGCAGTGCAATGGCCGAAGGTTTGATGAAGAAAATAGTGAAAGATAATAAATATATAAAGGTTACTTCAGCTGGGGTAGCGGCTTTTGACGGGATGTCTGCATCAGCCGAAGCGGTTATGGTAATGCAGCAGCAGGGAGTTGATATTTCCGAACACCGGGCTCATATGTTGACGGATGAAATGATTAGAGAGTCAGATTATATTTTAGTTATGTCGCAAGATCATAAGCGACAGGTTCTCTATATGGATCCTTCTTCGGAGAATAGAGTTTTTTTATTGAAAGAATTTGCGGCCCAAGACAATGGCAATTTAAATATTCCGGACCCAATTGGTATGGAAATTCGTTTTTATGAACAGGTATTGGAAGTATTACAAGAATCAATAGAGAGGCTGGTGTTAAAAATAAAATGAAGATAGCTATCGGATGTGATCATCGTGGATTGGAATTGAAGCAGGCATTGATAAAATATCTTAAGAAAAAAGGCCATGAAGTAAAAGATTTCGGAACTGATTCTACAGATTCATGTGATTATCCACAGTATGCACTTGCCGTAGCCAGGTCTGTAGCCCAGGCTAAATTTGACAGGGGTATTCTTATTTGTAATAGCGGAATAGGGATGCAGATGGCGGCAAATAAAATAAAGAAAATCAGAGCGGTAAATTGCTTTAATTTATCAATGGCTCGTTTTTCAAGAGAACATAATAATGCAAATGTCTTGGTTTTTGGCGCAGCCTTTATCAAAGAGCCCCAGGTAAAGAGGATGACCGATATGTGGTTGAAAACAAAATTTGCCGGCGGAAGACATTTAAAAAGAGTAAAGATGTTTAGTGATTGTTAGAGGAGATAAGAAATGAAAAAGTTGAGACAAGTTGATAGTCAGATTTATAACGTGATTCAAAACGAATTAAAACGCCAACGTGCACATATTGAGCTTATTGCCAGCGAGAATTTTACTTCGCCGGCGGTTATGCAGGCGCAGAGTTCAGTATTGACTAATAAATATGCCGAAGGATATCCCGGGGCTCGTTGGTACGGCGGATGTGAGCATGTTGATGAGGCCGAACGTCTGGCTATAGATAGAGCTAAACGGTTATTTGGGGCAGAACACGCAAATGTTCAACCGCATTCAGGTGCGCAGGCAAACATGGCGGTTTTCATGTCTATTTTAAAGCCCAACGATACTGTGCTGGCAATGGATCTGGCTTGTGGAGGACATCTTTCACATGGACATCCTCGCAATTTCTCCGGGTTGTTTTATAACGTGAAGTTTTACGGGGTTAATAAAAAAACGGAAAAACTAGATTACGATGAAATTGCGCAAAAGGCAAAAAAGTATAAACCAAAACTGATTTTAGCCGGAGCTTCGGCTTACCCTGGAAAAATTGATTTTAAAAAATTTCGTAAAATATGTGATAGTGTAGGAGCATATCTTTTAGTAGATATGGCGCATATTGCCGGACTGGTTGCAGCAGGAGTTCACATGTCTCCGATAAAATATGCTGAATTTGTAACTACGACTACGCATAAAACATTACGAGGGCCGCGCGGTGGCATGATATTATGCAGAAAAGAATTTGCTAAAAAAGTTGATCTTAATGTCTTTCCCGGGATGCAGGGAGGCCCGTTAATGCATACAATTGCAGCCAAGGCAGTAGCTTTAAAAGAAGCCTTAAACCCTGGATTTAAAAAATATCAAGCGCAGGTGGTAGCTAATGCTAAAGCTTTAGCCGGTGCTTTGACAAAAAGAGGTTTTCGTATTGTTGCCGGCGGGACTGATACTCATCTTATGCTGGTTAATTTAAACAGCCGGGAGATTACAGGTAAAGATGCTCAGGCATTATTGGGGAAAATAAATATAACGATAAATAAAAACTTGATTCCGTTTGATGCAAAGTCTCCCATGGTAACCAGCGGAATTCGTTTAGGGACGCCTGCAGTAACAACCAGGGGTATGAAAGAAACTCAAATGAATCAAATCGCGGCAATTTTAGATGATGCTTTAATCAAAGATGCGGATCTATCTGCGGCAGAAATCAGAAAGTTTAAAAGTAGAGTGAATGTGTTAGCAAAACGCTTTCCTTTATATAAGTAATATTATGAAGAAAAAAATAAGTAGAAAAAAGAAAATGATAGATAATCGTCCAAGCTGGGATCAGTATTTTTTAGGCATTGCCCAATTGGTGGCGCAGCGGTCTACATGTTTAAGAAGGCAAGTTGGCGCGGTGGTTGTAAAGGATAAACGAATTTTAACCACAGGGTATAACGGTGCTCCTTCCGGACTTAAACATTGTCAGGATATTGGATGTTTGCGGGAAGAGTTGAAAGTTCCTTCCGGCCAACGGCATGAACTTTGCCGGGCCTTACACGCGGAAATGAACGCACTTTTACAGGCAGCTCATTATGGTATTAGTGTAAAAGAGGGTATTCTTTATTGTACCTTGCAGCCATGTATTATTTGCGCTAAAATGATTGTAAATGCCGGAATAAAAAAGATCGTAATTGCGGCTAATTATCCGGATGAAAACGCAAAAAAAATTTTAAAAGAAGCACTGATCGAGTTAGTGATAGTCGAAAAAACTATATAATAGAAGTTTTTTGATGTAATCAGCCGAACAGCTGGTTAAAACCCCTAATTCCTTCCATTTTTTGGCAAAAAAAAGGTTTGACACCCACACTATATATGGTGTATAACAAGAGTGTAACTACAAGATGATGTATAAACGGCTTAAAATATTGGTAAAAAATCTTTCCTTATGAAATGTCCATTTTGCGGTAATATCGAAGATAAAGTAGTAGATTCTCGTATTTCATCTGAGGGTGATGCAATTAGAAGAAGACGTGAGTGTTTAAAATGCCAACGCCGGTTTACAACTTATGAATATATTGAAAAGACAACACTCATGGTTATTAAAACTGATGGACGCAGAGAACCGTTTGACAGAAACAAAATTTTGTCAGGTCTTTTAAAGGCGTGTGAAAAACGTCCGGTAAGCATGAAGACAGTAGAAGAATTAGTAGACGCGATTGAACGTGCTTTACAGCGGACCTATGACAAAGAGGTTAACAGCAAAGATATCGGAGAGATGGTAATGCATCAATTACATGATATCGATGAAGTTGCTTATGTACGGTTTGCTTCAGTGTATCGTCAGTTTACAGACATTAATCAATTTTTAGGGGAACTTAAAGATCTTTTAAACAAGAGGAGGGCATAGGCGATGTTAGCACAGGACAAGAAAAATTCCATGGAGGGAGCTGGTCTTCAATATGTGACCAAGAGAGATGGCAGGGTAGTACCTTTTAATAAAAAGAAAATCACACAAGCTATTTTTAAAGCAGCGCAGGCTGTCGGCGGAGAGGATAAACTTTTGGCGGAAGAGCTTGCTAATGCTGTTGTGTTATTTTTAGAGAAGAATTTTGTGGAAACTAGTCCCACAATCGAACAAATTCAGGATATGGTGGAAAAGGTTTTAATTGAAACCGGACACGCTCAGACTGCAAAAGTATATATCCTTTATCGGGATAAAAGAAGTAAAATTCGCACTAGTCTTAAGGTAAGAAAAAGAGTGCATAAGACTTCTAGTTCAACAGATTTGGCTTTGTTGGTTACCCCATTGGCAAAAGATGAAATATTAAGCTGGGATAAGGGCAGGATTGCCCTGGCTTTGCAGAAAGAGGCGAATATCGCTGAAGATGTAGCTATGGAAATCGCTTCCAGCGTTGAAAAGAAAGTTTTTAATTCCGGGTTGTCCAGGATTTCTACCGCGCTTATCCGAGAATTGGTTGATAATGAACTTTTCGAACGCGGGTTGGATAAAAGTTTAACCCGGCAGAGCATTATCGGTATGCCGACATTTGATCTGGAACAACTTCTTTTTTCTAAAAGCTGTGAAAACTCTAATATTGCCGCGAATAATCCGGAAGCTGTAAATTTATCGATTGCTGAAACAATATTAAAACAGTATATGCTGCAGAAAGTATTTTCAGAAGAAGTTGGTAATGCTCATCTACGTGGTGTTATTCATGTTCATGACTTAGGATATCCAAGAGCGTATTGCAGTTCTCATTCTTTAGAATATATTAAGAAATACGGGCTTGAGCTGGGTAATTTGTTTACTTCCAGCGGACCGGCAAAATATGCAAGGACACTTACGGGACATTTGAACACATTTCTTGCTTCACTTCAGGCCTATTATGCCGGAGCTCTGGGAATTGGATATGTGAATATATTATATGCTCCGTATGTAGAAAATATGACTGAAAAGGAAATGAAGCAGGAAGCACAGTATTTAATATTCTCTGCTTCACAAAATGCATTTTCACGCGGCAGTCAGAGTTTGTTTATTGATTTTAACGTACATACCGGCGTGCCGAACTATCTTAAAGATATTCCGGCAATAGGTGCCAACGGTAAATATACGGGCAGAACTTATGGTGATTATGAGGAATCAGCAATAAAATTTGCCAAGGCGATGATGGATGTTTGGCGTGACGGAGATAAGGACGGACGTGTCTTTGCTTTTCCGAAATGCGATTTCCATATCAGCAATGAATCTTTTGAAGATCCGCGTCAGCTTGAATTATTGAAATATGCCTGTCTTGTTGCTAGTGAAAACGGCACAACTTATTTTGTGTTTGACCGGGGTGATGAAGCTGTGCTTTCTCAGTGCTGTCGTTTGCGTCAGAAAATAGATGATCGTTATATGATCGAACATCCGGAGAGTATGAGATTTTGCGGCTTCCAGAATGTAACTATAAATCTGCCGCAGGCAGGATATCGTTCTGGAAAAGACAACTTTGATAAACTGTTCAAAGAGATTGGGTACGCGATGGATTTGGCAGTAGCGGCTCATCTAGAGAAAAAAGAATTTATTACCCAGATTATGCAGGAACCAGGAATGCCTATGTGGGAAATGGGTAAACCGGCCAAGGACGGCCGGCCCTATATCGATTTGGAAAAGGGCACATATATTATAGGATTGATCGGCCTTAATGAATGTATGCAGTATGTAACGGGAAAAGAACTGCATGAATCAGAAACAACTTTTAAACAGGGATTAAAGGTTGTTGCGTTTATGCATCAGAAAACAAAAGAGTATCAGAAAAAATACGGGTTAAAATTTTCTTTGGAAGAATCTCCTGCAGAGTCTGCTTGCCGGCGTTTGCCGAAGGTAGATATGAGACAGTTTCCGCAAGCTGCGGACGTAATAAAGGGAGATATTGACAGTGACCGCTATTATTACACCAATAGTATACATTTTCGTGCGGATGCATCTCTGGATTTAATTACCCGGATACAGAAGCAAAGCAAATTTCATACGATGATCGAATCCGGAGCGATTATTCACGCTTTTGTCGGTGAACAGAAACCGCATCCTGATTCAATTTTAAGTTTGGTGAAAAAGACGTTTGATAGTACACAGGCAGCCCAGATCACTATATCTCCGGAATTCACAGTTTGTAATTCCTGTTCAAAAACAACCAGGGGCATGGAAGATAATTGCGGACATTGTGATTCAAGTGATATTTATAATATCACTCGGATTGTGGGATATTTCAGCCGGGTTAATAATTGGAACCCTTCAAAGCTTGCCGAATTAGATGATCGGCATAAAGGGGATTATAAAGTTGCTTCAAAATAATGCTTGTTCAACAAAGGAGGGGGTTGTAGTATGCAGATAAAGATTTTCGGAAAAAATGAATGTGCTAAGTGTGAAACTACGAAAAATAAAATAAACTTCTTTGTAACAAAATGGGAAGTTGAAGATAAAGTAGATATTACTTTTCATGATATGGATACGGTTGATGGGATGGCCGAAGGAGCATATCACGATGTTATGCAGATCCCGACTACAATCATTGAGAAGAACGAAGAAATTCTTGACCGCTGGGACGGGGAAGTTCCTCATTCCGATAAGGTAAAAGAACACCTTTTGACGAAATAGTTCAATGATTTTTAGGGGCTCTGGCAATATGAATTAATTTCCAGTGTCTTTAACCCAGAAATTGTATTAGTATTTTTCATATGTATCTAATACAATTTCTGGGTTTATTTTTTCTTGTTTTTGTGTTAAGATAGGAACTATCTTAATTGAAGGGAGTATTAGTAATTATGGAATATGCGATAAAAGGATTTAATCCGTCTACATTTATCGACTGGGAAGGCAAACTTTCCAGCGTGATTTATCTTCCCGGATGTAATTTCCGTTGTCCTTTCTGCCATTCAAGCAGTTTAGTTACAGAGCCTCAAGAGCTTCCGGACGTTCCTTTTGACCATATTGTGAAGTTTTTCAGCGAAAAAAAAGGTTGGATAGAGGCAGTTGTCATCGGAGGGGGAGAACCCACGTTGAATAAAAATTTGTGCCCGCTTTTAACGGAGTTGAAAAAAAACGAATTGTTAGTAAAAGTAGATACAAATGGAAGCAATCCCGACGTAATCCGGGATCTTATAGATTATAATCTGGCAGATTATATAGCCATGGATATAAAAGCGCCGCTGGAACAATCGCGTTATGAAAAGGCAGTTGGTACGGCTGTAGATATTATGAGTATTCGTGAGAGCATTGCTATTTTACTTGCCAGCAAAATAGATTATGAATTTAGAACTACGGTAGTGCCTTCTTTTATTAATCGGGAAGATATTTTGAATATAGCCGAATCTATCGGCGGAGCTAAGCGTTATGTTTTGCAGCAGTTTGAAGCAAAAGAAACGTTGGATAAAGATCTAAGTCAAATAAAGCCATATTCCATTGGGGAGCTGAAGATAATGTCCAAGCTTGCCGGTGAGCATGTAAAAAATTGTTTTTTGCGCGGTATATAATAGAAATAGGGGATCATGGAGAGCGAGTATCGCGAGGCCCTATATTATGAAAAGCTAAAAAGACAGACTGTACGTTGTGTGCTTTGCCCTAAAAACTGTGTTATAGCCAAAGGCAAGACAGGGTTTTGTAAAGCACGCAGTAATATAAAAGGTAAGCTGTATTCTCTGATTTACGGTAAGACAAGCGGTATTTCCTTAGACCCGATCGAAAAAAAACCTTTATATCATTTCCATTCCAATCAAGTTATTCTTTCCTTAGGTACGCGCGGCTGTAATTTTCGCTGTGCTTTTTGTCAAAATTGGCATCTTTCCCAAAACCCGGACACATATTTGCAGGATATCACCCCGGCGCAGTTGGTTAATGAGGCAGAGAGGATGAATTCTTTCGGGATTGCTTATACGTATAATGAGCCGTTTATCTGGTATGAATTTGTTTTAGAATCCGCAAAGCTGGCCAAGTCCAAAGGTATTGAAAATGTACTGGTTACCAACGGGTATGTAAATCCGGAGCCTTTAGAAGAGCTCCTGCCGTATATCGGAGCGATGAATATTGATTTAAAGAGTATGGATAATGAATTTTATCAAACATTGTGTGAGGCGATTATAGAACCGGTATTTAATACAATTAAAAGGGCAAAACAGAGCTGTCATATTGAAATCACCAATTTGGTTATTCCTACGGTAAACGATTCAGACAAGCATTTTGAAAGGCTTACTAACTGGATTTTTGAAAACACCGGCGCAGATACTCCTTTACATTTATCCCGCTATTTTCCGTGTTTTGAGCTTAATATCCCGCCTACGTCCCTGGAAACATTAAAACGTGCCGAGTATATAGCCAAGAAAAAGTTAAAATATGTTTATTTGGGGAATATTTAGACCTATTGGTTAATAAGACCAAATATTTACCTATAAAAAAACTCCCTTATCAATTAAGATAAGAGAGTTTTATGGTGCCGGGGGACGGAGTCGGACCGCCGACGCAGGGATTTTCAGTCCCTCGCTCTACCACCTGAGCTACCCCGGCAATAGTATAAAAAATAGCATTAAGATAATCTAACACAAAAATAAAAAGATGTCAAATATTTTCCTGATAGATTATTTATCTATCAGATATGACTCGACTTGCTTAGCTGAAGTCAAAGGCTTATCCATAACTTCCCAGCAGTCTTCATCTTCCATACACAGATATACAGGAGTATGTTTATCATACTCTCGGATCCACTTAACCATATTACTATATATATCTTTTCTTAAAAATTTCGGATAACGCAGTTTTTTATCATCACCCAGGAGAAGCTCGCCGTACCATATATTACTTTGGCTAAAGCGCTGTTCTGCGGCGTTTTTGAGCTTTCTTGTGCCGCGCAGGGTGCCAATGCTTATCCACTTAAACGGAGGCTTTAGTTGGCGGTATAATTCATCAATAGTCTTTTTATACAGTATTTCCCAGTTAGGGGAGTGAATGACCGGGTCAAAGTGAAATGACAAAGAAAATTCCTGATCCCGGACTTTTTGTGCGGCTTTAAGTCGCTGTTTTAAAGATGCGACACAGCATTCTTCATCATTAATAATTTCCTGGGGATTAAGCGACCAGGAGATGATAATATTTTCACTGCCTTTACATTTTAGGATATTGTCTATATTATCGCTTTTGGTCTTTAATTCGAATAATACCGGTTTATCCCGGAAGAAATCTATTAATTGAGAGGAATAGCCGGTAATATGATCCAAAGCCAGAGAATCGCAAAATTCGCCGGTACCAATACGTATCGGGCGATTGATCTTTTTATAAAAATTATCGAACTTATTGAAAAAATCATCTAAATTTGCCGGCAATACCGTACCCGGGAAATTAGTATACTGCTGAAGATAGCAGTAAGAGCAGTCAAACGGACAGCCAAAGCCTAAATTGAAAATCCAGTAATTACAGCCAATATGGTTTTTAGTGCAGGGGCAGGGTTTTATAAAATCCCAATGTTCATTTACAATAAAGACCAAAGGTTTTTTCAAATCTTTTAGAGAGAATTTATTCTTTTGAATATATTCCCAGGTATGATTCAATTCTTCTGTAGGGCAGTCAGGGAAGTAATTTTTAAATTTATTTGCCAGGTAGCTGTCCCGGGCGCTTTTCTCTATAAATATCTTTTCCGGCGTAAATTCTTTGGTGCAAACAGTAGTATCTTTAAGCGGGTTTTTAAGTTCAGAGAGAAACACATCCTTGGGGTTTATTTTTTGCTGTTGGCAAGTAAGAGGAAAACGCAGTTTGATAAGATGCTGTTTTATAGCGGAGAACTTATTCTTGCCGGTGCTATCTATAATGCGCTGGTCAGACTTCAGCATATCTATGAGTTTGGCTTCAGAGATTCCATCCCGCTGAGATATCTCATGTGTCATCCGCTCTAACTCATTGTATTGATTATGGTTAAGCCGAAAACTAAATACTTGTTCGAAGGTTGTTTTAAGATTTTCCTGTGTCATTTTTAATAGTATTATACGTCAAACAGTATATTTTTCAAAACAAATTTATATAATTTTGACAGGGATAGAGGGGAGGAGTATAATATTTATAATTAAATAAGACCGGCGCTTCATCAGTCAGTGGAGTTCAAATGTTAGTATGGAAAGGATAAAAAAATGAAACAATGGTATGAAGAATTATTTGAAAATTTCGCTCAAACTTACGATGCTGAAGAATTTACCAAGGGAACAATCGGAGAATGTGATTTTATAGAAAAAGAGAGCAATCATGATAAAGCAATAAAAATTCTTGATATTGGATGTGGTACTGGTAGGCACTCAATAGAGCTATCTAAAAGGGGCTATTCTGTTATTGGTATTGATTTATCTGAATCACAATTGGAGCATGCAAAAGAAAAAGCATCTACACAATCACTTAAAATTGACTTCCAAAAGCATGATGCAAGAAACCCTCATTTTTCAAATGAGTTTGATTTAGCAATTATGCTATGCGAGGGTGGGTTCTCATTGATGGAAACCGACGAGATGAACTTCCTGATCCTTAAAAATGCTGCCAATGCATTAAAATCCAATGGGAAATTGATATTTACAACTCTAAATGGCTTATTCCCGTTATTTCATTCTGTGAAAGACTTTCTTGCTGCAGAAAAAAAAGACGGTGTTGCCGCATATAAAGATAATACTTTTAATTTGATGACGTTTCGCGACCATAACATTACAGAGATTATAGATGACTCTGGAAATAAAAAATCTCTTAAGTGCAATGAAAGGTTCTATGTCCCGTCGGAAATAACCTGGCTATTGAAATCATTGAATTTTAAAACTATAGATATATTGGGTGCAAAACTCGGTGCTTTCAGCCGAAATGATAAGCTGACAACTGATGATTTTGAAATGCTAGTAGTAGCAGAAAAATAATAAAATGCTAACAATTTGCTATGGAGAGAGCTAGGAGCTAGTGATGGATACTAATGGTAGAGGTATGGACTTAGAAGGAAAAAATAGGTTGCTGCTTATTAATTTTTGGCGGTTTCCTATGATTACTCTTGTTATATTGATAGTTCTTGGTATAATGACCGCAGATGGTTTGCAAGAAGAGCATTTGATGATGTGTCTTTTCCTTACTGTCATGGTAAGCTGGTTTTCAGTTGCAGGGTTTATTAGATTTATAAAGTGTTTAGTTATATACCGCGATTTGCAGCTTCCTGGAAAATTCAAGTATTTGATGGCGGGATTAGCGATTTATGCGGTAATACTTTCTATTCCTTGTTTCTTCTTTCTTCAAGATCATTTTTATCTCCGGGGCTTGGAAAGACATAACAAAGCTTGTTTTCAGGTAAAAGTTATCCAAATAGAACTTGATATGTTCTATAACAAACATAATGAATGGCCTTCCGAAGAACAAGGATTAAAAGAGATCCAGACCAACTTTATGGGGCAACCAGTTTTAATAATAGATCCTTGGGGAAGACCATACAATTATCGTTTGGATAAAAATCCTAATAGGAATGATATGCTTATTCCTCATGTTTGGTCATCAGGGCCGGATGGTGTTTCTGGAACAGACGACGATATTGACGATACAACGCATCAGCAATTTAAACATAGTAACCATTGGCCCGCGGCCTAGAAAGGAACGAGATGTCAGAGATTAAGCAAAAAGTTATTGAAATGTTACAATTACCGCAACTATCCAGCATGGCAACGATAACTTTGGATGGAAAACCCTGGACTCGTTATATTATGATTCAATCAGATAATGATTTTAATATTCGTTCTGCGGTTTGTCTTGATTCAAGAAAAATTAAACAGATTGAAAAAAATCCTGAAGTGCATTTAACTTTTGGGATTAATGATCCTCAAGATTTAAATAAACCGTATATTCAGATCCAGGGAACAGCAAAAATAACTACGGATCAACAGGAAAAGAATAATTATTGGTTTGAAATGCTTTCAGCTATTTTTAAAGGACCGGAAGATCCCAGCTATGCAATTATGATTATAGAGCCCTACCGTGTAGAATTTAACAATCCAGGCACTATGATCCCAGAAGTTTGGGAAAAATAAAAATTAAAAAAAATAATTAAATATATAGGGGCAGGCACAGAAGTCTGTCCCTGCATATTTAGTACTTAAACCCAGAATTTGCATTAGCACTCTTCATCTGCGTCTAAGGTAAAATCGGGGTTAAAACAAATACTATGAAAATACTATTATTATCTGCATATAATTCACACAGTCATAACTATTGGTGTAATCTTTTGATAGATAAATTGGGGGATTATGATTGGACTTTTTTGTCTTTACCAGCTCGAAAGTTTTATTGGCGGATTAGGGGGAATGGAATTAGCTGGTATGGAGATAATCAGGATGTTCTCAGGCGGGGTTATGATGTTATCTTGGCTACATCTATGGTCGATTTAGCGGCACTTATTGGGTTGTTTCCTCATCTGGGAAAAGTATATAAGATCATCTATTTTCATGAAAATCAGTTTGATTATCCTTTATCTGAAAATGCAACTCAACCGAGTACAGATCTGATGATGGTGAACTTGTATTCGGCGCTTTGTGCGGATAGGGTGGTGTTTAATAGTGAGTATAACAGGGATAGTTTCTTTTCCGGAGCAATAAGTTTGCTCAAAGGAATTAATGATCTTAGTCCAGTCAGTGTTTTGGATGATATTAAGATCAAAAGCAGGACTTTAGCTGTGCCTATTTGTAATCAAGAAGAGCGGACTGAAGAAACAATTAAGAATAGTATTATCTGGAATCATAGATGGGAATATGATAAAAACCCGGAAGATTTCTATGAAGCTCTTAAAATATTAAAAGCTAAGGGAGTAGATTTTAAACTTATAATGATGGGGTTGCAGTTTAGAAATTCTCCGGAAATATTTAATGAAATAAAAGAAACGTTTGCTGCGCAAATACTTTGCTGGGGGGAACAGAAAAGAGATGATTATCTGAAGTGGCTTAAAAAGGGGGAAGTGATAGTTTCAACCTCAATCCATGAATTCCAAGGATTGGCTATAATGGATGGAGTGCAGATGGGAGCTGTTCCTATAGTTCCAGCACGATTAAGCTATCCCCAATGGTTCTCAAAAGAATATCTCTATGGATCTACGCCAAAAGAACTAGCTGAGCATATAGAACAGTGTTTCAAAACATCGCTGCCTGTGCCTGATCTCTCTGCACTAACCTGGGAAGAATTAAAAAAAGGATATGTTCAAGTCTTAGAAGAAAATAATAAAGAACAAGACAAACAGTATTCATCAAAGGAAATAGATCATTGTATTAATATACTTAATCATCTGGTAAATAATCATGATGATTTTGTTGCATTACCAAAAGCACAGCAAATTGAACTGATGAAAACTGCAGGACAGCTGTCCCGTCCTACTCGGCATCAAATAAAACAACAGAATAAAGCAATCGGTAAAATGAAAAAACAAAACATTGTTAATGCAGAACGAAAAGCAAGAGCTGCGACTGGAATTCGCGCGGCCAGAGAGACAGCAGTATTTACGGCTCCGCAAAAGATCACAGACAATACTGATTCTAAAAAGACACCTAGGGGATTAAAGTCTCCCCGCAATTGTTATATTTGTAAAGCAGAGTATACCCAGCTGCATTTCTTTTATGATGCTTTGTGTCCTGGGTGTGCAGAATTGAACTATCAAAAACGTTTTCAGAGTGCAAATTTACAAGGACAGGTAGCTTTGATTACCGGGTCTCGCTTGAAAATCGGCTATCAATCAACCTTAATGATGTTAAGGGCTGGCGCTACGGTTATTGCTACTACTCGTTTTCCTGTGGATTCGGCCTTAAGGTATGCTAAAGAAAATGATTTTAAAGAATGGGGGAATCGATTACATATCTATGGCTTGGATTTAAGGCATACACCTAGTGTGGAAATATTTTGCAGTCATATCGAACAGACTTATCATCGATTGGATCTTTTGATCAATAATGCAGCTCAAACAGTACGTCGTCCGCCGGGATTCTACGCCCATTTAATGCACAATGAGACTAAAGCCTTACATGAGCTTCCTGAAAATGCTCAGAAGCTTATGCAGAATTATCAAATTTGTAATAATAAGCTAATGTCTTTAACTACTCCTAAGCTGGCATCAGAAAAGGCTCTCCCTGTTACTTGGCATGGGAAATTGCCTGGGATAGGATTAAGAGAGTCTGCTAAATTATCTCAGATTCCTTATGCTTATGATAATACGTTATCTACAGAAACTGTATTTCCCAAGGGAGAATTGGATGCTGATTTACAGCAAGTGGATTTAAGGATTACCAATAGCTGGAGACTTAGATTGGGGGAGATTCAGACTACGGAAATGCTTGAGATACAATTAGTGAATGCGGTTGCACCGTTTGTCTTATGCAATAAGCTGGCTCCTTTAATGAAAAAAGATAATACCGGGCAAAAACATATTGTAAATGTTTCAGCTATGGAAGGTAAGTTTATGCGTTTTAAAAAAGGAGAACGCCATCCGCATACGAACATGGCAAAAGCAGCTCTAAATATGTTGACCCATACTTCAGCTAGTGAGTTTGCCGAGTATGGTATTTTTATAAATGCAATAGATACCGGCTGGGTGACTGATGAGGATCCAGCCCAATTATCTAAGCTTAAACAGGATTTGCATGATTTTCAGCCTCCTTTGGATATTGTTGACGGGGCAGCGCGGGTATGTGATCCTTTTTTTGATGGAATAAATAGCGGTAAGCACTGGTGTGGGAAGTTTTTGAAGGATTACTTTCCAATTGACTGGTGATAGACAATATAAATAAAAGTTATGAGAGATTAAAATGAAAATTGCAATAATCGGAGGCGGGGCAGCTGGTTTTTTTTCAGCAATTACAGTAAAGGAGAATTATCCGGATGCTAAAGTTGTTATTTTTGAAAAAACAAGCAATCTCCTAGCCAAAGTCAAAGTCTCAGGCGGCGGACGCTGTAATCTTACCAATGCTTGCGCATCTATAAAAGAACTAGCTGAAGCTTATCCCCGAGGCGGGAGAGCTTTAAAAAAATCTTTCCTTGTTTTTAATAATCAACACACAATGCAATGGTTTAAGTCTAGAGGCGTTCCTTTGGTGATTCAAGCTGATAATTGTGTTTTTCCGGTGTCGGGAAGTTCTCAGACTATAATCGATTGCTTTTTAAAAGAAATAAAAAGATTAAAGATTAAAATCGAATTAAGTCGAGGTATAAAAGAGATTAAGCAGATTGATGCTAAGCTGGAATTAAATTTTATCGATGGAAAAATTGAGCCGAGAGTGTTTGATAAGGTAATTGTTGCAACTGGTGGTTCTCCTACTCGAAAAGGCTTAGAGTGGCTTGAAAAATTAAACCATGAAATTGCAAATCCGGTTCCTTCCTTGTTCACCTTTAATATGCCGAAGGAATCAATTACCAAATTAATGGGAATTGCGGTGGAAAAGACTCTGGTAAGTATCCAGGGAACAAAACTTAAATCCAAAGGTTCTTTGCTTATCACGCATTGGGGAATGAGCGGACCGGCGACTTTGAAATTATCGGCGTTTGGTGCGAGATTATTAAGTGAAAAAGGATATGAATTTAAAGTTCAGGTGAATTGGGTTAATGTAAATAATAATGATCTTGTTTTGGATGAGTTGGAATGCATTGTTAATGAACATTCAAATAAGATTCTCTCAAATGTCAGACCGTATCTGCTGCCGGAAAGATTATGGGTTTATTTGCTTAAGAAAATTGATTTGCCTAAGGTTAAGAAGTGGGGAGCGCTTGGAAAGACGGGAGTTAATAAATTGGTGCGTGTATTGACGAATGATGTTTATTCAGTAAAGGGAAAGACGTCATTTAAAGAAGAGTTTGTGACTTGTGGCGGTATTAGTCTAAGCAGTATTGATTTTAACAACATGCAGAGCAAAGTGTGTAAGAATCTGTATTTTGCCGGAGAAATAATGGATATTGACGGAATTACCGGAGGTTATAACTTTCAGGCTGCTTGGACCACTGCGTTTATAGCTGGCAGATTAAGTTAAGGAGTGTGTATGTTCTTAATTCAAAATTTAAAACTGCCTTTTGATCATTCTGAGGATGATTTAAAAAAAGAGATTGCAGGAAAAATAAAAGTTAATATCGATGATATTAAACAATTTCAGATCAAACGCAAATCTATTGATGCTCGCTCAAAAAACAGGATTTGTTTTGTTTACTCTATTGCTGTAACTGTGAATGAGAGTGTTTCTGTAAAGGTAGAGGTTGATAACAAGAATATTTTGAATTATGAGCCGTATGGTTACAATCTTCCGAAAAAAATGAAGAAGATGAATGCTCGGCCGATTATTATCGGCGCCGGACCTGCCGGACTTTTTTCAGCTTTACTTTTAGCCGAAGCTGGAGCTTCCCCTATAATTTTAGAACAGGGAAAAGATGTTGAGGCTAGAGCCGTAGATGTTAAAAGCTTTTTTTCTGAGGGGAAACTGAATGAACAGTCTAATATCCAGTTTGGGGAAGGCGGGGCAGGTACTTTTTCTGACGGAAAACTGTATACTTTGATAAATGATAAGCGGACAAAAAAAGTTTTTGATGTATTTGTTGAAGCCGGGGCACCGCCTGAGATATTATATAGCGCAAAACCGCATATTGGTACGGATAAGCTACGAGAAGTTGTGAAAAATATACGAAAGAAGATTATTTCATTAGGCGGAGAAATAAAATTTAATACAAAAATCACAGATTTTAAAATCGAGAATGAAAAAGTTGTCGAAGTGGTTAGCGCCTCAGGGGAGACGTTTCAATCCGACATAATTATTTTGGCTTTAGGCGGGAGTGCCAGGGGTACCTTTGAGCTATTATTTAAAAAAGGTGTGGCTATGCAGTCAAAGGCGTTTTCTGTGGGAGTTAGAATAGAACATCCTCAAATTCTGATCAATAAAGCGCAATACGGAAAATTTTTCAATAATCCGCGGCTGTGGCCAGCTGAATATAAACTTGTGCATCATTCAAAAAGCGGTCGGTCGGCATATTCATTCTGTGTGTGTCCGGGGGGAACTGTTGTGGCTTCAGCCTCGGAAAATGGCGGTATTGTTACAAATGGAATGAGCGAATTCACCAGAGATAAAGAGAATGCAAACAGCGCAATTGTTGTCGGGGTTAAACCCGGTGACTTTGGATCAGATGGTCCGCTTGCCGGGATTGAGTTTCAGCGTAAATTGGAAAGGCTGGCATTTAAGGTAGGAGGCGGTGATTTTATGGCTCCGGCACAGCTGGTTGGTGATTTTTTAAAAGGAAAAAGATCAACCGTGTTGGGGAGTGTTAAACCTTCATATTGTCCGGGGATTGTTCTTGGTGACTTAAATGAATGTCTGCCCGAATTTGTAATAGAAACATTAAAAGAAGGGTTAGGTTCTTTTGATAAGAAGCTTAGAGGGTTTTCCCTCCCGGATGCGGTATTGACCGGGGTGGAGACAAGAACGTCTTCTCCTGTCCGGATATCAAGAGACGAGAGATATTGTAGTAATGTAAAAGGGCTTTTCCCGATTGGAGAAGGGGCTGGATATGCCGGTGGAATTGTTTCTTCGGCCCTTGACGGGATAAAAGCGGTTGAAGTAATCCTTAATTGATAAATTCTTGGTATTATTACAAAATATGATATAATAACCGAATCCAGTTTGGCTGGAGACTGGTGGGACGAGTTATTTTTAGCAATATAACTTGAAAGGAAAAAGATATGTTACATAAGCCTGCAGCAAGTTCAGGCCCAGATAATGCTTCGGAATATAAGATGCGTGTTGGCGCGTATATGTTTGCATTGTACGGGTTGATCTATGCTGGATTTGTCGTGATTAATATTGTCAAACCGGTATTAATGGAGAAAATTATTTTTAGTGGATTAAATCTGGCCGTTGTTTATGGTTTTGGATTGATTATATTTGCGTTGGTTCTGGCGTTGATTTATAACGCGATGTGTGCAAAAGAAGAAAATCGTGTAAATGGTCTATCCGAAAAGAAGAGTAAAAAGAAAGGAGGCAAATAATGGCATTGCTTCCTGTTTTTTTATTTGTGCTTTTTGTCGGAATTGTTTTATTTGTTTCTTTTTATTTTGCAAAAAAAACCACGTCATCTAAAGGGTATTTTGCTGCAGGTGGTGAAATCCATTGGGCGGTTAACGGGATTGCTTTTGCCGGTGATTATTTGTCAGCGGCATCTTTTTTAGGGATTTGCGGAATGATCGCTACAGTCGGGTATGACGGGTTTCTATATTCGATTGGATACTTAGCCGGCTGGGTTGTTGCATTGTTTGTCGTGGCTGAACCTATGAAACGATTGGGAAAGTACACTTTTGCAGATGCGCTTGATTCAAAATTTGGTTCTAAAGGGATTCGTTTAGCTGCTGCAGTTAGTACCTTGGTTGTTTCTTTGTTTTATTTGATACCTCAGATGGTGGGTGCAGGCGTTTTGGTTACGCCGCTCTTAGGATTGCCTCATTATGTTGGTGTTATTATGGTGGGTGCGATTGTAATTACAATTGTTGCTACGGCTGGGATGGCTTCGACTACCTACGTTCAGTTTTTAAAAGGAGCTTTGTTGATTGTTTTTTCTACAATCCTTTGTATTGCGCTTTTTAATCGCGGCTTAACTACTACTCCGGATCAGAATGGTGAAGTTCCTTTTTATAAGTATGCGACAATCAATGCGGCGATGGCAGGGGATAAGGTGATTCCGGCAGATGCATCATTTAAGTATTTGCGCCAGATTGATGCTCATGGGCATACATTTGTAGAACTTTTAAAAGATGGGTCTAAAAATTGGTGGTTAAAAGAAATATCTGAAAATGCGGGTCTTGTATTAAAGGAATCCCAGTCGCAAGTTAAAACTGTTGATGGAAAAGCATGGATTAATGGTGCGCTGGCTTCTAAAGAGAATCAATTGCGTCAGGTGGGAAACCTGGTAAGGATCAAGGGTAAAACCGGAGAAGAGGCTAAGACCGGGCCGGTGGGAGTGTTTGAATTTTTATCATATTTCTCAGATAAAGATACGGTTGTTAAACGATGGAAAAAGGAAAAATTCAAAAACAATGGGGATCAGGTAACAGTGTATTATCCTGTAGAGACACCGGGTAATAAGATTATGCGTCCTGGGGTGAAATTTAAAGTTGAAGGTACGCCTTTAGAAAAACTGGATTTTATTTCTTTAATGCTGGCTTTGTTTTTTGGAACAGCGGCATTACCTCATATTTTAATTCGTTATTATACGGTTAAAACCCCAGCATGTGCTCGAAAATCAACGATTGTAGCAATTGCTGCGATAGGGTTTTTCTATATTCTGACGTTATTTATGGGCTTAGGCGCAATGGCAAATGGTGTATTAAATGTGACCAGCAGTAATATGTCGGCGCCGCTTTTAGCACGGACATTCGGGACATTTTTATTCTCGATGATTTCAGCGATTGCCTTTGCTACTGTACTCGGGACTGTTAGCGGATTGATTGTAGCTGCTTCAGGTGCTGTGGCGCATGATGTTTTGGATCGGTTTGCCGGTGTGATCAAAAGTGACAAGCAGCAGGTGTTTGCCGGGAAAGTAGCGGCTGTTGTTGTTGGGATAATTGCGATAATTATGGGGATTATTTTCAAAGGCATGAATGTATCATTTTTGGTAGGGTGGGCCTTTGCGGTAGCTGCTTCGGCAAATCTACCGGCGATATTAATGGTTTTATTCTGGAAGAAGACTACATCTTCGGGGATTGTTGCTTCAATTGTGGTTGGTATTATTGCGGCAGTAGGACTGATCTTGATTAGTCCTAGCATGTATGTAAAATATGGATTGGATCCGTCAACTGCGCTAATTCCTTTTAGTAATCCGGGGATTGTTTCGATCCCATTGAGTTTTATAACTTTGATCGTGGTTTCACTTTTTACTCAGAAAAAAACTGTTTCTGAAAAGGCAAAATAAGGAGAAAATATGTCTCAGGAAAATTATGTGAATAATTTAGAGGGATTAATTGATTATCAGGCTGGGGCTGTGGTTAGTAAAACCTTAATAAAAAAAGAAACGGGAACCGTGACTGTATTTGCCTTTGATAAAGATCAGGGATTAAGCGAACATACCGCTCCGTTTGATGCTATGGTCAATATCATTGACGGACAAGCAGAAATCACAATTGACGGTAGTCCAATGACCGTTAATGCCGGCGAGATGGTTATAATGCCGGCAAATAAGCCGCATGCTTTAAAAGCAATAGAAAAATTCAAAATGATGCTAACGATGATTAAATCTTAAAATATATTTGCAAGGATATTATGAAACCAGTTTTATATATGGCCCCGATTCAGGGTGTGACCGGCTGTGTGTATCGAAATGTATATTCCAAATTTTTTGAGGGATATGATTATGCGGTTACTCCGTTTATTCGGAGTTGTCATGTTGACAGCAGTGAGAGTAATGTTTTACGGGATCTTTTCCTGAAGAGGAATAACACGCGTTTTGAATTAATTCCTCAAGTTTTGAGTAATACGCCTAAGGACTTTATTTCTGTGGCTAAAGCTACGTTTGATTTAGGTTATAAGACTGTGAACTGGAATCTCGGATGTCCGAATAAAAAGGTCAGAAATAAGATAAGGGGATCTGGGTTGCTTCCTTTTACCGATAGAATTATTAAGTTCTTAGAAGAAGTTATCCCGGCTGTTCCTAATCAGATATCTCTTAAAGTCAGGCTTGGCAAGGAAAATAATAAAGAGCTTTTTGATCTGCTACCGAAGCTTGATGCAATTCCTTTGGAAAATATTATTATTCATCCTCGTTTGGGAACGCAGATGTATGAAGGGAAAGTAGATATATCTGCTTTTGAGGAAAGTGTTTCTTTGACCAAACATACAATTGTTTATAACGGAGATATCGATTCGCTCGCAACGTTTAAAAAACTGGTTAAGCGTTTGCCGATGATTAGTCAGTGGATGATTGGTCGAGGAGGTATTACTAATCCATTTTTACCAGAACAAATAAAGAATTTGACTAACAGTACAGAGCAGGAAAAACTTGATCGTTTCATCAGTTTTCATGATGAGATATTTGCGGCTTATCAAAAGGAATTAAGCGGGCCGGCGCATATAACAGATAAGTTGAAGGAGATATGGCAATATTGGGCAAAAGCTTTTGTTGGCGGCGATAAGATTTTGAAGGCGGTTTCAAGAACGAGAAGTCTTGGTAAATATTCATTCCTGGTGGAGAAGTTTTTTTCTGATAAACCAAAATTAGTAATATAATTTTAGAATACATAGGAGGGAAATGCGATGTTACGTCAATTTATTTGTGCAATGTTTATTATTAGTTTATTTTTGTGTCCAATAGTTCAGGCCCAGGAAAAAGAGGAAATTATTGGGACGACAAACGCGTCTTTGGTTGGGGCAATAGAACAAAATAATTGGAAAAAAGCACTGGAGATATCTCGCAGGGTAAGTACTGATCATCCTGAGAATGAGATGGCGGCTTATGTGGCTGATCTTGCGGCCGATGTTTTGGAAGATAGAACTCAGATACAGCTTACAGGATTTGACTTTCCTTTCTCTGATCCTGCAGCGCTAAAATCGCTTCGTTCCTGGGCAGAGACAACTCTTTCGAAATTTCCTAAAAGTGCTAACATTATTATCTTGAACGGAATGTTAGCTTCGCCTAAAGCAGGTGGTGATATCGAAATCTTTGTGGAATATTTTGAGAAGGCTGCTGCTATTGCCCCGAAAAATGTGTATATCTTAGCTGGTTTGGGGTCAGCCTACGGAGCCCAAGGTAAACTTGATCGTGCAGTGCAAACGTTAGAAAAGGCTATAGCTATAAGACCAACTTCTGCGGCCCATACAAATCTAGGGGTTGCTTTTTTACTGCAAAACAAAATTTCCGAGGCAGAGGTGCATCTTAAAAAAGCAATAGAACTTGATGATCAAGATTCTGCGGCATGGTTTAATTTTGGTAGTTACTATCTTGGGCTTGGTAGAATGCAGGATGCTAAACAACCGCTTGAGACAGCAGTTAGCTTAGCGCCTAAAAATCTTAATGCACGTTGGAATTTGGGAGGTGTGTATTTTAATACCAAGCAGAAGATCCTGGCGATTGGTCAGCTGAAAGAGATGATAAAGATTGCTCCGGAATCACCAATGGGTAAGCAAGCACAGCAGATGATGAGCCAATTGGGAGAATAAGGAGGATATTATGATAAGAACCACCATCAAAGTAGGTGTTTTAATAAGTTTTATTGTTTTGAGTTTGAGCGGGGTTGTGTTTGCTGAGGAAAAGATAACATTTAAAAAATACAACGACGAAATGTTGTCCTTTGAAGTTCCCTTTGACTGGGGGGAATTTAATCATGAGGAAAAACAAGTATTCCATCACAGTTATGAGAAGCAGCGTAAAGAGATGTTTTTACGATATAACGGGAATATAGAGGAGTTTAGTAAACTGGAATGGGATACAACTCATGTTACTGGTTTTTTTGCTCCTCAAAGGGCAGTGTCTTTGGTAGCTATTGTTATGAATGTTAAAGAGGCAAAAATGTATGTGGATCAGATGGAAAAAGACGGGGAAGCCCGGATTCAGATGGCTACAAGTCGCAGACTTATCAAAAAAGGAGAAATGAGCAAGGATGAATTTAACGGGATGCAGGCTTTAGTTACAGATTTTGATCTTAATAATGGGAGGAAAATGTTAACATATCTTTTTCACTCTACTGAGAATAATTCTTATGTCGCAGTGTTTCATGTTAGCTGTAATAAAACAATATATGACTCAAAAGCTCTTTTGTTTAAACATATAATGGATACAATTATGATCAGGTTTCCGGATTTAGAGTAAGAAGGTGCTATGATAAAACGTGTTGTTCTTACAATTACATTTATTATATCCTGTGTTTTTATTTTTTTCTTTACGTCTGGATTAATAAAAAAACAGGTTGATTATGATAATGTTTTAGTTCGTAGAGTTGTAGATGGTGATACTTTGAAACTGGAAAACAAACAAAGAGTAAGACTTTTGGGGATAGATACTCCGGAATACCATGAATCAGATAAACTGTACAGGGACAGCCGTAGATTAAAAAAAGATATTAAAACGATTCAAAAGATGGGCTATGCGTCTTATCAATATACAAAGAAACTAGTAGAGGGTAAGCGAGTACAACTGGAGTTTGATAAACAGCGCTTTGATACATATGATCGATTACTGGCCTATGTCTACTTAAAAGATGGTACGTTTCTTAATGCCAGCCTGGTCGAGGACGGATACGCTACTGTTTATATTATCCCGCCAAATATAAAGTATGAACAAGAATTATTGAAACTCCAAAATGAAGCTAAACAGCAAAAGCGTGGATTATGGCTTGAAGATTAATGCTGGCCCGGTTTGTTGTTGACATATTTTATCTATAGGAGTATCATTTATTTATATATTTTAACTTAGGATATGGATGAAAGAATTTATATTAGAATCGCCATACATTTTACCCGCAGTATATATTATCATCGTGCTTATTTTAGGGACAAAAGGACTTGCCTTTATTAAAAAACGCCTAAACGTAAAACATCAATTAAAAAAAATCTCTGAGAAATTGAAGGATGTAGACTGGCGTGTGCGTGAAAGCGCGATCCAGGATCTTATTTATATGGAGCAATACGGGATTGAAATGCTTTTGCGTATTCTGAGGAAAAGCAATTATTCAAATTTACGCTGGAAAGCTGCAGAAGCTTTAGGTGTGCTCCGGGCAGATAAAGCAGTTGAGGCTTTAATTCAAAGTATGTGTAATGATTCCGAAGAGACTGTTTGCTCAAAAGCAGCTAAGGCTTTATCGGATATTGGAGAAAAGGCAGTACCGGTTCTGATTGATATTATAAAAACCGGAGATATGGAGATCAGGGAAAGGACTTTTGTTGTACTTATCAAAATAGGTGAGCCAGCAGCAACTTCTTTGATTTCTATGTTAACTTATACGGATAGTGACATGCGTTGGCGAGTAATAAAGGCATTAGGGGAAATAATGGATCCGAGGGCAGTTCCCGGATTGATTAAGGTCTTGAAGAATAAAAAAATGGGGGAAGGAGAAAGATGTTTAGCAGCGCAGGGGTTGGGAAAAATAGCTGATGAAAGCGCCGTAACGGTCTTGAAAAAGGCATCGGAAGATGAAAATGATTATGTGCGTGAGGCAGCTGTAAAAGCGTTGCAAATGATAAAAATGAAAAAAAAGTAATTCCACGAAACCAAACCCGCAACTCTTTATTTATCAAGCTGTTACGGATAAATGTCTATTTTTATCTCATGCCCTTGCGAAAATCAAATAATATGGTATAATTTTAAGGGTTTTTATATTTATATATTATATATTTTTAAAATGTGAAAGGATTTATACATATTATGTCCAGAAAAACGATCTTATTATTAACTGTAATATTTGTCTTGAGTCTAGCTGCACCGCTTTTCGCGGATGCATATATTATAGATGATGTGCCTTCATATGACTGGTATCATGGTTGCTCTCCGACTGCGGCTGGTTCTGTTTTTGGATACTGGGATGTGAAAGGGTATTCGAATTTATTTGATGCTAATGGCTGGGAAAATATAAGATGGACAGTAAATGTTCAGGATCAAATATCCAGCCCGGCGCATAATGCAAAATATGATTCAGATCCAGATGATCCTAATTTACCTACACCCCCGTATACAAGTATTGCTGATTTTATGTATACTTCTGTGGACCCTCGTGGGTATGGCGGGACATATGGTAGTGAAATTGATGATGGGTTTGAAGATTATGCTGCCTATAGAGGTTATGATTTTGTCTCCTGGAGAGTTGGGTTTGGTAGTTTTTCCTGGAATGATTTTGTTGCGGAAATTGATGCCGGATGCCCGATGTTATTTTCTGTAGATAGTGACGGAGATGGTTCCGTTGATCATTCTGTTCCAGTTTTTGGCTATGATGATCGTGGCGTTGACGGTCGGTGGTATGGTTTATATACTACTTGGCATGAAGCGGAAACTGTAGGTTGGTATGAATTTCAAGGGACGAGTAGTCAATATGCTTGGGGTGTATCATCGGCTACATATGTTAATCCGATAACTGTTATTCCAGAACCTTCCACTGTACTTATGTTTTTAAGCGGAGTTTTTGGTTTTTATACAATGCGCAAACGCAGTTAAACCCAGAATTTGCATTAGCCCACAGCAAATAGCACTAATTTTTTTGGTTTAAACAAGTTACAAAAAGCCTCGACGTACCCAGTAGGTATGTCTGTGTTTTTTGTAACTGTTTAATCTCAAAAATCTTAGCACTCTTTATCTGTGTCTAATGCAAAATCTGAGTTAAAATACCTGCCATAATTGCAATCCATATTTCTTCCCAATAAGGATCTAAGTTAGATTCGGATTAAATTTCCATGATGTCAAAAATAGTATTTACATGTATTATATTTGATGATAGTATATGTGATTAATGTAAGAGAATAAGTGGCGTTATAAGGAAGAAATAGGTTTACTATGTCTCCTGTAAAATTAAATTTTTGGTTGATGCCTAACGGTGATTTCGATACTTTGAATGTGATCGAGAAAGAAATTGCTAATTTCGAAAAGTGGCATGCTAATATTCGGATTGAACCTACAATTATTCCCTGGAGTCATGCCTGGGATCGTCTGATGAATGTGCATAAGCATCAGAGCGAGCTTGTCCCACCTGATATTATTCAAATTGGTACTACCTGGGTATCTACACTGTCTTATCTTGGGGTTTTGAGAGATATAAGCAGCTTTTTTGATGAAGAGGTAAAGGCTGATCTTATTGTGCCGTTAAAAGAAGCCTCGCGTTCGTTGGACAGTGATGGTTTGGCGGGGATGCCTTGGTTGGCGGATATCCGGATGCTTTATTATCGTAGTGATATTTTAAAGTCATTTGGTTTTGAACCTAAAGATCTTAAGACGTTTGACCTTTTTAAGAACGTATGTCTTACGATTCAAAATAAAAGAAAATCCATACAGGATAAATTTCCTTTTAGACTTTCCGGACATAGCGAGGTTATTCTTATTCATGATTTAGCTCCCTGGATATGGGGGATGGGCGGTGATTTTTTATCACCGGATCTTACCAAAGTTGCTTTTGATGGTCCTAAAGCTAAAAAGGCCATTCGCTGGTATTTTGATTTAGTTAACGGGCTTTATGGCGGGCAAAACAGTAAAAAACGATATGGAGTTATTCCTGCCGGAACTTTTTTTTCCGGAAGATATGCGATGGAAATTATCGGAAAGTCCCCGCTATATAATCTTTCCAATTTAAAGCATTCAAATTATTCGCGCAAGGTGGCTAAGAATTACGGGGTTATTTCTTTCCCGGAAGGACCAAAAGGTAAGTACCAGTTTATTGGCGGGAGTAGTCTTGCTGTTCCGAAATGGAGTCGTTATCCGGAAGAATCTGCGGAGTGGATACGTTTTTTGGTTTCTTCTGAATCTCAAATGCGGCATGGTTACCGGATCGGGGTTTTTCCTTCCCGGACGTCACTATTAAAAAAGTATTTTAAAGATTCTAAACAGGAATATGAAGTTATATCAGCTACGCTTAAAAATGGAAAGTCTTTACCGGCTTCTCCTCTTTTAGGTACCTTAGAGAGAATTATAAATGCGTTTTGTGACCGGGTATTGAAGACTATTCGTTCCGGAAAGTATTCAGATAATTTTCTGAATAAGGAAATAGATCAGGCGGCAATGGAAGCTAACTATATTTTTTCGATGTACACGTAATTAAGTGACGAGTGATAAATGGTTAAAAAGAAGAAAAAAACAGATAAAAATGCTATTTTAAATAAACTGTGGCATAGTATCAGTCATGATAAGGACACGGATTCTTTATTTTCCCATTCCTTGTTAATTTTAGCTCAGGCTCTGGGCCGTGTTGAAGCAGCTGTTTTTATCTGGGAGCCTAAGGAAAAAGTTCTGCGTTCGCAAAAAGTAATAAGGACAGATATTTTGCAGGACGGCGATGAAGTTATTATTGTTACTAAGGATTCTCCTTTGTGGGGGTTGAGTTTCGGAATTACAGATTTGGTTATTGATAAACAAAACCAGGCTAGTATTTGTGTAGCTTTGAGAAATGATGATGAGTTTTTAGGAATGCTCCGAATAACTAGGCTTACCGGACATCGTTTTTCTAATGGCAATTTGTCTTCGATCCGTTTGTTCTGTACGGAATTGACGATTGCGATTAAGAATCTAAAGATTTTTTTGCAGAACGAAAGACATGTTCGGCAATTACGGGCTTCTTTTGAAATATCGTCAAATATTGTAAAGAGTTTACATCTTGACGAATTGCTGAAGTTTATCGTTAAGAGCATTGTAACTCATATGGGGTTTGACCGGGTTCGGCTTTATCTAGTAGATCGTAAGCAGGAGATGCTTAAAGGAGAAGTAGCTTATGATTTAAGAGGTACAATTACTTCTTTGGAGAAAGAGCAATATCCATTAAAACCAAATGTGCATCCATTGGTTGATTATCTTTTTGGTAAAGGAGATAATCTTATTCAGAGAAGTTTTCATGACGTAGTTGTTTTTGTTCCGTTGTTGATTAAAGACGTTGTTGTTGGTTTATTGGTTGTAGATAATATCCTGAGTCAACAGCGGATAAATTCAGAAGAAGTTCAGACAATTCAGTCTTTTGCCGGGCAAATTGCTATGGCCGTAGAAAATGCAAGGCTTTTTGAAAAAGTAGAAGAATTGTCCATAACCGATAGCTTGACAGGGTTGTATGTTATCCGGCATTTTAAAGATCGGCTTAAAACAGAGGCGTATCGCTGTAAACGATACGGCACAAAAATGGCGCTTTTTTTGATTGATATTGACGATTTTAAGACAATAAATGATACTTACGGACATCCTGCCGGCGATAAAGTTTTGCAAACAATTGCTGCTAAAATAAAAGGTATATTAAGGCAGACAGATTTTGCTTGTCGTTATGGTGGGGATGAATTTATGACCTGCCTGCATAATTTGAATCCTAAAGATACAATTCAGCTGGGAAAACGCTTAATAGAGACTGTTCAGAATACCGGCCCTCTTTTTGAAGATTCAAAATTTTTTGTAGGTATTAGTATAGGGGTAGCAATTTATCCGGAAAATTCAGATGACATTGTTAAGCTTATCGAAAAGGCAGACCAGGCATTATATAAAGCTAAGGAAAAAGGGAAAAACCAGATTTATGGTTGGTGGGAACTTTGATTTATTGTAATGCATTGAATCATCTTGCTTTATGTCCATATCTAGTTGATCAAAAATAAATTATCCTAATAAAAAATTGATTTTTCATTAGATCTATATTATAATTATTGCAATATGTATATACAGACAACCGATTTTTTTAAAGAAATTGCGAGCAACCGGGTTATTTGGGCCTCGTGTTGTTCCTGGGGTATAGCCCAGCTTATAAAAGTAATTTCCGGATTAATAAAAGAGAGGCGTTTTGATTTTAAGTGGATTATGGGCACTGGCGGCATGCCCAGCGCGCACTCAGCCGGGGTAAGTGCTTTGGCAACCGCAGTTGGCTTATACAATGGTTTTGATACGATTGTATTTGCAATTACAGCGATTTTTGCGCTTATAATCATGTTTGATGCCCAAGGATTACGGAGAAATACTGGATTACAGGCTGAGGCTTTGAATAGGATTATTGAAGATATTTATTTAAAACGAGGGATAAAGCAAGAGCGTTTAAGGGAACTGGTTGGTCATACACTAATTGAGGTATTTATGGGAGCGTTTTTAGGGATAGTGATCGCTATATTTGTGGTGACATTATAATTCGCTTCATTAAAGGGGGATAAAATGCGAAGAAGGGTATTTTTATATGTTTTGATTGGAGTAGTGGCGGTATTTCTCGTTGTCCGGATGAGTAGTAATAAACGTATATCTTCGGAACCTCGAAAAATATCGGTTTCTTCTCCGGCAAAAAACTTATACAAGCAAGCAGAAAAGCTGAAGCTTAAATCTCAAGCAGATGCATTGGCTAAATTTGAACAGATTTTAGCTGAATATCCGGAAAGTTTGCAAGCTGCGATGGCACTTGTGCAAATTGCGCAGATACATGAGGCAGGGAATGACAAATTGAAGCAAAAAGCTGCTTTAAAGCAATTGGTAAATAGTTATTTGGATAGCGAACCAGCGGCTAATGCTAAACAGAAATTATGGGATTTAAATATCAGCATATTGGGTTCACCTATTCAGACAGAAGATAGCTTTGTCTATACGGTTCAGCCGGGAGATAGCTTATACAAAATAGCCAAAAATCATCATACTACGGTTGATCTGCTGATGAAGAGTAATAGTCTTACAGGCTCTCTGATTAAGCCGGGGATGAAATTAAAAGTAAATAAAGCGGTATTTAAAATAAATGTAGACAAGTCAGATAATATCCTTGTTTTAAAAACAGAAAATGAAATTGTTAAGATTTATAACATTGCAACGGGTAAAGATAACTGTACTCCGGTGGGGACATTTAAAATATTAACCGGTCATCGGATTAAAGACCCGGTTTGGTATAAGACCGGGGCGATTGTTCCTCCGGGAAGTGCGGAGAATATTCTCGGTACACGCTGGCTGGGGTTATCAGAACCAGGATATGGGATTCATGGAACAACAATGCCTGACTCTATCGGAACTCAGGCGACTCAAGGGTGTGTTCGCATGAAAAATAAAGAAGTGGAAGAGTTGTTTGTGATTGTTCCCGGAGAAACAGAAGTTGTTATTATCGATTAGTGGAGAAAGAGCCTAAAAGATGAACGGAACAGGATTGGATTTTGAAAAGCCGATTTTGGAATTAGAACAAAAGATCAGTGAGATTAAAAATTTTTCCAAAGAACGGAAGGTTGATTTATCTACAGAAATTAAGCAGTTTGAAGATAAATTAGAAGGGTTGAAGAAGGAGATTTTTGGTAATCTGACGTCCTGGCAAAAGGTGCAAATTGCGCGACATCCCAAACGGCCATATACACTTGATTACATTAATATGATTATGACAGACTTCATCGAATTAAAAGGGGATCGGGCATTTCGGGATGATCCGGCAATTATTTGCGGTTTGGCTATGATTGACAATCAGAAGGTAATGGTTATTGGTCATCAGAAAGGCAGAGATACCAACGAGAATCTATATCGTAGCTTCGGAAGTCCTCATCCTGAAGGGTATCGTAAGGCGATGCGGCTAATGCGCTTAGCTGAGCAGTTTAAAGTACCGGTTGTGACTTTTATTGATACGCCCGGAGCTTATCCGGGGATTGACGCTGAAGAACGCGGACAGGCAGAAGCAATTGCTTATAATCTGCGTGAGATGTCTCAGATTGCTGTGCCGATTATTGTTGTGGTTATCGGTGAGGGTGGTTCTGGTGGGGCCTTGGGTATTGGAGTTGGTGACCGGGTGTGTATGTTTGAAAATGCTTATTATTCGGTAATTTCTCCGGAAGGTTGTGCAGCAATTCTCTGGCGCAATCGCAAACATGCTCCGGATGCGGCTCAAGCTTTAAAGATAACGGCAAATGATTTATTGAAATTGAAGATAATCGATGAGATCATTCCTGAACCTTTAGGTGGTGCGCATCGTGATACGGCAGCAGCAGCGCAGGCGATGAAAGCGAGTTTAAAGAAAAATCTGGCGAATTTAACCAGGATATCTAAAAATAAATTATTGGAAAAACGCTATAATAAGTTTAGATCTATAGGAGTATGGGACGAGTAAATAGCAATAAATATATATAGTTATAAAAACGCGGGGATTACCCCGCATTTTTTTAACCCAGATTTTGCACTAGATATGGATGAAGATTGGTGCTCTTCGCCACGATCTAAGGCAAATTTTGGGTTTAATGGAGAAAAGTTGTATGATTAAAGTTGATGCGCAGCAGATGAAAGAGTTGGATAGAAAAGCTCAAGAGGAGTATGGGATTCCGGGCTTGATTTTAATGGAAAATGCCGGATTACGCGCATCTGAAGTGGCGATTGAACTATTAAAGAAGAGAAAGAGTAAAAAAACATTGATTTTTTGTGGCCCGGGGAATAACGGGGGTGATGGATTTGTTGTGGCCCGGCATCTTTTGAATAATAAATTTAAGGTAAAGATATTTCTTTTGGCTGATGAAAGTAAGATTAAAGGGGATGCTTTGATTAATTTTAATATTTTGCGCAAAATGAAAACGGATATAGAACAGGTCAACTCTTTAGAAAATCTGAAAAGAATCAAACCTGCACTTAAAAGTACGGGTTTAGTTGTTGACGGAATTTTTGGTATTGGTTTAAATAAAGATATTGGTGGAATATTTAAAGATGTAATTGACGTTATTAATCGGGCTAAAAAAACTGTAATTGCGTTAGATATTCCGAGTGGCCTTTGTGCAGATACGGGGAAAATTTTCAGCACATGTATATGTGCTCATACTACAGTTACTTTCGGCGCAGCAAAAAAAGGGTTTTTTAAGGGTAAGGGGAAAAGGCAGAGTGGAAAAGTAGTAGTGTCTGATATAAGTTTTCCACAAAGACTAATAAAAGTAATTTAACCGCTATAAAAAAACAGCGGAATATTTTTATCTTTGCCGAGCGCACCGACGCGATAATTGCTTTAAGCCGAGACTTAATGCCTATAATTCCGCTGCAAATCTAATAATACCATAAACCCTGCTGTAATGCAAGCTTTTGGCAAGGCTATTTTAATTTCATTGACAGAAAATAGCAGATATGATACATTGAAAGTCAAATGGTAAAGCAGGCCTTTATCTTATTTCTTACCTTAATCTTATGCGGATGTGCTCCTAAGCATAAAACACCATCTGTTATAACGAACCGTTATGATTCTATGGAAAAACAGACTTCTTTTGTTAGTGTGCGTTTTCCTATGGAATCAGAAGATCTTGTTGGAAAGACAAGATCTGAGGTGAGGGACATGTTAGGAACTCCTGCACGAGTCAAAAATACCGGAAAAAGTGATGGTGAATTGTGGATATATTATCCGCAGGATACTAATAATTTTATCGCGATTCTTGTTACCTTCGAAGGCGAGAAAGTTAAAGAATGTTCCTATGAGTCGGTGTTGTAGGTTACTCCCGGTTATTTAAATAAACCTTCTAAAAGACCATCCAGTTGCTTATTAATAATCTTTTTCGCTTGTCTTCCAGCTTCTTCCTTGATTATTTTATCCAAATCAGGTTTGGGATTGGTTAAGGATCCTTTTATGGGAATAGTTCTGCAGTACTTATCGTTTTCAAAAATGAAGAATTCTTTTAATAAATTTGGGTTAGTTTTGTCTACTCCGCTGTCTGATAATACCAACATTACCTCGAAATCCTTGAAATTCTGGAAAAAGTCAATTGCTCCTTTTGCTGTGATCGTGGCATCAGTTCCGATGAGCATAGTATCTTGAGTGCGAACTTCGTTATTTTCGATTTTAAATGTACCGCTTCCTTGGCTGACCTCAAAGTCGGAAAGGAAGGTTGTTCCGGATATATTTCCAATAGAATGAAGTATTTGGAGACCGTCTAATTTAGCATCCGTAAGATCAAACCGTGCATCGGCTTTAACGGTGTTATGGCTTACTCCCTGGCCGGAAAAATTGGCTTTTGCCGAAAAAATTCCTTTGTGTTTTTGTTGTACTATTTTTGATTCTTCAATAAGCTGGCCGATATCTACAGTGTCTATTTTTAGATTACCCTGGTATCTGAAATTTTGAGGAAAGACGAGAAGATCGACATTAGCTTCGGCAGCAAGATTACCGGTATATGTATTTGTTTCTGCTTTTATATCTAAAATTTTATTTTTAAGATTAGTTGAAATATCAAGGTCTTCAATAATAATGCCTTTGATCGTGATCTGGTCCGATGTAATACTTGTAATCATTTGTATCTGTGTCCATTCCTTAGCGGAAAAAGGACCATTTGCAGTAACTACTGTGTTAATAATACCGGATAGATTTAAGTCCTGCACGTTTTCAGGTAAAGTTATAGGTAGTTTGTCTAAATCTTCAAGTTCCAGATTGCTGTTTAGGGTTAGTTCAATTTGTGGTTTGTTCAATAAGGAAGTAATCGTAGCTTTTGAGTTGATGGTAATGCTGTTATATATTAAATCCAATCGGGTAATATTAATATCTGTCTTTGTATAGTTTAAATCAGTGAATAATTGTGCGCCTTTTAAGGCGATATCTTGAACATTAACTTTGTTTAATTGTGTAGCTAGTGAGATTTTGGCTTGTAAGGTTTCCGGGGTGCTTCCTTCTCCGGATATTTCTAAATTCGAAGAAAGTAGACCTTTAAGTTGTACATTGGTAATATTGTTGCTTTTTAGTAATGTTTCCAGGTTGATGTCCTTAATTTGTGTGGTTGTTTGGAAAACAGGGGTTTTCAGGTCTGTGATATCTACTGTACCGACTATATTACATTCTCCGTCATATATCTTAGTATCTAAGGAAGAAATAGTTAGTTTCATTGCTTCAAAAAATCCCTTTAATTCAAATGTATTTAGTGAAGATTGATTGATCGTAATTGTATCGGAAGTTATTTCAAAGGGGATGCCGATAGTATTGATTGAGGTTGCAGGGCCTTTTAGGCTAAAGTTGCTTCTGAGTAAGCCGGATAAAGTTAGGCCTACCGGCAGGGAAATCATTTTATAGTCGGCTAGTTTGCTAATATCACATTGTAATTTAATGGAGAGATTAAAATAAGGAGATAAGAGATCAGAGATCATGCCTTTAATATCGAGTTCACTAATTGTATCTTCAATAGTTATATCTTTAATAGTTATATCTTTAAGATTTTGAAAGGCAAGTCTGCCGTTGGACTGAATTTCCGGAGGGAATAAGGAATTTTCATATTTAATATTATTTAATATCGTTTTATAAGATATTTCGATATTATTTAAATCATTAATGTTGCCTTTAACTAAGATATCGGCATCAAAGTTGCCGGAAATTTCCTGTTCAAGATCTAAATTAATGAGGATTTTTTTTATCAACCATTTTTTTAATTTTATATCTGTAGTAAAGGGCATTGCTGGATCTATTATATTACACTCTGCATTGATTATAGTGTCATTATCAAATATAGAGGCATAACAATTTTCTAAATTAAGTATTCCTTTTTTCAAGGCAGCGTTTATCTCAATATTTTTTATTGAATAGTTAAGACAAGAGACTTCCGGAGATTCCAGCTCGACATCTACTTGTATTGCAGCAAGATTTTTTAATGGCCCTTCAATATTGATTTTAGATGAAATAATTCCTTTAGGGTTAAGTTTTAACATGAGAGTTTTTATTTCTAAGGGAAGTTTACTTAAGTCTTCTAAGTCAATAGTGATATCTGCGAATATATTTGAGGTGGGATTGGTGGAAACATCTTTTATCGATCCGGATAAATCCAGATTAATATTATTATATGCGGCATCAACTTTGTCTAGAGTAAGCATGTTTTCGACCAAAGAACATTTCAGTGCCAGAGAAAGGGGTGTAAGGGTTGTGTTTAATTCCAGGTGCGGGGCACTAAAATCGGTCAAGGTGAATTTTAAATCAGCCGGAGCATGATTTATAGTGCCTTCAATTCCTTCAGTTGATGCTCCGCTTGGAGTGACTTTTATGGTTCCATGGAGGTCTTCAATATCACCAAAAAATGGGATGTTGGCAACTATAAAATCCTGAAGGGTTATATTGCCTTTCCAGTCAATGTTTTTGGAATTTTTTAAATCTAAGGTTATTGAAATGTAAGAATCAGCATTACCAGAGATAGCGAGAGGATCTTGACGGAGGTTAATATCTTTAAGCTTAATATTAAGCGGTATATGCAGCAAGTCCTTGTTTTTCTTCCATGCGTTATAAGTGCCCCGATAGGAAGGACTTATCTTAATGTTTTTGCATCGCAGCAAGGGAGTTTCATCTGGATTATAAAAAGTTATGCCTCTTATGCTAATTTTGCCGGTGGGGGCTAGATAAATACTATTAATACTGATTTTTCTTTGCAATTGTTCTTGAACCTGAGTTGTTATTTGAGGAATTACCTGGCGCGGCAGCAGGATAAGGTTAATATAAAAATATCCCCCGACAATTAAAACGATAATAGATAGTAGGAAAAAAAGAATAAATTTCTTTATCATGATATGTTATATTATAAGGAAATAATATTTTATTTCAAGAAGGTTTTTTCTTGACAGATATAATATTTTATAATATGCTAGAATTGACAGTTAAAAGAGGAGTATGATGGATCATGAATGATACAAGGATGATATACGAAAGAAGAGGATTTTTACGCGCAAATTCTGATTTTCCTGTTAAACTCAAACAGGTTTCTCCGGGACTTTCTGTCCAAATTAACAATTCTTTCTCTAAAGATATAAGCGAAACAGGGATACAGCTTTCGTCTTTTTATTTTTATCCGGTCAAGTCCAAACTTTTATTAGAAGCTTCACTATCGGCTGGAGCGGAACCAGTGAAGGTTATGGGTAAGGTAGTATGGGTAGAGCAATTTCCCTACCAGGAGCGGTTTAAACTTGGTGTTCACTTTGAAGATTTGAGTCAAGAGGCTCGTTTCCAATTCAGAGACGTAGTTGCTAAAACGATTTCTTCCAATAAGCAAGCAGAATCCCCAATGCCCCAACTAGCCACTTAATGAACCACTATTTGACATAAAGTTTTTCTTGTGATATAGTACTCCCTCAAGGATTAAATTATGAAGAAAACCATTGTTATCTTACTTTTATTGTTTGTTACAAATATCCAGGTATGCTTTGCCTACTGGGTATGGACCCCAGGGACCCAAAAATGGGTCAACCCTCTTTATAAAACATTTGATACTCCTCAAGAACAGTTTGACTGGGCAAAACGTTATTTTGATGCCGGGGATTATCGAAAAGCAATTTATGAGTTCAAAAAGATTCTTAGAAAATTCCCAAAAACCGAATATGCTCCGGAAGCAAAGTATTTCATGGGACTTTGCGAAGAAAAAAGAGGAAGGCATTATCACGCGTTTAAAATTTATCAGGAAGTTATTGATATCTATCCTTTGAATGATCGGTTGGAATCAATTGTGGAACAGCAGTATCTTATTGGAGAAGTGTATTTTAAGCGTAGAAAATACGAGTTAGCGGAAGAGATTTTTCAAAAATCATTATTAAATTCTCCTTATAGCAAGGTGGCTGATGTTGCACAGTATAAAATAGGCCTATGTTCGTTCAGGTTGCGGCGGTTTAATGAAGCGCGGGATGAATTTGATAAAATTTCGGAAAACTATTCTTTTAGCCCGTATTTGGACGATGCTGGATATTATAGCGCTTTATGTTCATTTAAAATATCTTCATTAATTAAAGACTATGACGAAGAAATTCTTGATAGGGCACATGGTGATTTGAATAATTTTCTTGCCCGGGCTCCGACAAGTGAATATGTGGCTAAAGCAGAAAGCTTAAAGAATAAGCTGGTTAATAAAAAAGCGGAGAAGCTTTTTAAAACTGCGCGATTTTATGAAAAACTGCGAAAAACATATGCTGCATTAAAATATTATGAGGAGCTTGTGTATAGTTACGAAAAAACCACATGGGCCCTACAAGCCAAACCGAAGTTAGAACGCTTAAGGGCTCAAAGGTGAAAAAGAGAATAGCTCTACATTGTTTAATATTTAGTTTTATTTTTATTTTCGGGTGTGGATATGCGACCAAAGCAAATTTTTTACCTACACATATAAAGTCAGTTTATATTGATACATTTTCTAACCAAACAGACCAGCCTAATTTGGAAAATGAATTCCGGACAAATCTTATCGCTATAGTTCAGGATGATGGAAATTTAAGCATTTCATCTTCAGAAGATGCGGATGCGGTTTTAAAGGGATCGTTGATTGGCTATAATCGGAGTGCTTTACGGTATACGAATGATGATGAAATACGCGAATATCGTTTAACTATAACCGTTAGTTTTGCATTTAATGATGTGATGAAAAATGAAATTATTGTTCGAGAAAACAATCTTACCGGAGATGCTACTTTTTATCTGAGTGGTAGTTTGGCGACATCTGAGGCTAACGCTCGTCAGGATGCTTTAGCTGATCTTTCGCGTCGTATGCTGAATAAAATACTTACATTATGGTAAAGTCTTTTAGCTATTGGGATGTTAAATCAGATATTTCATCAGGCCGCATCGAGCCGCTGTATTTATTTGCCGGCGAAGAAATTTTTTTAAAACGCTCCATAGAAGAGGAAATAAAGAAAGTCCTTGTCCCCGCAGAATCAATTCATTTTAACTTCAATGTTTTTTATGCTGAAGAAGGTAATTTTAATGCAGTCTTAGACGCTGTTACAACTCAGCCATTTATGACTAGCCGCAGATTAGTGATTGTGAAGAATGTTGAGAAATTTTCCGCATTTGAAAAAGATCTTCTTGCGTTTTTAAGCCGTCCAATACAGAATAGTTGTCTTATCTTAGAAACAGATAAGAAATTAGGTGACAAATTTATAAAAAAGATTGTGAAGTTTGTTCGTCCGATTATTTTTTCGTGTCTCGATGAATCAGGTTTAAGAAAATGGGTCAATAATTATACTAAAATTAGGGGAAAGAAGATATCATTGAGTGCGGTAACTTTGTTGATTGAGAACATCGGTTCTGACCTGGATGCTGTTGCGAATGCTTTGGATAAACTTTTAGTTTATAGTCGTACGGCAAAACAAATAGATGAAAAGGCGGTAATAGAGTTGGTTTCCAAGACAACTACGGATAGCCGGTTTGCTCTTTTAGATGCCTTGATGTATAAACGGGTGGATAGGGCATTAATAATTGCTAATGAGCTTGCCGGAGATGGTAAGCATGTTACAGATATAATTGGTCTTATAAATTGGCAGTTAAAAAGGGTTGAGGCTGTCAAACAGCTTAGCGAACAGGGGTGTCCCCAATCGGAAATGGCACGACAGCTTAAGATGAGCCCCTATGTTGTTAATATTGTTCAAAAACAGGCATCTCGCTTTAAAAAAGAAGAGATAGAAAAGGGCTTTAGATATTTATTGGAGTCTGATTTAATGATAAAAAAAGGTCTCAAAAATCCGTTATGGACTCTTGAGACCTTAATTGTTCGACTTTGCAAAAATGTGTGACTTATTTTGCTGCTTTTGCTGCTTTTTTAGTTGTCTTTACCGCGGGCTTTTTCTTAATTGTTGCCAGCTTATTGATCTTTTTTACAAGACGTGCTTTTTTGCGAGAGGCTTTATTTTTATGAATGATTCCTCTGGCTGCTGACTTATCGACCCGCGAAAAGAATCCGGCTAATTCCGTTTTAACCTTACTAACATCATTGTCGGCAATTTCGGCGATCAAGGAAGCAATTTTCTTCTCTTCCTTCTTTAAGGCCTTTTTCAATACGATATTAACCTGTTGCTTTTTTTTCGATTGTTTTAGTGCTTTAATTCCTGATTTCTTTGAAGGCATATAACAAACTCCTTTCTCAATGAATTTTAAAAAATATACCATAGAGGAGACTTGCTTGTCAAGTAATTTATCCTGAGCGGAGTCAAAGGATCTTGTATTAGTTGTGGCAAAAACTATAAGTTGTGTTATTATATAGTGTAATATTAATTGAATTATAAGAGGAATAATGAAAGAACATAAGAACTTATTTAAATCTGCTGGAACTATTGGATTCTTCACCCTGATGAGTCGTATTTTAGGATTTCTTCGGGATGTGATCATTGCGTTTTTGTTTGGAACTAGTGTTCCGGCTCAGGCTTTTGTCGTTGCTTTTCGTATTCCGAATACCCTGCGTAATCTGGTGGGGGAAGGGGCTACCAATGCTGCGGTTATCCCGGTACTTAGTGAATATCTGGAAAAAGGCGATGAAAAAGAATTTTGGCGGCTGACTACGGTTTTGCTTAATATTTTTGCTGTGGCTTTGATCTCGCTGGCTATTCTGGGAACGCTTTTAGCTCCGTTTATTGTGAGAATTATCGCGTTTGGTTTTGCCGGGGATGAAGCAAAAATGGCGTTAACGATAAAGTTGACTCGTTTGATGTTTTCGTTCATTGTGTTTATCGGCCTATCTTCTTATGTAATGGGAGTTCTTCATACATTAAAGCATTTTGTAGCTTCTGCCGTAAGTTCCTGTTTTTTAAATATTAGTATGATCATATTTGGACTTTTTATTTGTCATCGCTTATCAGAACCGATTATGGGTATGGCGATTGCGGTATTGATCGGCGGTTTTTTACAGCTTGCTGTACAAATACCGGTTTTAGTTAAAAAAGGGTTTCGGTTCCGGTTTCCTCGGCACTTTTATCATCCAGCGGCAAAACGCATTGCTAAATTGCTTGTGCCGAGAATGGTAGGCTCTAGTATTTATCAGCTTAATATTTTCGCAGATACGATATTTGCCAGCTTAGGCAGCATTGTAGGTGAGGGAGCGGTTGTTGCTTTGTACTTTGGTACCAGACTTGTTCAGTTTCCTACCGGGATATTTGGTATTTCTGTAGCTACTGCTTGTTTGCCGACAATGTCGCGGCAGGCTGCAGCCAAAGACATTGAAAAATTAAAGGAGACTTTATTGTTTTCTTTGCGTTCAATACTTGTATTACTTATTCCTTCGGCCGTGGGACTAATCGTTCTTTCTCTGCCGATTGTTAAATTTGTTTTTGAGCGGGGGCAGTTTGATACAGCTTCGGCATATATGACAGCAACTGCATTAATGTTTTATTCATTCGGCCTATTTGCATATAGCGGAGTAAAAGTAACGACTTCTTGTTTTTATGCATTGCAGGACACGGTTACTCCGGTAAAGATTACGGCTATTTGTGTTGTTTTGAATATCGTATTAAATTTTGTTTTGATGAAGCCGTTAAGAGCTGGCGGACTTGCTCTAGCTACTGCGATTTCTTCTGCTACTAACTTTTTCCTACTATTATTTTTTCTGCGCCGTAAAATAGGGGAGATTCATCTTAAGCGCTTGTTAAAGGTGGTTCTCGAAACAATCGTTGTTTCAGCCATTATGGGGGTGCTTTGCTGGTATACTTATAATTTTTTTATCGGGTTCTTGCCTAATTGGGCAAGTTTATTTATTGCTATAATTGCGGGTATAGCATTTTTTCTTTTAACATCCTGGCGAATGGGAATTCTGAAGCTAAAACATGAAGCTGATAGACAAGGTGAAAACATTACCGGATAATCCCGGGGTGTATTTAATGAAGGATAGCTCCGGTGGGATAATTTACATCGGCAAGGCTTCTTCTTTAAAAAAGAGGGTAGGCTCATACTTCAGTAAAACAACTAAGAACGTAAAACAGCAAGCTTTAGTAAATAACATTAAAGATATAGATAGTATTACTACCACTACAGAAGCTGAAGCACTGATTCTTGAATCTGGCTTGATTAAAGAGTATAAACCAAAATACAATACCGCGATTAAAGATGATAAGGCGTATCCTTTACTAAAATTAACTTTTAATGAAAAATATCCGCGTTTAGTTATTGTCCGCCGTCGTAAGAATGATGGGGCTAGTTATTTTGGGCCTTATACTTCTGTGCGGCTCTTGCGTCAGGCGCTTGCATTTATGCGCCGGATTTTCCCGCTTCGTACTTGCCGTGTAATGCCAAAATCAGTCTGTTTGAATTATCACCTTGATCAGTGTCTGGGCCCATGTATTAACAAAAGTGATAAAAAGGAATATTCGCGTGTACTTGATAATCTTCTATTATTTTTAAACGGTAAAAAAGCAGCTCTTATTAATAAACTGTCTAGTGAGATGAAAGCAGCTTCTTTAGAGTATGATTTTGAACGAGCATTAAGATTGCGTGATGAAATAGAAAGTTTGAGTACTGTGCCGTCAAAGTATTCAAAGGGGAAGGTCTCAGATCAGGTTGCGGCTTTGCAATCTGTACTGCGGCTGAAAAATAGACCGAATATTATCGAAGGGTTTGATATATCAAATATATTTGGTAACGAAGCAGTGGGATCAATGGTGCGGTTTAAAAATGGTAAGCCGGAGAAAAAAAACTATCGTCGGTTTAAGATAAAAACTGTAGACGGAATTAATGATTATGCGATGATTGAAGAGGTTGTAGGGCGGCGTTATCAGGGAAGTTTAGCCAAAAAACTGGAATTACCGGACGTAATACTAATTGACGGAGGAAAGGGGCATTTAGAATGTGCCTGCCGGAAACTCTTAAAAGCTGGGGTTAATATCCCGGTGGCGAGTATCGCTAAAAAATTTGAACATATCTATGTACAGTGGCAGGAAACCCCAATAGCTTTGCCGCGCGATTCTAAGGCACTACATTTGCTTATGCGTGTAAGAGATGAAGCTCACAGGTTTGCGGTTTCTTATCATCGATTAAGAAGGAAAAAAGAGATGTTTCCGGCCAAGATTTCGAAGAAGAAATGAAAAAACAAAAAAAGATAACATTAGATGTTCCAAAGAGTATAGATATGATTCTGCGCGATTTTACGGTATTTGAACGCGCGGTATTAAAAGCGGCGTGTGAGATTAAACCCGGCCAGGTCAGGACCTATAAGTGGATAGCTGAACGTATTGGCCGGCCAAATTCACAGCGTGCAGTAGGCCAGGCGCTCAAGAAAAACCCTTTGCCGTTACTTATCCCTTGCCATCGCGTTATTGCCAGCGGCGGGAAAATAGGCGGATATGCCTTAGGAGTGAAGTTAAAGAAAGAGTTATTGGATTTTGAGAGAGATTTGTAGGGAAAAGCATATTAAGCAAGTAAGCAAGTAAGCAAGGTAAGCAAGGGGTCAGACCTCCACTTTAGAAGTTGGTTGCTAGCAGACAGAATAACGGGGTCAACCCAGTAGGTGATTATGATGTTGGCAGAAGATGGATGCAATGAAGACGAATAAAAACAATACAAAGTATGCAATAAATCCGCGAAAATATAGGAAAGATTGGTTTTTTACCGGATTCCTGATTCTATTTTGGCTGATATGGGTACCACTGACGATCTTTATCACGGTTGCGGCTTTAGTGGACCCCTCCCCTTTCTTTTTGATTTGGCTGATATTTGGCTATGTAGGGGTATGCTTTATTCCATACACCCTACTTAAGAGAAATAGGAAGCATATTCTTGAGGTGGATGGAGAATCCCTTGTTGTCTATGGAACCGGTTTTTTGCCTACGTCCAGCGTATGGATAGACAAACAAGATCTCGCCGCTCTGACGCTTGAGCATTATGATGATGGATTCGAATTGGAATCGGTCTATACGCTCAATCTGTTCCAAAAGCCCGGAGTTTGTCCCAAGAGAATTATCTTGGCATCTTTTGTCCACCCAAAGCAAAAAGCCATTCTCTTGGAAGAAATAGGGGAATTCCTTCGTAATCACGGCTTTGTGTTTGATGTCAAGGACGAGATGTCAACCAATAGAGGGGTAACAACGCGGGGCTGAGTTCAGGGGAAGTTTAGTCTGACCCTGTTATTCCCTGGGTGGGTATGCCCTAGGAACTGATTTAAAGAAAGAGTTATTAGATTTTGAAAAGGATTTAATAGAACATTAGATGCTAACAGCAAGTAATTGGTCTAGGGTGAAGTTCTCAGAGTTGTTTTTTTTGCAGTCTGTTTGTTTTTGAGCAATAGCTTCGAAGAATTGTTTTTTCATGGTTTCAGATAATTGCTTGCTTGCCGATATTTTATCGCTTAGTTCTTGAATAGTTGCATCATAATGTCCGCGTTTAATCAACCGGTATAGTTTTAATAAATCGTTTAACTGAATATTGGGGGTTTTAATATATTGGTCTACAATAGAAAATTCAGCTTCATTGTAGGCTTTGATAAGGTCTTTTTTCGGTAGAGAAACGAGTTTTTGTAATGCCACAGGCCAAGATTTGACTTGGCTGGAATCAATTCTTCCTTCGCGAATATAATCCTGTATAATTCTTATTGACAAGTAAAGTCTTGTTTTTGCTTCCTCGTTGATTATATCTCCGATATAATCACGTATATTAATTGCTTTTGTCCTGATTGCAGCTAATGGATTAACTTCATTAATAATGCGTTCACGATAGGAATATCCTTTTTCTATGTAAGCCAGACTGTTGATATCATTAAACGCTTGATCGATGATTGCTTCATAGTCATCTTTATAAAGGGAGTTTACTCTATGGGGTGAATTTGCGCCCCATACTCTTACAATGCCGTCGTATGTGATCGTGAAATCCAATCCTTTTTCTCCGTTGCAATTGAAAGAGACAGCAGTATTATCGGCTTCATTTTCTAGTATATCATGATCGAAAACTGCTGTGTTTTTTTTGACAATCTCTGGGTCATGTAGGTCGACTTCGAAATTAGCATTGAATAACTTTGCAAAACCAGTTATAAGTTTAAAACCATCGGATAAGGTTGTTTCTAGTTTTTGGGAACTTATTTTTATAATATGGTTTTGATGTTTCTGTTTGATTAAGTCTGAAAAAGATTCATTGGAGTAAAACATTTCTTTGACTTCAAAATGTTTTAATACATTATTGATTGTTGTATCGCCTAATAGTGAATGCATCTGAAGTTTGAAATTTTGTTCATCCTTATAATGTTTTTGAAAAAGTCGTATTAAATTTATGGCAGGAGTTATGCCTACATTTTCTGCATGTCCGGAATCTAGACTTAAGCGCAATACTATTTCTGGCCGATTTGCCGGTCTTTTATTGAAAGCAGTATATATTTTTTGCATTATTTTTTTAGCGGTATTAAAATCTTTAGCCCAAAAGCCGCTTGTAACAAGCACGATCTTATTAGCTTTGACATGTTCTGCTATTTTTTCAATTGCTTTGAGTTCCATGAAAGGATCTCCTCCGCCAGAAATGAGCAAATATCCTGTATTTGCTTTGTTTAAAAAATCTATTAATCGATTGACACCTTCAGGGGTTAATGCATCATCTTGATTTTTTCTTGTTCCAGGGCGAGGGGATTTAAAAAAACAATGTTTACAGCCCACAGGGCAAAATTTTGTTAGGAAGACACAGGAAATAGATTTGCCGGTATATAATTCTAGGGGAGCTATTTGGACTTTTGAGGTTATAAGTTGTCTCCAGATATGTGGATTATTAAATGCTCTATTTGGAAATGAGTTGCTTGTATAAAACCCATCTTCTATTAAATCTGGATGAAGACTAATAACTTGAGTAATTGTTTCTTTGGATGTCTCTAATACCGATTCCAATTCATAGATAATTCTTTGAGAAGAAATGATTTCAGGATAGGTTATTGTTAAATGGCGGTGTTTCTTGTTGATTTCAAAGGTTTTACCCTGATTAATAGATATTTGCAAAATGTCATTACGGGCAAGTTCTCCGTGTTTTACAAAAGCAATTAATGACTTTTTGAGAATATCTGGGCAATCTATTAAACCTTGTTCTAAAAGTACTCTGTCTTCACGTGGGGAATTATTTAGGGCAATAACAATAGAAGATGTGATTTTAGTAGAATCTGAGGCATGAAGATATTTATTATTGATAATCGAAGGTTCTGTGATATTCGTAGTTGTTGAAAATAAATTGATAAGTCCTTGATTGTTTACAAAAAGTCGAGGGGATAGTTGGGTTGTGTCGATTATACTGTTTTGGGATGTATTATAATCTTTAGATTGTGCAAAATCAGCAGTGGCAATATTTGCAAATAATATAGCTTGGACTATAATTAATATTTTCAGATTCAGTAATATCTTATTTATTTTTTTCACTATTTTTTCCTTTTTTGTTAATTTTTTTAAGAAAATGTATTAAAGTATACCATAAGGTTTGTTTATTTCAAGGGGATATTAACTCATTTTTATAATATTAGGTAGAAATGACTTCTAACTGCATGCAAGGTGTTGACAAATATTGTGTATATAAAGTATAGTTATCTATATAGATGCGTCGCAGGAGTAGTATGGATAGAACTTAGAAAGGAGCAGTAAAATATGAATATCGACCATATAGGTATTGCCGTAAGATCTTTGGATTCAGGGATAGAACACTGGAAAAAGGTGTTTGGGTATGAGCAAATGACTGAAATCGTTACTAATACACGACAGAAGGTAAACGTTGTGTTTCTTGAAAAAGAGGGATCTTTGCCTGTGAAATTGATTGAGCCGACAGACTCAACTTCTCCGGTTTATATTTTTGCGCAGAGGGGCGGGGGATTGCATCATTTGTGTTTTAAATGTCCTGATCTTGATAAAGAGATAGACAGAGTCAAAGATTTGGGGCTAAGAGTATTAGCTGCTCCTCAGCCGGGAGAAGCGTTTGATAATGAGAATATAGCGTTTATCTTTGCTAAACAAGGTATGAATATTGAGCTTATAGATACAGATAAGAGAGCTAAGCGGATTAAATGAATAATGATATTAAAAGAGACCTTGGGGAACAGCCGATTGCCGGGATAATAGTAGAACATGAATTAAAACCGAATGATCTTGTGGCTAATTCAACAGAACAAATTACGCATAAGATGATATCGCGTGCGGTAAAGGGCAGAAGATTGACCCCGAATGTCAAATCTAAGATTCTCAGGGCTTTAAATCAAGCTACAGGTAAAGAGTATAAACTGAAAGATCTTTTTAATTATTAGAGAAGTAGTGAATAATGGCTAAACTAAAACTAGACTTACACGATATTTTTAATAAAGGCAAAAAAATAGATGCAGAGCTTATGCGTGTACTTGATGAAGCTGTGGAGAAAGGGATCAGGCTTATTGAGATAATTCCGGGGAAGGGGAGCGGACAGCTTAAAAAACATGTATTGCGTTTTCTTGATCAAAAACATATCCGTAAGATGTATCACCGGATCGATAAGGACAGTAAAAACTGGGGGCGCCTTTTTATCCACTTGAAAAAGCAGTAGAGTTACTTATCCACTTCTGTTTCCAGTATTAATTGTTTGTTTTGAGCATCTATCCGGAAGATGAAATTATTCAGGAAAGACATGCCTAATAATCCGTCCCAGTATGAAAAAGTGTCTTCTTCGAGTAAAATAACAGCATCTACCCGTTTGACCTCCATATCCTGAACTTTCACACTATCTAATGTTATGGCTTTTGCTTTTGAGATGCGGCCGTCTGCAAGTTTTATCTTGATTTCTTTTGCATTATAGAGATCGATGTTTAACTGCTCGGCGAATTCTAGGGTTAAGAGTATACTTGTAGCGCCTGTATCGACAATTAATTTTGCGCGAAGTTCTTCATTTATCAGCGCGTTTACTCCGATACTGTTTCTTTTTTCTATATATTGAACGACACTTTTTTTGGATATTTTTTTTACAATTGTATCGATTTTCTTTGCTGCGTTTCTTTTTACTGCTTGTTCGGTGTTTCGTTTTGCTTCTGCTTCAAGATACTCTGCTTTTTTTAGTTGGCGTTCTTTGGCTTCTACTTCCCATGTTTCCTGCATGAGTTCGATCTCTTTTCCCTGAGAGCGTTTGATTTTTTTAATTTTGCTTTTTTTTAGTTTAGTTATTCCAAACCCCAGCTCTAACTCTATATATTCAGGAGTTTCTTTTTTTATCAAGCCTTCCATGGTTCTGCCGTTTTTTAAATAGATAACATCTGCTCCTAGGAGGACCGGCCTAAAATAACTTAAAATTAAGCATAAGAGGAGTATTTTCAATATCTTCATAATTTTTATTATATCTTATAACGATTGAGAGATAAAGAAAGAAAAAATATTTACTGCTAAAATATTGAAATAAAAGGAATTAGCTTGTTGGTTTTTGGGTGTGAACGCTTATTTATTAAATATCCTGCAGAGTTATTTTTTGTACCGGTTATAAAGAATCTACAATTTTTGATTAGTGGGCAGATTTCTTTCAAGCTCTTTGTTTTTAATGTGTTGTGAGTTGATATATCGAAATTTGTAAAGAAATCGCATAATAATTTGCGAGTATATTTGCAACCTATAAGGAATCATGATATATTTTAAAATCACTTGTTACTTATCTGTATATGATGTAAAATGTTTAACATAAGTACTTTCAATGTGTTGATGAAAAAGTGAGAAATTTATATGAAAGTGTTTGCGGTTATTCCAACATATAATGAAGCTAAAAATCTTGAAGAGTTTGTTACGCAGATTTTTGCGCTTCAGCCTGAATTTAATCTAATCATAGTTGATGATAATTCACCGGATGGTACCGGAGATATTGCTGATAATCTGGCCAAACAGGATCCCCGAATAAATGTATTACATCGTCCCGAAAAAATGGGACTGGGTACAGCGTATGTAACAGGGTTTAAGGTAGCTCTGGCGAAGGAAGCTGATCTGATTTTTGAAATAGATGCGGATTTTTCTCATGATCCCAAGTATCTACAGGATTTTCTTGAGGCAGCAAAGAAGTATGATTTAATTATTGGAAGCAGGTATGTAAATGGGGTAAGGGTCGAGGGATGGAAATTCCGAAGGCTGTTGCTTAGCAAATTTGCAAATATGTATGTTTCGTATGTAATGGTCAAACCAATATGGGATTTTACTGCTGGATATAGATGTTATAATCGGAAAGTGTTGGAAAAGATAGATCTTGATAGCATAAAGTCAGATGGTTATGCTTTTCAGATAGAGATGATACATTTGACATTCAAAAACAACTTCAGTGTTCACGAAATTCCGATTCTTTTTAAAGAGAGAAAACATGGTGATTCTAAAATATCCCGTAATGTTGTAAAAGAAGCATTTTGGATAACGTTACGCTTTCGTGCGCCATTTAAGAAAATAATTAAGCATTTGTCGTATCTTTTTAAAAATTATGATGAATTTGTAGCTAGTGGTTCCCAAAATGAAGACAAATGATGACGAATGTATCTTTAGGAATAATGGCTTATAATGAGGAAGGCAACATTGGTCGCTTGCTAGAGACAGCATTAGCACAGGAATTGTGCGATGCTGTTCTGAAGGAAATTATTGTTGTTGCATCAGGATGTACAGACAGTACTGAAGATATTGTCCGTTCTTTTATTGCTAAAGATAAGAGTATTAGACTTATTTCCCAGCCAACACGGCAAGGGAAAGCATCGGCAATAAATCTTTTTCTTGCTGATGCCTCAGGAGACATATTTATTCTAGAAAGTGCGGATACGGTTCCTGCGAAAGGAACCTTCAATAAACTGATTGCTCCGTTCAAAGATTCTTCTATCGGAATGACAGGGGCTCGTTCGATTCCAGTTAATTCTCAGGATACCTTTATAGGTTTTACAGTTCATTTCCTCTGGTTGAAACACCATCAGGTGGCACTTATAACTCCAAAGTTGGGAGAATTGGTGGCGTTTAGAAATTTTGTCAGATCCATATCTAATGATACGGCAGTGGACGAAGCAAGTATTGAATCTATTGTAAGAAAAGAAGGATATAACCTTGCGTATGTTGAGGACGCGATTGTTTATAATAAAGGCCCAGAGACGATACGTGATTTTATTAGACAAAGAAGACGGATAACTGCCGGACATGAGTATTTGAAAAAGACACGAAATTACAAAGTAAGCACTCAGAATCCGGCAAGAAGCATGATTGAGCTTATCTTAAAGAAAAAATATTGGTGGGATATGAAAAAGAATATGTGGGCTATAGGAGCTATATGCTTAGAGCTTTATAGCCGAGCTCTAGGGTATTATGATTTCTATGTTCGTAAGAACAATCCCTTTATATGGGAGATTTCCACTTCAACTAAGAAGTGGGATTAAATATGCTGAAAGTAATTTCAAAAATTCCTGGATACTATTTATTTCGCTTGTTTAGTTATCCTCGTAAACTGCCGATGAATCTTACCCTTAGTCTCAGTTATCAGTGTAACTCAAGTTGTAAAACCTGTAATATATACAAAAAAAAGTCTGAGGAATTATCCCTGGTAGAGTGGAAAAAAATAATTAAAAAATTTGGCAAAAGTGTTGTATGGGTAACAATAAGCGGGGGAGAACCGTTTCTTCGCAGTGATATCGAACAGATTGTATGTTCTTTATATCAGGATTGTGGCCCGGCAATTATTAATATCCCTACAAACGGTTTGCTGGCAGATAAAATCCCGGATTTGGTTAAAACGATTGCTGAGTATTGCAAGAAGTCTCAGATAGTGATTAATGTTTCTATCGACGATATCGGAGAAAGGCATGATGTTATTCGCGGAGTTCCGGGAAATTATGAAAAGGCTAAAAAGACATTTTTTGCTTTGAAAGCGCTTAAACTACCGAATCTTTCCGTGGGTATTCACACTGTAATTTCGAGATTTAATGTTTCGCGTATTCCGGAAATTTACGAGCATTTAAGTGCATTGAAGCCGGATTCCTATGTTACGGAAATTGCCGAAGAGCGTCAGGAGCTTGGAACCATGAATGCCGGAATTTCTCCTGATTATCAGGAATATGCAAAAGCTGTAGATTTCCTTAGCGACAAACTGAAAACCGGTGATTTTAGTAAAGCAGGGAAAATTACTAGAGTGTTTCGCATTGAGTATTATCGCATGGTGAAACAGATTTTACGGGAGCATCGTCAGGTTATCCCGTGTTTTGCTGGTTTTGCTTCCGCGCAGGTAGCGCCTGAGGGTGATGTCTGGATGTGTTGTATAACAGCAAAATGTATTGGTAACCTGAGAGAAGCGGATTACGATTTTAAAAAGGTCTGGTTTTCTGAAGAGGCGAATAAAGCACGAAAGTGTATTAAGAACAAAGAATGCTATTGTCCATTGGCTAATGCCAGCTATACGAATATTTTGCATCATGCAAAGACATTATGCCGGGTAGGATGGAATTTTTTGAGGTTAAGATGAAATGAATAAAGAATGTGTGTTTATAACTGGAGCAACTGGATTTATAGGTTCTCATATTGCGGAAAAGTTAATAGAACAAAATATATATAATATTGTTGCTATTGTTCGGGAGGATGTTAATTATAAAAATACAGAGCAATTAAAAACAAAAGAAGTTATTCTTGTAAAAGGAGAATTCCATAATAAGAAAACAGTTTTAGATATATTTGAAAAATTCCCCATAGCTTATGTTATTCACTGTGCTGCATTACGCGGGACCGGAGCAGGACTGCAGCATCTCTATGAGCAAGTCAATGTTAAAGGTACGCAAATTTTACTTGAAGCTTCATTAGAACATCGGATTAAGCGGTTTATTTTTTGTAGTTCGGTCGGAGTGTTGGGAACTATCCCCCAAAAGGTTCCGGCGGATATAGATACGGTATTAGCTCCGGATAATGATTATCATAATTCTAAGGCTAAAGCTGAGCAGACGGTGCAGGAGTTTGTAAAAAAGGGGTTAGATGCGGTAATTATTCGACCGACAATAACTTACGGAAAGAATGATAACGGATTCTCTTCTATTTTAATAAAGCTGATACGAAGGAGGATGTTGGTTCTTCCTTCACACGATACTAAAATCCATCTTCTTGATGTGGAAAAACTAGCAGAAGTTTTCAGCTTTTTTTTATCAGCTGATATTAAAAAAAGTAACGTGTTTGTTATTGCCGATAAGCAATCTATCATTTTAAGCAGATTAGCAGATTTGATTTATTTTAATTTTTATAAGAAGAAATATCCCCGAATGTTGAAGATCCCAGATATATGTTTTTCTGTCGCTAATTTGATTTTTAAATTTATAAAAAATGAAAAGTGGAGTGTTAGGATGCAGTTGTTGTCAAAAGATTGGTATTATTTGCCGACGCAGCCTGATTCTGGAAATAATTTCGAGTTTTCCGACACAGAAAAAAAATTTACTGCATATTTAGAGGCGATTACTGATGAAAAATAAAATCTCTAAATTTTTAAAAAAGAATTGGGAAAAACATAAAATAGAAACCCTTCTATTCCTAGGGGTACTTGTTGTTTTGCCATTTTTTATGATTCATCCGCCGGCAAATGGTGATACCTATACATATGCTCGCAGTTTGTCGAGCTTTGATGCTACGGTTGTCCATTTTGGTTATTATGTTATTGGGGCAATTATGCATTTTTTTATGAGAATGGGGGGGGCTAGTTCCTTGCTTACTCTCGGATATCTTTCCGTGTTGGCTTCGGCTATTTGTGTTGTTTGTATGTATATGCTGACGCTTAATTTTACGAATAATCGTTTGCAAAGTCTGATTGCCGCATTTATCTTATTATTTTCTGGAACATTTATGTTGTTTTCTTTGCATGGGGAGGTATATATCCCGCAGTTGGCTGTGATAATGTTGGCAGCAATTTTAATCCTTAAGGGACATTTCTTGGCGGCCGGTTTATTTGAAGTTGTCGCTTGTTCTATAACGCCTACCTCATTATTGGCATTGTTTCCTTTGGGATGTCTCGTGGTGCAAAAGAAAGCTGGGAAAATAGGGCTATTTAAGTTTTTATTGCCTTTTTTGATTTTAGCAGTTTTATTCTTGTGTAAACCGGAAAGGGTTGTGGAGGTTTTTGCAGCGGCTGTTTTTGTTCCGGAACTTTTTGTGAAAACAGTTAATTTTTTTGAGATAAGCGGATATGTTTTTTTTGAGTTGGCTAAAGTGTATGGCGTTTCTTTTAACATAATTTCCCTGTTTGCTTTAGGGGGAGTGGTTGTTTTGTTAAAAGAAAACAGAAAAGTATTAATTTTCTTTGGGGCCTGGTTCTTGCCGTTTTTATTATATATTTTTAACTTAGGATTGCTTTCCGGAGACCATCTCATAATAACATTTATACCAGTTAGTTTTTTTGCGTCTGAAGGAATTATTAAACTGTTTAAGAAAAAGAATCAGGGGAAGGCACTTGTTGCAGTTGTGTTGTTTTTTTATTTAGTGGTGTCATTGAATATGTTAGTATCTGAGGAAAAAAGGAATGCTGTAGAAATACAGAGAGTTGTAGCAGAGTTACATGAAATATATGAGCCTAGAGCGATAATGTTCTCAAAATATAATTTCGGTGTTTGCTACTGGTATTCAGTAAATGACAAAGAAAACATTTTTATTCTTAGCGGCCGGCCGAATATGCTTATCCGAGACACTCGGTATCCAAATAAGCAGACAATTAATAGGTTAGAGGAAAGTTTTTGGCTAAACTGGTCATCAAATGTTAGAGATTTTTTTAATTTAGTTGATTCGGCTGAGGAGCTTTTCAAAGGAAGGACAGTTTATTTTTCAGAAAGTCTTTATTGGCCCTCACCGCTAGCTAAGAAGTTATGGGGGGCGGAGCGTATTCAAAAAAAACAACTATTAAATAGAACGCTTTCTCAGGCGAACAGTCTCGCTAAAAAACTTATGGGGGATGGAGCTGAGTTTGAGAAAATTATTGATTCGCCATTATGTCCGGTATATCGAATAAAAAACTAGAAAGAGGCAAGTATGGCAATTAGCACTACTTGGGGTGATTATTTTAAAAACCATCATGAGGGTTTGGGATCGACTTATGAACGATTTATTTTGCATGGTTATTTTGAAGATATGAAAAATAAATATGGGATTGAGAATGTTCTCGAAACACCTAGCTTTGGGATGACGGGAGTTTCTGGCATTAATAGCCTATGGTGGGTAGCTAAGAAAATTCCAGTGACTATTACTGATTTTGATGAGGAAAGGATTCATAAGATCAAGGATGTTTGGCAAGAAGTAGCTTTAGCTGTACATATTGAACATTGTGCTATTGATAATAAAGTTTTACCGTTTGATGATAAGGCTTTTGATCTAAGCTGGAATTTTGCGGCTTTGTGGTATATCTCGAAGCTTGATAATTTTTTAAGGGAGTTGAGCCGGGTAAGCCGAAAAGTCATTTTTATTTGTATTCCTAATAAATCAAATGTATTTTGTAAAATGAGGATGAAAGATGCTAAGCAAGAGGGTATTCCATATCCAGAGCATATAGATGCGAATAAGATAAAAAGTTTTTTAAAGAACTTAGGCTGGAATTTGCAAAAACAGGGGTATTTAGATACTCCTTGGTGGCCTGATATTGCTATGAAAAAAGAGGAACTTTTAGCTAAGATAGGTATTAAACCTAAGAAAGATAGCTTAGGGCAGAATGATTATTTGTGTATTCTTGATTATTTTAGCGGAAAGAACCCGCAGATGGAAATAGAAATAATGAAACATTCTTGGCTTGAAAATTCGCCGTATCTTATCCAAAAACTATGGGCACATCATCAGTATTTAATTTTTGCTCCAAAGGAGTCAAAAAAGTGATTTCAATAGTTATTCCTTCATATAATTCTGAGCAGACGATTGGAAAATGTATTGATTCTCTCAAAAACCAATCCTATGAAAACGAATATGAAATAATTCTAGTGGATAGTTCTGATGATAATACTCCGAATATTGTAAGACAAGAATATCCTGATACTAAATTGACCCACTTAGAAGAAAAAACAGATCCGGGGACTGCTCGTAATTTGGGAATAGAGAAAGCTAAAGGGGAAATTATTGCATTTATTGATTCGGATTGTATTGCCAGTTATGATTGGCTGAAAAACATAGAAACTGCTTATGATCAAGGGTATAATGTTGTAGGAGGTGCGGTAGATATAGCTAATGAGGAAAGTGATCTGATTGGCTGGGCTGGGTATATTGCGGAATTTCGTGAGTTTCTTCCCGGAGCCCCCAGACATGAGGCAGTCCATATACCAACGTGTAATATTTCCTATAAAAAAGACATCTTTGAGAAGTTTGGATTTTTTGACGGAAAGTACTATCCTCAAGAAGATCTGGTTTTTAATTATAATTTACGGCAGAAGGGTGAGAAAATTATTTTTTCACCAGATATTCAGGTCAGGCATCTGCATCGGTCTAATTTAAAAGAATTTTTCGTTCATCAGCGGAAAATCGGGGAAATAACCGCGAAAGTGATGAAAGTAGTTAACCTGGAAGGTTCGTTTATCGCGCGCAATTCTTTGCTCGGGCTATTGCTGGTTCCACTTTTAGCGGTTGTAAAATTTATCAGAACAGGTATCGTTTTTTTAAGATATCAGCCACAAGTAATCACAAAAAGGCCTTTGGTATTGGTATTGTTTGCAATGGGTTTAGTTTATTGGGGAATTGGCTTTGCTATTGGCATATATAAAAAGAGTTAATTTTTAAATAATTGGGGAGGCAAAAGGTTTAAAAATGGAAATAATAACATATTTAGATAATACACAAAATGATATCGATAGAGCTTTGGACGAATATCTTCAACCAAAAGCAGGAATTCCAAAAATTCTGATTGAAGCAATGCGCTATAGTATATTTGCCGGTGGTAAACGCCTCAGGCCGGCACTACTATGTATTGCTACCGGCCAGATTATTGGAGGCAAGGCAGAAATGCTTATGCCTGTTGCCTGTGCAATTGAACTCATTTATACAGGCTTTTTTATTCATGAAGATTTGCCAGCAACAGGAAATAGAGATTATCGTTATGGAAAACTCACTAATCATAAAGTGTACGGGGAAAATATGGCTGTTGTTGCGGGTGATTGCTTATTAAGTTCTGCTTTTGCACTTGTAAGCAATGGCTATAAGGAAGCTACATTGGCGTTACATTTGATGCAGGAACTCTCAAAATCTATCGGGATGACAGGTTTGATTGCCGGTCAAGTGGTTGATATGTTTTCCAGGGGAAAATTCATGGATAAGGATGTTCTTGAATACATATGCTCTCATAAAACAGGAGAATTGATCAATGTTGCTGTTAAAAGCGGAGCCATTGTATCAGGTGCAAATGAAAATGAGTTAGAAGCTTTGACAACGTATGCTAAAAATATTGCAATAGCTGTCCAAATATTTGATGATTTACTGGATGCTGCCGAATTCAAGAAAAAAATTAGTACAGTAACGGATGAAGATAAAAAACAGAGAAAAATGTCTTATGTTGCTGTTCATGGACAGAGAAAAGTCCGTAAAATGGCGCGTAAAAAGATATCCTTGGCCAAGAATTCTGTAGGCGCTTTAGAATCTCCGGGGTTGCTTTGCCAATTAGCTGATTTTATTTGTGATAGTTCTTCGCCTATTTGATTTTCAATATAATTTTTTGAGACAATCTTAATGTTGAGGTTTGATATGCTTACAGTAATTATGCCGACTTATAATCGAAAAGATGTATTATTTCGTGTCCTGGATGCTTTTAATAGGCAGACTTTTTCTCTTTCAAATTTTGAAATAATTATTGTCGATGATGGTTCTACTGACGGGACCAGAGAGAGCATTTTGCAGTATTGCCAGTCGTGCAAGATTAGCATACGCTACTTATTTCAGGAAAATAAGGGCCCAGCTATTGCCAGAAATCGAGGTATTAAAGAAGCAAAATATCCTCTGGTTCTTTTTATCAATGATGATACTATCCCGGCCGATGATTTTCTCGAACAACATGTTATTTGCCATAAAAAATGGCCTGATGAAAACATAGCAATCTTAGGATATGCTACCTGGGCTGAGGGTATTCCAGTGCCTATATTTGCCAGTCACTATTTAATTGGTGAGTTTGATAAAATAAAAGGGTTAGAGGAAGCTAGACCGATTGATTTCATAACCTGTAATATTTCGGCCAAGAAAGATTTTTTAATAAATAACGGGCTGTTCGATGAAGATTTTCCTTATGCTGCTCACGAAGATAGAGAGTTAGGACATCGCCTGGGAAAAAAAGGGCTGCGTATTAAGTATAACCCTAATGCTTGTGTTTATCATTATCATATTTTTGAGGATCCCAAGCCCTTTATCTTGCATAATAAAAGGCTGGGGGCGGCACTGGCAATCTGGGAATCAAAATTAACTGATGAAAGAAATGTTTTGTTTGAATTTGGTTTACGTGATTATTCGTCATTGGAGAAAATTATCAAAGAAGTTCTTCGGGAATTGTTTTTTAACAGTAAAGTTTTACCTTTATGGCTTTGGATTATTTCTAAATTCATAAAAAAAGAATCTTTTCAGTGGTACATTTATTCCCATCTTATGGCGCAGGCTCAAAATGAGGGGTTTCGGTCCCGAAAATTTTTGATGCGGCTTACAAATAAACGAAAAGAGCAAAATGTATCCTAAAGTAGCGATTATTATATTAAATTGGAATGGTAAACAAGACAGCCTGAAATGTCTTTATAGTATCAGACAGCTAAAGTATCCTAATTACGAAGTGATTTTTGTTGATAATGGATCTACTGACGGGTCAGTGTCTTGTATCTCTGAAAATTTCCCGGACATTGAAATAATTCAAAACAAAACAAACCTTGGTTTTAGCGAAGGCAATAATGTCGGCATGCGTTATGCTCTTAAAAATGGGGCAGACTATATCTTTTTGCTCAATAATGACACGATGGTAGATAGTTTTGTTTTGGATCATCTTGTTGCTGAGGGAGAAAAGAATGCGCAGATAGGGATATTAGGACCCAAAATGTACCACTTAGAACTGCATCCCGGGTATCTATACTCAATTGGAGGCAAAATTAATTTTCGGGAATATGTGATTGAATCGCTCGCCTGTAATAACAAGGATGATGGGCAATATGATCATATTCGAGAAGTTGATTTTATAATTGGGTGTGGATTGCTTATTAAGAAAAAAGTTATTGATGAAATAGGGTTGCTTGACCCCGTATATTTTTCCTATTTCGAAGATGTTGATTGGTGCGTACGCGCAAGAGCTAAGGGATATAAGATAATCCATGTGCCAGAAGCAAAGATATGGCATAGTGTTGCAGCAAGCACAGGAGGAGACCGTAATCCGCGTTGGTATTATTTAATGGGAAGGGGCTCTGCGGTCTTTGTCCGGAAGAATGCTTCTTTGTGTAACCTTATTAAATTTATATGCTTTATCGTTGCGGAATTCCTGTGGGTTGTGATGAAAAAAATACTTTTTGGTTACAAAAAACCCATATTTGCGAAGATGCGAGGGTTGCGAGATGGGTTGTTATTGCGAGAAGTGAACACTCAAAATTTGGAATGGAAGTAATTATGTGGGAAAAAGCAAAAATTCTTAAAACTCTTCGCTGGACAGATTGGGCTACGGATAAATTGCCTTTTTTTTGTATTACATGTTTCTACATTTGTTTGGCATATTCTACGTACTCACTTATATTTATCAGGGATTTTTTTGTTTTTATTGCCTTTGCCTCCATATCTAGTCTTTATGGGTACTTAGTCAATGAATTCGGAGATAAGGAACCGGATACGCAAGAGGGCAAGAGTAATACTTTTAAAAATATTAGTAATGCTAAAGCTGTATCTATTCTGAGCATTCTTTTTTTGCTAACAATCTTGACAGGAATACTGTTTGTCGGGAAAAGCTATTTTATTTATTTATGGATGACACAGTTATTTCTAGCCACTTTTTATTCTCTGAAACCAATAAGGTTTAAAGAGAGGAGAAGTTTGGGAATAGTAGCAGCTTGTTTTGCTCAGTCTCCTTTGCCGATAATGCTTTTGTTTTCAGCTTTTGGAGTATTCGGAGGATGGGATATGTGGGCAATTGCTTGCTGTGCCACCGTAGTTGGTCTTGCCAAGGAAATAGGTCATCAAGCATTTGATTCGGTTAATGATGCTAAATCAGGAACCTTGACCCTTGGGTCTAAAATAGGCGTGGAAAGAATGACAAAGTTTTACAGAAAAGCGCTTTTCACTGAAAGAATCTCATGGGCTGTATTTATGATGATTATTTTAGTAAAAGTACCGCCCATGTCATTTTATTATACTTTTTCGCCTGTTTTACCGATTGTTTTTTTGTTTGCGGTGCTGCTTTTACGGACAGTCTATTTAGATATAAATAATTTAAAGAAAAAGGATTTTTATGATCCGTATTATAGATGGGAATTAAGAGAATGGACGAGTCCTTACAATCTTTTACACGTTTATTTCCCCCATGTAATATTGCCGATATATCTCACATTAATTATGACTTTTAATTATTCTCCCTTTTTAATTATATTCACAACATTACTATTTTTTATTAATTTTAATTATTCCGATTTCAGCACAAGGGAACATTTATCATCCCTTTTTGTAATTTTTTATCCTAAGGGGAGTAACTCGCGAATATTTAACCTATTAAAGAAAAAGATTCAGCATGCGCAATCTTTGCAGAAAAAATCATCGGAACAGAGAGATAAGGAGTAGCCGGGCTGGAGGTTGCTTCAGTTGAGGATCAAGCGGAAACAAATGGAATTCAAAAAAACAAATCTATTTAGAGTTCTTAAAAATACGATTGCTTTACTCGGGAATAAAGTGTTAACCGGGGTAATAAATCTAATTTTCATCTCTTGCGTGGCTCGATATCTTTCTCAGGACGGCTTCGGAATGTTTTCCACTATTTTAGCTTTTCTTGCTTTTGCTAATATTTTTGCGGATTTTGGCTTATCAACTGTCGTCACCCGGGAAATTGCCAAAGACAAGACAAAAGCTCCAGAGCTTTACGGTAATTCAATCTTTCTGTCCATCGGTTTTTCATTGTTGGCTTGGATAGGGATGGTAATTATAGCTTTCTATTTAGGTTACTCTAAACAGATGATGTTTTTAATAGTTTTATCTGGGTTTACCATTTTTTTTAATTCAGTAATTAGTCGGTTAACGGCAATTCTGAGTGGATTTGAGAAAATGGAAATCTTTTCTGTTGTGGGGGTAGTTCTTTCTGTTTTTTTTACGATATTGGGTATTTTATTTCTTCGGTTAGGTTTAAATCTTGGCGGAATGATATTGCTGATGATCTTGGGCACAGGAGTTACTTCACTTGTGCTTTTTTACATTGTTCAAAAGGATTTTGTCAAATTTAAACCCAGATTTGATCGGAAGATAGTAAATAGTCTTTTAAAACAGGCTTTTCCTCTTTTTGCTCTTATTGGTTTAAGCATTTTATTAAGAAGAATGGATATTATCATGCTTTCTAAAATGAAAACTATGCAGGATGTAGGAATATATGGGGTGGCGGTTCAACTGAATGAAGCTTTAGGTGTGGCAACCGGTTGTTTTATGGGTGCGATGTTGCCATTTATATCATCCCAAAGTAAGAGCTCTTTAGAAAATACATACCCAATATATCTTAAATCAATGAGAGTAATGATAATTTTTTCCAGTTTTTTGACGGTAGCACTATTTTTGCTTTCCGGGCAAATTGTGCCATTTGTTTTCGGAAAGGAATTTGCCCTTAGTTCTCAGGTTTTCAGGATTTTAATCTGGTCTTTCTTGTTGAATCATTTTGCCGGGCCAATGGGGCTGTTTTTGATTGTGCAGAAAGAAAAACTTAAAATCTTAATGCTGGGCTCATTGCTTATAATCTGCGCAAATTTCATCTTAAATCTTATTTTGATTCCCCAATATGGCTACATTGGTGCAAGTGCGACAACTGTTTTTTGCGGTTTCCTCGTGCTCATAATGAAATCGCGTTTATTCAGGGAGTCGTTTAAAAACAGTCCCAGTTTGATCAGTTTAATATTTAAGCCTGCTTTCGCCGCTGTTTTGGCCGGAGGAATAATATTTTTCCTGAAAGATATGTTTTTCCTGATCCCGTTTTTTGTGGGTTTATTTTGTTATTTTATTTTTCTGATTATGTTTGGCGAACTAAAAATAGAAAAAATTTCTGAAATTTTAAATTTATTAAAAGTAACGCGTTAATAAGTAAATGTTTAAATAATAAAGTTTTAAGATTAGCTTAAAATCAATAAGGATTTAAAAGTGGAAAAAATTAAAATTTATGGAGCAGGCATTTCCGGATTGGTTGCCGGTATAAATTTAGCCAAGGCAGGTTTTGAAGCCGAAATCATTGAAAGCAGAAAAACAGTAGGAGGTGATCCTAAATGGCATCCGTCTGTTCATTTGCAATATATGGATATTGACCGTACCTCGGAATACATTGGCATTGATATATCGCGGTGTTTTCGCCGGGCGGTAAGCCATTCGATATATTTTTATGACAAAAAAACTCATGCGGTTAACCCTCCGAATGCTTTTTTGTGTTTAAAAGGCGGCCATGAAAATTCAATTGAAAAGTATCTTTATAAAATTGCTTGTGGCTTAGGAGTGAAGTTTATTTATGATCAGCCGCTTGATCAGGAAACTTTAAGTATTCTTAAAAAAGACAGATCAAAAGCTATAGTCTCCTGCGGATTAGAGATTCCGGCTTATCAAATATGCGGTATCAAATATAAGATGATTCATGGGTTTAGGGCTTCAGGAATTACTCCAAATAAAAATATCGCAGTATCTTGTTTTGGTGATTATACAAACGGAGAGTTTGCTTATCTTGCATCATATGATGATTGTATGTTTGGGCTTCTATTCTCACGTAATTCAATGAATAGCGATAGCTTAAAAAGATTTGAAGATTTTATTTGGGAAAAAGAAAAGATTTCCTTTGAAACCTGGACATTTTCTTCCGGATGTATTCCCCAGAATAAAAACATAGAAAAAGAGGGGATAGTTTTAGCGGGAACGATGAGCGGAATGATCGATCCATTTTATTTAAATGGGATTTCTGGAGCGCTTTTGTCAGGGAAAATTGTTTCAGATTATTTTATTAATGAAAAGTTTGCCCGAAAGGAATTTTCCCGAATGACGAGGAATTTTTATACTAAAAAGTTATTGCAGGACATGTCTACGAAAATTACTTTTAAAAGAATATTTTTCCCCTTGCTGGTGTTGTGTAATAACCGCTTGAAAACTGTGGGGGGAATATGATAAATAAGATGCTGTTAATAATTATCGGAGCAGGTGCGGGAGATTAATTGTTAACCAAAATAAGTTGTAATTTTTAAAAAAGGGAATCTATGGATCAAGTAAAATCTTTGCGGCATGATGGCTCTTATATAGAAGATCAGAGTAAGTTTTTCGAATGGTGGTATTTTGATTTTGATTTAGAAGATGGGAGAAATGTATATATAGAATGGCAGTCTCCAGTCTTTAGTCTGAGAAATAATTTATGCCTTTTAGTTATTCGGATATATGAAAATCTTAATAAAAACAATAATGATCCGGTTCAATCGACAGTGCGGGTTTTACGCTATTCGCGGGCAGAGGTTGTTCAAGATAAAAATTGCTGCAAAATTATTTTTCCGGGTGGGAGAATAGAAGAAAATAATGGGGATTATAAAATTTTTGTTAAGGAGAAAGATGTTGCAGTTGATTTAACTTTAAAACGTAAATTGCCTTTTTTTTGTAACAAAAGTGAATGTGTCTATGAAAATAAAAAAAATAAGGAGTTGTTTAATTGGATTGTTCCTTTACCCCGGGCGCAAGCAACAGGGAAGATTGAAATTGATCAGAAAAAAATAAATATTGAGGGCATCGCGTATCATGACCATAATTGGGGTAACCTTAATATCGCTCGAGAGTTTAAGGGCTGGGTTTGGATCCGAGTGTTTTTTGCGGATTTTACATTTATATTTTCTGAAATTGAACTAAAAGGGAAGGCAGAAAAACTTAGGATTTTATGTTTGTTGGATAAAAACGGTAAACAAATTAATGCTATTGATTTGAAAGTTAGTGAAGAAGAGAATGATAGTATAAGAAGTGGAGTACAATACAATATGAAACTGAATTTTACGGCTGAGAAACAATATGAGATCAGCTTAATTTCTGATTGTAAGTCTGTGTCTCAGGATTTTCCTTTAGGAATGACAAAGAATAACCGGTTAAATACATTATTAGTGAGTTTGTTTTATCTATTAAGGGTAAGATCATATCCGAAATGGTTAAAGTCACTCTTAGGTAAGGGGCAATATTTACAAACAGTTGTCAAAGCCCAAATGTCAATTAATGGAGAAATCCAAGATAAAAAATATGGAAAATTAGAGAGGTTTGTTTTTGGTGCTTAATAAATTTATTCACACATACGATCAATCTTATGCTGAAGGATTGCCCTTTGTGGGGGCAAAGGCGTTTAATTGTGCGATTTGCTATAAAGCGGGGTTTGTTGTGCCTGAAGGGGTGATTTTAAATTTTCAAGCTTATACTGCTTTCAATAATAAAGAAAATTTAGAACAGCTTTATTCGGATATAAGAAAATATTTTTTTGATAATTGTTTGCTGATTGTCCGGTCATCAGGAGAATCAGAGGATAGCGCCCAGGCTTCTTACGCGGGGCAGTATCTGTCTTTGATTTGTAAAAACGAGATTTCTGAAATTAAGAATGCATGTCAGGCTTGTTGGCAATCTGGTGATTCTCCGCATGTTAAATCCTATGAACAGGGGATTCAGGCGAATAAGATGGATAAGCCCAAGAGAATGGCTCTGCTTATTCAAAAAGTACTTTCTCCAATTAGTTCGGGAGTATGCTTCACCCAAGATCCTAACCAGCCCGAAAAAAAAATTATCATTATTAATGCAGTTTGTGGTCTGGCTGAGGCATTAGTAAGCGGGGAAGCGGTATCCGATCAATATGAGCTTGATATAGATAGTGGAAATATAAATCATGTGATTACCGGAAAGCAAAGATATTGGCGTTCTCCTGAGAATCCGCAAGAATTAAGCAAACTGCCGGATAAATTATCTAATCATCCTGTTTTAAATAATGAACAGATAGAAGAAATTTCCCGATTAGCTCAAAAGCTAAAAAAGTTGTTTAAATATCCAGTAGATATCGAATGGGCTTATCAAAATAATAAATTGTATGTTTTGCAGGTAAGGCCAATCACGATAGGTAAGATCAAACATGATGAATATATTTTGTGGACTAGAGATAATGTAGCAGATGTTATCCCGGACGTTGTAACTCCGTTCACTTGGTCAGTTGTGAATAAGGCGACGAATCAAGGTTTTAAAAATGCGGTAACAAGCCTAGGTCTAATACCCCTTGAGCATGATTTATTTTCTCTTTTTGACGGCAGAGCTTATTGTAACCAAACAGCATTTAAACAAATTTATAATGTGCAGGATATTAAAAAACAAAAGCCTTTTATACTGTTTAAAGTTTTATTTTTTTATTTTGTGTCTTTTATAACGTTACCTTTTTTTGTGCAAGTAGCTCAAAAGCGATTTTCTCGGAGATTGAGTAAAATAATGACTTTGACAGAAAAAGAAGCGTTAAAAGATTTAAGAGAACTTTTAGAACAAAACATGAGAATACATGTTAAAGTAGCTATTTTCTTTGAACTAGGCACCATAATTATAGGTGGATTGATTAAAGAAAATATGCCAGGTGAAAAAGTATCAGTGATGATGGATGGATTAGTTACCGGGCTGGGAAAAATCGAGAGTACAGCAGCAAGCGAAGCTTTATGGGAATTGGCTTCTTTTATACGCAAAGAAGACCATTTATTAGCGAAAATAAAAAATTCCCAAGGTTCTTTGCACACTTTGATTTCTAAGTATGGAGCAGATTCTGCGAAAAAGTGGGATGTTTTTCTGGAAAAATTCGGGCATCAATCCTTAAAAGAATTTGAGTTAGTTTATCCTCGTTGGGCTGAGGATCATAGTTTTGTCGAGATAACACTTAAGCATTATATTGAACAAAAAACAGAGATCAATTTTGAAAAAGAAAGAGATTCTCGTATCCAGAGACGAGTTAAAACGGAAGATCTTGTATTGAAAAGTATTCCTTTATTCTTTCGGTTGCCAGTTAAGGTTTTAATTCGTCATATTCAGAAGTGTAGTATCTGGAGAGAGGCTATAAAGCAAAATATTGTTAGGATAATGTTTCAAATTCGCAAACAGGCACTTTCACTTTCACAAAAAAATAATTTTAAGACTGTAAATGATATTTTTTTTAAGACATTAGATGAGGTTTGCACAAAAGATTTTCAGATAGAACAGGAGTGTATTGATCAAAGAAAACTAGATTGGGAACGTTTATCCCAGCAGGAGTCTTTTGAACAAATAAGGATTTACAAAAGTGGAAGGGAAGAAAAAATCGCTTATAAACAGTCCCCGGGATTAAGCATGCAGGGATTAGCCTTAAGCAGTGGAACTTATACAGGCATTGCCAGAGTGATAAAGAGCAAAAAAGATATGGGGCTTTTAAAGGCCGGTGAGATTTTAGTGGCAGTTTCAACTAATCCAAGTTGGACGCCATTGTTTGCAATTGCCGGTGCGATTGTAACTGATATGGGGAATTATTTGTCGCACGGAGCGATTGTTGCTCGGGAAATAGGTATACCGGCTGTAGGCAATTTATTTACAGCAACCCAGAAAATTAAAACCGGACAAAAAATATTTGTCGATGCCGATAGTGGAATGATCTATGTTTTAGAAGGAGAAGAGAATGAAGAACGATGAGGTAATCATAATTTGCAGGAATAGGATCCCGGCAATAGATACAAAAAAATCTTTCATTAAGCGTCTTTTTTTAAATTTATACAATATTAAAAATAAATATTTTCTAAAAAACATTTCAAAGCTGAAGAGTGTTAAAAAAATAAAAGCGAGAATTCTTTACAATATCGAAATTCCCGAATGGATTAATAATTGGCGTTTTGGAATTTTTGAGTTACTTAATTTTGTCTTAAATGATAAAAAATATGTTTATCAGCCACAATATGATGAGAGATTTTTCAACCCAACAGGGATTCCCACAATAACAGCTGTGTATATTTATGAGTTTTTATTAAGAAAGGGTTATTGTCCGATTAGTATGGATAATATTGCTTTATATGAAAGAGAGCTGAAAGATAAATTGGAGAATAACCCTCTGGCAGTTGTGATTTCTGCGACTTATTTTATGAATGCTTCAGAAATTGAAGAATTAATAATAATTGTCAGAAAATTAAATAAGGAAGTACCTATTGTTATTGGCAGTAGTGTGTTATTAAGTAAGCTGACCGATGAGGGTAAGTTGCATTTAGAATTTGAAAAGCTTTTGATCGATGAGAATATCTATTGTATTCTGGAAGAGAATGGATTGCCTACCTTAGATAAATTATTCAGATGTTTGAAAAATAAACAATCAGTTAATGACATAGATAATCTTGTTTTTAGAAATAAAGAAAAAGTTGAGTATTCTAAGCGCAAGATAGATTTTGTTGATTTTAATAATATTTTTCCTGATTGGTCGAGAATAACCGAGCTTACTAAAGGGATAGCTTTTGTCCGAACTAGCCGGGGATGCGCTTTTCGTTGTAAATTCTGTACTTTCCAAAAAGCAGCAATGAAGCTGGAGCAGCGTTCTTTAGAAAGTGTGCGTGATGAATTAAGAGAGATTAAAAAATCGGGGATAGAGTATTTAGCTTTTACCGATGATCATTTCGCTGTCCATCCTAAACGGATTGAGCAAATTTGCCAGATGATGATTGATGAGAAATTTGATTTTAAGTGGTTTGCCGGTATTCGTTCAAGCTCAATCACAGAAGAGAATGTAGTGCTTTTGAAAAAATCAGGATGTAAAATTGTCAATATTGGTATAGAAAGTGGCGATGATCGGATGCTTAAATTAATGAATAAGATGACTACGGTTGACGGAAATATGCGCTGTTTAGAACTTTTGGATAAACAAAAGATCACTGCTTATGGCAGTTTTATGGTCGGTTTTCCTGGGGAAACTGAAGAAAGCATCAATAACACTATTAATTGGATAAATAATTCCCCCTTGAAGTTATATAAGATTTATTGTTTTTATATGTTGCCGGGGTCTATAATTTTTGATGAACAAATCAAACATAATATTAGTTATTTTGGAGATAAATACGATTATTGTATGTGGAAAACTCCGACGATGGATGCTTTGCGCGCTTCAGAAAAACTCAAGGAATTTATTTTAAGAGTTGAGAATGCTGGCTTGATTTACAATTATTCTCCCATGTATTCTTTTTTTCCTCTTTTCTTAAAGGGATATGAAGCTGATGAGGTTGTCAGATTTTTTAAGCTGAGAACAGATTTAGTTAAAAATGAACTGTCTGATGTTTCCTGGTTTACAAAAAGGAAACTCCGACAAGCTAAACTAAATAAATTAAAATCAATGTTAAAATGTTCAGGAGAATAGAAAAAACATGGAAAAAGTTACGTTAATATCATTTTATCCGGGGTTTTTTGGTTTAAATTTACGGCAAATTGGGGCTTGTTTGCAGGAGGCCGGATTTGAAGTTAATTATTTGCATTTAGGCTATGCCGGATATATTCGGGGTTCCCGTGCTCCATCGCTAAAAAGCTTTGTTGCTACTGAAGAAATTATGAATGAAATAATTGATGATATCCGCGGCTCATTGTATGTGGGGATATCTCTGGCAGCTAGTGAGTTTTGCGCGGCTAGTGATTTTACGAAGGCCCTGAAAGAAAAACTAGATATTCCGGTTATTTGGGGGGGGCCTCATCCGACTGCTTCTTTTGAGGATTCGGTTAATTTTACGGATTTTGTCTGTGTTGGAGAAGGGGATAAAACCGCAGTGGAATTAGCGCAGAAATTAGCCAGAGGCGAAGATGTTTATAATATTCCGAACCTGGCTTATCTTAAGGAAGGTAAATGTGTTTTAAATCCAATGCGTCCTTTAATCGAGGATTTAAATTCTCTACCGGTTTTAGATACAAAAATTTATCAGCAAAAAGTTTTTTTAGAAGGGAAACTGCAAATATTAACTCCAGAATTAATAGTGGATATTGACCGGATTTATAAACGTCCGGTGCCGGATAAAATAATTTATCTTACTGCATTAAGCCGTGGTTGTCCGAACAGTTGTAGTTATTGTAATAATTCATATTTAAAACGGATATATGAAGGGCAAAGATATTTTAGATTTAGGTCTTTAGATCATTTATTTAAAGAAATCAAGTTGGCAATTGAAAATATAAAAGTTATTGGTGCGGTTTTTCTGGCAGATGATAATATTACTGCCATGCCTTTGCCGATATTAAAGGAATTTTGTGACCGGTGGAAAAAAGAAGTAGGGCTTCCTTTTGGCACAAGTGGGAGCCCTTCGACAATTAAGGATGAAAAATTTGCGCTTTTAGCGAAAACTGGCTTACTATATAAATTTGGTATCGGCGTGGAGTCGGCAAGCAAACGGATTTTGAAAATTTATAACCGTCGAGAAACTCCGGAACAGACGTTTGCGGCAATATCTATTGTTGAGAAATACCGGAATTTATTTTATGAAAAACATATTCCGTCATTAATAAATTATCAGTTTATATTTGATAACCCTTACGAAAATACTGATGATATAATAGTAACCTTGAAATTTATTTTGCGCTTACCGGTCAGAACCAGTATTACTTGCTTTCATTTGATAATGTATCCTGGTTCGGCAATTTATAATAAAGCAATAAAAGACGGATTTATAAAAAAGGAAAAAAATATTTATATGGAGGAGTTTACGGATATTTCTCCGACTTTTGTTAGAATGTGGTTAAAATTGTTTACCAGCGGATATCCGAAATGGATATTGAAAGTATTATTATTAAAACCAGTTTTCATGTTTTTTGATTCGTTTATATTTAGGTGGTATTGGAAAAAAATATAGGGAATGATAAATCACGAGAATAGGTTCCGCAAATCTTTTGTTAAAAATAAAAAGGATAAACAGAAATGAAGATTGTGTTTTTCCCCAGTGATAGTGGTGGTGGGTTCGGACATATTAGTCGCTGTATTTGTTTAGCGCAAGAGGCTAAACAAAAAGGACATGAGGCTGTTTTTATTTTAAGTGATGCAAAGTTTTATTCTAAGCTTAAATCTCAATTCACGACTTTTTTGATAAATCAGAAGCTACTAGTTCAAACCATTAAAGAAAAATTTCTTCAGAAAAATCGAAAGATTAGCAATCCTTCAACACCTTTGTTTACTGAGTTCAGTGGTCTTGATTACCAGGTTTTACGCGATGGGCTATGTAGTCTGAAAATTATAAATAACCGTTTAAAGCAATATGAGACAATTATCAAAAAAATTAAACCGGATATTTTAATCGCGGATACCCATATGCTTGCCGGCCTTGTCGGTAAAAAATTAGACTTACCGGTGGTGCAGATTGTGCGGTATGCTTCACACCCGGAAACAAAAGGTATTATCTGGTGGAAGACTCCATACCCTGAATGTATTGCTCCGAAGACTGCCGCTCTATTTAATCCCTTGCTTACTAAATTAAATATGTCGCAAATTAGCAAAGCTGAAGAATTGCTAAAGGGAGATTTATATATTGTCCCCAGCATTCCGGAGATTGAACCAATTATGGATAAAAAAAATCTGAAATATGTTGGGTCATTAATTTTCAAAAGAGAAGCGGAAAAAAACAAGGATTGTTTATCATTTGCTGAAAGAAAAAGACATCTGATTTATATTACAATCGGTGGCGGTGCTGGTTTAGTCGGTAGTAGAAATTTTTTTCTCACGGTAATTGAAGCACTACGCAATCTAGATGTAAATGTGATTGTTTCCACCGCTGGTAAATTCATTGTTTCGGAGTTACCGGATATCCCGGATAATATAAAATTTTTTGATTGGGTGCCAGCACAAGAAATTATTTCTAAAGCAGATTTAGTGATTTTTCACGGGGGATACGGTACAATGATGGAAACAGTTTCATGCGGCAAACCAATGATTGTTGTTCCGTTTCATTCAGAACAAGAAGGTAACGGGCGGCGGTTAGAACAGCTTGGCTGTGCTGTTGTTTTAAAGTTAAGCAAAGAAGAATTTAAAAAGATTGATTGCAAATGGACTTATGGGGAATATGCTTTTTCAGTGCAAAATCGATATGATCTGAATGCTTCAGAGCTGTCGGTCTCTGTGCAAAAAATTCTTATTGAAGAAAAGTACAAAAAGAATGCTGAAGTATTAAAAAATAAAATCAGCCAATATGCTCAAGCTAAAGAAGCATTAAGCTTAATTGAGGATTTTTTTTACTTGAGATAATTTTTCGAAAGGTATATGAAGATGAAAGAAAAAAATAAATTTAAACTATTGGAAAAAGTTACTAATCTTGAAGAGCTTAAAAAAATAAAAAAAGAAGATATTCCGCTATTAGCTGAAGAAGTTCGAAATTTTATTATTGAGAATATTTCTAAGACCGGGGGGCATTTGGGAGCCTCTTTAGGTGTAGTAGAATTAACAGTGGCGTTGCATTATTTATTTGATAGTCCTCGGGATAAGATTATCTGGGACGTCGGGCATCAGTGCTATGCTCATAAAATTCTTACAGGTAGAAGAGACCGTTTCCATACCTTGCGTCAATATAAGGGGTTATGCGGATTTCCGAAGCCAAGTGAAAGTGAGCACGATAGTTTTGGAGCAGGACATGCATCGACTTCTATATCGGCTGCTTTGGGGATTGCCAAGGCAAGAGATTTGCAGAATAAAGATTTTGAAGTTATAGCCGTAATTGGGGACGGGGCGATGACCGGGGGGAATGCTTTAGAGGCAATTAATCAGGCAGGATATTTAAATACTAAGGTCATTGTGATCCTTAATGATAACAGGATGTCAATTTCAAAAAATGTAGGAGCTCTTTCAAAATATGCTCATCGTATAGAGCATACAGATATATATAAGCGTCTTAAAAAAACATTGGGTGATTTAATCGAACATGGTGACGGATTAAAAGATAAGTTGTTAGAACTAAAAATGCATTTAAAAGAAGTGGGATCTCCGGGACTGCTTTTCGAAAAACTGGGGTTTAACTATATTGGTTCAGTTGACGGACATGATATTAATGCTATGCTTGTTGCTTTTGAAAAGGCTAGGAACACTCAAGGTGCGTCCATAATACACTTAAAAACAGTTAAAGGTAAAGGGTATGCTTATGCAGAGGAAAATAAAATAAAATTTCATGGAATTAATCCTTTTGACGTGGAAAGTGGAGAGCATTTGCATTGTCATGAGGCGCTTTCTTTTACAGAAATTTTTGCGAAATCATTAGTCGAAATGGCAGAAAGTGATCATAAGATTGTCGGAATAACTGCAGCTATGCCTGAAGGAACAGGATTATCTCTTTTTAAAGAGCGGTTTCCAGACCGGTTTTTTGATGTCGGAATTGCTGAGCAACACGCAGTAGTCTTTGCTGCGGGTATGGCAAAACAGGGGTTAAAGCCGGTTTGTGCTATTTACTCGTCATTTCTGCAGCGTGCTTATGATGCAATTATTCATGATGTTTGTTTGCAGGAGCTTCCGGTAATTTTTGCTATTGATCGTGCTGGGCTTGTTGGTAGTGATGGGGCTACTCATCATGGTTGTTTTGATATTTCTTACCTGAGGCATGTGCCGAATATGGTTATCATGGCTCCTAAAGATGCTTCTGAGCTGCGGGACATGTTGTTTACTGCTACGCAGGTCGGTATGCCAATAGCAATCCGCTATCCCCGTGGTTATGGAGAAAACATTGAGGAAAGAGCTGTTAAACAGCTTGATGTGGGTAAAAGTGAGTTTGTTAAAAATGGCGAGCATTTAACAATTGTTTCAATCGGGACAGTTTTTAAAGAGGCCCTAAAGGCTTGGGAGATTTTAGATCAGGAAGGGATTAAGGCTACACTTATTAATGCGAGATTTGCCAAGCCTCTGGATGAAGAAATTGCTCAATCTATTCGGAAATCAGGAAAAGCCATAAGTATTGAAGAAAATTCAGTAAAGGGCGGATTTGGTAGTTCTGTCTTGGAATTGTGTCAGGTTAAAAATATCAAGGCTGATATCAGGCTTATAGCGATTCCTGATAAATTCATAGAACACGGTGATCAAAATCAGCTGCGCAAGGATTGCGGGTTGGATTATGAAAACATAGTTGATGTTGCTAGAAAGCTTGTCGGGTAATAGAGAAGAAGGGTAAGATAAATGGAAGTTGATGGTAATAAAGTTTCATTTCTAGATGAAAAATTAATACTTGTTGATGATAAAGATAATATTATCGGATATGAGACTAAGGAAAAGAGCCATAAGGGTAACGGGATTTTACATCGAGCCTTTTCTATATTTATTTTTGACGAAAAAAAACAGTTGTTGTTGCAAAAAAGAAGTGCAGAGAAACTATTATGGCCGCTTTTTTGGTCAAATAGCGTGTGCAGTCATCCCCGTGAGGGAGAAAGCTGCGAGGAAGCTGTGCAGAGACGATTGCAGGAAGAACTTGGACTAAAAGCTACTTTATTAAAGTTTTTGTTTAAATTTAAATACCAAGCGCAATTCAAAGATATGGGATCTGAGAATGAGTTATGTTCTGTTTATCTGGGAAAAACTGAGCAATCTGTTAAAGCGAATCCTAGTGAGATAGCAGAGTGGAAGTATGTAAATATTGAAAAGCTTAGTAGGGATGTCCGGGAAAATTCGTCTACATATACTCCATGGTTTAAAATAGAATTGAAGCAAATACTTCGGGAGCATCAGGCAGATATTAATGGCTTATAAAAGACATTAAGTTCTTTCAATTCATATAATTAAAAAAAAATAGCTCACCCCCCTTGCAATTTTCATTTTTTTAGGTATACTTTATTACTTACAGATTTCAAGGACAGACTATTTCTATGTAGGACAAGTTGAGTCTGTCCAAGACTGTCCATATTTTAAAATTTATTTTGGTAATTTATTAAAAACAAAGTATTTAGATGGAAAAAATGATGAAAATAGAACATGTAACACATTTAAATACAAGTATTTATGCCTGTTTTGGGAGTAGTTTAACAAAATATAAAATTTTGGCATAAATAATAATCAGAGTAATATACCTATTTGTCTAATGTTAGATATAGGTATACAGAGTTAGACATGTTCCTGAAAAAATGTTATTATAATATGTTAAGCAATATCAAAAAGGAGTAAGTGATGATGAATGGTAGGATGAGTATTACTGAAGCAGCTAACCAGATTGGAGTTACGTCGAAAACGATCATGCGTTGGGAGAAATCAGGCAAAGTCAAGAAGGCGAAGCGTGATTGGCGGGGTTGGCGGTTTTACACAATTGAAGATCTGGAAGATTTGAAAAACTTTAAAGAAGCTGTTTTTTATGAAACAGACATAAGGGGGAAGTAAAATGAAGTCTAAGTATTTTAAGTTATATTGTTTTATATGTTATGTGGTTATAGGTTCTTTTTTGCTCGTCGGGAATTCTGTTGTATTAGCGCAAGGAGCAAAATCATCTAGTGCAAAAACTAATTTTTCCGCCGAAGCAAAGCAAAAGCGCGTGCAGAAAAAGAAATTGAATCCGGATCTTATAAAAAAAGAGAAACATGGGGAATATACTTTAGGTAAAGATGATGTTATTAATATTACAGTACGTCGGCATACGGAATTTTCCGGTCGTTTCCCGGTGGGGCCGAATGGAAAAATCCAGTATCCGTTTGTGGGAGATGTCGACCTGGCAGGTTTGAATAAAAATCAAGCTACAAAGAAAATAACCGGTATTTTGGCAAAATTTGTAGCTACCCCGGAAGTAGATATAACGATAGTTGAATATAACAGCAAAGTTGTATATGTAGTAGGCTTAGTGGGATATCCCGGTAAATATAAGATGAGATCTGAATTCATGCCGGTCAGAGAAGCAATTTTAGCTGCAGGTTTGCCAAGGGAACATATAGCTTCTTTAAGAAGAGCAATAATCATTCGTCCTGTAGAAGGTGAAAAACCGATAGTGAAAAAAGTAAATCTTCTTAGTCTTTTATATGACGGTAATTTGAAATTAAATTATGATTTGAGGTCAGAAGATATTGTATATGTACCATCCACAGCATTATATAAAGTTAGTACAATTTTAGAGCAGATAGTTTCTCCGTTTACTAGAAGTTCCGGAGCTTATAATATATGGGAGGAAGACGTGTTATACAGGGATAATGAGCCCAGAAGATAATCTTCTGGGTGAAAATTAAGGAGTTTAATATGCAGACCAACATGATGGAATATTTAAAAATATTATCAAGAAGAAAACAGGTGTTTTTCTACCCATTTTTGATCGTAGTATTTATAATGGTAGTATTAAGTTTTGCCATGCCTAAAACTTACGAATCAAAGGCCCTTATCCTGGTTCAGGAAGAAGAAGTAATAAATCCGCTTATCAGTGGATTGGCTGTCTCTACGTCAGTTGCGGACCGTCTGCGTATATTGCGGGAGCAGATTTTAAGTTGGAACAGTCTTACGGAACTTGTGAAACGGTTAAAGCTTGATAGTGAAGTTAAATCAGCGCTTGACTATGAAAACTTGATTCAAGATTTGCGTGAAAGTATCATAGTACAGCTGGAAAGTCCTCAATTAGTAGCGATTAGTTATGCAGGGAGAGAGCCGGCACAGGTAAAGCATATTGTTAGTACGCTAATGGATATTTTTATTCAGCAGAATATCAAGGCGAAAACTCAGGAAACAGAAATTGCAGTGCGTTTTCTTGAAGATCAGCTTAAACTCTATCGTCGTAAAATAAGAGAAAATGATATCAAGACTTTGCAGGAGCAATTAGACCATCTTCTGGTAGATTCTACAGAAGATCACCCCTTAGTTAAGAATCTTAAAACCCAGATTTCCAAATTAAAAGAGAGCTTAGATAAAGGTACTGATTCAGAATCAGTTATCCCTAAAAGGTCGCCTTCTACTAAAGACAAGCAATTGCTTTCATATCTGTTATTAAAAGAACTTAAAGACGGGGAAGTTGGCGGAGACAATGTTTTGAGTCCGGAATTGCTTAAAGATATTCAGAATGAATCGGATATGCCCAGAGCAGAGGAAAGATTGGAAGGATTACCTTTAGATGTGGAAGTTAATCAGGATATTTATGCGGCGTTGCTGCAGCGTCTTGAGACAGCAAGAATTACCCAGCAGCTGGAAAGTTTTAAAGAAGGGACCAGGTTTACGGTTATTGACCCTCCCAGACTTCCTCTGAAACCGACAAAGCCGAATAAAATAAAATTTTTAATAATGGGTATTGTATTAGGTGCTGCGGTTGGTTATGTATGTATATATTTAATTGAAATGGTAGATAAATCTTTTAAAGATATTAATGATGCTAAAGCAGACTTAAAGTATCCTGTATTAGGGGCTATATCATTAATTATTACTGACGAAGAATTGCAAAAGAAAAAACAGACGGCTACATTTACATATTCGTTAATGGCAATAGTCTTTTTTCTAATGGTGGGCATTGTGTTAGCGTTTTCATTTATTCGTTAAATATCTAAAAGGAGAGAAAAATGAAGAATTTCTTAAACGTATTAAAAGGGGTGCATGACTCAAAGTTGAGTTCACTGACGATCCCATCGTTACCCAAAGAATTTGTGTTGAAAAGTGTACATGACTCAAACATTGATCCGCATATTGTTACTCATTTTTATCCGAAATCACCAATTTCCGAACAGTATCTTAGGTTGCGGGAAAGCATAAAAAATCTTAATAAGAGCGGTGATTTGAAGACAGTAGCGGTTACGAGTTCTGTGGCCGAAGAGGGCAAGACTATAACTGCTCTTAACCTTGCTATTGCTATGACTAAAGATGTTGATTGTCGTAAGGTATTGTTAGTTGATTGTGACTTGCGGCGTGGTCAAGTTGCACCTCGTTTAGATCTTCATTCAAAGGCCGGTCTTTCGGAATATCTGATGCTTGGCGCGGATGTTGACAATATATTGTATAAAACAAAAATAGATAAACTTACAATTATTCCCAGAGGAAAGATTGCCGATAATCCGGTAGAATTACTTGCATCGGCAAAAATGAAAGATTTGATGAAGAAGCTAAAAGAGAAATTTGATTTTATTATTCTAGATAGCCCGCCACTGGTTCCGGTCGCAGATGCCGGGATTGTTTGTTCGGTAGCTGATGGCGTAATTATGGCTGTGCGTGCCGGGGGGACACAGCGAGGTATTGTGAAACATGCAACGGAACTTTTGCTTCAGTCGCATTCTAACCTTTTAGGCTATATTCTGACTAATGTCGAATATCATATTCCGGAGTATCTTTATAGATATGTCTGAGCCAGAAGAGGCCTACTATCAAAGTAATAACGAATATTTCTTGGGGAAGTGCAGCTATAAAAAAATATAGATGTGGGAAAAAGAGAGGATCAAGATGAAAATCATTGAAAGGATTAAAAATAAAAAAATAAAATGCGCGGTCATTGGGCTGGGGTATGTAGGATTGCCCCTGGCGGTTGAATTTGCCAAAGCAGGGTATGAAGTGATCGGCATAGACTTAGATGAGAAAAAAGTCAAAGCAATAAATAAAAAGAAATCTTATATCGAAGATGTGAAGGAAAGTGATGTTAAAGAAATGGTGGCTTCAGGAAGGTTGCGTGCTACCAGTGGTTATGAAATTTTAAAAAAAGTTGATACGATTAATATTTGCGTACCTACTCCATTACGCAAAACCAGAGATCCGGATATTTCCTATATTGTAGATGCTTGCGGACATATAAGTAATTACTTAAGAAAAGGGCAGTTGGTTATTCTCGAGAGTACTACTTATCCGGGGACAACAGAGGAAATGATGCTGCCTATATTGGAAAGTACCGGTTTGAAAGTAGGTAAGGATTTTTATCTTGTTTTTTCTCCGGAACGCGTAGACCCTTCAAACAGCAGTTATAGAACAAAGAATATTCCTAAAGTTATGGGTGGGGTTACTAGTAACTGTACGAAAGCCGCAGTTGCCTTATATTCAAATACTATGGATACCGTAGTTCCTGTTTCTTCCCCGCGTGTTGCAGAGACGGTGAAACTTCTGGAGAACACATTTAGGAGTGTGAATATCGGATTGGTAAACGAGATGGCTTTAATGTGCAGCAAAATGGATATAAATGTTTGGGAAGTTATAGATGCGGCATCGACTAAACCGTTTGGATTTATGCCTTTTTATCCGGGACCTGGACTAGGTGGACATTGTATTCCGATTGATCCTCTTTATCTATCCTGGAAGGCGCGTTTGTACGGTTTCGAGGCGCGATTTATTGAGCTTGCATCACAGGTTAATTCCCAAATGCCTGAACATATTTTGCATATACTGGCAGGAGCTTTAAATGAGAAGAAAAAAAGTGTGGCGGATTCTAAAATCCTTATGATGGGTGTTGCTTATAAAAAAGATGTTGCTGATGCGCGAGAATCTCCGGCTTTGGAAATATTTGATATGTTATCAAAAAAAGGTGCAAAATTATCATATAATGATCCGTTTATAGAAAGTATTAGATATAGAGGTCGGAAGGTGAATAGTACAAAACTGACCAAGAAAAATTTATCCGGGTATGATTGTATTTTGATCATAACAAATCATTCTAGTTATGATTATAAGTTTGTGGTTGAGAATGCAAAGCTTATTATAGATACGCGTAATGCGACAAAAAACATCAAGGGTAAAAATAGAAAAAAAATAGTTTGTTTATAAGATTTAATTTCTACGGAGGTATAATAAAATGGCAAAGTATCTTGTAACCGGAGGAGCCGGGTTTATTGGTTCTCATATAGTAGAAGACTTGTTAAAACAAGGCGAATCAGTAGTTATTCTAGATAATTTCTTTAGTGGAAAAGAATCAAACTTATCTTTTATTTCTGACTATGAGCCATCAGCTATAAGCTATCAGCTGATTCGCGGCGATATCTGTGATTATGAAGCTTGTGTTAAGGCTTGTACTGGGGTTGACTATGTTTTGCATCAGGCAGCTTTACGAAGTGTTCCGAAATCTATGACCGACCCATATGAATATAATGAAGTTAATATTAACGGTACGCTTAATATGTTAAAAGCGGCTCAGGAGTGTGGTGTAAAAAGACTTGTGTTTGCTTCATCTAGCTCTGTGTATGGTGATACTGATCAGTTTCCTCAAACTGAAACACATTATCCTTTATTAATCTCTCCGTATGCGTTAACGAAATTAGCGGGTGAATATTATTGTCGTATTTTCAGTGAGAATTTCGGAGTAGAAACAGTTTGCTTGCGTTATTTTAATGTATTTGGCCCGAGGCAGGCATTAGATGACGAATATGCAGTGGTTATCCCTAAGTTTATCACCTGTATTTTAAATGATGAACAGCCGCCGATATTCGGCAACGGGGAACAATCACGCGATTTTACTTTTGTGAAAAATATTGTAAAAGCTAACATCCTGGCAGCGACAGTTCCAGGGGTATCTAAAGAAGTATTTAATATTGCTTGTGGAGAAAGTAATACGGTTTTAAGTATTGTTGATATTGTAAATCAGATCGCTGGAAAATCTGTCAAACCGGAGCTTTTGCCAATACGTGTCGGAGATATTTTTAAAAGCCATTCGGATATTGCAAAGGCAAATTCTTTGTTGAATTATACTCCGGATGTGAGTTTTTCCGAAGGCTTGAAAATCACATTTGATTGGTTTAAGAGGAATTCATGAAACTTTATCAGAATCAAAAAGTTAGTATTGTAATTATAGCTCGCGGGGAGGATGAAAAGTTTTTGTGTACCTTGCGGAGTATATTGTTTCAGATATATAAAAATACTGAAATTTTTCTTATCATTCCTAATATGACGGAAAAGTGGCAGAAGGCGATAACTCCTTATCGTAATAATCTAAAACTTGTTATTCAGCAGAAAGGTGTTTCCAAAGGTAAGGTATTGAATAATACTCTTAAGTTGGCAGAGGGGAAGTATTTTTCGGTACTTGCTGCTGGGGATATCTGGGCGCCGGATGCCTTAGAAGCAAAAGTAGCGTTTTTGGAAAAAAATGAGGATAACTTTGGAGTATGTTGTGATTTTGATATTATAGATAAAAATGGCATAGTAAATACTTCTTTCTTTAAAATGAGGCGGTTTTTTCAGAAAGAAACACCCGGTAGTTTATTTGTTATCAAAGACAGAATGCATTATCTTATTGCCAGTAGTTTTAAGTTTTTTTCAACATTACTGATCAGGAATAAAGATTTTTCTTTTTATGGCCCGTTTGTAGAGAATGTACCTGGATTTGAGTTTGCGGATCTTTTATTTAAGATGGCAAAACAGTCTAAGCTTGGCTGTATAAATAAAGTTTTAGTTAGCCGGTTTTTTGATCTATATAAAGTGTATTATCATCTTAACCAGAATATGCACGATCGGATAGTATCATACGAACATTTATTGGCTTCTTTGGACCCGAAGCAGAAAAAATATGAGAACGATGTTAGAGATCAGATACAGATAAATTATGTGTTTTGGGCTAAGTATTTACTGAAAAATAAAGAAAAATTTGAAGCTCGAAAAAGAGCAATGGATTGTCTGAACAAATATAGTGTTTCTCCGGGGTTGCTGGGAGTCATGATGTTATCAATGGTTCCTGGCGTGGGCGTTTCTTCCGGACAGCGGCATGATTATTTTCAGGTTGATCGGTTGCGCAATGATTTGCTGAAATTGTATTATTGAGGATCCAGATATGGAGGTCGAAATGAAGATTGGAAATGAAGTGAAAGATATTGATGGAGTTATTGTTACAGAGCTAAAGCGGTTTTCAGATGAACGGGGTTGGTTGACTGAAGCTTTTCGCCGGGACTCGATAGATGAAGAAATATATCCGGTCATGTCTTATGTGTCAATGACACACCCCGGAATAGTTAGAGGGCCGCATGAACATCTTAAGCAAACAGATTACTTTTGTTTCTTGGGAACATCGGAGTTTAAAGTGTATCTTTGGGATAACCGTAAAGATACCCCCGGATATGGTATGAAACTGGTTCTTGTTTGTGAAAAGAATAAACCGATTAACGTTATAGTTCCTCCGGGAGTTGTGCACGCATATGTAAATATCGGGAAAAATGAAGGTCTAGTCATCAATTATCCCAACCAGCTTTTTGCCGGAGAGGGAAAAAAAGAAGAGGTTGATGAGATTCGTCATGAGAATGATGTTGATTCACAGTTTAAGATAGAATAGGTACGAAAGGGCAGAGAAATGGATATAAAAGATAAAGTTAAACAGTTTATTATCACTAATTTTTTGATGGGTGCCGAAACTCAGGCCCTGAACGATGATCATTCGTTTCTTGAGCAGGGAGTTATTGATTCTACCGGAATTTTAGAACTGGTGGATTATGTTCAGGAAACATTTAGCATCAAGGTCGAGGATGAGGAGTTGACCCCGGATAATCTCGATTCGCTTAATAACTTAGAGGCGTTTATAAAAACTAAATTGTCTAACGCGTAACTTGGTATTCTCATATGTTAATACACGATTTTTTACGCAATAGTGCAAAAAGGTTTCCTGATAAACCAGCGGTAATTCATCAGAAATCAGAGTATACTTTTTCCCAGCTTGATGCCTGGTCTGATACATTTGCCTTGAGCCTTCTGGCTAAAGGAGTGGAAAGAGGGGATCGGGTTGCTATTTTTTTAGATAACGGGATAGAATATCTGGTTACCTATTTTGGGATACTTAAGAGCGGTGGTGTTGTCGTTGCCTTAAATAGTCAATTAGTAGCTAGAGAACTTTGCCTGCCTTTAGATGATTGTACTCCGAATGTAATAGTTACCGATAATAAGCATTATAAAACAGCGGCTGAAGCTGTGAAATTATCTGAACAGCAAATCGAAATTTTGCTTATTGAAAAAGAAGCTTTTAATTATCACCATAAGCCATTAGCTATTAGCTATCAGCTAAGCGACAGCGACCTGGCGATGATCATTTATACTTCTGGAACAACGGGCAAGCCAAAAGGGGTTATGCTTTCGCATGGTAATTTATCAGCTAATGCGGATTCTATTATCGAATACTTAAAATTGACCTCAGATGATAAGATAATGATTGTCTTACCGTTTTATTATTCTTACGGAAACTCTTTATTAACGACTCATATCAAAGTCGGGGGCACATTGGTTCTTGATAATCGTTTTGTGTATCCAAATGTAATACTGGATACTATGGCTAAGCAGGAAGTTACTGGGTTTGCCGGAGTTCCTTCTCATTTTGCTATTCTTATTAAAAAATCAGCGATTCGTAAGTACGATCTTTCTAAATTACGTTATGTTACACAGGCTGGAGGAGGAATGCCTCCGGCAATGATAAAGGAATTTTTAGATATTATTCCAGATATAAATTTTTGTGTTATGTATGGACAAACAGAAGCTTCAGCGCGTTTAAGTTATTTAGAGCCGGACCGGTTGTTAAACAAAATGGGATCTGTAGGCAAAGCTATTCCCGGGGTAGAGTTGGATGTTTTAAATGATCAGGGAAAGAAGGTTTCAGTAGGTGAGCAAGGAGAGATTGTTGCCCGGGGTGAGAATATAATGCAGGGATATTGGAATGATCCGGAGCAAACCGCGGGAGTATTACGCACGGAGGGATTATTTACAGGAGATCTGGCGCGTATTGATGAAGATGGATTTATCTATATTATTAGTCGCAAGAAGGATATGATAAAAAGCGGGGCTAACCGGATAAGTCCTTTTGAAATAGAGGATATTCTTTGCCAGATGTCGGGAATTATGGAATGTGCTGCAGTTGGTATTCCAGATGATATTTTAGGGGAAGTAATTAAACTTTGTGTGGTTGTGCAGGATGAGAATATTACCGAAAGAGAAGTCGCTGTGTTTTGCAAACAGAATCTTGCTTTTTATAAATTCCCGAAGAAAATTGAAATATTACCTGAGCTGCCTAAGACCGCAAGTGGAAAGATTAAACGGGAAGAGTTGAAAAAAGCTAATGGCTAATAGTTAATAGCTGATGGTCGACAGAAAAATATAATATTATGGCATTTAAGTTTGAAAAATTGAAAGTATGGGAAGAGGCAGTTAAATTTGCAAAAGAGATTTATGAGGTGACAAGAAAATTCCCTAAAGCTGAACAGTTTGGATTAACTAGTCAATTAAATCGGGCGGCAGTTTCAATAAGCTTGAATATTGCTGAAGGAGAAGGCAGACGTTCAAATAATGATTTTTCAAGGTTTATTCAAATTGCAATAGGCTCTTTAAATGAGGTGGTAACGTTACTCTATATAACGTTAGAGCAAAAATATATTAGCAAAATGGAATTTGATAATTTGTATAACAGATGTGAAGGCATTTCTAAAATGCTACATGCTTTTAGAAATACTTTAAAACGATAGTTTTTTAACTATAGGCCATTAACCATAAGCTATCAGCCATGAGCTATTAGCTGTACAAGGAGCGAATTATGCGACGCTGTACTAACTGTGTTTTGCCGGAAACTTTCCCGGGAATAAAATTTAATGAGAATGGAGTTTGCAATTACTGTTTAAAATTTAAAGGAAATGAGAAACTTAAAGAAGAAAAAGAAACTTATTTTAATAAATTTAAAGAATTACTAGAGCAGGTAAAGGGTAAAGGCGAGTATGATTGTACGGTTTCTTATTCAGGAGGTAAAGACAGCACATATACGCTTTATGTGCTTAAAGAGATTTTTAAATTAAAAGTATTGGCATTAGTCTTGGACAATGGTTTTATTTCAGAACAGTCTTTTGCTAATATTCGTACGGTTACAGAAACTATCGGGGTGGATAGTCTTATTTTTAAACCGGATTTTAGTTTGCTTAAGAAAATATTCCGGCATTCAGTAGAAAATCCGATGTATTCACCTAAAACTCTGGAGCGGGCTAGTACTATGTGTACTTCCTGTATCGGGTTAGTGAAATTTATATTTTTAAAAGTAGCTATCGAGAAAAAAATTCCGCTTATGGCCTGGGGATGGTCTCCGGGGCAGGCACCAATCAGATCTTCAATAATGAAGATTAATGCAGCATTATTTAAAACAACTCAAGAAGTATTGAGGAAGCCGATGGCGGATATAGCTGGTGAGGAAATAAACCGTTACTTTTTAAGTGAGGATCATTTTAAAAATAAAGAAGCGTTTCCTTATAACGTAAGTCCTCTTGCGTTCATGGAATATGATGAGCATAAAATTGTGGCAAAGATCAGAGAATTAGGTTGGAGGTCTCCGAAAGATGTGGATAAAAACTCCACTAACTGTCTTTTGAATTCATTTGCGAATCATGTGCATATTGATAAGTATGGTTTTCATCCGTATGCGTTTGAGATTGCAGAGATGGTTAGAAGCGGGGTTATGAGCCGTGAGCTTGGGTTGGAAAAAATTAACGAGCCGGGTATTAACGCTACCGTGGAATACGCGAAGAAAAAATTGGAAATAACTTGAAAATGATTAACACATCGGAAGGAGCGAAGCGACCAATGGATTTTAATAAAGATATTTTGAAGATTAATTGTGAAAAAGAAGCGGATCGTATTAGTAACTTTATTTTAGAACAGGTGCGGGAGAGGAAAAAAGAAGGGGTAATTGTCGGATTAAGCGGCGGGATTGATTCTGCTTTAGCTGCTGCATTATCTGTAAGATCATTAGGTAAAGAGCGGGTATTTGGATTGATCTTGCCGGAACGGGAGTCTAATCCGATCAGTGCTGAATACGCTGAAAAACACGCCAAAGAACTGGGAATAGAGACAGAGACAGTTGATATTACCCGGGCGTTAGAACAGATAGGTGCATACGAAAAAAGGGATGAAGTAATAAGATCTATATTTCCTGAATATAATGAACAGTGTCGTACTAAAATTACATTGCCGCCGGATCTTCTGGAAAAAGACGCATTTAATTTTTTTACACTTAATATGGATGACGGATCGGGTAATGTAAAAACAGCGCGGCTTAAAAAAGAATCTTTAAATGGTATTGTTGCTGCTACGAATATGAAGCATAGAACTAGAATGCTAACGCTTTATTATTATGCGGAAAAGAAGAATTATATAGTGTGTGGCACAACAAATAAAACGGAAACTTTAGAAGGTGATTTTGTTAAATATGGTGACGGGGGTGTAGATATTGAACCTTTGGCACATTCTTATAAAAGTCAGGGTTATCAGCTTGCTGAATATCTGGGGATAATAAGAGAGATAATAGAGCGTGCGCCAAGTCCGGATACCTTTAGTTTGCCTGTAAGTGATCAGGAATTTTATTTCCGCATGGATTTTGATAAATTAGATCCGTTGCTGTATGCATGGGAAAATAAAGTTGATATGTCAAAAGTTTGTGAAGTTATGGGGTTAACAGAGGTTCAGGTCAAAAGAGCGTTTCGGGATTTTACTTCTAAGTATAATACAACTAAACACCTGCGGCATATGCCGGCGAGCCTAGAGTAAAAATATTATGTCTAAATACACGATAGTTAAAGCAGATATTGATAATGATAAGAACGATATAAAGGGAGTTATTGATCGGAATCTGGGTGAACATTCTCAGGATTGGTATGAATGGAAGTATACACAGTGTTTAGGTGATCATAAGAGTTGTTTTATTGCCAGAGATGAAAGTAAAGGTAGTACGGCTGTGGGAACGGTATCGTTATTTCCTCGATTCATGAGGCACGAAGGCAAGGACATTAAAGTTGCGATTGCTGGTGATATTGCTGTAGATAAAGCGCACCGGGCTTTTGGCCCGGCTTTAAAATTAGAAAAAACAGTTCTAGAAGATGCCAAGAACAATGGGGTGAATTTTGTTATCTGTTTGCCGAATAAAGCTGCGGAAGCGTTGATGTTAAGAGTGGGATATCAGAAGATTGGTACAATGGGGCGTTTTGTAAAATTGCTTAGAACTGAATATAAATTAAAGAAAATTATTAAAATCACGGTGCTTAGGAAGATTGCTGCTGCGGTATTAGATTTTTTCATAGCTATTTTTAGTAAAGAAAGAGCATTTATAAATAAATCAGGGCTTAAAGCTGAATTGATCAGTTCTTTTGATGCTGGCTTTGATGAGTTGTGGCAGAATGCGGAATATCCATTTAAATTAGTGGAAAGAAGATCCTCTCAGTTTTTAAACTGGAGGTACCAGCCTGCAGCTGGAAAGTATAAAATATTTTCTTTAAGTAATAAGGATAACAAAAAAATAGGGTATGTAGTTTTTTTGATTGAAAACAATGTTTTTCATATCTTTGATATGTTCGCTTTAGACTATGATGTGTCAGTGAAGAAATTGTTAGCTGAGTTTATATCTTTTGTTAGAAAAGAAAAAGGTGATGCGGTTTCAGTCAGTTGTTTTGGGAGTCCCCGGATAAAGGAAAAGCTGAAATCATTTTCTTTTGTCAAAAGAGATGAGGCTGGTATGAGTATATTAATGTATTGTCTTGACGATTCATTTAAATCTTTGGTGTCTAACGAAGAAAACTGGTATTTTTTTATGGGGGATAATGATGTTTAATCGAATTACAAGAAGAGAATTTATAAAGAAGGTGAGTGTTACACTCACCGCTTTTTTAGGTATTGCCTTTTTAGCCAAGATAGTTAAAGGGAAGGATATCGTTATGGATTCTCCTGAAAAAATAAAAGATTCCGTTCCAATGCAAGATGAGGATAGATCGGACATATATCACGCACAGAATGGGACTCCTGAGCAGAATACAGCTAAGGTTATAGAGATGATGGGTGGAATTGAGCGCAGTATTGGCAAGGAGGATATTGTGGTCATAAAACCAAATGCTCAGTGGTGGAATCAGGGAATGACAAATACTAACTCCATGAAGATGTTTATTGAATTGGTTTTGGCTATTCCTGGGTTTAAAGGCGAAGTGATTATCGCTGAAAATCATCATTGTTATGGTCCTAAAAACACCTGCAATATTAGGGGCTGGAATACCCAGATGAGAAATGGAGATTATAACTATAATGAACTAATTGATTATTTCCAGGATAAAGGTCATGCTAATGTAACAAAATATCATTGGATTAACGGCGGTCCTTTTGGTTTGGATGATACTTTGAAAGCTAAAGTTTTGCGACCGATAAAAGAGCTGGTTAAAAAAATTAAAGGGTACCGTGAAAGAAAAACTATTTCTCATCCGCGAGAAGGCGATGGATATGTATGGACGGATATAGAATTTACTTATGCTGGGAAAAAGACAAAAATGTCTTATCCGATATTTACATCTGCTTATAGCGGTGTCCGCATAGATTTTAAAAACGGTGCTTGGAAGAATGGAAAATATACCGGACAGCCGGTTAAATTTATTAATTTTGCGGTATTAAATCACCATAGTGATTTTGCCGGAGTTACCAGTTCGGTGAAAAATTATCTGGGTGTTGTAGATATGACTTGTGGCTATCAGGGCGTAGAGCCCCAAGGCTATCATAATTTTCATTATATTGGGATTCCTGGTTTAGGCGGAGCGGTTGGGACTTTTATGAATACAATTAGAAAAGCAGATTTAAATATTGTTACCGCAGAATGGGTTGGGTTTGGATCGAGAACAGATACTGATCTTGCGGCAAAGCCCAAGGCAATTATTGCCAGTACAGACCCTGTTGCTCTTGATTATTACGGGGCAAAGAATATTTTATATCCTTTGGGCGGTCGAGTATCTCATTTAAATGATCCTGATGATAGAAATGGTCCATTTCGTAAGTATTTGGAGTTGTGCCATGCTCAAGGGATTGGAACTCTGGATGAGGCAAAGATGAATGTGAAAAAGTTTGATTTTAATAAACAAGGTTAGTTAAAAGGTATGTTTAAAAAAATTATCAAATCAATATTTTACTTGTTTGTAACCGCTACGGGGATAATTTTCATCTTGCGCCGGCTGAGACAAAAGATATTAGGTAATCAGATTGTAATATTGTTTACTCATAGAATTGTCTGCTCCGAAGATGAAATATATCCTTTATTAAAAATGCTTGAGCATTTTAATGTGGAAGAATTTGAGCAAAGGATAAAGTATTTGAGTAAACAATATCAATTTATTTCTTTATCGCAGGCGTTGGGGTATATAAAGTCAGGTAAAATTCCTGAGGATTGTATAGTTCTTACTTTTGACGATGGGTATAGATGTAATTATGAACGGGTATTACCGATTTTAAAGAAATATCGTGTGCCGGCGACTGTCTTTGTGACAACTGATTCAATTAATGATAAGAATATTTTATGGTATGACCAGCTTAATTATGCTGTAGCAAAAACTAAAAAAACAGAATTGGAGTTATGGGGCAATAAATATTTGCTGAGTTCTGTTGGTGAACGTAAAAAAGTGTATGTGGATATGTGTAGCAGGCTTAAAGCCATGGACAACAAAGAAAAAATAATTATGCTGGATAAAATATTGTCCATGCTGGAAGTGGATAAAGATAAGCTACTTGAAAAGAGATTGATGCTTAATTGGGAAGAGATTAAGCAGATGCAGCAATCCGGATTAGTTGAGATTGGGGCCCATAGTATTACTCATCCGATTCTGACAAAGATATCTTCTGAACAGGCAAAAGAGGAGATTGTAAAGTCAAAGCAGATTCTGGAGGAAAAGCTTGGGACAGAGGTAAGGCATTTTGCTTATCCTAACGGAGACTATAATGCGGAATTGACACATATCGTCAGGGATTCCGGATATGAATCGGCTTGCACGGTTAATTACGAAGAGCAGAATAACAGCACAAAGATTTATGCTTTAAACAGAAAAGGATTTACTTTTGAAGACTTTCGGGTTTTTACTGTCAAGATAGCCGGGATTACTGATCTATATAAAAAAATATATAAGCAAACGGAAAAAATGCAACCGTGGCTTATTAATTATGCATTTGGGATTATTAAAAGAAGTAAACGTCCTGATGTATCAAAAACAAAACATGTGTTTTTGTCGGTGTGCGATCATTTTGAGCCTTTATGGGGCGCGGCTGATGCAAGAACCGGTTTAGATAGGATGAAGAATTGGCGTGAAAAATATCCTCGCATTGCTGAAAAATACAAAGATGCAGATGGATGTAGTCCGAAATATTCTTTCTTTTATCCGGAAGAAGAATACCGGCATGAATATATGGAGATGCTGACAGATATCTGTAGAAAAAAATATGGAGAAGTTGAAATACATTTACATCATAATAATGATACCGCAGATAATCTGCGTAAAACAATAAATGGGTTTAGAGATACTTTGAGAGATAAATACGGATTGTTGTCAAAAGACAAACAGACCGGAGAAATAAAATATGGATTTATTCATGGTAATTGGTGTTTGGATAATTCAAGGCCGGACGGAAGATGGTGTGGTATAAACAATGAGATTTCTATTTTACAGGAGACTGGTTGTTATGCTGATTTTACTATGCCTTCGGCTCCGGATCCGACCCAGACGTTTAAAATAAATAGTATTTATTATGCAGTAGATAATCCGGATGAGCCCAAATCACATAATTCAGGAAGAGATGCAAAAAAAGGCAGGAGAAGCTGTCCTGGATTATTGATGGTTCAGGGGCCATTAATGCTTAACTGGAAAAATAGAAAAATGGGGGTTATGCCGCGGATTGAAAACGGATCTATTGGCAGGGGTGATTTTATTACTCCGGAAAGAATGCGTTTATGGATAGCGGCAAATGTGCATATTAAGAATAAGCCGGAATACGTATTTATCAAGCTATATACACATGGTTGCCAGGAAAAAAATATGAATTATTTATTAGATGAAGGCCTGGATAAGTTGTATTCTTTTTTTCAGGAAAATTATAATGACGGAATAAAATATAAAACACATTATGTGAGTGCTCGGGAAATGGTGAATATAATAAAAGCTGTGGAAGACGACTGCCAGATGGAAGATATAAAGAAATTACGGAATTATCGTTATGTGTGCTAAAAAAAACACGGTAAATAATGAATTGTTCAGGTTGTTTTCTCCCGGTAATGATACTAAGGTATTGGTCGGAGAAGACATAAATCAGATAGCTGATCTGGATAAAGAAAAACAACTATGTGTTATTTTCAATAATAAATATGGATACCGGAGACTGTTCAAGGGGAAGGGACTGTCTAAGGACGGTGTTTTTTCTTTGAGTAGAGTCCTGAAAATGTTATCGCAATCAGGATTTAATCATTTTAAAACATATGTTATTAACCATAGTCTGGAAAACATTGTTTCGATTAGTGAAAAGGGAACAAATGTTCTATCGGAATCAGGTATAAGCGGTAAAAGGTTGCTCAAGGCAAAATTAATAAATAGTTCCTTATTTTTTTATTTTCAGCCGGCATACTTGATTGTTGCAGCAAAGGCTTCGGAACAGTTGGAAAGTTGTTTAGAGATGGTTATGCGGGACAATAACATTGAATGTGATCATCGTTTTATACTGGGAAAACCGCATGCTTTGATTGTTGTTGCAAAGAAGATGGTTGTACGGGTGCCCTTAGATAGGCTAAGCATATTGCGCTGCCGTCAGAATAAACGAGTGTTGACACAGCTTAAGAAAACAAGCATTTCTTCTTTTACGCCTGGGTTTTTGCAGAATATAGAGTTTCAGGGAAAACAGTTTTTTTGTGAAGGGCTGGTTCCCGGGGTGAGTATTGATCCCAGCCATAAAGATATAAAAAACAGGGTATTTGCCGCAATAGATTTTATAACTGAATTTCAATTAACAACGGCAAAAGATATAACTCTAAATCAGGGGGGTATAAAACGTTTCTTTTTGCGTGAATTAGAACGATTGATCAGACATGTTGATGATCTATACAAAGAAAAGCTTAGTCGAATTGGAAAGATGCTTGAGGAACGTTTGATGGGCAAGCAGATAAAGAGTGTTTGGTTCCATGGTGACTATAAAATAGAAAATATTCTTTTTAATGCCCGGAATGCAAAAATTGAAGGAATTATAGATTGGGATTTGTCCCGGCAGCAGGGACTGCCGTTATTGGATATTTTTTATCTTTTGATTTATAACGAAAGTTTTTTAAAACATAGAAGTGTCTTAATGATATTAAGAGACAGATTTGTTTCCGGGGATTTTACAGTAGGGGGAAAGGAAATAATTGAAAATTATATGCAGCGTTTGGAACTAGATAAAGAGATGATGTTGCCTTTGCAGATAATGTTTTTCCTGCAGCATGTAGTACAGCGTTACGGGCAGACGTTTACTGATAATCCGCCCCATAAAGAGCACTGGCTTAAGCAGGAAGTTTATAGTTGTATAGATGCAATCTTGGAAGCTATAGGATAAAAATATATGTTTAATTATTTTAAACAATTTCTAAAACATTCAGCGTTATATGGAATCGGTAATATCTTGACCCGGGTTGCGTCTTTTATATTGCTGCCGCTATATACCAGGGCTTTGATGCCGGCAGAATATGGAACATTAGAGATGTTCCATGTAACTACAGCAATATTAAGGGCCTTGTTGGGCATGATGATTGCGCATGCTACCTTGCGTTTTTATTTTGAATATAAGGAAGAGATTGAGCGAAAACGGGTTATTAGTACGGCAATGATTTTCTCTTTTGTAGCTTGCGCGCTTGTTTTAGCTTGTCTTGGCCGGTTTACGAACCAGTTGTCCCATTTGGTTTTTGGAACTCAAAAATTTGCCGGATTATTTTATATTGTTTTTTGTATTGTTGTTATGGAATTATCTAAAGAGATCAGTTTTGCCTTTTTACGTGCTAAAGAAAAGTCATTGCTTTATATTAGTATTGCGGTTTTGCAGTTGTTTCTCCAGTTAGGGTTAAATCTGTTTATGGTTTTAAAACTGCGTATGGGGATCAAAGGAATCTTGATCGGTAATATGATCAGTATTGCCGTGGTCTGGCTGGTATTGTCGACAATTACGTTTAAATGGTGTGGTTTTAATTTTCATTGGCCTAAGTTAAAAGCATTATTGCATTATAGTTTTCCGATAGTAGTATCTGCGTTGTTTGGTATTGTTATCCAGAATTCAGACAGGGTCTTATTAAGCCGCTATGCAGGGCTGAGCGCATTGGGATTGTATGCGTTAAGTAGGAGATTTGGGCTTGCAGTGAGGTATCTAATAATTGAACCATTTAATACTAACTTTGGGGCTTCCCGGTTTGCGGTAATGAAAGAGGAAAATTCTAAGCAGATATATGCACGGACAATGACTTATTTTGCGTATGTACTGATATTTTTCTCTTTAGCGGCTACACTTTTTTCCCGGGAGTTATTGATGGTTATGTCCGCGGAGGAATATCGCAGTGCTTATAAGGTTGTTCCGTTTATTATGCTGCATGTTATTTTTCGGGGGCTTCAGTATATATTCCAAACCGGAGTGTTGATTAAGAAGAAAACAATGTATATTCTATATATTAAGATAATAGCTGCAGCGATTATCTTTTGTGCAGCCTGGGTATTGATCCCGATGTTTGGGCTTTATGGAGCAGCAATCGCTGTAGCATTAACAAGTTTATTTTATTGTGCTGCTACCTGGTATATATCGCATAAATTTTATCCTGTGGACTATGAATTTGACCGATTATTTAAGATCTTGGCGATTACTATTTTAATTTATACTGCGTCTTTATTATTTGTAGGAATGTCTTTAGGTCTTACTATAGGAATAAAGCTGATTCTATTATCCAGTTTTCCTGTATTATTGAACCTGAGTGGTTTTTATAAACCGGGGGAAAAGAAGACGTATCAGGAATATAAAGGAAAGATTTTTAACGTGATTAAGCAGAAAGTTTTGAGAATAAAATAATGAAAATAGGAAGTCTCTTAAGTCAAGTATATAAAAGTGGGTTAGTTGATGCCCAAAACAATTCGATTGTTGTTACGCACATGAGTGACCGGGCTATGAAAATAATTTATTTTTCAAATAACTCAGGCTCCCGGTTGCTCAAGATATACTCTAATAAAAAGGGATATTATGAATATGAAACTTTAAGTTTTTTGGCGGATTATTTGAAAGAGTATACGGTAAAGCCGGATGGGTTTTTCCAGGATGAGCAGAATACACTTAGCGTTGTGCCTTATGTTGCGCAAAGAGAGTTGAATGTGGCGGATATGGCATCGCCGAGTATTGCAAAGCAGGTTGTAGATGTACTAATCTGTTTACATAGGGTTAAAGATGCAAGAGAAATAAAATTATTTTGTGAGCAGATAAATTTTGCTGAGTTGATGCCTTGTGTAGAAAAATCATTGGGTCTATCTGTGGATTATAAGGATTATTTTAATAGTGCTGTTCCGGTAGTTTTACAGCGTTTATTAGAAGTTCCTCAGCACGGCGATTTTACATTTACTAATTTAGGAGTCAGAGATAATGGCATGTTGTTTGTGTTTGACTGGGAGGACTATGGCCGAATTAGATGGCCGGGATTTGACTTTGCAACTTTTTTAGCTAGTTTTTTGCATCATAGTAATACTTATAATTCTGCGGTTGGGTCGGTGGACAGCTTTATAAGAATGACTGAACGAAAGTTTGGGTCGGGAGTATATAAGGGGCTTGATTTGGATAGCCGTACATTTGCATTTTTATTCCCCTTTTATTTAACGGGATTTATGTTTTTGAAAAAGAGACTTAATTATGCAGATACAATTATTGATAGGATAACCGGAATGATAGAGTATCTTTTTAAGTCTGCTGATTGGCAGCGATTTATCCGGAAGGGGCTAAACTGAGATGAGATCTCAACAGGAAAAATTTTATAAATTAGTTCAAGTGCCAAGGCGTAATACTGCAGTAATTATAGGGTCTGGAAGTGCGGATATTTTATCTGGATTAAAAGAGGAATATAAACAGGTAGATATAGTTAGTCATGATAAGCTTGATCTAAAAGATTGCAGCATTGATTTAGTTGTGTTTAACGGAAGTCTAGTTGATGTTTTCGATAAGATGGGGGATTTGAAAAAGGTAAAAGATGCTTTGACCTCGGGAGGTAAAGTTGCCTTGGCTGTAAAAAATAAATGGTGTTTAAATAACTGGGGAAAAGCTGATTATAATTACTGTGGATATAAAAAACTGCTTAAAAATGCCGGCTATGAAAACATAAATGTATTTTTAGTGTATCCGAATTATGTTTCACCACAGGCTATTTATAGCCTAGATAAACCAGCATTGAATGAATTTTATCGGAAATATCATTCGCAGAATAAATTTAAAAAAATTATTAAATTTTTTTCCGATACATTTAAAATGAAATATTTAATGGCTTTTTTTGAAAAATCTTTTTACATAGTAGCGGAAAAAGGAAGGTAGCTTATGGCATTATTAGGATTGTTTACATATCTATTTAATCTTTATGTTCGTCCTCAGGACTGGATGCCAGCACTGAGGGGATTGCCGGTTGACTATATTGTTATTTCCGCAACTTTATTTTTCGCATTGTTACGGCGGATGGTGCTCAAAGACTATTTAACTGTAAAACTACCACATTACTATTTTGTGAGTGCTTTTGTTTTAATGATTTTTGTGTCCAACCTGGCCCATGGTCATGTAAGCACAGGCATCTTTCAGACTATGGGGTTTTTAAAATATTTAATTATTTTTTCGATGTTTCCGTTGATTATTATTTCGCCCCGGCAAATGTCTTGGACCTTGAAGTGTATTTTAGTACTTAGCGTGGCTTTAGCTTATCAGGGTGTTTATCAATCTTTACACAGCGGGATTGGATGGGCCGGACAGTCTTGGTATTCGAATTGGGTTCGTCAGGGATTTCACCGGATAACTTGGGTAGGGCAATGGGATGGCGCAAATATTTATTCATTTATTCTATTGATCGCGATTCCTTTCACCCTGGAATATATTTTTAGCAAGAAGCAGCTTTTAATTAAATTATTAAATTTTGTTTTTTTTGGAGTTATTGTCTATACAGTATATCTGACTAATTCCCGAGGAGGATATCTGGCATTAATGGCAACATTGTGTGTATATTTCTTTGTGAAGTTTAAGCGAAAGGCAATTATTATTCCGTTTGTTCTGATTATCATGCTTATGGCCATAAAATTTGCGCCTTCCCGGATGGCACAGTTAAATACTACTGAAGCCTCGGCATATCATCGTACTTGGGTCTGGAAGCAGGGCGTTGTAATGCTCACAAAAAATCCGCTTTTTGGTGTAGGTAAAGGTTTTTTTGAAAGGTATTCTTATCGGGGGTTGAGAGCGCATAACAGTTTTGTTCAGACATTTGCCGAGACTGGATTGATTGGTTTCTTTTTCTGGATAGGAATGATTTATTATTGTTTAAAAGTACTATTGCAAGTGATGAATTTAAAGCAGGAGCCGTCGAATGAAAGATTTATTTCCGAGGCCCGGGCATTATTTTGTAGTTTTATTGCGTTTAAGGTATGTGCAATGTTCCTAACGATTGAAAGCGCTATTTTGTTTGTCTGGTTTGGTCTTTGTACAGCTTTTGCTAATGTCGCGGCAAAGAATATACAGGGATTAAAGATAGATTTTACTAAACACGATGTAAAGAATATTCTTTTAGGAATGGTGGGGGTAATTGTCGTGATTTATATAATTGCATATGTGAGGATAATTTAGGTATGAAAAAAATTAATAAAAAAGGTATTGTTGCCGGGATTGTTGCTTTTTTTCTGCTCTGTGGGATATTTATCTGGAGACAGTCAGCGACTAGGGGGATTTATTTGTCGCCATATCCTGAGGCGCAGAATTTTGTTTTTACGATTACAGATGATCCGGATAGTACTTTGGTTGCCAGAGTTAAACCGATATATGATTTGTTGTATGAGCTAGGGTTTCGTACCACAGTTGCGGTATGGGTCAAAGAAGCTGAGCATGTCGCCGGAATGTTTCAGGATGGGCTCTTCCTCTATAAAGGCCAGACCTGTGAATCTCCGGAATATCTTAAATTTGTTCAGGATCTGCAGAGTAAGGGATTTGAGATTGCCTTGCATGGAGTTTCCGGTGGACATGATTTTCGGCAGGAGATAATCAAAGGATATGAAAACTTTAAAGAGTTTTTCGGAGATTATCCCAAAATCGAAATTATGCATTCAAAGAATAGAGAAAATATATACTGGGGTAAAAAAGTATTCACAAATCCTTTTTTGCAAAAATTAGTTAGTTTCTATGATAAACGGGAGTTTTTCGGTGAAGACCCGAAGAGTCCCTATTTTTGGGGAGATGTATGTAAAGAGAAGACTAAATATGTGCGGATGTGGGGAACTCCGGATACTAATACATTAAAATTTAATCCAAGTATGCCTTACCATGATCCGAATAAGCCCTATGTAAACTATTGGTTTTCTTTTTCTAACGCGCAGACAGGCAAGGTATTTAAAGAGCTTTTGAGTGACCGGAATATTCACAAGCTGGTAAAAGAACGTGGTGCATGTATCGTTTATACTCATTTAGGGTCTAATTTTTGCCGAAAAGACGATTCGGGTAATTATTATGTGAAAAAAGATATTAAGAATCAGTTGATTAAGCTGTCTCAGCAAAAAGATGGCTGGTTTCCGACGGTATCAGATTTTTTAGACAGATTGCTATTATTGAAAAAAGTTTATTTGTCTAAAATAGATAATGCGCTTGTTGTTGAGAATAAAAATAAAGAAGAGATAGAAGGATTGACAATTATTGCGGATCCGGGGCAGGTATTCTATAATTCTGCCGGAGATAAGATACTTGCTAATGAAGAAGGTGAAATTATTATTGGTGATTTGGCCGGCGGAGAGTCTATGGTATTATGTAGTGCTCAGCGAAAATTAGTGATAAAAGATACTACGCCGTCTAAGTTTGAGGGAGCGGGGCTAGTTTGGGGCAGGATAAGGGTACTTATCAGTACCCGGCTCTTAGCGTTAAAGGAAAGATTATTTTAGATGAAGAGGACCAAAATTTTATATATCAGTTCTTATTTAGATGTCGGTGGGCTAGAGGTGTTACTGCTTAATTTTTTAAAACGTTTAGATCGCGATAAGTACGATCCTTCTATTTGTGTTTTCTGTGAAAATGGAAGTTTGGAGCCGGAATTTAAAAAAATCAATATTCCGGTTTATGTGGTTAAGAAAAAAGAAGGTTTGGATTGGTTGCTGCCATTTAAATTGCGCAAACTTATTAAAAAGCAGGGTATTAATATTATCCATACGCATAATGCAACGCCATGGCTTTATGCGGGATTGGCTAGTATGCTGGTGCCTAAGGTTAAGCTTGTGCATACAAAACATTCAAACATAGGTTTAAGACGCAAAGGGTTGCTTCGTGCTGAGACTATGCTGGCAAAAAGAAGCAATTCGATTATTGCTGTAGCGGGTGATGTGGCTGAATTTATGCAAAAGGAACAGAATATAGATGCTAAAAAGATAAAAGTTGTTTATAACGGGATTGATACGGATTCTTTTAAGTCTGGGGAAGTTAATAAGAGCAAAAAAGGAAAACATATTGGGATTGTTGCCAGGTTAGAGCCGGTAAAAGATCATAAAACATTACTTGATGCATTTAAGATATTAACCGCAAAAAATAATAGTTTAAAATTATATGTTATTGGGGATGGTAGTTTAAAAAATCAACTTATTGAACATAGTAGGGAATTAGGAATAGCAGAGAATGTTATTTTTACCGGACAGAGAAGAGATATTGCGGCATTGATGAGTCAGCTTGATATTTTTGTGCTGAGTTCTGTAGATGAAGGGATGCCGATTACTTTGCTTGAGGCTATGGCTACAGGGTTGCCTATTGTGGCAACTAATGTGGGAGGTATTCAGGAAGTCATCCAGGATGATAAAAGTGGTATTTTGGTTCCGTCTCAGAACCCGGAAGCATTAGCTGATGCAATAAATAACGTTTTGTCTGATAGTGAGCTAGCTGCGAAGTTAGGTCGGACAGCAAGAGAGCAGGTAGAGAAGAGGTTTTCCATGCGTAAGATGGTTCGGGAATATGAAAAAATTTATGATAGAGCGAATCCGCAAAAAATACTTATAATTAGTGAATTGCCGCCGCCAGTTGGTGGGATTGGTGTGCAGGCAGAGCTGCTTATTGATAACTTAAGGAAAGACGGATTTAATGTAAGTGTGATAAAAACTAATATTTCATTTATTAAGACTTTTGCTTGGCTTGATAAAATAAAAGTTATTAAATCAATTATTCGTTTTATAGTGTTTTTATTTAAACTGGTGGCAATAGTGCCGACAATAGAGGTCATCCATATTTTTAGCAATTCATATGCTGGATTTTTTTTGTATACTACTCCGGCTGTAGTTCTGGGAAAGCTTTTCAAGAAGCAGGTTATAATTAATTATCACGGAGGTTGCGCGCGCGATTTTTTGAACAAACAATTGTATTGGGCGAAATTAACCCTTGAGATGGCGAATGGGATAGTGGTTCCTTCGGGATATTTAAGAGATATCTTTGCGGAATTCGATATAAAATCACAGGTGATTACAAATATTTTAGACCTGGGGATATTTCGATATGAGCAGGAGAAAGGTTGTAGTCCAACTTTTCTTACTGCAAGGCATTTAGAGGTATGGTATGATGTGGAATGTATTATAAGAGCTTTTGCTATTGTTAAGAAAAAATATACCCAAGCAATACTCAATATCGCTGGTGATGGCACTCAGAGACAAAATTTGGAGGATTTAGTTAAAAAGCTAAATTTAGTTGATTCGGTGGTTTTTTGTGGATGTTTAAATAATAGAGAAATTGCTAAGTTGCATGAAAAGGCGGACATTTTTTTAAATGCTTCGCGTGTAGATAATATGCCTGTAGCGATTATCGAGGCATTTGCTAGCGGAACAGCAGTTGTTACTACTGCTGCTGGAGGTATTCCTTATCTTGTAGAAGATGGTAAAACCGGATTTTTAGTCGAGCTGAATAATCACGAACAGATGGCTGAAAAAATATACCGGCTGCTTGAAGACCGGGAATTATTTTATCAAATCATTGAAAATGCTCGGGCAAAAACAGTTGACTATAAGTGGGAAAATGTAAAAAGGAGCCTTTTGGAGGTTTATAAACAATGAATTTGTATGAAAGAGTGTTCTTCAAGTTTTGCGATGTTTTACGCGGCAGGAAAACGATAAAGCGGCTTGATTTCTTGAGAAAGTCACAGTATTGGCCGAAAGAAAAACTGGCTGTCTGGCAGTTGGAAAGGTTGAACAGGCTTCTCTTAAAGGCAAAAACTAGTTCTTCTTTCTATAAGGATCGTTTAAGTAGTGTGGTGTTACCACTTAAAGATATATCGGAATTGCAAAAAGTACCGATACTTACAAAACAAGATATTCGCAGCAATATGGAAAAGATTAAATGCGTGGATGAGCAACAGAAATTTTTTGTTTCGGCAAGAACCGGCGGATCTACTGGCGAACCGACACATTATTTTCTTGATAAGCGAGGACTTGACTGGAATCGAGCTAGTGTATATCGAGCGGCAGAATGGGCTGGTTTGAATCTAGGTGAATGTTGGGCTCAAATGAGCGGTTCGCATTTTGAATATGACCGGCGTCAAAAGCTCTATTGGAAACTACAGTTTTTAATGCTTAATTATATTAATTTACCCACTGCTTATATGAGCGATGGAGTTTATGAACAGCATTTTGCTTTGCTAAATAAGCATAAACCTACGGTGATTTGGGGGTATTCCGGGGGTATTTATAATTTTGCTTTATTTATAGAGAAGAATTATCCAAATGCAAAGTTGGATTTTTTAAAAGCGCTTTTTACCAGTTCGGAAACAATGCATGATTATCAACGGTTGAAGATGAATCAGGTTTTTGGCGCCAATAAAGTATTTGACCAATATGGCAGCAGAGAAATGTATATGGCATCAGAGTGTAAACAGCATAATGGATATCATCTTCATAGCGAATATGGTTTGCTGGAGGTTGTTGATACTGATAATAAGCCGGTTGGGCCGGGCAAACGCGGACGAATTTTAATAACCAACTTATTTAATAACGTATTTCCGTTTATAAGATATGAAATTGGTGATGTGGGAGTTTTGGCTGAGGAGCAAAACTGTTTATGTGGAGTAACTTTACCTAAATTGCAGAAAGTGGAGGGGCGTATTTCAGATATGATTGTTTTGCCTGATCGCTTATTAACTTTTACAAGTTTTACAAATTTGAGAGATTTTGAGGGAATAGAACAGTTTCAGATCATTCAGAAATCTCGGGAACTTATCGAAATAAGGATTGTTAAAAATGAAAAATTCAATCAGGAGAGTGAACGTATTTTTATAGGTAATTTTAAAGAACTAACTGGAGAAAAAGTAGAATTAAAAGTCCGTTATGTTGCCAAAATAGATCTGCCTGAATCTGGGAAGAGAAGATTTATAATTTCTGAGATAGCGGGGAAAAGAACTTAGAGGAACGATTAAAGATGAAAATATTATATTTACATAGAACTCAAGGTAAAGGTGTTGAAGGGGTTCATATACGTGAAGTTATAAAGGCGTTTATGAAAATGGGACATTCTGTAGATTTAATTGGCCCAGCAGAAATCAATATTGATGGGAATGGAGGGCAACAAAGAGATGGTATTATTAGCCAGTTTTTTAAATATTTAAGTAAATGCATTCCAGAGATTTGTTTTGAATTGCTAGAAATAGCTTATAACTTTTTAACCACAAAGCGCTTGAATAAACTAGCGAAGAGGAATAAATATGACTTTATTTATGAGCGGTATGCAATCTTTAGTTGGGCCGGGGTAAAATTTGCTAAAAAAAATAACACCCCAATTATTTTAGAGCTAAGCTATACATCATTCACACCAATTTTACGTAAAAGAAGTAAGTTGCTGAGGGGCTTAGCGAATAAAATTGACGTAAGAATGTTTAAAGATGCAGATGCCTTAATAGTTGTTTCAACATATTTAAAAAAGCATTTAGTTGAGCTTGGCATTTCAGATAAAAAAATTATTTTCCTAACAAATGCAGCTGATCCTGTAGTTTTTTCTCCGGAAGTTCCCGGGAATACTGTCCGGAATGAATATGGGTTGCAGGGAAAAAAAATAGTAGGTTTTGTCGGCGGCCTAAATCATGTGCGTGGTTTGGATTTTCTTTTAGACATTGTTCCGCAGATACTGGTAAAAGAGCCCGACTGCCGATTTTTACTTATTGGAGACGGACAGCTTAGAGGACACTTAGAAACAAGGATAGCGAGTATGGATTTGACCGGTAAAGTTTTGTTTGCCGGTAATATCCCCCATGAAAAACTGCCGAATTATATAGCGTCGTTTGATATTGCAATACTGCCTCATACTAACAACTATGGCTCCCCCATGAAAATATTTGAATATATGGCAATGGCTAAACCCGTAATCGGGCCTAAACTTGGTCCGGTAGAGGATGCTATTGCCCATGAAAATAATGGGCTATTATTTGAGCCGATGAATAAAAAAGAAATCATGGATTCATTAATATTACTTTTGAAAGATGATAAAATGCGTACTTGTATGGGGAAAAATGCACGTGAGAAAGTTATTAATAAATATACTTGGACAAAACATGCTGCTTCAATGATAGTTTTTTTAAAAAATCTAGGCAAATTAGATTTTAATGATGAGGGGGATACGTGATGAATTCTAATGAAATTGTGCAACGGCAAATAGTCAATTTGTTATGGACTGGTGGATGGGATTCAACGTTTAGATTGCTTGATCTGCTGCTGGTAAAGGAGAAGGTTGTTCAGCCGTATTATATAATTGATTCAGATCGCTGTTCGACCGGTTTGGAACTGCGTGCGATGAAAGATATAAAACAACGTTTATTTTCTAAGCATCCTCAAATAAAAGATCTTTTGCGGCCGACTCGCTACAAGGAAATGAATGATATCTTGCCAAACCTGAAGATTACACAGAGCTTTGAATTAATTAGGGATAGAAAGGGTATTGGATCTCAGTATGATTGGTTGGCTAGATTTGCGAATGAAGAGGGGCTTGAAGATTTGGAGATGTCTGTAGCCGATAAGGATGGTAGAGTTTTTAGTGTATTGAAACCAGGCATGCTTTGTTCTGGGGCTGGTGAAGACGCTTGCTTTGAAATTGATCGAAAATATAAAGATGTTGACGTATTTGAGGTATTTAAGAATTTTCGGTTTCCGATTTTTAATCTTACGAAAGTTGATATGGATACTATTTCGAGAAAAGAAGGGTTTCGTGAATTTATGCAACTTACTTGGTTTTGCCATCGTCCGCGCGCTAATGGTAGCGCTTGCGGCATTTGTAATCCATGTATCTGTGCTGTTCAGGAAGGGATGGGCTGGCGACTGTCTTTGCTTAGTCGTGTGAGATATTATCTTTGGATGCCGTTACGTAAAATGAGACAGGTTTTGCAGAAATATCCTGGACTATATGAGGTTATTCGTAAGCTTAAACGTGGGAATGGTTCAAGGAGAGGTGTGAATAGATGAAATTCCTTTTTCCTTATATGGCTCGCTGGAAAGCGGTCAACTGGACTCGTTATCATCAGCTGTTTACCCGATTAGCTAGAATGGGTCATGATGTCTATGTTTTGCAGCCGCCTGCATCTACAGATGTCCGGGAGACAAACTTTCAGGAGATAGAAGTAGATCTTCCTGAAAAGCTGCATCTTATTGATGTTGATGTTAATCAGGCTCTTTGGCGTAGGACTGTACCTTTTAATAAGTTATTTAAAAAAGGTTACTACAGTTTTTGCTGTCGTCGGGCAGTTAAAAAAATAGTAGCAGAGCATGAAATAGATGTATTGTTTTTGTATAATATTCCGCAATATCCATTGTTGAATCTTTGCAAATGTTTTAAGATTTTCGATTATGCAGATGATTATCGGGAAATGCTTAAACATGAGTTAGGACGTTTCAGTAATCGTTTAACTCTGGATATTGCGGATTTTTTTATTCATAGCATGATTTCAAAAGTAGATCTTACTTTATCTGTCTCCCATGCTTTGGCTGATTTAATTCGGCATGAGACAGCGGCAGTGGAAGTTGTGCCGAATGGGGCAGAGGAAGATGATTTTAGGCTGAATGAGGCCGAAGCTCCTCAGATTGATTGTTCTAAGCCTGTGATTGGATTTGTTGGTTCTTTTGAGTATTTTATTGATTTTGACTTAATTATTAATACTGCCCAAAAGATGCCCGAGGTGACTTTTTTAATGGTTGGCAGCGGTCGGGATTTTTCAATGGTAAAAGCGGAGGCTGAAAAACGGCAGTTAAAAAACATGATTTTTACTGGTGCGGTGCCGCATTCTAAAATTGGCTATTATATTAAGGAGATGGATATCTGTCTTAATGTGTTTAAACTTATCCCGGTATCGCATAATGCCTGCCCCTTAAAGCTGTTTGAATATTTGATCATGAAAAAGCCGGTAATTAGCAATCGTCTTATCGAGGTAGAGAAGATTAACCAGGATTTTATATTTTTTGCTGATACCCCGGAGGAAATGGTCCAAAGTATAAACATGGTTCTAGCTAATAATACCCTGGCTCAGGAATATGCCCAGCGAGGATATAAGATCACGATGAAGGAATATACTTGGAAAAATATTATTATAAAATTCCTTGATTTATTAGGGCAATATATGCAAAAATAGTGCGGAATCAAAATTTGTGTTTTTATTGATCTGATAAAATAATGGGAAAATTGCCATCATTATTTTATTTAAATGGTGTTTTTATATAGAAGATAGTTGTTATGAGTAAAAATTTAAAAATCTTTTTACTAGCCAATCTGTGTATTCTTGCGCTTTCTGTCCTCTTTACTCCATTTTCCTTTGCTGCGGACTATTATGTTTCAGAGGGCGGATCTGACAGCGATGACGGATCTCTGGGTAATCCCTGGGAAACCATCCAACATGCAGCAGATACTGTAGTTGGCGGAGATACTGTAATTGTACAGACGGGTACTTACGATGGATTTGTGATCAGCACCGCAGGTACTGCTACAGACAGAATAACCTTCCGAGCTGCAAACAGCAGTGTTGTCTTAAATACTAATGTTGCCTACGAAGCAAGATCTGCCGTAATTCATGTCACTGGAAATTATGTAACTATTGATGGATTTCGGATGATTGGAGAATCTGGAAGCAATGATCGCGGGATAAGGATATCTAAGGATTCAGGAGATGATATCCTGGGAATAGAGATAAAAAACTGTCGAGTATCAAATATGGGATCTGTGGGGATATCTACTTCGTTTGCAGTTGATATTTTGATTGAAAATAACGAGGTGTGGGGTTCAGGAAATACGCATGGAGTCTATGTAGCTAATAGCGGTGACAATCCGATAGTCAGAGGTAATGCGAGCTATAATAATGATAGAGGCGGAATCCAGATAAACGCAGATCCGCTGGAGGCAGGTGATGGGATAATTACCAATGCTTTGGTAGAAAATAATATCGTTTATAACAACGGGACAAGTGGATTAAATTTTGCGTCTATCCGTAACTCATTGATCAGGAACAATCTGGTTTATGATAATCAACAGCATGGTATTGCAAGTTGGGATGATGAAGCAGGAGATAGTTATGGGAGCAAAGACAATAAATATTTAAATAATACAGTGGTGGCTCCTTCCGGGGGAGCGCATGCTTTTTCATTGCGTAACGGAAGTACGGGTAATGTCGTAAAGAACAATATATTGATACATGAAGGCGGCCAGGACAGTATTGCCGTAGATACAGAAAGTATGGCTGGTTTAGACAGCGATTATAATATAGTTACTAATATTGAAGATCCAACAGGAAGTTTAGTAAGTTTAACTAGTTGGCAGAATAATTATAATCAGGATAATAATTCTATTGTTGCAACGGCTTCTTCCGTGTTTGAAAATCCTGGGTCAGATAATTATAAATTAAAAGCTGGGAGTCCGGCGATAGATCAGGGAGCAAATTTAAGCGGTGATGTTAATTTTGACTTATTGGGAGTTGTTCGGCCGCAGGCTTTTGTGTATGATATAGGTACATATGAAAACACATTAAGCGGAGCTTATTATATTTCACCGATTGGAAGTGATTCCAGCGGTGACGGCAGCTATAATAATCCCTGGAGGACATTTACCCAAGCTAGCTCTCAGATGAGTGGTGGGGATACTCTTATTTATAAAGATGGTATTTATGATTATCCCGGGAGTAATATTGTTGATCCTGTAAGTGGAAGTGCTGTTGCATATACTACAATTAAAGCTGAACATGACGGGCAAGCGAAAATTAATGGTATCGGTAGCCGTATTCCGATTGATATTACTGGAGAAGGTTCATATATTCCCAGATATATTAGGATTGAAGGATTTTATTGTTATAATTCCAGCGATGAGGTCATTGATGTAAGCGGAGTAGACGATAATCATAGAGCCGAATATATAGAAATAAGACGTGTTGGAGCTAAAAATGCCGGGGGTGCTACAGATGCTATTTGTAGTATTGGTAATTATGCACAGTATTGTTTAATAGAAGATTGTTGGTTTTGGGGAGTTTGCCGAACAGGTGTGCTCTTATATGGTAAGTATCCCGCAGGTCCTCATACAAATAATATTATAGTGCGCAGAGTAGTAGTCAGGTTTGATGCGGTTCAAGATGGTTCTCAGGGAGAGAATGGATTCTCATTTTACGGAGCCGATGATTCTATTTTGGAAAACTGTATTGCTATTGATTTTGCAAATGGGGCTAATGCTGGAGCTGGCTTTAGACATAGAGACGGGTCAAGTGATAATAAATATTATGGTTGTATTGCAATTAATACGGGGAATTTTAGACCGTTTAATTTAGATTCTGATATGACTTATGGATTACTTGATTGTGTGGGCGTGGGAACAACTAAAAGTGTTTTTGTTAATTGTAGAATTAATCCAGAATTTAATATTGATAGGTGTACTTTTATCGGATCATCGGGTGATGTTTTAGATACTACTTCAAGTTCAGGTGTAAATGTTACTAATTGTCTGTTTAAAAATTGTGGTAGTGGAGATGAAGCGGATAGTTATTGTCATTATGATAATTCTGGCTCGGATTATGGAACTAATGCTTCAAGTGGTGATTCAGGGTTGCTTTACTCCATTAAAATTGAGGATGGCTCTGCTTGTGATGGGACAGGTCAAGGTGGTGTTGATCGAGGAGCAAATGTGTTAAATCGATATGTTAACGGGACATTGACTCAAACTAGTTTATGGCCCTGGCCGAATGAAAATAGAATAAAGTTGGAAATGAGGGAGTCTATAACACCGCCAGCAGGGAGTACTCCTCCAACTGTAGATGCACAAAGAGGATTTTGTGCGGATACGCAAACTCTGACTTCCTATGTATGGGGGTACTTAAGCAATCCTCCTCCTCCGGTATATCCCCCTTCAGAACTAACGGCTCGATCTGTATCATTAAGTGAGATAAGATTAGATTGGAAGGACAATGCTCAAGGGGAAGATGGATTTGAAATAGAAAGAAAAAAAGGTGTGGGAGGAACATATGTTCGGATAGCTACTGTGGGGCAAAATGTAATAGCTTATGACGATAGAAGCTTAGCTGGAAATACTACATACTATTATCAAGTCAGAGCAGTCTATGACTCTACAGAGAAAACAGCGTATTCTAATGAAGCTTATGCTACAACAGGATATACGTTAGCCACACCATCTAATCTTACAGCTCAATTAATAAACGATAATTGTATTGCTCTTGCGTGGGAAGATAATTCGGTTGGTATCGATGGTTTTAAAATAGAGAGAAGTGTTGAATTTATTGCAGGTAATACAGAAATTGATATTACTGATCCTGACACTAATATCTACATAGATACAGGGCGCAGTTTGGGAACAAAATATAATTATCGAATACGTTCGTATAATGACCATGCTTGTTCTGGATATTCAAATCCAGCCAGTGCGATTACCCCAGAAAGTAGTGATGGGGGTGGTGATGGCGAAGGCGATGTTGCTGCGGCAGGTGGTGGTGGCAGCAGCAGCGATGATGGCGGGCTTTGTTTTATAGCTACGGCAGCTTTTGGAACTTCGTTGGCTGATGAAGTTGTTACTTTATGTCGATTCAGAGATAAGTATTTACTGAGTAATACTTGCGGAAAACTTTTTGTCGGGGTATATTATAAGTGTAGTCCTGATGTAGCTGAGTATATAAAGGAAAAAGAAGAAATCAAAGCAGTTGTAAGAAGTGTTTTGCATCCTTTAATTAGCGTAGCCAGAAGTATGCTAAATGGAAAATAATTTCTTCAATGGAAAATATTTTCTGGAAATTTGTTTTTTTACATTTTGCTGAAAAGTAATTTTAGTATATTTTTTATTCTTAATTTGTTTGCAAATATAGAGTTAAAGGCGTGAGAGCATTATAATAAATTTGTTGTATTAGTGGTATAAAAATTGCTTCTTGTTATACGGTATAGAAAAAGAAGCATTGTTTTTTGAAAGAAATTAGAACCACGATAATAGCAAACCATTGCCGAATGTAGTTCTCTTAGGGAGAAACGCATCGGCACCCCGAAGAGTATCCTGGAAGGGTTGCTTCATTCGGGGTTGAAAAAATGGGACGGGCGGACGCCCTCTCCCCGCCAAAATACGGCGGGAGGAGCAAAGCCACAGGCCTACATTAGCTGATAGTTGGTAGCTAATGGCTGATATGAATTAAAACTATTAACCATTGACTATTGACCATTGACTGATAAGGCAGCTGGGTTGCCGAATGGAAAATAGTGTATAGGAGAATAATATCTATTACTCTATATATACTAGAACTACGCCTGTTCTCTAACTTCTGAAGACAGGTATTTTTTTTAAGGGGGAAATATGAAAATAAAAATAATATTTATTCTAATAATCTGTAGTATCGTAGCTATTGTTCAGGCGGATTCACTTTTTGCTGCTACGTATTATCTTTCTCCGAGTGGGAATGATGGTAGTGGCGACGGCAGTTATAATAATGCCTGGAGAACTTTTAGCCATGCAAATTCGGTAATGAGCGGTGGAGATACTTTGATTTATAAAAATGGCATATATGATTACAGCGGTAGTAATATTGTTGATCCTGTAAGCGGTTCAGATGGGGCGCCTACATATATTTTAGCGGAGACAGATGGAGGCGTAATTATAGATGGCGGAGGTTCACGGATTCCTATAAATATAACTGGTTCTCATTCGTATATTACTGTTCAAGGGATTTATGGCAGAGAATCGAATGATGGGGTTATTGTTATTTCAGGGGCTGATGATGCGAACAGAGTGAATAATATTATAATACAGCGTTGTAGTGGGAGAAATGCAGGAGGTGCTACGGATGCTTTATTAGAAGTAGGGAACTATGCTGAGTATTGCTTAGTTGAGGATTGTTGGTTTTGGGGGGTTTGTCGGTCGGGAGTTAGTTTATATGGTAAATATCCTGACGGTCCACATACAGCAAACATAACTATAAGGCGTGTTGTGGTGCGTTTTGATGGAGTTCAGGATGATTCCCAAGGCGAGAATGGATTTACTTTTTATGGCGCAGAGAATTCAATTTTTGAGAATTGTATTGCGATTGATTTTGCGGATAGCGGGTCTGCAGGGGCTGCATTTAGGCACAGAAGCGGTTCAAGTAATAATAAAATTTATGGTTGTATTGCAATTAATACGGGAAATTTTAGACCGTTTAATTTAGATTCTGATATGACTTATGGATTACTTGATTGTGTGGGAGTGGGAACATCTGAAAGTGTTTTTGTTAATTGTAGAGTTAATCCGTCATTCAGTATTGATAGATGTACTTTTATTGGATCATCTGGAGACGTAATAGACACTACTTCGAGCTCAGGTATAAATGTTACTAATTGTTTATTTAAAAATTGTAGTAGGGCAGATAAAGCGGATAGTTATTGCTATTTTGATAATTCCGGGGCAACTTATGGAACTAATGCTTTAACTGGAGATTCGGGAATATTGTATCCCCTTAGAATTGAAGATAGCTCTGCTTGTGATGGGACAGGTCAAGGGGATGTTGATCGAGGGGCAAATGTTATCAAAAGGTATGTAGATGGGGTCTTGACGGCTGATGATTTATGGTCTTGGCCGTATCAAGATCGTATGTATAATGAAATGAGAGAGTCATATGCCTATTATGGAGATTCTCCAGCCACAACTGATCATGAGAGAGGATTCTGTGCGGATAGTGAGACATTTACCGATTATATATGGAATTATTTAGGTAATGAAAATCCGTATGATGGAGATACTTATTATGTGGCTGAGAGTGGAGATAACGGTGATGATGGATCTCTGGGGAATCCCTGGGAAACCATTCAGCATGCAGCAGATACTGTAGTTGGCGGAGATACTGTAATTGTACAGACAGGTACTTACGATGGATTTGTGATTAGTACTGCGGGAACGGCTACAGACAGGATAACTTTTCGAGCTGCAAACAGCAATGTTATATTAAACAGCAATGTTGCATACGAAGCAAGGTCTGCAGTAATTCATGTCACTGGAAATTATGTAACTATAGATGGATTTCGGATGATTGGAGAGTCTGGAAGCAGTGATCGTGGGGTAAGAATATCTAAGGATTCGGGAGATGATATCCTGGGAATAGAGATAAAAAACTGTCGAATATCAAATATGGGATCTGTAGGAATTTCTACTTCGTTCGCAGTTGATGCCTTGATTGAAAATAACGAAGTGTGGGGATCAGGAAATACACATGGAATTTATGTAGCGAATAGCGGTGACAATCCGATAGTCAGAGGTAATACGAGTTATGATAATTACCGGGGTGGAATCCAAATAAACGCAGACCCGGCTGAAGAAGGTGACGGGATTATTACAAACGCGATAGTAGATAGTAATATTGTTTATAACAACGGAACAAGCGGATTAAATTTTGCGTCTATTCGCAATTCAGTGATTATAAATAATTTGGTTTATGGTAATCAACAGCATGGTATCGCAAGTTGGGATGATGGAGTAGGAGATGCTTACGGCAGTAAGGATAATAAATATTTTAACAATACGGTAATTGTTCCTTCCGGCGGAGCGCATGCTTTTTCATTGCGTAACGGAAGTACGGGTAATGAAGTCAAGAACAATATATTGATACATGAAGGAGGGCAGGATAGTCTTGCCGTAGATCCTGAAAGTATGTCGGGTTTAGACAGTGATTACAATATTGTTACAAATATAGAGGATCCTACCGGAAGTTTAGTAAGTTTAACTAGTTGGCAGAACAATTATAATCAGGACGATAACTCTGTTGTCGCGACCTCTTCTGAAGTTTTTGAAAATCCGGGTGCGGATAATTATCAATTAAAGGCTGGAGGTCCGGCAGTGAATCAGGGTGCAAATTTAAGCGCATATGTAGATGATGATCTTTTGGAAGTTTCGCGGCCGCAAAACGGGATATATGATATTGGTGCTTATGAAAAGGTAGCAGCTGGGGGTGATTCTACTGCACCAGCAGCAGTGAGTAACTTAAGTGCGGTGACTGGTTCAGCTGACGGAGAAATTGATTTGACTTGGACAGCTCCCGGAGATGACGGGACAAGCGGAACGGCTTCTGTATATATAATTAAGTATTCAACGTCAGACATAACTAATGATACTTTATTTAATGCGGCAAGTGATGTTAGCGGAGAGCCTACACCTAGTGTTGCCGGTACATCTGAATCAATGACTGTAAGCAGCCTTACTCCGGGTACAACATACTACTTTGCGATGAAAACACAGGATGAGGTTCCGAATACTTCCGGTCTTTCCAATAGTGCTAATGCCGAGGCCAAAGAAACTATAATCTTGCCGGATACAATTCCGCCATACACTACCGGACATGATCCGATTAAAAATGCTATTGCTATAGCCAGGGATACAGATATTGTAGTTCATGTAAAAGATGATGGTGATGGAGTTGATATTAATACAATTGTAATGAAAGTTAACGGAACGACTGTAACACCAACGATAACCGGAACTCCGGCTGATTACACTTTAACTTATGCGCCGGGTTCACAATTTGCTAATGGGGAGGTGGTAAGCGTAAGTGTAGAAGCGAGTGACCTCGCTCCTTAAAAATACCCCTTTTAAAAGGGGTTATACACGATAATAGCAAACCATTCGAAAGAATGGGACGGGCGACAGGCAAAGCCTGAATTACAAATGTCGAGTTACAAATGACAAATGAATTTGATGGATTGGCTGTCAAGAGGCCCTTCCTGCTGAGATTAAGGCGGGGAGCAAAGCCACAGGCCCCAAGTTCGCAATGGCGGACAGGGCAGCTGGGTTGCCGAAGGTAAAAAAAACAGCGTTTAGCGTACAGGATGACTGATACGTTAAATTCGTCAGAAGACTGGGCGGGTGAGCGCTGACCGATGAAAACGCCTGTTCTCTATATAAATTCGAGGACAGGATTTTTTTTCGGAGAAGGAGGATGAGGTAAGATTATGAGGCAGATAAGTAGTTTTATAATCACAAGTTTAATGGTTCTATGTATCGCCGGGAATGTGTATAGTGCCAATCAGATGACTGCAGATGTATATTCATTTACGATCGTAGATGATTTGATTGCTCCTTTGGCAGTCTCGGATTTAGCAATTTCAGATTCAACTCATAATTCTGCAACTCTTTCCTGGACAGCTCCGGGTGATGACGGGAGTACAGGAACAGCTACAAGTTATGATTTGAGATATTCTACCTCTGTGATCAATGAAGGTAATTGGGCTAGTGCAACGCAAGTGAGCGGAGAGCCTACTCCTAGTATTGCTGGGTCCAACGAAAGTATGACGGTCAATGGGTTATTGGCAGAGACAGCATACTATTTTGCGATTAAAACTTCTGATGAAGAATCAAACATTTCATCTATATCTAACATTCCTAATGTAACTACCTCAGCGGTTCCTGATACAACTCCACCGTATACAACCGGACATAGCCCGGCTAAAAATGCTACGGGAGTGGCCAGGGATACAGATATTGTTGTGCATGTACTTGATGATGGTGCTGGAGTAGATATTAACACGATTATTATGAAAGTTAATGGAACGACTGTAACACCAACGATAACCGGAACATCAGCGGATTATACCTTAACATATGCACCTCCTGCAGATTTTGATAATGAAGAAGTAGTGAATATAAGTGTAGAAGCCAGCGATTTAGCCATATAACGCAACGGATATTGGTAAGCGGTTAACAGCGCCCCGTTAACCGCTTACCAACGTGAAAAACGGAAATTGATTTCCTGATTTAGAAAAATTTTTCTAAGGTTTTAATGAGGCAGCAAGATGCTAATGAAAAATAAAATGACTGCAAAGCTGCAAGGTTTTGAAAATAAAGAGGTTATGAATTTAATAAAATGCGCAATAAATGATACTGTTGGAATAGTAATTGCTTTTAATACATAAGAAGTGAAAATTGTACTTTGAAATGTGTACCACGATAATAGCAAACCATTTGAAAGAATGGGACAGGTGAATGCCTTTCTCCGCCAAGTGCGGCGGAGAAGCAAAGCCACAGGCCTACATTAGCTGATAGTTGATAGCTAATGGCTGATAGTAAGTTTAAACTATTGACCATTGACCATTGACCATTGACTAGTAAGGCAGCTGGGTTGCCGAAGGTGATAAGTAGTAGTAAGTAGCGTGATAGCGGATAGTATGGAACTCGTAGCTGTCGAAAATAAAACTATGTACTAACCGTTCCGCACTCAAGAAAACGCCTGTTCTAAAACTTTCAAGAACAGGCTCTTTTTTTGAGGTGGACGATGACACATGCAAAACAAAATAAAAAAATCATAACAATGGCAATAAGCTGCTTGATGGTGCTCTTGATCGCAGCTAATGCTTATTGTGCTAATCAGATGACAGCGGATACTTATTCTTTCACTACGCGGGCTGATAATGATGCTCCTTATGTTGATGGATGTTTTCCACAAGACAATAATAACAACATCCCGGTTCATTCTAACATTCAGCTTTGTATAAAAGATGATATTATTGGGGTTGATAGCAGTAGTATTGATCTTGCCGTAGAGGGAGTCAGTATAATTGAAGATGGAGTTGTTCAGAGTTATACGGATTCGCAGGGATCGATCGTAGATTATGATGTAGAGATCATTGTTAACTCTAATAATGAGTATGTAATAATGTATGATCCTGCCGATTATTTTATCTATAAGCAGAATGTGGAGATTCAAGTTGATGCATTAGATTTAGAGGGCAATCAGATGAATGCTTACACATACGATTTTAGAACGCAAAATTTTATCTACGGAAAAGAGAAAAAAGTTTCTATAAGCGGTATGATGGAATCATTTGCGGTAGAACCTTTGAAAGATAAAGCACACATAGTTACTTCTGATGATGGTAAGAATGTATATATGGTATGGGAAGAACGTTCTACTGAAGGTGAATGGGACATATACTTTTCTCAGTCAGTTGATTTTGGAGTTAGTTTTCAATCTTCAATAAAAGTTAACAGTTCTGCGGTTGGAATAGAAGATCGGTATCCTTCGATTGCAGTAGATAGCCAGAATAATATCTATGTAGCTTGGCAGCAAATGAGTGTTTTAGGAGACTGGGATATATATGTATCTAGGAAAGAAGCTGTTGGTTCTGCTTTTGGAGTAAATCATCTGATATATAATGATGCAGGAACAAGCAATCAGGTATTTCCGGCAATGACAGTTGGTGCGGCACTTACCGGTGATGGTGATGATCAGACTGTAGAGCCGGCAACTGTTTATGTTTGTTGGGTGGATGAGAATGGTGGTAATGCGAGTTTAAATTACACTAGAACAACAGCAGATTATACCGATGCATGGCAGGTATTTGTAGGAACAGCGTTACGAGTAGATGAAGATCGCTGGCCGCAGAAAGCTGCTGCTCCGGCTATAGAGGTGGATGCTAATAGTAAGATATTTATAGCTTGGAATGGCGTTAACAATGATAGTACATATAGCATTTATTTTGATAGTGCAAGTAAGAATATAATTGACTGCGGAGAAAGTTTTGGGACGGATGTAGAAGCAAATGCTGCAACAGCCGGAGATAAAGGGCCGGCTTTAGATGTAAGTTCTGACGGAAATAATGTATATCTGGTTTGGAAAGAAGCTGGAGATTTGATGTTTGCTAGTTACCTGTATAGCCAGGCACAGAGCTTATACAATCTGGATAGTACGGCAACGATTTTAAGTACGGATTCTCTGGGGGCATATGATTTAGCCATAGATACTAAAGGAAATGCTTTAGTTGTTTGGCAGCAATATAGTTCTGGTAATTACAGCGTGGGATTAGCTGGAGCATCTTATCAGGATTATATATTCCAGGAATACTCTCAGTTTGATACTACGGCTACGCAGTATAATCCTTCTCTGGCGATAAATACGCAAGGATGTCATTACTATGTATCATGGTCAGATACCTCTTCAGGAAGACAAGAAATTGAATTTTGCCGGAATACGTTTTTAACTACTGATGAAATTAAAGCGGAAAAAGTAGATAACGAGATTGGCGGTAGCGTACTAGTTGAGACAGGAAACATTGTTGGAACAAGCGTAGCCATAGGTGCTCAAGCCATAGATGCGCCAACTACAATTACGGTAGCGCAAGTAGTAGCAGCTCCTGAAGCTACAGGCAGTACTCTTATTGTTGGTAATGTGGTTGATTTCGGGCCGGGAGGAACAGAGTTTGATATTCCGGCAACGATAACTATTCCTTATACTAGTGCTCAATTAAGTAGTGCCGGAATTGAGGAAGAGTCTTCGTTGAACATCTATTATTACAATCTTACGACTTCAGCTTGGGAAAAAGTTCCCGGTGCAACTGTAGATGTTGCGGCTAAAAAAGTATCTGTTCCTACAACTCACTTTTCTATGTATGCGATAGGTGGCGTTAACTCAACAGATGGTAGTACTGATACCGGAGATGATGGAGATAGCGATGATAGTGATGGCGATAGCGATAGCACTCCTCCTGCAGCAGCAAGTGGTTCTTCTGGCGGCGGCGGTGGCGGCGGTGGATGTTTTATTGCTACAGCAGCGTTTGGAACAAAGATGGCTAAAGAAGTACGAGTTCTGTGCGAGTTTAGAGATGATTACTTATTGACTAATCCATTAGGCAGAAAATTCGTGAAACTGTATTATACATACAGTCCTCCGATCGCCGATCGCATTGCACAGAAACCAGCAGTACGTAAAATTATCAGAATTAGCTTGAAACCTTTGATTACTTTAAGCCGGATTTTATGCCGGTAATATAGGACGGGGAAAGTAGGGGTTTTTTTAGCTATAACACATGTTGGCTTCGCCACAAAAGGTGGCGAAGCCTTTACTTATATCTATATCTATGTTACTCTATCTAATGTCATGAAAACCATTACCTGGATCAAGACTTTATTGATAACAGCCTTACTAGGGGCTATTTATTATCCTGCGTTTAACTGGATGTGGGGAAGATGGAACAGCGAAGATACATACTATAGTCATGGCCCTCTTATTATTATTGCCTGCTTATTTTTTATCTGGAGTAAACGCAGCACATTATCTGAAATAAAAACAAATCCTTCTTATATAGGTATTGTACTTATTGTGCTAGCGTTGGTTTTCCATCTTGGCGGAACATTTATAAATCTTTACTTTATTTCTGCCTGTTCTATGATTATTCTTATTATGGGGGTTGTTATGCTTATGGTTGGATTGAGTGCTTTAAAAGAAGTGCTTTTTCCGATTGTTTATCTCTTGTTTATGATTCCCTTGCCCATGGTTTTGGTTTCAAATATTGTTTTAAAAATGAAATTATTTGCTGCAGAATTAGCGACTAGTGCTTTAAATAAGATAGGTCTAGAGGCAGTTCGGGACGGGAGTATAATCAATATGGCTAATTCCTATTTAGAGGTGGAAGCTCCTTGTAGTGGATTAAGGTCGTTGATTGCTCTAATGGCTTTTGGTGCGGCATTTGCCTATTTAACAAATAATAGTTTATGGAAAAAATGGCTGCTGTTTTTATCTGCTTTGCCGATTGCTATTGCGGCTAATGTCATGCGAATAGTTTTGCTAGGCTGGGTAAGTGACGTGTATGGCATGAAAGCAGCGCAGGGATGGGTGCATGATTTTTCTGGATTTCTTCTGTTTGCTGTAGCGGCATTGGGTATGCTGGCGATGAATGGTTTATTAACCACGCAAAAATCGCTTCTTGAGGATAAAAATGAAGGATAAACGGTTTTTAGTTCTGGTAATACTATTGCTTTGTGGTGCAGCGGCTACGCTTTGGGTCAAATTAACAGAGACAGAATTACCGCCGGATAGCAGTGTTTTTAACTTGCCTCAGGAAATAGGTGTTTATAAATCTGAGGATGTACAGCTTAAGGAAAGTATATATGCGGCTCTAGAGACAAAAAATATAATCATGCGGTATTATATGAAAGAAGACGAGCCGCCGATATTATTCTATTTGATTTTTTCTGCACGTACACATAAGACATCTGATCCTCCGGAGAATTGTTTGCGAGGTGAGGGAAGAACAATTACGCATAAAGCAAAAGAAATTATTTCGATTGATATAGAACAACAGAGCTTTGATCTGGCCGCAAATAAGCTTGTGGTTGAAAAAGACAAAGATAAACAGGTTTATTTGTATTGGTTTATTGCCGGAGATGAATTTGCAGACAGTTATGTTAAACAGCGTCTTAAGCTGATCACAGCCTATTTAAAGAGATCTCCGCTTAGCGGAGGCCAGATTCGGATTTCCACGGCAATCGTCAATAATAATGAACAAGAAGCTCTCCAAAGATTAAAAACTTTTATTAACACCTGCATGCCGTCCCTTTTAAGACTCCTCGGGTAATAAAAAATTTACAAATATCCCTTGACAAAATAGCGCGATATGATATTATAAATTTCTTAAACAATGATGTTTTCAGGAGGCAATGAGGCCCTTTAAGAGCAGAAAATGCTGTTCTTTAAAGGGTTTTTATTTGTCTAAAATTTCCCCCTGAGTATGGCTTGAAATCTGATATTTTGTTTTTTTGAAAAAAAGTTAAAAAAACACTTGCAAAATGTGGTTTTCATGGTACACTTGTTAAAATTTGCAGAAACTTATTACACGGTTAAAGGAAAGTACAACGTTGCATAAACAAAACAACAACTGTTGATTTTTTTCAACAGAAAAGCAATAGGGAAAAGAACGGGGTAGGTTAAAGCGGCGGGAAGATCAAAAAAGATATAAATAACAGTATCCTAACCATCTAAAAAATAAAGAGTTATAAAGAGATAAAAGAAAAGAAATTGTTTTTAAAGAAAAATTGATTGCTTGGCATAATAAATGCTATAGATTTGAAGTCTTAACTAATACTAACTAAATTTGTTTAGAAAGTAAGAAACAGTAGAAGGGTAATGAAAATCATCATGTTGAATAGAGTCGCAAAAGTTCATATTAAAATTTTGTTTATCAGCTTAATCGCATTTTGCTTTTTGGCAATTCCAGCAGTAATGGCTATGTCTATGGAAGAAGTTGTTGCTTTAACGCCTTATGGGGCAATAGCTTTCTTTTTTGGAATTGGTAGTGCGATTATTCGTTATGCACAACGTAAATTTGTTTATCTGAAGCGTAGTTTTGATATTGCGGTGGCGAGTATTGGGGTTATGCTGACAATGCCGTTAATCCTTATATTTGGAGCGTTGATTAAGATTCTTTCTCCGAATGGTCCAATTTTCTATTCTCAAGTAAGAGTTGGCAAAGGCGGTAAAATATTTAAAATCTATAAGTTGCGCAGTATGCGTCCAGACGCCGAAGTAGGTACTGGTGCAGTGTGGGCGACCAATGACGGCAGAGATCCTCGGGTAATCCCGTTTATCGGACATTTCCTGCGTATTAGTCATATAGATGAAGTACCGCAGTTTTTCAATGTGTTACAAGGCGATATGAGTGTTGTGGGACCCCGACCGGAGCGTCCGGAAATAATTAGTGATCTTAATTCGAAGGTTACTCAGTATGATAAAAGACTGCAGGTGAAGCCGGGTATTACCGGGTTAGCGCAAGTTCATCATCGTGCAGATAAGACTTTAGCTGATGTAAAGAAGAAAGTAAAGCTGGATTTGTTGTATATCCGCAAAATGTGTTTTTTTGTAGAATTGGATATACTTTTAAAGACAGCAATTGTAGTTTTGAAGGGTAAGACGATTTAGTCTAAGCTTGTTTTCGACGCGAAAGAGAGGTGTACGGTGAAGTGGTTTGGTATTGTATTATTGAGCGTGTTTTTGGTAATCCCTTCTGCAAATGCAGCGTATGTGGTTGATGGTGATCTTTCAGATTGGGGAATAACCTGGGGGCAGGGAGCTCGTCAACAAGGATATTTAGACATTAATGTTCCTACTTCGAGTCCAAATGTTGATTGTGTAACCGAAGATAATGCATCTAAGAAAACCCAAGGTTGGTTTAAGGTTGGTCCTGGATATACTTATGGTGGACCAGGATATTCAGGCAATGCATTTGATGTAGAAGCAATGTACTTTGATAATGACCAGGATAATGCGTATATCGCGATTGTAACCGGGTTACCGTTTAAAGGTGCTACGGCTCCAGGCAATCCTTGGTTTTTACCGGGAGATATTGGTATTAGCATTGGGGCGCTGGATGATTATGAATATGCGGTGGATGTAAGTTCATATAAGAGAAAAAACAGTACAGCAAGATTGTATCATGATGCTTTATGGAACGACTCAGCGTATTCGCAGCATTCTGAAGCTGATCCGTGGGCAATAAGGGCAAAGACCGGAGACAATAAAGGTAGAATTGATTTTGTTTACAGCGGGAATCAGTATTCACATCGTGTATTAGAGGCATGTATTCCATTGGCATCTTTAGGGATTGATCCTAAAGAAAATACAGAGGTAAATATTCATTGGGCAATGCAGTGTGGAAATGATTATCTTAATCTCAACGCTGATGTTGATCCAGCGGCAGTACCAGAACCAGCAACTATGCTTTTGCTTGGACCGGCTTTATTAGGATTGGCCGGATATAGGAAAAGAAAATAATATAAAAAAATAAAAATTTACAATAGAGGAGAGGAGGTGGAAAATTGAAAAAAATACTTGGAGTAGTAATTTTTTGTTCTATGCTATTAACTGCTGTTTCATCAGCTCATGCTGCTGTATATATCTTTGAACCGGATCCAAAAGATCTTCATGATCTGATACACGAGAATCATTATATATGGGGTATGGATTGGAGCGAAGTTCCTGGGAATTTAGAAAGCGTGGTATTATCTATCCGAGGGATTCATGATTCTGGCTGGGAAGATCCAGACAACCAGTTGGCAATTCATCTGTTAGATAAAGTTCCAGGAGGGATTGTGCCGAGCGTATTCGTAGGTCAGGATACAACTGCTGGAGATCAGTTCGCAGACAATGGAAGCACAAATTTGCTTACTACATATGTTGATAACGATCCTTATTACATCAATTGGAGCTATACATTTACAGCAGATCAGATTGATACATTGCAGCAGTTTGGTTCAAATGGAATAGTTGGCTTAGGTTTTGATCCTGATTGTCATTATTACAATCGTGGAGTGAAGCTTACAGCTACAACACCGGTACCGGAACCTGCAACTATGTTATTGCTTGGGCCTGCTTTGTTAGGATTAGTTGGATACAGAAGAAAAAAATCTTAAATTGTATTCATTCTTAGATATAAACAGAAAACACTCAGGGATGTGAAGTTTTCTCTCTGGGTGTTTTCTATTATCTAAGGCGGCTTAGGGGGTAAGTCGTGAATTGTAACTACCAATCTGGGGGCTCATCGATTGACAATATTCTTCATACACACCGTTATAACAAAAAAGATTGTAGAAAATTATGGACAAAATTAAAAAATCACAATGGAGTTTGATACGCGAGTCGTGGTTAAGTGCTATGACGATTATCAAAAGTGATTATCGCATAATGTTACCGTATGCGGTGCTTGCCTTTTTAGAACTAAGTGCAATTATAATACTTTTTTTTGCTATCCAGCCGCCGTTGGTGAAATATTTTACTCCAATAATCATGCGTTTTGCCGGAAGACAATTTTTTCATTATCCATATAATTTGCTTTTGCTGGCAAAGGGGTTTTCTCATATTCAGGTTGTTTTGTCAATTATTCTGGGGACTTTTATAGCCGGAGTTACGATTAATCTTGTGCAGCAGAAAATCAGTTCAAAGGTGATTTCTTTGAAGGCGGCACTAAAACGATCTTTAGTCTCATATATTCACTTGTTTTTGATTACCTTAATAGTGTTTTTTTTAATTAAAGGCGCATTTTGGGTTGAATCTAAAGTGCTTCTTAAAATCATGATGAAGGGACGGGTCTTCCTGAATATACGCAGGGAAGGCTGGATGTTGATATTTACGGCGATTAATATTATTACCATGGGATTTCTGCAAAGCCTATTTATCTTTGCCCATCCTGTAATTATTATAGAGGGGAAGAACTTCATTGTTGCATTGTTTCGTAATGTAGGATATATTTTTAAAAATTTTTTAGCAGTGATTATTTTGGTTCTTGTGCCCTTATTATTATATTTGCCGGTTGCTTTGTTGAAAACAAGGCTTTTCCCCTTGATGGAGAACATTGTTCCGGAAATTGTCTTCCTGGTTTTGATTGCTGGGATTTGCATGTCTTTTTTAGTTAATGTTTTTATAACTGTTTCTACAACAAAGCTATACTTACTGATAAGAGGGGAAGGGAATTGAGGAACAGGCCTAGTTTTAAGTTAATAATTGTAATGATCTTATGTCTGGGCAGTGTTGTTACCCTATCCGGATGCAGTGAGCAGTACAAAATAGAACGAATGGTGTGGCAGGCAAATAAAGCGGCAGAGCCGATTTTCCTTAATGAAGGTTCTGTTTCATCGTATGAATTTAAGACGGTAATTGCTTTATATGAAAAGATAATCGCCCGGGCTCCCGAGAGTAACCATGCTTTGGATTCGCAGTTTAAGATTGCCCAACTCTATGCGCTGGAAAAAGAATTTGACAAGTCTCGTGCTATATATGATATAATAATAGAATCCCACCAAGGACGGCAGGAAATAAATGCCCTCGCCTTATTCGAAAAAGGCCAGACGTATGAAAAGGAAGGTAATTGGCCTTGGGCTCTAAAGTTATTTAAGGAGATTTCAGCAAAATACGAAAAGACTCAATTGAGTTTTTCCGTGCCGCTGTATATTGCCCATTATTATTTGGAAAATGAGAAAGTCTCAGAAGCAGCACAGGCATATCAGGCGGCGATAGATCAGTATCAGGCTATAGCAGATAAGTATCCTAATACAAAGGGTGCTTTAATGGCTGAAAACCTGATTGTGCGTACGTATGTGGAGCAGGAAGCCTGGGATAATGCAGTGGCTTATATCTTAGGTTTGGATTCTAAATATGCGCTGAGCTCGGATACGCTTTTGGTCTTGGCAAATATATATGAAAATAAATTAAGTGATAAGCAGAAGGCCTTGTCGATATATAAACGCATCTTAGAGGAATATCCGGATTACAAGGCCGGGGAAATGTTGAAGAAGAAAGTTGTCGAATTAGGAAACTAAAGGTGTATATGCAGAAATTTTTAGAGACCATTCTTAATCAGTGCCTGAATATATTAGATTCAGAAGTCGGGTCTATACTGCTTTTGGATAAAAATAAGCAGGATATTGTGGTTCGTGTGGCGCGTGGTAAGAATAGACAGTCAATTCTTGGGGAGCGTATGCGTTTGGGACAAGGTATCTCCGGGCAGGTGGCTTTAAGCAAACAGCCATTGCTGGTAGCAGATGTGCGGCAGGAAGAGTCGATTAGCACTCAGTGTCGTCAGGAAAACTATCAAACACATTCTTTTCTTTCAGTCCCTTTGATGCGTGAAGATCGCTTGCTTGGGGTTCTCAATGTTACAGAAAAGAATGATGGAACCCCGTTTTCAATAAAGGAATTGTCTTTTGTTAGTGCGATTGCTGCTTCTGCGGCACAGACAATAGAGAGTTTATTTGCAAAAGAACATCTGGAAGCGCAGCTGCAGTGTTTTAAGAATTCAACGGCAGTTTGTAAGTTTACAGCCGGGATATCTCAAGAATTAAATAATCCGTTAGATGGGATTATGCGTTACGTTAATCTTTGCAAGGAACAGGCAGGAGAGGGAACTATAATCAAGGAATATTTGTCTGAAATTCAGGCAGGGTTAAAGAGAATGGCAAATGTTTTGCGTTCTATGCTTGAGTTTTCTTTTGCCGGAGATAGAAATCATAATCCAGTATCAAGAGATCTGGTAAATATAAATGATATTTTAAGCAAATCGATATCATTCTATAAGCATCAGGCGATATGTAAGCAAATAGATATCGAGACGGAATTTACTCGGGACCTCCCGCTGATAAGGGATTGTGGTCTACAGCAGATTTTTGTTAATTTTGTAAAAAACGCATTTGAGGCTATAGATGAAAAAGGTAAGCTAAACGTGAAAAGCTATCGGGACAATGGCCATCTTTGTGTGGATTTTGTGGATACGGGCAAGGGGATTGATGCTCGGTTTAAAGATAGGATCTTTGAGCCTTTCGTTACGACAAAGTCCAGAGGGCAAGGTTTAGGTTTAGCGATTGTTAAAGAAATAATTGATTGTTATCAAGGAGAAGTAAGAGGAGAAAGTGTGTCTCAAGGAGGAGCTCGGTTTACGGTAAGGCTACCAATAGGAGGATAAAGATGAGGACACACATATTAGTTGCTGATCAAGAACCATTAACGAGGAGATCTCTTCAAGAAATTTTAAGATACAAGGGGTATAATGTTACCACGGCTGAAAATGGAGCGCAGATACTTCAACTCATGGATAAGTATTCCGTAGACATTATCTTTGCAGATATTGACAGCTCTACTTGTGAAGGTGAGGAGCTATTAAAAACCATAAAAGAAAATTATCCCCAAACATATGTAGTGCTTATGAGTGCTTACGGCAATATTGAAACAGCAGTAAAAGCAATGCGTATGGGTGCTTTTGATTACATGACCAAGCCGATTGAAGATAATCAGCTTAAATCTTTGGTAGAGAAAATTATTAAGCATCAGGAAACCGCGGAAGTCTGTTCAGAACAGGCGGAATCGCTGATTACAGCAGGAAGAAAAAAATTCCATAACATTATCGGCGGCAATGAAAGTATGCAGAAGATCTATTCGATGATCGAGGCAATTTCCGATTCTCCGACTACAGTACTTATTTCAGGAGAGAGCGGGACAGGCAAGAGGATGATTGCCCAGGCAATTCGTCAGGCTGATAATTATCGCTGTGAGAAGTCGTTTATTGAAGTTAGTTGTGGGGCTTTACCTGAGACTCTGCTTGAGAGCGAACTTTTTGGACATGTCAAAGGCTCTTTTACCGGAGCGATAAAGGATAGAGCCGGAAGATTTGAATTAGCTAATGGCGGGACTTTTCTTTTAGATGAAATTGATACCTGTTCACCTAGTTTGCAGGTAAAATTATTACGGATATTAGAAGAGGGTAATTATGAACGCGTGGGGGACATGAAAACACGTACCGCGGATGTGAGGATTATTGCGGCGACTAATCAAAATCTAGAGGATTTGGTTAAGAAAAAGAGTTTTCGTGAAGACTTATACTGGCGGCTGAATGTTATAAAGATAGAAATTCCGCCTTTGCGCGAGCGCGCAGAAGATATACCGTTACTTATTAATCACTTCTTAGATAAATATAATACGGGTAGAAAACAGACAAAGAACGGCCGGGTAATTGAGAGAGTTAATGAAGATGCTTTACAGGCTATGATGGAATATTCCTGGCCGGGAAATATCCGGGAATTGGAAAATACGATTGAACGCGCTTGTATCTTGGTTAAAGGCAGTGTTTTAAATTTAAGGGATCTGCCGGATTCCATACGTAAAGCTGTTCAGAAAACAGAGGTTCTTTCGGCGGATATACATGGCTTTTCTTTAAAAACTGCGTTAAGGATGCCGGAAAAAGATATTGTTCTGAATGCCCTGACATATTCTAACTGGAATTGTACTAAAGCAGCCGCTTATTTAGATATTAATCGGACAACATTGTATAATAAAATGAGACTTTATGGTATTAAACGGGGAAATGGAAGGGTAGGTAACATCAATCTTGTATCAGAAGATATTACGGTGTAATGGATTCTACTTTTCTGGAATTAATTGATCTTAAAAAATGGCAGGTAATTCAAAATTATTTTGCTGGAGTTATTGGAGCGACGATACGGGTGGTGGATCCCCGGGGTACGCCGCTAACCTCTTTAAGCCAGCCTCATCGATATTGTTTTGAGGTTATTTCCTCTTCTTCTTGCGCTTTAGATGTTTGTAAGCAATGCTTATTATTCTCTCCTGAAATATGTTCTAAAGATCCTTTGCTAGTTGCCAAAGAGAACTTTTTAGACAACCCTAATAATGTTTATTATGATTGCTGTCCGTTTTTTGCCCATCGGGTTATTGTTCCTATTCGGTTATCCTCGAAAGATATCTGTGCATATATTGTGATTGGACCGTTGATTTTGGGAAGACGGCGCACATATTTTGAATATTTTAATTTGGCCCAACAATTGATACTTGATATTACTAATGTGATTGATGCTGTAGAGCAGATAAAGATATTTTCTTTTCAATCAATTCAGTCTACGATCTCTCTTATGCAGGAAGTGGCAAATTATCTTGTTCAAGCCGGGGCGCAAAAGACAGAATATGTGGCTGGATCAAGTCAGTCTAAGCCGATAACTTTAGACGGACAGACATTTTCCTTTTATGCAAATAAAATATTGCAGGCTTTTTTTGATACAACAGCTAAGCAGTTAGGTGCAGAACGTGCTTCAATCATGCTGCGTGACGAAGGCACGGATACCCTATCCATTCGAATTTCCTCGGGTATTCCGGATCATGTTATTCAGAGCACAAGACTTATTTTAGGGCAAGGACTTGCAGGTTGGGCTGCCCAGAAAGATAAAGTTTTGTTTGTTGATAATCATTCTGTTTCGGATCGATTATCTTCCCGATTGCATCAGCCTAAACTTAGAGCTTCTTTAATTGTTCCTTTGAAAAGAGGAGACAAGGTTTTTGGGGTTTTAAATCTGAGCACAGAAGAAAAAGATCATAAATTCACTAAAGATAATAATAAATTTGTTGTACAGTTGGGTAAGTTTGTAAATACTTTTTTACAGGATTTTGAGCTGGCAGAGACAAGATAAAAAGATTAATATCCGGAAGTGTTAAGGTTTTTCTTAAATACTGGGAAGATTATTACGATGAGAAGATTGTCCCGAAAATAAATAAAATAAGAAGGTAAGGGGGGAATAGAATGAAGCTGGAAGATTTACCTAAGTGGACACATATTTTTCCTGTTCTACTCGGTGTGGGGCTATCTATTGCCGGTATGTATTTATTTCCAAAAATAGGGATTAGGAATACATTCGGTCCTATCCTGGGGTTGCCAGCTGGTGCTATTATTGGATTCATTATTCTGGCAGTTATAGCTAAAAGCAAAAAGTAAGGGGATATTATAGATAGTGTTTGGTTAGCTTTGCTTTGAGGTATTTGAACGCGCTTTCCGGGTCATCCACGGTTTTAAATAATTTTAAATCTGACTTGGAAATCATGCCCCACTTAACCATTTCGTCGAAATTTACAACTTTATTCCAGTATTCTGAGCCATAAAGTACTACCGGCATATATTTTTTTGATTTTTCGGTTTGGATGAGAGTTAGCAGTTCGAAAAATTCATCCATAGTACCGAATCCTCCGGGGAATACCACCAGAGACTTTGCCAGGTAAAAGAACCAGAATTTACGGATAAAGAAGTAGTGGAATTCAAAAGCTAACTCTTTATCCTGAAATATGTTAGGATTTTGTTCCATTGGAAGGCTGATGTTCAATCCTACAGATTTACCGTTAGCTTTTTTAGCCCCCCGATTTGCAGCTTCCATTATTCCCGGGCCGCCGCCGGAGCAGATTATAAATTGTTTTTTATCGTTTTTTATTTTTTTAAACCATCGGGTTAGTTTTTCTGAAATTATTGCGGCGTCTTCATAATAACGGGCCATGCTCAGATCCCGTTCTGCCTGTGCCAGTTTTTGTTTTAAAGATCGGGAAGGTGATTTTTTTGTTTTTATTTCTTTTTGTATTTTTTTAAGATTTTTTAAAGCATCTGATTTAGATAAAGTCCGGGCAGAACCGAAAAACACAACTGTGTTTCTAACTTTATGTTTACGAAAGCGGGTTTCCGGCTCAATTACTTCGGATAGAATCCTGATGATTCGCGCGGGTGGACTATTGAGGAATTCGCTGTTGTTATATGCTTTTACAAGCCAATCTGAATTTTTGTCTTTTTTCTTTGCCATGGTAGTAACACTATAACATAATGTATTCTAAAGCGCAACAGCCTGTTTTTTGATGTTTGCGGCGATTTCTTTTCCGATAGTTGGTACTTTCTGTAGCTTTTGCAGAGGAGCTGTTTGCAGTTTTTGCATATTTTTAAAGCCTGCGGAGAATAAGTTGCGGGCACGTGTTCTTCCAATTCCTTTTAATCTGACCAGATCCATTAGTTCTGATTTTATGCCGTAGCGCAGTTGGGTGCGTATATTATGCAATTTTTCAATGGTTGGGGTTTTAAATAGCTTTGAAAGTTCTATGGTTGCATAGAATAACCATTCTGCTGTTTCAACAAAGCGATGTACATCGCCGGGCCCGATACCAAATGAGGTGCAGATGGTATCTTCTTTGACTTCTTCCATCCATTGCATGAGCAGTAGGACAGTTTTGATTTTAGCCAGCTGAGAACTGTAATCGTCATCCAGAGGCAGGGGGAGTTCAAATAGGTCTGCGTGTTTATCGGCAAAGGGCACTAATTTTTCGATATCTTGTTTTTTTAAAGCTAATTTACACATATCCGGAATTGAACAGATAAGATAGAGCAGCGTTGTCGGGTGTAGGGCCGTAGGAGCATCTTTAAGGCAATCTCTTAAAATAACCGCGCTTATCGGATCAATGTATAAACGACTGATTCTGGTGCCAAAAGCTGTCGGTAATAATTGGCTGGCTTTTTTCTGGATCATGTCTTCGCTTTCTAGAAATTCAAGAATTTCTAGAATCATATCAGAGAGATCATAGTATTTTTCCTGATAAGAAAAGAATGTTTTTTTTATAAATTCAAAAGCACTTTCTTCACTGGTGATAAATCCGGTGACAATAGATGCTAAAAGGTGTACGCGCAAAGCACTTTCATTCCCCAAATGTGAATGTATCGGCTCAGAATCGGCAAAGATGAAATCACTGAATAGGTCCTGTTGTTCGGATTTATTACGTGCAAACAGGACTGACTCTCCGAATTTATCGTATCCCGGTCGTCCGGCTCTTCCGCTCATTTGTTTATATTCCATAACCCTTACCGGACGCATGCCTACTCCTGATACATAGCGGTAAAGTCCCCGAATTATTGTACGTCGGGAAGGGAGATTTACGCCTACAGCTAAAGTTGGTGTAGCACAGATGACCTTAATCAGATTTTGCCGGAATGAATCTTCGATAATTTTGCGGTGTGAGTAATGTAATCCCGCATGATGAAAGACTACACCGTTTTTCAGATATTCTCCGAGTTGTTTACTGACTTTGGTTGTTTCTCCAGCTGATGTTTCTATTTCTTTTGCCAGATCATTGAGTTTTGTTTTTTCTTTAGTAGTTAAGATATGTTGTACTTCTTTGGAAATCCGGCGTGCTTCAGCTTGTGCTGATCTCCGGGTAGTAACAAAGACAAGTACTTGGCCTGTATCTTTAATGCAATCAATAGCCAAAGCTGCGACATCATCGGAGGTATGTTCGAAATCAATCTGTTTTCTGGAGCCATCGGCAAAGGTGATTTCTCCCTCGCAGTAGACACCTTCTTTTAAGCTTACCGGCCGCCAGATGCTGGAGACCAGGGAAGCATTCAGCCAGCCGGAAATATCATTGGCATTGGCAATGGTTGCACTTAACCCCACAAGTTTCAAATCAGGATTCATATTTAGAAGCCTGGTAATTACGGTTTCCAGGGTTGGTCCGCGTTTAGGATCTCCGATATAATGGATTTCATCGATAACCACACAAGCCAGGCGGGAACAAAGCCAATCTGGTTTTTGACGCAAGAGAGAATCGACTTTTTCTGCAGTGGCGATCAGGATATCGTTTTTGGTTAGATAGGGATCTACGCGATCAAAATCCCCGGTAGCGATTCCTACTTTTATTCCTAAAGAAGCAAATTTCTTTCTAAAATCCTCAAATTTTTCAGAAGCCAGAGCTCTTAAGGGAACAATGTATAGGCAGTTACCTTTTTTATCTAAAAGAGTTTTTAGCATGACTAGTTCAGCCAGAAGAGTTTTTCCTGCAGCTGTAGGCATGGAGAGAACTATGTTTTTATCTTCAAGTAAGCCGTTGGTTACGGCTTCGGCCTGAGGCGGATAGAGATTATCAATGCCGCTTGCTTTCAGGACTTCTTGTATTTCTTCTGGCAGGGACTTAAAAACTTTCAGGGTATCCATGTTTTTACTTCAATGAATTCAGCGGGTTATGACACTAATTGCAATCGTTAATATTATCATTTTTTAATATTATACCACAATTAATTTTTTTTCAAACCCCATAAAAATAAAAATTAATGGGAGATAGTCCCCCTAGCGGAACGACTGAGTCTATTTTCAAATAAAAATTGATGAAGAGCTAGACATTTGTCTATATTATAAATTGACAAATGTCTAAGGGGGAATGGGGGAGATAGTCCCCCATGTTTTTTGGGGTGCTCAGCGAGAGAAACGAGCGCCGAAGGGGGACGAGTCCCCCTAGCGGAACGACTGAGTCTATTTTTAAATAAAAATTGACGAAGGAGTTGGTTTGTAGTATTTTATATAACTATGAAGAACAAACATATATCATATATTTCCCGTCCGAAATTAAAAAAGCCGTATCTTATTGCCGCTTGGCCGGGTATGGGAAACGTAGCTTCTAAAGCCGTGGAATATCTTTGTGAAAAGCTTAAGCCTAAGGAGTTTGCGCGTTTGAGCCCGGAGGGATTTTTCCATCCGCATGAGGCTTGGATTGTAAACAGTCAGGTGGAGAAGCCTCGGTTGCCAACCGGCAGGTTCTATTACTGGAAAAATACAGCAGGGAAGAATGATTTGATTATTTTTCTTTGTGAAGCTCAGCCTTCTTTGGAAAAAAGTTATAATTACGCACAACTTGTTTTAGATGTGGCTGCTACATTTAAAGTGAATAAGATATTCACATTTGCTTCAATGCCTATGCCGATTGATCATACCCAGGAGTCGAAAGTCTGGATGACTGCAACAAGTAAAGAGATGATAAAGTATTTGTCAAAATTAGATATAAAAAAGCTTCATGTCGGACAGATTAGTGGGTTAAATGGACTGCTTTTGAGTGTGGCTAAGGAACGTGATATGCAAGGTGCTTGTTTTTTAGCTGAAATTCCGCTTTATGCTATTCAAATCGAAAATCCTCGGGCTACAAAAGCCTGCTTATCGGTTTTTTCCAGGATGATGGGGTTAAAACTTGATCTTAAGCCTTTAAATGAACGGATAAAAATAGTTGAAGAAGAGATAGAAAAATTGATAGATTATTTTAAGTCCGGAGTTGTTCCCGGTCCGATTAGTGAGGAAGAAGTAGAAGATATTAAAAAGACGCTTGCAGCGATTACCCATTTGCCGGAATCAGCAAAAAATAAAATAGAAAAGTTGTTCCAGGTTGCAGAAGGGGATCTTTCCAAAGCTGAAGATTTAAAGAAAGAACTTGATAAGTGGAATATCTACAAAGATTACGAAGATAGATTCTTGGATTTATTTCGCCAGGGCAAAAAGGACAACAACTAAATTTGTTAAATGCTTACCTATATTACAAGACGATTGATAATGCTTATACCACTTTTAATCGGTATAAGTCTGATTTCATTTCTTGTCATCCACCTTTCTCCGGGTAAACCTACAGATGTTCAATTCCAATTTAATCAAAAAGTAAGTCTTGAAGTCAGAGAACGTTTAGAAAAACTTTACGGTCTGGATAAGCCGGTGCTTGTGCAATACGGGGAGTGGCTCAAACGTATGGCAAGGTTTGATTTCGGCCGCTCTTTTATCGATGAACGGCCGGTAACAGAGAAAATTATGGAGAGAATTCCGATTACGGTTACGATCAACATCCTTTCGCTAGGGCTTATTTTTCTTATGGCTGTACCTATCGGAGTTTTTAGTGCGGTAAAAGAGGGAAGTTTTTATGATCGTGCGATGACAGTATTTGTTTTTGTTGGATTTGCTATGCCTACTTTTTGGCTGGCATTATTATTAATGAAATTTTTTGGGGTAACTTTGCATTGGCTGCCTGTTTCCGGAATGAGGTCTTTGCAGTTTGAATATTATACATTCTGGGGTAAACTGGCTGATTATGCGCGTCATTTATGTTTGCCGGTTTGTATTTCCGCGTTTACCGGGCTTGCCGGATTATCACGCTATATGCGTACCAATATGCTGCATGTTTTACGTCAGGACTATATTCGTACAGCAAAGGCAAAGGGGTTGAATCAGAACCGTATTTATTTTCGACACGCCTTAAAAAATGCATTGTTACCGGTGATTACTATTTTAGGATTATCTGTTCCCGGGCTTATTGGAGGTAGTGTGATTTTTGAATCGATTTTTGCGATTCCCGGGATGGGTAAATTATTTTATGACGGGGTAATGTCTCGTGATTATCCGGTGATTATGGGTGTATTGGTTATCGGTGCTTTTTTAACTTTATTGGGAAATTTATTGGCTGATTTAGCTTATTGCGCGGCTGATCCGCGTATTCGGTATTCAGATGAAAAGCAGGAGTCATGAAGAAAATTTTAAAACATAAACTTGCGGTCTCCGGATCAGTGATTATTATAGCCATGGTTATTCTGGCTATACTTGCGCCTTTTTTCTGCCGCTATAGTCCGGATGATATTGATATCGGTCAATATCTTTTGCCTCCTTCAGCCGATCATCTGCTGGGTACAGATCAGCTAGGAAGAGATTTATTTAGCCGTATGGTTTATGGGGCACGAATTTCTTTGAGTGTTGGCTTTATCTCAGTAGGACTAGCTGTGATTATTGGGATGTTTTTCGGGGCTATTGCCGGGTATTATGGCGGAATAACAGATGCGGTGATTATGCGTTTTGTAGATATTATGCTGTGCTTTCCAAAACTGTTTCTTATTCTGGCCTTAGTTGCTTTGTTTGAGCCGAGTATTTATATTATTATGGTTGTAATCGGAGTTACAAGCTGGATGGGTATTGCCCGGCTTTTACGTGCGGAAATTTTAAGTTTAAAGCAAAGAGATTTTGTTTTAGCGGCTAAGGCTTGTGGGGTATCAGATGTGGTAATAATCATGCGGCATCTTATTCCGAATGCCATAGGTCCGATTATTGTTAATGCAACTCTAGGTGTGGCGGCTGCGATTTTACTGGAGTCGGGGTTGAGTTTTTTAGGACTAGGAGTACAGCCGCCGACAGCCAGCTGGGGTAATATCCTTATGGATGCAAAATTTACTTTAGGGATAGCCTGGTGGATGACGGTATTTCCCGGGGTAGCTATATTTATTACAGTATTAGGCTATAACCTTCTGGGAGAGGGGCTTCGGGATACATTGATGGCGAGGAAGTAGAGAAAATGGATAAATTGCTGGAGATAAAAAATTTAAAGACATATTTCCAATATGAAGACAAGGTAATTCCGGCGGTGGACGATGTGTCAATTTTTATTAAAAAAAATTCTGTTCTTGGTCTAGTCGGAGAATCTGGTTGTGGGAAAACAATGACTGCACTTTCTATTACCAGGCTTTTGCCAACGCGTGATTGTGAGATTGTCTCAGGAGAGATAATCTTTAATGGCAGTAATCTAGTGGATATGAGGGAGGAAGACTTGAGGGATTTGCGAGGGCGTGATATTGCTTATATTTTTCAAGAGCCGTCAACTTCGCTTAATCCGGTACTTAGTATCAAAGAGCAAATATCTGAAATAGTGTGGTTGCATCGAAAGGATATTGAGAACAGCAAAGAAGAGGAATTTATTATTCAGCAGCTACAGAAAGTAGGGATTAAGCTGGCGGAAGAAAAAATTAATTTTTTTCCGCACCAGCTTTCCGGCGGAGAAAAACAACGGGTGATGATTGCGATGGCGATGGTTTCTAAGCCGAAACTAATTGTGGCAGATGAGCCGACAACTGCGTTGGATGTTACTATTCAGGCGCAAATACTGGATCTTTTGAATGAGCTAAAAACAGAATATAATCTGTCCATACTTTTTATCAGTCATGATTTGAATGTGATTGGGGAATTGGCAGATTATATTGCAGTAATGTATGCTGGGCAGATTGTTGAGTTTACAGATGCAAAAAAACTGATTAAGCAGCCGCAGCATCCATATACTAAAGGATTATTTGATTGTTTGCCGGAAAGACAGTCAGGACAGAATAGAAAATTAAATGCTATAGCCGGAGAGGTTCCGAAAGCAGATAATTTTCCTCAAGGGTGTCGTTTTCATCCGAGATGTTCCCAAGTATTTGAGAAGTGTAAAAAGGAAATGCCTTCGATATTTAAAATGGAATCTGGGCAGGAGGTTCGTTGTTGGCTTTACTCAAAGTAGATAATATTGTCAAGGATTACCAGATGCAGCAAGGTGTTTTTTCGTCTGGTCGAAAGTATATTCGGGCGGTGGACGGAGTATCTTTATCTGTAGAAGCAGGTAAAACGTTAGGTTTGGTGGGAGAGTCTGGTTGTGGTAAGTCAACCATGGCTAAGATGATTATCAAGTTACTTGATCCTAGTTCCGGGGATGTGTTCTTTGCCGGTAATAATATAACAAATCTAGCGGAAAAAGAATTTCGTCCATTACGTCAAAAGATACAGATTGTTTTTCAGGATCCTTACAGCAGTCTTTCTCCAAGACTTACAGTGCAAAATATTATTGCTGAACCATTGCAGGTATTTAAAACTGGAAAAAAGGAGGCAGAAGAGAGAGTTAGGGATTTGGTGGTGCAGGTAGGTTTAAATGAAAGGCATCTTGAAAGACTTCCGCATCAGTTAAGTGGTGGAGAACGGCAGAGAGTTGGGATTGCGCGTGCATTGGCAACTTCTCCAGAGTTGCTTGTATTGGATGAGCCAGTGTCTTCGTTGGATTTATCAACCCAGGCTCAAGTGCTTAATTTATTGACTTCTTTGCAGGATAAATATAAATTAAGTTATCTTTTTATTGCGCATAATCTAAATGTAGTGCGTTATATCAGTGATAGGGTTGCGGTAATGTATCGCGGTCGGATTATGGAGCAGGCAGAGAGCGAGGAATTATATAAGAATCCGAGACATCCATACACAAAACTACTTTTGGCTAGTATGCCGTCTTTAGATCGTTCGCTTAGACAAGATAAAAATAAGTATATAAAAAAAGATAAAGAAGACACAGGTCATGATTTATCGTTGGGATGTCCGTTTGCTAATAAGTGTTTGCAGGTGCAGCCACAATGCTGGAATTCAAAACCTGAGCTTAGAGAAATAGCCCCCGGACATCGGGTAAGTTGCTTTTATCTATAATAATGGTGTAAGATAAGAATATTATGAATAGTGGATTGAAATTTGAATTTTTAAATAGAAAAGATTTTCAGCAATATAAACAACAGCAGATATATCTTAAAATTGCTTCGCGCATAAAAAATATTGCTGTATATAAAGGCGGTGGCGGATTAGGGGATCTGGTGGTAGGGATTCCGTTGTTTAGGGCGTTGAAACAGCATTTTCCCCAAGCCAGGATAAGTTATATGGGAACTATCTATCCTCGTTTTGAGGAAATTTTTAAATCAATTTCAGATATTGATGAATATATACATTATGAACGTGTAAATAAGGGCAAAGGTTTGAAACAACACTTTGCGTTCAAAAATCAATTGAAGGGAAAAATTGACTTATTAATTGATACTCAGCGGCGTTGGGAGACAAGTTTTTGGCTTAAAAATTTAGGTTCTAAATATATGCTCAGTGGCAGTCCTTTTCTTTCGGATTGGCCGATGCCGAAGCTTGAATATAAAAAAATGCATATTTTAGAACAACTGCTTACTTTACCGGCACGTTTAGGTATCCAGGATTTTGAGTTAACAGATAATAAGATTGATATCCCGGTAGAATATAAAACAAAAACAGATCGGTTCTTGGCTGATTTTACGGGAAAGTTTGTGGGAATTTTGCCCAGTTGCGGTATGCAGTTTAAAAACTGGATGCCGGAATATTTCGCTAAGTTGGCTGATTTATTGGCAGCAAAGGGGTATAAGACTATTCTATTAGGAAATGCCAAGGAAATAGAACTATTAAGAGAAATCTCAGATAGGATGAAAACAGAGGCACTTATTCCCGCGGAAAAAGATATTTCTTTTTCCGAAGAACTGTTAAATAGTGCAGCATTGCTCCAGAGGTGTGAAATTGCGATTGGCAATGACAGCGGTGGAATGCATCTGGCTAGTTGTTTGGGATCACTTAGCGCTACAATTTTTGGACCTACTACACCGCGTAAATTTTCGCCTATAGGGTCTAAAAATATTATTTTGTATAAGCAGATGGCTTGTTCTCCTTGCCGGTTTAAATGTACCCGCAATGTTTACCGGGAATGTTTATCTCGCATTACTCCGGAAGACGTTTTTGAGGATTGCATGGAATACCTTCGGAATGATAAATAGCAAATTATAAATCACCGTATTAGAATAAAAGGAGTAGGATATGGATAAGAAACTACCGATAAGTGTGGTCGTGATCACCAGAAATGTGCAATTTAATATTAAAGATTGTTTGGAATCGGTTAAATGGGCAGATGAAATCGTTATTGTTGATAACGGCTCTACGGATAAAACACTTGATTATGCGCGTGTATATACCGACGCGATTTATCCAGATACCTGGGATTTGGAAGGATCAATACGCAATCGTGGTTATGCCCGGGCGAAAAACGAATGGGTATTAACATTAGACCCGGATGAACGTGTAAGCAAAAAATTAAAAGAACAAATAACTGAATTTTTAGAACAGGGAACAGACTGTGATGCGTTTTCTGTCGCGATGAAAAGTATCTTTGCCGGACATTATTGGATTAGATATGGGGGCTGGTATCCGGCGAGCCGGATAAAGATTTTTAAAAAAAGTAAATTTCGTTATGAAGACGCGGAAATTCATCCGCGTGCTTTTTTGGATGGAAAAGAAGGTCGGCTAAGCGGGGATATAGTGCATTATTGTTATAGCAGTATGTCCAATGTTGTTGACAAAATGAATGTGCAAAGTGTATTGGAAGGGAAAAAGTGGTATCGGGATAAACGAAAGATGAATTTTAAAATTGCGATGATTAGAGCTTTTTCCCGGTTTTTTAAAATGTTTATCCAGAAAAGAGGATATAAAGACGGAGTTATTGGTTTTATGATGGCTTGGCAGTGGGCTGCGTACCAGATTTTATCATATGTGAATTACTGGCATCAGAAGGAGAGACATTCTAATCTTGCTGCGCATAAGATGGCGGGAGATAAATTTCGGACGGAATGGGGAAAGTCTGAGTGGGAATAGATTGTAAATCCAAAGAGCTATAATACAATAACACGAAGTAAAAAATATTTGGAGGATGTAAATGGCTAAAACTATTGCTGAAATAAATGCTAAGATTAAAAAGAAGAAAGCGGTAGTTGTTACAAAAGAAGAAATCTTGGAGATCGTTAAGCGAAAGGGTATTAAGAAAACAGCTGATTATGTGGATGTGGTGACAACCGGGACTTTTGGCCCGATGTGCTCTTCCATGGCACTGTTTAATATCGGGCATTCTAAGCCTAAAATGAAGATAACTAAGGCTTGGATAAATGATGTGCCGTGTTATTGTGGTTTAGCGGCTGTGGATATGCTTATCGGAGCAACTGAATTACCTGAGAGTGCTCCGGCTAATCTTAATTATCCGGGGGAGTTTAAATATGGCGGAGGGCATGTTATTGAAGAGTTAGTGTCTGGTAAAGATGTGCGATTAAAAGCTATTGGCTATGGAACTGATTGTTATCCCCGAAAAGAACTCGATACCTGGATTAATTTAGCTGATATGAATGAAGCATTGTTGATGAACCCACGGAATTGTTATCAAAATTATAATGTGGGTGTAAATCTTTCAAATAAGACGAAATATACTTATATGGGGGTTTTGAGGCCAAAACTTGGTAATGCTAATTATTGTAGTGCCGGACAACTTTCCCCGCTTTTAAATGATCCTCATTTCCGAACGATTGGTATTGGTACGAGAATATTCCTGGGTGGTGGAGTTGGCTATGTATTTAGTCAAGGGACACAGCATACGACTACAGTAAAGAGAACTAAAGGCGGTGTTCCACTTGTTCCGGCAGGTACGCTTGCAGTGAACGGAGATATGAAGGCGATGAGTCCTGAGTGGCTCAGAGCGGCAAGTCTGCAGGGTTATGGTGTGAGCCTAGCGGTTGGCATCGGAGTTCCGATTCCGATTATTGATCAGGAAATGCTACGATACGTTACAGTTAAAGACGAAGATATCAAGGCTTCTATTGTTGACTATAGCAAAGATTATCCGGATGGCAAACAAAATATAATTGCTCAAGTTAACTACAAAGATTTAAGATCCGGAACTATTCACCTGCGAGGTAAAAGTATTCCGACGGCAGGACTTTCCAGTTATTTTAAAGCTAGACAGATTTGTGATGTGCTTAAACAATGGATTAAAAAAGGTAAATTTCTTTTAGGGGATCCGGTTGAATGCTTGCCTGGGGAAAATTCAGGAATTAATTTCAAGAAACTTAAGGAAAGAAAAGTTGTTTAAATAGCTATATTACAGATTTTGCCTTGGTGGCACGTGAATTAGTTGGTTTAGTTTTCTTAACACATTCTCCATAATAATCGCACCGTTCACAGCAGGTGTTTGATTCCTGTCGTTCACCACGGTACCATTTAAGTTCACATGTCCAGTAAAATTGGCATTTTTCGCAACATTCTAATTTCATTAATGTACCTTTTTGAAGGTTTATTGATTATTCCAGGTTCTGCTTATTTGCATCCAGAACTTTTCGCAATACTTTAGGTTCAAACATCAGGTAAAAAATTCCTTTAACGTCTTTTTTCGCGATAGAGAAGAAAGTTTCAATAATAACAACTTCTTCAGTAGTATCAAAGGCTTGTTTAAAGGCAACGTTAAGGATTGTTTCCAGAGTGCCGCAAGTAAGGCTGGGAATGGAATGTAGTATGACTGTTTTTGTAAAGGTAGCCAAGGTAGCTAAGTATGCAGAAATTACAATATTTCCAATTTCTTTTAGTATAGATACCCCAAATTCCGTTGATCTTTCTAAGTCATCATGTTCTTCGGTGACACCGTCAACTATGCCATAAGCACTTTTTTCCGGGAACATAAGCACAATATTTCCGGATAATTTGCCTAAGAGTTCTATGTTTACTCCGACTAAAACATCATGCATATTGCCGAAGATGGTTGATGCTTGGTTTGCAGGGACTATTTTGAGGTCAGGTATTGTTAAATCGACGGTTTGTTTAACAACTTGCGCAAGAGCTATCGTTGCGTTACCTGTGCAAATATGCCCAACTTCTTTGAGCATATCAATATGGATATCACTTAATGCCAACTTTTCGTGTGTCATAAAGTTTGAAGACCTTCTTATCCCCACTGCGAGTATGAAAGATTCTATTTTAAAGATACTTATGGCTTTTTTAACTATAGCATAATCGAAAAATAGTGTCAATATAATTTGTTAATAAAAGTTGTTTGCAATTATAATGATTTATGGTAGTATAAATGACAATAAACATCACTTTAAACAGAGGAATATAGTATGCTACAGACGTTTCCAGGTGGGAAACATATACATGGATTTAAAGATTTTAGTAAAGATAAGCAAATAGTTAGCTTGCCGTTACCTTCTCAGGTAATAATTCCGTTAAGTCAACATACCGGTAAAAACTCTCAACTTATAGTCAAACAAGGAGATAAGGTTAAAACAGGACAGAAAATCGGTGAGAGTACGGGATTTATATCCAGCTGTATTCATTCCAGTATTTCCGGCACAGTTAGTAAGATTGCTGAATATAATCATCCGGTGATCGGTCGCTGTCAATCAGTAGTGGTTGATTCTGATGGCAATGATGAGTTGGACAGCTCTATTAAGTCACGTCAGAACGTTGAATCCTTGTCTAACGATAAATTGCGGGAAATTGTTAAAGAAACAGGTATTGTGGGCTTAGGAGGAGCGGCTTTTCCCACGCATGTTAAATTGAGCCCACCTAAACAGATAGATACCCTGATTATAAACGGGGTTGAATGTGAACCTTATTTGACCTGCGATTTTAGGCTGATGCTGGAGAAGACAAAAGATATTCTAAGAGGGGTTTTAATTCTCAAAAAAATACTCCAAACAGAGGCAGTATATATTGGAATAGAAGAAGATAAACCAGAGGCGATCAGGGCTATGCGTAATAAAATAGTCCAGATGAAGCTGCCGATAACAGTAGTTCCTTTAAAAGCTAAATATCCGCAAGGTGCGGAAAAGCAATTAATTAAAGCGATTGTAGATAGGGAAGTTCCCGCAGGCAAGCTTCCTTTGGATGTGGGAGTGGTTGTTAGTAATGTTGGTACAGTGCTGGCTGTCTATGAGGCTATATACGATGGCAAACCACTTTACGAACGTGTAGTTACGGTTACTGGCAAGATTGTAAAAGAACCAGCCAATTTGAGGGTACGCGTAGGGACAAAATTTTCAGAACTTATTGCTTATTGTGGAGGAACGACTCAAGTTCCAGCCAAGATCATTATGGGAGGGCCGATGATGGGCCTGGCTCAGTGCAGCGAGGATGTTCCGGTTATTAAAGGTACTTCTGGAATATTAATTTTTTCAGAAGATGAGCTGGAAAAGAAAAATGAACAGCCATGTATTCGTTGCGGACGCTGCATAGATGTATGCCCTATGAATATGTTGCCGTATGCCTTGAGTATTTGCGGTGAAAATGAACGTTTTGAGAGGGCTTCTAAATATACCCCTTTTGATTGTATGGAATGCGGTGCATGTACATATGTATGTCCGGCACAACGACGTATTGTAGAGTATATCCGATTAATAAAGGCAGTATTGAAATGAGTAAAATAGCTGGAATTAACCTAAAAGTGTCTAGTTCTCCCCATATACATTCCGGGGAGACTACGACTAAGATTATGTGGACAGTATTTTTCTGTCTATTGCCCTCAGGTTTTATGAGTATATATATTTTCGGGCTATCTACGTTGTGGATAATCTTAAGCGCGATCTTAGGGGCGGTTGCTACTGAATGGTGCTGTTGTACAGTACAGAAAAAGGCATTAACTGTTAGTGACGGTAGTGCTGTTTTGACCGGATTGCTGGTAGCCTATAATGTGCCGCCACAATCGCCTTTGTGGCTCGCTTTTCTGGGTAGTTTTGTGGCTATTTTATTTGGAAAGATAGTTTTTGGGGGACTGGGATTTAATATTTTTAACCCAGCTTTAATTGGTAGAGTGTTTTTGATGGCCAGTTTTCCTGTACTTATGACCAGATGGCCGGCACCGTTAAATGTTGATGCAGTAACCGCGCCGACTCCTCTAGCGATTTTTAAAGATGGATTTAGTCAGAATAATATGTTGTCTGCCGGTGAAATGATAAATTTTTCTTATCGGGATTTATTCCTCGGATTTAGGGGCGGATGTATTGGAGAGGCCTGTGTTCTGGCCTTGATTTTAGGCGCAGCTTTTTTAATATACAAAAAGTATATTTCCTGGCATACCCCGTTGAGTTATATAACTACAGTTGCTGTATTTGCCTGGGTTTTTGCCGGTGAAGGGTTTTTTAACGGTGATTTTCTAATGCATATTCTTTCCGGGGGACTGATCATGGGAGCTTTTTATATGGCGACTGATTATGTGACCGGACCGATTACTAAAAAAGGACAATTGATTTTTGGGATTGGCTGCGGAATTATAACCGGTATTATTCGTTTATGGGGTGGTTATCCGGAAGGTGTTTCTTATTCAATTTTAATTATGAACGCGGCAACGCCTTTGATTGATAGATTTGTCGTGCCGAAAAGATTTGGAAATATGTGATGAAAGCGATAATATTTGCTGTTGCAAGTTTAGCTGGTTTAGGGTTAGCGTTTGGTTTATTATTGGCATGGGCCTCAAAAAAATTTCATATTGAGGAAGATCCTCGTGTGGTTAAGATTAAAGATTTCTTGCCGGGAGCTAATTGCGGAGCTTGCGGCTTGGCCGGATGTGCTAGTTTTGCCGAGGCCTTAGTAGAAAATAAGACAGAGCTTGCTTTTTGTGTGGCTTGTAGTGGTGAGAATAAACAAAAAATCGCGGAAGTTTTAGGAATATCATCTCCAGATAAGGATACTCAGGTTAAAAAAATTGCGGTTATTGCCTGCGGCGGAGGCACTCGTTGTAAAAATAAGTTTGATTATCAAGGGTTAGAAGATTGCCGGTCTGCAGTTCTGTATTTAGGAGGTCATAAAGAGTGTAAATATGCGTGTGTAGGACAGGGAACCTGTATTCGGGTGTGTCCGTTTGACGCAATTAAAATGCAACCGGAAGGCGTTCCGAAAGTTATTGGACATAAGTGCCGCAGTTGTGAAAAGTGTATTGCGGTTTGTCCTCGCAATATAATTGAAATGATTCAGCCTAAGGGTAAAAATAAAGTGTATATTAATTGCAGCTCCCAAGACAAAGGGGCTCAGGTTATGAAAAATTGCAAAGTTGGCTGTATTGCCTGCGGCAAATGTGTAAAAGCTTGCCCGGTAAAAGCAATAACTATTGAAAATAATCTGGCCAAAATTGATTATGCTGAATGTATTGGTTGTAAGAAGTGTATTGATGTGTGTCCTACCAAAGTAATTTGTCTGATCTAAAAAACTTTTCTTGAAGTGATAATAATTAATCTTCTTTGTGTATCTTTATGATGTTTTCCGGAGGGGGCTTGGGTTTGCCTTTAGCTTTCCAACGCAAGGTTTTCTCTGGTTCTTTTTCTTCTTCTTCCCCATCACCTTTTTTTTCCTCATGTATTTTGATTATATTTTCAGGGGGAAGTGAGGCTTTTCCTTGGGGCTGCCATTTTAGTAATTCTATTTTTCGATGTTTTTCATTCCAGCGAATAACCAAATATCCGCCGTTTGGCAGTTGGCATTTATATTCGTGCCCTTCAGAGATAAGCATAACTAAAATGCCTGCTAAGAGTATTAATAGAATAAAACCTATCCAGAGTTTTATCATCGTGTTCCTGCACTTTTAATGTATTGCTATAGAAATATTATTTACTGGTGCCGAGGGTGGGACTTGCCTACTACACAAAAATTGTCCTAATTTTTGCTGCGCAGGCCCACCCGCTTCACTGTCGCTCACAGTCCTGCTCGCTTTTCCTCCCATGAGGTCGGCGTTAAGCTTGCTTCAAGTCCCTGTTGGGATATACTTATTGGTGCCGAGGGTGGGACTTGAACCCACATGGGGTTGCCCCCATCGGTGTTTGAGACCGACGCGTATGCCAATTCCGCCACCTCGGCAAAGTTCTATTTTCTAATTGGAGGATTTGTCCAATCAAAACGTGTTTTAGATCGTGGTGATCCTAAAACAATAGACCATAGTATACCTTCTTTTGGCGGGCTTTGCAAGATATATCCTTTTTTCTTTGTGGATGTATGTAAAAAAGGCTGGGAGTTTACTTTAACTTTTTCTTTTGGTTCGGAATATAAGGGGAGAGGAGTTTGTTCTGGTTCGGGTTTTTGTTTGGTTTTTAACGTCTCTAGTCTTTTTTTTCTTTGCGCAAGTTTTTTTTCATAAGCAGTGCTGTATTTATCCGAAGGAGGTTTTGGCCTGGAATATGATGGCTGTTTAATTTCTCCCTCATGTGAAGGCGCTTGATAAACTGGTTTTGGACGTGGTTTGGCAGGGGGGATAGAATCACCTGAAAAATCAGGAACTTCATCATCCCATCTGCCTTTTTTCTTGGCATTGGAAATAGCCCAGACCACAATAATTATACCGTAAAATATAAATTTAAATAAACCTTCCATATGGATGTATTAATTCTCCGGTTTGTCCTGATCAGAATTTTGATCTATGCCACCGATCTGATCACGCATTTTGGTGTCAGCTTGGATGTTTTTCAAATTGTAATAGTCCATAATCCCAAGTTTTCCTTCTCTGAATGCATAAGCAATGGCCTTAGGAACTTCTGATTCCGCTTCAACTACACGGGCTCGCATTTCTTCGGTTCTTGCTTTCATTTCCTGTTCTTGCGCTACAGCCATAGCACGTCTGGTTTCTGCGCGTGCCTGTGCGACTTTTAAATCTGCATCAGCCTGATCTGTCTGAAGTTTTGCTCCGATGTTTCTGCCGACATCAACATCAGCAATATCAATTGAGAGTATTTCAAATGCGGTTCCCGCGTCAAGACCGCGTTCTAAAACATTCTTAGAAATATTATCAGGATTTTCTAAAACTGCTTTATACGTTGCAGCTGAACCTATTGTCGTAACAATACCCTCACCGACACGTGCAATAATTGTATCTTCAACTGCACCACCAACAAGACGTTCAATATTTGCGCGTACAGTTACTCTGGCGCGAGCGCGTACTTCAATTCCGTCTTTAGCTACAGCTGAAAGCAATCCCGATTTAGGCGCGTCAATAACCTTAGGATTTACCGATGTTTTAACTGCTTCTAAAACATCACGGCCGGCAAGGTCTATTGCGCAGGCTTTTTCAAATTTAAGATCTAAATTTGCTTTATCTGCTGAGATTAATGCTTTTACTACACGGATTATATCTCCACCGGCAAGATAATGAGCTTCTAGGGCATCGGTATTTACCGTTAATCCGGCTTTATGACTCATGATTATCGATGGAACAATAACATAAGGATCGACTTTTCTAAGTCTCATTCCAAATAAATTAAACAGGGACATGGTTACTCCGGAAGCTATGGCTGATATCCATAGTCTGACCGGAATGAAATAGACAAACAAAAAGAAAAACGCAACAATGATAATTACAAACGCAAAAATAGGCATACAATGCTCCTTTCGTTAAATTCCAGATAACAAATTCCAAATAAATATCAATATTCAATAACTAAAATCCAAAAAGAACAAGAAAAATACTAGTAGTAACATTTTAAACTTCTTTTACGACTATTCTAATTCCTTCAACTTCCGAGACAACAATTGCTTTATCTTTTTCAATAAACTCACAGTCAGCAACAACGTCATAGCGTTTATCCCCAATTAATGCTGTGCCACTGGGACGGAGTATTGTTAATGTTGTGCCGGTTTTATTAATCAGTGTTTTAAATTCTTTGGGGGCAACCTGATAACCCATTTGTTTTTTCTGGGTCAGTGCTAACCGGGTTTTTTTCCAGGCAGATGTTTTGGGTAATATTTTAAATAGAATTATAACTAAAATGATACTAACAAGAGAAAGGAGGCCTCCGATAATAGGACTTAAATTGGTAAAGGCCGTGTAACAAGCTGCGCCAATAGATACAGCGCCTAATATTCCGGCTAGTCCAATGCCTGGAATAATAACTACTTCAATAAGGATAAGAATGAAACCGATCACAAAAAGCGCAATTATTGTAAGCCAAATAGGCATTTAATCCCCCTATGTTTTTTCGACAAATACTTTATTTCCTTCAATTTTAGCTATTTTAATCTGTTTTCCTTTATCAATAAATTCACCAAAGGTGGTGACGTCTATTGTCGTATTGTCAAAAACTGCTCGGCCAGATGGTCTTAATATTGTTTTAGCCTGTCCTATTTTACCAATACATATTTGTTCTGGCAAGGATTTTGTCTGGAATCCAAGACCTTTTTTTTCTTCGGCATCGAGCTGTAGGCGTTTCCAGAACGCAGTACGGGGAATAAACTTGAATGAGAGTACCAGAAGAACAAAACTGGAGATGAACGCATAGGATACGATATTAAATGCAGTACGCAGTTCAAAAGAGGGCATTGTGAACGGGTTTTTCACTAAAGTTAATATCAATCCGGTAAAGATGAAAATTATACCTAAAACTCCGGCTATTCCAAAGCCTGGAATAACAAAGATCTCAAGTATTATCAATCCGATGCCAACAACAAAGATCAGAATATCCACCCAATTGGCCAGCCCGACTAAATAGTGGCCCCAGAAAAATAGAATTAAGAAAATAACACCAAGTGTTCCGCCAATTCCCCAGCCTGGTATTTTCAGTTCAAAGATTAAACCTAGGAAGCCTAAAGTTAAAAGCAGGGAACTGACTATAGGGTGAGTAAGTACTCTTACGATATTTTCCGACCAAGTAAGGGAGGGTTTGATGATTTTAGGGTTTTCTAATAAGTCTTTAAAAAATTTATTTTTTATATAATCCCAAAATTCTTTGTCTGATCCTACGGTTAGTGAGGATAGTTTGATATTTAATGATTCATCAGCTGTAAGATTAAGGAGTTTTCCCTGCGGGCTGATAACTGTTTCATTTTTAAAGCTTCTCTTAGAGAATTCTTCTTTTTTCTTTTCCAGTTCTTCTTTTGTCAGGATTAAATTTTCATCTTTAAAGTCTATCTGTATTAATTCGATATCTTTATCGACCATTGCCTGAGCAAGGTTTAAAGAGTGATTGTTAGCTTCAGCTGTAGCCCTAAATTTAGCGCGCAAAGCAGAGATCATTTTCTCGTCGGTAGCTTCTGGAGAAGAGCTAACTCCCATAGTGCGTGGTTCAGCTGAGCCGATAGATGAACCGGTTTTCATAATGATTTCTTTGCAAGATAGAGCGATTAATGCTCCGGCAGACCAGGCATTATTTGTGATATAAGCATAAGTAGGAATGGATAGCTCCTGAATCACGAGGATTATTTCTTCTGCAGCATCAACTCTGCCGCCGAGGGTGTCGATCTCAAGTACTACAACTTTAGCATTCTTATCTTTGGCATCTTGAACACTTCTTTTTACAAATGCAGATAACCCTAAATCAATCACGCCTTTTATGGGGATATTGTAAATAGTTTCAGAAATAGACTCAGAAAAAGAATCCAGGCTGATGATGGAGAAAAACAGGCTGAATATAAATAAAAATATAAGTATTTTTTTCATAATAGAATGCCACTTTTAAGGTATGTCTAATTATAGTAGGCAATAGAGTGCTTTGCAAGTGAATTTTTCAATAGAGATCATCGGGGGGGGGCTGAACGTCGTGTCGCATCTTGCGGATGCCTGGGGTTCGAGTCATACATGAACTTCTTTAAAAAAAACACCTACTTCTAAAGAAATAGGTGTTTTTTTTGGTGGAGCTGGGGGGGCTCGAACCCCCGACCCCATGACTGCCAGTCATGTACTCTCCCAGCTGAGCTACAACCCCACCGAAATTTATAGTTGAAACTATATCATGAGACAGGGGATTATGTCAATCCTTTAATCTTGCAAAAAATCAAATATGTGGTATACTTTAACACTTTTAAAATGCTTAACATTAGCTTGAAATTAATAGGTTTTATTAACGGGGTTGGGTTTATATGAGTGTAGACATTTCTGGAAAACATAAATTAGTGCTATTTACGCTTGTTGGATTGATTATTGTGCAGTTTTTTTGTCCAATTAATCAGGCTTATGCGTTGTCGCCGAATATTAATGTGCATAAGGACGTTTTTATTCAAGGATATAAGCATTTTTTAGATATTGAGATTAAGGGTAGGCAAAAGAGCGATAGTCGTGAGGTTTTCTTGGCAGAAAGGGTCAAGGAAATGGTGCGATCAGCGATAGCTTTGCATGAAAAAAAACAGCGTAAGAGAAAAAAGAACTTGGAAGAGCAGTCAAATTTAAATATAGCCTTTTTGTTTGAAAAGATAGTAAAAAATGGGGATAAAATTTTAAAAAAAGCTCGTGAAATTAATCGTAGATTGTCCCGGGTGAAAACTTATAAAATGGCATTGAGTGTATTGAGGGAATATAGTTCTCGTCCGACACAAATGCAGCAAGAGGCTTTGGTGTTAATAAAAGAGGATATTATGCCTGAGTTAAACTTTGAAGAAATATTTTTCATAGATGATCATTCAGTATTGGTGCATGCTTTGCACTTTAATTGGGCAAATTCGTTTGCAAGAGTTATTACTTTTACTGAAAACGATGATAGTAATACCGGGATTATTTTTCTTAAAAAGAAACAAATGGGTACTATGTTCAGTGTGTTAGATTCTTTGGTTCATGAAGAATGGCATAAAAGAGGTCGTATCGAGAATAAAGGGGGTATTAACAGAGTATTAAGTGAAGGTATTGTTACTTATCTTGAAAAAAAAGATATGGAAAAAATACTCAAAGGTTCTTCGAAAGTTACCGATAAGATCAAAGAAGAAATTATGTCCGATAGATTTCCCAAGACAGGAATATTTAATTTTGCCGGTACTGTGTATTTAGAATCCAATGATCCAACTGTTTTATTTCGTCTATGTAATTCTTATCCGGGAGAGCTGTTATTTGTAGAAAAGTTAATGGATAAATTTGGTGAAGAATTTATTAAAGAGTGTTTTTTTAGAGGAGATGTTGATTCTTTAAAAGAAAAAATGGGTAAAAAATTTGACATTATATCCAAATTTTTTGCCAGAGAGAATAAATATCCTGAATATCTGGAAAGGACCATGTTTTATGTAGCTAATCAAATTCTGGATTCTGCCAAGGGTGCTGAAAGATATGTTGAAGCTTGGGAGATATTTGCTTCGGTCGTAGAAGATGTTATGCATGATCCGGAATTTTTAGAAGAAGATTCGTTTAAAATAATGGAAAAATTTGAAATTTTTGGTTTGACAGATAAGTATATATACAAGCTGTTGCAGGGTGGTGTCAGTAGTGATAAGATATTGACAATGATAAAAAAAGATATGTTGAAGATATTAGTAAAAGAAAAAAGCTCTTTTGCAATTATGCAGGACAATTTTAAACTGTTTAAAAAAATTCTTTCAGAATCTTCGCTTGTTTTAGAACAGGCAATTTAACCTTTTCCTAGTTTCAACTTGCCCTTAATATCCTGCCTGTGTTAGAATAACCCGGAAAAGAAGAATTTAAGAAAATATAAATAATAGAGACTGGAGCGATGATTTCCTATGAGTGAGTATAATTTTTTAGAGATTGAAAAGAAATGGCAGTCTTACTGGACTGAAAATCATACTTTCAAATCATCCATAGATAAGGATAAAGAGAAATATTATGTCTTGGAGATGTTTCCTTATCCATCGGGTCGGATACATATGGGTCATGTGCGTAATTATACGATCGGTGATGTGGTTGCGCGTTATCGAATGTCCGCGGGATTCAATGTATTACATCCTATAGGTTTTGATGCTTTTGGCCAGCCGGCAGAAAACGCGGCGATAAAACATGACACCGATCCTAAAGAATGGACGGAAAAATGTATTGGCTGGATGGTAAAAGAATTAAAGCATATGGGCTTTTCTTATGACTGGGACAGGGAACTATCTACTCATAGAGACGAATATTATCGCTGGAATCAGTGGATCTTCATCAAAATGATGGAACAAGGCCTGGCTTATAAAAAAGGCTGTCCGGTGAATTGGTGTCCGTCTTGTCAGACAACCTTGGCTAATGAGGAAGTCGTCAACGGAGAATGCTGGCGTTGTCAGACTGAGGTTATCCAGAAAGAATTGGAACAGTGGTATCTAAAAATCACAGAATTTAAAGATGTACTTTTAGAAGACTTAGAGACCTTGAAATACTGGCCGGAACGTGTCAGAACTATGCAGAAGAACTGGATCGGAAAGAGTTTTGGTGTAGAGATATATTTTAAAGAGGCAGAGACAGAAAAAAATCTTCCGGTTTTTACTACCCGCCAGGATACGATTTTTGGAGCAACCTATATGGTTGTTGCTCCGGAATACCCGCAGTTAAAAGAAATGATTAAAGGCAAACCTGAAGAAGCACAGGTTTTAAAATTCATCGAACAGGTATCTAGAAAAAGTAAAATCGTCCGTGTCTCGGCTGATGTTAAAAAAGAAGGTGTTTTTACCGGGACTTATGCGATTAATCCGGTAAATAATGAAAAGATTCCGATTTGGACTGCGGATTATGTATTAATGGATTATGGTACAGGTGCAATCATGGCGGTGCCAACGCATGATCAACGAGATTTTTTATTTGCCAAAGAACATAACTTGCCAATGCGTGTTGTTATTAAAAATTCTGACGCTGGGATTACTAATGCCGATGAGCTTAACGAGGCTTATGAAGAAGACGGCGTTCAGGTCAATTCAGCTCAGTTTGATGGGCTGACAAATACAGAAGCTAAAGAAAAGATTGCTGATTGGATGGAACAAGAGAAAATTGGACAGCGTCAGGTATTTTTTCGTTTAAAAGACTGGCTGATCTCTCGTCAGCGTTATTGGGGTACTCCTATCCCGATGATCTATTGTGATAAATGCGGGGTTGTGCCGGTTCCGGAAAAAGACTTGCCGGTTAAATTGCCGGAAAAAATTGATATTACCGGAGAAGGGGGAAGCCCTTTAGCTAAAGTAAAAGAGTTTGTGGAAGTTGCTTGTCCTGTCTGTGCTCAGCCCGCACGTCGTGAGACAGATACTATGGCTACTTTTATTGACTCCTCCTGGTATTTTTTGAGATTTTGCAGCCCGCGTTATGATAAAGGTGTTTTTGATCAGGAAGAAGTTAATTACTGGATGACGGTTGATCAATATATCGGCGGGATTGAACATGCTGTATTACATCTTCTTTATTCGAGATTTTTCACTAAATTTCTAAATAGTATTGGACTTGTCGATATGAAAGAGCCTTTCCAAAAACTTCTTACTCAGGGGATGGTACTAAAAGACGGCGAAGTAATGTCTAAGTCTAAAGGCAATATCGTAGATCCGGATGAGATTATTCAGAAATACGGTGCAGATTCATTAAGATTACGTATTTTATTTGCCGCTCCTCCGGAGGCGGAAATAGACTGGCAGAATAAAGATATGGATGGAGCCTGGCGTTTTCTGAACCGGGTTTGGACATTAGTTTTGAGCTTTCATGAATTAAAAACATCTGGTATGGAAATAAAAGAATTAGGCTTTGAAAAGAAACTTTTATTCAAACTTCATACTGCAATTAAAAAAGTAACGGAGGAAATGTCCGGAGGTTTTAAATTTAATACGGCAATCAGTACAATGATGGAGCTGGTTAATGAAATAAGTCCTGCTTTGCGTACTGCGCAGGAAAAAAATGCAATGAACGAAGTTTTAGAACAGGCTGTAACAGCGCTGGTGATTATGATTTCTCCGATCACACCGCATATGTGTGAAGAATTATGGCAGGTGATGGGGAATAAAGGGACTATTCTTAAAGCTGCTTGGCCGATATATGATTCAAAATATCTAGAACAGGATGAATTAACAATTGTGGTACAGGTCAATAGCAAGGTTAGATCGAAAATCATTGTACCGGCGGATATTGCCGAAGATGCTTTAAAAGAAAAAGTATTGGCTGATGAAAAGATTAAAAACTGGGTTCAGGATAAGCCGGTTAAAAAGTTTATTGTTATACCGAAAAAACTAGTAAATCTTATAATGTAGTTAAATTGTCAGTAGCACAAAAATACGTCTTTGAGCTAAGCCCGCTGCGGCGTCGTGCCTTGCGGCCGCGCGTCTCGCCTATTTTTACATCCTTGTAAAAATGACGGTTCAAAGCGCCACTCAAAGAGAATTTTTGTGCTGGTTATTTTGGGGGATAATATATGCAGGACTTTTCTTTAGGGGAGAGAAAGGTTATTGTTTTTATTTTAGCTGTTTTAATCCTGGGACTGGGCTTATCCTGGATGAGGAAGAATATGCCGCAGGCTGCTCCATTACTTCTTTCTGTTGAGCCTTCATCTGAACAAGAAACCATTTCTCAAAAACAGGAAATGATTTCTATTAACTCTGCGGATGCAGAGATGCTTTGTCAGCTTTCCGGCATTGGTCCGGTCATTGCCCAGCGTATTGTAGCCTACCGCGAAAAAAACGGCCAGTTTAAAACAAAACAAGATTTAATAAATGTAAAAGGAATCGGGCCTAAAAAATTTCAAAGAATAAAAGATCGGATAGTATGTGGAAATAGTGTCAGGGAGTAAGTTGAGTTAAGATGTAAAAATGGAGATAAATAAAGAAAAAAGAAAGGGGCAAAAAAGTGAGAAAAACAAAGATAATTATTTTATTTGTGGGATTTATTTATGTTATGGGAGGAGTTGCTGCTGGAGTGCAGGCGGATGAATTGAAAGACTTAAAAGAAAGAGTTTTGAAGCTTGAAGAGCAGATAGGCAAAGGCGGATCCCTAACTAAGAAAGGGCTGTTGTGGAAATTATCAGGAGAATTAGAGCTGGAATTTGTGGATACTCAATCAGATGCTTCGATTGACGAGACGAAAGCGCATTTCCAGGTTGATAAGTTTGCGCTGGCGCCGACAGTTTATCTGGAAGAAAATATAAATTTCTATGGCAATATTGAATTCACTACAGATGGGGCATCAGTTGCAGAGGCCTATTTAGACTTTATTAATCTGCCGTTAAATTCCCGTCTAAGAACTGGATATTTTTATAGATTTATTGAAATAGACCGCAAAACAGAAAAACATTGTTTAGCGGGTAATGGTTTTTGGCGGGATGGATCTATGGGGATCATGTGGAAAACAGAACAGGATTCTTTTTATGGGATCGCTTCTTTAACCCATGGACAAGAGCTGAACACTAAACAAGTAGGAGAAGACAGCTCATATAAAATCATTCATGACAATATGAAAAGTGATAACTATGTAGGAATTAGAGAGCTGGGTCTTGGCTTAGGAGTAAAGCAGGATTTAGAACAGATAGGATCTATTGATGTTTTAGGATTTTCATATTTAGATAAATTAAGTTTAGCGGATATTACTTTTCTTCAGGCTAATGTAAACGGGTATACATCCAATGATGATAAGCAGCAGCGCAATGGGGTGAATTTAACGTATTTTTTAAAAGAGTTTACGTTTATTAGCCAGTACATTGCTTCTGTGGATGGAAAATTAAAAAGGAATGCATGGATTTTACAGCCCTCATACAAATTTGATCTGCCGCTTGATTGGAAACATTGCAAAAGCCATGAATTATTAGTTCGATATGGGGCTTATAATGTAAATACATCACGAGTGGTTGCGTTGCCGACGACATGGGATAGAGAAGAGTTAACGATTGCTTTAATTACGAATGTGGCTGAAAATATAAAGCTAAAGACAGAATATTCGATAAATGCTGAGAAGACCGGTGGTAGTGATGTGAAAAACAATGAAATAGTTATACAGCTGGAGACGAAGTTTTAACAAAGAATGTTTGTATTCAATCGTCCGCTTATATTAATCTGCATATCTTTTATCTTCGGGATTCTTGCCGCATCGTTGGTCGGAATTAGTCTTTTATTTTGCTATGTATGTTTGTTTTTTTCCTGCCTGAGTGCGTTGCTTACTATGCGTCAGAGAAAATTGTTCGTTGTTTTTCTTGCCTTAAGTTGTTTCTATTTGGGGTATTGTCATTTTATTAATGCTCAGATTCTGCCTAAAAATCACATCAATAATTTAACTCCATATAAAGGGAAGTATGTTCAGGTTAAGGGTGTAGTTGTTTCTGAACCAATTCAGAAGAAGAATAAAGGGGTTTTTGTTTTTCAGTGTAATGAATTAATCAGAAAAGATGTAGGGGCCGGGCTTACCTCTGCCCGTGTCCAAGGTAAGGTTTTGGTAAATCTTTATCAGGACTCGGAAATCATATACGGGCAGGAGGTTGTTTTAATGGGAAAGTTGTATCGGCCGTTTAGCTTTCCTGGGGAAGACGGATTTAATTATCGCGCTTATCTGAAAAAGCAGAGGATATTTTCGATTTTAAGTGTTAGTAAAAAAGGAAAAATAGAATATACAGGACATAACTTGGGCAATCCCGTAAAGCGCCTGGCATTTTATATCCAGAATAAAGCAGAGGGTTTTATAGATACTCATATGTCCGGGCCGGCAAGCGGAGTGATGAAGGCGATGATTTTAGGTCAGCGCGGGGATGCTCCGAAATTTTTCAACGAAGCTTTAAAGCGTACGGGAACAGTACATATTCTGGCAGTTTCCGGACTGCATGTGGGAATTGTGGCTTTGATTGTAATATTGATTTTAAAAATGATGCAGATTCCATTTAAGGCCAGGTATTTACTTTCGATTATTATTCTAATTTTTTATTGTATGCTTACCGGCGGCCGCACTTCAGTTGTCCGGGCGACACTAATGGCGGTTACGTTTTTAATAAGTGTTCTTATTGGGCGTGACTATGATCCGTACAGTGCTTTAAGTTTAGCTGCATTGATAATCCTGTGGTTTGCGCCGCAGCAGATATTTGATCTTGGTTTTCAATTATCGTTTATAAGTGTGCTAGCTATTTTTATATTCAGCCCAAAGATCATGGGGATTTTCCCAAAGCAGATTCTGGAGAATAAATGCGGAAAATATTTAATTGGAAGCATTAGTGTGTCAATATCCGCGTGGTTGGGGACATTGGGAATAATTGCGTATTATTTTAATATTATTACTCCGATTGCAATATTGGCTAATTTGTTTATTGTACCGCTGTTATTTGTTATTGTGGCTAGCAGTTTTTTGTTCATTTTCTTAGGAGGGTTGATTTCGATACTGGCGGGATCTTTAGCTTTAAGCTGTGAATTCTTCATTACAATGCTTTATAAACTGAATTCCGGGTTTTTACTTATCCCCGGAGCATATTATAATATTCCTGATATTTCTATCCATAATCTTATTATGTATTATTCTTTTTTGGTAGGGGTGTTTGGTCTTTTGTTCTATCGGGGGAGCTCTGAGGCGGCTGGTTTGACAAATGAAGGCCCTTAATATATAATAACTGCTTAAATATTTATATAAGGAAAGCTATGATAATTCTCTTAGATAGAGACGGAGTAATCAATAAAAATGTTAAAGGGCAGTATGTTTCTTCCTGGGAAGGTTTTGAGTTTTTGCCTCGATCTTTGGAGGCTATTCGTCGTCTTTCAGAGTCTGGACTTGAAATAAATATAGTCTCTAATCAGGCAGGAGTAGCTAAAGGGATTTACACAAAGGCAGAATTAGATAGAATTACTCGGAATATGCTGACAAAGATAGAGGAAGCAGGCGGGCAGATAAAAGCAGTATATTATTGCCTGCATCGGGACGAAGATAATTGCAACTGTCGCAAACCGAAAACAGGACTATATGAGCAGGCTATTGCCGGCAGAAAGATTGATAAAGAGAAAGTGATTGTTATCGGGGATAGTGAGCGGGATATTGTAGCCGGGAAAAAATTGGGTTATAGAACTATTTTAGTTCTTTCCGGTAATACTAAAAATAGAGAAGCTGTAGATAATTTTGAGGTAAAGCCTGATTCTATTGCATTGGATTTACTGGATGCCGTGGAAACAGTACTTGTGAAGGAGGAATGACGTTATGGGTAAAAAGAGAATTGTTTTAACATTTCCGCATGATCTCTTGGATAAACCGATAACGTATTCTTTAATTAAAGAGTACGATTTAATTGTGAATATCCTGAAAGCTAATATCACTCCGAATGAGCTTGGTGTATTGGTCTTAGAGATCGAGGGGCAAAAGCAGAACTTGGAAAATGGGCTGGCTTATTTAAAAAAGGTTGGAATAGAGATTGAACCCTTAATTCAGGATATTAAATGGGATGAGCAGAAATGTACGCATTGTACAAAGTGTGTAACAGTTTGTCCTACTGGGGTATTTGTTGTAAATAGGGATACTATGCAGATTGAATTTAATAAGAATAAATGTATCGCTTGTGGATTATGTGTAACTTTGTGTCCGTACCGTGCGGTAGAGATAGTCATATAAAGAAAAGGTATATAGCGATGATCAGAAAAGCTGAAATTAACGATGTGGTTCGTATCCAGAAACTGGTAAATGCTTTTGCGGATAAAGGCCAGGTTTTGCCGAGATCTTTAAACAGCATTTATGAGAACATTCGTGATTTTGCTGTGCATGAACAAGACGGAGAACTTTATGGCTGTTGTGCGCTACACGTAACCTGGGAAGACTTAGCTGAAATAAGATCGCTTACAGTTGTTGATTCTAGTCAGGGGCAAGGGATTGGAAAAAAATTGGTTGCTTATTGTTTGGAAGAAGCTGAACAGTTGAAAATAAAAAAAGTTTTTTTACTTACGTATCAAACAAAATTTTTTGAAAAACTAGGTTTTAAAATTACGGACAAAGCAACACTTCCTCATAAAATATGGACAGAGTGTGTGGAGTGTGTTAAATTTCCGGATTGTTCTGAAGAGGCGATGATACGAAATTTATAAGGAGTGAAATAATGGGCTATACGATTGCAGAGAAAATATTTAATAAGCATATTAAAGGAAAGAAAGTAAAAGCCGGTGATTTTGTCTACGCCAAGGTAGATGTAGCACTGGGGAATGATATTACTGCGCCGATTGCGATTGACCAATTTAAAAAGATTGGGGTTAAAAAAGTTTACGATCGTAAAAAAATTGTGCTTGTGCCGGATCATTTTACCCCGGCTAAAGATATTAAAAGCGCCGAACAGGCAAAAGCTTTAAGAGAATTTGCCCGGGAGCAGAAAATAGTTCATTATTATGAAGTTGGCAGAATGGGTATTGAACATGCACTTTTACCGGAACTTGGAATAGTGCGTCCGGGAGAGCTGATTATCGGAGCAGATTCTCATACGTGCACATATGGGGCATTAGGTGCTTTTGCAACTGGTATGGGTTCAACTGACCTGGCGGCTTGCTGGGCTACCGGTCATGCCTGGTTTCGTGTACCGGAAACAATGAGGTTTATCTATAAAGGTAAAAAAAATAAATGGGTTACCGGGAAAGATTTGATTTTGTATACAATCGGAAAGATTGGTGTAGACGGTGCTTTATACAAATCGATGGAATTTGCCGGGCCGGTGATCAAGCGTTTGCCGATTGATGAGCGGTTTACAATGTCGAATATGGCGATTGAAGCAGGTGGTAAAGCTGGATTAATTGAGCCGGATGAAATTACTATGGAGTATGTAAGATCTCATAAGTTTGCGGCAAAAGGTAAATTGCCGGCTAATTTTGATTATTTAAAAAGTGATAAGGACGCTGAATATGAAACAACGATTGAAATTGATGTTTCTAAAATAGAACCGCAAGTGTCATTACCGCATCTGCCGAGTAATACAAAGGCAGTTAGTAAACTTAAAACAATGAAGATTGACCAGTCGGTTATCGGGTCTTGTACTAACGGCCGGATTTCTGATTTGCGGGTTGCGGCGAAAATACTTAAAGGCAGGAAAGTTCATCCGGAAGTACGTTGTATTATTTTCCCGGCAACACAAGCAATATATAGACAGGCAATGAAAGAAGGTTTGTTGGATATTTTTGTAAAAGCAGAAGCTGTAGTTTCTACTCCGACTTGCGGGCCTTGTCTGGGCGGACATATGGGTATTCTCGCTAAAGGAGAACGGGCTATTGCTACAACAAACCGAAATTTTGTTGGACGTATGGGGCATCCGGAGAGTGAAGTGATTTTAAGTAATCCTGCGGTTGCTGCGGCAAGTGCGGTTGCCGGTAAAGTAATACATCCAAATAAGCTGTAAGCTTTAAGCTATAAGTAAGAAAAGAAGAATTACGAAGAAATAAAAGAGAGGGAATAGATCGATGAAACTAAAAGGTAATGCTTGGAAGTTTGGTGATAATATCAATACAGATGAGATTGTTGCGGCGCGTTATCTGAACACGTTTGATGCCAAAGAGCTGGGTAGTCATTGTATGGAAGATATTGATGCTAAGTTTTCAAAGAAGATCTCAAAGGGAGATTGTATTGTGGCTCGAAAAAATTTTGGGTGCGGATCATCCAGAGAACATGCGCCGATTGCAATCAAAGGTTGCGGGATATCTTGTGTGATAGCCGAAAGCTTTGCACGTATTTTTTACCGCAATGCAATTAATATTGGACTGCCTATTTTAGTCAGTAAAGCAGCAGCGCGGGATATGAAAACAGGTGATAAGATCGAAGTTGATGTGAATAAAGGTGTGATTTATAACCTGACCCGTAAGAAAGAATATAAGACAGACAAGTTTGCGGATTTTATGCAGGAGATTGTAAATAACGGTGGATTACTGAATTGGATTAAAAACCCGAAGGGTTCCGCGAACAAGGCGAAGCGCAAGAAGAAATAATAACGAAAAAGAAAGGTGGATTTAATGTATAATATCGCAGTTATTCCTGGGGATGGAACTGGTCCGGAAGTTGTAGTTGAAGGGCTGAAGGTATTGGAGAAAGTTAGTAAAATACACGGGTTTGAATATGAAACGACTACGTTTAATTACGGTGGAGATCGTTATATAGAGACAGGTACGGTTTTAACCGATGAAGAAGTAGAAGGCTTGAGAAAGTTTGATACGATTTACTTAGGCGCGATTGGACATCCGGATGTAAAACCGGGAATTCTAGAGAAGGGTATACTTTTAAAAACACGATTTGCTTTGGACCAGTATATTAATCTGCGCCCGGTGAAATTATATAATAAAGATTTCTGTCCGTTAAAAGATAAGAACGAAGAGGATGTAGACTTTGTTGTAGTTCGTGAAAACTCAGAAGGTTTATACAAAGGCATGGGAGAATTTAAAGATAAGGGTACAAAAGATGAAGTTGCGACTCAGATTTCATATAATACCCGCAAAGGTGTGGAACGCTGTATTCGGTATGCATTTGAATATACCCGTAAACGTAATAAAAGGAAAACTCTTACGCTTTGCGGTAAGACAAATGTTTTAACTTATGCCTGGGATTTGTGGCAGAGAACGTTTGAAGAAGTTGCCAAAGAATATCCTGATATTAAAACTGATTATGCACATGTTGATGCGACTACAATGTGGTTTGTGAAAAATCCGGAATGGTTTGATGTTATTGTCACAGACAATATGTTCGGTGATATCATTACTGACTTGGGCGCAATGGTCCAGGGGGGTATGGGTATTGCAGCGGGTGGAAATATTAATCCAGAGGGAGTTTCTATGTTTGAGCCGATCGGTGGGTCTGCGCCTAAATATACAGGGATGAATGTGATTAATCCATTAGCGGCAGTTTGTGCGCTTTCAATGTTACTGGAAACACTCGGTGAAGACGCTGCGGCAAAAAATGTTGAAGATGCGGTTATTAAAATTGTAAAGAATGATTTAAAGAGTCTTGGTGCTAAGACAATGGGATATTCCACATCAGAAGTGGGAGATATGGTAGTGGCAAATTTAAAAGCATAAGGAAGATCTAATTATGAAGAAAAAACAAAAATACAATGTAGCAGTAGTCGGGGTTGGTGCGGTTGGAGTGGAAATGCTCCGGGTTTTAAGTCAGCATAAATTCCCGATTGGTAAATTGAAAGTGCTTGCCCGCAGTGCAAGAAAGATCAAAGTTGACGGTAAAACCTATCAGGTAGATAAAATTTCTGCAGATGGTTTTAATGATATGGACTTTGCTTTGTTTGCAGGTACCGAAGGTTCTAAAGGCGCGGCAGTTACCTATGCTCAGGAAGCAGTTAAACGCGGAGCAATAGTTATTGATAATGGCGCTGATTTTCGTCTGAAGAAAAATGTGCCGTTGATTGTGCCGGAAGTAAATGGTAAAGACGCTAAAAAACATAAAGGGATTATTGCTAATCCGAATTGTTCGACGATTCAGATGGTAGCGGCAATTGCGCCGATTTTCAGAAAGGCCGGAATCAAGCGGATTATTGTTTCGACTTATCAGGCTGTATCAGGTGCCGGCAGAGGTGCTTTGCAGAGATTATGGTCTGAATCTGAGTATATGCTTAAGAAAAATGATTTAGTTGGAGCTTATAAGAATCCGGTACAGAACATGAAGAATGTAGAAGGTGATCCGATGGCGTCTCAAATCGTATTCAATGCGATCCCGCAAATCGGGGGCTTTGGTGCAGATGATTATACCAGTGAAGAATGGAAGATGGTGCATGAGACACATAAGATATTTAATACAAAAAAGATAAAAGTTTCTGCAACTTGCGTGCGCGTTCCGGTTTTAAATTCTCATTCTGAGACAGTCTATCTGGAAACTGAAAAAACAATAACTCCGGCTCAGGTCAAAAAAATATTAAGTAAAGCCAAGGGGATTGTTGTTATTGATGATACTAAAAAAGCCAAGTATCCGATGCCGGCACAGTCTTCCGGTAGTGACGCGGTATTTGTCGGACGTATTCGCAAAGATCCGTTTGTGAAAAACGGGCTCTGGCTTTGGGTGGTTAGCGATAACTTAAGAAAAGGCGCTGCAGCAAACGCTGTGCAGATAGCTGAATACCTGATTGGGAAGTTTAGATAAACCAACTTGAATTTCGCATTATATTCAATTTTTTCATCGAAATCAGCAGGCTACGCCCCCCGCTATAGCGGGGGGCTATTGCACTTCGCGATGCTCGTGGAATCCTTCGGGGTTCTCTTCAAAAATTGAACATAATGCAGAGTGTGTTATGAAGAATGTTCTACTTAAAATAGAGTATGACGGAACAGGGTATAATGGCTGGCAGACTCAGAAGAGTAAGCTTAGCTCTTTACCCCATCGTCATACTACCGTCCAGGAAACAATAGAGTCAGTCTTAACAGAAATCCTCCAGGAAAAAATTAACATTATTGGGTCAGGTCGTACAGACTCAGGTGTGCATGCCAGGGAACAGCCGGCTAATTTTAAAACAAACTCCAAAGTTTCTTTGGAAAAAATAAAAAGAGCTTTAAATTCTCTTTTACCTAAAGACATCCGGATAAAAAGCATTAAACAGGTTCCTTTAGATTTTCACGCAAGATATTCTGTTAAAAGTAAAACATACCGCTATACTATATTAAATAAAGATTATAGCTCTGTGTTTACACGTAATTACGCAGTGCATGTATCCATGCCTCTGGATGTAGCTGTGATGCAGAAAGAATCAAAGGTTTTACTGGGTAAGCATGATTTTAAATCTTTTCAGGCAAGTGATAAAAAACTTAGGAGTTCAGTACGTACCATAAAGAAAATAAACGTAAAAAAACAGAATAATTTGATTGCGATAGATATAGAAGCAGATGGTTTTCTTTATAATATGGTCAGAAACATCGCTGGAACATTGATTGAAGTTGGGCAGGGTAAAATAGCCAAAGGCGGTTTGAAGCGTATACTATTGGCAAAAGACAGGAAAAAAGCCGGGCCCACAGCTCCGGCAAATGGCTTGTGCTTATGTAAGGTTAGGTATTTATGATACAAAGACGAAATTTCATTTTGATAATAGTTTGTTGTTTAATCGGGGCTTTAGGGACGATTTCTTATGCATCGTTAGAAAAAAATGATGCTAAGTATTTAAAAGGTTCGTCATTGACAGCTATCAAGTATTTGCAGGATGAACAATATGATGAGGCGATTGTAGAATATAAAAAAGTTTTAGCTCAAAACCCGGATAATCTACATGACCGATTGGGGTATGCCCAGGCCTTAGCAGGAAATACATTATATGAAAGAGCTATTGCTGAATACGAGTTGATTTTGAATAAAGGTCCCCGGCACAAGGAGGCAATTAAAGCTTTAGGTATTCTCTTGGAAAAGATGGGAGACTATGCGGAAGCAATTGCTTTATATGAGAAAGCGACTGAGACTTCGCCTGATGATGTCCAATTAACGTTAACATTGGCAAGAATGTATGATGAGGAGAGTCGAATTGATGAGGCCATCAGACTGTACAAACAAATTATTGAGCAAGCTCCGAAGAATGCAGAGGCTTATTTAGGCTTAGGAAATATGTATTATGACAAGGTTGATTATCAACAGTCTGAATATTATTTTACAAAAGCCAAGGTTTTTGCTCGAAATGATAACAGAATAGATTATGGCTTAGCATGTATAAAGTTTAGGCAGGAAGAATATTTAAAGGCACTAGAACTTTTAGAGAAGGCAAAGCAAAACAATCCGTTGGATATCGATGCAGAGCAGTTATTAGCGGAATCGTATTTAAAAGATAAGCAATATGAAAAGGCAATAGAATTATTTAATGTTGTTTTAGGAATGGATCCGGAAGATGATCAGGTGCGTTTAGACTTGGCGGGTATTTATTTAAATACCGCGCAATATAAAGAGGCTGTTTCTGTATTAGAAAAGATAGCGGATGAAGAGCCTGTAATATATCCCAAAAATATGATGTTAGCGTTTGCGCACGGTGCGCAGGGGGATATGCCGGGTTTTTGGAAGCATGTAAAGAAGATACAATTAGCAGCGATTGCAATAGTTATTGTTTCAATAATCTTGCTGTCTTTAGCGATTGGAGCTATAGGATTATTATTTTTATTTGCTTATTACGCAGGGAAAAGTATAAAAGATAATACTCTCTTGTTTTCCCATGTGCGCTGGACGTTGAAGGAAAGTCTTTTAGTCTGCGCTATTTTGGGGATCCTTCCGATATTAGTGGGAATCTTTATCGGCGGATTTTTTTATAAAAACTGGTTTTTAGTATTTGCTCAGGCAGAGGTGGTTTCTAATAATGCGGTTAATGTGGCTATTTGTGCTCAGATTATAAGTGTCGTGTTGCTTTGCGGCTATATAATGTATTTAGTTTTAGTGAAAAACAGACAGAATCTGCAGGACATTGGATTTAAAGCCGTAAAGATCGGCAGGTTGATACGATTGAGTTTGACGGCGGTTGGTTCAATATTACTGTTTAATGTCTGTTATTTTTATTTGTTTTTTGCGATAACCGGCCATAGTCCGGAAGGGCAATTCATTAGTAAGGTTATTTCATCATCTAAGACGGCGAGTCAAATAACGCCGCTTTTTCTTTTCGTGGTTATTTTAGGCCCATTGGCTGAGGAGATGATCTTTCGCGGTTTTATCTTCTCTAGTCTAAGAAGGTACAGCGGAATAAAAGTTGCGGTGATAATCAGCGCGATTTTATTTGGAGCTTTTCACTTGCAGATAACTTTACTTCTTCCAATTGCGTTCATGGGTATTGTTTTCGCGTGTCTCTTTGAACGTACTCGAAGTCTCTATCCTGCAATGTTTGTGCATTTAATCTGGAATCTTGTTGCTTTTAGCGCAGCGTTTTTTATGAAATAGGGCAAAGGCTGTGTTTTGTACGATTTAATGAATATTGTAGTGGCGCTGCTTACCCGCGTCCGTTATAAGGACAATATAAATGATTGACAATAATATATAATTTTGTTATTCTGGAATTGAAAATGAGCATATTCTATCCAAAAAATAAAAATAACGAGGGGGGAGTTATGGACAAGGAATTTAGCATTGGCCAAGAAATTCCATTTGGATCAGAGAACAAATCACCAGATCCGATGTCTCAACCGAAACAATTCGATGAACCAAGCTTAGATCCTGATTTAGATCCTGATTTGGGAGATCCTGAAAAGCCGAAATCCAAGAAGTCAAGTTCGACCAATCTTCTAACGATTATTCTAGTAATTTTGACTGTATCTTCTGTTTCCGGAGCGATTGCCTTATATGTAATTAAGGAAGATGAAGTTAATAAACGCATGAAGACAGAAGCGGATTTAGAAACAATGACTTTGGAAAAACAAAAGACAGAAAATAATTTGCAGGTGACTTTAGTGGCCAAAAATGAAATAGAAGCTGATTTGACACAAACCCGGGAAGATTTCAAGAAAACCCTGTCAGAACTTTCTAGTACTGAAGATAAATTGAAAGAGACGACTAAGCTGGTTGATGATAAAGAAAAAATGATTTCTTCTTTGAACGCTTCGCTTAAGAAACAGGAAAAAGCACAAGAAAAATTAAATGATAAGTTTAAAGTGGCGAACCGGGATTTGCAGCAATTGAAAGTACAGTTGAGCCAGATAAGAATGGCCAAAGAATCTTTGGAAAATAGAATTATTCAATTAGGCAAAAAGAGAAAGCCGAACGCTGTAGAATTAGAAAAAATAGTTGTGGAAGGGGATAAAAATGTTAGTGATATTCCTAACCCGGCTAAAGAAGGTCATTACGTAAGATTACCGGCGCCGGCAAGTTTAGAAGGTCAGGTCTTGGTAGTAAATAAAGAGTTTGCTTTTGTAGTTATTAATATCGGGCAGAAGGATGGGTTGCAGGAATCTGAAGTGCTTGAGGTATATCGCGGTAGAGAGTTTCTAGGTAAAGTGCAGGTAGAGAGAATTTACGATACCATGTCTTCTGCAGTGATTTTGCCGGAATTTAAAAAAGAAGATATAAAAGAAGGCGATGCCGTTAAATTAATATAATTTTAAATTAATATTTACGGAAGCTTTAAGGGGGAGTGGTTCACTTCCCCTTTTTCGTTTGAAGCTTAGGGTGTAATTATGCAACAGATCAAGGTGAAAAAAATAAAGTGTTTAAAGGGAAAGATTGTTGCTCCGAGTGATAAGTCTATTTCTCAGCGTGCGGTTATGTTGGGCGCGTTAGCCAAGGGTACGACCAGGGTAAGGCATTTTTTAGATTGCAGTGACTCTAAAAACGCAGTTGCTGCATTTCAAAAAATGGGAGTACAGATCAAGCGGTTTAAAGATAAGCTGGGAGAGGGAGTTTTGATAAAAGGCCGGGGTTTGTATGGACTTAAAGCTCCTGAAAAAGTTTTGTATATAGGTAATTCCGGTACAACTATGAGGCTTATTTGCGGGCTTCTTACCGGACAGAAGTTTAAGAGTACATTGCGTGGAGATAAGTCTCTTTCTTTGCGGCCAATGAAGCGGATTATTGATCCTTTGCGAATGATGGGGGCGGATATCTGCGGGCGGGTAAAAGCATCCCAGGAGTATCCACCGGTAAAAATTAAGGGGGCGGTGTTACAGGGCATTAATTATAAAATGCCGTTAAAAAGCGCACAGGTTAAATCTGCGGTACTTTTAGCCGGGTTGTATGCTAAGGGCAAAACATGTGTTCAGGAAAAATTAAAAACGCGGGATCATACCGAGCGGATTTTTAAGTTGTTTAAAGCTGATATTACCACAAGAGGCTGTAATGTTGCTGTTTGTGGAGGTAAGCCGTTGATTGCACCGGGAACAATAACTATTCCCGGGGATATATCTTCCTCTGCTTTTTTTCTGGTGGCGGCTTCGATTATTCCTGATTCTGAAATAATTATTAAAAATGTAGGATTAAATCCTACACGTAGTTATATCCTTACTTTATTGCGGCGTATGGGTGCTAATATAAAGATTTTAAATAAGGAAAATGTTAAAAGTAGATGGGAGCCTTCGGCGGATCTTTTAATAAGTTCAAGTCGGTTAAAAGGAATAGATATAAGCGAACAGGAAGTGGCATATGCGATTGATGAGCTTCCTATTCTTTGTGTTGCCGCTTGTATGGCTAAAGGAAAGACTAGGATTCGCGGTGCGAGTGAACTCAGAGTAAAAGAAACTGATCGTATTTATTCTATGGTGACTAATCTTAATAAAATGGGTGCGAATATCCGTAATGTAAAGAATGATTTACTGATTAGCGGTCCTTGTAAGTTTAAAGGGGCGGTTGTGCGGAGTTTTAATGACCATCGAACTGCGATGTGCATGATTATTGCCGGATTAGTCACGGACGGAACGACTACTGTCAAAGATACCGAATGTATTGATAAATCATTTCCTGAATTTATGCGGGTTTTGCAGCGTATTACGGTGACTTAAGTCACTCATAAACAAAGATTTGACATTCGATACTTATTATGTTATAACTATATTGTTTTATATATAATCCCTCTCTAAATAGGAAGGTGTCCTATGAACAAAACGTTTGAAAAAATAATAGAATTCATTAATTCGGTACGAGCATTATTATCTTTTGATATCGGAATTGACCTGGGAACAGCCAATACCCTTGTTTACGTAAAAGGTGAGGGGATTGTTCTTTGTGAACCGTCTGTAGTTGCGGTAAGGAAAGGGTCCAATCAGGTATTAGAAGTAGGAGAAGAAGCAAAAAAGATGCTAGGGCGTACTCCGGGAAATATTGTAGCTATCCGGCCGATGAAAGATGGTGTTATTGCTGATTTTGATATTAGTGAACGAATGTTACGTTATTTTATTGGACGTGTTCATAATAAAAGACGTTTTGTAAAACCACTTATTGTTATTGCTGTTCCTTCGGGGATAACCGAAGTAGAAAAAAGAGCGGTTGTGGATTCTGCAGAACGTGCCGGAGCGCGTGAAGTATTTTTGATTGAAGAACCAAAGGCTGCGGCGATTGGGGTAGGTTTACCAGTGCAGGATCCGATTGGCAGTATGATCGTTGATATTGGCGGTGGTACGACTGAAATTGCGATTATCTCTTTAGGCGGTATTGTTTGTTCCCGGAGTTTAAGAATAGGCGGGGATGAAATGGATGGAGCGATTATTCAGCATTTAAAACGGGCTTATAACTTGATGGTCGGGGAACGTACGGCTGAAGAGATGAAAATAAAAATTGGTTCAGCTTATCCGTTGGATGAAGAGCTTGCCATGGAAATTCGGGGACGGGATTTGATTGCCGGGTTGCCGAAAACTATAAAAATCACTTCACAGGAGATAAGAGAAGCTTTAGCAGAGACGATAAGCTCTATAGTTGAATCTGTGCGCGTGATTTTGGAAAAAGCGCCGCCGGAGCTTTCGGCTGACTTAGTCGAACAGGGAATTGTTTTAGTCGGAGGAGGCAGCCTTTTGCGGGGACTCGATAAATTATTAACAGATGAGACAGGATTACCGGTACGAGTTGCAGAGGATTCATTAACTGCTGTAGCCTTGGGAACGGGTAAGTTCTTGAGTGAAATTCACCATTTCAGAAGAATTAGTTCTAAAAAAGACAGATTCTAACAGATAGTTTCTTAAAGTGTTCAAACAAAAAAAACCACTTTTAATTATTCCCGTCGTTATTGTTTTTTTTCTTATTTTTATTATTCCGTCACATAAATCAGTTCATTTAAAAAGTAGTTTTTTATGGCTATTTAAGACTCCTCTTGCCCTCATGAATAAAATATCGCTTGTTTTATCCAATAGTAGTGATGTTTTAGGTTCCTTTTCAAAATATAAGAAAACAAAAAAAGAGTTGGAGTTTCTGCAATTTAAACAGACTCAGTTAGAAGAAATGCGATTGGAAAATGAACGCTTGCGTAATATGCTGGAATTAAAAGAAAAAAAAGAGCATGATTTTGTTATCGCGCAGGTTATCGGAAAAGAGCCGACAAATTGGCTGAACAGTATAATCATTAATAAGGGGCATAGTCAGGGGATCATGATAAATCAGCCGGTAATGACTTTTGCGGGTTTAGTGGGTAAGGTTATTGAGCTTAGTTCTGCTGAGGCAAAAGTGCTTTTAATTAGTGATGTGAATTCCCGGGTAATAGTATTGGTTCAGAGAACAAGAGATGAAGGGATATTAGAAGGTATTGGTCGCGGACTGTGTCGATTGAAGTATCTTCCGGTTGAGTCTAATGTGAAATTAGGCGATATAGTTATTAGTGCCGGGGTCGGCGGAGTGTATCCCAAGGGATTGCTTATCGGAAAGATAGAAAGCATTAAAATCGAACGGGGAGGGATTTATAAAAATTGTATTGTTAAGCCATCTGCTTCCCTTTCCGGATTAGAAGAGATATTATGTTTAAAATCAGGTTTAGAACAATAAAATTCGCGGTTATTGCATATCTTGTTTTAGTTTTTCAGGCGTCACTTATTAGTTGTATATCTTTGGGGTCTGTAAAACCGGATTTGGTTTTATTGCTTGTGATCTTTTTTAGTTTATATCGAGGGTTGCGGCAGGGGATGTATTGCGGGATGATTCTTGGACTTGGAGTCGATGTGTTAAGTGGTGGAATTGTGGGGATAAATAGTTTAATATTAGGTAGTGTTGGATTTTTTTGTGGTTTGTTATCGGACCGGCTTTATAAAAATCATTTTTTAACTAAAATTTTAGTTCCGTGCACGGCAAGTATATTTTCGATTATAAGTTATTATATTCTGGCCAGTAATTTTTATCGGTTGCCGTTATTTTTTGATAATATATTTATTATTTTTTCTTCGATAGTATATACTTCATTAGCTAGCCTTGTGTTTTTGAAGTTTTTAGAAAAGCAGGTTGTGGTTAAGGTTTATACTTTGCGTTAATAAGGAGATTAATGCGTCTGCCAGTAATACGAAATATAATAGTTTTTTTATTTTTGATCTTGCTGATTAATTTATTCCGTATGCAGTGTATTAAGGGGCCGGATTATTTCAGGCAGAGTGAAAATAATCGTATTCGCCTTGTGCCCGAGGGAGCTTCGCGCGGGATTATCTATGACCGCACCGGGATGCCGTTAGTTCGAAACAGGCTTGTGTTTGATGTTGTTGCGGTTCCTCAGGAAATAGCTGTAAAGGACAAAACGAGTTTATTTTCAAAACTAAGCGGATTTCTTGATATCAGTTCAGAAGTTCTTGCCGATACCTTCCATTATAATTATAGCGCTCACGCTGCATTTTATCCGGTAATGCTGGTTTCTAATATCTCGCGGAATACGGCTTTTCTGATTGAGCAGGATAGGGCTTCGCTACCGGGTATTTTTGTCCAGCCCAGAGCATTGCGGTATTATCTTTACGGCAAGGATACGGCACATGTCTTGGGATATGTAGGGAAAATGCATCAGAATGAATACGAGCGTTTAAAAGAATATGGATATGAGCGTAGGGACTTTTTGGGCCGCAGCGGAATAGAAAAGAAATTTGATCATGTTTTGCGGGGAGAGGCCGGAGGCATGCAGTTGGAAGTGGATAGTGAAGGGAGTATAATTGAAGTTTTAGGCTATAAGCCTCCTGTACGTGGTGAGGATTTGCATCTTACAATTGATATTGGCTTGCAGACCAATATAGCTGAGTGGGTTGGCGAACATAAAGGGGCAGTAGGTGTTATGGATGCAGAAAACGGAGAAGTTTTAGCTCTTTATAGTTCGCCGAGTTATGATCCGAATGTTTTAATTGATCGGAAGGATTCTGAAGAAATATCCAAGATTTTAAATAGTAAAGATGCTCCATTGCTGAATCGTGCGGTATGTGGATATGCTCCCGGGTCTATTTTTAAAATTGTTACTGCATATGCTGGACTGATAGAAAAAGAAATCGATTTTAATACGACTTTCCATTGTCCGGGATATTATAAAATAGGCAAAGCAAAACTTAGATGCTGGTTAAAACAAGGCCATGGAGGGGTGAGTGTTGAAAATGCTATTGCTACTTCATGCAATGTATTTTTTTGTAACACAGCCAGGAAATTAGGGGCAGATAGAATTGCAAAATATGCGAAGGAATTCGGTCTTGGCCGAAAGACGATGATTGAATTACCGGCAGAACAAATAGGTGTGGTTCCTACTCTTGCCTGGAAGAGGTCAAAGCTTAATCAAAAATGGTATGGCGGAGACACCTTAAATTTTTCTATAGGCCAGGGGTATTTGTTGGTTAGCCCTGTGCAAGCGTTGAAAATGGTTGCTTTTGTGGCGAATGACGGTAAAGAAGTTATGCCTCATTTAATTAAAGGTCAGGGTAAAAAGAGCAATATCCGGATATTGTCTATGCCGGAATTGCAAATTATTAAACATGGGATGAAAAAAGTAATCAGTGCTGATTACGGGACAGGACATCGGGCTAAAGTGAGCGGAGTCCAGATGTATGGAAAGACTGGAACTGCACAGGTAGGAAATCGTTCTCCGCATGCCTGGTTTACCGGTTATGCTGAGGTTAAAGATCAAAAGTTTTGTTTTATTGTTTTTCTGGAGAATGGCGGTCATGGTGGGGCTCAGGCCGCAGATATTGCAAAGCAGATAGTTTTATATTTGAGGGATGATAAGGATGTTTAATATACTGAGTAGATTTATAAAAGGATTTGATAAACAATTAGCAATTATTCTATCAATCTTAATTATTTTTGGATTGACAGCTTTATTTAGTGCATCATATCAGAAACAGATTGATACTGGTAAAAGCTTTTTTTTGACTCAGATTATTTGGATGGCTATTGGGATGGTCTTGATGTTTCTCGTTGCCAAGACGAGTTATAATTCTTTTTTAAGTGTAGCGTATATTACTTATGGTATTCATATTGTTTTTTTGATATTTGTGTTATGTATGGGCAGGACAGTTTTAGGCGCGCAACGCTGGATTAGTATTGGAGGTATTGGTTTTCAACCTTCAGAATCATCCAAGATATTTACAATTTTAGCATTGGCAAGAATAATTGGAGACAATCCTAGGAAATTACAAACTATAAGCGGTCTTGTTCGGCCGTTTTTGATTGTTGTTGTTCCGATGATATTGATATTCAAACAGCCGGATTTAGGTACAGCGCTTGTGTTTTTGCCGATTTTTTTATCAATTATCTGGGTTGGCGGGATAAAACTAAAATATATGCTGACAACAATTACTTTGGGTACAATAAGTTTGCCTCTTTTCTGGTCTTTATTGAAGGGGTACCAAAAGTCCAGGCTTATGGTTTTTTTAAATCCCAATGTAGACCCATTAGGTGCCGGCTATACGATTAATCAATCGAAGATTGCGATAGGTTCGGGAATGTTTTCCGGTAAGGGCTGGTTTACCGGGACTCAGAATCAGTTGAATTTTTTACCGGAGCGGCATACTGATTTTATATTTTCCGTGATTGGTGAAGAAGGCGGGTTTTTAGCCGCAGGCGCAATTGTAATATTGTTTTTATTGTTATTGCTAAGGGGGATAAAAATTGCTGAAGGAACTAAAGATATTTCCGGCCGTCTTATTGTAACTGGAATAACGACAATGTTGGCTTTGCATGCTATAATAAATATTGGCATGACGTTGGGTCTTATGCCGGTTGTCGGGATGCCATTGCCTTTTATAAGTTATGGAGGCTCAGCGCTTCTTTGCAATTTTATTGCTATTGGATTTTTATTTAATGTAAAAATGCATAGAACAGTGTTTTAAAAGACATCCTATTTAAAGATTTCGAAAGGAGTTTATCATGAGTGCCGAAAATCAAAATAATCAGGAACCTAATCTGTTTAAAGAAGCTTTACAGCAGAACCCAAGACAGCAAAAAAAAGCAGTTCTGGATATGTTTAAAGCATTTTCTTCTGCATTGCGTATGATTCCATTGTATCCGGCGACTCATCCGATGGTAAAAGGAGCTATTGAGAAAGCAACCACAGAAATTACTTTATTTGTCTCAAAGTTTGGGGATATGTCGATTGATATGATGGATAATAATGTAATGCTTTATGAGGAAGTGTTGGAAGAAGCAGCAGATGCTTCAAAGAATTTGATTGTTAACTTAAAAAAGTTTAGTATTCAGGGGCTGCTTTTTAAACAGGATTTTGGGGCAGAGGAGTTGGAAAAATTTTTGCGATTACTGGTTCAGAAACCGGAAGAGCTTGAGAAAAGAGGTGGTCTTAAACAGGCGATTATTGATGATCAGATAACAAATATTCAGATAATAGAAGTTCGTTATGCCCGGATTACAGAAGATGAAGAAGTGAAACAAAAAGGCGATGGCGGTGGCGGTGGCGGTGGTGATGTTCCAGGGGGTGTTGTTCCTGCCGTAGAAGGAGAGGGAGCCCCTGAGGGGAAGAAGGGCAAAGATATAGTTGGAATGGTAAGTGATTTTCTGGGAGGCAAATCAGATGTTGTTCCGGAGAAAGAGTTGATCTCGCTCGAGTTTAAAAAACACACCAAGCGTCTTGTAAAGCAGCTACTTAAATTAGTTGGTCCTCAAAAAGCCGTAGAAGAGGTTATCAAAATAATCAAAGAACGTTTTGATAAAGCCGGGTTATCGGAAGACGAACAGGCTCCGTATTTAGATAAAGTAAAGACTGAGACGATAAAATTAAAACAGCCCAAAGTTACAAAGCAGCAAATGGTAAGCCAATTGAAAAAGTTGCAGGAAGAGAATGTTGCACTTAAAAGCAAGTTAAAAAATGTAGATGGAATGGTGGATGAAAAGGTGGGAGAAGTAACGCAGGAATTGATTCATGAAAATCGTAAAATCAAAAAAGAAAAAGATCGGATAAACTCTGTTTTAAAACATGTTGCCGAGGGGTTGGTTATTGTTGATAATGACGGTAAAGTTATGCTGCTTAATCAGGCGGCAGAAGATTTGCTTGGGGTTGATAAGGAAAGTAAGATTGGTCAGAATATTTTGGAAGGATTGCATGATGAACATGTTGTAAGCCTCTCTAAAGATAAACAGCATAATGTCGAAATAGAACTTGCCGGGTCAAGTGAGGATACAAAGAAGACATTACGTGCGAGTAGCGCGGTTATTGAAAATGAAGAAGGAGAGACCGTTGGTATGGTTTCTGTTTTAAGTGATATTACAAAGCAAAAAGAAGTAAATAAAATGAAGGATGCTTTTGTTTCTAATGTTTCACACGAATTGCGTGCGCCTTTGATTTCGATACAGAAAAGTTTATCCCTTATTTTGGATACTGCGGATAAGGAAAAACTGGATCCTCAGCAAAAGCAGTTCTTAGAGATTGCCAGTAATAATGCGACTCGTTTAACAGAATTAGTTAATGATTTGCTGGATGTTGCGAAGTTGGAAGCTGGTAGGATGAAGGCAGAATTTGCGAGTACATCATTAGTAACTGTGGTTGATTCTGTGGTTGATATGCTGGGAGTTTGGGCCAATAGCCGTGGGATTAGTTTGGAAAAACAGATACCAGATACTCTGAATATGGATATAGATGCAAAAATGTTAAATCAGGTGTTTACCAATCTGATTGGTAATGCTGTTAAATTTACACCGGAAGGCGGGAAGGTTATCTTGTCCGCGGAAGATATGGGCAAAGAGGTAAAGATTTGTGTTTCAGATACCGGTTGCGGGATTCCTAAAGAAAGTTTAGATTGTATTTTTGAAAAGTTTGAGCAATCGAAAACCGTACCTGTTGCAGGATCTCCGAAAGGAACAGGGTTGGGCTTATCTATCGTAAAAGAAATAGTTGGCTTGCATGGAGGTAAAATTTGGGCAGAAAGTGAAGATGGAAATGGAACGCAGTTCTATTTTGTTTTGCCCAAAGAACGTGAAGTTTTGGATATTAGAGATTAAATGGAAATAGAAAAATTTTTACTTGATGTGCAAAAGCCGGGCCGATATATCGGCCGGGAATTTAATAGTATAAATAAAGAGATAACTCCGGATACGTTTAACTTTGTTTTATGTTTTCCCGATGTTTATGAAATAGGTATGAGTCATCTTGGCATGAAAGTGCTTTATCATATCTTGAATAAACAAAAGGATGTATTTTGCGAACGTTGTTTTGCTCCCTGGACTGATATGGAGAAAGTCCTGCGAGAACAAGCCATCCCCCTAATGAGTTTAGAAAGCCAGCGTTCTTTGCAGGAATTTGATGTTATTGGTTTTTCTCTGCAATATGAACTTTCTTTTACTAATGTCCTGAACATGTTGGATCTGGCTAATATCCCCCTATATTCCAAAGACCGTGTGCGAGCTCCTTTAATTATCGCCGGAGGGCCTTGCGCATATAATCCTGAACCTATGGCAGAATTTATTGATGTTTTTGTTGTCGGAGAAGCCGAAGAGTTGATTCTGGAGCTTGTTGCCGCTTGTCGTGAGTTTAAAGATACTGTTACGCATATTCCGGAAAGTGATTTAGAAGTATATGCCCAAGCAAAAGAAAAGTTATTATTAAAACTCGCAAATATTGAGGGGGTTTATGTGCCTCGGTTTTATAATCCTGAGGTTGAGAATGGGATGATTGTAAGTGTTACGGCCCGGGATCAGGATATCCCTTGCAGTATAAAAAGAAGATATGTGGAAGATTTAGATGCTGCAGAATTCCCTGTTTCGCCGCCGGTACCGTATGTTGAAATTGTACATGATCGGATTAGCTTGGAAATAATGAGAGGGTGTCCTAACCAGTGTTTCTTTTGTCAGGCGGGATTTGTAACCAAGCCAGTTCGTATACGCAGTGCGGAAAAAGTGATTCAGTTAGCAGAAGAGTCATATCGTAATACCGGCTATGAGAAAATTTCTTTTTGTGCGCTTTCCAGTGCTAATTATCCGCATTTGCAGGAGGTTATTAGCCGGCTTCATTCATCATGTCAGGAGAAAGGGGTGGGTATTTCTTTACCGTCGTTGCGGGTTAATAAGGATTTTTCCGGTATTCTTGCTTTAATGGGGGGACTGAAAAAGAGCGGACTGACGTTTGCTCCGGAAGCAGGTAGTGAACGTTTGCGCCGGTTGATAAACAAGCAGATTGATATTCAGCGTTTAAAAGAAGCTGTTTTAGAGGCATACCGTTTAGGCTGGAAGAAATTAAAACTTTATTTTATGATCGGTTTGCCGACTGAAACGGAAGAAGATTTAGAAAGTATTGTTGCGCTGGTTAAAGAATTTACTTTATTAAGAAAAGAAGTTGATGGCAGGCGCGGACAAATTAATGTGAGTATTTCTAATTTTATTCCCAAGCCGCATACGCCTTTTCAATGGATGGGTATGGAGAAAACTGACGTTCTTTTAAATAAACAGGAATTTTTGAGGTCAAAACTGAGAGCTAAAAATATTGACATAAGCTTTCATGATGTAAAAATGAGTTTTTTAGAAGCGTATCTATGTCGTGGAGATAGAAGCTTGCATGTGGTGCTGGAAAAAGCATTTCGATTGGGAGCTAGATTTGATGGCTGGTCGAATATGTTTAATTCTAATATTTGGAAAGAAGCATTGGGGCAACATGCTCTTGGTGCCCAGGAATATGTGTGTAAACCCCGGGAGCAGACAGAATCATTGCCCTGGGGGCATATAGATTGTGGTGCAAATAATCAGTTGCTCCCCCCGGGTTTAACTGGTTGACATTACATCGTTTGTATGCTATAGTTTTTTTAAACCCAACTATTTAGAAAAAGGATTTTTAGATGGAATTTAATATTGAAACTCTCGCTAAAATCATGATCGAACGAAGGGCATCGGATTTGCATATTCATACCGATAGCCCTCCGCAGGTAAGAGTGGACTCAAAATTGCTTATCTTAGACTATCCGGAACTATCTCCGGATGATTCTAAATTACTTATTTATTCTATGCTTACCCCCGATGAAATAAAACATTTTGAAACATATAAAGAACTGGATAAATCGTGCTATATTGAAAATGCAGGGCGTTTTCGGATGAATGTGTTTTTCCATCGGGGTACTGTATGCGCGTCGCTGCGGTGTATTCCTGGTGCTTTGCCGCATTTTAGGGAATTGGGACTTCCTGAAGAACAAATTTTACAGATTTGCCGCAGCCAGAGTGGATTGGTTTTAGTAACCGGAGCTACCGGGGTAGGTAAAACTACTACTCTTTCGGCGATGGTTAATCATATAAATTCCGAGAGACAATGTCATATTGTTACTGTAGAAGATCCTATTGAATTTGTGCATGATAATAGAAAAAGTTTAATTTCTCAGCGAGAGATCGGTACTGATACTAATTCCTTCGGAGAGGCACTGAAATATGTGTTAAGACAAGATCCGGATGTTATTTTGATCGGCGAGCTAAGAGATCTAGAGACAATTCAGGCAGCATTAAATATCGCAGAAACAGGGCATTTGGTGTTTGCTACATTACATACCTCCGACTGTGTGCAAACAATTAATCGTGTTGTGGATGTTTTTCCTGCGTCTCAGCAGGCACAAGTACGTACGCAATTATCATTTGTTCTTTTGGCTACTATTTCACAACAATTAATTCCGCGTGCAGATAAGCAGGGAAGAGCGTTAGCTACGGAATTAATGATAGCTAATTTTGGGGTTAAAGCCATGATCAGAGAAGAAAAGATTCATCAGATTTTTTCATTGATACAGACAGGACAGAAAGATGGCATGAGGACAATGAATCAATCTTTATTTGAATTATATAAACAGGGAATTATTAATTATCAGGATGCGTCTTTATACGTAACTGATCATGATGATTTTAAACGTTTTTTTAAGTCTGGTCGTTCTTAATCTGGAGGGGGGCAGGGACTCATGAGTGAGAAAATTAAAGTTTTACTAGTGGATGATGAGGTAGATTTCATAAATATGATGCAATTTTGGCTCAAAAGCAGAGATTTTGAGGCAGATGTGCTATATAGCGGAGAAAAAGTAGTAGACCAGGTTCAAACGGGAGATTATCAGATTATTTTTCTTGACTTAAAACTCCCTGGGATGAATGGGATAGAAATACTTACCGCAATACGTCAGGTTAATAAACAAATTCCTATAGTTATTTTTAGCGCATACGGTACAATGGAAAATCTGAAACAAGCTACAGAGCTTGGAATTTCCGGATTTTTTGCTAAAGAAAAAGGGTTTGAAGAGGCAGCTCGGTTGATTCATACGGCATTAAGAATCCATAAAGGTTTATCACGTACGGAAGAAAAAAAAGAGGAGAAAGATGGCAGCTGAATTATCTCAGATGTTGCGTGTATTAATTGAACGCAATGCTTCAGATCTTCATTTAAGTGCACATTCACCACCGCATTTACGAATTGATGAGAAAATAGTCTCATTGGATATGTCGCCTTTATCCGGCGAAGATGTCAAAGAGATTATTTATGGAGTTTTGAATCCGGAAGAAATAGCAAAGTTTGAAAAAAACAGGGAACTTGATCGTTCTTTTGAGATAGAAGGATTGAGCCGTTTTCGTATGAACGTTTTTTGGCAAAGAGGCTTTGTCGGAACTGCGATTAGGGCTATTCCGTTTAAAATTCTGAGTTTTGCAGAATGTGGATTACCTGTGAAAATTGTGACGGAGTTGGCTCGTAAGCCAAAGGGGCTTGTGCTTGTAACCGGAGCTACGGGGAGTGGAAAGTCAACAACCTTGGCATCGATTGTAGATAAAATTAATGAAGAGCGCGCATGCCATATTATAACCGTGGAAGATCCTATAGAATTTGTACACTCAAATAAACTGTCTGTTGTGGATCAGCGGGAAATTGGACAAGATACAAAAACTTTTGCGCTGGCTTTAAAACATATTTTGCGACAGGATCCGGATGTTATTCTTGTCGGAGAAATGCGGGATTTAGAAACGATAGAAGCTGCTTTAACTATTGCGGAAACCGGACATTTGGTGTTTGCTACTCTGCATACTTCCGATGCGGTTCAGACAGTTAACCGAATTATTGATGTTTTTCCTTCTCATCAACAACAGCAGGTACGTACACAGCTGTCTTTTGTTATGGTAGGGATACTTTCCCAGCAGTTGATTCCTAAAGTAGGTGGATTCGGTCGTGTATTGGCTTCTGAGGTTATGGTTGCTACTCCGGCTGTGAAAAGTATGGTCAGAGAACAAAAAGTGCATCAGATATATTCCATAATGCAGACCGGACAGAAAGATAATATGCAGACGATGAATCAGGCTCTATATGATTTGTATACCAGGAAGCTTATTTCTTATGAAGAAGCGATGTCGCGTTCAACGGACACGGATGATTTAGTCCGCTTGTTCAAAAGATAGGGATAGGTAAAATTGAAAAAGGCAAGAACTAAACCAATAGGCCAAATTTTAATTGAGAAAAAACTAATTACTCAGGAGCAGCTGCAGAAGGCGTTGGAGGTACAGCTGCAAGAGGGGGGGTTGGTAGGACAGATTTTAGTTAAGCTTCAATTTGTTACACGTGAACAAATTGAAGAAAGTATTTATGAGCAAACTCACCGGGCTCAGAAGTTAGAAAATGTTTTGTTGGAAATGGGGATGCTTACGCAGGAACAGCTTGATGAAGCAGTGAAACTCCAGGAAACTAAGGGGGGAGCATTATCTCAGCACAGTATTGATTTGGGACATATTAGTGAAGAAGATTTAGTAAGTGCTCTGGTTACTCAGTTTGGGTTTCCTTATCTAGAGTTGGAAAATTATGAGATCGATGCAGAACTAGTAAAACTTGTCTCAAAAGATATTGCCGTTAAATATTCGCTTATTCCGATAGATAAAATCGGCAATATTCTTACCCTGGCTATGGCCGACCCTCTTAATACCTCTGCAAAAGACCAAATTAAGAAAATGACGGAATTGGATGTCGAAGCATTTATTTCCACATTTTCGGATATTAATAACGCGATAGCTAAATACTACGCCTAATCATATCTTGTTGAGGTTGATCAAATGGTTCAAGGCATAAAAGAAAAAATGCTGGAAGTTTTAACAAGGTCCAATTTTTTGACTAAGGAGCAGTTGGATGAAGCAATTGCTTCTCAGAAAGAAAGCGGCAGACGTCTGAGTGAAGTTTTGACAACAATGGGGTATATTAGTCAGAAAGACCTTGTTATTGTCTTAAGTCAAAGTCTAAACATTCCTCCTATAAATCTCTCTAAATTTAAAATAAACCAGGATGTGGTACAAATTATTCCAAAAGAGCTTGCGAATAAATACCAGGCGATTGCGGTTTCCAAGATTGGTAAGATATTAACCGTGGCGATGGTCGATCCGCTTAATATCTTGGCAATTGATGAGCTTAAAGTATTAACTAATTATCAGCTTAAGGTGGTTATTGCGACGGAAAAAGACATTAAGAAAGCTATCGAAGATTACTATAATACTACAACCAACGATCAAATGCAGTCGATAATTGAAGATGTAAAGGATATGGATATAGAAGTCTTTCAGGATACTGAAGACGTTGATGTCAAAACGGATAATACCCAAGAATTGCTTAGACAGCTAGAAGATACTCCGGTAGTAAAGGTAACAAACATGATTCTTGCTGAAGCAATAAAAAACAGAGCGAGTGATATCCTTATAGAACCTCAGGAAAAAAGATTGCGTATACGTTATCGTCTTGACGGGATTTTGCAGGAATTTCCTGCGCCGCCGCAGTCAATGCAGGAGGCAATTGTTTCGCGTATTAAAGTCATGTCTGTTTTAAATATTGCTGAACACAGATTACCTCAGGATGGCCGGTTTAAAATTAAAATACATGGTCGGGAAGTTGATTTCCGTGTTTCCATAATGCCGTCAAGTCATGGGGAGAAAGTGGCTTTGCGTGTTTTGGATAAAACCGCGGTTATTTTGGATCTGGATAGTTTGGGTTTTGAGACTAAACCCATGGAGAAATTAAAGAAACTTGCGCAGGAGCCGCATGGACTAATCCTTGTTGTGGGCCCCACCGGCAGTGGAAAATCAACAACTCTTTATTCTGTATTGCGATATGTGGATGACCCGGAATTAAATGTAGTTACCGCCGAAGATCCGGTTGAGTATCAGATGGAAGGGGTAAATCAGGTAAACGTTAATCCTGATGTAGGGCTTACCTTTTCCGGAGCTTTGCGTTCTTTTTTGCGACAGGATCCGGATATAATCATGGTAGGTGAAATACGAGACACAGCAACGTTAGATATATCGATAAAGGCAGCGTTAACCGGTCATTTGGTTCTAAGTACTTTGCATACTACCGAAGCTGCCGGTGCAGTTACAAGAATGGTAAATATGGGGATAGAACCATTTTTAATTACATCTTCCTGCTTAGTGGTTTGTGCGCAGCGATTGATTCGTAAGATTTGTCAGGTTTGTAAAGAGCCTTATCCGATTACGCCGGAGATCAAAAAAAAATTTCATATTGCCGAAGAACATAAAGAAGTTTTTAGGGCAAAAGGATGTAATAAATGCAAGAATACCGGTTACTGGGGGAGGTTGGGACTTTGTGAGGTTTTGCCATTTACGCCTGATATCAGGGACTTAGTTATGAAAAAAGCCCAAGAAGGAATAATTAAGCAAAAAGCACGCGAAGAAGGGATGGTTACGTTACGGGAGAACGGAGTTATTAAAGTGTTAAAAGGACTTACTACTTTAGAAGAGATTACGCGGTTGACCGTAGCAGACTAAGAAGAAAGATTTTTATGCGCAGAAGCAGAATTAAAAAACGGCTTAATGAGTTATTACTTGACTACAAACTGGTAGAAAAAGACGATATTGACAAAGCCTTGAATATTCAACAACAAAAAGGTGGTCAACTAGCGGCTATATTAGTGGAAGAAAAGTTTGTAAGTGAGGAAGACATTGCTGTTTGTTTCTGTCATTATTTAAGCATTCCACTTATTAATCTTGAAAAGTTTAAAGCTCCGGAAAAACTTATAAAAATTATTCCTGAGCACGTTGCACAGCATTATCATCTTTTAGCTATATCTCATGTGGGTAATATTCTTACTGTGGCGATGAGTGATCCCCTGAATGTATTGGCAGTTGATGATATAAAGGCGCTTACCGGTTATGATGTGAATCCGGCTGTATGCTCTTTAGGTACGGTGGGAAAGGCAATCAATAGGTTGTATCATCCTGCAGGTGCCGAAGCTCAAAAAGCAGCTGCTTCTTTGGATGACTTGGTTAAAAATATTCAGGATGAAGATATTGAGGTTGTAGGTCAGCAGGATCAAGTAGATATCGGAGATGTAATTCGTTCCAGTGAAGAAGCTCCGATTGTTAAAATGATCGATGCTTTAATTGCAGAATCTTTACTTAAGAGGGCATCGGATATTCACATTGAGCCTTATGAGCACAATATACGTGTAAGATATCGCATCGATGGAGCTTTGCATGAGGCAGCGGTTTTGCCAAAAAAAATTCAAAATGCGATCGCGGCTCGTTTGAAGATAATGTCAAATTTGGATATTACCCAGCGTCTTATTCCTCAGGACGGAAGGTTTAAAGTTAAATTTGAGAAGAAGGAAGTTGATTTTCGTGTTTCTGTATTACCGATAAGTTTTGGTGAAAAAGTAGTTATGCGTGCTTTAGATAAGGCCAATTTAAGTATTGGGCTTGAAGCTTTAGGGTTTCTGCCGGAGGCTTTGACCAATTTCAATTTTGCGATTAACCGGCCGTATGGAATGATCTTGGTTACCGGGCCTACGGGTAGCGGTAAATCAACCACATTATATTCAGTGCTTAATCGGTTGAATACTCCGGATAAAAATCTTATTACAATTGAGGATCCGGTTGAATATCAAGTAGAAGGGATTACTCAGGTGCAGGTTAAGCCGGATATTGGTTTAACTTTTTCTTCTGGATTGCGCTCAATATTAAGGCAAAACCCTGATGTTTTAATGGTTGGGGAAATCCGGGATTTTGAAACAGGTGATATCGCAATAAAAGCGGCTTTGACCGGAGCTATGCTTCTTAGTACACTGCATACAAATGACGCCCCGGGTGCAGTAACCAGGCTTATTGATATGGGGATTGAGCCTTTTTTGATCTCTTCGAGTGTGGTTGCTGTGGTTGCGCAAAGGCTTGCGCGTAAAATTTGTGATAAATGCAAGGAACAGTATGAAGTGCCGCAGTCGGTATTGGATCGTTTAGGATTAGATAAGAAAAGTGAAGATATTACGGTATATAAAGGCAAAGGTTGTAATTATTGCAGCGGTTCCGGATATCGAGGGCGTTTTGCCATGATTGAAATCATGGTTGTTAATGATTCGATAAGAGAAATGATTATGAATCGTTCCTCTAGCGATGAAATTAAACGTTATGCTAAAAAAGAATGTAATATGGTAACCTTGCGTGATGCCGGGTTAATTAATTTCTTGGCGGGTAAGACGACTTTAGAAGAAGTGCTGAGAGTTACCTCTGCGGAATAAAAAAATATTTCTTTATAAAAAGAAATAATATATAATAGTTATAAATAGTAGCTGGTAATTTGTAAATTATGATTTTTAGATATTTTATTGCTGTTTGTTGCTTAAAAAAGGAGGCTGTATGGCATATTTTAAATATGTAGCCAAGGATGAAGAAGGAAATACGATTAATGATTTAATTGAGGCAAAAGATAGAGCAATAGCCTTGGATATGTTGAGGGTTAAGAATTTAATTATCATTTCAGTAACAGAGCAAAAGAAATCCAGCATTATAAAGAAGGTTCGTAATAAAACGGTAAAATCTGAAGAATTAGTAATCTTTTCCCGGCAGTTAGCGACAATGGTTAATGCAGGTATTCCATTGGTGCAGAGTTTGGATATCTTAAGCGAACAGCTGGAAAGCCCTATCTTTAGGCAGGTAGTTACCGAGGTAAGAGGAGATGTTGAAGCAGGGGCAAGTTTATCAGCGGCTTTGGAGAAACATCCAAAGATTTTCACATTACTTTATACCAATATGGTGAGAGCTGGAGAGACAAGTGGTATGCTTGATGAAATTTTAGACAGGCTTGCCGGCTACTTAGAGAAGAGTAATAAATTGGCTGGAAAAGTAAAGTCAGCTATGGTTTATCCCGCAGTTGTTTCTCTGATGGCGATGGGGATTACGCTGGTTTTGTTATTAAAGGTTATTCCTACATTTAAAGAGATATTTGAATCATTAGGAGGTACTTTGCCGCTTCCAACTCAGCTGCTTATTAATTTTTCGGATATGCTTCGCGCATATTTTATTTATTGTGTAATCGGGCTTGTTGGATTTATTTTTATTATAGGCAAAATTATTCAAACTCCTGTGGGTAAAAAGAGATTTGACCAAATGAAATTGAATATTCCTGTTTTCGGGCCGCTGCTGCGAAAAGTAGCTGTAGCTAGATTTTCCCGGACCCTTTCGACACTTATTAGAAGCGGTGTACCGATTTTAGGGGCATTGGAAATTGTGGGAAAGACATCCGGTAATACGGTTATTGAAGGAGCGGTTGATAGTGCGAGAGTTGGAATTAGAGAAGGAGAAAGCATTTCTGCTCCATTGGCAAAAAGCAGAGCATTTCCACCGATGGTTACAAGGATGATTACGGTGGGAGAAGAATCCGGCGAATTAGAAAAAATGTTAAGCAAAATTGCTGATTTTTATGAAGATCAGGTAGATACGGCAGTAAGCGGTCTTACGAGTTTAATAGAGCCTCTGATTATCGCCTTTTTGGGTATTGTTGTAGGGGGTATTGTTATCGCTATGTTCTTACCGATTTTAAAGATTGGGGAACTTATCGGATAGACACTAACATTAGTGGTGTCAATCAGTTAAACCAATTGTAAAAGCATTGACAAAGCCGGCTGGATAGGGTATACTTAAAATAGGAGTGTAAAGAGACAATATTATATAATTTTATGCCCTTTTACCGACAATGGCAAACCTAGTGAAAATTAGGGACGCAAAGCTACGGGTCTAAAGGTTTTTCCTTTCAGATAGCCGGGATACCGAATTGAGGGGGAGAAATTAATGGCGGCCGAGTTACCGAAGTAAAGGATGGTAATTCGGTCTATTTTTTTATGGAGTGGAAAGGGGAAAGTTTATGCTACAAGCGAAAAAAGGATTTACACTTGTGGAGATTTTGATTTCAGTGGCAGTTATGGCAATTGCTCTTGGAGCGTCGTTTCAGGCTACTAATTATTTATTTCAAATGAATGAGTTAAATGAAAATATAACCCCGGCTATGCATGCGGTCGAAGGTATGATAGATGGAATCCGTAATGTGCCTTACGATGATATTGTTTCGGTTTATGCGGGCAATTCATTTACTTTAAATGAATTAGATAATCGTGGGGTTGAAAATATAGGTGTAGTGTATGTTAATGAAATAGAAACGGATTTCTTAATGAAGGTAAAAGTTGTTGTATGCTGGAGGCAGCGCACCCGGGTTATTGGTGAAGATCAAAACCTGAACGGGGTATTAGACGGAGGAGAAGATGAGAATGGTAATGGGCAAATAGATTCTCCTTGTTCTATGGAAACAGCAATTATTTATAAATAGGAGGATGGGTTAAGTGAAATTTAAAAAAAGATATTTAACGGATAAAAGTGGTTTTACTTTAACAGAGATGATTGTGTCTTTGGGAATTTATACCGTGGTGATCGGAACATTGTTCAGCGCTCTCATATCACATAATTATTTTACGGATCAGTGCTTGGGCAAATGGGATATATCTAAACAGGCTAGAAAAGTTGTTAATGATATGGTAAAGGAGATGAGAGTTTCTAAGGGGACCTATGCGGAAATATATGATATGCCTATAGACCAGGGGGGGGCAGCAGCTAATCCTAATGCCGGTAAAAGTATTGTTTTTCAGGTTCCGGTGGGCTTGGATGCGTATGGGCGGATTGAATGGGGAGCTGAAGCTAATATAGATTGGTCTATTGAGTATTGTTGGGATGATAGCTCAAACCAGATATTACGCAGGGTTTGGGACGATAGTAATACTTTGATTGATCAGGTTATAACATCCGAAGATGTAGCTGATTTTAAAGTGACAGGATATAAATATGATGCAGGATCAAAAGGGTATGTTGTGGATTCTTTAATTGAACTTGTAGAGATTGAAATTAAGACGGAAAAGGATACACTCAGAGGGCGATGTTTGAGTGATCCATTGAATATAACCTTGAATAATAGGGTGTACTGGCGCAATTAAAAGGAGGGGACAATGAGACTACTACTAAATAAAAAGGGAACTATCCTAATTTCAACCTACATTGTAATGTTTGTTCTTATTGTTGTGTCGGCCTCTTTATTTATGCTGGTGATTAGTGAGCGTAAGAGTGTTACTAAAGAAGTGGAAGGGAAGAAAGCGCTTAGTTTCGCAGAGATGGGACTTGCTTATGCTACCTATGAATCTCAGGAGTTTGCATCTCAGTGGTATACCCATAAATGGAATGATGATAGAGATACATTGTTGCCGGTAGATTCTTCAGATTCCGGTTACCATCAGAAGCTTAGAACGGATTGTTCTTTTGACGGGGGCGGGTTTTATATATCTGATGACGGAACCTTTATGGTCAAGGCTTATCAGGATCAGATTGATGAAGACAAGACTGTGGTTGTAGCCATGGGGATGGATGGGAATGAACAACGTGCGGTAACCTGTACCTTGAGTCGGAGGGGTATTTATGATTTCTTTTTCTATAGTCCATATAGTATTGATCTTAATAATTCGGTAGGAAGTCATCCCAGGCTTAATGGGGGAGGAATTCATACCAACGGGAATATCAAGATAGATTCACATGTTGCCTTGGAAAATATCAGTGAGTTAAGTACAGGAGATGAAGGGACTATTTATTACCAGTGCTATGATCGCTATCCGGCGCCTTATTATGCTGATCGTTACGATGGGACTATGGACGGAAAAGCGCCGATCATGAGATTAGATGACCCGGGTGATGTTTTTAGAAGAGATGGTAAGGATGATCCGGGTCCATGGGGATATTATTCTTGGGATAAATATGGCACCCGGCATTGGAATTGGAGATCTCAAGCTAGGGACTTTGCTGCTTACTTTCCGGGAGAGGCGTATCGTTCTACAGAATGGGCTTTTAGCGGGGATAGGCTGCCCTGGAATGAGATTCCATCAGGATCTTCTTATTATGGGGTGGTGAATGATAGTGGTAAGCCTTTAAATAAATACAATCTGTGGTTACAGCCTTATGAGGGGATAGATGAAGATACCGGTGAAATAATTTCCGGAAAATGGGATGAGCTTCCCGCAGAAATAGATGAGACCTGGATGTGGCAGAAGTATAAAGGAGATGCTTATGGCAGTGGTGATGCCTCAAGCGAGACTCCGGTGTCTTTCTGGACATATGATAAAGGAAATAAGAAAGTTGATGTAAAAGATACATGGTGGGATATAGAATCAGGCAAGGTGGTTTGGGTTGATAAATCTAAATTAGGAAAACATCCGAATGCTAAAACGTATTGGGAGATGTTTCGCAGTCCTGATTATTGGAAAGCGCGTGGGAGTCATTCTGATTGGCCGGATTTTTTTAATCCTGAAGTAGTATTTGACGGGACATATGGAGATGAACGTGCGGGTGGAGGAACTATCCCGGTAAAACATTTAGAAACAAAAAAACAGCCGACAGCATGGGAAGATTTTTTAAAGAATTCTGCTGGTTTAGATGGTATTGTGCGGGATTGTAATACCGGTGGTGAATATTTGACTCCGCCTGAATTTGATACTGCCTATGCAAAGTTGGCAGAACGCGGCGGATTATATGTTGATTTGCATACAGATTTTGACGGTAAATTTAATGACTACAACGAATGGCAGAATATCCTTGAAAAAAGCATTGATGATGCAGTAACAGATTTAAATAACGGACATACATATAATGTAGCCAAAAAAGTTGAATTTATTAACACAAGAACGAATAAGTGGAATGTGATTCTTGAAATAGATGTAGATGAAATGCAAAAAGCCGGGAATTATCCGGACAACGGAATCCTTTATACGAAAGTTCCTTTACGTTTGGCAAACGCGAAAAAACTTCCGCGTAAGATGGCAAATTATGGATTTACGGTTTTGGGAGAAGAAAATATTTACCTGAAAGGAAATTACAATACAGCAGACTGGGTGACCAGCGCGATTGTTAGTAAGAAAAGGGTATATACCTTATCTGATGATTTCAATGATCCTCAGGTAAGCCCGGCTACTTCGCATTATCGTGATTATCCTTATATGTATGTTAAGAAAGATGCGGCAAGCGGAATTTATGCAGAATCTGATCCAAACAAAGGAGGCGGGTTTTGGGTTGAACATTGGCGACTAAATTATCAATGGGAAGATTATTATCCATCTATATCAGATGCTAATGAAGTAAATATTAAAAATGGAATTGTTAGTAAAGACGATACTTATAAGCGTCTATTTTGGCATCACGATCCGAGCGGTACAAAGACAGCTACATTCAGCTGGCCGGCAAGTGGAGAGAATTATACTTATGGTATGATGCCTAACCGGGTGTATGAACATCATAAATACAATACGGTTCTTGCCTGCAATCGTGGAACTAAGGGAGAAACATTAGAGAACTGGAGTTACTGGGATTCAGCAAATAAGAAGACGGTTGACCGCGATAAAATTTTATCCGGTGCATTTTTTATTTTGGATAAAAACGGAGAATTCACAGCTCCAAAATATGATTTTGTAGATTATGAATGGAGTTCATCGTATAAATCGACGAGTTTAGGGCAGAGCAGCCGGGGTAGAAAGGTCGGCGGAAGCTGGACAAGTTATTTTGCTCTAAAATCTCCGTCTAAAGTTTACTTGTCCTATGATCGAAGATTTAAGACGGCTACACGCTCTCCTTCGGATGTTTTCTTCGGAGGTTCAGAGTCTTTATGGCAAGAAGTAAGTATTGATTTTTTCAATCAAATTAGTTTTTAACCTAGATTTTGAATTAGACACAGATGAAGAGTGCTAAGATTTTTGAGCTGAAACAGTTACAAAAAATGCAGGCATACTCTTTGGGTACGTCGAGTCTTTTTGTAATTTGTTTAAGCCAAAAAGATTAGTGCTATTCGTTGTGTCCTAATGCAAATTCTGGGTTGAATACAGAATGATGGATTAATCGGGAAGAACGTAGTATACTAATATATAAAGCCAAATTATACAGCCCTTAGAGTGTTTTCGAAAAGGGCTGTATTAATATACTACAGGGGTGCTAATATAATAATTAAAGAGGGAAGTTATGGATAAAAAAGTAAAGAGTATTTTAATTGCGGCAGCTTTGGTATTAGTTGTTATTGTTATTTTTGGCGTGAGTAATACAATGCAGCGTGTATCTCAAAAAACCCAGATATTAAAAGACCAAAAGCCGGGGGATCAGGTTACTGATAAAAAGCCGGTGCGTATATATAAAACTAATTATGGTTCACCCTCAAAAGCGCCTTTAGGGACCAGGGCGCAGGCGCCGATACAGAGAGCGAAACATTCTTATTATTTCCCGAAAGAGATGGAAAAGAAGTATGTTGATCCGTTTATAGAAGATCCGCAGAATAAAGATGCTATACCCGAAGAGCATCGTGAGAATAATGAGTCTATTACTTCTGGTCAGAAGCAATGGGGTAAGATGACTCAAGAAGAAGCCGGATTTCAGCAATATCCGCTGGAGCCACAGATGGAAGAGCCTTATAAATATCTTTTTGAAGAGGAAGAACCTAAAGCGCAAACAGAAAGCAAGGAAGAGGGGAAACAGCAGGAAGATGCAGCGATTGAGGGATAGATCTTCTAATAATTTCAATGTTAAACAATAAAGCTGAGTTATATAAAATTATCATTTTTCGTTTTTGTATTGCCACGGTAATACTAGTTGTCAATACTGCTTTGTTTGGACTTGCCCGAACTCCGGTATATCTTTTTGTAGCGAGTATCTATTTATTAACGATAGTATATTCATTGCTTCTCTTAAGCCGAATCTCTACCACTGTAGGATTTCTTTATGCGCAAATCATAATCGATCTCACTCTTGAAACATTGCTTATTCATTATACCGGAGGGATTGACTCGGTATTAGGTATTTTGTACCCACTTTCTTCTATTGCCGCAAGTATTCTTATTTCTCCTCGCGCAGCTGTAATAATTGCATTGTTAGGCAGTATTTTGTACTCTGCAGTTGTGAGCTTGGAATATTACGCGATTATTCCATTGCCGTCTAATATTATCTCAATTTTTCCGAGGGAAAGCACATATGTTTTTTCTTTACTATATCTACGGGTTACGGTTTTTTGTATTATCGGATTTTTAAGCGCGTATATTGCTGCGCAGGTAAAAAAACGTGATAAAGTCGTAATGTCTTTAGAGGAAAAGTTGCGGCGTGAAGACAGGCTTTCGGCGATAGGCAAACTAGCGGCAAGCACGGCGCATGAAATACGCAATCCTTTGGCATCAATATCCGGATGTGTGGAGGCGTTAAATGATATGATCACGTTAGATGATAATAGCCAAAAACTGTTCAATCTTATTATAAAGGAAACGGCAAGATTAAATAATATTATTAATGGTTTGCTGGAATATGTTAAGCCTAGAAAATTACGATTGGAATCTGTTTCTACTGATGAACTTATGGATGAGGTTTTGATGCTGGTTCAGAATAGTAAGGATTTTAAGCCTGGCGTCGTGATTGAAAAGGCGAAAAGTCTTAAAGGAATAAAAGTTAGTTGTGACGGAGAACATATTAAGCAGGTGTTTTTCAATCTATTGATCAATGCGGTAGAAGCAGTTGGAGAAAAAGGAAAAATTACGATTAGGCAAAGCATGGATGAGAAAAAAAGCTTTGTAGAAATAGAAATTGGCGACAATGGTGTAGGGATAGATAAAGAACTTTTAAATAATCTATTTGAACCTTTTTCCAGCGGAAAGGAAAAAGGTGTGGGGTTGGGGTTGTCAATTGTTTATAGTATAATAAAAGAACATAAAGGAACGATTGATGTAGTTAGTGTATTAGGGAAGGGGGCGACGTTTAAAGTAACTCTCCCTATTAATAATTAAAAAAGAAAGTTAAGATATGAGTGGACGTATTCTTTTAGTTGATGATGAAAAAGATCTTTTGGAATGGCTTAGTGTTGTTTTAGAAAATGAAGGCTATTCTGTCAAATGTGCTGTCTCAGCGGAAAAGGGGCTTGAACTTTTTCGTAAAGAGGCATTTGATATGGTGATTACAGATGTCCGGATGGGAGAGGTGAGCGGGCTTGAACTTCTTCGGCAGGTAAAAACGCATAATCCAGAGATTATTGTTTTAATTATTACGGCTTATGCATCTGTGGAAACAGCGGTAAAATCTTTGCGTTATGGAGCACATGATTATTTAACCAAGCCGTTTAAGCTGCAGGATATAAAGTTAGTAATAAAGAAGGCTTTTAGTCAAAAAAGAATATTTTCCGAAGATAAATCAACACAGAAAAAATTAAAGGAACGCTATCGCTTTGCAAATATAATTGGAAAAAGCAAGCCCATGCAAAAAGTATTTGATATGGTTGATAAAGTTGCAAAGACCAATACTACAGTATTAATTAACGGGGAAAGTGGTACGGGAAAAGAGCTGATTGCCAAAGCAATGCATTACAATAGTCTAAGGGCGGGAAAACCGTTTGTTTCTATAGATTGCGGAGCACTTCCGGATGATCTTTTAGAGAGCGAACTTTTTGGACATGTAAAAGGATCTTTTACCGGTGCGATATCTACAAAACAGGGGTTGTTTGAGGTTGCCGTGGGGGGGACGTTATTCTTAGATGAGATAGGAGAGACATCTCCGGCTATGCAGGCAAAATTATTAAGGGCATTGCAGGAGAAAGAAATTCGATCGGTTGGTGCAACTAAAAACATTAAAGTTGACGTGCGAATTGTTGCGGCTACAAATAGGAACTTAGAAGAGGAAGTCAAAAGGGGTAACTTTAGAAAAGATCTTTTCTATCGCATTAGTGTAATTTCTGTATATCTACCTTCTTTACAGCAAAGAAAAGAAGATATTTCGCTTCTTTTACCCCATTTTTTAAAAAAATATCAAATGCCAGGCAAGCCTGTTAAAAGATTTTCTGAAGAAGCTATGGATGTTATGCTTTCTTATCATTGGCCCGGTAATGTGCGGGAGCTTGAAAATGCAGTAGAAAGCGCAGTTACCTTAGGAGAGCAGGACATTATTGCTGCTACAGATCTGCCGCAGCGTATTTCTGATTTTGCTCAGTCGCCGGAAGCGAACAATATACTGGCATCTGAGGAGTCTTTGAAGGATAAGGTGGAGCAGTTTGAGAAAGAGTTGATTGCTAAAACTCTGGTCGAAACAAGCGGCAATAAAAACTTGGTTGCTCAGAAGCTTAAAATGACTCGCCGGAACTTAGACTATAAGATTAAACGTTACGGACTATAGGTAAGGAACACCTCTCCTTATTGGCTTATTTTTCAGTCGGTTTCCCCTCGGAAAGATTTTTCCTGTTATTGAGAAAAAAATTTCTTATTTATTGGAAATATTTTTCTCTTCTTTTTTGTTTTGAAATTTTATCCACAATATTACCAAATGATTTTAAAACACATAACTAGTTCGAATTAAAAGAGATATATTTCAATAATCACCAAAAAATATAAAAAAACGAGTTTGGCATAGCAAATGCTAATTTAGAGGCAGGGCCAAGGAGATGCATCAGGGAAAAAGCTATAAGGCAAAAAATGAATGTTAACCGTAACTGGAGAGAGAGGGAGGTGTTAATTATGGGGCGCAAGGGTTTTACGTTGGTTGAAATTATGATTGTTGTAGCAATTATTGCGTTATTGGCGGCTATCGCTATCCCGAATTTGCTTCGTGCAAGAGTTAATGCTAATGAAGCAGCAGCACAGTCAACTTTGAAGACTATTTCTACAGCAGCTGAGAGTTTTCGGGCAGCACAAACAACGCCGGCTTATCCGGCAAATGCCGCGGCAATGACCGGTGCAACTCCGGCATATGTTGACGCAACTGTATTTGCAGCATCACCTGGTAGACAGGGATATGTGTATACATTTACACGTTTGACTGCAAACACTTATATTTGTGGAGCAGAACCGGATGTTAACCAGACAACTGGAACTAGAACTTTTGGGGTTGATCAAACTGGTGTAATCAGAGCCACAGCAGGTAAATCAACTATTAATACACAAGCATTGTATGATGCAATGACTGTTATCCAGTAATGTTTGATAGAAAAAAAGCGGCAATTAAATTGCCGCTTTTTTTTTGTCTTGTTTTGTGATAATATAACATTTAAGAAGTGTAAAAAATAAACTCAGGAGGCGATTTTTGTGGGCATGGGGCAGCACATAACTGGATGTGCCCCGCATCAAGATGCAGGGTTTACGCTGGTCGAAATTATGATTGTGGTAGCTATTATTGCGATGTTGGCAGCATTAGCAATACCTAATCTTTTGCGAGCTCGCCTGGCGGCAAATGAAGCTGTTGCCCAAGGAACATTAAAAGCTCTTTGTACTGCATGTGAGAATTTTCGTGTTGCAAGATCACCCATGAGATTTCCGCTTAATATGGCGGAAATGACAGTAGCAATACCAGCGTATATTGATAATACCGTAGATACGGCAACTACCGGACTTGCTAAAAAGGGATATAATTTTACATATACGCGTATTAATGACCGGCAATATGTCTGTTCTGCTACCCCGGAAATTTATCGTGCAACCGGCGAACGTACATTTTCGGTTAATGAAACTGGAGTTTTGCGGGCAGTAAATAATAACGGGGCAGTTATAGACAAAGAAGCTGATTATTATGCTCTTACGCCCTGTCAGTAAGCTCTCCTAACCTTCAAAGGATTGAAGAGCCTATATTTTCCTCATAAATTCGCTATTTATATGGAGATTTATATATCGGATTTTTATTGACACGAGCTATTTAAAGATGATAAAATCATATCAAACAGTATCAAACTATATCAAGACATATTAGATGAAAAGGAGTGTATGATATGATGGAACGATTTTTTTCTATTGGCGAAGTGGCTCAGCGTTTGGGCATTTCGGTGCAGACGATTCGTCGTTATGAAAAATTAGGCAAGTTTCCTGAGCCGCGTCGTAATAAAGTAAACAACCGGAGAGAATATACACAGAATGACATTATTAAAAGGTTGAAGATATTAGGCAGGTCAATACATTAAAAAGAGGCTAATATGGGGAAAATTATAGTTGTATTATTGGGGGTAGGTGTAACTTTTCTGTTAGTTTTTTTAATTGTTAACCCAGTGATGTCTGTGGCATTGATTGTGGTGAGTGTGCCGTTTATTACAGCAGCGGTTATGGCTAAAATCTTAGCTGGTAAGCAAGCAAAAGAATTAAGAGAAAATACTGTTGTTTTTCAGAATGAAAAAGAAGAGATGCTTAAAGAGATTAAAAAAAAGGAAGCAGACCAGAAAAGACACTTTAAACAGTTAGAAAATTTCGGAAAAGAACTTGCTTCCGCTAAAAGTAAGGATCAATTGTTGCGTTTGATTGTTGATACTTTTATGGAGTTGACAAAAGATATGACGGGAGAGAGTCAATGTTTTATATTATCCCGGGATATAGGTACTGATGATTTCACCTATGTAACGGGAAAAAATTTTGATCGCAATATGTTAAGGGCTATGGAGTTTAGTTCTACTGATGAAATTATTAAGCAGGTTATTAAATCAAAAAGAATTCATACCGATAATAATAGTGAGATATTCGGAGAGGATACTCAAATAAAATATTTTTTAAAAGAGGACAGGCCGCCGCATCTTGCTCGTCTTTCTGCGTTAGCTATGATTCCGCTAATATTGGAAGATCGGGTTTGGGGCATAATCGTTGTGTTTTGCGGAGAATCTGCGGCGTTGCGACTTAAACGAGAGGAGGAGTTTATCCTCTTGCTTGTCTCGGAAGCGGCGATTGCTTTAGGTAGTGCTATCCATCGAGGTCTTGCATCAGTAGATCGTCTCACTCAACTTTATAATCGTACTTTTTTGCAAAAACGCATGAAAGAGGAGTTAGAATTTTGCAATCGTCAAAATATACCGTTAAGCTTTTTGATCATTGATATAGATCATTTTAAAGAGATCAATGATACTTATGGCCACCCGGAAGGCGATATGGTTTTGAAAAAAATCGCACAAATCCTGAATAATAGTGTGCGGCTTACTGATATATGTGCGCGTTATGGGGGGGAAGAATTTGTTGTTGTTCTTCCTGGTTTTGAGGAAACAAAAGGCGGTAAGTTTTCTATAGCCGAACGTTTGCGTGCTAATGTGGAAAACGCTGAGTTTATTATGTTGGGAAATAAACTCGTAAAGATTACGATAAGTGTTGGGGTGGCAGTTCGTCACTCTCCTGCGGATAACGATTTGGGAATGGAAGATCTTTTGCAAAAAGCTGACGCGATGCTTTATGAGGCGAAAAGAGCTGGACGCAACAGAGTTTATTATGCTGAGTAACAAGACTAGGGAGTATTATGTTTTTTAAGAGATATCAAGAAGCTGTGGGAGTAGAGATAGGGGATGGATTGGTAAAGGCCCTTTATATCGCTTCTAATGAAAAAGAAAATAAGCTGCTTGGTTTTGAGATGGTAGAGGTTAACTTCAGAGATGGTCGGGATGGAATTATTAATGCGATCAAAGAAGTGATGAGCCGGCTGCCGTTAAAAAAGAAAAAATGCAAAATCAATATCTCGGTTTCAGGAGAATCTGTTGTTGTGCGTGATATCCATTGGCCGCAAATGGGTGATTCTGAGATCAGAAAAGCATTGAAATTTGAAGTGGAACGCCAGGTTCACTATAAGATGGAGGATATTGTTTTTGATTATTACTCTGTTTTAGATAAAAAAATAGCAGAAACAAAGACACGTGTTATTCTTGTTGCAGCAAAAAAAGACTTGATCGAAAACTATGCGAGTTTGATTACATCGACCGGATATACTTGCGGCCTGATTGAAGTTGATACTTTTAGCCTTTTGAATTGCTTTTATGTAAACGGACCGGATGTTTCCAATGATAAGACTATTGCCTTGATTAATGTCGGGATGGAAGTTACGAACATTGATATTATTAAGGGTAAGGTTGTTGGTTTAACAAAAGACGGATTTGTTGCATGGAGTAATCTGATTGATGCTTTGCCTAAAAATTTAGATCTTGATTTTAATAATCTTAGCCATCTTAAAGGGTTAAACGGGAGTGATGATATATATGAGTTATGTTTATTCATCCTCAATGCTTTGTCCAATCAAATTAGAAGAGCTATAGAGTATTATGAAACCCAAGGGCGGGATACGGTAGAAGAGCTTTTTTTGAGTGGTAGAGTTGCAATGTTTAAAGGGCTGGAAAAATATTTGCAAGGGGTTCTCGGTTTAAAGGTGACTGTGTGGAATCCGATTGCTAAATTAATATATGAGCCTACTGAATTTAAAAAAAAGCAATTGAAGGACAACTCTTTGATGCTTGCATTATGTGCAGGATTGGCTTGTTATCGTTCTTTTAGCATAAATCTCTCCTCAGATAAAGCAGCGGTAAGAAGAAACAAAATATGGGAGAAGCTTGTTGCCCATAAAAAATTCATCTATGCCGGTGCGGGGATTTTAACAGTGCTGATAGCATTATGGATTGGTTTGTTTACGCAATTAAAAATAAAAGAGACAAATAAGATAAGGTTAGAAGAGAAATATGGGGATTTGACCCTTGTTCTGGAAGAAATAGATAAGTTGAAAGAGGCAAGGCAAATTCTTGATAATCAAATGGAAGGTATTCGTGCGCTTTTGAAACGGAGAGTAAGTTGGAGTGAAAAACTTCAGGAAATTAGTGCGAATTTACCGCAGGATATTTGGTTAACCCGAATATATACAGCAACAAAAGACATTGGAACAAAGAGAATGTCTGATGAATTTATGCGTTTGGTTGATACTAATTTGCGTAGAGATGAAGTAAGTCAGGTTTTGAATATTAATGGGGTGGCTTATGCAGAACATAGTGAGCAGATGCTGTCATTAACAAGCGGCCTTATAAGTAGTTTAAAAAATGATATGGTTTTTGCTAAGGATTTTTCAAGGATTGAATTAATCCGTTCTTTTAGGGAAGTAAGAGGAGCATCAGCGGTCATGCGTTTTGAAATTCAGGCGGTATTGAAATAGAGAGATGAATTATGGATAAAGCGGCATTGGAAAAAAATCAATATCTTATTGCTGGGATTATATTATTATTTATTATTTTAATTTTATATTTTGTATTTGTTTTTCTGCCTCTTTTCACCAAGGTTTTGTATTTATCAAAAGAGGAGAGTAATATTTTGTCTCAGTTGGATAATGCCGCAGAAATAGTTTCCAATAAAGATGAGCTTTTTGAAGAGGTAAATAATATTAAGAAGAGTATCACATATCACGAGGAAAGGTTGCCGGCTGAAGCGAATGTTGCTCAGTTGTTGGAAGAACTTATAAAAATGGGGAAAGCAAGTAAAATAACATTTGTGTCAATAGAGCCTAAAACAATAGAAGAAATACATATAGGAGAAGATGGGGAAGGCAGCGATTATCTGCAGATACCAATTGCATTAGAACTAAAAGCTGGGTATCATTCTTTAGGTAAGTTTATCAATCTGGTTGAACAGGCAGATAGGTTTATGGAAGTCGATACTTTTGATATCCGTCCGGATCACTCAGATGTTGAACTCCACAATATTAACTTAATGATTAGGTCATATGCTTTGAAGAAAAATAAAACATTGTTTGAAGAAAAAGATCAAAATGAAGAAAATATATAGGCAAAACAGGAGTTTTATATATATAATAGTTATTGGAGCAATACTATTTTTAGGGAAGCTTGGTTTTGTGAGTTCTCAAGAAGATGAATTAGTAGAAGAAAAAGTTTCTTTTACTTATGAGAGCAACGATCGGCGGGATCCTTTTATTCCTTCGTTAGATGTTTCAGGGATCAGGCCGACAATGAAGCCGGTTGTAAAAAAAGAAGAGTTGAATAAGCGGTTAGCAAAAATAGATGTTAATGGGATCCTTTGGGATAAAGCGATGCCCTTAGTAATGATTAATAATAAAATCCATAAACAAGGCGATACGATTTTTGATTTGGATATAACAGAGATAAAAGAAAACAGTGTGATTTTTAGTTATGAAGAACTTACACATGAGATATCTCTTATCCAAAAGCAATAATTGTAATGATCAAGGAGGATTAATGGAGAGCTTCGCTATTTATATAAAAAGACCGATAAACATAGTTTTGCTATTGTTGATGTTTATTGTCTCTATTAATGTTGTTGTTTTAGATGTGTATTATGCCCAAGCGGAAGATGAGGGGACAGAGGGATTAGTTTCTATAAATTTCAGAGAGACTGATATGCGTGAGGTATTGAACATTCTTGCTTATAAGGGTGGTGTAAATATCATTGCCGGAGATGATGTTGATGCTAAAGTTAGCGTTCAGTTAAAAGATGTTCCTTGGGAAAATGCGCTGGATGCTATTTTAAGAACATATAATTTTACTTATAAAAAGGAAGATACGCTTATTCGGGTTATGAGTCTTCAGCGTGCGCTTGAAGAAGAGAACAAGGTTCCTTTAGTGACTAAAATAGTTCCGTTGAATTTTGCCGATGTAGATGGCTTGAAAAACTCCTTATCTAAAGTTCTTAGTAAACGAGGTAGTATCATGACGGATCCTCGTACAAACTCTTTAATTATTACGGATATTCCTGGTGTAGTTGATAAGGTTGAAGCTGCGTCAATTGCGCTGGATACTCTTACTCCCCAGGTTCTGATCGAAGCAATGATGGTTGATGTTAAAATCACTAAGGATGATAAGTGGGGTTTTAAGCTGGACCAGCTTGGTAATGATAGTGCTACCCGGACATTGGCTTACGATTTATCAGCGGGAGATGCTGCTTCAGGAAGCGGGCAGTTTTCTTTTGTCGCGGCTTTAGCAGATCTTAATGTCGATGCTGTGATAGATATGTGGCAGCAGGAAAATAAGGCGCAGATTCTGGCTAATCCTAAAGTTTTGACTTTGGATCATCAGGAAGCAAGAATTGAGATTATTGAAGAAATTCCTTATTTAGAGAGTGTAGATACAGGTGGTGGTGTTACAACCACTGTAAAATTTAAAGAAGCAGGTATAAAATTAAATGTTACGCCGCATATTACCAGCGGTAATTTTATATCTATGAATATTAAGCCGGAACAAAGTTTTAAATCCGCAGAGTTGGATGGGCAACCGATTATTGATAAGCGTTTAGCAGAGACTAATCTTTTGGTAAAAGACGGACAGACTATTGTTATTGGTGGGTTGCGGAGAGTGAATGATGCGGTAACTTTTGATAAGGTTCCGGGGTTCGGAGATATTCCTTTTTTAGGATTATTTTTCAAAAGAAAAAGCACATCTAAAGTAGAGACAGAACTCATTTTATTTGTTACGCCGCATATAATTACCCAGACAGAGATGAGTGACCGGGAGATTGACTTGTATATGGAATTGGAACATACCGAACCATTGGCGCTTGATGATACTACGGAATTGAATAATTTTAAAAATAAGATGAAAAGAAGACGTGAGAGACAAAAGGCGAAAAAACTTGAAACGCATGAGACAGTGCGTCGTCAGAAGAGAAAAAATTTAAAACAGCGTCAAGATGAAAGACCGGCAGTTGATGATTTGTCTCTGGATTTACCGGTTGAAGAACCTCCGGTAACAGTAATAAGTCCAGTGGAAGAAAAGAGTCAGCTGCCAGTGATGCAGAACAAGAGACAGGTTTTAGATATAGAGGCAGAACAGCTTAGAAAAATTTTGTATAAAGTAAAGCGAGAGATAGCAGAGCAGGAAAAAATGACTAATAAGTGATGTAAATGTGTTGGTGAGGTGGTTGTCAGGTCCAAATATGGGGAAGCTGGGAAATATTTGGGGTTATGCTTGACAACTTTTTTTTTAATAGTATAATATAAAACACGATTATCAGGAGAGTTTTTATTAAGAAGTGGGAGGAATCCCGCTTTTTTTGTGGGAATTATATGGACACTATTTATGAGAAGGTAAAAAAGAGCGTCGAAGATCTCTTAATCGGAACAGATATAGGCTTTGTAGATTTGCAGATAATATCACTGCATAATAAATCAGAGATTAAAGTTTTCGTTGATAAGAGAGGAGATACGGGTATCACTCTGGATGTTTGTGCCAAGATAAACCGGCAGTTGGGTGATATTATTGAAGAAGAAGGTATTTTTTTGCAGAAGTATATAATAGAGGTGTCGTCTCCTGGATTAGACCGTCCTCTTAAGAAAGAAAGTGATTTTATCTGGGCTTTAGGACGTAGGGTTAAAATTGTGACTAGAGTTCCGGTAGTAGGCAAAGATAAAACGTTAGTGGGTACGATCAAGGTAGTTAAGAATGGATGCATTGATTTTTTAACGGAAGATGATGTAAAAATTAATATAGCGATAGAAGATATTATAAAGGCAAAATTGGAAGTTAGGTGGTAAATATGAATAATGAATTGCTGTTAGTCTTAGATCATATCGAAAGAGAAAAAGGTGTTGATAAACGTATTATTGTCGACGCTATTGAATCTGCATTGCTTTCTGCAGCACGTAAGCGTTTTGGCGATTCCTCTGAGTTGGAGGTTTCTATTGATTCAGATACCGGTCAAATAAAAGTTTTAAAAGAAGGTAGAGAAGTTAAATCCGCTGATTTTGGTCGAATTGCTGCACAGATGGCAAAGCAGATTATTACACAAAAGATACGTGAAGCTGAAAGGGAAGTGGTTTTTAACGATTACCTGGCAAAGGTTGGAGATATTACTAATGGTATAGTACATCGTTTTGAGAAAGGGAATATAATAGTTGATCTGGGGAAAACTGAAGGGGTATTATCCTATAGAGAACTTCTTCCTAAGGAAGAATTTAAGCAGGGAGAAAGAGTTCGTGCTTTAATCCTTGATGTTAAAAAAACCAGTAAGGGACCGCAAATTATTCTTTCCCGGACAAATGCCGGTTTTGTAAAGCGTCTTTTTGAGCTGGAAGTGCCGGAAATTTATGAAAGTATCGTGGAAATTAAATCCATTGCTCGTCTTGCCGGGGAAAGAACAAAGGTTGCGGTTTCGTCAAAAGATGATAAGATTGACTGCGTGGGTGCTTGTGTGGGAGTGCGTGGTTCCCGGATAAAAAATATTGTACGTGAACTGCACGGAGAAAAAGTGGACATTGTGCGCTGGAATGATGATATAAAAGAATATGTGAAAGCATCTCTGAGCCCGGCGAAGATTTTAGACATCCAGCTTGACGAAGGAGAGCGAAAGATAGATATTGTTGTTGATGATGAGTATTTGTCACTGGCTATCGGTAAACGTGGGCAGAATGTACGCTTAGCCTCAAAACTTATTGGATGGTTAATTAATATTAGCAGTATGGAGCAAAAAGAAACAGCTGCTAAAGAAAAGGCCAAGAAACAAGATGAGGCTTTTGCCAGTATTCAGGGAATTGGTGAAAAAACCAAAGAAGCGCTTATTGAAGCAGGATATGATACATTAGCTGCATTAGCTGAGTCGACTGTTAAGGATCTTACTAACGTAAAAGGTGTTGGTAAAAAGCGCGCAGAACAAATCATTGAAGAAGCTAAGAAAGGTTTATAAATAAAAATACTATGGGTGTACGTGTTTACGAATTAGCTAAAGAGTTTTCTCTCTCAAGTAAGGATTTGGTAAAGACTCTGAAGGGAATGCATATTCCGGTAAAAGGGCATATGAGTGCGCTGGATGATGAAACTGCAGAGATAGTTCGTCATGAATTGTTATCAGAAAACAAAAAAGTCGAAAAACAGAAGGAAGCAAAGAGGAAGAGCAAACTTAAAAAGCTGATGGTTGATTTTCCTCTTACGGTTAAAAATTTATCTGTAAAATTACAGATTTCGACGACAGAACTGATCAAGAAATTGATGAAGATGAAGGTTATGGCCACAGTCAATACCAATCTGGAAGAAGAGGTTGTTAACAAGGTTGGCATGGACTATGGTTTTAAGATAGAGCAGCAACCCAGCGAAGAAGAGGTGTTGTTGGCAGGACATAAAGAGCCGGAGAATGATTCTGGTAATCTTGTTCATCGTTCTCCGGTGGTTACTTTTATGGGACATGTTGATCATGGAAAGACATCTTTACTGGATGTTATTCGCAGGTCTAATGTGACGGTTAAAGAGTCAGGAGGAATTACTCAGCACATCGGAGCTTATGAAGTCCAATTTAAAAAAGGGACGATAACATTTCTAGATACTCCGGGGCACGAAGCTTTTACTGCAATGAGGGCGCGTGGTGCAAATATCACAGATATTGTCATTTTAGTAGTTGCTGCAGATGATGGCTTGATGCCTCAGACGATAGAGGCAATTAATCATGCTAAAGCAGCAGGTGTTCCGATTGTGGTGGCAATTAATAAAATTGATTTGCCGGGAGCTGATCCGGATAATGTAAAAAGACAGTTAGCTGAGAAAGAGCTTACAAGCGAAGACTGGGGAGGAAATACAATAACGGTTCCTGTTTCTGCTAAGGATGGGACAGGCATAGATAAATTGCTTGAAATGATTATTTTAGAGTCAGAGTTGCTGGAGCTTAAGGCCAATCCGGAGAAGCCGGCACGGGGAGTTATTATTGAGAGTAAGCTTTCTAAGGGGAGTGGGCCAACTGTAACAGTTTTGGTGCAAAATGGGACTTTGCGTGTTGGCGATTTATTTGTCTGTGGGGTAACTTTTGGGAAAGTACGAGCGATGATAGATGATTTTGGGAAACGCGTACAGGAAGCAGGTCCTTCAGTTCCGGTGGAGGTTTCTGGCTTATCGCAGGTTCCTCAGGTGGGTGATGGATTTTTTGTTGTAGAAGATGAAAAAAAAGCTCGGGAACTTTCTTTGCAGAAAAATGAAGTATCGCGTCAACAAAATCTAATGCCTTCACAAAGAATGAGTTTGGAACAGCTATTCGAAAAAGCTCAGGAAGGTGAAGTGAAAGAATTAAAGGTTGTTATTAAAGCAGATGTCCAGGGGTCATTAGAGGCATTGGGGAGTTCATTAGAAAAATTAGGCACAGCCGATATTGTGGTAAAGATTATTCATTCTCAGGTGGGTAGTATTAATGAGTCTGATGTTATGCTTGCAATTGCTAGTGATGCGGTAATTATTGGCTTCCATGTAAGTATAGAGAATAATGCAAAAGAAGAAGCAGATTTAAAAAGTGTTGATGTTCGTCTCTATAAGATTATTTATGAGGCGATCAATGATGTTCGTTTGAGTATGGAAGGCTTACTTGAACCTAAGATAAAAGAAACTTTTATTGGGCGGGTTAAGGTTTTGCAGATATTTAAGGTGTCCAAAGTTGGTAAGATAGCTGGAGGTGTGGTGGTTAAAGGTAAGTTTATGCGTTCAGCTGATTTGGTAAGGCTTTATCGGGAAGACCAGTGTTTATATGAGGGGAAACTGGAATCATTAAAACGGTATAAAGATGATGTGAAAGAGGTTAGCGAGGGGGTAGAATGTGGAATTGCATTAAATAATTTTACCAACATCCTGCCTGAAGATATAGTTGAATGTTTTCATGTCGAAAAAATTGCCCGAAAACTTTAAAAAAATGAAAAAAAGAATTCTAAGCGGAATGCGTCCGACCGGAAAACTGCATCTGGGGCATCTAGTGGGGGCTCTTAAAAACTGGAGCCAGTTGCAGCAGGAATATGAATGCTTGTTTATGGTGGCTGATTGGCATGCCTTAATGAGCGAGTATAAAGATCCGGGGTATATTAAAGAATATGTAATCGATAATGCTATCGATTGGCTTAGCTGCGGCATCGATCCTGAAAAATCTACTTTGTTTGTTCAATCTCAAATCCCGGAACATTTGGAACTATTCATGATTTTTTCTTGTATGACTCCTTTAGGCTGGTTGGAACGTTGTCCAACTTATAAAGAACAGCTTAGAGAGTTGAAAACACGGGAAGTAAATAACTACGCTTTTTTGGGATATCCAGTTTTACAAGCAGCTGACATTTTACTTTATAAGGCTGAGGTTGTACCGGTCGGGGAAGATCAACTTCCGCATTTAGAACTAACACGTAAGATTGCGGAACGTTTTAATTATTTACTGAAAAAAAATGTATTCCCTGGGCCGCAAGCAAAATTAACGAAATTCCCCCGTCTTTTAGGTCTTGATGGACGGAAAATGTCTAAAAGTTACGATAATTATATCGGGCTAAGTGATTCTGCAGAAGTTATTAGAAAAAAAGTTATGGGGATGTTTACCGATCCTCAGAGGGTTCGTAAAACTGATCCCGGCCGGCCGGAAGTATGTAACCTTTGCAGTTATTATAAAATATTTGCAGGGTCGGAAATGATTCAAGAAGTGGAAAAACAATGTCAGGGGGCTGAAATCGGGTGTACGGATTGTAAGAGACGATTGGGAGATGTCTTGGTTGATTATTTAGCTCCGATACATAGCAAAAGGGAAGAACTTTTAAAAAACAAAAGCCGGATTGAGGAAATATTAGAGTCAGGCAAAGTTAAGGCTAAACAGATCGCTGATAAAACAATGAATGAAGTCAAAAACGCTGTGGGGCTATGAGTTATAAAATAAAGTTAGAAATTTTTGAGGGACCGTTAGATTTACTTCTATATCTAATCAAGAAGAATCACCTCAATATTCATGATATTACTATTTCTGAAGTGACCGAACAATACCTGCAATATCTGGAATTAATGCGTTTGTTGGATTTAAATATTGCCGGTGAGTTTTTGGTTATGGCTGCTACTTTGATGCATATTAAGTCCAAGATGTTGTTGCCTCCGGAAGAAAATGAAACTGATGAACAAATCGAAGAAGACCCCCGAGACGAGCTGGTAAAAAAACTACTGGAGTATAAAAAATTCAAAGAAATGGCCGGGTATTTAGAGGAAAAAGAAACAGAGCAAAGTGACATATTCAAAAGAGTTAGTATTCCAGACGAGATTGAAGGAGATGAGGAAGTATTTTTTGAGACTAGCGTATTTGATCTGATAAATGCGTTTTCCAAGGCATTAAAAGACATCCCTAAAGATATTTTTCGGGAGATTATAAAGGATGAGTTTACTGTAGAAGGTAAAATACATGATCTGCTGCATGTCTTAGTAAAGAAAAGAAAGATTTCATTGAATGAACTGTTTGTAAGTTCAAGAAATAAGTATGAGGTAATTGCTTCTTTTTTAGCGGTATTGGAGTTGATGCGGCAGAAAGAAATAGTCGTGGCCCAAAAAGGTTTGTTTGGGGAAATTGTGGTTTTTCTCAATGAAGAGAGAATACTTCCTACAATACGTGCTAATGTGACATAACAGTGGATGGATAGAATATGGAAGAACTGAATATTAAGAAAATTATTGAAGCGTTATTGTTTGTAAGCGAAAAACAATTGACTTTAAAGCAGGTTTCCGAGGTTTGTTCCGGAATGGAGACCACGGAAATTAAAAACGCGCTTAAAGAATTAAAAGAAGAGTATGCGACATCAGAACGAGGAATTCAAATCATGGAAGTGGCGGGAGGTTATCAGTTTTGTACTCATTCTGATTGTGCGGGATATGTGAAAAAATTATATAAAACACGACGTGTATTAAGATTATCCGGGCCATCTTTGGAAACTATTGCAATCATTGCGTACAAACAGCCGGTTACTCGTTCTGAAATAGAGTTTATTCGAGGCGTGAATGTTGATGGTGTAGTAAGAACGCTTACAGATCGAGGATTGATTAAGATCAAAGGTCGGAAAGATGTCCCCGGTAAGCCGTTATTATATGGAACGACAGAGGAGTTTTTACAGTATTTTGGGCTAAAGTCTTTACAGGAACTACCCAAATTAGAAGAGTTTAATTCACAGCAGCATATGGCTGCATGTTTAAGTGAGAATGTTACTGTTGAGCAAGAGCAAGAGCAAGAGCAAGAGCAAGAGCAAGAGCAAGAGGATAAGGAAAAGCCGATAGAGGCCTCAGAGGAGGGAATTGAGGATGAAGAACAAGAAAATAAGCAAGACCAGCAAGAGCAAACCGAGCATTCAGAAGTTACGCATAACGATTGACACATTGGATAGGCAGCTTATTGATATATTAAATAAGCGCACAGATAGTGCAATCTCAATCGGTAAATTAAAAAAGCATTTAAAAAAAGCTGTTTATATGCCTGCTCGAGAACAGCAGATTTATAGTAACATCAAAAAATTTAATAAAGGCCCATTAACACATGAAGCGTTAATGGCTGTGTATCGGGAAGTTATGTCTGCGACTTTGATGCTTCAAAAACCCATGAGGGTTGCATATCTGGGGCCAAAAGCTACGTTTACTCATCTTGCCGGCTTGAAAAAATTCGGTTCTCAGATTGAATATAAAGCTGCACACACGATTACCGATGTTTTTAGTGAGGTGGAACGTGGCAACTCTGACTATGGGGTAGTGCCTGTGGAAAATTCCATTGAGGGTGCGGTTAGTCATACTTTGGATATGTTGGTAGATTCGGACTTGAAGATTTGTTCGGAAATCTTATTAGACATTTCACATAATTTGCTGGGTAAGTGTTTGCTTAAAGACGTAAAAAGAGTATATTCTAAGTCCCAGGTTTTTGGACAATGCCGTTTGTGGTTAGAAGGTAACCTTCCGGGAAGAGAGCTAGTCGAAGTTTCCAGTACTACTCGGGCTGCAGAAATTGTCGCAAAAGAAAAGGGAAGTGTAGCTATTGCCAGTAGTTTGGCGGCGCGTGTTTATAAATTGAAAGTTTTAGCTGAATCTATTGAAGACAGTCCTCATAATGTAACGCGGTTTTTAGTGATCGGTGCAAATGAAGCGGCACGGACGGGAAATGATAAAACATCAGTTGTTTTTTCAATCAAAGACAGGGTAGGAGCTTTACATGACATGTTGCTTTCATTTAAATCATCTAAGATTAATTTGACTAAGATAGAATCTCGTCCTTCTAAGAAAAAAGTTTGGGATTATTATTTTTTCATGGATATGGAAGGGCATAAGGATGATCCTAGTGTGAAAAAAGCATTAGTTCAACTTGAACAGAAATGTCATTTTCTTAAGGTGCTGGGTTCATATCCTCAGACAGTGTAAAAAAACGGAGTTTGATGAGTTATGAGTATTAAAAAGTTAGTACGTCCATGTGTATTAAAGATCAAGCCGTATAAACCAGGCAAGCCTATCTCAGAACTTAAACGAGAATTGAACTTAAAGCATGTTTATAAAATGGCTTCAAATGAGAATGGGATTGGTCCTTCTCCAAAAGCTGTTTCCGCCTTGAAAAAGTCTCTTTTGGATATAAACCGTTATCCTGACGGGGAAGCATTTAGCCTGAAAAAGGCAATTTCTAAAAAGTATAGACTTAAATATGAAAACCTGATTATTGGTAACGGGTCTGATGAGCTTATTGTTCTGGCGATGCGGGCGTTTGTTAATAAAGGGGATGAAGTTATTATTGCTGATCCGACCTTCTTGATATATAAGCTTGCGGCAACGTTGGCTAATGCTAAAGTTATCACAGTTCCTTTAAAGGCATTTCGATATGATCTTGCGGCAATGAAAGCAAAGATCACTGCACGTACAAAAATGATATTTATTGCTAATCCGGATAATCCAACGGGTAGTTATGTGAATCGTAAAGAGATTGAACAGTTTTTAAAGGGATTGCCTCGACATGTGATTGTTTTCTTTGATGAGGCATATTTTGAATATGTATATACCCGGGATTATCCGGATACAACTAAATATATTCGTCGGGGTAATGTGATTGTGAGCAGGACTTTTTCCAAAGCGTATGGATTAAGCGGACTTCGTATTGGTTGGGCTGCGACAAGCCCTGATATAGCTGGATATTTGAATCAGGTTCGTGAGCCATTTAATGCAAATTCTTTGGCCCAAGTAGCAGCTATTGCTGCCCTGGATGATAAGAAACATATTGAACGCTCAAAAAATATAGTGTGCAGAGGATTGAAATATTTAACTGAAGAGTTTAAAAAACTTAACTTATTTTTTGTCCCAAGCGTTACCAATTTTATTTTGGTAAAGGTTGGGATGAAAAGTGAAATTGTATATCAACGTTTATTAAAACAGGGAATTATTGTGCGTGATATGTCCGGGTGGGGACTGAAAGATTTTATTCGGGTTACGATTGGTAATCAGAAAGAGAACCGATTGTTTATTAGTAATCTAAAGAAAATTCTTAACACAGATGCAAAGAAATAATTTTTTTAGTAAAAGAGGAGATTTTGAATATGATAATTGTACTTAAGCCAAGAACTGCAGAAGAAGATAAGAAAAAAATACTTGCTAAAATAAATTCTTTGGGTTTGCAGGCAATGATTTCTGAAGGTGTTGAACGTACGATTATTGGAGTGATTGGAGAAGAAGATATCCTTCGGGTGCAGCCGTTAGAGGCTTTTCCGGGAGTAGAAAAGGTAATTCCTGTGTTAGCTCCGTATAAGCTGGTCTCACGTGAGTTTAAACCGGAAGATAGTGTTGTTAAGGTTAAAGATGTTGAAATAGGAGGGAAGAAAGTAGTAATCATGGCCGGGCCTTGTGCTATTGAGAATTTAGAGAGTCTGAGGGGAATTGCCAAAGAGATAAAACGTTGTGGCGCAACGGTGTTACGAGGAGGTGCTTTTAAACCGCGCACTTCACCATATTCTTTTCAGGGTCTGGGTGAAGAAGGGTTAAAGATCATGAAACAGGTAGCTGATGAGTATGGGTTGCTTACGGTTACGGAAGTTATGGATCCTCGTGATGTAGAGCTCATGGTCAAATATGTTGATATTATGCAAATCGGCGCACGTAATATGCAGAATTTCAATTTACTCAAAGAAGTTGGAAAATCAAATCACCCTGTTGTGTTAAAGCGGGGGATGATGGCAACAATAAAAGAATTTTTGATGAGTGCAGAATATATCCTGAGTGAAGGTAATTTTAACGTTATCTTATGTGAAAGAGGAATTAGAACATTCGAAACATTTACCAGAAATACATGTGATATAAATGCGATTCCTGTGATTAAGCAGCTTAGTCATCTGCCAATTATTCTTGATCCTAGTCATGCTACGGGTAAATGGGGGCTGGTAATTCCGATCAGCAAGGCTGCTGTAGCAGCTGGTAGTGACGGTTTATTGGTTGAGGTTCATACACATCCGGAAGAAGCAATGTCTGACGGAGTGCAATCATTGAATCCGGAAAATTTTGAGAAACTGGTGAAAGAAACAGGTCCTATTGCCGAGGTAGTAGGTAGAACTATATAAGTATGAAGAAAAAATTTAAAAAGACAGTTATTGTAGGTACAGGTTTACTTGGTGGTTCCATCGGTATTATATTGCGCAAGAAGAAATTATCATCTTGTGTTGTCGGGGTAGCACGACATAGTTTAAGTCTTGAAAAGGCAATAGAGAAAAAAGCTATCGATTATGGGACTATGGATGTGAAAGAAGCTGTTCAGGGGGCCGATTTGGTTATTCTGGCGGCGCCGGTAAGAGCAATAGAAAAGATAATTATGCGCATGAGAGATGAGCTTGAAAAAGGGTGTATTATTTTTGATGTTGGTAGTACTAAGCAAGAGATTGTCTCATTTGCCGAGAAATACTTGCCTAAGTCTGTTAATTTTGTTGGCGCACATCCGATGGCTGGTTCAGAAAAAACTGGTGTAGCCTATTCAGACGCGACACTTTTTAAAAATTCAACTTGTTTTATATGTAAAACGAAAAAAACAAATAAAAAAGCATTGTCTAGTGTTCAGGAATTGTGGAAAATCCTAGGGGCAAAGACGGTAATGATATCACCCCTTGAGCATGATCGTGTTGTAGCCTATATTAGTCACCTGCCACATCTTATTGCTGCGGCGATTGTTAATAGTATCCCGGATAAGTGTTTGAAATTTGCAGCTACTGGTTTTAAAGATACAACTCGGATAGCCTCTGGAGGACCGGATATCTGGCGGGATATATCATTCAGTAATCGCAAAGCAATACTTTCGGCGATTACTTTTTTTGAGAAAAAATTAGGTGATTTAAAAAAATCGTTAACTTCAAATAAAGAAAAGCAGTTTACGCAAAAATTGTTAAGTGCAAAGAAAAAACGAGATAAAATTTATTAATTTATGATTATTACGGTTGATGGCCCCGCTGGTGCGGGAAAAAGTACAATTGCTAAAAAACTTGCCCAGAAATTGGGCTTTTTATATGTTGATACCGGAGCAATGTATCGGGCATTTACTCTTAAAGCATTGAATGATAAAGTTAATTTTGCCGATATCGATCGTTTAGTTTTTTTGGCTCGAGAGACTAATATTCAATTAAAACAGATGGAAAATAATGAGATTAAAGTTTTGCTTGACGGAGAAGATGTTTCAGGGCTTATCCGTACTCCGGAATTGACCAATGCTGTTTTTAAGGTTGCGCAGATTCCTCAGATAAGAGAAGTTATGGTCCAATGGCAAAGAAGTTACGGGGAGTCAAATAATATTGTTATGGAAGGCCGGGACATTGGAACAGTTGTTTTCCCGCAAGCAGACGAAAAATTTTATTTAGATGCAGATATTAATATAAGAGCTGAACGCAGGTATAACGAATTAAAAGAAAAAGGGATAGATGTAGATATGCACGATCTGTTAGAGCAGATGAAAGCTCGTGATTATAAAGATAAAAATCGCAGTAGCGGTCCTTTGAAAAAAGCAGATGATGCTATTTTAATAGACAGTACTGGGCTTTCTATTGAAGAGGTTGTGGATACTATTTCAAGTTATATAAATGATGAGAAAAGAAAGTAAGAAATTTTATCTGGTAGTTAAAGTTTTTCTGTTTATTTTGTTTAAAATGATATATTTTTTTAAGAGCACCGGCAGAAAACATATCCCTAAAGCGGGTGGCTGCATTATTGCTTCTAATCATTTAAGTCATCTTGACCCGATTGTATTAAGTCTTGGTTCTCCCCGTATCCTTAGTTTTTTGGCTAAACAGGATTTATTTAAAGGGGTGTTTGGTAAGGTGATAACTGCTTTGAATGCTTTCCCGGTACAGAGAGGAAAAGGAGATTTAAAGGCAATACGAATTTCTTTGGATAAGCTAAAAAGAGGAAATGTCCTGATTGTTTTTCCGGAAGGGACCCGAAGTGTTAATGGCGATATCAAAAAAAATGCGGAAGCCGGGGTAGGGCTGCTTGCAGCTAAGGCTGATGTACCAGTTGTGCCGACATTCATTATGGGGAGTGATAAGGCTTTGCCGGCACAGAGTAAAAAGGTATTATTTTTTACCCCGATAAGTATTCATTTTGCCGAACCATTGACTTTTCATGGGTTGGGGTTGGATCCTAAAGATAAAAAAAGCTATCAAATATTTTCTAATAAAGTATTAGAATGTATTCAAGAATTAAAAAATAAAAATAGCTTGTAATAGTATTTGCAATTTGTTATACTTTTACAATGATTTCTTGGATAGATTATTATCTGAAATCCCGGTTTCTGCGGAAGTTCTGAGCCGAAACCAAATAAATTATACTAGATGAAGGAGGTTGAAATGAGATGTCACGAAAAAAGAAAAAAAAGTTGTTATTTGAGGAGCTAAATCAGAAAAAAGATAGTAAGTTTGCTAAGGAATTGGAGTTATTTTACGAACAGGGGGTGAAGACTCTTAAAGAAGGAGAAATAATAAGCGGTAAAATAGTTGGTATTACAGAAAAAGAAGTTCTTGTTGATATCGGCTATAAGTCTGAAGGAATTCTCCATCTTGACGAATTTGATGATCCCCAAGCAGTAATACTCGATGCGGAAATTAATGTTCTTTTAGAGACTAAAGAAGATGAAAACGGGATGGTTATTGTTTCTAAGCGCAAAGCTGACCGTACTTTAGGATGGGAAAGAATTGTTAATAACTTTGCTGAAGGTGATACGATCGAGGGTAAAATCACAAGAAAAGTTAAAGGCGGTTTGATGGTAGATATCGGTCTTGAAGCATTCTTGCCTGCATCCCAGGTTTCTTTGCGGGGAGCTCACAATATCGATCAATATTTAGGGAATAAGTATGAGTTTATGATTGTTAAAGTCAATAAGCCGCGCAAAAACATTGTTTTGTCGCGCCGTGAGCTTTTATTTAAAGAAAGAGAAGAGAATAAAGTTCGTTTACTCAAAGAAATAGCCAAGGGGCAGGTCAGAACCGGTACAGTGAAAAATATCGCTGATTTCGGTGTCTTTATTGATTTAGGCGGAGTTGACGGTCTTTTACATATTACGGATATGAGCTGGGGTAGAATTAGTCATCCTTCTGAGATGGTTGCTATCGGAGACAGTATCGATGTGATGATTCTAGGTATAGATACAGAGAATACTAAGATATCTTTAGGATTAAAACAGAAAACTGAAAGTCCGTGGCAGGGAGTCGAGGACAAATATCCGGTTAGTTCTAAAGTTAAGGGAAAAGTGGTGAATATTGTTCCTTATGGCGCCTTTGTCGAATTGGAAAAGGGTGTAGAAGGATTAATTCATATATCCGAATTTTCCTGGGTTAGAAGAATTAGCCATCCTTCGGAAATGTTAGCTATCGGGGATATTGTAGAAGCTGTTGTTCTTAATCTGGATGCTGGTAATCAGAAGATTGCTTTAGGGATTAAGCAGACAGAGGTAGATCCATGGCAGGGAATTAGTTCTAAATATGAATCTGGAACTAAAGTCAAAGGAAGAGTAAGAAATCTGACCGATTATGGTGCTTTTGTTGAGCTGGAAGAAGGTATTGACGGATTAATCCATGTTTCTGATATGTCTTGGACGAAAAAGGTTAATAACCCTTCAGAGTTTTTGAAAAAGGGCCAAAAAGTAGAAGTTGTCATCTTAAGTGTGGATGAAATTAATCATAAAATATCGCTTGGATTAAAGCAGGTCTCAGTTGATCCATGGTCTGAAATTGTCGAGAAATATTCTATTGGCGCAGAGGTTAATGGGCCGGTTACTAAGATAACCACATTTGGTATCTTTGTGGAAATAGAAAAAGAACTGGAAGGATTGGTTCATATTACGGAATTGAACCTAGAACCGACCCTGAAGGTTGAAGATGCATTTAAAGTTAGTGATAAAATCAAGGCTAAGGTTGTGAAGATCGATAACGAGCAGAGAAAAATTGGCTTGAGCATGAAAGATACAAGTGTGATCAAAGAAGCGGTAGAGCCAACAGAAGCGGTAGAGCCAACAGAAGCGGTAGAGCTAACAGAAGCGGTAGAGCCAACAGAAGTGGTAGAGCCAACAGAAGCGGTAGAGCCAACAGAAGTGGTAGAGCCAACAGAAGTGGTAGAGCCAACAGAAGTGGTAGAACCAACAGAATCAGCCGAGGCAGAAGAACCAAAAGAACAGGAAGAGTCTAAAGATACTGAATAATTAGGCTTATAGTTGCAGTTTAAAAAGCGCGGGTTTTTAACCCGCGCTTTTTTTTGTTTACTTGCGGTTGAAAAATGGATTTTTTCTTTAATCAGAGCACTTATGTCAAGCGTTGACAATGTTTTGGTTGTGTGTTAGAGTTATAGATTATGAAGAGTGTAAAAGACCAATTAGAATTAATAAAAAGAGGTGCAGTTGAGATCATTTCCGAGGAAGAATTAGGGAAAAAGCTGGAGAAATCACGGCAAACCAATACTCCGTTAATAATTAAGGCAGGATTTGATCCTAGTGCGCCGGATATTCATCTTGGACATACTGTATTGTTAAGAAAAATGCGTCATTTTCAGCAGTTGGGGCATAAAGTTGTATTCTTAATTGGTGATTTTACGGGAATGATTGGTGATCCTACCGGAAAATCGGAAATCAGAAAGCAGTTAACTCGCGAACAGGTTTTGGAAAATGCCCAAACCTATCAAAAGCAAATCGGAAAAATCCTCGATTTAGAAAAAACAGAGATAGTTTTTAATAGTGACTGGTTTGAAAAAATGACCCAGTATGAGTTTTTGGAACTTACCAGCCATCTTACAGTAGCTCAGATACTTGCCCGGGAGGATTTTAAAAATCGATATACTCAGGGTAAAGATATTAGTGTTTTAGAATTTATCTATCCGTTATTACAGGGATATGACTCTGTGGAATTAAAAGCCGATGTTGAATTAGGCGGAACTGACCAGAAATTCAATCTCCTGGTTGGCAGACAATTGCAAAAAGATTTTAATGTCCAGCAGCAGTGTGTATTGATGATGCCGTTATTAGAGGGCTTAGATGGTGTGCAAAAAATGAGCAAAAGCCTTAATAACTATGTAGGGATAGATGATCCCGCAGATCAAATGTATGGAAAACTGATGTCTATTTCCGATGAGTTGATGTTCCGTTATTATGAGCTTTTAACTGATATTCCGCTTGCAGAAATCGACGAAATGAGACAAGATATTAAATCAGGTTCATTGCATCCGAAAACCTGTAAAGAAAATTTGGCGCTTACAATTACTGAGTTTTATCACGGTAAAGAAGGGGCGAATAAAGCGCAGGAAGTTTTTCAAAGCCGCTTTAGTAAAGGTGCCGACTGGGATGATGCTCAGAATTTTGAAGATAAAAAAATTGCCAAAGAGCAGTGGAAAGACGGCAAACTTTGGATTTGTAAGATAATTACTCTTGCCGGAGCCGCGGCAACTACTTCTGAGGCGCGTCGTTTAATCAAGCAAAATGCTGTAAAACTAGCTGGAAAAACTGTTACTGATGTGGATTTAGAATTACCAATTCCTGAAGCAGAAGTCTCTGCTGAGAAGGCATATCTTATGAAAGTCGGCAAAAAACAGTTTATCCGTATAATTGTGGATGAGGAATAGTTACGACAATCTCAATCAATCAGCACAGTATCTTAAGGGCGTTGGACCGAAGAAAATACAGTTATTAAACAAGCTTAATATTTCTACGGTAAAAGGCCTTCTTTATTATTTTCCCCGTCGTTATGAAGACCGCAGTAAATTTATTCCTATCAATCGTGTGCGTATTGGAAATACCGAAACTATTAAGGGCAAAGTAGTTACTTCAGGACTGCGCCGCACAAGAGGTAAAATGAAAATATTTCAGGTTGCTGTAGCTGATACTAGTGGTGTTATATACGGGACCTGGTTTAATCAGCCATATTTAAAAAATTATTTTAAGATTGATGATGAAGTTATTTTACATGGCAGAGTAGAACGTTATGGTAATCTCCAGATCAATGCCCCGGAATATGAGATTCTTAAACCAGATGAAGAAGATAATACAATACATACCGGCAGGGTGGTTCCGATTTATGCTTTGACTCAATATGTAAGCCAAAGATATTTGCGTATGATTTCTAAACGTTGTGTAGACGAATACAGTGTTTATCTTAAGGAATATTTTCCGGATAAAATAGTCAGGCAGCATGATCTTCTGCCGCTTAAGGATGCGGTTGTAAACATCCATTTTCCAGAACAAGTTGACATGATAAAAGCTGCGCGAAAACGTTTGGTGTTTGACGAATTTTTCTTTTTTGAACTGGCTTTAGCTTTAAAACGAAGAGATATAAAAGAAGAAAAAAAGGGGATACAGTATAATTTAAAAGGAGACCTTATAGATAAATTTAAAAAGTCATTGCCATTTGAATTAACTTCTGCACAAAAAAAAGTTGTACAGGAAATAGAAACAGATATGAATTCTCAAAAACCGATGAACCGGTTACTGCAGGGGGATGTGGGAAGTGGTAAGACAATTGTGAGTATTTGGGCCTTGGTATTGTGCGTGCAGAACGGATATCAGGCAGCATTAATGGCTCCTACGGAGATACTGGCTCAGCAGCATTATCAGACTATAAATGAATATCTCATGCCCTTAGGCCTAAACGCCGTTGTATTATCCGGCGGATTGAAAAAGAAGGAAAAAGAGAATGTTCTGGGGCAGATAAACGATGGAAAGATTAATATTATAATCGGGACGCATGCATTGATCCAGGATGAAGTTGTGTTTAAAAAACTTGGATTGGTGGTTGTAGATGAACAGCATAAATTTGGGGTTGTTCAGAGAGTGAAACTACAGAAAAAAGGAAGAATGCCGGATGTTTTGGTAATGAGCGCTACGCCTATTCCGCGTACTCTGGCGATTACTCTTTACGGAGACTTGGATGTTTCTACTATCCGGGAACTGCCCCCGGGAAGAACTCCGGTAGATACTTTTTGGATTAATGAAAGAAAAAGAGCTGATTTGTATGAATTTTTAAGAAAAAAAATAAAAGAGACAAATCAGGTATATGTTGTATATCCTGTTGTCGAACAGTCTAAGATTAAAGATTTAAAAGCTGCGACAAAGATGTACGAACACTTTAAGGATGATATTTTCACTGATTGTCGTGTTGGCTTGGTGCATGGACGCATGAAAGATGTTGAAAAAAAAGAAGTAATGAATTTGTTCAAAAAAGGCGAGATTGATATATTAGTTGCGACTACAGTGATCGAAGTAGGCATTGATGTATCGAATGCATCAATTATGCTTATTGAACATGCGGAGCGATTTGGCCTAAGTCAGTTGCATCAGCTTAGGGGCAGAGTGGGACGCGGCCAGAAGAAGTCTTATTGTATTCTTCTCTCTGAAGGAAAGACAGAGGAAGCTCAAAAAAGACTTTCGGCGATGACTCAGACCAGCGACGGATTTAAAATAGCTGAATATGATTTGCTCATTCGAGGTCCGGGCGAATTTTTCGGGACAAGACAGCATGGCTTGCCGGAATTAAGAATTGGAAATATTATTACAGATATAGATGTATTAACTCAAGCCAGGAAAGAAGCTTTTGATTATTTAGAGGGTAATCCTTCTTTTTCCGGAGTTGAGGGAGAAGTGCTGAAAGAAGAGCTTTTGGATCGTTTCCCGCATAATAAAGATTTAATTTTAGCCAGATGATAGAAATCTCTCCCCGACGAGGTTTTCCATTGACGTTTGGGGCTATTTTTGGTATATTTATCTTTACGTCCTTTTTAATGAAATGTTGGATTTTAGCAATATTTGCAGTATTATTGGAGGAGTATGAAAAAAGACGTTTTTGTGCAGCATCGACCGGAATGGAAGTCGCGGATAGGTTTTTTACTTGCCGCAATAGGTTCTGCGGTCGGGCTGGGTAATATATGGCGTTTTCCTTATCTTTGCTATAAAAACGGCGGCGGTGCGTTTTTAATTCCTTATTTTATAGCCCTTCTTGTTGTCGGTATTCCGATCATGGTATTAGAAATAGGTTTAGGGCATAAAATGCGGGGGGCAGCACCGGCTAGTTTTGCCAGTGTTTCTAAAAAATGGGAATGGCTGGGCTGGTGGCCTGTTTTGCTGGCCATGTTCGGTATTTTGTTGTATTATTCTGTGGTTGTTTCCTGGTGTGTTAATTATTTTTTCTACGCTTTTAATTCTAGTTGGACCGACTCTCCTAATACTTTTTTCTATCAAAAATTTCTTATGCTTAGTGAAGGTGGACCTTTTGATTTAGGCAATCTTCGTACTCCGATATTGTTTGCCTTGCTAGCAGTATGGATTGCTAATTGGCTGATTGTATTTGTCGGAGTGCAAAAGGGATTAGAACGAGCCAATAAGATTTTTATGCCGCTTCTATTAATTTTAACTGCGATTATTGCTATATGGAGTACTCAATTACCTGGAGCAGCTAAAGGGATAGCAGTATATCTTACTCCTCAATTTGAACGTTTAACAGATATAGAAGTCTGGATGGATGCATTTAGTCAGATATTCTTTTCTTTAAGTTTAGGCTTTGGCGTAATGCTTGCTTATGCATCATATTTACCCAGGAAAAGCCAGATTGTAAAAGACGCTTTCACAATCAGTATATTTAACTGTATGTTTTCGGTTTTTGCCGGATTTGGGGTGTTTTCGGTGCTGGGATACATGTCCAATTCTACGGGAAAGCCGATAAGTGAAGTGGTTAAAGAATCTATTGGGTTGGCTTTCATTGTCTACCCAAAAGCAATTAGTTCACTACCGGCATTCTCACGTGAATTCGGTTTAATTTTCTTTGGCATTTTAGTTATTGCCGGATTATCTTCGGCAATATCGATTTTAGAAGCGTTTGCTTCTGCAGTTATAGACAAATTTCATTATTCTCGCAAGATAGTGGTTTCGGTGCTTTCTGTGCTTGGTTTCTTAGGGGGGATTATATTTACGACCCGGGCGGGTTTATATTGGCTTGATATTGCAGATCATTTTATTACGCATTACGGAATAATAATTGCGGCGATTTTTGAATGTATTGTTATTGGATGGGTATTTAAGGCAGAGAAATTGCGCGAACATATTAATCATTATAGTACTTGGAAGCTAAAGAAATGGTGGTGGGATGTCTCAGTAAAAATAATTGCTCCGGTTGTTTTAACCGGTATTCTGACGTCATCTTTATTGGAGGAGATTTCCAAGCCTTATGGGGATTATTCGCGTTTAGCGACAATTGTTATTGGACGTGACTGGTTAATTTTTACTTTGTTTTTTGCAATTATCGTAGCGGTTCATGAATGGAAGGTAGAGCCAAAAGATAGAATTCTAACTCACTGAGGACTAAAAAGGAGGGCATAAGTAATGGATAAGTATTCTGAAAATACTATTCGCAATGTAATCTTCGTATCTCATTCCGGAGCGGGTAAGACCACGCTAATTGATTCTATTTTATATACCCATGGTGCGGCAACTCGTCAGGGCAGTGTTGATGAGGGAAATAGCTTGAGCGACTATGATCCAATTGAAATAAGCCGCAAGATATCTATAAATGTTTCATTATTGCATGCAGTGGTAGGCAAGGTGAAACTAAATTGTATAGATACTCCCGGTTATGCTGATTTTTTGCTTGAATTGCGGAATGCTGTTCCAGCAGCGGATGCGGCGATCTTGTTAGTAAGTGCTTATGATGGCGTTGAAGTGGGAACGCAGCGTACTTGGGATGTTTTAGAGAAGAATAATCTTCCGCGGGGTATTTTTGTTAGTAAAATTGATAAAGAGAATTCGGAGTATATTAAAACTCTGGAATCAATACAAGAGAATTTTGGCAAAAAATGTGTTCCGATTACGATGCCGATTGGGAATGCCGAGACTTTTAAAGGAGTGGCTAATTTATTAACGAAATCTGGTTGGGATGCTTTGTCTGATGATGAAAAAAGTAAAGCGGAAAAATTGCGTGAATCTTTAATTGAACAGATTGCAGAGGTAGATGATAATCTGGTGGAAAAATATTTGAATGGGGATGAATTAAGTGATGATGAAATCGCTAAGGCATTCAAAGAGGCAATCAAACAAAATATTATAGTACCTGTATTCTGTGGGAATGCTCTTGCGCAGATAGGGGTTAAAGAGTTAGTGGAAATTATTGTGCAGGATTTTCCGGCTCCGGTTGATCGGGGGCAGATAGCGGGGATAGATCCGAAAAGTAAAGAAGAAAAGATTATCCCGCCGAAAAGCGATCAGCCGTTTAGTGCGTATATTTTTAAAACGATATCTGATCCATATGTTGGACAGTTGAGTCTTTTTCGTGTTTATTCAGGAGAACTTAAGGCAAATACTGACTTTTATAATGTAAATCAGGGGACTGTAGAGAGATTCGGACAATTGTATTCATTACAGGGGAAGGAGCAGGTTCCGGTGGATGCAATTTTTGCCGGTGATATTGCTGCGGTTGCAAAACTGAAAAATACAAAGACCGGGGATTCTGTAAGTGATAGTAAAAACCAGGTTATTTTTGAAAATACGGTATCAATGGAGCCGGCAATATCTTTTTCACTTAAGCCGAAGACTCGTCAGGATGAAGAAAAAATTTCTCAAGCCCTTGCTAAATTGACGACAGAAGACAAAGGGATTAAGGTTGGACGTGATGCCCAGACCAAAGAATTGATTCTTTCTGGTATGGGAGATATGCATTTAGAAATTACGATTGAACGATTAAAGAATAGATACCATGTTGATGTAGCAGTAGGTACTCCGAAAGTTGCTTATAAAGAAACTGTAAAGAGGTCAGCGAAGGTTCATCATAAGCATAAGAAACAGTCTGGCGGCAGAGGGCAGTATGGTGATGTTTGGCTACAGATTGACCCATTAGAACGTGGTGGTAATTTTGAATTTGTAGATAAGATTGTGGGTGGGGTTGTTCCTAGACAATATATTCCTTCTGTTGAAAAAGGGGTAAGAAAAGTTATGGGCGAAGGGTCATTGGCCGGATATCCTTTGGTTGATGTAAGAGTAACTCTTTATGATGGTTCTTATCATGATGTTGATTCTTCGGATATGGCTTTTCAGATTGCCGGGGGAATGGCTTTACGTAAAGGAGTTTTGGAAGCATCTCCGATACTCTTGGAGCCGATTATGGATGTGGAAGTTGTTATTCCTGGAGAATATATGGGCGCGATTAACGGAGACTTGAGTTCTCGCCGTGGTAGAGTTCAGGGCATGGAAGCTGCGGGCAGATATGAGACGATCAGATCCCAGGTTCCACTGGCTGAAATGCTTAAATACGCGAACGATTTGCGTTCTATGACTCAAGGTCGTGGTTCGTATACAATGCATTTTTCACATTATGAGGAAGTTCCGGGACGTATTGCGGAAAAGATCATTGCAATGACTAAAGTTGAACATAAAGAGGAATAAGCTAAGAGAGATTGATTATATGTGCAAGTCTAGGCAACGCGGATATACACTAATCGAAATAATTATTGCGATTGCAGTACTTGGAATTGGGTTAATATCCGTTATGGCGTATTTACCGGTTGCACTCGAGTCCTCTCGTAAGGCTGCGGATATAAATAAGGCTGTGATGGTTGCGCAAGGTGTTATGGCACAAGTGCGCGCTGCGAGTTACACAAATATAACGGGGGCAGATGCAGAAGATACAGCCGGTGCATATTTGCCTTGTTCTGATTATCCGGGATTTGCATATAAAATTACTGTGGCCTCTGGCAACGGCGGGAAAACAAGAGATATAACGGTTGATGTGCAGTGGACTATTAGTGGGAAGACAATTACTCGTACTTTTAAAACTAAAATTGTTAAATATAATCCAACATAAGCCAGCTGGGTAATAAATTGGTAATAAGGCTAGTTTTTGTTATAATATAAATATAAACAAAAAAGATAGGAGTGATATTTTATGTCAGGACATTCAAAATGGGCAAGTATAAAACATAAAAAAGCTGCAACTGACGCAAAGCGGGGAAAAGTATTTACCAAATTGATTAAAGAGTTGACTGTAGCGGCACGTTTTGGTGGGGGTAATTCGGAGACTAACCCACGTTTACGTTTGGCTATTCTTAAGGCAAAAGATTCGAATATGCCCAAGGACAACATTGATAAAGCGATCAAGAAAGGTACGGGTGAGCTGCCTGGGGTGGTATATGAGGAAATGACCTATGAAGGGTATGGAACTAGCGGGGTGGCAATTCTTGTCGATGTATTAACTGATAATAAGAATAGAAGTGCAGCCGAGGTTCGCAGTATATTTACGAAAAAAGGCGGCAATATGGCTGGAGCAGGATCTGTTGCCTGGTTGTTTACGAAAAAAGGATTAATTATCGTTGATAAAAAGCAAAGCGATGAAGATAAGCTTATGAATATTATTTTGGAAAACGGGGCAGAAGATATGGTGACTCTGGAAGATATATATGAAATTACTACTCCGGTTAATGATTTTGAAACTGTAAAAAAAGCGGTTATTGATAGCGGAATTACTCCGGAATCAGCTGAATTAACGATGATTCCGGCGAATACGGTAAAGATTACAGATAAAGCAGCAGCGCAGTCAGTTTTAAATCTTATTGGAACTTTAGAAGATCATGACGATGTGCAGGGTGTATATGCTAATTTTGATATTCCGGATCAAATTTTAGCGGAGCTTGAATAATAAATGAGAGTATTAGGTATAGATCCCGGCTTAATATGTACAGGATATGGGATTATTGAATTAAAAGGACAAAATAAAACGTTGGTGTTATTAGAAGCCGGGGTGATTAAGACGACTTCGAAAGAAAAATTCACAACCCGGATTCATAAGATTTATAGCGGTTTTAAAGAAATATTAGATGTTTATAATCCGCAGGTTATTGCGCTGGAAGAGTTGTATTCGCATTATAAGCATCCGAGAACTGCAATATTAATGGCACATGCCCGGGGAACAGTTTATTTGGCAGCAGCAGAAAAGAATATAGATGTAGTGAGTTATCCGGCAAAACGGGTAAAAAAAGCCGTTGCTGGTACCGGTGCTGCGACAAAAATGCAAATGCAGCATGTGATCAAAGAGATTCTAGGATTAAAACAGGTTCCTTCACCACATGATGTTGCCGATGCTTTAGCCTTGGCTGTAACCCATATTAACGCAGCAAAGAGAAGATTATGATTAGCCGAATTAGCGGAAAAGTTATTCAAAAGAAAGAACACTCTATTATCCTTCAAGTAAGCGGTTTAGGATATGAGGTGTATATCCCACAGGGGATTTTGAAGTGTTTAAAGACAGATGAAAACGATATGGAATTTGTAACGTTTCATTATTATCAAAGCGATCCGTCAAAAAGTATTCCAATATTAATTGGTTTTATTAATGAGGTAGAGAAAGAGTTTTTTGAAAAGTTTATTACTGTTTCCGGGGTCGGGCCAAAGGCTGCAGTAAAAGCGCTTAGTGAACCTATTGCTGATATTGCTCGGGCGATTGATGCCGGAGATGTTAAATTTTTGAAATCACTGCCTGGAATAGGGCAGCAGAGAGCCAGAGAAATTGTAGCAAAATTACAGGGCAAAGTTGGTAAGTTTGGATTAATTCAGTCTATGGGAGGAGAAGTAGTACCTGTAGAAACTCCGAATGGGTTTGAAGATGAAGCTGTTTCTGTTCTCTTACAGCTTCAATATCGGAAGCCCGAAGCCCAACAGATGGTTAAAAAAGCCTTGCAGAGAAACCCTCAAGTTAATAACGCGGAAGAGCTTTTAAATGAAGTTTACAGACAGACAGTCAAACAATAAAAAAGATGCAGACGCAGAGAAATTTCTGCGTGAACCTGTCTTGATCAGGGAAGAGACTGATGAAGATGCGGTTCTTAATCTTTCTTTGCGGCCTCTTCAGTTTGCTGATTTTATTGGGCAAGAAAAAATTAAAGAAAACTTGCTGATCGCTATTCAGGCGGCAAAAGCCAGGCAGGAACCTTTAGAACATCTTATTTTTTCCGGACCTCCCGGACTGGGGAAGACGACCTTAGCTCATATCATTGCGCATGAAATGGGAACAAAGATCAGTACTACTTCCGGACCGGCAATTGACAGAGCCGGAGATTTGATCGGTATTCTTACTAACTTGGAACACGGAGATGTATTGTTTATCGATGAGATTCACAGGCTTTCAAAGGTTGTCGAGGAATTTATGTATCCGGCTATGGAAGATTATAAGATTGACTTTGTAATTGATAAGGGCCCATATGCTAAGACAATAAATTTCAATCTTAAACCTTTTACATTGATTGGAGCGACTACACGTTCCGGACTTCTGACTGCTGCGTTACGCAGCAGGTTTGGTATGTATTCTCATTTGGATTTTTACCCCTGGCAGGAATTGGTGAATATTATTAAAAAATCAGCGGATAAACTTGGAATGAATATGGACGAGAATAGCGCTGTTTTGATTGCTAAGAGAGCACGCGGTACACCGCGTGTGGCTAATCGATTATTACGGCGTGTACGTGATTATTCACAGGTAAAGGCAGATGGTAAAGTATCGCCTGAGATTACAAACGCTGCGCTTGATTTGCAGGGTATAGATAGTATGGGTTTGGATGATATTGACCGCAGGGTTTTGGGAGTTATTGTGGATACTTATGAGGGAGGCCCTGTAGGTATAGATTCATTAGCGGCTACGCTTAATGAAGAGAGCGATACAATTATTGATGTAGTAGAGCCATTTCTGCTTAAGATTGGTTTTTTGAAGAGGACTTCTCGCGGCCGGCAGGTTACCGAAGCCGCATATAAACATCTGGGAAAAATAGCTACTGGAGATATGCAAAAGGAGATGTTTTCGGGTGAGTAACAAGAAAGTGCTTTTGCATGCCTGCTGTGGCCCCTGCCTGATATATCCTTTGGAAAAACTACGTTCCCAGGGATATGAAGTTACTGCCTTTTTCTATAATCCTAATATATATCCAATTGAAGAATATAATCACCGCCGTGATTGTTTGTCGGATTATGCAAGACAGTCAGAATGTCCGGTTATCGTTCATCCTGAGTATGAAGATAGTTTGTTTTTTGAAACATTGGGGGAAGATACGCAGATGCCCAAACGTTGTCATAAGTGCTGGGAGTTAAGGTTGCGTAAGACGGCGCAGAAAGCCAAGGAGTCAGGCTGTGATACTTTTAGCTCTACTTTAATGGTCAGTCCTTATCAGAACATTGAACTTATTCATAAGATAGGTGATGAAATAGCTGATGAGACTGGTATTAAATTTTATTTTGATAATTTCAGGCGTGGATATCAGGAAGCTGTAAAAATTTCAAAAGAAAAAAATATGTATCGTCAGAATTACTGCGGTTGTAAATTTAGTTTAGAAGAAAAGAATACTATTTAACATAGTAATAGACAGAACAAAAATGGCGCTTGCACTTCGCTGCGCTCGTGGAACCCTTAAGGGTTTGAGGCGTAATTTTTACAAGGATGTAAAAATAGGCGAGACGCGCGGTCGCAAGGCAGGAAGCCGCAGCGGGCTTAGCGAGAAGACGTGTTTTTGTGATGTCTTAGTTGGGGTTTATGAATATTTCAGAATTTGATTATGATTTATCAAAAGAATTGATTGCTCAGTTTCCGGCGCAGAAGCGTGATGATTCGCGGCTTTTGATTGTTGACCGTAAAAAAGACAGCATTACTCATTCTTCTTTTAAGGAACTTGAAAGATTGTTTAATCCAGGAGATGCTTTAGTTTTAAATAATGCTAAAGTACGTCCGGTGCGTTTAATTGGTAAGATAGGAGAAAGAGAAGTAGATGTTTTGCTGGTGGAACGATTGGATAAAAACCAGTATCTGATAAAAGCAAAACCAGGTTCAAAATTCAAACCAGACAGAGAAGTTGTTTTTAAGGACGGAAAAGCAAAAGCTGTTTGCCGGGAGAGTGAATTAGCAAAACAACAGCAGATGAAACTTTTGGAATTTAACAACTCTGAAGATATTGAGACTATACTCGATGAAATAGGTGATATGCCGTTGCCGCCGTATATTAAACGAAAGTCGAAGGCAGAAGATAATTTGCGGTATCAAACTGTTTATGCGAGTAATCCCGGAGCAATTGCAGCTCCTACAGCGGGTTTGCATTTCACAAATGAAACATTGAAAAGTTTTAAAGAAAATAGTATAGATGCGATTTATCTCACATTGCATGTCGGCTTAGGTACATTTACTCCGGTAAAGACAGACAATATAACTCAGCATAAAATGCATAGAGAATCTTTTGAGCTTTCTTCTGCTGCAGTAGGAAAAATAGAAAAGGTAAAAGAATCGGGAAACAGGATCTGTGCGGTAGGGACAACTGCCTGCCGGGTATTAGAAGCATGTACTAAGAAGGAAAATGAAAAGTTTAATTTAAAAGCTGGCGTGGGAGATACTGATATTTTTATTTATCCAGGGTATGACTTTAAGGCTGTGGATATGATGTTGACTAATTTTCATTTACCCAGGACGACTTTAATGATGTTGGTTTGTGCCTTTGGAGGCAAAGAATTGATGCTTAAGGCATATGCCGAAGCAGTAAAAGAAAAGTATAGATTTTATAGCTACGGCGATTGTATGATTATAATATAACAGGGATAAGAGAATATGAGTTTTAAATTAATACACAACGATAAAAATTCAAAAGCAAGGTTGGGAGAGCTGAAAACAGCGCATGGTAAAGTGCAGACTCCGGTATTCATGCCAGTGGGAACCCAGGCCACAGTAAAAGCGCTTACGCCTCAAATGCTTAATGAGAGCGGTGCTGAGATAATTTTGGGTAATGCATATCATCTTTATTTGCGGCCGGGAACGGAATTGATAAAAGCTGCCGGAGGCTTGCATAAGTTTATGAGTTGGGATAAGCCTATACTTACTGATAGCGGAGGATATCAGGTGTTTAGTTTAGCGATATTGCGTAAGATAAATGATGAGGGGGTACATTTTCAATCTCATATTGACGGATCGAAACACTTTATCGGGCCCAAAGAATGTTTAGAGATACAAAAAGATCTAGGTAGTGATATTTGTATGATTTTGGATGAATGTGCGGCATATCCGTGTGAACACGATTATGCACGTGTTGCTATGGAACGTACTTTAAAATGGGCTCAGATCAGCCGGGAACAACAATTATCTCCGAGCCAGATGATGTTTGGCATTGTGCAGGGTTCTACATATGAAGACTTGCGCCAGGAGTGTGCGGAGAAATTGGTTGCTATGGATTTTGACGGCTATGCAGTAGGTGGAGTGAGTGTGGGAGAACCTGCGGAACTTATTTATAAAATTGTGGCGCATACTTTACCGTTCTTACCGGAAAATAAACCGCGTTATATTATGGGCATGGGTACTCCGGAGGATATTTTAGAAAGTATTGGGCATGGTGCAGATATGTTTGATTGTATTATTCCTACACGTTATGGCCGGACTGCGAATGCTTTTACGATGAAGGGCAAGTTGAATTTAAGGAACGCCCAATACACAGAAGACTTAACCCCGGTAGATGATACCTGTGATTGTTATACCTGTAAAAATTTTACCAGAGCATATATTCGACATTTATTTTACGCACATGAAATGCTTGGGCCTACCTTGTTATCCTTACATAATATTCATTTTTATATCAATTTGATTAAAAATGCCCGCCAGGCAATTCAGGAAGACCGGTTTTTAAAGTTTAAGGCGAAATTTTTAAGTCAAAGTAAATAATGTGTAGCTTCAGATCTTTAGAATAGTCTTTAAAAAGATCTTATATTTTATTATTAAGAAATTGCAAGTGATTGGTATTAAAAGAGTAATGTTCGCAAAAAAGATTTGCATGATTATATGAGATATGCTATACTTTAACGTCTTTATAATACTTTTGATAATTTATAATTCTCTGACAGTTTATATATAATAATAAGGAGGTAGTATATCAATGAGAAGACCCACAAGTAAGAAATTTCTAACAATAATTCTAGCTATTACAATGCTTACCAGTCCTTTCTTGGGCTTGGTTCGGGCCGAAGATATTGCTGTGAGTACTAGCGGTAATGTTGCCTCATATTTGTCTCCACGTTTTAATATGCAATCAGATGAGTTTAAGAAAACAGTGGGGGAATATTCTCAGACTACTGATAGCCTTGAAGAATTGAAGGAAATTGACCCTCAACTAATTCAAGAGATGGATGATGTAAGCCGTGAGTTTAAAGCGTTTTTGAAAACCATAACTATAGAAGAGGCGCGAAATCCTGAAAATCAAAAACTTCAAGAGTTCAAAAAGAGATTTACAGATGCAGAAAATCGTTTAAGAGAAAGAAGCCAAACTCGTCCTCAAAAAAGTGAATATTCAAAAGAAGAGATGTCTCTAGATATGGCAAATCAACGCCGGCTTTGTGAAGAGTTGATTAATGATATTAAAACGCATGAAAAACTAACAGATAAGCAGAAAGAAACTTTAGTGCGTTGGTCTTCGTACTCTTTAAATGGTGTTTTACCTTATTCTTTAATCGATGGGACTCCGGAAGAAAATGCTTTTCTTTATGCGAGATTAAGAGAAGGTTTTCGTGATATTGTAAATCTAATTGTTCAATATAGTGAAATGTTGAAAACTGGAGAAGTTAACCCGGATGCAGTTAAGTTGAGAGTTTCTCCGGAGGATAATACCTCAGAGGTGCGTTTTGACAAAGTTACTTTGCCGGATGGAACTGTTCGCCGGAGTCGTGTTATATCATTCCCAGCTAAAAATGATCCAGGACATTTAGGTCATATAATTACAATATTAAATGGCTTAGTTTCCGGCAAGGCAGATAAATTTATAACGGAAATAGATAACTTTGATCATCGCAAGTCCACTCTTACTTCTTTGGTATTAAGGCAACTTACGGCACAGATAATGACTGGGCTGATAAATGATATGTTTGACAAGGAAGTAGTTGTTTACTCTCCCTGGATGCGTCAGGATCATACGTTTCAACCGGATGGAGAACATATTTTACCTCTGATCATAGAACATAATGCACGTGTTACTCTTAATGCAGTAACTAATGTTGATTGGAAACATGGTGCCGGAGGGGATCATCAGGGACATACATATACCCCTAAGAAAAGCGCAATATTAGATTGTATTGGAAAAGTAATGCTTTTAAGAGAAAAATTAAGAGGGCGGTTAGGATTAGGGGAAAAAGATTTATCTATGGGCAATTTCTTTAATGGTCGTCCTGGAGAAACAGCTTCGGAATTACTGATTGCTGGTCAGAAATACATGAGTGGTAATTCTATTGTTACGTCAGTTCAGCGTTTACAGGTGTCTTCTACGGATTTAAGAGATAAAGGGATATGGTCATTTTTGCCTTATGAGATTGCTGTGTTGGCAAAAATACTGCATGTGCCTAGATGGGAAGATCCAGCTTTAGTGGGGGAGAAGGAACAGCAGCAGCAGATGAATACTGCAAAAGATATGATTGAATATCTTAAGAAAATAATTCCGCAGGTAAACAAGAATATTGATACTAAAAAGATCAAAGATATGCTTAAAGGAGCTCGAGGCTTGGCGTTACAAGAAATAGATACATTTATTAATTTTAATCGTGACCAATTACTTAAATTAGCCGATGGTGAAAGTCACGTAGATTTGTATAACCAATATGAGTATGGTTGGGTCGTTCAAGATAAGAATTATTCCATTGTAAGGGTAGAAGCTATAAGAGCGTTATTATTTGACAAGGTAGAAGAATTATGGGAAACAGAAAGTTCTCAGATGGATAATGTGTTTCCTGTTGCTGCTGGAGCTATGAGGCGTATGGTGGAGCTTATAAAAGGCGGGGATGTGAGCGTATTTATGGGGGTAGGTTCTATCACAGAGATGCAAGCAGAAACAGCAAAGCAATCACAGCTTGTTATGCAATCTATTTAATATTATGAGGTACCTAGTTGTTATGTTTTATGATATAATCTAGGTTATGAAAAAAATATCTGCATTTACTCTTATCGAGATGATCGTGGTATTGGGGATTATTGTCATGATTATCAGTATGACCTCAGCATATCTATTCAATTACCGTTCCGGAACAGCCTTAAAAAATTGTGCTAAAGAAATAAAAATGGTCTTAGAGCAGGCGAAGAGCTTGGCGATTACGACTCAGGATAAGCATGGAGTAGCTTTTGATTATGGGCCTCCATCTCAATATTATATATTTAAAAAAGTGGACACAGTTATTACTCTGATTGGTTCTACCTATGAGACTCGGGATGGGATTATCGTTGATGGTGCTTCTACGACTTTAGGTTTTGATAGCGATTTGGGCAAGGATGCGGCATTATTTAATAGTAGGGGTGGTTTGTCTGGGGGGCAGGCTACGATATACCTTAAAGACTCTGGTGGTACTGTGAGAACAATAGGTCTTAATAATGTTACGGGCTATATAAAAATTTAAACATCCTTCTTGTCCATCCCCTAATTCTTAATATTTGCACATAAAAAATAACTTCCATATAACTCTCCTATCGAGTAAGGTTGGGAAAAGTATTGAAGTCTAAAGAGAAATGAGCTATACTATTTACCTGTTTAGAGGAATTGCATAGATAACAGGTTATTTTAATTATAGTTACGTTTTTAACTAGGAGGTAGAAAGTGTATTTATTAACATTAGCTTTTGCGCAGGGTACCGGAGAAGGAACTTCGACTCAGGGACAGGGAAGTTTTTTAGTACTTTTTCCTATGTATATTATTATTTTTCTGGTATTTTATTTTTTTCTTATCAAGCCACAGCAGAAAAAACAGCAAGAACAGCAGGATATGATTTCTAAAATTAAGAAGAATGACGAAGTTATTACTGCTGGGGGAATTAACGGTACAGTAGTTAATGTTAAAACGGACAGTTTGGTATTGAAAGTAGCTGATAATGTGAAAATTGAATTTCAGAAAAGTGCTATATCTACAGTGAAAAAATCGAGAGGAGAATAAGATATGCCGAAAAATCTCAAAATTAAACTATTTCTAATTATCGGATTAACGCTGTTTTGTACCTGGGTTATATATCCGCTTAATGAGAAGATAAATCTAGGTCTTGATTTAAAGGGAGGCATGTTTCTTACCTTAAGTGTGGACGTGTCTAAATTGCCGGACGATGTTGCTGGTGAAAAAAGGAATAATGCAGTCGAAAGGGCAATTGAGATTATCCGAAAAAGAATTGATCAATTTGGGGTAAGTGAGCCGGTGATTTCCAGACAGGGGAAAAATCAGATTATTGTACAGTTGCCTGGTGTGACTGATAGAAAGAGGGCTCTTGAATTAATTAAGAGTACTGCTCAGCTTGAGTTTCGTTTAGTGTCTGATGACGAAGAAAAGTTGAGGGAAACCTTAGCTACTGATGATGTACCGTCCGGATATGAATTAAAATATGATGAAGATGAAAAACCTCTACTTTTAGAGAGCAATGCGGTAATGACCGGTGATAGTTTGGCAGATGCGGTTATTAGCCGGGATCAATATGGCCGTCCAAGTATTAAATTAGAATTTACCGGCGAAGGGGCCAAGATGTTTGGTAACATTACCGGAGCTAATGTGAATCGTCGTTTGGCAATAGTATTGGATGGATATATTTATTCTGCTCCGGTAATCAGGGAGCGAATTTCCCAGGGCTCAGCGGAAATATCCGGAAATTTCAGTATGGATAAAGCGAAAGATTTAGCCAATATCCTTAGAGCTGGTGCTTTGCCGGCTCCGATTGTGGTTGAAGAAGAAAGAACCGTAGGTCCTCTTCTGGGAGCTGATTCAATTAAAAGCGGAGTTACGGCTACGATTATCGGAGGTATTGGGGTAATTGTATTTATGGCAGTATATTATTTTATTGGCGGTGTTCTCGCTAATATAGCTTTGCTTTTAAATATATTGCTGGTATTGACGGCTTTAGTAATGCTAAAGGCTACACTGACTTTGCCGGGTATTGCCGGTATCGGTTTGACGATTGGGATGGCGGTTGATGCGAATGTACTTATTAATGAACGTATTCGTGAAGAATTGAAATTAGGAAAATCAATCAGGACAGCGATTAATAATGGATATGGTCGGGCATTTCCGGCAATCCTGGACTCTAATGTTACTACGATAATTGCCTCGGTTTTACTGGTTTGGCTGGGATCTGGTCCGGTTCGCGGTTTTGGATTAACTCTTATTATCGGTTTGCTGGCTAGTATGTTTACGGCGATTGTGGTTACCCGGTTGTTAATAGATGTTTTGACTCTACGCTGGAAAAATTTATCGCTTAAGATGTTACAGCTGATTCCTTCGACAAAGATAGATTTTATTAAGGTACGCTGGATATGTTATTCTTTATCGTTAGTTCTCATTATTGGCGGACTTTTCCTATTTAATAAGAAAGGTGAGGATAATTACGGAATAGATTTTAAAGGTGGAGCATTGCAGGAGTTTCAATTTACGCAGGCAGTAGAAATTGATTCATTGCGAGAGGCAATGAAAGGTATTGGATTGCAGGATGCAGCTATTCAGCAGGATAGCAGAAATCCGGAAAAAGTATTAATTAAAACAGAAGCTAATTACGCAGATGAAATAACAACAGCTCTGGCTGAAAAATTTCCGGGCAATAAAGCTGAAGTTTTGCGGGTAGAAAGCGTAGGGCCGGTGGTCGGAAAAATTCTGAAAAAGAATGCGGCGATTGCTTTATCATTGGCTCTTTTGAGCATTTGTCTTTATATCTGGATTAGGTTTAAGGATTTTGTTTATGGAATAGCCGGCGTGGTTTCTTTGTTCCATGACGTTTTGATAGCGATTGCTTTTTGTACTTTTACTAACAGACCCATAGATTTGTTGATTGTTACTGCATTTATGGCTGTAGCCGGTTATTCGATAAATGATACAATTGTTACGTATGATCGTATCCGGGAGAATATGCGGCTTATGCGTAAGACAACCTTTAGGGATGTTATTAATTTGAGTATTAACCAGACTCTGGGACGTACGATTTGGACATCCGTAACAACTCTCTCAATTGTGGCTGCTTTATATTTTCTAGGAGGAGAGGTTTTACATAATTTAGCGTTTATTCTTTTAGTCGGATTCATTAGTGGGGTGTACTCAACAGTATTTATTGCCAGTCCGTTGGTATATGCATGGGAAAAGAAATGAAAAATATAGGGTGCTTGAAAAAATGTTTCTGGAACGGCGTTTGTACGGAAAATCCTACCTTTCGTTTAATGTTGGGACTTTGTCCTACGTTAGCGGTTACTGTAACTGCTAAAAACGGACTTGGTATTGGATTGGCGGCAACATTTGTTTTATTGGGATCTAATATCTTTGTCTCTTTGATTAAGAATTTTGTCCCAGCTCAGGTGAGGATTCCATGTTATATTTTGATTATTGCGACCTTTGTTACGATTGCTAAGCTTGTTTTACAGGCATATTTTCCGATGCTTTATGCTGAATTGGGCTTGTTTGTAGATATCATGGTAGTAAATTGTATTATTTTGGGCAGGGCTGAGGCGTTTGCTTCTAAAAACAGTATTTCATTATCTATTGCCGATGCATTAGGTATGGGGGCAGGATTTACTTTAGCAACTGTTCTAATTGGGGCGATAAGGGAAATCTTAGGCTCAGGTCAATTGTTTGGATTTGTGTTGGTAGGAGATGGATTTAATCCGGCTATAGCTATGATTCTTCCTCCGGGGGCTTTTTTGACGATCGGTGTGATCATGGCGATTTTAAGCCAAATGAATACATTGCAGCAAAGAAAGAATGCTTAACATGGATATAAACTTTACACGAATTATTGCTTTGGTTATCTCAGCTATATTTGTGAATAATTTTGTGCTGGCTAGGTTTTTGGGGTTATGTCCGTTTGTCGGAGTTTCTCAGAAGTTAGATGTAGCTGTAGGCATGGGGATATCTATGACCTTTGTTGTAACGATGTCCTCAATTATAACCTGGCCGATATATCACTATATTTTGGTTCCATATAATCTGGAGTACCTTAATATAATTTCATTTATTTTGATTATTGCCTGTTTTGTCCAGTTGGTAGAGATATTTGTACGAAAATTCAACCCAATTCTGTACAAGGCATTGGGGATTTATCTGCCGCTGATTACCTGTAATTGCGCGGTATTATTTGTTACTCTTTTAAATGCGCAGAATAATCTTAATTTTATAGAAAGTATAATTCATGGGTTCAGTGCCGGCGTAGGCTTTGCATTAGCGCTTATATTAATGACGAGTATTCGTGAACGCTTAGAGACTGCGGATATTCCTAAAGCATTTAGAGGGGTTCCGATAGTTTTTATAATTGCCGGATTAATGTCGCTTGCTTTTTTAGGGTTTAGCGGGCTAATTGTTGAGTAAAATAAAATGATGAAAACAAAATTACGTAGATATTTTATAACTGGTTTGGTTGTGTTGTTGCCGATTGTTATTACGGTAAAAATACTTTTTGCTTCTGTTAAATTTATTGATAATTTGCTGGGGCGATATATTAATCCTTTACTGGAAAACACATTTGGTACTTCATTTTTCGGCCTGGGAATTTTAGCGGTTATTGTTTTAATGTTTTTTACCGGGCTTTTGGCCACAAATGTGTTTGTTAAAAAGATAGTTCCTTTTTGGGAGCGGTTGTTTCTGCGGATTCCTTTAGTGCCCCAGATATATCCTGCGATTAAACAATTGGTGAAATTTTTATTTTCTTCGGATAAAGTTGCTTTTAAAAAGGTTGTCTTGTTTGAGTATCCGCTAAAGAATGTGTATACCATTGGTTTTGTAACCAATGAGTTTTGCTCGCAGAAAGGTGATGATAAAGAAAAAGATGCGGTTTGTGTTTATATATCATCTGCACCAAATCCGATAACCGGGTTTTTCGTTGTTGTGCCTAAAAAAGATGTAATATTTCTAGATATATCGATTGAAGAAGCGTTTAAGATAATCGTATCCGGCGGAGTGCTGATGCGAGATGACTTGTTGCATAATAAAGTTGATTTTAAACAAATAAAGGATGATTGATATTGAAGATCTTAATTATTCATGCCTCAGCTGGAGCTGGGCACCGTAAGGCAGCAGAAGCCCTTTCCCATTCATTTACCAGCCGGAATATTCCTAATGCTGAAATATTAAAAATTGATGCATTAGACTATACGAACCCATTTTTTAAGAAAGCCTATCCGGCGGTATATATGTTTCTGGTTAGGTATGTCCCTTTAGTATGGGGTATTTTCTTCGATTTATTAAATTTCCCACCGCTTATCCCTGTGTTTGGTTTTATGAGACGTCTTTTTAATGGTTTGCAGGGGAGGCCTCTGATTAAATATATTTTGAAAGAACAACCGGAAGTTGTAATTTGTGTGCATTTTTTCTCAGCACAGCTTCTTGCGCGCTTAAAAGAAAAAGGACTTTACAAAGGCTTGGTTGTTTGTGGAGTTACCGATTTTGGGGTTCATCAATTTTGGATTAATAAAGGGACGGATTATTATTTTGTTGCTAGTGATCTTACTAAGGAAGAATTGATCAATAAAGGAGTGCCTTCAGAAAAAATACGTGTTACCGGAATCCCGATAGAAGAGAAATTCAGGAAGTGTCATTCGCAGGAAAGTATGCGTGAAAAACTAGGTATTGATACCCAAGAACTTACAATTTTGGTTACCAGCGGTGGTTTTGGCGTGGGGCCGATAGAAAAGATTGTGGATTGTTTAGATGGAATGGATGAATCTTTGCAGATGTTAATCATTTGCGGAAAAAACGCCGGGTTACAAGAGTTGTTAGCCGGAAAGAATCTTAAAAAGAAAGTAAAAGTTTTTGGTTATGTTACGAATATGGATGAATGCATGAATGCGTCGGATTTGATTATTTCCAAATCAGGCGGGCTTACTGTTTCTGAGTCATTGGCTAAAGGATTGCCCATGATTATTATTAGGCCGATTCCCGGACAGGAGACAAGGAATGCCGAGATTATAGAAAAGTATAATATCGGAACGCGGCTGATAAATATTGATGATATTATCGGACAAATAAGTTCATTTCTATCTGATGATCAAAAGAAACTAAAACAGATGAAAGAAAACACAACAAAAATAGCAAAACCGGATGCTGCGGAGAATGTAAGTAAATGGGTGATAGAGGATTTATTAAAGAAGCAATAACACAAGCTATAAAAGTGATTAGTAAAAATCTGGAACTGGAATCCTGGTTTTCTCAGGATTTAGTTGGTAAGGACAAGCGGGATTCTTCTTCTACTTGTAGTATTAATGCTGAAGGTAGCAAGATTGAAAAATGTGAAAAGATTATTGAGAGAGTTAAGACTTGTACTTTGTGCAAGCTGCATGAGTCAAGAACTAATGTTGTATTTGGAGAAGGCAGCTTAGATAGTGACCTTGTGTTTATCGGAGAAGCACCGGGAAGAGACGAAGATAGATCAGGCAGGCCGTTTGTGGGTGCAGCCGGGCAGCTGCTAACAAAGATAATTCAGGCTATGGGAATGTCCCGGAGAGATGTGTATATTACGAATATTTTGCGTTGTCGTCCTCCAGCTAACCGCAATCCTCTTCCGGAAGAGATAATACAATGTCGACCGTATTTATCAGAGCTTTTAACCGTGATCAAGCCAAAGGTTATTTGTACGTTAGGTAAGATCGCAGCTTGGTCTTTGCTTGATGAAAAAATTCCGATTTCAAGGTTGCGTGGCAAATTTTATGAATATAACGGAATTCCTGTAATGCCGACGTATCACCCCGCCTATTTACTGCGTAATCCAGCTGATAAAAAGCTGGTTTGGCAGGATGTGAAAAAAATCATAGCCTTTTTAAAAGAGTAATCTTATAAATTAAAAACCACACATATTATGTCAACAATACGTTTTATTGAAGAATTCTTAAATTATATTACCCTGGAAAGGGGACTATCTGCAAATACGGTTGCGGCCTATAAACGAGATCTGGTAAAATTTTTTAAATATTTAGAAAATGATGGAAAGTCAGATGTTCGGGTACTCAAACACGGAGATATTGTCGGATTTGTGTATGTGCTTAAGGAGATGGATTTAAAAGCTAGTTCTATTGCTCGTAGTATTGTGGCGGTTAAAGTGTTTTTTCGATACCTGGTAAGTCAAAGATATATAAAAGAAGACCCTACCGAGCTCTTAGAATCTCCTCGTCTGGCTAAATATTTACCGGATGTGCTTTCTGTTGGTGAAGTTGATAAATTTTTAAAGATTATTCGGGGCGATAGAGTAAAACATATTCGTGATCGGGCATGTTTTGAACTAATGTATGCTACCGGGATGCGTGTTTCGGAATTAGTTAATTTAAAGTTACCGGATATTGACTTTAAATTAGGGATTATTCGCTGTATGGGAAAAGGAGGAAAAGAGAGAATAATTCCGATGGGGAAACTGGCACAAGATGCTATATCTGATTATATCCAGGATGCCCGAGGACAGTTATTAAAGGAAAAAGAGAGTAAATATATTTTTATATCTAAGAATGGAACAAATATATCCCGCCAGATGATTTGGAAGTTGATCCGGAGCTATGCTGCGCTGGCAAATATCAGCAAGAAAGTATCTCCGCATACGCTAAGACATTCATTTGCTACCCATCTTTTAGAGAGGGGGGCTGATTTGAGGATAGTTCAGGAACTTTTAGGACATAGCAATATCTCGACGACACAAATTTATACTCATTTGAATAAAGACAGATTAAAGTCTATTCACCATAAATTCCATCCGAGGCCTTGACCCGGATACAAAATCTGGGTTGACATTAGACGGAAATTAGAGTTAAATAATACTTTTATGCCCCCTTAGCTTAATGGATAAAGCACAGGCCTCCGGAGCTTGGGATGAGAGTTCGATCCTCCCAGGGGGCGCCAAAAATTTGTTAAATGGTCAAAAGGGACTCTGATGATAAAAAATGTCCATGATGAAATGAAAGATTTTTTGCCAGAGGATATTTACAATATATTAAAAAAAATTGGAGCGATTGGTGATCGCCATGATATTTCGGTTTATGTAGTGGGCGGATTTGTACGGGATTTACTGCTTAAGCGCGAGAATCATGACATGGATGTAGTCGTCGAAGCAGACGCCTTAGAATATGCGCAGTATTTAGCCGAAAGTTTAGAAGCTTCTGTGAAACTGCATCAGCGATTTAAGACAGCTAAGGTAAAACTAAAAAATGGGTTTTTGTTAGATATTGCTACAGCACGGACAGAATCTTATGAGCATCCGGGGGCTTTACCGATGGTTGAATCCAGTTCTATAAAACAAGATCTATTTCGCCGTGATTTTACAATAAATACTTTGGCGGTAAAACTGAACCGCAATAACTTTGGTGAAATTGTTGATTTTTTTAATGCTCAGAAAGATATTCAAAGCAAAAAAGTCAGAATATTACATGACTTAAGTTTTGAGGATGATCCGACAAGAATATTCCGTGCGATACGTTTTGAACAAAGATTTGATTTTCAGATAGACGAGCATACGGAATACTTACTTAAGGATGCGATTAATCAGGGGATGCTGAATCGTTTAAATAAATTTCGGATAGAAAAGGAATTGAAACAACTTTTAAGTGAGCCGCATCCTTTAAAGGCAATTAACAGAATGAAGCAGCTGCACATGAACTATGATTTATATATAAAAAAGATATCGCGAAAGTGATCAACTGAAAAAGGGAGAGTTTCTAATGAGTCAGAGGCAAGAGAGAGTTTCACAGCGGATTAAAGAAGAGGTTAGTACTATAATTCATGATCAGATCAAGGATCCGCGGATCGGATTTTTTACCATAACTAGGGTAAAATTAGCGCCGGATTTAAGATTCGCACGTATCTTTTACAGCATTATGGGTACGGATGAACAAAAAAAAGAAGCTCAGGAAGGGTTAGATAGTGCCTTGAAGTATATCCGACGTCTCGTTGGAGAACGTATGGAATTACGATATACCCCGGATCTTTGTTTTCAGCTTGATGAATCAGGGGAATATAGTATGAGGATAAATGAAATTTTCGAAAAATTAGAAGAAGAAAAAAAGAATAAGGATACAGAAGGGAAGGATTTGGAGAATGATTAAAAAACAGATTCTAGATGCAATAAAAAAACATGAACGGTTTTTAATAAGTACTCATATAAATCCTGACGGTGATGCTATCGGTTGTCAGCTGGCAATGGCCAAAATGTTGAAAGCTATGGGTAAATCTGTGCGTATTATTAATAATGATCCTGTGCCGAAGAACTATATGTTTTTGCCGGATAGTAAAGATATTGAATGCTATTGTGATGTTAGGGGTAGTGATGTTCAGTTTGATGCGGTAATTATTGTTGATTGTCCAGGGCTTGAAAGAATCGGGAAAGTTCGGGAATTATTAAAGAATGGATATGTTATCAGTATTGACCATCATATAAGCAATGCTCCGTTTGGAGATATTAACTGGGCAGATGCAGAAGCTTCTTCTGTGGGAGAAATGATATATGATTTATACAAAAGCAGTGATGTTGTATTAGGCGATCTTGTGGCTTTATTTTTGTATGTGTCAATTATGACTGATACCGGTTCTTTTCGGTATTCTAATACAACAAATAGAACTCATGAAATCATTGCAGAGCTTTTAAAATTCAATGTTAAGCCTAAAGAAATTTATGCGTATATATATGAGAACAAATCGTTTGCTGAAATAAAACTTTTAGGGGAAGCATTAAATACTTTACAGCGCTCTGAAGATGGTAAAATAGCCTGGATTAAAGTGAGTAGGGATATGTTTAAAAGAAATGGTCTTACATCGGAAAGCACCGAAGATTTCATTGACCGGGTGAGAATGATTGATGGAGTAGAGGTTGCTATTTTTTTAAGAGAATTAGAAGATGTAGCTGGTGTGAAAATTAGTTTTCGCTCTAAATCAGATGTTAATGTGAATGAGATTGCCGGAGCTTTCGGTGGGGGTGGACATGCTGCGGCAAGTGGGTGTGTTATTGATAAACCAATGGCGGAATCTGAAAGCCTTATATTAGAACAAGTCCAAAAAGCGATTAACAATAAATAATATGGATATAAACGGAATCTTACTGATTGATAAGCCATCGGGAGTTACTTCGCATGATATGGTTTTTCAGATAAGAAAGAGATTGCAGGTAAAAAAAGTTGGTCATGCCGGAACTTTGGATCCTGCGGCTACAGGGCTGTTGATTCTTTTGATCGGAAAGGCGACAAAACTTTCCGCATCTTTTTTAGGACTAGATAAAAAATACGAGGTAAAGCTTACTTTAGGAGTAACAACCAAGACTGCAGATCATACCGGAGAGATTCTCAAAAAAAAAGAAGTTCCTGAGTTTTTACAAGAGCAGATTGAGCAGGTTTTGGGGCGATTTATCGGTTCTATAGAACAAATACCGCCAATGGTTTCTGCGAAGAAAATTGGCGGAAAAAAACTCTATGTTTTAGCACGTAAGGGAATTGAAATTGAACGCAAGCCGCAGAAGATAAACATATATAATATAGAGCTAAAAGAAATAAACTTGCCGGATGTATATTTTTCTGTACATTGTTCTAAAGGTACTTATATTCGTACATTGTGTGAAGATGTCGGAGAAGTATTGAGTTGTGGTGGACATATGAGTGCTTTACGGCGTACGGCCTGTGGAGAATATAAGGTTGAAGATGCACTCGATGGGAGTATTCTGAGGGATATCCCAAGAGAAAAAATAGAACAAAGGATTATAGGATAATGGAAATAATTTCAGGGTTATCTAAATTTAAAAAAGATAAATATCAAGGTCCTTTGGTTGTAGCGATTGGGACTTTTGACGGAGTGCATTTAGCGCATCAGGCAATAATTAGTGCGGCGGTTAAAAAGGCAAGAGAGCTTAACGGGACAAGTATTATTTTGACATTTTCTCCCCATCCCTTAAAAGTTACCAATCCGCAAAAAACCCCGGCGTTATTAACAAGTTTGGATCATAGAATTCGTTTAATCTCAGAGTTGAATGCGGATGTTTGTCTGATTGCTAATTTTAGAAAGTGGTTTTCCGGACTAACTCCCGAAGCATTTTGTGAAAAGATATTAAAGGATAAAATTTCTGCTGCATGGATCGTGGTTGGAGAAAAATTTAATTTTGGTAATAAAAAAAGCGGAGATATTGAAAATCTTAAATCTTGTGGAAAGCGTTTTAACTATAAGGTTGAGGTTCTGCCGCTGTTAGCTGATAACGGATTTATTCTTAGTAGTTCACTTATTCGCCGATGTATTGAAACCGGTCATCTTGAGAAAGCAGAAACAATGCTGGGCAGACAATTTAGTGTCTTGGGTACAGTGAAAAAGGGATCCCAAAGAGGCAATAAGTTAGGATTTCCTACGGCAAATATAGATCCGCATCAGGAGGCAGTACCTCCGGAAGGGGTGTATGCGGTAAAAGCAGTTTTTCAAGGGACATTATATGACGGCATGCTCAACATCGGAACCCGGCCTACATTTGATCATACGGCCAAAGAACAGGTTATTGAGCTTCATATTTTTGATTTTGATAAAAACATATATAAAGAGGACATAGAGGTTTTTTTTATAGAGGAAACAAGAAAAGAAAAACACTTTTCTTCTCCGGATTTATTAAGAAAACAGATCGCCAAAGACGCTGTAAAGATAAGAAAAATCCTGCAAAAATAGCCCTATTTTGTTTTTTAATGATACCAAACAAGTCTGGCTCCTTTAGTCTCGTTGCCCTTGCAAAAAGTATAATGTTATGGTATGCTTTACTACCTTTTTTATCTTTAACTCTAAAAGAATGTATATAGTTATGAAGAAAAAGATTTTTAATGTTTGTATCTTATTGTTAATTCAGGCGCTTAGTCTCTCGGGCATTGTCTGGGCTAGGGGCAAGGCTGACTATGAACAGGCTTGTTTAAGTCCGGTCGTTAAGATAGGCAATGCGGCGTTTGAAAAGCTATACCAGGTGAGAATAGACAGTATCTCTGGTGCGGATACAATTTTGCAAAGGCGTGATTTCGAAGAAGACATTTTTAATTTTCACTTTAAAACTATTTTTCCAGCTCGTATTCAAGCAGAAATTTTGAATGCTATTTTGGGTGGTTCTCATGCAATACCTTTTAGCCGAGACCAGATAAGTAAGATATCTGTAAAATTTAATTCTTCGAACGATCCATATACGAACGAGGCATATTCTTATTTTAAAAAACTTGGAGAGGAAAACCTGGATAGGCTAAGTGATGAAGTTGGACTTAAAAATCATCTTCTGGATGCTCATTATGAGTTGGACGGATCATATTACGAGTTAGATAAATCTTGGCAGCAACGCAACTGGTTCATTAGAAGGATTACTCAGAAGTATGGGGCGATAGAAGAAAGTTTAAAAGATAAAAGCCTTCTAGGAATTGAGCGAAAATATTATGAGGTTGTTTTACAGCATAAGTTTGGGGATACATTTTTAGGTTTACTTAAAAGAAGCGGCGCAAAGTTTGATGTTGTTATTACGCTGGAAGATGACAGGGAATTGTCCGGAACAGTAGTTATTAACGGTAATGAGGGGCGAATTGTCGGGCAGATGTTAGGAAATGGAAGTTACTCAGAGAATGAGGCTGTGCCGAAGCATGAAAAATTTGGAAAATTAAGATCAACATTGCGGCGTGAAATGCATAAGATGGAAAATCAGAAAGAAGATATTAAATACACGTTGGAAAATATGATTATTTTACAACGGATAAGGGATATTGATATAGAAGAGATTGTTTTTCTTGACCAGGAAACAATAAGACAACAGCTGGTCTCAGTTGATTCTTGGTCTGAATATAAGAGAGGAAGACACGTTGATCTGAAAGATGAAGTACATAAATATTTAGGATCTATCCTGGGAGAACGCGGTGAATTTATTCGCGGTGACTTCCGGAATATGAATATAAAAATTAAAGAAGCGATTAAAGCGTTGAAAGTACGGATTGGATTTCTTAGGCATGGAATAAATGGGAGTAATGATTTATTGTTTAAAGAATCTAATATACAAGAAAACAATTATTTATACCTTGAAAGCATAAGGAATATGCTTTTTGATGTAGAAGTTTTAATCCGATTACGGGAAGAGGACAATGGCCTGCTAAAGTTGAAAAAAGTAGAAAGTTTGTTGTTAAAGCATAATGCTGTTTGGGAAAAATTAAAAGGGCATCCATTTTTTCAGCAGAGATTATCGGATATGATCAAGTCAAGTGAGGATAGGGCATATGTTTACAAGTTGGAGCGTGCTTTAGGACTTATTGGAGATGTTGATCAATATATTAAAAATCAAGCACATAATCTTTCGGAAATATCTGCGTGGCTTAAGGGTAGAGGACTTTCCCGGACTAGTGCCCAGGTGAATTTGTTGATTAATGAGTTAATAGATATTAAAACGCGCAAAGAAAATTATAATCAGGTAATAACAGGTGTTATGAAAAAAATAGGAGATATGATTAAGCGGTTTAGGAAATTGTCCCGAGAAAATAAAAAAATGAAAGGTCTGTCAAAGATTTTGATTCCCCGGATTGCTGCAGTGCATAATTCCTTAGGCTTGACCCGTAATATGATTGCTAAAAGAGATCAAATTATTAAAGATATGTTGATGCCGGAGGAGATACTGGGAACTATTGACGAAGTAGCACAGCTGTTCAGCGTTCATATGGAAAAGATAAAAACATCTCAAGAATCAGGCCAAAAATTCATGGAAAGCCTTGAGAATTTAGCTTTGAGCTTAGCATTAATACAGGATGAATTTAGTGTAGATAAGGAAGTTGTTATTGAAAAAACAATAAGAAACAATGAAATAATGAATGAGTATATTTACCAGGCGATATAATTTTTTCTGAAGTGTCTTATCCCGAAAATTCCCTTAATTCCCCTTTTTCTTGACGAAAAGCCTCTTTTGCGATAGAATTATAATCTATTATGAATAAACTAATTGTACAAAAATATGGTGGTACTTCAGTCGCTGATTCTTCACGGATTAAAAGTGTGGCTAAGCGTGTAGTAGCTACGAAGAAAAAAGGCTATAAAGTTGTGGTTGTTGTATCTGCTTTAGGCGATACTACGGACCAACTTATAGAACTTGCTTCACAAATAACTGATTCTCCTTCTGAGAGAGAATATGATATGCTTGTCTCTACAGGAGAGCAGGTATCTGTAGCTTTACTGGCTATGGCTATCCATAAACTCGGATTTGAGGCTATTTCGTTTACCGGTGCGCAGGTTGGTATTATTACGGATGCATCATATTCCAAAGCAAGGCTTATCGATATTAATACTAAAAAGATGGAAGCTGAACTGAAAAAAGGTAAAATTGTTATTGTTGCCGGATTTCAGGGAGTGACTCTTGATCAGGATATTACTACTTTAGGGCGTGGAGGATCTAATCTTACCGCGGTCGCGATTGCCAAAGCGTTAAGTGCAGATGCTTGTGAGATGAATACCGATGTGGAAGGGGTCTTTACGGCTGATCCGCGAATTGTTCCTAATGCACGTAAACTTAATACATTAAGTTACGATGAAATGTTAGAGATGGCGTCGTTGGGATCACAGATATTACAGGCGCGTTCAGTAATCTTTGCAAAAAAATTTAATGTACCGATTCAGGTGCGTTCCAGTTTTAGTAATAAACCAGGCACGCTTATCACTAAGGAGGCAAAAGAAATGATGGAAGGTGTTGTTATTTCCGGGGTAACTTGTAATAAAAAAGAGGCGAAGATGACGATTTGTGATGTGCCTGACCGTCCCGGAATTGCGGCGGGGATTTTTAAGGTTTTGGCAGAGGCTGAGATTAATGTAGATATGATCATCCAAAATGTCAGTCGTACTGGTTTTACAGATCTTTCTTTTACGGTTCCCAAGACTGACTTAAATAAGGCAGTACGTACTGCGCGCAAGGCGGGAAAAGATATTAAAGTCGAGAGTGTTATTGCGGATGAGGATATTGCTAAAATATCGATTGTTGGTGTCGGAATGAAGAGTCATCCCGGAGTTGCGGCGAAGATGTTTAATGTTTTAGCTAAGAACAAGGTTAATATCGATATGATTTCAACTTCAGAGATAAGTATTTCCTGTGTGATCAAAAAGAAAAAAGCAGAAGCTGCTACCAGAGCACTTCATGATGCGTTTGGATTGGGAAAGAAAAAATAAAAGAGGCTATGATGAGAAAAATATCTATTTATGATACTACGCTCAGAGACGGGGCTCAAACAGAAGGCATTTCTTACTCGGTAAATGACAAAGTTTTAGTTGCCCGTAAATTGGATGAGTTAGGGGTACATTTTGTTGAGGGAGGCTGGCCGGGATCAAACCCTAAGGATCTGGAATTTTTTCAGAAAGTAAAAAAAATCAAATTTAAGAATTCCAAGATTGTTGCTTTTGGCAGTACACGTAGAAAAAATAAACGTGCTAGTCAGGATCCGAGTGTTAAGGCGTTGGTAGCTGCCGGGGTAAAGTACGTAACGATTTTTGGTAAAAGCTGGGATTTACATGTAAAAGATGTTTTGAAGGCATCTCTGGATGAAAATTTAAAGATGATTGCAGATACAGTAAAATTTCTGAAATCAAAAAAGATGACAGTATTTTACGATGCGGAACATTTCTTTGATGGATATAAGAATAATCCGGAGTATGCATTAAAAACTCTTAAGGCCGCAGAAGCTGCTGGAGCTAGTGTAATTATCTTGTGCGATACTAATGGCGGTACTTTGACTTCAGATGTTATTAAGATCGTAGGTGAAGTAAAAGCGAATATCAATACTGAGCTGGGTATTCATACTCATAATGATAATGCCATGGCTGTAGCAAATAGCGTTGCGGCAGTAGAAGCGGGGTGTATTCAGGTGCAGGGTACGATTAACGGATACGGAGAGCGTTGTGGTAATGCTGATTTGTGTTCGATCATTCCCTGTTTAGAGCTTAAGTTAGGTATGTATTGTCTGGGTAATAAAAAATTGCGTGAGCTTACTGAAGTTTCCAGGTATGTAAGTGAAGTTAGTAATATGAAACAGCAGGATAATCAGCCGTTTGTCGGTAGTTCTGCATTTGCACATAAAGCCGGGGTTCATATAAACGCAATGTTGAAAACAACAAGATCATATGAGCAGATATCTCCGGAATCTGTAGGTAATAAACGTAGATTTTTGGCATCTGAGCTTGCCGGAAAAACAAGTATTTTATTTAAGGCAAAAGAATTAGCGTATGACTTAACTAAAAATGATAAAAATACGAAAAAACTGCATAAGCTTATTCAGAAATTAGAATATGAAGGATATCAGTTTGAAGCAGCAGAAGCTTCTTTTGAATTGCTGATCAAAAAGACCTTAAAGCAATATAAAAAGTTTTTTGAGCTGGAAGGGTTTCGGGTAATGGTTGAAAAGCGTCAGGATAATAAGTTGATATCTGAAGCTACAATTAAGATTAATGTGAATAATACCAGAGAGCATACAGCTAGCGAAGGCGATGGGCCGGTAAATGCTTTAGACAGCGCACTGCGTAAAGCCCTACAGGATTTTTATCCGGAATTAGCAACGATGCATCTGTCTGATTTTAAGGTCAGAGTTTTAGATAGTAAAGCTGGTACCGCAGCTAAGGTACGTGTTTTTATCGAATCGCAGGATGAAAAAAGCTCTTGGTGGACAGTTGGCGTTTCTGAGAATATTATTGAAGCCAGCTGGCAGGCACTTGTAGATAGCATTGAGTATAAGCTATTAAAAGAGAGAGAAAGAAAGAAATAGGGATTTTTTCATGTCTGAACTTGCGACAAAGTATAGCTTTAAGGATATCGAAGAAAAATGGTATCAGCAATGGGAACAAAATAAATTTTTTCATGCCCAAGTCAACACAGACAAAAAGCCATATGTAATTGTAATTCCTCCGCCAAATGTTACGGGGATTTTGCATATGGGTCATGCCTTAAATAACACAATCCAGGATATTTTAATTCGATATAAAAAAATGAACGGGAATGAATCTCTTTGGATGCCGGGAACTGACCATGCGGGCATTGCTACCCAGAACGTGGTTGAACGTAAACTTGCTAAGGAGAATTTAACCCGTCAGGATGTGGGTAGAGAGAAATTCTTAAAACGAGTCTGGGAATGGAAGCAGGAATACGGTTCGACGATTATTCGTCAGCTAAAGAGTCTTGGCTGTGCGTGTGATTGGGATCGGACAAGATTTACTATGGACGAGGGGTATAGTGATGCGGTACTTGAGGTTTTTGTCCAGTTGTATAAAAAAGATCGTATCTACCGTGGGAACTATATTATTAACTGGTGTCCGCGTTGTCAGACTGCACTTTCTGATGAAGAAGCGCCGCATAAAGATTTGAACGGATCTTTGTATTATATGAAATATCCGATTAAAGATTCGGAGGAGTATGTTGTTGTTGCAACAACCCGTCCTGAAACAATGTTAGGAGATACCGCAGTTGCGGTGAATCCAAAAGATGAACGGTATAAACATCTTATTGGTCAGACAGTTATTTTGCCTTTGATGGACAGAGAAATCCCCATAATCAGTGATGATTTTGTTGACCCTGAATTTGGAACAGGTGCGGTAAAGGTAACTCCGGCACATGATCCGAATGATTATCAAATGGGTAAACGTCATGACCTGGAATTTATTAATGTTATGCATCCGGATGCAAGTATGAATGAAAATGCCGGAGAGTATGCGGGACAGGATCGTTTTCAAGCCAGAAAAGAAATAATCGAAGACTTAACCCGAAGAGAATTATTTTTAAAGGTTGAATCGCATAATAATGCGGTAGGGCATTGTTACCGCTGTCATTCGGTGGTGGAGCCGTATCTTTCTAAACAGTGGTTTGTCAAAATGAAACCTTTGTCTTTGCCGGCAATTGAAGCGGTTAAAGACGGAAGGATTAAGTTTCATCCGCAGCGTTGGACTAAAGTATATTTAAACTGGATGGAAAATATCCAGGATTGGTGTATTTCCCGGCAGATATGGTGGGGGCATCGCCTGCCTGTATATTATTGTGCTGATTGTCATGATGAAGAAGATAAAAAAGGTATTGTTGTTTCCAAACAGAGACCGAATAAATGTCCTGATTGTGGCGGCACAAAATTGGTGCAGGACGAAGATGTTCTGGATACCTGGTTTTCTTCCTGGTTATGGCCGTTTGCGACGTTTGGCTGGCCGTTTAGTCAAGACCAAAAACAGGAAGAATTGAAATACTTTTATCCGACGGATGTGCTGGTTACAGCTCCGGAGATTATTTTTTTCTGGGTAGCGCGGATGATCATGTCCGGATTTGAATTCATGGGGGATATTCCGTTTAAGGATGTCTATATCCATGGAACGGTACGTGATGAGACCGGAAGAAAAATGTCTAAATCATTGGGTAATAGCATTGACCCGCTTGAAATAATTGAAGAATTTGGAACAGACGCTTTGCGTTTTAGTATTATTTCGCTTACTTCAGTTGGGCAGGATGTTTATCTTTCTAAAGATAAATTCGAAGCGGGAAGAAATTTTGCTAATAAGATATGGAATGCTTCCCGGTTTATACTGATGAATCTGGATAAAGATAAAATAGCCGATGATGTTGATGAATATTTAAAAGGTGAGAAACTAGACTTAGCAGAAGCTTGGATATTGAGTTGTTTCTATTCTTCTTTGAAGGATATTAATAAAGCGTTAAGCCGGTATAGATTGAATGAGGCAGCGAATCTTATATATGAATTTTTCTGGCATCAGTTTTGCGATTATTATATTGAACTTGCGAAATTAAATATAAAAGAAAAAAACATACAGTGTGTGCTTTATAGTATTTTGGAAAAAATCCTGAGGGTTGTGCATCCGTTCATGCCGTTTATTACCGAAGAAATCTGGTATAAGGTCAATCCTGATGCCGGATCAATTATGCAGCAGTCATGGCCTGATCTCAGAGAAGAATTAATTGATGGTTCTTTGGAAAAGGATATGAAGGAATTGGTTATTGATAGTACGGTTGAGACTAGAAAATTGCGCAGCGAAAATAATATTAAGCCGAAAGAGAAAAAGTCGATTAGTGTGTTTGTAGAAGATGCAAATAAAAAAGCTGCATTGCAGAAATATGAGGAATATTTAAAGATTTTAGCAAAAATTGAAGATATTGAATTCCGGGATAAGAATGAATCTCCGGGGCTGACATTTGTATCAGCGGTGACTTCTCATGCTGTAATATCTATGGATGTCGGAGAGCAGATCGACAAAGAGGGTGAGTTAAAGAAAGTTGAACAGCAGATTTCTGAACTAGTTGATCATATCTCGCGTAAGGATAAACTGCTTGCTAATGAGAACTATGTAAAGAATGCACCGGCTCAGGTGGTTGAAAAAGAAAAAAATAGCCGTGATGAATTACAGAAAAAAATGGAAGAGTTAAAAAAGATAAAAGATGCGTGTCTCTAAAAAAAAGAATACAATAGGATCAGATATCAGAACACTTGTTGCGAACGCTTTAGCTGAAGATATTGGCAAAAAGGGGGATATTACTACAGATTCGCTGCTTAAAGCAGAGGTGTTTGTGAAGGCACAGATTATTGCTAAAGAGAAAAGTTCTGTTTTTTGCGGTGTGAGTGTTGTGAAGGAAATATTTAGGCAGTTAGATTCCGCGATCAAGATTTCTTCTAAGGTAAAAGATGGTGATTTTATTGAAAAAGGATCGGTTGTATGTGAAATGAAAGGAAGTGCCCAGGCTGTTTTAAAAGGGGAAAGGACGGTTTTAAATCTGTTAGGGAGGCTTTCCGGCATTGCGACTACAACGAACAAGCTGGTTAAAAAAATCAGTAAATATAAGGCGCGGATACTTGATACCCGTAAAACTACGCCGGGCTTACGCGGGTTAGAAAAATATGCAGTAAAGACTGGTGGTGGGTATAATCATCGTTTTGGTTTGTTTGATCAGGTGTTGATAAAAGATACGCATATCCAGATTATGCGGGAGTTGTACGGAAACTGTGGTATGGATGTCTTAGTGTCTGCGGCAAAAAAAGATGTTAAAAATAAAGTGCCGGTAGAGATTGAAGTTAGCAATATGAAAGAATTTGAGTCGGCGTTGAGCGCTGTTCCGGAAATTATTATGCTTGATAATATGAACTATAAAGATATGAAAAAAGCAGTATATTTGCGTGATCGTCGAAATAAAAAAGTAAAGATTGAAGCGTCCGGCAATATTAATGAACGTAATATAATCAACACCGCACGGTGTGGTGTTGATTATATTTCTATGGGTATGCTGACTCATTCGATAAAAAATATTGATTTTAGTTTAAAAATACGATCTGTGGGTTAAGAAAGGGAGCTTATTATGGATATACAAAGTTTGCTTAAGTTGGCCGTAGAGAAGAATGCTTCTGATTTACATCTTGTTGTAGGTTCTCCCCCGACCTTGCGGATTGATGGAGAATTAGAAACACTGGAGATGGACGTTTTAACTCCAGATGAGTCGAAAAAAATGATATATAGTATTCTTACTCAGCCTGAGACCGAGAAATTTGAGCAGGATTGGGAACTTGACTTTTCTATAGCTGTGCCGGATTTGAGCAGATTTAGAGTTAATATCTATCGTTCCAAGAATTTTATAGAAGCAGCATTCAGGGTTGTAGGATTAAGAATAAAACCACCGGAGGAATTGGGCCTACCTTTGGTTATAGCTGAATTCTGTCGCAAATTATCCGGCTTAATTTTAGTTACCGGGCCTACCGGTGTGGGAAAAACAACAACCATGAATGCGATGATTGACCTGATAAACCGGGAACGTTCCTGCCGGATTATTATTATCGAAGATCCAATCGAATATATTCACGAACATAAGAAAAGTGTAATTATTCAGCGAGAAGTCTATCAGGATACAAAATCTTTTGCGAAGGCGTTAGTACATACATTAAGACAGGATCCTAATGTAATCTGTGTGGGAGAGATGCGAGATTTGGAAACAATTCAGACTGCATTGACTGCGGCAGAAACAGGTCATTTGGTTTTAGCTACTTTACATACTCCGGATGCGGTACAGACGATAGACAGAATTATTGATGTATTTCCTTCGCATGCTCAGGAGCAGATAAGAATTGTTCTTGCTTCCTGTCTCCAGGGGATTATTTCTCAGCAGCTTTTGACCCGGATAGATGGAGTGGGTAGAGTACTAGCTACAGAAGTTTTAATAGCTACTCCTGCTTTGCGTAATGTTGTACGCGAAGCAAAAACAGAACAGATTCCCACGATTATTCAAACCGGCGCGGATATGGGAATGCAACTTATGGATACTTCTTTAAAAGATCTCTATGCTAAGGGTGTTATTAGTTACGAGACCGCGTTAAACAGGGTTAAGGATATTCAGCATTTCAAAACTTTGTTGATGAAGTCAGGAAAAAAACAGACGCGTTGATATATGAGCGAGTTTAAACTCCTTAGTTCTTTTGCCCCTGCTGGCGACCAACCTAAAGCTATAGAGGGGGTAACTAATTCTCTTAATAACGGGAATCGTTTTCAAACACTTCTTGGCGTGACCGGTAGCGGAAAGACTTTTACGATGGCTTCGGTGATCGCTAATCTAAACAAACCGACGCTTATTATTTCCCATAATAAAACATTGGCTGCACAACTCTATGCAGAATTTAAAGAATTTTTTCCGCAGAATGCAGTAGGGTATTTTATAAGCTATTATGATTATTACCAGCCGGAAGCTTATATCCCTCAGACAGATACTTATATAGAAAAGGATTCTTCGATTAATGAGAAGATTAATCGGTTGCGTTTGGCAGCAACAACTTCATTAATGACGCGTAACGATGTGATTATTGTAGCTAGTGTTTCTTCTATTTATAATTTGGGTTCGCCGCAAGAATACCGAGGTCAATTTATTTTTTTGCAGAAGGGGCAGATGTTGGCTAGGGATGATTTATTGAAGAGGTTGATTCATATTCGCTATGAACGCAATGATATTGAATTTTTGCCGGGTTTATTTCGAGTCAGAGGTGATACTGTAGAGATATTTCTTGCTTATGAGCAAAAAGCATTGCGTATCGAATTCTTTGGAGATGAAGTAGAACGCATATCTATTATTAATCCCGTATCATTAAATAGAGAACAAGAACTAACGGAAATAGCGGTTTATCCGGCAAAACATTTTTTGGTAGACGATGTTCAGTTAGAGCATTCGTTTGAGACGATTGATTTGGAGTTGAAAAATCGTTTAGAAGAATTGAATAAGCAAGGGAAACTTGTAGAATCTCAACGGCTTGCTTCGCGTACAAGATATGATATGGAAATGCTGAGGGAGATTGGTTTTTGTCATGGAGTTGAGAATTATTCACGACATTTAAGCGGTCGGCCTCCGGGAAGCCGCCCTTATTGTTTGCTGGATTATTTTCCGGAAGATTATTTGGTTATTATCGATGAATCGCATGTAACAGTACCTCAGATTCGAGGTATGTTTAATGGTGACCGGGCAAGAAAAGAAGTTTTAGTTGATTTTGGGTTTAGATTACCGTCTTGTCTGGATAACCGGCCGTTAAAGTTCGATGAATTTGAAAATATGATAAAGCAGGTAGTATTTGTTTCAGCTACCCCGAATGAATATGAAATTGACAAAAGCAATAGGGTAGCAGAACAGATAATTCGTCCTACGGGCTTGGTGGATCCCAAGGTTACGATTGTACCGACAAAAAATCAAGTGGATGATTTAATAGCTCGTGTGAAAAAGGCTGCGGATAATAATGAGCGAGTATTGGTGACGACTCTTACTAAACGTATGGCTGAAGACTTATCCCGATATTTGCAGGAGTCTGGGCTGGCAACTAATTATATTCATTCTGAATTAAATGCGTTGGAGAGGGTGAAAGTCTTAAGCGATTTACGAAAAAAGAAATTTGATTGTGTGGTAGGGGTGAATCTTTTGCGGGAAGGACTTGATTTGCCTGAAGTATCTCTTGTGTGTGTTATGGATGCGGATAAAGAAGGTTTTTTGCGATCGGCAACATCGCTTATTCAGGTGTCCGGTCGTGCGGCACGGAATATTAACGGCGAGGTTGTGATGTATGCTGATACGATAACTAAGTCTCTAAAGAAGACTATGGAAGAAACAGATAGAAGACGCGCTATTCAGCTTGAATATAATAAGAAGCATAATATAAAACCGGAGTCGATAAAGAAAGCGATAAAAGATTGGATAGAAACAGAAGAAGAGGCAGAGGCTTTTGTTCAAAATATTGTTGCCGAAGATCTAGAGGCATATGCCCGGCTGGAATTGATAGATGCGCTAGAACGTAAAATGGAAGTAGCCGCAAAGAATTTGCAGTTTGAAAAAGCAATAGAATACAAAGAAAAAATCAGACAATTAAAAGATAAAAAAAGTAATCTGAGGTGAGAAAAGTTATGGAGACAAAAGTTTTAAATTTTCTAAAAGATAACCGGGATTTTTTTGTTTCCGGGGAAGATATCTGTCGCAAATTAAAAGTTTCTAGGACTGCAGTGTGGAAACATATTCAGAATTTAAAGCGGCATGGATATGAAATCGTGGCTCAGCCGCATTTGGGGTATCGACTGGAAAAGATCCCGGACAGTTTGCTTCCGGATGAAATAGTATATAAATTGAAGACAAAAAAGTTTGGGCAAAAGGTTGTGTCTTATGCCTCGATTGGATCGACTAACGATGCAGCTTATACTTTAGCTGAGCAAAATGCGATGGAAGGGACTTTGGTTGTTGCCGAACAACAGACTAAAGGTAAGGGTAGGATGGGGCGGAGCTGGAAATCGCCGCATGGCGAAGGGATTTATGCGTCATTGATTTTAAGACCGGTAATTACGCCGGAAGAGGCTGGAAAAATTACGCTTATGGCGGCAGTAAGTATCGCTAAGACGATAAGGCAGCTTAGCGGGTTGCCGGCGGTTATTAAATGGCCCAACGATATAATGATTGAAAATGAAAAGATATGTGGAATACTTACTGAGATGAGTGCTGAACTGGATATGATTAACTTTGTAGTTTTAGGTGTTGGTATTAATATAAATACCGATTCGCATAAACTTCCACCCGGGGCTACTTCTGTTTGCCAAAAATTGGGTAGGGAAATAAACCGTGTGGAATTTTTGAGAGTGTTGCTGCTTGAGATGGAACGGCATTATGAAAAAATAAAAAAGAAAAAATTTACTTTAATAATTGATGAATGGCGTAATCTTTCTACAACACTTGGCAATAGAATCAAGGTTAAATGGCGAGGCAGGATTATTGAAGGACAGGCTATGGATGTGGATGAAAACGGGGCTTTGATTATGCGTGATGATTTGGGATTTCTGCACCATGTTCTTAGCGGAGATGTGCACACAGTATAATATCTATTGACTCAAAAGTACTCTAATAGTATGATTAATTCTAATGATGTATAGGAGGTGATATTTTGAAGATTTATAAGATTTTCATTATAATTATTGCTTTATTTTTTATTTTTATGCAACAGGTGAATGCAGGAGAAGTTAAAGAGATATCATTGACTGATGGAAGCGTGATCGTAGGAGAGGTTATTTCTGTGAATAATGGTGTATATACCATACGCTCTGGTAGTGTGGGGGATTTTGAGATAAACGAATCTCGCATAAAGTCAGTTCGTCAGCCTTCTCGGGGAGCTAAAAAGAATGTATCTTATTCAAACGACAGTTCTACTAATGCGTCAGTTAATGCGTCAATGATGAAGGCTGGTGCGAATACGCTGAAACAATCAATGATGTCGAATGCTAAAGTTATGGAATTAATTGTTTCTTTGCAGAATGATCAGCAGTTTCAAGAGATTATGAAAGATCCGGAGATTATGAATGCGGTTAATGCCCTGGACATGAAAACTTTAATGGCTAACCCTAAATTCATGGGTTTGTTAGATAACTCAGTTGTAGATCAGATTGGCGACGAACTTAATGTGCAGTAATACTTATTATGTTAAGAAATTTTTTTCAATTATAATAATATTGATGATTTTCTTTTCTAGCGGTTGTTCATCGTCATTTAAGCGATATCAAGGTGCTGCTTTAAAATTTGATATACCCCTGTATCATGGTAAGCCGGGAGAAACTTATTCTTATATATCTTTGGGGATGGTCGAAGGTACACGTGAGTTAATTATTGGATATGATTCTGATGCGTCAATGGTAGAGATTCTTGAGCAACTTTCCCGAAAGGCATTAGAAATAGGGGCGAATGCGGTCATAAATGTAAAGGCTAAAGCTAAGAGAGGTAAATATACATATCAAGGGGAAGCGGTTATTTTTAAAGAATACCCGAATGATTTAGATAATTTTTAAGAATAATATGAGGGGAATAATATTATGAATGAATCAAATGAGAATATTCGCCTGCCGATATCAGGCGAGGCAACTTACAAAATGCAAGGGAGTTTTCGTCCTCCGATTAGTGTTCCGGTTAATGAAATAAGTGATACAGGTTTGAAATTTATAGCTACGGAAGTACTTGCTGAAGGAGCTATATTAGAATTAAGTATTAAAGTAACTAATGTTTTTGATCCTATGCCTGCGGTTGGCAGGGTTCTTTGGCAAAGAGAATCATCGTCAAAATTTTTATATGATACGGCAGTGAAATTCGTCAGTATTGATCTTGTGAAAGAAAAGGAATTGTTGCAATATATCAGTCAGTTTGCAAGAAAAATGACAATAAGTCGCACGCATATCCGCTGTGCATTAAATACAGAAGTTATGTTTAAAATTATGGGTGATCCTGAGACATATAGTGGTATGAGTGTTGATGTTGGAATTTTAGGTCTGAAGATGTTCACCAAAGATAAGGTCAATATTAATGACTCTCTCAATATATCTTTTGATCTTCCAAATAACGAAGCGAGATTTTTTGTTAAAGGCAGAGTTGTTTGGAAAGAGCAAGCGCAGAATAATGTAATTTCAATTGGAATAAAATTTATAGAGATTGAGGAAAAACAGAAGGAAGAGATACTTTCTTACATAAAATCCAAGCTGGTATTTGGTCAAGAGTAATGACATTGCCGGTAGATTCTCACCTAACTCCTGTCTTTGCAGGGCATTCCATGTTTCAACGTAGTATTTGACTTTTCCCAGCCAAAATAGTATTATTATATATTACAATAAAATAAATATATTATACTAATATGAGAGGTGGTTAAATAATGAGCAAAGAAACAAAAGAGATAACAGAACTAATACTGAAAGCTAAAGCTAAAGCACTTAAAGAAACAAGTTCTGAAGCAGAGCCGGAGCTTACTCGTCCGATCAAATGGCCGACTGATTGTATCGTTGGGCCTGGTTTAGAAGGTGCAATTGCCTGTGAAACAAAGATAGGGTATGTTAACGGTTCTAAGGGTTGGTTAATTTACAGAGGCTATAATATTTTTGATTTATGTGCATATTCGACTTTTGAAGAGGTAAGCTATCTTCTGCTACATGGATATTTACCAAATGAAAAGCAATTAGAAGGTTTTAAGAAAAAAATGCTGCTTTTTAGTCATATACCTAATACGAAGAGATTGCTCATGGGTTTTCCGATTGAAAATATGAAGCCTATGGCGGCATTGCGTATGGGAACAAATTTAATGCGTCAGGAATTTACTGATGTAGACAAGTATGGTTATTTGTCAAATATTGCCAATATAATCAGTGCGGATGAAGATTCTATTCCAATGGAAACAGAACCAATGGGGGAAGAACACGCTATTTATGAGTTTAAAAGAAAACAGCTGGAAAATAAGATTAAAGATGATTTGAAGCACGCTATTGGGTTTGACTCATGTTATCATCTTCTGGCTGGAGTACCTTCCTTAACGGGTGTGGTTGCGCGCATTAGAGACGGACATTTACCGCTTGAACCAAAAAGTGAATTAAGTTATGCCGGTAATCTTATTTATATGATTACCGGACGGGAACCAACCTCGGTAGAAGAACGCGTTATGGATATAGCGCTTATTTTACATGCAGACCATGGGATGAATGCCAGTACGTTTGCTTCGATGGTAGTTGCGTCGACATTAGCGGATCTTTACTTATCAGTCGGGGCGGGTATTGCGGCTTTAAACGGTCCTTTACATGGTGGTGCGAATGAAAAAGTCATTGAAGTTTTAAAAGATATTGGAAGTGTGAATAATGTGAAGCCGTGGTTTGATAAGGTTCGGGCCAAGAAAGGTAAAATCATGGGTTTTGGTCACCGTGTATATAAAGCGTATGATCCTAGAGCGCGTGTTCTGGGACCCTTGGCTAAGTATCTATCTAAAGGTAATCCGGAAGCTAAGAAGTTGTTTGCTACTGCTAATGCATTAGAAAAAGAAGTTGTTTCTACTTTAGGCAAGGAGAAACGTATTTTTCCTAATGTTGATTTTTATTCAGGGATTGTATATTCATCAATGGGTATTGCGCCGGATTTATTTACGCCGATCTTTGCGGTAAGCCGTGTTGCCGGGTGGACTGCACGAGTGCAGGAATACCTGAGAAATAATCGAATTTTTCGGCCTAGAGCAATGTATGTGGGGCCATTTGATAAAGAATATGTTCCGGTTAAACAACGTAGGGCAGCGAAAAAGAGTTAAATATGAAAGTTTTGACCGAAGAGTTATGGTTTGATACGAAAACAAGACGCGCCTATATTAATATTACACCAAAAATTGAAGAACTGGTAAGTAAAAGTGGCGTGCAGGAAGGGATATGTCTGGTTAATGCAATGCATATAACTGCAAGCGTTTTTATAAATGATGATGAGTCCGGGTTACATCATGACATAGATAAATGGTTGGAGAAACTTGCGCCGTATGAACCGGTTTCTCAGTATAGACATAACAATGGGGAAGATAATGCCGATGCGCATTTAAAACGCAGTGTTATGGGACGTGAGGTTGTGTGTGCTATTACTAAAGGGAGACTTCATTTTGGCCCGTGGGAACAAATTTTTTATGGTGAATTTGATGGTTGCAGGCGCAAGCGTATTTTAGTTAAAATTATTGGAGAATAAGAAAGGGGAGTGGTGGATATGAAAAAAATTACATTGTCTCTACTCATAGTTTTTAGCATGGTGTCTTTGTCTGGATGTACAGCCTTATTGGTTGGAACCGGTGCTGCAGCCGCTGGGGTAGGAATAGCTGTAGATACAGTTCGTTTAGAAAGAAATATAGATAAAGAGACTGCTTGGAATGCGTCGAAACAGACTTTAGAAGAAATGGGCAAGATAACCAGCGAAAATGGTGTGGGAAGAAGATTGAAAGCTGAAGTTGAAAAAGCAAGAATTACCGTGGAGTTTAGCTCTGTTCAGGATGGGCCGATATGGGTTGATGTTAAAGCAAGAAAGAATGGCTTACCGGATTTACCTATGGCCAACAAGATTGTGGATGCTATAAACAGTAATATTCGCAGGTAATAATAAAGAAGGAGAGAGGTTATGCACAGAAAACTTGTTGTTTTTATAATGATTGCAGTAGTGATTGCGGTTTTACCTGGGTGTGGTGGGAGAAGTGTGAAGCGTACGGCAATTGACAAGACAATTGACTTAAGCGGAAGATGGAATGATACTGATTCACGTTTGGTTGCTGAAGAAATGATTAAAGATTGCCTGGCACGGCCTTGGATAAATAAGTTTAATGAGAAAAGTAATCGTGAGCCGGTAGTGATTGTGGGAACAGTCAAAAACAGAAGCCATGAGCATATTAATTCTCAATTGTTTACTAAAGATCTGGAAAAGAGTCTTATTAATTCAGGTGAGGTGAGTTTTGTTGCTTCTCAAGATGAAAGAGAAGAAATAAGAGGGGAAAGAAAAGATCAGCAAGAAGGTGGATTTACCGCAGAAGATACCGTTAAAGCTACCGGGCATGAATCTGGGGCTGATTTCATGTTGCAGGGGACGATAAATTCGGTAAAAGATGAAGTTAAAGGCAAGTATGTTATTTTATATCAGGTTAATTTAGAGTTGGTAGATTTGCTTAACAACCGCAAAATTTGGATTGGTGAAAAAGAAATTAAAAAGTATGTAAAGAAAAGCACCTTTTCGCTCTAGATGTTAAATGATCGGTTAATGTGTAAATGCTATAAAAAGGGAATGTTTGTGTATTGCTTGAGAGCGATAGGTTTATTATCATTCTCAGTTTTGCTTGTTTCTTGTGCTGTGATTCCTAAGAATCAGCCGATAATTGATTCTATGATAGTTTCCAGTCAGTATGAAAGCGCCTTGGGAGTTCTAGAAGGTAATAGTAATGCTTATGGGAAAAATAATCAATTACTATATTTGCTCGATAAGGGATATATACAGCATTTGACCGGCAATTATAAAGCAAGTATAGATACATTTGAAGAAGCGAAGCGAAAATCTGACGAATTATATACGAAGTCGATAAGTAAAATTGCTGCGACATGGGTTGTTAACGATTATGCTGCGCCATACCATGGTGAGGATTTTGAGCATATATTAATTAATTTGTTCCAGTCGTTAAATTATGCGCTTCTGGGAAATTACGAAGATGCCCTGGTTGAGGCGCGGGATGTAGACTCAAAGCTAAATGCGATTAATAGTCAGTATGACAATGAGCAGAAAAATGTTTATAAAGAAGATGCATTTGTTCGTTTATTGATGGGAATGTTTTATGAAGCGAGCGGGACAAAAGATGATTTGAACGATGCGTTTATTTCATATCGTAAAGCGGTAGAGGTTTATAACAAAGATTACGCAGATAATTATAATTTACTTGCTCCAAAGCTATTAAAAGAGAATTTACTTACTACAGCGCGTTATATGGGGCTTACGGATTATGGTAAGTATAAGTTAAAGTATCCGGGAGCAAAGCTGGTAAACTTATCGGTAAAGCAAAAACAAGGTGAGATTTATTTAATTCAATATAATGGTATATCTCCCGTAAAAGAAGAAGTTTCTTTGCCGGTGCCAATGCCCCAGGGCCATATAATAAAAGTAGCGTTTCCTCGTTATCGCCGCCGGGCTTACGGGGTAACATCATCCCGCTTTCTAGCTAACGGGCAGGATGGAAAAGTTGTTTTTACTGATTCGGAACTTGGCGAAGATATTGGTGCTATCGCAGTTAAAAATTTAGATAGAAGAAAACTCCGGTTTATAGCTAAATCTGTGGCTCGGGCAACCGGAAGATATTTAGTAGAAAAAAAACAGGAAGAAAGTATACAGAGCAAATTTGGCGATGTAACTGCCGGATTGTTTCGTTTGCTTAGCGGTATGTATAACGTTGTTGTAGAGCAAGCAGACCTGCGTTGCTGGCAGACTTTACCTGACCAGATTCGGATTGCACGATTATTAGTAGCACCAGGAGAATATGATTTTAGTATTGAGAATTTCAGCAAAAGCGGAGCGCATCTGGGAGAGTTGAGGTTAGGAAAGAGTAGTATCGAGGCTGGTCAGAAGAAGTTTTTTATTGTGCATACAGCACGATAATACTAATAGTGATGGCATTATTGATTCAGGAGAAGCAGAAGCGTTGTATAATGATTTATATTAACCAATAGAAAGGGAGGTGTTGTATGCCGTATGATGCAAATTTAGATGAATGTCTATTTACTAAGGCAAGGGAAAGTGATTTAGATCGTTTGACGGTTAGTGTTTATTCTTACAACAAAGGGCTTAAAAAACTCCAGATTTCCAGAAGTATTAAGGATAGTCAAGGGGAGTTTAAGTTTTCTAAGTTGGGAAGAATGACCAAAGAAGAAATAGACGGAATATTACCGTTAATCCAAGAAGCAACGCAGGTTATGGATTGATATAGATTCTTTGAATCGCCGGCATGATTTTTTTACTTGACATATTTTCCTGTTTTTGATAAATAAACTTATTTGGAGGGGGGAAATGTGTTAATGTAGCCAAAAGCTATCCAGGCTAATGTCTATGGGGGCTTTAAATGAAAGGAGAATCGAAATGGTTACAAGAGTGACAAGGAAGGTTACTAAAAGAGTGGCAAAACCCACTCAGCGTAGAAAAATTGTTTCGGCCAGGTCTGAAAAGGCTTCGATATGTTCGGATACTTTTTTCGAATATGTCAAAACCAGAGCATATCATATTTGGCAGGAAAGCGGTTATCCGCATGGTAATGATGCTGAAGATTGGAAAAGAGCAGAGAAAGATATCAAAGCCAAATTTACTGTTAAAAAGTAACCTAATTAGATTTAATCAAAAACCCCGCATTTTAAATAATGCGGGGTTTTTGATTATCCTAACAAGCTAAAGACCTTATAAATAGCGGTCGATATGCCCTTTTACTTCCTTGAATTCAGCTTCTAGAGAGGTTTGTTGCCTACCAAAACAAATACCCATGGCTTCATATAGCATTACGCGGTCAAGCTGCACATGACGTTGTTTAATGGCTTCTGGAGTTTGTACATAGTTGATCTCTTTGCCTTGTACTCCGGCTACAGTAACTCCGGTAATACCTTTTGCTAAAAGTAATACCGCAGCAGCACCAGCTTCTTTTCCAAAATTAACATCGTAAGCGGATGAGTTACCGCAACGGACCAGATGTCCGGGGCGGACTTCACGGACTTCCGGAATTTCATATAAGCCTGGCACGAACATTTTTGTGCGCTGCATGAATTTTTTGATTGATTCGTCCTGTTTGAAACGTTTACTTAATTCCTGACAGACAAATTTACCTGCTCCGGCGAGTTTCTTATGACCGAATGTATCAATACCGGCAGATTCATCTACAAGATCATTTCCGCTTGCGTCTTTTATTCCCTCTGCAACCATGATTAAATAAGTGCCTGCATTGACGTCACTCTGTTCAATTCTTCTGGTGAAACGTTTTTTTGCATGTTCGTAGACAATATCGAGATTTGTTGGAATTTCAGGGATGAGAATTGCATCAGCGTCAGCGGCAATACCGCCTCTAAAAGCAGTATGTCCGGCATAGCGTCCGAAAACCTCCATTACAATAATACGATTATGAGTTCTTCCGGTTGTTTTTAAGTCCTGTCCGAATTTTGCAATGCGATTAATTGTCGAATCAGCTCCAACCGAATATGTTTGTAGATCCATATCCATGGTTTTAGGCGCGTGAACACAAGCAATGCCGTTTTGCGTTAAATCCACAATAACACTTCCGGTATCATCACCACCGCTTATTACCAGACCGTCAATATTGAATTTTTTCAATCCTTTTTTAATTCGCTCATATTTATTAGGATCATTGATTTTTTTGATTTTTACTCGAGAGTGTCCAGCTTCAGAACCAGCTGGATTAGCCTGAACAAGATCAATTCTTTCCGGGTTTAGTTCTACTAATTCGTTGAAGTCGAGTAGATTATAAAGACCAGCATAGCCGTTAGGGATAACAAAACAGGACATCCCTTTTTTATGAGCCATGCGAGCTGCTCCTTTGACTACCGCATTTAAGCCGCCACAATCACCGCCGCTAGTGATAATTCCGATATTTTTCATGCCTTTTACCTCCGTGATTTGTATTAATATTAAAGATTTTCAGAGTTTTAATATACCAAAATGGGGTTACTTTTTCAAGTGTTTTTAAAAATAAGGGGGAATGCATTGACGATAAAGAGTTAAAAGGTTACAATAAAAGGAATATGAAGACTCTAAAGATATTTTCAACCTCACTTTTTTTGTTTTTCTGCATCTTTTTTAATCTTCAGTATTGTTCTGCGCAGTTAAACTGGATATCTTTGGATGAAGCCAAGGGGCAGGTTAAGAATGAAAAGAAGATTCTTTTAGTGCTTAGCGGGGCCCAGGGCGGTGTATTTTTAAATGAAATGCTGATTAATGTTATAAATACAGATAGAGTTGCAAAGGAGTTATCTTCGCGGTTTGTTTTAAGCTTTGTAAGCTCTGCTAATAAAAAGGTTTTTCGAGAATTTAATATTAAAAAATCTCCCACAATTTTATTTTTGACCTATGATAATGGGTGGAAGGAAATAGAACGCATATTAGGATATGTTACGGAACAGGAATTTATTAGTGTTATCAGGCGGGTGAAAGAAAATAAAAAAACGTATCTTTTTTTACATAATGAAATAAGTTCTTCCCGGAGAAGTTCCAGACATTTAAAAATGCTTGCTGAGAAATGCATAAAACAGGAAAAATTCAAAGAAGCAAAGACTCTTTATAAGGAATTGAGCAGTAAAGATGAAAAGAATAAGGATATATATGCTTATAAAATTCGTTATATAGATGCGGTAGAACAATATGAAAAAGGAAATACGTACGAAGCGATACAGTTATTAAAAGCGGATGAGTTTCCGAAAGCAAGAGCGATGTTAAGCGATTGCTATATTAAACAGCAGAACTATGAACGGGCTGCGGTAGTCATGTGGAATTTTTTAAAAGATTATCCACAGCATTTTCGTGCTTCGGCGATAGCATATCAGCTGGTGCGTATTTATATTACCCAGAGAAACATGAAATCAGGTGTGAGTACTTGTATCTGGTTAATAAAAAATTACAAAGATAGTTATTATGCTAGACAGGCAAAACATATTTTGCAGAAGATCAAGTTTTTACCGTATTATCGGGAAAATATAAAACTTAAGCGGAATATTAAAAAGACAGTATATATAGTTCCGGATATGGGCAGTTTTTTGTTTTATATAAGTAAATGGACAGATAAGGAGATATTTCCTGTTTTTATGGATAAAGATAATCATTTTACAAAAAAATTCATTGAGACTTTTAAACCGAATGAGGTAATTGAAACAAAAAAAGTGAATATCGGGAAAATTGATAAAAAAAAGATCTTACAGGTATTGTATGCTTCCTGGACTGAAAATGACGTTTTGTCTGTAAAGGATGTAAACAGAAATGCAATTCGTGATAACTTGAAAAAACGTAAGGTATTACCGGTAGGAATTGTTTTTGTGAGATTGCAGGATATGGGGTTGTTGGCTGGTGTTAGCCTTGCTTGCGCGCGCGACCAATTAATAAATATCTGGCCGGGAGGTTATGAATATGAACAGATACTCAAGTATAAAGAAAAAGAGAAATTGAGAAAGTATATTCGAAAGATTACTAAAGAGTGGGAATATCCATATGAGTCATTATATCTGGGTATCGATTATCTTACTTTTTCCTGTGATCTTGCGTATCGTTATTACTCAGAGTTTGGGGATGTTCATGTTTTAGATACAGCTGTTAATCGTGATGATCAAGGCGATCGTTTTGCTTTTTCCGGGAGACTTTTAGGCGATCAGCAGCAAAAAAATTACCAAGCAATGTGTAGTTTATTTCTTAAACCTAAAGATGTACTTTTTTTTAATACTTATAATACGACAGGCATTCCTTGGAAAGAATATCAGACACAAGAAGCTGCGAAATTGATTGATAGAAAACTTGACGTTGGGATAAGGGAAGATAAAGATGCTACATTATCTGAGTGGCAACAGATAATGTCAAAGGGGAATGAATTTGATATGCTCTTTGTAAATTCTTCCGGAGGGAAATATGACTGGCAAGTCAAAGAAGGCAAAGCATATGTGGATGATATCCCGGATTCAGTGCCTACGGTGGTTTATTTTACTCATAGTGGTTCTGCGGCAGATCCTCAAGATGCGGATACTATTGCCGGGCGTTGGCTGAAGAACGGTGCATATGTGTATTACGGTGCGGTCACCGAACCGTATGTGCAGGCTTTTAATCCTTCGGCAGGGACCGTGGAGCAGGTCTTAAGTGGAGAGACCTATGGTTTTAGTTTTCGTAAACATGATCGGGATTATTCGCATCCGTGGAAAATTATATATGTTGGGGATCCTTTAGCTTCGTTAAAAATGGAAATAAACAAGGAGTAATGGAATGAAAAAATGTCCTTTTTGCGCGGAAGATATCCAGGATGAGGCGGTTAAATGTCGTTATTGTGGAGAATTCCTTAAGAAGAAAGATACCACATGGTATTTTAAACCATTTGGCTTGATAATCGCTCTTTTGTGTGTCGGTCCGTTTGCGTTACCATTGGTTTGGCTTAATCCAAATTTCAATAAAAATAAAAAGATTATTATAAGTTGTATTGTTATCGTAATAAGTGCTATATTGTTTATTCTTACAGGGAATGCGATCAAGGCAATAAATTCGTATTATCAACAGGTAATGCAATATCTATGATCTATAAATAGTGGAGGGTGTTTATGCAAATAAATCAAGGTCGGATGTTCATTGGAAGGTTTAAAACTAATCTCGATTTACTGGTATCATTGACAGAGCTTTGTAAAAAAGAAGACATCAAGCTGGGAGTTTTTTCTGTGGTGGGTGCATTGCGCAATGTAAAATTAGGTTATTATAACCAGGATACTAAACAATATGTTGAATGTATTAATCTTGATAAAAAACTAGAGATTACTTCATGTGCGGGTAATATTTCACTGCTTAATTCAGATATTTTTGTTCATGCCCATGTGACCCTGGCTGATCATCAAGGGCAATGTTATGGCGGGCATCTTGTTAACGGAGCGCGGATATTTGCAGCAGAATATTACATTAGAGAACTGGTTGGGGCAGAGCTGGAGCGAAAGCATGACCCTGATACGGGATTAAGTTTATGGTAGAAATTGACATATTTGTTGATTATAAGTATAATCTTATTTATAAATATATTCATTTTACTTACGAGAAACATGGGTTTAAGGAGAGCTGATGAGAGCTTTTTTAGTAGGGCTAATATTTTTAGTTGCGATAACTGTATTAACAGGCATTGGAATTTTAATTGTTCCATTTTTGTTTGTTCTGGCGGTACTATTACGAATTATAGTTATGGCTTTATTACTTATATTCGCAATCTGGATTTTAGGTAAATTTATTATTTTTATCTGGCAGAAAATGACAATTGCTGACTAATGTGGGAAAGGAGCATAAGTGTGAAGAAAGTCTATATTTTTATAATTTGTCTATTGGTTGTTTTTGCGGTTGCTAGTTCAGCTGTAGCCGCTGATAAAGCTATGGATGCTGAACTGCGTGCTGTTGTGGAAGCTAATTTTGTAGCATTAGCGAATGAAGATGTTGATGCGGCGATGAAAACGATTCATACACAGGCGCCTGGATATTTACAGACAAAAGAGCTGAGCAATCAATTATTTCCTTATTATGATTTAAAGTATGAGTTATTAGAATTTAACTATATTGCTATTGACGGGGAGTATGCGCTTGCCAGGGCAATCCAAAAAACTATAAAAGTTGACGGCCCTGCATTCCAAAATAATATTGTTGATTTTATTTATGTTTTCAAACAGGAAGACGGTGTTTGGAAATTCTGGAGCCAGGCAATAGTAGATACTAAATTTATTGACTAACAAACATAATGCTGAATCTATTATTTTTACTATTTACAGGATTTGCGATAGGCTTGACTGGTGCAATAATCCCAGGTCCATTGACCTTGTTTACTGTTTCCGCAGCGCTTAAAACAGATCAGTTTGCCGGGTTTAAGACAATAATTGGACATATTATTGTAGAGTTATTTCTTATTGTCTTGATTTTTCTGGGATTCCATAGGCTATTAGTATACAAAAGTTTTCTGTTTACAGTCTCTATTCTTGGAGGAGCCTCTTTAATTATTATGGGGCTTTTGCTTTTTTTTAAAGCAGGCAAAATGAATCTATCCGCATTAAAAGGCGCAAAAACTCCAGACAGAGGATTAATTCTGGGTGGTATTATTTTTAGTAGTATGAGTCCGGGTTTTTTTGTCTGGTGGGCTACAATTGGTCTTTCTACTATTCTTAAAGCAGCATTACTTGGTTTTGGCGGAGTAGTGATGCTTTTAATTGGACATTGGTTTGCAGATATCCTATGGTATGGATTTATTGGATATGGAGTAAATAAGGGGAAAACATATCTAAGTGACAGATCATATCAAAACATTATTCGGGTATCTGCAGGATTACTTATATTCGTGGGGGGGAGTTTTTTATTTTTTAATAACTAAACATAACGGGGGAGTGATACTTAGGGGATGATAAAAATAATATCGGGGACGATTGTTGCTTTTTTAGTAATGTTGATTGGTAATGGATTTATATATGCTGCTGTGAATATCAACGAGATTATGATAGATCCACAGGAAGTTTCAGATACATATGGAGAATGGCTTGAGTTATATAACGATGGCACTGAATCGGTAGATGTTAATGCGTGGGTAGTTAAAGATGCCGATAGTAATCATCATGTTATCAATAATGAAGCTCCGCTTTTAATTTCTCCGGATGGATTTTTACTTTTAGGCCGAAATGGTGAGGTTGATTTTAATGGTGATTATCTTCCGGACTATGTATACGAAGGATTCATATTAAGCAATACAGAGGACGAAGTTATTCTGGAAGATAATCTGGGTACAGAAATTTCAAGGCTCGAATATTCCAATGGCACTTGGCCAATTTATTCAGGTAGATCATTAGCTTTTAGCGGTGTCGGGGATATTAATAGTCCTGAATATTGGTTTGCGACTGAAGCTATCTCCGATAATATTTTTGGCGCTGGAGATTATGGAACCCCTGGAGCTTCGAATACTATTCCGGAACCTTCAACATTATTTCTGATGTTAGCCGGGGTTTTGACGATACTAACATCAAAAAAATGTAAATAAGAGGGAAAATGAAAACAGACGAAATAATGACTAATAGAGCCGGAACTAGCATATATTCAATTTTTTCGATAATTATAGTAATACTTTTAATTATAGGAACATTAGTAGCAATGCAATTTTTAAAAAGGACATACCAGGAGATCCTTCCTGGTTCAAAATCTGTTTCTTCAGGCAATGTACAAATTCCAGCCGAACTTCTCAAAGGTCTTTCTCCGGGAGGAGAAGTTCCTCCGGAACAAGAAGCTCCTAAAACAATAGTTGTAAGAGGTTCTGCAAGAACAGAAAATAAAGCGGCAATACAGGCGCTTACCGAGTATCATAATACAGAATCAATTCTTAAAGACTCAGTTGATAGAGAGAAGATAATCGCAAATGAAAAATCTGCAGCTAAGCTTTTGAAAAAATATGCTGCGGCTCAGGAAATATATAGAAAATATTATGGCTTGTATGCCGAAAATGCGGCAGAACTACTTATTGAAAAAAAAGGTGTTTATGAGATTATTGATGATGATTTACGTATTCTTAATTCAGCAAAAAGTAAACAACGGGCAATGAGAGGATACTACTATATAGAGACGGTCAGAATCACTGTGGGGGAAAGTGATAGCAAGAATTCCTTTATGCTTTGCGCTGTTCCGGCTGAATACGGACGCAGTGGTATCCATACTTTGTGTATAAATTCTCAGAATCAAACCATGATATTCCAGAAGAACAACAGTGCCCGTCCTATTTTTCATGTAAAAGAGATTAATCCTACCTGGGAAGGGTTCCAACCCTAATAATTACTTATACTTAGCTGCCTTGACAGGTCAGTGGTTGTATGGTATACTTGCCGGACTTTACTATTAGTCAATAAATAAGTTACGGTGAATATCATATGGTTAAATTTAACCCAAAGCATAATATAAATAAAAGCATAGTTGTAATACTGCTAAATACTATTCTTTTAGGACAGATAGCTTGGGCAGGGGAGACTACGTCTTTTGCTGCTTCAAGGCACAGTTCTATCCAGAGTTTATTGTCTCCGCGGGTTCATATATCAATTGTAGAAATCAAGGATAGTTTTTTACAAAAATTAAATTCACAAAGTATTTTAGATGCAGATAATAGACAGCTAACCGATTCTGATCTGCAGAGAGTTCTGCCGATGACCAGAATGGGATTTATTGAAAAATATACCAATTGTTCTGATAATCAGTCTCGGCTAAGTATTCTTAAACAAAAATACAGGATTAATCACGATATCATGTTAAACGAAAGCAAAGAGGTAATACCTTTATTGCAGAAAAATGGCAAAATGTATCAAATAAACATATCGCAAGATATGGACACCAAAGAGCAGGAATATTATCTTATTTGGGCTGTCTTGAGGATTATTATCAATAAACAAGGTTTCTTAGTAACTTGGCAGGTAAAGAATATAGCAGTTTCAGATTATCTTAGTGCTTTATCTGATTTATTTTGTGTTCATATTATAGAAAAGCAAATACAGAAAGATTTTGAAGACAGATATAAAGATATTGCATATAGCCAGCCAGGCAGTATTTTAAAAAGTAATAATTTTTTAATGAAAGTGCTTAGCCGGGAAGTCATAATGTCGGCATATCCTTCGTATAAGAGTAAATTACAGGGAACTTCCATGGATAACATAGTAGATGCAGTTTGTAAAGAAATGGAACCTATTTATATTTCTGATAGCAGTGATAACCTTGATAGGTTGAAAAATGCTTTCTTGAAAGTTCATATTGTATTAGCTCACGATCTGAATGCATATTTTAAGGGAAATAACATTATTTATAATGAGATGGCTATTTTAAAGTTTTTGGATATTCTTAATGTTTTGGAAGAGGTATTCTCACCAAATGAAGAATTAATTTTACAGGCAATATAATAATAAATAATCTTCCAAAGTTAACCAAATCTACCACATTTTATTTTCAAGTCAAAAGTGGGGAACAATATACAATTTCCAAAACGCTATAAAACTATAATTATAGACATAAACTTAAAAGATATTGAAACGGGTATTTTCTGTATTTTATTGTGGTTTTTTGTTGCCTTGAAAATAGTTTTATAGTATAATACATTTATTATCAATAAGCCAGGATGGCGATGGATTTCAATTTTGCAAGGAGGTAAAAGGTGAATCACGTTCAGAAGAAACCTACCAGGGGCAGACCTAAGAAGCAAATTAAATATACTAAAACTATTAATGTGAGGCTTACGCATGAGCAATGGCTAAGCGTTCAAGTGGCAGCTCATGGAAGTCATTTAGAGCCGTCAGTGTTTATTAGAAAGACGCTTTTGGAGTATTTAGATGGTCGTGGGCATGTCGCAGGAAAAGAGTCTCAGAAGCCATTTAAGGCTGTGAAGTTGGAGCCGGTAAATCATCTGGTATCCGTGGCTAAAAAAGCTCCTAAGGCTCTTAAAACAAAATCAGCTGAACTAGCACATAAGCAGTTGCATTTTGATATGTAGGTATTTTGAGCTTAATAACTATTTTTAAAAACACAAAAAATATGCGCAAAAGAAATATGAGGCAACAGAAATGTGTTGAGAAAAATCAACACCACGAAATCAACACAATCCCATAAAAGCAGGCATTAAACCCCTTATTTTCCACCATAATACAACTTCCTATAATATATCTTATGTTAACTTAATCATATGGTGTTTCCGACGGAAGCTCAGAAATGCCTATATTATGAATATCTCTTTTTAGGGTCTGGTTATTTAGGGTTAAATCTCGCTTTGTTTATCCGGGTAATTATCTATAATTCTTTTCCCTAAATTCGCTTTCTAAGGCTAAAACTTTTTTGATTTTGATCTTTATAGGCAGAATTTTGTAGTTTATTGGCATGCGGGTCTATGCGTATGAACCCGTGAATGCTTAGGGGCCTTTTGCTCGTCTGTACCTGATAATTATCACATGAATTCAGGGTATTTATTTGCTAAATAATTAGCCTCTCCCCTGCCGATTTTTAAATTATGAAATAGGGGAATTGTGTCTATTTTGTGTGGATTTTCTTTGTAATCTCCATTTTTTCGATAGTATATTCATCCGTATACCACGTTGCCGGATTGGTTGCTATGTATTCACGGATTTTGTTTAATGACGTTTCGTTTCTAATTATATGGTCATGGAAAGATCTTTGCCATTTGAATTTGTTCCCGTTATTTATTGTTTTGTTGATTTCCCGGGATGAGAATGATTTGAAATCACGGATGGTTTTAGATAATGGTTCATTTTTGGCAATATCAATATTATTGTCATTATGTAGGGACAGGCCTAAGGCCTGTCCGTTACCCTGATAATTAATGGTTATAATTGCATGGACATGATTGGGCATTATTATGAATTTGTCGATTTCGATATTTTTATAATGATCAGGTAGTTTTTGGAGGTGTTCCCGGCAGATAAGGCCAAATGAATTTAAAATCATTTGATTGTTATTAATTACCCCAAACCAGTCTTTGTGGTTTTCTGTGCAGGTAGTGATGTAATAATAATTTGGTTGCGAATAATCGTATCCATTTAAACGATTATGTGTTTTACGGGTTATTTTTTTTGTCATTGTCGCGTCTCGGACAGGCCTTAGGCCTGTCCCTACATAGTTTATTGAATTTTCTTTAGTAAAAAAGCCATAGATTTCCCGAGATCAGCCATGTTTTTAAGGCCTTCAGCATCGTTGGTTATCTCGCCTGGATTGCGCCCAAAACCAAGGTTCCAATATGTTGATCCGACCACAAACATCTGGCTCATTTGGAAGAGGTGATTTATGGTATCAAAGCAATGAATCCCCCCTCCCCTTCTGACCGCAACAACCGCAGCACCTATTTTGTGACGGAAAAGCCCTCCATTAACAACTGCAACTATCCCCGATCGGTCAATAAGGGCTTTGAGCTCAGCTGTGACACTAGTAAAATATGTCGGTGAACCCAAGATAATAGCATCAGCTTCGAGCATTTTTTCTAGGACTTCATTACAAATATCGTTGGTAACTGCACATCGTTTATCTTTATTCTCAGCGCATCTATAGCAAGCTATACATCCTTTGATGTTTTTACCGCCAACCTGGATAAGTTCAGTTTCAATCCCTTCAGTTTTGAGAGCTTCAAATACCTTCTCAATAAGTTTCTGCGTATTCCCGTCTTTCCGAGGACTTCCATTAATTCCAATAACTTTCATAATATTCTTCTTTCTTGGTTTGTGATACGTAATTTATTGGTAATATTGTAGGGGCGGATGGCTGTCCGCCCGGTATTATTTATTTGTCAGATGTTTTATTAGTTTTTCGTTTTCAGGGTCTGATCTTGTTGTTTTCTGTTCCAATCATAGATTTGTATACATACAGGTATTCTATGCTTTTGTCAAGAGCTCCCCCTGAGATATAACTGGAATTTGTTTTACAGCTTTAATTGGGTTACCGCTATAAATTTAAGTGCCATGATTACAAGTACAGCTAAAGGTGTAAGAATAGCTGCCTTATAAAAAATTATCTCGTTATTTATTTTTTGAATTTCCAGGATGTCGTTCCAAGCTGTTGGTCGATCCTTATATAATTTTTCGAACAATTCTTTGTTATTAGTAAGAGATACTATCTCTCTGATCGTTAAATCAGTTTTTTCTTTATCAACAAACTTAAAGGTTTTGACCGCAGCAAGAGTGTTGATGTTGAAAATCATAGTTTTATATTTTAAGAGTCTACCCTGCTCCCGACAATAAAGAATTTTTTTTATGATAAATGATGGTATGGCAAAGACTGCTGTGGTGATTGCTATTAATGAAGCTAGGCCGGATAGGTATTCGCTATTATGCGCTATAAAGGTATTCATTCTTTATTTTTTGGCTGCTCAGGTAGTTTAAAAAGTTTCCCAATAGACCTTTTTAATTTTTCATTGTCTTTTAAAATAGTTGCACATCTTTCGGCTAACTCTGTTAATACATTTCGAATGTCTTTTGCCAATTCTAGGCACTCGTTATCACTTCCAGCATGTAACCCCTCACTCAACGTCTTATGTAAAATTGTTAGAGGGTTGTGTCCATACATTTTAAGTGATTCTGGAATTCCATCTTTAATTTTTTCGATTGCTGTTGTGAATCGTGTTTCTTTTTTTGCTTCTTTTAAACTATCGATGAACTCCTGCGAAGAATGCTGGCTTTGCGATACTTTAATTATTTTATCAATGATTGCATTTTTTTGATTTTCAACAATACGTCGATAGTAAGAATACGCGCCGATTCCCATCCCTTGACTTTCTGCTCTCCTACCAGTCAAATAAAGATCTCGATCTTTACCAACGAGTGTGATTAGCTGAGCCGGCGAGTGTGGCCCAAAAACTGGCAGTTCTCCTAACTTTTGAACTATTGCGTCTCCTTTTGGGGTATTATTTATAGTTCTAATAAATAAGGCCATGTCTATATAAATTTCTCCACAATTCCTACATATATATTTTAGAAAAAAGAATTGTTCGCCACCTTGAAACGCAAGAAACTGAATGGACGTATTGTCGTTGCAATGAAAGAAACGATTCCCCTTGCATTGAGGGCAATATCTAGTTATTGTGGGAGCTACAATACCGCGGTATTGATTTCTAACAAGTATGGAGTCAGCCCAACCGATAATACTATATTCAGATCCAGGAGGGTATTTCTCCAAAAATTCTTGCCAATTAAGCTTAGGTTTTGCAGTAGTTTCCTCTACAACTAAATCTAATATACTTTTTTCTTCTTTTTTAATCTCACCCATGATTATTAAATTATAAAGATTATTTGTAAAAAAGTCAACTAAGGGATTATTTGCATTAATTGATCAACCCCACTAACCACGATATATCCGGTTTTGCCGGGCCGGCAAATTGAAGCGAAATCACGCTGTTCCTCTCGCCTGCTTCGGGATAAATTTGGCGGGGTTAGCTGAAGTGATTTGTTATGGGTTAATCTTTTCACAAGTAACATTAGTTAAGGTATGGTTTAATTGCCCAGAACTTGATGAAATATCTAAAACAGCACTTTTTTCAATTTTTATTATTTTGTATTTATCTCTTTTGTATTCAAAAAATTGTTCTCTTTTAAGATTTTTTGTTTCGCTAATTTTTTCAAATACAATAATATTTTCTTCTATTTTAGGTGCGCCAATGATACTTCCGACCTGTTCACCATTTTGATATATCTTGCTAGGATCTCTTATGGCAATGGTATCCGTTCTTGGAGTAGCTTGTTTTACAAATTGAAATAAGGTTGCCTTAACATCAATATGGCTCGTCCAAATATATTTAACAAAAACAATTTGATAATATATTAAAAAAGAAGCAACTATTGTTATTGCAATTTTAAATAATATTTCCATTTTTTATTTTCCTTTAACAATTATCATTTTTGTTCTAATACTTTTTTTAAATTTTCCACTATAATTGGTTCTTCTGACCACCATTGTGGAGAAGACTTAAAATCGTCATAATGTTTTTTACACCATTCCCATCCAGTTTGTGTTAAACAATAATGTCCATTTTCTGTTTCTCCAATTAATCCTTCGCCATATAATTTACTACCCATTTCACGAAATTTGGGATACTCAAAAGAGTTTCTTGAAATAATAAAGGTAAACAATGGCGAAAATGTTGGGAATTTATTTACTTGTTTTGTAAATAATGTGTTTAAGATTTTGTATTCTATGGGATCTCTTACAAGAGAAATTGTCTCTTTTTTAGTAATTTTTATTGTTCCTTCAGTGCTGGATATTTTGTCTAAAGAAGTTTTCCCTTCTTTAGCTTGTTTATAATGAAAATATTCTTTGCTATCGCTAATTATTGCTGCTAAATTTTGTAAAAATTCAGTTTCCGTTATTGCTGTGGCAATTATAAATACACTTGCAAAATAGACCGACACATGATTGCAAAATAATGATAGCGCGCTAATGAGTGAAATTGAAAATAAACGAAGAGAGTGAGCCCGAATTGATGTTTTTAAAGATAAAAAGAATGCAATTATAGAACAAAAAGAAAATATCCCTGCCACAAGTTGCGTAAAAGATAATGGTAAAAATTTCCCCATAATATTAAATCCTTATTTTGACATAACAATTAATATACGTAATCCATAGTTATTATATTTTATCCAGGACAGGCCTAAGACCTGTCCCTACACCTACCTAAAACCTTTTATTAATCTCTCACAAAGCAAAAAAGGCAATCCCCTGTTTTTTTAAGGATTGCCTTTTAAGTTTAATCTTATTTTCTTCATTTAAGGTACTCCGTGTCAATAAAGTACTTACACTAATAAAGAATAGATTACTACATTTCTAACTGCCCGTCAAGCTACTCCTTATTTGCGGCTAGAATAGCGTCTGACCAGGCTTCTGTATTTTTACGAAGCCAAGTGACAGTTTCCTCGTTTTCGTATTCTTTATAGAGATAGACGAAAATCATTCTATTTCTTACGCGAAGGAGCATGCAGCCCATGGTCATCTTTGTAGTTATTCCACCTATTGTGTTCTCCATGATCATCCCAAAACAATAGGAGTCTGGTTTTGAGAATAGGCAGCCGATTTGCACCGGATCTTTCATGCTCATTGTGGCATCTTCCAGATCAAGTGCTTTCATGCGGCGGTTGAATTCATCCTCGGCTTCTTTCATTGAGGAGTTCATGATATCTCCGAACTGCTCCTTTGCACCGGCGGTTACTTCTGAAAAATCACTTGCGGCACAATCCATAGCTTCACCACGGCGAGGAACTTGAACCATCGAGTACAGGGACATTATAAGATTTTCATCTCCGGCTGCGAGCCGAGGAAGATCTTCGGTCAGTACGAATGCGGCAATGAGACGGTTATTCTGTGGTACAAAAATCTCCATGAGCTCACGAGTATCGTACCCAACCTCGGTCATTTCCGGAGTTGGCGGCGGAATCGCGATTGGCGTCCCCCCTGCCTTAAAAGTTTGAACTGTAGTCGTAGGCTCTGGAGTGGTATCCTGAGCATATCCAATTGAGACAAGACACAACGACAATAAACAAGCAATTATTATTTTCCTCATAGTATTTCCTTTCATGTTATATTCCAAATATTGCCCACAACGAGGCTCCGACATCATCACCTTTTTCTTTATGCTCTATTATGAAGTCTTTTGCTTTAGTATCCTGAACCAGGAATACTTCAATCTGTTCTTCCGGTTCAAGCTTCTGGATCGGGTTTTTATTTTCAGGGTCATTTTCATCTATTTCTGCGGTAACAAACTGAACCCTGATATTAGATAAAGCTGAATTTAAGGCTAATAATGGGCTTATTTCTTTAATTGTACCGGTATAGCCGGTTTCTTCTTTAAGTTCCCGGAGAGCGGCCTTTGAGACCTCCTCATCGTGGATTAAGCCGGCTGGTAAGCCAATAACATGGGTGTTAAGTGCATGGCGGAACTGCCGGATTAGGATATAGCGATTAGAAGGAACCAATTTAGGTACAATGATCACGACTTGCTTTACATTGACCCTTTCGACGTATTCCCAGAGGACTTCCTCTCCCCTATCGCTAATAAACTTCGATTTCTTGAGATTTATCCAGGTTCCCTGGTATAAACTCTTTTCAGAGATTTTTTTCATGTTTCATTTGCCGGCAGATGTGCGTCGTTGTTGTCCTGTACGCAGTCTGCGTGTGAGCTTCAGTATCGTAGTGTCTCCCAAATCCATAGAAGCCCGGACTTTAAAGCCGTTTTTCTGGCAAAGGCTGTTTGCAGCTTCCATTTTCTCCGTAGACCGGAAATGGACCAGTCTGTATTGCTCTTGCTGGCAGAACTCAATAGCTTTGATGATTAACTGTTTCCCTAAGCCGATGCCCCGGAATTCCGGAGAAACACTGATACGGCGTAATAACGCGGTGTTTTTATCATCTTCTTTTACGGCGATTGTGCCGATTACGCTGTTGCCGAGTACCGCGACTAGAAAGATATCTTTTTTACCGCCGTAAGAATCTGAGATGTCCCCCAGATCGAATTCAGGATATGTTTCCTTATCCAGGTCAAATTCTTTTTTGAGGACTGATGTGATTAGTGTGTATACTTGTTCCTGGTCTTGCTTTTTGAATTTTCTTATTTTAATATCCATTTTATATCACCCGTTTTTGAATAACCTTTTTGATTTCATTGAAAGTTATATCTTCAGTTACGATCACATGACCGATATTTGTAGGTAGTACCATGCGTATTTTCCCGTTAATGAACTTTTTGTCCCGGTAGAACGCATTAAAAACATGATTTAAGTTAATATTTTTTGCCTGTGTCGGTAGTTTAAATGCTTTTATTAAAGAAATAATTCGATTATGTATTTTTAAATCCAATAGTCCCATGTTAAGTGCTATATCTGCCGCACAGACCATGCCGATCGCAACTGCTTCTCCGTGATTTAATTTTGTGTATTTTGTCGCGGTTTCTAATGCATGTCCGATTGTATGTCCGAAATTAAGGATTGTACGTAATCCCTTGGTTTCTTTTTCGTCAAATGCGACGATTTTAGCTTTTATATTACTTGAGACACTAATAATATGTTCCAGACTTTTTGGGTCCAGATTTAGAATTTTAACAGTATTTTTTTCTAAGTATGAAAACAGATTTTTATCAACGATAATTCCATATTTTATAACTTCCGCCAGCCCGCTTTTTATCTGCCTTTGAGGCAGACTATTTAGAACTTTAATATTAGAATATACAATGCGAGGCTGAAAGAACGCTCCGACGAGATTTTTCCCGGAGGGTAAGTCAATTGCTGTTTTCCCTCCGATACTTGAATCGACCTGAGCTAATAATGTAGTAGGGATTTGCACACAAGGCACTCCCCTTTTGTACGTCGCGGCAATAAAGCCGCAAAGATCTCCGATAACACCTCCTCCCAGCGCAATAAGAAATATGCGTTTTTTTGTATCGATTTTTGAAATAGCCTGGATGGTTTTAATATATGTATTTATGGATTTACTCTCTTCTGAGTCCTTTACCTTTTGAAAGTGAACCTTTATTCCGGCTGATTTTAAGCTTTTGGTGAGGATTTTAGCGTAGAGATTGAATATACGGCTGTTGGTTATGATCACCGCGTCAGTTCCCAGCGCCATTTTTTTTATTTGTTTGGCAAGGATTTCAAATCCTTTAGTATCAATAATTATAGGATAACTGCGTTCTTTTAAATCAAGCGTAATTGTTTTCATTAGAACATTCTCCGTAAGAAGTTATATAGTATGCTTATTATGAATATCGTTTGTAAAGTTTTTATTACATAAGGTTCAGATCGTGCATATCCAGCCGCCATTTTAGGCGGTAATAGTCCCATTAATATACGTGATCCGTCAAGCGGCGGAATGGGAATTAAATTAAATACACCCAGGACTATATTAATTATGAGTAAGACAGTTAAGAAGTTAATTGCAAATATGTTTTGGATTATTTCTGTCTTGAGGATAAAATATGTTATAAATGCGGCGATGAAGTTTGCGGCTGGGCCGGCTAATCCTACCCAGATCATATCTTTTTTAGGATTTTTTAAATTATAGAAATTTACCGGTACAGGCTTAGCCCAACCAAATACCAAGTTTCCGGAGGATATCAGAAAAAGCGGTACAAGGATAGTGCCTACGGGATCAATGTGAGCTAATGGATTAAAAGTCAGTCGTCCCATGCGTTTTGCGGTAGAGTCACCTAATTTATTGGCAATAAATCCGTGTGCATACTCATGAACTGTCAATGCGATTAGAAATGCAGGGAGATTAAAGAAAAAATTTAAGATTCGAGAGTTCGCGTCCATTTTAATTCAACTTCTTTATGTGTTCTACGTTGATGATCGGAAGCTTTGACTTTGCCGAGGTTGTTTGGGTTCCCCAGACATCAACTTTGTAGTATATATAATCGTCTAAATCAATTGTTTCACTTTTTAGTAAATACGCCGGTTTTTTATCAATAAGCAATTTATGTGTTCCATGGCGTTTGAAAAATCGTCCCATTTCCATTAATTTTCCCTGTGCGATCGGTGCTGTTTTGGAATAATTTATTTTAGGTGATTTTTTTGTTGCAGGTGCAGGTTGTTTTGCAAGGGGTGTTTGTTTTGCTTTTTGTTTTATTTTAATAATCTTTGACCTGTATTTTCTTTCCTCGGCAAGATATAGTTCGGATTTTCCGAAATTAACGACAAAATTTTTATGGATCCAGGCAAAGCAGTTATTAGACGGAAATATTTTGTACCATTCTTTTTCTCTGGCGATCAGGGCTACGAGATCTCTATCGTTTAGCTGTCCCAAGACATTAAACTGGGTTCCCTTACCTGCTCTTACATTAACTCGATTGCCCTTTACAATGGCTTGTTTGCCGGCTAAACGCAGGAATTTCCGGTGCATATAAGCGGCACTTGTCGGGGGAAGCTTGATTTTATGCCATTCCCCTTGAGTTTCCTGGATAAGAACCAACGCGTCTTTATCGAGTTTGGTGATGATTTCGAAGTTGAGGCTGGGGCCGCTGCGGATGTTAACAGCATCTGCTGTGATTATTCCAGTATAGGTCGAATCTTTGCTTTGCTGGGCCGCACAAGGCTCAATCAGCATGCAAAAAAACCCTAAAACAATAAAAACTCTCCAAAGACAATCTATTATTTTCCGCATTATTTTTTGGTATGGTTATTTGGAAGCAGCTTTTGAAGCAGCACCGTCTTTTGTTGCAGGTGTTGCAGCTGCGCCTTCTTCAGCAGTTTTTGCTTCTGCAGCTTTTGACTTCTTAAGCTTCATCTTGATGATCTTTACTTTTGGTAAACCAAAAGATGATGTATCATCGGTCCACTTACCGGCTTTTTTTAGTTTTTCTACGCGTTCAAAACGTTTTAGTACACTTCTGTGTCCTTTACCTTTTGATGCAGTTAAACTTGGATGAATAGACATTACTTACATCGCTCCTTTCTGTGTTTCTTTATGATTTTTTCAAAAACCGTACGAAGCAGTCTTTATAACGTTTTTTGAAAGAATTTAACTTTTTTTTCGCTGTTTTTTCTGTATTGAAAACTCCGCCGTAAACAACGTAGTAATCACCTTTTTTCAAGACAAATCCGTTTACCCCATTAGCTTTTAACCGGGTAACTTCTTTTTCCGCAATTCCGTTGTTGTTGTAGGTTACCAGCTGAATAGTGTATCCGTTGTTGTTTTTCTTTTTGCTTGGTTCTACTTTTTTTACAGCAACTTTTGGGGCAACTACAGGTGATGTAACAACTTTTGGAGCAATTGGTTTAGCCTTTGCCCGGGTAGTTGTTCTAATCTTGTCGTTGCTTACTTTAATAATATGTTTACCCCTCTCGATTCCTATGACAAAACATAGTAGGTTAACCATCAAGAGGCTGATAATAATTACTATAAGTGAATCTATAGATACACTTATAGCAGATTTATAATTGATAGAAAATACATTTTTCTTAAAAGATTTTCGTTTATTTCTTTTGTCAATACCGGAAAATAATTCCGGTTGAACCTCCGTGTTCTTGTACGTCATTAGACCCCCTGTATCGTATAATCCATTATTGATATCTCAGGCAGTTATTATTATAGCAGGATTTCGTCAAAAAACAATATTTTTTTAAGAAAAATAAGGATAGACTGTGCAACATGAATAACCACAGCTGTTTACATTAAAATCTATAAATTTTTCCACACCCAGGCATTTTTTCCGGTGCGAAAAATCTTGGTTTTAAAGCGTTTTATTACCCTCACAAATGCATCGACAATAACCGGGTCAAACTGCTCTCCGCTAAATCTTACTATTTCCGATACAGCTTGCGATATGGTAAGTTTTTTTCTGTACGGTCTCTTCGAAAGCATAGCTTCAAAAGCATCGGCAACCATGAGGATTCTGGCACCTAATGGGATTTCATCCGCTTTTAGTCCGCTAGGATAGCCTTTTCCGTCGTAACGTTCATGGTGATATATTATTATCGGTAAAACTGATTTTAAACGTCCTCCGATGGGTTTTATTATTTGAGCTCCAATAAGTGGATGTGACCGGATTATTTTATAATCTTTACCGGTTAATTTGGTTGATTTTTTGAGAAGTTTTTCCGGTAGACTCATTTGGCTGACATTGTGAAGTAATGCTGCGTAATAAAGAATGCGCATTTCATCAGACCTGAGTTTGAGTTCCATGCCGATGGACATTGTAACATTGATAAACAAATTGGAACGGCCGTAATTGAAAGCAACTCCTGAACTCAATACAGATGCTAATGCTTTGATACTGTTTAGGGCTAATTTTTCTTGTTCTTCATAGAGCTGGGCGTTCTTGATCGCAATTACGGCTTGTTCGGCCAGGGTCGTTAAGATTTCTTTATCAAAAATATTAAATGGTTTGTTGTCTAATCTGTAAGATACACTTATTGCGCCGATGATATTTTCTTCGGCAACAAAGGGAACGCATAAATATTTATTGCGAATAATTGTTTTTCCGTATTTAACGACTTGTCCCGGTAGTCCCTTCCCTATTTTCAGGGGTTCTTGTTTTGGTTTTTTTTGTTGTACGTCAACTACAGCATGCGGGATTAAGAGTCGTTTGTTTTTATCTACAAGCATAATTGTGCACCGGCGGGCTCGCAATACTTGCAGGCTGAGCCGGGCAATACGCGGCAGGAGTTCTTCTATTTCCAGAGTGGAGCTAATGATTCTGTTTACAGTATGTATAGTAGAAAGAGCTATTGTTCTGGGGCGTATAGTTTCGGACATTTTCATCAGTTCTAATTCTTTTTGCACGCTTTCTATTGTTGCGCAGGTGAATGCGTTGAAAAGATCTGAAAACTTTGCCGGGATTTTTGTTTTTAAATTTAATATGCCGAGATATCCGTATATTTGATCGCCCCGGATAATTGGAATGCAATATGTAGAATTGCCGTTAATGCTGATTTTTTCTTGAACTTTATGTGTTTTTTTAGCCGAGGAAATCAGTTTTTTTAGTTTTGTCAGGGGGTCTTTTTTTGAAGCGGATTTAGCCTTCGATATTTTTTGGTGTCGGACTTGGGGTGCTCCGGTTTTGGATAAAATTACCCAATCGTTGCTGCCGATAACTTTAGTGAAGCAGTCAATTTCATTTTTCCAGCTTGGATATTCAATTAGACGTTTAAAAATTTCTTCTTTATATGAAACTTTCATGCGAAAGTGTGTCTCCGGATTATTCTGTCTTTTTATACTGACTTATTAGTTCTTTAACGATTTTTTTATCTTCTTCTTTGTTCCACCAGGAGAAGCTGATTCCCATCATGTAGTCTTGTTCCTGGACTTGTTTAATCCAGGCAATACGGCCGAAAACTTTAACTGTATAAGGTTCTGCTCCTATTTTAAAATCAATCGTAACCGGGGATTTTGTTTCAAGATTGTTGAATGTTTTTAACGACATTCCACCTAAGCTGATATCTTCAATTGGTTCTGGATTTTTTTCAAGGTAGGTTGAGTAGGTGCGTAGATTAAGTAATTTAAAGTTTGCTTTAAGGTTAGGAATCTTTACCCTGCTAAAGTTCCGTCTTTCTTCCAGCGATTCTTTGTTGTCCATAACAAACCTCCGCTTTAAAGTTTTTTTATGTTTTTAAAATGTTTAATTATTGCTTTCGAATTTTATTATAGATACTACAAGATTGTTTGTCAAGAAAATTTATCGCCTATTTTGTTGTAAATACTATATTAGACTTTTTCCCAGGGATGGAATAGTTTTTTGTATTCATCAAGCGCGTAGCGGTCAGTCATTCCGGCGATATAATCGCAGATAACTCTGTGTATCGGGGTGTTTGAAAGCTGTTCTTCTGTTCCATGCGGAAGTTGTTTAGGATCTTCCAGATATACGTTGAACATTTCTTTCATGAATCGTTGGGCTTTACTGGACATCCGAATTACTTTATAGTGGCGGTAAAGATTTTCGTATAAAAATTTTGAAAGTTCTTTTAAGTTTTCATGCATGGGAGAATGTTGAAAAGTTATTATTTTTTCTTTTTGTTGACGAACTTTTTCTTGAGAGTTTATCCCTAATTCCTGGATCATTTCTTTTGATTTTGAAACTAATTCGGTAACATGCAGGTTGATCAGGGTGCGTATTATCTGGTAAGTTTCGATATGTTTATTTTCAATAGTTGTATTTTTATTTACAATATTTTTTGCTGTATTCCAAATGGCGATATCGTTTAAGTCGCTTTCTTTTATTAGTCCGCTGCTTATCCCGTCATCTAAATCATGAGTGTTGTAAGCAATTTCATCGGCGATATCTACTACTTGTGCTTCTAAAGTAGGCAGGGTTTGCGGATCAAATTCTTTGGGAACGGTAGGACTGTCAAAAGTTGTATCGTGTTTTATTATGCCCTCCCTTACCTCCCAGGTGAGATTAAGCCCAATGAAATCAGGATATCTTTCTTCTAATATATCAACTACGCGTAATCCTTGCTGGTTATGTTCAAACCCGCCGTGGTCTTTCATTATTTCGTGTAGAGCGTCTTCTCCGGCATGTCCAAATGGTGTGTGGCCGATGTCGTGTGCTAAAGCAATAGCTTCAACTAAACTTTCATTAAGGTTGAGTGCTTTGGCGATGGTGCGTGCGATTTGTACTACTTCCAGAGTGTGAGTAAGTCTTGTCCGGTACTGATCCCCTTCATTATTTACAAAAACCTGTGTTTTGTATTGCAGTCTTCTGAATGATCTTGAATGGATAATGCGGTCTCGATCACGTTGAAATACGCCCCGATAAGCATGCTCCGGTTCTTTATGTTGACGCCCTTTTGAATCAGATCCGTTCATTGCGTAAGGGGCTAGTTGTGAGGTTATTGTAGGGTTATTTGTCATAATGATGATAAACGCTTATTTAAGTTGGTAGTGAGATTATTTATAGTAATGAGTTCCTGTTCTCCAGTTTGCATGTCGCGGAGCATGATAGAGTCTTTTTCTAGCTCGTCATCTCCTAATATAAGTGTGTATTCGCAATTAAGCTTGTTAGCTTGTTTCATCTGTGCTTTAAGGGATTTTTCCTCAAAACTAGTTGTTAGGCGAATATTTTTTGAACGCAGGGTCTGGACTATTTGAAATATTTTCTTTTGGGCGACTGATCCTAATCCAATGGCATAAATAGTTGGTTGTTTTTTTATAGATAAATCTGTCTTCTCAGCTGTAATAGCCAGTAAGAGTCGTTCTATGCCAAAGGCAAATCCGGTAGCTCCCTCTTGAGGGCCGCCGAGGTCTTTGATTAAATTATCGTATCTGCCGCCGGCGCAAATTGCGTTTTGTGCACCCAGGTCTTTATGCGCAATTTCAAATACTGTTTTTGTGTAGTAGTCTAGTCCGCGGACAAGGTATGGATCAACTGTATAGTTGATTTTTATTTCATCCAGGGCATTTTTTACATCGTTAAAATGATCGGTGCAGTCTTCGCAGAGATGATTGGTTATCTGTGGTGCTTCATTTACGATTTTTTTACATGAGGGTCTTTTACAATCAAGAATCCGCAGGACATTCCGCCCGAGTCGGTTGTTGCAATTTTCGCATAAGCTGTCTTTTTTATCTTCCAGATAGGTTTTAAGCAGTTTTGAGTAATTTAATTTATCTTCTGTACAGCCCACAGTATTGATTAATAGAGTAAAGTTTTTAAGACCAAGTTTTTTAATATATTCTGCGGCAAGGATAATAACTTCGGCGTCCAGATAAGCGCTGTAGGAACCAAGAACTTCAACGCCTAATTGATAAAATTGTCTGTTGCGTCCTGATTGTGGTTTTTCTCCCCGGAACATCGGGCCGATATAAAAAAGCTTAGCTAGGCCTTGCTGGTTAAGATTATGTTCAAGATAGGCTCTAACTACAGATGCGGTTGCTTCCGGACGAAGTGATATTTTGCGATTGCCTTTATCAATAAAGGTGTACATTTCTTTTTCTACAATATCAGTTTGCTCTCCTATGCTTCTTATGAATAGGTTAGTTTCTTCGATGAGCGGAATTTTTATTTCCTGATATCCATAGACGGAGAATAAATTTTTTGAGCAAGAAACAAGAAAATCCCATTGTCCGATAGTTTCTGGAAGGATATCCTGAACTCCTTTTAATGCTTTTATCTTCATATGTGTCTAACGCAAAATCCGGTTTAAAACATAAAACCCCAATGTCACCGGTTGGGGTTTTATATTCTACGTAATATCAAATATTATTGTAGGTGTTTTATTTTACTAACTTTTTCATTTCCAACCCAGGCTTAAATACAACAACCTTTTTGGGTGGAACTGGTACTACCTGACCAGTGCGAGGATTACGGCCTGTTCTTCCCCGTCTTGATTTAACTTTGAAAATACCAAAGTTTCTCAATTCTACGGTTTGACCGTTAACCAGGCTATCAATAATAGTATCCAGAGTTTTCTGTACTATTTTTTTAATATCCTGTTGTTTCATTTTTGTTTCGTTAGCGATTTTGAGCACAATATCTTTTTTTGTCATACCGGCCCAGCCTCCTTTCCGCTGCTGTTAAAGGTTACTTAATTACAGTTGTCACAACATAATATAAAAAGTAAATTATAGTAATAATTAAAATTAGTGCGAAAAATGGGTTAGTAAAGAATTTTTTCAATGATTCTTTTACTACACTAATTTTTGCTAATTCATCGCGTCTATTTTCTAAAGAACCCATTATTTTATTTAGAGTAATGTATGAATTATGCCAATCGTTTTCTAGCTTTTGCATTTGTAAAGGAGATAAAGTTGTAATGTTTTTCAAACTCATTACTTGAGAGATAACGTCAAACGTTCTATCTTCAGCCGTAGGTTTAAGTCCCAGGGAATCCATCAATCCCTGGTATTTCCGGGCTAAACTACTTTTTAATTCGAGGAAGTTTTTTTCATCTTCTTCCGTGAAAGAAGGTTGTGTTATTGCTTGTTTATATGATTGATAAAAATTTTCCCATAATTCAATGAAAGCTTTTATTTGGGCTATTTTGTTTTCTAAATCCTGATCAATCATTTTTCGTATCCTTCCTTTTATCAATAACTACGGATAAATATTATCATAATGGATATATTATGTCAAGTTAATATTTGGTCTAATTCCGGGCAGTGGTCAATAGCGGTCTCCTTAGAGATTATGTTATTGTTAAATAAGCGCTTAAAGCTTTCTTGCATGGTGTGCATGCGATAACGAGCTCCGGTCTGAATACTGGATGGTATCTGAATGGTTTGACCTTCCCGGATATGATTACGAATTGCATCTGTCACGACCATAACCTCTGTAGCGACTACCCTTGTCTCCTTATCCTTTTTAGGTACAAGGAGTTGTGTTATTATTCCTTGCAGACTGTTTGCAAGCTGGACACAGGCTTGATTTCGTTGTTGGGGAGGGAAAATACTTATTAATCGATCCACAGCTTGTACTGTATCAGGTGCATGTAAGGATGTGATTACCAAATGTCCGGTTTCCGCGGCAGTAATTACTGTGCGTACGGTTTCAGCGTCAAGTAACTCGCCTACTAAAATAACATCAGGATCCTGACGCAGGGTTCTTTTTAAAGCTACGGAAAAGGATAATGTATCAGAACCGATTTCACGTTGTTTTATTATAGAATTGAGATTTTTATGGATATATTCAATCGGGTCTTCTAAACAAATGATAACTGCTTCGCGTTTGCGATTGATAATATCGATCATTGCGGCTAGGGTTGTTGTTTTGCCGCTGCCTGTAGGCCCGGCAATAACTACAATACCTTTTTTTCTTAAAGAGAGCTCTTCGACTACGCTTGGCAGTCCTAACTCTTGTATTGTTTTTAAATCAGGCATGATTACCCGGAACGTAGCTTCTACATTCCCTCTTTGAAGATGTACATTTACGCGAAATCGGAAGTCCGGATTGGGAGAAAATGCAAAATCGAGTTCTCTGAATTTTTCAAAACGGGCGATTTGTTCATCGGAGAGAATACTATAGATAATGTTTTTTAACTCTAAAGTGCTTAATGCTTCTTCTCCAATTGGGACAAGGCGGCCGTGCAGGCGCATGATCGGTGGACGGTTGTATGTAAGATGTAAATCAGATGCTTTTTTCTGATAGGTTATCTGGAGTAGTTTTAGAATGTCCATGGTTTCGATGCATTTTATGATTGCTTCTTTATTCTCGTTGATGATTTCTTCAAAAAGCATTCCGATGCCAAAAGTACTATTTTTCAATTCTTCGACTCTTACTACCCGGCAGATGACTTCTATGGGATTAGAAAGTTTCGGCAAACGGAAGATTACTTTTACCTTTGAGTTCATGGGAATGGTTTCTTCGGTTACCAGATGAATGCCGGTTGTGCTGATATCACTAGCAAGAGTAAGTTGTAACTCATCTAAGGTTCCATCTTCCGATACTTTTTGGAATTGAACTTTTAAACGGGTTCTGATTCGTGTGTTTGATCGTAGTTCATTATATAAATCAAAAGACTCTTCTAACGGTTTATCCATAATAATCTCCTTTTGGATATTATAGCTATTTTCGGATCATTATACAAACATCTTCTTTTCCTAAAATGTTTTCTAACTCGGCAATTAAGATGTTATTTACAGAAACACTTGCTTCTGCCTTGATTTTTATTGTGGTCCCCCGCTGAGAAGCCATTGCTAGATGAACCGGAGTTTCTCCGGGGTGTGCAAGGATAACAGTTTTTAATTTAGCCAGCGCATTTTGTTTTTGTGCTAATGTTGATATGTTGAGATTAATATTACTTATGAGAGTCGCAGAAACATTTTCTATCGGAATAATATCTGTAGCCAGGATTTTAGATGTATCTTCCCGGGAGTCCAGAGTTCCTTTTACAACAACTAAACGGTCTTGTTCAATATATTGAGAGCTGTTTTTAAATGCTTCCGGAAAAACTAATACGTCGATGGCATCTTCTATATCTTCTAATCTGATGATTGCCATTTTTTCGGCCGATCTTTTAGTAAAGGTGATTTTAACTTTTTCTAAAATCCCGGAAACCATAATTTCTTTATTATTGATATCACGAGTATTAAGTAGTTCTTTGATGCTGGATATATTAAATCGTTTGAGCTCAGCTTTGTATTGGTCTAAAGGGTGAGCGGTAATATAGAATCCTAACATCATTTTCTCGAAAGAAAGCAATTGCAGCATGGGCCATTCTTCGACTTCAGCTACATTGATTTGCGTGTGGGTATCTTTATTGGAAGTTTCAAACAGTAGTAGTTGTCCGTTTTGTTTGTCACGTTGTACTGCTCCGGCAAGGTTCATGGTTGTTTCTAATTCTTCCATGAGTTGGGCCCTTTTTCGCTTGAAACTGGAAAAAGCACCGCATTTAATTAAACTTTCCAGCACTTTTTTATTTACTGATTTATTGTCAACTCGTTCGCAGAACTCCATTAGTGAATGAAATATGCCGCCTGCTTTTCGGGCTGAAATTATTGCTTCGACTGCTCCCTCCCCTACATTTTTGACAGCAGATAATCCAAACCGGATCGAGTCCTGTCCGACAACGGTAAATTGGGAAAAGCTTTCATTTACGTCCGGCGGCAGGATTTTGATTTTCATGTGTTTTGCTTCATTTATATAACGGGCTATCTTGTCGGTGTTATCTTTTTCATTAGTAAGCAGTGCAGCCATGAATTCTACGGGATAATTTGCTTTTAAAAATGCGGTTTGATAGGAAATCATAGCGTAGGCCGCAGAATGGCTTTTATTAAATCCATAGCCGGCGAAATATTCAATTAGATCAAATACTTTTTCGGCTATTTTTTGATTAATCTTGTTCTTTAATGCTCCGTCTATAAAAGTTTTCCTTTGGTTTTCAATAACTTCCGGAATTTTCTTTCCGATTGCCCGGCGCAGTAGATCAGCCTGGGCGAGTGAAAAACCAGCTAGAACATTGGTAATACGCATGACTTGTTCCTGGTAGAGAATGATCCCGTAGGTATCTTTTAAAACCGGTTCTAAAAGCGGGTGATCGTAACGGACTTTTGCTCCTTTTCTCTTTCGATTAATAAAGTCATCAACCATACCACTGCCCAGAGGACCTGGTCTGTATAGAGCAAGAAGTGCGGTTATATCTTCAAACTTGTCCGGTTTTAATTTCTTTAATAGTTCTCTCATCCCGGAACTTTCAAGCTGGAATACTCCGGCAGTTTGTGCTTTGCAGAATAACTTAAAAGTTTTTTTATCATCGAGATTGATGTTTGGGATATCAATCTCGATGTTTTTTGTGCGTTTAATGATTTTTAGGGCTTCATTAATAACGGTAAGTGTTTTTAATCCCAGAAAGTCCATTTTTAGAAGTCCGATTTTTTCCAATGACTTCATTGTGAAACCGGTAGTTATTTGTCCTTCAGAGGATTTAAACAGCGGGATATGCTCGTAGAGGGGTTCATCACTTATAACTACCCCGGCTGCATGTGTAGAAGCGTGTCTTGTTAGTCCCTCCAGCACATAAGAAGTGTTAATCAGTTCTTTTATGGTTTTATCGGACTTATAGAGCAGTTTTAATTCCGGTTCTGTTTCTACGGCTTGAGAAAGTGTTATATTGGGATCTGCCGGAATGAGTTTAGCTATTTTGTCAACATCTGTATAAGGTATTCCCATTACTCTGCCGACATCCCTTAAGACACCTTTTGCGGCCATGGTTCCAAAAGTAATAATTTGGGCTACATTATCTTTGCCGTATTTTTCTGTAACATATCGAATAACTTCGTCTCGTCTTTCGTAACAAAAATCTATATCAATATCCGGGAATGTAACACGTTCCGGATTTAAAAATCTTTCAAAAAGGAGATCGTATTTTAAAGGATCAATCTCCGTGATCCCGGTAAGATAACTGACAATACTGCCTGCGGCAGATCCTCTTCCGGGGCCGACCGGAATATTATTGTTTTTGGCGAATTGTACGAAGTCTGAAACAATTAAAAAATAACTAGCGAATCCCGAGTTTTTAATAACTGATATTTCTATTTTTAGTCTTTCGAGTGCGGATTCAGTATCTTGCGGGTATCTATGGGGAATTACCTTTAGACACTCGTCACGAAGAACATTAATTGCTTTGGTTCCTGCCGGCAGTTTGTAATGCGGTAGATGCGTTGTATCAAAATCAATTTCCAGGTTGCACATCTCAGTTATTCTGATTGTATTAGAAATAGCTTCGGGAACCTCGGAGAATATTTTTTTCATTTCTTCGGCAGATTTAAAGTAGAATTCATTAGTTGATAACTTCATCCGGTTGGGGTTGTCCAGGTTGGTTTGAGTTTGGATGCATAAAAGTACTTCATGCGCATGAGACATTTCTTTTTTTAAATAATGTACGTCATTAGTAGCTACTACGGGTATGTCCAGTTCGCGGCCTATTTTTAAAAGCGTACGATTAACTTTTTTTTGTTGGATTATCCCCTGATCCATTAGTTCCAGAAAAAAGCTTTCTTTTTCAAATAAGTCGCGGTATTCTTGCGCGGTTGAAAAGGCTTCTTTTTCTTTGCCTTCTGTGATTAATGAGGCGATTTCTCCTTTTAGACATCCGGAAAGGGCGACGAGCCCCTTTCCATATTTATTCAACACTTCTTTATCTATTCTGGGTTTATAATAAAAACCTTCCATGTATGCTATGGAGATAAGCCGGATTAAGTTTCTATACCCTTCTTCGTTTTTTACAAGTAGTGTGAGATGGTGAGATGGTTCTCTTACCCCGGCTTCTATTTTTTTAAAACGGCTTGTTTTCGCAACATAAGTTTCACAGCCAATGATTGGTTTGAGTCCCTTTTTCATTGCTTCAATATAGAATTCAATCGCTCCGAAGATATTACCGTGATCAGTAATGCATACTGCAGGCATATTCATGGTTTGTGCTAAATCGATGAGTTTAGGTAGTTGGCAGGCTCCGTCTAAAAGACTATATTGAGTATGTACATGCAGGTGAACAAAATCAGTGTGTTTCATTTTCTCTCCTTAGAAAATATGCTTATTCCCATTCTATTGTCGCGGGAGGTTTTGAGCTAATATCATAAACAACCCGGTTAACACCTTTTACTTCATTAATAATTCGATTAGAAACTGTTTCTAATACCTTCATCGGGAGTTTTGCCCAGTCTGCGGTCATTCCGTCTACACTGGTAACTGCACGTAAGGCAATTGTATTCTCATATGTTCTTTCATCCCCCATGACCCCGACACTTTTAACCGGTAGTAAGACACTTAATGCTTGCCAGACTTTGTTATATAGTCCAGCATTTTTCAATTCTTCGATAAAGCGTTTATCTGCCTGACGCAGGACATCAAGCCGTTCTTTAGTTATTGATCCAAGAATTCTTATAGCCAGGCCCGGCCCGGGAAATGGGTGACGATTGATGATTGCCTCAGGTACTCTTAATGCTTTGCCGAGAAGCCGGACTTCATCTTTAAAAAGAAAACGCAAAGGTTCGATTAATTTTAATTGCATTTTTTTCGGCAGTCCTCCGACATTATGATGGCTTTTAATTACCGCGGATGGTCCGCCAAATACAGATTGACTTTCAATTACGTCCGGATAGAGAGTTCCCTGTGCCAGATATTTTATGTTTTTTAGTTTTTTAGCTTCTGTTTCAAAAACATGGATAAATAATTTACCGATAATTTTGCGTTTTTTTTCCGGATCGGTAACACCTTTTAATTGTTTTAAAAATAGTTTTTCTGCGTTAACATAATGGAAATTCATTCTATAATGTTTTTTGAATGTGTTTTTCACTTTTTCTGCTTCCTGACTGCGAAGCAATCCGTTATTTACGAAAATGCAGTGCAGGCGTTTTCCCAGCGCTTTGTGCAGAAGCACTGCTCCGACCGAAGAGTCTACTCCCCCGCTTAAGCCTAAGACAACAGAGTCGTCTTGTACTTTTTCTCGTATCTGAGAAATGGATTCTTTTATGAAAGACTGCATGGTCCAGAGTCCTTTAGCTCCGCAGACTTTGAAGAGAAAATTCTTTAGTATTATTTTCCCCTTCGGAGTGTGAACTACTTCCGGGTGAAACTGAAGCCCAAAGATAGGGCGTTTTTTATGGGCAAAACTGGCAATTTTCGAATTGCAAGTATGCGCCAGGGCCAGAAAGTCTTTAGGAAGCTTTTTCACCTTATCTTCATGGCTCATCCAGGTGATAATTTTTTTTCCTAGCCCTGAAAAAAGTTGTTTAGATGTATCTATGTAGAGTTCGGTCTTTCCATATTCCCGGGCTGAGGATTTGCCTACTGTGCCTTTGAAGTGGTGTGCTATAAGTTGCATCCCGTAGCAAATTCCTAAAATTGGTATTTCCAGTTTAAATATCGCTTTATCGCAGCGCGGGGCATGTTTCTGGGTAAGGCTTGATGGTCCGCCTGAAAAAATTATTCCTTGCGGAGATAGTTTTTTGATTTTTTCTGCGGTGATGTTAGGCGGATATATTTCACAGTAGACATTATATTCACGCACTCTTCTTGCAATTAACTGGCTGTATTGTGATCCAAAATCGATGATAATAATAAGTTCTTTCATGATTTTAATACCCTATATAATTCGTTAAGTGATTGTGAGATTACTTTAGTTTTAGATACTGCCGGCATAAAATTAGTATCACCGTTCCAGCGTGGTACGATATGAACGTGAAGGTGTTTATCAATACCGGCACCGGCGGCTTTGCCCAGATTGATTCCGATGTTAAATCCCTGGGGACGTAAATGTTTTTTGAGTAGTTTTACCGAAGCTTTTACCAGGCTCATTATTTCTTTTAATTCCTGATCTTTTAGGTCTTCCAGATTAGCTACATGACGGTAAGGGATGACCATCATATGTCCGTTATTGTAAGGAAAGGTATTGAGCATTGTGTAGGCATCCTTGGCCCGGGTAATTATATGAACTTTTTCGTCGTTTTTTTGTTTCGGGGCTTTGCATAGAATACATCCGGGAGTTTTTTTGCCTTGAATATAATTTATTCGCCATGGAGCCCAGAGTAGATTGTTCTGCTGTTGATTTTTCATAGCTTTATGATTGTTCCCTTCTTTTTGCCGTTTAATTCCAGGATGCCAATAGAATTATATTCAGCATATATCTTATCGGTAGGGCTGCCTGGATTAAATAGTAAGACACCATCTATTTCTTCGTTACAGGGGCGATGCGAATGTCCGAATATAATAATATCTACTCCTTTGAATTCATCAAGCATACGTTTAGGTAATGTGCTTGGCGGTCCCCAACCATGTACAACGCCGATCTTATATTTCCCGGCGGTTATTGTTGTTTTTGGCGGGAATTTTTCTTGAACGTCATGGCAGTCCATGTTTCCGGCTACGGCAACTATATTTTTTGTAAATTCCTCAAGCAGAGAAATAACGTCTGTTGAGACAAGATCTCCGGCATGGATGATCATATCGATATCTTTGAAGTGTTTGGCAATGTTTTGCGGTAATTTATCGCAATTGATTGGTATATGTGTATCCGAAATAACGCCAATTTTCATTTCATAAACCTCGGTTTTTCAAATAAGGTTAAAAGTTGGTTAAGAATGTTTTGGTCCCATATCCACATACGTGCTTCTAAGGCTTTTAATCTTGCATTAACATCAATCCCTTTTAGAGCAATCAGGATCTTTTTTATACAATCTTTTCTTTTTGTATCGGATAGTACTTCGTTAATTTTCAATTCGTCTATAAAGTCTTTTTCAATATAACAACGCCAGTGTTTATTGGCACGCCGTGCTCTTACCATGCTTATAGTATTATTATCTTTTATATCTATTTCATCGAATCGTGTCAACATAAACCTTTTTTTATCCAATTCAATTATGTCATTTTCGAACATTGTAAAAATTTCTTTTAGTCTTTGGGGAACATCTTTTTTAGATTCATCAATGAAAGTCGTTAAACTTTGCAGGATATCCTCCTCAAATTTTTGCGCTGCAAGATGCACATTAATGTTAAATGAATGTTGTTTTTTTTGCAGGACATGTTTTAGCCAGTTTTCAAAAAGTGGGTCGTTAATGTAATTGAATACTCCTTTTTTACTGATAATATCCATCTGCATAAGCTTATTTAAATATTTGTTAATATCTCTGGTTTTCCGGTTGAGCCTGGTGGTTATTTGCGATGGTTTCCTGCAACCGGTAGCGATGGCTAAGAGAATCTCCGGGAATATATTCATGTGACCGTTATTTAACAGGCGATAATATTTATTATTGAAAAATTGGTTTAATATTCCGTGGTCCTTGTACATTGTCTCAAAGAGGCTTGAAAGCAGTATCTTTTCGGAAATATTTTTACAGTCATTATCGAGACAGACGGTCTTAAGCTGTTCCGTAATTGCATCTAAGTAAAAAGGATAGCCGCCCGTAAATTGAATGATGAAGTTTTTAAAAGCAGAACGTATTTGTATGTTTTGCAGTTTATTATCAATAAATGTTTTTGCGATAGTCTCATTAAAAGGTTCAAGGTTTACAATTTCAAAATTTCCGAACAATAAGCTTAATTTTTCAGAAAGAATCAGTTGTGCGCTGTGAACAGCGGAACTGACTACAATGTACATTGTATGTTTTTGCACCATAATTTTATTACTAAGTTCAAGAAATGGGTTGCGTAGGCCTAAACTGTCGATATTATGAAACTCATCAAAAATCAAAAGGATTGTTTTCTGTGTTTCTTCGTGAATGGTCTGAGGAAGATCAAGTAATAGAGAGTATATCTCATCAGCATGTTTTTTTTCTTTTAGTAACTTCCTGATTTGGTTGATTTGCTGAATTGTTTTAGGTATTTTAGTTCGACTGTTTTTGATTAGAAAATCCAAATTATCTTCTAAAATATCTTCTTCTAAACTGAGGTATTGATAAAGGAGTACGCCTATAAAATTTTGCGCTAGAGCTTCTATGGATTTGGGTTTTACGTCCAGATAAATAGGGATAATGTCCGGGTTTTTAGAAATTCGTAATAGTTCAAAAATAAGGGATGTTTTGCCTAAACTCTGGTTTCCCAGCAGCGCAATGTTCTGGCGATAGCGGCACTTAGAGGCTTCTACCCTTTTTAACAAGAGATTAAGTATCTCCTGACGTGCAAAAAATTCAGTTTTTGATTTTGTTTTAAATACCATAACAGTTTTATCCTACGGCAAATAGTATAACGGGTTTTGCGGTTTGTTGTTTTTTCGCAATTCAAAATGTACGATGCACTGGTTTGTTCTTCCGCTGGTTCCTGCATATGCAATAACTTGCCCCTGGGTTACATAGTCTCCAGAGGTAACGATGTTTTCTTTATTTGATGAATATACAGAGCTAAAAAGGTTATTATGCTTAATAATGATTGTTCTCCCATAGCCGCGCATATTGTTTGATGTAAAAATTACTTTCCCATGTGTTGCTGCATATACAGGTGCGCCGTGTTTTGCATAAATATCAATCCCCTGATTTTTGACATGCTGTTTTATTTGCGAAAAATAACTAGCGATAGTTCCTTTTGTCGGCCAATAAAAATGCTCGTCAAAATCATCGGAGGCTTTGATGTTGTTAGTTTGTCGTAATGAATCAGGAATAAATATTTTTTGTCCGATTTTAAGTTTTGATGCGTTAGGGATTTTGTTGAAATCAACCAGCATTGAAAGATCAATTTGATATATTCGGCTGATGCGCCATAAGGTCTCTCCCCTTTTAACGCTATGATATGTTCCAGGAAGGTCTGTTTTGATGTATATAGTTGGTTCAGGCCTTGATGTTATCCGTTTGTGCGGAGTACTACATCCAGACAGAAATAGCCCTAAGACTAGACTATAGACTATTATTTTATTATGTTTATCCTTAAAAAGTACTGCTTCATCCTTGAAAGAAGTAATTTTATTTTCTGTATTCATCAAGGGTATTGGAGCGGGCGAAGGGAATCGAACCCTCGTATTCAGCTTGGGAAGCTGATGTTCTGCCACTGAACTACGCCCGCATTTCTTTGGTTATTATTAAATTTTTAAACTATCCATTAATTTCATTGAACAAAATTCTCCGCACATGGTGCACACATCAGTAGTTTTAGGTTTAGACGCGGCTCTTTCTTGCTTGATCTTATGCGGATCTAAAGACATCTCTATTTGTTTTATCCAGTTTCTTTTTTTTCGTGCTTTGCTTATTGCTGTGTCTTTTGCCCAGGCTGTTTTATTTCCTTTTGCTAAATCAGCGCTGTGTGCGGCAATCCGGCTGGCAATTACACCTAATTTTATGTCCTCTAAATCAGGAAGTTTTACATGTTCTGCCGGAGTAACAAAACAGATGAAATCAGCGCCATGATAGGCGGCTATACTAGAACCGATTGCTGCAGTAATATGATCGTATCCCATCCCCGAATCTGTGACCAATGGCCCTAATACATAGAACGGGGCTTCATTACAATAGCGTTTTTGTAATTCAATGTTTTTTTGAATTTGATTTATGGGTACATGTCCCGGTCCTTCAATCATTACCTGGACTCCGGCTCTGAGGGCTTTTTTTGCCAAGAACCCTAAAAGCTTTAGTTCCTCAATCTGGGATTTATCTGTTGCGTCAGATATTGCGCCTGGACGTAATCCATCGCCTAGACTTAATGTGATATCGTATTTCTTAGCGATCTGGATAACATCGTCAAAGTATTCAAAAAGTGGATTTTCTTTTTTATTTTTTGTTATCCAGCTAGCTGTTATTGCTCCGCCCCGGCTGACAATTCCCATGAGTCGTGGGGATTGTTTCAGGCTTTGCAATGTTTTTTTTGTTACTCCAGAGTGTATTGTGAAAAAATCAACCCCGTTTTTCGCTTGACTTGTAAGGACATCTAAGATATCGTCCCGGGTCATTTTTAGAAATGACCCGTATTTTTTTGTTGCGTGAATAGTTGCTTCATAAATAGGTACTGTGCCCAAAGGGATGCTTGAGTGTTTTAGTAGGTATTTTTGTACTTTTTTGATGTCTCCTCCGACACTCAGGTCCATGACTGTATCGGCACCAAACTGTATTGCGGTTTTTAATTTTTTAATCTCATCTTTTAAGTTAGACTTATCAGGAGATGTCCCCAGATTAGCGTTTATTTTTACTTGCAGGGACTTGCCTATTCCGCATGGGGTTAAAATATCTCTGCCGGAATTGGCCGGGATAACTACTTTCCCTTCGGCGATAAGTTTAGCTAATATTTTTTGTGAGATGTTTTCTTTTTTTGCTACCGTTTTGATTAACGGAGTTATCTTCCCGGAGCGTGCGTTTTCAATTAGAGTTTTCATTGTTTGTTTAAAATTCCCCTTGTTTTGTGGTCTTTGTCAATGCTTGCGTATATTCATAAGTTTTTCAACAGAACGTTGCTCTAATGAATATATTTTGTACCGCAATTTCTTCAGTTGTAAAGCAGTTGTTTTATCGAGAATTTTAAAAAATTCCTCCAAAACTCTGATCGATTCTTTTGCTCGTTGTGCATTAGCAAGAAAGATATCCAGAACATTTTTCCTCTGGAACTCAAGAGGAATTGATCCCTTCCCTACATCTTTTTGCACTTGTCTGTGTTGTAGTGTATCTAGATTTTTTACCACCGCTGTTTGCTTGAGACAGCGGGTAAGTTCATGGCGGATATTTTTAAATCCGACGGTTAATTTTCCATCATCTATAATAAATCTGACGATATCTTCAAGTACACGCAATCCTTCTCTTAGCCGGTTGCTATTGGCATCAATAAGACGGAAAAAAGATTTATTAGTTACTGCTTTTTTTGACAATTTTTTTAATGAGTTGAGTTGTTGAACATCCTTGAATGAATTTCGCGCTTTTCACCTTGCCTCCGCAACGTATTACATGGTCTGCTCCGACGATTTTACCTTGTTTCCAATCAGAGCCTTTTACCAGTACATCAGGAGTAAGTTTTTCTATAAGAGAAAGCGGTGTTGTTTCGTTAAAAATCACAACAAAATCAACGCTTTCTAAAGCGGCAATTACAGTGGCCCGTTCTTTTTCCCCGACAATGGGCCGCGATTTTCCTTTTATTTTTTTTACTGAAGCATCGCTATTTAAGGCGACAATAAGATGATCACCTAGTTTTTTTGCTTCTTCCAGATACAGTGCATGTCCGGAATGGATTATATCAAAACAACCGTTGGTGAAAACTATCTTTTTACCGTTTTTTTTAAGCGATGCAATTATTTTTTTTAAAGAGCTGATAGTTTTTATTTTCTTTTTTATCATGATGTAAGATCTTTTTCGACAAGATCACAGATAATGTGTGCGATTAAAATATGTGCTTCCTGAATTCTTGGAGTATCTTTAGCTGGTGCCATGAGGCAGATATCCGTTAGTTTTTTTAAGTTACTTCCTTTTTGTCCGGTTAACGCGATGCAGGTAAGCCCTTGTTTGCGTGCTTTTTTAAACCCGGCAATAACATTTGGAGCTTTGCCACTGGTTGAAATGCCGATGGCGATATCTCCTTTGTTTCCCAAAGCCTCTATTTGCCGTTCGAAAATACAATCATAAGAATAATCGTTAGCCAAAGCCGTTAAAATCGAGGTATTTGTGGTTAATGCTATTGCCGGCCATGCCTGTCTTTCTTTTTTAAATCGACCGACAAGTTCAGCTGCAATGTGCTGACTATCTGCGGCACTTCCACCGTTACCGAAAATTAAGACTTTCTTTTTCTTTTTGTATGCTTTAATTATTGTTTTTGCGGTATGTTCAATCTCGGGTATTAAAGCAGAAAGCATTTTCTCTTTCACTTTAATTGAATCTGTAATGCTTGTGATAATATTGTTTTTCATGATTTTACCTTAAAAAAGGAATTTCTTGTTTTGATTTTTTATCTTTTATATTTTTCTCTGGTGGTTTTTGAGTTATTTTTATAACATGGACATTAACCATGACCGGTTTATCTATTCCGGAAAGAAGTTCTTGCACTTGTCCTTTTATTGTTTCCTGAATTCTTTCGGTAATATTCGGTATGTTAGAGGTTGACCAGAGAATAACTCTGCTTTCAATTTCGATGCCGCGCCGGGTAACAAATACCTCAGAACGCAATTCTCTGACTTCTGTTAATTGTTGGGTTAACCGACGGATAAAATCTTCAATCGCACTGAGCGAGATGATTACTTGTCCTCCGTTGGTTGCGTATCCGATGGTTTTTTCTTCCTGAAACTTCTTAAATGAAATACTGGCCAGAGAAAGACTGACAAGAATTAACAGTGATCCGCTTAATAATAATAACCACGGAAGGTCAGGAAAATCTATGACATATTCGATTGGTAATGTTAAATCTATCCATCCTGCAAGATGAGAAGCAACCATGATTAAACATGCTCCGATCAAGGAAAATATAAGAGTATAGAAAAATACTATTATTTTATTGAAGATTCGCATCCGTTCCTCCCCTTTTGTTAGTTTTCTCTTTTTTCTGCATATAGGTCACCGATATCTACATCTACCTCTGCTACCGATAACCCTGTCATTTCTTCTATCGCAGTGCGAATGTTTTCCTGAACCAGGCTGGCTACATCAGGAATACTTACCCCGTATTTGACGATAATCGTTACTCCTATTTTTATGTCTCGATCAGTTATATCAAGGGTTATCCCTTTGTTGTTATATCCTTTGTTGAAAAAATCAGAAAGTATTGAGAGAGGGTTAGTCTTTAGACCTTTTACCCCGTCTACTTCTAAGGCTGCTTGTTTTGCAATGGAAGCAATTACTTCGTTATTAATTTTAAGGATCCCCAAATCCGTGGTTTTTTCTTTATTAGCCACTGTTCCTCCTTTTATCTCTTTTTCTCTAAAAGATTATCTGCAAAATTTGTGTAGTATTTTCCGCGTAAGAACTGAGGATTACTAAAAACCGATTTATGAAAAGGTATTGTTGTTTTTATCGGATCTATTACAAATTCATCAAGTGCACGCTGCATTATTTTTATTGCTTCTTTTCGGTCTTTTCCGTAAACAATGAGCTTAGCGATCATCGAATCATAATACGGAGGGATTTTATATTCCGTATATACATGAGAGTCTACGCGTACGCCTCTGCCCCCCGGGAAATGTAATTTTTCTATTACTCCGGGAGAAGGCATGAAATTGTTGTCTGGATCCTCAGCATTAATTCGACATTCAATAGCTACTCCTTTAAATTTTATTTCATCTTGGGAATATCCTATTTTTTCTCCGGCAGCAATCCTAATCTGTTCTTTTATAAGATCAATTCCGGTTACCATCTCTGAGACTGGATGTTCTACTTGGATCCTGGTATTCATCTCCATGAAATAAAATTTCCCATCAGTATCAAGTATAAATTCAACAGTCCCTGCGTTAACGTAATTAGAGACTTTAGCGATTCGAACCGCTGTTTCTGCCATTTTTTTGCGGATTCTTGCGTCAATTGCCGGAGAAGGTGATTCTTCGATAAGTTTCTGATGTCTTCTTTGAACTGTGCAGTCTCTTTCTCCAAAATGAACAACGTGGTTATGTTTGTCGGCAAGTATCTGAATCTCTACATGTCGAGGTTTTTCGAAATATTTTTCAAGATATACGTTTGGATTTCCAAAATTTGCTTCTGCTTCTGTCTGTGCGGTTAGAATTGAACTTACCAAACGAACGTCATTATGTGCTACACGCATTCCTTTTCCGCCACCGCCGCTTGCAGCTTTGATGATGATCGGATATTTTATCTTTTTGGCAATTTTTAATGCGTCTTCTTTTTTTGATACGATATCGATAGATCCGGGAATGACTGGGATGCCGGCTTTGCGCATCATGTCTTTTGCGGCCATTTTATCTCCCAGCGTGCGGATGTTTTCCGGAGTGGGGCCGATGAATTTGATATGGCATGATTCGCAGATTTCAGCAAAATGGGCGTTTTCAGCTAGAAATCCGTATCCCGGATGAATAGCTTCAACATCAGTTATTTCCGCGGCGCTCATAATTGCGGCAATGTTAAGATAACTTGCTGCACCCTGAGCTGGGCCGATACATACTGCTTCGTCAGCAAACTGCACATGCATCGTATCAGCGTCAGCCTCAGAATATACCGCTACTGTCCGGATACCCATTTCCTTGCAGGCCCGGATTATGCGTAAGGCGATTTCGCCACGATTTGCGATTAATATTTTTGTAAACATAGTCTATAATTACTCCGTAATTATCTCGGTTCTATTCTAAATAATGCCTGTCCAAATTCAATCGGATCACCATTTTCAATAAGGATTTCTTTTATTGTTCCTTTGACTTCTGATTTGATTTCGTTCATGAGTTTCATAGCTTCTATGATACAAACTACCTGTCCGATTTCAATGTTTGTGCCTATTTCCACAAAAGGAGGAGATTCGGGAGAAGGTGACTGGTAGAATGTTCCGACCATAGGTGATTTTATCTCATGAAGGTTAGAAGCAACTGGCGCAGGTGCAGATTGAGCGGCGGCTTGTGTTGGTGCTGCTGGTTCTTGTGATGCAATTCGTTCTACAACGATATTAGGTTGTGCAGTTGCTGATCCTCCCCGATTGAGGCGGATTTTAAAACCTTCTCGTTCTAATTCAAATTCGGTGAGGTTGTTGTCATTCATCAACGCTATTAATTGTTTTATTTCTTTTAGGTTCATACTAATTCTCCATGTTATAGTTATGGAATTTTAAGTTAAACTCTCTCTACATATGCTCCGGTTCGAGTATCTATTTTTATTGTGTCGTTTTGATCGATAAATAATGGAACTTGTATTGTTGCACCGGTTTCAATGGTTGCCGGTTTGAAAGAAGATTTAGCTGTATCGCCTTTTATCCCAGGTTCTGTCTCGGTAATTTTCGCTTCGATAAACATTGGTAATTTTACCTCAAGAATTTCACTTTTGTAGAAGACAATACTAATATCCATATTTTCTTTGAGAAAACCGGATATATCTGAAACTTTTTCCTGTTCAAGGCTGAATTCCTCATATGTTTCATGGTCCATGAAATGGAATGTTGTCCCCGCTCTATATAAGTACTGCATTTTCTTTTCTTCTATATATGCTTCTTCAAATTTTTCTTCCGACCGGAAAGTTTTATCAAGCATTTTTTTAGTGCGTAAATTTTTTAATTTTGTTCTGACAAATGCTCCGCCTTTTCCTGGCTTTACGTGTTGGAATTCAGATATAGCATATAAGTCGCCGTCGATTTCAATTGTTAAACCTGTCTTGAATTGATTTGTACTAATCATCTGTTATAAAACCCTGTATCCTTTCTCTGTTACCGTTACCATATCTTCAATACGAATTCCGCCCCATTCCGGCATATAAAGTCCAGGTTCTACGGTAAAAACCATGCCGGACTTTAGTTTTTGTTTGTTCAATTGAGAAATAGTTGGGGCTTCATGTATATTTAACCCTACTCCATGCCCCAAAGCATGTCCGAAAAAATCCTGCAAATTATCTTTCTTAAACACTGCTCGGGCCCTAGAGTCAACAGTGCTGATTTTTACCCCAGGAGCGACTATTTTAATTGCCCTATCTTGCGCTGTAGCAACAAGTTTATAATAATGGGCATATTGCGTCATTTTACCTAAAAAGAATGTTCTTGTCAAGTCGGATTTATATCCTTTATAGTTAGCTCCGGCATCGACGATGATTGGTTCATTTTTCTGTATTTTTTTGTTGGTTGTCTTCGCGTGTGGCATTGCGGCGTTGAGTCCGGAAGCTACAATAATGTCAAAAGAAAGGCCATCCGCTCCATAACTTTTTAAGATTTCCTCTAGTTTGTGTTTGAGCCAGAGTTCAGTAATTCCCGGCCGGATTAAAGTTTTAAGTTTCTTAAATCCTTTTTTTGTGATATTTACTGCTTTTTGGATGTTCTGCAGTTCTTTCGGAGTTTTTATAATTCTCTGTTGTTCGATTGTTTCTTTTGTTGGAATAAGTTTTATTCGTTTAAGATGTTTGGTTAGTTGATTATAAAAAGCTACGCTTGTGTATTGAGATTCAAAACAAAGTGAGGATATGTTATGTTTTTTGAGAAGATCTTTTAATAAAGTGAAAATACTGGAGGATAGCATTTCAATGCAAAAACTATCATCGTCTAGTTCTTTTTTTGCCTGTAGTTTATACCGGAAGTCACCAATAAAGATGTTTTCCCGGCGTGTGATTAACAGGCGGCAGTCCCCTCCGGTAAAACCGCTTATATAGCTTACATTCTCAGGAGAAGACACCAAAAAGGCATCGTAGTTATTACGTCTTAAAAAACGTTTTATTTTTAAAACTTTTTGATTAATCATTTTTCATTTATTATGCTAAGAGCGGCTTCTAATCCGAGGATATAGCTTTTTATTCCGAATCCACATATTTGCCCGCGGCTTACCGGGGCTACCGTTGATACGTGCCTGAATTCTTCTCTGGCATGTATGTTTGAGAGATGTACTTCAATTGTAGGGATCCCGATAGCACTTATCGCATCACGTATTGCAACACTGGTATGTGTATATGCGGCCGGATTTATAACAATTACATCGTAAGTGTCTTTGGCTTTACCAATCTGGTCAACAATTTCACCTTCATGATTGGATTGGAATGTGTCAATATCTATGCTGTGTGTATTTCCCCATTCTATAGCCTGTTGATTGATGTTTTCAAGATTTACAGTTCCATACACATCGGGTTCTCTTTCGCCGAGTAAGTTTAAATTAGGTCCGTGAATAATTAAAATTTTTGACATAGTAATCTCCTTTTCCTCTCCATCATAACATAATTATTTAAGTTTTTCCGCAACTTTCTGAATAACCTCATTTAGTTTATTTGGTTATTCTTTTTCTCCAAATACTTCTGCGCTAAAAATATACATTTGCGCATTATTTTTCCATTCATCTGATCTTAATCCAGCCTTCATACACGTATGTTCTAAGAACTCTTCTTTAGACCAATTATATTCTGTAGCTACCTGGGGCAGCAATAATCCGGAAGAAAATCCTTTGCGTATGATCAGGCCGTGCTTACCTACTTCAATTTCATCAATATTGGATATTAACTTAAGTGGTGACATTACGGAAATTTCTAAATGTATTTGATCTAGTTCGTCTTCCTTTAACGGTGGAAAACGCGGGTCTTCGGTCGCGGCCTGGATAGCTACTTCGCTCACCGTGTTGATTAGCGGGGTATCTGCGATAATGCGCCCAATGCAGCCGCGCAATTGTCCATTCTTTTTGATTGTTACAAATGCTCCTTGTTTTATAGTTAGATCCGGATCATTGTTAACAATTCTGGGGTGCTGGCGATGGGTAACGAATTCTCTGATTGATTGCCGGGCTAATACTAATAACTTATTTTTTTGTATTTCACTTAACATATTCTCTTTTAACATATCATATCTCCTTTTTGAAAAAACAAAGCTGCAGTACCCGACAACTTTGTTTTTATTGGAACCCATGGTATCCCAGGATGTAGCATAGTTTAATTTTTGAATATTAGAGACACCCATTTTTTCCATAGTAAGCAGTAATGTTGCTACCGGCCCGCTGCCGCAGAGTTCTATTTCTTTTTCTGCAGTTTTTTTCAATAGTTCTGATGTATCAAAGCTTTTAATAATATCCATGGTTTGTTCATCTATTGCTTTTGCTTTCTCCTGATCGTGGTAATGCGACATGTCAGAACTGGCAATGATCAGCACATCATCCCGGTCTTTAATTATTGCGGCTAAACTCTCAGCAAGACTGTTGCAGAGATCGTAGGAATTGTTGCCCATGATTATCGGTACAATTTTAAAATTTTTAAGTGTTCTTTGAAGAAAAGGTATTTGTACTTCAAGTGCATGTTCTTTTTCAAAAACCGAAGGCATCTGCACAATATCAGTATTTAATTTTAACAATTTCGCAGTGAAAGAAGAATCTATGCGTGCGTTTCCCAATGGTGTTTGAAAAGCACCGGTTTTATAAACAACAGCATTGGTGAGATATTTATAATGACTGGGAGAGATGATAACTACTGTTTTATAGCTTTTTTCGGCAATAGTTTTATATCCGTAGGCAGCTACCGGCCCGGAATATATATACCCGGCATGGGGGCTGATAAGTCCGTATATTGTGCCTGAGATTTCAGGAGGTTGCGCTGCTTTGAGATAATTATCAATCATATTGGTCAATGTGTATGGGGCAGAAGGATAAAACCTGCCGCTAACATTAGGTTCTTTTATGTTTGTTGATTGCGCGGGAGATTGATGGAAAATTATGAAAATAAATATTGCGAGTATCCCCAGTATAATAGAATGGATTTTTTTCATGTCCATACTCCTTGAATTGAATTGCCGCATATCGTACAGTTCCCGTTATTGATCGTGTTTTCTAAAACTGTATAACCGCTTCTTTTTATAATTACATTGTTGCAATGTGGACAATATGTATTTTCTGCTGCATGCCCGGGAAGGTTTCCGATATAAACAAACTTTAGCCCGACATCAAGAGCGATATTTCTTGCGTTCTCTAGTGTGCTTACCGGAGTTGGCGGTAAAGTGGTAAGCTTGTATGTTGGAAAGAAACGCGAAAAATGTATAGGTACATCATTCCCTAGATTATTTTTTATCCATGAGCACATTTCTTTTATTTTTTTTGTACTGTCATTTAAGGTTGGAATAAGAAGATTTGTGAGTTCAAGCCAGACCCCCTGCTCTTTTATTGTACATAAACTGTTTAATACTGTTTTAAGATTTCCCGAGCAGATTTCATTGTAATAATTTTCGGAAAATCCCTTAAGATCGACATTCATGGCGGTGATATACGGGCAGAGTTCTTTTAGCGGCTTGGGATTTATAAATCCGTTAGAATGTATTACGTTTTTGATATCGTTATCCTGGGCGATTTTTGCGATATCCAGCATGTATTCATAAAATACAGATGCTTCAGTATAGGTATAGGCTATTGTTTTACATTTTGTTTTTAATGCTTTTGATACAATTAATTCCGGAGGCATTTCTACTGTTTGTACGTTTTCCGGGGAGGCTTGGGATATTTGCCAATTTTGACAGAATTTGCAAGTTAAGTTGCATCCGACTGTAGCGATTGAGAAAGACATGGTCCCGGGCAATACATGGAATAAGGGTTTTTTTTCAATCGGGTCTACGTGTACAGCACATGGTTTTCCGTAGACTATATTGTATAATTTCCCATCGTTGTTTTCTCTTACTCTACAGAATCCCCGCTCTCCTTTTGTGATAACACAACTATGAGGACAGCGTTGGCATTGGACACTTGAATTAGCTAGAGGGATATAATGCAGGGCTTCTTTTGGATTTATTGTTTGGGCGTTTAGTATTGGTAAGGTGCTGCCTAGTAAATAACTGCCGGCGGCAAGAGATGTTTTTAAGAAAACTCGGCGATTTAATAACATAACCACTTATCCCCTAATTGGTTAACCACGATCTGAGATTATTTTAGCATACTTTGGGCGAGGTACAAGAAAATAATTTACAATAAATTTTTCAGGAGAGGTTTTAATAATGTTTTTATGAGTGAAAGTGCGATTATCCCGAGAATTACAACAAGTAACGTACGGTGATTAAAAGCGTTAAATACCAGGCCTAATGCAAGCCCCGCAGCAGGTGGATGTTCTGTATTGGTGATTACCATGATGAAGATTGCAAGCCCCACGGCTAAAGATGCAAAAAAAATATAAGATAATTCGTTAATAATCGGGATGTTTTGCAAGCATGCTAATAAAGATAAGTAATGACAGATGCCTCCTGATAAAATCCCCACTGTATATCCTCCAATCAGGAATCTGGGCCCGGAATTTGAGGCATGGGGAACGGTAAAGGCAATAAAGGAACTGGCACCTAAGGATGCGATGATTGCCGCATTGGTTTTCGCATCGAGTAATAGCAAAACTATAAATATAGACAAAGTTGCTAATAAACTTTGAATTATATAACTGCGTTTGTTATACTTAAACTTTTTATCTATAAATTGCATGAAGTATTATCTTTAATTACCGGTTGCCTGTGTTTTCAAAGTGTACAAAATCGATTAAAAATACTGCGCTTAAAAATAGGCTTTTTTCTGTGAGTGTTGCCTCCTCCGGAAACAAGACAGCAAAGTTGTCTGCGTCTGTAAAGCCTTCTTTAAAGAGGCCGCTCCATTTTTTTGTTATCTTGCCGAGTTCCCGGCCTCTTTGTTTGATAAGAAATGTCCAGGGATGAATGAAAGGGCCGTAAAGCTGACAGATTTGCTGTCTGGATTCATTGAAAACCAAATATTGGCGGCTAAAAAGAGAAAACTGCCGTTCTATATGTCCTAAGAAATTATTTTCTGAATCGAAGACGTCTATTCTATGGAAATAGAATCGGAACGGTCTTTGTAGTTTTAAAACAGGCTGATGTTTTTCGTCCATAACGTGAAGCGTAAAAGGTCTCAATGCTTTGAGAAAGATTCTTGCGAGAACTGAACCGCCTATTTCTGCGGCTAGATAGATAGCTTGCCCGTTTTCATCTTTTACAATATATTTATTTTTTGTTTCAAAGCCGCTTAAGATTTCTCCCCATTCTTTTTTTTGGGTAACAAGTATTTTGTTTCGGTTCTCTAATCTTTCCATACTATGTAGTCCTTTATATTATTTTGCTTTTTCGATATACTCTTGCACCTGATTTATATTATGAGTTGGTTGTCCGATCATTTTGCCTCGACGATTAAATACACGTATATTAGGGACGCTTTTGATCGCATATTGCTGAACAACCGGAGTTTGCCAGGTTACGATATCTACTTTACGCAGGAAAACTTCCGGGTCATTTCTTGCGATCTGTTCTAAATGCGGGGAAATTGATTTGCAGGGACCGCACCAATCTGCATAAAAATCAATAATTGTTATTTTTCCCGAAACTAGTAGGGCGTTAATATCTATGGCTTGACCTTGATTGGAAAATACAAGTATCGGGTCATTGGTTAATCTCTGTTTTATTTCTTCTTCAGCTTGGCTGCGTTCTTGTGATTGTTTTTCAGCTTTGGTGATCCATTTTCCATTATGAAGAATTAATCCTTTTGCTTTCTGTTCAGATTCAAACGCGTTTGTTTTTTTACGAGATTCTAAGCGTTGTACAAAGTCATCATCTATGCTTATGACTTTATCGTTGCGGATGGTAAGCAGTCCTCCCGGATAGGTGAGTATTTCTTCGTCACCGCTTTTTAATTGTCCTGAGGGCAGCCCATATGTATCAATAACCTCTTTGCGAGTACTGCCAATACCTATTTCTGCTTGTGATTCAGCGATATAGCTGAACATAAGTGTAGTTATAACGATGGGAATGATTAGATTTGGTGTTCTCATAGTTTTATCCCCTTTCAAACCTAAGACCTCTTTTTGGGGTTCTCACCCTTGTACATGTCTGGTGGAGCTGACGGGGATCGAACCCATGACCTTCTGATTGCGAACCAGACGCTCTCCCAGCTGAGCTACAGCCCCAGTATAGATAAAAAAATACCTAAAATTAGTTTAAATGGTTTTACAAGAAAAGTCAATGGAGTTTTGGGAATCATGTTTTTATTGCAGGCGTTTTTTTTTGGTATTGTAATCCTGGAGTAATGATTCATATTCTTTGCGCTCGTCTTTGAGTATTTGCTGTAGTTCTGTATATGAGTCAATCAATGCAATATAACTATCATAGTCGTTTTTATATAATAATTTAGTATGTCTTAGCTTTTCCCTCATTTTTATTATTAGATCTCCATCTTTTCCCATTTTCTTTTCTAATTTTGATAGATGAGATTTCAGGCTATTAACCTCAACGGTTAGCTTGTTGATACTATTTTTTTCGCTGTGGTAGACAAAATTAATTGATATGAGCATGCATAGAATAATTAATACTGAAATGGTGAATAGAGATATTTTTGATTGCATAAAAATATTATACAACTAAATTGTTTTCTATTCTATGGTTTTCTTAGCTAGGGATAAAAAAGCTCAATTATATTGCCTGTTGGATAAGGTTATTATGTGAAGATACGTGCATGGTTTTTAGCGGTTGTTGAAAGTTGTCCTGAAAAAAATCTACCTGATAACTGTCCTGGCCCTGATTATTTAGGTCGATAGAAAACCGCACAATTATTCCTTGGTCAGTTTCCCAGCTTAAATGAAGCTTGCCATGCGCGTCTTTTTGCGGTGGATTTATCTTGAGCACCGGCAAGGACATTATCGTTTGCCCGGACTCTGTTTGTATATTAAATAAACGATTAATCAACGATAGGAACGGGCTATTGTCTAAAGCATTTTGTGTTCCGGCAAAATCTTTACGCTGTTCAGCTTCCGCGTCCTTAACAAAGGGGTGGCTGTAAGTACCATCGCTTTCAATGCCTCCTGGAATAGGGAAAAATTGTCCAAATTGTCCCAATAATTCTCTGAAATCAACCATTGTTTTAATCCCGGCTTTTGCTGTATAAATTGACAATGCTCTCATGCCGGTAATGGGGCCGCCAAGCAATTCTGCCGAAGGCTTATCAAAATTAGACATCGGGAAAATAAGTAATTTGTCTTTATGTTTAATCATGAATTCAAGCGATTCATAGAGCCAGTTAACCGCGTTCGCTTTTTCTTCCGGAGTCCCCCATTCCAGGTGTTTGTAATTTTCATAGACGTCTTCATAATAAAGTTTATCCACTCCTAAGGCCAATACCCGTTCCATCTCCGTTTCGTCATAGCTGTATATTTCCATCAATACTTCCAGAGGGGCATTTTTATTCCGTGCGTATTCTTTAGCCTTAGACAAAATATTTTTCCAGGGCTCTTCCCCGGCTATAATTTCAGACCAGGGTTTTCCATGCAATTTTTCACTGCTTTGCTTTTGTTCTTCACTCACAAAATCAAGATATCTGGCCTCCGGATCTTTTAGGCCTTTGTTTAAGAGGATGCCGCCCAAGTCAATACGTACACCGCCAATACCCGCATCGGTTAAAAGTTTCAAGGTGTTTATATAATATTCTTGAACTTCCGGTAGAAAGGGATTTAAAACTACCTGATCGGCGCTATAGATACCGTAAAACCGCAGGCGCTTGACCAAAATTATTCGCTCTAATCCATTCTCTGTTATCCTCACTGCGGTAAAACTTTTGTTGCCGCTCCAGGCCAGAAGATTTTCGATAAATTTCTGTTTTTCTTTTTCTCCTGGCAGACTGCGAAATTGCGCGTTTTCAGCTTCGCTTATTTCTGTGTAAAACGTCCATTTATAATTAGTCTCATCCACCGCGTCTGGAGCCATCCAGGGAATAAAATCAGTGATTATTTTTATATCCAGGTGTTTAGAGGTATCTAAAAAATTTTTTAAGGCCTGAGCGGATTTTTTTGCGTCGGGAAATTCGGAATCGGATAATTTAGGGTTTATATTCAGCTTCCATTTATTCTTTATCTTTTTTATCATCCCAGCAAGAGAAAAAGAATTACCGTTGCGATCATCTAATATTGACTGTCCCCTGGAAGTATTGATTGTTTTTTTCTTTCCAATATAATTATTTTTTACGATAACAGACGCTCTTCCAGTATGGATGGGGCTTATGCGTTCTTCTATGCCCAAGTCATTATATGTAGTTAGATAATCTTCCGTCTTGCGGGTATGGGTAAGTGTACTCATCTTGCCCAACTCATAAAAACTGTCGTAAATATATACATTACTTACTCCGAATGTTCTCTTTAGGAGCGGCAGAATTTGCTCTGCTTTTTCTAAACAGTTTTTATAAATTATTTTACCGCCGGAAAGTATTTCTACGCCTAAATCTCTGATATTAATAGCGATTGTAAGTCCGGGTAACTCCCTGTTGGTCTGGATATCAGAATTTTGTTGTAATTGACTATCGGTTGGATTGTTTTTGAATGTTGCTTGAACAATGGAGTTAGAAATTCGCAAATGGGGTGAAAGTTCGCTAGTTCCAGCCCAAGATAATGGCTGAAATAGAAACAGTTGAATTAATATCAATATAAGGAGTTTTTTTGTTTTCATAACTCTCATCCCATCAATAGTTTATGTGGTTGCTTATATGTGGTCTAAAAAAGGTAATAAATTATACCATATATTTATTAGAAAAACAATGCGAAAGAGAGTTATTTTTCAAGAGGTAACTTCTTTAAAAACAATGAGTTATAAGTATGCGGGAGGTGTTTCTAGAAATTCCATTTCTTCTGGTCCTGGGGGCCGTTAAATTTCTCCCAGAGCCTTACTTTTTCTAGAATACGTTGCTGTCGTTTATTAAGGCGGGAAATATCGTTATTCTGACGTATCTTAGATACAAACCAAAAATCGTGTTCTGTGGGTTGTTTAGGCGGCTTCATCTTTCCGGCTGTCTCTCACAAAGTTACTGTGTTCTTTTGATTTTGCTAGTTTTTTTAGTTCTGCCCCGATTTCTCCGATCTCTGCTACATGAGAAATAGTACGATATTCATTAGTAACAATACCGATAGAAATTGAGATAAGTGGAATTTTTTGCACATTGCCCTGCCGATCTTTAGCAATTATACAATTACGTTCCCGATCTTCTTTGTTATAAAAGGCTGGAGCTGTCTTGTCAAATGCATCAATAATAACTTGAGATAATTCGTCCGATTTTTCTATTGTAGTAAGGATGACAAAATCATCGCCCCCGATATGTCCGACAAAGTCTTCTTTGTTGCCAATTTCATTTGCAGTACTTAAAATTATTCGGGCTGTCTCTCTAATAACTTCATCTCCGTGTTCAAAGCCATAAGTGTCATTAAAAGATTTGAACTTGTCTAAGTCTAGATAACATACGGCAAACTGTTTTCCGCTGTGGATTGCTGCTTCTAGTTCGCTCATAATCGTGATATTGCCTGGTAAGCGGCTTAACGGATTTGCGTCTAAATCCCGGGAAGAGCGGCGTAAGATCATTTTTATTCTGGCGACTAGTTCCTGAGGTTCAAATGGCTTTACGATATAGTCATCTGCGCCGGCGTCTAAGCCTTTGACTTTATCCTGAATATCTCCTTTGCCGGTGAGCATTATTATCGGCATATGTCTTAACAAGATATCTTTTTTTAATATTTCACAAACTTCCTGTCCCGTCATTTTAGGCATATTATTATCTAATATTACAAGGTCTGGAGAGACTTTATTTACTTTTGCCAAACCATCTACTCCGTCACATGCTTCTTGTACATCATATCCTTCGCATTCCAGGGTTATCTTTAAAACATCCCGGATATCCGGCTCGTCATCAACAATAAGTATTTTTTGTTTTCTCATATCTGGAACTCCCTGTGCGATGTTTTTGTTAGTCCACGGTTATATGTGAGTCTTCTACCTGCTTAGTAGATAATGTGAAGTGGAAAGTTGTTCCTTTACCTAGTTCACTGCTTACCCAAAGTTTGCCTTTGTGTGCGGTAATAATTTTATTTACCAGAGAGAGACCTAATCCTGTCCCTTTCTTTTCTACATTGATCGCGTTGTCAACACGATAGAATTCATCAAAAATTCTAGCCATATCTTCTTTGCTTATCCCAATTCCGCTATCTGAGACTTCCACAGTGATAAAATCTTCTCCTGGTTTTACTTTTATGGAAATTTCTCCATTTTGCGGAGTAAACTTCATGGCATTACCAATTAAATTAATGAATACACGGGATATTTGACTGGGATCCATCCAGACCATTAATTGATCTTCCGGCATATCGAGAACCATATTGATATCTTTTTCGTCGGTTTGCGGAAAAAATAAATCAGCTATGCTTTTTATTATTTCTGTTAAAGAAGCATGTTTTATGCTCATACCGATCCGCCCGGATTCAATCCGTGCAATATCTAAAAGATCATTTACCAATTGAATTAACTCGTCGCTATGTACGTTGATCTTTTTAAGTTTTTCTTGTTGTATTTCTGTGACTTCTCCTAATCTGCCGGCCATCATGATTGCGGCGTATCCTTTAATTGACGTTAGTGGAGTTCTCAATTCATGAGAAACCGCAGATACAAAGTCGGATTTCATTTTGTCGAGTTTTACAAGTTTTTGATTTGCTTCTGCAAGTTCTTTTGTTCTTTCCTGTACCCTGATTTCTAATTGGTCGTGAGAATGTTTTAATTCTTCGTAAAGACGGGCAGTTTCTACTGATCCGGCAATCTGGTTTGAAAGGATAAACAATAAATCAATATCCCCTTCTGAAATATGGCTGTAGGGATTAGTGTTTCCGACAAAGATGTATCCCTGAACATGTTCTTTTATTACAATTGGCACAATAACAAAAGATGATACATCGAAAAATTTAAGCCATATCCGTTCTTGATCTGATGCTGAATCCTTGTTTTTTACCAGGATTGCGGTTCCTTTTTCAAAAACATTTTTAAGGAATTCATTTTCAAGACTTTGCTCTTGGAGTTTTTGTATGAATATTTGTTCAAAACCAATACAAGCTTTACATTGAGGCTGTTTATTGCTTCCACTTTTTTCAGTGATGCAAATGATTGTTTTTTCAAAACCAAGTTTGAGAATTAGCGGTTCGGTTATCTGTGTGAATAGTTTTTGGACATCAAGCGTGGCGCCCATAAGTTTACCCAGTTCGTGCAGGGTATATAATCCGTTAATTTTTTTATCTAACTCTTCTTGAGTGCGATTTAATTCTAAGTCAGTACGGATGATAATCTTGGCCTGTTCATCCAGTTCGCTGTAGGCGTTTCTTAATTTATCTAACGCTCGCTGCATCTTGGCTATTTGTTCTCTGTCTTCGCGAGACATTTCAGCCAGATAAGCCAGCAAAACAAGCAGGATAAATCCACCCATAAGTTTAGCAACCATGCTATTAACAATGACCACTACACTTAAGACGGCTGCTCCGATAATTAAGATAAGCCAAATATTAATTTTCATTGAATCTATTCTCCAATTGCAAACACAACTATAGTTTCGTTGTGGAAAAATGTTTGTCCTAAATTAATAGTAGCACCTAAGGGTGCTTGCTCTCCGTAAGTATAAAAGCCGATTATTGGGGTTTCTTTCCCGAAAATATTTTTAACGACTTCTATTTCCTGGGCGGCATTTCTTCCAAATAATTTAGCGCGTGATACAGAATCAAAAATAAATACTAACTTTGCTTTGCGTTTGCGAAGAGCTCCGAGAGCAACTTCCGCAGCTTTTTTTGCTGCTTTAAGCGCGGTTTCTTTAGAACCCATCATTACTCGAATTTCTGAGCCTTTAGGTACTTCTCCCGCACAAATCAGAGCGCCGTCTTTATCTACCCTTAAGGCGTTTCTAACGATACATTCTTCTTCTTCGGGGATGGTCATGCCTAATGGATACATAACCGACATTCTGGCCATAGGTTCATTTTGTAAATCAGCGACTCTTTTGCCAAAATAATCCTCATATATTCTAGCTGCGGGCTTGCCGTCCAGTTTTCGAATTATGTTATGTTCTGCTTCAGTTACAATCCGCGGTTTTCCTAAAGGATACCAGCCGTGTCTAGCTCCGATTCCCACACTGATATCTCCGGAAAAAAGAACTCCGCCTACACAGTCTTCGTAAACCCCATCATCATAGTACTGATAAGTGTTTTGAAATAAAAAGTCATCTGCCGCAGCTCCACCGACAATCGGAAAGCTTGTTCCCAGTACTTCCTGAATACCGCGGATTATATCCGCGCTATTGCCTTTAAGTCCGTCAGGAAACATCATAAACGCATGCCTGATTGCTCCTCGGCGTGTTTTTATTACGGTATCTCTGGAAACTTCTTGTCCAGCGGAACGCGAATTTTGACTTATTTTCTTTCCGATCCCTAATGCCGCATGTATTCGCGAAGATTTAAGGGCCATAATAACTACTGATTTTGTGTCCGGGCCATCTGATGTTATTTCTCCGGCGGTTGTGCATCCGACTAGAGGCGCTGATGTTATATTACTTTTTATCCCCCGGATCAACTGGTGATGGTCAAAACGTGATGAGGCAAAGCAGAACAGAATATCAGGATCCGTCCTTCCCATCTTATCCAGTGCATCGGATGATGCTAATGCTCCGGCTGCGAATGAATCAAGTTCTTTGCTCTTTCCAATCCCTACTGAAATATCCATAATAGTATTAGTTTATAACTAGTTCTATAAATTGTCAATCCTGTATGTAGTTAATTTATAGGCGGTGTTCAGGATCAATTATTGTGGTGCTAAAGTTAATAGTATTATTTTTACCGGCTTCTTCCCAGGTGGTTTTTAAAGAATATTTTTTAAAAAGATCATTTATAGCGGTTATGTCTTGTTCTATATTAAAATTTTTCCCTAATAAGCTTACTTTCTCAGGAGGGATTATTTTTTCTTTTGCTTCTATGCGGTTAAAGATATTATCACTAATAATAACGGCCAAAGTATGGTTTTGGATAAGACGGTTGCTTTTAATAACCACAGATAAAGACCGGATTATAACCAGAATGCCAAGAGTTAGGATTACCAGCGCGGTTAGTACCTCTAGTAATATAAAACCTGTATTGTTTTGTTTCATTGTAAAAACTCCGCAGATATTTCTCCGCTTACTGTAGTTGTTATTTTTGCTAAATGATTTTTTTGATCATGGATGTATAATTCTATATGTGTTATGCCTCCTTCAGAGGTGAATAATATTTCTTCTGTTTCTTCTTCTGATTCGGAGGTTTTTAGGTTAAATCCTTCGGGCAGAGTTTGAGAGCGCATAATGGAATTATTAACGGCTTTGAATTTATCATCGTAAAGCAATGTTAGGTCTTCATATTTAATCTCATATGAATTTGTTTCGGAATCGATGATGAATTTGTAAGTGCGTTCTTCAACGATGGATGTTTTTCTAACGTATTCTAAAAGTGCGGTGATGGTTTTTACTTTATTCCTAAAATAAAAACTGCGGGCAGTTTTTGCCATGGTTGGAACACTTAGTGTTATTAATACCACAAGAAGCAGAATTACCGAAAGTAGTTCTATTAATGTAAAGCCGTTATTCTTCCCAATTGGTGATATCATCCCCACCGCCTTCTACGCCGTCTTTACCCATAGAATATAAATCATAGTCGTTTTTATTGTGTACTCCGGGACTAATATAGGTATAAGGAGTTCCCCAGGGATCAATTGGTTTTTTCTTTAAATAGGGGCCGCTCCAGTTTTTTGGTAAAGGGGCAATGTTTGGTTTTTTAACTAAAGCAGATATTCCCTGCTCGGTACTAGGGAAACTACCGTTATCTAATTCATAGAGATCAAGTGCTAGGGGTATGTTTGATAAGATTTCTGCTTTTGCGGCTGTAATCCTGGCAATTTCTGCTTTGCCGGTAAAACGAGGCATAACTACAGCAGCAAGTGTGGCGATGATCACGATTACCAGCATTAACTCAATTAAAGTAAACCCTGATTTGTACATAAAATTCTTATTCATGATTCCTCCGTTATTGGATTAAAAGATTCATCTCGAAAATTGGCAAAAGAATTGCAAAAACAATAAAGGCAATAAATCCTCCCAGTAGTAGTATTAATGTTGGTTCCAGCATGAATACCAGTGATTCTATTTGTTGAGTGGATTCGCTTTCATTCATTTGCGCGATACGAAAAAGCATTTGTTCTAATTGTCCGCTTTCTTCGCCGACACTAATAAGGTCTAATGTGTTTTTATCAAAAACAGTATTTTTTTTCAAAGTTTCGCTTATGTGTTTCCCTTTTGCTACCTGAGAATGAATGTTTTTTATTTCCTGGGCAAATACTTTATTGCTGGCAACTTCACTTACAACTTGCAAGGAATTAAGTATAGGAACACCGTTTTCAATTAGGCTGCCTAGAGTTCTGGCGAAACGGCTGATTTGAATTTTAATAATTACATTTTTAATGATTGGAATATTAAATTTTAGTTTATCAAACCAGAGTTTTCCTTGTTCAGTTTTGAGGTATCCGGAGAAGAATGTGCCCATAATGACTAGTCCTGCAATAATAAGTAACCAGAATTTTTTCATAAAAAGGCTTATTGTAATTAAAACTTGAGTAATGAATGGCAGATCCTGGCCTAAATCTTGAAATAAGGATATGAACCTGGGAAAAACAAATGTAGCTAATACAAAAAGCATGAGTATCCCCGAGACTAATAAAAGGATTGGATAGGCTAGAGCATTTTTGATTTTTGTAGTGAACGCGATATCATTTTCTTTTAAATCGGCAATTTTAGTAATTACTGCGGCTAATGTTCCGCTGGTTTCTCCTGATTTGATCATACTGATTTCCAGGGATGTGAATACATTAGGGGAATCGGCAAAAGCTTCCGAAAGTGTTTTTCCTTTTTGTATTTTTTCTTTTAAGGCTGTTACAATCGGACGCAGTTTTGGATTATTGCTTTGAACACTTATGTTATGCAGTGCTTTTGCCAGAGGCAACCCGGCGCTGATTAAATTTGATAATTGGCGAAGGAAAATATACACATCTTTACTGCTTAGTTTTTGAAAAAGACGGTATTTTTGCAAACGTTTTTCTGATTCTTGAGAGATGGAAATTGGGTGATAATTAAGCTGGAGAAGCTTATTTACCGCAGCCTTTTCGCTGTCGGCTTCAATAGTCCCGGTTTTGAAAACATCAGGTTTAACTTTTGCTTTATAGGCATATACAGGCATAGTTTTTATATGGCGTCTTCTTGAGTGACTCGAATTACTTCTTCTGGTGTTGTTAGTCCTTCAACCATCTTTTCCCATCCAGATTGCCGGAGTGTTTTCATTTGCATGCTTATTGCTTTTTGTTTTATGGTGTTGGATGGTATGCGATTAAGGATCATTTCTTTTATCGTGTCGTTTACGTTTAGAATTTCAAATATGGCTGTTCTTCCCCAATATCCTGTGTAGTTACATTGGTCACAGCCTTTACCTTGGAAAAAAATTAAATTTTTACTGTCTTTATTCTGCATGTCAAATTCTCTTAATAGTTCTGCATGTGGCTTAATCTCTTCTTTGCAGTGAGGGCATATTAAACGAACTAAGCGTTGAGCTATAACGCAGTCTAGTGAAGATGCTACCAAATAAGGTTCAATCCCCATATCTAAAAGCCGTGCAGTTGCTCCGGGGGCATCATTTGTATGTAAAGTGCTGAATACCAGATGTCCGGTTAGCGCGGTACGGATAGCAAGTTCCGCTGTTTCCAGGTCTCTTATTTCTCCGACCATCATAATGTCCGGGTCATGTCTAAGCATTGATCGTAATCCATCTGCAAAAGTGAGATTTATTTTTGGTTTTACCTGTACTTGGGTTACCCCTTGGAGCTGGTATTCTATAGGATCTTCGATTGTGATAATTTTACGTTCGGAAGCATTAATTTTATTAAGACATGAGTAAAGTGTCGTAGTTTTTCCGCTGCCGGTAGGCCCGGTAACTAAGATAATTCCATGCGGTCGTTTAAGCATTGTATTGAGTATTTCCATGCCATATTGATCCAGTCCTAATTGTGTAAGATTAGAAAATATTTGTTTGCGGGAAAGTATCCTTATTTCTATGCTTTCTCCAAAATTTGTGGGCAGGATGGAAATTCTCAAATCATAGTCTTCCCTGTCGATTCTTACTTTTATTCTGCCGTCCTGAGGTAATCTTTTCTCGGCAATATCTAAATCAGACATGATCTTTAAACGGATAATTATGGCTGATTGAAAATGATGCATGGTTGAAGGTACGGGTACGTCATAGAGCAATCCATCTATCCGGTAACGTAAACGAAGATTTCCTTCGTAGGGTTCTATATGAATATCTGTGGCGCGTTCTTTAACTGCCTGGCGGATAATTTGATCAATAAATTTTATAACTGAAGGATCGTCTGTTTCTTCTGAAGAGCCTTCTCCTGTGGTTTTTTCTTTCTGGGAGATTATCTCCAGCTGCTGAGAGTCATCGAGCATCTGGGCCATGGTTTTTGCCCCAACTCCGTAGTATTTTTTAATTGCTTCATTGATTTCGGCTGAAGTTGCCAGAGATATCTTTAGCGGTTGTTTGAGCAGCAGTTTTATTTCATCAATAGTGTATAGGTCAAGCGGGTCGTTTATCGCGATATTTAATGTCCCGTTATCTTCTTTTAATGGTACAAAGTTGTAATGGGTGACAAAACGCGCGGGTATTTTATCAATAAGTTGTTGATCAATGGTTTCTATCCGCAGTTTTATGAATGGAATGTTCATTGATTCAGCGAGAATGGATAGGATATCCTCTTCCCTGACCATCCCGCTGCGTATGAGTTCCTCACCTAATCTTAAATTTGATTTTTTTTGTCGGAGCAGCGCGCTAGCCAGTTGATCTTCGGTGATGATGTTTTTGCGGATTAATAATTCTCCGAGTTTTCCATAATCGGCCATGTTGGTTCTCCAGCTGGATTTTTATTTGGTTACAATACTAAGGGAAGCTACAAATTTCCCGATCTTTTTTAAAAAATTTTTTGTTCCGTAATGAGTTGCAATTGATTTAATAATAGCACTGCCGACAATAACTCCGCTGGCAGCACGATCAATATTTTTTATCTGCTTTGGTTTTGACACCCCGAATCCTACGAATACAGGTTTTTTTGTTACGCTCTTTATCTTTTTTATATTTTGTACTAAATCTGATGGAAGTTTGTCCCGTACCCCTGTTACTCCGGTTAAAGATACATAGTAAATAAATCCGGAAGATAAAGCGGCGATTTTCCTGATGCGTTTTTTTGGTGTTACCGGAGAGACTAAAAAGATATTAGCGATATCAAATTGTTTTAAACATTGATTTAATTCAGAAGCTTCTTCAATAGGCAAATCGGGCACGATTACTCCGTCTAAGCCTGACTGATGAGCTATCTTTGCAAACCGTTTAATTCCATAGTTATATATTGGATTATAATAAGTCATCATGATTAACGGTATATTGCTTTTCTTTCGAATACTGCATACTAACTTGAAGAACTTTTCTAAATTCATACCCTTTTGCAGCGCAGTATATGAAGATTTTTGAATTGTAGGACCGTCAGCAATCGGATCGGAAAAAGGCATTCCTAATTCAATGAAATCAACCCCGTTTTTCTCGAGTACGGGGATTAATTGTTCTGTTGTTTTTATGTTAGGAAATCCAGCAGTAATATAGACAACAAAAGCTTTTTTTTGTATTTGTTGTAAATGATTGTTTTTCACAGCTATTCTATTCATGTTTAAAGCACCTTTAATTTTGAAACCATTTCCATGTCTTTATCTCCTCTTCCTGAGAGACAGACAACAACAATACTTTTCTTTTTGATTTTTTTTGCAGCTTTGTATAAATAAGCAATAGCATGTGCAGATTCAAGTGCAGGAATTATACCTTCTATCCTAGAGAGGTTTTTTAATCCCTGCAAAGCTTCCTGGTCGGTTATTGCAACATACTCTGCTCTTTTTATTTTTTTATAGTAGGAGTGTTCAGGGCCTACTCCCGGATAATCTAACCCTGCGGATACAGAATGGGCTATTTTTATCTGGCCATCGTTATCTTGTAAAAGATAGCTTTTATTTCCGTGTAAAATGCCAACTGTTCCCTTTGATAAGCTTGCTGCATGTTGCCCCGAACTTAATCCGTGTCCGGCAGCCTCAATTCCGAATATTTTTACTTTTTTGTCGTTAAAAAATTCATGAAAAAGTCCGATTGCGTTACTGCCTCCGCCGACACAGGCCATAAGATAATCAGGAAGTCTTTTTTCTTTTTGGAGTATTTGGCTGCGTGCTTCCTTACCAATAACTGCTTGAAAGTCTCTTACCATTACCGGGTAAGGATGTGGTCCAACAACTGATCCCAGAATATAATGGGTAGTACGGACATTGCTTACCCAGTCGCGAATAGCTTCATTTGTTGCGTCTTTTAATGTCTTGCTCCCGGATGTTACACAATTGACTTTTGCGCCAAGAAGTTTCATGCGGAAAACATTCAGTGCTTGGCGATGCATGTCCTCTTCGCCCATATATACTTCGCACTCTAGGCCAAAACGTGCTGCGGCTACCGCTGTAGCTACTCCATGTTGTCCTGCCCCGGTTTCTGCGATAATACGTCGTTTGTTCATTTGTAGAGCCAGTAAGACTTGTCCTAAGGTATTATTGATCTTATGAGCTCCGGAATGTAATAAGTCTTCACGTTTTAAATAGACTTTTAAGCCGAGGTGTTTACTTAACTGTTCGGCATAGTATAAGGGTGTTGGTCTGCCGGCGAATTCTTTAAGATAAAATTGCAACTGTTTTTTAAACTTAGGATCACGTTTCGAGTGATTATAAGCGGTTTCTAATTCATTTAACGCGGCAATAAGTGTTTCTGGAACGAATTTTCCACCGAACTGGCCAAAGTATCCTTTTTGATCTGGTTGTTTTGACATTGTTACTTTTTCTCCTTGATAAAAGAGTCTGTTATACCGGTCTTTCGCTTAAATGCCTCATGAAATTTTTTTGCTTCGTTAAAAGAATCAAACTTACCTACGTTAATTTTAAAATATGGATTCGTTTTTTCTTCTCCCCGATAACGGGTATCGATGCTTACGTAAAACCCCTGGTCTCTGAGGCTATTAACAAAGCGTTCTGCAGCGGGCTCATTGGAATATTCAGCAACCTGAAGGGTGTATTTTTTTGTTGAATCAAAAACAGGGCTATTCTCTCGGCGTGGAGTCGCAGGTACAGGAGCAGTGGTAATTTTTCGTTCAGGAACCCGGCTTTCTGTTTGAGTAACGGCCTGGGGTTCTTGCGTAGAAGTTTTTTCCTGGTTTAAGCTAAATAAGAGAATGAAAAGGACAATAATAACTAAAACGGGAATAAGGATAATAACTTTTTCAGGTATCTTATTGGATATAACTGCAAGGATTTCATCTTTTAGATTTGCTGTAAATCTTCTTTGGACAAGTTTTTTTTTGAGACGTTCTTTTTGTCCTTCTGTTTTTTTTAATTTGTCTTCAAGTTGATTTATAGCATCTTTAAGAGCGTCTATTTCTTCCTGGATGTGTTTATTAGTAGGGATTGTTTGTTTAATGGGTGAATCTTTGTCTATAGAGCTGATGATCTTTGGCAGTGTTTTTTTTGTTTTTTCTTCGCCATAGAGTTTTTTCTGTATATCATTTTCTGAGAATTTTACTCTAGGTTTGTCATTATTGTTTTTTTTGTTTTTCATAAGTCGCTCCAATTATAAAGATTCTTTAGTAACAGTTTTTATGAATTTCCGCATTATGCGAGCATCTTTCTTGCCAGGAGAGCGCTCAATACTGCTGGAGACATCAATCCCATATGGCTTAAGTTTATGGATGATTTTACCAACATTTGATAATGATGCTCCACCGGCAATTATAACAGGTTTCTTTAATCCGGAATTTTTCAATATATTCCAATTAAATGATTTTCCGGTTCCTCCGTGTTTTTTTGGATCATATGTGTCACATAAGCAAGCATCAATATATTTATAGGAGCAGGCCTGCTTTAATGAGCTATTATCTTTTATCCTGAACGCTTTTATTATTTTACAATATTTTCTAAAGAAATTACAGTATTTATCACTTTCTTCGCCGTGGAACTGTAGAGTATCCAGTTGACAGGTTTTTAATATGTTTAGTACTTCTTCTTTTTCTGCATTGACAAAAAGACCTACTTTAGCAATAAAAGGGGGTAAATTATCAATAATCCGGGAAGCAGCTACAGGACTTATCCGACGTGGACTCTTAGCAAATACAAATCCCACAGCATCTGCCCCATATTCAGCTGCCGATAGTGCGTCCTTGAGCCTGGTAATGCCGCATATTTTAATCTTTGTCATGATTTTCTTCTTCCGTACAAGGTTTTGATTTTTGAAGCGATATTTTTTGAACGGACAATTCCTTCTCCAATTAGTAATGCCTGGACCCCTAGTTTTTCCATGTATCGAACATGTTTTCTTAAGGATATGCCGCTTTCTCCAACGACTATTTTATCTCCCGGAATGTTTTTAATAAGTTTTTCTGTGGTAGTAATATCTACCTTGAAATTTTTAAGATTTCTATTATTCACTCCAAGAATGTCGGTTTCTTTAAAATTCACCTTTTTAAAATCGTCTTTGTTGTGTACTTCTACAAGAGCATGCATGCCTAGTGTGTGTGTAATACGCAGCATCTTGGTTAAGCTTGCCTTAGATAATATTGCGGCAATTAACAGTATAGCATCTGCTCCGGCTAAGCGCGATTCATAAAGCTGATATTCATCAATAATAAAATCTTTGCGCAATACTGGAAGTTTTGATGCTTTCTTTACGGTTTTTATATCCGAAAGCTGTCCGCAAAAATGTATATCAGTAAGTACGGAAATTGCTTTTATGCCTTGTCTTTCGTAAATTCGCGCTGTCTTTGCTAAATCCAGGTTTTCACGCAACATTCCCTTTATCGGGGATGCTTTTTTTAGTTCCCCGATAAAGTTTATCTGTCCCGGTGATGAAATATTTTTTTTGAAATCACGGCAAGCAATCTTTTGTTTTTTTATTTTTCCCGATAGTTCTTTTAGGGAAATCACTTGCTTTGCTTTTTTGACTTCTTTTTTCTTTTCGCTAACTATCTTTTCAAGAATTGTTTTCATTAGTGTATTTGATTAATAAATTGAGTTTTTCTTTAGCTTTTCCCTCGGCTAAGCTTGCAGCAGCCAGCTTAATTCCTTCATCTACAGAAGGGGCTTTATCTGCGGCATAAATAGCAAAGGCTGAATTTAAAAGTACAGCGTCATATATTGGGCCTTTTTCGCCGTCTAAGAGTTTATTTGCGATACTAGCGCTTTCTTGCGCATCTGTTATTTGCAGGCTTTCAATATTGGTTCTATTAATGTTAAATCGTTCTGGTTTTACTGTATAATCTTCCAGCTGATTATCTTTTAGTTCACAAACAAAGGTTTCTGCAACAGTACTTACTTCATCCACCCCATCTGCGCCGTGTACAACGAGGGCATGTTTTAATCCTAATTTCTGGAGAACCAAAGCAACTGGTTCTCGTAATGTGCGATCAAAAATTCCCAAAAGTTGATTGGTTGCGTTAGCTGGATTAGTAAGCGGTCCTAAAATATTAAAAATTGTTCTTACACCGACTTCTTTTCGGGGACCAACTGCATATTTCATGGCTTTATGCAGGGTTGGTGCGAATAGAAACCCGATACCTATTTCATTCACACATTTTTCTACTATTGCAACATCAGCTGAAAGATTTACCCCTAGTTTCTCTAAGAGGTCTGCGCTGCCGGATTTGCTGGAGACGCTACGGTTGCCGTGTTTAGCAACGGTTACGCCTGCTCCGCTGGCAACTATTGCCGTCATTGTTGAGATATTAAATGTGTGTTTTCTGTCTCCTCCGGTGCCGCAGGTATCAAGGATGGTTGGGTTGTCTACTTTTATATGGGTGGCAAATTTACGCATTACTTCTGCTGCGCCGGTTATTTCATCTACTGTTTCGCCTTTCATTCTCAAACCGATTAGGAATGCGGCAATTTGCGCAGGAGTAGCCTCTCCCTGCATGATTTGGGTGAAGATTTCCTGCATTTCTTCTTTTCTCAAGTTTTTTTTAGTAATAACTTTTTTTATTCCCTCTTGAATCATTTTTTTATCCCCTCTTTTAAGAAGTTGGAAAGAATTTTTTTTCCGTCTTTTGTTAGAATGGATTCCGGGTGAAATTGAAGTCCCCAGAGTGGATATTTGCGGTGTTTTATGGCCATTATTGTTTTATCCTTAGTCCAGGCTGTAATCGAGAAGCATCCAGGGAGAGTATCTTTTTTAATGATCAGAGAATGATAACGTGTAGCTGTAAACGGGTTTGAAATACCCTTAAAAATATTTTCTTTTTTATGATATATTTGTGAGGTTTTACCGTGCATAATATTTTTGGCGCGAACTATTTTTCCGCCAAAGGCATTTCCTATGCATTGGTGTCCCAGGCAAACTCCGAGGATTGGTATTTTTCCGGCAAATTGCTTAATGATCTCGCAGGACAGTCCTGCTTCTTTTGGGGTGCAGGGCCCGGGAGAAATTACAATATAATCCGGTTTCAATCGCTTAATGCGATCAATTGTAATCTTATCGTTTCGTATTACTTTTAGCTTTTGCTTCAGTTCTCCGAAATATTGAACTAGATTATATGTAAAAGAATCATAATTATCTATTAATAAAATCATAATAATCCCTCTTGTGCTACGGATATTGATTTTATAAGAGCTTTTGCCTTATTTTCTGTCTCTTGGTATTCTTTTTCCGGAACGGAATCAGCCACGATTCCTGCGCCGGCTTGAACATAAGCACTATTACCTTTGCAGACAATGGTTCTGATTGTAATACATGTATCCAGGTTACCGGAAAAACTAAAGTATCCAACACAACCTGCATAGGGGCCTCTTCTTACTGTTTCTAGTTCGTCAATGATTTCCATAGCTCTGATCTTTGGTGCTCCGGATACAGTGCCTGCCGGAAATGTCGCACGGATCAGATCAAAAACATCTTTCCCCTGTTTCAACTGTCCTTGCACATTACTGACAATATGCATTACATGGGAGTATTTTTCAATGATCATTAAGTCATCTACTTTTACACTACTGTAGCGGCAGACACGGCCTAGATCATTCCTGCCTAAATCAACCAGCATAATGTGTTCGGCTCGTTCTTTTGGATCATTTAAAAGGTCGTTACTTAAATATTCATCCTGTGATTCGTCTTTTCCTCTTTTACGTGTTCCGGCTATTGGTCTTACCTCAGCTGTATTTGTTTCACATCTAACCATTACTTCCGGAGATGATCCGATGATTTTGACGTCACCGAATTTCAGATAATACATATATGGAGACGGATTAACCGTGCGCAGGGCACGATATAAATCAAAAGGTGGGATATTAATATCTACTTTGAATCTTTGAGAGATTACGGTTTGAATGATGTCACCGGCACGGATATATTGTTTTGCCTTAGTAACTGCATTTTTAAATTCTTTTTTACTCATATTAGATTGTACTCGTACCGGAGGATTTTTTTTCTGAGTTTTGTGTGGTTTCAACGGCTTCTTTAATAGTGCAGCTATTTGATCGATTTTTTTTATGGATTTATCATAGAGTTTGTCCAGAGAAGCAGGTGATTTATCATCAATATGGACATTGGAAACGATTTTGATCTTATGTGCAATATGATCAAAAATAAGTATTGTATCTGTCAGAACAAATACTGCATCCGGTAATTTTAGATCATCCGGGTTTTTGTCCGGGATATTTTCGAAAAATCGTACAGTATCATAACTAAGGTATCCGACTAATCCTCCGCAAAATCTTGGTAATCCGGGAACAGTAACAAATTTGTATTGAGTGATTATTTTTTTTATTTCATCTAAAGGATCGTTATCTTTAAGTGCATAATTTTTTTGTTTAAAACGTCCCCCTTTTTTTTCGTGGATTTGAACCTGGCGGCCTTTGATTTTCAATAATAAAGACGGGTTACTGCCCAGGAATGAATAGCGGGCAATTTTTTCCTGCCCTTCCACAGATTCTAAGAGATATGAATAAGCACCGGTATCTATTTTCGAAAATGCAGATACCGGAGTTTCAAAATCAGCAAGCAATTCCCGATACACGGGAATAAGGTTGCCTTTTTTGCTTAATTTTTTAAATTCTTTTTTTGATGGATAATACATATCAAGTATAACCTATTGTAGGGGCGGCGCTTGCCTCCGCCCGTTATGCTAACCGTGTGAAAAAACATGAACGTTTGCCTGTATGACAAGCAACGCCTATTTGGGTTACTTCTAAAAGCAAGGTATCTTTGTCGCAGTCAAAATATATCTTTTTTACCTTCTGAAAATGTCCGGACGTATCCCCTTTTAACCAAAAGCATTTGCGAGAGCGTGACCAGTAAGTAGCCAGTCCGGTTTTCATAGTCTTTTTCAGAGATTCCTTATTCATATAAGCAACCATTAATATTTTTTTATCTTTTGTATCCTGGACAATTGTTGGGATTAGACCTTTATCATCAAATTTTAGATCATTAACTGATTTTAAGTTTTTCAACTTTAGTGGTTTACACAATGGACGTTTTACCTGCATACTCTAATAGCCTCCTTAAGCTCTACTTTTTGTTCATATAATGCTTTTCCAATAATAACACCATGAAGATTGGTATATTTTTCACTTAATGCTTTTAGTTCCTTAATATTATCTATATTTGCAATTCCACCGGACGCAATGATTTTGACAGAAGAATTTTTTTCTAAGGCTTGTGTTAAAAATGGCATATTCGGACCGGTAAGTGCTCCGTCAGTACTGATATCCGTGACCACTGCCGTAGTGATTCCGTGTTTGCTGATTTCATCGAGCATATCCACATGGGTAATTTGTGTATCCTGTGTCCAACCTGTAGTTGTTGCAACATAGGAACCTTGGGCAGCGCGTTTACAGTCAATACTTACAATGATATTATCAAGCTTGTTTTTTAATATCGGATCTTGAGATATGTATTTCAAAAAAGTGTCATCGGTGAATGCCTTTGTTCCGATAATTACTCGTTCAGCTCCGGCATCAAAAACGGATTTGATATCATCTAAGGAGCGAATTCCTCCGCCGAATTGAACCTGTATATGTAAATTGCTTATTAATTTTTTTACAATTTCCAGCTGTTTTAAATCACCGGCAAGAGCTCCGTCTAGGTTTACAATATGGATAATATCTGCTCCGGCGTATTTCCAGCGTCTGGCTACAGCGAGTGGGTTTTCATCATATACTGTTTCTTGTTGGTACTCTCCTCGTAAGAGACGTACTACTTTTCCATCCTTGAGGTCAATTGCCGGTATGATAATCATTTGATTAGTCAATAACTCCTTTTGTTGACGGTACTCCCTGGCGTCGCATATCAATTTGTGTAGCAATATCCAGGGCTTTACCCATGGCTTTAAATAAGGCTTCTAATATATGATGCAAGTCCCCTTCTGAGGATTTTACAATATAAACCAGACTGATGCCAGCATGCTGCAGGAATGATTCTAAGAACTCCTCAGCATGTTTGAATGTGAAATCAGTATTATCAAAAGATCCTTCAAGAATCTTAGCGGTTAGTGCTTCTCCGTGCAAAGATGGCCTGCCGCTGATATCAATGACAGCCTCCACTGCGACTTTATCCATAGCAACAGTAAAGCATCCATAGCGGTTAATACTTTCTTTTTCTCCCAGAGCTTCTTTGAATGTTTTACCCAGGGCAATACCGATATCTTCGATGATGTGATGAGGTAAGTCTCCGGTTGCTTGGATTTTTAAATTAAACAGGCCGTGAAAGGCAAACAAAGTAAGTAAATGATTAAGCGGTTCAAAGCCTGTTTTTACATCAGTGTTTCCTGAACCGTCAATGATGAATTCACCGTTTATATCTACTTCGTTGGTCTTTCTTTTAATTTGTGCTTTTCTTAATTCATTCATTTCTACACCTCTTCTTATTCAAAACGTGATTTTAAGGAATAAATGTGTTTTTTCAAGCCTTCTAAAGATGCTATTTTTTCCACCGCAGGTGCTACCTTTTCCAAGGCCTTTTTAGTATAGCTTATCATATGTGTACTTTTTATGAAATCATTAATTCCTAATCCGGAGAAAAATCTGGCTGTGCCGCCTGTTGGTAACACGTGGCTTGGGCCGGAAATGTAGTCACCCACCACAACCGGTGTATATGGTCCGACAAATACAGCCCCTGCATTCTTGATTTTTTTCAGAAGTTTATTTGGTTGTTTGACTAGTATTTCTAGATGTTCCGGAGCAATACGGTTAGAGACATCTACGGCTTCATCTAGATTTTTTACTAAAATTGTATATCCGCTGGATACTTCTTTGCGGACAATTTTTGCTAGTTTTTTTGAAGTAGTGACTAAGATAGCAATACCTCGACGGTGTTCAGCCTGGGACTGTAGATCAGCGATAACATGTTTTGGATTTGCAAAATTATTAGCAATAACTACAATTTCACTTGGCCCGGCGAGCATGTCAATATCAACATATCCAAATACCTGGCGTTTGGCTTCTGTGACATAGTCGTTTCCCGGACCGACAATTTTATCTACTTTAGGCACGGTTTTTGTTCCTAAGGCCATGGCCGCTATTGCATGTGCGCCGCCTAATTTATAAACTGCGTTTACTTTTAAGAGATTGGCAACAACAAGTATATATGGATTTACCTCTCCATTTGCGTTAGGCGGAGTAGCTAAGTATATTTCACTGACTCCGGCGATTTTTGCCGGGAGCACACTCATATATACTGATGAGATTAGCGGTGCTGTCCCACTAGGTACATATACTCCAACTTTTTCAATGGGGCGTATGATTTCTCCCAATATAACGCCGTCTTCCTGTTTTATTTTCCAGGATTTCTTCAACTGTTTTTTGTAGAAACTGGTAATATTATTTAAGGCTATTTTTAAACTGGAAATGAACTCAGCATCGATGTTTTGGTATGCACCGTTGGTTTCCGATTCTGTTACTTTGATTTGCCGTACGGTTAATTTGACGTTATCAAATTTTTTTGTATACTTTATTAGTGCTTTATCTCCGGTAGTATGTACATCCTGGATTATTTTCTCTACAGTTCTTTTTACGCGTACTTTTCGTTTAGCCGAACGGCTGTAAATGTTTTCCACTGTTTTCCCGGTAAATTTAACTACTTTCATTTGTTAGCCTATCTCCTCCAACCAAGAATTTGCCTTAGTCCACAGCGAATAGCACTAATTTTTTTGGCTTAAACAATTACAAAAAGCCTCGACGTACCTATTGGGTATGTCTGCATTTTTTGTAATTGTTTCAGCTCAAAAATCTCAGCACTCTTCATCTGTGTCTAATACAAAGCCTTGGTTTAAAAATTTTTCAACAATTTGTTTTGATTGATCTAGAGCCTTACGCAGTCCTATTTCATCTTTTGTTCCCGCTTGTGCCAGATCTTTTTTACCGCCTCCGCCTCCCCCGGCTATGGCTGTGATTTCTTTTATGATCGTAACTGCATCAAGGCCTTTTTTAGCCAGAGAAGAACTTAATCCGACAATGAGCAGAGGTTTTTTTAATCCGGTTGAAGCCAATACGCAAATAACATTATCTGTTTTGCTTTTTAACCGATCACAGATTTTACGCAAGGCATCCATATCGTAGTTTTTGAGTTCTTTAATAATGACCGCTATGTTGTTTATATTTTGCGCAGAATCAAGTAGTGTATCAGCTTCTTGTGAGGCTGACGTTTTTTTATGCTTTGCTAATTCTTTTTCCTGCGTTTTAACCTGTTCAGCCAGCTTCTGAGCCGTACTTATAAGGTTTTCCGGAGATGTTTTAAAAAGCCGGCTTATCTCTGATATAGTCTTTTCTTTTTCCTGGGCACGGTTGAATGCTTCTTTACTAGTGACTGCTTCAATGCGCCTGATACCCTGGGCAATGGAGCTTTCGGAAGTAATTTTAAATAAGCCTATTTCTCCGGTGGCATTTACATGTGTTCCCCCGCATAATTCCTGGGAGTGATTTTCCACGGAAACAACGCGTACCGTATCTCCGTATTTTTCCTGAAAGAAAGCTAATGCTCCTTTTTCCTTTGCTTCATTAATGCTCGTGATGTTTGTATGTACCGGATAATTATCCCAGATACATTCATTAACTAAATTTTCAATCTCAGCAATAGTTTTAGGTGATAATTGCTCAAGGTGCGTAAAATCAAAGCGTAGTTTTTCAGGGGTAACATATGACCCTGACTGTTCAACGTTTTTACCTAAAGTTTTTCTGAGTGCGTATTGTAGAATATGGGTTGCGGTATGATTGCGCATGGTTAAAAAACGAAATCCCTTATTTACTTCAGCCAGAACAGTTGAACCTTTTTTTATAGTTCCTTTTTTGATTTTTACTCTGTGCAATATTGCGGCATCAACTTTTATAGTGTTAATTACTTCAGCACTAAAATCATCTGCACTGATAAGTCCTGTATCGCCTATCTGGCCGCCGGCTTCCGCATAAAACGGTGTTTTGGCTAAGATGATGTCTACCTCTTCGTTTTTTTCTGCTTCATCAACTAGAGCATCATTTTTTATGATCGCGATGACCTTAGATTCTGCGGACAGGCTATCATATCCGATAAAGTCACTCTTTATACCTTGAATCAGGTGTCCGGTGGTCTTAGCGAAAATTTCTCCGGCGATTTGTGTGCCGCTGCGTGAGCGTTCTCTTTGTTTATCCATTTCTTTTTCAAAGTCATCATCAGAAATAACCAGATTGTATTTTCGAGCTATTTCTTTGCTTATTTCTAACGGTACCCCAAAGGTATCGTATTGATTAAATGCGAGTTGTGCAGCATCTGCACCGTTTTTTGATTTAGCTACTAATGCTTTAAATGCTTCATCTGCCTGCGGAGCTCGTTCTTTAAGTATGGCCCAGAACATCTCCTCTTCTTTTTTAAGTATGCCGGCGATATTTTCATGTCGTTCTAATACTTCAGGGTAAGGCTCTTTCATGTTATCTGCAATTACATATACCAATTTATAGCAAAATGGTTTTTCAAACCCGGTTTGTTTAAGATACATAATTGATCTTCGAATAAGTTTTCTAATTACATATCCACGACTTTCATTTGACGGGATAACCCCATCGGTGATTGCAAATGTTACTGCTCTGATATGATCGGCAATTGCTTTAGCCTGACTGTCAAGCCAAGCATTATCCGGAGTGATGTTTTCTCTTTTTAAGTTTTCTTTTATCGCGTTAATGATCGGAACAAATAGATCTGTATCATAGTTTTCGCGTTTATCTTGCATTACACTGGTAATACGTTCTAAGCCCATACCGGTATCGATGTTTTTGCTTGGCAATGGATTGAGACTGCCATCAGACTGCCGATTATATTGAGTAAATACTAAATTCCATATTTCAGTGAATCTACCACAGTCACAAGCAGGATTACAATCAGGTTTTTTGCAACCGTAATTTTCGGTCCAATCATAGAATATCTCAGAGCATGGCCCGCACGGCCCATTAGGACCGTCTGTGGGTGCATTAGCCGGCCAGAAATTGTCTTTATCCCCTAGCTTAACTATTCGTTCTTTAGGGATCTTGATTGTTTTAGTCCATATATCATAAGCTTCCTGGTCTTTATGATAAACTGATATCCAAAGTCGTTCTTTGGGTAAAGATAGCACTTTAGTCACGAACTCCCAGGCCCAGCTGATCGCTTCGGTTTTAAAGTAGTCGCCAAAAGAGAAATTACCAAGCATTTCAAAAAAGGTATGATGTGTCGGGCTTTTTCCTACATTTACCAGATCAGCTGTTCGCATACACTTTTGTGAGCTTGCAGCGCGGCTAAAATCAGTGATTTTACCCATGAACTGTTCTTTAAACTGGTTCATCCCCGCGGATGTAAACAGTACAGAAGGATCATTTTGCGGTACTAATGAATCACTCTTGGCTATTTTATGATCTTTAGATTTAAAGAATTTTAAAAATTTACTTCTTACTTCGTTACTTTTCATGGTTTTCCATTTTTTCCAATAGTTCTTTTGCAATTTGTATTGTTATCTGAGCGGAAAATCCGCGTCGTTGTAAATAACCAAATAATCGGCGCTTAATGACGGCTTTATCCAGCTTTTTTAGCGTTCGCATTTTATTTTCTGCGGCTTCTCGTGCGATTGTTATTTCCTGCGCAGAATCAATCGGGGCTAATACTGTTTCGATAATTTCCTTATTGACCCCTTTTTTCAGCAATTCGTATCTGAGAAAGCGTTTGCTGCGCGGTTTTGTACGCAGTCTACTGCTGACCCATAATTGTGCGAAATTTAAGTCATCAACATACCTTAAATCGACTAAAAAATCAAGTACTTCTTTAATGATGTGAGTAGGAAAATCTTTGCTTTTAAGCTTATTTTTAACTTCTCTTTTGCTGCGCAAACGAAAATTTAAAAGCCTAAACGCGTAGTTTTTTGCCTGCCCTAATGTTTTTTTCATAGTTATTCGGTAATAACTAAATACCCGTGTTGGGTTTTAATCAACACATTTCCGGAAGCTGTATCAATTGCTTTTTTGTAATCATCCAGGGTCTTTATTTCGAATGCGTCAACCGCATTGATAATATCGCCTTGTTTTAGTCCACCTGTCTCTGCCGAACTATTCTGGCGGACATTGACTATAGTTATGCCACCTTGTTCTTTCTTTACTTCCAGGCCGCGCCATTCTGGGATATTTAGGTTTTGTTTTTTAAGTTGCCCCGATGTCTTAGAAAGCTTTTTTTGTTTGTTTTTATTGATACCTGTTGGACGTTTACCAATAGTTAAATTTAGTTCCCGGATAATAGTTCTTCGGATAACTTTAACTTTTAGTTTGGCTCCGGTCTTTCTTTTTTTTATACTGTCGATAAATTCCAGAGTGTTTTTTACTTTTTCCCGATTAAATTTGAAAATAATATCTTTTTCTTCAAAACCGGCTTTTTCTGCCGGACTTCCCGGACGAACTCCAGCTACTAAAACACCGCGGGGCTTACTTAAACCAAAATAGTTTGCCAGAGCTGGATTTAGATCGTGGATGTTAATTCCCAGCCATTCGTAAAGGATTTCTTCTCCTTGTATAATATTATCTAAAATCAATTTTGCGGAGTTGCTTGGAATGGCAAAACCAATTCCATTCGTTCCACGACTGGCATTGTAAACAGCAACGTTTATCCCGATAACTTCACCGTGAATATTAACTAATGGGCCGCCTGAATTGCCGATATTGATTCCTGCATCAGTTTGAATCAGCTTTTTATAGACCCGATCGCTTTGTGCAATTTTTGGTAAAGACTGATTTAATGCGCTAATAATACCGAAGTTTATACTTGGTTCTGGTTTCTCGACTGCAAAACCAAAAGGATTTCCGAGCGCAAAAGCCAGTTGTCCCGGTTTTATACTGTCGGAATTTCCTATTTTTGCATGATGGATATCAGGCGCATTAATTTTTATGATAGCTAAATCAGTCGCATAGTTAGATCCTTTTATATTTGCTTGAAATTGTCGGCCATCAGTAAGTGTGACGATTATCTTATCAGCATTGCTGATTATATGCTCATTAGTTATTATGTGCCCTTGACTATCGATAATTACGCCTGAGCCTAGGCCGATTTTTTTATAAGCGCGTTGTGCTATTTTCCCGTAGAGAAAGTCTTGAAAAAAACGTTCATAATATTCGTCTCCGAAAGAACGATCCTGTTCTTTTATGATCTCTGTTCTCTCGGTACTAATACTGACGACAGCTTTACCTACATCTTCAGCTAGTCTGGATGTTTTTTGTTCAATTTGTAATAGTAAATCAGTTGCTGATAAAGCAGGTAATTGGGAGACAAACACAAATCCCCCTATTAGCAAAACATACATGCTTAAGCGATAGATTGTTAGCTTTTTACTGTTTTTTAGCATTTTTTACTTTTTTGCGTCTGTTTGTTCTCGTATCTTTTTTTCAAGCTCAGCTGTTAGTTTTTTGTTTTCTCTTAAGAAAGCCTTTGCGTTTTCTTTTCCCTGCCCCAGTTTTTCTTCACCGCATGTAAACCATGCTCCGGATTTTAGAATTAGCCCGTGTCGTATTCCCAGATCAATAATATCAGATTCACGTGATATTCCTTCTGCGTGTAAAATTTCAAATTCAGCCTGACGGAATGGCGGAGCAACTTTGTTTTTCACTACCTTGACTCGAACTCGAGTGCCGGTGACTACGTCCTGGACTTTTAATGTTTCGATTCTTCTGATATCAAGACGTACGGAAGCGTAAAATTTTAAAGCTCTTCCTCCTGTAGTTGTTTCTGGGTTGCCAAACATAACCCCGATTTTCATGCGGATTTGATTAATGAAGATTACGCAGGTTTTGGATTTTGAGATTGCTGCGGTTAATTTTCGCAGAGCTTGTGACATAAGACGTGCTTGTAAGCCCATGTGGGAGTCACCCATATCTCCTTCAATCTCCGCTTTAGGAGTTAACGCGGCTACGGAATCAACAATTATCACGTCTACAGCATTACTTCTAACCAATGTTTCGGCAATTTCTAAAGCTTGTTCACCTGTATCGGGTTGAGAGATTAAAAGTTCATCTAAGTTTATTCCTAGTTTTTTGGCATAAGACGGGTCAAATGCATGTTCTGCATCGATGAATGCTGCAACTCCGCCTTTTTTTTGAGCTTGAGCTGCAATACTTATGCTCAGCGTAGTTTTTCCGCTTGATTCAGGCCCGTATACTTCTACTACTCTGCCGCGAGGAACTCCGCCGATACCCAAGGCAATATCAAGCGTTAAAGATCCGGTCGGAATAGATTCTATATTAAGCTTGGTATCTGCTCCTAATTTCATAATAGAGCCTTTGCCAAACTGTTTTTCTATCTGGCTCAAAGCCAAGTCAAGCGCTTTTAGTTTTTCTGATCCGCCCTGGTTTTTGTCATCTTTTATGGTTTCTACATCTCTTTTTTTCATGATCTTACTCCCTTCTGAAGTTAGATATTTTGAACTTTTATTATAAACTTAACCTGCATCTATTACAAATACTTATTTTGAAATGGATACAAATTTCATCCTTAATTCGTATAGTATCTGATCTAGCATTTTTTGTTCGTCATCAGTTAAGTTTCCGGTTGTTTTTCCCTGGATCATTTCCATGGTATCAATAAGATACTTGGCTTGAATAAGATCTTGTTCTTTTTTGTTAGTCATTGGGTTTTCTATTTCTCCCAGTGATAGCAAAGCTTGCATTCCCAAACTGGAAATAAATAAGCTAAAGTCAACCGGAGGCATTTGCTGCTGCTGTTGCGGCTGTTCTATTTCTTCGTCAACCGGTGTTTGCGGTGTTTCTTTTTCTGTTGCTGCTTTTTCTTTCCATCCTTCATCCACTTTTTTTTCGGTCATGATATTCTCCTTTTATTTGATTACAATTCCCGCGTAACCGACAACATTGTCATAATCTCCTGAGAGCTCTCCGCTAGTCGTATAGCCTATAAGCTCTGCTTTAGTCGCTCCCAATGCTTTACAGGCAAACAGAGTTGTAGTAACAGGTGCTAGCCCGCACATGGAGATTTTATTTTCTGTTACCACAGAATGTAATTTTTTGGGATCTAGTTCTAAAATAGCATCAATAGCTTTTAAATCTTTCTCTTTAGCCTGGTCGTGTGGCTCATAATGGGTCATATCTGTGCTTGCGACTATAAGTGTAGGCTGTGAGTATGTTTTAATTGCCTTTGCTATTTGCTCTCCTACAATCTGAAGATATTTAATATTGAAATCAGAAATAATCATTGGAACGATATTTATTGCATTATTTAGATATTGCAGAAATGGTAATTCGACTTCAATTGAATGCTCATACACATGGGATGTTTCATCATTTTTTATATGTTCAGAGTTAGCAAGCAGTAAATCAGCTAATTCTTGGTTGATTTTTATTTTTCCTAAAGGGGTTGTCCACGTGCCTTCGTTCACTAGGCTATAAGGCATGCCAAGACCCGTATGATTCGGTCCTAGAATTATTGCTGTGTCTTTTACCTTTATCTGAGATATGGTTTTTCCAGCTATTGCGCCGGAATAGCTGTACCCAGCATGAGGCATAATAACCGCTAGAGCATCTTTGGTTACTTGTGTTTTATCTATCAATTGTTCAAGATTCTTTTTTAGTGATTCCTGGGTCTTGGGATAAAAGTGACCTGCAACAATAGCTTTTCTGTCCATTTTTACACAATTCCTATATTTTTCAGATAAGAAGCTCCGGATATAAGTTGTTTGGTGCTTGTAGGCTGGTGAACTTCAATAACTTTTATTATATCATCTTTTTTTAAATATGGTTTTAATAGATTGAAATCATATTTTCCCTGTCCGGGAGCTTGATGGTCTTTAGCTCCTGTTACGTCGTGCAGATGAATCCCATACATCTTATCACCATAGCGTTTTAAAAATTCTGCGTGAGAAGCAAGCCCGAGGTTATCTGCTACCTGAGCATGGCCTACATCGTGCCAATAGAATAAATGCTTGTGGTTTGAGAAATGGTCGAAAATTCTATCAAATTCTTCCAGGGATGGGATTTCCCGGTAATAATATCTGTTTTCCAGGCAGAGATCAATATCTATTTTATCTGCTTCAATTAACAATGTTTCCAAACTGTGAATAATTGCTTTGAAATGTTTCCCAGCTTTATTCTTGCGTTCAGTTTTTATTTGTTCGATGAGTTGGATATATTCTTCTGTATCTTTCCCGTCTTTGTTATAAAGTTTGATTAATTCCTTGGTTTTTTGTTCCATTTCTACTCGGCCGGCATGAATTACCAGTGCTCTGGCGCCGGTTTTTTTAGTTGTATGTATAGATTGCAAGGTTAATTTTACGGCTTTTTGTCGTTGTTTTTCATCATCGCTTGCTAAAGAAAAGTAATCCGGTGTGAATTTTATGTTTTTGTATTCATCTGGAACCGGACAGAAATTGTGGACACTATTAATTCGGATGTCCTCTTTTTCTTTTAATTCCAGAATTTCTTTCAGTGTTATTTGCGAAATATGAAAACTTAACTCAACTGCAGTAAATCCCGCTTTTTTAATTTCTTCGATGATCGTATATCCGCTTTTATGGCTGGATGCGTTCCAGGACGTTGATAAATTTAACATTAGAACTCTTTTTTTGTTATTACTACTACACTTTTGTTTATATTTAGATACTTTTTCGCTATTGTTTGTAAATATGTTTGATCGAGTGATTTGATCACTGTTTCAAATTTTTCATGATGTTTATATCCCAGCCCGTAAAGTTCATTCAGCGCAGATATAAAGCTTATGGCTGAATTAGTTTGTAATCGAATTCTTTGTTTTCCGATGATATCGGTTTTGTTTTTATTAATTAAGTTTTTATCTAAGAGACTGTTTCTTAACTTTTCGATTTCTTTTTCTACAATAGAAATAACCAAATCTGTAGATTCTGGTTCAGTGGCTATATATATGTAAAAATATCCCGTATCAAGTCCGGAAACAATACCTCCGCCTAAGGTATAAGCTAAACCTAGTGTTTCCCGGATTTGTTCGTAAAGAATTGAGCCGGAGGCTGTGAGAATGTGGTTTAAAAATTCTAAGCCAAAACGTTCGTTATTTCCTAGATGGGGTCCCGGGAATCCGATCATGACCACAGCCTGATTTTTATCACGCTGATTTTCTATAATCTTTCTGTTTTTAAGAGTAGGTTCTTCCGGATATACAACTTGTTCGATTGTAGTTTTTTTCCAATTTTTTGTTTTTTTTCTAATTAAAGATTCTATTTTTTCTGTATCAATATCCCCGAATATTGCCAAAACACAGTTGTTGGGGGCGCAGAATTTTTTATAATTTGCAGTTAATTGTTTTTGGTTAATGTTTTCAACGCTACCGGTTTGTCCTAAAGTAGTAACACGATAAGGATATTGAGTAAACAGTGTTTCGCGTAATCGGTTGATTGTATTTTGAAAGATATCATCGTTTTGAATCTGAATACCCTTGAGTGCAAGCCGTCGTTCTATTTCCAGTTCTTTTTCCGGAAAAGTGGAGTTCAAAATAAGGTCAATTAAAATGTCCAGCCCAGCATCAGTATGCTTGCTCAATACCGATAGACTTACCCCGAAGCTGTTATACCCACTGAAAGGAGCAAGGCTTGCGCCCATCCCTTCAACCGTTGCGGTAAGTGTTTCGGCATTGTAACGTTTAGTTCCACGTATTAGCATACTACTTAATAAATTAAATAACCCATTAGTAGTTTCATTTTCGTTTCTTACTCCTCCTCCGAATATTGCCTGCATCGAAACTGTGGGATGAGAAGTGTTTTCTTTAAGCAAGAGGGTTAGTCCATTAGGTAACACTATTTTTTTTGTTTCTCCTTGTAACGTGACTTGAGCTTTGTTTGGACTGGTAGGTTCTCCTTTAGGGCCTAACAGTACTTTGACCATATTTTTAGGATTAAAATATTTTTTTGCGCATCGCTGTACATCTTGAGAGGTTACTGCGGTAATGCGAGTGAGGTATTTTTCAGTAAAGTAAGGATCGCTGCTATATGCCTGATCCTGTCCGGCTGTTTGAGCCTGAGATTCTATTGTCTGGCGTGAAAATAAATAATCGCTTAGATAGATATTTTTTGTTTTTTCAAGTTCCAGAACAGGACAGGGTTTTTTCTTTAGTAACTCTATTTCTTTAAATAACGCATTAATGACTGAAGATGTATTTTCTTCCTCAAGCACGCATTGCACAGCAAATATTCCTGGGAATTTTGGTGTGTAATTATAGGCGTTTACAGAGTAGACTAACGATTGTTCTTTAAGTAATTTTTTATATAACCGGGATCCTTCTCCCTGTCCTAAAATTCCGGCGATTATGTCTAAGCTGGTTGAGTCCGGGTGATTTATATCAACACTGGGGAATCCGAGCATTAAATAAGAAACATTTATGTCCAATTCTTCATAATGTTCTTTTTCCGATTGAAATCGGATTGTTCCGGGAACAAGTATCTGTGGATATGGCTGCATTTGAAATTCAGCAAAAACTTTTTTTATTTTATCCAGTATAACCGCGGCTTCTACATCGCCGGCGATTGACAGGATCATATTATTAGGTATATACCATTTTTCATGGAACAGGGTGATATCTTCTTTTGCAAGTTGTAGAAATAAGGGTTCTAATCCGATTACCGGAAGGTTGTAAGGAGCGGTCTCATACATATTGTTCCAGAAAGTTCTCACGAGATATCTTTGCGGATCATCCTGATTTAATCGTATTTCATTTAAAATAACCTGTTTTTCTTTTTCTAATTCAGTTTTATCAAAAAGAGGATTTCTAATCATATCCTGTAGGATATCAAGTCCTTCGTCGAAATTACCGGAAGGAACAATTATCGGGAATCCGGTGAATTGATGTGAAGTATATCCATTAATTGAGCCGCCTAAAGTCTGTAGATCTTCTTCGATTTTGGTGATGGGACGTGTGGGCGTACCTTTAAAGAGCATATGTTCAACTAAATGTGCAATTCCGCTTCCCTGCCACTGTCCTTCAAAAATACTACCGGTTTTGACAATCATTTCTAAGGCAACGAGTTTATGCTCTGGATTTTCCTGGATAAGTACAACCATGCCGTTTTCTAAGGTATATTTTTTAATTGTTTCGGCATGAGCATACTTGCTATGGCAGGCTAAAAAAGTAAAAAGAATGCTACATAGTAGCAAAACGAAATATTTTTTAAATCTCATACTGGTTTACGTCTATTTTTGGCTAGTTTTTGCGTCTTTTGGTTTTTTCCCGTTTTTTGGATTTTTCGTAGTCTTTATTATAACAAGGTTATACAGGCTTGTCAATGATCTCAAATTGAACCTTACCGTATGCGCCAAAATGGTTTTCAGTTATGATAACAGCGCCTAGGATGGCTTTATTTTTTTTTAGATTTTTCAAGATTTTAGGTACATCGGCATCTTCTTGAATTACATTTCCGATAGATGTAGCAAACCCGTCAGCTACTGCGGCTGATTTGGCTAAGACAATGGTTGCTTTGCTTTGTCCAAAGCTTAATGAATGCCCTAGTTTACCACTGGAAGTACATATTCCGCAGGGTGTATCAATCGCAGTTATCTTTAGGCTGAGCTGGTTATAGATGCTGTTAATCCCGGAAAATATGCCTATTTTACGATCTTTTTTAACACAAATGAATATATCTCCTCCGTTTTCGACAATAATTTCGTCACTGAAGTTAAGCAGATCCTTACCGATAAATTCAGCAATTGCTCCGGCTACGGTAGCCATGGGGCCGACATTTGCTTTTTTTGCGGCACTTAACATTTTCTTTATTATAGCCGGCGCGTTTTTATCAGGCGGCAGTGGTTCCAAAGTATCTTTAAACAGCGGATTTTTTTCTATGTGGTTGGTTATTTGCGTATGATACTGTTTTAGAGTGGTTAAAGCTTCTTTTTGGAGATTATTTTTTGCGCATATAAATAGATTGCTTTCATAGTAATCCGTTTGGAAACGAATCAAATCGTCATTATAAACAGAAGTTTGATAAATTCTTTTTTTGTACATGGTTTGCTTTAGGTATATATGTTAAGTATCAGCCTTGTTCCTGGAAGGAAATTACAACATTAAACATGAGTTGAATCCGTCGCAGAGTTTCTGGAAAAGGAGGAAACGGTGATGCTTTTTTAACAATTTGAACTGCTGTTTCTCTGAGTGCTGTATCATGGTCGGAATTATCACCTTCAATTTCTATACTTCGCAGATTACCGTCTGCGGTAACTACAAATGATACTGCGACTTTTCCTTCAGAAAAATATTCAGGGTAAATGACGGATTCTCTTAGCTGCTGATTAATTATTTTATAATAATTAACGTATGATTTATTGTCTCGCAAAGAGTTGTTTAGTGTTTTTTCACTTGTTGTTATTTCAGGTGTTGTCTTTTTTTCAACCGCGGTTGGTTTTGTAATGTTTTGTATTTTTGTCCCTTGTCTCTTTTTTCTCTGCGCAACTTTTCTTCTTATGATCTTTTTAACGGTTTTTTTGGTTTTAGATTTAGCAGATGCAACTTTTTTCTTTTTAGTTATAGAAGATTTTTTTCGCGTTTTTTTAGTTGAAGGGGTGATATTTTTTATTATTTTTTGTGGAATTGGTAAGCTTAAATAACTTACTTTGTAAGGAGTATCTTTATCGGCCACAGATTGTTTGAATTCCGGCAAGGGAAATAAAATTATTGCGTGGAAAGCTAAAGATATCAAAAAAGTAGTTTTGAAAATATTATTTTTTGACTCCATTCGTAATCTTTACATCTCCTTCTCTGATAACATATTATAGTATAAAAAACTTATACTGTCAATATGCTTATTTTTACTGCTTGACAAGTACTTCGCTGAATGTTTATAATAAATCATCTTATGTAATTTTATAACATGTTATAGGACTTTTAATGCAAGGAGTGGCTTATTTAGTGCTTTTATTACCAAAAGGAGGGCATTGTGGCAAACACACCGTTTATTTCAATTATTATACCGGTTAGAAATGCAGAGCGTACATTAGAAAAGACTTTTGAATATTTGCTGAATGTTAATTATCCCCGGGATAAAATGGAGCTTGTTATTTCTGACGGCGGGAGTACTGATAAAACCCTAGATGTTATTCGGGAATGGCAGAAAAAGCATGCTTTTATTAAATTGGTAGAGGTTCCTAATTGTCCCTCCCCTGGCTATGCCCGGAATAAAGCCCTGGGGGCAGTAAAAGGTGATTTTATATTTTTTACCGATGGAGATTGTGCTCCGTGTGAGAGTTGGATAACCGATATGTTAGCGGTTTTTGATAAAGATCCTAAAATCGGAATTGTTGGTGGAGAAATTTATACTTTGCGGGTTGACCCGAATAATCTTACGGAATTATATTGTGAACATTTTCGTTTTAATATGGTGGCACCACGCTACGGCTTTACAATCAAAGACGGATATTTTCCTCCTCTAACAGATAAATCTCCCACCCAGATCGCTGGACATCGGGCTTATTTTTTTGTTACAGCTAATGCAGCTTATCGCAAAGAAGCAATTGAACAGGCAAAGGCTAGTTTCTGGGCTGAACCCACAGGCGAAGATATTGAATTTGGCTTGCAGATTCAAGCACATGGTTGGAAGCTCTACTTTGAACCTAAATCAAAAGTAGATCATATGCACCGGGCTGATTTTCCAGCACTGAAAAAAGTATGGATGACTTATGGGAAAGCGCATGCTCCCCTTTTAGCTAAACACGCGGCAAATAATATGGAATTTATTTTTCAGACCTTTGGTGCTTGGCCGAAACTGCCGATACTTAAAATACCTTTCCCGATAAAAGGATTCATATATATAGGTAATTTTCATCTTATGAATCTTACTGCGTTGATTACGGTTATCTGTGCTATATTGTTATCGCTGGGGATTGGTGGTGCCGGATTGTTGATCACAGCTATTTCTTGTGTAATATTAACCGTATTCTATGCGTATCACTTTTTCCATGTTTGCACATTGATGAAGCCGCATAAGCATTTCTTTACCTGGTGTAAGATGAAATATATGACTAATCTGATGTTTATAATTGGTGGGTTTCAGAGATCAGGTAAGTTTAAAACATTCTGTATCGAGCCGAGTTTTTAAATTTATCTGTACAGGTAAATTTAAATCCGCCAAGCTTTGTGGCGGATAGTTATTTTATTGCCCCGCGCTATTTTGTGCTATCCAGCGCGGGGTTTGTATATAGTAGCTTATTTGAAAAATCCCACATTTTATGTTATAGTAAAGGCTTGCGGATTGGGGTGATATGAAGTTGTTTAGCACGGGAAAATGGTATTTGGCTGCTTTATTAAATGTTATATTTCCGTCAGTATGCCCTGTTTGTAAAAAACGAATATTTTCAGTTCAAGAGGCTTTGTGCCGGGAATGTTTTACAAATATAAACTTAACCCTGGCTCCCTTTTGCCGTTATTGCGGAAAGTCTAAAGGGTTTCATGATCGTCGATGTGACTTTTGTCGGCCGGAGCAATATAGTTTTGATCGGGCCTTAAGTGTTTGTAATTATACAGGTACATTGAGAAAATGTTTGCATATGCTCAAATATAAACGCAAAGTAAGATTAGCAACAGAGCTTGGCAGTTTAATGACACGGTTTATTCAGGCTCATTTAAATATAAGGGAAATGGATATAATTACCGCAGTACCGTTGCACAAAAAAAGGCGTCTGGAAAGAGGTTTTAATCAAGCGGAATTTTTTGCGCGTAAAACATCGGAGTTTTCCACAACCCCCTTCGATTTTAAATCGCTAATAAGAGTGAAAAATACCCGGTCTCAGTTTGAATTGACTAAAGTTGAACGTTTTGAAAATATGCGGGAAGCATTCGGATGTAAACATTCGCAGGTATTTACCGGGAAATCGGTATTATTAATAGACGATATTTTCACAACCGGAGCAACCGCTAATGCTTGTGCTGAAGCATTAAAACAGGCAGGAGCTTCTAAGGTTACTGTTGTTACTATGGCTAGATAATATATGAAGATTATAAAAAATTATATACTCTCAGAATGGTTTTCGCTTTTAGTTTTGTCGATAGTTGTGATCAGCTTTGTACTCGTAGTTGGCAATCTGGTAAAGTTGGCGGAAATGATTATTGCCAAAGGTGTAACCCCTAAAGATGTTTTTGGTTTATTTCTTTCCCTTTTGCCTTCGCTTCTTGTTTTCTCGATACCGATTTCTATTCTGACGGCAACACTTTTAACCTTTGGACGCATGGCGTTTGATAATGAGATCACGGCTTTGCGTTCCAGCGGAATTAGTTTGTACTCTATTATTTTTAGTTTGCTTTGTGTTGGGATAATGTTTAGTCTCTTATGTCTCTATTTTAATGATTCGCTCATACCTAAATCGCATTATACAATGCGTAATATAGTACAGGAAATCGGTATAAAAAAACCAACTGCGTATTTAGAAGAAAAGTCATTCATTAAAGCATTTAAAAATCATATAATCTTTATTTATAAGATACACGATGATACAATGTACGATGTGCGTATTTACCAGCCGCATAGTGATAAACCGACGCGGACGATCATAGCTCAATCAGGTGCATTTATTCCTATTCCGGAAAAAAACGCGTTAAAATTAGAATTGAGAAATGGTACAGCAGATGAGCCAAATTTCGAAGATCCGGAACAGTTCTATAAATTTAATTTCAAAAAGTATCACCTCACGTTATATTTAAATGAAGAACAAACTATGCGAGAGCTTTATAAAAAAGTATCGGATATGACGATCAATGAGCTAAAAAATGAGATCGAGGCGATGAAGAAAATCAACGTTGATGTAACGCCTTTGATAGTAGGGCTTTACCGGAAGTTCTCCCTGTCTTTTAGCAGTCTGGCATTTGTTTTAATCGGTATGCCTTTGGCTATCCGGGTCAAGCGCAGAGAACGTTCTTTAGGATTTGGCCTTAGTTTGGTTATCTGCTTGTTGTATTATTTAATTATGGCTTTGGGTGAAAGCCTTGCTTTGCGTGGTAAAATGGATCCGGTGCTTGGTGTATGGCTACCAAATATAGTATTGTTGGTTGCTGGTATTTTTCTGACTTTCAAGGTACTTGAAGATTAATTATGAAGATTATAAAAAAATATATACTTGGTGAATTTTTAAAGCCATATTTCTGGTGTCTTATTCTTTTCATTTCACTTTCCTGGATTATTGATCTTTTCGAACAGTTAGATGAGATTGTAAAGGCTAAAGTGCCCTTATTTGTGCTTTGTGATTATTATCTTTCACTTACTCCTTTTATTTTTGTTCAGATTAGTCCGATTATAATTATATTGGCTTCTATTTATACGCTGAGTACTTTAAATAAACATAATGAAATAATGGCAATAAAAGCGATCGGTATGAACTTATGGAGTGTTATCGGTATTTTTGTCGGGTTTGGTATCTTGATGGGCATTTTTAATTTTACGGTAAATGAGGTTGTTAAACCGGAGTCCTATTTGCACTCGATAAATCTTAAAGAGACGTATTTTAAGCCGACCGCGAAAAAAGAAGCCAATACGATAATGAAGGATATTACTCTTTATGGTTCTCACAACCGGATCTTTATTATCAATAGGTATGATACAAAACGTCAGCAGATGAATAATGTAATCATATCTGAAAATAATACTCAAAATCAGCTGGCAAAACAGATAGTAGCTAAAAGAGTTCAGTGGGTAGAAGGTTATTGGATTTTTTATGACTGTATAATTAGTGAATATGCAGATGGGGCTTTATCCACTGCTCCGACACATTATACGGAAAAAGTGATTGTGATTGATGAAGAACCTAAAGATATAAAAAGAGCTAATGTCCAGCCTAGTTTTATGGGATACTGGCGTTTAAAAAAATATATTCGGCGGTTACAACGTAACGGATTTAAAGCTCGTAAAGAGTTGGTTGAATTTTATAGTAAGATTGCTTTCCCGATGGCGAATGTTATTGTTATCTTTTTTGTTGTGCCCTTTACCCTAACCCAGAAGAGAAATGCCAGTACTTTATTAGGAGTTACGATAAGTATCGTGGTGAGTTTTAGCTATTGGACAGTTCATGCGATAAGTCTTTCTCTGGGCAAGGTTGGTATTTTACCGCCTATTCTGGCTGCCTGGCTTACGAATATAATCTTTTTTATCGTTGGGATGTGGCTGATTGAGACAGTGAAGAAATAGGTTATTTCCCCTCTCCTTATTAAAACCTATCACTTTTTTTCGGGGAAATTTTTACGGCTCTTCTTGGTTCTACCGGGCATTTAGTTTGGCAAATAGCGCAGCCGGTACACAAATCTTCATCTATTTCCGGGCGCAAGACTATTTTACCATTTATAAGTTCCTCTTTTATTTTAATTGCTTTATCCGGGATAGGACAATGTTCTTCACAAACAATGCATTCTTTGTTTTTTTTCCATGGCAGACATATCTCCCGGTCAATTTTTGCGATACCTAGTTTTACCTTTTGTTTTTGTTCCAGAGGTAATTGTTTAATTGCTCCGGTGGGGCATACCTGGCTGCATTGGGTGCAATTATATTCACAATAACCTATTTCCGGAACAAGCCGCGGGGTCCATATACTGCGAGAACCGGCTTCAACCATAACCGGTTGTAATCCGTTTGTCGGGCATACCTTCATGCAATTGCCACAGCGTACGCAACGGTTTAGAAACTCTTCTTCTTTTAATGCTGCGGGTGGACGAATAATGCGGGGATGTCGAATGTTTATATCTTTTAGAGATGGTTTCTTTTGGCCCATCCCTAAAAGGGGAAGCGTTGCGGTGCTTAAAAAAATCAAGAAGTTTCTTCTCGATATTCCCGAAGCATGTGTATTAGATTGTAAATCCCCTTGCTTAAAGGTAAAACGGGTTGATTTCGGAGGACACTCATAAATACAATCCATACATAAAATACATTCATCGCTTAGATAATGAATATTATCTTTTTTTATCGCTCCCATCCGGCAGTTAGTATGGCATTTGCCGCAGTCAACACACTTATCTACGACGCGGCGCAATCGTGAATGTTTAGCGATTACCGCATAGAAAGCTCCCAGGGGACACAGCGTTCTGCACCATAAGCGGGAAATGAAAAATGCTGCGGAGGTAATAATTAGAAAAAAGACAAAGACAATTCCTGAATGAGAAAAATAAGTAGTTTTAACTCCAAGTAGTGACGCTTTCATTTCTCGATAGAAATCAAATAGAGGCTCATACCTTCCCTCAATAGTTTGCAGAATAAAAATAAAAAACTTATCCAAAATTAGTGTAGTCGTGGGAATTAGATTAAGTGAAACAAACCTTCCCATTATCACAGTCGGATCTACTATCCAAGCGATCTGAATGCCGAATAAAGCACTTATAAGTATTCCCGATAAAATATAGAATTTAACTCGACGGACTTTTTTATTCTCTGTTTCTTCTAGCACCTGCTTTTTTCTTTTAATTCGTCCGCAAAAATCAATAACAGTTCCTAACGGACAGATCCATCCGCAAAAGAATCTCCCCCCTAAAAACGTTAATAATATTAACAGAAAAGTCCCGAGTAATCCCGGGAGTAGGAGTCTTTCACTAAGAGCTGTGGTAATCATAATCAGCGGATCAGCGTTAAAAAATAATGCAGAAGGAATTTTTCCGGTAAGCGGATATGTAGTAGTCCAAAGAATATAGATAAACAGCAATAAGAAAGCTGTCTGCAATATTCGGCGGATAAGAACAAGTTTTTTATTGCTCATGCGGTAATCTTTAAAATGTTCGCTTTTTTAAAATCAATACTTCCTATTCCGCGGTCTATAGCATTTTGTATATATGGCACTGTTAATGGATCGATATCCAAGAGTGTGCTAGCATATGCATCTGTTAGGGTGGGATCTGTTCCGATAAGTAGCTGTTTCATATAGACAACATCATCTAAATTCCCTCCTACCGGGCCATTGCGAACTAATACTCGATAAGCGTCGATGACCGTTAAATCAGGATTAATAAATGTCGTTATATCTACTAATTTTCTACCTATATCTGTATGAATATTTCCTCTATTTCCGGAACATACTCCCATAAGATTTTTCATCGATAGAGTAAGTTTTGTAAGCCTATGGTGTTTCATTACCGGGACATTGATAAATGTGTCACACTCCAGTGCTTCTCGAAATACAGGCCAATCTTGCATCGGGCTTTCATACGGGAATTTCGCCCGGACTACATTCCATGTATTGGCAAAGAAGACATTAGCGCCATGTTCTTTTGCTATTTTTTCAATCCCGCTGTTTTGATATGTGCGCTGAGCATTATTGCAGGGGCTATCAAAAACATTGACTCGTTTTGCTCCGGATTGTAAACATAAGTCAATTAATGCGGCAACAACTTCCGGATTTGTGTTTGCGGCTTGTTCTGGAGTACGGTCCCATGCAATATTGGGTTTTATCAGAACTACGCTTCCTGGATTAACGAATTTTTTCATTCCGCCCATAGCCTTGATTGCTTTTACAGTCATCTGGTACGGATTTTCTCCGGTTGCTGATACTAGATCATAATTACCGGTCAGTCCCCCTTTTTTCCTTCCAGGAGAAGTATCTGATTTAGAAAAGGCCAATGCGGCTTTAAGAAGTATATTCTCAGAGGCTAAAAAACCTGCTCCTGCTCCCAACAGTTGTAAAAACTGTTTACGGGAAAATTTCTTACGAAACCAATCCTGTTTATTCATATTTCCCTCCTGTAAAGTTATTATAGCATTAGTTTTGTTTTTATTCCAAAACAAAAAAAGAAGCAACCCCTTTTTTTAAGAAGTTGCTTCTTTGTCTACTACAGAGCTATTTTAGACGTTTCCGGCTGAACCGAGAACGTTTTGATTTTTACTTGCGTACATTTTAACAAGTGCTTCTCTGGCTGGTCCTAAGTATTTACGCGGATCAAAATCTGCCGGTTTCTCACCAAAGTGTTTTCGAACTGCAGCAGTCATCCAGAGACGGCCGTCAGAATCAATGTTTACCTTGCATACAGCTGATTTTGTTGCTTTGCGAATCTGTTCTTCCGGGATTCCTACGGAATCTTTTAAAGCGCCGCCGTTTTCATTGATCATTTTTACTGCTTCTACCGGTACAGATGATGATCCATGTAGTACGATAGAAAAGCCGGGTATTTGTTTCTCTATTTCTTCTAAGATATCAAATCGCAGCGCTGGTGGAATATAAACTCCGTCTTCATTTTGAGTACACTGTTCAGGCTTGAATTTATTAGCTCCATGTGATGTCCCGATGGAAATAGCTAATGAATCAACCCCGGTTTTTTTTACAAATTCAACTACTTCTTCAGGCTTAGTGTAGGTTGATTTCTCAGCAACTACATCATCTTCGATTCCGGCTAAAACTCCAAGTTCTCCTTCTACAGTTACATCATACTGATGCGCATAATCAACCACCTGTTTTGTTAATTCAATGTTTTTCTCAAATGAATGGTGTGAACCGTCGATCATGACAGAAGAAAATCCGGATTCGATACATGACTTGCAAAGTTCAAAAGTGTCTCCATGGTCCAGATGTAAAGCGATTGGGACTTCTTTAAGGCCTTTTTCTGCTGCTAGCTTCTTCATCATTTCTACCGCACCCTGTGCCATGTATTGAAGCAACGTTTGGTTTGCGTATTTACGGGCTCCGCTGGAAACCTGCAAAATTACCGGTGACTGTGTTTCTACGCAAGCAACGATAATTGCCTGGATCTGTTCCATGTTATTGAAGTTATAAGCAGGAACAGCATATTTGCCGGCCATTGCTTTTTTGAACATTTCTTTTGTATTTACAAAACCTAAATCCTTATATGACGTCATTTTTTTCTTATTCCTCCTTTTTGTTTAATATCGATAGTGTTCTGGTTTATACGGACCATTTTCTGGAACACCGAGATAGTCCGCTTGTTCTTTGGTTAATTTGGTTAATTTCACCCCGATTTTTTCTAGATGCAATCTGGCTACTTCTTCATCCAGAGATTTTGAAAGCCTATAAACTTCGGGTTTATACGTATCTTTATTCTTCCAAAGATCAATTTGTGCCAAGACTTGATTAGTAAAAGAATTGGACATTACAAACGAAGGATGCCCGGTTGCACAGCCTAAATTAACAAGTCTTCCTTCAGCCAGCAGGTATATTTCTTTTCCGTCTGGGAAAATATACTTATCTACCTGCGGCTTGATATTAACCTTTTTTATCCCCGGATAATTTTCCAAAGCTACAACTTCAATTTCGTTATCAAAGTGTCCGATATTGCAGACAATAGCCTGATCTTTCATTTTTGATATATGCTCAGCAGTAATAACATTTTTATTACCGGTAGTTGTTACATATATATCACCACGGCCGAGAGTGTCTTCGAGTGTAGTAACTTCAAGCCCGGCCATTGCTGCTTGCAAGGCGCAAATTGGATCTATCTCAGTTACAATAACGCGAGCTCCGAAACCGTCTAAAGATTGAGTTGAGCCTTTACCCACATCCCCGTAGCCACAGACAACAGCAACTTTACCAGCCATCATTACATCGGTTGCTCTCTTAATACCATCAGCAAGTGATTCTCGACAGCCATAGAGGTTATCAAATTTAGACTTTGTGACCGAATCATTTACGTTGATCGCCGGAACTAGTAATTCTCCCTTTTCCATCATTTGATAAAGACGATGTACTCCGGTTGTGGTTTCTTCGGATACGCCTTTCCAGTCTTTTACGATCTGAGTCCATTTATCTTTGTTTTCTTTCAAGGTTTCTTTGAGAATAGACATAAGCTCTGCCTCATCTGGTCCACCGGGTGCGCGTTCTAATACAGCCATGTCTTTTTCTGCGGCTGCGCCAAGATGGATCATTAATGTTGCGTCTCCCCCGTCATCTACTATAAGCTGGGGACCTTTCCCTTCAGGAAAGGAAAGCGCTTGCTCTGTACACCACCAATATTCCTTTAGAGTTTCCCCTTTCCAGGCAAATACCGGCACGCCTGATTTTGCGATAGCAGCTGCTGCGTGGTCTTGTGTCGAAAATATATTACAGCTGGCCCAACGCACATCAGCTCCGAGGTCAGTCAGGGTTTCGATAAGAACTGCGGTTTGAATAGTCATATGCAATGAACCCATAATCCTGACACCGGTGAGAGGTTTTTCTTTTTTATATTTCTCACGTATAGCCATCAGTCCTGGCATTTCATGCTCTGCTATGGTAATTTCTTTTCTTCCAAAATCAGCAAGATTAATATCTTTGATTTTGTAGTCTCCTAATGCCGTAGCCATATTAATGCCTCCTTTTAAGCTGCTTTACGCAGTTTAGCTGCTTTATCAGTGCGTTCCCATGTGAATGATTTTTCGTTTCTGCCGAAATGTCCGTGACAGGCTGTTTTCTGATAAATAGGCTTTAATAGATCAAGTTCTTTTATAATCCCCTTTGGTTTTAGGGAAAAATTACTTTTAATTAATTTGATTATTTTCTCATCAGATACTTTACCCGTACCATATGTATCGACAAATACAGAAAGAGGATCACTCATGCCTATACAATAAGCTACCTGGATATAACATTTGTCTGCAAGTCCGCTAGCAACAACATTCTTAGCTATATAACGCCCCATATATGCTGCAGAACGGTCAACTTTGGTTGGGTCTTTCCCGGAAAAAGCACCGCCGCCTACAGGAACAACACCACCGTATGTATCAACAACAATCTTTCTGCCGGTCATTCCGGTGTCAGATTGAGGTCCGGCTACAACAAATTTCCCTGTTTCATTTATGTGAAACTTAGTGTTTTTACCGATCCATTTTTTCAGGACCGGCTTACCAATGATATCAATTATTTCCTGCCGTGCTTTTTTATTCATGTGAGTTTTTGCCGGATTAAGAACTTCTTCTGTGTGCTGGCAAGCCAAAACAACAGAAGTAACTTCTACAGGTTTATCATCTTCGTATCGTACTGTAACCTGAGCTTTTCCGTCGGGCCCTAAATATTTCAATATTTTCTTATCCCGAACTTCTTTCATTTTTGCTACTAATTTATGACTCAACATAAGCGCAAGAGGCATAAGTTCCGGAGTTTCTTTGCAGGCATAGCCGGTCATCATTCCCTGGTCACCTGCCCCACCGGTATCAACTCCCATAGCGATATCCGGAGATTGATTATGAATCGCATTTAGTATTGCACAAGTATTATAGTCAAAGCCGTATTTTGGATGACTATATCCAATTCCTTTTACAACATTTCTCACCAGTGAATGTATATCGACATATGCTTTAGTTGTGATTTCTCCGCCGATGATGATTAATCCCATAGTAACATATGTTTCACATGCTACTCTGCCCCACTTATCTTGTCTTAAAACCTCATCCAGTACAGCATCAGAAACCTGATCGCATAATTTATCCGGATGACCGCATGCTACTGATTCGGATGTAGAATAATATACTTTTTTCATAAAAAAACCTTTCCTTTCATTTTAGTGGTTCCCATCCATCCTTAGTAATATGCAGTCAATTTTTTATTTATTTAAAATGGACTGCATATTTCCGCTAGGGGGACTCATCCCCCCTTAAGGCTCTTTTAAAAGAGCCTTAGTCTTTAAAGGTTACATTTGAATGATAAAAGGTATCAATATCCCCAATATCATACCAGTCCCCTTTTAGTTCATAGCCCCAAACATCGATTATGTTATGCAGCCAGCGTATGTAATTGCCGGGTGCGTCATGACTACTATTATTTTTTAAATATTCCGGGATTAATTCCAAACGCTTATACGGAAAATAATACAGACACATTGAAATAAGGGTAGATAAACTTTTCTGCGGTTTTTCTTCGAAATCAACTACTTTCCCAGTATCATTAACTGTAACAATCCCATAATATCTAACTTTTTCCAGGTCAAATATGTTGTATAGTCCAACTGTGCAGGCGTCTTTTTTGTTTTGTGCAAAATCAACAAAAGCTGTCAAATCAAAAGAAAATAGGTTGTCGCCGCCGATCACTAATAAGTCCTCAGTTATAGAATGATTTCTAAGAACGTAGGCTATATCCCCAATTGCTCCTAAGCGATTATCTTCGGACGTAGTTTTATCACTTAAGACCGTTATTTTTGCTGAACAATTATAAGTTTCTGCCCATTTTTGAAAATATTCAACAAATTTGTCGTTTGTAACAACAATTATTTCCGTTATATCCTGTAATTTTTGCGCATTATCAATAATGTGCGAAATTATTGGTTTTTCTTTTACCAAAAGTAACGGTTTTGGCCAATGTTTTGTTAAAGGATATAGTCTTGTAGCGTATCCTGCTGCTAATACAAGTATTTGCATATATTTTAATTTGTTTTATTTGTTATAGATAATTTCGCCTAATTTTGTTCTTGTATAGCTTTCAATCTGAGAAGCGGTTGAAAACTGTAGCACTTTGTCTGCAATTTTTTTTGCCTGTTCATAAGTAACAGAACGAATGACTTTCTTTATTTCAGGAACAGATACTGCACTTGCGCTGAATTCATCAAGCCCTAATCCTAAAAGAAGTAATATGAACGGTGGTTCTGAAGCCATTTCTCCGCACATGCCAACCCATATACCTGCTTGGTGTCCTGTGTCTATAATAGATTTTAATATTCGCAATACCGCAGGATGTGCTGGCTCATACAGATATGTTATTTTTTCATTTGTTCTATCTACAGCAAGTGCGTACTGAATCAGATCATTTGTTCCGATACTGAAGAAGTCAACTTCCTTGGCTAGAATATCAGCGATAAGTGCTGCAGACGGTACTTCAATCATAATCCCAACTTCAATCTTTTCGTCAAAAGGAATGCCTTTTTTCTTAAGATCTGTTTTGACTTCTTGTAATATCAAATTTGCTTGCTGCAATTCTTCTACTCCGGAAATCATGGGATACATTATTTTCAAATTGCCGTAAACGCTGGCTCGTAATATCCCGGCCAACTGTGTCTTAAAAATACTAGGTCGGGCCAGACAAAACCGAATTGCTCGCATTCCCATTAGAGGATTCATTTCTAACGGAAAATTTAGATGAGAAGCAAATTTATCGCCGCCTAAATCCATAGTTCGAATAACTACAGGTTTTTTTTGCATACATTGAGCTACTTTTTTATAAGCTTTAAAGTGGTCTTCTTCACTGGGGAAATCCGGCCGATTCAGGAACATATATTCAGTTCGATAAAGACCTATGCCCTCTGCTCCGTGTGAGAGTACAGAGGTCATTTCTTCTGGAAATTCTATATTTGCACCAACTTGGACAGTATGTTTATCTTTTGTTATAGATGGCAGGCTTTTTAACCGGGAAAGACCGCGTTCGAAATTTTCAAAGTTCTTTTTTTCTATTTTATATTTTTTTATATCGGAAGTTTTGGGATTGATTATTACAATCCCATTATTCCCATCGATAATGATACTGTTACCTTTTAATGCTCCAGGGGTTAGAGTTTTTAATCCAACAACCGCCGGGATTTCCAGAGAACGTGCTAAAATTGCTGTATGAGAAGTGCGGCCACCCATATCGGTAGCAAATCCGATAACTTCATCTTTTTGCATTAGAGCTGTATCAGATGGCGAAAGATTTGTTGCGACAACAACAACTTGTTCTCCTAAATCAAATAATTCCGTTTTTTGTTTGCCCAAAAGGTTGCGCACAACACGTTTACCAACATCCTGGATATCTATCAACCGCTCCCTTAAATATTCATCATCCATTTTGGAGAAAATATCACAGTATTTTTTCAGAACTTCGACAAAAATTCGTTCAACGTTTACGCGTTCCTTCTTTATTTTATTAATAACCTCTTCGATTAGCATTCGGTCTTCTAATACCAGAAGATGTGCGTTAAAAATTTCCGCGTGCTCAACACCCATTTCCTTAGATAGCTTTTTCTGAATATCTATTATTTCTGCACGCGTCTTAATTAATGCTTCTTCAAAACGCACAATTTCCGTAGCTAAAGAGGACTCTTTTACTGGATAAGTATGGATATTATAGTCTTCGCTATCCCAAAGGTATACTCGGCCAATAGCTATGCCCGGGGATGCTGCAACTCCCTTAATTATTTTTCTATCTAATTTTTTTTTCATCATCATCACTCAAAAGAATTTTTTCCAGTTCTTTTACCGCAATTTCTGCGTCCGGACCATCCGCGACGATTATTACTTCCTGTCCCTGTCCTGCGGCAAGCATGAGTACTCCCATGATTGATTTTCCGTTAATCTTCTGTTTGCCTTTTTGTACAGAGATTTCACTATCGAATTTATTAGCCACCTGTACAAATACAGCCGCTGGACGAGCATGAAGACCAGTTTTATTTTTTATAACTACATTCTTTGTAACAGATTTAGATGGTTGGTTCATAATTCTCCAAACAAAGTAGTTTATACATAAACAGCATTTTTGGATCTTATTTCTTCTACAAGATCAATAATATTTTTGGCTATTTTCTCAGAATTATGCCGAACATGATCTTTTGTACTAATTACATTATCAGCAATAACATTAATGCCTGCTGCTTCAATCTGGGCAATATCTGGTTTTACTGGAACTGCGCCTTCTTTCTTATATTTTTTCAAGAACTCTTTTGGAACAGTGCCCGTGTTTACAATACTGTAATCAATAATCTTACTTTTAGCATGTGCTTGTATCGCTTTAATATGGTCATATGCTGTAAAATCATCAGTTTCTCCTGATTGAGTCATTACGTTGCAAACATAGACTTTTATTGCTTTAGCCTTATTTATCGCTTCCGGAATATTTTTTATAATCAAATTTGGCAGTATACTGGTATATAAACTACCTGGTCCTAGCACAATGGCTTCTGCATTATTTATTGCTTCAAGTGCATCTTCTGTTGGTAAACACTCCTCCGGCATTAGATGAACCTGGCTAATAGGACTTGTACTTTTAGATATTCTTGTTTCTCCATAAGTTTTTGTCCCGTCAGTGTGTTCAGCTACCAGGGTAACTCTTTTTAAGGTTGAAGGAATAACCTGTCCGCTGATTGCTAAAACCTTACTTGATTCCTTAATTGCTTTTTCAAAATCACCAGCGATTTTTGTCATGGCAGTTATGAAAAGGTTGCCGAAATTATGTCCAGCTAATTCTGTCCCTTCCTGGAAACGAAATTGAAAAAGATCTCGCATTAACGGTTCTGCTTCAGCTAATGCGACTAAACAGTTTCGAATGTCTCCCGGGGGAAGAATATCAAATTGTTGTCTTAATCTACCTGAGCTGCCACCGTCATCAGCTACAGTTACTATGGCGGTCAGATTAGAAGTATATGACTTAAGTCCATGTAAAAGAACGGAAAGTCCGGTTCCTCCGCCAATGACTACAATGCGGGGGCCGCGACTCAACTGTCGTTTTTTATAAACAATATCAACTAACTCTTTTTCTTGATATAACGGAGCAAATAACGTAATAAATGATTTGGTCATCTGCTTAGAGCCGATAATGAGTAAAATAATACCGATAATCAGTAACGCGGCTCCAAAGAGAGAAATATTATTATTCTCCCATTGTTTTATCCACTGTATTGTTCCGCAGACTACTAAAATGATACCTAAAGCACTTAAAAAAATCCAGCGCTTTACTTTCATTCCTGGATATAACCATTTCAGAATGCGCATTTTTTATTTTCTTGAGTCTTCTTGCTTAATTATTTTTGCAAGCATCTTTTCGTCCTTAGCTGAACGCAGTGTATCTCTAAAATATTTGTCTTTTAAAAGTCGGGAAATTCTAGCCAAAGCTTTTAGATGAGGTCCGGCTGAATCTTCCGGCGCAACGAGAAGAAAAAAGATATATACTGGTTCTCCGTCTAAAGAATCGAAGTTTACACCATTTTTAGATAACCCAAAGGCGGCAACTAATTTTTTTACGCTTTCTGATTTACCATGAGGGATTGCTACGCCTTGCCCAATACCGGTAGATCCCAGGGATTCTCTTTCTAGAAGAATCTTTATTAGTTTGCTCTTATCTTTGATTATTTGAGCATCAACCAAGGAACTGACTAGTTCTTCTATGATTTCTTTTTTTGTTGTTGCCTTTAGATCAGCGCACAATGCCTTTTCACTCAAAAAGTCCATTATCTTCATCTGTATAGCCTCCCTCTTCATCTACGTCCACTTTATATTTATCGCTGTCTTTTTTTCGATGTCCTTTTATTTTGTCTTTATGACGACTTAAAGCTTTTTCTAAGCCGGTACATACATCATCGATTGCTGCATACATTGTTTCATTTTCTTTTTTTTCCGTAATTTTGAGTTGTTTGCCGAATACAGATATTTCGGCAAAATTGCGATATTTTTCTACGCCCAAAACCACGTGTGTTTCGATAATATTACTGGAATATTTATTGAATCGATCCACCTTTTTATGAATATATTCTTTTAAAGATTGTGTTACACTAAAATGTCTTCCGGTTATAGTTACTTGCAAAACTCTTTCCTCCTCTCACAAATAGAATAATATTGTAATACTATCATTAAATTGTTTTAAGGTCAATATAATAACCTTACATGACAAATTTTTCACCCAGGTATATCTTTTTTGCTTCTGGATTGCTTATTAAATCCTGGGCAGTTCCGGACATCAGGATTTTGCCCTGAGTCATTATATAACTTCGGTCTGTGATGCTTAGTGTTTCGCGTACATTATGATCAGTTAGTAATATCCCTAAGCCTTTCTTTTTTAAATCGGCAATAATTTGTTGTACTTCAAAGACAGCTATAGGATCAACTCCACTGAACGGTTCATCGAGCAAAATGAATGACGGGTTGGTGACCAGGCAGCGAGTAATTTCAAGCCTACGGCGTTCTCCCCCGGAAAGGGTTAATGCCTGGCTTTTAGCCAGAGAGGTCATTTTTAATTCTTCTAATAGTTGTTCTAATCGTCTTTTGCGTTCAGCCTTATTTATCTTTAAAGTTTGTAGAACTGCCATAATATTTTCTTCTACAGTCAGCTTTCTGAAAATCGATGGTTCCTGAGATAAATACCCAATACCACAACGAGCTCGTTTATACATAGCCATTCGGGTGATATCTTTATTATCAAAAAAAATCTTTCCGTTATCCGGTGAAATTAGACCAACAATCATATAAAATGTCGTAGTTTTTCCCGCACCGTTTGGACCTAGCAAACCTACGACTTCTGCCTTTTTTATGTGAATACTGACTGAGTCAACAATTTTTCTGTGACGATATGATTTTTCTAAAGAATCTGTTTTTAAAAGGTGTTCTTCCATTTTTAACTTTCAAAGGTTTTGATCAGTGCAGGCCATTTGCTCTGAGCTTTAAGAATAAGCTCAATTGCCTCTCTTACAGCACCTGCCCCGGCATTTTTCTGGGTTATATAATGAGCTGCTTCTTTTACTTCTTTACATGCCTGAGGAACTGTTATTGAAAACCCGGCTGCTTGTATAGTAGCAAGATCAAGTAAATCATCCCCTATGTAACAGGCTTCTTCTGGCTTTAGCTTTAATCTCTTCAATAATTTTTTAAATACTAAGAGTTTATTTTTCACGTTTTTAAAAACAAGATTTATTTTCAATTCCTTAGCTCTTTTGCTAACTGCTCTTGATGACTTAGCAGTTATAATTGCCGATTTAATTCCTGTTCGATGCAGCAAAGCAAAGCCCATGCCGTCATGTACCGAAAAAGAGCGGTATTCATCACCAAAATTGCCATAGATAATTGTTCCGTTAGTCAGCACCCCGTCCACATCAACAATTACTATTTTTATCTTTTCTGCTTTTTGATTCATCATATTATACCTGCTTTAAGTAAATCTTGTACATCTAAAAGACCGGCCGGATGCTTACGATCATCTACCACTGGCAATTCATCGATTTTTCTTTCCTTTAATATTTTCAGTGCTTCAACCGCTAGTTTTTCTTTATTTATTACCATTGGATTTTTAGTCATTACAGATTTCACATCTTTTTCTAGGAGATTGGCTTCATTTTCAATGTGCCTGCGCAAATCTCCATCGGTAAAAATGCCGATAAGCTCTCGTTTTTTATTAACCACAACTGCACAGCCGGCCCTGGATTTAGTAATATGGAGAAGAACTGTCTTAACCTTAGTTGTTTCGTTTACAATAGGGTTGTCTTTGCCTTTTCTCATAAGATCTTTTACTTGTAATAATTTTTTGCCTAAGCTTCCTCCGGGATGGTAAAAAGCATAATCTTCAATTTTAAATCCTCTTTTTATCAGAACAGCCAATGCTAGCGCATCTCCCATCGCCAAGGTTGCGGTAGTACTGGCTGTAGGGGCTAAATTAAAAGGACAAGCTTCTTTTTTCACCCCTACATTCAGGGTAATATCGCTATACTGGGCAAGTAGAGATTTAGGGTTTCCCGTTAAACAGATAAGCGTAGAACCAATTTTTTTAATTATGGGTAAAAGACGCACAATTTCTTCGGTTTGACCGCTATTGGATATAGCAATTACAATATCTTCTTTTGTTACTCTGCCTAGATCGCCGTGCACTGCATCTGCTGGGTGAAGAAATAAACTAGGTACGCCCAGACTTGCTAAGGTTGCTGAAATTTTTGCTCCGATTATTCCTGGTTTGCCCATGCCTGTTATTACAATCCGACCATTGCAAAGGGAAATGAGGTTAACTGCCTTATCAAATTTTTTATCAATCCGGGGCAAGAGATCCGTGATTGCTTTGGCTTCAGTTCGTAATACCTGTTTTGCTATTTTTTGAAATTTTTGCTCACCCATTTATTATCTTTCTGATTTGTTTAGCTTTTTTCAATATACGTTCCAATAGTTTAAAATCAACCATATTAGGACCATCACAAAGTGCTTTTTGCGGAGTTTTATGTGCTTCTAGAAACAACCCATTACTTCCAGCGGCAATCGCACTTAATGCTAGAGGTTCGACAAACTCTCTTTTTCCGGAGGATTTGCCTCGACCAGCGCCGGGTAATTGAACACTATGGGTAGCATCAAAAATAACAGGATATCCGGTTTTTTTCATTATGGGGATAGCTCTCATGTCACTGACCAGATTATTATATCCGAAACACGTTCCTCTTTCCGTAAGAAGTATTTTTTTATTGCCGGTGCTTTCAACTTTTTTTATTACAGAGAGCATATCAAAAGGGGCCATAAATTGCCCTTTTTTTATATTAATTATTTTTTTAGTTTTTGCCGCAGCAAGTATCAGGTTTGTTTGTCGACATAATAAGGCGGGGATTTGAATAATGTCTACGACTTCTGCGACGCTTTTGATCTCCTCTATACTATGTACATCGCTCAGAACCGGAATTCGTAGATTTTTCCTAATTTTTTTTAGTACAGATAATCCTTTTTTTATTCCCAAACCGCGAAAAGAATCAATAGAAGTTCGGTTGGCTTTATCATAACTGGCTTTAAAAATATAAGGAATATGCAGTTGTTTGCAGAGCTTACTAATAACCATTGCATGTTCCAGACACATTTTTTCAGACTCAATTACGCAGGGTCCGGCAATCAGAAAAAGGTCTTTTTGTGATAAAAAGTTTATAAACATTTATAGGTGCTTTACTTATGCACATTAAGCGTGCTTGGGTTGATTTCTTATTAAATAATATATATCCTGTGATTAATGATATTATTTTACAATAAGTTAGCAAGTAATTCAAGGAAAACTTGCTGCTAGGATGTTGTATAGCAAAAGCCCCTTGGGGTTACCAAGGGGCTTTTGCTAAAACAGCTGCATCTGGATCTTTAATTGTAATACCTACTGTCCCAGCGAGGTACTACCAATCAAGAACCCATTTGAATTATACCAGTAAGCATTGACAGCAGTGCCTTTATCATTGTAGCTTGTTGTTTGTCTTCCGCTATCATCATATTTGGTGTATCCTGTCTGAGAATTATCCTGATAATTATAGGCTCTGTCTAAGAACCCATTAGTGTTGTACTTGTATTCAGCTTGTTTTGCACCGACTGTGTGATCAGGTTTTGCGAGATTAGCCTGTACCCCATCTTTTAGCAAGAATGTGTTTATTTGTTGCCCGTTACTTGCATAGTAAGTGATTGAGGTTTCTTTTTCCCAAGTTCCGTCAGCCACCGGATTACCCTGATCATCGTAGTCCTTTGATCTCTGATAAGAGATCGTTGAGGTCATAAAGCCATTTGCATTATAGTTGTAGCTTTGAACTCTAGCTGATCCCAGGTTAGCAGCAGCTTCTCCCGTATAAACGTTTTCGCTTTGCACAATGATGCTGGACAAAATTGTATCGCGACCGTTTTGATTATCAGGAGATATGTTATATACTTCAACTGGTCTTTGATATTTATCGAATACAACATAACTGGTCTCTTTTCCACTTCTTCCGTAAGTAACAGAAGCCTTCATTAACCCGAATTCATTATAGTAACTTTGCTGGGTTAATGTTCCGCTGCCACGTGCAGTAGGATTATTTACATCATAGTTAGCGGTTCCTGAGGCATCATATTGATATCCCTGCTGTTCTCCAAATTTGTTACCTTCTTTTCCTGAGAAAAGCTGGTAAGAAGCTGTTGCCTTAGAATATATGTCATATTCTGTTCTTTGGGTTATAGTTCCATTGTTGTAGTTTAAAGTAACGTCTAACCCACCTTGATCGTTATAGAAGTATTCTGTTACTTTGACGTTTTTGTGGTTTAATGCTTCGGTTGGTCTGCCAGCTGCGTTGTATAGCAATTTACCGGTAATAGCACCGTTATCTCCGTAATTTTCAGTTTGTTGCAGGAAACCGTTTTGATTGTACTTACTTACGGAAACTTTTTGCCCCTCATGATTGTAAGTTGTATCCGGACGACCATATCGATTGTACGAAGTCAACCCAGAGACAATTACTTCAGAGCCTAATTCATTGGCAGTAGTAATACCGCTTTCTTCATCTACGTGTGAGTAAGAATCGGTAAATACAAGATTTCCTTCCGCATCTACACTGCTGTTATTTAGAGCGAAAGTTACAGACTGTGTCATGAATCCGGTTACAGTCTCGCTGAATGCTTCTGGATTTTCCATGTATGCCTGATAATTGGTTTCATCAACGCCTGTGTTGTAAATAAACTCTTGTGTTTTCATTTCTGTTTTTCCAGAGGCACCTTCATATACACTGTATGATTCAGAAGGTCTGGATGCATCATTGTACAGTGTATAACTAGTTTCCACGGCATATCCTTGATCTAAGACTTCATACCAGATAAGAGTATCCGGAGTATCTTCACGTTGTGCCCAGCCGGTTGATCTTTCAAGAAAACCAGCATCATCATAATGGAAAGTTTGGGAAATAGCACCATCTATATTCATGCTATGTGTTTGTTTTCCAAATTCATCATAATGTGTGGTTTGTGTTAATGTAGGATCACCGTTTTCATCCAGATCTCCATAACCGTTTGTAGATACCAAAAACCCATTGTCATTGTAATTGAATTCCTGGATTACAGCGCCTTTTTCATTATATGAAGCGTCTGGCCTTCCTGTTGCACTATATGAGGTTACACCTGTACGAGTTTTGTTGATAGTGTAATTCCAGGATTCAGTCATGAAGCCTGACTTGGAATATTTGAATGCAACAGTCATCTCATCAAACTCATTATATGATGCTTCTTGTTGTCCATAGTTATTGAACTTCGTATACCCAGCCAAGTGGTTATTTTTGCCATGACTGAATGTAGTCGTCAAGAACCCGGTTTCCGTCTCTGCAAACTGAGCATCAGTTGGATTTGCAATATATTGTTCATAATTAGATAAATTAACTGCACTATTGTATACAAATACCTGAACTTTAGTTTCTACTCCGCTAGCTGAGATAGTATAAGATTCCATTGGCCGGCTGGCATGATCATACACTGTTCGGCCTGTTTCTACCGGGCCTTGTCCTATGTCATCGCCCAGGCTAACGGTTTCTAACATAAATCCCTGGTTATCGTATACATATTTTTGTACTTGAGCTCCTTTATCATTATATGCTGCAGTTGCTTTACCATAGGCATCATATGTAGTAGTACCGGTTAATGTAGGATTTCCGGTTTCGGCATCAGGTTCTCCATAAGATGTGCTTCCGGTTAATTGACCGGTAACACTATCATAGTTGAAAGACTGAACTAAGGTTCCTTTTTGATTATAAGCTCCAGTTGGTTTTCCTAAAGCTCCGATTTCAGTTTTACCGGTAATAACTCCACGTGCTCCATGGTTGCTGGTTCCTGAGAGAAACCCTTGAGTAGAGTATTTGTATTTTGTTGTAAGCTCATCAAATTCATTATATGATGCTACCTGACGTCCATACTTGTCAAATTCAGTACGGCCTGTTTGCTGTTGAGCTCCTGTTTCATCCGGTCTGCCTAAAGTTATAGTTTCTACTAAGAAGCCATCTTCGTACTTGTATTCCTGAACTTTAACTCTTTCACCTTCCCCTTGAGTATCCCAGTAGCATTGGTAGGAGTCTGTGGGACGTGAATATGCGTCGAATTCTGTATGACCGGTTACTGCGTAAAATCCGCCGGCTGTTACTGTTTCATTAGTACTATCGTCTGTTGTTGTGATTTCTACATACAGTCCGCTGTCTTGAAGCTGTGCGATCTCTTCCGGGTCAGTTACTTCTACAAAAGCAAGACTTTGTGTTTTTTCCATAAAACCGCGTTCGTTATAATGATAAGAGGAAATAACAAAGCCTTTTTCGTTTTCTACCCGTAAACCTTTTCCATAACCATTATAATACGTTGTTCCGGTTAGAGTCTGGTTTTCTCCAAAAGTTTCACTATGACTCATAAGGCCATATTCATTGTAGTTAAATTTTTGAGTCAACCCGGTTTCTTTGCCGTTTCTACTTGCATACATGTTGTAGGCTTCTACAGGGCGACCACTCTTATTAAATGTTGTTTTTCCCTGGAATGCTCCGTTTTTTCCGTAGTTATATGTTTCGTTCAAAAAGCCCTGGGAAGAATATTTAAATGTTGATACTTTTTGATCGGATTCATTATACGATACTGTTTGACGCCCATATCTATCAAATTCAGTATATCCGGTTTCTACCGCATTACCTGTTTCTGCATCAATATCTCCATAGTTGACGGTTTTAACTAAAAAACCTTCTTCATATACATAATCCTGGACTTTGGATTCTTGAGGTTGTGTTGTAGCAGAAGAATAAATACTATATGTAGATACCGGCCGAGATTTAGCATCAAACAATGTGTATCCAGTGGCCAAGGCAATTGGAGTATCTCCATCCATAATTATAGTGCCATTATCGTCTGTTACAACTCCATAGGAAACAGATTTTTCCATGAAACCGCGGGTATTATATTCATATTGTTGTACCATAATACCTTCAGTCGGATTTCCATCCTCGTCTGTAATAACATTGATTACTTTGTCAGCCTTCCCATATTTATCATAGTGAGTTACTCCAGTCCAGGTAGGGCTGTATTTTGCTGTATTTTCAAATGTCTTAGCGAATACTCTTAGATCCGTTTTGTCTACATCTCCATCGCTGTCATAATCATATTTCGCTAAGTAAAGACCAGGACCGTCTGATGTAGAGCCATAAGTCTCGGAGAATTCCATTATGCCGGAAAAGGCGTCGTTAAAGATAGTCATATCTGCTGTATTGATACTTCCATCTTCGTTGAAATCATACTTAGCTTTATATTCAGCATCGCCTTTCCTGGATCCCATAGATGAAGCAAATCCGTCAAAATCAGTAACCTTGATTTCTATGGCTTCTCCATAAGATTTGCTGCTGCTTAAGAATCCATCACTACCGTATTCAAAGGTTTGACTGAGGCCTTTTAAGTAAGGCTGCCATTCTTGAGAACTTAATTCTTCGTTAGTTAATCCATTACTAAGAGCCTGGATAAATGATTTAGGCATCTTGCCAGTACTTGTACCCATCATATTGAAGCTGGCAACTGGACGTGAATAGCTATCAAAAATAGTAGTTCCTGTTCTTACGCCATTTTGGCCATAACTAACAGTGCTTTTTAAAAAACCTTCATTTGAATATTGGTAGGATTGAACAGCTTGATCTTCGTCGTTATATGTTTTTTGTTGACGTCCAAGCTTATCAAACACAGTATAACCGGTTACGACCTGCTCTCCGGTATCAGCATCGAAATCTCCATAGTTGCTGGTTTTTTGCACAAAACCAGAGTATTTTGTTACCATTGAATATTCTCCGGTTTCCTTATTTTTTGTTTTACCTTCATAGGAGTATACATATTCCTGCACTTTTGTTGCCTGCACACCAAGGCTTACTCCATTCTCATCGAATTTTTCATAAAACTGATATGAAGCAACTGGTTTTGAGTCTCCACCAAACATAGTGTATCCAGTTACAACAGATGTTTCTACGTTTAGTTCTCCTAACTGTTTTTTAGACCCGTCGCTTACCAGCCAATAGCTGCCTTCTGCCGGGTCATAGGCCTGTGCATAGCCAAAATCAGAAGCTTGTATTTTATATGCGCTTACTGCGGCATCAACAGCGCCTTCTTCCTCTAAAGCCAAACCTAGAATATTATAACAAGTACCAACATCATTTACGGCCCAATTTTGGGAAATTCCAGGCCCGGTTGGTAGTTCATCTAAACTTTTTTGCTGAGACAAAGCTTCTCCTGAAAAAGTCTGGATGCATTTTAATGTAAATGCTTTTGCTTTTTCAATATCACCGTCAGCTAAAGCTGTCCATGCAACAGAAGTTAAATATTCTGAAGTAAGCTTATTGTCAGGATCAAGAAAGTCATAAGTTGAATCCCAATCGCTATTCCATAGATCAGCAATGGCAGTTTTATCCTGAATTGTAGCAGCTATTAAGTCATTCACACCTTCTTCGGAAGATAAGCTTAAGCTCATTATCATTGAACCATTTTCATCATATATATATTTTTGGACAAGACTGCCTTCATGATTAAATACATCGGTAGGTTTGCCCTTTGCATCATATAGTGTATATCCGGTTAATGTTCCCGCGTCTCCATAATTGGAAGTTTGAGCTAAGAAACCGTCTTCACGATAAGTATAGGTTTGGGTTAAAGCCCCGGTGCTATTATAAGATTCTACCGGACGGCTGTATGCGTCAAATACTGTTTCTCCTGTTTTTGCACCGTTAAATCCGTAAGATATCGTTTTAGATAAAAAACCTTCCTTATTATAGACGTACTTTTGCTGTATCTCCAGCACCGGTTTTCCATCGCTATCTACAACTAATTCGCTAGCTTCATTGCGAACCATCCCATATACAGCTTCAGGACGGCCTTTTTTATCATAAACAGTTTTTGATGTTTCAAAATAAATGTAGTTTCCGGCATCATTAAGTACTGCATTTCCTTGATCATCCCGTTCTATACCATAAGAAACGGTTATATCCAGAAGACCATTTTCTTTATACACGTATTCTTGGATTTTTATCTTGTCGTTTTCCCCATCACCAAGCTGCCATACTTCACTTGGACGACCATTACCGTCAAATATTGTATAAGTTAAAACAGTTTGCTCTCCAGCCAATGGATCAACTGCTCCCAGTGATATAGTCATTTCCAAGAAACCATGTTCATTATATTTGTATTCTTGAACCTTAGTGCCTTCAGCATTATAGGAAGCACAAACTCTTCCGTAATCATCATACTCTGTAAAGCCTGTAATTACTCCTCCCATTCCAAGATCGCTAACAGATTCTACATTTCCAGCCGTATCATAAGAATATACGCCGACTGCAACATATTCAAGTACTGCTTCACCGTTTTCATCAGTCATTACAGTGCCGTCATCATTGAGCACTTCAACTGTATCATAAGTTACTGTGTAATATCCATTTTCTACTTCGGTTATTTGTCCATTGGTAATATTCATTACCGCGTCAAGATGTCCGTCGCTATCATAACGGTATTCCTGAGTTTTTGTGCCTTGTGCATTTTTAGTATATAAAGGACGGATTCCGTCGGAATTAAAAACTGTGACATTTCCGGTACGATCGGTAAAAGATTGCATCCGACCCTTAGAATCAAACTTGTATTCTCCGACAACGTTGCCATCTGTGTCTGTAATTGTTGTGGGACGGCTTAAGTCGTCATAATGAGTAACATTGCCCCATTCATCTGTGGAGGTCACTAAGCGATTAAGTCCATCATCAGAATATTGGTAAGTTATTTTGCCCTGGGCGGAAAATGCGGTTGCTTTGCCCAATTCAAATGAGTGTTCTCCAACAACTTCGTTATTGGCATTTAGAATTTGTACTGTTTGTCCGTCCGGGGAGTATTCATAATGAAATTCTTCACCAAACTCATTGATCATTTTGTAGTCAGCACCGTCAAGAGAATAGGTTGTTTCTAAAGTGCCTTGCTGATCTATCTTCATCTTGGCTTTAACACCATCACCTTGAAGTAGATAAATGTCACCACCGGATGTAGTGATAACTAAAGGGGGCGGTGCAATTTCACTCTGGGAAAGATTGGCAGCGTCACTTTGATTACTGATCGGCTCATTAGAATTGAATAAGCCTTGTAACACTTCCTGGCTAAGCCCGCTATCTAAAAGCTCATCATGGGTTTGGGCATTAGCACCGGGTACTGACAGGATCACATTTGCTAAGAAACAAAAAACAACTGCAAGGGTATAATAACGTAAGATTTTCATATTAGCCTCCTGATTTGATATATAAATAGATAATATGTTAAAGAAAATATAGATGTTTCAGATAATAATATAGAAAATATAAATAATATAATGTGTGTATCCCTTTTTTGAATTTTTTTCATGGCTATGCTTATCACCTCCCTTCCTTATATATTAGGTTTAGAATAAAAAAAGCCGCAACTGCGTATACTTCGGCAGCTCGGCTATCATAAGCTTGCTAGAACGTTATCGGTGCGCCCGGCGATCATAGCATCTGCTAACAGACCCGTAGCTTTGCGCCCCCTGATTTCTCAGGGTTTGCCTTTTCGGATACAAATAATACTAATTTATCCGCAACAAATTAAAATGTTTTTTAAATCCTATAATAAGTATATCATATCCTTTTTAGTGTGTCAAGTCGAGGTATGGAAAAACATTACGTGCTACTGACTTGTAAGGCATTTGTTTCCAATTAGTTGTGTATTTGCGTGAAGTTATGACAGATTTAAAAGAATCTAGATATTTTCGTCTTTGATAAACATATCCATTAATTCATGTCCTTTTTGGAAGATTATCTGACTGTTTTTTGCTGTGGTTTCGTTATAGATTTCGAATTCATCTTTTTGAATTCCCTGTCCATACATTAAGAAACAAACAGGATCTGAAGTGTGCGTTTTTAAAGCAACCGGGGTTGGGTGATCCGGCGAAATTAGAATACGAGTGTTGGGGGTATCTTTAAAAGCTGATAAGACCGTTCCTACTACATATCGATCAAAGTTTTCAATGGATGAGATTTTTGCTCTAACATCTCCATTGTGGCCAGCTTCATCCGGAGCTTCAACGTGTACAAATACAAAATCTTTTTTTTCTAAACTTTTTACAGCATGTTCTGCTTTGCCCTCATAATTAGTATCATAATATCCCGTTGCTCCGGGTACGTTTATGGCATCTAATCCAAAAGAGCGGCCAATGCCTTTTATTAAATCAACCGCAGAAATTACCGATCCGGAAAGCCCATACTTTTCTTTAAAAGAAGGAAAATCTATTTTTTTCCCTTGCCCCCAAAGCCAGATCATGTTAGCTGGGTTTTCTTTTAAGTCTATGCGTACTTGATTGATATCGTGAAGACACAATATTTCTTGTGATTTTTTCATGATATCTAAGATAGGCTGATTACCTGAACCTTTTGGTAAATGCTCGGAAAATTTTTTACCCATGATATTATGTGGTGGAACACAGGAAAGATTCATCAATTCTTTGATGTTTCCTTTTATGATCATTAGATGTCGATAGCTAATACCCGGGTGAAAACGAATGATTTGGTCAGATAATTTGCTGTTAAGGAACTTAATTAAAACCGTGGCTTCTTTTGTCGAGATATGTCCGGCACTATAATCAACCAAGATATCATTTTCAATTGTAATAAAGTTACAGCGGAAGGCTACTTCATCTTCGTTTAAATGGACACCTAAATTTGTGGCTTCCAAAGGCCCTCGTCCACAATAATATTGTTTGGGATCATAGCCAAATATAGATAAGTTTGCAACATCACTTCCGGGAACCATCCCTTCTGGAACAAACTGGGCCTGTCCAATTTTTCCGTTTTTCGCCAGATAGTCCATGTTTGGAGTTCTGGCAACTTCTAATGGGGTTCTATTTCCAAGCTCATCTAAAGGATAGTCAGCCATCCCGTCGGCTACCAATACTATGAATTTCTTTGCAGCTTTTTTCATGGTTATTCAAAACCTATTTCCTTTAATACCGATTCGACTTTAGCCGGAATGATTACCGGTTCCTCAATACTTTTAATCGCCCGGTCAGGATCTTTTAATCCGTGCCCGGTAAGTACGCAAACAATATTATATTCGTCATTTTCAGTGAAGTAATTGTTTTGGGCAAGCTTTAATATTCCCGCCACAGAAGCCGCAGATGCTGGTTCTACAAATACGCCTTCTTTGCTTGAAAGTATTTTGTAAGCGTTTAAAATTTCTTCATCTGTTACTGAATCAATTAGCCCGTTAGATTCATCACGCGCAGCTTCAGCAGATTGCCAGCTAGCAGGATTACCTATTTTTATGGCCGTGGCAATAGTTTTAGGATCTTCGATTATTTTCTTATTAACAATCGGCGCGGCTCCTGCGGCCTGAAAACCTAACATTTTAGGCAATGATTCTATTTTTCCAGCCTCCTGATAACGTTTAAACCCTTTCCAATAAGCAGTAATGTTTCCGGCATTCCCTACCGGGATAGATAGAATATCAGGAGGGCTGCCTAATTGATCACAGACCTCATATGCCCCGGTTGTTTGTCCTTCAATACGATAGGGGTTTAGTGAATTGACTAATGTTACAGGATATTTATTGGTTATTTCTTTTACCAAGGTCAAGGCATCGTCAAAATTACCGTCAATAGCAATTACATGAGCTTTATGGATAAGTGCTTGTGCTAACTTTCCCAGAGCAATTGCTCCCTTGGGAATTAAAACTATGCATTTGAGTCCGGCACGCGCGCTATATGCAGCAGCAGATGCAGAAGTATTTCCGGTCGATGCACACATTACCGCATGTGCACCATCTTCTAATGCCTTAGAAATTGCCATGGTCATCCCTCTGTCTTTAAAAGATCCAGTGGGATTCAAACCTTCGTATTTTAGAAAAACTTTAATTTTTTCACCGATAAGACTGCTTATATGCGGAGCGAAAATTAGCGGGGTATTTCCTTCGTTTAAACTTACAATCGGTGTTTTGTTGCTAACCGGTAAATATTCTTTATATTTATTAATTAATCCCTGCCACTTCATATTCTCTCTAGCCTCTTTCTACACGGATTGCGATGGTTTTTCTTTTTATTATTGGCAGCTTATCAAGTTGGGCTAAAGCCCTGCGAAGATTCTTTTCTTTTGCTTCATGAATCATCATTACTATTGATACTGCTTGAGCCTGTCGTCGGCCTTTTTGAATAACACTGTATATGCTAATATTTTGTTTTCCTAAGATTTGAGCTATTTTAGATAAAACACCAGGTTCATCAAGTGCGGAAAATCTAAGATAATAACGAGTTTCTACATTGTCTATAGATCGCATTTTTCTCAAAGGTACTTCCCTATCCATATTTGAAAAACTTATTGAATTAGGATTATCGATTTTATTAGCAATTTCAAGTAAATCACTGACAACCGCACTTGCGGTAGGAAGTTGTCCTGCGCCTTGCCCGTATAAAAGCATATCTCCGGCAAAATCACTATTAATGAATATGGCATTAAATACTCCGTTAACGCTTGATAATAAATGTTTTTTAGGCAGAAGAGTTGGATGTACCCGAATTTCAAATTCATCACCTGATTTTTTGGCAATAGCCAGGAGTTTAATGCAATAGCCTAAGTCATCTGCATATTTTATATCTTGAAGGCCAACTTCATCAATTCCTTCAACATAGATGTTTTTAAAATCAACTTTTTTACTAAAACAGAGTTTTGTTAAAATCGCTATTTTATGGGCTGAATCCATTCCGTTAATATCTAAACGCGGGTCTTTTTCAGCATATCCTCTATCCTGAGCTTCCCTAAGTGCGGTTTTAAAATCACAGCCTTTCAACGACATTTGAGAGAGGATATAATTTGAAGTGCCGTTAATAATACCAAAAATATTTTGTACTTGATTAGCTACTAATCCTTCTCTTAGAGATTTTATTATGGGGATTGCTCCACCTACACTTGCTTCGAAATAGATCTCTACATTGTTTTTAGCTGCGGCATCGAATATTTCCCCTCCATGTTCTGCTAAGAGAGCTTTATTTGCAGTAACCACATGTTTTTTGTTTTTTATTGCTTTTAGGATAAACTCTTTGGCTGGATGAATGCCGCCGATTAATTCAATTACAATATCTATATTCGGATCATTTAACACCTTTTCAACATCAGTGGTTAATATTTTTTTATCTACACTGATCCCACGTGAAGTTGAAATGTCCTGATCACAGACATACTTCAACTGTAATTTTATGCCCCGCTTTTTTTGTAAAGTGGTTGTTTTCTTTTTTAATACTTTTACCACTCCAGCCCCAATAGTCCCAAAACCAATTAATCCAATATTAACTATCTTCATCTTTTTTTTCTTTTTCTGATTTTTCTTCTATACTTATAATTAAATTATTTTTATTACCAGAAGAAGCACATTCTTTAAGTATGTTTTGCAAAATATAAAGGTCTTCTTCCTCTGCTTCCACAAATTTCACCCCGATGTCAAATATGGAATTTTTACCATTTTCTTGCTTAGTAGAAACTACTGCTCCTAAGAATTCTATTTGTTTTGTTACTTTTGGCAAACGCAAAATGATCTTTAAAATAGCCCCGAGTTCAAAGTCTTTGTCACTTGTAAAACAAATCCCGCCTAAACTAATATTGCGAGTTAAGGTCATATCAGTATTGTTGACTTTTCCCGGATGTTCATGATAGCTAACCACAAAATTAGCGTTGATACGTAAAAACTTGCGTCGTTCTCCCGTATCTTCTCCCTTAGGATGATAATGTATATTTTCGTCCATAATCAATTCCTATCTGTATAGCTACAATTATATTAAAATGGTCGGGGCGAGTGGACTTGAACCACCGACCTCTTGAACCCCATTCAAGCGCGCTAGCCAAACTGCGCCACGCCCCGATATAAATATGTATATCTCTAATAATCTACTATAGGTTATAATAAAATCCATTTAATTTCAAGTGAAATAACCCGATTATCCTTCTTGTCTTTTTTTTCTAACCATTAACGATTGAACTGCAGTACGTGGATCTTTACCCTGAAAAAGGACTTTATATACCTCTCTGGTTATAGGCATCTCAACCTTATAATGTTTCGCTGTTTTGAGCGCGGATTTTGTTGTAGTTACCCCCTCTACAACCATCTCTGTTTGTTTGAGTATTGTTTTTAGTTTTCTTCCCTTTCCTAATTCTTCTCCCAGCCAGCGATTGCGACTTTTTTGACTCAGACAGGTCGTTACTAAATCGCCCATTCCTGAGAGTCCGCTAAAGGTCGAAGATTTCGCCCCCATAGAGACTCCTAACCGAGAAATTTCAGCAAGCCCCCGCGTTAGTAATGCCGCTTTAGTATTGGTGCCGAATCCTAACCCGTCGGAAATTCCACAGGCAATAGCAATGATATTTTTCAAAGCTCCCCCTAATTCTACTCCGGCAACATCAGTATTAGTATAAACACGAAAGAACTTAGACATAAAAATATCCTGTACTTTAGCAGATAACCGTTTATTTCTAGAACTACAGACCGAAGCAGAAGGAATTCCCCGAGCAACCTCTGTTGCAATATTAGGTCCGGATAGTACAGCTAAGGAAACATTGCCTAATTCTTGTCGTATAATTTGCGACATACGCAGCTTAGTTGTCTCATCAATGCCTTTAACAACAGTCAAAAAATCAAATTTAGCTATTTTAAAACGTTTTATTTTTTTTAAAACATTTTTTAAATATTTAGAAGGAACAGCTAGGATAACAAGATTAGGTTTATTCAAAACAAGTTTCAAATCATTGGTAAACAATACTTGTTTAGGAATTTTTATGCCGGGTAAAAATTTCACATTTTCTCTTTTTTTGGTTAAAAGATTTGTATACTCAGGGAACGCTCCCCATACCATTACTTTAAACCCTTTGCGTGTCAAAAGTAAAGCAAGTGCTGTTCCCCAACCTCCGTCACCGATTATTGATATATTCATTTTTTATTAAAAACCTTTCGTTCACTTCGGGTTATTAATCTTTTTATATTCGATTTATGCTTGGCAACAATAAGAATACATAATAAGGCACTTGCAATGACATAACTGTAATGCTCCCCGGATAAAAACATATAAAAGGGTATACCTATGCTTGAAAGTATAGATCCCAAAGAAACATATCTGGTTACCCCAACTGTTATAAAAAATATGATTGCTCCCATAAGGATTGAGGTTGGAGCTAAGCCGAGCAAAACACCAGCACTTGTTGCAACCCCTTTACCGCCTTTCATCCTCAGAAAGACATTAAATACATGTCCTGAAACCACACTGACACCCAAAACAGCTTTTACCAGTTCTATGGAGAAACCGCTTTCCGGCATGAAAATTCGGCTTAAGATTGTTACGGCAAAAACTCCTTTTAAGATATCAAAAAGTAGTACCAGTATCCCGGGTAATTTTCCCAAAGTACGCAATGCGTTGGTAGCTCCTACATTTCCGCTACCATATTCCCGAATATCAACGCCTTTTAAGAACTTTGCGGCAATATATGCAGCGGGAATAGCGCCGCATAAATAACTAAAAATTATACCGGTCAGTAATTTTATCATTAGTTAATCCTTTTATTCTTGCTTTCTTCTAACTTTCTTTCTTACATGAATCGTAATTGGTGATCCCTGAAAATCATATTCTTTTCGCAAAACACCCTCGATGTATCTTAAAAATGGCTTACTGGCAATATCTGGATTATTTACGATCAGTACAAATGTAGGATGTCCGGCCTTGACTTGTGTAAGATAATTGAGTTTTAATCTCCCACCACGAACACTAACACTTTTTTTATGTTCATTTATCATCTTCAAAGTATTCATTAGTGAATTCTGTGATATCTTTCGTTTTCGATTAACCCAAGCGTGCTGAGCATGTGTAATAGCCGCATATAGGTTTTTGCATTCTTTGGCCGAACAAAGCATGCTAAAAGCAAAACGCATAAACGCTGCTTTTTGAGAGATTGTATGCTCACAATCTTTTAATTTTATATCTACTAGGTCCATCTTATTTATAGCTATAACACAACATTTTTTTTCTTCTTGGACTAAACTAAATGTATGCAGGTCATCCGTTAGAATCCCCTGCTTTGCATCTACAAGGACAAGGCAGATATCCGATCGTTTAATAGCTTGGATAGTCCTTGAGCGGGAATATACATCTATGCTTTCTTTAGTTTTGCTCCCCTTTCGAATCCCGGCAGTATCAATCAAGATCAGTTTTTCACCATTTACTTCCAAAATAGTATCTATAGTATCTCTTGTTGTTCCTGGTGCATCATGAACGATCACCCGTTCTTCTTTTAAAAGACCATTTAAAAATGATGATTTTCCGACATTTGGCCGGCCAATCAAAGCAATTTTAAATTTAACTTCCGGATCAGATGCTGCGCTACCTTCGGGGTTTAAACGTAAAACAACTTCATCTAAGAGTTCATCAATATTGATATTATGCAACGCTGAAACAAAACAGACATCGGAAAATCCCAGTTCATAGAATTCACTATGGTCTTCAACCCGGGAGATATTATCAACTTTATTTATAACCAAGATTATTTTTTTATCAAATCTTCTCAAAAACGATGCCAGTTCAATATCCAGAGCAACTAACCCGCTTTTTGAGTCCACAACAAAAAGAACGATATCTGCTGACGTTATTGCTTTTTGAGTTTGGGTAACAACCGAAGTAGTTATGCTATCGGTTTCTTCAAAATGCAGCCCACCTGTATCTACGAGCATAAAACTTTTTTCATTCCACGAGACGTGTGAGAATACCCGATCTCGAGTAATTCCACTCGTTGATTCTACAATAGCCTGTCGCTTACCTACTATCCGATTAAATAAACAAGACTTCCCTACATTTGGTCGGCCGATTATAGCAACTATATTTTCTTTTTCCATAATTTTTATTAAGAATGTAGATTGTTGTTAAGTTGTTTATTACCTTTAAGAATATAATCAAAACAGGACACAACTGTAAAAAAAACAGCAGTGTTCCATATCCAAAAAGAAAAAGGCAGCTGTAATAAAATAAATATTATTGTAGCCATTTGAAATAATGTTGTAAGTTTCCCCAAAATACTAGGGGATATTGTTAGTTTTCCGGTTATAACATGTATTAAAAAGGAACCTAACATTAAAATTATATCACGTGAAATAAACAAAATAGGAACCCACAATGGAAGCCGTATTTCCAAGGGAATATTATTTGCTAAAGATAAAGTTATAAAGCTAGAGCTAAGCAAAAGCTTGTCCGCCATAGGATCTAAAAAAGATCCTAGTACAGTTTTCAGTTTTTTAGTACGAGCGATGTATCCGTCAATCCCATCGCTAATCACGGCCAATAAAAAAATACTTAATGCGACATATCGTAGATAATCTTTATCTGGGCTATAATAGACAACTGCGCTGATAAAGAATGGTATCAATATTATCCTAAAAATTGAAATCCAATTAGCAATATTCATAGTTTATTCAATAATCCTAATGCGGTGCGGAGGCCAATATATAACTATCGCTTTACCGACCATGTTTTTTTTAGGCACAAATCCCCAATATCGTGAATCGCGGCTATTTTTACTATTGTCCCCGAGTACATAATAGTTTTCTTCAGGAATATCAATAGCTTGTCCAATTTGTCCGTAAGGCCCTCGATTATAATAAAAACGTGCATTTATGTTTGGGTTTTTGGTTTGTTCTCCGTTCAAATAAATTCTTCCGTTTTCTATCTCAAGTGTTTCTTTTTCCGAAGCAATCAGACGTTTAATAAAATCAATTTTAGGATCCTCCGGATATTTAAAAACAATTACTTCTCCATTTTCCGGATCGCGAAATTTGTAAATAAACTTATTAACTAATATTCTATCTCCCTCAATTAAAGTAGGGATCATTGATCCAGTAGGTATTTTAAATGCTTGTACAATAAAAGTACGTATAATCATAGCCAATACAAATGCTATAAGCAAAGATTCTCCGTACTCGCGAATAATTGGCCAATGTTTCTGGAAAAACGATTTTAATTTAAAATACATAGGTTTATCCTTTGTTTACAGTTAGATTTTAAGGACCGCTCTAAATGCTTCCTGTGGAATCTGAACTTTTCCAAATTGTTTCATTCTTTTGCGGCCCATTTTTTGTTTTTCCCAAAGTTTTCTTTTTCTGCTAATATCGCCGCCGTAACATTTCGCTGTAACATTTTTCCCCATGGCCCTCACTGTTTCTCGGGCAATAATTCGAGAACCAATAGCTGCTTGGATAGCTACAGCAAAAAGCTGACGGGGAATGAGTTCTTTCAATTTACTAACTACCTGCCGCCCCTTATATTGAACACCCTCAGTATGGACTAAAAAAGATAACGCATCACACAATTCTCCGTTGATTAATATATCCAGCTTTAGCAATTTTGTCACACGATAATCTATAAGTTCATAATCTAAAGATCCGTAACCGCGAGTTACAGATTTTAACTTGTCGTAAAAATCAATAATGACCTCAGATAAAGGCATTTCATAAGTAAGCATCATGCGTTGTTGGTCTAAAAACTCTTTGCTAATATAAATACCTCGTTTTGCTTGTGCAAGATTGATAACCAAACCTAAAGAATCATGTGGTACAATCATAAACGCTTTTATATAGGGTTCTTCAATATAGGCTATTTTACTCGGATCGGGAAATTTTGAAGGATTGTCAACTTCAAGTTCTTCTCCGTTATTTAAGATTATTTTATAGACAACACTTGGTGTAGTTGCTACCAGATCAAGCTCAAATTCTCTTTCTAGTCGTTCTTGAATAATATCCATATGCAACAAACCTAAAAAACCACAACGAAAACCAAATCCAAATGATGGACTGCTCTCCTGTTCAAAAATAAATCCAACATCAGAGAGTTTTAGTTTATCTAAGGCATCGCGCAACCCATCAAAATCCTTGCTATTGACGGGATAAAGTCCGCAGAATACAAGCGGACTAATTTTCTTGAATCCAGGCAGTGGTTCTTGTGCTGAGTTTTTAACTGTGGTTACAGTATCTCCAATGAGTACTTCCTTGGGGTCTTTTATGTTGCAGCAAATATAACCTACTTCTCCACAAGAAAGGCTATCTACTTTTTGCGGCTGAGGGTTGAAAATCCCAGTCTCTAAAACCTCGTAAATTTTTCCTGAATCCATGAATTTTACATTCATTTTAGGCTCAATCTTGCCATTTACTATTCGCACATATACAATAACTCCTCGATAATTATCAAACTTAGAGTCAAATATTAGTGCCTGTAAAGAGCTTTTTTTGTCTCCTTTTGGTGGAGGGATTTTGGTTACTACAGCTTCCATAATCTCTTGGATTCCAGTTCCGGTTTTTGCACTGGCTAGTAACGGTTCTTCATCGACTAAAAGAACATCCTGGATCTGATGTTGTATTACTTCCGGATTAGCATGCGCTAAATCAATCTTATTAATAACCGGAATTATTTTCAAATCCTGATCAAGCGCTAAATAAAAATTCGCTACGGTTTGCGCTTCAACTCCCTGTGCGGCATCAACTAATAGCAAAACCCCTTCACAGGCAGAAATGGATTTAGCAACTTCATAACTAAAATCAACATGTCCCGGGGTATCAATAAGATTTAATTGATATTTTTCTCCATCAGCCGCTTCATAAATCATTCTTACTGCAGAGGCCTTAATTGTAATTCCGCGTTCCTTTTCCAGATCCATACTATCAAGCAGCTGCTCATGCATTTCCCTTTCTTGGACTGTTTTGGTAAGCTCAATCAGACGGTCGGCTAAAGTAGATTTCCCATGATCAATATGCGCAATAACACAGAAGTTTCTAATGAATTCTTTTTTCATAATACTTGCCTACATCCAAAATCAATAAGTTTCCGGGTTTGTTCTAACGTGCCGGATTCAGCATAAATACGTACAATTGGTTCTGTCCCAGAAGCTCTGATTATAAGCCAGCTTTCATCTTCAAGTATGAATTTTATCCCATCATATGTTTTAATATCTACGACTTTTTTCTTGATGATAGATCGTGGCTGCTTAATCGTTGACAACGATAATTTTCGTTTAAGTTTTAGGTCACGACGCAAGTATTCATATTTGCCAAAACGTTTTTCGATGTACTGGATAATTTTTAAAATAGATTGTTTGCGATACGCCATCATTTCCAGCAGTAATAGTCCGGAAAGCACACCGTCCCGTTCCGGCATATAATTTTTAAAACCTATTCCACCGGACTCTTCTCCCCCCAATAACACATCTCCTTTTAGCATCTCTGAGGCGATATTTTTGAAACCGACGGGAACCTCTTCTAATTTTAAATTGTAATGCTGGGTGATTTTATCGACCATGGTTGTGGTATTGATACTTTTCAATACTCTACCTGTCCATTTTCTGTTTTCTATTAAATGTATAAGTATAAGGCAAATAGCATAATGTGAATTTATAAATCTTCCGTCTGGGCACATAGCTCCCACGCGATCGCCGTCCCCGTCCAAAGCTATGCCCAAATCACAGCGATTGGTTCTCACATAGGTTATTAATCCTGGTAAATTCACAGCGATTGGTTCTGGATTAACTCCGCCAAAAAGAGGGTCATGAGTAGAATTCAAACTAGTTACTTTGCACCCGGTATTTTTAAGCGTTTCCTCAACAAGTCCTTGCCCTACCCCATGCATTGCATCAACCACGACATTAAACCGGTTTTTTTTCAATAGCTCAAAATCCAAGTATTTTTTTATACTCTTAATATACGGTGATATTATTTTCACTTTTTTAATACTAGCTGCTTTTACTTTTTTTGTCTTTAATGTTTTGTTTGAAGATATATACCTCTCTAGTTCTTCTGTTACAAATTTTTCTGCGGATGCCCCAAATTCATTTTTTATTTTTATTCCGTTGAAATTTGGCGGATTATGACTGGCTGTAATAATAATACCTCCAAGGAGTCCTTCAGAACGGATGTAAGCACTTACCGCCGGAGTAGAAACCGGGGTATCTGTAAGTAGTACCGGTACTCCGTCATCACTTATTTCCTTGCTAATACATTGCGCAAACTTATCCGATAAAAACCGACGATCATATCCAACGATCAACCCCTTTTGATATGTTTTACTTTTTGTTTTGCGCATATAATAAGCAATAGCTTTTCCAATAAGTGCTACATTTAAAAAAGTAAAATCTTCGGCAATTATACCTCTGAATCCATCTGTTCCAAACTTAATATCATGCATTTTTTAAACTTTCTATAGCTTTTTTCTTGTTTTTAGCGGAAAAAATAAATGAGCCGGCGACCAGAATATTGGCTCCCTGTTTAAGCACCAAAGGGGCGGTTTTATTTGTAATCCCGCCATCGACTTCAATATCGCCTTTGTATACCTGCCGAAGTTTGCTTATTTTAGGAATCACACAATCCATGAAAGACTGTCCCGCAAAACCGGGATGCACGCTCATTATTAAAACCATATCTGCTAATTTTAAAGCCCCAGATATTTTCTTTAAAGGTGTCCCGGGATTGATTGATATTCCCATCTTAACCTTATTTTTGGTCAAGATTTTTTTAATTTTTTTTAGTACAGATAGTGTACAGACTTCACTATGCACAGTAATAATAGAGCTTCCTGCCTTAATAAAGTCATTTAGAAAAAACAACGGGTCTTTAATCATTAAATGAACATCTAACGGAAGCTTTGTTCTGTTCTTTAGTTTTGAAATAACACATGGACCAATTGTTATATTAGGTACAAAATGACCGTCCATAACATCAACGTGAATTAAATCAGCTCCAGCTTTTTCGATCAAACATACTTCTTCCCCTAGTCGGCTAAAATCAGCCGAAAGAATAGAAGGTGCAATAAGAATATTGTTCTTTTTCATATTAAAACCCATCCAGAATTGTTTTGATTGTTTTAGCCTGCCTTTTTTTCAAAGGACCGACAACAGCCAAGTTCATATTATTTTTTATAAATATTAATCTAGCAACTTTTTGTATATCCTCAGGTCTTACTTTCTCAATTTCTCTAATGATCTGCTTTATGTTTTTAATTGCACCATCAATCATTAACGATTCTCCCATGAAAAGCATATGCTCAAGGGTATCTTCTATTCCCATAAGAATCTGTCCTGTATAATACGCACGTGCTCTAGTAAATTCTTCGCTAGTTACTTTGTACTGACAAGTTTTTTTTAGTTCTTTAAGGATAACCCTCAGAGTATCTTCTGTTTTTTCTTTTTTAACACCAGCATGAACTACAAAAGCTCCGGTATCACTAAAACGCTTTATGCCAGTGCCAATATCATAAGCCAGTCCTTTCTTTTCCCGGATTTCATTGAAGAGGCGGCTTGACATATTAGCTCCCAAAATAATGTGAAGAATTGTCAATGCGTGTCGTAAGGGGTCGTTTCGATGCAAAGCATGTACCCCTAAATAGCAATGGGTTTGTTCAATATCTTTAGTCAAAAAACAAGTTTGCATTTCTTTTTGCGCGAAATTTACAGGCTTATACACGGGTTTATCTATTCTCGCCGTAACATCTATCGGATTATTACGAAGAAACTTTTTTACCTTTTGTAAAATAGCTTCGTGAGTAATATTTCCGCAAGCGGAAATAACTATATTCTTCAAACTATAATGTGATTTTTTATAGCTGAGAATATCTTTTCTGGACATTTTTTTTAACGTATCAAAGGTTCCGGCGATATTTCGGCCTAAAGGATGCGCAGGCCAAAGTAATTGCACTAGTTTATCGTAAGCCAGGTGTCTAGGCAGATCATAGTACATTTTTATTTCCTCAAAGACCACATGCCGCTCTTTTTCTATGTCTCTGAGGGTTATCCTTGGATTAACCACAATATCCATTAAAACATCTATTGCTGTATCCATATGTCCAGCAATAACTTTCACTAAATAGCAAGTGAGTTCTTCGGCCGTGAATCCATTAAGAATTCCTCCGACTCCTTCAATGGACTCTTTTATCTGACGATAGGTTCTTTTTTTAGTTCCCTTAAAGACAAGGTGCTCCAGAAAATGAGAAACCCCATTTTCTTTCGCAGATTCATAACGACTACCAGCTCCTATCCAAATTCCAATCGAAACAGAACTTACTCTCTTATCAGTCAGGCTGATAACTTGCAAACCACTCGGTAAAACAGAACTTTTATACATACTTTTAAACACTCCTAGCTATAAATTAGCGTTGTTGCAAAATGTATCTATGCAAGGCTTGTGCGAACACGCGCGGAGACGTACTCGTTTGTACATCGCACAAGCGAGCGAGCACGTAACGCAGTAGATATGCGTTTTGCAACAACGCTAGAGTATAATTTTACTAGGATTGGGCAAAAATGTCAATAAAAAAAGCTCCTCTTTTTGAGAAGCTTTAAAAATTAAAACTATTGCAATATATAAAGTTAGCTCATTAATTGTTTAAGTTCTGATTCCTTTTTCGTAAACTTTATGCATAAGGCATATTTAGAGACATATAATTCACTGTTGAGATAGAAATAATAAGCAATATAGATAGATCCCATAAAATGAACGCTACCAGAATCTTTCTGCACCTGAAACCGTCTCTGAATAAAAAGATTATTGTTATTCATGGTGTCCCTCGCCCATTATTATGTCAATTATAAAAGTATTTAATTATATGGCAAAAAAACACTTACCTTCGGATTAATTATAACATATATTTAGAAAGATGTCAAGCTGGAGGCTGGTTATATTAGTTGATATTTCATCATCAAAGGCAGGTCATTTCTAATTATACCCAGCTCTATAAGGCGGGTTGATTTTAACTTGTTCATTATGAACAGAACTTTAGGAACACTATCAACTTGCATCCCGTTAATGGTTCTAATTACATCATCATTACGTAAACCTAATTCTCTAATTAAACCGTCCTGTGGAATATGACTGACTTTTAGTCCCTTCCCCTGTTTATTTACAGCTTTTGATATTTTCAATTTATTAGCTTCACCTGCAAAATCAAGGACGTGAGAGCTAAGAGTTTTTTTATTTAAAAGCAATTCATTGTCAGATAAATATCGGACTTTTAATTCTCCTTCAACTGGAAGGCTGTTTTCAAACGCAAGCGTATAAATGTTTCCATGAATATTTAATAATACTTTATCTTTAAATATTTTCTGAATTAGAATTTTGCCTATTTTATCGCCTTCACTATAAATGACATTGGTTTTCTCATTAATTAGCTCAATAACTGCTTTGTTTTTTGAGCCTTGAATAATACCAAGCAATTTTAATGGAATGTCTGGGGTTAACGAAGCAGTAGCCTTAACAAGCACTTTGTTTTGATCTATGGAGATATCCTCAGGGAAAGTTGGGTTACTAGAAGGAAGTATCAGTTGATCTTCTCGTGCTAATTCTGCTATTTCTTTTCGTATAATCACACGATCCTGTCGAATGCCAACTAGTTTATTTACACAAAAAAGAATAAAGGCTGCATTAAAGATTATGACTACAAAACATATTATAGAAGTAATTTTTTTCTTCATTTTTAGAATTTTAATGTTACTCCTAATTGATGGATATAATCTTCCATGCCTGCTGGAACATCTGTCCAGTATATAAACCCATAATCTAGATAATAATTCACTGCGTACATTCCGAGAAAGTCTGAACGCTGCCAACCCATTCCAAAAGAATAGTATTTACTAGAATCAACACTAGAATTAGGATGGTGTGCGCCAAAACGTATTGAAAAATCCTCTTTCATATAATGTTCAAATCCAATGCGGATATCCTGGCTAAAATCACTACCCTTGTCTTCAGTATTACCCGTAAGATCATAAATATCCAATGATACAACAGTATCTTCATCAAAATAATAAGCAACACCCGGACGCCATATTCTTGTTAGCCGATTATCCAGGCCCAAAATAGAATAGGATGGTTCATTAAGGTTTTCCCATAAACAGCCCAGAGTTATCTTATCATTGAGATACCATAGAAATCCGAGATTATAACTTAAAGCTGTATCATTATCACTAGCTCCGGGAATACCAACCTCAAAATCATAGTAGCTAGCTCCAATACCTATAGCAAAGTTATCTTCAAACATTGTTCGGGCATACGAAATACCTGGTTGAGTTATACTTGTATCAGTACTGTTTTGTTGATATCCACTCGTCTGATAATAAATGCCAAATGCCCCACGTGATTCAAAATTTTGCTTATACCCTGATTTCAAAGGAGAACATATAACAAAATAATCGTCGGTGATAAAATCACCGCTGATATACTTATCTCTATTGGTAAGAATAGCGGAATAGCTCAGTTCAAAGTCTTCCTGCCATGCCATGCCTGCAGGATTCCAGGTTGCTGCATGCGCATCGTCAGCCATAGCAACAAACGCTCCTCCCATAGAAATAGGCCTAGTGCCTCCTTCAGCCGCAAAACAGCTGGAGATAGATAACAGTATAACAAGTGTTATTAGAAAAATATATAGCCCAAATTTGTTCAACATTATTAGCGCCCTCCTGTGGTAAAATACTCAGCCATATTAACAATTGGCTGTAAATATGCTCGTACAAATTCTTTTAAGCTAGGGTTATTATTAATTATTGTGGCCAAGTGTGGGCCTACCAGGTAATAAGATTGAATAAACTGTCTTCCTGATTGGACCTTGGATAAACAAGTATCCCTGAATTTGCGTAATATTAATACTTCCCGCGCATGATAATCACCATAACAAGCTGTCGCTATAAAACAATCGCTTCGTTCGCTATTACTTGTTCCGCTTGTTCCACCGCCACCAAAAACAGTAGCGCTTTCTTTACTTGTTATACCTGTCTCCCTATATCCGTTTACTGAATCATAAGCAAAAGCTGTGTAATAGTATGTCGTGTTGGCTTTGACATTTGTATGATTATAAGTTTCTGTTGCGCTTACTGTTCCGGCTCTTTCTACCAGCAGTGTTCCTTCGATGATACTTGTGGGGTAAACTCCATCGGTGCGATAACGTATCATTGTTTTTGTAAATGTGGATTTTTGGGGATTTGTCCAACTTAAGACATTCCAGCTGCTATCGGCCAAGCCAATACTATTAGCACTAAAATTAAGGATTCCGGCATAAGGATATAAATAAGCTATTCCATTAACATCATCTTCATGTAAATTTCTTTTTTTAGTTTCATTAGCTGAGCCGTATCCATACATAGTTTTCTCAGAATCAGCTGCATCATACAAGTCGCCTAGTCCAAAAAAATGTCCTATTTCATGTGTAGCGATATTTTGCACGTCCATTGCGCCGCCTACAGCGGTGGTTGTCCATGTATAATCAACCCCATTAAAAATTATATCTGAATCATAGATATATCCTGTCCCTCCGACATTGTACCAGGTTATACAAACCGCAAGAGCACCTTCAACAATGGTATAAGCTGTGCCTGTAGCTTCTGCCCAGGAAAGAACATTATAGCTATCGTAAGTACTAGAATATCCAGCACCTCCTTCAATTGCGGTTAATCCCTGATCGGATACCGTGGCATCTGTTCCAGCAACATTCGTCCAGGTTTGAAAAGAAGTTCGGATTGCAGTAAGTTCACTATCATCACTAATATCGGCAGAACCGCTTTGATTTATATAATAAGAGACCGGGAAATCACTCTCCGCCCATTTTGCACCAGTAAGTCCGTACCCCAACACGTTTGCTTGGAAAGCCAATAATATTATTAAGCAATAAGTCAATATGAATAAATCATTTCGTTTGCAGTTCACTATATGCCTCCTCTCTTATTCCTCGGAGCTACTTAACAAGCACCTCTTTTATTTCGCTAATAAACACATCTAATGGAATAGTTTTTGATGCTTCCGTAAACACTTGACCGTTATCGTCAACTTTTTTTCCGCCTGCTATTGTAACTTCTTTTATATTTGAAACCAAATTTTCCTGTACTTTACATTTACCCTGAGTCCTACCCGTGATTTTCTGCACCAAAGGACGATCTTTAATATTATTGGAAAAAAGCACAATTTCTTCGTTTGCCTGAAACTCCGGAGTATCTGAAACTTTTAATCCTATTGTTCCAATTTCCCCTCCGATAAATTCTACGGTTAAAACTTCTTGCGTAAAATCTCCTTTAATTACATCACTAATAGATACTTTTACTTCGGTAACAATTAAAGTCTTATCCTGATTCCAGAGAGTGTTAGTAGCTAAAACCTGGCCAACAACAATATTGTCTGCTGCAAGAGTAATATCTTCCAGACTTCGGGCCGGCATAATACCATAACAATCTATCCCCGGGATAATTAAAGCACAGCCCAGTATAAATAGAAAAAATCCGCACACTCTTTGTGTTATATTATTCATAATCTTTTTCTCCTTCCCATTCATCCCATTTATTAGCAGCCTCCTGGATAGCTTGTTTCATTGCCTGCTCTCTATCACCAACTGTTATCCTAGTTTCGCTGTTTTCTAAAATATGAGGAGTAATAAAAACTACTATTTCCTTCTTGATTTTTGCAGTAGCGTGACTCCTGAAAAACAAACCGATAATCGGGATACTACCTAAAACTGGAACTTTGGCTTGGACTTTTGACGAGGTGTCTTTTATTAATCCCCCCATTACAATGGTTTGTCCGTTTTTCACAACCACAGTTGTATCAGCTTGGGTTGTATCTACCGCCAGAGCGTTATTGACTTCAGCTACTCTTCTGGCAGAACTTACTTCTGGATGAATCTTTAAGGTAATATAATCGTCTTTGCTGATTTTAGGAGTAACATTTAACTTTACTCCGACATCAATAAATTTAGTTTCTTCTGTTTGGGTATTAGTTTCTTTGTCAATATAAGTAACTAAGTATGGTTCCGCACTTCCAACTAAAATATTTGCTTCGGTATTGTCAACCACTACAATCCTGGGGTTGGATAGGATATTTGTATTAGTAGAACTTTCCAGCGCTTGTATGGTTACTGTATATTCATCTTGTGTTAATGTTCCTACCTTAAAAATGCCCCCGCCGCTTATGCTTGCCGGCAAACTAGCAGAAAGACTGGTAGCATCGTTATTGGAACTTGATTGATATTCCCAGCTAACTCCCAGTCCTTTTGTTTTATCTAAAGATACTTCTAATATTTTTGCTTCAATCAATACCTGGGAAGAACGCTTATCCCAGCTTTGCATCAGTAAATCAACTTTCTCAATCGTTTCTGAAACTGCTCTTATAACAATACCATTTGTACGTTCATCAACAAAAACATCCCCGGCTTGTTTCGGAATCATTTCTATAAGCTTATCTTTTAGGCTATTTGCATCAGCATAATTTAAATTATAAATTTTTGTAACCATTTTCATATCAGAATCGGCTATTATTTGTTCTATTTCTGCCATCTTTTCCAAGGTATCAGTTACAATTACTTGATTAGAAACTGTATTAATTTCTACTCGTCCTCTTGCAGATTTTATGGAATTTAATACTTGCCTAAAATCAGTGGCCTTGATATGAACAAGCAAAAATACCCTGCTTACTAATTTCTCGGTTTGTTCCTGCTGCAAAATATCCTGCCGGGCATACACTTTTATGATATTATTTTCTTTTTTGTAAATAAAGTTATTTGCATCTAAAATTGCCCCTAAAGCTTCTTCTACGGTTATACCTTGTAATTTAGCCGTGATTCGACCCTGAACATTTTTACTGGCAACAATGTTCACCTGTCCCTGTTCCGCTAATAATCTTAATACATCGATAATGCTCATATTTTTAACATCTAAGTTGATGTGTAAAGATGTAGCATCTTCTGCCTGTAATCCTGAGACAGTAAGAGTCATGAATATAAGCACTAAACATATGATCTTGAATTTCATAATTTCAATTCAACCTCTTCGTTATCTCTATCTAATACTACTTTATCAGGTAGCACTTCCTTTACTATAAAGCCACCAATTGTTTCTCCGCCTTGACAATAATGCGAACGATTTGTTTTTGCATTAAAAATAATAGCTTGTGGTCCTTGGGGCCCAGATACAATTCCCTGCAATTGCAACTCATCTAGTAGTACATCCAGGCTCATAGATAGGCCTGTCTTTTTAATACGTTTTACCCCGGGCTGTGCTACAAATAATCTTTTGCGGGATAAAATGCGTTCATAATAATCCATGGGCTTTTTCAGGAATTTCATTCCCGTCACGGATTCAGACATGCTGTTTTGATGCCGAAAATTAAAAACTATATTTGGTTCGGAAAAAAACTGCAGCCAAAGAAGCCCTCCGGCAAATAATATTGCAAATACTACAAGCAGTATATTGAAAATATTAAACCACTGTAGATGCTTATATGGAATCGTGGTAATCTTTTCCCCCATTATATCACTCTTTCGCCAAAATAGCACTTAACATTAGCTGTACCTGCAAATGCTCCCCCTGAGTCCGGGCATTCATTTGTAAGTACTTTATTGTAAATAAATACGGAGAATCATCAAGATTATATAGAAATTGACCTATATTTTTAAGAGTACCTTCGGTTTCTAACTTAAAATCAAACGCTCCGTATAACCCCTCTTTTTTCAACAAAAAGGGTTTTATATTAATAACATTTAATCCGGCTTGTGCTGCCTTTGTTTTTATATCCTGCAAGATTTCCGTAGAGGCTGTTTGTTTTACTTTTTCTGAAGATAGCTTTTTCTCAAAAACACTATACTCTTTCTCGACTATGGATTTGCTGGCCATAATCGAATTCATCTTTGTCAGGGCATTTTCTACAGATGTTATTTGGGTATTTACTTTATTATGACGAATAAACAAAAACTTGTAAAAGAAAAAATATAATGCAATTCCAATTACAACAATAAGATAGATAAAAGACAATAATATCTCTCTACGTGTTAAATTCATAGGTAAAAATTCCCTGTTTTTTCTTCACCTATTGTTGTTTGTGGCCCATGTCCGGGATAGACAATTGTATGCTCATCCAATATAAACAACTTATGTTTAAGTGAACTACATAGCTGCTGATAAGAACCACCCGGTAAATCAGTTCTGCCTACTCCCTGAGCAAACAGTGTATCGCCACTAAACAAAATATTTTCTACCTGTAAGCAAATGCCCCCGGGAGAATGTCCCGGCGTATGTATTATGTGTAAAGTAAGTGTTCCAAAATTTAGCTTTTGTCCATCGTTTAAGAATTGCAACTGGTCGATATTTCCGATAACATCTTCTCCCAAGAGGCTAATTCTTAAGAATCGCTCATCGTCTTTGTGCAGATATACCGGGATATCAAAAGCATTTACTGCACCTGTATGATCAAAGTGACCATGGGTTAAAATAATAGCTTTTAATGATATTCCCGTTGCTTTTAATTCTGATTCTATTCTTGTCGGCTCATCCCCGGGATCAATTAAAATCCCTTCTTTACTCTGCTCATCACCTAATATATAACAATTTGCCTGCAAATCTCCAACAGCTATTGATTTTAGAATCATTTTTGCAACCAGTTTTCAATTTTAGCATAAGAATACTCACGATCCAAAACTTTTGCTGTATCCTTAAGTTTTTGTTTAACCCTGTTTTTTTGGATCTGGGTTAGATTGTCTTTTTTTAAATAAGCTGTTGCGGCAGCAATACTTTCGGATATCTGAGTAAGTTTGTTTTGATACTCTGGACTAAAAAGTTCACAGAGTAGCTCTAAATAGTGATATGCATTTGTTCCCATCCCATATGCCCAAAATTGGTTATCATCCAAAGTAGTAGACGCTTCTTCAAGTGAGGTTACGATAATAAGATGATAATGTAGATACAATTCTTCGGGAGATTGGTGGTTCTGGGGGATTGTTTCGTATTCAACAATAGGGGTAGTAGGAACTTCTGATTTTTGAGTCACATTTTCTTCTCTATCAGTAGTCCTATAAGCACAGAGAAAAACCGGGATAACTGTACAAACTAATACTATTTTTATTATATTTTTCATCGTCCTTGACTTAATCTATCTGCCGGAAAATCCGGCAAATTATAACTCTCCTTATTTTATCCTGAGCTTGCTTTATATTATAACTAATCCTTTTTATTTCCACAAGCTTTTTTTTCGTGTCAAAAATACAATAGCTAGCAAGTGAATTTCTGTCTCTGGGTTGTCCCACACTGCCAACATTACAAATATATTGATCAATACCCTAGAATCTTATCGTAAAACCTTTTACTTGTTCTGCATCTTCCCAGAATACATCGGTATTTCTTATATAAGCATGCATTGTAGCTTCTAAATCTTCTGTGAAGCCTTTTAGCTTGTTTTTCTCTGCTTCTGCAACCAATTCAACCCGTCCGTCCGGCAGATTACGCACCCAGCCGGCAACACCCCAACTAGCCGCAATACGTTCAGCCGTATAACGAAACCCCACACCGTGCACTCTGCCGGAATAATATATATGAACTTGGGTTATACTCATAGTATTTAGTATATTTAGAGCCCCGGGATATTTAAGTCTCCCATAGATGCCTTTAACTGCTGTGCCGCAACTTTCTGGACCTTTTCAGAAGCCCCATTAAGACATTCTACAAGGGATCTCTGGAGCACACCTTTTTTTTCTGCAGATAAGTATTCATCGTCTATGTCTACAGAGAGAATCTGTTGGGTGCCTGACATAGAAACTTTTATCTTTCCTCCCATAACCTCATGCTCTACCGTAACCTTTTCCAGGCCTTTTTTGATATCATTCATTTTCTTTTGTGCTTCAAACATGTTTTTCAACTTATCCAGCATATTCTTACCCTCCTTTTTTGGTCTTTTAATCATAACATACTTTTAGATTTTTTCAATTAATTATTGTTAAAAAAATCAGGTTGTGGTAGCATAACTCATATGTTTATAGACTTAAAACAAAAAATCAATACTACTTTAAAAAGCTATGTTCAGGAGAAAATGAATGAATACCGGCTGTCTCGGGTTGATTCTTTACTCGTTAGTGGAATAAAGGATTTTGTCCTACGGGACGGAAAAAGAATCCGGCCGACTTTTTTCACCCTTTCCTATCTTGGATATTCCAGAAAAAAGAGAATAACCAGTCAACTTTTAAAAACAGCCGTTGCTTTTGAATTATTACATGATTTTCTACTTATCCATGACGATATAATCGATAATTCAAATACCAGACGAGGTAAGCCTACCCTGCACAAGATATTCCAACGCGCACTTAGACAATCGGAAAAAATCGGCCAAGATTTAAGTATTGTTGCCGGAGATATTATTTATGCTATGGCAATAGATGCTTTTCTATCTCTGGAAACTCCCCCAAAAGACATGCAAACAGCGCTTAAAGCATTTATCAGAGCTACTGTACTTACCGGTGCAGGAGAATTTAAGGATATAAGAAATGGGTTGATTGATATTAGCTGCATAAAAAAAAGTGATATCCGCTTAAATTATATTCTTAAGACTTCAGAATATACATTTAAATCACCCCTGTTTTGCGGCTGCATACTTGCCGGAGGAAGCATATCCGAAGCAAATACTCTGGCTGAATATGGAGAATATCTAGGGGAAGCTTTTCAAATACAGGATGATCTTATCGGACTATTCGAAAAAAGCAAGGTGATTGGAAAATCGGTTTTAAGTGATATCATAGAATCAAAAAAAACACTGCCTATATTTCTTGCTTTTAAAAGATGCTCTCGGGATGAACGCAAATTCATACAGTCTTGCTTGGGGAATGAAAAATTAAAATACGCTGATCTCCAAAAAATCAGAAAAATAATTACTAATACCGGAGCATATCAAACGTCAAAAAATGAGATTAAAAGACTTCTGGATCAGTCTGAGACAACATTGGCAAAAACAAAAATGAGCAAATCCCATAAAGAGTTACTGCGTAAATATGTAACTTCCTATATAAAAACATAAATAAAAGTCATCTATAAAATTAAGCAGAGACTGAATAAACACATTTTAAGTATACAAGTTTCAACTCAACTCCGGTGCAGATAATATTATGCATTTCCCCTTCCTCAACCCGGACAGTATCACCGGCAGCAACAGATACAAAAGCATCATTGACACGAATGGTTCCAGTGCCTTCAATAACATGCAATATGGTTTGTTCTCCCTTCTTATTAAGACAAACTCCGGATTCTCCGTCTATCTTCAAAACCTGCATTCCTAATTCACATCCAGTACCGCTAAAAAGAGTTTTCACTCCGTGATCTCCAAATGAAAAAGCTGAATCCTTTTCGCTTGTTTTTTGCATAACCTTCCCCTTTTATTTAAAGCACACTCATCCTAAGTCAATCTCTATTTTTGCATACTGCAGTTGTCTTATTTGCTCGGCATAAGGCGAAGGAATTATAGGGCTATCAAGTGTTACAATTTTCCCATCAGAGCCTATGAGCTTTATCTTTTTTACTTGAACTCCATTTTTGCCAAAGGTATCTTTTCTGGTTGGATTATGATATATCACCAGAGTTGTTCCCAGGAAGCTAAATGCATAATCATTTTTACCCAGATTAACAGTCTTTGCCTTCCCTTTTTTAGGATAATATTTACAAGAACAATCTTTTTTAGTAAACATCCAAGCAGGTAAAATCGGGCTAAACTCTAGCTCAAGCTTTTTGTCTTTGTTTAAGCGGAATGGATTCAGCCCCACATTCATCCACAGCCACATATTCACAAACTCTGCTGTTGAACCGCTTAAGCGTGCGACAAAGCCATTTCCATGTAGTCTTTTATCCGGATAAGCACTGCTAACTATAAAAGAAGAATTTTCAAGAACACTTCTTCCGTAACGTGCTGCCGGCTGATACGGGATCAACACCTTTTTAAATTCAGCGAAGAACTCATCATACAGGCCATTCCGCAATAACTCTAATATAAACTTATATTCCATATGCAGCCATATAGATTCATTCTCCAGCCATCCTGGAGTAAAAATCCTCGCCCGCCCAATTTCTTCACTCATTCTTTTTAGAGGAGCATTAACTTTATACATTTGCAGAGCCTTATCATAAAGAAGGCTTTTCTTTGTGTTTTGATAAAGCTTCTTTGTTGAATCTTTTTTCTCCGCTATCCGTAAAGCATGCACCTGCCCCTCAAGAAAAAGCGGTAGCGGTACCTGTTTGAACTTCTTCGGTCTTACGCAAAACAATCCGTCCTGGCTGGTTTTAAACCCACTACCCTGTGGGTTTTTAATCTTTTCATAATCCGTAACTTCATTAATAAAATAAGTGTGAAACAAGCCGCTCTTCTTATCCTTGGCCTTTTTAACTCCCCAAGCAACCTTCTGCTCCATTTTTCTTAACATTGATTTTAAGGTTCCGACACTCAACCTCTGCTCTGTTCCACTTAACCCATCATGTATCTTTTTACGATACATCTCTTTAAGCGTATACGTTTTGGTTCTAAAGATTGAATCCCTAGTAACCTTTTTGCTTTTTAAATAAGCATCTACAAAGTTTTCCACCCCAATAAAAAAATCATATATTTCTTCGGGGATAACTAAAGAATTTTTGTCCTCAACTTTTAGACTATCAAGAGATTCACAAACAAAAGAAATAAGGCGTTTTAGTTCCATTGTTTCACAAGTTGATGAGCCAAAAAGTCCAGGCAAACCGTTAAGAGAATCATACCAGCCCGGTTTATTCGCTTCCATTTCAATACCGCAGCCAAAAGGATCAAAAGAAGCCATTTTATTTGCAACTAAACAAATAATTTTTACCAATAGCGTGGTTTTATAAACACTGCCTTTTCCGTACTCTGTACGAACTCTCCAGTCATCCTTTTTAATCGTATGACTGATATGAGAATCTTCTTGCATTTCCTCCATTGACACAGAACGATACTGTCTTACACTACCTTCAAAAAGAACGTATTTTTCATCTCTGGGTTTGACCTTTACAAAGTTATTAAAAAACACAAAAGTTTTCCGTTTAAGAAGCAAATCAGCAAGACCTTCCGGATATATAGCTAAATATGACTCCAGCGCGTCCATATTATAAGTCCAGTGATCTACCCAAAAACCATCACCATGCTCAGCATTTGCTTTTTGTTCACAACAAGAAAGAAGCGTTTCCAAAAACTTTTCATTGCTAATAGCTAAATGAATATTATTTTCATCTAAAAAGCCAAACAATCCTCCGGGGACAAAATCTTTCTTTGCAAAGTCTACAACTTTCTGAAAATCACTCTTTTTCTTAAATACAGATGCATGTTCTTCAAATATTTTTTCACTTCTCAATTTAAAACGTGTTCCGATTACCACCAGCGGATTAAACCCATCTAACTGTAGAAGATTAAAAAATTTAACAACATTATTCTCTTTAACCTGCGTGTTAAACCAAACATCATTTCTTTGGTTTTGATTCACATCACGAAAATTACCATTTCCCTGGGAAAAATATGTTGGCTCGGTCAGAAAATTATTATAATCTCTTTCTAAATCTCCATGTTTACGTGAGTAGACATGAAAAATAAAAGACTTATCCTTTGCCTTGATTGAGAGAGGATACCCTCCTCTTAAAACATTATCCAAATAGGTTTGCTCACAATAGCAATTATAAATAACATCGTCACTAATAGTAAAAAGATTGTGCTGTAATCTTTCCTGTGTCATCCGGTTTTCATCATATTTCTTTTTTAAAAAGTCTTTGGATTGAGCTTTTTGGATAAGATTCCTTAAATGCTTCTCATCCTGGGCATACCCCGTCAGGCTGTCCATTGAGAAATCTTCTTTAGCATTAAGAGAAATTTTCCCATAACCAAAAGCCGATGGCGTCTTATTTCTCTTAGCCTGAAAAGCCGCTCGTTTAAACCCCTTTTCATAAAAACTTTGCGGAAAAGTAAAATCCTTAACCGGCCCGAAAATTTCTTCAGGATCTACAATAAATTCACTTTGTTTGCGCGAAGATTTTTTTTCAATAAAGTTATAATAAAAATTACCGCCCTTAATGTAAACAACCTGCGGCCTGTCCGTTGGATCAACTGCCAATTTATAATACGGCACTTCATATTTAGTTACTGAATCAACCTTCATCCAGGCTTCCATGGTCCGCCCCAGCTCTTTTAAAAATTGATTCCCCAAAGAATACGGTATGATCTGAGGTAAGCCATCAATTATTTCAACAGTCTTTTTACAATTCGAAGTATTTTTAACAGTTACTTTTCTAATCAAACAAGCCAGTGGTTCATTGCTTAAAGTAAAATAATTAACTTTAACACAAAGGCCTAAAGTTTTATTATTTTCAATTAGACTTAAATCATAAGGAGTAACACACATCCTTCTCTCTATCTTAAAATCACTATTATCTAAAGTATTCCTAAACGGTTCATAGCAAACTACCCCATTACCGTTTTTTATTTTTAAAAAAGTTCTAAACCCATGCGTAGAAACAAGCTGCCAAGCTTTATTAGCCGGAAAAAACTCCAAAATTGACCGATTTTTGTTCTTTGTCCCAAAACTAACAACTCCCTGACCTCGGTTCACATAGAATCCCCACATAGGCACGCCAAAAAGCCCCGCTATTCCAGGGAAGAAACTGGCAAATGGTTTTGCGAGGTCATAATTTGTAATCACAAATTTTCCATCATCCTGCATGCAATATTGTACTTTTCGCTCACTACTAATCTGTTTAGCCATCTTTCTTTAGTCTCCTTGCTTGCTTTCTTTTCTAGTCTGCTATCATAATATTTAAGACAAAATACGCAATAAATTATATCAAAAATCAACTACTTTTTCCACTAAAATTTCATTTTTCTATGTATATTAATCCTTGATATACGTTGAAAGATTCTTTATTCTTTTGAGCATATTCGGATGAGTACTGAATATTTCAAAAAGCTTATCTGCAGTATTCAATTTAAGTTGCGATGCTCTCAAAGTTTTTAATTCTTCCGTATCAATCGTACCACTATGATCTATATCTATCTGACTTAGCTCCTTTAGTTCTCTACCGGCACGAGATGGATCATTTACAAAGAATGCTTTTACTCCTTCTATTTCACGTAACTGGTTTTTGTTAACTCGAGCATTACCATATACCAGCTTATATAATGCAGAGGCTAAATGTCTTGGATGATTGCCTAAAACAATCGATCCTCTGTCTGCAAAATATTCTCTTATTCTTGAACCATAAAGAACAATGAGATTAGTTATAAAATAAAAAAGTAGTGCAGCTAATCCGATTAACGCTGTATTCTGTCCGTCCCGTCTATTTCGACCGCCCCCAAAAAACAACATATGAAAAGCAACGCGATATAAGATGAGTGGTATTACAGAAAGTAACGTAATTGTCAACACATCTCTATTTTTTATATGTGCAATTTCATGCCCTAATACTGCCCGCAATTCGTCTTGATCCAGAAGATTAAGAATTTCCTGAGTTACACAAATGCGACCATCACTCAACCACCGGCCAAAAGCAAAGGCATTTGGTATACCTAACTGTGAAATCCCAATTCGAGGCATAGGAATTTTTGCCTTTTGAGCCATTTCACGAACCATTTCAAAAAGCTGAGGATATTCAGACTCCCGGACATAACGAACACGCATAATCCATCCCACAATTTTAGGACCAAGCATATATTGGATGAACATCATAAAGAAAGCTAACACCCCATAGAAAACAAAACTCTGCAGCCCCATGGAATATGAAACCATCGTAATGATTGCATATACAATCGAAAACATCATCGCTAACAACGCGTACATCTTTAATTTTAAAAGAAACATCTTCAAATACCTCTTCTACAAGTGTTATTCTAAGGAAGTCAAATATTCCTGCAAATAGTTTCTGTCTTCACCGCCTAAGGTGCTAAAAGCAACCCCCATAGGAAATACATCTGATCCTTTTTCATCCTGTATTGATGCCTCACCCATCCATCTCACATTTGCTTCGATTAGCGATATTTCCGGGCTATTAGGAATATCTAAATTCATATCCAACGGAGTATCCTGTTCAAGTTTATATGGTGAATATACTTTCATCCCATCGATACTAACATCCTGCGAAAAACATCCGTATTCTACCTGATCTGCGTCGGTACTGTAAAAACGGACAAAAAGAGAAGCTGGGATTCTATCAGTCTGTCGTCTATCATCCATATCTACCTCCTTTTACTCACTGACCTCTGTTATAGTATCATCTTCTACATATTCGTCTTCTGTTTCATATGATTTTTCTTCTGCTGCAATGCTGCCCTGAGCTAAAGGAGACAAACTAATTACCACAGTGATTCTATTCATAGCTCTTTGCTGCATAGTAACTATGCAACTTTCTCCGCCTTTTTTGAAATTTAAAATTACTATATCGAATTCTACAGTATTAATCAAATCCCATCCATTGTAAACCATCGTTCGTTTATAAAATTCTATCAGCGATGCGATATCTGCTTTTCCATCATAAGTTAGTGTACCCATTCTTGTTTTGCTATTTTGAAAGATAAAAGAAGACTTGCGAATGATAGAAAATCCGGCAGGAACGGGTAAGTCTTCAAAACGTAGTTGTGAGGCAATTCCTAACATTTGTTCGGATAAAACATCACTATTACTTGATCTTCTATTCCCAGCGAGACCAGAACATCCGCACATATAAACAGATAATAACACTATAATCCCCACAACCTTAATGTTTTTTCTCATGTTCACCATTACCTTCCCCCCCCTATTAAAAGACCCCGGTTAAACGACTAACCAATCCCTGTGGATTTTTTAGCAAAACCTCATCTATGTTGTCTGCTTCAAGACCTGCACCCTGAGCTATTGAACTAGCCATATTTATTGTTATAAGATCTTCCGGTGCATGGGTGTCAGTATTTAGGATAAGTTTTGCTCCTGCCTGCAAAGCTATTTTAGCTACATTACCATTTCCCAGACAATGCCCTTTTCGTGCGCTTATTTCGAGAAAAACTTCCTTTTCTGCGGCTAATTTTGCATCTTCTAGAGTAATTAAACCAGGATGTGCTAATATATCGACTCCGGCTTCAATTGCAGCCTTATTAGTTCCTTTGATTACGGGTTCAGCAAGCGTTTCTCCATGTCCTACAATTAAAGCAATACCTTGAGTCCGGGCGTATTGAACCAATTCTAAAAAATCCTGAGGAGGAATATGTGTTAATTCTATTCCGGCAATAACTTTTATATTTGATTTTCTAGATAAATCTTCACATACAGTTTTAATCCGAGGTATAACAAAGTCAATATTGGATCTATCAACATGGTCTGTAATACCAAGTACTTTGTATCCCTGAACTTCTGCCCGACGTACAAGTTCAGATGGTATCAATAACCCATCACTTAGCATGGAGTGAGTATGTAAATCAATCATACAACCTCTTTTTAATGGTGCCCCTGAGACGAATCGAACGTCCGGCACATGGTTTAGGAAACCATTGCTCTATCCTTCTGAGCTACAGGGGCGTATCTTTAATATACCTATTATTAAGTATATACAAATTTTTGAGCTATCCCGAATGAAGCCACCCAAGTAGAAATTCTTCGGGACCCCGATAAACATTCTTAAAATGTCCACCTCATTCGGGGCAGGGGCGTATAAAATTTCTTATTATTTTATTTTAGCATAAGATCGTTAAAAATCAACACATTATACTTAAAACAATATACTTATAAGAATAATTAATAAAACAGGCAAACACAAGATGAATCGTTTATGTTTGCCTGCGTATTGAATTTTATTATATTTTTAGTATTGAATCACTGTTGTTATTGGATATTTCTTAAGCTTTTTTCTTCCGTTTAAGAAAGTTAGCTCTATAAGAAAAGCAATTCCGGCTATTTTGGCTTTCCCTTTCTTCAATAAAGAGATTACTCCGGCAATAGTTCCTCCTGTAGCTAATAGATCATCGACAACCAATACACGATCATTTGATTTTACTGCATCCTTATGTATTTCCAGGGTGTCTGTACCATATTCTAACGCATACGTTGCACTATATGTTTTATATGGAAGTTTGCCTTTTTTTCTAACCGGAATAACACCGGCACCTAATTTATAGGCTAATACAGAACCAAAAATAAAACCTCGAGATTCCACACAAACAACGTATTTTATTTTCTTATCCTTATACTGCTTATACATTGCATCAATTGCTTTTTTAAACATTACTGGATTTTGAAGTAACGTAGTAATATCCTTAAAAATTATCCCTTTTTTTGGAAAATCAGGAACATCTCGTATTGATTCCGAAAGTATGTTAGATATTTTCATTAATCTTCTTCTTCCTGCATGAAAACACGTAGTTTCTTAAGCGCGTTATTTTCAATCTGACGAACTCTTTCCCGGCTGATTTTAAAATTCTTAGCTGTTTCTTCAAGTGTCCGAAAGGTGCCATCTTGTAAACCATAACGCAAAATTAGAATATGTTTTTCTCTTTCATTCATACGATCAAGCAATTCAGCTATTTTCTCCTGTCTCAGCAGCTGGCTTAATTCCTCAAAGGGAGAAGCAACAGATTCATCCTGTATTAAATCCATAAATTCACCCGAAGAATCTTCTCCAATCGGCTTATGCAAAGACGTAGTTCTGGTAACTATTTCACTTAACCTTTGAGCTTTCTTAATCGTAATTTTCATCTTTTTGGCAATCTCTTTTAGCGTCGGAGTTCTTCCGTAACTCTGGGAAAGACGCTCTGTAGTTCGCTTCCACTTGGTAATCGTTTCTGTTAAATATACCGGAACCCTGATGGTCTTACTCTGATTAGCTATAGCCCGAGTAATATATTGACGTATCCACCAAGCAGCATAGGTACTGAAACGATATCCTTTTTTGGCATCGAATTTTTCCACAGCACGCATTAACCCAAGATTGCCTTCTTCAATCAAATCAGTGATGGGTACCCCTAAAAAACTGTATTTTTTAGCGATGTTTACCACCAATCGCAGATTCGACTGAATCATTAACTTACGCGCCGCCGTATCCCCACGATTTGCTTTTCTAGCTGTTTTTTGCTCTTCCTCAGGAGTAAGCAAGGGAATGTTTTTAATATCCTTTAAATATAAACGAATCGGATCCATGGCCATAAGCTTATTTTTTCCTCTTCTTTCCTCCCTCAGCTATAACTGCCTGCGCTGCTGCTAAACGAGCAACCGGCACTCTATAAGGAGAACAGCTAACATAGTTTAAGCCAACTTTGTGACAGAAAATTACGGATTCAGGATCACCACCATGCTCACCACAAATTCCGCATTTTAGCCCCTTGCGAGTTTTTCTCCCCAAAGTAACAGCAGTTTCTACTAATTTCCCTACCCCCTCCTGGTCAATAGTCTGGAACGGATCAGCCACAAGAATTTTCTTTTCCACATATTCTGGGAGAAAAACTCCAGCATCATCACGACTATAACCAAAAGTCATCTGAGTAAGATCATTAGTACCAAACGAGAAAAATTCTGCATTTTCAGCAACTCTATCAGCAGTAAGTGCTGCCCGCGGAATTTCAATCATTGTTCCAACCGTATATTTTACTTTAGATTTTGCTTTTTTGATAATTGAATTTGCTTTTTCCCGAACAATAGGTTCCAAATTATCAAACTCATTCTTTGTTCCAATCAGCGGAATCATGATTTCCGGCAAAACTTTAATGCCTTTTTTAGCCATATTAACAGCAGCTTCAATAATCGCAGTAGTCTGCATAGCACATAGTTCCGGATAAGTAATTGAGAGTCTGCATCCACGGTGACCAAGCATCGGATTTAACTCATGCAAATTAGTTACCAATTCCTTAACCTTGGCTGCAGAAATTTTAAGACGTTTTGCCATTTCTTTTTGTCCTGCTTCATCGTTTGGCAAGAACTCATGTAAAGGCGGATCAAGTAACCTAATAGTTACTGGTAACCCATTCATTTCCTTGAAAATACCTTCGAAATCCTTACGTTGATAAGGAAGCAGTTTTTTAAGGGCTTTTTCTCTCGCGGTAACATCCTGCGCCAGAATAAACTCACGAATCGCCCAAATCCTATCTCCTTCAAAAAACATATGCTCTGTTCTGGTAAGACCAATACCTTCGGCTCCCAATTTGCGAGCAGCCAAAGAATCTTTCGGAGTATCAGCATTTGTTCTAACATTCATCTTACGATATTGATCCGCCCAATTCATAACCTGAATGAACATTTTACAAATTGGATCTTTTTTAGCAGTTGGTTTATTTTCAACAATTCCAGCAATAACCGGACTAGAGCTTGATTTAAGATTGCCCTGCATAACTTCTCCAGTTGATCCATCAAGTGATAGCCAATCGCCCTGTTTAATAACAAAGTTTCCAACTGTAACTTGTTTTTTAGCATAATTAATGTTTAATGCACTACAACCAGCAATACAACATTTCCCCCAACCACGCGCAACAACTGCTGCATGAGAAGTCATTCCACCGGTAGAAGTTAAAATACCCTCAGCTGCAGCCATACCGGCAACATCTTCAGGGGATGTTTCATGACGAAGCAAAATCACCTTTTTACCTTTTTTCTTCCAGGCCTCAGCATCATCTGCAGTAAATACAACTTGCCCTGAAGCCGCCCCTGGTCCAGCCGGAAGCCCCTTAGCTATTTTTTTAGCCACAGCTTTTACTTTTGGATCAAAAATAGGAAAAAGCAACTGGTTAATTTGATCTCCCTCAATCCGCATCAAAGCTTCTTTTTGAGTAATCATCCCTTCTTTCACCATATCATAAGCAATTTTCACCGCAGCTAAACCGGTTCTTTTACCTGTTCGCGTCTGTAACATGAAAAGCTTACCTTCCTGAATAGTAAACTCAACGTCCTGCATGTCCCGGTAATGCTTTTCAAGTTTAATTCGAATATCATTTAATTCTTTATAAATCTTTGGCCATTCTTTTTTAAGATCACTTATTGGTTCTGGAGTTCGAATACCAGCAACTACGTCTTCTCCCTGCGCATTAATTAGAAATTCACCGAAAAATTCTTTGCCCCCCGTGGACGGGTTACGAGTAAAAGCAACTCCGGTACCAGAAGTATTACCCATATTTCCAAAAGCCATTGCCTGAACATTTACAGCCGTTCCTAATAACCCGGTGATCTGGTTTATTCTTCTATACGTAATCGCTCTTGGAATATTCCAGGAACCAAATACCGCATTAACTGCGGCCATAAGCTGATCTTTAGCCTTTGTTGGAAATGTTTTACCTACATGTTTTTTGTAAACCTTTTTATATTCAACTACAACTTCTTTTAACTGAGCTGCAGTTAGATCAGTATCTAATTTTGCTTTATATTTTTTCTTTACTGCTGCAATTTTTTCTTCGAAATATTCATGATGCACACCCATTACAACATCACCAAACATATCGATAAACCGACGATAAGCATCCCAGGCCAACCGTTCATTATTTGTCTTTTTGGCCAGACCAAGTACAGCTTCATCATTTAACCCAAGATTCAAAACAGTATCCATCATCCCAGGCATTGAAACAGCTGCGCCACTACGAACAGAAACAAGAAGCGGGTTTTTTGCATCACCTAATTTAGCACCCATTTCTTTTTCTAATTTAGTAATATTCTGATCTATCTGCTTTTGCAGTTCCACGGGATATTTTTTCCCATGTTTATAATAATAATCACAAACTTCAGTTGAGATAGTAAATCCAGGAGGAACCGGAACTCCAATAGACGCCATCTCTGCTAAGTTAGCGCCTTTGCCCCCTAATAGTGCTTTCATTTTCGTATTACCCTCAGATTTTCCTTTCCCAAAAAAGTATACATATTTTTTAGCCATTGTTAAAAAAAGCCTCCTTTCAAGTGTTTCCACTTGTTGCTAAAGTAATTTTTCTTTTAAATACTTCTGTAGACTATCCACAGAAATCCTTTCCTGCTCCATTGTATCGCGATCCCTAATTGTTACCTGTTTATCCTCTAAAGATTGCACATCTATCGTCACGCAATACAGTGTACCGATTTCATCCTGTCTACGATAAAGTTTTCCTATCGATGCAGTGTCATCGTATTTTACCACAAAGTCCTCTTTAAGGCTACTACAAATTTTCTTTGCCATTTCTACAATTTCAGGGTTCTTTTTAAGTAATGGTAATACCGCAATTTTATAAGGAGCAAGATCCTTATGCAAACTAAGAACCGCTCGTTTCGATCCTTTTACTTCTTCTTCACGGTAGGCATCAACTAAAAAAGCTAACGTAGCACGATCCACCCCTCCTGAAGGCTCAATTACATATGGAAGATAATGCTGCTGTCTTGTTTGATCAAAGTATGTCAAATCCTTACCACTATGTTCAGCATGCTGCTTTAAATCAAAATCACCACGATTAGCAATCCCTTCTAGTTCTGACCAACCAAAAGGAAACAAATACTCGATATCGGTACAAGCCTTGGCATAATGAGCTAGTTCGTTTTCACCATGCGGTCGTAACTGCAATTTATCCTTGGTAACTCCCAGCTCTAAATACCAATTGAATCTGGTTTCCACCCAGCGTTTATAAAAATCATCTGCATCTTCCGGGGTTACAAAGTATTCTATCTCCATTTGTTCAAATTCTCTGGTGCGAAAAGTGAAATTTCCCGGCGTAATCTCATTGCGAAAACTTTTACCAATCTGAGCAATTCCAAACGGCAGTTTTCTACTGCGTGAATTAAGTACATTCATAAAGTTCACAAAAATACCTTGGGCTGTTTCCGGCCTAAGATACGTTACCGAACTAGAATCTTCAAGTGGCCCTAAGAATGTCTTGAGCATAAGATTAAAAAGCCGCGGCGGGTTTTCTTTTAAGTTTATTTGGGCCCCACAGCCGGAGCATTTTTTAATATCGCTGTCCCCTTTTAAATGATCAGCGCGAAAACGTTTTTTACAGCTTTTACAATCGACCAACGGGTCTGTAAAACCATCTACATGCCCCGAGGCTTTCCACACAGAAGGATTCATCAATATCGCCGCGTCAAGCCCTTCTATATCGTCACGGCGATGGACAACAGACTTCCACCAGGCGGCCTTCACATTACGTTTAAGCTCTACTCCTAAAGGACCATAATCCCAGATACTTCCCACACCACCATAGATTTCTGATCCCTGAAAAATAAAACCTCTTCTTTTACATAAAGAAACAATTGTATCCATTGAAACATCAGACATACGCAAACCTCACCTTTTTAATAAACTCCAACGACTTAAATTGCTGTCCAATATGAAAATCAATAAAATTTCTCAATAGTTGTTCGAGTTCTTTGCTGATACTATCTATCATTCTAAAATTAACGAATTGTCGTAAATCAACTTTTTCAAGATGATTTATCGAAGCAATAGTTCCATTCATTACATTACGTGCTGATTTATCTTTCGAAATACACTTCGGACACAATAGCCCACCCAGAACAAAGCTAAATTTACTTTTATCTTCAACCTGTCCACTACAACTTACACAACAATCAAAACTGGGCTTAAAACCCGAAAGCTTTAAAAATTTCACTTCAAATAACTGTGCAAGATTCGTAATGGAATGCTCTCCATTCAGGAACCGCAGAAAGTCCAAGAGTAATTGAAATACTTCTTTATTTCTCTCATCATACGGCATTGCCGCATTAACCAGTTCCAAAAAATATGCGGCACAACTAAAACGATCAATACACTTCCCGATATTATCGAAATTCTCGATCAGATCTGCTTGACTTATAATATGTAAATCGCTCCTGCTCCGTTCATAAAAAACAATTTCGTTAAAGCTTATCGGTAAAAAACTAGTTCCGAATTTATCAATTTTTCTTTTTGCTCCTTTTGCCTGGGCACTAATTTTGCCAAATTCAGCCGTAAAAAAACTCAGCAAATAGCTGGTTTCCCGATAATCTTTGCGATCTAAAACAATAGCTTCAGTTTTATGAATTGCCATTTTTTTCTATAAGCTTAAAATATAGAATATTACACTAGTTATAGATATCCCGAGTACCGACCCGGCAATCACTTCTTTAAAGGTATGGTATCCCGGACGAATCCGGCTATGTGCAATCAATAAAGCTAACACTAGTACCACCCCCATGATCAATATGCTATCTGAAAGAAAAAGAGTCATAGTCCATAAAGAAAAGGCTACCGCCGAATGACCTGAAGGCATTCCGCCGCGCAAAGGTTTTCCTCTGCCCAACTTAACCTTCAAGAAAACAACCATTGTTAAAACAACGATTAAACTGATAAAAGTTATATGTAACGGTCTTTCCCTGATGTAATCTATACCTAGCTGTAATGTATTACTAGGAATGACTGTAATAAACAATAAATAGGCCACAAATATTGCGTTTATTGCCGCAATAAGAACAGCTCCGGCAGATATATCCTTAATTATTCTCGCTAAAGGATGGAACTCGTCGGTTATTAAATCTATTACAATTTCAACTACGGTATTGAACATCTCCGCCATAAACACAAAGCATACAGTTATCAATAATAAAATTATTTCTATTTTACTAAAATTAAAATACAAACCCAATAACAACGCTATAATTCCCAACAAAAAGTGTAAACGCATATTTCTTTGGGTTTTTAAAACGTACATAAAACCTTCAATCGCGTAATTAAAGCTATCAGCTAATTTTCTTTTATGCATTTTTTTCGAGAATCTCCTCTTGAATCCTTTTCATTTTTAAAAATCCGCTTTTAGTCTTATCGCTATACCCGGCTAAATGCAGCAATCCATGCACAAGATACATGGAAAGTTCATATTCAAAATTATTCCCTATTTCTCGCGCACATATCTGCGCTTTTTCGACAGAGACGACCACGTCTCCTAAAACATTTGGATTTAAATCGGAAAATTTACCATCCTGCATTCGAAAAGCAATCACATCCGTAGGACGATCTTTTTTTAAATATTGTTTATTCAGTTTTCTAATAGCAGTATTATCTACTAATAAAACACTAACTTCAGCCCCTTCAATCCCCTGGTGTCTGAGTGTCCGGCTTGCTAGTTTCTTCAGCTTTACTTGATTTATCCTCTTTTTCTGCAAATTCTTTATTATTATTTTGTTCATTTGCCTCCAAGTTTAAATTCGGATATTCAACTCGTGTATGAAAAATCCCGTTTAAAATATGAATAAATACTTCAGAAATTATATGCAAATCTTTTAATGTTAAATCACAGCCATCTAATTGTCCGTCAATGAATTTATTATTTATTATACGATTTACCATTTCCTTCATCTTTGCCGGAGTAGGTTGTTGCATTGCTTTAGAAGCTGCTTCCACAGAATCAGCTAACATAACAATTGCCGCCTCCTTTGACTGAGGTTTGGGACCAGGATAACGAAAATCTTCCGGTAAAACCTTCCCCTTGTCTTCAGCATGTTGCTCCAACGCCCGATGATAAAAATAATAAACAACATCATCTCCATGATGTTGTTTAATAATGTCGATTATTGTTCTGCCTAATTTATGTTTTTTAGCTAAGTCCGCACCTTCTTTTATATGATTAATAATAATCAAACTACTAATTGTAGGACTTAAGTTTTCGTGTTTATTTTCAGCTCTCGATTGATTTTCACTAAAATAAGGTGCCATACGCAACTTACCTATATCATGAAAATAGGCACCTACTCTGGCCAGCAAATTATTTGCGCCAACTGCTTCTGCGGCTGATTCTGCAAGGTTACCAACAACTAAACTATGATGATAAGTTCCCGGAGCTTTTAACACCATTTCTTTTAGTAACGGCTGATTTAAATCAGAAAGCTCAAGCAAACTAATATTTGTAGTAATCCCAAACATTATTTCCAATATAGGTAAGATCGACGTTGCAATAATAGCGCAAATAATACCATTAGCTAAGCCCCACGCACTTTCCACGATAAGATCAGCGATGGGGATAAAACTAATCAATCCTAGCGCAACAATCGAAACCATATTTGTTAATCCTACCAACAAACCGGCTTTTGTCAAGTCGCGCCTACGGCGCACATTAAGCACTGAATATATTCCGATAATTCCTCCGGCAAGCATCGTTCCGGCAACATCAAGACGAAGCCCGGTTAAGGCTCCAATAAGAACACTTAAGATAACCGTTAACATAAATGCGACACCTGGATCAAGCAACATCGCTACCAACATAGAAACACTTGCTAAAGGGATAAGATAAACAGACCAGGATGATAATAAAATACCTTTTGTTCCAGCAATAATCAGCAATGTTACTAAACACAATAAAACAATGTTTTTTATTTTAAAGATTATCTTAGGGGCATGAACATTAAGATAAGTCGCGGTAATTGCGGAAAAGATTATAAACAAAAGGAAAATACCCAATAAATAATATAACCGTTTAGGCTGTTTCTGGAGGCCTTGAAGCTCTTGAAATGCCAGCTCCTGGGTCTTGGTTATCCTTTCCCCCCGCCTGGAAATAAGTTCCTTCTTTTTAATTTCTATTGTTTGTCCATCAATATCTACAAATTTATAGTCAAAAGGCGAATACATATCCCTTTGACATATCTCTCCATGCGTAAGATAATTTGTGGGCAAAAAAGAATCTTTACCCACAAAAACAATAATCAAAACTAACAAGCACAAAGAAATAGTTATGATTATCTGGATAATGCTTCTGGTTTTATTGCCTTGTTTTTTATTATCTTTATTTTTTTCCATGGAGACTATTCCCTACATTAATGGTAAGTTTTTCACCGCGGGCAATTATTTTTATGGGGAGTGTTTTTTTAGTTTCCTCATCATTATGTAGTGTAACTACTTTTGCCATATTACTCTACTTTATCTATCGAGGAATTCTTAATTTTTGACCGGGATATATCTTGTTTGGATTTTTTAGAACATCTTTATTAGCCTCATAGATCATCTGCCATTTCGCAGCTGTTCCATACACTTTTTTGGAAACTTTTCCAAGTGTATCATTCTTTTGCACCACATATGTAGTAAATGAGTTTTTTTGAGGCTTAGTAGGTTCTTGTGGTAATCTCACTACCGGCGTTGGTTCAGGCTCAACTCTCTTGGGTTCAACTGTTTCCTGTGGCAAGAGAATAGGCGTAACTTCTTTTTTTTCTACTTGAATCTTAGCAGGTTCCGACATCTTTTTTATTTGAGCCCCCCCATAAATATATCCACGATTTCCCCATAATTCTTTATCGACAGTTTTATACTTGCTCCAGTCTTTATATGCATATTCCGGAAGTTCTACTTTAATCTGATATATCGTTCTTGTAGAAGAACGATATTTGGGTTCATCTTGAGGCGGCGGAGTTCCCATGAAAAACCCTTTATTTCCTTCTATCAGGTTTTGGTCAACTCTCTCCTTTTCCACCGTAACAATTTCTATGTTTTTGGCACATCCGCTGAGGCATAAAACCCCAATCATCAAAAAAGCAACAACCAAATTTTTCATCTTATAGCCCTCCCCGAGCGCTAAGAATCTCTGTGTAATTATAAATAATACTGATAGATATTAGGATATTTATCAGTTTTTCAACGTGTAGATATTATAATCTATTACTCTTTTATTGTCAAATGCAAGTCTCGTAATTGTACCGGAGAAATTTCAGATGGAGCCGAGGTCAAAGGACATATAGCTTTTTGGGTCTTAGGAAAAGCAATTACATCACGAATACTCGGACTATCTGTTAAAAGAGTAAGCAACCGATCTAACCCGGGTGCCATACCTCCATGCGGAGGCGCTCCGTATTGAAAAGCATCAAGGAGAAATCCAAACTTTTGTTTAACTTCAGATTCATCCATTCCTAAAATTTCAAAAATTTTCTTTTGCATCTGAGGTTGATGAATACGAATACTACCGCTGCCTAATTCCACTCCATTTACAACCAAATCAAATGCCCGTGACCGAATCTTGGACAAATCACCACTATCAAAATAAGTCAAATCTTCTTCCATTGGACTAGTAAACGGATGATGTTCCGAATCCCATCGCTTTTCATCATCATTGTAATGAAACAACGGGAACTCAGTTATCCACAAAAAATTAAATTTATCTTTAGGAATAATATTTACCCTTTCAGCCATTGTAGTTCTAAGTTGTCCTAATACCGGCATAGCAATTTTAGGAGAATCCGCAACAATCAGCATTAAATCGCCATCTTTAGCCTCCAGAGTTTCTACAAACTTATTCATTAAGTCATCACCTAAGTGCTTCTTAACTGGTGATTGAAATCCTTCGGCTTGTTTTTTAATCCAAACAAGACCTTTCGCTCCATAATCAATTGCCAGCTTAGTAAGATCATCTAAGTCTTTCGCTGAAAGCTGCGCCCCTCCGGGAACATTTATTCCCATCACAGCACCTTTTGCTTCCAAAACTTTTTTAAATACCATGAACGAGCTTTCAGATACTAATTCCCCAAGATCGACCAACTCCATACCATAACGTGTATCAGGTTTATCTGAACCATATTTTTTCAAAGCTTGCGAATGCGGCAACCGCAGAAAAGGAATCTCTATTTTTTTTCCTAATGCTACTTCAAAAATCTGTGACATCAGTCCTTCCATCACAGAAAAAATTGTTTCCTCATCAACGAAGGACATTTCCATATCAAGCTGAGTAAATTCAGGCTGTCGATCTTTTCTTAAATCTTCATCACGGAAACATCTGGCGATCTGATAATACTTATCAAAGCCGGCAACCATAAGAATCTGTTTAAAAAGTTGAGGAGATTGAGGCAAAGCAAAAAACATACCGGCATTCAAACGACTAGGAACCAGATAATCCCTAGCTCCTTCAGGAGTACTTTTAGTAAGAATTGGTGTTTCAATTTCAGTAAACCCGTTATTATCCATATAATTACGGATTGTTTTAAAAACAGCAGATCTAAGCATAAGATTATGTCTCATTTTTTCTTTTCTTAAATCCAGATATCGATAAGTAAGTCTAAGTTCTTCGCCGACATCCTTAGTATCATTTACTTCAAAGGGCAATGGCTTGGATTCATTCAACACCTTGAGTTGAGTTACATGAATTTCAATCTTTCCAGTAGGAATTTTTAAATTCTCAGTCCCTTCAGGTCTCAACTCGACTTTTCCGCTTATCTGAATTACATATTCACTTCTTAAGCTGTGAGCCTGTTCGTGAATCTCCTGATGCGTTTCCGGATTAAATACAATCTGAGTTAGTCCTTCTCTATCCCTCATATCTATAAAAATCAAACCGCCATGGTCTCGACGAGAATGCACCCATCCGCAAAGCATAACTTTTGTGTTTAAGTTCTGATCGTTTAATTCGCCACAATTATGTGTTCTAAATTTCATGTTTATTTCCCCATACCTACACGCTGTGCTTTTTGAAAGACTTTACCTTCTGTCTGAATTGAAGGTGCAATTATTATTTCTGCAAGCTGCATGTCCTTTATGTTTTTTGCTCCTAAAGACCCCATGGAAAGCTGCAAAGCTCCCACTAAATTTTGAGAACCATCATCTAATTTTGCCGGTCCGAATAAAATTTCTTCTAATGTTCCGGTAGTTCCCACACGTACTCTGGTTCCTCTCGGTAGATTAGCATTTGGAGTAGCCATTCCCCAATGATAACCACGGCCCGGAGCTTCTTTTGCCCTGGCAAAGGCAGAGCCAACCATTACTGCATCAGCACCACTAGCAAACGCCTTACAAATATCACCGCCTGAACTCATTCCGCCATCGGTAATAATAGGAATATATTTTCCTGTCTTTTTATTAAAATAATCTCTTGCCTCAGCACAATCACAAGTAGCTGTTACCTGTGGAACTCCAATACCCAACACACCTCTTGTGGTACAAGCCGCTCCTGGCCCTATACCAACTAATAAAGCACCAATACCTGTTTCAAAAAGTTCCAAAGCAACATCATAGGTAACACAATTACCGACCATGATCGGAATTTTCATGTTTTTACAAAACTTAGCAATATCAAGGATTTTATATTCCGTTGAAACATGCCTAACAGAAGTAACCGTTGATTGAACCACAAAAATATCTGCACCAGCTTCCTGCGCTATCTTACCAAATTTTTCAGCTCGTTGAGGTATTGCACTTACAATACAAGGAACTTTAGCCTTTTTTATTTCTTCTACCCTAACTCCGACAAGTTTTTCCTTAATCGGCTCATTATAAAAACCTTGTACTAATTTTGTCGCCTCCTCAGGAGATGCCTGAGCAATTTTATCCAGGATTTCATCAGGATTCTCATAACGGGTTTGAATACCTTCTAAATTAAGAACTGCCAGTCCGCCAAGTTTTCCCATTTTTTTTGCAAAATTGACATTTACAACACCATCCATTGCCGCCGCTAAAATAGGAACTTTATAAGTTTTACCACCCATCTTGAAACTTGTATTTACTTCATTTGGGTTAATTGTGGCCATGCCCGGCACTAAAGCTACTTCATCAAAACCATAACACCGGCGCGCTTTCCTTCCCCTGCCAATAAATTCAGCCATTATGCAAATCCTCCATCATTTTAAAGGTTATTTAACTGTATAAAACATATTATGTTAGATAATCCCAAATTAAATCCTTTTTATAAATTAATAAGAAAATAATATAACATAAACCAGCAGCGATGTCAATTAATTAGTTCCCTGATTTCCCCTTAAAATATAATCCCAGAATTTGCATTAGATCGCGACGAATAGCACTAATCTTTTGAGCCCAAATAAGCTGCAAAAAGCCTCGACAAACTAAAAAGTGTGCCTATGTTTTTTGCAACTTTTTGATCTCCAAAATATTAGCACTCTTCATTCGCATCTAACACAAAATCTGGAATGCAAAAAAAAACCCGCAAGGAACTATTTCCCTGCGGGTTTTTTAAATTCAAACAACGGTATTAATAGCCACCCATACCACCCATACCACCCATACCACCCATTGGCGGCATAGCCGGAGCTGCTTTATCATCTTCTTTAACATCCGTAATCAAAGTCTCTGTAGTTAATAAAAGACCCGAAATACTGGATGCATTTTCTAAAGCACTACGACTGACTTTTGTCGGGTCAAGCACTCCGGCATCAATCATGTCAACATAAGCATCTTTATTAAAGTCATATCCAATATTTCCTTTTTCAGCTTTTACTTTATGAATAACCACAGAACCTTCTAACCCAGCATTCTGAGCTAACTGACGAATCGGAGCTTCTAATGACTTCTTAACTATTTCCACCCCAATCTGCTCATCTCCGGAAAGTTTTAACTTATCCAAAGAAACTGCTGCGCGGAGAAGCCCAACGCCGCCGCCAGGAACAATACCTTCCTCTACAGCAGCACGAGTTGCATGTAAAGCATCTTCAACTCTTGCTTTCTTCTCTTTCATTTCTGTCTCAGTAGCTGCTCCAACATTTATAACAGCTACTCCACCGGCTAATTTAGCCAAACGTTCCTGCAATTTCTCGCTATCATAATCAGAATCTGTTTCACTTATTTGCTTTTTGATTTGAGCAATTCTTGCGTTGATTTCACTAGTCTTACCAGCTCCTTCAACGATTGTTGTATTTTCCTTATCAATTCTGATTCTTTTTGCTTTTCCTAAATCACTAACCTCAACATTCTCCAGTTTTTCTCCTAGATCTTCAGTTATCGAACGACCACCGGTTAAGATTGCGATATCCTCAAGCATTGCCTTTCTTCTATCTCCATATCCCGGAGCCTTTACAGCGCAGCAAGAAAGCGTTCCGCGAATTCGATTCACAACTAAAGTCGCTAATGCTTCACCTTCTAAATCTTCAGCAAGAATCATTAACGGTTTACCAGCTCTAGCAACTTTTTCCAGAAGCGGCAGGAGATCCTTCAATGCGGATATTTTCTTTTCATAGATAAGAATAAGCGGATCTTCTAAAACACATTCCATTCTGTCTGTATCTGTTGCAAAGTATGGGGAAAGATATCCCTGGTCAAACTGCATACCTTCTACTACATCTAAAGTAGTTGCCATAGATTTAGCTTCTTCAACTGTAATTACTCCGTCCTTACCAACTTTTTCCATAGCTTCTGCAATCAAATCACCTACTGCAAAATCACTATTAGCAGCAATTGTTGCCACCTGAGCTACTTCTTTTTTATCTTTAATCGGCTTGGAAAGCTTTTTCAATTCTTTAACCACAGCTTCTACTGCCGCATCAATCCCTCTTTTCAAAGACATCGGATTAGCACCGGCAGTTACATTCTTAAGACCTTCTTTAAAAATTGCTTCACCTAAAACAGTTGCCGTTGTAGTTCCGTCACCAGCAATATCACTAGTTTTAGAAGCAACTTCTTTAACCAACTCTGCTCCTAAATTTTCATACGGATCCTGCAACTCAATCTCCTTAGCCACGGTCACACCATCTTTAGTGATCGTAGGAGAACCGAACTTCTTGTCTAAAACTACATTTCTTCCCTTAGGACCAAGGGTTACTTTTACTGCTTTGGCAAGCTGTTCTACGCCACGTAGCACAGCACGTCTTGCCTCTTCACTAAATAAAAGCTGTTTTGCCATAATTCACCTCCAAAAATGTTTTAGCTAACTATTGCCATGATGTCATCTGTTCTCAATATTAAATAATCTGTGCCGCCTGTGTTTACTTCTGTACCGGAATATTTACCAAAAAGAATCTTATCTCCCACCTTTACATCAGGTGTTTCCACTGTACCGCTTTCCAAAGTTTTTCCTTTTCCTACTGCAACAACTTCAGCCTGCTGCGGTTTTTCTTTTGCCGAATCCGGCAACACAATACCACCAGATGTCTTCTCTTCCGCGTCGAGGACTTTAACAATCACACGATCCCCTAATGGCTTTAACTTCATCTATACACCTCCTTATTTTTAGCCAGTCATATTATCAGCACTCTACCTAGAGGAGTGCTAATTTCATAGGTTTTAAAAATATCACAGTCAAAAACATAAATCAAGCCGTGATATTAGTGATATATGGTTATTTTTTGGACTTTTTAGCCTTGTTATGGCCTTTTTCGTTCAAATTCGACAAATTAAAAGCTATTTCAATGCCATGCAATGTTAACATTGCATCATACTTATCAATCTTCTTGCAAAATGGCCTCACCAATGCCAATCCACCGCCAGTGCCCAAGACAACCGGAGCCCCACTTATTTCCTTTTTAAGAGCGCTAATAATGCCATCTACCAAATACCCAAATCCATAAAAAATACCACTTCGCACAGAATTACTTGTGGTTTTTCCTAAAATTTGGCGCGGTTTTTTAGAATTCACCAAAGGAAGCAAATCAGTTTTCTCATATAATGCATTTAATGATATTGTGATTCCTGGAGTTATTACGCCTCCTAAATACTCCCCCTTGCCTGAAACAACATCCACAGTTATTGCTGTGCCAAAGTCCACAATAATTGCTGGTAATCCATAAAGTTGTTTTGCAGCCAAAGCATTAGCTAGCCTGTCTTTCCCCACTTGTTCGGGATAAGTATACTTATTTTTTATAGGAATATTAATATCTTTACCCAGCACTGCGATCTTAGCAGATGAAAAGTTTTTCTTTAATTGTTTTTTTAATATATGATCTATGGAAGGAACTACAGAACAAATAACAATATGATCTATTTGCGAAAGTTTAAACCGGAATTTATTAGACTGTTCAGAAATGAACTTTTTAAAAATCGCAGGTTTACAAATCTGTTTTGTAGGCAGTCTCCAGACAGTAAAAGATTTTTTATTTCTTTTTAACCCAAATGTAATACTAGTATTTCCAATATCAATTACAAGTAACATATTCTTAAAAAACTAACCCCAACTCACTGTATATTCAAAACATCTATTCCTCTGCCCCAGAGATTTAGTAAGCTCAACATTAAGATTTTTAGCCCGACTAAGCTCAAATGCTCTTTGCAGCCATCCCTGCACCCCTAATTCTAGTAACCGATGACGGGTTTCAAAATTTTTAATTAAAAACACATATTTATTTTCCGCTACTTTTGTAGTGCTCATTTCTATATTATTTTCGTCTGAATTAAAGTATAACTTCAGAAAGATCGGACAATACTTAACAATTGATTCAGGATTAGCTGCTTTTAAAAATACTCTGTAAATACTGTTTAATTCCTTTTCAGCATTATGCCTGCCGGCATCAAGCATGATTGATTCGTCACCATGATTCAACTCTCTGACAATCCCTTCAAAAAAGTGTATCCACGTGTCTAGAGGAATCCATTCAGTAACTACTATTCTCGGCCGATCAATAATTACCTTGTCTTCTTCCTGTAAAGCATCGATTACTTTACGCAAGGCATCCTCCCCAAACTTATGCAGAACAAACTCTTTACTTGATTGCAGGTTAACTGCCTTCATTTTTACCATAATAATCCCTTTTTTATCTCTTTAGCAAACAATTAAAATAATACTACGCGTAACTTATTTTAGCAAGAAAAATCAATATTTTCAACCCCATATAAGCTAATAATACAAAAAAATGCCTCCTCCGGGTTCGAGAGATTTATTGGTTAGAGGTTTCTTTTGGATTATATCAGGTGATCTTTTATTCGTTAATTTCAATACCTTTATTTTTCAAGTACGCTTTCACCTGCCCAATACTAAACGTGCGATAATGAAAAACAGAAGCTGCAAGCAGTATACTTGCTCCGCCTTTTACAACACCTTCATAGAAGTGTTCTAAGGTACCTGCTCCGCCAGAAGCAATAACAGGAAGCTCCACTGCATCTGCAATGGCTTTTGTATATTCCAGATCGTAGCCTGCCTTTGTTCCGTCACCATCCATGCTTGTCGGAAGAATAGTACCAGCTCCAAGCTCCTGGCACTTTTTTGCCCAGGCAACAGCATCTTTGCCTAATGGTTTTGTGCCGCCGGAAACTACCAGCTCAAATCCTGAAGGTAACTCAGTGTTCCTTCTTGCATCGATAGCCACAACTATCTTCTCGGAACCAAATTTTTCTGCTGCCTGATTAATAAGCTCCGGATTTTTAACCGCAGCGCTATTCATAGAAACTTTAGAGGCACCAGCAGCGATGACCATCTCAATATCTTCCAGGCTAGAGATACCTCCGCCCACTGTTAAAGGTATATTGATAACTGCCGAAACATCCTTGACCCATTTAAGCCTTGTCTTTCGATTTTCGAGTGTTGCTGCTATGTCCAGCATAGCCAACTCGTCGGCACCTTCTTTCTGATAAAAAGCTGCATTTTCAATAGGGTCGCCCGCGTCTTTTAGCTCAACAAAATTTATTCCTTTGACTACTCTGCCGTCTTTCATATCCAGACATGGCATAATCCTAATCTTACTCATTTAACCTCCTTTTATTCCAATTAAAAACATCTATCAAAGCATTATAACTGTTTAAATCGCCTCCATTGTTGAGGGTGGTTTTGCAGCAATATTATATGTTACACTCACCACACCCGGCACTTCCGCTAATATGCAATTTGAAAGCTCCATCAGGGTATCATAGGGCAATTTCGTAGGTGTCGCTGTTCTTGCATCAACGCTATCCCAGCATCGTATCTCTATCTGCTGCCCAAAATCTCTTTTTCCGTCGCGCATACCAGTTACCCGATCATTATGCAAAATAGCCATATACTGAAAGGCTTTCACATCAGCAAGTATCTTTTCAATTATAGTTGTTGCCTGACGGACAAGCTCAACCTTTTCAGGGGTAGCTTCTCCGATAACTCTTGCAGAAAGAGCCGGCCCCGGGAAAGGCATACGGTTATAGATAGACACAGGCAAACCCACTGCTTCGGCTACTTTTCTAACGCTGTCTTTTCTGATTTGTACAAGCGGCTCAATAATCTTGTATCCAAACGCTTCCTGAGGATCAATACCCAGCTGTTCAAAAACATTATGCTGGCGCTTGATACCAGCTACAGTCTCATCAACATCAGTAAGAATTGTTCCCTGGAGAAGATATTTCGCGCCGCTTTCTTTTACTAGCTTGCCAAAGATATTTTTGTAGAACGTCTGCGTTATAGCTTCTCTTTTTTGCTCGGGGTCAATAATGCCTTTAAGAGCGCTGAAAAATTCTTCTTTAGCGTCAAAGAGTATCACCTCGACACCCTGTTTTTTAAAAAGCTCTACGATTTTCTGAGGTTCGTCTTTGCGCATAAGTCCATTTTCCACAAAATATGTTTTAAGCCTTTTACCAAGCGCTTTATGCCCCAACATCGTAACTGCCGCAGAATCCACGCCTCCGGAAAGAGCGTTGATAGCTATGCCGTCACCGACCATAGACGATATTTCTTCTACTTTTGTTTTTATAAACTCCTGCGCATTAAGTTCCTGTACTGTTATTTCAGTTGTCTTCATTCTTCCCTCCTTTAATTTTCAGTTATACAACATACAACCCTTGTCCCCTTTCTAAATGTTTCTATTTTCCATTTTTTCTCCTTTATCATTTTCTTATAACAGTGAATATGTGACATGTCGTTTTTTCTTGAAAACAGTGTAATTATAATACCACCCGAGGGAAATATCGTCAATAGTGACTTTGAACCACCGACCTGTCGTTCGCTACCTGCGCTACATTCGCGGGGCGAGCCAAAGCACAAAATAAAATCCCATCAACATTAAGTTGATGGGATTATTATTATATGGTCGGGGCGAGTGGATTTGAACCACCGACCTCTTCGTCCCGAACGAAGCGCGCTGCCAAACTGCGCTACGCCCCGAAAAACATAAACACGAGATTTCATATCATAACATAACAACTTGCTTCAGTCAACAAATCCCATATCCTGCAAGTTTTTTTCCGTAAGCCCCTTGCTTTTATCCTTTTGGTTTTCAAAAAATCTAAACACATACTTAGAAATCATATCTACTTCCAGGTTTACCCTGGTCTTCGGCTCTTTAAAACCTAGATTTGTACTTTTTAAAGTCAGCGGAATTAGTCCCACGCTAAAATAATCCTTTTGCACTTCAATAATTGTCAAACTCACACCATCAATAGCAATAGATCCTTTAGGTACTAAATAACCCAGAATGCTTTTATCTGCATTTACTTGTAAAATAACATTCTCTGCCTGCTTAATTTTTTTCTTTATTAACCCCATGCCATCAATGTGTCCGGATACCATATGGCCGCCAAGCCGGGAATCAACCCGTAGGGCACGCTCTAAGTTAACCCCGTCTCCAATCTTAATAAATTTAAAAGTAGCTGTTTCCTGCGATTCACGCATAACATCAAACGCAACCCGACCTTTTTCAAGATTAGTAACAGTCAAGCATACCCCATTAACACTAATACTGTCCCCAAGCTTAGAGCCTCTCAAGACCTCTTCTGCTCGTACAACAAGATGCATCATCTTGCCTTTAACAACTTTCTCTACTATCCCTATCTCTTCAACGATTCCTGTGAACATTAACTTTACCCTCGATTAAAATGTCTTTTTTTAATTTTATTACTTTTATATTATCCAGATTTATCGCCTTTTGTAAAGAGTCAATTCCCATTCCCCCCACCGAACTAACAGCATCTTTACCTCCAATAACCTTTGGCGCAATAAAAAAACAAGCTTTATCTACCAACCCAGCATCAAAAAAAGCTCCGTTCAGTGTACCACCACCTTCAACAAGCACGCTGGATATCTCTCTTTTTGACAACTCCCTCATCAAAAATTTTAAATCAACTTTATTTTCTTTATTAGACGGACAAATCCAAACTGCTGCGCCCCCATTTTCTAACTTTCTAATTTTCTGCTTGGAGACCTTTTTAGTCGTTGCAATAATTACCGGCGCAGGAGATAACTTCTTACTAAATATATTTGCTTTTAACGATACCCTCAATTGGGAATCAATTATTACTTTTACCGGCCTGTCTTTTTCAAGTTTCCCTCGATAACGACAGCTTAAATAAGGATTATCCTCTAGGACAGTATTAATACCTACGATTATTGCACCGCTCTTACTTCGCAGCATTTGGCCATGTTCACGAGCATCTTTGCCGGTAATCCACTTTGATTTTCCAGTACGAGTCGCAATCTTTCCATCCAGGCTCTGGCCGGCTTTAATAATAACAAACGGCATCTTCTGTGTGATATATTTTACAAATATTTCATTAAGTTCAATAAACGGTTTAGGATTTTTTGCCAGTTCAGCTTTAATCCCAGCTTTGCGCAATTCTTTTATCCCTTTGCCATTATTAACCCGATGAGGATCTTTCATTCCTATAACCACACGCTTAATTCCAGCTTTGATAATTGCCTGCGTACAAGGCGGAGTCCTTCCAAAATGAGAACACGGCTCTAAATTAACATATATCGTAGCACCTTTGGCTTTAATGCCTGCCATTTTAATTGCATTGATCTCAGCATGAGGACCTCCGCAGCGTTTATGATATCCAACAGCAATAACTTTATTACTCTTTACAAGCACTGCTCCGACAAGCGGATTTGGGCATGTTTTGCCTTCAGCCTTACGTGCCAAATCAATCGTCATATTTAGATATTTCAAATCTTGTTTATTCATTTTTATTTTTCTATAATTATCTTCTGGAAAATACTATACGCTAAACGCTATCCGCTATATTATATTCTGCATCTCGTGCTTTTTTAATATTCTCTAAAACCTCATAAGGGATATTTAGTGTTCCTAAAAGAGGATATCCTTTCCCCATGCCATGACAATCAGAACCACCGCTTACTACCAAGCCATACTCTCTGGCTATTTTTGCGTATCGTTTAGTTGCGGTATTATTTTGATCGGAATGATGAACTTCTAAGCCCATCAATCCGGCTTGAACAAGTTCTGGAATCATTTTGTCACTATTAGTAACGGCTGGATGCGCCAGGATTGGCACACCTTTTAGTTTTTTAATCATATCAATTACTTCTTCTGGGGAGATACTCAAACGTTTCACATAGCAAGGCTTGCCATTACCTATATACTTATCAAAAACCTCTCGAAAAGAACGAATTTGCCCCTTATTGATCAATGCGCGAGCAAGATGCAATCTCCCAATACTCCCCGAAGATCCGCTTAAAGCTAGAACTTCTTTTTCTGAAATATCAATGCCAACATCAGATAGTTTCTGTATCATTTTTTGCATGCGAACAAAGCGTGCTTCTCTTATCTGTTTTAATTTTTCAAGAAACCAGGGGGCATTCCATTCAATAAATAATCCGAGGACATGAATTTCCCGGTCACCGATCTCTGCAGCCAATTCTATGCCAGGAACTATTTCGATATTTTCACCTTGGGCGGTGTTAATACAATGCGGAATAGCATCAACGCAATCATGATCTGTAATTGCGATTGCTGCCATTTTTCTTTTAAGAGCATACGCTACTGTTTCTTGCGGTGTAAACGTACCATCTGAAAAGTTAGTATGTACATGCAAATCAATGAATTTATTTTTTTGATTCACTTTCTTTTTTACACTCAATCTTATTGATTTTATCTAAAACTCCATTGACAAAACGTCCGGATTCATCGTCCCCATATTTTTTAGCCAATTCTACGGCCTCATTAATAGATACTTTTGGCGGAATATCCTCAATAAACAAAAGTTCGCAGGTAGACATTCGAATAATATTTCGATCGATAACAGCCATACGTTCTATCCGCCAGTTATCAGTATGTTTAGCTATCAATTCATCAATAACACTTAAATGTTCCAGAGTTACCTTAAGAAGTTTTCCCGAGAATTCTTTTACTTCACCATGTTCTGTATGCTCCATCCAATAGTTTTCCAGAACTGTTTGAGGAGATTCTTTTCTGATATCCACTGCATATAACATTTGCAGTGCGCATTCACGTGCTTTGGTTCTTTTTCTCATATAATCTCACTTATTTTTATATCTGTTCTAAAAGATTAGCCATTTCTATCGCCACTCTAGCTGCTTCTTCTCCCTTATTACCACTCTTGGCTCCGGCACGCTGTATTGCCTGCTCTAAATTTTCTGAAGTGATCACACCAAAAATTACTGGAACACCTGTTTGCATCGATACACTTGCAATTCCTTTTGCTGCCTCAGAAGCCACATATTCAAAATGAGGGGTGTCTCCCTGGATTATTGCGCCTAAACAAATCAAGGCATCATATTTTTTAGATTTAGCAAGCTTTTGGGCCAAACACGGCATTTCAAAAGAACCAGGCGCCCAAACAACTTCTATTTTCTTTTCATCCGCTCCTTGTTTTTTAAATTCTGTAATAGCTCCGTCAAGCAGCCTTTTTGTAATAAATGAATTAAATCTCGATACTAAAATTCCAAACTTTTTCCCTTTTGCATCTAAAGTAGCCTCAACAATCTTCATTATTTCCTCCCTATTCAACAAAATTAAGTATATGTCCTAATTTTTCCTTTTTTGATTTCAAATAGTCTTTATTATAATTCGATGGCTTTATTTCTAACGGAACTCGTTCGACTATTTCTAGTCCATATCCTTCAAGCCCGATTACTTTTTGAGGATTATTTGTTATTAAACGAATTTGGTTAACTCCTAAATCAACTAATATCTGTGCTCCAATCCCATAATCCCTTAAATCCGGTTCAAACCCTAATTTTTCATTGGCTTCTACTGTATCCAATCCATCATCCTGAAGTTTATAAGCACGAATCTTGTTTGATAATCCGATTCCCCGACCTTCCTGTCTCATATAAAGCAAAATACCTGATCCATTTTGTTGAATCATTGCCATCGCTCTATGCAGCTGATTTCCACAGTCACAACGACTAGACATGAAAACATCACCCGTAAGACATTCTGAATGAACTCTAACTAAAGAAGAATCCGATATATTATTGCATACGAGAGCCAAGTGAGGCTGTGCATCCACCTCAGATTCATAAACAAATAATTTAAATTCTCCGTATTCGGTTGGTAGTTGTGCCGATTCAATCCGACGCACTAATTTTTCATTTTTGCGTCTAAACTTTATTAAATCCGCGATCGTTCCGATCTTTAGATTATGGGCATTGGCAAACTTCATTAATTCAGCCGTACGAGCCATAGTTCCATCATCGTTCATTATCTCACATATAATACCTGCTGGAGATAAATCAGCCAACCTCATAAAATCAACCCCAGCTTCGGTATGCCCAGCCCTGACTAACACTCCTCCTTCATGCGCACGTAAAGGAAAAATATGACCTGGGCGAACCAAGTTCTCCGGCCTTGTCTGTTTATCTATTAAAAGTTGTATTGTTTTAGCTCTGTCATACGCAGAAATCCCCGTAGAAATCCCCTCTTTTGCATCCACGGAAACCGTAAATGCTGTTCCCATAAAAGACTCATTCCGGCCAACCATAGAATGAATATCCAGCTCATCTAAGCGTTTCCCCTCCATGGCCACACAAATAAGCCCCCTTCCGAATTTAGCCATAAAATTGACATGTTCAGGGGTAACATGCTCTGCGGCCATAATTAAATCGCCTTCGTTTTCCCGATTAGCATCATCAAGGATAACAACCATTTTCCCTTGTTTTAAATCGTCTAGTATTTCCGGTATTGTATTAAACTTCATAAATGCTCCTTTAAAATAAAAAAATCCCGAAGAAATTAAAATCTTCGGGATTTATAAATCGCAATACACCTCAAGCAATCTGTCTTCTCTCATCTAGACTCGACACAGGTATTGTAGTATTCAGTGGATGAAGAGTGTTAAGATTTTTGAGAATCAATGGATTTGAAAAACGCAAACATACCCACTGAGGTATGTCGAGGCTTTTCGGAGCCATTTGAAACCAAAAAGATTAGTACTATTCACCACGGGAAACTGCTATATCTGTGTAACACTATTGGCGAAGGAATCACACCTTCTCAGTCCGCCATGATTTATGGTGGAGTCGCAGGCTATACTGCCAGTCGGGATTTACACCCTTTCCCGAAGACCATCAAAATATAACATATAAAAAGCATACTGTCAAGGACAATCAACGGTAGGGACAGGTCTAAGACCTGTCCTTTATCTTATTTATTGATAGCAAGTACTGCCTTTTTATTATCATCGGAATTAAAGACAACAACTGATACCGCGTTTGCTAAACCACTTGTACTTCCATATAAATGTTTTATATCAACTTCAGCGTTTTTCAGCTTTTTGGCCATATCTTTAAGCATCCCAACTTTATCCTGCATTTCCACAACAACAACTTCATCTTCTGTTGCTTCAATTTTTTTATTGCGAAGTATTTCCATGGCTTTTTTGTTTTCAGATGTAACAAAAAGAAAATGAGCCTTGCCGTTGTCCGCATAAGCACAGGTTGCTTTTATATTAATTCCCTTATCCGCCATCCACTGACTAATATCCGCTAAAGTACCAATCTGGTCATCTGCTACTGCATGTACTTCCTTACCGGCTCTCGCCTTCGACATATATCCCTCCCTCTTTAATAAGCAACTGATTTATGGTCACGTAAATTATAATCACTTCTAAAATTATAGCCTCTCTGTATCTCCCAAGTCAAGAAATCTTATAATTATACCTGTTCCAATTCAATCTGTAGAATGATTTCATCAATATATCCCTCTTCATCGTGATTTAAACACAATTCTTCCATCTCATCAAGAAGTATCGAAGTATCAACAAGCGCTTGTTCATCTATAGACACTGGCTGGGGCAAATAATTATTAATTCCAATAAGCATTAATATTATACAAATTGCCGTGGCTAATGCAACTCTCGTCCGATAAAAATCACCTGATAATACCAGCCTTTTATATATCGGCGTTTTTGCAGATTTTTGAACATCTAGACGTTCATCAAATTTACGCCAAAAATCTTCATTTAAAAATAGTTTTTCTTTTTTCTCCACAGCATTAATAATCTTTTTAATTTCTGCAACACGTTTACGACACCCTGCACAATCTGTAAGATGCCGCCCTATCTCTTTTTTTTCTTGGCTTGTTAATTCTCCTTCCACATACTCGTATAGTTTTTTCTTTAAAAAATAACAGGCTAACATGACCGGCCTCCCTCGTTCAAATACGGACGTAGTTTTTTTTGCAGAGAGCGAACTGCACGAAACAAATGAACTTTTATAGTTGAAACACTAACTCCCATTACTTCGGCTATTTCTCGAATTTTCATCCCTTCCTTATACTTAAGATTAAAAACTATTCGCTGTTTATCCGGCAGCTCCTCTATCGCTGCTTGAATATTTTCATCCAATTCTGTTATTATTAAGCCTTGGGCAGGATTAGCCCCGTCATCTTTCAGCTCATATACCTGATCACCTTCAGTTTTACTCCCCAGGCATATCCGAGAAGAAGATTTCCTGCGCAAAAAATCACGGCAAAGATTTATTAAAATACGATAAAACCAAGTAGAAAAACTAGAATTAAATTTAAAATTTTTTATATTTTTAAAAATCCGAACAAAAGCTTCCTGTGCAACATCCTGTGCATCAGCAAGATTACTAGTAGCTGAATATGCGATACGCACAGCTCTTTCTTTGTATCTATCCACTAAGAGGTGAAATGCATGCATTTCACCTCCCTGGATACGTTCAATCAAATCCTTATCTATTTTAAATTCAGAACTCATTTCCATCAATTCTCCAAGAATGATTCTTCATCATTTTCTTTAAACGCGGGTGTTCCTCTAAATATTCTGCAGCTTTTTCCGAATCATTTTGCTTTAATGTTTTATATTCCTTAACCACAGAAATTCTATTCTGAATACGCTCATACTTTTCAGGATCTTCTTTTTTTAATTGATCTAATTTTTCCTTAAAATGTTCTTTTCTCCTCTGCATAACCTGCTCAAACTTTTCTGGATTTTCTTCTTTTAGCTGTTTTAATCTCGCAAATTTCTTCTGGCGCATACGATCTCTAATTTGCTCGAATTTTTCAGGATCACTATCCTTAAGAGAAGCTAGTTTATTTTTAAATTGCTTCCTTTTTTCTTTTATTCTTTTCTGAAACTCCTCAGGGTTATCTTGTTTTAACTTTTTCAATTCTTCCCGCTCTCCGTGACGAGCCTTTAGCTGTTTATATTTCTCCGGATCAGTTTCTTTTAACTGTTCCAAACGTTTTTTTTGTTGCCCTTTTCGCCTTTGCTGCATTTGAGCGAATTCTTCGGGATATTCCGTTTCTAATTTTTGAAACATTTCTTGCCGATATTTCTGCATTGTTGCTCTGAATTCTTGAATGTTACCACGATTTTCTTCTGAACGACCATGCATTCCTTTGCCATGCATAGATCCCCTCTGGTGTCTTCCCCCCTCATGGGATTCAAAATCAGGTGTATATTCTTCTTCGGCAGATAGAAAAACATTACCACACAGCAAAACCATAACTGCAGCTAGTACAACAACTTTCATCTTTTTATTTGGCATGACATCCTCCTTTCCCTTTCTACATGGTTAGACGTGTAAAAAGGAAAAAGGTTTACAATGGCGAGCAATAATTAAAACTGAAAGAACCCCTTATATTCTTTCATCCTTTTCTGAACATCTTTTTTTGTTAAAGCTCCTGTACGCTTAAGTCCAAACCCTTCTACATTATAAGAAGAAAAAATAGTACCGTAAGCAAGAGCTTTTTTAAGCACCCCCTCGTTTATGCGCTTAGCTTTTGCCAGATACCCCATAACCCCACCGGCAAAAGTATCCCCGGCTCCGGTAGGATCAACTACTTTTTCAATTGGATAAGCTGGGTGAGTAAAAATACTTTTGGAAGAATACAACAATACTCCATGTTCTCCTTTTTTCAGAACAATTATCTTAGGCCCATAAGATTTTAAACACTTTGCCGCTTTAACTAGATTGCTCTCACCTGAAAGATCTCTTGCTTCCTGATCATTTACAAATAAAATATCAGTGCATTTCAGCAAGCGTTTAACAGATTTTAATTTTGTATGAATCCATAAGTTCATCGAATCCATAGCAACTAATTCCGGCTTGCGCATGGTTTTCAAAAATTTATACTGTAAATCAGGATCGTAATTACCCAAGAAAACTGTCTTGATGTTCTTTTGAGCTTCCGTCAATTCTGGCATATGGGTAATAATAACACCTAGCTCTGTATGTAAAGTACAAGCGCTGTTTAAATCATCAGCCTTATACTCTCCCTGCCAACGGAATGTTTTACCTTCCTTTTTTAATAAAGCCTGGGCATTAATACCTTTTTTTTTGAAAAAATTCAAATCCTTATTCGGAAAATCTTTCCCGATAACTGCGGCTAAATGTACTTTAGTAAAAGCACTTGCCGACATGGAAAAATGCGCTGCAGAACCACCTAAAAGATCTTTACGAGTTCCCCACGGGGTTTTAATACTATCATATGCAACTGTCCCTAAAACAACTATACTCATAATCCATACCTCCATTGTTTAGACTTAAGATTATTCCAATATATCACTTGAAAAGAGTATAGTCAACCTGGTAGGGAGAAAAGAATGGTTTATCTTTTTGCAAAATGGGTTCCCATTAAAGTCAGCTGTCCACCCATATGATAACATTTCTTTCCCTATAAGTTTTCAACGCGCAACACGCAGGGACAATTAAACATAAAAAAAGCCCCTGATTGAAATTAATCAACCAGAGGCTTTAATAATAACCCAGCAGCTTCCTACTCTCCCACCGCGTAACCGCTGCAGTACCATCGGCCTAGAAGGGCTTAACTTCCGTATTC
>JAAEQR010000142.1:0-2500 GCA_024231215.1 PVC group bacterium | reverse complement strand
CTTCTACAGTTTGTAGGCTATATGGTTTCAGGTACTATTTCACTCGCCTTACCGGCGTTCTTTTCAGCTTTCCCTCACGGTACTTGTTCACTATCGGTCACAGATTAGTATTTAGCCTTACCTCGTGGTCGAGGTAGCTTCCTACGAGGTTTCACGTGTCTCGTAGTAATTAGGTTTCTAACAACCCAAGATGTTTTTATTTCGATTACAGGACTATCACCTTCTTTGGTCGGTTTTCCCACACCGTTCATCTATAAAAACATGCCAGGCGGTCAATCTGTATATTGACCATGTTAAACCCTACAACACCGAATATGCAACACATACAGGTTTACACATACCCGGTTTAGGCTGTTCCCCGTTCGCTCGCCGCTACTTAGGGAATCACTTTTGTTTTCTTTTCCTCGGGGTACTAAGATGTTTCAATTCTCCCGGTATCGCTCTACCGATGCTATTTTATTCACATCAGAGTAACCAGACATAACTCTGGCTGGGTTCCCCCATTCGGAGACCTGCGGGTCAAAGTCAGTTTGCAACTCACCGCAGATTATCGCAGCTTACCACGTCCTTCATCGCCTATCTGTACCAAGCCATTCACCATAAGCCCTTTGTATCTTGATCACAAAAAACTCGCTATATTTCTCGGACTATACAGTTGTCAAAGAGCAATTTGTCATAAGTTTTAAGTTATATGTTTAAAGTAAAATTAATTTCTGTTCTATTTTTTACCTATTACTTATTACCTATGACCTAAAATATTTTTAAAAGCTACCAGTTAGCCCTATATAGGGACCGGTAAATTTTACATCCACAGTATCATTTTCTTTAGAATCTTCCGCATCTATTGAAAAATATCTATAACCTAAAGACGCTCTAAAGAATTTATTGAAATCGTAATGTAATCCCAAGTCAACATCAAACAAAGCTGCATCTACATCACCAACTTCAAGCACTACTCCACGTGCTAAAGTTTCAAGTTTAACATTGCCTGGTAATCCTACTGCACCGATTATTCCAACCACCGGAACAGGACCAGCAACATCTTCCTTCTTAGTAATTCCAGTCGTGTTATCCTTTAATGAAGTCTCCACTTCAAAATACTTAACTCCTAAAACAACTCCGAGTTTAGTAAAATCCTGATTCAAAAAACTCCAGGCTAACAGACCTTCAAAATGAGTAATGTCATATGATGAAGTTACATTTGTAGCAGCTGTGTAATTTATCCCCTTAAACGATAGGGCTTTTGTAATATTTTTTGATCCACTGCCGTCAATTGTAAAATATGACACTATTACTTCTGGAAACAATGGCAAATCAACAGATGCTTTTAACGAAGGTATTGTTTCTGAATCATCAATGCCTAAATCATCGTTAATATTAATTTTGCTACCTAGCAACCCAAGCTCAGAGCTCTTAACTTCAGCATCTACACTTGGCATCCAATAATCAGCTGTTACGCTGACCAGTGTATCCTTGCTTTCGGCAAAAGCTGCTGTTGCCGATAATACCGCAAATCCAATTATTAACAACATCACTAACGTTTTTTTCAATTGAACCCTCCTTGTTATAGGCAAATATATGCCGATAAAAATTTGGTGGAGATGGTCGGGCTCGAACCGACGACCCCCTGCTTGCAAAGCAGGTGCTCTCCCAGCTGAGCTACACCCCCATTAGTCCATAGGACATAAGTACTGGTGGGCCCAACTGGAATCGAACCAGTCACCCCTGCGTTATCAGCACAGTGCTCTACCGACTGAGCTATGGGCCCGTTTATTAAGTCATTACAAGACCATTCGCGGAAGCCCAAGCATTGTCGCTACTCTTGAGTTATCCATGCTTCCATCATATAAAAAAATTAGCCAAACTGACCATAGGTCACCGAAACCCATGGATTTTATTAGAAAGGAGGTGATCCAGCCGCATCTTCCGATACGGCTACCTTGTTACGACTTAGCGCCAGTCACTAGTTTTACCTTAGGCCCTATTCGGGACTTCGGGTACCCCCAGCTTCCATCGCTTGACGGGCGGTGTGTACAAGGCCCGGGAACGTATTCACGGTGGTATGGCTGACCCACCGTTACTAGAGATTCCTGCTTCATGAAGGCGAATTGCAGCCTTCAATCCGAACTGAGGCCGGTTTTTTGGGATTAGCTCCACCTCACGGCTTGGCATAACCCTTTGTACCGACCATTGTTGCACGTGTGTAGCCCAGGACATAAGGGCCGTACTGACTTGACGTCATCCCCACCTTCCTCCAGTTTATCACTGGCAGTCCCCTTAGAGTGCCGCTTAATAACTTTCGTTATCAAACCTGGCAACTAAGGATAGGGGTTGCGCTCGTTGCGGGACTTAACCCAACACCTCACGGCACGAGCTGACGACAGCCATGCAACACCTGTGTAGGTTCCTGATTTGACAGGTCCTAACCCTTTCAGGTTCGTACTTCCTACATGTCAAACCCTGGTAAGGTTCTTCGCGTGGCGTCGAATTAAACCACATG
>JAAEQR010000141.1 GCA_024231215.1 PVC group bacterium | reverse complement strand
GCTCGACCACATTGCCGCTGGTGATTTATTCCAAGGTCAAACTCGGTGTCAGCCCGGATATCAACGCCCTGGCGACGATTATCATCGCCATTGTCACAGTAGGTGTCATCATTGCCGGTTGGTTGATAAATAAAAAAGAGAAGGCTTATAAGCGCGATATTCAGATGGCGGTGGCGGCGAACGAGTAAAAAAGGAAGAAAATCTTATGGCAAAAACAATTAACAGCGCACCCAAAAAAAGGTGAAGATGCCGAAATGATAAGGACGCCCTGATTTTTTCCAATACCGTTCGGCACGAAAATTGCATAAGATTTTTTAATTTTTAATTAAATAAGGATAACATTCTAAAATAATTGAACGTAAAAATTGTTGACAATTTTTTCTTAAAATATTACAAAAATGGCGTTAACTGAATTAACCATACAATAAGGAGACGCCATGAATGATAATAATCTGAATGTTTTTGATAAAATATTAGCCCCTGTCATTCCGTTCATAGAAGAAGCTCAAAACAATATTCCGAATGATGCGGCCACTTACACTTTGTCCTTTCTACCGTTCACTATAAATATTTTGTCAGCAATTATTAACCGGGTACAATCTGTCAGCCTATTAGTCACCGATATAAAAACATCTGACAGTGCGAAATATTTGGGATTGGCGGTCGCATCTAAGTCTATGTATTCCGAAGCATTCGTCCGCTATAACCCAGAACTGTTTCGGTCTATTTTCGTAAAATCACTTACCGCTTTAAGCTTTTTACATATCCCGGAAATCGCTCATTTGGGACAGATTATGTTAATCGACGGTTCGCTTTTCCCCGCTATTTCGACAATGTCCTGGGCATCTTACAAAAGCACGGCTAACGCTATCAAAATGCACCTTTCTTTCAACCTGAATAAAATGATTCCTGTTGAATTTTTAGCCAAAGAGGGCAATTATTCTGAGAAAAAGTTTTTAAAAGATATTCTCCAAAAGGGCATCACTTATGTGTGTGATCGTGGATACATATCATTTAAACTGTTTAAAAATATCAGCGATAAAAAAGCGTTTTTCATTATCCGTGGCAAAAAAGGGATATTGTATAATGTATCGGAGGAACTTAATATTGATATCCCCGGTGAATTCTTTAAATTTTTTAGTAAAATCAAAGATATAAAAGTCAAATTTACCAATGATAAGGATGATAACACCTATCGTATTGTAAAATTTACGGCCATGGGTGAAATCTATGTTTTAGTAACTAACAGGTTCGACCTGACAACATACGAAGTTATTATGCTTTATGCTTATCGTTGGCAAATCGAATTATGTTTCCGGTTTATCAAAAGAACGTTGACTTGCATACATTTAATGAGTCGCAGTCCCGATGGCATTCAGATTCAATTCTATTTGTACATGATTGCTTACCTTCTGATCTTGGCTTTTAAACAGGAATGTCATAAAATCAGTGATGAGTATGAAATCCATGACGATTCCAAGGATTCTAAGATAGATGAAAAGACCAATGCCGGTTTTAATATAGAGCCAGTGAGGCCTTATGTACGGGGCTTAGTCACATTACTCGGAGAAGGATTAATAAAATATTGGAAAATCGGGCTTCATTGGCTCAGAGTTTTGCGTAATTTTTTACTAAAGACGTTTGATCATAATATTGCCATAGAATTATCTCGCTATGATTAAGGAGACTGACGCATGCAAGAAGTGTGCCGAACGGTATTGAATGTCCTCTGTAAAGCTCGAATTTAGCTCCATTTTTTTCACCTCTTGTTTGTTGTTTCATTTGTTAAGGTGATTATGGTATAAATTCGGGCCTTTTTCAAGATTAAAAAAAATTAAGTTGCTTGACCAGGAATTTGGGAATGCTCCCTGATGAACCATGGGATGTGTCCACAGACCGCACAAACTGGAAATTGGGAAAGAAAAATATAAATCCTTTGGTTATAGGCATTGTGTTTATGGGTGTCGCTTTCCCAATTTTATGGACAACGTTTTCCAAACGCGGCTGC
>JAAEQR010000140.1 GCA_024231215.1 PVC group bacterium | reverse complement strand
CCTCTCCCTCCAGTCGATTTATTCCTCTTGGTTCCTTTTGCTGCTCACGCACGGTTCTGGCGTCAGAGTGGTAGCCACGTAGTAGTTACAACTACTACTAATACTATCTGAGAAAAACAACAGAGAGCAAATCACACGTCAAATCTCTTAATCACTGATCGAACGGTTGAAAATAACTCCCTCAGGGAGCAGAAATTTGCATGAAGCTGTGTCACGCTGTGCTCTTGCATCAGCCATGGATGGATTTGCATCAGCTTCGGTATTACAGTCAGCCCGCGTTAATATGGACCTCGTTAATATGGATCCCGCGATATTATGGACAAAATGCCAGGGTACAAAAATTTGCCCATGTTGTAGACCTCGATAATATGGATCTTGGGTTTTGGACAGTGGACAGTGTTTGCCAGTACAAAAGTACTTTTCACACACTAAATTCCCTTGTTACTATGGACACTCGTTATTATGGACAAAAACTGCTCATGCCCTTGTTAATGTGGACAATATGCTAATGCCAAATCAAATGGATAGAAGGTCTAACAATGCAGTAAAGGCCTTTATGTCACCAAAATTGCTCTAAACACTCTAATTTAGCAATTATGAGGCTCTAGTTAAGCTCATATATCATCAAAAATCATGCATTTCTTGTGATATCTAAAAAATATATGTGCTTATAGGTCCCTCGATAATATGGATTCCTCGTTATTATGGACAAATTGCCTTGGTCCCAAAGTGTCCATATTAACGAGGTCTGACTGTAGCTAGGTTCAGTGGTTACTGAGAAATAAGCGTTTACTTTTCGGGACACATCTCTGGGCCACCATGTATTATAATATAGCCTGCTTTTTGCCCAACGCCCTCGAACTTGTCAAAAAACTATTAAGATTTCAATTTGACTTGCATTTTAATGACCAGTACACTGAAATAAAAAATCATTTCTTTGTGAGGAAAACCAACAGTTACGTCAAGCACCTGTTCAACAAATGATACTAAATTGTCCCGATACTACTAAATGTTCTTCATCAACCGATTAATGGGGCAACCATATTTTTTCGAATTTAGGTCCGAAACGAAACATTTGCCAAATGGTTTTGCTGAAGGCTGTTTTTGATGAATAAAATGGACAAACTCAAAAAGTATTCTAAGACTTTCACCAACTGAATACAATTGTCGTCCTATCTTTCAATCTTAAAAAATGTGACAAAAACGGCT
>JAAEQR010000139.1 GCA_024231215.1 PVC group bacterium | reverse complement strand
CTCCACGTCTGTATCGTCCTTTGTCCATCAGCTTCCCCCGGTTGTTTTTCGTGAGAAGCTGTTATACACCGGAAGGAGGAATCGGCTAAAGACATTTCCGCCTAAAGGCGAAGGTTTATACCCTGCCCTATGGAAATAAAACAGATTGCAATTGAGAATATAGACCGTTACTTTTTAGCAACATCTCTATCATCGGATAAGGTAGATACCCATATGGAGCAGTTGGCCCTTGCTCCAATAACTGGTTTTTGTAGAACAATTATGAGTGAATATCCTTCTTTGTTTTTCTCACATTTGCATAGTGATGATTCGGCACTGTCAATTCCTGAAATGATTAAAAAACTTTCTTTTGTGGGAAATGAGCAAGAGCTGTGTCTTATTAAAGGAGAACTGAAAGCACTGCGTTTGGAAAGGACTACAATAAATTCGGACGACGATAGCAATATGGAATTTATTGATAGTAAGGGTGCATATTATAATCTTCAACAGAAGCAGGAAGGGAGAATTGATTCTCTTTACTTTCAAAAATGTGATCGGGCTCCTTTAGGACCAAATGATGTTGAATTTGAAGTAGAAGTGGCATCGCTGCATTTTAAAGATGTGATGAAGTCACTAGGTTTACTATCTGATCGTGTACGAGCTAATACGTTCTTTGGCGATGAGATTGGCATAGAGGGAACAGGGCGGGTGACTGCTGTTGGAAGTGATGTTAAAAAATTGAAAGCAGGTGACAGGGTTTATTCTATTTTTCCTGGCTTTATGCAATCACATATTGTAACTTCCCAGGAATATGTGTTTAAACTAAGTGAAAAAATATCCTTTGAAGATGGTGCCCATATTTATTAACCTACCTAACTGTCTACTACGGTTTGATTGATGTGGCAAAGCTTAAAAAGGGTGAAACTATTCTTATTCATAGTGCAGACCTCGTAAAAAAAGCTGCTAACTTTAATTGGCGGCAATGCAAAATCAACACGATAAGATAAAAATGGACAATTAGAACTCTCGCTGTTTGTTATTTTACAAATAAAAACTAAATAGCGTTAAATATGTTTCTTT
>JAAEQR010000138.1 GCA_024231215.1 PVC group bacterium | reverse complement strand
TCCCCAATCCCCAATCCCCAATCCCCTATTCGTCTATTCGTCTAGTTATCTATGTTATAAATATTTACTATTAGCTATGGAATATTCTCTTTAAAATATTTATAATTAATTATATATAAAAATAATATTTATTATTAAATGGACAATACTGAGGACCAAATGTTATATGCATCATTTAATCAAGACAACTCTTGTTTTGCTATAGGCACAGAAAGAGGCTTTAAAATATTCAACTCTTTTCCTTACAAAGATAACTTCGAGAGAGGTAATACTATTAACTAACCTTAGTACTTGATGGAGGAATCGGAATAGTCGAAATGTTATACCGATGTAATATTTTAGCCTTAGTTGGCGGAGGGAAAACCCCTAAATACTCTCCTAATAAAGTTATTTTATGGGATGACCACCAATCGAAAGTAATAAGCGAGTTAAGATTTACTTCTAATGTGAAAAACGTGAAATTAAAAAAGGATAAGTGAGTATATCCACATATCAGGCCTCATTAGCCACACCAATCTTTAATACAATAACTTAACCATATCTTTAAACACGTTGCTTACCTTACTAATTACTAAATAGAATCATTGTAGTCTGTGAAAATAAAATATACGTATTCAACTTCGTTAACTTTCAAAATATTGATACAATTGATACATATGAGAATAGTAAAGGTAAGAATTTGCTTTAACTTTAAGGCATTGTTGCTGTTAGCGCCGACCAGAAAGTAACTGTTCTTGCCTACCCTGACAAAACTAAGGGATATGTAAGAGTCAAAAGCTACGATAAAAATCTAACTGCACTCATTAATGCACATGAGTCTGAGATTGCTAATATGACTCTTAACACTGAAGGAAGTATTTTAGCTACTGCGAGTGATAAGGTAAGGGTATTGTGTTTAAGCTAGGGCACTTTAATTAGAATTTTCAAGGCAGATGATGGAGTGTTCTTACATGAAGTAAGACGAGGCTCGAAGAATAGTGAAATTTACAGTATAACATTTAATTCCACTTCTGACTTTTTGGCTTGTTCGTCTGACAGAGGAACTATTCATATTTTCTCACTAGGCTCTGTTCATCAAAAATTAGATAGTAGTGATGGTAAAGATGAGTATATTATATTTTAAATTATAAGAAATGATAAGGATAAGAATAAAGAAAATAAAATGCCTGAAAATCCGAAATCATTGTAATTAGTAGCATTTACCTTATAGTTGGTCGAAGATCCTCCCAATAAAGTTCTTCAAGGCTGAGAGGAGCTTCGCTCAGTTTAGAATTCCTGAGTTAAAGTCGATTTGTGCTTTTGGCGAAGAAAATAAAATAATTGGTAAGAGGCATAACTAAATGTTTAGTAATAAGTGCTGATGGGAAGTATTATCAGGCTACATTCGACCCTAAGAATGGTGGCGAATGTCATGAAGAGCAAGTGATTAATTTGAATATAGGAGGGAAGAAATGAGTAAGGAAATACCTGTTTTAATCATTTAAGATATTTAACAAGCTATATAAAGTACTAAAGACTTTATATATAATAGCTGTTTTAAGCTTATTTTATATTATATTCAATATTACTATATTATTCTTTATAGTTTTATAAGCTTAACGAGAATATTTTCTTATTTAATATATAAGTTATTTGTGTATTATTGCAATTTAAAGGTCGGGTTCTTCAGATTGTTCTCCGGGCCCTCCAGGTCCTCCGGGGCCTCCGGGGCCTCCAGGTCCTCCTCCTTGTTTGTATACTTTAGCAATAATGGGGTCACAAACAGCTTGTAAGTCCTTAAGATGAGTGTCATAATCTTCCTTCTCAGCATCTTGGTTGGCATTTAACCAGTCAGAATGCTCCTTAACAGCATTTTTAATTTGTTCTTTTTCAGCTTCAGGGAGCTTCTCAGCAAGCTTTTCTTTATCTTCAACTGTATTTTTCATTGAGTAGATGTAGTTTTCTAATGAGTTCTTACCGTCAACTTTTTCTTTAGTTTTCTTATCTTGATCAGCGAAGGTTTCAGCATCTTTAACCATTCTCTCGATTTCTTCCTTAGAAAGTCTTCCCTTATCATTGGTAATAACGATCTTCTCAGAATGTCCAGTAGTCTTTTCTATAGCGGATACCTTAAGGATAGAGTTTTCATCGACTTCGAAGGTAACATCAATTTGAGGTTGTCCTCTAGGAGCGGCAGGAATTCCATTTAAGTCAAATTTTCCAAGTTGATGGTTATCCTTGATCATGGGTCTTTCTCCTTCCAAAACAGCAATAGTGACAGTAGTTTGTTGATCTTGATAGGTAGTGAAAGTCTGACTCTTTTTAGTGGGGATGACAGTACCTCTTGGGATAATCTTAGACATAACTCCTCCAACAGTCTCAATACCTAAGGTTAAAGGAGTAACGTCGATAAGTACAACTTCGTTGGTTCCGAGGGCTTCTCCTCCAAGAATTCCTCCTTGTACGGCAGCTCCGAAGGCAACGGCTTCATCGGGGTTTATTCCTTTGTTTGGTTCCTTTCCGTTGAAGAAATCCTTGATGAGGGATTGGATCTTGGGGATACGGGTACTTCCTCCTACAAGTACGACTTCGTGGATATCAGTCTTTTTCATGCCTCCATCTTCAAGAACTTTACCGCATGGCTCAAGAGTTTTCTTGAATAAATCGTTATTAAGCTCTTCGAATTTGGCTCTTGAGAGGTTTTCTTTAAAGTCAATTCCTTCTAAGAGCTCATCGATTTCGAGAGTGGCTTGAGTAGTAGAAGAAAGAGATCTCTTAGCCTTCTCAGTTTCAGTCTTTAATCTTTGCATAGCATTGGACTCTTTAGTGATAGCCTTATTATGTTTTTTCTTGATAACTTTCATAAGGTAATCTAAGATTCTGTTATCAAAGTCGTCTCCTCCCAAGTGGGTGTCTCCGTTAGTAGCAATGACTTCGAATACACCTTGATCGATGGTAAGTAAAGAGACATCGAAAGTACCACCTCCTAAATCGTAGACAAGGATATTTCTTTCCTTATCTCTCTTATCAAGACCATAGGCAATAGCAGCAGCGGTGGGCTCATTAATAATTCTGAGAACGATAAGTCCAGAAATGGTTCCAGCGTCCTTAGTACTTTGTCTTTGAGAATCGTTGAAGTAGGCAGGGACAGTGACGACAGCGTGCTTAACTTCTCTTCCAAGGAAGTTTTCAGCGATTTGTTTCATTTTTATGAGAATGAAAGCGGAAATTTCTTCAGCAGAGTAATTCTTCTTCTCTCCTTTGATATCAACTTGAACATATGGCTTGGAGTCCTTGTTGACAATTTCATAAGGAAGAAGCTTTTTATCATGTTGAATTTCCTTATCACTGTATTTTCTTCCAATGAGACGTTTAATAGAGTAAATAGTTCTCCTTGGGTTTAAGGCAGCTTGATTCTTAGCGGCTTCTCCGACTAATCTTTCATCATCAGTGAAAGCAACAACTGATGGTGTGATTCTGTTTCCGAGTTCGTTGGGGATAATTTCTACTTTTCCGTTTTTAAAGATACCAACGCAAGAGTAAGTGGTACCAAGATCGATTCCAACTACAGGTCCGTCAATTTTGTTATCTTCCTTTGCAAAGGAGTAGCACGCTACTAGGAGTAGGATAGCAATAAATACTAGCTTGTTCATATATAAATGAATTTCATGTTTTTGTATTTATATTTGAAGATTTTAAAAACACGTGTTTTAATATTATAATATTATTATTTAATTTAGAAGTTTCGGGTTTCGTTAAATTTAGTAGTCAATAGAAATTAGAGTGAAATATTTTAGAAATGGGGATTGGGGATTGGGGATTGGGGATTGGGCCCAATCCCCAATCCCC
>JAAEQR010000137.1 GCA_024231215.1 PVC group bacterium | reverse complement strand
GGGGATTGGGGATTGGGGATTGGGCCCAATCCCCAATCCCCAATCCCCAATCCCCATCCTTAACTTGTATATTAAAATTCTATAAAAAATGAAATTTAATCTATATATTAAATATAATAATATTAAAATTTTTCTCCTTGATGAATTACCAATTTATATATAAATTAATAACAACTATATATCAATAAAGTATAATGAGAGTGATAAACACACTTCTATTTTTAGCGACATTCTACACCTTCTACTGTAAAGACTCTGAGTCTAACATCGACTCCAAGGTTCAAAGAAAGGAAGAAGAGTCAGGAAGAGTTCAAAATCTAAGAGTACTAGCTGATGAAAATAATAGTAGCAATAGTAGTAATAGTACAAATGCTACTGACAATAATAGCACCAATGGAAATGGAACAAGTGGAAATGGAACCAGTGGAAATGGAACAAGTGGAAATGGAACCAGTGGAAATGGAACCAGTGGAAATGGAACAAGTGGAAATGGAACCAGTGGAAATGGAACCAGTGGAAATGGAACCAGTGGAAATGGAACCAGTGGAAATGGAACCAGTGGGAATGGAACAAGTGGGAACGGAACAAGTGGGAACGGAACAAGTGGGAACGGAACAAGTGGGAACGGAACAAGTGGGAACGGAACAAGTGGGAACGGAACCAAAGGACCAAAAAAGAAAAGGAAAGCTAAGGGAGAAAAAGCGTATAAGAAATTTTACGCGGTAGACGCGGCGCTTGGAGGAGAAGAATCGAAACCGATAAAAGCAGTAGTAGACATAAAACAGGGTTGTTTCGTTAAACTGCAGTATATAATTGGATTTTTATCACCTGACGAGCAGCAACTTGCAGTCGATTCGTTCAAAGCAAATAAAGATGCTAAAAACTGCCTAGATTACAAGACTATTAAAACAAAATTAAAGGACATTAAAGTAAAAATTGCCAACAACACTGGAAAGGCCTTGAGTAAGAGATCATTTGAAGGCAGAAGATCAATGGGATGTCTTATGAAAGCGGCTAAGAAGGTTGACAAAAGCTACAAGGGAATTAATCACGCCTTACAACCAATTTCTTCAGAACAAGGGCAAGCCAACAGAGCTACTGCTGCCTTTGCTAAGAGAATGATGAATTTATTAACTCACAGATGGAAATTCTTGGCATACAGCCTTGAAAATCAAAAGAAATTCGGAGTAATTGATTCAAATGGAGTCTATGAAGGCTTTGTCTTTTCTGAAAAAACTGTTGACAAAATCGTCGATAACTTCAGAGATTATGCTTACGATCTATACGAGTACAGAGTTATCTTCTTAGATACTATGACTAAGTCTTTGAAGAAAGCTGCTGAGCTTTTCAATGACAAGGGATGTAAACCCACCAACAAAACAAATAACAACAAAACAGATAACAACAAAACCGACAACAACAAAACCAACAACAACAAAACCGACAACAACAAAACCGACAACAACAAAACCGACAACAACAAAACCGACAACAACAAAACCGACAACAACAAGACCAACAACAATACCAATAATAATACCAAAAACAACACTAACAACAACACTAACAACAACACTAACAACAACACTAACAACAACACTAATAACAACACTAATAACAACACTAATAACAACACTAATAACAACACTAATAACAACACTAATGGCACTAATGGCACTAATGGCACTAATGGCACGAATGATACAAATAGTACCAATAATACAGATAACGTATCTAAACTTCGTTTACTGGACGATAGCAGTGGGGCAGACTACACGACATATCTTCAAAGTAAAAGTATACAAGCCTTCAAGGCATGGGCTAAAGCAATCCTCGGATTAGAAGATGCTGCTGCGACCGCACTTCTTAAGTCTCACAAACCCACCCAAGACTTACATAAGGATTTACTAGAAGAATTCAAGGAAGACGCAGAAATATTTAAGTACTACCAACACACTGCCAAATGTGATAAGGATGTTAAATATGTAATTGAGAAAGAAGCTATGGTGTGCACTGGAAATTGCTACAACAACGTCACTAAGAAGAATTTCACTAAAGATGGTTTCTTACCTGAAGCTTACAAGATTGTATTCGGATGCAACAATCCCAACAAACAGTATGCTTATGCCACTATGGAAGACAAGAATCTCGGAAAAGATATTTCATTCAATTATGAAAAAACTGACTTTGGACACGACAGAAGAATCCACATACAAAAATGCTCTAACGACATCTTCAGCGAAACTGCTACTGAAGCACAAAAGAAAAGCTGCAATTTCAATATGCCATCTGACTGCGACACCGGTATCAGAGGTGCCTGCAAGAAATCCGGACTCACTGAATTAATCGAATTAAGCAAGATTCACAGACCCCTTCCAAAGGATTGTGACAACTTTGATGCTAACTACAATAAGGTTAACTGCCTCAACTGGATTACTGCTAGATTCTTCAGAAACACTCTCCAATTCAGAATCAACCAACTTGACTCAATTGCTGACTACATTGCTGCTGAGGAGACAGAGGAAAAGAAGAAAGAGGAAGAAAAGAAATTCTTAGTTAGAATCCTAGTTGAGGAAACCGAAGAGCCTATGAAAGCCGCTATTGCCACTGCTGAGCAACAAGCAGCAATTGATAAACTACCAAATTATGATGATATTAGCGCTGAAATCGCAGTTGAAGGATCAACTGAGACTGAGGCAAAGAAGACTGATTTAACTACTATTGATGATGCTGCTGAAGAAGAAGATCCAACTAAGAAATCAGCTAACTTCATTTCATACGGAATTTTACTTGCTGTAGCTACTATCATAACAGCCTTGTTTTAAAAAGATTAGATGCCATTAGAATAACTTCTTGAATTTATTTTTAACTAATAATTGATTATATTAATTTTTTATATAATATTTTATTTTATATTTTTATTTATTGCTTTTAAATAAATGCAACATTACAAGTATTCCGTATTTAAACAATTTTACACTATACCTTCTTTCAATTCCCTTCGAGTTTTTTTTAGGGCAAATATTAAAACCCTATATACTTACCCCAAATCTATCTGGTACTCACTAAGATATAATTCTGGAGAGAAATTCCTAATGAACAACCAAACCCTTTATCCATACTCATATAACCTTGGAGATTTTAAAGACGACTATGACAGTCTACCAGTAGGGCTTTCAAATAAACTTATGTCTAACTTAAATGAGTTAAGTCTTTTTAGATACTTAAAAAAATTTAGTGCAAGTGAGAGCACTATCAGCCGCAATCAAAAAATTCTTAGGGAGAGTCTTGTTGATACCGCAAGAGAGTTAGTCAATATAGTGAGATTCGGAGGGGAAGATTTAGACTTACCTGCAGCTGTATCTTCTCGAACTTTATACGCGATAGCAAGAAACCAGGACCTAAAGTTTTGTGATAAGTTATCGGTAGAAGAGGATGACCTTAATAAATTAATAAGTAACTTCACAAAAAAACTAAAATACGCCGATGGAGAGTCGATAGCGAATGTCTTGTATTCCCTGGCAGCTTTACAAAATTTCGATAAGACATTATGGAGTAGCCTCTTAGAGGAGTTAAGTACTAAGGCCTTCCAACCCGAGTTTACTCAAGTATCAAACAAAGCCCCTTTCTTATTTAGATATTATGAAAATGATGTAGACAAGAATAAGTATGTGAATAAGATGGGATATACTTTATATTTCCAAGGTAATATTTTAAGATTAAATATTAAATCTTAACACTTTTTATAGGTTATAGGCCAATATTTGAGTTATATACTGGGTTATTAGAAGCAGAAAGGAAAGGAGTTGATGTGGAGGAAGCTAAAAAGTGTTTATTTGAGAAGTTTTCTTTCTTGAGTGAGGATTATGGGAGTTATAGTAGTGGGAGAATTTAATTTAAAATATAACCATGCTAGATAACCTATGCTAAATTAAGGAAATTTAAGATCTTTGTTTTATTGTTATATTAATTTTTTTCTTTTATCTTATTTTTATTATATTTATTATTATTATTAAGTTATACTTATATAATAAAAGTTATATATTACTCTTTTATATTTATTAGACATTTAATTATCCTTCTAATAGTAGGCAAATAGGTAAAAAAAGTTTTATTCTTTTCACTCTATTCTACAGGTAAGAAGTAGTAATGTATTTGTATTTATTATGAGTAATGTGTAATAATATCAAGCAAGCATTAAGGTATGTATTAAAGCAATTAGATGCCTTCAGTCTTAAACTAAAGTATGAGATTAAGAGAAAAATTAATCATATAATAGCAAAAATGTAGGTTTTGCAAGATAAGCGATTCATTAGTGCTTAATTGCTTTTAAGTACTTAAAGCGTTAAAATTCTTATGTTCGAGTCCTTTGCTTTATATTAATATTCGTATACTATCAATATCAATAATCAATTATTTAAACCATAAAATCAGTCTTCTGACTACCTCCGATTAGGTTGCTTATTCTCTTAATCTCACTTATATAAAAGTCTATAGCCTCTTGCTTTTTATAAAACAATGAGTCCATATTCTTATCAGCTAACCTTTAATATTTTATTTACTATCTAAGTCGTAGTAAAAAAGTGATAGTTTCTCCTCTAAAAATAATATATTTTCCTCTCTTAAGTTCTCATGGAACTTTATAGCAATTTTGAGGAATTTATTCAAGTAAACCTAGTATAAATTAAAACACTAACTCTCTTACTTCATATAATGGGTAGTCAAACTCAACTAGAAAGTGTTGGTAAATAGTCAAAAAGACCTTTATGAAGAAAATATCGTTTTTATTCGCTTTCTCCTGAAAGTTTAAGTTGCTGATGAATTTATCCAATAAATTAAGGCTGATCATGCAGTTGTAAAATTTCCTTGTAAGTTTATATGTGTTATTCCCTTTCTAAGACGGTTAAGCCGGAGTAGTTACTGCACTTTCGGTTTTGAAGTTATTGAAATAAGTCTTAAATATCTTCTTGATAGTAAAAACGTTCATTTGGGAAAATTTAATCAAGCTGTTCCTGAGTAATTTGTGGTAAAGGTTTACTATAAGCTTTCCGTATTTTTTCTTTTGTAATTCTTGTTACCGTTAATTTAAATCTTACTTTTAATGATGAGTGTCTGTTGTGGGTCCCTAAGGAAATAGGGAATGGTATCGTCTCTTTCTCTTGATCCTATGTTGTCGGTATTATATAAGTAGTCGTAGTAGCTGCTGCTCTCATTTGAGTAATTACGCGTTAAATTTGATACGTTAGATGAAGTCCCCCAAAGCAGCCTATCCTCCTCTTCTACTTCATTTATTGTGGGTAGGTTTACTGTGAATTCCCTTCGAGTTGGATGTCTTCTTGGGATGGGCATGCGAAGTTGAAACCTATCAAGCGCCCCGTCAGCTGAATATTAGTTGTTGTTGAATTTACCTTCAGAGGAATGGCTAGAGTCAGAAGATGAGATATCTGATATTTCATTAGGTTGGTGGAGGTAAAGGTTGAAATTAAAGTTTTC
>JAAEQR010000136.1 GCA_024231215.1 PVC group bacterium | reverse complement strand
GATTTGCTTCTTAATGACTGGCGAAAAGAACTTTCAAAGTGGTTTAATGATAAAAATTTTTATATATCGAATAGACTACTGGACATTTTCGCAAAGAAAAGCATGAGTACGTATGGTTATATATCTCGAATAACTTTTACAGATCTTGAACAGGGAAAGAGAGGAAACAGACGCATACTCACTTTTCAAATTTTTACCTACAAGGAATTAACAAATGTTTAATGCTATAATCAGAAAACTTGTACCAGCGGTAATCAATAAAAGAGAAATTCAGTAGGATATAAGTTTTCTGATTTATTATAACATTAAACATATGTCACGTATATCATGAAAACTCGCTCACAATCAACTTAGTCGCTCACTCCAACGTCAAACATGGGTTTTAGTGAAAATATGTTCCACCCAATTTGGATTCCCAGTCCGATCGATTTGCCACACCACCCGACAAACTACATATGATATACCATAATTTCAAAAAAATAACCTCCCCCTAACGAAAGACCTGAACCTAGTGAG
>JAAEQR010000135.1 GCA_024231215.1 PVC group bacterium | reverse complement strand
TTTTGCTTCCATTTAGCCGCTTAGCATAACAATGTGGTATCCAGCCGACGCGGAATTGCCTGCTCTTTCCAACTATCTCACGCTCGACCCCATCGCACCACCTGTATCCAAAATATCGGCCTCTGAAGAAAATGGCAGGTTGCGCGGAAGTGGGAAAAACCAAACGAACCCCTAAAATCGAAACCCATGCAAAATCGATTACCGGGGCTCTAAAGAGCAGCTATAGGGCTTTCATTTGGTACCATACTCGTTTTCTAACTTTTCACCTGTGAAAAGTACGGTAATGAATGAATGAATGAATGAATTTATTTGTTCCCGAGTCAGAAAACAACACCAAAACAACAAAAAGTGGTCGGTGACTGCCGTATAAACATGAAAGCCTGGGAATGAGACACACAGGCACCAAGGTGCACTTATGTGTGCCTGAAAAGACTAATTTTTATAGTTTACAGACAGATGGCGCAAAATGGAGAATAATAAAATATAAATATTTATTTAAATTTTGAAGAAAACAGATAATAAAAAGAAGATAAGATAACAACTATTCAAAACCCTCAATCGAAAGTGAACTCAGGAAGACAAAAATCGAGTCGCCTCCGAAAGGAGGCAAGTGAAGGAGCCGAAATAACGTCATTGGGTAGAGAGTTCCATTTATCAATGGCTCGACAAGCAAAGCTGAATTTACGGACGTCAATCCGCATATCAGGAACGAAAAGTTTTTTTGCGTGTCCACGAGTTCTTGACGCAGTTCTTTGGGTAAAAAAAGTACTAGGATCCAAGGGAATCATGTCGTTAAGAATTTTATAGTAGTTGTGCGAACGCGGGCAGCTTCATCAGGAATTCATGGGACATCATCATAACTTCATTGATACTGTTTACTGTTTATTGTGATATTAATGTCCTTTAACT
>JAAEQR010000134.1 GCA_024231215.1 PVC group bacterium | reverse complement strand
TCTGCCAAATTTCATGATGATCGGTTGAGTCATAAAAAAATTGTGGTCGAAAAACCGGCATGCTGTCACTAACTGTGCCAAGTGCAGTATCCACTCTAAACATCTTGACAGTGTCCTCTGTGCATCTGACAGAGTACTGCCGAATTAGAGTATTCAGCTGAAATTTTGATTATGATTTTGATATCATAGGGTGATTAATAATGCATGCGCATTGAATACGTATCGCTACGGTATACAAAATGACATGATAACCTTATAAAGAAAGTATTTAGAAAAATGTTTCCAATTGGCCTGTAGTCCAATGGATAAGGTGTTCGGCTCTCAATCCACAGGCTGGAGATCTATTCCCTTTGGGGCAATTTTTTATTTTCTTTTTTTATAACTCTTTCACCTAACTATAGGTAACAGAGCATGTAAAATATACTGGAAGGGTCCGTTTTTGTCTCCGAATCGGCCGCTTACTCTTTTACAGGTTCTTTACTGTAATCAGGGAAAGTGAACTCCC
>JAAEQR010000133.1 GCA_024231215.1 PVC group bacterium | reverse complement strand
GTTATGCAATGGCCATAGTTAAGATAGCGCAAGGGAATGTTCGTGAGTGCTGGAATTCAGGAAAAATAGTCAATTTGCGGGCAGCCACAACGGCTGAAGACGGATGGTTATTGTTGATTGGTAGCCATGATGAGCAGCGCAACGAGCGAAAAGCACTTAGGCCCAAGTCGGGCATTGTTGGGCAGCTTGTGCCAAGACATCAGAGTGGTGTGTTCCATTAGAGTAGTGGCAGAATAAATGAAAACGAATGATATTAGATGGTATTTGGTCACGTTCCACAGCGGAACGAAAGGAAAGGGGCGATATTTGAGCGTTGCGTTCCACAACGGGACATATGAAAGTGGATGATCAGGCTGCATTGGCGAAGCAGCAGAAAGTTCGGCTCTGTACGATAGAGTGTTTCGAGCGGCTTGCAAGTTGTAGTTGAACAGTAATAGTAGTATATATAGGTCCCGTTCACGCGAACGCTAAACATAGGTTGGCGTGAGCATGGACATCTAGATTTTACATACAAAAATTGAAATTGTAGCCATGGACATCTAGATTTGGTACCTAAGAAATTGCGAGATTTCCAAGTTTTAGATGTCCATGCTCACATGTAACACTAAATATAGCTCATAATTTTGTTCATGCAACGCTAAACATAGGTTATGTGAGCATGGGCATCTAGATTTGAAAATCAAAAATAATTTTTTGGTGCCACTCCATATGGAGTGGCAATGGAAATTGATTTAATGCAATACAATTATATCTCGAATGATAACCAAACTAATTCATATTTTCTTTTTCTTAACTACTGAAACAGTCAATTTCCTACTCATGTATTTTTCTAGCCCTTCTCATGTATTTTAGTAATTACCAAAATTAGTAATGTAAATTATAAAAATAGTCACTCCATATGGACTGGACACAGAATCATCAATACATGAGAAGGGCTAGAAAAAATACACGAGTAGGAAATTGACTGTTTCAGTAGTTAAGAAAAAGAAAAAATATGAATTAAATTATATTTTAGTAATTACTAAAATTAGTAATGTAAATTATAAAAAATAGTCACTCCAT
>JAAEQR010000132.1 GCA_024231215.1 PVC group bacterium | reverse complement strand
GTCGCCCCGGATCAAAGGAGAGACTTCGTTTTAGAAAGAGAAAGAAATAAATTAATTATTGCTAAATGGGAGGGTTTCGCTCATAGATAACACATACCACAAATTTTTCCAAATTTCCCAGCTAAAGTTACGCATTAACCTACGTTAATATCGAGCTATGTCTGGCCCTTCAAGCAGCAATTAGAAATGGAACAGAAAGCAAACCGAGCAGAGTCAGAATCGGTCTCAAACAAATCTGGAAACAAAATGAATGGAAAAGTTCTATCAAAATAATAATAGACAAGGTATAAAAAGCTATAGAAAGATAAACGAAAAAAAATTGAATGAAAATCAAGTACGGTCATTGTAGATTAAAGGTTACGTCTAAAACCCGTGGAGTTAGTGTATCACTGCCCTTTGCTGTACCTACTAAAAGACTAGATATCATTCATTAGACTTCATATAGCGGAAATAGTGTTGCTAAATCAATAATGAACAAGCTACTTTTATCTTGTATATGCGAAGAGCGACTGAGAAATATGTTGCCAGCCTGCTAGTTGCAAAATGCATACCCTTTACACTAGGTAAATATACTGAATGCATATTGTTAGCCATAGTATCTTACAGCATGTGGATCTGACCCAGTAAACATCATGTCGATCCGCGGACTTCTTCAGACAATTCTTAACAACGTATTCGATCGTCACCCAATGCTTCTTGCAAAGTGTAAATTTTT
>JAAEQR010000131.1 GCA_024231215.1 PVC group bacterium | reverse complement strand
TACTGAGCCGCATTTTGAATTTCGTCCTAGTTGCTGAGCATTCACCCTGTTTCTAAATTTAACCGTCCAAAAAAAATTTCCAAGTCCAGTTTACGCCCAAATCCCCACACGCCTATCCACTTTACCATCCAAATCTCCATACAAATTTGAATTTTAAATTTTAAACCTCAAATAAGTTTTTAACGAAGCTTCTAATCAAAAAAAGTTCAGGACCAAAAGTAGCTTAGATTTGGATAATACATCCATATATTATCATAGTCTCATCCAAGATAAACACTCGACCTTACCCCTATGCCCATGTCTGGAAATCAATGCCTCAAAATTACACGTGAACAAAATAAAATACAGTACAATAGCATGTGAATGCAAAACAACTATTCCAAAATTATTATGTAAAGCGTGCCATCTTTCTCCGGCGTTCCAGGATCTGCTAGAGCTTTTTGAATATTGCACAGGATCGTGAATAAGGGATCAAAAAAGGAGCTTGTGGAAATCTCTCGTGACGCTGTTCCAACGAAATCTCTTTGTTCTCGTTTGCCCGCTGATTACAGATTTTCAGATAGTAATAATTCATATCAGCCTCGGTTCGGGTAATAGATCAGCTTAGACTGATCGATAGGCAGCTTCTTGCTTACCAGC
>JAAEQR010000130.1 GCA_024231215.1 PVC group bacterium | reverse complement strand
TCATTCACCACTATCTCCGAAACAGAAGCACTAGCCCAAGAGCTAGAAGAAGAAGACGAGATGACATTTGAAGAAATAGAAGAACTCTCAGACGAGCAGATTCAAGAAAAAGAGGAAGAAGAAGCTAAGAGTCTACTCGATATCGCAGCGGAGGCTACTAGAAAAGCTCTAGATATTATTAAGAGTTCACTAGGTAGAGTATCACTAGATAATCTAGAAACAACTCTCATGTTACATCAGGATTCTATTGAAGAATTAGCTAGCTCAATTCCAGCTCCATTACTCTCTGGTGAACCAAGAGTAATAACTACAGCCAACACAGCAACCATTGCATGGAGAACAGACAAAGAATCTAGTTCATTAGTTTCGATTGTACCAGGAGTAGAGTATGACTCTACAAGCGATAGTCCATATACACAAACCATGGGCAATCCAGATGTTCTAGAAACAGAACACATTGTAAGTATTTACAACCTAGAGCCAGATACTCTGTATCATTACCAACTCCGAAGTAAAGCCAAAGTAGGTCCAGAAGCAAGATCCACTGATTTCACATTTAGAACTAGAAAAGAAATATTAGAGATAGCTAATTACACGATTGAAAATATTTCAGATGAAGTAGCGATATTTAAATGGGTTACTAATATTGAAGCAGACTCAGCGATTAAATATACTCCGTACAGGAATAATATATTGGCAGTGGATGAGGCTAAAGTAATTTATGAGGATACCTATACTACTATCCACGAGGTAGAAGGAGATAATTTTGAAGCAGGAGTGATTTATGAAGTAGAACTGATCAGTAAAGACCTAAGTGAGAACACAGTCAGCGAGAAGATATCTAGTTTCTCAACTGCAAAGGATGATCTACCACCAGTGATCTATCAGGTTCAAACCAAGTCAGCAATATCACCAGGAAAGAATGTAAAGATTCAGTCTATTATTTCATGGCTAACAAATGAGAATTCTACATCTAAAATGTACTATCAGAAAGGAATAGCTAGGGCAACTGACGAGCTAGATGAGATGACAGCAATGGATGAAGACTACACCAAAACACACGTAGTAGTTGTTACTAAGTTTGATCCAGGAACAGTATATTCATTTAGAGTAGAAAGCATTGACTCTGGAGGCAACACTGCATTATCCAAAGTTTACACCATCCTAACTCCACGTCAGCAAGAGTCAGTGTTCCAAGTGATCATGAAGAATATTGAAGAGATATTTGGTTGGGTTGGTGGTGTGAGGTGACTGAGGCGATGAGCGTTCACGTGAACGCTCATCGTGGATGTCAAATTCAAAAAAGAAGAGAAATTTATAGCAAAATCTCTCTTCTTTTTTTTGTGGAAATTTGTGGAAAAATTCATCAAAATAACAAAAAATATGTGGATAAACTAGTATATTTGAAAAGTCTCAAAAATGGGCAAAATTAAGCCCATTTTTTGTTTAATATTAGCCTAAAAATAAGGTAATTTTACTTAAAAAATCGTTTTTTCTATGTTATAATGTATATAGGCGACTAAAACGCCGGCATTTTTGCGTTTTTGAATTTCTTAAAAAAAGCAAAAATTATTGAGAAAAAATGAAAACAAAATTAACTAAAAATCTAAACAGACTGTTCACGTTTCTACTAACGTCATGTTTTGCGTTTGGGATTTTCGGTTACTCCATTTTCAATAACGATCTAGTTTTAGGTTTTTCAATTTTAGCTAGTATTATTCCTATGTCGTATTTCGTGATAGCAGGAATTATTTTGGTATTTAAAAAAACAAGAAAAATAAATAAGAGAAAGCTAAAGAAAAAAACTAGAAATACTAAAGCTAAAACAATTGGTCTAGTTAAATTATTTAGAGAAGAAATATTAGATAGATTGATAAATAGAAAAGAAAGAAAGAATAGAATAGCAGGAGAGAAATTCCTAGGTTATATGAAAGGAAAAGATTCTAAGATTAAAAATGCAATAGAGAAAAAACGAAAAGAATTAATCCTACCACTATATTTCGGATGGGAAATAGCTATCAGAAAAATCACTAACCTCAAGAAGCATATCGTTGGACCATTTAAAGAATACTGGCAGTATATGACGGCAGTAATGATTCTCATCATGATTACCTCAACAGCTATTTTCCTAAATAAGGATTTACTACTTAACGCAGCAACATACACATTCGTTCAAACATCATGGTCAACAGGTATAACAGCAAACAATGCAAATCACGCAAGTGACAGAACTGGTTGGGATGAGTACTCGGCTATTGATGCTGGAGTTGTAGCTGGTAGTTCTGTTACACTTACAACTTTACAATACCAAGCAATACAAACTTCAGATGATGGTTCTGCTGATACGCCAGACGAGAGTGGATTCGATGCTGGTACAGCAAGTAATGTTGATGTCGTTGGAACTGGTGCTAGTGCGTATTTGGATTTAGATTCATCTAGCTACTTTGGTACATTTGAATCACCAATAATGGATTTAAGTGCAAGCTCAAATATTGCAACTACCACTTGGTCTGAAACCTCAGCCGCTAGTTCCTCACTTGAAATCCAACTAGCATATAGCAACAACGCAAGTGGCCCATGGAACTATGAAACAATCAGGACTAGAACTGCTGACAGTTTTGGAAGTGAAACTCCAATTTACAGAAGTGTAGGAAACACTACCTCAGATCTAAACACAAATTCTAGAACAGTAACCATATCTGGGACAACCGCAACATTCTCAGGAGCAATGCCAGACAATGTTGGTGTTGGTGATGTTTTGCAATACAGCGAGAGTGGATATAAAGTCGCATTCATCACAGGAAGAGCATCAAGTACAGAATACACAGTCCAATCAGCAACAGGTGGAACACCAACCGCAACAACAGGTACTGCAGTTAATGTTTATCGTGCTCATCTAGAG
>JAAEQR010000129.1 GCA_024231215.1 PVC group bacterium | reverse complement strand
AGCTTTCTTTGTTCTAGCTTTATCTCCATTCCGAGCAGCTCGCGTACTTTGTTAAGTAATGTTATTTCTTTCATTTTATTATTTGTTTCTAGGTATATAACTGAATAATGCTATTTCTGTTGCAAATTGGTTTTAATTAGCCGCTAAACAAGCAGCGCAATCAACGTAATTGATTACTGAATCAATATGCAATCCTTCGCCTGTATGTGCCTCTGTAACTGTATAGCATCCGTTGTGGTTCGTGTTTTCAAAGTTGAAATAGTAAACGTTGCCTACAATTAACTCGCTTCCATGTATGTGTGCTATATGAGTATGGCTTGTGGCGCAGTTTGTTATTAGATACTTATAAGCATCCTCTGTTGGATGTTTACTAGTCCTGCCTATGCCTTGCGCCCATATAGAGCCATCGCAGCATTTTACGCTGTATGTTCCGTTTTTACATAGGCAAGCCTTCCTGCCTCCTAGTCTTCCTGTTTGGCTACTTTTCAAACTGTTTAATTTTAGATTCTGCCCAATTCTTTGCTGATTTCCCTCCCCATAATAAGTATGAGATATATCCGCAGCTTTCCTTATCGCCTTTTTCGTAATATACTTCTGCCCTGGATAAGTATGAAAACATTCTTTTTATCGTTGCCTCGCTGACTTTTTCTTTATTAGCAAGCTGTTTTGCTCTGATTTTTCCCACCCTTGTCGCGCACTTATTATTTACCTTTTCATTTAAGGCAATACCTCGCTTTGCATTGTTGCTTACAGCATCAGGATAGTCATTAAATGATTCTAATTCTGTAACATCTAAAAACTCCTTTAACTCTTCAACTAAATACTCTCGCTCTAGGCTTTCAAATGTATCCTTTTTTAAATCATATCTGTCCGCAAAATACCCCTCAATAGAAAAGCCCTTAATAGTACCCTCCTTTGCGTCGTTGTATATTTTCTCGTCATCTACTTTCATGCTAACCATCCAAGTACCTGCAGGAACATCCATTCCGTACAAAGCTGTCTTATCTTTTTTAGGATCCTCAACAATCCAGGATTCAACAATAGTCATGTTGTCAATTTTTCTCTCATGCTCGTAGGTAGCATTCTGATGGTTTGACTTTTTAAAGAATAACTCGCTAGCTTTTCTTACGGTATCTTTGCTAAAGTATATGTAGTATTCGTCTCCGTTATCATTACGCCTATAAATAGATTTGTCAGGAATTAGCGCAGGCCCCATTAGGATGCGTTTCTCGCTGTCTATTTCCTTCAACAATAATTCGTGTTTATTTAGCGCAATGAAGTTACTCTCAATTGCAGGAGTTTCAACTAGACTTATCGCATCAATACCGCTAGCCTCGTCATTCTCGTCAATAATTAGCTCTACTATTCTCATGTCTATATAACTTAATTTTATTTAAAGTGTTGCATTTTGTACTCTGTTCCTATCTAGCGCCTGAGCTGTTGTAACCTCT
>JAAEQR010000128.1 GCA_024231215.1 PVC group bacterium | reverse complement strand
TAATGACTGGCGATGAGAACTTTTAAGGTGGTTTACTAAACGAAAATTTAATATATCGGATAGACTACTGGACCTTTTCTCGAGGCAAAGCATCGGGAAGTATGGTTTTGTGGCTTGAATAACTTTTACTACCTATGCCGAAGAGGGAAAAAACGCCCGTGTAATCGGTTTTCAAAATTTAACCTACGAAGGGGAAAGAGACCTATTAAATTGGGGCAGTAGTAGTAGTAGTGATGAAGACTAGCGGGGCGGCGGCCATCGCTAAAGCTTATCAGTTGGGTATAGCTAATAAGGAAATAGGCTAATAAGCAATAAATATTGATCCTTCATTGATGAGTTGACGCATGAAAAGGGAATAAAAAGTCAACGGGCATCATATACCTGCCCTGCGATAATGGAGTACCAGAATAAAAATATGTCTGTGGGTTATTACCAGAATCCAACGAGGTGGATGGCAGCGGTCAATGTTTCGGAAGAGAATAAATTGGAACTTCCGATGGAATTAAGTAAAAACTTACATTTGTATGAAATGGCATTAATCAATTTTTC
>JAAEQR010000127.1 GCA_024231215.1 PVC group bacterium | reverse complement strand
TTTGGTGATTGGGTCCAATCCTCGATCCCCAATCGCCAATCCCCAAATTTTATTAGTAGTAGGATCTTTAACATTTTAGACTAATTAGTGATTTTTAATGTTTGACAGTATTATTATAAATATTTTAAATTATCTTATTTATCTCATTATTATTAAGAATAATAGATATAAATGCAAACCTTGAAAAAGCAATTCCTCAGTCAAAACAATACTGCCTTTTTAAAAAAGAATTTCCTCTCTTTCAATAAGATGCCCTTCATGTCTAGCGGAGATGCCAAGATTAAGTCGATTTTATCAAGAGAAATCCTTGATAGTAGAGGAAATCCCACCATTGAGGTTGACCTCTCACTTAATGATGGAAGCGTTCATAGAGCTGCAGTTCCTTCTGGAGCCTCCACTGGAATTTACGAAGCACTAGAGCTTAGAGATAAGGATAAGAATCGGTACATGGGAAAGGGAGTCCTGATTGCCTGTGAAAATGTCTCAAAATATATTACCCCAGCTCTTTTAGGGAAAGACCCAAGAGAACAAACTTCAATTGATAAGTTGATGGTAGAGCAACTTGACGGGTCAAAAAATGAATGGGGATGGTCTAAATCCAAAATAGGTGCCAACGCAATTCTTGCAGTGTCTCTCGCAGTATGCAGAGCTGGAGCTCATGTAAACCGAACACCACTTTATAAATGGCTTGCTACCCTTTCAGGTCATTCAACCTCAAAATTCGTATTACCAGTACCTAGTTTGAATGTCATTAATGGTGGTTCTCATGCTGGAAATGGCTTAGCAATACAAGAGTTCATGATTTTACCTACAGGTGCTAGTAACTTCGCTGAAGGTTTAAGATACGGCGCTGAAGTCTACCATAACTTAAAGAAGGTTATTCATGAAAAATATGGTCAAAATGCCTGCAATGTTGGAGATGAGGGAGGTTTCGCTCCTGATGTGGTGGATACTGAAGAAGCCTTAGGCCTTTTAATTACAGCTATTGAAAGATCCGGACATGCGGGAAAAATCCAAATCGGAATGGACGCAGCAGCTAGTGAGTTTTATGACGAAAAGTCTGGTAAATATGACTTATTCTATAAATCAAAGGAGAAAAAGCCATTAATCACTGGAGATGAATTAGGACTTTTATATGAAAAATGGGCTAAGCAGTATAATATTTTATCTATTGAAGATCCTTTCGACCAAAGCGACTTTGATAACTATGCTAAATTTGACAAAAGAAACACCAAGAAATTCCAAATTGTTGGCGATGACTTATTAGTTACTAATCCTGTTAGAGTTCAGATCGGCATTGACCAAGGCCTTTGTAATGCCTTGCTACTTAAAGTAAACCAAATAGGAAGTGTAACCGAGTCTATCGAGGCAAGCGAAATGTCAAGAAAAGCTGGATGGGGAGTAATGGTCTCACACAGATCCGGTGAGACTGAAGACTCCTTTATCGGAGATTTAGTTGTAGGATTAGGAACAGGACAGATTAAGACAGGAGCTCCTTGCAGATCAGAAAGACTTGCAAAGTACAACCAAATTTTAAGAATCGAAAGAGAGTTAGGAGATAAAGGAGTCTATGCAGGAAAGGACTTCGTTCATCCTCCTACTTTCCACTAAATATTAAGACTTATTTTTAATTTTAATTTAAGATTAAATAAAAAATTTAGTAATGATTATATTCAAATTAATAATAATATATTATTAGTATTACTTTTACTATTTGAATTAATGAATAACAAGGAAAAACTC
>JAAEQR010000126.1 GCA_024231215.1 PVC group bacterium | reverse complement strand
CGATTTGCCTCATCAAAAATCTAAATGAAAGGGTATCGTTGCCTCATTTAATAATCTAAACGAAATATTTTCATGATTTCTACTCTGAATGTACATAATTCTTAATAATTTGTAAATTCCGCTTCATGCTGCCTTAGCTGTTCTTTTTCTTGTTTGAACCGTCTTAAATAATTTATTCTGCAACTTAACCATATCGCGTCTTAATTGTGCTGGATTTAATTTTTCACGCACTTTCTTCAGCATCTCTTTTTCTTCTTTCTCTATGTGTTTTGATTCCAGTACTCTTTCATATGGTGTTTTGGGCTTGTCATATTTTCTTGTTACTTTGCCTCCAAATCTTTCCTTTTTAACTAATTTCATTGTTGGAATAAAGTAATTTGTAATCAGTCTAAGATGCTCATATATATCATTTAACAGCTTTAAGTCTTCCTCTCCTTCATATCTGTAATATCCCACTGTTTTTCTTACTATAGAATAATTCTTTTGTTCTACATAACAATTATCATTTTTTCTATTTGCTCGGCCACGAGTAAACGTGAGCTTTTCTTTTACACAATAACGGTATAATTCATCATTTATGAATTCCCCGCCATTATCTGAATCCATACCAAGCATTTTATAGGACAATCGACTTCTTATCTTTTTTATCCCTTGAAACACATATACCTGCGCTTTATTTAGTACCGCTTCTGTTTCTGTCCAGGTTGTGTACACATCTGTAGCATCTAATGTCTGGATAAATTCTCCTCTGGGATCTCCTCCATTATGACTCACTAAATCAATCTCAAAAAATCCCGGGCGTTTCTCATCCCATTGCGCAAAGGTTCTTATTGGTATTTTATGTTTTAATAACGTCCCGGGCTTTGTTGAGCTTCTTGCTTTTAATTCTAACTTCTTCTTTTCCGGCGATAACATCCGATCTATTGTAGCCGGACTTATTTTTAACAGCTTTGCCCTCTCTTTTTTATCGACTTGGATCTCTTCATAACCTCTCAGTAAATCCAAATTATCCTCAATGAATTTCTTGAGTAATTTTCCACATATCATCCCGCTTATTATCCACACTTTCTTCCAGGGATTTAATGTCTCGTTACCGTAATATCTTTTCCTATTTACACGTTCTTTCTTTTTTCGTTTACCTAACACATATACTAAATTTTCTTTTTCTGTGTTTACCCATATCTTCTTTCCCCAATTATTCAATAAATACGACGCATATGCTCTATTATATTGAGTTAATTCTATATATTCATCCAGTATTTTTACTTTTTCTTTTTTTCTGGCCTTTTGATATCTCCCGCTTAACATCTGTGTAATTTTCTGTCTTTCTTGCAATTTCAACCTCATCTTTCTGCCTCCTTTATGGAAGCTATTCTAAACTCTTTTTGTTTAGATTTTAAGATGAGGCAACGTATTTCATTTCCTTTAGATTTTTATTTGAGGCAATACGGTGGGGGTTAACCCATTTCTTGCATTAGAAAATGGAATTCGATAAAAAATCTGAGCATTTCCACTTCACAAAAGAACTCAACCATACTCCCCAGTATGCTCTCACTTTTTTGTCTTGTATAAATACTCATCTTTTTCCTCTCGGTTCTTCATCCCTATTGCAAGAAATGGGTTTGATTTATTTCACTATAAAGCTATAGTTACGAAAATTTCTACGGATTTTTTCAACTCAAACAGATATGTCTTATTCTGTAATTAATTATTTAAATACTTGTACTTTTTTTCTGTAAGTGGTACTTATCCTTATAAGAGAGGATAAACTTATTCACAACCTTTTTTAACTCATCCAGTAACATCGGTTTTCTCATAAATGCATTGGCTCCGGCTTCAAGTATTTTCCTTTTATTCTCTTCACTATAGTAACCGGTTATTGCCAGAACTTTTACGTCTTTTCCCAGCTCTTCCCTTATCTGTCGGCATATTTCATTACCATTTACACCTGGTAACATTATATCCAGAATTACAATATCCGGCCTGAATTTTACTACCTTATTTCCTGCGGTATAACCATTTAATGCTATTTCAATATCAACCTGATACCCAATATCTTCAAGAACAGCCAGAACAAAATCTCTTACATCTTCATCATCATCAACTATTAAAACTTTAGGACTGCTGTTAATGCCCAATTCCGGTGGAATTGGTATATTGTTATTAGTAAGGAAACCAAGCAGATGATCCTGTCTTATTCTGTTATGTCCGCCTGGTGTTTTAAACGAAGGCAATGCCCCCTGATTAATCCAGCTATTAACCGTAGCTGTAGTTACTCCTAATAATTTACTTACTTCAGTTGTGGTATAGTGATTTTTCATAATTAGTACATTTTAATAATAACATAATAGTATAAAAGAGTCAATATTTTACATATTTAACAATATGGTAATATTTATCGTATTCCTATTATTCACACAATGGTGTGCTTATGTGATGAGCGGAAGGCGCACAGTAAATACCGCGCCGTTTTCTGTTTTAGCAGATATGAAACCGTTATTATTTTTTATTATCCTATAGGTTAGACTTAATCCAAGACCGGTACCCTCACCAATTCCTCTTGTTGTAAAAAATGGTTCAAATAGATGCTTTGCTGTTTCATCATCAAAACCCTTACCTGTATCTTTGAATTGTATCTGCGCTAAATATTCATTCTCAATTTCTACTTTTTCAGTAGAAATAACAATTTTTCCACCATCCGGCATAGCCTGCATAGCATTATTTATAATATTTAGAAATGCCTGCTGAATCAACCGGCACGATACTTCAACATTTAAAATATCAGTACTATATTCCCTTACCAGCTTAATATTCTTAGAAAGTATCTCTGCTTCACAAAAAGTCAATGTATTATCAATAACTTTACTGACTTCTATTAATTCGGCCTCTGTTTCTACTTCCTCTTTTCTAGAAAAATCCAGAAGGTCTGACACTATATTCCGGCATCTTATTGCAGCTCTCTCTATTTTCATCAGCATCTGATATGCCTCATGCCCGGAAGGAAACTTTCTAGTCAATATTTGAACATTTCCCAATATTCCCGTTAACGGATTATTAATTTCATGCGCAACTCCGCCGGCCAATTCACCTATAGCTGCCATCTTTCCCATTTGGGTCACCTTTAAATGAAATTCCTTTAAGTCTCCGGCCATCTTATTAAATGCATCTGCAATGCTTAGAAATTCATTTCTTGTTTTTATCTCAATTTTATAATTAAGGTTACCCTGTCCAATAATCGTAGCTGCCTGCTCCATCTTTTTTAAAGGACCTGTAATTGTTCTATACAAATCAATACTTATTACTGAAAGGACAACTATGCCGAAAATACAAATCAAAATAAAATAATACTCAACTCTTTTCTTATATGAAAGAGCAATTTTTCTGGAATTATTCAATTGTTTTTCTGTTTCTATTAACAGAATTTCCAATTCTTCTCTTATTTTCTCTATTTCAGAAAGAATACTTTTCTCTGTCTTCTTTATAGCGCTACTCCGGCCCTTACTGTTTATTATTCTAAACGATCTTGCCGCTAAATTATTAAATAAATCCATATGCTCTTTTGTAAAATTCAATCTTTCTATATCCAGGTTTTTCCCTATTTCAAGTCTTTTTAAAAGTTCATTTTTTTTCTCATTAAAAGTGTGTTTCTCTGAGTCTTCATGTAAATACACATAATAATCGTATGCTCTTATCTGTTCGGAAAAAATATTTGAAATTGTTTTAACAAGTTCCCTGGCTTCAATATATCTTTCTATAATATTGATATATCCTATCTGCTTGCTTCCAAAAAATGAAAAACTTATTCCTATCAGGAAAACAACCAAAAGGAATGTTATGAGAGTTAAAAATATTCTTGTTCTAATTAGCATATTGTCTGGTAGGAAGACTTACTTCAAGATGCTATAACCTATTTAGCAGCACTAGTTTTTTCAGTTTTCTTATAGCTCTATCCTGTATTTCTTTAGCTTTAGATGGGCTTATACTAAATTTTTTACCTATTTCCTTG
>JAAEQR010000125.1 GCA_024231215.1 PVC group bacterium | reverse complement strand
TGTTTACTCCCTTTTTGTCAATAGCAATGATCACATTTTTGCAGGCACAAATCAAGGCGGTATCTACCGATCTTTAGATAATGGCGCTACCTGGACCCAGATCAATGTCGGTCTGGATGACAAAACAGTTCATTCTGTCGTTGGAAACTCCGGAGGACATCTCTTTGCAGGAACATATGGTGGTGGTGTGTATCGGTCAACCGACAGTGGTGACAACTGGACGCAAACTAACATGGGTTTGAATGCCGCCAGGACAACAGCGCTTGCAACCCATCCCAATGGCGATATTTTCTGCGGGACATCAACAGGCAATATTTTTCTTTCTTCTGATGATGGCGATTCCTGGACGCGGACAAATGCCGGAATTGCTTATCGGACTGTCAACTCAATCGTATTTAACAGTAATGGCCATATTTTTTATGGATCCATGGGGTATGGTGTTTATCGTTCAACTGATAATGGTCATACCTGGACCCAGGTCAATTCCGGCTTGATAAACAAGAATACAATGTCCATGACTGTTAACAACAGTGATCATCTTTTTGCAGGAACCAGCGGCGGAGTATTTCGCTCAACAGATAATGGCGAATCATGGACAGTATTAAACAATGGTATGGCCGAAGGTGCGAGAGTTCAGGCGCTCACGGTTAACTCATCGGGTCACATTTTTGCCGGCACAACGACTGAAGGCGCCTTCTGCTCCACAGATAACGGAGATACCTGGACACAAATTAATAACGGATTGACAAATATGAACGTTCGATCCTTTGCTAGTATCTCCGGCGGACACATGCTGGCCGGGACATCCGGCGATGGCCTTTTTAGATCTGAAGACAATGGAGATACTTGGACGCAAATTGATGTTGATGCAACCCTCTCACGTGTCGGCGCTTTGGTAATTGTCATCAATAGCAGTGATTATATTTTTGTCGGTACTGGAGGACACGGTATATTTAGGTCAGAAGATGATGGCGCTACCTGGACTCGAATTAATACAGGGCTTAAACGTATTTATAACCAAGCGCTTACTTTTGGGAATAATGGGAGTATTTTTACAAGCACCGATGGAAGCGGTGTCTATCGCAGTATCGAGAAAATGACTACTGTTCAGGAGAATGAAATATCCAAATCTAAATTATTTGTATTGAATCAGAATTATCCGAATCCGTTCAATCCATCGACTACTATTCGTTTTGCAATACCAGTAAATGGAACTGTAAAATTGGCTGTTTATAACTTGCAAGGACAACAAGTCGCTTCGCTGGTAAATGAATACAGCAGCGCCGGCGTTCACACGGTACAGTTCGACGCATCTGATCTTGCAAGCGGTGTGTACGTGTATCGTTTGGAAGCAGGCTCTACGATTATGAATAAAAATTTAATGCTTATCAAGTAAAGCTTGATAATTTTTCAAATAATATAACAGTTCAGAGGTTCCCGGTTTCCGGTTTAAAAAGGAATTAAAAATAGCATCCAACTACAAGTATGCAATATATCAATTAGGAACTCTGAATCTGGAATTTATAATTTATTAGAAAGTGCATTTTTTATGAAGAGTAGACTGATGCTATTGTCCAGCAACTCTTGCCCAGTCTGTCTTCCAAAAGAAATACAAAGCCAACTGGACACGGAAATTTTGTGCAAGAACAAACAAAAACAAATCAATTCACCGAATGTTATTATTTGCGGTTAAACCACGCTGGGAAAAATAAAATAATGAGTAAATTATTGGTGGCGTAACAAATAAGAGACCTAATTGCCCATAAGACTCTTTTGACGGTATATATATATACAAGGAGTCTAATTATGAAAATCGAAATAGAATTAGGTACATTAATATTTGAAATATCATCTCCCAAACTCAGTAATTTAATAAATGTATTTTTTAAAATACAAAAATTACTGATAGCCCATATTTTTCAAAGTGTAATATTAGCATTTGCTGAATATTACATGAATTTAGTAACAAAACCATTTAGCTGTGACAAATGCGGTAATGATCAATATTTTATATGGAAAACCAAACATGGTAAATCTACACAAATCGTTACAATATTTGGTCAAGTTATATTGAAGCAGCTACAAATTCAATGTAAACAATGTAATCATAAAATGTATATTGTAAGAAAATTATTATCTATACTGCCACGGAAAAGAATACCCTTTGAAACAGTAAAAAGATTAGGATTAATTGGAGCTTTAACTTCTTTTCGTGTAGCAAGTAAAATAACCAGTATGTTTGGATGGCAATTAGATAAAATGACAGTATGGCGATCCTTACAAAAGTTAGCTAAAACAATAGAATTTGATTTAGATATAAATGAGTCAGCCTCAGGAGAAGCTGATGGCACAGGAATTCCAATAATTGGAATAAAGAAAAGAGGACAAGAATTAAAAGTATTTGTCCAACACAAAAAGAAAGGTGGTGTTCGAATAGCTGGTTTAGGCATTGGCAAATATGATGGTGGCTGGGATAAACTATTCAAACCTCTTTTAGCTACCATGAAAAAGTTCAATCAATTTTTATTAATAACCGACGGTGATACAAGTATATTGAACTCCATAAAAGATAAAGTAACCATATTGTTTCAAAGATGTTTATGGCATCTCCCATATCAATTTAAATATTATTTATGGAAAGATGGTGTAAAAACTAAAAGTACGGAGTGGTTATATGCTTTAGCCAAATTGTTCAATATTTGTTCAATTCGATCTTTAGTTTATGACGAAGAAGTAACATCTGATATGATAAAACAAAAAAAGAAAGAATATCAAGAACTTATAACTTATTGTTCAACAAACAATTGGAATCGTTGTGTAACATATCTAACTAATGCTTCAGATGATTTATTTACAGCTGTAGAAAATAAATTAAATGGTAAAACAACCAGCCATGTAGAACGAGTAATGCGAACTGTGAACATGAGAATTAATGTTGGTAAATGGAGCCCAAAAGGTGCATTGAATGCCACAAAGGTTCGCTTGGCCTATTATTATAATAATTTTGATGTTTAGAAAGAACAAATGATTGTAATCAATTTAAGGTCATGATTATTGCTTTAGAAAAATCAGTATAAATGTAATTACGTCAGTCCGTAACTAATAGAATTTTAAATTAATAATTTAATATATTGGAGATAATTTTGTGTAGTGTTCATTTTTTAGTTGACATTGGAAAAAATATTTTTTATTTTTAATCACTTACTTTTCTTTCCGCTGAGAGTCTTTTTACTACCTCAATACATAGGTCCACTTAATAGAACGCTACCAAGATTTTAGCGAAAATAATTTTGAAGTGTGATGGTTTTGATGGATTACTTTCGTGGATGAGATTATAGAAAAAAGATGATGCACTACTGAATAATTGAAAGTTTTAAAATATTTGAGTTTGCCATAAGTAAAAATTGTTTTCATAACGGTTGTATATTGTTAACCAGATCGTTTACCCTAACTGTGGCAATGCCACTTGTGATATCAGACATGGCATAGGGGATAATAAGCTCTTCATTATGAATAAGCGCACCACATGTGTAGACAACATTAGGAACATAACCTTCACGTTCTCCCTCATGCGGAGTCAATAGTGGATCTTTTAGGCGCCCAATAATTTTAGTGGGATCCTCAAGATCAAGAAGTATGGCGCCGATGGAATATTGTCGCATGGGACCAACACCGTGTGTGAGTACCAGCCACCCCTCGTTGATTTCAATCGGCGAGCCGCAATTTCCGACTTGAATAAATTCCCATGGACTTTTGGGTTTCTGAATTATTTGTGATTTTTGCCAGAAATGGAGATGATCAGAGAACATGATATGATTATTCTCGCCGTCCTGGCGCGAAAGCATGGCATATAAGCCGTTAATCTTGCGCGGAAAAAGAGCCATGCCCTTATTTTGAACTGCCGCGCCATTTAGAGTAATAATATTAAACGTCAAAAAATCTTTTGTTTCAATAAGTTGAGGT
>JAAEQR010000124.1 GCA_024231215.1 PVC group bacterium | reverse complement strand
GACGACAGAAGTTGCAGACGTCGTTTGAAGAAGTGAAGACAAACTACTTTGAAATTTATTAAACTTACTGCTATATAGATTGTCTCTGTTCTTCTTTTGACATTGGTATTTTCCTAACTTTCCACGGTTATACTTATAGGCCCATTTTAATTAAATTATCTTTTGTAAAGAATTATAAAGCCTATATGAAATATATTGATGTGTAGGAGCACGTCCAGGTAGTTAGGTATCACACCATCCGATCTGCCAAGTTAAGCACCATTGGCCATGGTTAGTACTTAGTCAGATTGAATCCCTCGCTGGCCAATTTTTTAATTTTTTCATCGCTACGACGTATGCATACAATGACGTCTGGCCACACCGGGATTTCAGTGGAAAAAGCGGGATTTTACTGTACACTTATCCCGCTGTTTCCAGGCCATTATCCCGCTTACAACCACCTATAAGCCCGCTACTCAACTTCCAGTGTTCATTCATTTTGAATTGAATTCAATGTATTTTTTGAATTCAATGTATTTTTTGACCTCAGCAG
>JAAEQR010000123.1 GCA_024231215.1 PVC group bacterium | reverse complement strand
TTTGGATAGCTTTAGACCCTCTGAGTACTTTCAGCTTCATAAAATATTAATCCAATAAAAATTAAATTTTCTATGGTCTAAAACATTTCACCGTTTTTACATTTTTAACGGTTGTTTAGCGTACCTTATGGCGTCTCTCAGCGTACCTATTATAATTTAACCTTGTGCTTATTAATGAAGGTTAAGATGATCTTTCAGGTATGGATCTATCTTGAGGAATTTAATGGGAAAGGCCGATGATGTTTACCGGTCGGTGACGGGAATAGAAATTCATGTTGGTCGTTCTCCGTACATAGCTGCGTACCAGTCAGAACAGCGTGCTTAGTGCCGTACTCTGCTGTTTACCGTACCTTGGGAAAGTTACAGTGGATAATTTTGAACAGAGGGGTGACAGTATTATTTAGAGGGAATATTACTGTGATTCTATTAGCAAATGTACTGTATGTATGCCGTACGGTGTTCATGGTGTACTGTAGGTACGTTGTTGCTCCTATAGGTACGGAAATTGTCCTACAGAGATAAAGTAAAGAAAATCATAAATAAAGTATAAAAATCACAAAATCAAACTTACAGTTGGGAAAAACGCTCACAAACGTCACAGAACAGGATTTTACTTAGAACTTTTCTTTTACTTTACAATTCAACGCTTTTTGCACTTTTTTCTTTCCGAAGGTACGCTGGAGACCCGTTTTTAGTACGTTGTTAAGTACGGTAAAAACAACAGGTACATACGCTGTTAAGTACGGAAATAACTCTCGATGTACGGGAATTATACCATTGGTACGCAGTTACTACCTTATGAAAGCCTAAAACCGTCTAAAGTACACAGAAAGTGACAATCGTACCTGGTATCTCTATCTGATCTACGTACCTAAGAGGTCAGCGTACCTAAAACACAACCTTTCGGGAAAATTTGTATGGGATTAGTTGGAGATCCCTTAAGTACGCTCTTCGTCCGATAGGCACGGAGAGTGAAGCGGCGTACCTTCAAAAAAATATATTTTTCCAGTCAAAATTTGAATGTCTTCTACTTGTCCTGAAAACTCCATACATGCCCTCCTACGTCAGGTATTCAAAACGGTGATATCATTTTTAATCATAAAAATATTCACGTAGAAAATTTAGCGTACACACTTTCAAGGTACGCATTTGGCAGTTAGGTACGCATTTGGCCCCGACATAAAGTTTGGCACATATGTGCCGAACTTTGATCAGCGGGTCATCTTTCAAATTCCCGCCGTGCCTGTCCTCTATGAAACGGAATAAAATGACACTCCACACGAATTTTCGCAACTAA
>JAAEQR010000122.1 GCA_024231215.1 PVC group bacterium | reverse complement strand
GCGGTCGAAAATTTGCCTGATAACAGAGGATCATGGATAGCTGATCAACTTTTCAATTATTTTGACAAAAATGAAATCGACTTTTGTTATGATAGTTCTCATGAGAACATGAGTGGAGGGAAGTTTCATTTATTAAAAAAACATTATTCTCGGTTGATAACATGCCATCTATCGGATAATAATGGCACCTACGATGAGCATTTAGTTCCGGGGGATGGGAATATAGATTGGAATCAGCTTGTTTCATATATGGAGAAAGCTGAGTTATTTAGAGACATTTTATTCGAAGTCGGGACTGGTGAAAAATTAGCCGTGCCTGTCGAAGATTATATTAAAAGAACATCTCAAAAAGCTTTTGAAATATTTAAGGATGACAATAATTAGTTTTGTATTATAGGTGATAGTAATAAAGTAAATAAAAATATATGGGAACAAATTGACAAATTTAGGCTTTAATTTTAAAAGTGTTTATAATTTGGATATTTATTCCGAATGAAGTATTTTAGAAGAAGAGTTGAAGAATAATTATAATGTTCAAATAAGGAGTTTAATCAATGTCAGTATCGTTAAAGAAATCATTTAGATATTCAATTTGTATAATTGCTATATGGTTGAGTTTGGCAACGATTGTTTGGGCCGAGCATGAAACCTCAGACAGTATTATGGTATTTAGCGGGGAGTTGATTGCAAGTCGTCAACTTGTTGAAGCCGAATCTGTTCTTAGCGAGGCGATTTGGGAAGACCCCGAATATGCCCCACTATATATTCAGCGTGGAATTATATTTGGTATGCAGACTAAATTTAAACAGGCCATTCCGGATTTCACAAAAGGAATTGAGTTGGATCCAAAAATGCCCGAGGCCTATTATAGCCGAGGACTGGCCTACTCGAAAACCAAAGATGATGATAATGCTCTCAAAGATTATAATAAAACGATTGAGCTGAATCCTGGATATGCCAGTGCCTATTATAACCGAGGTCTTATTTCTTTTCGAAAGGCAAATTATGATATCGCCTTTGATGATTTCTCTAAGACGGTAGAACTTAATCCTAATTATGCCAAGGCTTATTATAATTTGGGGTTGATTTATGATATAAGAGGTGTTGTCGCCTTTAGTAAAAAGGATTCTAATTCAGTGGCCGAAAGAAATAAACATCTCGAATTGGAGATTGAAAGTTTTAATAAGGCGATCGATATAGATTCTAAGTACACTGACGCCATATATAATAGGGGATTGGCTTACTTAAAAACTAAAGATCTTGAAAAAGCTGAAAGAGACTTTTTTCGGACAATCTTTTTGGATCCTAAATCAAGAGATGCCAGATTCAATCTTGGTGTTACATACGAAAAAATGAAAAAATATGGTGAAGCTAAAAAACAGTATGAAATATATTTAAAAGATGCTGATACCGTTGATTCTTTAAGAGTTCAGGAATTGATAGAGAAATTCCCAACAATGGAAAAATGGCAGAATATACAAGATAGCGCAAAGGCGTTAAAAGAAAAGAAATCGGAATAACCATAGAATGTATTATTTTCTAATAGATATTAGAATACCTTTATAATAAGTGCTATTATTTTTAATAAGAACTCTTTGTCTTGTTTATTAAAACGGCTTGCGGTGTGTGAATCGAGGTCAAATTCGCCAACGATCCTATTATTTTTGAAAATTGGCAGAACAATCTCAGATTTTACATTGATATTACAGGACAAGTAATTTGATTCACCACTGACATCATTGACAATAATAGTTTCTTCTTTTTCGGCGGCCAATCCACAAATTCCCTGTCCAAAATTAATTCTAGTATGCTCAGTTGTATCTCCGGCGTATGGGCCAAGTATCAATTCCTTTTC
>JAAEQR010000121.1 GCA_024231215.1 PVC group bacterium | reverse complement strand
AATTTTAAAAAATCAAAAAACATAATTTATAAAAGTAACCACAGAATAATAATAAAAATTAATGCTAAAAATGGAAATGGTGCTAAAAACACATGGTGTGTGCAGTAATAGACTTCTTGACATTGGTACTCTGCCCCCTGAAGAGACCTCTATAGTTGCACAAAAACTGCAGGAGGTCTTTTCTTTCTCACCCCTTCCAAAGCTTATTTCCTCAGGGGTGCTTGAGTTTTTTATTGAACCAAGTGCAATAGATTGTATTTGCCTATATGATAGTTTTTTACATCTGCAGATATCAGTTGTAAAAATCAATGCAAGGGGAAAAGAAGAGCCACTGGCAAGGAATGATGACATCAGTCCCATTAATTTTCTAGGACAAACATTATTTAGCCAGTTGTTTATTTATATAAATGATGAATTGATAAATGAAATGAATAGCACATATGGTTACGAGGCAACAATTCTCAGCTTGATGCATCTATCTGAGGATGTCCAAAACAGTTATTTAAAGCATGCAATGTGGGAACCAACGACAGCTGGCGCTGCTTGGATAACAAGTAAAATGAATCCAGGAATCGATGCATGGATGAAAAATCGCAGTTTACAGATTGAAAATAGTGCCATCGTTTCATTGACCAGCCCCATTTTACACAGCCTTTTTCTGGTTCCTCGAGTGTTGCCACCAAATATAGAACTTCGTTTGGTTTTCTCATTTAACAGTCCAGAATTCTGTCTGTTGGCTCCTGCAGTAGTGGAGGAGTCAGCTGGGCAACCTCCAGTAACTCCAACTGCAGTGACTGCAGCAAGCACAGAAACTGGGAAGCGGGAAAAACGTTCCAACCAAACAGCAACCCCCCACATCAAATATAATATAAAAATTCATGGTGCTAAACTTTATCTGCAAAAATATCGGCTATCACCTCAGGCATTGCAGAGACAACATCAGATTATGGAAAGAACGGGAGCATTGTACCCAGTTGGTGTGCTGAACACAATAGTAATTCCTGTGGATAAGGGTTCTCAGAGTGTTAGCAAAACTCTGATAATTGGGGGAGCCATACCAAGAATGGCTTATGTTGCTCAAGTGGAAAGAGATGCATTTTATGGTTCTCTGCATAAATGTCCCTTCGATTTTTGACACTTTAGTCTAAACCAGCTGTACCTGGAATATGAAGGTGGAGCATTCCCATCCATCACTTACCAGCCAGATTTTGAAAGGAATGACTATGGCAGAGAATGGACCATACTTCAACATGAAATGGATTTTACTGTGAAGCGTCGCTGTTTTGACAGTGCTGGTTGGGACAATGGTTATACCATTTTCCCAATATGCTTGGCGCCTGACAAGTCGGGCGATGCATGTGACTACATTTCAGAACAGCATGGAGGAGGAACCCTAAATTTGAATATTCGATATGCAAAACCTTTGGAAAGTTCAATTATTGTGCTTTGTTTGCTGGAATTTTATCGTGTACTGCAAATTAGTAATGAAAGAAAGCCACTGTGGATAAAATAACTGAGATTTCACACTGCTAATGAAATAAGCAAGAAAGAATTTTATCGCTTAATATATATTTTTAAAAAATAAGCAAGAATGCATAAAAAACATAATTTCCAATTCTTCAATTGATATGCATGTATGTACATTTTCCTTCATCAAAAAAATGACTGATTTAATTTTAGAACACTATCATGTTCTAAAAGTTT
>JAAEQR010000120.1 GCA_024231215.1 PVC group bacterium | reverse complement strand
GTCAGCCTTGCCCTTTCATCCAGTTCTTTGAATCGCTTTCCAGTTTTTCTGCCCTAAACCTGTTTTCTGTGTGTGCAGAAAGAGCCTTCAGTCATTGTTGTTTGCCACGAAGATGTTTCTGTCTGTTCTTCTCAGCGTTTTCTCTTCTCTGCTCCCTTTCTGTGCCTCTCTGGACTGCCCAATCGAGCCCGGCACTTCTGCAAAGTTTGCCTATTCTGTAGAGAAGGATGAGGACACGTGGATAAACAAGTACAATTTTGGTAAAAGAAAGGGCGGTCTCATTTACCAGCAAAGAAGGATTATCTATGGAAATCGAATCGTGAACAATCATCGAGTTTATTTGAATAATCTCAATAATGCGCCCAATTTGGACTTTCCTCAACAACAGCAAATTGTGCAGCAACAACAAAATAATTGGGAACCCTCGAATGTTGCTGAACCGACCCCACGGAGTATGGAGACCACAGAAACTCCAGGAACGACCACAATGAAGCCTGAACCATTGCCAATTTGGAAGCTGACAGTGCCTAGACATTAGTGTTTTTTTAATATAGCATATTAAATATTAAAATTAATTTTAATATGGGCCAAAAATTTTACTATAGTATATTAATAAAATATTAAAATAATTTGGGCCAATTATAGTATATTAAATAGCGTATTAAAACTTTATGAAGATCCACTTTGTAATTTTACTATTTACTATAATTTTACTATAATTTTACTACTACCTACCC
>JAAEQR010000119.1 GCA_024231215.1 PVC group bacterium | reverse complement strand
CCCCAATCCCCAATCCCCAAAATCTTCCTTATAGGATAATGGTAATAATAATTGTTTAAGCAAATTAACTACAATTAATACAATTATAATAAATTATTATTAATATAAACAAAATATTAAGAATTATTAGTTTAATCTCAGAATAATTAAATTAATCAAGTAATAAGATCATATTTCTTAATCGCTTAAAAATTTATCATTCAAGAACTTATTTAATCCAAACAAAGTTAATCCAGCCACGATGTGAGTTCTTACCTTGGGAATCATTGCGAAAAACTCAAAGTGTCCGAGATTTACAGACTTTAGTAAATCAGCATAAGGTCCAATAAACATGGGAGCCATAGCTTGAGCCTGAGGAAGGAATTCCTTCACAATTCCTTGTCTTTCAGCAATTTTTTCTTTAGCCTTGTCAATCTTTCCTGAAGCTTCAATCATATTCTTTACTACAGTTCTTACAGTTTGAGCGTCATACTTGAAGTCAAAGTTCCACACCCTAAAAGCAGTTAAAATGTTAACGAAACTCATGCCCATTAAAACCTTTGGATCGTCAGGTAAAAATTCCTTTACAAGTCCAAGTATAGTAGTCAAAACTGTTTGTAAATCTTCAAAATTGGCAGAGCCCTCTATTTTGAAGTTACTGGCTCTTTCAATAATATCCTCCAATTGAGTCTCAGGGAAATGTGTTGGGTCAAGGCCAGAGCTAAGAACAAAATCTTCAATTCCTGTAAATTCAGCTCCACTAAGTGTGATTTTGTCAAATCCTGGAATTGCTTGAAGCTCAGGAACGTTTTCAGGTACTCTGACATTTACCCAGACATTGGCACCTTCATGTCTGAAAGATACATCAACGCCCTTTTCTAACATTTCTTGTACTTGGGGAATTCCTGCTGCCATTTCCTTGAGAGAGTTTAGGGTTTCAACAGCTGAACTTCCAGCCTCAGGGTTTGAGAGGGTGAATTTAGTACCGAAGACTACAGCGGCTGACTTGCACTCTCCGGACATTTTTTCAACTTCCTTGTCATAATCACCTCCGAATTTGCAGTGGTATTCAAGTGAGACTCCTGGGGTGAAGTCAGTAGTAGGTCCAATGCAAATTTTGCAGTTTTGCTTAACGTGTTCCATTTAATATATAGTAATATATTTTAGAAAGCAGATATACTCAAATATATATATATTGATTTTTTATTATATATTTCTCTTATTTTATTAAGCTCTAATTCATGATGTTAGTTGACAATATTCCTCATTAATACTTTCTCATTGT
>JAAEQR010000118.1 GCA_024231215.1 PVC group bacterium | reverse complement strand
TTTATGTGCTTAGCAACACCACTACTATCCACCTTTAGCCATTTAAAAGCAAACAAAAAAATCTAAAAAAGCTATTGGCAGATTCAAACCTCTGGCCTGCGAGTCCAAGGCATTATCCACTAGGCTATGTAGGTGAGGAACTCGTTTTTCTAAAAAATGTGGAACGACAAGTGACTAATTTATAGGCATGAATTTCTGGCCAATCCATCGAACATTTTGAAATCCCCTGCTGTGATCATGATCAGCATCATCGAAAACCCATGCATGCCAATTTTCCACTCACTTGATTGCTGCATTTGAGAGAAACAGACATTATAGGCGACTGCCTTATATATGGAAATTGATCTCTCTTTATCGATCCGCCCTGATTGAAGTATTGATTGGAAAATTCTGATTATGTGCTATGGACCAACTAGAGCCGACAAGCTTTCGAATGAGCCATTGGCCACTTTTGTCCATTGCTTCATCACAGAGAAATCGACTAGACAAACACACAGGCACACAGACACACAAGTCACCATAGATAAGCGCGCATCTGCGACGCACACAAAAATCAAATTATTGATCACTGTGATTGAACTATTAATCGAACAAAAATTCTGACTGCCTTTTAGGATCAACTAGAGTTGATAAACTTTCGAATGAGCCATCAATCACATCAATCTGTTATCTATTCTTAGAAATATGTTCTCCACACAGACATAAAGAGAGAAAATGAAAGACAAAGTGACCACAAAAACGTCAGATAGATGGATAATTTCTGTGTCAACTGCACTGACCGATTGGCGGCACCATTGGATGGTACATCGCGGTTTCCTCAGCGCGGACCCCTTCTACCACCTGCACCGGGATCGATTGCAGCCCTGACCCAGAAGCTGAAATTGGACCATAACCAATAACCCTGCAAAACGCCGTTGGCAGAACAACCCCTGCTAATCTTACGTGAAGAGGGATCAATCGGCGGCTCCTCCTCTGGTATGCCCCACCTCCCCAAACCACTGCCACCAGCCTCTTCTAAAAGAACCCAACATTAAGTAGATTCAGATGACAACGTGAGCCGAGTAATGCATGATACTTTTGGTTAAAATGAACTAGCTTCCACTGGAAATGAGCATGTACTTGTTGCATTTTAAAGTTTAGCTGCAATTGAATGCTGAAGCATAAAAACGATAATCTATGAATGGAATTCGATTGAGTGATTGAAAATTCCACCCAGTTCCTGATCAATGTCATCAAAAGCTTTCTATGTCAATTTTTGGCACAGTCAGGCATAAAATCACAAAAACTGATAATTTATTGATTGATTTCCAATCAATCGATCACTGATTTTGCAAAAAAAGAAAATCCAGCGAGTCTGAAATTTCAAAAAAAATTCAAAATCAAAATTTCCTGTTTCTAAGCTGACCTACACCTTGTTTCTATACTGACCTTCAACCAATACTGAGTTATTTTTCAGAAAAATCGATAATTAATCAGAAACCAATCAGTGTCGATTGATGTGTCAGATGTAGAGTCTAGATAATGCAAAATCCATAATCAGCGCTATCGAAAACCTCTGACTACATAAATTTTCATATGATTCTGTCTGAATTTCATGAAAATCGATAAAATATCAACAATCGATTAGTACTGACTGATTACCCAACAGTAACACTGAGCTGATAGAAGATTGATTGTTTCAGTCCGAAACAAGCTCCCATTGGCAATGGACATGCGTGCATTGCAGTTAATTTCATCGTAGTTGAATATTAATGGATAATTCTGATAACCTGTCAATCAATATCGATCAATTAGTCGATAATTCTGATAAGATTCCACTATATTCGTGATTAGCTCCTTTGGAAGTCTCTGTCTACCGATTTTCAGCTTGATCTGACAGGAGATGACAAAATCGATAATCTATCAATAATCGATCAGCATTGATCGATCCATTGACTATAGGGTCAAGATATTGCTCAATTCATAATCGGCATCATCACGAAATCTACTCGGTCAATCTTCAGTTCAATATGACAATAAATGACAAAATCGAATCTTATCGATCGAATTATGATCAATTGATCGATTCTTCCGTAAAATTATTACTGGAACCATGATCAGCATGGCCAAGAATCCCTGTATCTTAATTATCTTTTTCCATAACTGCTGGATTTGAGAGAAACAGATGAAATGAACCATTACTTGATGCAAATCTAATGTCACTCAAAAATCGATTATAACTGATCAACTATTGATTGAAATCGATTATACCTGGTACTTCCGATAAACTAAAGATCAAAGCCATTCCATCGCCTCATAGATCAACCTCGTCCGTCAGTTGTTGAGAATAGGCCCAAACAAAACCTAGTAATTTCTCATGTATGTGACCAAAACAAAGCATCCATTATTGTCATCAAACTATCAATCGGATCAGGACCAACCCCTACTAAGAAGAACAACAGTTGATAAGCTTGCAAACCGGCCATTGATCCATTGCTTCTTGACAGCGATATGCTAGCCACAAACAGGCAAACAGAGAAACAAGCAGACAGAAAAATTGCCACAGACAAGTATGACATGCACAAAAACTCATGCCTGCAAATTTTAAAGTGAAACCTGATTTACTTTGCTAAAAACTGGCAGCTTGAAGAAAATCGATTATTTCTGATTTCTTAATGATCGAAATCGATCATATCAATATTTGAAATAAATTAGAGTTCTTGGATTTTTATTTCATGTATAGATCATTTTTAGCCATTTTGTAGTCCCTGAAATTACTATGACTGAACAAGACATAACTATTCCTTAAGCATGATACAAAATTAGCTCATCGATTGCTGTGAATGAAAATGAATGGAGCTATACTGAAAAAAACAGAGCTGCTGTAGTGTAGTGTCTGTCTGCGTTTGCAGTTTTGCAGCATCAAGTGTGTGCAAACCTGCATGTCAACAACACCAGAAGCACATCAAATTGACGCTGGTGAAACCATTTCTTTATAGGCATCAAACTGGCGCGAGTTTAAAAAAAACATTGCCACAGCTCTGTCTTTGGGTGTAGGACGTATTGTGTTAGGACAAATTAGAGCCAATCACTAATTGCTTTAGTCAATTTCTTAGCTGATGAGTTATGCATGCTACAAGAATGAATGTATGTACACTAGTTCTGGTGCATGGTACCCCTCAATTCCCACCGCATTCTTCTTACCTACACTTCAGATCAACCCAACTCCATAAATGGCACCGGCAGTTTCAGAATGAGTTTACAAAGATGAATCGATTGATCCCAAACACGCTGCTCTTGCTGTCTACACAAGTGTCAGGTCTCAGCGCAAAAACTTGGTCGATTTTTATGAATACTGTATGGTTCCGAAAATGGCCCATATCCCCGCGTAATGTGATTTAAAATCAATATGACAAACACCACCGTGCTTGAAAAAGATTGTACTACAATCGCTGCCGAGACTTGTGGCTTGGAATCCAGAATAATTTATTAACGAACCTTTCCTAGCTAATCAAAACGAATCAATTCACTTAACAAAAAATAGCCACCTAAACTGCAAAATTGAATTTTTATCCACTGCAAAATTGAATCTCTTTGCGAAAGCTGATTTCTTTTGAATCTCCCGCTAAATGGATACAAATGATGCATATAAGCACAAAGTAATCGATTCAGCTTGCTCGGATGGATCAATCAGAATATGGTTTCTGCCCATAACTCTGAGATTGTCACCAATATTCCACTTTAGATGTTGACTTGGGTAAATTTTCTTGACCCCACCTGACAGATCCCTTTCCCACTCCCAAAAATCTTGTCAGTGAAAGAGCCTGCATGGGTTGTATACAATATTCCCTATAAGGACCCAACACTCGACATAAGTAGTTTACCAAATTTCAGATCAATCGATTCGGTTTTCGTGGAGTACAGTGGAGACATACCTACGAACACAGACAAATATGTGTGTTGAACACCTTCCGCCCAGTCCGCCCAAAGTGCAAAAACAGAGGGACACACGGATGGATCCAGGCAATCCACATAGTTTGCTTGCACAAAATTTTGCTCACTCGCCTATTAAAGTAAGGCAATTAAAAGGCAATTTTGAAGGACAAAAATTGGATGACTAAATTACAGGCTGAGCACGGATGCCCACACATGGCCTGTGTGCCAGCCATTTTCCCGAACATATACACATGCTGATAATAAAGTGAGCCATAGGGCATACAGGCAATAGGCATATGTCTTCAGTGTCCCTGTCAAGTGCAAAAGTGTGCATACAAATGCGACGTTTCACTAAACACACAAAATGTGCTGTTTCATTCTATGTAGAGTATCTTTAAATAAACTGCCTGGCCTACCTTCTAAACCTGCCGATTATTTTGAGTAAGGCCATTTATTTGAGGAAATGTGGTGTTTCATGAGGTGGAATAACTTGAAATAGAAAACTTGACACAACCGTGTTTCCTTGAATAAAAGCCTGATTTTGATTAAATTTGAACCAAAACTGCACAAAAGCAGAGCAGTTGGGGGAACAAAACCAAAAATTGAGACCATAACACCGAAAATACACAGCAAGTATTAAAGAAAAACAAACAAAGAGTAAGTCTGACTTAAATTCAAAGAGACTGTAAGCTTGAAGCAAATTTAGGTAAAATTTTGCAGAGTTACAGGGTCTAAAATTTGGAAACTCCTTATAGGAAGTTGCCATATTTATAATTTTCAGCAAAATTTTATAATTTAGGATTGCTTAAAATGTTTAGCAGAAATATCGTTTTGTTCTCAAAAATTTGATGCAAAAAGATTGAAACAACCATAGAATATTTCTTGAACTATTTCTCAAACAGCATAAAGCAATGAATAGCAGTGACTCATACTTGCATACAGTATTGCACAATTTTCACCAACCATTTTTCAAAATTCTGAGCATTCAAGGTTTTTTGGAACTTTCCAAACTTTTTCCAAAGTTTTCTAGGCTTTCTCTAAACTTTTTCTAAAATTTTTCAAACTTTTTCTGAAATTGTTGAAACTTTTCCAAAAATTTGTCCAAATTATTTTCCAAATCTTTTTCAAACTTTTCTAAAGTGTTTCAACATTTTTCCAAAATTTTCCAAGGTTTTTCGGGAGTTTCCCTACAGTTTTCCAAAATTTTGCAAAACTTTCTAAAGTTTTTTCCACAAAATCGAAGTTGTTTGAAGTGTTTGGACAAATTCCACACTTCTTGTAAATTTATAAATACATTACGTTCAGCAATTGGTTGACATTAAAAAATTAAAAAAAACACTAGGACAGCACAGTTTTTGTGAAACAACTCTGTACAAATACCATCTGTGTTCTATCTTTACAGCTGCCGAGCTGTGTCCAACCCATTAGGAAACCCCTTAGGGTTGTTCCCCTGTCCTCACTCAAAAAACTGATGTGTCATCTGTTTTATCTTTACAGCTGCCAAGCTGTATCCAGCCCTTTAGGGAATCTTTTAGGGTTGTCTTCCTGTTCCCATTCAGAAATTGATGTAGACAGTAGTGATGTTCTGATTAAAATCTAATTGAAATTTTTGTAGTGGAAATTTTTGTAGACTAGTGGAAATTTTAATATTGTGACTGGTTGAACAACATGTTTTCAGCACAATGAAAAATCCGACTCATTCAAAAATTTAATCGATAATAGGGGTTATTGGTCAAAATTAATCATAATTTAATTTTAAAAAAATGAGGTGAAAATCTAGTTGTAACCTAATCAAAATTATATACCTGTAATTAGAACATCACTAGTGTACCTGAGCTAATCCATCTGTCATCTTGACGAGATAATCACAAAACTAGGCACACAATTTTATACCAATAGCCATGCCTAATTTTGGAACTTTGTTTCAGTATCAGTATATGTATTTCAGGTTGTTTTTTTTTCAGTCCGCCATTAGCAAGACATCCAGTTCATCCCTTTCAGTGCAGAGCCTTTCCCATTATCAATGAAGATATTGATTATTATTTCAGGGCTTTTCCTTCATTATGTGGGAAAAGGAAAGCAGTGGAATTGAATTCATCAAAGTAGAGCTGTGTAGAAAATTGAGAGAAAAATAATCTAGAGCTAATAATTTTGTAAAACATTATAAAAATTTACAAAAATCCAAGTTGATTAAAATAAAACACATTGTACTACAAATCAATTCCGTGACTTTTCAAATCAAATTCAAATTTAAATCAGAAGGAAAGTTTAATTTAAAATTTCATGAGTCTCAGGCGTCCAGAAATACCAAAAGTGTGAAAATTTAAAAACTGGTTTGAAAGTGAAAACATTTAAGTAAAAATATTAAATAAATAATATAAAATAAAAAAATAAAAAATAAAGTTTCCAGTTGTTTGAGTTCCAGTTGAAATTAAATTTTAAAAGCCTAAGCATTAAAGGTACAAACGAGTTGCTATTTTGTTAGGCAGTACTGAGATTTTATTCATTTTGGACCCAGATCCTTCATTTCAAACTCAGCAATTCTAAGCTTTGAACATGAAATTATACCTTTGTTGAAAATGGATGCATAAGACTTCCAACCTTCCAGAATGCTTGTAAGTATTTAAACTTAGCCCCAGCTTGCATTCTCCCATCTAGTGCAGTGGTCCCTGGTTCTGTGACTCTTTCTAAGGGTGCACTGCAGCACTAGATCGGATAATGTGGTTGCCTGTAATACATACTTAAAACTGTGTATTTTGAATTGTGTTCTTGTGCTGGTACTCAAAATGTTTCTGTATTTGTGTTTGTATAAGTAGATTTATTAGGTATGGCCGCATTACACTGCCCTCTTTATATAGCTAAGTAATTGTGCAAGAAGAACTACAAAACAATGGAAAAATTCAAAATCAAGACATCTGAATCACTCCCGGCTCTGCAACACTTCCTGTCCTGCTTCTGTGGTCCCTGTCCTAAGAACTCTGTCCCCATTTTCTGCTGAACTGGTTCATTTCTGCTAAATTGCACTATTTTCTTCATTTCCTGAAAATTCAAGAGGCAAGATCAGAACATTCTTCAAAAATCCATCAGACTGATTGAAAGACCTTTTTGGGATCGCCTGCAGGGGACATGGGTCACTGCATGGCTGGATCCCTATTCAATCAATGATCCACATTTTCCATGGACATTCAGCAAAGGACATTGGGACGCCCTGCCGGGCTCCCTCAGTACCATTCTAGGACTTTGGACAGGGCCATCCAGGAGCTGACACCACCTGAAACAGAATGAGCACTCAAGACCATAAGACTGATTATTCTACTCACTTTATTTTAGTAACGAATCTGTATTGTACTTGCATCATATTTTTGCATTTTCACTGGTATCCCTTCATTTATGCAAGAATGTTTTCTCTTTACCCCAGGAGCTTGAGACTAGCGAGGGTGGTGTAACTGTGGCAAGATATTTTGATGTGCTCATATTATGTGTTATTTGTCCTACTGTGCTGTCCTGTATCTGTAGTGGTCGATATGTTAATGGGAATCTTGTTAGTAGTGCAATATTTGATATTGTTCAGTATTCTCTACTGTTTGTGCTCTTGTTGTGTAGTGGAAGTGATTTACTGTTGGTATACTGTAGTCTGGGCGCGGTGAAGCTAATCGACTAATGGAGGACGTCATCTGAAGGAGAGGTCGACCCTTCCTAGTTAGAGGTCGACCCTTCCTAGCTAGGAGGACGTCTCCCTTAGGCACCGTGGTCGGATGCATTAATTGATTTGTTAGTGACGTTGTTTGCCAGCTAGTATAAATACCCTTGCTCTATGCTTGTTATTGAATTCTCTTGAAGTTAGGCCTTGGAGTCTGGTTGTCCCTGTCGCCCTCTTGTTTACCTAATAAAGCTTTTCATGTCCCTCCCTTGTTGAAGGTTATTCTCTAAAGACTTAGTCTGTTTAGCTTACCTTTGGTTTAACTGAGACTGAGACTGATTTAACCCACCGTTCTATTTACTTAAGTATCCATTGAATAGCCAAATTAAATAGAAAACCATTGGTTACATTTTGGTGGCCCTCGAAAATGAACTAGGCGACTAAATCTTACTTTCAAAAAGTGACTCCATGACTTCCAGGCCGTCCTCTTCAGAGGTTCCCCTGTCCATCGCTCGCCTCAAATTTTTGCAAGACGAATTTTCACTCTTCATTATTCTTCAGTCTTTTCGCAAGACAAATTTTTCCAAGACGAATTTTCAGAATAAGAATTTTCGCAAGATAAATTAGCTACTGACTGCGCGCCGTAGCTAAAACTTTTTCGCAAGAAGAATATTCTCCAAAAGAATTTTCGGAAAAATTTCCTGCTGAAGCCTAGACTGCTCATCGTCATGCTCAACGAAAATGGACAGGTAAATCTTCTTTAGAAACTGTAGCTGCCACTGGAACTGTGCAATTATTGGCGCCACTTTCAAGTATTTACTTCTCTACAAAAACATGCTTACTATTTTCGATTCTTGATTGAAATCACTAACCATAAGCCTATTTTTGATCATTCCTGAAAAGGAACACAAACAGGCTAGCCTTGTGCGCAGAATTTGAAGCTGAAACTAAACACTGCAGGATAAAATCCTTTCCATGGCCATGGATATAGCACCTAGGGGTCGCTCCCCACTGTACAATTTTCAGCCTTGAATTTTAGCCGACCGCTAAGTCTTGATACGAATTTTCAATTGCATTTTGGAATCAAATCTTGAATCGAATGTTGAATTGAATTTTGAATTACAGAGCAAATTGAATTGATAGTTCAAAGGGCATAGAAGTCTAGCACAAAAGCGAAGTAGTGTGCTGATTAAGAGCCCACAATTTCGATTTTGCAGCTCCAGTTCTCCAGTTTCAGTTACAGTTCCACTCTGTTTCAGTTGATTATCTTGATTACGGGTTACTTTTCTGTCTGTGCGAGTGTCAATAAATAACGAATCCCAGCCCACCCAGTCAAGCACTTCTCACAAATGCAACTCAGAAACATCAACGATATTTACAGCATTCAGCATAGCTATAAGAATTAGGAGCGGAACAAAACATATTCAGTTGTTTGCGCGCTTAAATGAATCTCACCTGACCAAATTGGTCTCCTCTGCTCGCAGAGTAGCATTCGTTTTGTCCGTTTTTTTTGTCCTCTAGGGACAAGGACAAAAAGGCGGACAAGGGGAAATGCTATTGCAGAGGTCTGCCTGTCCCCTTTCTAGCCCTTTAAATTTTATGGTAAGTATGACCATCATTTATAGACTGCAAAATGCTGCTTCAAAATCGTTTTCAGCAAACATTAGAGAAAATTAAATTACAAATATAGGAGCAAAATGGCATCGAAAATAATCCTATAGTTTTTTTTAAATCAAGATAACGATAGCAATCAAGAACAAAGAGCTTGATTTACGTGTGCCCCGAATTCAGTTAGAACTGGATCCCAACCCAGCACTTCCTTATAGTTAAAGAGCGATAAGAGAGACAACTAAACTAAGCCCCATCTCTCAACCCTCAGATTTTGAAAAACGAACAAAAGCCTAAACTATTATAAGATGAATTAAAGCCTGAGCAATTAGCTGAATATTCCCCTTAAGAAGCAGTTGTCATGAACGGATGATGAGCCAGGACCCCAGAAGTCAGAACAGAACTGAACTGAACTGAAACTAGCCAGATTTGAAGCCAGACATACAACTAGAAACACAAACAAGCCTCCATTGTTATAGACAGGTGCGCGCCGTATATTACAACGTACACAGTGATAATTGCACCACATGAGCCCTGACAAGCTTCACCCTGATCGGATGGAAAATCGATATTTCAATTGGCTATGGTAGCAAACGAAAGCACATTTGTAATGAGCATCAGCATTCAGGCGATTTTGACTCAGTCCAGAAAAATCGATGATTGATCAATAATCGATCAATATTGATGGATCACTCGACTCCACTAAAGTCAAGCTAATCCTAGATTCATAATCAACGTCCTTGCTGAGTGAACCTCACAGAAATCGGTAATTGATCAATAATTGATTAATATTGATTTATTGCTCCATTTTCAAAATCAAGCCAAAATCAAAATCAAAATCAAAATCAAAATTATAAACAGCATCCTTGAAAAATCCTGCATGGAAAATTGAAATGATTCTGACCAACTGTGCCAAAAATCTGCCCCCTATAGAGAATCGATTGTTGCTAGTCTACTATTGATCAAAATCGATCACATCGGATATTAGGACAAACTGTGATGTGCACAGAAAAATGCCACATGAGCACTTATAGAATGAAGGTAACAGTATAGCAGTAGGTGCACAACAAGAAAACAAAAGTGTAGATACAGAAATATGTACTCACACGCAGATGCAAACACTATGGCAGATGCAGAAGAATCACGAAAAATTACTCAGCATGCAGTTGAACTTTGCTACAGAAAATAGAGTGCATGCAAGACAGAGACAGAAAACGCCATACAGGATCAGATACTTCCCCATTCCATGCAAACACGCGGATTTTCCTGACCCAATTTCTCGATCCCCTTCCTGACATACCCTCCCATTTCTTGGCAGTAGTAGAGGGAGTAAATTGCAGTTAAAATTTGACATCCGGAAAGCGCAAATCAAAAACTGACAGATCTACCGTAATCTTGAAAATAAGGCTCATACAAAAATAGGCGTCCCTGCAACAATAAACGCCCATGCAAAAAGTGCCCAGGGTAAAAATTGCTGAAACTACTGTATCTCGAAGTCCTAATCAATATTGTATCACTTCAGCTTAGGATTGCATTTTTATGACTATTTTCATCAATAAACATAAAATTAGCATTATTTTAAATACTACAAATTGCTGAATCCATCAGACATTTTTGACACCTCTGAGCAGATGTGAAGAGGTAAGGGTCGTGTCTGTGCACGACATGTACCCCTGTCAGCCCTATCTGTTAGGATTTGGCTTGTAAGATCCCTCCCTGTTGGTATATTTTTAATATGTTCCACAAAAACATCTGGTATGTAGTAGATTGGTGACTTCTCCACTGATACTTTTGTGCAATTAGCCCTAGCTAAATATCAACTCAATTGGATTGCTCTTTTTGTGATACTGCAGTGCTCGATTTTTGATTTGTGAGATGATTATCATTTACTAAGGTTAGCAGAAATTTGTTAGACTTATGGCAGTTGATAAATGAACTTTGAAGAAATGAAGCAATTTAGAATTTTGCCAGCTAATTTTGAAAATGAAATTGAAAAATGAAATTGAAAAATGAAATTGAAAAATGAAAATTTGAAATTGAGAATGCGCGCACTTACTTTTTACTTCAAAATTTTGGAGCAAATTATGAAAATAAAGTTTGAAATAGGAGAGAATTGAAAATGAAATAAAATGAATTGAAATTGAACAGAAACAATTGAAATGATGTTATAAGTCATAAAAACTCTGCGCAGAGTACTGGGCTAGCTACCCGAGAAAAGTTGACTTATAGTGAAAATTGAAACTGCAACTGAAAATGATTTTGAAAATGAAATTGAAAATGAAAATGAAATTGAAACATTGAAATATTGAAATTGAAATTGAATTTGTAGGGCCCTAAATTTGCCGCCTAGTGATCTATATTTGAAGGGTGTGCACCTAACAAAATTAAAAATTAAAAAGAAGCTAACCAATTGAGTTATGAATATGAATCAGAAATCGAGCAACAAAAAGGTATCCTGAGTGACTAAATATTATTCACTGCAGTAGTTGTACTGAAAACTCCACTGGGCCTGATCAACCTAGCAGTAGTTTCTCAGTCTCTACTATTAGCACCGTTTTGAAGCCAGCATATTGGCAGTGTATTGGTTTTCGATATTGTTCTCAAATAACAAAGAAATCTTTTGCGTTTTCAAATTCAAAATTGTCTAGGGCATATTTTACTTATTTTGCAGGACAAAAATGGGCAAATCATTGTTAGAATCATTACTAGAATTCATGAAAGAATAAAGCCTGCTGCCAACATCAGTAATAAAAAATTGAAACAGAAACAGAAACAGAAATTGAAATAGACGTCGATACACATGCAGAGGACAATGTCATGACATGGAAATAAAGAAAATACAAACTCCTAAAATGCATGCACAATGGAGATAGCCAAAATCAATAAGGCCAAATTACCCAATACAACAACATTTCCCAAAGTCTGAACTCATTCGATGGTCGAGTCTTAGCCAACTAGAGTGCCAACATTTTAGAATCACAACACACGTGGCCAAATATGCAAATTTTAGACAACAAAACTGTTGTAATTTTCAAGATATTTGAAACCAACTGAAATTTCAGCTGAGGATGGTCAAAATTCGCCTTCGAAATCTGAATTTGAATTCCTACGAGAAATTATATTCATGCCAAAATTTGAATTCACACCCCAAGCTGCTCATATCAGGTTTTAGGGTAGCAAACCGGCTAAATATTAGCGACCTGGTAAGTGTGAATGAAAATTTTAAATGATAAACAAACGACAATACCTATGCCATTGATCGGAAGTGAACACTACCCACATAGATGCAAACAGGCAGCCAAACAAACCTGAAGTACCACAGGCCTACGAACCAGGTTGATGGAGAACAAACATGCTATAGGTCAAATTCACCTACAATTCACTCAAATTTCGGTTATAAAGAGAATTTTCAGCTAAATCGGCACTTTGGCAATTCTACATGAAGGGTTTTCATTCAGGTACCTACTAATATCAGAATTTTTCATAATTCGCCCATAATCCACTTCTGAGTTTGCTGACTGCAAATAGATTCCATAAACAAGGAATTTTTAACATATACTTCTACACTTCTTCACATTTTTGAAATTACTACTGCTTATGTATAATTTTAGTCCATTTGGTGCATAACCATGCCTACCATCTGCTGAACATCCATCATTTCATAATCACGTTTGTCAAAGACAAATTGATCATACACAATCAATACAAGCAACATTTCAATGCACATTTTCACAGTACAAGTCAATAACAGAAATAACCCTACAAAACACAATCGAACAATACCCAACACATATACAAATAACCTGAATATTGAAACAAGTTTTTGGTGCACGTGAGTATGTATGGTACCCCTCCTCAACCCCTGTAGAGTGGACATATTGCCCATACTGACTAATTCATCACCAGTCTAGTTGCATAACTATGAAATTTAGTCACCAGAATTTTCTGAATGTAACACAACAGATTTTGAATTTTCTACCAGTTTGCTTCCCAAACATGGAGCAGAAACGGCCATTAAAATTTCGAAATTAGCCTATATGAATAAAGAAATCAATGAATCAATGAATCAATGAATCAATATTTTTGGCAAAATTCCAACATTTTCATGATCAGCATAATCGAAAACCATCGTATACTGATTTTCATTGCAATCAGACAAAAATTACAAAATCGATACTTTATCAATCGATTTCTAATCAATGAATCGATATTTTTGGCAAAATTCCATCATTTCTGTGCTCTGCATGATCGAAAATTCCCATATACTAAATTTCATTGCAGTCGGATAGAAATGGCGAAATTGATAATTTGTTCATCGATTTCTGATCAATCGATCAGTATTTCTCACAAAATGCTACCATATTCGTGATTAGCATTATTGAAAACCTATGTACGCCAATTTTTGCTCCAATCAAGAAAAATTGCTGATTGACAAAATTGATGTTATTGATTCACATCGATCAACAAAATCATGAAATATAGGCTGGACTTCATAATATTCACTAATAGAAACAACTAAATATTTGTCATACAAAATTTTAGACCATTCTGACTCGATTATACAAAAATCGATAACTAGTCAATAATCGATCAATATTGGTTGATTACTCGATTTTCATAACAAATGAACGCCATTCTTGGAATCAGTGTGCTCAAAAACACCTACATATAAAATTTCAGGTGATTTTGATTCCATTCATATGAATCGATAATTAATCAATAATCGATTAATAACCAATCAATATTGATCAATCTTCGACTATGAAATCCTGATTTTACTGGATTTGTAATTGGTGACATTGAAAACTCCTGTCTGTCAACTTTCAACTCGATCTGACAAGAAATGACAAAGGAGTGATTTATCCATCGATTTCTAATCAATCAATTGAACAATTTCCAAAACCTATGCTGTGATCCTGATCAGCAAGATTGAAAACCCATATGTACCAATTCTCCACTCGGTTCTGATCAAAGAGATTCGATTTTCTGACTTGATACCAAAGAAATGCCAGGCACGTCTATGGTGTTTAAAATAAAAAACCCTGCCTTATTTGTCCTCGAAATTGTGATCAAAAGAGTCCCACTAGAAATTAGACCTAATTCGCATTTCATTTGCTCTACAAGATGAATCGATAAATACCAATATCATCACTCATCTCCCTGATTTTCAAGGGAAGACCAGCCCTGCCCAGGCCCACTTTTGCATAAAAAAAATGCAAAATCTGAATTTCCCCTCAAACGACTCCAGATAACACGATCTCTCACTAGAACTATGAGATCAACTCACAGAGACGAATCCATAGACATCAAACACATATCACTAAACATGGGCTGAAAAATCGCCTCATTGAACCCCAATTTGAAACTTCTTTGATTTCTGAGCAAAAAACCGGCACAAATAGAGCCTAGGCTTCAAGGACCGTTTTTCTTATCTCGTTAAGGGGAATCGATCGACATCAATATCATCAATGCAGCTCCAAATTGAATTTCTATATTAGTACTTCTCTGTGGAAAAAATGCATTTCTTTAGAATTTTCTACCAAATCACTGTAAATAGAGCTTAGCTATGAATGCCAATAGATTCACCTCGTTGAGATCAATTGACTGATGTCATTTGTCTGGTCTATAATGTTAGTGAAATGTCTAGTACCCCTTCAAATTTCGTGCCTGCTTCCAGTTACAAAAATGCTACCTTCTGTTAAAGACAAGAATCCTAAAAACTCAAAATTTGGTTGCATACCCAACCACACAAATAGTCAAATAAATGACCAAATCGAACCAAACCAAATTTGTCCCTACAACCATAAATTTGATATCCCTCACATTTTGGCTCCTCCTTCCCTAACTAGTGGTCGAACTAGTGACTAGATCTAATGAGGTATTAAAGTAACACCATAGGCTACCAAACCTGACTCATAGTGATGGCCAATGTGATGGCCAACGAACTGAAATCGAAAACACAATAACACCTTTTTGCAGTCACACGCTAAGTACCTTAAGTGCGAAGCTCCCACAAAATTTTGCGCCTTAATTTCACAAATCAGATACAAAAACATAATTCAATAAACCATAGCGCACCATGTCACATCATCAACAACGCCACAACGTCTACGTTGTCCTGTTGACGCTTGGCATTATCCATTTCCATCAATTCTACAACACACCAACGAATATAAGTAACTTTATTCGAGACATAATAGGAAATACTACATGCCAGCTGACATCAACTACACTGCCTTCCTAGGAAACTGTTTTGGCTATAATTTTGGTCCATAAATCAAAACTCTCCATCTTGAACCCAAAATTCAGAAATTATAATATAAGGGTTCGACCTACCCCAAATTTCTCTCAGCAACATGCATTGGTTTGTAAGGATCTGAGAATTCCTTTCTGGTGCAATAGATACATTAAAAACTCCTGAGCCAACGTCCTAGTGCCTTGGAATGAAGAAAAAACAGCATGTTACTGAAATGTATTTTCTTGAGTTCGATTTCTTAAAAAAAAAAAATTGCCTCCTTTTTTTTTTAGCTCCAGGCACATTGGCTTATTATTTTTTTTAGTTTCTCTGGAAATAGGAAGTTGGCTCAAAGTATGGACCTATAAGGCACAAGTCTCCCAAATTATACTAGTCAAAAACTTTGTCACTCGATGGCAAATAAAATTTACACACACACATAGAAAAGGTCAACCCAAGGGACTTTGGGTAGGAAGGGCCAACCTGAGAACCTGAAGGACTTTATGGTACATCCCATGCATGATGTTGAATCTCAAAGCCTAGCCTATAGGGTCATGTCAATTTTACCCCAAACCTGTGACAATTTCACATGGAACAACCCAACATTAGATCAAATGAGACAAAGCTCTACTAGGACCTGACCATGGAGAAGTACAGGCCCTGCAGAGTTGTAAACTGAGTCCAGGCTGTGATTTCTAATCGAAATTTTTAGTCGCGAATACAAAAAGCCCAAAAATTGTCAACAACTTGTTTCTGACAACCAAATTAGTCAGGCTCATGAATTTTCAAAAATGCACGACTACTGACCAGCTAACCATATGAACTCAAAATACCTAAAGGCACACGAAATCTGCTAAACTACCCTAACGAATTTTGAAAACCCATAGGACCCCGCTGACAACACACAAACGTTCAGACTAATGTATTTGGTAGGCAAATTAATGAGACAGTTCAAAATTTCTACATGAGACAAAGACTAGCATTGAAATGGCTCTACACTTAGACTTGCCCATTCGTCAGCTAGCTTCAAAAAGATCATTTAGAACTTTCCATATTTCTTTCCTTTTCAAAAAAAACTGAGAGAAGCCCTAACTGCAAACGTATCCCATGTTACAAAAATAGGGACTTACCTAATAAGCAAGCAACACTATCCCCCAGTAAAAATAGAAAACTAGTTGTGAAAACTTAGCACAGAAATTCATCAACAATCCATAGTGGAACACACATAGAAGTGAAGACCAAATGGGCCAGATGATCATTGAAAGCACACTGCTTGCTCACCTAAAATCCACAAACATGACACGTGCAGCTCAAGCTAAATCTGAGACAGTAAGCATAACCTGAGTCAGGTGTAGATTATGCGGATGGTGAAGCTAGGCATCTGCACATCCCCACCGATGTCGCCAACCATAACTGAAATGGCATGCCCTTGAAATCTATGCTCAAACATATAATCTTGGAAACATGGCCAAAGCGTCTCTACAACTAATATGGAACATCTGAATTTACTGCATTCCATCTCTCTAACGGGACCCTTCTAGACATTGGAGAAACACTCATGGTCCCTTCCTGCCCTGAACTCAGTTCTCACAGTCTCTTTTGGATATTGGGCATTCTGCTCCCTTTTACAGCACAAGCGACCCTTAACTGTCCTCTAGCCGACGCATTTCTCAGAGCTTCCAGGCATACTTCTCAGATGTGGTTGGAACAAAAACAGGCCACTCCAACCCAAGGCTTGCCTCGCTCATGTCGACACCCTGGACATAGGGCCAGTAGAGCTTGCTACTCCTGGCTGCTCCATTCTATGGTGCTTCATAACCAGCTGACCTGTTCTGGTCACTTCCACTAAAAAGGGAAAAAAACGATAAGCCTCCATTGTGTGTCATGGACATATGTGCATTTATCTTCATTTGTCTTCACTTCTCTAGTTAGCTGAATAAAAAATCGATAATTTATCGATCGCTATTTGATCAAACAACTGATCAATCTGACAAAATTCCGCCATATTCATAATCAGCGTCATTGAAAACCCTTGCATCAAATCTTTGCTACATTTCACTGCAATCAGACGAAAACGACAAAATCAGCATCCTCAAAAACCTGGCTATAAACTTTCAGGCGATTCTGGCTCAGCGGTCTCACAAAAATCGATAATTAATCAATAATCGATCAATAGATCAAACTTCGAGTATGGAATCAGGGTAATGCTAGATTTGTAATCAGCATCATCAAAAACTCATGTCTGCCAATTTTCAGCTCGATCTGATGAGCAATGACAAAATGAATAATTTTTCATTCCATTTCTGATCAACCGATCGATTAGTTTACAAATTGTGATCAGCATCATTGAAACCTCCATACACCAAATTTCAACTCCCTTCACCACGGCGCTCGAAAGAAACAGACAAAATAATTCATGATATATGCAGCAGGGTGGCTTATGAATGAATATGAAAACGAATTTATTTTTATTGATCACCTCTGACCAGGCCACTCTCTGCTCACTTTATGTGCTTAGCAACACCACTACTATCCACCTTTAGCCATTTAAAAGCAAACAAAAAAATTTAAAAAAGCTATTGGCAGATTCGAACCTCTGGCCTGCGAGTCCAAGGCATTATCCACTAGGCTATGTAGGTGAGGAACTCGTTTCTCTAAAAATGTGCAATGATGAGTGACTAACTTAGGCATGAATTTCTGGCCATGACAATTTTCTGCTCACTTGATTGGTACATTTGAGAGAAACAGACATTATAGGTGACTGCCTTATAGTTAGAAATTGACCTCTCCTTATCAATCTGCCCTGATTGAACTATTGATCGGA
>JAAEQR010000117.1 GCA_024231215.1 PVC group bacterium | reverse complement strand
TTTTGGATTAATCATAAAAATGATTAATGGCTAACCCAGAAAAAAACTGATGTAATAATACACGCGCAGAGCATTCGCAGGATATAAACAACTAATCGATTTTTTTCAATAAGATATACCTGATCCAGCCATTAACCACTTTACGATTAACATACGTATGAACTTGAAGATAAATTTAGGATAATCGACAGAAGATATGGGGTAACAAATTACCAAATATGGTTTTTCGTAAAGCCAGATTTTTCGTAAAAAGTTATGAATTAGAATAATGGTTAAGAGTAACGATCGATGGGGACTCGGAAGCTACATCCAATCTTTTGACAAATACGGCAAAGGGTGCCGATACAGTAACTCCACGGGTTTAGACGTCACCTTGTCCTATTGCGACCGGATATCCTTTTTTAATGTTAACCTCATCTCACACCAAGCGTGAAATCTGAAATAAGTCAACCAAACCGTTTCTCTCCTGCAATGTCGTCCGTCCGAAAACTGCTCTCTCTTACCTAACCGCCCTTAGCCACGCGCTATCATAGCCATTGGAAAACTTAAATATCCATACGTTTTTAACTATACAGTATGCTACTCGAAAAAACATATGATAACATAAAGTTGCGACAGTCCAAATACTAAACATATGTTTTTTGAAAATAACATATTTTTACACATATATAAACTCTAAAACCTATGTTTCGCATCTAAAAAGAGCATTCACAACAATCCACTAACCACAAAATACATACCTTTACAATAGGTAAATATACCGAATGCACGTTACTAACCTAGCATCTTACAGCGTGTGGATCTAACCTAGTAAACATCATGTCGATCCGCGGACTTCTTCAGACAATTCTCAACAACACATCCAATTGCTTGCTAAATTTCTCACATATATAAGAAAACGTTGCGGTTTATCTGAATTTGATCTCCGATCA
>JAAEQR010000116.1 GCA_024231215.1 PVC group bacterium | reverse complement strand
GGCACCTCGGGCGGTTTGGCAAGATTTGACGGAGCAAGCTGGACTGTTTATGATACGTCCAATTCTTCCTTACCAGCAAACACAATAAATTCGTTAGTAATTGATGGAAATGGTGAAATGTGGATGGTTGCGTTTGAACCTTTCGGATACTATCGACTAGTTAAATATGATGGTGTGGATTTTAAGGTTTTTACAAATATGCATATTCCGGGTTACATTACATCCCGTATTGCAATTGAAAGAAATGATTTAATTTGGATTGGTATAGAAGAAGGATTAATTAAATTTGATGGAACTAACAGTGTAAAATTCAACAATAAGTCAGGATTGCCTTTTTTATATGATAATGTGTATACGGTAACAATAGATAATTCTGGTAATAAATGGCTCGGCGGTAAAGGAGGTAACTTAGCAGTTTTTAATGAAGGTGGAGTTGTTGAGATAAAATCAGAATTGAGTCATTCCAAATCTAAACAGAATTGTGTCATTTCTTTGAAATATTCATATCCTATTACCCTAATATCATTTACCGTTAGAAAGAAGGGAAATATATCTTTAAATTTGTTCAATTTGATGGGTAGAAATATTAAAACTATAATCAAGGATTTTAAGAAAGAAGGAACTTATCAGGTGAATTTAAACTGTGCCAATTTGTCTAGTGGGATGTATTTGGTTTGTCTTCGTTCTGACTCAAATGGTATGGTAACAAAAAAGTTGGTTTTGCGCAGATAAAAAAAGTAGTACAAGCTGGCTTTGGCACGCAGGCTTGCACTCCGGGACAAGGCATGCATATATTTATAGTATATATGCAGCGTATGTTGCCTATATTATATATGATATGTAATACCCCGGTATAATAATAGAGTGTGTAAAGTTATCTGTGTAAACCCATTTGCTTTTAGACATATTTTTCAACACGCTCTTCAAAAAATATAGATAATTCCGAAAAGATAGCTCCCCAGTTTCTTATCGTCTGAGTCCATTTCCTTTCAATATCCCTTATTGCAAGGTAAAACAGTTTTAAAAGAGCATCCTCGGTAGGAAAAATAGCTCTGTTTTTTGTTACCTTCCGAATACTGCGATGAAAACTTTCGATTGTATTGGTCGTGTACATAAGCTTTCGTATGGATTTGGAATATTTAAAAAAGGTTGCTAGTTCAGGCCAGTTTTTCTTCCATGATTTAATAATATGAGGATATTTTTTATCCCATTCTTTGGAAAAAGTTTCAAGTTCCTGCCTGGCGAGCTCTTCCGTTGCTGCAGTATACACCTTCTTAAGATCTTTTGCTACTGCTTTCCGCTCTTTCCAAGGTACAAAACGAAGACTGTTTCTGATTTGATGTACAATACATTTTTGAATCTCAGATGAAGGAAATGCTGTGGTTATTGCCTCCGATATACCACTGAGATTATCAACTGAAAAAATCAACACATCATCTATTCCACGATTTTTTAGTTCGTTCATTACTGATAACCAGTATTTAGAAGACTCAGACTCTGATACATACAAACCCAAACATGATTTGTTGCCTTCGATATCAATACCAAGGATAACATAAACGGTCATATTTCGTACGACACCATCCACACGCATCTTAACAACCATACCATCCATATAAACCAGTGAATAGATCGGCTCTAAAGGCCGTGACTGCCATTCACGAGCTTTCTCAAGCACTTTATCTGTCATAGCACTTACTGACTCCGCAGATAACTCAAAACCGTAAATGTGGTGTATATGGTCACTTATATCACGGGTGCTCATGCCTTTGGCATACATGCTGATTACTTTATCCTCAATGCCGCTGATATCCCTTTGACGTTTCTTGATAACCTTAGGATCAAAAGTGCTATTGCGATCACGTGGTGGCTCTAAATCCATATTGCCGAATAGAGACTTAACGCTTTTTTTACCACGCCCGTTACGGCTATTACCATCTTGGTTTGGATTTTGTTCATGAGGGTTGTAACCGAGATGAGAGGTAAGCTCTTCATCGTAAAGAACTTCGATTACTTCCTTGGTAAGATCGCGCAGGAGGGCCTGCAGGCCCTCCTGATCCTGGACTCCATGTCCCTTTATTAACTCTGATATTAACTTCTTCTTTGGTCGCATAGTAAACCTCCTCCTGTAGATATATATTATTGGAGGTTTACACAGTTTATTTTACACTACCT
>JAAEQR010000115.1 GCA_024231215.1 PVC group bacterium | reverse complement strand
TAGTCGATCCTTAAAAAGTCCCAACAGGACATAAATTGCCTACTGGGATGTTAACTTGTTCTACAAAGTATTTATACAGATATAAGTTTTTAATTACAAGATTTCTACACAGACGTAAAAATGGAATTTTCCTCATCCATTTTCTAAGGTTAAATCCTATTGCTGCCAAAAGGATATTTATAGTATCTCCTGCTTTACCCTTATAATAATTCCTTCCAAGCCTATTGTCACTTTTGAGATGACCAATAGTTGGTTCTATACTCGCTCGTCGTTTAAACTTTGATCGAATTTTCCGCTTTTGATAAGGTGTGAGGCCTTTCTCTTTTCGAGGAATAGTTATTGTTACATCTTTAATTTTTCTTTTTCCTCTATAACCTCTATCTCCAATTATCTCCTTCATTTTTTTGTTGTGTAAACGCTCATACTGATCAATTGCCGCATCCAATGTATGTCCATCGAACAAATTATTACAATCCAATGCCCCGACGATTACACCACTATCTTTGGTCAACAAACATGAAGCTTTCGTTCCAAACTCATACCTCTTATGCTCTTTGCCTTTACTTATGCATAATGTTTCTGGCTCATGCAAACTGTATATCTTATGCGTATCACTCTTCTGTTGATTCAGAACTTTATGAAAAAGAGAAAGCTGTTCGGAATAATACTGTCTTTTCTCTTCTGACAACTTCCTCTCCAGTTCTCGGATCAAACGACCTGCAATTGTTTTTAGTTTGCGCTCCGCATTACGCGCCTTCTTATAATTCTTTGGATGATTACGAAAACGTTGTTGCAATAACAAGCTCTTAACAACCCGAGTATAACGCTGACGTTGCATAACACTTTCTGCCCCGGCTATCTTATTACACTTCTTTATTATCTTAACGTAAAGTTTTACATCTGTTGGATAAGTGATGTTTTTTTCCTGTACTGTTGTGTCAGCAATAACTATTTCTTTCTTAACCGAATCTCCATGAAGTTCAATAGACATCTTGAATACTTTTTCTAATCCTCGCTCGCCAATACGGTTACGAAAGTGCACAAGGTCTGAAGGATCAATTGGTGGCTCCCATTGAAACGTTGTCTCTCCACTGAAATATTGAAAATATGGGTTTTGAACCCACGCCTGAATGACTGTCTCATCTCCTAAATCATACATGTGTTTTAAAAGTAATAAAGATATCATTAGGC
>JAAEQR010000114.1 GCA_024231215.1 PVC group bacterium | reverse complement strand
GGGCCTAACGAACTAGTGATTGTGTGTATTGGAGATTTCAACTACAAACTAATGGATTGCATATTTGAAGACAAATATTGATTAAAACGATTGATGGACTATCTTCCTTGAGCTATAGTAAACAAATTAAGAGTAGATTACTTACCTTACGATTTGCTTCTTAATGACTGGCGAAAAGAACTTTCAAAGTGGTTTAATGATAAAAAATTTTATATATCGGATAGACTACTGGACATTTTCGCAAAGAAAAGCATGGGTACGTATGGTTATATATCTCGAATAACTTTTACGGATGTTGAAGAGGGGAAAAACAGACGCATACTCACTTTTCAAAATTTAACCTACGAGGAAGAAATAATAAACCTATTAAATCTAAATAGCAATAGTAGCAATGAAGAATAAACAGCCATATGGATATTCCTGAATAATCTGTACCATATTTCTTCGAATAAAAGCCTAGCCTCGATTAGAAGCCTACCTGAAATTGATGTCTGGTTTGCAAGCCCTTTGAAAAATTAGAAGCTTGGCCTCGAATTGAAGCCCGGACTTCTATTCAAAGCATAAAAACTGCCAGCTGGCAACCAAACAAGCGACAACATTATTTTCAGTGGTGTTTCTCTCTAATCTGTAGGCTATGTATGTGCTGAACATGCTTAATAAACCATCCCTATAATTGAATTCTTAGCTCTTTATGTATGCATAATGCTTTCTCAAAGCTTATGGAAACATTTTGTACATAATTTCAAAATGGAAACAATCAAAACATGGATCAGGACATCAAATGGCTCCAAAAAAAAATAGAAACCTACCTCGAATAAACAGCTAGTCTATAGGTCCCTTGAAAAAATAGAAACCCCCGGCTTCTATTTCGAAGAAATATGGTATATGGTTGGATTAGGAACCCGCCACCACTGCTGCCGCTGCCACTACCGTATTAGCTATGAAAGCCAAGAGGATAGGCTAACCGCAAGACTATTGCAATCCGGCTGTTCTATATAGGGTAATGTCAACCTTTACACAAATTCGAAAAATTTTCCCTTTTTGGATCACCAAATACTAGTCAGTTTGGTTTCTAATGGGAAAGAAAGGATCAACATGACGTTTACTAGGTCAAACCCGCACGCTGTAAGATGCTAGGCTAAACAATGCACATTCGGTATATTTACCCAGTGTAAAGGGTATGCATTTTGTGGCTAGCGGACTGGGCAACTGGATTTTACTTACCCTAAAATGCTCGGCAAGTGGCCATTTTTTTGTCTAGCGGTGATGCATGCGTTG
>JAAEQR010000113.1 GCA_024231215.1 PVC group bacterium | reverse complement strand
TGCGTGGAAAGACAGAAAGAAATTGAGAATTGAAGCTTTTAGTATCTGAACCAAATTGCTTAACAACTAGAATAGGATTGTTATTTAAAGTACGGTAACTTGATAATTGTAAGTCCCAGTAGAGAATAAAGCGACCTAAAGTGCGCACTATAAAAATAATAATTGGAAGTTGGAAAAATTTATTTATGAATATTTCAGGCTAAGAGAGTACAATCAAATACGGTTAGGGTAATATAAGCAGTACAAAGAGATAATTGTGTTCATAACAGGAATTGGTTATTAAGAGGTCTGTCACTGGTAGTTGATCATTCTGATGAAATTCTTGAATAGGAACCCAAGAATGGCATCGTGGTGATCAACCAGAATAAGTTGCTTAACCCAAAATAGTTTTAGTATTTGAGGAAGAATGAGAGGAGAATTTTGTAGGTGTTCAGGATAGGGTAATTTGAACTTAAGTTTGCCACTAAAAATTCTGAAGCTAGCGAGAAAAGCCTACTTAGCGCCTGCCCTTACTGATGATCAATGAAGAGAAAAACTGTTTTCTAAAAGGCATGCTGCTAATTATCGCTGATTCTTTTGCTGCTGTATATCTTGCGATTATGCTTGAGAATGCTTTAGTT
>JAAEQR010000112.1 GCA_024231215.1 PVC group bacterium | reverse complement strand
TAAGCTTCTCCTATGTTTTACGTATGGAGAAGAATATTATGAAAGCTCTTTGCCTTAAGATACATTACAAAACTGCTGAAAAGCTGCTTAAATTAATGAAAGAAGCTGAAAAGGACGGACACTACCGTGTAGCAAAACGTATACATGCGGTGCTATTGAATTGCGATGGAAAAACAAGTGGTGACATTGCTAACATTTTGATGGCACCAAGATCAAAAGTTTCATTATGGTTGTCGAACTATGCTAAATATGGTTACGAAGGTCTTTTAGAGGGTTACCGTTCAGGACGGTCTTGCAATCTTAGAGATAAACAAAGAATGGAGTTAGCAGATATTGTTGATAGTGGTCCCGTTGCCTATGGTTTCTCATCTGGTATTTGGACAGCTGTTATGATTGGAAATGTTATCCAAAATGAATTTGGAATTGAATATAGCGCAAGGCATGTTCGCAGAATTTTACATGATCTGGATTTTTCGGTACAAAGACCCAAGCGTGTGTTAGCAAATGCAGATTCGATACTACAAAATAAATGGATAAGATACACTTATCCGAACATTAAAAAAAAGCTAAAGATTTAGGAGCTGCAATTGTTTTTGAAGATGAGGCTTCATTTAGACAGGACGCTACATTGCATGCAACATGGTCGAGACGTAGCCAACAGCCGCTGGTGAATGTTACTGGAGGTAGAAAATCAGTAAAAGTTTTTGGTTGTATTGACATTATTTCTTCGAGATTCCATTATAAAATGGATGAGGTATTTAATGCCAAAACTTATTTGTCATTTTTAGAAGGGGTTGTACGTAGACATTATCGTAAACATATTTTTTACATTCAGGACAATGCGTCGTATCATAAAGATCAAACGGTTTGGGAATGGTTTAAAGATAATAGAAAATGGTTAGAGGTTTTTAATTTGCCACCATATTCTCCAGAATTCAATGCGGCAGAACCATTGTGGAAATATACGAGAAAATGTGGAACACATAATAAATATTTTAGAGATAAAAATGAGATTATCACGGCGATCACAGGAGTTTTTGATGATATGCAAAGTAATCCAGACAAGATTAGAGGATATTTAAAGCCTTTCGGACATAATATGTCCCTTTAATTAGGTCCCGCTGTATATATGATCATTTTTCTCCACATGAGGAGATGATTTTGGAGAGATTATCGCTACTTTCCCGGATAAGTTTATCGAAAAGATCTATTCTGTTAGTCGATGCCAAAACTCTGATGCATAGGTTGCCTCCTAAAGATTATATAGAATCTAACAGTTTTATCATGAAGATAGGCGAATATGTTGAT
>JAAEQR010000111.1 GCA_024231215.1 PVC group bacterium | reverse complement strand
TTGTTCTTGGGGATACCCTTCCGTTTTTAAATTTTCATAATGTTTTTACATCTAGTCAACATGGTTTTCGAAAGATCCACTATTACCCAGTTACTAGAATCAACTAATGACTGGGTATTAGCTATTAAAGATAAGAAATCAGTCGATATTATTTACCTGGATTTTGCAAAGGCCTTCGATACAGTTTCTCACATCAAGTTAATTTATAAATGAAGAGGTTATGGGTTGTCAGGACGATTGTTAGCCTGGATTAAAGCTTACCTGACTGGTCGGTCCCAGAAGGTGGTTATTAATCACTCGGAGTCTGATAGCCTTCCGGTGAATAGTGGAGTACCTCAGGGAGGCATTCTGTCAACTATTTTGTTCTTGTTGTATGTTAATGACCTTCCTGATTTTGTTTTAAATTCGACGATTAAAATTTTTGCGGATGATGTTAAGATATATTTGGCTTTTTCTGAACTTTGCGAGACTGATCTTCTTCGTGATGATCTCGCGTTAATCAGTCAGTGGGCAAATGAATGGCAACTTGTTCTGGCCTTTCTAAAGTGTGAAATTTTGCACTTAGGGTTAAAAAATCCCAGATCTGACTATTTTCTTGGATTAATTAAACTAAATTCTCAGGAGTCATTGCGCGATCTCGGTATCCAAATGTCATCATCAATGAAATTCAGTGAGCATTGCTCTTTAATAGCAGCTAAGGCTACGCAACGTACATCTTTATTATTCCGTGCTTTTTCTACAACCAAAGTTCAACCATATTTACAGGCTTATAAAGCGTACATGCGCCCAATTCTTGAATACGGTAGTCCTATTTGGAATCCCTATTTAATTGGTGACATTTTGAGGCTTGAGAGAGTGCAACGCTATTTTACTAGGAGGCTTCTTGCTCAATCAGGTCAACAACCTATTTCTTACCAGGA
>JAAEQR010000110.1 GCA_024231215.1 PVC group bacterium | reverse complement strand
CCAATCCCCAATCCCCAATCCCCAATCCCCTCTTTTAATTCAACTTCATAATTCTTTAATACTGTCATTATCATTTAATTCTCTTATACAATTACTTATATATAATAATACTAAAAAATTATAAAATTTAATTTAAAAAATAAGTAAATTAATTAATTCACATTTTGAGTGGTTTTCTCTTATAAATTCAATGTTTCTTTCGTTTATAATGAAAGTAGTGAGTAATCAGAGAAGAAAGTTCCGAAAATAAGTGATACAATAGCTGATAATTTAATGAGAATGTTGAGACTTGGTCCAGAAGTATCCTTTAGTGGGTCTCCTACTGTATCTCCAATAACTGCGGCTTTATGGGGTTCAGATTTTTTTTGGAAGTAGGTGGCTTTTGGGTCAAGATTTTTCATTATTTCTCTGTCCTGTTTAGTAATAAGTAGTCTTTCACCTAAAGAATTTTAATTTTAATTTTACTTTCAATGAATTTCTTGCAGTTATCCCAGGCTCCTCCAGAATTGGAAGATGAAATAGCCATTTGTACTCCTGAGACGATCACTCCAGCGAGGTATCCGGATACTGATCTTGGGCCGAATAAGATCCCAAGAACTAATGGGGTGAAGATAACCATTATTCCTGGAGCAATCATTTCCTTCAAACTTGCGTTGGTAGAAATAGCAATGCATTTTTCAGGATCATTTTCTGGAATACCCTTCTTATCTTTATTATTTCTTTGTCTCTTAACTTCATTGCACTAAAATTTTATTTACTATCTTACCATTTCCTCAGCAGCCTCACCAACAGATGCCATAGTAAAGGCGGAGAAGGCATAAGGAACCATAGCTCCAATAATTAAGCAAGCGAATTGAATTGGCTCTAAGATGTTGACATAAGTCATCTATGAATAATTAAGGTAATTCATACATGAGTTCTGGTAACAAAGGCACCGAAAAGGGCAAGAGAGACTAAGCAGGCAGAGCCAATAGCAAATCCTTTTCCAATAGCAGCGGTAGTGTTACCTGCGGCATCGAGGTAATCGGTTAAAATTCTTACACCGTGGGGTAATTGAGCCATTTCAGTAATTCCACCTAGAAAATTAATTCTTTTTCTTACCAGCGTTATCAGAAATTGGTCCGTAGGCGTCAATAGCAAGTCCAACTGATAAGTTGTTAAGCATTCCAAGTGCGGCTAAGGCAATTCCATACATTCCTGCGAAGTAGAAAGAAATGAAGATGGTAACAGCAATGCATATAATGGGAATTATAGTGGATAAATATCCTAATGCAAGTCCTCTAATAATGTTAATGGCAGCTCCAGACTTACAAGATTCAGATAACTTTTTGACGGGTCTTAATTTTGATAAATAATTCTTACGCATAGGCATTTGAGGTGTAGTAATCAGTAAAGTATCCAATAATCATTCCAGACCATAATCCAAGTAAAACGCAAACCATTACTCCCCAGTTGTGAGATTTTATAATAGTTTCTCCATGCTCTCCGATTACAAAGGTGAAGTTTTGAGGAAGAATGAAAAGTGAAATTAAAACAATAGCGGGAGTAAGTAACCCACAAGAGATGTACAACTGCCACTTTAATGTAGCCTCAATTTTATCAGGTTGATCGACTGTCATAATGTGAGTGGCGAAAACAGATGTAATGATGCAAAGTAAAATTCCAGCAGCTGAGAGAACCAATGGGTATAAGAAAGTACCGTCTTGAATTAATTCAACTGAGGTTCCAGATACAACCTAAAATTTTATGTTAAATATTACCAAGGCAGCGCAAGTAGATTCGGCGAAAGATCCGAATAAGTCTGATCCCATTCCTGCAATATCTCCTACATTGTCTCCTACGTTATCGGCAATAGTAGCAGGATTGTCAATACTGTCCTCCTCCAAATCTTCAACCACCTTTCCAACTAAGTCAGCACCGACATCGGCAGCTTTAGTATAAATACCTCCTCCTACTCTACAGAATAAAGCGACAGTTGATCCACCAAGTCCATATCCAGCAAGGTACTCAAATAAATGCAAAAAACCTTCTCTTCCAATAGGATTTAAAAAGCCTAAGTTAATCAAAATAACATACTCTTGTAAACAATGATTAAGACGGTTAAGACCAAAAGAGCTAAAGAAACTAAGCAAAATCCCATGACACATCCTCCCTTGAAGGCTACTTTAAAAGCTTGAGCGAGTTTTGTTTCTTTTGATTCAGTTGCAGCCATATAAGTGACTCTGACATTAGCTCTAGTAGCCACGAACATTCCAATATAACCACTTAGGGTAGATGTAAGAGCTCCAATAAGAAAAGCAATAGCAGTGTAGAATCTGAATACGTCAATTATGAAAACAATAATTGCGAAAAAAATGGCAAATATAAGTAAGAAAGTATATTCTTGAAATAAGAAGGTGTTTGCGCCCTAAAGTAAATATAAGAAATTTTGGAAATTTAGTAATTTAAACTGTAAATTAATTAAGAAATTTAAGTATGATTTATTATTAATCAGGCTGATAAGAATTACAGTTTGAATATGAAGTGCAATTTTTTTCATATTTTCTAGAGAATCTTCAAATGTAGCCACTTCAGCCTTATGTTTTCTTTGGGGAGATAGATTACTCTTCTGAAAGTCTTCGGCTTCAATATTCTTTTGTTGATTTTTTTCTTCTTCAGTTAAAAGTTGTTGTTCAACCTCTTTAACCTCTTTGTGTTTAATTTCTATTGCAATAACCTAAATATTAAGAAATATGAATTACTGCAAACCAATTGAATACTCCGTAAAGGAACCCGATTATACATGAGATAATAATAAAAATATACGCACCAACGAAGGAAAGCATTTATATGATAATTTAATTTAATTTGTAATATATAATTTTTGATATAATATTTATTTTAAAGAAGATTTTACAATAATAAACTAATGACATAAGATTTTTATTTATAAAAATAGGGATATTAGATAGTTAAATTAAATAGTAAATTTAAGTACTCAGTATTTTAAGACAAAACAAGACAAAAAATTCTTTTAGACATTATAAAGATGCATCGTTCTAGCAGATATAATAAAAAACGCGGTAATACGTGGTTCAAAATAAAACTGGATTTTTAAAAGTAACCGGTAGCTAGGGATAGAGGTTTAAAAATCAAATATAAATAAATGCAATTTCGGGACGGTGGTAAGAGATTAAGAAATGCCATACTCCTCAGCCAAT
>JAAEQR010000109.1 GCA_024231215.1 PVC group bacterium | reverse complement strand
TGTAAAAGCCTTGCACTGCAGCTGTAAGATTCCAGTTATTTTGTTTATAAATGTAATTACTAATCATTCTACAGGGTGTTTTTTAATGTTTACGATTACAAATTGGAATAACTCGGAGACTTGGCATCCAAATGACTTCAAATTTTCAGCAAGTACAGGTCTGGGTGCGCTGTGCAAGAATCCAGAGTTTCATCAAAATTGATCTCTATTTCAGGTTTCACCGCTTGTTCATCCAAAACGACCTCCCCTAGGGTAATTCAGAATAAGCAGAAGCATGTTGTTTTTTGAACAACTCGCTCAGAGTCAACCAGATCCATTTCAGTCCTCATACAGTAATCAGTGATGCTTCAAAATTTTGCGTCACCAAGTTATAGTGTTTTCCGTTCAGGCAGAGGTTATTAACAGCTACATACGTTTTGGAGTAGGATTCAATAAAGGTAAAAAGTCACAAAAATTTTAAACATTCCCAAACTATCCATAGAGCGGTGTTTTCAGAAAATTCCCTCAGAATCTTTATTTTTGTGACTGTCACATTGATTGAATCCTACTCCAAAACGTCTGTAGCTGTTAATAACCTCTGCCTGAACGGAAAACACTATAACTTGGTGACGCAAAATTTCGAAGCATCACTGATTACTGTATGAGGACTGAAATGGATCTGGTTGACCCTCAGCAAGTTGTTCAAAAAAAAATGTTTCTGCTTATTCTGAATTACTAGATTGATAAGAGATTTGATTGGATAAGATTAGAGATTTGAGATTTGATTGATAAACTCTTAATAAACTCGTATTAGACAGTTTGAGGCATTGGACGCATGGCTGAAGTGAATGGAG
>JAAEQR010000108.1 GCA_024231215.1 PVC group bacterium | reverse complement strand
TTTATTTCCTTTATTTTTGCAAAGGCTTGAAGTAGCTGAAAAGGGTCAGAGGCATAGCTTTTGTATGCCAGCAGTTAATACTTATTCGGAGAATATTGATAAGCATCAAGTTTATCTTTCTTTACTGGAATGTGAAATTTACAATTTTAGTTCCCCAGCGAATGAAAGTTCTAAAGTTAATTTGTCTGGAGTTACTGGAAAGGCTAGAGACCAAGTTGTTGAAAGCCTCACAGTGATCCAGAAATCGTTGAATAGAAAACAAAATCAAGAAATTGTCAGAGCGAAGGGTATATGTTCGCTAGTTTATCAAACTATGGACAATATGCTTTTTGCTCCGATATCCAATGAAAATTTATGTGAACAGGGTTCGGATAAGTCCAATTCTGTTTCTCTTATTACAATTAATGAAGAACAATTGGATGCTAATTCATGTGGACAGCAATTTGTTGTAAACTCATGGATAAAGACAAGCTTTGAGCAGCCTTGTTTTGAAGGTGCCTGCTTCAAACCTGCGGATTCCAGAAATTTGCATATTCCACTTTATCA
>JAAEQR010000107.1 GCA_024231215.1 PVC group bacterium | reverse complement strand
GGCCCAATCCCCAATCCCCAATCCCCAATCCCCATCTTGTCCATTCATATTTAAATTAAAAACAAAGTAAAGCCATAAAAGTAAATATAACATAATATATAATATAAATTATTATTATAATAATATTAAAAAATTAAAAAAATTAGTTTTTTTAATCTTTAAGAAAGTTTAAGTTAGGCTTAAATTGTGGGGTACCAAGTGCTTGTTTCAACGTAGCAAGTATCATTGTTAGCTGGGTTTATTTTAACTTTAAAATATCCCCCATCTCCCCAGTTTCCTCCCCAAGAATTTCTGATTTTGAAATATGTTGAAGTTCTTTGAACAGCAATGACAGCGTGGTTAGGTCCATAACTGCATACTCCCTCCCAGATTCCAGATCGGTACATCATCAGGTCTTGATTAGCCTCAACTCCTACGTAAATTGGACCTATTTGCAGCTGGTCTTGGATTTCATTAGTTGTGCATTTCATTTCAGGCCATTGAGTATATTTTTCGCAATATCTGGAAGTTGTAACTTTGTATTTAGTGCCAGACATTTTAGCAGCGTCACAAGCACCTCTTACTCCATTACCGGATGTGTAGGGATATTCACTGTCTTTCACAAGACCAATCTGTTGTACATATGACCCTGCGTAATAAGGATGTCCTCCATTACAGCCCCATTGTGTCGTATCACAGCTAACTAATTGTTGAGTAGAAAGCATATTATAAGTTCCACTATAATATCCTTCCATAGTTCCAGCAGTAGCAAAGGCCCAGCATGAACCACATCCTCCTTGGTTTCTAACCCCAACATATTTTGTTGTCCAATCTGGATCTGTTCCGACTTTAGTATCTTTTCTGTCAACCTCATCAGCCATCTCTTCAAAAGATTTTGTTAAGCCAAGGAATCTCATACTTCTTTGGTATTTCTTCCAGTCCATTGTTAAGTAATTTTTCTTGAATTCTTGGTAGGTCATATCAGCGAATTCTCCTAATCCAAGTTTGTAGGAAAGGTTTTTAGCGTTAACTTCATTAACGTACTTAAGGTTAGCCTTGAAGTTTATATATCTTCTTATTCCCTCTTCAGAATTAATTTCGTATTTCTCAGCTTTGTTAGAAATAAAGTACCACACTATGAATTGCTTCTGGGTAGATTTCTCAGCAAAGGTGTCCATGATTTCGAAGTGCGTGTTGTTAGCAATTGTTGATCCAATTAAGAAGAAAATGAAAATTACGTTCATATAGTTCATATAGTTCATATTTGATATATTATATAAATTAATATAAATTCCCTTTTATACTATGATCTTAACAAATTAATTAATTAATTATTTACACGTGCATAGAGAATTAAAAAATTATTATAATTTAATGTTAGAGTTAATATAAAATATAATATTTTTTGTGATATAAACTGAAGTAGGGGATTGGGGATTGGGGATTGGGGATTGGGCCCAATC
>JAAEQR010000106.1 GCA_024231215.1 PVC group bacterium | reverse complement strand
GGCCCAATCCCCAATCCCCAATCCCCAATCCCCATCTTGTCCATTCATATTTAAATTAAAAACAAAGTAAAGCCATAAAGCAAATATAACATAATATATAATATAAATTATTATTATAATAATATTAAAAAATTAAAAAAATTAAGTCCTTTATTAAGCTTTAAGAAAATTTAAGTTAGGCTTAAAGTGTGGGATACCAAGCGGATGATTCAACAAAGCAAGTCATATTGTTAGATCGGCTTCTTTTAACTCTAAAATATCCTCCTTTTCCCCAATTTGCTCCCCAAGAATTTCTGATTTTAAAATCTCCGTCAGTCATTTGAACAGCAACGACAGCGTGGTTAGGTCCATAATTGCATGCTCCATCCCAGACTCCATCTCGGTACATCATCAGGTCTTGATTAGCCTCAACTCCTACATAAACTGGACCTAAATGCATCTTCTCGTGCATTTCATTAGCTGTGCATTTCATTGATTCCCAGTCAGTTTCTGCTTCACAATATCTGGAATTTGAAATTTTGTATTTTTTGCCAGACATTTTAGAAGCGTTACAAGCGCCCCTCATTCCATTGCCGGATGTGTAGGGATATTCACTTTCTAACACAAGACCAGTCTCTTTTTCATATTTGCCTGAGTAATAAGGATGTCCTCCATTACATCCCCATTGTCTCGTATCACAGCTAACTAATTGTTGAGTAGAAAACATTCTATATTTTTTATCTCTGATACTAAACCATCCTTCTACAGTTCCAGCAGTAGCAAAGGACCAGCATGAACCACATCCTCCTTGATTTCTAACTCCATCATATTTGGTTGCCCAATCTGGAGTAGTTCCTTGGACTCCAGTTGAAGTGTAATCTCCGTCTTTTCTGTCAATCTCATCAGCCATCTCGTCAAAAGATTTTGTTAATCCAAGGAATCTCATACTTCTTTGGTATTTCTTCCAGTCCATTACTAAGTAAATTTTCTTGAATTCTGGGAAGGTCATATCTGCGAATTCTCCTAATCCGAGTTTGTAGGAAAGGTTTTTAGCGTTAACTTTCTTAACGTACTTAAAGTTAGCCTTGAAGTTTATATATCTTCTTATTCCCTCTTCAGTGTTAATTTCGTATTTCTCAGCTTTATTGGAAATAAAGTGCCATACTTTGAATTGCTCCTTGATAGATTTATCAGCAAAGGAGTCCATGATTTGGAAGTGCATGTTGTCGGCAATTGTTGATCCAATTAACAATAAAATGAAAATAACGAGTTTGTTCATATTGTTATACTATATAAATTAATACAAGTTCCCTTTTATACTATGATAATAATCAATTAATTAATTATATACTTGTGCGGAGAATTGAAAAATTATTATAATTTAATGTTAGAGTTAATATAAAGTATAATTTTTTTTGTGGGGATTGGGGATTGGGGATTGGGGATTGGGGATTGG
>JAAEQR010000105.1 GCA_024231215.1 PVC group bacterium | reverse complement strand
GTAAGCACCACATATAGTGTTTTACATATTTTTAATTTATGGATGACAAAAGACTTTACTCCAAATTATTAGGTTTGCAGGATCCCTGGTTCATTTCCGATATTGAATTTAATGAATCTGATGAGCGGATCGATATTCATGTTAAGCATCACAATCCTATTGTTGTTACTTGTCCAGTATGTAGGAACTCTTATGCTCCCTATGATCACGGACCAGAACGAGTTTTTCAACACCTTAATACATGTCAATTCAAAACGTTTGTTCATGTCCGTCTTCCTAGGGTCAAATGCCCCACACATGGAGTTCGTCAAATACTTTCTGAATTTGGAGAAAGTGGTAGTGATAAAACATTTGCCTTTGAAAGTTATTTGATTGATCTTGCAAAAGAGTGCAGCATTCAGGCAGTGTCTCGCCTTACAGGTGTGAGTTGGGATAGATTGTGGCATGTCGTCGATCGGTCTGTTGCTCGCGGCTTTAAGCGTAAAAAGCAGCGACTTCCTATCCGTATTGGTGTTGATGAGAAATCTTTTGCCAAAGGACATACATACGAAACGCTGGTATATGACATTAATAAAGGTACGGTTGAATATGTTGGTGATTATCGGAATCAACAATCTCTTGAAGCATATTTTAGAACTTTTTCTTATAAAGAGAGAAATGCTGTCGAGGCTGTAACAATGGATATGTGGGATCCCTACATTGCAGCAACTAAGTTGCATATACCGGATGCCCTTAATAAAATTATCTTTGATCGTTTTCATGTGATGAAAATTATAACAGATGCTGTTGATAAGGTCCGCCGGGAGGAACATAAAGAGCTTAGGAAACAGAATGTCGATGTGTTGAAAGGAACTCGATATTTGTGGCTTTGGGCTCGGGAAAACGTTCCGCCGTGGCGCTTGCCGAAATTTAAAGAACTCCAAAATCTCGATTTGAAGGTCTGCAGAGCATGGGCCATTAAAGAAAACCTTAGACATTTTTGGGATTATTCCAATAATATGTGGGCTGCAAAGTTTTTTGACAAATGGTACCGTTGGGCATGTCACTGTCGTTTGGAACCCATAATGAAAGCGGCAAAAACTATTAAACGGCATTACAAAAACATAGCCACTTATATACGACATCGCATTACAAATGCATTGGGAGAATCTCTCAATGGTAAAATTGAAAAAGTTAAACGTCTTGCTTGTGGCTTTAGAAATAGAGAACATTATAAAACAGCTATATACTTTCATTGTGGAGGATTGGATTTATACCCAAAGCCTCCAGTTATAAAAACTTTACAATGGAAAACAAGCTAAACACAACATGTTGGGGGTACCCATTCAAATACCGGATGCAAAAAAAAGCTTAAAAATTTAGAAGCTTTTAAACATATTTTAGGGTAATGCAAGATAGAACTCAAAGTGCCCAGCTTTGCATATGATCTAGTTCTTGCGAGTGTAACTCTAGAAAAATATTCCTTTAAAGATAAATT
>JAAEQR010000104.1 GCA_024231215.1 PVC group bacterium | reverse complement strand
TTACCATTACACACATCGCTATTGTAAGGATCACTCTACCTTTCCAACATGTCGTTGCAACTTTTGCACAAAAATCAATGAAGGAAACGTGCTCTGTGCCCAGTGCTTAACAGCTGGTTACTGTAGCCTGGATTGCATGAAGAAGCACTTTGATCAGCATAAGTATTACTGTAATCCCAAACACAGGGATTTACCTTTTGACAATTATATGGTTCCTTACAATGGGCCACCCAGTAGAAGTCCCTTAGACCAGCATGGCAATCGAGAAAAGTCATTCGAAGAAAAATTGAAAGAACAGGAATGGCGAAGGGATCTACAGCGACAATTTACTCATATGCTCAATCATATGTGGAAGGGCCAACAAATGCCACACTGTGTGATATGCGGAGACACAGAGGAGGAACCAGGCATCATTTTAATGCGAACACGTATTGGAGAAGTGATTTGCAATGAGTGTCGTGATATACAATGCAATGAGAAGTTTTGGGAGGAACTTGAAAAAGTGCCAGAGAAAGACAACAAAAATGACTAGCTAGATGACAAGACATAACTGCTATGTTGAAGGAAAAGAGATGTGCATGAATTTATGCTTTTAGTATCATAATTGTGATCTTTACCTGGCCAGGAAAAGCAATTCTCAGTCATGTACATATTTGTTATCTGGGTGCAGAGAATCAAGCTGCAATAAAGTTTGCAAGAGATATGATTTTAGTGCTAATCAGTGAAAAACAGCATTACGGTTTTGGTGGTATTTAGCAGGATAATACAGCAATTTGTTGAAAAAATTCCAAGTTTATACATCAAATAAATAATGCTTTTATATAGATGTATAGATGCTTTTAAATCGAAACACAGAAGTTTGTCAACTTTGGAAATAAAAAGAAATGTATAAATAAAATTGAGTGAGTCAGCTCTGAGAACATTAAAAATGGATCAGTTTACAGGGGAGGATTTGGACTGTGAGACGCATGTAGTTGCCTGTGACTATATACAGTACCGAGTGGAAAGGGAGAAATTAAAATGGCATGATTGCCCATCTTTGCCTGAGCCATCACTCATTTGTCAGACTTGGCGAACTCTATGCAATGAACTTGAAGCAAGCAACTCTAAAGAGCTTATCCAGCTGGCTAAGGAATTACCATTGACCCCTACAACTTTGTACATTGACTTTTTGAAACTGGCCCTCACAATTTTTGAAAGCGGAATTAACTGGGGCAGAATTGTAGCTCTGTATACTTTTGGAGGCATTTTGGCAACTTCCTGTATCTGAAAAGGCATGGGTGAATTGGTCAGCAGCATTGCTGACTGGATTGGAGTATTCACAGATGCCCACTTGGATGAGTGGATCCTTTGTCATGGAGGATGGAATGGAGTCATCAATTTTCAAAAAATGAATAACTGAAGACAATAACTAGAGACAAAATTCGCATAATGCATAGTAGTCGCAATCACTGTATACATGTATGTAACACTAGCAGCACATCTATCTATGGGGTCCATGCTAATATGGTACCACCTAAAAAAAATCAATGTATGCATGGATAGATATACTCATTTATTTGTATAATGTAATGCATAGTAGTGTGAGAAGCAGTTTATTTTAATGGATGTTTTGAATGATGTCCTGTCTCAGATATATTATGATCCTAAAAAACCAAGGGCAAGAAATACCCTAATTCATCTGATCAGCAGGAGTTTTCAAGCAGAACTCCCAAACTGGTATTAATGATCACCATTTTTGAGAAATAATTAATATGCCAGCAGGGAGTTTCTGAGCTAAATGCATGCAATTTTCAGTAAAACATCCCCTTTTTCAAATAAATTAACTGTCTGACCAGTAGGAGAGTTTCTGAGCAAATACATACAATTTCAAACGAAAATCTCCATGCAGTATTAATGATCACCATTTTTGAGAAAAAATTAATATGCCAGCAGGTAGTTTCTGAGCTAAATGCATACAAGTTTTAGTAAAAACATCCCCCTTTTTCAAATAAATTAACTGTCTGACCAGTAGGAGAGTTTCTGAGCAAAATACATACAATTTCAAACGAAAACCTCCATGCAGTACTAATGGCCACATTTTTGCTGAAAATTACCGTAAAACCTCTATTAAACCGGGAC
>JAAEQR010000103.1 GCA_024231215.1 PVC group bacterium | reverse complement strand
TCTTCAGCCCGGTGATTCCAAAATGCAAATATAAAATCTCGCTCCAGATCAGGAAATTGTGATCTTAAAAAGCGGATATTCTTATCTCTATCTATCTGTGAAACAGTAAAATAAATGCTGGCGATTTTTCCTGAACCAGGCATTAACTCTGAGGTTTCAGTATCAATACCAGCTTTCGATATGCCGGTTAAATACGCTTCCTTTGCTTCGTTATCGATCTTGACATCAAGGAAATCAAAATTTGCGCATCGACCGCCGGCAAAATCGATAGAATCGCAAGTTATGCCAATATTTTCAAAATCAAATGAGAATGGCATTTGAAAACCGGCAATTGTATCTTCATTAGCCAAGTTAATATCTATGCCAAATGATCTTCCTCCCAGAGCATTTATATTTCCTATACTGCAAGTGTTAGTATTATTTTGTGCATGTAGCAAGGGGCAAAAGCAGATACATACCAGCAAAATAATTGGTAATTTCTTCGGGATAATTTTGGTTAGCCTCACTGAATCCTCCTTCATTTTAAACATATTTTCACATTAAGCACACTTATACACGTGCTTTAAAATATTCTTATAGAATCTCCCCACCTTAAGATTAATTATTGTACTTTTTTTGTTGCAGCAACTTACCAGGCTTATTACATTTATTGGTCTATTTGCCTAACTGGATTATACAATACTAAAATATGTACTATTATGTCAAATCTTTTTTAAAAATTTTCTTAACTTTTCTCTAAACAGCTTAAAGATAATATCTTCTCCCACTCCACTAAAGTACATTTTTAGTTTTGCTACATCAATGGTTTGTGTTAATTGTCATGTCTGTTCTTATCTATAGCTTATGAATTAACAATAAAAGATTTATTCAGGAAAAGTTTCACTGTTTTAGCGAGCTCTTGTATAAATCTTCTTATAAGACTGAAATTTCATTAAGGAAATGGCTTTACTAAATTGCAGTTAAAGGCAATTTTTTTTATTTCCCTATTGATTAATGTAAACCTGTTTCAAATACTGATGATAAAAATAGTTTAGCTATCATGTAAAGATAATCCAACACATCAATTTCCTATCACCCACTATCCCTCATCACATCCCCAACATTTTAGCTTGATATTTTGCAGAAGCAAATTATATTACCAAAGCGAGCTAAAAGAAGTAGGCGTTTACTACGTTATAGCATATAACAAGCTGGTTTTGCCAAATAATAAGAAACGTTAAGGATATACAATGGGACATAACCGCTTAGGGCATCTTCCAAAAACCAAGAGATGGAAACAGGTTATAAGGTTACTTGAGAATGGAGCCGATCTGCCTGAGTTAGCCCAGGCAAGTTTTAATGCTTCCCTTACTGGATTGGGTAAAGTTCCTAACGATAAAGGTTTTTTATCTATACTGAATGATATCATAGAATTAGCTTCAGTTTCGCGAGACAAAAATCTCCAATCATCCCTCTACCAAGCTGGAATAAATATTCCCTCAAAAACTTCATCTGTGGCTTTTCTGACGTCAATAGCACAAAAGCTTTCAGACAGCCTTGATACAACATATCCAAGAAGTGATGTGGGCAAAATCGCTCAGGATGCTTTTCTTAAATCGTTAACAAAACAGGTTAAGGGAAAAACAAGCTCGTTGTTTGGGGATACCGAGGACATTAAAAACCTAACTAATGCATTCAGGGGTGAACGATTTAAAACTTTGATGCATGAATTCTACTCAAACTTTACGTCTCGTTATCTAACTTATTATCTCAGCAGAGAATTACCTCATCATGTAGGTGGAAACAAACGTTTTGCTGACCTTGATGATCATTCCGAGTTTAGCCGCCAGTTTGACCTTTACTGCAGGCAAACCGTAAGGATTGCCGATGAATTCACCCCCGGATGGGTTGGCAAAGCAATATTCGATGGTGATACTGGCCCCGATGCTGTAAAGCGATACGCTCATGGAGCATTTAAAAAATTAAGCAGCGAGTTCATGAGAAGTGGCGACTAATAGTGAGGATAATATAATACGGATTTGGTGTGGTCCAGATGTCCCCCGTCATAGGGAAAAGTCTCGATATGCCAGAATGCTCAATTCCATCCGTCCAAATGAAAATGTCTTTATTAAGCCTTGGAATATTAGTGACAAGCTCGTTCAAAACCTAGGTGCTATATGTAATGATCTTCTTGAAATAGCTGCCTATATATATTCAGT
>JAAEQR010000102.1 GCA_024231215.1 PVC group bacterium | reverse complement strand
TCGCTGGTGAAAATCTTCAAAAGCGAATTCGGAGTTACAGTCAGCAAGATATCAGGAAGATTATTCTGCTCATCTACCTCACAATTAGCAACCTGTTGTTCAATAACCCGAGCATGCGCATGATGAACAAGCTGTATATTTTGACCATTCCTAAGATCAGCAAGCTCATCCCATATACGTTGAAGATATTCCTGCAATTGTTGAGCATCCATTAGAATTTTCAACGGGCGGAAAGAATCTTAATTTCCCTATCAATTTCAGCAGAAAATTTTTATCGACTACAATGCTATTCTCGGGTTCCTGATCGAGAATTTCGTTGAAGATGTAGACTACCGGTATCAAATTTCGATCGTAAAAGAATCTGTTGTTTATACATTCTTAATGTCGTGCAACTTATCTTATTCTAGTTCTGTTTGCTTGTTCTAAAATTGGTCCGAAACATTCACAAATTTTTCCACTTATATTTTTATAGTGCACTTATGGTCACTTATTCTCATCTGGGACTTACAATTATCAAATTACAATAACTTAAATATCAATCCTATTCAGGTTTTTAAGCAATTTGGTTTGGATACTAAAAGCTTCAATTCTCAATTTCTTTCTGTCTTTTCACTGCAATCCTATTCCCTAAAGCAATTTGGTTCAATTACGAAATGCAAATCCTATTCCTTTTCCATCTCTTTCTCTATCGGCCCAGAAAAATTTGACCTCAAATTTGAGATAT
>JAAEQR010000101.1 GCA_024231215.1 PVC group bacterium | reverse complement strand
CATACTACGGACATTGTCCCGACAGTGTCCAGTGTAGATAAGATAAGAATAGATAAGATAAGAGAAGATAAGAATAATAATAGGTGGATAAAAAATAATCCGCCTACATTAGAACAACTTGAAGCATACAAAACCGAGAAAAGTTTAAGTATAGATTGTGTATGGTTCTTGGATTACTTTACAACCGGCGACTGGATAGACGCTAAAGGTAACAAGGTTAAAAACTGGAAACAAAAAATGTTAACTCATGCTAAGATGAATTTTAACGATGACCGGCCGCCGAGCGAAAAATTTGGGATTGAAGGATAATGATAAATATGAACAACGATAAAATTAAAAAGCAAAAAGAATCAAGCTGGCGGGATTGCAAAAAAGGCAACCCCGACCAAGATGGCACTTATATTATTTATACGGCAGACAAATCAACCGCAATGTGTCATTTTAGCAACAACGAGTGGCAAGGCTGGCGTAATGTTTTAGCGTGGATGCCAATACCAGATAAGCCAGATTTCTTATAATGGCAAGCGCGGACGCGACGTTTCGAATTTACAGCAAAGGAGATGGGGAAATGGTACGCATTTTAGATAATTTAAGGTATGCAGTTGAGAATAGCGAAGGGCAGTTGATGTGTAAAGTGCAAACATCACTAATAGAAGACACGATTGATGTGATTGAGCGATTACGCAAAGAAATGTCGAGTCCGCGCCAAATAAGTGAAGTGCGGAATTTACCGAGACATGATCCAGCATACGGCGAGATATGCTGTGGGGAATATATGCCAGAAAGAGCAGACGGAGAATATTTAAAAAGAGAAGATGTGATGAAAATATTGAGTTAGCATTTCATTTATTGGTAATTATAATCTAAAGGCCATTGTTTTATCAAATGACTTTCAGATATATAGAATTAGGCGAAGGACGTTAAATAGGAGAGAATATGATAGCAGAAACTGAAAGATTTAAAATATATTTTAGAATACCGTTTACAATATATTTTATTGCAAAAGATATGAATTATAATAAATTGCGGTTAATGTATAGATATTGGAATGAAGATTGGCACATTTATCAATGGAAGGAAGTTTAAATGAGTCTTTCGTCTAATTGGGGTATATCCGAACCATGATTTAATTTGAATAAAAATTCTTAAAGGATAATATTATGATGATAGCAGAATTTATCGATAAAACACAAGACAGCTACGAAGGCAAATATAAGAAAACCGAAATTTACGAAATACAAAACATACTCGAAGATTTAAACAACGAACAAAGATACACACTATATCGATACATGAGAAACAACTATGACAAACACTACATACCAAGATTCAAATATCTAAACGACACTATCAAAGCACTCGGCTTTAAGAAATACGAAAAGCGAGTCAGTGCCAATTTGCATGAGCAATCGCCATTCCAACAAGTAGTCAAACACCAAGACAAAACCGTTGACCAGTTATTACACGAAGTTAAAAGAATACGTGATAAAGACGTAAATTCTTTATTGAGTGCCGAAGTTTCGTTTCTTGTATATTGGGAAAAGTTAGGCTATGTTCCTGAAACTTTCCGTGACGTAATGAAACGCAACATCGTAAACGATGACCAAGACGAAATTGACGCGCTATTAAAACAAGTTGAGAAAAAAATTCCGTTTGACAAAATTGACTTTGGTGTGTATAGTAACATACCGTTTTAGGAGATGACAAATGAAAGACACTGAATATTTTAACCGTCCAAATATACCGATGAAAGAGATAAAACTTTATTCAGGCGAAACCGTCAAGATGGACGATGATGGAAATATGCTTTGTGTTCTTTGCAGATGCGCCGGTAATAAAAGTTGTGGACACGAACCGAAAGACGAAGAGCAACAATGTTCGCTTGATGGTGCTGGCCGGTGTTTTTGCTGTACGGATAAAGAAGAAAAAAGGATAAACGAAACTTAGAATGAAAACAAAAAAGGAGGTAAAAGAATGAATAGTTTAATAACCATAGACACCGTTAAACAAGATGAAGAAATTTTCACAAAAGAAATCATTACATCTAAAGGTGCTAATTTACCATCAAGGTTAGAGGATGTAATTGATGTTTTTGAGTTTACTGATTTCAAGGCTAAAGCGTGGAAAATATTAGCCAGCAAAATGAGTAAACTTGAAGAACAATCTGAGCTTTACGAATCGGCTCAAAGGAGTGGCCGTCAATGGGGTATCGCTTCACTATACGCACAAAAGAGAATTGGGGAAATTACAAGGGATATGCCAAATGGAAGGGGTAAAACAAAAATGAATTCTAACGGCAATAATTCATTTAAAATAGACGCTCTTAAAGAAAAAGGAATATCTCCACAGAGGACGTCACAGTCTGAACAAATAGCCAACAATCCCGAAGTATTAGACAGGGTTGTTGAATCAGGAGAAAAGGATATTGAAATTCCTACAAAAGCAGAAGTATTTAACGCTATTAGAATTAAGAAGTTAAAAGAGAACAACCAAAAAGCAAAAGTAAAAAGTGATAAGAAAACCGCAAAAGAAAAAACTCAGGCTGTTAAAGATTATTATGATTCAATAAAAGGATTTGAACATTCACTCGATAGTGCTATTATATCGGCTGAGTATGGTGACTTTTCAACAGAAGGTATAAACTTTATGGTTAAAAAGCATGATAAAATTATAAATAAATTAAATAAACTTTTGGAGGTTTTAGAATGTCAAAAGAATTAAGTGAAATTAAAAGTTACAGAATGGAAATTGGTTATAATCTTTTAATGCTTATGGAAAGATTTGAAGATTTACCATTACCAAACGTACATATTTTAGTTAGGACTATACAAGAATATTTTGATAGAGAAGGAATTATTGACCGTATAGAAAAAGACGGTTATAAATGGAAGCCGGACGAAGAATATTGGAAAAATCATATTGGGGAAATTAGAGAATATATGGCATATGAAAAAAATATTTATTTCGGATTTTTGCGGATTGATGGATTAAAAGGAATATGGAAATTTATGAATAAAGGAGAATATGAAAGATATTTAATCTGGCATAACCAAGATATTTCTACAAGAGTAGAAACACAAAACGATAAAATAGATGTTGGTGAAAATAGATGGAAAATTGATATACCTAAAATAGCAGATGTTCCAAGAATAGCAGTTAGGTAAAGAAATGAAACCAACACAAATACAAGGAAGCATAAGCAAAATTTCGTCCATGTCCGGCGGTGCAATGCGTATTCAATTCGATACACAGCAAAACATCGATCCGGAAATAATGAAATATTTCTTTGAACAGATCGAGAAATACGGTTGGATAACACACAATGCAAGCGTTATTGAAGTTGAGGACATTGCAAGTTTACCAGCGGTTAAAAAAGAGGCTGGTAAGAAGTCGCAAAGTCAACGGTTGAGAGATGTTTATTTTTTACTTTGGCAACAGAACAAAGAAAGCTATGATGATTTCAACGACTATTATAAATATAAAATGGAATTACTGATCGAACATTTTAAGAAACAAATTGAGTAGCAAGTTAGAGCCAAAGAGCGAAGGCTTGAAGAATAAAATTTGTACAACAGTTAAACTCTGTTGTCATAACATTTAAGTAAGTCGAAATGGTGTAAGATGTAAAAGGTTTTGCAAACTTGAAAGTATTAGGCCGGTGAGTTCGTGGCTTACCGGCCACTTTTTTAAAAGGTGAAATTATGAAAGCAACAATAGAATTTGATTCACCGGAAGATCAAGATATATATGAAAGAATGGTCTTTGCTGACAGCATGGCATCGGTATTGTATAATTTTCAAGAATATCTAAGAGGTCAAATTAAACACAACATAGAATTAACAACCGAAGAGTCGAAATTATTAAGAACGGTTCAATGCAAATTTTTTGAACTCATGGCCGACAAGGGCGTTGACTTGGAAAGACTATGGCTGTAAAATATAAGAAAAGAAAAAACGGTCTATCAACAAAGTACTTATTGAACTTATGGTCACAGGCAGTCAAGTGCCACTGGAATTATCGTTGCGCTTTATGTGGCCGGACTGATAATTTAGAAAGTCACCATATAATAAAACGCAATTCAAATTTCATTTTAAAAGTTAGTATCGAGAACGGAATATGTTTATGTAGTGGTTGTCACTCAACAGCGGACTTTATCGGCACTCGAAATAAAATAGAAAAAATGGTTGACATAAATTATCTAACTATGATACAATGCGAATACAAATTAAAAAAGGACTATCTACTAAAAAGAGGCATCACCGAAAAAGAATACCGATCACTAAAGGCCAACGAATTTAAAAAAATAATAAAGGAGTTTGCTAATGGATAGATTATCGGTCACACCACTTATCGGATTTAATCCGGTCATCTCTGAACCTACACGTCAACAGTTAATCAAACTTGATAAAATAATGAGAGCCGAACGAAAAGCCAACCGCGAAACTAAGACCTATAATACAACGGTTGAATGTTTCCGGTGTGGTAACGAGCTTATTTATGGCGAAGATCAAATTATCCACAAAAACACAACCAAAGACAAAAAGGTTATCCGGCGTGCATATTGTGAAAGTTGTGTTGGTTACAGATAATGTTTGAATTTGATTATTTCAACGAATTTAGCGAGCGCGAACCAAGATTTTATTTAATACAAATATACTTGCATAATAGATATAATATGGTTAGAGTTAAATTTATGATTGGCTTTTATGGTGTCGGTTTTACGTACATTAAAAAGAATTATAGAGGCGAATGATGGAAATATTAAATTTATACGCTGGTATTGGCGGCAACCGGAAATTGTGGAAAGATGTTAATGTAACTGCTGTTGAATATAACAAGGAAATTGCTGAGATATATCAAGATTTTTTTCCAAATGATAAAGTTATTGTTGGTGATGCGCATGAATATTTATTAAATAATTTTGATAAATTTGATTTTATATGGTCAAGTCCACCATGTCCAACTCATTCAATAGTTAGGTATGTAGCCACAAGAGATAAAAAAACCAATGAGATAAGACAAAGACCAGTATTTCCAGATATGAAACTTTATGAAGAAATTATATTTTTAAAACATTATTGTAAAGCTAAATGGGTTGTTGAAAATGTAAAGCCATACTATGAACCATTATTAAAACCACAAAATATAGGAAGGCATTGTTTTTGGGCAAATTTTGTAATTGATAGCATAAAACATGGTATTGGTTTGCATTACAGCGATATTGATGAAGTTCAAAAAGTTAAAGGCTTTAATTTAGATAAATATAATATAGCAAACAAAAAGCAAATATTAAGAAATTGTGTTTTATCGGAAGTTGGTTTGAATATATTAGAATGTTCTAAAAGGAAAAATTTATTTTAAAATGGAAATGTTTGAGACATTACAATTTGTCTGTTATGTTTACGGTAGTGTTATCATAGAATTGTTTTATGATGTCTTTGTTGCTTGCTGGTATATGTTAAAAGCGTTTGTCTTTTCGTTAGGTATAATATCTTTTTTATTTTTAATAATGATGATAATAATGAGGAAACAAGGTTATGACTTTAAAACATTTAAGTAGTCGTTTAAAATGGTACGGCTCTCCTTTTATAGACTTCGCTTCTCCGTGTCACATCGATTTAGAACTCTCAACAAAATGTAATTTGAAATGCGAATTTTGTTTTCGTCAGGATATCAAACCTCGTTCAAAGGACATCGAATTTGACACGGCAATTAAGACACTCCTACAAGCCAAGGAACTCGGTGTATATTCTGTAAAATTCAATTGGCGCGGAGAAGCACTTTTCAATAAAGACTTCCGAGGACTTGCGAAATATGCGCAACGGTTAGGACTTTACACAATGTTAAATACTTCGTTGAGTATGCCGTTGTCAGAATTTCAATTAAGGTCAATTGCGCGGTTTTTCGATGAAGTGAAAGTTAGTTTTGATACATCAATTCCGCACCTTTACGAAAAAATTAGAGTTGGTGCAAAATTTGCGACAACTCATAGACAGTTAATTAGACTGCAATATTTCCGCGAACTATACAAAACCAAACCTATCATCATAAGTAGGCGAACAGTTTCTGAAATGGAAACAGTTGAAAAATTCATTGAGTTTTTTAAAAAATGGCATTTTCACAATTTCGACATTCGGCCGGTAATGGCACGGAACACAAAGACAATGCAAAAGACAAACACCGAGAATAGAAAATATTGTGGCCATCCGTCAAGGCGGTTAGTGGTTGATGTATCCGGCAATGTATATGCTTGTTGTGTTGCATACCAAGAACAAAAACAATTGTATTTAGGCAATGTTACAGAAAAAAAATTAGACGAAATTTGGAACGGTCATAAACGCAAAATGTTAATAGCGAATTTGAAAACTGGTATCATGGGCGCGGCTTGCGTTGACTGTACGAGTGGGGATGCTTACAAATAAAGACGATGATATATTAAAAAAGTTTAAGGAATGTGGAATATATGGATGATGAAACTAAAATTAAGATGTTAAGAAGAGAAATTGTCGAACGAAAAGAAAATTACATGAGAGATAATCAATTTATGATAATCGCTTTAAATTTAACAGGAGATCCAAAAAGATTTGAGAATGAAGCGTTTGATTTAATAAATAAAAATGGTTATATAAAAGCATTAAAAATAAGTAAACAAAGCAAGGATAACAAATAATGGATAACATCGGAATCATAATAACAGCAAGAGTAAAATCAAACCGGTTAAAAGAAAAAGTATTACAAGAAATTAACGGACTAACTACAATTGAAATACTATTGAATCACGTTATCAATGACCGGTATCCTGTAATACTTGCGATACCAAAGAACAAAGATGATGACCGACTGGCCGAAATAGCAGAAAGAAAAGGCGTTGAGGTTTACCGTGGCGAAGATGATTCGCCACTTCACAGGCTTGTTGCTTGTGCTGAACAAAATGGATTTGACCATGTTGTCCGAGTGACAGCAGATGACATACTGATAGACTTATCTCTTCTTTTTTTACAGATTGACTTCCACTTGGGACGCGACTACCGCGACTATACCTATATGTCAAGATGCCCTGAAGGTGTGGCCGCCGAAGTTATCAAGGTTGACGCGCTCCAAAAGATAGTGTCTGAAGTAGTAGCACCGGTTGAGTTTATATCGTTCTACTTAAAACGGCCTGAGTTTAACTATATTGAATTCTATCCTCCCATGGAATATCAACATAGTTTCAGACTAACGATGGATTATGAAGAAGATTTGAAACTACTTCGGACACTATTTTCTCTTTTACGGAATCCCGGCACTTTAGATATCGTTAATTTATTAAAACAGAATAAATATTTACTGAGAATAAACCACCTACCGAAGGTAACTATCTACACGCCAAACTATAACACTTCTAAATTCATTATCGAAACAATGAAAAGTGTATTGTTTAGTATATACACCGACTTTGAATACATCGTTGTCGATGATGGTTCGACTGATAACTCTTGCAATGTGATATCTGAATTTTTAGGTAAACTTGATTTCAGGGATAGGCAGAAAATAACATTTATACGCAATCCTACCAATCAAGGCCAAGCGTCAACGTCAAATAAAGTTTTGGAAATGGCACGTGGTAAGTATATAATGTGCGTTGATAGTGATGATTTACTTTTGCCGGATGCACTTGGTACAATGGTTGAAATTATCGAAGCCGAACACGCGGACGTAATTCTCGGCGGTTACGAAAGGATAAATGAAGTCGGTGAAAAAACCGGAGAAAGTGAAAAACACAACGATAAACATCTTGGTTGCGGTTTAGTGGTAAGGCGTACAATCAACGAGTTAAAGTTTAGCGAAAATATACCGTATGAAGTTGGCACTGATTTTTTAAACCGACTGAAAAATGGTTGCAACATAACTTATATCAACGACATCGTTTGGCAGTATCGAAAACGGCAAGGACAATTGACTCAAAATTCAGATCATCCGGAGAATAAAAATGGATAGCGAATATAAAGTTTTTCTTGTATTTCTTATTGGAATGTTCATTGTTTGGATCGTGACATTGTTAGTGATAGAATGAATGAAAAGAGATTGAGAAAAAATTTGAATTATAGAACTCCGGCTGATATGTGCGGAACTTGTTCTCATTGCCGGGAAGATGAATTATATTATAAATGCTACGTATCTAAACTTACATTGATTGTATCTATTAACGGAGTATGCAGAAAATGGACAGCAAGGGACTAATAGAATGAGCCAAGACCTAAATAAAGTATCAATAGATCAATTTCGTTTACAACTGCCTTTTATCGATGACAGTTACCTTACAAAATTGGACATCAATTTACATTGTGAAATCGAATATCTGAGCAACGACATGGAAAAGAACATGGAAACAATTCTTGATTACGAACGCAAACGAAGTATAATCTGGAAAGAAAAACAATCACGCGGATTAAAAATCGATATGGAATATCAGAATTTTGTAAACAGTCATCATAAAAAAAGGATTTGGTAATGAAAGTATATTGTAAAAAATGTTATTACTATAATAGCGGTTGTGAGTATACATCGGAAAGATGTGAGATAAAAGATAATGAATATTTTTCAACAAAAAACAGGAATCAAAAGGGCAATATTGTTTATAGAATAAATAAAGAAAATGCTATTAGAGAATTAAAGAAAGTCTGTGATAAAAAATATTTAATTGATAATAAATATAGTTATACAGATAGACCGAGTTTATTTTTACGGTCTTTTCATTTGAATAATAAATACGATTGTAAATATTACAAGTATTCTTTTATACGACCGGATCAAATGTGTTTTGTTTTATTTATTATGGGTTGTACGATGTTGCTTATTTTTGCACTATGGAATGTAAAATGATAATAGCTGGAAACTGTCTTTGCACAGATGAAAACAATATAACCGATGTTTACAGAACCGCCGAACTATTAGGCATCATTCCAAAAGTTACACATTTTCGTTGTAAAATTTGGGGCGGCGGAACGACACCGGACAGGTACAAATCAGGCATAGGTTATGCCGGTGTTGAAATGTTGCAAGAAATAAATGACAGTATACTACCAACCGGCACGGAATTTCAATCAACAAGCCAAATGTTAAAAGCGTGTAAATTAGACTTCTTGTGGATAGGTGCAAGGAATAGCCAGAATTATGATTTACTTGAATTTGGATCGTATTATCAAAATGACTTATTTATCAAGCGCGGAACAGGAATGACAATTGATGAAGTCATCGGCTTATATGATATCATGTTGAAAATGCACGATAAAGAAGTTTACATTATCGACCGTGGAATAAATACATTTGATCGCAAACTTGACAGTCGATGGTCACCGGATATTAAAGGCTCGATTCGGTTGCAGACGGAAAGGCCAGATATTTTTGATAATCTGGTGATCGACTGTTCTCACTCGGTGGGAAAAAAACAATATATCGCAAATACTTACAAGGCATTTAAGTCAATCGGAATTAAACATTTTATGTTTGAGTGTACGTGGGACGGAAAGAGTGAAACCGATAGCCAACAAATGTTGAGTGTTTCAGAATTGAACAGGATAATAAATTGAAAGTCAAAGTCGGTTTTGTAGATTACATCATAAAGTATGTAAAGGATTTAAGAGTCCAGGAAGATAAAGTCCACGGTTATTTTGATTCATCCAAGCAAACCACGTACATTGAGTTTAACGATCCAGTAATTAAAAGAAAGTGTATCATACTACATGAAATAATCCATATGTGGGAACATGAATACGGTATTGAATTTGAAGAAAACGAAGTTAAACACTTGGCGTATATACTGCATGAATTTTTAAATAATAACAAAAATTTAATAAAATATATCTGGAGTGATGATGAAAATTAAATTGACTGAATGTCCAATATGTAACGGAACTAAATTCAAAGACCTTGACTATCTAAGAGAACAGAAATATTGGTACGATAGAGACTATTTATACAAAGATCAGGTTGGTTTTAAAATATGTGAAACGTGTGCCTTCGTGACATATGATTACGAAACCGATGCTGAATTAAAAAGGCGATATGATGCACTCGTGCCGGTTGTGACTGCCAACTCTTTAATAACCAAGAACCGCAAAATTGAATATCACAAGAAGTTTTTAGAAGGCAATTACGGTTCAAGATTTCTTGATTATGGTTGCGCGACCGGTTATCTTTTAAACTACGTGTGGGAAAACGGATCAAATGAGATAGTCGTTGATGGTGTTGAATTTTCAAAGTTGCTTTCTGATTACGCTTTATACGAATACGGTTTTGAGATAAAAGACCATATACCTGAGAGAAAAGACCATATACCAAATGATGAATATGATTTCATCTCTTGTTATCACACATTAGAACATGTCCAGTATCCAGATAAACTATTAGAAGAGTTTAGAAAGCATTTATCAGATGATGGATATTTATATCTTGCAATTCCGCATTGGTTTAGTGGCGAACTTGACGAAGCATCCGGCAGTCAATGCGTGGAATTTGAAGAACTTTATCATCTTAATCATGTAAACGTATTTAGTGAAAATGATTTACAGAATTTATTAAAGAAAGTCGGATTTAAAATCATTAAAGAAGATAGGAAACTTTACGGCTATACCGTGTTATGTGAAAAGGCCGAACCAAAAGAATTGACATCTGGAAATTATGCTAATTGTGAAACAATAGTCAAAGACCTTGAAAACCAAAAAAAGGCCATGGAGTTATTTAAGCAAGGCAACCACCGCGAAGCACTCGAATATTATAAAAACTATCCTGACGCGTGGATACACCACGCAATAAAAGATTTCAAAGATTTAGAGAAGCAGAAAGACATTTTAATCCAAGCAATGGATGCAACCGATGGCGCGTATAAAATTAAACGTCAATTAGCGCATCTTTATTTCACATGGAATCAAAATAACGCCGGTGAAAAACGGTTGACAAATCACATAAAAAATGCTAAACAGTTATTCGAAGAATTGATTGAAGAAAAGCCCGGAATGGAAGATTTCTATTATTATTTGGCAATGATTGAAAAAGACTATTATCAAAATTATGAGAAAGCGAGAGAATTATACGAAATAATATTGAAAATAAATCCGGCGAAGTATGTTGAAATTCATAATCTTATAGGCGAACTTTGGAAGGTTAAAGGTGAAAACAATGAATGAAACTATTGAAAAATTTATAGCAAGTTTAGATAATTATGATCAAACACACGTACTATTAAATAGAGATGGCAAAGTACATACGGTAATTGAAGAAATTATAATTGTATTAAAAGAGCTTTATAAAGAGATTGAGAATTTAAAAGATAATAGGTGATACAAACAATGAATGATGGTATAATGGGGAAAGATTTTAAAATATTGCCAGATAAGTTAAAAGAATTTTTTTGTGATACAATGATCTCTGATGGTTATTACACAATGACTCCAGCTTTAACTTATGTGGTACAAAGATACGAAACTGAACACAAGACAAATTTAAAAAGTGATGGTGAAATTATACAGGAGTTTAAACCGTACCAATTGCCGATGATTAGATATTTTATTGATATAGCGTGGATGAAGTGGCATTTCTATTTTGGTATCAAGATGGTTGAAATTAAAAAGTTGAATGGAATTGATTGAAAAGATATTTCTCAATGAGAAGAAGAAACGACAAGACGACAGCATAATAAACGATACTCAGATGTGTTTGATTTGTGGCAGTAATACATATACCAACATTAAAATTTGCGAACCGTGCTTTGAACGATACAAGGATATATTTATATAAGCACTAATATTTTAAATACAATTGGTTGAAAGAAAAAGAAAATGATTGATTGCTTTAAATGCATACACCATGAAGTGTATCTTAGTTCAAAAGCACACAATAGAACAAGTATAACTAATATTAAATATCCAGAAGATTATTTTTTTTGGTGTGAATGGCATGAAAGACGATTAGATGTTGATGAAACATCGTGTAGTCACTATTCCAGTTATGCTGAAATGGTAAAGAGGGAAAACAATGAATGATTTAACCTTAATAATAATATTTGTTTCTGTAATTGTGACATGGTTGAGTGGTGTTAAATTGTGGCGTATATTCAAAGCACAAAAAATAAGAGAACAAGAACAAGCTGAAAAAGAACGTAAAGAACAACATAGTCGATGTTATGGCTCGATTGGTTCGTTTTCGTTTGATGATATGGATGATAATATGAAAGGTTTTTATAAAGGTAGATGAAGATGATATGTGAAGATTGTAAACATTATATGATTGTAAGGAATAATGAGTATTATGTTTGTAAGCAAGAAGAAACTATCATATACAGATGTTTGTTGAATTTAAAATTAAACGTTGTTTTTCCAAATAAGAATTTGAATTTCTATAACGAAATATTGGATTGCAATCAATATGAAAGGATATAGAAAAGTAATAATATTTTTTATCTCGGTGGCAATTGCTGTTTCATGTTCGTTTTTTATGCAAATAGAATACTACAAGTCTTTTCTGAATTTTGCGCAGATAATAACGGGTTTGTTTTTTGCTGGTAACGCTTTGAGTAACAGAGGTCAGCGTGGATGATAATTCAAGTCTATTCGCGTTTTATTTTATTTTATTTATAATTTGTTATGTTATGTATTGTATCATAAGAGGTTGAAATGGATATATTTCCAAATACAATAGTATCTTTCATGTATAACAAAAAGATGTTTGAACTTAATAAAAAAAAGAATAAAGGTTGTTTTTTAATTATTCTTTGGCCTTCTTTGTGTTTATATTGGAATGGTTGTAATTTAGGTTTTGATTTGGAATTTTTATTATGGCAGTTTAGATTCGAATGGCATTTTCATAAAAGAGGTTGATATGAATAAGTTTTGGAAATGGACACGATCTATGGCAGATGATATTATAATGAGTATAGGTTTTGTGTGCTGGTATTTTATTTTACCGGTATTGATAGGTATTTTTCTCGGTGCTTATATTTTACCATTTATACTAAATTGAGGTGTATATACAATGGATAAACAAGACAAAACAAAAAAAACCAACATTTCCGAAGAATTAGAAGCGGTTGAGTTGACTGATTTTGATAAAGCTGTTATAGGTATGAAGATACGATATCCAAGCTATACAATCGCAGAGATAGCAAGACAGTTAGAAAGACACCGCGATACAGTGACGAAAAGCCTAAACAAAGAGACCGTGATTGAAGCGTTGTCAATATTAAACAAAACAGCTCTGGATATATTAGTCGAGAATCAGGTAAATGCGGCAAGACGTTTAGCAGAGATTGTTTTAAACGGTACGGATCAATACGCAATACAGGCGGCAAGAGAGATATTAAAGGGCGTGCTTAGTGAGTCAGTTGACCATGATATTAAAATTATCTTCGAGGATGCTGGGGAATGAAAAAACATTATTGTAAGGATTGTGTTAGTTTTCATGGAGACGGTTATAATATGTGTAGTATGGGTGAATGTCAGATTGTAAAAATTGTGAAAAGTACATATTATTCAGCCAATAAGCAAAAGGTGTGGTTGTATCGTGATCCGGCTATTGAGAACAAAAATAATGATTGTCCTGATTTCATAAGTAAATGAAAACAATAAGACAGCAAGTAATTAAACCGCATCAACGACAATTTATAGACAGTAAAAAGAAATATGTCCTTAATTCCGGTGGTGTTGGCTCTGGCAAGACATATTCAATAGTGCTGAAAACAGAAAAACTAATAGTCCAGCATCCGGGTATATTTATCTTGATAGGCGCACAAACATATCCATTGTTAAGAGATACCACGTTAAGAGAGTTCATATCAGTTATACCACCGGAGATAATAAAGCAATATAACAAAACAGAACAGCATTTCAAATTTCATAACGGATCGGAGGTTATATTCCGTGCCTTTGACGATCCGAATAAACTAAAGTCTTTAAACCTTGGTGCGGTCGGTATGGAAGAGATGACTGATGTATCAGAAGAGATATTTAAAATGTTGAGGACACGTTTAAGACAACAACATATGCCGGGTTGTTTATATGGCGCAACGAATCCGGGTACATTTGGAAATTGGGTATATAAGTATTTCATCGAACAACCACTCGAAAACTCAGAGATAATATATTCTGTTAGTGCTGACAATAAGTTTTTACCGAGTGCCTACCTACAAGATTTAGAGACAATGCGTAAATCCAATCCTGAATACTATGAAAGAATGGTAATGGGTAAATGGGGAGTCCTTGAAGGTGTTGTGTATAATTTACCGATGAAACAACGCGTGACTGAATATCCAGATTTACGAAAGATGCATAGATTTATAGCTGGCCTTGACTTTGGCTTTACACATCCGACCGCGTTAGTCATAATCGGAATCAGGGACGATAAGTATTATATCATTGATGAACTATACCGGCACAAGATGACCTCATCGGACATCATAGAAGAGACTAAAAAAATGCTTGCCAAATATGCTATTGATATTATATACTGTGATTCGGCAAGACCGGAAATAATAGAGGATTTACAACGGTCAGGCATACCGGCAGTTGGTGCTATTAAAGATGTATTCGAAGGCATTATGCACGTTAAGTCGATGATAGGAAATGAGAACTTGTTAGTCAATCAGGATTGTTTTTATACTTTGCGTGAGTTTGATAGTTATATCTGGGATGCAAGAAACACGGTTAAAGAAATACCATTAAAAATAAATGATGACTGCATGGACGCTATACGATACGCACTCTACACAGATTCAAAGCATGGTGGAGTTGCTGAGTTTGCGGTGTCAGGAGAAAGAGAGACGATATGAAATTGGAATTAGTTGAAATGACAAGTGTTAGTTTCTTCAAAGAACATGGTCAGGAATTTTTGTTTTACTGGACATTAGAAAAAGACCATATCTATCTGGAATCAATTAGATACAAATCAGAAGAAAAGGCCACGCTTGCATTGATATCCAATAATATCGAATGGGAAGTTGTGGACTTGAATTATGATAAATTTGTGGGGTGTGGATAATGGGAGACATAAATGATTTAAAAGAAGATGTTAAATACATCAGAGAAGATATTATTAACATGAAAGCCTTGATATTAAATAACATCATAAAAGCGGAGAAGTTAGAAAAAGCCAGCATTTCGAATAAGCATGAATTAAAGGATGTACTTGCGGAGATAGAAAGAATAGATTTGGGTGATGCTATTTACACGATAGAACTGGATAGAGACAGATTAAAAGAAATATTGAGCAAGTATTTCACATAATGGCACAGGTATATGTGAAGTTGGCATTTTTACAATATAATTATTAAATAAAGAGAGGTGTAAATGGGTAATAAAAAATGTAGATTAGGTTTAAATAAAAGCAGTTGTACCTATTGGCCAGAATTTAAAGGAACGTGTCCAAATGAATGCCCCAATAGAGCTATTGTAAAACTCCATCCTGTAATAAAGGCAACAGTTCAAAAAGAAAATGCCAATTTAACATATGCCGAATTAGGCGAAGTGCCTACAAATGTGCAAGTTTTTAAATGGCTTAAAAGTCAAAAATATCAAACAGATATGGGCGATCAAGAATACAGAATGTACTTTGATGTAGATATGCCCAAAATATTAGAAGATTATTTTAGGTGGCGAAAAGAGCATTTCGACTAATGGGGGTATATGTGAAACAAAGTGAAAAACGAATAAGGCAAATAATAACGATGATACGAATCGAGGCCGGAATACGAGAACCGATAGACGATCATATTATCCAATATTGTAAAAATGCCGGTATGATAAGAAAAGGATTTTATGAATGGTACTATGATACAAGAGATAATTTTAACTTGAGGAGGCACAAATTAAGCAAGTAAAATGTGAAATATACAGCAGAACGGTTGGTTATTTTCGGCCGGTTGCACAATGGAACAAAGGCAAACAAGAAGAGTTTAAACAACGTAAATTGTTCTATCCTGATAAGATCAAAAATCAACTTGTGAGGATTGAT
>JAAEQR010000100.1 GCA_024231215.1 PVC group bacterium | reverse complement strand
ATATAAACATGTTTGTCCCTTCTCCATATAGGAGCAAATGAAATTAAATAATCCATATTATCGTTGCCCCAAAAAGCAAGGCTCGGTTCAAAATTACATTAACCTTACGCTTAAAATATAATTTTAAGTCTAATATAATGCCTTTATTTTCATAGCATCGCCTAGATTCCCAAATAGCGCACTGCATTACTTGTATAATCATGTTCAAAAACCAATATTCTTGTTTACCAAGCACTACTAACCCCCCAAAGAATTTATTTTCACTACTCAAAGCAATCCCCATAACTCTGGTCCATAATGGGTCTATTATCTCCCAGGCACTACGTGCCCGTTCACATTCTATCAAAACATGTGCCAAATCTTCCCTTTCCCCAGGACAGAGTTTACAAAATTCACTCATCCCTGGTACGAAATTACTCAATTTACTTCGGGTATTCAATGCCTTTTGAAGGACCAAATAGTGCACCTGACGTGAATAAGCATCTACTAATGGTATTTTAGTAGTTTTCCATACCTT
>JAAEQR010000099.1 GCA_024231215.1 PVC group bacterium | reverse complement strand
TGTATCTTCTAATCTTACTTTATCCAATCCGGTTTCAGCATAGACATTGTAGTCTTTTTCGTCCTCGGCATCGACAATAACCGTACCATCGACATCCCAGGTAATCCAGCTGCTGCCTGATCCGGATTTGCTTAAATTAAAGTTAGCTGAAGCATGTGATTTTTCCTTATAAATACGGTCAACGATGATGAAGGCATCAGTTGCAGCTAAATTACCACCCGTTCCATCATTGGCTATTGTAATGGTATCGGTAGAAGCCCACGTTCTCATAATTTTATAATAGTTTCCGGCATTTGTTCCCGAAGTCATGTAGAGATAACGACCGTGATAGGTATAATCACTGGTAATATCGCCTGATATAGTAATGTTTATCATAGAAACATAAACATTATTGACTGCTGATATTGAACTTGAAAAAAGCTCTGTTGCATAAAGCGTAAGGGTATCGCCTGCAGAGCAATCTGCTGCATCATTTGCCTGCTGCACATAGTTATAATACAGATCATCGCCTGTTCCACCCGTTCCTTCATCGTTTATAATATAGCTAAGCTCAGCACCAATATTAACATTGCTAGCATTTCCTGCTCCAAGACAAGGTGAAGTGGATGCTAAATAGAAATTATAATTACTTACGTCCTCAAAACCGGGTGCAGTTGCATCAGTAACAGTAGAGTTTGCCCCTTCGGTATATCCAGAGGTGTTTGTTGAATTATTATAGATATAATTATAATTTGAGTCCGTTCCTACGACACCACTTCCTACGAAAATACCATATATAGTGTTATCGGAAATAATATTGTTACGTATTTCTGTATTGTCATGATTATTACTACCAGGATCATCTGCAATGTAAATACCTCCACCGGTATTCTTATAAAGAACATTATTATGGATACGGTTATCGCTAGCATATCCGTAAATATAAATACCGTGGTTGGCATTTTCATAAATAATGTTTTCTCTAATTACATCTTCCCAGCAAGAATCTACCCAAATTCCATAACTGGCATTTCGGTATATCCTATTGCCAATAATAGCCATTTGGGCACCAGAATGGTTCTCCATATGTAATCCTGCTCTATTGGCACTGATATCATCATTCGCATATATTTCGTTGTCAAACAAGGTATTGCCAACGCTATCAGATATCACTCCACCCATTAAATTTGCAAAAACTCTATTATACGCTATGTAATTAAAATCAGAAACACCGAAATCAATGCCTGAATAACCGTTTGAAAAAACATCATTATAAATATAGACATTTTCATCTCGCTTTGCATCAATACCGTAATAGAGATTAGAGTAGATATTATTGTAAGATACTGTCAAGCATTGATAGACACCACTAATGGAAATTCCATTATTACTGTGCTTATAGATATTATTTTTGGTTATACTCACATTTTCTGAAGCAAATCCAAGATTAAGGTAAATAGATGTGCTTGCATTAGAATAAATAGCATTAGATTCTATAGGCGTATTTTTAAGATCTCCGCTGAACGCTCTAATAACAATATCACCAAAGTTATGAAGCTCTGAATCTTTAAGCTCGAAACCTTGGTTTGCTTGTAAATTATCAACGCTACCTAGCGTAATATTGCTAAGGTAGGAAATATCAGCATATTGGATTAAGCACTCGGAATTAGATTCTAAGTCTATAAAACTATTATGGCTTCCATCTTGATTATCTGCAGTAATAGTCGCATAATCATAGATATCAAAAGTATCATCTACTTCTATCCTATCAACAACCCTAAATGTATCACTCGCGTCATCATCTTCTGCGTCTAGTCTTCCGGTAATGGAAATTGTATCAGTGCCATTATCACCGATTTGATAGTAATTGCCAGTTACCGGGAAGTAGAGATATTGTGAGTGGAACTCATCTGCTGTAAAGCCACCGGAGGTAGCGGTGATAATATGCCATGGCTTGGTTGCAGTATCCACGCTACCTACGGTATCTTCTACATACGCTTGAGTTATTGTGATCGTATCAGAGGTATTTGAAGCGATAGTATAGATTTTATATTCGGCATAAGCATTGTAATTCTTAAGCTTGATTGCTTTCCCCGCCAATTCATTACCTGTCCAGCTCTGGGAAGAATCAGTAATCGTAAGATTCGCCGCGCCCTCTGTTACTGAAGTGATAGTCCCAGAATAATCTTTGCTTCCAGCTACATCTAAATGTCCACAGGCATTGATCGTTATTCCGATTTCGCCCGGCCCATCAGACACGATCTTAATCGTTGAATTAGCCTGCAGGCTAAGTACTGCTTCCGGATTAGCATCCGTAGAATCCCCAACCACAATACCCCCACTGCCGACAATCAGCGTATATGTCCCGGTAGCAAACTCAAGAGCCCCTCCGGAATTAATCGTTATGCCATAGCAAGTCATCTGGGAATCGTTTTGATTGAATGTGATCGTATCCCCAGATAAAATTGTCACGTTATGATATTCCTGCGCCAATACACTTCCTGCCCAACTGGAAGCCGTATCCCAATTACCGCCACCCGTACCATTAGAATTAAGCGCCGTAATCGTTACAGTAACTGTATTATCTTCAGCCGGACTTCCGGTGGCAATATAAGTCCCGTCACTAAAATAAAATTTGTAATTTAAATCCCCATCCCCAGAATAATAAACATCTAAAGTCTTATTATAATCTTTTCCATCCGTATAAACCGTATCTCCTCCGCTAGTCTCATCTAAATCATATTTTTCAGATGAAGAATAAAGACCATTGTCATTTTCATCCACCCAAATCTGATATATAGTCGGAGCATCATCATTGCTATCTGTATATTCTACCCGGAATGCAAACGAAGCACCGCTGTTATCAGAATTAGGCTCTACGCCGTCTGTAGTATACCCGGAATCCTGGGTCCAGGCTAATGTCGGGCCGTCTGCGGGGATAGCCAGATTTATTTCTCTAATACGATCATTACCTGTTTCTGTTACATATAAAATTGTATCCGTAGAATTAATTGTAATGCCTTCCGGATCATCAAATTGAGCCTGGTCTCCTACTCCTTCTAAGTATTCAGCTGTTCCGGACCCGGCAACTAAATATGTTTGCTGTGTAGAAATATTGATTTTGCGAATGCGATGATTCAGGCTATCCGTTACATATAGATAATTATCTCCGGAATCAATTATTATTCCTCTAGGATAGTTAAACTGTGCCCCACTGCCAATACCCTCCCGATATCCATCCGAAGAACCCGCAACTAATGCTGTTGCTTGCGTAGAAATATTAATACTCCGGATGCGATCGTTTGAGGAATCTGCTACATATAAATATGTATCTGTAGAATCTATGGTTAGTGCTTCAGGATCTGTAAACTGCGCACCGCTACCCGTGCCTTCGGTATAACCAAAGCTAGAACCAGCCACCAACGCTGTCTGCGTTGTGGAAATATTAATACTCCGGATGCGATGGTTACCTTCATCACATACATACAAATATGTATCTGTTGAATTTATAGTTATTCCCTGAGGCATACTGAATTGCGCACCACTTCCCGTGCCTTCGGTAGATCCCGAGGTAGACCCGGCAACTAAAATCGTTGTACCTGTAGATATCTCAATCCTTCTGATTTTATAATTTAATGTGTCCGCTACATATAAATATGTACTTGTGGAATCTATGGTTATCCCCCTGGGCTTGTTGAACTGCGCGCCACTTCCGGTTCCTTCCTGATAGCCAGATGTCCCGGAACCAGCCAAAATTGAAACCATGCCGGTTGTTGCGTCAATCTTACGAATAACATGATTGTTTGTATCCACCACATACTTATTCCCGCTTGAATCAAGCACAATATCATTTGGATCATTAAAAATAGTTTCCGGGACAATCACTCCGTTCCCAATACTTCCTCCTGCCCATAACGAAGTTTCTGTCGTAGAAATATTAACCCTTCTTATCCTGTTATTTAAGCAATCTGCTACATATAAATAAGTATCGCTGGAATCTATGGCAATCCCATAAGGCCCATAGAACCGCGCGCCACTTCCCGTACCTTCGACGTAACCCTGCGTAGATCCCGCAACTAATGCTGTCGCCGTCGTGGAAATATTAATACTCCGAACGCGATTGTTGTATCTATCTGCTATATATAAATAGGTATCTGTGGAATCTATAGTCACCCCTGCCGGATAATAAAATTGTGCTCCGCTTCCGCTGCCCTCGGCATAACTACCGGTAGAGCCCGCTACCAACGCTGTCACTGTTGTCGAAATATTAATACTCCGAATACGATGGTTTGATGTATCTGCTACATATAGATAGGTGTCTGCGGAATCTATGGTGAGTCCCTCTGGATTCTTAAACTGGGCACCGCTACCGGTACCCTCAGTATAGCCCGAATCTGATCCAGCAACTAACGTAGTTGTCCCAGTAGAAAGCTGAATCCTTCTGATCTTATTATTCCATGAATCTGCTACATATAAATATGTATCCGTGGAATCTATTGTTATTCCCTTTGGCCCGGAGAACTGGGCGCCGCTACCGGTGCCTTCGGTATAGCCAGAGGTAGATCCGGCTACTAAAGTCGTTGTACCTGTTGCAAGTGCAATACGTCTAATCCGATAATTGTTTGTATCTGCTACATATAAATAAGTCCCCGTGGAATCAATCGTAATTTTTTCCGGATTATAAAATTGCGCAGCACTGCCGGTGCCCTCGACATAGCCAGATGTTCCGGAACCAGCCAACGTAGAAATCTTATTAGTTGCTGCGTCAATTTTTCTAATAACATGATTTTCCCGATCCGCAACATACATATCTCCGTTTGGCGCAAGCGCTACATCACGCGGCCCGTTAAACAAAGCATCCGGGATAGTATTGCCATCCCCCCAGAGTTTTGTATTAAGTCCGCCCACCAGATTGGTTTGATTATAGGCCGGGTCCAAAACTTCTGTGTTGCTAGAAACCCCGTCCGTTAATCCCTGGGCCGCTGCTGTAACTGTCCGACCCGCAGGACTTACTATTGTTGCAAAATTTATATGGACATATGCTCTGCCTTCAAATAAAGTAACCGGAGTTGTCCAGATAGTTTCTGAGCCGGAGTCATTGGTAGTAATCGTAACCACAGAAGCACAATTTCTATCCCAGTTATTAGAAGCATCTACCGCATAAACTGTAATCCGCTCGGACATAAACCCGACATACTGTGTATCCGGAGTTCCACTAACACCTGAGCCGTCTGTAAAAGTTTGACCTGGCATTTGCACTAATAGCTTAGTTGCCTGGCCCGTATAAACCGTACCCCACATATAATATCCGCTGTAATTAGTATATGTTTCTCCGCCAATAATATCAGTGCTTGCATTTAATAAATTTATAGAATCACTTAATTGCGTCGCGTCTAAGCCTGCCTGCGCGGAAACATTGTAAGCTTTTGAGTTTTCCGCGTTCACAACTACTGTTCCGCTCACATCCCAGGTAATCGGACTATCCACAATACCGGATTTAGTAAATCTAAAATTCGCGTCTGTATATGATTTTTCTGTATAAACACGATCAATAATACTAAACGTATCTGTGGCCGCAAACTCGTCAGCAGACCTGTTTAGGATATTTATACTATCAGTAGTATCATCCACAGAATCAAGAATCAGATAATAATTACCGCTATTAGTTCCGGAAGTCATGTATACATACATTCCTTCATACTGGTTATCCGCAGTAACCACATCTGTTTCACTTAAATCAAAAGTAATATTAGAACCATTATCTGTCGGCGTACCGCTAATTGTACCGGTATCTTCATCCACTGTATAAATAGTTACCGTATCTCCGGCATTAAGATTTGCATGAGCATCCACGGCCTGAATATAATTAAACTTGATGTCCGAGCTAGCTTGGTCATCATTAACCACATACCCCAACCGCGGACCCATATTCACTCCGCTGGCCTGAGTGCTTCCGTCTTCTCTACACCCCTGACCTAATGGCTGAGTATTGGCCGTTGTATTATTAAGATAAAATTTAGTGATTTCAAAAGCATCTCCGGCATTAGGAGTTGCACCTATGGCCGGGGAAACAAATAATCTGTCCGCGGTATTAGAAGCAATTCCCACCCAATAATCTGTCGCGCTGATTGTAATCTTTACAGCCGCGCCTACCCATTCATTCTCTGTCCAACCCTGCCCTGCATCATAAATCACAGTTGTCGTAGACCCGGCATCGGCAGTACCTGAATCTTCCGCGAGCAAATTCGGATTCATTCCGTTTTTAGAATTAACCCCTATCGAACCGGGTCCTTCATACACCGTTCCGTTCCCATAATAGAAATTAAAATTATAATCCTGACTTGATCCGTCATCATCTAAACCATCATCTATATTATAAAGGAAGAGATTGTTCCTTACTTCATTGCCGCTATTATTCCACAGCCTTAGACCGTCATTGGCATTACCGACAATTGCATTATTATAGATATAATTATTATCCGCACCATCTTCTAACCGCATACCTTCTAAACTATTGTTCAGGAATATATTGCCCTTAATCGTATTGTTGTCATTGTTGTTGTACATGTACAACCCTAGCCCTAAATTATAATTACCAAAAGAAGTATTATTGAAGATAAGGTTATTATGCGAACTATTTAAAAGTTGAATTCCAAAATCAAAGTTTGCATAGATAATATTATTGATAATCTTATTATTACTGGACCCAACTAATCTGATACCATGTGAATTAGCATAAAATGTGCTGTCTTTGACTGTATTGTAATTATTCCCGGAAGCAAGATAAATACCTCGGCTATCATTTGAATAAGAAGTTATATTGCTGACCGTATTATATTCAGATCCATTAGTCAGATAAATTCCATGATCATCCGCGTTCTGAACAATAAATCCATCTACAATATTATAATCAGCGTCATTAAGATAAATGCCGTAATCCCTAATATCTTCCGCGTCAAGGATTACTGTACCTGAAGTTTTCCAATTAATTGAATACACTGCAGTCCCAGATTTAGTAACCTGAAGAGCTGAAGTGTTCGATCCGCTTTTTCTCTTGTTATATATACGGTCAATAATCGTAACCCCGTCACCAACATTAAAGCTATCATCGCCGGTAATCGGAAGAATGTAGATTGTATCACTTGCGGCAATCGTATCAATAATCTGATAATAGCGGTCTTTATTTAAACCTGAGGTTATGTGTAAATAAAATCCAACATAGTCATTATCATTGACAATAATATTATCAGCCACGGTGAAATATTCATAATGTCCGCTGGCACTAACTACGGAATTCATCACACTAGAGATTTCATCCATTGCATGGGTAGTAATTATACACCACCCAGTGGCCGGATTTTCTAAACTTGCATCATCATGCGCCTGCTGTAAAAAGTTAAATTTAACATCCTCGTAAACATTATGGACATAGCCTAACCGCGCTCCGATATTAATACTGCCCGGTTCGGAATTATTCTTAATATCACAACCCTGGCCTAAGGCCGGAGAATCTGCAGCAAGATAAAAACCGTCAACATTAGTTCCTAAAGTATTCACAAAATTAGGATTCTGGCCGGTAATGGAATTACTTCCGACACCGCTTCCCCCCTCCACGTTTGTTCCATTATTATAATATAGGTTAAAATCATAAACATTAGAAGAGCCGTTATCATCTATCCCATCATCACCAATATTCGCGATAATGTTATTATACACTTCGTTGTTATCTGCTCCGGCAACAAACTCAATTCCATCGGATGTAACATCAGTAATCGCGTTAATTGTATTAAATAAAATCTTATTATTATCTCCATCAACACTAATCCCACGATCATGCGCAAACTGAAAAATCATATTACCAATTATTACATTATTATTCCCAAGCTCTTCGACGCCCCCGCCGTTGCCACCATTTTCCCGATCATTAAGATAGACAATATTATTCGCAATAACACTATTGTTATGAAGAGAATAGTCTCCAAATCCTTCATCGTAATTATCGTACACACGGTTATTTATATATAAACTGTTATCACCAATACTTGATATGCCATCCCGGTTACAATAGTAAATACTATTATCAATTAATACATTATAAGAAGGAGTATTTTCACCTAAAATTACTGATTCATCACCACCAGCATCATTTACATTGTATATCGCGTTTTTCTCTAGTTTCTGATATTGCGCCGCATCGAAGTGTACCGCTCTCCAGCTATTAAAAATCGAACAGCCGTAAAGCGGCGTCCCTGTAGTTGTAGACTTTATGGTAATCCCTTCTTTATCTACATTATTGCTACCAATCTCAGTAATTTCTACATAGTCAAGATCTAATATGCCTCCGTCATTAACCAAGACATAGGTATTATAAGAAGCATTGCTCGCTGTTACTTTTGTATTTCTGGTAAGATTAATAACTTCCGCGCCAATGGCATGCGCATAAGTAAGTCCTGCAGTTACAGTCACCGTCTGACTGCTTACACTTTGAATTGTGCGCAATTCAGTCTGATTAATCCCTGCGGTCGGAGCTACCGTAATCATATCATTAGCTGCCCAGCCAGTTGCATTAAAAGTATCAAAACTTGTATCAGTCGCTGACATTGCTGTAGATGTTATTGTATTCCAATAGGACAACGCTGTACCTGTTGCGGTAAATGTACCGCCGGAATTAACCACGATCCCATGTTCTCCATTAGACGCACATTCGATCTTTAAAGTGGAAGTAGATCCCGAGTTTTCCGGAATCGTAAGATCGCCGTTAACTGTAATATCACCGTTAACCTGTATTGTAATATCAGAGCCCGTTCCAAACGTCAGCTCTCCACCGGAATTAATTGTAATGTCCGCACAGGTTGTCGCTGCGTCATCTTGGTCAAAAGTAACCACATCACCTGTGTCTATTGTAACTGTTTGTTCGGCAACCGGAGCAAATCCACCTGCCCAGTTACTGCCCACATCCCAATCCCCGGTAGCCGAAGAAGTCACATTTGCCGGAGCCATGGTAAATTCATCGCCGCCGCCTGTCCACGGACTTTCCGCATCTCCGTCATCCCAAAATTTAATACGTACATAATATTTAGTGCTATCTAAAGCCAGGGCTGTGCCACCATAAGATATCTCAGCGCAAGTAGCGCTTTCGGCTACTCCCGGAGAATATTCAGCAAGTTCGGTCTTTCCACTATCCCAAAGCGGTGAAGTAAAACTACCGCCGTCGGCAATAACCTGTATCTGATAATAACGCGCGTATTCTCCTGATCCATCCGGGTCATTAAATACTGCGGTAAATTCAGGGGTAGAATCCGCGACATAAGTTGGATCAATAACACCTTCTGTCTGCAGTGAAGTAGGAGCTGTCGGCGTTTGATTAACAACTTCATCCGCACCAATATCATTAATTAGATTCTGAGGACGAACATCTTGATCAATATCATCACTAATACTAGAAACATCTGCTCCGGCATCTAAGGCATCGTTTTCTGCAGGTACATCCTGTAAATGAAAGTCTTCGGTGCCATCGGTAATATCATTAAATATAATCCAATCTCCAGCTCCAGGAGTACTGCTTTCAGTAATTGTTCTATTTATTAAAGACCCGGTTGTCCCCGGCGCAGAAGTATCTGAAGAAATATTATGGCTCATAGTGCCATTCACACCGGTTCTTACTCTAAAACACTGCCCGCCCGAGCTAGTATCAGCTTCCACGGAAATATTATTTACCATATTAAACGTACACCCTAACGGGCACACATCTGCGTAAATACCAGCCTGGCCATCTGCATCAGTTCCATCACGGCCTGTATTACGCATCGTGTTATTATAAATATTTGCAGTGATCACTTTTGTCGATACCTGAAACCCGATCGCACTGCGGCCAATATCATAAATAATATTATTATAAATATTAACTGTACCTCCATTGGTAATACCATTTAACTGAATCGCGTCGGCATTGGAATTATCACTACTGTGCTGATTATCATCATCGTGAATTATACAGCTATCGATTGTTATATTATCTGCGCCAACACTAACACCTTCATTGCTATTCTGTGTATCATTAGTCAGCCAACCAGTCATCTCTAACCCTTCCAAAACTGTATAATTCTCATCTACATCTATAGCATGGCCAAGAACACTAGGATCGATTACATAACCTGTGCCAGCCGTACCGTCATGTCTTTGCGAAATACCAACTTCACTCGTAAGCGTCGGAGTGTATACCTTAATATAATTATTCTCCCCTGTAGTCCAGCCTAGAATCCTTGCAGGATTAGCATCCACAGCCGCATCCGCGTAACAAGGAATATTTAAAACATAATTACCAATAACTAAATCCACAGCATTTAAATGATCAACATCTGCTGCATTTGCTCCTGCGCCGTCTTCTAAATCTAACGCATCATCTAAAGTATTAAACGCGCGGGTAATAGAATCCAAGCTTACCGCAGAACCTTCATCTGGCGGGATATCGCCGGCAGCCGTAATCAGGCTATAATGCGTAGAGTCGGTTCTCCCGGCAATATACGCAATGCTGGAAGTATTATAAGTAACCATATCCCCTGCCCCTACATTAGCCGCCTGTGCATCACTTATTGTTGCTACTCCGGATGAAATCGTAAGCGTCGGAGATGCTCCCTGCTTTAAATCAGTTGCATCTGTTCCTACTGAATAATAAATTTGCTTCGCTTCTGTTTCATCCGCACCAATATCCCAAGCCGAACCTATTGGGCGAGTCTGCCCGTCAATATCATCGGAGATCGGCAGATACGTATCATTCGATAAATCTTTACCTTGATCTTTTGCAGCTGCATCTATTGACTTCACGTGTAAATCACGCGGGCTTCCAGTAGCATCAACCAAGGATACAGCAGCATATCCTCCGCTGAATATATCATTGGGGGCATCGCCGCTTACATCAGAAACATTGTAATCAGAAGACGAATCATAATAGCTATTACCATGAAATCCATCCGAGCAGCTCTGAGAGATATTGTTAAAGGCATAGGTAATTGAATCATTCCCTGGATCATGCTTGATCCCCACATTACAATTATACATTGTGTTATTATACATATATGCCGTGGTTGCCCCAGCATACCCATCATCGGCAGAGCGAATAGCATAGTTGTCTGTCTCATCAAAATCGTAAATTATATTATTCCAGATTTTTATTCCGCTTATTGTTACCTGTGTAGTATAATCGGTAACGTGAATACCTCCAATATTATCTCCGGCTTGGTCATTTGTTTTTCTCAGTATGCAGTTTGACACATATACATTACTATATCCAGTCGCAATACATTGAACATGATTTGCAGAAGGAGCTATCGCGATTTGCAATCCATCTATACGTACATTTTCACAACCTGCATATATTGCATCAGAAGACGTTATTTCAAGGCGATATGCATTGACATCCCATTTACCTGCATGCCTTTGGCTGGTACCAACTTCAGTTGCTGCAACCGGGGTATAGATCCTGATATAATTATTTACTCCCGTGGTCCATCCGTTAACCCAGGCCCCAGCAGTATCTGCCCCATCTCCATAACAAGCGATATTTAACACATAATTTCCCGCAACCAAATCTGTAGTACTTAGATGATTTGTATCTCCGGAATGCGGCGTGCCATCTGCCACATCCACCGCATCATCAAGCGCATTAAATGTGCGAGTAATAGAATCTAAGCTTACCGCAGAACCTTCATCCGTTGGAACAGTTCCGGTGGCGGTAATTAAATTATAATGTGTTGGATCTGTTCTTCCGGAAATATAAGCCACACTGGAAGTATTATAAGTAACTTTATCTCCAACCCCCACATTATCCGCCTGCGCATAAGAAATTTCAGCTGCCCCGGATGCTATAGTAAGTGTCGGCGATGTTCCCAATTTTAAATCACCACTATCAGTTCCCACAGAATAGTAAACATGAGTAACAGCTTTTTCATCCGCACCAATATCCCAATTCGTGTTCTGTGGGCGGCTATCTCCATCAATATCATCACTGAATAATCCGCTTCCCGGATCAGGTGTTCCCGCCTCAAAAATATCCGCTCCAACATCTTTGATATGCACATCATCGTTTGAATAATCAACAAAATTAGCATTCCAATCAGTAGCCTCGCTGGTCCAATCAATCTCGTTAGTCCCATTCCCATCATCCGAAGCGCAATAATCTATAACAGAAAAATATGCACCATCAAAGTCATTGTTATTATTAAACACCGCGCAATTCTTGACGGTTACATCTGCTCCCCAGCCGGCGTAAATACCTTTATCGCAACCCGAAACTGTACAATTGTAAATCTCTATCGTGTGGGTATCGATAGCGGCCATTCCTCCGGCACTGATACCAATCGCATCAATAAAGCCTTCAACAATCGTATTGTATACCTTGAGATTAACATATGAATCATTAGGATTGACAAGTAGGCCATTATTGGCAAGGGTTGTTCCTCGCTTGAGGATACATGAATCTATAATCACTAAATTGTCGTTCTCTGTCAATGTGTTTATTTCAATTGCATCAGTCCAGGTGCCGCCGCCACCGGCATCTCCCGTCGCTATCTGCAAACCTTCTAATATTACATAATCTTCCGTGATCGTAAGTGTAGCATCGGCATTATTGGACCGTTTCATTATATGCTTGCTAGTATCCCATTTACCATTGTGCCTGGCAGCATCAGTAGTATATATACGAATATAGTTATTCACTCCTGTGATCCAACCTGCCATGGTATATGCGGTTGAATCTACGGCAGTCCAGGTACCGTCTATTTTTACCGTAAAGATTGGAGTGTTGCCGCAATTGGAAAGATCTACGTAATTAGTATCTAATGTCTCATACACCTGTTCGCGCCTAAGAAATGTTCCGGATATCCCGGTCAATAGGATTTGCGCATCTGTGATGCCTTTGATTGTCGCGGTCGCGCCGGAAGTCTCTCCGGTAACCGTATCATTAATACTTAAACTTCCCCAGATACGATTATGTGAAAATACTTTTGTTGTGGCCGCAGTTAAATCGCATCCGCTCGGATTAAGCGCGTCTTCTACGCTAGTATAATCACCACCGCTTTCAGCAACCGTAACCACAAATTCCGTCGGAGTTGGCACTCTCTGATAACTAATGGTTAATTTTGGTCTATTTGCTTCGGTTGTAGCTTCTGAGGTATTTATCTGGAAATTGGCATCATCATTTTGTTTCTGATGAAGAACCCAATTAAGATCATCTCCGCTTAATGCATCTTGAACACTTTTAATGATCGCGGCAGTCCCAGAAGAAAAACTCTTTATCTGTCCCGCTTTATCTGAGGTTGAAATATACATTGTTTCAATTGCCCCTGTTGAGGTCCCAGATGTCCCATCGGTATCACTAGCGCCTCTGGCTCCTGCTGTCTGCCAACTGTTTGTTCCGTCATAGGTGTTAAATGTCGCAGACATTTCTCCCCAGTTTCTCAAGCAATCATATAAATACATTCGTTTATAATCAGCATTTACATCCGCAGATAATGTAAGTTCCATTTTCGCCGATGAAATCACGGCTGAATTAGGAATAGAAGAAATATCCCAACGTATTAGAATTGTATTGTTCCAGCCCGCGCCTGCCCATTTAGCAAAAGCCGTAGTCCAGTCTCCATTATTAGTCGTGGGTGTGCTTTCACGCAAACGCGTATCCTCACATCCCGTATACCCTTCTAAGCCTTCCTGAAATACAACTGTAATCAAATCAGAATACTCGTCTGCGCCAATATCCCAGATACCATCATCGCGATCCATATTATCAATATCTGTGGAAATCGGAAGATAATTATCTGCGGATAAATCCGCTCCCATATTTTGAGCCACTACATCTTTGTTCGCCAAATGAAAATCAGCCCCGCTATAATCATAAAATTTTGGAGTCTTGCTTATATAATAAATCCCTGTCGCTGGAGCAGTCGCATCCCCAGAAATATTATGTGTTGAAACAGAATCAAAAGTTCCGGAATAGTCAGTCCCGTTTAACTGGCAAATATTATTCTTTAAAATTGTAGTTGTTCCGTCTGAAGAAGCATATATACCTATTTCTTTATTGTTTATTACAGTATTATTATAGACGTAAGCGTCCATCACCCTCCCAGTCCCGCCATGTCCAGAAAGATAAATGCCTATCCCTTCTACAGTAGCTCCGCCTCTTTGATAATCATATATAATGTTGTTATAAATATTAAATGTGCCACCGGTAGCAGCCATCCAAATCCCTCCCGGATTACCTGCCGATGACCCAGGAGCAACACTTGGATGCATTATACAATTACTAATTTCAACATTATCCAGCCATTGCCATTCCGCAAATATTGCTCTGACATTAGACAGTCCGCCATGAAGCGTTTCAAATATAATACCATCAATAAATAAATCTAATCCTACATTACTAAGATAGATAATCGTACCATTAGTAGTGGGTGTTATCTTAAATCCTGTAGATGCGGTACCATGATGCCGCTCTGAAACAGGTGTGCAAATTTTTACATAATTAGTAGTGTCTGTAGTCCAGCCGTTTATTGTAAATTTATCATCCAATCCACTTGGCCAATCATTGTAACATTCGGCTATTTCAATTGTATACCTACCATAAACAGTAATATCACCGTCTCTGTCAGCCTCCCAGGAGCTAAGAGAGTTATACCAGGCTCCGACCCAGCCTGAGCCTGCCGAAAGCCAATCAGGACCAACTGTATCTGTCTCCCAAATAAATCCGCTCGGAAGTTTATAATCTACTGTTATTGTGTTTGCATCGTCGTTCAATGCAGTAATACGCCATTTCACATCAGAATTATCATTTAAACAATCACCTATTCTAATATTAGAAAGGTCAATTGCCCCACACTGCACCACCCAATTATCCTGAGACCCTGAGACTCCGAAGAAAGCCGCAGCTATGCGATTATACCCAACATGCAAACGCATCTCAAGTTCCATCATTACATAAGAAGCAGTTTCAGCACTTGTAGTGGTATTTGCTGTATTAGATGAACCATCTGTAATATTTGTTCCGACATCTACCTTCACGGTAAACGCACCCGTAAGATTATCTGTATTCGCTACCCAGCCATTACCAACCGTCCCGAAAATAATTCTCACAGTATCATCAGTAAAGGTAGTTGTCCTCAAAGCAAATGTGCCGTCTGATCCAATCGTCGGGATATTATCACCGTCTGTTGCGGTTCCGCCAAACGTTAACGCAGCCTCAAGTTCGGATTCATTAGGCATTGCGCTTAATGTTTCAGAAAAGATTAAACCTAAAACATCCCATTCTTCATTCAATACTCCAGCTATCCCACCAGCATCTGAAACATAGACTTTTACCAAGACCGGCTCAGCTTCATCTACTTCTGTAATACTAGAATCAGTTGCCGTGTCATTAGCACCAAAGTCTTCATATGTATCCGCCGCAGCTGTAAACACAACATCTCTGGGTCCCGTACCAAATATCAGGCCGTCATTTATAAAGACCGTAATAAATTCATCGTTAGCCACATCCGGATCATCCGGATTATTTGATGCAATGCCAGTGGCTGAATCTGTGGTTGAATCTATTTGAAAACACCCCGTACCGTCAAAGGCAAATTGCGGAGCCTCTGCAGAAGAAATTGAAGTATCATCCATATTCTCGCTAAACTCAATTAAAATCTCATCTATATATCCGTTATCATTAGTATCATATAAAGTCGCGTCAACAATTGTCGGATCTATAACATCCATATATTCATCTGCGCTGATATCTGGCGTCGATGAATCCCTGTCCTGTCCGTCAACATCTTTATCCACTTGAAAATTACCATCGTTATCAAGATCCGCACCGTTAGATCCCCACAGACTAAAACTTGGATCCTGTAAATGAAGATCCGTAGTTTCTGCCCCTGAATCTACGAAATAAGTTGAGTAGTCGGTTTTATTTATCTGACAACCTGTTCCTGTAGCCGTAGCATCAGAAGAAACACTATAAGTGGGGGTAATATTGCTATCGTAACAATAATTTCCCGGGCTGACATTTCCTACATAACAATTCTTTACCGTCATTGTGGTATCAGCATCATACATTATGCCTCTTGCATCAAGAACAGAGCTACTAATATTATAAACTGTGTTATTATAAAGATTAATCACGTCCGGCCATCCGGAAAACTTGATCCCCGCAGGATATCCACTAGTAGCAGCAGTAAGCGCAATATCATAAATAATCGTATTGCTAATATTCACATTCCCCTCGCGGATATGGATTGCGTCAGGATATGTGAATGCCGATGAACCAACAGAAAAATCATGAATAATACATTTATCAATAAGTATAGCTGTATCTGTATCATGTAAGTCAGTCGGTATATAAATCGCGGAAAGATTGGTAACAGTAGCAGGTAGTGACAAATCTGACCCATCTATCTCAATTCCTTCAATCCGTACATATTCCTCATTTACATTTATAACATAGTGGGTGTTAACACCAGAAGCTGTGGGCTTAATAACAACACCTGTACCTTGAGTTCCGGTATGCCGCTGAGACAGTTCAACCTCGGTAGATTCATGCGGAACAAAAATACGAATAAAATGTGTTTCATCTGTAGTATATCCAGTAATATCTAAAGTCGGACTATTTGCGTTAGTAAAATTTCCATCTTTATAAAGCACCCAGTTTAACTGCACATCCGCGCCGGTTGCGGTAAGATCTGCATCCCCCAAATAGCCTGCCTCATCAGAATTAGCAACCATATCTGCTAAGGTATTAAAAGTTCTCTTTACAGAAGTAACCGCTGTATTGCCAAGATTATCAGGCGTTGTACCGGTTGCGGTAATAACATCATAGTGTGTAGTGTCTGTCCTGCCTGAAATATAATAGGTATTACCTCCGGCAATCAACTGGTCTCCCAAACCAACATTGCTATCCGGAGCAATCGTAAACGTAGCAACTCCGCTGGTAATTTCAACATTCCCTCCGTTATCTAAATTTCCGGTATCTGTTCCCACGGAATAGTAAACTGGAGTTTCTACTGTAAACATTGTAAACTGCTGGGTCGCGCTCCAATCTCCCGTAGAATCATAATCATCCCAGAAACGAATCCGCCAGTAATAGGTTGAACCATCTTGCACTAAAGCTGTGCCCGCGTAAGATACTTCCGGCATCCTTGAATTTTCCGCCAGAGAACTACCCAGCGCTGTCTTATCTGTGTCCCACATACGCGTGCCGTCAAAACCGATTGCCGTATCTACTTCAATTTCATAATATTCTGCTGTATCCGGCGTATTAATATCATCGTAATTCGCGGAAAATTCCGGGGTCGTATCCGTAATCGCTGTCGCCGGTGTTGTTTTACCTTCACAATAAGGTACTTGCGGAGCACTCGGAGCTGTGTTTGTCATTGTGAATTGCTGAGTTGCACTCCAAGCTCCCTGCGCATCACTTTCATCCCAAAATCTAATACGCCAGTAATAAACTGTATCATCTGTATCCAAAGCACTGCCGGCATAAGAAACATCTGCTATCCTCTCTCCCTCTTGGAGGAAGCTCAAAGCTGTCTTATCCGTATCCCACATACGCGTACCATCAAAACCGCTTGCGGTATCTACTTCAATTTCATAATACAAGGCCCGATCATAAGCAGTATCATCGTCATCGTAAATTGCCGAAAATTCCGGTGTTATATCAGTAACGCCTGCAACCGGTGTTGCCTGTCCTTCGCAATAAGGTGTCTGTGGCGCGTTCGGAGCGCTATTAGCTGAGCTTGACATTGTAAACTGCTGGGTTGCACTCCAACTACCTTGAGCACCATCATCATCCCAAAATCTAATACGCCAGTAATATGTTGTGCCTGCTGTGCTCAATGCAGTTCCGGCATACGAAACATCCGACAGCCTAGCTCCTTCAGAAAGAAAACCACCTAATGCAGTCTGTCCCGTATCCCACATCCGCGTTCCGTCAAAACCAGAAGCTGTATCTACTTCAATTTCATATTGAAAAGCCCGATCAAAAGTATCATCATCATCATAAATAGCCGAAAATCTCGGGGTCAAATCAACCACACCCGTCGGATTAGTTGCGCCTTCGCAATAAGGTGTTTGAGGAATATTCGGTGCATTATTAACACTATATTCATCCGCACCAACATCAGGCTTGGTTCCATCGCGTACTGTTCCATCCATATCATCAATTACCGGAGCATTGGCTTCTCCGCCAAGATCAGCTCCAAAAGATCCCCACAACATACTACTGTCATCTTGTAAGTGAAGATCTGTAGGCGTAGGTCCGGAAGCTTCGAAATAGCTGGAATAATCTGTTTTTCCGGTCTGACTATTAGATCCCGCAGCAGTAGAATCCGAAGAAACATTTGCCTCCTGAATCGTCACCCCATAAAAACAATATTCAGGACCCGCAGTACTACTAATCGCTCCCACATATGAATTCTTGACCGTTAATAGCGAAGAGCCACCGTTGTATATACCAAACGATGTAGAAGTGCCCACGGAAGTTACAACGTCGTAAACTGTCACATTATTAATATAACCACCCGTAGCCCCGGAAGAATATATCCCTCCGGCAGCAACATAGTTAGTATCTAAATTTTCTAAATCATATATAGCTGAATTCGTTATTTGCAAATCATCCGAGGAAGTATATATCCCATAAATATATCCGCTATAACTTGCTTGTACGGAATTTGTTAAATCATGAATCATAACTTTATCTATACGCAAATTAGCACCTTGATATATCCCATACACATGCAATGCATTCGTTATATTTGTACCGTCTAATTCTATTCCTTCAATATGTAAATAATTATCATCACTTCGAATAATAATAGCTACATCTCCGTCACTAGATATGGTCGGCTTAATTACAACCCCTGATCCTTCTGCCCCGTTATGACGTTGAGAGCTTCCAACCTCAGATAGACTATCCGGAGCAAACATCCGGATATAATGTGTAGCATCTGTAGTATAACCAGCAATCTTTATTGCAGTCCTCTTCAGATTAGGAAAAGCCCCTTCGGTAATTTCATACACATCCGTGAAATCACCGTCATCATATAGCGCCCAGTTCAGCTGAACATCTGCGCCGCTAGCTGTAAGATCGCTGTCATTCAGATAAGCTGGATCATCCGAATCATCTTCTACATCCTCCAATGTATTAAATACACGTTTGATTGAGGAAACAGGCGTACTGCCGATATCCCCGGGCACACCTCCGATTGCAGTTGTAAAAGTATATACTGTAGAACTTGTTCTGCCTGAAATATAGTATGTATTGCCCCCGGCAATAACCTCATCTCCAACTCCGACATTATTCGGCTGCGGCGCAGAGAAAGTGGCGGTCCCACCAGAAAGAGTAACTGACGCGCAACGTTTTAAATCTGCGGTAGATGTTCCCACTGAGTAAAAAACCTGAGTAGGACCGTTCATCGTAAATTGTTGAGTTGCACTCCACGCGCCCTGATCATCAGGATCATCCCAAAAGCGAACACGCCAGTAATATGTTATGCGATCTTCGGATAAAGATGTCCCCGCATAGGAGACATCCGTCATGCGAGTGTTTTCAGCCAGAGAACTTCCTAATGTTGTCTTGCCTGTATCCCACATTCTTTCCCCATCAAAAGTAGCAGTTGTATCAACTTCTATTTCATAATATTCTGCCGTATCAGAAGTATTATCGTCATCATAAATAGCCGAGAAATCCGGAGTCAAGTTTGTAACTCCGGTAACAGGTGTTCCTGATCCTTCGCAATAAGGAGTCTGGGGCGCATTTGGAGCAGTATTAGCCGTGCTTGTCATTGTGAATTGCTGCGCTGCAGTCCAATCTCCTTGAGCATCATAATTATCCCAGAAACAAATCCGCCAGTAATACGTCGTGCCGTCACGAGCAAGCGTTGTTCCGGCGTATGTTGCATCCGACATCCGAGTATTTTCAGCCAGAGAACTGCTTAATGCAACCTTCCCTGTACTCCACATATTCGTGCCGTCAAAAGTAACAGCTGTATCAACTTCTATTTCATAATATTCTGCCGTATCAGAAGTATTATCGTCATCGTAAATAGCCGAGAAATCCGGAGTAATATCTGTAACACTAGCCGGGTTTGTTGCGCCTTCACAATAAGGGGTTTGAGGAGAATTTGGAAAAGTATTTGAACTATTAAACATCATAAAACTTTGAGCATCGCTCCACATACCAGCTAATCCTGTCCCGGTTGAAGCGCTGTCCCAAAAACGTATGCGCCAGTAATATGTCGTGCCGTTCTGCGATAAGGCTGTGCCCGCGTAGGAGACATCCGCCATGCGAACCCCTTCACTAAGATCGCCGCCGGCTATTGCTGTCTTGCCGGTATCCCACATACTTGTACCGTCAAAAGTTGCGACTGTATCAACCTCTATTTCATAATAATCACATACATCCCCTTCATTATCATCAGCTATTGCTGAAAATTCAGGGGTAAGATCAGTTACATTAGTCGGGTTTACCGCCCCCTCGCAATGGGGAACTTCCGGAGAATCAGGGACCTCATTCGTGACTTCATCTGCCCCGATATCCGGGAATGAAGAATCTCGTAAATCTCCTTCCATATCAACCGTAATCGGAACACTCGCATGTCCAGAAAGATCAGTTCCATAGGCCCCCCATAATTTATAACTTGAAGATCTTAAATGTAGATCTGTAGTCGCCTGCCCCGCATCATAAAAATAATTATCATAATCCGTCTGGTTAGTTACACTGTCTGCTCCCGCAGCAGTATCATCGGAAGAAATACAATTCTGTTGAGAAGAACCATCAAAACATTTTTCATCATATGGTTGAGCATTCACGATTTTTCCAACATACACATTCTTCACGCTACCGCCTTCTATACCATACACTCCTCCGTTTGCACCAGATTGAGTAGAGCCTCTAATATCAAAAATGGTTACATTAAAGGCTTGCGGACATCCGTTTATCCCATACATATACAGCGAAGAAGCGTTGGCATTAGATATATCATAAATCAGTGAATTAAATACTCCACTCTTTGAGTTGCTGGAAGCAAATGAAATCCCCTGTGTAGCACTTGCGCCATCGTTATGTAGATCATGGATGATACAATCATCAATATACGTATACGCCCAGCCGTAAATACCCAGAAAAGAATTACTAGTAGTTACATTTGATCCATCTATTTCTATTCCCTCAATCCGCAGATAACATGAGTCGGCATTGATAAATGTGTAATTAGTGGTAGTTGTGCTAGGCTTAAAAACAACACCTGTGCCGGCTATTCCTGTATGACGTTGAGATGTGCCGACTTCATAGCTTTCTCGCGGCACAAAAAGTCGAATATAATGAGTTTCATCTACTTGGGATGTATATTTCCAAGTATCAACATCTAAAAAGTAACTACTCCCGCCATTACCTGCGGTAAAATCTCCATCATTATACAATGCCCAATTAACTACTAAATTTGCACCTCCGCTACGCAAATCATTATCACCAACATATCCACCATCATCAGAATCATCTTCCATATCCGTTAAATTAGTAAATGTTCTTTGCAGGGAAGTTACTGCCGTAGTACCGAGATTCCCAGGACGGGCACCTTTTGCCGTGGTAACCGCATAAGTAGTATTGCTTGTTCTTCCGGAAATATAATAAGTATTACCACCGGAAACAAGCTGATCACCAACCCCAACATAATCTTCCTGAGCCTCTGAAAAAACCGCAATTCCATTCGTAATTGTTACGTTCGGAGCATCCTTCATGAAATTCGCCGCATTCGTTCCGCAAGAGTAATACACGTTTGGAACAATTTCGCTGGATGTAGTAACCTCTTGAGTACTGCTCCAAGCTCCTTGGGCATCCACATTATCCCAGAACCGAATCCGCCAATAATATGTTGTACTTGCGCTCAATGATGTTCCTGCATAAAAAGCTTCCGGCATCCGAGTTCCTTCGTTCAAAGAACTCCCCAAAGCTGTCTTTCCCGTAGCCCACATACTTGTCCCATCAAAACCAGAAGCTGTATCCACGTCAATTTCATAATATTCAGCTGTATCAGCTGTATCTGGATCATCATAGATAGCGGAAAATCTGGGGGTCGGATTGTCCATATCGCTAACCGGAGTTTCCAGGCCTTCACAAAGAGGAGTTTCCGGAGCAGTCGGTATTTTATTGAAAATTATATCGGTTGAAAGTACCGAGGGGAAAATAGTGCCTGAGGAAACATATTCTAAAGTAATATCTTCTATACTCGGCGTAGTTGTTACAGCATTCGCAGATAAAGTAACTTTATAACGCACATATCTATTGCTATCCAGCGAACTAGGGATATCCCCTGAGTTGCCCGTCGGATTTTCCAAATCCAGATAATCAGAAGCCAGCCAACCGGAATCACTGTTTTTAGCCGCTACTCTAACCGTAGCTGCAGTCATGCCCGGTTGGGTAGCAATATTCCAAGACAATCTATTTAGATCCTGTGAAGAAGATAGATCAATAGTTGTTGATTCATATGTCCCAGGCGATTGATAAAGCGTATTAGATCCCAGTCCCGTATCAATCTGAACAATGCGGTCATTAACAGTATCTGAAACATAAACTTTTTGGCCAACTGGGTCCATCGCAAGACCGCGCGCCCAATTAAGTTTCCCGATAGATCTACCAGACCCACCGGCCCAGGAAGTCTCTCTATCAGCCCCATCAAATGGACTAAGGCCGCACCGAGCTACTCTGTGAGCATTGCCCTCTACGGTATAAATCTTGCTATTGCCAAGATCAAGCTCGACATAATTAGGCTGACTAAATCCGCCCACAGCTACCCAGCCAGTAGCATCAAAAGTATTAAGATTAAAACGAACAAGACGGTTATTATTTCTATCTCCTATATAAATTTTATTTCCAGCTTTATCAATAGCAATCCCGCGTGGAGAATTAAATTGTCCTGTTCCAGAACCGCTACTACCGAAACTCTCCCAGCCAATAGTATTAAAAGTATCCAAGTTAATCCGGACAATACGGCGATTGCCTTGATCGGTGATGTAAAGCTTATTGCCATCATTATCCACAACAGCACCCATAGGATAATTAAAATCTCCTATGCCTGTGCCATAAGTGCCAAACTCTTCCCAATTTGTACCGTCAAATGTATCCATATCAAAACGGACCATACGATCATTATCCGAATCAACAACATAAACTTTGTTTCCGACCGTATCCACCGCAATACCCCAAGGATCATCGAAAGTACCTACACCCGTACCGGCGGAACCGTATATTTCAAAATTAGCACCAAACACAGTACTTCCCCCGCCTGAATCTAAACGCACAACACGATGGTTGCCGGTATCCGCCACATAAAGCTTATTCGCAGTTAGATCAAGCGCAAGATCATGCGTCCAATCTATCTGGCACATACCAAAAGTCTCCCAGCCTGTACCATTAAAAGTGTCGAGATCAAAACGCTCTATGCGATAGTTATATCCATCAGCTGTATAAATTTTGTTATTGGAAACATCAAGACCAATCCCCTGAGCTCCGTTAAATTCTCCGGTACCATAACCAAGACTACCCATCGTCTGCCAGCCCGTACCGTCAAAGCTGTCCAAGTTAAACCGCGCAATACGATTATTATCATAATCAAACACATATACCTTATTGTTAGTAGTATCCGGGACAACTTCTTTAGGTAAAGTAAATTGATTTGCGCCAGTACCCACGGTTCCAAAGTCCTCCCAATTAGTACCGTTGAAACTCGAAGCATCAAAACGCACAACACGGTTATTGTTCTCATCCGCTACATAGAGTTTATCATTCGAGATATCAAGATTAATGCCTCGCGGCGCATCAAACTCTCCTGCGCCGGTGCCAACAGAACCGTAAGCCGTCCAGTTAGTCCCATCAAATGTATCAAGATCAAACCGGCAGATGCGGTCATTAACGCTATCAGCCACATAAATATCGTTACCTGGTATATCAATGGCGATGCCAAAAGGATCCTCGAACTGCCCGGAACCCGAACCAGTACTGCCGTATGTTTCCCAATTGGTTCCGTCAAAACTCGAAGCATCAAACCGCACAATGCGATCATTATTTGTATCCGTTACATAAAGTTTGTTGTTAGTAGCATCAAGCGCAACACGACGAGGCCATTCAAACTGATTTGCCCCTGAGCCATAATCGCCAAAAGTCTCAAAGTTAGCACCAAAAGTTGTTCCTCCGGAACCTGAATCCATACGCACAATGCGATGATAACTTGAATCCGCTATATAGAGCTTGTTGTTTGCTGCATCTACCGCCACGCAAGTAGGAGTGTTAAACGTAGGCATCATCATCCAGCCATCCCCGAAGTCAACAGTCCCTTCGGTATCAAGAACAACCTTAGCGGCATTGCCGGTACCAGAAAGAGCTGTAGTAGTAAACGTTCCGACAAAATCGCTATCTGAAGTTTCAGTCACAGAAGCCGCATGAGAGGAATCATACGCCCGCAGATTTATAGTTTCTTCAGTACTATAATAAAGACCGGCAAAAGTAACCGCACCGGAGCTAGCCTGAATTGTTAAAGGAGCCCCTTGCAAAGAATCTGTACCTTTGGATCCTCTTTCTATTGTAATATTCGTTGTTGTATCGCCAATAAGAACGTTGCCATAACCATCCTGTATCTGCACTGTTGGTTGTTGACCAAAAACCACATCAGCTGTAGCTATAGATGAAGGCTGGGTACTAAAAACTAGTTTAACAACAGCAGCTGCTGCACTCTGCGCTGCGGCAGTTGTATTAGCAGTATTACTTGAACCATCAGTAATGTTTGTCCCATCGATCACGTCTAATGCTTCACCTAAAGTAATTGCATCGGCATTAGCTACCCAGCCGTTTCCGGTGGTGCCAAAAATAATTACTACAGTATCATTGGTAAAAGTAGTTGTTGCCAAAGCATAAGTACCGTCTGTACCATTAGTCGGAATGTCATCACCGTTAACTCCATCAACTCTAATCGCGGCATCTAAATTAGCTGCAGAAGGAAGCGCGCTTAAAGTTTCCGAAAAAACTAAATCCAGGATATCCCCCGGGTCATTACAAACACCGGATGTCGGTCCTGCGTCATACATATAAACATCAACAATCACCGGCCCAGCTTTATCAAGTTCTGTGATTGTCGAAGTGGTCGCCAGGTCATTCCCGTGCATGTCTTCAAACTTATCAGCAGCAGTTGTAAAGGTAACTTCGCTCGTACCTGTACCGAAAACCGTGCTGTCATCTGTAAAGATCGTAATATATGCATCATACGCTACGTCAGGATCACTCGGATTATTTGAGGTACTGCCGTTAACTGAATCTGTGGTTGAATCAACTCCCACGCATGCAGTTCCGCCAAAAGTAAACTGCGATGCATCAGCGTTAAAAATTGTTACATCATCTATACTCTCATCAAATGCAATTAATATTTCGTCAATATACCCATCAGCATCTGTGTCATATACCGTAGCATCTACAATTGTCGGTGCGGTTACATCTGAGCTTACAGATACCTGGCCATAAACAGTATATGCGTCTAAAACCTGTGTGCCGGTTGTATCATAAAGCCTGAAACAATAATCCCCGCCTAAAGTAGAGTTAGTTGTCGCCTCTACGGCATATTCTATTTCTGTAAAATCATCTGCTGCTAAACTAATATTTCCTGTGGTATTACCTGTATCTTTAAATTCCCCAGAAATAAAATTAATTCCTTCATCCGTAAGTCCTCCCGCCACATTCGTAGTTGAATTACCGTCAGTAATATATGCTGAGTCCACTATCTGCCAATCCCCGCTGGTATCTGTAGGTACAGCGCTGTAACTTCCGGATGGGCCATCATTGGTTTCTGCAACTTCAAGTTGATATGTATAATTGCCTGAGGTTAACTGGCCTTCATTGGAAACTTCAAAACGCAAACGTCTGATAGATTCTCTTCCCAAACCAACAAGTTTAGTATCTTCAGCTGCGGCCCAAATTCCTGATCCGCTAGACTGAGGCATACCCGCAGTTGAAGGAGTTGGACTCATTGTCCCCTGCGTAATAGAATCTGCTTCTATGCGAATACGGCCAACTCCTCCGCCGCCTCCGCCGCCTCCGCCAGGACCGTCACCGGTAGTCGTTCCGGCATTCAAAGCATTTCCTCCAACCGAGCTTACTGTTCCGTTATTAGTAAAGGTATCTGCAAAAATCTTTATACTACCACCGGAACCGCTGCCAGATCCTCCTTTTGGATTAGTCGGCCAGCCAACACCAGCTCCTGACTCCCCTTCGACACGTAACATCCCATTAACAACAACTGTATCGGCAATAATAAAAACTATACCGCCGCCATCACCTCCGGATTTAGCGCTTTCATATGCTTCTTCACTTCCACCACCACCACCACCACCGGATCCAAGATAGATTTTTGATAAATCAGCTGAACCATATAAGCCACCACCGCCGCCGCCTGCACCGCCGTTATCTGAATCAGATGTAGAAGCACCACCACCTTTACCTGTAGTTGCGCCGATTCCTGCTGCTCCGCCTGGACCTACCGGAGCGTCCCCTGTACCATCTGAACCAGCACTACCCGCAGCACCACCAGCGCCGCCGTTAGCATTACAACTTGAACCGCCACCGCCGCCTGCTACTACATCTGTATCACCGCCCGTACCACCATTACCACTATCGCCGCCGCCATCAGCAGAACCGCCTCCTCCGCCGCCGCCACCGCCATAACCAGCGCCACCGCCACCGCCACCTGCTTCAGTTGTCCCAGCTTCATTTTCTGCACCGCCGCCGCCTCCGCCGCCTCTTGTCCCGGTAGTGCCTGAGCTATTATTATTATTACGTCCAGCACCGCCGCCTAAGGTTCCGGCTGCTCCGCCATTACCTCCTGCGCCGTTAAAGCCATCATATGATTCCCCGTTTTGTCCTCCGGTAGGCGCGTTTGTTCCCCCAGAACCGCCACGGTATCCTAGTCCTCGCGCTTCTATTGCCGCGCCGCCTTCATCACTAATACTTACAGTTCCGGTTGCTTTAAAAACAATAATTCCGCCGCTTGTCCCGTTCCAGTCATTTGTTGTAAGCAAGCCGCCTTTTTGAATTGTTACATTAGTCCACTGCGGAACTCTTTGCACAATAATTTTCTGAGATGCATAATTCCCGCTGTTATATGAGTTTTGGATTGTAGAAGAAAGATTAAGTGTTGTACCATCCGGCACAGAAGAAATTGTTAAGAATTCGTAATTACCAACATCAGAATTATTACTGCTTGAGCCCTGTAAATTAACTAAAAGGATTTCATCATCAATCGCAAATCCGGTTGTATCTCCAACTGTCAAAGATGTACCGGTTGGATCAGCGTCCACTGTAGTCAAAACACCATCCGCATTAGTTGATCTTGCAGCACCAATTACATCTGTATTAATATTTTTACCACTGGAAATAATTGCCGCTCCATCCGCTCCGGTACCTGTATCAAGCGCAACTTCTGTCCCGTTATCCCTGGCCCAGCGATAATGTACCTGGTCTAAATAAGAAATTTCAATTTCATCTGCGCCAATATCCCAAACCTGCGGAGAATCCGGTCTTGTTTCTCCGTCAATATCATTAGAGATTGCTAAATTCGCATCCAAAGATAGATCAGTCCCCTTATCTTTGGCACCAGTATCTGATGGGCCTAGGTGGAAGTCCGGAGGTATGCCATTTTCATCTTCAAAGATTACTGCCGCATAATAGCTTGCCCCATCCGGAGAAGTGCTATCTTCTGAAACATTGTTTGCAGTGTTATCAAAACTACCACCATAGAAGTAGTAATCTGTGTCGTTTCCATTGCAAATATTGTTCTTTATTGTAAATGAATTAGCATTGTAATGACCCTCTATCCCATAATAACAATTATAAATAGTATTATTGTATGCATAAATATCAATAGAATTACCCGATGAACCATAGCCTATTCCAAAACCTGAACTCGCAGTACCATAAGTTGCGTCATAGCAAATATTATTCCAGACTTTTACCCAAGTACCTCCTGGTATCCCAGGCAAGTAAATACAGTGTGGAGTATGACCAGTTCCATTTTCGATATATTTAGCAATATTATTTGAAATCTCGCTATAAGAATATGCGTTGATGCAACCAACAGCATTCATATCCGTGTCAGGGGTTGCGCTTATTTGTAATCCATCGACTTTGACATAGTCTGAATTTATAGTTAATGCCCAATTATAATGGTATAGACTTGTAACAGTTAATCGATATTTAGCATCATCCCATTCTCCTAAGTGTCTTTGACTTGCACCAACTTCGGAGTCTAATGTAGGAGTATAAATTCTAATGTAATACTGCTCACCAGTGGTCCAGCCATCAACATCAATCGCAGTAGTATCTGCAGAAGCATCACCATAACAAGGGATATTCAAGACATAGCTACCGCTTGCCAGATCTGATGTTCCAAGCAGAGTTTTGGCTCCACCCGCTCCGGCCGGAAGCGCTGCGCTGAGTGAATTGAAAGTACGGTTAATTGCATCGAGCGTTGTAGAACTTTGATCTGCCGCTAAATCACCGGTAGCGGTAACAAGATAATAATGCGTTGAATCAACTCTTGCAGATATGTATGCGGTTTTAGAAGAGGAATCATAAGTTACTTTATCTCCTACCCCAACATTATCTGGCTGTGCCGAACCGACTATCGTCGCCAAACCTGAAGCAATCGAGATCGTCACCCCTCCTCCAGCCATTAAATTCGAAGAATCTGTACCTACTGAATAATAAACAGGCTTTCCTACTTCGCGAATCTGGATTGTCTGAGTTAATGTAGCACCACCAATTGTGAGAGATTCACTAGTTGGGACAACCCCGGTACGAGTAACTACTGTCCCGCTGGTAAATTTCGCTTTTACAACATACGTTGCGCCACCACCACCCCAACTATTAGCCAATCCAAAATGCTGAATCTTTTGCGGAGAATTACCATAGCCTTCTCCGCCGCTCACTTCACGAATCGCTAACAAGGTAGATTCATCGCTGTTCCAAAGTTCAACCCTTGTACCAATTCCGTCACGCGGAGAATATCCGCTCCCCTCTCCAATCACTTTTACTTTTAAATAATCGTTATTGTTAATATCGTTTAGATAAAGCACATTTGCTTCAAGATCATTACTGTAATAAATATCTAAATCACCATCATTATCGTAATCGGCAAAGGCAACCGACTTGGTTGCTCCAGTCCCGTTTTGAATTCCTAAACTGCTAGAAATATCCGTAAATGTACTACTACCATCATTCCGGAATAATCTATTATTACCGACATCAACCCCGACTAAAAGATCAAGATCGCCATCATTATCACAATCACCCCAGGCTGCGCCGCGAGCATGACCAAGACTGGCATCAGGAGCTGCGGCTGTCTGGCGGGTGAATGTTCCGTCACCATCGTTCTTATAAAGCCGGCTTTCAATCGTATCCGGATGCCCAAGAAATAAATCCATCCAACCGTCATTATCATAATCACCAATCACCGGAGCATAATATGGCTGGTTAGAATTCCAGTTCGCACTTATTCCGACTCCGGCAGCATTTTCTGTAAAGGTGCCATCACCATCGTTGAAATACAAACGTACCGCATCACTAGCATTATATAAAATATCAATATAACCATCATTATTCATATCCGCTACAACACACATTTCTCCATTATTTTGACCGGTTCCCAGCCCAATAATATCGCCGTCTTTTGTCGTAAAAGTACCGTCTCCATCATTACTGCGGATTTCATTCCCTGGAGGCACATTACCATTCGCAAAAAATAAATCAATATATCCGTCATTGTCATAATCTAATGCCGCGGCTGTTCCTAAATTAGATCCAATAAGATTTGCTGCAGATGCCCGTTCTGTAAATGTAGCATCCTTATCATTATCATAAAAATACCCCTCAGCTGCGGCAAATAAATCCATGTATCCCCTATTATAAGCATCAACCCAATTACCGCCATCTGATCCTGTCGGACACTGCCCCGAAGCAGTAAAAGTTCCATCGCCGTCATTATTATAAAGTTGTCCATTACCGCCAACCCACAAGTCTAAATAACCGTCATTATCATAATCTTCCCAGGCAATTGCATATGCATCTCCGGTATTACCTATTCCGGCTGTAGCAGTATAATTAGTATAAGCAGCAACATATATATATTCATCCGCGCCAATATCGAAAACTACATTTTGAGGACGATTGGTTCCTTCAACATCATCGCTAACTACTAAATTAGTATCACTTGTTAAATCAGTCCCCGCATCAATAAAAGCACTTCCTGATTTTAAATGCAAATTCCTCGTAGCGTAATCGGCAAAATAATTAGTATAATTTGTAAGACTCTGAAGCCCAGCAGAACCTGTAGTATCAGACGAAGCACAGTTAGTCATTGTCGTAAGACCCAAATAATCATTACTCGTTGAATCTCCTACATAGCAATTCTTAGCAGTTAATACGCCGCCGGCTGTAGCTCGTACTCCTCTTTCTGCAGAACTAACTACAGTTACATTATAAAGATATCCAATTCCTCCTCTTAACTCTATCGATGCCTTGTTTACATCAGCTGTATCCCAAATCAAACAATTCCACATTTTCAAAGTACCACTAAATGTATATGTATCATCCCAGGCTTTAAGACAATCATGAATTAAACAATTCGATACCCTGACATCGCCAGCCACAGTATACTGCTGCAATGCATTATCATTAACTGTACTTATAATTTCTAAATCTTGAATTATGGCATCGTTATCCCTTATATATATTGTCGGCTCTCCACTCGTAGTTCCAGTAAGCTTAACTCCGGTATCTGTTACGCCTGTATGTTTTTCCCCGGAAGCCGCGGTAATTTTCCAGCAATGTTCGCTGTCTGTAGTTAGTCCGTCTAACTCCACATACCCGCCAATATCACCGTCATCGTCATAACACTCTGCCGTGATTATTGCCCCGTCAGGCAAGCCATTAACATCAAATGAATTTGTGCTATCAGTAACCGTATCGTTATCATCTAAGACCCCTGCGGCAACATCAATTAAAGCTTGTGTTGCAGTCATGTGAATTAATGTTCCGGTAGAGTTTCCAGTATCCCAGGTAACCGCGGTGTTATCAGCAATAGCACCGGTTACTTGATTATCCCAATCACAGACAACTACTGTACCATCCGCTAAGTCATCTGCCTCATCCATGGCATTTTCCCAAAGAGCAAGAGTATCATAGTCCTGACCTGCCCAGTTGATCGTAGAAATAAATTCCGTTCCGCCATAGTATTGATCGGCTCCAACGCTCCAGGTAATATGCCTTGCCTGCCCGTCAATATCATCGCTAAAAGATGCTGTCATATCATATCCTGCGCCTTTTGCTTCTGTATCAGTTTGATCTAAATGCAAATCTCGCGGGCTTCCTGTCTCATCTACAAAAATCGCAGCTTTACTACGAAATGTCGCATTCGGAGAAGTCGCATCTTCGGAAATATTATATCCGGTCATAGAACTTGTTGTTGTCGGGGTATAACAGGTAGCGCCGCCGTTCACTAAATTGTTCACTAAATAATTACCGGCATTACTGGTCAGCGATATCCCGGTATCGCAATTATATACCGTATTACTAAGTAAAGAATATTGATTGTTTACAGCAACGATACCGCTACCACCGGAACCGCTAAAGTCATAAACAATATTATTAACTATTGTCGCTGTCATGTTTTCATCAAAGTAAATACCTTCTCCGGTTGAGCTAGCGCCAGCACCTTTAACAATACAATGTGATATGAAATGCTCTGCTGTGCCCAGCGTATCCCAGCCAACATTATAACCGGTGTAAGTCCCATCAACTGAAATTTGCAAACCTTGAACTAAAATGTATTCATCAACTGCGCTTATTGCATTCGCACCACTTACTTCTAATCGATAGGCTGAGGTATTCCATTTCCCATCGTGTCTGGCTGATGAATTCGTAAAAATATGGATATAATTCGCACCACTAGTGGTCCATCCATCAATCGTTACCGCATCAGTGTCGGGAGATGACCAAGCCCCGGCAATTTGAACCGTATAAATTACGTTATTACCAGCATCAGCAATATTTACATAATTTGTATCCTGAGTTTCATAGACTTGTTCTCCCGGCTGAAAAACCCCGGAAATACTAGCAAGCAGTATCTGAGTTGCAGTAATTCCTTTGACAGTAGCTGTTGCTCCGGAATCTGCTCCTGTGACTGTATCATTTATACTAACTGTCCCTGCAGTTCCAGCAAAATAAAAAGCTTTCGTTGATGTTGCAGTCAAATCACAAGGAGCAGTTGTTAGCGCATCTGAAAGATTATCAAAATTTCCACCGCTTTCAGCCACAGTAACTACAAATTGAGTTGGAGGTAAATATCCGACAGTTAATTTCGGCCTGTCAGCTTGAGTCGTATATTCTGAAGAATACATGCGTACTTGATATGTGGTATCTGTGGTGCTCTTTGTCCGATGGAGCGCAATACCATTATTATTAATACTTGTGTTAACCCATTTTTGCGTTAAATTAGTTATATCAAGATCTGCCCATTTGCCCGTACCGGCCCAAGCCGGCAAATAATAACTATCTTCAAACGAATACATACGGTCAAATCCTGTCCCATTTCCAGTATTATCCGTACCTGAATCACTCGCTGAATCACAGCTATCATCTGTCCAGGCGTTGCTTGAGCTCCAGTCATCATATGTTGCCTCATCTTCCACCCAAGGTTTAAAAACTCTATAGGCACACATATATCCAGTGTTACCATCTGTCGCTGGACCGTACCAATAAAGTTCTAAAATTGAAGATCTTATAGTTGCATTAGAAGGAATCCCTGAAACATCAAATTTGATTAGACCAACTTCATTCCAATTCATTGAATCAAAAGGATACTCGTACTGTATAAAATCGCTACTACCATAGTTTGTCCCCTGATTATCAAAACTTATATAAGTATCTTCACAGCCAGCATAGGAATATAACCCTTCCTGCAAAACTGCAGAACTTGTTGCTCGGTATTCATCAGCACCAATATCCCAAGCTGACAATCCTATCCATCTGGCATCTGAATCCACGTCTCTTACAGATGGCAGATAAGTATCTGCAGCAAGATCTGCGCCTTGGTTCATGGCATCAGTATCACTATAACTCAAATGAAAATCGTCATTAGGTTCATCAATAAAATCAACCGCAACACTCCGGTAATAAGTTCCATACGCCGGAGCTGTAGCATCTTCGGATAAATTATTAGTAGATGTCCCGTCAAATGTCCCGCTAAAATTAGTTCCGGTAAGCCCTTGCACAAGGTTATTTTTAGCAACGATAACTCCGCTGCCACTCTGATCAATTCCCAAGCTTGTTCCTGTGTATACAGTATTATTATATATATATGCCGTTCCATCCATCTGTTCTATCCCTACACCAAAATCATAAATTATATTATTCCAGATCTTAATAGTTCCATACCCGTGAATACCTTTATGATCCGTAGCTCCAGATGGCTGCCTAAGTATACATTGGGAGATTTCTACTCCTGTCACATTATTACTAAGATAAATACAAACATCTCCTCCATTGTCACTATCCATCTCTACCTGTATTCCTTCAATTTTTACATATTGTTCTGATATGGAAATTGCTTGTCCTATTGAATTATCCATACTAAGCCGATACGCTGCAGGACTCCATCGGCCAAAATGCCGCGCCGTCATTGTAGTGTAAATCTTAATATAATGATCAGCGTCAGTTGCCCATCCGCTAATCGCAACATTTGCAGTATCAGGATTCTTCCATTCCCCATCAATCTTGGCCACGGCAATCGCACCCTGCCCGGTATCAGAAATCGTAAACGTCCCATTTGTTGTTGTTACTGAATCCGTAGAATTTATTGTCCCGGAACAGTTTTTTACCAATACCTTATTGTGCGCCAGATTACAATGCACTAATGTTCCTGTCCCACCGCTGGTAAAGGTAATTGATTCTCCGTCATCATCTTCTGGAGCGCCGGTTGTTCCGGAAAGAGAAAATACGCGCGTTGCCCCAGAAGAAAGGCTACAATTAACCGCACTTTCCCAAGCTGAAAGCGAAGCATAATCTCCACCTGTTTCCTTAATTGTACAAACAAACTCAGTAGTTGTAGTGCTAATATCTTCTACTACAGCCGCATTTTCATAGGTAGCCCTAAGATCAACTTTATAGCAGGTATGTTGACTAGCTGCATCGGTATCCATATAACAATCGAGGTTCTGAATATCGCTCCAATCCCAAGATCCTGGAGCTTGACTATCGTTGGTAATATCTACCCAATCACACCAGGTAGAAGCCTGAGCATTATCAAGCTGATAATCATCCCCCCTGGTTGACCCACTAAAATATGGAGCAAAAATATTATAAGAACCGGATGTGTATCCATAATCTCTAACTTCAACTTTTGTGATAGAACCTAGATCTGTGCCGGTACAAGTATTAGAATTAAGATGTTGACTGTCTACGATCACGGTTCTAGCAAATGACCCCGTAGAACCATCAACCATATCTTCTGGATCAGTTGTCCAGGCAGTTCCGGAATTATAACCATTAAAATAATATGTTGCTTCTGCTAATAAAGTCACGCCCTGGTTAGCCGCGTCATCTGTAATATTCGTTCCATCCGTAACTTTTACCGTAAACGCTCCATCTAAAGTATCCCCATTAGCCGTCCATCCATTACCGCTTGTACCAAAAACTATTTTTATCGTATCGTCCGGGAAGTTAGTTGTAATCAGCTCAAAAACCCCATCTGTTCCAATCGTGGGGATATTATCTCCGTCTGTCGCAGTGCCTCCAAAAGTTAAGGCTGATTCAAGCTGTGCTGCACTGGGCAAAGAACTCAAGCCTTCAGAAAAAATCAAATCTAATCTATCGCCTGTTTCATTTAATACTCCGGCAGTGCCACCTACATCTGCCGCATACATCCCGATCAATACTGGAGCTGCTTCATCTATTTCAGTATTTCTTGTATCAGTTACCGTATCATTATTCCATACATCCTCAAATCTATTTGAACCAGAGGTATACTCAACTTCATTATCCAGCCCTGTGCCAAGAACAGTTTCATCTGTAAAAAGTGTGACATACTCATCATTAATAACTTTCGGGTCATCTGGATTTTTAATAGTTGTCCCTAACATTCCATTTGCATCAACACAAGCCACCCCGCCCCAGGTAAATTGCCCGGCAGCTGAAGTCGTCATTGACCAATCATCCATATCCTCGCTAAACTCTACTAAGATTTCATCGATATATCCGTCTTCATCTGTATCATATAATGTCGCATCAACAATTGTCGGCGGAGTTGTATCATTGTAATTAATTGAAATTGTATGCTCATCGTCAAAAGTCGTAGTCAAATCCTGGATCACCATTAAGTCTGTTTTAATAAGATTTTCCACAGGATATGTTGTATATGAACCACTACTAAGAACCACACCTATATAATATAAGGAAGGAGAACCATCAACTGAATATTTTTGCCAATCAGTAACATCATCATCTGTCCAATAGATTGCTCCGGAAGCTGTTAAATCATCCACTCCAGACACTGTCTCTGAAACCGTAAGGCCGGCCCAATTATCACCGTTCCAGTATAACCATCCCAACGTCATTTCACTGCCGGAACCCGCTGTAGCCAAATCAAAATTAACCCCGAAAAATTTAGTATGACTGCCTAAGAATAAATATTCTCCGCGGCTAGATCCATCAATTGCGGTAAAAGGCAACTCATAATCTCTTGTGCTAGATGCCAGATTTTCTGCAGTACAACTAGTATCTCCGGCTAAAGCAATTTGCTCCGGCGCATCTGCGCTATTATAAATTATTAATTCATCAATAACTCCATCATTGGCTTTATCGGTTCCCACTGTCAGCGTTGTTATATTATCCAACGCGCTTGAACTAAAATCATTACCGTTGGTAAAATGTCCATGCGCCGGTTCTTCGCCATCAATAAAAATCCTCAAATCATCGTCATTGCGTGATTCATCCCAGGTAATTTTAATATGTACCCAGTCCCCCGCATCCCAGGAATATCCCGTGGAGTCCACATATACCCCTTTACGGTTATCCCAGGTCACATCATCCTCAATAATAAAGCTTAATGAATTAGCGCTATTTGGACTTTCGGTTCCATCCCCTTTATACAAAATAAACCACTCATCTCCCGGGGCATCGCTTTGTAATATATGGTACTCAACATTATCATCATGATCATAATTCGGGTTGTACCAAAACTGGAGTGCCCCCGCAGAAAACTCAATATTGCTAGAAAATGGTATTGTAATATTTTCACCCGTAGCATTACACAACAATCCATTCCCATATTTGCCAGCAACAAACTCAGCTGTTCCGTTTACAGTTCCAGCACTGCCAATATCCGGGGTGGTTACAGCACTAGAACTATCCAAGCCTGAATACCAAGTTATCTCTTTTGCAAAAAGAGCATTGGAAAACGGCACCAAATCCGCATTATAATCCGTATTATTTGTTTTCAAGCTTCCTTCAATATAATAGCTAGGCTCTGTAAACGAAGTAAAATGTCTTAATTTAAATACTGGGTTGTATCGTTCATACAGCCACCCGGCAATATCAAATACTGCCTGCGGCGTGCCTGTTGTATAAGTGCCGCCGCAGTTTATAAGATATGTTCCTTCTTCTTCATTATACCCATCACCCATATATCCTTCTGTCCAGAAAGGATCAGTCGTATCACTGCCTGTAGTTGCTCCTAACTGGCCATTATGATTTCCCGCTGAATCAACTGCTGTCTGTCCAGTATTTTCATTTAATTTCCAGTATGCCAGAAGATTTGCTTCATTGCCGGTAAGTTCTTTATACATATAATCTTGGATTTCAGACTGGCTTCTCACATCGGACCAAATTCTAATTTCATCAATCCGGCCATTAAGCATAGCGCCTGCAGCCAGATTCGTTCCAGTTCGCAACGAATTCGTTGTACTCTTTAAGGCGCTTAGACTTGTTGTATTACCCGGGCTGTTAGCATCCTCTATTCCGTCAACATATAATCTTAATCCGCTAGCATTGCCAGCCGTAAAAGTAAACGCCACATGATGCCATTCATTATCATTACAGGCATTGGTCGCGCCTTCAATCCGGGCGTCATCACTCCCATCACTTACCAAGATCGTAAAAGTATTATCCCTACTGCTCTCTGATCCATCAAAATCCCGCCAAAACAGCAATTGCGCGTTTGCCCCCCAAGCATCTTTTGCCATCAATGTTCCATCTGAGAACAAGTCTTCTGTTTTAACCCACATCGAAACCGTCAATGCCGTCGCACCGTCTATCGCATCAATATCGCCAAAAGTCACATAATCATTTGTGCCGTCAAAATATAATCCCGGGGAATTATCAGCCGGGATATCATAATAACGATCATCTCCTGTTATCGCCGCCCCTACATAAAAATCAACTGCAGATGGATTTCGATAATCTTCACAATAAGGATCACTGCCTGTAGCTGTATTCAAGGTCGTGGGCATAACCCGAACCATCGTATCCGGCAAAGCATACTTATCACCGTTAGCAAAACTCTCCTGGGTTTTTACCCATCCATGCAGCCAATAAACTCCCGCGCTGCTGCTCTGCGCTTGACTACTTGCTCCGATCCAGTCATTTGCCAGAGAAATCGATGGGTCTGCTTTATAATTGGTCGAATTCGAATATGCGCCCAGCCAATCAGAAGTAGCCGTAGTATCCTGTTCCGCCGGAGTCCATGTACCGTCACCATGTAAAGCCAAGCGTATCTGTTCTGTGCTGTCCGCGGTAAGCGTTCCGCCAAACCAACAATCCCAATTGTTATATATCGCGCCTTTAGGATATACCGTGCTCGTTACATCAAACTTCGCAACCGTAGGAACTGGCGTACCACTATCTGATCCATAAGAACCGTCATAATGAATAACTGTTCTGGTCGGAGTCTTTTCAAATAAAACAAGTTTCGCGTCCGGAGAATAACATGACCGGTAATATTCCCCTTCATAAAAATGATGCCTTTGTAAAGTACTCATGCCGGAACCATGACAGGAAAGGTCATACGCTTTAGAAGCATCATTAGCTAAATCATACCAATTAAATATACCGCCGCCAGCACCATCCGGATAATAATTCGCATTATAAACCAGCTCAAAATTACCCGCACTAACTACCGTGATATGCGCAGAACTATGCGTATCATCCGCGCCAATATCCCAGTCTTCACCTTGCGGTCTTGTCTCTCCGTCAATATCATCACTCAAGGTTCCGGACAAATCATCACCCACATCAATCGCATCCGATGAAGACCGTAAATGAAAATCCTCTAACCCGGAAGCAGTAGAAACAAACTTTGGATATTTCCCGTCAGTATCTCCATGGATCGAATTCGATCCCGGAGCAGAATCATCTTTGGAAAAATTATAGTTACTATCTGAAGCAAATCCAGTTGATACAACAGGAAAGTCAGACGTAGTATTATCATAGGCTAAATTGTTTGAAGCATGATGATATGTCCCATCTCTTCCTTCAATTCCTTCATTGCAACCATATACTGTATTATTATACCAATAGACATGCTCATCCGCAGTTCCACTTCCAACAATTCCCTCCGAAGTACAACCATAAACAATATTATTGTATACTTCCGCGCCTACTTGAGCCTGAGATACAGCATAAATACCATCTGCCGCGGAATTTCGCACAATACAATTTCTTATCGTACAATAATCAGCGGAATTATTTGCGGTAATTCCGATGATCATTGTATCTGAACTTTGATTCGTGCCATCCACATCAAGCCATTCTACAATTGTATAATCAGAGTCAAGTTCTACAACCCGAGTGCCGGAAGTAGGCTTCATGAAAAACCCCGATTCAGCCACCCCTGTATGCCGCTCGTATTCTGGAACAGTAATTTTTACATAATGGGTAGAATTTGTAGTCCAAACATTACTAATTGTTACCGAATCATCCAAGCCACCAGCCCAGTCATCGTAACACTCAACCACTTCATATTCTCCGGCAGACACAAGATCTCTTTGCCGGGCAGCTTCCCATGCGCTTAGAGTGGTATAATGACCTCCTGCAGTTCCGCTGGAACTTGAAGTATCTGTTCCGGTTTGGTCATGTTTAAACACTGTCTGGCTGGTCACCTCTGTTATTGTAAACGTCCCGTCAAAAGCAGAATCCGTAACTCCGGCTACAACTATTGTCTGCCCAAGCTTAAGATTATTATTTGGATATGCACTAGTTAAAGTAACCGTTACTTCGTTGGAGGTACGGCTAATTGTAGAAATCGTCCGGCCGGCACGAATGATCCTAATTACTTCCGTTTGCCCGAATAAAAAGCGGGAAATTAAAAAAGAAAACGCCACCAATAATATCAAAGCACCTGATATTATCAGGGAAATCTTTACTCGGCCTAATTTATTAAGTTTTTTTAGTAAAGTTTCCATGTTTTCTTTCGGATTATTTATTCTCAATCGCTGTTTTTTCCACTACCTTATTATCCAAAATTTTACGTACATCCTTCATTTTTTTCCACCTGGAAAATCCAAGTTTTTTTAAATTAATTTTTTTTGCTCTTCTTTTTACCCGTCTCATTATAGGTTTGCCATTTTCATCAAAATTTCCAGTAGGTATTTGTTTTGGACGGGTTAAAGTTTTTGCCTCTGATTCAGTTAACTGAACCTGAACAATTAAAAATTCTTTTTTTTCTGACGCACCCCAAGTATGCCCAGTCGGCTTTACCACAACAATATCGCCGTCCTTATAAGCATTTGCATCTTTTTTAGGATCCCGATGCGAATTATCTCCAACCTTGATCAATAAATCATAAGATCTTGCCCCAGAGCGTTCTCCTGCCTGCATAAGATCTTCTACATCTAGATCCCCTGATTCGTCTATTTTGTCAGTATTATCTTTTACAGCTTCTTTATTTTTTTCTTCATCCTTCTTATCTTGCTTCTCTTTTCCGTCTCCTGAGATTGAAAAGACACTGTCTGAAACATCAAAAACATTACCATCCTTAGCATCCGAAACTCTAACAAAAACTTGATCACTGGAAATATCTGAAGGAATGCTCCAAATATACTGGCCTGTATTTTCTGCAACCTTAGTTATTGCTTCGTAGCTCTCCCCTTTATTTATAGAATATTCCAAAGACATTTTATGCTCTGTACCATATTCCTGAGCCGACCAAAAAATCGTCTCTTCTGTGCCTGCCTGCCATTCTTCTGCGCCATTAGGCTCTATTAAAGTTATAGTTCCTAGGGTGTATTCTATTTTTATTTCTTCAACTTCCGGAGATGCTCCTCTGACTCGCTCAAAATCAAGTTTGAATTTAAGTTTATCTGCCGACATCTCTTTCTTTTTTGAAAAATACATCTGATTCTGCTGAGTATCTTCTGTCCAGAAACTACCATTGTCCATAGACACTCCCAATTGAACATCGCCCTTTTCACTGTCTGCTGTCTGATACTCGGGGATAAACATACGCGGCTCATACGCTAAAACTGTTGTAGTGGACACATAACTACCTTTACTGCGCCCATCTTCTAACACCAGGTTCCCTTTACCGTTTAATTGTATCCGGGAAAAATGCGGCATTTTTACTGCTTCAGCTTCTGCCTGCGCAGCTGATTCATCAACCACTACCCCTTCAGCCAAAAACTTACGTACTCTTATCCAGGAAAAATAAGCTCTGCGGCCAGCACTTACTGTTAACCCGATATTCCCCGAAGTTAATCCTTTTACATCACTGCAAACGGCCTCTGCTTCCAGCTCTTTAAATCCTTCGCTATATCTCTGAAAAGAAAGCTCTGCGCCTTTTAGCTGCACCCGATAATCATAAACAATATTTGCAATAATAGCTGTAGCTGTATTCGCTTTCACAATATCTCCCACCGCAAGACAATGCTCTGCGCCGGTATAATTTGAAGAATATGCGGCCTGATTAGCACTGCCAAGCATGCTGTCTTTTTCTCCTCGTGCGATTACTCTGATTTCTGTCCCCTTATCTGCTTTAGCCTGATACTCAATCACTCCATCTTGAATCTGGTAAACCTTTGTAAAAATTTCTGCTCCGTCTAATCTCAACCCTTTTTTTGATACAGAATACTTGCCATGCTTTACCTGCCACTTCACGGGATTTAAATCAAACCCCTTAAATTCATCATAAAAATCAAACACCTCTTCCGGATCAGAAACATCTTCTGCTTTATCATTCCCGTAATACACATACAGCAACAACTCTCCCACGGGAACCTGCGGAATCTTTACCCAGACAACTGCCTGACGATCCGGCGAGGATCCTTTAACCTCTTCCAGATAATGCGAAAGTATTGTTCTTTGATCCGCGCATGCAAAACGAATATCTTCAAAGTTAGCCGCGATAACCCCATTGCAATGCACATCAAAATCAGACGCTGAACTTGTTTCACCAATCGTGATCGGAACCTGACAATTAAATACTTCTTCCGCTGAATTATTTATAATCTTAATTTGCTTACGAAAAGAAAATCCGGCAAGCTGCGGATTTTCAAATGTATGCACTAACATTTCCGCTTTTGTATAAGAAATGCTTAATTGGGTCATCTCGCTATCTGGACCTAATGTTGCTTTCCACCGAAGCATACTACCTGACTTAAATCCTGCAACTAAAGGTACTCCATTTATCGCGCGCGTATAAGTAAGCCCATTATCCGCGCTTACTTCTAAACTCACTTTGCCGTCAAACTCCCAGCTTGCGATTATAGAAGTTATCTGCCCGTCCATTTCAATCCCCCGGGGCAATTCATACACCCCCGCGGCATTGGAAGCCTCTAAAAGAAAATCCCCCTGATCATCAACGCTCCAGATCAAAGGGGAAATATACGAAACCACTTCTGCCTGCACGCGGCCCACACACAGAACCACACTCAAGCATAAAATAAAAATCCAACAAACTCGTAAAAATCTGCCAGAATTACAAATAGGGTTTGACTGAACTCTAAGAGGGATATGCCTCCCTTGCGAAATTATAGAATAAGTTTTTACTAATATATAATTAAAAAAATGAAAAAATAATAGTATGGGGTTTTTTAGCATTTTGATCAATCTCCTCACTAGCTCGCTTCCTTTATATATGTTTACTAACCCTATACTATAAATTTATCATATTTTAACCCTATTATTACACCCGCAAAACTACTCATTTTTCTTGCACAAACTACTCTACCTTGCATCTTTCCCTCTTCAATCATTTTCAATCAGTGTGTTCATTTCAGTCTCATACAACACTTAACAATCCAGTCCATTTTAGTCTCGCAGGAACTACTCAAGATCGGCATAAATGCGGTAAAACGTTGCTCTGCTCAAATTCAGATCTTTTATAATCTCACCGTGGGAAAAGCCATTGGCCAATAATTGTTGCACCAAATATTTACGTGCATTGCTATCTTCCGTCGTCAACACCTTCTTTTTCATTTTAAAGATATCAATCATGCGATTTAAATCATCTATCTCTTCTTTCTTGCCATGTTCAATCATAGAACTAACAGTGCGTGAAACTTTTTGCACAACTTTTTTCTCAGTTCTTTTATCCATCCATGCTGACTCTTTAATTTCTGAACCTTCCGCGATAAGCTCCGCATATCTCCTGCGCGCTTTATTAATATCTTCACTTAAAACAGAAAGAATATAATCCGTATTAACAAATGATTCTTTAGAAGAAGCTGCATATAAATTCATCGAGCTCCATCTGTACTCTTTCACATCGTTAGTTAAATTTGCCTTAATCGGATTTAAGTGGATATATACTGAAGCAGCTAAAAAATAATTGTTGTCATTGCAAACACTCGCCCGGTATCTTCCGGAAAAGACATGCCCTTTTCTTTTGTATTTTTTATTAAAATAATACGCGTAGCGCTCAAACAAATTTTTCATTGCCTGGGAAAGATTTATTTCATTAATCTTTAAAAGAAGATGAAGATGATTTGGCATTAAGGCAAAACAAAATAAATCCAGGCCAAATCTTTTTACCGTTTCTTTTAACAGTTTCAAAAAATATAAATTATCCGCCTCTGCCAAAAACAATAATTCGCGGCCCGGCGCACGCTGTATGACATGATAAACCCCGCCTTCAAAAATACATCTTTTGTTTAAAGTTAAATACCCTTTTACTTCTTCTTTGTTATTTTTATTTTCTATATCTTTCATCATAAGCTTATTTTACCATAACAATACCAAAATAGCCAGACTATTATTATACTATATAAGACTAATATGGCCGGGATTATATTGTCTCGCAAGGGTACAGGGGAATGTTTTGATGCGGGTTATTCTTCTACATCGACAATCTTATGTTTTATCGCGTATTTTATCAGGTCAGAGGTCCTGTGAAGGTTGAGCTTTTTAAGAAGGTTGTTTTTGTAGTTTTCCACTGTACGCGGGCTGATAAAAAGGGCTTCTGCTATCTCTTTCGCAGTTTTACCGGCTACAACTAAACGCAATACATCGTTTTCGCGTTCGGTTAATATAACGTTTTCCTCGTCCGGTTCTTTATCTTTAGTTCCCCTGTCTATTAGATATTGAGATAGCTTTGGGTTTATATAAACCTCTCCCCTGCGTACACAGCGCAGCGCAGGTAAAAGATCTTCAACTACATTTTCTTTTAAAAGATATCCGTTTACCCCCAGGTTGAATGCTTTATCAATGTAAATATTTGCGCGGTGCATTGTAATAATAATAATTTTTGTGTCCGGAAGAATATACTTGATCTGCTCGATCAAATCTAGCCCGCTTTGTTTAGGCATAGTAATATCTAAAAGCAATATATCCGGCTTAAGTTCTTCTGATTTGTGCAATGCTTCTTCACCGTTGCCTGCTTCTCCACATACTACATATTCTTCATTATTTTGTAATATGCTTTTTATGCCTTCGCGAATAATGTCATGATCGTCTGCGATCAATACTGATAAAACCATATTTGAACTCCAAATATTTATACACTCAATTTCATTTCAATTTTTGTTCCTTTTCCCGGCGCAGTTTTTACGCTTAGTTTTCCGCCAAGTAATTCTACTCTTTCCCTCAAGCCCTGAAGTCCTAGTTTTAATTTATCTTCCTGACGCCGGCGGTTGCGAGTTAGATATAACGCATGATTAAAACCAACCCCATCATCACTTACAGAAAGAGAGACAGCGTTTCTCTTTTTCTGCAAAGCTATAGTTATATTTTCTGCCCGTGCATGTTTTACAATATTAGTCAGCGACTCCTGGGCCACACGATAAATCGTAAGTGTATATTCAAACGCCAGCTTAACTTCTGTTGCCGGTTTATGATATTTGTATTTTCTTCCGGTAATTTCCTGATGCTCCCGCACCAAGGCACCAATGCTTTCTATCAACCCCAAGTCATCAAGCTCTGGAGGACGCAGCATTTCTGAAATATTATGTCCGCGATCAATTAAGTTAGCTAATATTTTTCTACTTTTCTCTATTTTATCTTTTCGTTCGGCTGCCTGGCCGGAAATATCTTTTTCAATAAGCTCTAAATATATCTTTAATGCGCTCAAATCCTGACTTAGCTGATCATGAATTTGTCGCGAAAGATTTTTTCTTTCTTCTTCTTCAATACGAATCATTTTTTGTACAAGAACTTCCCGGCGCTCTCGTGCTTTCTTAAGGCTTTTATAGACAACAACGCTGATTACTACGCCAAAAACACCGCTAAAACATAAGCTAACTATTAAAATTAATATTGACGCATCTTTTTGAGTCCCGCTTAACTCCAGCTGAAATTCTATGCTCTTTAAATTACTGTTGCTCAATGTCGTTAAAAAATCGTCCAGGTTGTAGGATTTGTTTTCAAACGCCATCAGCAATTTATTTATTTTGTTTTTATCCTGCTCCGTAGCGTCAGCCAACTCAATAATTTTTATCCCCATATTTCCAAGTTCTTGGATAGACGTTCTAAGTGTTGTGATATCTTGTTGCTGTTCATCTGAATCTGCCAGCTCAGCATAGGCGTCAAGATGCTGGCTAAAACGAGCCGAGGACTCTTCGATAAAATTCATATCAGATGCAATAGAAGCCGCCTGCAAATATTTAGAAATGCGCCAGAAAATATAGTTGCGCACCCCCATGGCATAAAGCGTATTATTTATTTTCATCTGCAAAATAAATCTCTGTCTGGGCAGATGGGTTTTCCCGAGTTCCTGGATAGTTTTACTCAAAGAATGGATCTGAAATATCCCGATAAAACCGATACTTATAACGAGAATCAGAAAAACACTAAATCCTATAATAAGTTTCTTTTCTTTCATAAAAAATCACTTAAAGTCTAAAGGCACAACCATATCTGCGCCAAGACTGTCTATTTCCCGCTGCACAGCAATCCGGTCCGCAGCCTCAGGGCTAAGTTCCAGATATTTTTTATAGTAAAATATTGCTCGCGCGGGATTGCGCCTGGCTTTCTGATATATTACTCCCAGGTTATAATTTGCCTCCGGATTCTCCTCTTCCAACTCTAAAGATTTGTTTAACGCATCTACCGCTTCATTAAACAATTTTGCCTTGCTATAGGCAACCCCTAAGTTATACTGGAAAATTGCTCGCTCCTTATTTAAAGCTTCTTCCTGAGCATTGAGCTTTTCTTTCAAGCTTTCTATTTGTTTCTCCAGTTTCTCTTTTTCAGATGGCTTAACAATTTCTTCTTTAGGAGCTGGCTCTTCTTCCTTATTTTTTAATTGCTTTTTTAATTCTTCAATCTGAGCGTCTTGTTCCTTCATCTGTCGGGCAGATTTGGCCATGTCTTTAGCTATCTGCGCATTGTCTGACTGCAATTTATTATTTAAGTCTATATATGAAACCGATTCTGAACGAATCTTTTCTTTTTCTTTATCATGCTTCTGAGTTATTTCTTTAACTCTGTCTAGTTCTTCTTTTAAACTCTCGGCAATTTTTTGCTGCTGAGACACTGTTACTTCTAATTTCTTATTTTCAGAATAGAAAAATATAGCCGCTCCTAAAAATGCAGCGGCAACTACTCCCAAAACAATAAAAATAACTATCTTGTTCACTCGAGGCCTAATCCTTTAATAATTCTATTAGCTCTTCTGTCCTCTTTTTATTCTGCTCATCGATTCCTGAATCTTTATATTTTTGAAGATGATCGATCGCTTTCTGTGACCCGGTTTCTACATATGCATAAAACAACCCTAAGTAGTAATGCGCCTTGGAGTTTTCCGGATCATTCTTTAGAGTTTGTTCATATGCCTTGATCGCTTTTTTATAATCTTTTTCCTGTGCATACATTATCCCCAATATATTATAAGCCTTCGATAAGCTCGCAACCAACTGCTTCTTTTCTTCCTTTAACTTTTGCGATTCTTTTTCCACAACTTCAACCGCTTCAATTCTGCTCTTATAGTTTTCTATGGTTTTTTCTTTTTCCTGATATAAAGACTCCAGGTCTTTATACGCCACGCTCAACTGGTTTTCTTTTTCATACATCTTGTTTATCGCTATTTCAAGATTCTGATTTTCCTTGATTAAATTGTCAACATCTGTAATAAGAGATTCTTTCTGGCCAATAAATTCATCTATCTTTAAAGAGTATTCTTCTTTTTCCTTATTCACATCTTTAAGCTGTGAAATATATTCTTCCCTGCCTCCCTGATATTGCTTTTTCTTATCAGACCAGTTCTTTTGATCAAAACCCTTAACCTGCTTTCTTAAAGTTGCATTTCTGTCTTTTAATTCTTTTACTTTTTCTTTATACCCCTGCGCTAAGTTTCCCCTGCCTTTAGCAATATATTCCTGTTCTTTGTACAATTTTTCCAGATGCTTATTGTCTTTCTCTAAATCGCTAGTTTGTTTTTTTAGCGATTCAATTGTTTTCTCTAATTTTTCATTTTCCAATTCTAATTCTTCGATGTTTTCTTTATATTCAAGAACTCTCTTTTCCTTCTCCTGAACTATTGTCTTCTTTGCCTTTTTTCGGTTAGCTTTCTCCCTCTCTTTAAGCTCCGCAACTTTTCGCCTTAAAAGAGTATTTTCTTGTTTTAACTCTACGCTTATCGTGCGTAAAATCTCTATTTTCGTCTGCAAATCATTCAATTCAGCTTCCGCGGCATCTTTATTCCCGGTTGCTTTGTTCTCACTTATTTGTAATTTATAGCCTGTAGCCGGGATCGTTTCATCCTCAGCAAAAATAACTGTGCTCTGTTGCACCATAAGCACTACCAACACATATAATAATATTTTTTTCTTTAACATATTGTCCTTTAAAATGCTTTTGGTCCTTTCACTTTATCTTTAACTTCAAACTCTTCCTGCACTTCTTCAACCGGGTCTTTTTCCGGCGTAATTTTATTTATTTCTTCTAAGATGATTGTTCTTTTTATATCATCGGTCATCATTTCTTTCGGAATAAACTTTACCGGCTCTGCCCCATCAATTGAAAATTCTCCGGTAAAAATATGCGGCGTTATAAAAATTATCAGCTCGGTTTTAACTTTAGCTTTGCTGCGGGAACCAAACAATCCGCCAAGAAAAGGGATCTTGTGCAATCCTGGAATACCTTCGCGGGTTTCTCTTTTTTCTTCCTTCATCAGTCCGGCAATCATAATCATTGTTCCATCTTTTATTTTAACCGTAGTTTCTGCCTCTGAGGTCTCAAGTATCGGGATACGACTACCTAAAGAAGTTGTTATTGTTTCAGCCACAGAGCTTACTTCCGGCTTGATTTTCAACATAACAAATCCTTTTTCGTTTATCGTCGGAGTAACATTCAGCTTTACGCCTACGTCAATAAATTCTATGGATTCAGAAGTAACCGTAGATGCCTCAGCCTGGCTCAATGTCTGGGTTACATAGGCATCACGCCTTCCAACCATAATCTTAGCCTCTTCCCCGTTAATTACGGCAATTCGCGGTCGGGATAGTATCTTTACATCTCCAAACCTCTGAATAAACTCCATCGCCACATTATACATACTCTCTTCGATCGTACCTACCGAAACTTTCCCAGAAAAAGACAGGGTCGGAGCAACCGGAAACTTGCTCACTAAATCCAGCCCGTCCATCCCGGTTCTATCACTAAACATTTTTTCCCAATCAACACCACGCTTAAAAGCATCATTTAAATTTACCTGTACGATTTCTGCGGCAATCAAAACTTCCTTTTCTTCCGCGTCAAAATCTTTCATCAGTTTCCTTATTTTTTTCATTTTTACAGGCAAGTCATATACCATAACCTTTGAAGATCGTTCATCAACAATAACTTTTCCGGTTCCGGGAGTAATAACCTCCGAAAGATGCGCTTTAATATCTTCCGCCTTTGCATAATTTAAATCAAAAACCGCGGTTTCCAATACTGATTCTAATTCGTATAACGCGTTTTCCATCAATTCTATTTTATCCGGGGTATCAACTAAGAGAACTGTTCCGGAAGCCTCATCTATAATAATTTTACCGATATCTGATTTCAGCTGACTTAAGGCATTAAAAACATTTGTCGGACTAGCGGAAGTAAGCTTTATACTTTTATATTTCCTTTTCTCTATATAATGTCTTCCATAAAGTCTATTGTATTCCTCTGCATTCATCACATAAATAATCTCTCCCTTTGTCTCCATCGCCAAATTCTGGCTCACGAGAATAATATCCAAGGCGTCTTCAAACTTAATATTATTCAGAAAAATCGTTACCCTGCCGCTAACTCCTTTACTTGGAACAATTGTCGAGCCTGTTTTTAAAGAAAGTATCCTGAATAATTCAATGATATTAACCCCTTTTAAATCCAATGAGATTAATTCATTGGGATCTGCAACCTGATCTATAGCTGTCTTGGCTTCTACTGCGTCTTCAGCAAGCTCGGAATCATCAATCGTCTCGTCTAAACGAGCCTCCTGCGCCTTAACCGTTATTCCGCATTGGATATAGACACTTAGCGCAAGTAAAAAAACTAGCGCAAGTAAAATCCCTCTGCCCTTATTTTTTAATCGGATCATCGTAATACCCATTCCTTATCGTCTTTTTCCAATACAACAGTATCTGCCTTAACTTCTTTAACCATAAACACTTCGATAGAATCTCCTTTTCCCAAAAGATATGTTTTTTCTTTTTTCACATCCTCAACCATCGCCTGCGGATTTGTCTCAGACCAGATAATACCAACTAATGTTAGATCGTTCATATACTGCGAGAAATCTTCCTCAGGCTCTGTTTCTGGTTTTGTTGTTTTCCTCGACTCTTTTTTCGGAGCTTCAAAACTGAAAATATTCCGCACCTGCGCGTCTCTCATACTTTCTTCGAAATCAATCGTGAACAATTTTCCTTCCTTCACCCACCTATCACTATTGATCGTGCTTTGCTGAATATCTGCCAAGCTCTTAGATGCTCTAACTTTCTGGTAATTAAAATCAATAACTAAAACTACAGCAAACACCACGCAAGAAATCAATACAATCCGGTTGATCGTTTTAAGGTTAAGTAATTTTAAATACTTTTTTTCTTTCCAAAAAGCCTGGATTTTACTTTTGATATCACCAAGTCCGGCTGTTCCCGACTTCTTTTTTATAACGTTAAAACGATTCCCTTTGCCTTGCCCGGGGTTTTCAATTATGTTTAATAGTTTATCTTCTGGTGTCAGTTTGTTATCAGCCATTATCTATTTAACTTCTCTTGCAATCAATTCACGAACAATATTCGCATCCACTACAGGCTTGCTTTTCATTACCAGTTCTTGTAATGCATTATGGCAAATCATAGAAATACGCCGGGGATACCCTTGAGTATAATTATATATTTCTTTCACAGCATCCTCAGTAAAAAAACTCGGGCCGCTTGTATATCCGGCATGCTGCAAACGAAAATCTATCATTTTTCTGGTTTCTTCTTCATCCAGCGGATTTAAGACATATTTTAAACTTATCCTATCCCAGAGATTTTTCATTTCTCGAATCCGGGGCAATAATTCCAACTGCCCCATAACAATTAATTGCAGTAGTTTATATTCATTTGTCTCATAATTTAAAAGCACGCGTAGTATCTCCAGGGAAAGAGTGTTTAATTTTTGGGATTCGTCGACTAATAAGACAACAGTTTTCTTTTCCTCAACTCCGGTTTTAAATAGATAATTCTTTATTGCTTCTTTAAAATCCAGAACTGAGGGCTGTTCATTAGGAATGGTGATTTTAAACGTCCGGATAAGAGAATCTAAAAACAATTCTTCGGTATCATCGGTAGGGTCAAGAATCATATGAAATTCTATATCGTCTCGCGCTTTTAACAGACGAAACAGCTTTCGGGATAAAGTAGTCTTTCCGGTCCCAACATCCCCCAACAACACACTTAGTCCTCTTTTTAGCCGTATCCCGATCATCAACCGAACTAACGCTGCGTGATGTTCCTGTGATTCATAGAAAAAACCAGGATCCGGACTTGAAGAAAACGGTTCTTTATCCAAGCCTAAAACTGTATAATAACTCATTGGCAATCCTGCCCCTTTATTCGTACATCCTTGTTATAATATCTCATATTGTATTATACTAAAAGAACTGCTTCTATTCAAATCATTTAATTAATCCGGCCGGAATAACCGCTCAAAGGGGTTCAATTGCTTCTGACTCTACCCACCCGCTGGTGGTTCGGGTAAGTCTAACCTGACTCCATTCACCATCTCTTCTAAGTATTTGAGCTTTCATTCCTTCACTCAACTCAAAAGCCACAGCGCCTGAATAAGAAGGGCTGTAGCGCACTGCTGTCTGCGAAACAACAACAACGCCCATTTTCCTTTGCTTTTGTAAGTTGTATTGCTGGGCAAAGAAAACCAATGACAAACAAAAACAAACAGCTAATAGCACAGATATAGTTCTTGCACGTTTTCGCAATACGACATGAAAAAGCCCGACGCCAAAAACAATGCAGCCTGCTAGAAAAAATGATAGACATACCGCAAACCAGCCACGCGCAGAAAACATGTCTCTGATCATCGCAAATATCTTCTCGTGCCATGCCAACGCTTCTTGTGGTTGTTTCTCGTCTAAAAGCGACTCAACAAATGCAGCATTGGCAAATAAATCTTCATCCTGAGGAATCATCTTCTTCGCCCGCTCATAATTAAGCAATGCTTTGCCTTTATATCCTAGCTTGAAATACGCATTGCCTAAATTATAATAAAGATTACCGCTTTCAATTTCCAAGGAGATCATCTTTTCGTACAATTCTGCTGACTTTTCATACATACCGTCCGCATAATATTTATTTGCTTCAAAAAATAGGCCGTCCGCAGACTCGGCATTCCCCGCTGTTGTTAAACAAAGCACCATTAATAAAAACCCTATCACTATGAGAATCATCTTTTTCATTTTAAAATCCTCTCCAGTAAACTAATGATATCGCTTATCTCCTGATGATCCTGTCTCATTTGTGCCTGATCTATTTTTACCGAAGAAAATAATACCCACTCAAATGTCTGATACATTTTTTTCAGGACTTCTGATTTTGCCGGCGCTAACCCTCTGTTTTTTAATTCTTCAACTACATCTACATGAATACTTCCTGCCGGCCGGTTTAATTTATCAGCCAGATAATTATTTAATGCCCTGAATAACTCGTCATAAAATTTCCGGGCATCATTAGCATTTAGTGCTTTTTGCGTTTTACGTAATGCCTTTTGAACTTTATTTAAAGCCCCTTGACTCCGGGCAAATCCAATATCCGTCTGCAATCGCTCTTTGTGCTGCTGCTGCAGAAACAATCCAGCTAAAACTCCTAAAGGCAATAAATACATTAGTATCCAGGCTATTGGTTGTTCATATATCTCTTTTTGCCCAGACTCCGCATTCCCCAAATTTGTTTTAATATAACGAATATCTTTTTTTAATATCTTTATCTCTCTTTTTTTGCCTGTAATATCTTCCTGGGTATCCAAGGCAATTACCTGAACCTCCTCTTCAATGTCCCCTTCTTCTACCAATACATTAAACGGCCCCCGGGCAATAGTCTTATATTGTTTTTCTCTCGGATGGAAAAAAGTAAAATTAATCGCCGGGACAATATATTCACCTTTTCTTTTAGGAATTAATACCTTTTCAAATATCTTATCTCCAACCACCTCACCGCCTTTTTGAGATACATTAGTTTTACTTTCCGGCTCATAACTCTTAAACCCTTCTAGTCCCGGGATGTCGGGAAGCTTAAGCTGTTCAATGTTACCAGCCCCGGAAACTTTCATTGTCAAAGTAATAGGATCTCCAACTTTTAACCGGGTCGGCTTTAAATCTACTCTAAAATCAAAGCTCCCCACAGCCCCGTTATAGCTCTCCGGCTTATTTATATTCGGCACCTCACTTACAATAATCTGCACTGGATCAGACCGGGTAGAAAACGACTCGGTTACAGCTTGCTTGCCAAAACTGAAAAAATTGTCCATGGAAGTATCAAATATCTCATCAAACACCGAACCTTTGCGTGATTTCTTATAGCCGGTTATTACCTCACACTTTAAAAATGTCGGGTCTAGCGTATATGTCCCTACCGATATAGGTGTCAATACTTTTTGAAAATTAATTACAGTATATGGCTGGCCTTTGTATAGCTCACGTGTTTTGGTTATCGCTACCTGCTGATCTCCGTTAATTAGAAATCGTTCATATCGACGATTTTTATCTAAGTCCGGGGATGTAACCAGAAAATTTTTCAAACCATCAAGCCAGGGAATATTTAAACGATATCCCTGCACATTTTTATTTAAATACCATTTAAAAGTAAATACGATCTTTTCCCCTAGGTATACATCATTCTTATCTACGCTTACATCTAAAAAGATGTCATTGCTGCGTTCTGCCTTGGCAAAAACTTTAATATCAAAAGGATCACTCATAAATTTTTTGCCTCCGGCAAGAATCGGAAACGCCGGGACCGTAAATGTGCCCTCATGGCCGGGAATTAACTCAAAGTCAAAGTTATACCCGCCGCCAGAATTTTTTTGTTCCATCTTTTTACCATTGACCACTACCGTAAAACTCGAATGTGACTGCTGGCTCATACCCCGGGATTTCACGTTAACCCCCGGGATTGAAGGAAGTTGTGGGACATCAGGATTCTTCACCCCACGAATATTAATCGTTAAAGTGATCGTGTCCCCTAGCAACACCTCTCTCTGGCTCAAAGAAAAAGATACTGCCGGCTCAGCCACGCAAACTCTGCAGGACAAAAAAATCAATATGCCGGAAAGAATTAAATACCTACCAATCTTTTTCCACATGTGATTCGTATCCTCTCTGCGGTGTTTGCTGCGGAGGCAGCTGATTATTTTTCTGGTCTTGCTCAAACATAGATAAAAAGCGTTCTGCCTCTTCTTCTGTTAATTCGTCTTTTTTTTCAGAAGCATCTTTTTGCTGGGACTGCTGTTGTTGTTCTTCTTCTGATCCCTCCTGTTTTTTGGATTGTTTCAATTGTGCCTGTTCCTGCTGTTCGGAATTTTCTTTATTCTCTTCTGCCTGCTGTCCCTCTTGTTCTTGTTGTTGTTGCTGCTGTTGCTTTGCCTGATCTTTCATTGCCTGTTCCTGTGTTTGTTTAGACTCAGAAAGCATTTCTTTTATCTTACGTTCCGTGTATTCTATATTGTATTTCGTGTCCCCATCTTCCGGATTCCGCTCCAATGCGTGTTTATACATTTCTAAAGCTTCCCTTAACTGTCCCTGCGCGAATAAAGAATTCCCTATATTATATAGCGCTTTGGCTTCAATATCAGCATCTCCTTTTTCCATTGATTTTTGAAAAACATCAATCGCTTCCTGATATTTTTTCTGGCGATAAAATACTGTACCCATATTAAAAAACACTTCTGGGCTTGTCGGTGATTCTATCTGAGCATCATTATACGTTACTAATGCATCGTCATATCTGCCTTCTTCATACGCTTGATTGCCAGCTTTGATTTTACCGGCTAAGTTCCCGGCAAAAACAAGACAATCTGAAAACAAAAAAATACAAATTATTACACAAAAATAGAGATGCGTTTTTGCTTTATCTTTATTTTTTCCCATGTCACTTTATCCCCATGTCTCGGGCGGACGCATCGGTCCGCCCCTACAATACAATTATTTTCGTTTGCGTTCACTCAATATGGCCTCGGCCACAAATAATAACAATGCCAAAAACAACGGATATTGAAAACGATTTTCATACCGTTTCTGCCGAGATGATTCCAATTCCTTTTTCTCCATATTAGATACTTCTTCCTGATATATTTCTTCTAAAGGAAAACTCCCCGCGCCAATCGAGCCCTTTTTCCCCCCGGTCATTAGTGCTATTTTTTGCAATAATACAGAGTCAAGCTTAGAAAGCACAACTTTGCCTTCCCTGTCCTTCACAAAACCTTTTCTGCCTTGCTCATCTATTACCGGAATCGGAGCCCCTTCCTGCCTGCCAATACCAATCGTAAAAATCACCACTCCGTGTTTTTTTGCTTCCTCTACGACGGTCATTGCATTGGATTGATGCTCTTCCCCGTCGGTAATTAAGATTAAAACCCGGTGTTTTTTTTCGTGGCCTTCAAACGCACGCACTGCTTTATGAATTGCAGCGCCAATATTAGTACCGCCCAGAGGGATCGCCTCTACATCTAAATAGTCCACAAACAACTTTGCTGTACCATAATCTAACGTCAATGGGCAATGCAGAAAAGCATTCCCGGCAAAGGTAACAATCCCAATGCGATCACCTTGTATAATATTAATTAAGCTTTTTATTTCTCTTTTAGCCGCTTCTAACCTGTTTGGCTTTATATCCTCAGCCATCATGCTTTTGGATACGTCCAAAGCCACCACAATATCTAACCCACGACGCTTTACTTCTTCCCATCGATACCCCCACTTAGGCTGGATCAAGGCCAGAACCAAAAACAAAACACCCAGAACAAACAATACAGGCCGAATCTTTTGTTTTCTTTTACTTACCTTCTGCATAAGATGTGATAAGATTTCACTCTGCGCAAACTTTTCCAAAGCTCTACGCTTAGCCTTAAATGCCCAGACATAAAATATTATGCATCCGGGTATTAATAATAACAGCCACAAATATTGCAAATCTCCAAATCTCATAACATCCTCTTCTACGGCAACGTCCTAAATCGTGTATACCTCAATCCTGCCTCGATCAAAAGCAGCACAAGGGCAAGCAACACAAACCCCGTAAAAAGCTCCCGATATTCGGTATATGATTTCACTTCAATTTTTGTTTTTTCCAAGCGGTCTATCTCTTTATATATTTTTTTCAAACTATCTGTATCTTTAGCGCGATAATATTTACCCCCGGTTACCTGCGCAATATTCTGCAAAGAATCCTCATCTAGATCAATAACTCCCCATTGATAAACCTTATTTCCAAACAAATCTTTTGCCGGAAAAGGCACCTTCCCCTTAGACCCAGCACCGATCGTATATACCTTTACTTTTAACGCTTTTGCCAGTCCTGCGGCATTCGGAGGATCAATCTTACCTGCGTTACTTACCCCATCTGTAAGCAGAATAACTATTTTACTCTTACTCTGAATATCTTTTACTCTGGCTAGAGCCGTCGCCAAACCGTCACCTACCGCTGTTCCATCTTCAATCATCCCAATCTGAAGCTTATCCATGAATTTAAGTAATATCCCGTAATCCAGTGTTAATGGACACTGCATATACGCACGTCCGGCAAACACAACCAATCCGATCCGGTCATTAACTCTTTTCTTGATAAAATCACGAACTACATGTTTTACTGCTTCTAATCGGTTTTTCCGTTCTCCGTTTAAAATAAAATCCTCTGCCATCATACTACCGGATACATCAATCGCCAGAACAATATCAATACCTTCTGTTTCGATTTTTGTCTCCTCCATGCCTTTTTGCGGCCGCATCAACCCAAGCACTAAGAAGCATATAGCAAGCACGCGAAATACAATTAATAAATGTTTTGCCTTTACAAGCACCGACGGCTTAAGTCTCTTTAACTGCTTTAACGAAGAAAATGTAAGATGCCCCTGAGGGTGTTGTTTTAAATATATCCATAGCACTAGCGGGATGAAAATAAGCATCCAGATTATATGTCCAAAATCATGAAAAATCATTCTTGAGTATTTCCCCCTACATCTTCTTTTGTCTCGTCTATAAATTTGCGCGTTGTCTGCATTATTTTTTCCACATCTTCCGGGTTAGGTTCAAGCTTAGCAAATTTTACCATATCACAATGATACAAATACTCTCGCAACAGGTTGATATGGCTACCTTCCAGAGAATGCGAACTTATAACAGCATCCAGAAATTCTTCCGTTGTCTGTTCCGGAGCACGTAAGGCAAATCTGTCCTCCAAATAGATCCTCAAGCAGATAGATACCAGATAGTAATACTCCTTGATCTTATGTGCCGCAAGTAAATTCATATTTTCAATACGCACCAATTCCTGTAACGCCATTTCATGAGGAAGCAAAACAATCTCCTTTTTATGCTTAGCGTGCATTTTGTAATACCAAACTAAAAAGCCAAGCCCTACGCACAGCAATAAAACAATCACGCTAATTACAAGTATTCCGGTTAAATCCTGCGGGACGATTAATGGCGCTTTAATATCCCTCAACCCCTGATCTTCACTATCGTCCTCCATTACACTCTTTACTTCGACAAATATTTCAGGAGCTTTCAATGTTTTAGTTTTACCATCCGCTAAGATGATTTTTATTTTCTGTTCCGGGATTACGTAAGACCCAACGGTGTACGTATCAAGTAAATACCATTGCTTTTCCCGGACATAGCCTTTGCCAACCTTACGATTATTTTCCCTGCCAAAATCCTTTATCGCAAATCCTCCCAAGGTCATATCCACAACAGGAAAATCAACCTTTAGATCTTTCTGCACATCCGTCTCAATCGTATAGGTTATCTTTTCGCCAATAGTGATTATCGACTTATCTACATAAGCTCTTACATCGGCCAAGGATGCTGCATGGGCCGCTGTGTTAAAAAATAGAAGAACTAAAATTATACCAAATATCTTTTTCATTCCTCAGTTTTTACTTTCTGTTTCTTCTCTTTGCCAACAAATTTACCCCGATAAATAACAACGTTTTTCTTTTGCAAAATATCATTTAACAATGCCTGGGTTATATATTGCTCTTTTTCAATAAGATAGTCTGTGCCCACCTGTTTTTCTATTTCCTTATACGGTTTAAGTCGATACTCTTGCTTTTCGGTTATCTGGACAACATGAAACCCCTGAGTTGATTTAATAACCTGCTTCGCATTTTTGGCTAAAGCAAATAGTGCTTTTTGAAAATCCGGATCATCCCCTACCCCTGGAACAGAGCCGTCTTTATTTATCCAACCGCTAACCGCACCGCCTGATTCTTTTGTTGCTTTATCCAGTGACTTTTCCTTGGCCAGCTTTGCAAAATCAGCTCCCGCCTCAATTTCCTCAAGAATCTTTTTTGCCTCTTCTTCTTTTTCCACCAGAATATGTTTAAACTGCACCTTTGCTTTTTCTGCGTAACGTTCTTTATTTGCAGTATAATAATTTTCTATGTCTTTTGGATCTTTGCTTATATTATCCCTAATATGCTTCTTTAAAACTTTTTGCACAACCAGTTCCTTGGCAACCTCATCTAGTTGCTTACGAATAGCCTCATCTCTGGTAAACCCAAGTTTTTTACCTTTATCATATAACAGCTCCCGGGCAACATACTGTTCCACAAACGTCAGTTTTTCCGCTTCGTTTTCTGTGTATTTCTTTTTTAACCAATCCGGCAATCTTTCGATTTCGGCATTGATTTCCCCCATATAAATTTCCCGGCTGCCAACCTGAGCCACAACTTCACCTGAAGCTTTTTTTTCTTTTTCTTCGCCCTGTAAAGCCGCACGTGATTCAAGCTGATATTCAGCATCCAAAGATTTCCCCATGTTTTCTAAGCATTCAACGATATAAGTACCAATCTCTTTTTTTAATTCAGTTTCCGAATTTGCAATTTCAGCTTTATAAAAATACCCCAGGGCGTCCTCATGTTGCTTTGCCTTAATAAACATCTCTCCGATTGAATAGTAAATATTTGATCGGGTCTGCTTAGTCTCATTACTTTTTCCCAAATACTCCTCAAACGCCTCTGCTGCCTGATATGTCAACCCATCAGATTTTAACTTGTTGGCGTATTCACGCATCTGTTCGCTGCTCCATGATCGTTTTGCATTCTTAGATTTTGCAACCGGACAAAAAGCCTTTCCCAGTAACAAAACTATTACAACTAACAAACAAATTATAACGCTGTATAATAATTTATTCTTCATCATTCCTCCATTAACCTGTTTTTAAATTATCTCATTTTTTCTCTAGCCCGAAAAAACCGCATCAGCGGCTCTAGATAAGCTCTATCTGTCTGCACTTTAATTACATCCACATCTATTTGCCTAAACAGTTTATCTCTTTCATTCGCATCTTTCCCTGAGAGAATATTAAATCCTTTTCTGATATTTGCATCAGATGTATCTACAAGTAATACCTCTCCGGTTTCTGCGTCTTCCAATTCGATCATGCCGACATCCGGCAAATCTTTCTCCCTTGGATCACAGATCGCAATTGCAATCATATCATGCCTTTTATTGGCGATTTGTAAAGCGCGCTCATATCCTTGTGCCATAAAATCAGATACCAAAAATGTAACTGAACGCCGTTTATTAATAGAACTTAAAAATTCCAAAGCAGCTTCAATGTTGGTACCTTTATTAGTCGGTTTAAATGACAGTACTTCGCTAATTACATGCAATACATGTCTCTTGCCTTTTTTAGGAGGAATATATTTTTCTACCTGATCGGTAAACATAATCAATCCAACTTTATCATTATTTTTAATTGCTGAAAACGCAAGTACTGCGCATATTTCCGCAGCAAACTCATTTTTTAAACGCTGACTTGATCCAAACTGTCCGGAAGAACTCATATCCACCACGAGCATAACCGTTAACTCACGCTCTTCCACAAATTTCTTTATATACGGATGGCCCATTCTGGCTGTAACATTCCAGTCAATCGTCCGGATATCATCCCCCGGCTGATATTCACGCACCGTATCAAATTCCATCCCACGCCCCTTAAACGTACTATGATAAGCACCGGCCATGATATCGTTAACTATCCGGGATGAATAAATCTGAATATGCCTGATTTTTTTTAACAGTTCTTTAGGAAGCATTATTGCACCATTCCCTTGTTAAGGAACTACGACCGTATCAAATACTTTGTTAATGATGTCTTCTGATGTAACATCATCGGCTTCTGCTTCATAAGTCACAATCACGCGATGTCGTAATACATCCATGCCAATGCTTTTAATATCCTGTGGAGTAACATAACCTCTGCCCTGTAAAAAAGCATGGGCCTTGGCCGCTAAAGTAAGATTTATTGTTGCCCGAGGAGAAGCCCCGTAATCAATATATTGTTTTGTATCCAGCTTATAAGCATCCGGTTCTCGTGTGGCCATTACCAGATCCACAATATAACCTTCGAGTTTTTCATCCAGATAAATTTGATCCACAATCTCCCTTGCCTTTAAAATCTGTTCCGGGGTAACAACTGAATTGATTTTAACTTCTTTATTTACTCTGGCCATGCGGCGTAAGATTTCCTGCTCTTCTTTTTTATTCGGATAGGTAATGTTCAACTTCAACATAAACCTGTCTATCTGGGCTTCCGGTAATGGATAGGTGCCTTCCTGTTCAATTGGATTTTGTGTAGCTAGAACTAGAAACGGCTGAGGCAATTTAAATGTTTCATTTCCTATTGTAACCTGACGTTCCTGCATAGCTTCAAGCAACGCGCTCTGCACTTTAGCCGGAGCGCGGTTAATTTCATCGGCCAGAATGATATTGGCAAAAATCGGGCCTTTTTTTACGGAGAAAACAGAATCTTTGGGATTATATATCTGAGTGCCAATAACATCCGCGGGAAGCAAGTCAGGCGTAAATTGTATCCTCTGAAACGAAGCTTGAATCCCCTGTGATAATGTAGATACACTCAACGTCTTAGCCAGCCCAGGCACCCCCTCCAACAGGACATGGCCATCGGCTAACAATCCCACCAGCAGCCGCTCCACTAAATATTCCTGCCCGATAATGACCCTATGGATCTCCTCTCTTAATTTAGCAATAAATCCGCTTTCCGCTTTTACCTTTTCATTTAAAACCTGAATGTCTTCGTGCCGCATAGTGCTACCTCCTTCGTTGTTAAATTATTCCTCTTTCTCTTCTATTATATCAATGTCGTCTTCTGTATTGTTTTCCGAAAGTAACGCTGAAAAATATTTTTCTGTGCGCCGCACCAAAGCCTCCTGCTCATGCCGCGATGGTGCATACCCGGAAAAACTCACTTTTTCCGCAATCTCTTTCCAGTCCAAAGATAACGTCTGCAGATCATCCGGAACATCTGATTTTGTTTTACCATGTTTACCATCAATATACGCCGTAACAGTTTTCTGCATCCGGGAATAATATTCCTTTGTCTCCCCGGTTACCCGAGAATAACTATGTTCTTTTATTTCTTCTAATGTTTTTGTTTCAAGAACTGTATTTAGTCCTGCCTCGTCTGTTTTTTTCAACGGCGGATAAAGAATCTTCCGAAAAATAAAAATCGTTACAAGCGGGCCAACGATAATAGAAAATAACATAAAAATCCACCAAAGCATCTTTCCCGCCCAACTCATAAGAAAAGATTCTATAGCCAATACGATGGGGTCCGAACGAAGAATTTCCGTTTCTTCCGGAGTAGATTTGAAAACATATTCAATTACAGCCGGTTCAATTTTGGCATTGCCTTGTTTAATTGCTTTATAGGTATAGGTTATGATCCTTTTTGCGAAAACGCCTTTTTCGGTAAGTTGTGTTTCAGTTTGCTCTTTTGAATCAACCAGCTTTAACATCTCGCTGGCCGGGGGAGTGATTTTTTTTACAATGATATCTGAAGCATCATCCTGTGTCCATTTTATGGATAAAATTATATCTGCTTTATCACCGACACCGAGAGCCTTCTTATTAGTTGCAAGACTAACTGTGGGCTCTGCAGCCAGAACCTGGCCAACAAATAATAAAATAAATACAATCGTCCACAAAATTTTTATTCTAAAAACAGTTCTCTTTTTCATGTTTTTAGAATACCATATAAACTATTAAGAGAAGATTAAGATAAGATTAAGTTTTCTTAATGGGAAAAACCGGCAATATAACCTGGAAACAGCTGCCTTTATTCGGTTCGCTGGTTACGGTAATCGTACCGTTGTGGGATTTAGCGATCATGCGGGCAATGCTTAGGCCTAAGCCTGCGCCGCCTTCAATACGGGACCGGGATTTAGCCACGCGGTAAAACCGTTCAAATATTTTATCGTGTTCTGAGGGAGGGATCCCAATACCTGTATCAATAAACGATATCTGATAATATTCAGCTGTTTTAGATAGCTCTATTTTGATTGTTCCCTGTTCCGCAGTATATTTAATTGCGTTCTCAATCAGATTAGAAAAAAGTTCCTGTAATCTTAAAATGTCTGCTTCTGTTGTAAGTGCATCTCCTGCGCAAGCAAACTCAAGCTTAAGCGTTTTACTCTCCGCCAACGGAAGATAGAAATCAGTAAGCTTAGACAGCAACTCTTTTAAATCAACTGATTCTCTTTCCATGATATCTTCACCGCTATCTGCCCGGGTTAAAGACATCAGCCGACTGATCATGGCCATTAGCCTATCCATGTCTTCAATAATACTACTTAATACCCTTTGGTATTCCGATAAGCTGTGTTCTCTTTCTAATACAACTTCCGCCTCTCCCTTAATTGCCGTAATTGGCAAACGCAGTTCATGCGAAGCATCTGCACTAAAAGCTACAATTCGCTGATAAGCCCCGCGTAAATTATTTACCACTTCATTAAATGAACCTGCCAGCTGATCAAGCTCATCCCCCGTGCCGGCAAGAGGCAAACTGTGCTTACTATCTGTAAATGAAAGATTTTTTGCGGCATTTATCAATTGCGTGATCGGCGCAAGTATTCTCCCGGTTAAAAACATCCCACCAATAATCGCAATAAGTAAAATTGCCGGAACCGCAAATAATAGTGTTTTTAATAATATCGCTGCAGCCTCAGGATTTCCCACTACATCCAATCCGAACTGAAGGTATACCGTTTCATTATTAGCATCTGTAATCGCCTGGGCGGCAAAAAATACAGTTTTCCCCTCAGGCGTCCGCATACTATGTTCATAAACATCCTCTACGGCTGATACCTGCCTGGTGCTCAGCATCGCTACTGAATGCTGATGTTCTAAAAAGTTTTCCGCACGGGCAATCAACAACCCTTTATCATCAAACAAAGCATATCCAACTTTATAGGGGCCATGCATAAAAGAAATTCTTTTGGAAAGAAAATTGGAAAACGCAGATTGATCATATTGTTCGTTTTGCAATAATTGAACCGTATGCGAAAGCTCTGTTTTGAGATATTCTTTGGAACGAAAAATAAACGCATTATTTATCTGTAGATAAATATATCCTAAAACAATAAAAACACTGATTAAAAGAACCAGTGCATAACCGATAATAAGTTTGCCGCGTACACTTTTAAAAAATTGTGTTTTAGCTTCTTTCTTCAAGAACATAACCCACTCCGCGCAAAGTATAAATTAAGGGTTTTGCGTTTGGAACATCAACCTTTTTACGCAAATTGGTAATATGCACATCTATAACATTTGTCATAGAATCAAAATGATACCCCCAGACATTTTCAGATAACATAGTCCGGGTCACAACTTCACCTTTACGTTCCATCAAATACTGTAATAAAACAAATTCTTTTGGCGTTAAATCTATGATTTTATTCCCGCGCTTTACCACGCGCTTGACCGCGTCTAAAGTTAAGTCGCTAACCTGAAAAAATGTTATTTCCTGCTCTTTACCACGCCGGATTAAAGCACGCACGCGGGCAAGAAGCTCGGAAAAGGCAAACGGCTTTACCAGATAATCATCTGCCCCGGCCTCTAATCCTTTCACCCGATCATCTACTGTATCTTTTGCTGTAAGAAATAATACCGGTGTGTTTTTGCCTTTTTCGCGGATGTGATTTAATACTTCGTATCCATCCAGGTTGGGCAACATAATATCCAAAACAATACAATCATACGTTTCGCTTGTGGCCAGAAAAAATCCTTCCCTGCCGTCGGTAGCCGTATCTACACAAAAACCGTGCTCCTTAAAGCCTTTCCGGATAAAACTTAATACTTTTTCTTCGTCTTCAATAACCAGAATTCTCATCGTTAATTTCTGTTTTATTATTTTCCCCGTTAGCCAGGTTTTTAACCGTAGGATGAGAAACAACTTTCATTGTAATATCATCTATTATGGCGTAAAAACAAGGCATGACAACAAGCGTCAATCCTGTGGCAAACGCAAGCCCCCAGGCAATAGCTAAAGCCATGGGCTGCAAGAACGGATCAAATCCGCCGATACCATAAGCTACTGTACTTAATCCGGCAACCGTAGTAAGTGTCGTCAGCATAACCGGACGAAACCTAAGAACTCCCGACTGAACAATTGAATTCTTCCGGGAAACACCTTTTTGCCTGAGTTTGTTAATAAAATCCACCAAGACTATAGAATCGTTTACCACAACTCCGGATAACCCGACAATCCCGATAAACGACAATAAGCTTATTGGTTCTCCATGCAATAAAAGCGCAATTACTACCCCGATCATTGCAAACGGAATCGTAAGTAAAACAATAAACGGCTGCACCATGGAATTAAACAAAGTCGCTAGAATCATAAAAATCGCCAATACCGCAATCATCATCGCCGTCATTAAACTCGCAAACGCTTGTTGGTTTTCTTTTTCTTCTCCTCCTAGCCGAATTGTATATCCCGAACGCCCTGCAGAAATATTTTCAAATTTCTTAAAAACCTGAGCTATAAAATCATCACTGCGCACCTTCTTTTTATCCATGCCCGCAGCAACCTGAATATACCTTTTCCCGTCTAGATGCGTAATCGCACGCAACCCCTGGGTCATTTCTATGTTTGCAATATTTTTTAAAGGGACAAGATTACCTCTTTGATTCTGAATTAACAGCTCATCAAAAACCGCACGCGTTTTACGCTGTTCTAAAGGCAATCTAACCCGCACATTTATTTCTTCCTCAGCCTTTGTTTTCTTAATCGTGGTTGCGATTCCCCCTTCAAATGCATTGCGCACACTAGAAGCAATCTGTCCAACCGTTAAATATGCCTGGGTTGCTTTCTCTCGGTCAACCACAATCCGTAATTCACGATCACCCAAAGTATAGCTGTCTGAAATATCTGATAGCCCGTTAAAACTCGCCATATATTCTTTTATCTGTATCGAGAGATCTTGCAAAACAGAATACTCATCCCCTCGAATATTAAATTCTATATCACGACCAACCGGGGGGCCTTCTTTTAATTCATAAAAATATAATTTTTCAAACCCTTGGATTTTTTTCAACTCCGGCCTAAGATCAGCAATGATTTCCTTCGGCCCTTTATCTCTTTGCTGCATCGGAGTAAGATAAACATGGATCTGGGCAACGTTAGAGCCAGATTGGGCATTAGGGTCTCCCATGCCTCGCCCAGCTTTAATTTCTCCAACTGTAGTTACATAACTTTGTATATAATTATCTGACACCTTTCCGACAAGATCTTCTACCGGCTGCATTAATTCATTTGTTCGTTCTAAGGGAGTCCCAACAGGCGCCTCTGCCCTTACCAGAAATTCTTCAACCCCTTTACCACTAAACATCGTTTTTGGCAGAACAAAAATAATTATCGCCATACAGCCAATAAATGCCACCACTGTAAAAGCAACAACCGCGTATCTAAACCGCAGCGCCCCTTCCAGCCACTTTTGATAATGCTTGACCATAAACTCAAGCACCGGATATTTTTTAATCAATGCCGACACAATTCCAACTCCTAAAATCAAGGCAAGCACAGCATAAGGATTGCTGTTTGTAAAGCTGGTCATAAACGCTGCGGCAATGCTGGAAACAACCGTAAAAATAAGAATTGTTTTAATATCCTGTTTATTCTTTGTTTTTTCACCGTTATCCTTTTTTATCGGCCTCAGAAAATCCGCTAAATGCGAAGGTAATATAACAAACGCCTCCAAGGCAGATCCAACCAAGGCAATAATCACCATCATGGGAATATATTTTAAAAATTTACCCACAATTCCGTACATAGACATCAGAGGGAAAAAAGCCGCGATTGTCGTTACAATTGTCGCTGTTACCGGCGCAATAACTTCACTTGTCCCCTTGATCGCTGCTTCCCGCGGAGGCATACCTTCTTCCACATAACGATATACATTTTCCGAGATAATAATCCCGTCATCAACAATCATCCCCAACACAATAATCATCCCAAACATAGTCATCAGGTTAATCGTCAGCCCCATACAAAACATCGCGCCTAAAGTCACGCACATGCAAATCGGAATGCCCAAAGCCGTAAAAATCGCCGGCCGCGCATGCAAAAAAGCAAAAAGAATCAGCACCACAAAAATAAACGCAACTACCCCATTTGACCTCAATACATTCAAGCGGCGTTTAATATAATAGGAGAAATCGTCAAACGTGGAAACTGTCATCCCCGCGGGAACCCCTTGCTTAAACTCCTCCAGAGTTGCATATACATTATTTACAACATCAATTGCATCGCCTTTTTCTTTTTTATAAACAAGTAAAGTTATCGCCTTGCTCCCTAAATTTTTAAGAATTACCTGTTCTTCCTCAAAAGTATGACGCACTGTTGCCACATCTTTAACTTTAAGCCAATTACCAAGATCGTTTGAACGAATAATCACATTTTCGATCTCTTCTTTGGTTGTAAATTCTCCGGTGGTCTTTACTGCAAACTCTTCAGTTGGGGTCTTTAACTTGCCTCCGGGAACAGTAACATTACGACTACGCAAACTAGCCATAATCTCTTCTATAGCAACATGCATTTTGCTCATCTTCTGCATGTCCGGCTCTACCCAAAACTCCTGGTCACGATATCCCCAGCGCGCGATTTTCGCCACACCATCAATATCTTCTAGCCGGTCCTTTAAAACATCCGCCTGTTCCTGTAATTTAAATTCATCTATCTCTCCGCCCAATCCAATATTAATAACCGGGAAAATCTTACTATTGATCTCTATTACCAAAGGACGATCTTCAATTGCTTCAGGAAGGGTTCGCACTCGATCTACAGCTTTTTGAATATTATCTATTATCTTCTGAATATCCTCCGCGTCTGAATCCATAGTGAGCCCAATAACTGAAACTCCCTCTCGAGAAACAGATAGTATTTCTTTTATCTCATCAACTTCGCGCAATTCTTTTTCTAAAGGAGTAGTAACTAATTTTTCCACATCTTCAGCTGATGCTCCCGGATAAACCGTCTGTACTGCAGCTTCATCAAACTCAATCACCGGAAACGCTTCTCGGTTAAGCGTAAACATGCATACCGCTCCGATAATTAAAATTAAAATCGAAACCAAATTAATAAACAAAGAATGTTTAACTGAAAATTTTGCAATATTCATTTTATTTTTTACAATTCCCCTTCCCAATATTCATCCAACAAAATATTCTGGGCGACCTTCCACTGGATCAAAGCAGATTGATAAGCACAACGTGCATTAGCCAGGCCTAATTTCGCCTGCAATAAATCTTCCTGGTACCGAATTAATGTGTCACTGCTCGATCTGCCGGAAGCAAACCGCATCTCTTCAAACTCTAGTTTTTTCTCCTGCAAAACAACAATGCGATCATTAAACCCTATTTGTTCTTTTGCGTTATTTAAGGCATTTAGTTTATCATTTATATCTATCAATATTTTATGCTCCACCTGCTTTAAGCCAAGCAAAGCCTTTGCCTTTTCCAGTTGTGCTTTTTCCCTTTCCCCTTTAGCATATGTGTTTTCTAGCGGAAACCTAACCAAAATCCCGGCATACAATTCCGGATTATCTTCTGCAGTAATATTGTCCCAGGCATTTTTCTGGGAAACTTCCAGCCCGTTATGTAAAAATGACGCCTGCAAATCAATTTGCGGCCAAAGATTATTCTCTTTCATGCTTAGCGATATGTTCTTAGCTTCCACACTCTTTTTTGCCTGCTTATAATCTCTTCTGGTTACAATTGCCCGACTTAAACCCGCCTCCAAAGAACTATTTTGAAATTGCGCATTAAAAACATCCTGCGGCACGATCATCAGACTTGAATCTTCCTCATACAACAAAAGTAAAAGCGCATTATTTGCCAGGCGCGCATTAGTTTCCGCAGTTTGCAGCCTTGCCTTACAACCAACAACATTAGCCTCTGCAGCAAACAATTCCGCATCTTCTATTAAACCATTTTCACTTTTTTCCTTAAATATATCATATAACTCCTGAGCCTTATCCAGCATTTCACCCTCTATGCGCACCTGGGCATATCTAAGCATTAGTTGCCAATAAGCATTCTGGCTGGCAGATAAAGACTGTTCTATCCTGTCTAGGGCCGTGTGATCACTGTTTTCAATCTCTATTTTAGTAACCTTTATATTCCCCCGATCAATTAATCCAAAGAAATTGCGGCCCAAGGGTTGTGTTATGGAAAATTTTATAGAGGCATCATGGCTAGGATTAATTGTGGCAAACGCTGAATTAGTCGACGCTCGCTGATCTTGTAAATCAACCCCTAAGATTGCTCCGCTGGGAATTGTTTTTTCAATACCCACGGAGTAATCGGTAAGAATGTTTTTGGTTCCGCTAAAAGCGCTTGCGGTTTTTTTCTGATCATTGGCGTACGAACCACTCGCTGTAAGCACGGTATCAAATAAAGACGTATCTTTCGAAAGATCTGTGCGGCGGATATACGCATCGTACTTAGCGCTTTGAATATCCAGGTTATTCTCTAGGGCAATCCGGCTTACATCTTTTAAAGAAAGATCAACCCGCTTTTGATCTGCCCCCTGGCCAAAAACAACCTGATTCATAAACAAACACATCGTTATTCCGGCTAAAAAAATCTTCTTCATCTTATTTAATACCCGCAAATAATCCTGCCTGTCTTTTTTCGTAAGCTTTGTGTATAATTCTGCTGCCATTTTCATTTTTTGATCCCGCACACTTTTAACTATATTTTTACCCTTATTCGTAAGTTCGATGGTTATAACCCGCCGATCTTCTTTGCTATGAATCCGCTTGACCATCCCCATTTTATGCAGGCGGTTGACCAATCCGGTCATTGCCGGCAAACTAACCCCAACTTCCGAGGCAAGCAAACTCATCTTTTGCGGCCCCTGACAACAAAGCATATATAATACAAAAAACTGCGGAGCCGTTATTTGTCCTTTGGCTACAGCATGTGTTTCCCGACGCATCATCCCTCTGAACACCTGAGGCATCAACTCGGTTATTTCTCTGGCAAATTGTTCAACCGACATATTTTTCATAAAAACAACATCCTTAATGTGGCTTATTGTTAACCTGGTTAACTATTCCTAACATTAAGTATATCAGCTAGCGCAACAGCTGTCAAGGTTTTTAAACCTTGCTTTTTCGCGCAAATTCATTATATTATATTATTATGAAATATTTTATGGCTAAAAAAACTCAGTTTTGTTCCGGATTTTCCCTGATTGAAATTCTGATTATCTGTCTGATCATCGCCACTTTGATATTCATCGCGGTCCCTTTCTATGGAGATAATTATGAAAAATCGATGGGCGCTAAAGCTCTGGAAACATTGAGAGTAATTGCCACCGCAGAGGGGGTCTGGGCCACGGACAACGAACAATACACAAACAGTATTGCAAACCTGCAAACCTGCGCGATATTCCCGGCCAATGACGGAGATTGGACATACACGGTTCCAGCCCTCGGAGCTGATGCTGACGGGCGCCCTGCGTTTACTATCCGCGCTACGAGAAACAGTGGTAGGCTTATAAATTATTACGTGGAACTAGAACAGGATAATACCGTAAGTTTTTTTGATACCGGCGACAATCCAACACAATACCCGCCGTGATCTGGCTAGTCGGATTCTATCCCGATTGTTTGATTTAGGCTCGACACATTCCCGTTTGTATCTTTAACAAAACAGTACAACCGGTAAACCCCTTCTTGTTGCGGCATTTCAATTTTAACTTTTCCGCCTTTTCCGATTACTTTAATATCAATATACTCATTAACCCGATGCTGTAAGATCCCTTCAATTGTTGTGCTTAAACGATATTCATAAGACAAATCTTTTCGCTCTTGCTCCCTCATTTGAACGCTAACCTCAATGACTTCACCGGGAGATATGCCCTGGACCTTACTTAAAACCAACCGACTTATGTACGGAGCTGAATACGGCGCGGATTTACCTGTATATACCTTATACATTGTCCAGTAAGACTGTCTTTTGAAATTTCCCTCAACAATATTCCACCAGGTCATGCTTTCCTGGGTGGTATCTCCTAAATAGAAAACAAAACCTCCTAAATTATCCCCCTTAAAACTTTTTATTTGTTTCGCATAATTCCGATATATGATTGCCTTTTGATAATCTCCCAACTCTTTTGCTCTGCCATATTTATCCTTGCGACTATCACAAGGTAAATGCGGCCCATACTCTGTTATACTATACGGCTTGTTTACTTTTAAAATATCCCAGCTCCCATGAATCATGCGTATTGTGCAATAAGAATTCATGCCCACAACATCCAAGCTCGGCACATAGTCTCTTAAATATTCTATGTTTAAATGCCCCGCCGCCGCATAAATCACTGGATGAGATGGATCAATGCGATGTATTTCCTGAATAAGTTTTTCCAAAAATTCACAAAAAGCAATTTTTTCATCTTCTGATTGTGAAAACATCAAAACCTCATTGCCCGCATTCCACATCAGTATTGCCGGATGATCTTTAAACGTTTCCACATAATTTATAGCCTTATTCCAAATCTCATCTTTATAGGCTGTTTCCCCAATATAACTAATATCTTTTTCCGGAACCGGCCAATTTAACCATATCCCGGCATCAACCATAAGCCCGTATTGCAAGGCTTGATCTAGATATTCTTTCGTGCCTTGACCTTCTCCCCAAGTCCGGACACAATTAACACCCATATCTTTTGCCAGCTTAAAATAATCTTCCCCGTTTTCTCCCTTAGCATAACCACACCCCGCCCCATTTATATAAAACGGCTTTCCATCCACCAAAAGCTCCCAGCTGCCCTTTCCCCCAACAATCTTCACTTCTGCTGCATATATATTAATACTGCTGAACAATACAATTATGCCAACGCTGATGTATTGCAAAACTTTAGTCATAAGACATCTCCATTACCTTAAAGTTATGTTGGTTGATACAATGCTTCTATTTTCTGCATCATATCTGCTGTTTTAAATCCAGATTCCTCAAACAATTCTTTGCCTTTATTTCCCATTCGCATAGCCAAGGTTTTATCCTGTAATAAAACCTTTACTTTATTCGCTAAGCTATTAATCTCCCCCGGCTTGATTAAAAATCCGTTTATCCCGTCTTTTACGATCTCCCTTACACCATCTGTATCATAAGCTACGATCGGCTTAGCGCAAGACATTGCTTCTAATAAAGCGATGGGCAAGCCCTCCCAGAGAGAAGTAAGCACAACAACATCAAATAAAGGAATAATTTTTTCTACATCTGTCCGCCAGCCTAAAAGCTGTATGGTTTTACTACTGTTTTCTTTGGCGATTAAAGTCTCCGTCTCTTTGCGCAATATTCCATCACCTACAGACACATACCCGGCATCAACATTTTGTTTCTTTAATGCCAATGCCATGCGTACAAAATCCAACGGACTTTTTTGCGGCTTTAAACAAGCAACCATCCCAACCACAGGCAAAGATTCATCCACACCCAACATTTCTTTCTTTTTTTCCTGATACGCCTCTACTGGCGGTCGCATTCCGTAACGAATAAGCACATATTGTTTTCTCTGGCCAATATTGTGTTTGATCCCCTTATTAATATCATTATTTGAAACCGCAATAAAACTGGTGGTGATCCAGCTGGTGATTTTTTCTAAAAACACATACACACGTTTTACAATCGGATGCATATAATCATTAAAACTCCACCCATGGATACTATGGATAATCACCTTAACTCCCGCTAGCTTTGCAGCCCAACGCCCCACAATGCCAGCCTTTGAACTATGAGTATGCACTAGTTCAATATTATTTCGTTTAATATAACTAATTATTTTTACTAACGAAAGAAGATCCTTCCAGAGAGAAATATTTCGCTTTAGTTCCGGCAAGAAATAAACCTGTACTTCGGACAAATGTTTGGCTCGCTCACATAACAACCCTTGCTCGGCACTAATAAAAAATTTATTGTGCCGGGCCGAATCCAAGGCTTCAATAATATCCAAGGCATTTTTCTGCGCTCCGCCTAATTCAAGGTTGGTTATAATATGTAGAATATTTATTTTTTTCATTCAATGTATTATACCAAAAGTCCCCTCAAAGAAAAATGATTTATCTGGGGACATCTAATGAGACTATTGGAGCCAGACTATTTTAGTCTCAGCAAGTCTCAAAAAATGCACCGCAAGCTCATAATTCTTGTCATAGTCATTAAAAAAAGGTATACTTAATATGAGGATACTTGCTATTATTTATTTTAACTAAGGAGATTATATTATGCGTAAAAATGCCGGTTTTTCTTTGCTAGAACTCATGATCACTGTTGTTGTTATCGGGATTCTTGTTACACTTGCCATTCCCAACTATGTCCGAACAACAGAACGTTCAAAAATAGCCTTAGCCCTGTCAAACCTGCGAGAATTACGTAAAGCTGAATTAGACTGGTTTGTGGAAAATGAGTCCTTTACCGACACTATCGCTAATTTGGAAGGGCAAGTCGGAGCAAATTTTAACTCCGGAGCAGACTGGACTTACACCATCGCCTCTGATGATGCAACCATGACTTTTACGGTCACGGGGACCCGGAACGGCGGTCCGGAAAGTACGGATACGGTTACGATCAACCAAAATGAGGCCTGGGGCGGAACATATCCTCTGGCTAACTATGGGATGGATTAGAAATACATTAGCTTTATTAAATTGCAGATTCAACCAAAGAAGCTTGACTCTCCTTACCGCCATCTGAGATGCCCCCCATATCTACTACCGATCGAACTTTAACCTTTTTATTTTTGTGCAACGCAGTAATTATCGGAAACCAGACCGCGCCAAAACGCATATATCCGTTTCCGCATGGGCGTATCTGAGAATTGTACATCCAGGCTTCCGGCCATCTTATGGTAACGCCAAAATCCTCTGCCGCCTTATAAATCATCTTGCTTAATTCAGCCCCCTCTTTCTCTAAACCATATCGCAGCATAAGATCTATTATCGCGTACTGAACACCTGTCCACACTTCATGATTCATTCTTTCAAATAAATCATCGATCTCGCCAATAAACCCTTTTGTTTCATGAAATGTATTTACTGCTCCACGCGGAAGTTCCGCATTGCCTGCTTTTTTCGCTGCTTTTAAAACATTGTTTTCATAGATTGTCTTTAAAATACTTTTTATCCGTTTTTCTTTTTCTTCTGCCGGAACAATAGAAGGTAATCCCGCATGATCAGCTATTAACTGTGCCGCTAGTTGGTCCGCTAGAATTACTCCTTCTGTCTGCGCATCTACGGTATAATAACGACCATTCCATAATTTTTCATATTCTGCTCTAGCTCGAGTAAGCCACGTTTGATAAGCATACTCCATTTCCGGCTTATTAAGTTGTTTCGCCATTTCCAAAGCAGCTTCCAAGGCTCCAATCCACAATCCCCCTGTATAAGCCCCAAAGCCTTTTATGGGAACACGGTCATACGTCCAATCTGCAAAAGCCCCATGTTCCGGAAGATATCCTGTTTCTTCTTTTCCAAACTGTTTCATATATTCTATTGCTTCAAACACCGGCTGCCAGATATTCTCTAAAAACTCTTTATCTTTCTTGCCGCTAACCGCGTAATATTGATAAGCCATCATTACAAATTTTGGATTTAAATCTTTCCATAAACTAGAATTCTGGTGTTTATAATAATTCGGGGCAAAATCTCCGTAACCACCCCCAAGATCATGTGGAACGGCTCCGCGGGGTTTTTTCCTTCCGATAAATTCAATTGGAAACGCATGGTCATACCGTACCATTGTGGCATCTTCCTGCAATACAGTCTCTCCAAAGGCAAGCATAATATTCTTAAATATTTCCGGCCACAACTCAAGTAAAGGTGCTGCTCCAAAAAACAAAACATCCAGAGTATTGTACATAGGATAATCAAGCCCCTCTAGATAAGAAAACAAGCCCGTCTTTGCATCCCAAACTGTCCCCCCATTAACCAGATATCCTAATGCATTTAATGCGTTTTGTTTTAATTCGTACGGAATCCCGGGAAGTTTCAATATGTTTGCCATCCAGGCGTCAATCGCCGCTTCCCATTCTTCAGCCTTGTCTATTCCTAATCCAACCATCTCCCAGGCATTAGTTGCTTCTTTACCAAAAAATCTTGTGTAATACCGCTGCTTAATAACCTTGCCTTCGGCAAATGCAGCCTCCGGAAAATCCGCAGACAAAACAACCGGAACATCTCTTGTCTGAGCCGCATCAATTGCTATCTTCACCTTCAACGTCCCCAAACTGCTGCCCTCTAACTCTGGCTTCGCATATTCTATTTCAATACCTTCCTCTTTTTTAACGCCTAAAGCAATTTGTCCTTTTTGTCCCGGAACAAATAACATCATTCCTGTCTTGTCTTTTTCAAATACAACTCGAGTTGTAACATCTTGCGGATCCCATCCAGCAATATTTATAAAATTTTCTAAAGGGATATGCATCGTAACGCTAGTTTTTTGAGAAGTTGTATTGTCTGCTGTAATTCGAAAAACTGAAACAGGATAACTCGTGGTTTTGTAATCGTGAGGAATTATAGGAGAAAACTGGGTTACGGAAAGCTTTGCGCTTGAGTCATCGTCGGAATGAAAATTATAACTTGATTTTGGATAAAGCATGCTATGCGTTCCGGCATTTAAAGGTTCTATCTCTTGGGTTTGAGCTGATTCTTTATAAAACAAATATAGCGAATTATTAGTTCGCGCTCTCAGCTTACTGATTAATAACTCCTGATTATCGTCATCATTCAAAACCGCTCCCGCACCATCTCTCTGTCCATAATGCACTCGTACCTGTGTTATGTTCTTAATATCAACACCCTTAAGTGTATTAAGCGGAACTTTGATAACTTCTTCTTTTCCGCTAAGTTCATAACTGGTGGAGGAAAACCCTGTAGATATGTCTCTTTTATCATCTAATAACTGCACTTTGATTTTTGTACCTGGAGTCGCAGACTGAACAGTAATTTCAACATAATCATAATGCGCCATATTGAAGTTTCCGTTATCAAATATTTTTGTCTCTTTTATCAACAATTTTGTATTTTTTGGGCCCTCTGCCTGCTGATTATTCCAAGGAAGTGCTACTGAGGCGGGATTAAAGGTATCCGGATTAAAAAAGCTGCTGCCTATCTTCCCGTTGCTCGCCGGAGTAAAACATACCGTGCCAAAACCACCCAGGGGAACCCCTGGATAATACGGACTTTCATTAACTAAAAAAGATCTGCCTTCTCCAACCTCTTCTGGGCGCACATTTGCTTCAAAAGATTTATTCATCTTGATCTTATAAGAATATTTCTGAATTAACTGGCGAGGAGAAAGATCTTTGTCCTCTGCGGTAACACTCCTCTGCTCTTGGCTTAGGCTAAACGCGTCAATGTCTGAGGCAATAAATGCGTGTTGAACAACCTCAGAATTAACTTTTACAATAGGAGAAAGAAATTCGTTAGAAAAATCTCCCGCAATCACACAATTTATATTAAGAATAAAAAAGCTTTGAATTATTAAATATCCTGCGCCTTTCAAAACCCCTGTTTTTATTGTTTTGTCGCTACGAAGCATTGTTATAACTCTTTTTCTTTCTAATTGTTATATTGTTTTTATTGCTGTCTTAATCTAAAAATAATAAAGGCTTTTAATTATACCATGAAACCCCCTTTTTGCAAGTAAAAGCAAGGAAACTATTGCTTTTACTTGCCATTTCCCTGTCTATGCCGTATAATAGCGCTGTTGCAAAATGTGTAAAGACCAGGCTTATGCAGAGGAGATTTAATGTTACAATTCATTAAAAATAAGATATTCGGCTCGCAGAAAGAAAAAGAACTTCTTCGCTTGCAGCCATTTGTTGATCAAATAAATGCTTTAGAGCCGGAAATCGCGGCTCTGTCCGCCGAACAATTGCGAGCAAAAACAGCAGAATTTAAAACCCGGATAGAAAAATATTTAAAAGAAAACCTTCCTGAAGACGCGGACAAGAAAGAAACCAAAAAAGTAGCCAAAGCCGCACTTGATCAGATTCTTGTGGAAGCCTTTGCTGTCTGCCGGGAAGCAAGCAAGCGCACCCTTAATATGCGCCATTTTGATGTACAGCTTATCGGCGGCATTGTTCTACATGAAGGGAAAATCGCGGAAATGACCACCGGGGAAGGCAAAACTCTTGTTGCCACACTTGCGGTCTATCTCAACGCAATTACCGGTAAAGGGGTGCACCTGGTCACAGTAAACGATTACTTAGCCCAACGCGACTGCGGATGGATGGGCCCGATATATCACTTTCTCGGCCTTTCTTGCGCATCCATTGTACACGAATATTCGGTTCAATATGACCCCTCTCACCTTGAGGAATCTGCGCGTGATGAACGAATGGCACACCTAAGACCCGTATCTCGGCAGGATGCTTATCGGGCTGATGTTACTTACGGAACAAATAATGAATTTGGATTTGATTATTTGCGCGATAATATGGTTTTGCAAAAAGAAGAAACGACACAACGCGAACTTAATTATGCAATTGTTGATGAGGTTGACAGTATTCTCATTGATGAAGCCAGAACCCCGTTGATTATTTCCGGCCCTACAGAAGCATCTACAGATAAATATTATATGATCGATAAAATCATCCCCAAACTTATCGAAGGAGAAAAAAACGAAGAAACAAAAGAAGAAAGCAATGATTTTATCGTTGACGAAAAAGGTAACACCGTTTATCTTACAGAACAAGGCGAAGCCAAGGTTGCAAACATACTCGGAGTTTCAAGTTTAAGCGACCTAGAAACCATGGAATTAAAACATCACGTTGACCAGGCTTTAAAAGCACATTCTCAATTATTTAAGCGTGACGTACAGTATGTAGTAAAAGACGGCAAAGTTCTTATCGTAGATGAATTTACCGGTCGGCTTATGCCCGGACGCCGTTGGAGTGATGGCCTGCACCAGGCAGTTGAAGCAAAAGAAGGGGTAAGGATCGAAAAGGAAAATCAAACCCTGGCTACGATCACATTTCAAAACTACTTCCGCATGTACAATAAGCTTGCGGGAATGACCGGAACCGCTGTTACCGAAGAAGCTGAGTTTCAGCACATATATAAACTTGATGTTGTTGTCATGCCCACAAACAAACCTCTTTCCCGGGAAAATTATCCGGATGTTATTTTTAAAACCGTAAAAGAAAAATTTAACGCCGTAGTAGATGAAATATGCGAAATGCATAAAACCGGCAGACCGGTTCTTGTCGGCACCATATCAATCGAAAAATCAGAGTATTTAGGCCAGCTGTTGAAGAGAAAAGGTATTCCCCATAATGTTCTGAATGCAAAACATCATAAACAGGAAGCACCGATCATTGCTCAAGCCGGAAGACTCGGTAAAGTTACCATCGCTACCAATATGGCCGGCCGAGGAACAGATATTCTCTTAGGAGGAAACGCGGAATTTTTTGCCGGCGAACTTTTACTCAAAAAGGGAATTGATCCGCAGATGGCGACACAAGAACAAAAAGAACAAGCCCTGCAAATCGTAAAAGAAGAACTTATCAAAGAACACGAAGAAGTAGTTAGCCTCGGAGGATTACATATCATCGGCACTGAACGGCATGAATCCCGCAGAATAGACAACCAGCTGCGCGGCCGATCAGGACGACAAGGCGACCCCGGATCCAACCGCTTTTATCTGTCTCTTGAAGATGACTTAATGCGCATATTTGCCTCTGACAGAATAGCCAAGTTTATGAATTTTGTACAATGGGAAGAAAACATGCCCATAGAGCACCCGATGATCACCCGTTCCATAGAAATGGCTCAAAAAAGAGTCGAGTCTCATAACTTTGAAATTCGAAAACAACTCTTGCAATACGACGATGTCATGAACAAACAACGAGAAATTATTTACGATCAACGTAGGATAATTTTAGAACAAAAAAACATAAAAGAATATATTATTGAACTCATTCATGAAATCGTCGAAGACGCCGCGGAAAAATATATGCCCCAAAAAGTACACCCTGCGGACTGGAATATTTCCGGGTTAGAAGATTGGGTACACTCAAGGTTTCAATTATCGTTTTCCGCTCCGGAAAACGGGAACATTCAAGATACATTAATTCAGGCTTTAATTGCTACCTATGAAGCAAAGATAAATGCTATGGGACAAAGCATGTCGCATGATTTTGAAAAATCCATCAGCCTCCATATTTTAGATGCGCAATGGAAAGATAACCTACATGCAGTTGATCAACTTCGCGAGGGAATCGGCCTGCGTGCCGTTGGACAAAAAGATCCCCTCGTAGAATACCAGCATGAAGCTTACTTTTTATTTTCGGACATGATCAGCCGAATCAAAGATGAAACCCTGGAATTCTTATTCAAAATCAAAACATTTGCAAAAGAAGAACCTACCGGTGTTTTTAATGGCGTACCGATATCTTTTTCACATCCGGAAACAGAGACTTTTCACCAACCAATACCAGGACAACCCCCTCAAGCACCTCCTTCGGCGCAAACAAAAGCGCAAACTTATACACGCCCTCAAGAAAAAGTTGGCCGAAATGAACCGTGTCCTTGCGGTAGCGGTAAAAAATATAAAAAATGCTGTGGAAGATGAATCAAGATCAAAGACAAATAAAATATATTTTTGCTTCACTGTTTTCAGCCATATTGCTTGCATTTACTTTTTCCCGTTTAAACCTCGGCATACTTGCCTGGTTTGCACTAATTCCGTTTTTGCTCAGTCTTCATAAGAAATCTTTTAAACAACGTATTTTTTTATCATTTATCTTCAGTTTTTTCTTTTTCATCCTAACTATTTACTGGATCGGACATGTAACAATTGCTGGACTAATTATTCTTTGCATATATCTAAGTCTCTACATCTGTCTTTTTGGAGCTCTCGCAAAAAACATAACAAGCATACTTTCTTTATTTACCCTGCCCTTGTTGTGGATATGCTTGGAATTTGCGAGAAGTTATCTTTTAACCGGTTTTGGATGGGCGCTTATTGGCTATTCTCAGTTTAAAAATTTAGCTCTTCTCCAATCCGCTGATATTTTTGGAGTTTGGGGTGTTGGTTTTTTAATTATTTTTGTCAATCTCGCTATTTTACAAATCATTCTTTTAAAACCAAAGCATCTTTGGCGCAGCGCCGCCTTTTGCCTGAGCGCTCTACTGATATTCTTAACTTATGCCTATGGATTTTACTCATTGCAAAAAAACTTTCCGGCCCCTGATTTAAAAATAAGCGTGCTCCAACCCAATATTCCGCAGGAACACAAATGGGATCCGGCATATAAACAAGCTATTTTAGACAATTTCCGCCAGCTTACTTTAGCAGCAGCAAAAGATACTCCGGATTTAATTGTCTGGCCGGAAACATCTATCCCCGGATATCTCCTAAGCAACGCTAAATTAATGAAATACACAATTGATTTAACCAAACAATCCCAAGCTCACATATTAGTTGGTAGTCCGCGCGAAGAGACTTTCGGTGAAGAATATTATAATTCCGCGTTTTTGTTTAATTCCAATGGATCGCTTAATAAATACCATGATAAACTGCACCTTGTTCCATTTGGAGAATACGTACCGTTTAATAAATACCTGGGATTTTTATACTCTTTTGGAATAGGTGATTTTTCAGCCGGGACACATTATACGTTGTTTGAAATGCCGGATCAACAAGGAAACACTGCGCGTTTTAGTGTTTTGGTCTGTTTTGAAGACACCTTCCCTGCTCTGGTAAAACAATTTCGGGAAAAAGGGGCAGATATTCTGATCACGATCACTAATGAGGCCTGGTTTAAAAACAGCGCCGAACCTGTTCAGCACTTAGCTATGAGCGTATTCCGTGCCGTGGAAAACCGCAAATGGTTTATCCGCTGCGCAAACACCGGAATCTCCTGCTTTATCGATCCCCACGGCCGAATAAAAGAACCTGTGAAGCAAAACAATAAAGATATATTTATTCGCGGCCACGCCACAATAAGACTAAAGTAGTCTGGCTTGTTTAGTCTTATTAGACAAGCAATAAAAATCGTTTAATATGGATTAGTAATCGGTGGTTAGCGTTCCGTCCTGGTCGATGTTCATGTTATGAGAGCCGTCGTAATGCGTTGCCTGCATATCAAAGGTTGAGGCATCTCCTGAATTGATTGCATATGTCCAATGTCCATCATCCAAGGAGAAGCCCACATAGGTCTCTAAAATAGCGTCTTCTCCCACATCGGCATATCGATTGTCGGGATCTCCGTCTCCGGTAAAATCTTCTTCAAACCAGCACTGTTTTTGGGCTTTATGCATTTGGCTTAAGTTAAACCGTGCTTTTTGTTCATGAGCCTGAAACCGCTTATCCAAATAATGCGGAATAGATATGCCCACCAGCACCGCAATTATAATTGTAACCATTAATAATTCTACCAACGTGAAACTCTTCATATAATAATTATACCATTCCCCTGGGATTTTAAAAAGACCCCTGTTTTACACCCAAACTCTTTTGCTTACCTGATCCAATGTTTTTGTTTCTGTTGGATATACATCATAAATGATTTCATTGGGTTTAAACCATAGCTTGATCTCTCGTTCCGCTTCTTTTTCATCTGAAGAAGCGTGCACCACATTTTCATATACACCTTTAGAGGTGATGCGACCGTAAGCTCCACGAATAGATGTTGGTTCTGCTTCTTCCGGATTGGTTGCGCCGGCAAGTTCTCTTACTTTTTGAATAGCAATGTCTCCCCAATAAACCATGGCCATTACTTTTTGCCGATCATGCAATCCTCCCTGCAAATAACTTATTAATTCGTTAAAAAACGGCTTATCTTGCAAGTGCTTATAATGCTCTCTTGCCAGCTCTTCCGATACATTAACTATCTTAGCCGCAATAATTTCCAACTTTGTTTCAGATAATCTAGTTAAGATATTCCCGGTTAAAGATTTCACCAACCCATCGGGCTTGATTAGTATTAATGTTTTCTTATTCATAATAAAAAATACCTCCGTTTATTTGTATTTTAATAATTATTCCTGCTTGCCCATGATTTTTAATATTCTTTGCAAATCATCAATTGAATAGTATTCGATTTGAATTTTACCTCGTTTAGGCTTATGATTAATCTTTACCTTGGTCCCTAAAATATGCTGCATTTCCGACTCAAGCGCCATGATATGCTGATCTTTTTCCTGTTTCTTTTTCGGCTGATATTCTTCTTCTGGTTCCAGGGTTGCATACTGTTCTGCCTCGCGCACGGAATAGCCGTCTGTAATAATTTTGTCTAAAAGATCGATTTGTAAATTCTCATCCGGAAGACTTAAAATAGCCTTGGCATGTCCAAAGCTAATTAGTCCCTTAGCTAACGCTTCTTGCACTGTTGAAGGCAAAGACAATAATCTTAACATATTCGCCACTGTAGCCCGGCCTTTTCCCACAGTCTTAGCAATTTGTTCTTGTGTAAAATTAAAATCCTTTATCATTGTGTTATAGGCTTTTGCTTCTTCTAAAGCATTTAAATCATCTCTCTGAATATTTTCAATTAGCGATAATTCCAAAAGCTCTAGGTCTGTAACATTTTTAATGACCGCAGGAATCTCCTTATGCCCCAACCCTTTTACCGCCCGCAATCTGCGTTCTCCGGCAATAAGCTCGTAGGCCTCTCCCTCGTTTTTTCGCACGATGACCGGCTGCACAACCCCTTTTTCCTGAATTGAATCCATTAATTCTTGCAGCTTGTCTTCTTTAAATTCTAACCGTGGTTGATATCGATTCGCCGTTATTTTTTGCGGATCAAGAAAAATAACTCCTTTTTGTTCCGGCACCGCTTCCGGAGATATTAACGCACTCAAGCCTTTCCCTAAGACTCTTCTTTCCATGCCTCTCTCCCTCTATTGATTCTATTGATCAACTGTTGTATTATTAAATGTTTTTTCTTCTTCTAAATCGTTAGCCTGCAACACGTTAGATTCTTCGGCCAGCTGAATTTCATCCTCGGGGCTTTCAATTAACACAATTTCGTGCGGAATTTTCGCCACACTGCCAGCCTCTCCAACTTCTCTTTTTAAAAATTCTTCAGCCAAAGATTCATATTTTTGTGCGCCAAGAGATGTTTCGTCATATAATAAAAGCGGCTTACCAAACCCCGGAGCTTCGCTTATACGAATGCTGCGGGGAATTACTGTTTCAAAAACCTTCTCTTTAAAAAATCCTCTTACCTCACTAATAACATCAGAGGTTAGTTTTGTTCGGAAATCAGCCATAGTTAAAACAATTCCGGCTGTTTCCAATTGGCGATTAAGGCCGCTTTTTACCAGCGCTATTGTCTCCATGAGCTGGCTTATCCCTTCTAAAGAATAATATTCGCACTGTAGAGGAATAAGCACTTTATCTGCCGCAACCAGACAGTTTAAGGTTAGTAAGCCTATCGACGGCGGACAATCAATAAAAATAAAATCAAACTGATCGCGAGCCGCGGATAAAACTTGTTTCATTTTAAATTCACGCTGTTCGGTATCGACCAATTCTATTTCTGCTCCGGTTAAAGCAACATTAGACGGCAGGATGAACAAGTTTTCTAGCGGGCCCTGAACCTTTACTTCTTCAACGGAAGCTAGCCCCATTAATAAATCATAGACATTTTTTGTTTGGGCTTTTTTATCTAATCCCAGGCCACTTGTAGCATTTGCCTGCGGATCAGAGTCAACCAATAACGTCTTATATCCTTTTGCCGCTACATAGGTGCTTAAATTAATCGCGCTTGTTGTTTTGCCAACTCCGCCTTTTTGGTTACAAATACCGATTATTTTGCCCATGCTCAACCCTTCTTAGTTTTAAAATAATCAATTTCCGCAACTAGTTTATTTGCAATGTCTTCCATCTCTTTTATTGTCTTTGCAGCTTTGTCTGGTATGCCTTTATTTTCCTTGCTATGCACAACTAATTTACCGCTCATGGTGCTAAGTTTTCCCGCCATTTGCTTGCATCTATTAACCGACGAACGTAATTTTATAATAGCTCCGTTAAGCTCATCCGCCAATTCCGTGAACTCATCCCCTTCACGTAAGCGGCTTAAATCAACCGTTAAATTTCCCTCCCGAATTGCCTTAGCCACATTGGCCATTCGATATATTGGACCAGCCATTTTATGCGAAGCAAAAATACTTAGCACAAACAAAACCAGCGAACTTGCCAACAGTCGAATCATTAAAGATTTGGACACACGATCAAACACATCAGAAAACTCTACAGCAAAAATAGCATTTACTAATTCTATGTTTTCTCCAATTCCCTGTCCCTGGCTATAATGAACGCGTAGTTTCTCCGCGAAATTTTGACTTTCTACATGAATATTTATTTCATTCCAAGTAACAACATACGTGGTCCAAACTGCAATCAAACTTATAACTAATGTGGCAATAAAAATTATGATGCTGAATCTTACCTGAAACCCCTTAAGCACAAAATAATTTCTTCTTATAAATGAATTGTTTTTTTTGGCCATTACTCCCCCTACTCTTTAATTACTACTGATTAATTATGAATTATTAATAAAAGCTTTCTTTCATTACCCGCGACAAATTAAAAACAAAAAAACTTTAGTTAATTTTGAAGTCGGGAAATTTTTATATGGCAATTAATTACTTTATTTATTTTTTAAATCATTTATAATTTATAACTTTTTGCCTTTATGCCTTCCCCTCATTCATCATTTCTTTGCGGCTCTTTCAATATGTAAAAGCACCAAGGCGATATCGCTTGATGTCACTCCCGAGATCCGCATTGCATGCCCAATAGATCGCGGCTGTATTTTGCTTAATTTTTCTCTAGCTTCTTTTTTAATTCCCCCTATTTTGTGAAACGGAAAACGCTCAGGAATTTTTTTGTTTTCCAGTTTACCTAATTTATTAACTAGTGTTTTTTCTCTCTGAATATATCCTTCGTATTTTATTTCTATTTCAACCTGATTTACAATTTCAGGTGTTAGCTTTTTTAGCCCTGGCTTTATTTTCCGGATATCAGCAAAAGCTATTTGTGGTCGCTTTAAAATTTTTGCCAACGAATTGTTTCCATGCTGAGTTTTATGTAAAGAATTTATCATTGAGGTAATTAACTCCTGCTTTTTTCTTATTGTATCAATTCTTCTTTTTGAAATCAAGCCAAATTTATACGCTAACTCACCAAGCCTTAAATCTGCATTGTCCTGTCGAACTATCAAACGATGTTCCACTCGGGAAGTAAACAATCTATATGGTTCATTTGTTCCTTTTGTGACCAAATCATCAATAAGCACCCCAATATAACTTTGCGTTCTATCCATAATAAATGGAGACTTCTTTTGTATCTTTAAAACAGCATTGATCCCCGCAACCAACCCCTGACAAGCGGCTTCTTCATATCCCGTAGTTCCATTAATCTGCCCAGCTAAAAATAGGTTTTGAGTTGTTTTTGTTTCAGTGGTAGAAGCCAATTGTGTGGGATCTACAAAATCATACTCTATGCCATAACCAAACCGCATTATCTGCGCTTTGTTTAATCCGGGAATAGATTCCAGCATCTTTATCTGAATATCTTGTGGCAAGCTATTGGATAGCCCGTTCAAATATATCTCACAAGTATCTCTACCCTCTGGCTCAATAAACACCTGGTGCCTATCTTTATCCGGAAATTTTACAATTTTATCTTCTATCGACGGACAGTACCTAACTCCTACTCCTTTTATTTTCCCGCTATATAGTGGTGACCGGTGGAGATTTCTCTTAATAATCTGGTGGGTCTTTTTATTTGTATATCCTAAATAACATAAAACCTGCTTCAGTTTTAATTCTTTTGTTTCGTAAGAAAACGGGCTTGGTTTTTTATCTCCGGGCTGTTTGTCAAATAATTTGTAATCAATTGTGGCTGCGTGAACTCTTGCCGGAGTTCCTGTTTTTAGCCGACCCATTTTAAGCCCAAGTTTTTTTAGCCTCTTTGGCAACCCCAGGGAAGAACATTCCCCTAATCGCCCGCCCGCCATTGAAGTTTCTCCTATATGAATAAGCCCGTTTAAAAAAGTCCCCGTAGTAAGAATAACAGTTTTTGCATATATTTTAAGATTTGTATTGGTTTTAATCCCAATAACTTTCTTTTTTTCTATAATCAGGTCAGTAACCATCATTTGCTTTAACTGCAATAAATTCTGTTTTTCCAAGCTCTGCCGCATAAAGGCCTGATATTGCCGCTTATCTGTCTGCGCTCGGGGCGCCCAAACCGCAGGCCCTTTTTTTGTATTAAGCATGCGAAACTGGATCCCTGCCCTATCAATGATTTTAGCCATCTCTCCCCCTAGGGCATCGATTTCCCGGGCAATATGCCCCTTTCCTGGGCCGCCTAGGGCAGGATTGCAAGACAGCTGGGCAATCGTATCCAGATTTATCGTGGTCAGCAAGGTTAAACATCCCATTCTGCTAGCCGCCAAAGCCGCCTCACATCCGGCGTGTCCGGCACCAACAACGATAACATCATATTTCTGTGGATATTTTATTTCTTTCATTCTTCATTCACTGGGCAACTGTTCCACGTGGAACAGTGCGAATATTTTTTAGGAATCTCTATTTTTCTATTGGGGGGACTCTTCTGGCAGGATTGTTACTCGTATTTTTGCTTGTTTTGCCCCTTTCATTCCAAACAAACCCCGTTGTCCTTCGGTTAAAATCTGTATTTTTACTTTTTCCTTGGGAAGTTTAAGATCGGCGAGTGCTGTAGCTATTGCTTCTTCCACAGTGTTCCCCACATACTCCCTATCGCGCATTGCTTCTTTTTCTTTATCGTTATCGACCATGTGCCCCCTTGCTATAGCCTCTTATTCTTCTTTTGCCACAGAAGCCCTTGAAGCCATAAATCCCTGCATTACAAGCGAAAAAATTGTATTAGTAAGAAAATACAGCACCAATCCCGACGGAAATCTATAAAAAATAGCCCCAAGAAAAACAGGCATGATTAAAGCCATCATTTTTTGCTGCTCATTTGCTTGGTTGGGATTCGTCATTTTTTGCTGTAAAAATGACGCCGCGATCATTACTACCGGCAAAATGTTAAAGGTGTTTCCAATTAATGGATATGTATTAGAGAAAACAATTAAAGCATCCGGCCCGGAAAGATCTTTTATCCACCAAAATTGTGCGCCCCGCAATTCCACGGCTTGCATTAATACTTTGTATAAAGAGAAAAAGACCGGCATCTGAAGCAGCATCGGCAAGCAACCGCCCAAAGGATTAACTTTATTGTTCTTATAAAGCTCCATTATCTCTTTATTTAGTTTTTGCGCATCGTCTTTGTATTTATTGCGCATCTCCTCTACTTGTGGCTGCAATGCCTGCATATCTTTCATGGACTTTAAGCTCTTAAATGTAAGCGGGTACAGGAAGGTCTGCAAGACTAAAGACAAAGCAATTACGGCTAATCCATAATTATTAAATATGCCATGTAACCATCTAAGCAGAGAAAGCAAAAAGTCTGAAAATCCCGCAAAAACCCCTTTCCCTCTGATCTCCTCTATTCCCAGCCCGGAGATAGCCATTGTTTCACTATCATTCGGACCAACGTATAAAGCAAATGCGTGGTTCTTTTTACCCTGTGCCGGGATTATTTGTTTGTCTATGCCCAAACCAAAGCTGGGGCTTTGCTGAGCATCGCTGTAGTTGTTTTTATAACTATATGTATAGTCACAGTTTATAAAAGGGATCGCTGCTAGCGAAAAGTATCTTGTTTTAAATGCGGCAATTTTTACCGCCCCGGGCACAAGCGTTTCCTTTTTTACCTTTCCGGGATGTTGTTTATGTCTTTTTTCTGTTTCAAGTATGGTTAATATTTCCTGATAGCGACTGGCGATACCTTCTGCGGGCGCAATGCCTGCCGCAGAAGTCATTCGATACGACACGGTTTGATCTTGTAAGGATTCGTTGATTATTTCAATATCTAGCGTTATTATATGCGTATTATCTTCTAGTTCGATTGTTTTTTTAATCGTTAAACCTGATAAATCCTTATAAATAAATATAATTTTATCAGAACCACTTATAACGTCTTCCAATTGGGCCTTGTCCACAAGCTCTGGTGTGGCAAAAACACCGCGCTGCTTTTCTTCTGCATCCAAGACCACGGTGGGCTGCTGGGTTTGAGGATCTATGAATTGTTGCAGTTCAACTTTTTGAACATCTGCCTGCGGACTATTAACAGTTATTCTATATGTATCGTTTTCTAAAACATAACTGTTTTCTTTAGAATATGTTACGCCTGAAGAACTATCCGTTGAGGCACTTTCTGTTTCATTAATCACTGTCTGTTGTTTTATGGTTTCTGTTGTATGTGTTTTCGGGTTTTGTTCCGGAGCTGGAAACATTTGAGGAAAAAATCGCATCATGATCTTTGGGTAAAGAAAAAGAACTACAACTGTAATTATAATCGCCTTGATAAAATTTTTGTCTTTATTCATGGTTTGTTTGTTTTCCGATCGTTATATTGCTTTAGGTTTTCTTTACAGGATCATATCCCCCCGGAGAAAAAGGATGACAACGTAATATGCGCCAGATTCCGGATAACAGCCCCTTCCCCACTCCCCTTGTTTCTATGGCCTCTTTTGTGTAAGCCGAACATGTCGGATAGAACCTACATGTTCTTATCTTCAGCCTTGACAGATATTTACGGTAAAAATCAATAAGAAAAATAATGGCATTTTTCATATTACTCTCTGCCTTGTTGTTCTCTCTTGACAATTAAGACATTCTTTGAGGACTTTTTCGAAAACAACATAGTTTATTTCTTTTGGTGCTCGCTTTAAAACTACCACAACATCTCTGCTCTGGCCAAAAACATCTTTGTTTAGTCGATATACTTCTCTTATGATGCGCTTGATCTTGTTTCTTTGGACAATGTTCTTACAGGATTTATTGCTAACACTTATCCCTAGGCGATTCTTGCCCAGGCCATTTGCTATGCTGTATATCCACAAGATTGCACTCTTCCTGGGGCGGCCTTGCTGATATACGCTTTTGAATTGAAATGTCTTTAAAAGGCGTTCTTCCGTCGAAAAACCCTGTTTTTCCATGTCAAGCCGAGAGCTCTTTTCGCCCTTTTTTACGGCGTCTTTTTAATATTGCCTGCCCGTCGCTTGTTTCCATGCGAGAACGAAACCCATGTTTTCTTTTTCTCTTTAGATTTGACTTGCAAGTAAGACCCTTTTTCATTGTATATCAACATCCTTTCTTGAACCCCGATTACACCAATGAAGACTTCTTAATTTTCATGAAGCCCTTATATTAGTTTTTTAATTATAGTGAGAATTATAACATAAAAGATTGTTTAGTCAATAAAAAACACAAAAAAACTCTTGAAATCACCGCACAATCTGCTATAATAAGTTTCGTATTTACCAAATGATTTATACCCCGCTTGTGGATAAGTTGTGGAAAGATCTTTAAAAATGCCGCATAACACATTTTACAGTAACGTTTTACAATTATGTTTTTTCGTTGTTTTTATTGTGCATAACTCTTAAACAGAGATGTCTCTACCATGAGTATAAAACCTTCAGAGCTCTGGGCCGAAACCTTGTCTTTTCTAAAAAAGGAGATTAGCGTGCAGCGCTTTGAGACTTGGTTAAAACCTACTAAGGCCGTTGAACTTTCTGACCAGGGATTAGTCGTCGAGGTTCCCAATAAGTTTTTTAAAGAGTGGCTTCTTGACCATTACTTATCTTTGATCACCAAAATTGTTTCTCAGATATTGCAAAAAAAAGTGCGCGTTGATTTTATTGTTTCCGACGCGGCGCCCGAGTTGCGCCCAGAATCAAAAATTCCAACATTTAACATAGCGCCAGCTACGCCACGGCCAAAAACAGATGTGTATTTAAATCCAAAATATACCTTTGATAGTTTTGTTGTCGGTTCAAGTAATCGATTTGCGCATGCGGCAAGCATCGCTGTCGCGGAGTCTCCGGCACATTCATACAATCCCTTATTTATCTATGGAGGAGTAGGTTTAGGAAAAACGCATTTGATGCAGGCGATTGGGCATCACATGCAAAGCAAAAATAGTCGCGCAAAACTTTCTTATACAACAAGTGAGCGTTTTACAAATCAATTGATTACCGCAATTCAAACGCGGACAACAATGCGTTTTCGAGAAAAATATAGAAGTGTAGATATTTTATTAATTGATGATATCCAGTTTATTGGAGGAAAAGAAAGTACGCAGGAAGAATTTTTCCACACATTCAACACTTTATACGACGCACATAAACAAATCGTTGTTTCCAGCGACCGGCCGCCAAAAGAAATCTCCGGACTTGAAGAACGCTTAATATCACGATTTGAGTGGGGGCTTGTTACAGACATCCAGGCGCCTGATTTGGAAACCAGAATTGCAATATTACGAAAAAAGGCAGAGCGAGAAATCGTGAAAGTTCCCGACGAAGTAATGTTTTTCATTGCGGAGAAAATACGCGCTAATATCCGGGAGCTAGAAGGGGCGCTTATCCGGGTAGTTGCATATTCTCTTCTTACAAACAATCCTATTTCAATCACGATTGCCAGGGAAGTTTTAAAAGATGCTATCCGAGAAGATTCTGCGAAAAAAATGATAACCATAGAAAAAATCCAAAAGGCCATATCTGAAAAATTTGACGTGAAAGTCTCCGACATAAAAAGGGGAGGGCGAAGTAAGGCGATTTCACACCCGCGTCAAATCGCAATGTATTTATCGCGACAGCTTACTAATCATTCCTTGGCAGAAATCGGGGAAAATTTTGGTGGACGTGATCATACAACAGTTTTACACGCATTCGAAAAGATTAAGAAATTACTAACACAAGATAACAATTTAAACAGCTTATTAACATCAATTATCAACAACTTATAAAGGTGGTAACGCTATTGTTTTTAAACCATTAACCTGGTTATCCACATATTAACAGGCTATACTACTAATACGACTACTATTTTTGTAAATTTATATATTAGAATAATAATAGGTGCAAATTGTTAATAAAAGGGGGATAAGATGAAATTTAAATCAACTAAAGATGTGCTGATGAGCGCTATACAAACAGTAGAAGGTGCTGTAGCTACAAAAACAACATTACCAATATTATCTAATGTTCTAATTGAAGGGCAGAAAGATAAACTTAATTTTAACGCAACAGATTTGGATATTGGAATCATATATAAGGCAGATGCAGAAATAGTAGATGCTGGAAATATCACTGTTCCTGCAAAACGCTTTGCGGATATCATTAAGGAATTACCCTCAGGAGAGGTTACGGTAAATGTAAGAAAAAATTATAATATGATCATAGATTGTGAAACATGTTCATTTAGATTAATCGGGTTACCAAAAGAAGAATTTCCGTCAATTCCCAAGTTTAATGCAAAAGAGGGGATTGTTCTGGAGCAAATATTATTAAAAAAGTTATTAAAGAAGGTTAGTTTTGCAATGTCTAGAGATGAGACGCGCTATGTATTAAATGGAACATTATTTATGTTTAAAAATAAAATGTTGCGGCTTGTTTCCACGGATGGAAGACGTCTGGCTATGGCGGAAAGTAAATTAGAACAAGATGTAGAAAAAAAAGAAGCGATTATTCCAATAAAAACAATCAACGAGTTAAGTAAAATATTAAAAGAAGACGGTCAGGTTAGGATTATTTTTTCCGACAACCAAGTTGCTTTCGAATTAGACGGAACAATGATAATCTCAAGATTAATAGAAGGGGAGTTTCCTAATTATGAACAGGTAATCCCTAAAGAAAAACAAGATAAAATAATATTAGAAAAAGAACACCTTATGTCAGCCGTAAAAAGAGCAAGCCTATTCACCAGCCCAGACTCACAATCAATAAAAATAGATATTTTTAAAAACAAAATTGTAGTTTCAAAAACAACTCCGGATATAGGGGAAGTGAAGGAAGAAATCAAAACAGAATATAAAGGGAACGAATTAACAGTAGGATTTAACCCAACATATTTATTAGACGTATTAAAAGTTTTACAAAAAGAAAACATTGATATTGAAATCGTCGACGCGGAAAAACCAGGAGTGTTTAGAGAAGAGTTGCCGGAGCTTAATGGACAATATGTATACATTGTTTTACCAATGCAATTAAACTAAGAAGAAACCCGAAGGGATCCGCGAACAAAGTGAAGCGTAAACCAGTACTTATAAAAGACGTTCTAGATAGATTCTTAAAAGAATATAAACCAAAGAAAGAATCGGTAAAGAATAAGATTTTAAACAAATGGCCTGAAATAGTTTCACAAGATGCAGCAGCATACAGCAATCCAGCACTAATAAAAAACAAAATATTATTAGTAAATGTTTCAAATTCAGCCTGGCTTCACCATTTAACATTTACTAAGTATCAGATATTAGAAAAAATACAAGACATTGCCGGAAAAGATAAGATCATCGATTTGCGGTTTAAAATAGGTAATAGAAAAAATTAAAAATAGAGGATCGAGTGTTTTTATATATAGATGAGAAAAAAACAGTAGCCTTAGACGACATTGTAGCATTATTAACTCAGAAAACAAAAAAAAAGAAACAAAAAACAATAATAATCACAAAAGAAGGTAAAAAATATTATACGCAACGGGCGGTTCAAACCCTGGTCGCAAGATCTGAAGGGTGTAACGGATTAATAAAATAGACAGAGGAGCAACTCATGCCAAATAATTATGATGCTAGGACAATTCAGGTTTTAGAAGGGGTAGAAGCGGTTAGAAAAAGACCGGCGATGTATATTGGGGACACAACAACCCGCGGGTTACATCATATGGTTTACGAGGTTGTTGATAATTCTATAGATGAAGCGCTTGGTGGATATTGTAATACTATTGAGGTTGCCATTCACGAAGATAATAGCGTTTCAGTTGTTGATGATGGGCGAGGGATTCCGGTTGATATGCATAAAACCCAAAAAAAGCCGGCAGTAGAAGTTGTCATGACAACGCTACATGCCGGAGGAAAATTTGATCATCGGGTTTATAAAGTGTCTGGTGGATTACATGGGGTTGGGGTAAGTTGTGTTAACGCGCTGTCTGAATGGTTGGAGGTAGAGGTTCGCCGGGACGGAAAAGTCCATCATCTGCGTTTTGAAAAAGGAAAAACAGCCTCAAAGCTAACGGTTATCGGTAAAAGCAAAAAAAGCGGTACGCGGGTTGTCTTTAAACCAGACAGGGAAATTTTTCAGGAAACAAAATATTCTTTTGATATTTTGTCTAACAGGTTAAGAGAGTTAGCTTTTTTGAATAAGGGGCTAAGCATTAAATTAACCGATGAACGTACTGAAAAAACCGCAGAATTTTTATTTAAAGGGGGTATTACCCAATTTGTCGAACATTTAAATAAAAATAAAAATCCGCTATTTAAAAAAGTGATTTATTTTGAAAAAGAGAAAGATGACGTTGTTGTTGAAATCGCCATGCAGTACAATGACAGTTATTCGGAAAGCATTTATAGCTTTGCTAACAATATTAACACGATCGAAGGCGGTACCCACCTAAGCGGATTTAAATCAGCGCTTACTCGAACATTCAATCAATTTTGCAAAAATAAAAAAGTATTTAAAAACGCAGACACGACATTGTCGGGAGACGATGTTCGCGAAGGCACAACTGTTGTTATTAGCATTAAGGTTCCAAATCCTCAATTTGAAGGGCAGACTAAAACAAAATTAGGCAATAGTGAGGTTGAGGGAATTGTTGCTTCGGTAGTCAATGATTCTTTGGGAACATTTTTAGAAGAAAACCCCTCGGTAGGAAATAAAATTATTGAAAAAGCACAACTAGCAGCACGCGCTAGGGACGCGGCCAGAAAGGCCCGGGAATTAACACGTCGCAAGGGAGCATTAGATAGCGGGTCATTGCCCGGAAAATTAGCGGATTGTTCGGAGAAAGATGCGGCTCTATGTGAGGTTTATGTTGTTGAGGGAGATTCAGCGGGCGGTTCAGCAAAACAGGGAAGAGACAGAAGGTTTCAGGCAATTCTTCCAATTAAGGGAAAAATAATAAACGTTGAAAAAGCGCGGTTAGATAAAGTGTTGAGTAATGTGGAAGTCCGGACGTTAATTACAGCTCTGGGGACAGGAGTAAGCAGTGATTTTGATCTTGAAAAATTGCGATATCACAAAGTAATTTTAATGGCTGATGCTGACGTTGATGGAAGCCATATCCGCACACTGCTTCTGACCTTATTGTATAGACAAATGCCCCAGCTTATAGAAAAGGGACATGTGTATATAGCACAGCCACCGCTGTATAAAATAAAAAGAGGGAAAAGAGAAGAATATTTACAAACAGAAGAGGCAATGGCAACGTTACTTCTTGAACTAGGAAGAGAGGGCGTGAAGCTTGTTGTGAAAAAAACAAAAAAACAGTTAACCGATAATCAGTTTAAAGATCTTTTAACGCTATTAACGGAGCTAGATATTGTCAGCCGCCAGGTTGCTAAAAAAGGAATAAAATTCCCGGAATATATTAAGCTGCGAGATAAAAAGACAAAGAAATTTCCTTCATATAAGGTTACTACGGACGAAGGAAAAGAACAATTTTTGTTTAACGAAGAAGAACTTGCAAAGCTTATCAGGGCAGAAGAAAAACGACAGGGCAAAGACGTAGAAATAAAAGAAAAAGAGGGGATTGCCAACATTGAAGCTGGAAGCGCTTCTGTAGAAGTGACGGAATTCTACGAAGCCAACGAATTGGTAAAACTAGTAGCAAAAATCGACAAGCTAGGCCTTAACATTCTTGATTATGAGCAGGAGAAAAAGGAAGATTTTTTAAATGATGAGCCGTTATTTCTAGGAAAAAAAGGGAAAAAGACAGCTAAAGGAAAAAAATCAAAAACAACAGCTGTGGCTCCGGAAAAAGCTTTGTTTCAGGTGGTTGACACCTCTTCGGATAACCAAAAACAGGATATTGGATCATTAAAAGATCTGCTTGTTTATATTCGGGAGACTGGAAAAAAAGGAATGACGATTCAACGATATAAAGGGTTAGGGGAAATGAATCCGGATCAGCTGTGGGAAACAACAATGAACCCGGAAAAAAGGACAATGTTAAAAGTAGCGATAGAAGATGCGGTTGAGGCAGATGAAATGTTTACTATTCTTATGGGAGATGCAGTTGCTCCTCGGCGTGAATTTATCGAAACACATGCAAAAGAAGTAACAAATTTAGATATTTAAATAAAAGGAGACAAAAAAAAGATGTACGCAGAAAACGAAAAAATTGTAACAGTTCCGATCGAAGAAGAAATGAAGAAGTCTTATATTGATTATGCGATGAGCGTAATCGTGGGTCGCGCTTTACCGGATATTCGTGACGGATTAAAGCCCGTACATCGCAGAATATTATATGCGATGAAAGATCTTAGTCTTGAGCATAATAAACCTTATAAAAAATGCGCGCGTATTGTCGGGGAAGTATTAGGTAAATATCATCCGCATGGCGATACCGCAGTGTATGATTCTTTGGTTCGGATGGTTCAGACTTTTTCTCTGAGATATCCGTTTATTGATGGTCAGGGTAATTTTGGGTCTGTTGATGGCGATAGAGCCGCGGCAATGCGTTATACTGAAGCACGCATGGCCTCGATAACCAAAGAAATGTTGGTTGATATAGAAAAAGACACGGTTGATTTTTCTCCCAATTTTGATGAATCATTACAAGAACCAAAAATACTTCCAGCCGCATTACCAGGGCTGCTTATAAATGGTTCAAGTGGAATTGCGGTTGGAATGGCAACAAACATCCCTCCGCACAACTTAACCGAAACAATAGATGCAATTATGTATTTGATTGACAATCCTGAAGCCAAGCTAAAAGAATTAATGAAATTTATAAAAGGGCCGGATTTTCCCACAGGGGGAATCATCTGCGGAAGAGAAGGGATTAAAACAGCCTATGAAACAGGGCGTTCTCCGATTAAGGTTCGTGCGAAGGCAACAATAGAAGAGCATAAAAACGGTAGAGAATCGATAATTATTAACGAGATTCCTTATCAGGTGAATAAAACAAATGTTATCGAAGCTATTGCCAGCTTAGTTAACATCAAAAAAATAGAAGGCATTTCCGATATTCGGGATGAATCCGATAAAGACGGGATGAGAGTTGTCATAGACCTGAAGCGGGACGGGAATGCCCAAGTAGTTCTGAACCTCTTATATAAACACACCCAACTAGAAACAACCTTTGGTATTATTTTACTGGCCCTGGTTGATACCCGTCCGCGGGTGTTAACGCTTAAACAGATGTTGCATCATTATATTGAACATCGCCAGGAAATCATTGTTCGCCGGACAAAATTTGAACTGAGAAAAGCTCAGGAAAGAGCACATATTTTAGAAGGTTTGAAAATTTGTCTGGATAATCTGGACAAAATAATTAAACTTATCCGAAGTTCCAAAACAACTGCCGAAGCAAAAATAAACCTGATGGAAAAATTTGGACTTTCAGAAGTTCAATCGCAGGCAATTCTGGAAATGCAGCTGCAGCGCTTAACCGCGTTGGAGCGCGAAAAAATTGAAAATGAATATCTGGAACTTTTAAAGAAAATCAACATGCTAAAAGCTATTTTGGCAGACCCTAAAAAAGTTTTAGCGATAATCAAAGAAGAGCTGGAACTTTTAAAGAAAAAATACGGAGATGAAAGAAGAACACAGATTCTGGCGCAGGTAGAAGATTTTGAAATTGAAGATTTAATTGCCCAAGAAGATGTTGTTATCACGATTTCTCACGGGGGATATATCAAGCGTCAATTAGTAAGCGCATATCGTCAACAGAGGCGCGGAGGAAAAGGCGTTTCTGGGTCCGGCATGAAGGAAGAAGACTTTATAGAGCATTTATTCATAGCTTCAACCCATGATTACTTGCTGGTATTTACTGATAAAGGAAAAGTCTATTGGGTTAAAGTTTATGAAATTCCTCAGGCAAGCCGGCTTTCCAAGGGAAAGGCGATTGTGAACTTACTGCAGTTTGAGTCTGGAGAGAAAATTAGCGCATTAATCCAAGTCAAGGAATTTGAAGAAGGAAAATTTCTGACAATGGCAACTAAAAACGGCCAGGTAAAAAAGACAGATCTTATGGCCTACAGCCATCCTCGAAAAGGCGGTATTAGCGCGATAACCTTAAGAGATAAAGATGCTTTGATTGCTTGCAAGCTTACTGATGGACAGCAGGAAATTATTTTAGCTACCAAGGGAGGAAAAGCGATCCGGTTTGCCGAGTCTGATGTAAGACACATGGGTAGAACTGCTTCCGGGGTGCGCGGTATTTCCTTGTCAAAGAAAGACTATGTTGTTGGCATGGAAATAGTAGAGCATGAAGGAACCATTCTTACTGTTACAGAGAGCGGTGTTGGCAAAAGAACCAAATTTGAAGAATACCGGGTCCAAAGCCGGGGAGGGAAAGGGATCATCAACATAAAAACAACCAAAACTAACGGAGAAGTCGTGGCGTTTAAAACCGTAGTTGACACCGACGAACTAATGCTAATCACCTCTAGCGCCATGGTAGTGAGATGTCCAATTAAAGATATTCGTTCTACCGGGCGTTCTACTCAGGGAGTCCGGTTGATCAGGACTAAAGAAAAAGATAAACTCGTGGCTGTCGCAAGATTAGCTGCAAAAGATGAAGAAACAGAAGAATAATGTTAAATCCGTACGAGTTTTTTGAACATACCGCGGATATCGGGATAAAAGCCTTTGGCAGGGACAGGGAAGAATTGTTCATGAACGCAGCCTGGGGAATGTTTTTTTTGATTGCGGAACTAAAAATCCGCACACAGCAAGATTATAACAACCTCACAACTATAGCAATTAATGTACGCGCAAACAATTTAGAAGAACTGTTGTTTAGCTGGTTAAGCGAACTTTTAAGCTTATCTGACGCCAAAAGATTAATGGCCTCCCGCATTCAAATAAAAGAATTTACCGAGACAACAATAACGGCGGATGTTTCCTTTGACAAATTAGAGCCAAAGAAATACAATCTAAAAACCGAAATAAAAGCAGTTACCTGTCACAAGTTAAAAATAGAAGCTAAAGACCAATATTTTCAAGCAGAAGTGGTGTTTGATATATAGGGGCCCCATGGATACCGCAAAAAGAGAACCCAAAGTTAAGGGTAACCAGATCTTAGATATCTCAAGGTATATAAAAAAGACATATGGTCCGGATGCCTTTGAGCGGGCTATTGCTGCAATTAAAAAAGAGTGCAAGTATTCTATCCCACAAAATATCCGAGGTTCATCCTGGGTTCCGGAAAAACTGCACATGGACCTATTGGAAACAATAGAGAAGATGTTTGGTATAGGAGATTATGATGTTTGTTTTAATGCCGGAAAATTATCAGGGGGAGTCGGGTTTAAGAGCATCTATAATATTTTCATAGAAGTTTTTGATATAATTTTTTTACTAAAACACGCACCGATTATCTATCGCACGATTCATTCGCATGGAAGCATAAATATAGTTTTAGATAAAAGTAAAAAAAATCTTTACCGCATTCGCGTTAGCCATGTTCCATTTCCCACCAAAGGGTATTGCGCATATCTAAGAGGATATCTTCACGGCCTTATCAGGCGGCATATTAGTTTAAAAAATCCTCTAGTTGAAGAAGAGAAATGTTTTCTTGATGGAAAGCCATTTTGTGAATTTAAATGTTCCTGGGAGGATTAAAGTTTAATTACTTGGGAAAAATGTCAGTACAAATAGAAAAAATAGACGAAACTAAATACAGAATCCCCAAAACATACAAACCGGGCATGTTGGTGGACGGGATTATTTATTCCGACGAAAGATTACTGCCGGATTTACTAAAAGACAAGGCCGTAGAGCAGGTGGCAAATGTTGCGTTCCTCCCGGGTATTGTAAAACACTCACTAGCTATGCCGGACATTCATTGGGGGTATGGATTTCCCATAGGTGGAGTGGCCGCCACAAATATAGACAAAAGTGGAGTAATTAGCCCTGGCGGGGTGGGTTTTGATATAAATTGCGGAGTAAGGCTTCTAAAAACAAGGCTTTTTTATGATGAAATCAGGCCTAAAATCGATGATTTGATCAATTCTTTATACAATTATATCCCCAGCGGAGTGGGGTCTCGTGGAAATATTAACTTAAAAGGGGCCGAAGGTAAAAGAATTTTAGAAAAAGGCGCGGCTTGGGCAGTGGAAAAAGGTTTTGGCACAAAGCAGGATTTAGAGCATACCGAAGAGAAGGGTCAAATAAAAGGAGCAAATCCAGATGAGATTTCTCCGCGTGCATACGAACGAGGTAAAACACAAGCTGGTACCCTGGGCTCAGGCAACCATTTCCTGGAAATTCAGAGAATAGATAAAATTTTTGATACAGAGATAGCATCTTTACTTAATCTGGAAAAAGACCAGATAATGGTTATGATTCATACCGGATCCCGAGGATTTGGGCATCAGGTATGCACAGACCATGTGAAAATAATGCTTAATTGTCTGTGTAAATATGGGATTGAGGTTCCAGACAGACAGCTTGCTTGCGCCCCGGTAACTTCAAAAGAAGGCAAAGCTTATTTAGGGGCCATGAACTGTGCGGCTAATTATGCCTGGGCCAATCGCCAGATAATTATGCATAAAACACGAGAAGTTTTTGAAAAAGTTTTAAGACAAAGCTGGGAGCAAATGGGCATGAACCTGATATATGATGTGGCCCATAATATGGCAAAAATAGAAACACATATTGTTGATGGTAAAGAAATGCGCTTGTGTGTACATCGAAAAGGAGCAACGCGTGCGTTTGGCCCAGACAACCCGACACTGCCGAATCGATACAAAAAAATGGGACAACCAGTGATCATTCCAGGCGACATGGGGCGGCATTCTTATCTTTTGGCAGGGACGCAAAAAGCAATGGAGGAGACGTTTGGTTCTACCTGTCACGGAGCAGGAAGACTAAAGTCTCGCACCCAGGCTATAAAAACTTTGGATAAAAGACAGATCTTTAATGAATTAAAAGCAAAAGGCATTGTAATTCGCACGACAGGCCGGGATACAATTGCCGAAGAAGCACCACAAGCCTATAAAGATGTTAATAATGTTGTGGATATTGTGGATAACTCAGGCCTTGCAAGAAAAATTTGTCGAGTAAAACCCGTTGGCGTTATAAAAGGTTAGCAAAAAGATTGACACCAGAGAACTTTAACGCTATTATTTGATTATACATCTAATATAAATAATGGAGGAATTATGCTAGATTTAAAATTTATTCGAGAAAACCCGGAAATTGTAAAAACAGCGATCAAAAACAGAAATATGACGCTTGACATTGAAGCACTATTGTCTCTAGATAAGCAAAGACGAGAACTTCTTTTAGAAGTGGAGGAATTAAAGCGGCAAAGGAATGTTTCTGCGGATGAAATGGGTAAATTAGTACAGCAAAAGGTTGATATTTCGGAAAAAAGAGCCGCATTAAAGGAGCTGTCCCAAAAAATAAAGGATTTTGATGTAAAAGTGGTCGAAATCGAAGCAAAAAGTGCTGAAATATTAATAAGCATCCCAAATATACCCCACAATTCTGTGCCTGTAGGGAAAGATGCTAGCGCTAACACAGATGTCAAAACGTGGGGCACACCCCGCGAATTGGAGTTTTCAGCAAAAACACATATCGATCTTGCCGAAAATCTTGACATTATTGATTTTCCTCGAGCGACAAAAATAACAGGATCTAACTTTGTTTTATTTAAAGGCGCTGGTGCGAGGCTGGAAAGAGCATTATTTAACTTTATGCTGGGAATTCACACCACGAAACATGGGTATACAGAGGTTTCCCCTCCACTTTTAGTGAACAGGGCAAGCATGACAGGGACGGGGCAGTTACCAAAGCTAGAAGAAGACATGTATCGGGCAAATGAAGATGATTTGTTTCTGATTCCAACTGCGGAAGTGCCTGTAACTAATATACATAGAGATGAAATTCTACCTGAAGCCCAATTACCGATATTTTATACGGCATACACGCCTTGTTTTAGAAGAGAGGCGGGTTCTTATGGTAAAGATACCCGGGGATTGATGCGAGTACATCAGTTTGATAAAGTGGAGATGGTAAAATTTGTAAAGCCAGAAACTTCATATGAAGAACTGGAAACATTATTGATTAACGCCGAAACAATTTTGCAGCTTTTAAAGTTGCCTTATCGGGTTTTATGTCTGTCGACTGGAGACATAAGCTTTGCTGCGGCAAAATGTTATGATATCGAGGTTTGGGCTCCGGGAATTGAAAAGTGGCTGGAAGTATCCAGCTGTAGTAACTTTGAAGATTTTCAGGCACGCAGAGCAAATATCAAATACAAAGATCCAACCACGAGCAAGACTAGCTTTGTACACACCCTTAATGGCTCTGGAGTGGCCTTAGCCAGGACAGTCATTGCGATAATGGAAAATTATCAGCAAAAAGATGGCTCCATTGTTGTCCCGGAAGTTCTTAGATCTTATATGGATGGGATAGCGGTTATTGAACTCCGATAAATCGGTAGCCCCCCCCTTGTAAAACCAATGTTTTCATGGTAAACTTTTACAGCCAATCTAAAAGTTTTTATATATATTTAATTAAATAATTTAAAAAAAGGAAGGAAGGGAGTAATTATGAGTAAAAAAATTAATAAGACAAAGTATTGGATAGGGGTTTTTTGTGCGCTGTTTACCTTGATTTGTAGTCCTGCGTTTGCTGAAGATTACATGTCAGTTAGGTTTGATAGTTATTATACTTCTCTTTTGGGAGATAGCGAAGCGGCAATTTTTGTCTCTAATCCGGCATATACAAATATAAGTGTTGTGGGACAAGATTATACCTCAGGTGGACTTTTAATGGGGACTTATGATTTGACTGACTCTGGTATTTATGGCGATGTTTTTGCGGCAGATGGAGTTTACACCTGCGCGGTTATGGGAGCACCTCAGTCATACGGCTGGCTTCGCATATATGATCAATCTAGCAGCTTGTTAGCCGAAGAGGCTGATGATTTCTTGGGTAATAGTTTAGAATTTGCAAGCGCAAGCTTGGAAAATAATTATTCAGAAGAAGCTAAAATAAGCTGGGATGCAATCGCTGATTCTAGATGCTGGATTGGTTTTTGGAATGACGGCAAAACATTTACAGATGGTAGTGGATACCTGGATTTATCGGAAACCGTGGAACTCTATACATCCTGGAACGCTGATATTGATTTTGATGGTAGCACCTATTTCGTTGACTTTGCTGATGCTGGGAAAAATCTTCCGGGAGGAACTTACCACTGGGGAATTTACACAGAAAAGACTAGTTTTTCTGCAGGACTTGATGGTGGTAGTTTTGCGGGAGGTACTTTAACCGTTGTTCCAGAGCCGGCAACTAGCCTTTTAATGTTAGCGGGAATTGGGATGATCGGATTTTTTAAAAAGAAAAGCTAAAACAAGGTTAACTTAAAAAGACAGAGCGGTGGTTGATTTTTTCAATCATCGCTTTTTTATATTATTAATATTGAAAAAGTAAGTAATTAGGCTTAAAATTAAATTACGATGAATATGTTAAAGCGATTACTTAAAATACTAATCGGGATTGCTTTTCTGCCGCTATGTGTTGGGATAACCCGAAGTTTATATGCGATATTAAACTCTTTACGTGTAGTTGATAAGCTGCCAATGTTTTTCCTCGCCGGAATAATTGTTTATGTGGTTATGCATCTTTTGGTGTATAAGCCGGATTATTTATATGTGCTTGCGCATGAATCAGTGCATGCTTTTTTCGCATTACTTTTCGGAGGAAAGATAAAGTCATTTCGCGTCACATCTCAGGGCGGGAGCGTTGCTTCTACAAAATCCAATTTTATTATTACGCTTGCTCCATACTTTTTTCCACTATATACGGCTATCCTGTCTCTGATTTTTTGGGGGATATGTTTGTTTTGGAAAGAGGCTTATCAGTATACCAATATATTTATTTTTCTTATCGGGTTTAGTCTGGCGTTTCATTTTCTAATGAACGCGGATTCTTTAAAAACAAAACAACCTGATTTGGTAGAGAATGGATATTTATTTTCCCTGACGTTGATTTATATTATAAATATTCTGGTGTTGGTAATTCCGCTTAGCTTTATCTTTAAAAAGGTAAGCTTAGTTGTATTTTTCAAGGATTTTTGGCTATATTCCAAGGAAACGGTTTTCTTTATTTGGGATAAGATTTTGGAGTTTACCACCTCTGCGAGATGACCCTCCCCAACGAGACAAAAAGAGCCAGACCAAACAAGTCTCACTGACTGCAAAATTCCCCCTCCGCTGCTTTGACAAAACACAATTGATAGTGTATACTTTACTGCCTTTATAAAAATGTTATAAAAGTCAAGAATGACTAAGGTTAAGAGGGGTTAGATATTGCGGTTTAATAGCTTCAAAAATCACTTTTTGTTACGAAGCGGTATTGCTTTGCTAGTTCAGACTCTTTTATTGCTTGGACTGCCGTCTTTGTCGGCAGCTCGCCAAGAAACAGAGATGCTTGCGCCTTCTGTACGGTTGGAGAGTAGTGACTTTCAGGAAACGCTTGAAAAAATGGCGAGTTTTTCGCCATCGCAAAACAAGCAAATTCCCGACATAAATCTAACGTTCGGGATGAAGACAGAGGAATATCCCCATACCCCATCTTTTTTAAGCCGGATTTTATTGCAGTGGCAGAAAAAAATTAAAAAACCAGGGACTCCGGTAGACAGCTCTATTATGAACAAAATGCTTGAAGGGGCGAAATTTTCTGTAATAAAAATAGAACTTTATAATGGAGAAAAAGTAACAGATAATACTGACTTATTTAAAGAGGTAGAAAAAGAATGTAAAAGCATTTTACGCGATTCAGATGAATTATTTGCGGGGAAGGATAGCTTTACGATTGTTCTTCCGGACGCTGATTATCAGCAAGCAAATGATTTAGTCCTTCCAAGGCTGAAAAAAAAGTTTAATCCTATTCAAGAAGAGCACAAGGTAAGAATTACTGCGGGGGTCGCAATGTATCCTTATGATGGGACGAGTGTTGAGGAGCTTCAAAAACAAGTGGAAGCTGCATTGAAACTAGCACGGGAGCGTTCCCCGAACGCTACACGTCCAGCAAAACTTGCGCTACAATCCTTTAAATCTCTTTTGCCGCTGCTCATCGAGACTTTCGTAGCGGAGCTAAAAAGTGAAAAAGGTAACTATAATACAATCCGAACTTTGTCCAATAAGATAAAAAAACAGACACCTCTTCTCGAAAAGGATAGCGAAACCATCCGGAAAATTATAAAGCTTGTTAGTAGAAAGGTGAATGCAAGTAATAAAATTAAAGAGATTATTAAAGAAATAGAAAATAATAGTATTCAGGAAACAGAGAGCCCGGAAAAAAAGAATTTAAAAATGATTACTTTGCTTAATGCCGCAGAAGAAACTTGCAGGGAAGCAATAAATAAAAAAAATGACGAAATTATATGGTTGATCTATCAGTATGTTCGTTACATCGGAGAATTAGCAGTAGAACCTTTTAAGCACAATATTCTGGAGCGGTTAGCAGGCAGTCATATGTTTGAAAAAGAAGTTTCTCCCATAATGCGTTTAATCAAACAATATCCAGATTTAAAAGTACTGCATGAACTTGCTGATGATTATTTAAAGGGAAGGCTTGCGGGCGCAGCTTTATCACAAAACTATAATGTTATAGAAAATTACTATAAGACTAAAATCTTTATGAAAGCAAGCACAGGAGATAATGAGCATTATTTTAATCGAGCAGATGGTTTGCATTTTGATCATGAGCGCAGGACGATAAGAATCACCAATAAATTAGAGGATACTTCTTGGGGAGGAGGATTGTTTGAGATTCCGGATGCGGTAAAGCTGAAGCTATCAAGCGATAAAAAGGAAGGTGTTTTTGTTAAAATAAAAGTAGGTAAGATCAGCGAGGGAGATAAGATTGCGCTAACATTGCATTATCCACCTTTTGCAGAGGATAAATATATACGAGTGCAAGAGGATATAAGCTGGCAAGATTTGCAGTTACAGGACGGGATAATCACAATAAACTTATCATATTTAATGTATCTATTTGGCTTGCCAGGAGACCAGCCCGGATGTTATGCCTTGCAACTTTTAGCAGTAGGAGAGAGGGGGGCTATGGTAGAAATAGAACAATTTCAGTTTCTTAGCACGCCGATTTCAAAACCAATAGAATCACATCATAATTTTTGGCCAAACATCTTAAATGGGGAGAGTGTTCCAGCACACGAGTTGGCTGATATGGATATGTTTTTTGATGCCATGGCAACTTGTGACAAAGCAGAACAGAAGAGCGACTATCGTACTATTGCTCAGAAAATCAGAGAAATAGGAATCGTGGGAAAAGATTTATTTAGGCAAGTTGGATATGAAAACGCATATAATCATTATAAATTTCTTGCTTCTCGTGCTGAAAAGAAACTAACAAAAGAAACAACACAGCCGTCCCCAATGGAAATTCTAACAGACAGTGCCATTTAACCAGATTTAGCTATTTGTTTGCTCCAATGAGACCAAAGAAGCCAGACCGGTTTGTCTCATTTGATGATTGCAATAGCTTCTATTTCTACTAGAAGTTCTTCTCGACAAAGGCGGGCCTCGACACACGTGCTGGCAGGAAACTCTTCTCGGGATAACCCCTGGTTGGCAAAAAAATCATCTCGCGCTTTGTTAAACTTGTCATAATAATCCATAGATTTTAAGTAAACAGTAAATCTAACAATATCTTTAAACGCAGCAGATTGCTCGTGAAGTAAAGACGCTATATTTTTATACGTATGTATTACCTGCGCATAAAAATCTCCTTCATGCATGCTTTGTCCTTCCGGGCCAACGCTTGCTGTCCCGGAAATGAAAAATAAAGTATGTATCCCCAGGTCAACTCTTAATCCCCGGGGAAAAGCAACAGCAGCCTCGGATAATCTGGGCGTATGCATGGGGGTCTTTTTAATAGTTATATTTTTTTCATCTTGTGTGTGGTGCATATAAATCCGTATTGTAGGGTTTTAATGGCGGAGGAGGTAGGATTCGAACCCACGGTACCTTGCAGTACAACGGTTTTCAAGACCGCCGCTTTCGACCACTCAGCCACTCCTCCGCAAAGAAAATATTATATTATTGCGTTGCTTTAACGGTTTTTCCCGCGGAAAACGTGCGGGATTAATTCAACTACAGACTTTTATTCTCTCCCTGCGGTCGTTCCAAAAGTCTAAGTTTCATTGAACAAGACCTTTTCTTTCGACCACTCAGCCACTCCTCCGCAAAGAAAATATTATATTATTGCGTTGCTTCAACGGTTTTTCCCGCGGAAAACGTGCGGGATTAGGGAACTGCGAAGCTTTTTTAAGATACCATAATTTTGATCGAAAAGCAAGGATTGCCAGATAATCACAATAATCTCTGGAATGTTTTTTTTCAGTGTAGTATAATACAGAATGGCTACTTGTCTATAAAAACAATGTATTATATAGACAAAATATATAGTTATTAATAGAAAACAAGGATGGATTGTTTTAAGGGATTATTTTTAAGAAAGAATTCATTCCCAGGGGGGAGTGTATCTTCTTCGTTGTTCCCAGGCCCATCCGAAAACAAAACATAAAATAAAAAACGCTATAAAGGTGATGGATCGCTAATGGAATCAAAAGGGGTTGTGGCCGGGAATCCCAAGCCGGGAATTGTTCAGGAATTGCAGGAAGCGATAAAAAAACAATTGAAGGCAATTAGCCTGCAGAAAGTTATAAAAACTATTATTGTTTGCGGGGTAATAATAACGGCTTATTTTGTCTTTGATCTTTTTTATCAAAAACTGAAAAAAGAAAAAAGGTTTGTAGCAATCACTAAGAATATAGCAACGGAGAAGGGACAAACAATAGATGCTTCTTTCTTGTTGGTAATAAAAAAAAATTTGGAAAGCGGAATCCGCTACAACATTTTTGGATTAATCCCAGGGAAACAGGCTAAAATTATTAGCGAAAAAAAAGCAAATTGGGTAAAAGAAGCAGAAGCTCGGATGAAGCAGTTATCGTTTGTCGGGGTCTGGTGGGAAACAGATGTGCCTCAAGTTATTTTGGAGGATACAATAACAAGGGAAACGCATTTATTGCAGCAAGGGCAAATGTTTGAAACATTTACTGTAAAAACAATAAAAGAAGACAGTGTAGTTTTGCAAAAAGAAAATAAGGAATGGGAGATATAGTGATGCGCACTATACGACACATTTGTATAATATTTTTGATGATTGCGGTTGGAACGTCTTTAGTAATAGCGCAATCTTCGGAAGAGGCTATATTCGAAAATCCCGATGAACTAGCCGTTTCAGATAGCCCTAAGGAACAACAAGGCAAAGGAAAGATAGAAACAACCTCTAAAAAACAAGGGGAAAACACAACGATATCGCTGGATTTAAAAGGCATGCATATTATTAATTTACTGCGCATGCTGGCCCAAAAGACAGGATTAACAATTGTGCCGAGCAAGGGATTAAACGGCAGAATAGATATTTTCTTAAACAATGTGAGTTTTCTGGAAGCATTAGATGTTATATTAGCGACGCAGAACTTAGCTTGCAAGCGGCGGGGAGGAATAATATATATTATGACCGCGGCCGAATACAAAAGATTGTATGGGCATGATTATCTGGAAACTAAAAAATACAAAAATATCAAATTGCGTTATGCAGATCCAACCAATGTTTTTACCATAGTAAGTCAGTTGAAATCAGATGTTGGGAAGGTAATTATAGATAAAGCCTCCGGCATGGTTATTTTACTTGATATCCCGGAGCGGTTGGAATTGATGGCAGATATGGTAAAGAAACTTGACTGTCCGACAGAGACAGTAGTGTTTGAATTGAATTCCGCGGATCCTATTGCAATAAAAAAGAGTTTAGAGAAAGTTGTTACCCCGGATGTGGGTCAAATCATTGTGGATGTAAAAAGCTCGAGATTGATTGTCGAAGATTCTTCGGAGAAAATGAAAAAAATCAGAACAATTATAGCTAATTTAGACGTTGCGGAAAAAGAAGTATTTATTGAAGCGGAAATTATCCAGATTAATATGAGTGATCGTTTTAATCGCGGGATTGACTGGCAAAGTTTTTTTAACAGCGCGCAATCAGAAGTGACGGCTGCTTTCCCGGTGACGCCGGCGCTTGCAACTTCTGGGAACATCTCTATCGGAACCCTGCAGCCGGGAGATTATAATATAGCGCTTGAATTTTTACAGGAATATGGAGATCTTAAAATTTTATCAAGCCCCAGACTTGCGGTTTTAAATAATCAAGAAGCAAGGATCATGGTTGGGACGCGGGACGTATATGTAACCCAGACGCTAAGTCAGGCTGAATCTACTACGGTAACTTCTGAAGGGATTGAATTTATTGATGTTGGAGTAAAGTTGAAGGTTGTTCCGAAGATCAGCAACGACGGATTTGTGACGATGGAGATTAAGCCTGAAGTAAGCAACGTTTCTGAAACGATCACAACGTCTTTAGGCAGCCGGATTCCAATTGTGGCTACATCAGAGGTAGAGACTTTCATAAAAGTAAAAGATAAAACAATGATTATGATTGCCGGCCTCAGAGAAGATGAGAAGAGGGAGGATGAAGCAGGGATTCCTTGGCTTCATAGGATTCCGTTTATCGGCGGATTGTTTGGCTCAAAAACGCAAGGAAGCAGCCAGACAGAGCTGATCGTATTTATCACCCCGCATATTATCACCGGAGAACACTCTATTACCAAAGAGCCGGGAGATAGAAAAATGGTTATTGACACATATATGTCACAATCTGAAACAGAAGATATTTTTCTGCAAGAATTAGAAAACATGAATTCATTGCCTGAAACAGGAATGTCTGGCGGCAATGATCAGTTTTTGCAGGAATTAGAACAATCTCAATTACCGTATCCTGAGGCCCAAACGACAAGTGATGCGGATTCGGTAGTTTTGTTTGATGAAAAATTAAAAGGAATTAAGTAGTAAGCGGCAAGGCCGAAAGGAGTTGGTTTTGGTAAGGACACGGAAGTTCTTATTCATAATAAGTCTATTCATAATCTTGATTTTGAAATGCAATATGTTTTTGTATGCAGCAGAAAATGAAGATACCCAACAGTTCATTCAATATCTTAAGCAAGAAATAGCTACACTTACAGAAGACAATACGGTTTTACGCGAAATATTAATATCCGATGCCCAGCAAAGCGAATCTTCTCCCCATAAATCTTTTATTGCCCGACTTGTTGCCGAAGTGGAATTACTTCGGCAAAAAACTTCACGTTTGCAGGAAAAAGAACAAGAGGTTTTAGAGCTTGCCGATTTAGAAACTGCCGATAAAATTACAAAATTACAAAAAGACAGAGCTGCTTTATCTAAAAAAAATATCATCTTAAAAGAAGAGCTGATAGGCTTAAGAGAGAAATATCAGCAAGTATCCCAAGCCGCAGAGTTTTTGGGGGAAGATAATACTCGTTTAAATAAACTTACCGATAGTCAGTGGATAGTGATTGCAGAACGCGAAAAGATGTTTGCGGATCTACGGCAGGAAATAGCGGATTTAAAACAAACAATAGAACAACTTAAACAACGGCATGAAAAAGAAAAAAATTCAATGAGCATCGAACACGAAGAGGCAATAGCAAATCTCGAAAACGAGGTCGTATTTTTAAAAGAAGAAAAACACCTCTTGAACGATTCTTATAGCTTGTTGGAAAAACGATATAATTTTACAGAAGAACAATTGAAATTATGGGATGATCGCGCGGCTGAATTATTTGGCCGGCGCAAGGCATCTTCAACTTTTCGCAAGGTAAAACAGCTTCCCTCTTTTTCTGAAAAAGTGGAAAGTGGCGATCCATCAATTGAGAAAGCTAGGCTGGGCCTAATGTATACCAAACAGCGCAGATATAGAGATGCGATAACAGCTTATGAGCAGGCAATTGCCCGCAACTCACAAATAGCCGCATACTATTATCAGCTAGGGCTGCTTTATGCGCATATAAAAAACAATGCCAAAGCGGTTAATGCGTTTGAAACATACTTACGACTTAATCCAAACTCATCAAATAAGGGAAGGGTTAACTCCTATCTCAGAATGCTGCGATGAAAAACAAAACTATTTATTTAATAGGTATCGTTATAATAATTGCAATTGCGCTGGCAACTGTTTTTTTCTTTTTGCGGCAACAGGTCTGGGAAGAACGATTTGTTAAAAGCGAGGAGTTTTCCGCGCATATGCGGGCTGAAATAGAGATACTAAAGCAGGAGAAAACAAGATTAGAAGATAAAAACGAAAAATTAAGCGCAGATGTTGTGGGTCATTTAAGCCGGATAAATGCTTTTCAGGATGGGAAAAAGCAATTGATGAGCAAGTTAGAAGTTTCGGAAAAGAAATTAAATGCAAGCGAAGCTTTGATTAATAAATGGAAACAAGAAAAATCTTCAACTGCCGCGCTAGAACAAACAGTAACAAATTTAGAGCAGGAACTAAAATCCGAACGAACACGTTTTTATTATAATTTAGGCGTAGCATACACAAAAGCAAAAATGTATGAGGAAGCTATTAAAGCGTATGATGAAGCCTTAGAAATTAATCCGCAAAATCATGAAGCATTATATAACTTAGGACTTATTTATCACATGATTACCAAAGAACCTCACAAAGCGGTTTTACAGTACAAGCTTTATTTAGAAGCAAATCCAGCCGGAGAAGATGTAAAAGAGGTTATAGCCTGGATTCAGGAGTTGAGCGAAGAGTGAAAGCAAGTATATCAAATACAATTTTAAAGATAGTCATGGGGTTTCTCGGTGCCAGTATTTTTGTTTTGTGCGTAATGATTGTTTTTGCCGGATTATGGACACAAAATATTGCCCAGGGAGAAGAGGCTAAATACGATATTGAAATGGCAAAGCAGGAAACTTTAGCTATTGATGAAATGTACAAAGAATATGAGCAGCAGATAGCTGAGTATGAAGCTTTAGCTCAAGAGGTTGCACAAAGTGCATTACGTCGCAGAAAACTTGAAAAAACGGCGGCTAAATAAAACGCATTCCCATTAATTGTTGTGTTTAAAAAAGATACAAAAGCACGTGCCACGCACTATTGCGCGCATTTATATAGTAAGGTATACTTATAATATATAGTTAATGTGGGCAAACTCAGCGGAAGCTGGGGACGCAAAGCCGTGCGTCCTGAGACGAGAGTCGGGATTGGCAGGTTGCAGCAAGTGATCTCAGGCGAGTTTGTCTGAGATTTTTTTTTGCAAAACAAGTAAAGTGCCACGCACTAGGAAGAAGTCTAGGGTTAATAGCATTACAAAGAAAAATCAAAACCATAGACTATTAGCTATTGACTGATGAAATTACCAGCGAAAGGAGCTGCATAATGCCAAGGATGCCGAGAATCAATATTGAAGGAGCCTTATATCATACTACCTCTCGAGGAGACAATAATCGGAATATTTTTAAAGACAATGAAGATTTTCAAGCTTATGTGGATCTTTTGAAAAAATACAAAGAACAACATGGATTTAAATTATTTGCTTATGTTTTAGACTCATCCCAGCTTAATTTATTAATAGAACTGGTTGAAGGTGTAACTATTTCGCAAATCATGCATGACCTGAACTCTTCTTACATTAAATATTTTAATAAAAAATATGATCGTACCGGACATTTATTTACCGAACGGTATCGCTGTGTATTAATTGAAAAAATGCCTTGGCTAGGAAAAGTGATTGCCTGCATGCATTCCCAGGAAAACCCATTTAGCAGCTATGCCTTATATGTAAAAAATGAGCTTTTAGCGGATACGGTCAACATTGCTGAGGAAAAAACAGAAGGACTCGAGAGTTTAGACGGACGCAGTTATGCTGATTTTGTCGAAATAATGGGCAAGGATGAAATTGCCAGTTTAAGTAATGCTTTGGGCCGCAAAAGAGTTATTGGATCCAAAGAGTTTAAAAAGAAAATAGATGCAGCAATAGAAGCTGCAAAAGAAGATAATCCCGAAGAAGAACCTGAAGAGCAGCACAAGAAGCGTGTTATGAGTGGCGTGGCTGTTGGGGTGATGCTTTTGCTCGTGGGTGCTTTATATTCTGTGAATATGCATTTACAGAAAAAACTGGTGATTACGCAAGAAACAGAAAGAATGAAGTTTGAGCAGAAAATAAAGACAGAAACAAAAGTTCTAAAACAAAATCTACAAGAGAGATATGCGGCAGACATGGTTTCATATAGAGCTATGCAAAAACGCATGGAAATAGAAAAAAAGAGGATAAAAGAACTAGAAGCAAAAATCGAAGAATAATCCTGTAGGGGCGGGCCTTGTGTCCGCCCGATATAAAACCGATTAACCGATAAACGATTTTTTTACCAGGGAGGAGAGTCTCTCATGAAAGCGCGTGAATATTACAAGATAATTGCGGCGTTTCTTACATCTCTGCTTATTGTTTTTATGCTCGCACAGACAGGGTATGTTCAGGAAGCCGGTACGTTTAATCAAACCGATTGGTCCGGAGGCTCAAGTGCTAATGACGCAAGCCACCCCGGAGACCAGAGCAGCTGGGCTGAATATACTTCCCGGGACAGCAATATTCTGACTTCAGGCGGAGCTCTATCTTTATCTGCGAATACGTTTATGATTACGGACACTACAGACACGGATTTCTCTGATGGGACATTGAAAGATATAGTTATAAATGGGACAGGCAATGCTGCCCAGGTAGAGTTAACCTCCAGCGTGACCGATTCTTTTGCTTCCGGCTTGGGCGAATGGCTGAACTTACCGTCTATTCCTGATCCAGGCACATTTTCTACTTACACTCGAATGGGTAATTATATATATTGTTTGTTTGCTTCTGGCGATGGGAAACAATTCGGCCGTTTTCATATTACAAATCAAGTATGGGAATTTTTAGCGCCAATGTCTGTAGCTGTAGCCGCGGGAGCAACAATCACCAATGATGGCCAATATATATACGCGTTGCGTGGATCCGGGTCAAAAGAAACATATTTTTATTTGCCTTCGGATGTTGCGGATCCCGATCCGGGCAATACCGCATTTCCGATGGAATCACCACCTCCGGGCGAATGGCGCCAGTTTCTGTCTTTAACCAAAGGAATTAATCTTGGATCGGACCTTGCGCATACAGGCAATGAATTAACACATGCGACTACCCCGGGAAGATTGTTTGCTTTAGGCGGCGGCGATGATCGTAATTTTTTCGAATACAATCCGGATATTGGCGGAGGAGTTTGGAGAGACAGAGCTTCCACCCCGGATAACGTAGAGCAAGGCGGAGCTTTAGCGTATAAAACAGGAGCGGATTATATTTATTGTACGCCGGGAAGGCATTATGAGACATTTTGGAGATATCAGATTAGTACTAATTCCTGGGATACCGGGATTGCGGATCTTCCTGATCTCTATGGTTATGATACTGAATTTTGGCGTGGGTCTGATATCTGGTATCCGGGTTCTGGCGATTATATTTATGCCGCAGGGATGTATGATGTTCGGACAAGGCTAGGTACTTATCGCACGGATAGAGGTTTTTATCGCTACGGACCTTTGACAGGGAGCCCGGTCTGGGAAAAATTACCGAATCTTCCGGCCCCAACAGCAGAATGCAAATTTATTATGTATGATCCCGATTTAGGCGGACCGAGTGAAGGCGAAGAATTACAGTTTTTTTCTGGGAGAAATTATACTCGTCCATGGAGATACGATATTGTTAATGGGAAATGGAGTACATTAGTTCAAGCGCCGACAGACAGGGGGTATGGTATAAATATTTGTTATCCGGGGATCGGTGATTATATTTATTATGTGCCGGCAGAGGATAGTTCCACGTTTTTTAGGTATTCAATCTCGAATAATGAATGGGAACAATTAGCACATGCTCCAAGTGGTATTAGACATGGAGGGAATAGATTAGGGTATTTGAACGGGTATGTTTATTGCTTAAGAGGGGCTGAGTCTGATGATTTTTGGCGTTATGATGTTTCGCAGACTCCGGGCAGTGATGCATGGGAAACATTAACTGATTTTCCGCAGAATGTTGATTATGGTTCTGGGGTGATCGGGATAAACGTTGGTGGTACGGATTATATGTATGCTTTGCGCGGCACAGATACATATGATTTTTATCGGTATGATGTTGCTGGTGAAACGTGGGAATCAATGGATTCTACAACAGATAGTATGGATGGAAGTTTTATGGTTTATTCTAATTATACCGAATCTGATGGATATACTTATATCTATGCTTGTCGTGGCCAATGGAGCCGGAATTTTTATAAGTATGGTCCCATAGAAGATGATATTAGTGATCAGGATGACTTAGATAGCGATGGTAATAACTTAGGGGTTTGGACAAAAGTAACTGATGCTCCAAATAATTTCAGATTTCATATGGACGCAGGTCCTTCCATCGCACATACAAGCGCCGCAAATAACTATGTATATGGATTGTCGGCCGATTGGGATAGCATTGGATATAGTTATGGGTTTGTACGCTATAACATGGATACAGATGCTTGGGATATTCTTGAGCCGACACCATTTCATCAGGCAAGGAGTTGTATTACCGGAACAGACACAGCGATATTTGCTATTGCTAATTATGGATATAATAATTTTTGGAAGTATGATCCAGCTACAGGACAATGGAATGAGCCGGTTATAGATCGCCATGATAATCAAATGGGGATGACGGTGGCCGATGCTAATAATAATATTTATGTTATTCATGGAGATGAGTCTAGTTGCCCTTCTCATTTTTGGGTATATAATGCGGATCAAAATCGATGGACAGATTTAATCCGGGTGCCTTTTGTGCTGGCTCCTGGGGCAAAAGCTTCGTATTTGACAGCGACGAATTCTATTTATATTACTAAGGGTCGTGGTTCGACCGAGATGTATCGATATGATATTACAACCAAAACCTGGATTGAATGCGCGGAATCATCTTTGCGTTTTTGGCGCGGCGCGGAAGTGGCCGCGGATAATGATAATGACCGGATATTTATGATGGGTGGATGGGGTTCGACAAATTTTGTTGTTTATAATAGTTCAGATTATTGGTCATCTTTTGCGGATGCTCCGAGGGCGCATGATGACTGGCTTAATGGGTTAGTATATGCGCAGGGCAAGGTATATTTAATGCCCGGAGATGATGAGTCAACTTTTCATGAATATGATCCTAGCGTAGATACCTGGCTAAGCCGGACACAGGTAGGAGATGAAACTGGCATGGGAGAGACAGTGGAAACAACCGGTTCCGGGGGCGTTTTGTTTTATCCGGGATCCGGAGATTATATTTACAGTATCCCGAGAGCAACAAGCGAATATTTATACCGTTATTCTATTACGCAAGATTTGTGGGAACAGTTGGCAAAATTACCGATCACAACAAGTAGTTATGAGGCGTCTATAGTGACTGTAGGCAAGCCCTGGTTTTATATTTTTAATTATCAATGGGGAAGTTATTTTATGCGCTATCATGTGACAGAAAATACATATGATTTGCCGTCATTTTTACCCGAGGACATGAATGAAGATTGCTCATTTGCCGGGTATAAAGGGTATATTTATTATTTAAACAGAGATGCTTTTCACAGATATAGTACAATAGCTAATACTTGGTCTACATTAGCTGATCCTCCCCTAACATTTGATCAAACAGATACAACAATAAGAGTTGTTGAATACCAGGGACAGCCTTCAATTTATGTTACCGGAGGCAATAGCCTGGCAAGTTTTTACCGGTATGATGTTGCTGCGGATCTATGGATAGAATTATCTCCCCCGCCGGATCCATTTGAAGTTGGGAATAGCATATGTCATTATGGTGATTACTTGTATATATTAAGAGGCGAATCAAATACATTTTGGCAATATGATTTAGCGGATGATTCCTGGTCTGTGCTTAATGATACGCCGCAATATGTAGGATATGGGGGGCAGGTTGTATATCCGGGAAGCGATGATTATTTGTACGTGATGACTGGAAATCGTTCATCAAATTTATACAGATATCATATAGGAAGCGGTAGTTGGAGTGTGCGTACTCCGGCTCCGGTGCCTCTTCATACGGGGCATTCGGAAGCTATTTATCCGGGGTTTGGAAATTATTTATATTTGATTCATGGTTCGTCTTGGTGGGACTGGTCTGGTTCATATGTTTTTCTGCGATATGATGTGGAGAATAATTTATGGGAAGAGCTTACCCCTGCTTCTTTTAATATCAGGCATCCCGGGACTTTGATTTGGGCGGACGGAGAATATTTTTACGCGACCCAGGGCAGAGGAAGAAAATTTGCTAAATATTATGCGTTTTGTTTTGGAAATTATACATCAAAAATAAAAGAGATTGGCAATCATTCCGGCTGGGGCAATATTAGCTGGGATTTTAATGATATCCAATGCGCGACTGTATCTTTTCGCGCGGGAAATGAAACAGATTTATCTGATACCTCGGAATGGTTTAATATTGCTGATGTGGCTAATGGAGCGGATTTGAGCACATCTGCGGCGTGTCCGGACACAGCAAAATATTTGCAATACAAAATAACTTTTTCAACCGATAATTTATTGGAAAGCCCAGCAATCGAAGAGATGCGAATTGAGTGGGAGAAATACCCGATTTCTCAGATGCTGATATCTTCTGTTTATGATACTACTTTTGCTACAAGCAGACTTTTGGATCTTACCTGGCAGGAGACACTTCCTCTAGGTACAGATGCTCGATTACAGCTTAGAACCTCGGCAGATAATATTTCCTGGACAGAATGGCTGGGGATTGCGGATGCTCAGGTTTTAGGTAATGATTATTCTATGCAGGCAGATTATGCCTATTCCAGCAAAATAGAAGTAAGTGCCGGAACCGCAAAAATTCAGTTGGAGTTAGCAGACTTTAAACATGCGCAAGCGGTAATTATTGATAATACGGGCGGTGTGGAGAAAACAGATGAATTGGTATCACTTAAGATATTCCCTTCAAATACTCATTTTTGGGACAATGTACGATCAGAGGGTAGTGACATCAGATTTTATGATGGGAGTATAAAATTATCGTATTACTTAAGTACATTTGATTATGCCAGCAAAAGTATAAGCATCGATGTTAAAATACCGTTGCTCTCAGCGGATTCCATACAAACAATTTACGTGCTTTATGGTTCTGTTTCGGCAATTTCAGAGAGTGATTCAACGATTGCCAATAGATGGTCTTATCCTAATTATACTGGGTGGACAGATAATGTGGGCAGTTCTGATCCGGAGACATATACATCTGGCGGGCATGGAATGATGGGAAAGTATGGCGGAGAGGGGCAGTATACAATGTATACGAAAAGCAATGCCCCGGCGGGTAGTTATGAGGTGACTTTTGATTATTATTGGATGGATTCCTGGGACGGTGAACGAGGCTATCTTTATGCGAATGGTGGCTTGGTGTGGAATACGTATCAGTTTACCGCAGCTCAAAATATAGGTAATATAACTACACGCTCAGGAAGTGATTATCTTGGCAGGGCATATAAAGTTACATTTGATCACCCAGGTGGAGATTTAACGCTTAGATTCACGTCTAACTTAAGTTCCGGAGGGGATTATGATGAGAGTTTTGGGGTAGATAATATTGTTTTAGGAGGAGGGGCTTTTGCTTGTTTTTCAGTTGCACAAGAACTAGCCAGCTCCCCTGCTCTTTCAGGCTGGCAGTACAGGTTACCTATTACAATAACAAATTCCGGGCTAACTGATTTAACCGATGAAATTATTAATATAAAGATAGATAACTGGCATGAGTTTTGGAAGAACGTAAAAATTGATGGGGAAGATGTGCGTGTAGTTGATTCTGACGATAGCACAGTTTTAGAATCATTTTTGAAAACATTTGATTATGCTAATACAGAGGCGGAAGTGTGCGCAAAAATTCCGTTTATTGCCGCGGAATCTTCAGAAACTATCTATTTGTATTACGGCAACAGTGCTGCGGAATATCCTTCTAAGGGTGGCGTGGAGTTTGAAGATGGAGATTTATTTGCCGGGTTGCCGGATTTTTCTTATGCTAATAAAATTGTTTTAGATAATACAGGTGGAGAAGCGGGAACAGATGTTTTGGTCAAAGTAGAGATACCTTTTTCAAACCTTCAATTCTGGGCTAATGTCCAGACTGACGGAGATGATATTAGATTTCATGATGGTACGCAAACTTTAGAGTATTGTTTGGAGTTGTTTAATTATGCAGAAAAAACTGCGGTTATTTTTGTTGAAATTCCAACAATTGCAATAGATGAGATAAAAACTATCCACTTATTATATGGCTCAGCTAGTGCGGCATCGGATAGCAACGATACTATTATTAATGTGGGGGATCTTAATATTTCGTCAGCTGGAAGCGATGATGGGCCAAGAGATCATTATGTATATGTTGATGGAACCTTAAGGCATACAACAACTATAAGCTGGGCAGTTACCCGATTGGATGCTGATCTAAATTGGGTGGAATCAATGCAATATGATTGTCACAATGATAGCGCGCAAGCAGACGCAATGGAAGCGTATTTAGCGGGATTGCCCGATGATACATTAATTATTGTTACCACTTATGATGAACCGAGAAATAATATATATAATAACACCTCTTTGAAAAATGAGCTTAAGAATTTTGGGGCAAGCGATGCGCTGTTGAGCGGGCTAGCCTATCGTTCTAAATATCTTATGATTGGCCGCAAGGGGCTTAACGCGGGAGAGGCTTATGTGGAAAAATATGGGCCAAGATATGGAAGCTGTATACAGTATGTATCTGCTACAGAACGTATGCCATTAACTCTAAATAAGTATATAAAAACATATTTTTCTATGGAGGAAGAAGCTGGCACATGTCCAGGGTTAGCAGCGTGGGCGTATAAAATTCCGATTACAGTAACCAATTTTACAACGGCAGATATAACTAATCAGCTGGTAGAGTTAAAGCTGGACAACTGGCATGAGTTTTGGAGTAATGTAAAAAATGACGGAGGAGATATTAGGATTGTAGATTCGGACGATACTACAGTATTAAATTACTATCTTGACAGCTTTGATTTTGTCTCAAAAAAAGCTATGGTTTACACAAAAATACCTTCTTTTTCCGCCCTAGCTGATAAAACGATATATTTGTATTATGGAAATCCTGGGGCTTCCGGAGCAAGTGATCTAAGCGCGAGCGCCAAAGGCATAATCGCTGTGTTTGTTCACAATTTCCATGGCACAACAATAGCGGGATCAACGTTTATGTATGGAGGAGGAACAGTAACGCAGAATGAATATGTTACATTACAGAATAACAGTGATGACTGGGATTGTTATCTTAATACTAATAATTTCTATGCTAGATCAAACATAGAGTTTTGCGCGAAAATAAAAGCTGATTCTGGTTCTCGGACAATGATCGGCTGGAAAAGTAATGCTGGAGGTGCAAGTTATCAGGATATGCCGCATGCGATATATTTTGATAACGGGAATTTTCATATTTATGAAGATGGTAGCTATAGGCAAGGTGTGGGTAGTTATTCTCCGGGTACATGGTATGAAATTCGCATTGTGTTAAAGAGCATGGGAGCAGACTATTACTATCGCATTGTCGATTCTAGCACATGGACATTGCTTTATGAATCTTCATATTCTTCGGAGAGCAATTTAAAGCCGCATATAGTGCACCACGATAGCGGTGAGCAGGCCCATACGGATGAATGGGCAATTTTAGAAAATAATACTGTCGGGATGGCTCAGGACGCTGAAGATACGTATGTACACCCGGCCAACACGCACAGCCTTACTAATTACTATGATGATAACCCTGTAATTCAGCCGATAATCGGTGTTTTTTACGAAGGGAATCTGGTTAATTTCCAGGATGTTGTGACTGAACCCGCAGGGACAGAAGTAGGCTATCAAGTTTCCGCGGACGGATATAATTGGTATTGGCATAATGGAAGTAGTTGGGCAAAGGTTGATTTTGGTTATGCGAATACTAATACCGCGGCAGAGATTAATGCAAACTTAACTAATTTTCAATCACAATTTCCGGATGGAGATTTTTATTACCGCGCGTATTTACATACTGATGACGGAATAAATACCCCGGAATTGGATGAAGTAACAATTACCTTAGCGAGTCCGCCGAGTTATTATTTTGACTCTGCTGGCGCAGAAGCAATCAATACCTTAAATGAAGATTGTTTGGATGATCGATATCTTCAGTATAAAACAACCTTATATTCATACGGGGAGAGCACCCCGGTGATAGATAGTATAGACATTGATTATATCCGAGCGGAAATCAATGTTAGCTCTCCTGATGGAGCAGAACAATGGGCGGTTGCATCGTCCCATACTATTACCTGGACATCAGAGGGCGTTGATGGAGCAGCTTCAAATGTACAAATAGAATACTCTGCGGATACCGGAAGCAGTTGGAATGAAGTGATTGCTTCGACAGCTAATGACGGTAGTCATGGCTGGACAGTGCCGGATAGCGCATCGCCTAATGCTTTGGTCCGGGTGAGCTCGGTAGAATTTCCAAATGTTAGCGATGAATCGGATGCTATTTTCCAAATCATGGGCTTGATCATTACTTCTCCGAACGGAGGAGACATCTGGGAAGCAGGCAGACAGCATACGATTACCTGGGCTTCAACTGGAACAGTAAATGATAATCTGACCATAGAATATTCTCCGGACAATGGATCAACCTGGATAGCTGCTTCTACCCAGCGTCCAAATACAGGGAATTTTAACTGGACAATAGCAAATGATCCATCAGATGAAGTATTGTTGAAAATCTACGATGCGGATAATACCGATGTGGTAGATGAATCAGACGCGGTTTGGGCCATTGTACCACAGCCAATATTAATCGTTGGGGCACCGAATGGTGCGGAACAATGGATTGTTGGTAATCAATATGAAGTCAATTGGGCAACCAATTCTACGCAGTTTGTGAATAATGTGATTATTGATTATTCAACAGATAATTTTAGTACGGAAACTGCGATTATTACGACAAGTATAGGAACTCCTAGTGGTTCGGATGCAAATGATACGATTAGCGGGACATATGACTGGACAGTGCCGGAAGATATTTCTACAACTGTGAAAGTAAGAATAAGAGAAGATTCGATTCTTGGCGGCAGAGATACCCAGAGCATTATCTGGGATATGTCAGATGCTGATTTCTCGATTGTTTTTCCTTATATTACGATTACATCCCCGGTATCCGGATTGACATGGGTGTCTGCAGATATCCATGATATTACTTGGACGATTTTTGGAACGGTAACAGATGATTTACTGTTTGAATATACAACAGATGGATTAATTTTTAATACTATCGCGGATAATGAAGCTTGTGATGGTATATATGCATGGACGATTCCGGACGCCATAGATTCAAATATAGTACAGGTACAAATTACGGATAATGCATGGACTCAGGTTACAGGGATATCTGAAGCATTTACGGTTATTCCTTATCCAATAGTCACGATGCTTGATCCAAACGGCGGAGAAGTATTGGCCATTGGGGAAGAGTATGATATCACCTGGGAATCTTATGGCCAAAAATTAGAATCCGGCGGCGCTGATTATTATGAGATGGCGATTTATTACTCGGATGATAATGGCGGATCGTGGAATCTAATTAGCAACCAGCAAACTAATGATGGTTTATATACGTGGACAGTAGCAGATGTAGAAACAATAGAAGCGCTTATTCGGGTCATGGATGAGAATGACGCATTGGTTGTTGATGTTTCAAACGATGTTTTCCAAATCACAATTCCTGCGGTAACAATCACTTCTCCTAATGGGGCAGAGACATGGTATGCAACAGGCGATTACGAAATTACCTGGACATTCTTGGGTGCGGTTACAAATGATCTGTTGCTGGAATATTCCAGCAACGGCGGGGTGGCTTGGAATACGATTGCAACAGGAGAGCCAAATGATCAGACATACACCTGGGATGTGGCAGATGATCTTTCCGACCAGGTATTGGTAAGACTTACAGATAATGCCAGGGCTACAGTTTGGGATATGTCGGATGCTGTGTTTAGTATTGTTGCGCCGACAATTACAGTAACTTCCCCGAATGGTGCAGAAGAATGGATTGTAGGAACCACGCATGGAATTAATTGGACATCCGAAGGCAATACAGATGAAGCGATTCGCGATGACTTAACTATAGAGTATTCTTCTGACGGAGGCGGAGCGTGGAATACTGTGTCCAGCGCAGAAGCAAATGACGGAGATTATGTTTGGACAATACCGAATGACTTATCAACCAATTGCTTGGTCAGAATATTTGACGCGACACGAATTGCGACTACAGATCAATCTGATTCTGTTTTTGCGATTAGACTGCCGTATGTAAATATTATTGCGCCTAATGGCGGTGAAAGCTGGGCGATTGGTACGGCTCAGGAAATCACCTGGGGTTCTTTAGGAAGCGTAAGTGATAACTTGCGCATTGAATATTCTAAAGACAATTTTGGCAGTGATATTAATTTAATTGCGAACTTTGAAACTAATGATGGTACATATGATTGGATTGTGGTGGATGATTATTCAATTACCGCAAAAATAAGAGTTACAGATAATGACACCCCGGCTATATCTGATATGTCGGATGTTCCGTTTGCGATTGCGTATCCGGTGATTAGAGTGACGGTGCCAAATGGCGGCGAACTTTGGACTGTATCAGATGCAGAAATAATCACCTGGGATAATACCGGAAGCGTGGGCAATGACTTGCTTATTGAATATTCAAAAGATAATTTTATTTCAGACGTTAATACAATAATTGGATCGACAACCAATAGCGGAAGCCATAATTGGACGATTCCAAATGATGTCTCCGCAAGTATGCGTGTAAGAATAACAGATAATACCAGGCCGGTAGTTTGGGACAGGTCAGACGGAATGTTTACAGTTTTACCAATACCGCAGCTTACTATTCTTACGCCGAACGGTAGCGAGATTTGGCGAGTAGGAACCATACAAGATGTTACATGGGAAGATAACGGCGGGTTGATATCCAATAACTTAACTGTTCAATATTCATCTGACGGAGGAACTGTATATCAGGACATTACAACCGGTGCGGCAAATATGGGCGCGTATTCATGGACAATTCCAGATGATGTAAGTGCCATTTGTTTGGTAAAGGTTTTTGATGCGGATAGGCCTTCGAACGAAGATGTTTCAGATGATGTGTTTGCTATAGCAGATCCGTTAATTACAATAACTGCACCCAACGGAGGAGAAGTCTGGGCCGTAGCAGACCAGGCTCCGGCGACTTGGACTACTGAGGGATCAATAAGCGATAATCTGGTTGCAGAATATTCTCCTGATGGAGGTTCTACTTATTTTGTAATTGGATCAGGAGAGTTGAATGACGGGGAATATACATGGGATGTTCCGGATGACGTAACTAATAATGCTTTATTTAAACTCACAGACGGGAATCGTCCGGTAAGTACAGATGTCTCGGACGAGTTTTTTAGAATTATTCCGATCCCGACATTTGATGTTACTGCTCCGGATGGCGGAGAAGAATTTGTGTTAGGAGATATGACCACAATAACCTGGACCTGGGAAGGTTTATCTATTTCGGATAATCTGGTTATTGATATGTCCGGGGATGGTTTTGCGACAAGAAGGATAATTGCCGTGGGAGAAGCAAATGACGGGCTTTATACCTGGGATATTCCGGATGATGCTCTTACCGGTCCGACGTTGAAGCTGCGTATTACGGACGGTAATCGGAGTGAGATAACAAATCAATCGGCCGGATTTTTCCGGATAAGAGGTGGGTTTACGATTAATGTTCCGAATGGTGATGAAGATTGGGTTGCTAAATCAGATCATACAGTCATGTGGCAGACTCGAGGAACGATCGCAAAAATAAAACTAGATTATAGTACGGATAATGGTTTGAATTGGAATCTAATCGCGGCGAATGTAGATAATATTGGATCATATGTTTGGATATTACCGGATGCACAGACAACTGAGGCTATGGTTCGGGTTTCAGATCCGGATGATTCTACGGTATTTGATGTTAATGACGCGGTTTTTAATATTGTATATGCTTCGGTTGTTTTTAATATTTTGGATTATGATACATTACAGCATTTGCAGGATGTGAATGTAAATGAGCCGGGTACGGGATGGAATGACTCCGGACTTAATTCAGCTATTACTCGTTCAGCATCATATCCGTATGCTACGTATACAACGTTTCTCTCGAAGACAAATTTTATCGATAATAGTGTTACCTGGGTTGTTCCGAAATCCGGGACAGACACTTATATTGTAAATATATATTTGGAAAACTCAGCATCCGCGCAGGTTACCTGGGAAGCGATTTTGACATACAGTTTTAGCCCGGGAAGTGATACTTTAAGTGCGGTTGGTTCTTTGCAGAGAAAAGGAAAACTGGTAGGAACAAATGCCTTAGAACGTGCGGATATGGGGCCGGCAGTGTTGAGTATTTATACTCCGGATGGAACAACTGTGCGTAATAATGTCTCAGCAAATGCTCCGAATGAGAACGGTATGTATACACTTACATTGCCTGGCACGGGATTTGAAGCAGGGTATGTATACCCGGCCACACTGACAGTGCTTTATCGAGGCAGAGACTATACATCTAGTGCGAATATTGATGTGGGTTCAGAGATATTGCAATACGAGTTCTTTACGCAAACTGCGACGCAACTGGCCGCGTCTGTTGCGCAGATCGAGGAGTCTGTGGGAGAAGGAACAGAATCGATGATCACAGAACTGGAAGATACCCGGGACTCCTTAGAAGGCACCTTGGAAGAAGCAACGGATAATCTTACAGAGACCATGGAAGAAACAACCACAGCATTAACAGAAGAACTATCGGCTACGCGTGAAAGTTTAGAAGGTTCTTTAGCCGCGGCAGAAGATGAGTTGCAGACAACCATGAAATCAAAGATTTTAAACAGAGAAAAACAGGCAAAAAGCGGGGACGAGATAAATGTAAGATATCAGACTTATTCCGGGATGTCTCCAAAAATAGATGTGTATGATGTAAAGAACGTACAGCGCATCATTAAGGGAAGCATGGTGGAAATGGGGACTACGGGTATCTATGAATATCCGGTCAAGTTTTACTCGGCATGGGGGATTGGTGATTACACGATCATATGTTCGGAAGAAACCCGGGGTACGCTTGATTCTTTGACAATCACAGTTGTTCGTAATACAGTAGACGATATCGCTGGCCAGACCTCGGCAATTTTAGGCGCGACTTCTGGATTAAGTGATATTGGCGGGATAGTGGATATCTTGAATAATCAGGTTGGATTGATTGAAACATCTTTTACCAGAATAGCCAAGGATTTTCTCAACGAAGCAAAACAGGGATCGGGTATGTCTAAAGAGTTGAATATAATTTATAAACAGCTTTCAGATATGGGTTCTCAGATAAAAGAATTTGGAAAGCTGGAAAGTGTGGGAATAGAAAATCGCTTGGAAGTGGCGGCAGAAAAGAAAAAAGATATAAAATATCTAAAAAATAAGACGCAGGAAATGAAAGCAATGCTTGAGCTGAACAATCAGATGATTGAGAATATCAGTGATAAGCCGATGAGTCAGGTTTGGTATGAGTTTTAACATAAGGGGATAAAGGATGAATGTATTAAATGGATTTAAGAAGCTGTTGTTTTGGGGGATGTTGTGTCTTAGTGTTTTTTGTTTTGCGGCTACAGTATATGCGGTTCAAACAAAAATTACGCTAAAACTTCTTGGGGTTAACCCGTCGAAGACAAATACGCAGAGCATGACATTACAGGCGCATTTACCGAAAGAAGTTACTCCGGAAGATATCATTGATAGAGGTGATTTTAACCTGACTTATGATACTCAGCAGGGGGCGTATAAGGTTTTTGGAGAATACGAATTGGCTCCCGGAGAAACAATTGAACGCGAAGTTACAATCAAAAATATCTGGCTGGTTTCAGAGGCGGAGATCGAAAATTTAAGAAAAGAAATAAATAAGACAATAAGTTTTATTAAAAATACTGAGTTTGAGGAACGCGCCCAGTTTTTAAAACAAAGTATTGAAGTAAAGCTAGACAAGATCATTAAGAGACAGAACCTCTCCGCGGCAAACCCCCAGCAGCATATTTCAAATTACCGGGAAAACCTTGATTTATTAGAAGCCGCGAAAAATGATTTGATATTAGCGCGTAGTTTTCTTACCGAAGGGAAGCGTTTGCCGGCAATTACGATCTGGAAGGTGTTCTTTTCAGTGGTTGGGTTTCTCGGGGTATTGGCAACGACACTTTATATTATCTGGCAAAGACAGGCACAGATGATGAAGTCTTCAGTTAAGGAAGATGCTGCGGCGAAAGAAGAAGAATTAGCTCCGGAACAGTATACCGCAGAGGAAGAACAGCAGATTAATGCTGAAGATATTGAAGATATCATGAATAAGGGGGAATAATCTTTGATTGCTCTCTCGTTTTGCAACAATCTTTCTTTGCACTTCGCTACGCTTGTGGAACCCTTCGGGTTTCGCTTGCGCCGGTTCCCCTATATCGTCTGAAAGACTGGTTCTGGCTCAAAGAGAATTTTTGCTTTACTTGTGTCAGTTGCTTTGTAAATACATTTCTTGAATAATATCCTCAGGGAGATTATAATACAAAATAGGAGAGTAGTACCTTCAACTAAGCATGGATGTTTCTATTTTAGATACAAAAGAAATTCTTTATGAAAAATCGGCCGTAAGGGTAGTATTGCCCACAGTTGAGGGCGAGCTCTGCGTACTGGACATGCATGAGAATTTCCTGTCTCGTCTAAAAAATGGCATTATTACCATAAATGACTCTGATTCTTTTTCCGTGACAGATGGTGTTGCGAGCATGGAAAATAACCGGCTTACGATTTTAGTGGAACGATGAAAATAGTTAATAGTCGATGGTCCATGGTCAATAGTTTGTAGATAAAAATAAATTATGCAGAATTTTACCGTAACTTTAATTATGCTTTTAAGTACAATGGGCCCGGCACTTGTGATTGGAATGGTTGGGCGTAATGCAGTGCGTGCAGTAGGACGTAATCCAGGCGCGGCGCCTAAGATTTTTGTAATTATGATCACAGCGTTTGTATTCGCGGAAGCGATCGCAGTACTTGCGTTACTTGTGGTGTATAACTTGTTTAAATAATATGGGCACACAATTAATTATAATTCAAATAGTTACATTTATTGCAATACTGATTGCTTTGCGATTTTTTTACGCGCGCAGTGTTAATACTGCATTGCGGCGATTACAATCATTGCAAAGAGAAAATGAGATCATTGAAGAGAAATTAAAGACCGGATTGGTTAAGGCAGAGGAAGAGGCCACAGCGAGGGTGGAAAAAGCTAAGCAGGAGGCAAAGCGCGTTACGGATGAAGCTGTAAATATAGGCAAAATATTGCAGAAAAATCAAGAAGATAAAGGACAGATAGAAGCAGATAAAATTATAAATGAAAGCAAAGAACGTGTAGATAAACTGAAAAATAAGTTATTTCTAAAATTTGATCATCAGGCGTTGCGTTATGCGTTGGAGATTGTGCGTCTTACCTTCAGTTCTCATGCTCAAGACACATTGCACCATTCTCTTATAGATGAAGTTATTGAGATAATAAAGGGCATTGACAAGGAACGTTTTCCGATTGAAATAGAGCAGGCAAAGGCAATTACTATTCGCGCGTTGACAGAACAACAAAAAGATTGTTTAAATACAATGCTTAGTGAAAAACTAGGTCAAAAAATAGCCATAGAACAAGTAATCGATGAAGCTATGATTGGCGGATTAATTATAGAGATTGGCTCATTTATTATTGACGGCAGTTTGCATAATAAATTCAGCAAGGCAGTGCAGCAACTGGGTCAAGATAAACAAAACCTGACTTTTTGATAATATAAAGGAAAGATGCAAAAGCAAATACAAATACCGCAGGTAGAAATCAGGGAAGTTGGCCGCATTAAAGAAATAACCCAGGGGATTGTTAAGGCAGACGGATTGCCGTCGTGTCTTTATGGGCAGCTGGTAGAATTTAATGATGGGACCAAGGGCGTGGTTATCGGGTTTGATCCGAATGAAGTATTTATTATTGTTTTATCTGATGAGCCGGATATCAAAATCGGTGATTATTTAAAAAGCGCGAGTGAATTACTTGCGGTTCCGGTGTCAAATAAACTCTTGGGTAGAGTAGTTGATTGTCTGGCTCAGCCGGTAGACGATAAAGGTTCTATTCCCGAGGTAGATCGTTATCCGGTTTTTCGGCAAGCTCCGGGAATTATGGAGCGCGATCCCATATCTGAACAATTATCAACCGGAATAAAAATTATTGATTTAACTATTCCAATTGGTAAAGGGCAAAGAGAATTAATCGTCGGAGACAGGCAGACAGGACGCACGAGTATTGCCATGGATACGATGATTAATCAACGAGATAAAGATGTGGTTTGCATTTATTGTTTTATCGGAGGGTCTCAATCCACATTTGAAAAGATTATTCATCAGCTAGTGCAAACCGATATAATGCCTACCGTTGTTGGGGTTTGTTCTTCTGCCTCAAGTTCTCCGGCAGAGCAGTATATTGCTCCTTATACTGCCGCGGCAATTGGTGAATATTTTATGCATCAGGGCCGGGATGTTGTTGTTGTCTTTGATGATTTAACCAAACATGCCTGGGCATATCGGCAGATATCTTTATTGCTTGAACGTTCTCCCGGGAGAGAAGCATATCCCGGAGATATCTTTTTTATTCATTCCCAGTTACTGGAAAGAGCCGCAAAATTAAAAGCGGAATTAGGCGGTGGAACTATGAGTTTTTTGCCTATCGTAGAAACTTTGCAGGGAGATATTACCGGGTTTATTCCCTCTAACCTGGTATCAATCACCGACGGACAGATATTTTTAAATAATAATTTATTCCGGGAAGGGTTTAAGCCGGCAATTGATATTGGCCTTTCTGTATCACGTCTTGGCTCTAAAGTCCAATGTCCGGCGTTGCGGGAATTAAGCGAAGGAATCCGTTTGGACTATCTACAATACCGGGAAATGCTGCGTTTAATGCGTTTGCGTACCGGACTTTCTAAAGAAGCGCAGGCTATTATTCGCCGGGGCAAGGTATTAGAAGAATTGTTTGTTCAGGAGAATTATAATCCATTGGCGTTAACTGCGGAAGTAGCTCTTTTTTACGCGTTTAAAAAGAAGATTTTGGAGGTTCTTCCTCCTGAACTTTGGAACAAGTTTAAACAGGAGATACTTCCATTTCTGTGCAAGAAATACCCGGATCTAGTAACTGCAATTGAAAATGAAAAAACCTTGACCGATATAGTAAAAACACAATTAGATGTAGCACTTATAGAGTATTTTAAGAAGAAAAAAGCAAAAACCTAGAGAAACAGGGATTGATTTTACATGAAGTCACTTTCCCAACTTAAATATAGTTTAAGCTTTAATGAAAGCTTAGATCAGATAATTAATATTCTGAAGATTGCGACATCTATCCAGTTGCGGCAGTTTCAGCGGCAGCAGTGGGGAGAAGAAAGATTTCCCCGGGAAATATATTCAGTTCTTTCTAAACTGGGCCAGGAAAAGATCACTATACATCCTTTGCTGTTGCGGGAACAGGAGACTCCTCAGACCATTGTGGTAATTACCTCTGACGAAGGGTTTTTAGGGGACTTAAATATGCTTTTGATCAGTGCTGCTTTACGTCAGAAAAAAACCCCGGAAGATTCTTATATTGTTTTAGGAGATAAGGGGTCTCATTATTTTCGCGGTAAAAAAGAGTCTTTTAGGTTCTTGCCGGGGGTCAAAGAAAAGACTTTTTTGAGTGAAGCGCGAAAACTAAAAAAGTTTTTAATTCGTGATTATTTAGACGGGAAAATTAATAAAGCGATTATTGTGTATGCTGAATTTATTTCAGTTACTGCGCGCGAAATAAAAACGCGGCAGCTGCTGCCTTTTCCCATGTCGGAATTAGAGGGGAAAGTTAGGAAGAAAACAAAGGAAGCAATAATTACAGAGCCGTCTGATCAAAGTATTATCGAAGGATTGATAGGTTTGTATTTAGAATCTAGCTTGGGTCAGATACTATATTCTAGTAAACTGGCAGAATTGGCTGCCAGGCTTATGCATTTAGAAGCAAGCTATCAGGAGCTAACTCGAATTAATAGAAAGTTAGCTAGAGAATATTTTAAAAGTGTACATGCGTTGGCAGATAAACGAATTCGCGAATTATTTGCTGCGCGGATTAAGGTGAAGAAATAAATGAGGGAAGATATTGGTAAAATCGTTGCTGTATATGGACCGGTTGTAGATGTCCAATTCCCGAGCAAAAAAGCAATCGCGGGAATTCATGAAATCGTTATGGCAAAAAATTATCGTGACGAAGAAGTGGTTTTAGAGGTTATAGAACATAAGCTGGACAATATCTGCCGATGTATTGCGCTGTCTTTTACATATGGACTGCGTCGCAATACTTCAGTGGAAAGGACTCGAAAGGGTTTAACGGTTCCTGAAGCGAAATATTTATATGGTAGATTATTGAATGTTATGGGTAAGCCCATAGACAAAAAAGGGCCGGTGAAAGCTGACAAATTTTTATCAACACACAGGTCTAAAATGCGTAGAGATGTAAAAACAAAAAAAGGTGAAAAGCTAACGCATGAAATTCTAGAAACAGGCGTTAAAGTTATTGATTTGTTATTTCCTTTTGTTAAAGGATCTAAAACAGGCATTCTGGGTGGCGCGGCTTGCGGCAAATCAATAATTATTTTAGAGCTTATCCATAATATTATTCATAAACAAAAAGGTACTTGTGTATTTAGCGGGATTGGCGAACGGATCAGGGAAGGGAATGAATTGTATTATGAATTTTTAGAACGTGATCTATTAAAGAATTCTATTCTTGTCTTCGGGCAAATGAATGAATCTCCGGGAGCGAGATTTGAGAGCGCCAGAACGTCGGTTACTATTGCCGAATCGTTGAGGGAAGATGGCCAGGATGTATTATTTTTTGTGGATAATGTGTTTCGTTTCGCGCAGGCAGGAAGCGAGGTGTCTGCCTTGCTGGGAAGGATTCCGTCGGAGACAGGATATCAGCCGACATTAACCAGTGAAATTGGCGAATTTCATGAACGCATTGCTTCTACAGAAGACGGTAGTATTACCAGCGTGGAAGCGGTTTATGTCCCGGCAGATGATTTAACAGATCCTGCGGTAGTAACCATATTCAGCCATTTAGATTCGATTATGGTATTGTCCCGGGAATACGTACAACATGGTTTGTATCCGGCAATTCATCCGCTGGAATCAAGCTCCGCGTTTATTTCGTCGGACATTATCGGGGCTGCACATTATAGCATAAGCCAGGAAGTATTGCGTTATTTTCAGCGCTATGACGAGTTGCAGAGAATTGTATCGATTATCGGGAAGTCTGAGCTTACACATGAAGAACAGGTTATTTTTGACCGGGCAAGGAAACTGCAGAATTTTTTGACCCAGCCGTTTTTTGTTGTGGAAAGCTATACAGGGAAAAAGGGACATTATGTTTCTTTGGAGGATACATTATCCGGATGCCAGAAAATTTTAAGCGGCAGAGTGGATCATATTAGTGAAGAAAAGTTTTATATGATCGGTAGTTTGCCAGCATAATAACAACCGAAGATATTTAAATGCTATGAAATTATTTGCCGGAATTGAAATCGGAGAGCAATATTTAAAAATAATAACCGCGGATCAAATGGGCGCGCAGCCAAAATTTACAGATTGTATTGTAAAACGGATTGCCGGGCTTGATGACGCGGCTATTACAGATACGATCATAGATGTTTTTAAGAAAAACAAATATAAACCTACCTCAGTAGCTTTGTCTTTACCTCGTAACTTTGTTACCGTGAGAAACTTGTCCTTGCCGTCCAAAGATAAAAAAGAATTGATCAAGATGGTAGAGCTGCATATTAACCGGATTGTTCCGTATAAAAAAGAAGAAATGTTTTACAGCTATCAGATATGTGGACAAGATGAAAGAGGGTATTCGCGAATATTAGTGGCGATTGTTACTAAAGAAATCATGCGTAAGCAGATGCGGATTATCGAAAAGACAGGCTTTCCTGTAGACAGCATAATGTTTAGCTCCGAAGGGCTGTATCACCTTATATTAAAAACCTCAAAAATGAAGATAAGCAAAGAAGAGGTCTATTTAATTTTAGATGTAGATACTTTTTTTACAGATCTTATTATTTTAAAAGGCGGTCGGTTAGTTTTTTCGCGAAGCATTTCTTTTAAAAATATTCAATTAGAAGAAAAAACAGGAAGAAATCGATTGATGGGTGATATTCGGCAGGCCTTAATAATTTTCAATAGTGAAGAACAGAGTGCAAAGCCGTCACAGGTTTTTTTAAGCGGAGCCTTTGCTGAAATATTGGCGCCAAGTATTGAGCAAGAATTGGAATTCCCAGTGCAAAGCGTAAAAATCCCAGGAATGGACAAATGCCTTCGGGCAAAAAAGAGAACAATTCCCAAAGATGCTTCAGTGAGCGGGGTAGCGGCATTGTTTTTTGATAATATACAGAGGCAGTTTAGTTTTACCTTGCCGGAGATACAGATTCGCAAGGATCTTCGTCGGAGGATGAAAGAGTTGATGACTATTGGTTTGGGATCGATTTATATTTTAGGGGTTATCTTTTTTATCTTTTTAGGGCGCCAACAACAAAATCGGGCATATTTAGCAAGACTAAACGAACAGGCTTCGGTGATTGAAAAGCAACTGGGTGAAGTTGTGCATCAGAGAAAAAAAATAAAAACAACAAAGGAATTGTTGGCAGAACGCCAAATCCCCCTATTTGTATTGTTCCAACTTCAAAAAGCAGTGAGCGAATCGGTGGTGATAACGAACTTAAGCATTGATGCAGATAATAACGTGGTTTTAAAAGGTACAGCGCAGCAGCTGTCTGACATATTTGGTCTAACTACAAAACTAGAAGAATCAAAACAGTTTAAAGAGGTAGAGACTCGGAACACTCGTAAGCGAAAAATAAAAGGACTGGAATTGGTGAATTTTGAAGTGAAATTTCTGGCGGAGCTTTAAAAATAATGGCTAAGAATAAAAGCATACAGATGTTAAAAAACAAAAAAATTATTATCGGAATTTGCGCGATACTTCTGGCAATGTTTGTTTTTGAAAGGGTTTTTATTGTAAGCCTGCGTCAGCAGTCAAAAATCTTGAAGGATCAAATAAAAATCGCAGAGGTGCGGCTCCAGGAATATTTGGCGATTCATGCTGTCAAAGACCAGCTATACGCGGACTATGAACAATGTAAGCCTTTCTTGAAACTGGGGAAGGCGGAGGAGAAAGATATAAAAACTATTTTGCTGCATGAGACAGAAAATATTATTCGCTTATCCGGCGGTTCGATAACCAAGCTGGCTGTACACGAAAATCCTGAGACAAGAGATATGTATGCGAAGTATATGGCTGATGTACAGATGGAATTGACCTTTGAAGAACTATTGAAATTACAACTTCAAATAAGGGACAGTAAACAACTGATAAAACTCGATAGAATGGTGGTAAATTTCAGCGATAAAAATCAGGCAAAATTAGTGATCGATGGCGTACTTAGCATTATTATCCCCGGAACGCTCCCCTCAGAATGACCCTCAATAATCTAATTGTCCTTAAAGCAACGAGACTAAAGAAGCCAGACCGCTTTAGTCTCATGTATATTGAATTTTTTATATATTAAATATTATTTTTTTCGCCTGTGAAGAGATATTCCTAATAATCCAAAACCAAATAATAATATACTTGTTGGTTCCGGAATAACTGTTATATTCGTAGCAAATGCATCGTCTAAGATATTTGTAAATCCGTCAGCGCCTACCACAAGACTATTTCTAATAGGGGTGCCATCGGTGACGAAATCTATAGACGTATTATTTGTAACTTCAAGTGCCTGAAATGTTATTGAGGCAAAAGTGCCGCTACTGGTAATGGGATCGTTGGTACTAACGCTTTCGGCATAGTCGATATCGCCAAAAACATTATCAACCTTGTTGTCTATATGCCAGGAAAAAGAGAAGTTTGAATGAGATGCGGCATCAGAGATGTTTGTGTCCGGAGAGGTTATCCAGCTTCCATCTTCACCGGGATCAACAACCGTAAGATATTGTGGATCAAACTGTATCCAGGACCACAGCTCAATAAACGGGGTTCCTTGAGGATTATTGAATATAACATCCACATTGAAAGTTTCGCCAACATCAACCGTAGTTTTGTCCGGGACCAGGCTGAAGATTTCCTGAGCATTAGCCTGCATAGAAGGTATAGCTATGAATCCGAACACCAATAATATAATTGTTAGTTTTTTCATAATACGACTCCTTTTTTTGTCAAATTAAATTATTATTCTGCGCCCTGACGCCTGTAATTACTGCGCAGGATTCCAAAATCATACCAAGATACATATCCATCATTGTTAAAATCAGCCCGGGCGTCCCAGCGAGGATGTCCAGTGCTTGAACGATAGGAATTTCTTAATATCCCAAAATCATACCAGGAGACATAATTATCATTATTTGCATCTCCTCCGAAAAGATAGAAATTTATATTTGCAGTAGTTTCACCCTCATTAATTATAATATTTGTTTGTTTTGCACGCAGCGAATTAAAATTTTTCACGGTAAGATCATATGTGCCGCTGGGAATATCTTCCAGAGAAAAACTTCCGTTAGTGGAAGTGTTAACTTCGTAAGTGTAGAGAGATGTTGTTTCTCCTGGCTCCCTAAGTTCAAATGTAAGCGTAGCGCTGTGGTCGGTTCTTGACTGTAAGGTAACTGTTCCGGAAATAGTGCCTTCAGCGTCAGAGCCTGTATTTTCCTGAAGTACATATAAAGCCGGGGACTTACCGTGTACAGCAACTCGATAATATCTAATCGAAACATTTTTGGGATGAGTTCCTGTATATTCGCCATTATCCGGCCAGGTGGTTGTGCTTATTCCTGATGCCGGGATCTCAGATTGGGCTAAATGCCAAGTTGATCCATCATCACTATAATATATGTCATAAGTAATTCCTGGATAACTATTCCAGCTTAAAATTATATTATGTCCGTATTTTGTCAGAGGCGGTGACCACAAAGATTTATATACATAATAAGCTTCCCTCAATTGTCGAAGGAATGGACTGTTGCTGCCGTTACCTTGACTGCAAATACCAAACCATTCTTCATGCGACCAGCCATCAGGGAGGATTCCCCAGTGAAACTGAGGCTCTGTTTGGTGACTATATACAGAGTCTCCAGACTGTGTATCTTTCCACCATTCATCCAACCATTCAAAGACCATCGCACCAAGCATATTACCTATTGCCGGATTGTGAGCTGTGTTATACATAATTGCTCTCCAGCAGCCTTTGTGATGTGCGGCTTGCTCTGCCTGATTTTCGCCTTGCTCGTAATGATAGGCATCACAACCATATTCCGGAAGAAATACCGGCCGGTCAAATTTTTCTTTTATTTCATCTAAATAAGAGAAACCAATGCCATATTTACCAGTATACCAATTTGTTGCTAAAATATCTATTTCCTGGGCGTAATCACCATAATATTCAAGCAGGCCAGTGCCTAAATTACCCAGAGCAACCGGATGGTCCGGATCAATAGCATGAATCATCGCAGCTACTTCATTTAAAAATTCCGCGTATTCCTGAGGATAAACTGCAGCATTGGTACGGGTAGCATTTACTCCGCCGTATTCAGATTCCATATTATTTTCATTTCCAAGCAGCCAGAGCAGTACATATGGTTCATCTTTATGGTCCAGCACTAAATCTCTAACTACGTTTTTCATGTTTTCTCTTTGCTGAGGGTCTGTATAGTCTGTTCCAACTGACCAGTCTGCACCGGAACCAATTGTATACGCTCCAAGAAAATCCCCCAAGATTACTCGTATGCCATAAGTATTATATAGATCTCTAAGGATTGTTTTATCCAGCTCACCAGGATCGTATGTGATATTATCGTCTCCGGCAGAATGAAACAATCGAATGGAATTGCAGCCTAATTCTTTTAAAAGTTGAAAATCTCCGACAGTAGGTTCATTAAAATCCTGAATATTATTATTATTTCGATCTACCCATGAGTCATAAGGAGCATCTATCTTGTCGTTATTATTCGAATCTAAAGATATCCATTCCCCTTGTTCTTGAGAACCCATGCCGACTTGTGTTGGCCCATAAGTCATACCTTTAATAATAAACGGTTTTCCGTCGACGATAAGCTGCCAATGTCCACTTGAATATTTTACTACTTGTACTTTTCCAGTGCCTCTTTGTTCGGCGATGGTTAATGTTGATGGATCGCTCACAGCGGCTAATCTATCGGCGTGTGTATAACTGATAAAGCTGCCCGGATCAGTAACTGCAATGTCGTTGCTAAGATCAAGATCGCTTCCGTTTTGAATCCGTACTTTTGCAGTGGTTAATTTTACTTCTAATTCCGGATAATCGCGGCAAAGAGTATCAATCATGCTGACTGAGGATGGGCCAACATACCAATAAAAATCACCCCAGGGATCATAACACGGAGATTTTTGGTAATGAATAATAATTGCGTGAAAAGCTTTTATCGCGTGTTCAATATGTCCGGCATTTATTAATGCTTGAGCTGTGAAGAACAGTTTTACTCCAGGTTCTTCGGGTGCCGTAGCCCATTTATAAAAATCAGCTTGTGGGTCATCAGTATTAATAAAATCCCAATGACTTCCACCTAATTTTCCTTCACTTAAATACTGTTGATACCCAGGATCGGCGTAGATGCTTGTAGTATTAGGATATATTCCTTCGCCTACCGCAGCTTTTAATCCAACAGGATCAAGGGTGTTGTAAAAAAAGTTTTCGGTATTTACATCATAAAATTCACCAAACGCAGTATAATCAACCGGAAACTGTGTGCCTGGAGCATGTAATTCGAACGAAGCTTCTTGAGCCTTAAGTCCGATCACCGGCAATAAAAGCATAGAGAATAAAGCTATTCCTAAGATACAATTTTTTGTAAGCTGAGTCACTTGAAGCCTCCTTCATGAAATGATATTAAAGTGTTTTTAAAAAATACGATAAAGTATATCACGGGTTGAATTTTTTTGCAAATAAAAATAAACAGTTAACTTGTTGTAAATAAATAAGTTGTGAGGCGATGTTAAAAACTGGCGACTATTTATGGGGGATTTTCACATATTTAAAAAAAACACCATATTTAGTTGCGAGGTATTTAATTCTATGATATACTTCTTCGATTGTTTTTTTTACAGATAAAATACTTTTTAAAGATATATTATAGGAGGGAATGAATTGTGCGAGTATTAAATAAACAAAATAGGATTTTCAAAGTTAGTGCTTATTTACTAATACAGTTGTTTTTGCTGACAAATGCTGGATTTGCGGCAGGGCAAATACAGTCCCCAGAGAGTAACACAGATACTCTTTCTCCATCTTTGAACCTTCCCGCATCCATAGTGCAGAATGTTTTTCAGGCAAACAATGAGGATATTGGCCGGATAAACAGTTTTTTCGAGAAATATAACTTGGGGGAATTTGATAATGATAAACATGTGGTTTTTGTTTTGAAATGCGACGGGGTAGAGGATCTTGAAAGGGCAATGCAATATATTCAAAAAGATTTCAAGATTTTATTTATGGCGGAAAGTAATTTTGACCAACAGTTACTTAGTAAGGTATATGATAAGGAACACAAGGGCCGGCCATACTGCCAGTCTTTAAAAAATTATTTACAGTATGGATCGATGACTTTAGTCCTGGAAAAAAAAGGCACGCAAGGGGCGCCAGCTTGGTATCAAGCAAGAGATCTTGTGGGCTGTAAATGGGGAACTGATCCGGATTCATATAGATGGGATAAACAGGTTGTAGCATTTGAAGCACTCCCCGGAGAGCAACATATAAAGGTTTATAAAATAGGAAAAGGGACTTTTACAGGTAATGGCACTGCAGGCCTGTCGATTGATGAAAAAAAAGCATATCGAGATTCCCCAGAAGAGAAAATATTAATTGGTCGCGTAAAATTAAAAGACAAGATATCTAAAGATAGGGGGCAAATAGCACTCACGGCTACGGGGACTCACTCCCCGGATAATGATAACGGGAATATTGAAGAAGGGGCATTATTATTAGAATCTGTTCCTGAAGCTGCAGAAAATTTAGTGGATGCAAAAGGAGAAATAAAAGTTGATATAGAAGGATTAAAAGTAAAAGGAGTTAATCCTCAGACTACAGCCGGGATGATCACATTTGTTAAAGATATTTTGGGATTTAAAACGATTGATGCGCAATCACATAGAGTTGGTGATATCGGCATGAATACGATTAAAGCAGCGTATAGATATGAAGGAATTTCCATCGGGGGAACGAAGTTGGCTATTTCTATAAACGATGGATTTAATCGCATACAAGCTGAACTGAAGTTTGATTGGCTAGAAGCATATGGGACAAAGGAACATTTAAAAAAGGCAGATCCTAATGAGATGATGCAGATTGTTGGGAAAAAAGTCGTAGAGCTTTTAAATCAACATAATGTTGACAGAGATAATATAGGTGTTGTTCATTCTACATTGGCTGGGCCGGTAGATAAAGAAAACGGTATTTGGGGGACTGATTTCCCCGCACCGAATCTTTCGCAGTTTAATAAATATCCTTACTCCAGCACATTAAAAAAGATTTTAGCCCAAGAGTGGGGCATGGATATAAAGGCGCCGATTAGTAATGACTGCGAAGGTGCCGGGAAAGGAGAGCAATATTCTCCGTTAGGCATATTGCGCAATGTAAAAGATGGCTGTATCGTACTTTTAGGCACAGGCGCGAATATTACGAATATAGCTGATGGTACGCTTATGGAGGGTGGCCATAATTTGATTCAAGGTTTTGACGCAAAAGGTAAAGTTACCTGGAAGTGGGTAGGGGATATAACAGGTGGCAAACATCCGATTGAAATAGGAAATACTCCGAAGGAAATAATAAGAAAATGCGGGGATATGGGAAGAGCCTATTTAGCGGATTCGGAACAATTTTTTAAAGACAACCCGGGTTACCCAGTGATTGAATACGGCAAAGGCTTAAGAGACTTTGAAGATTATTTTGCCGGACCTGGGCTTGAGGGAAGACTGAAAAAGGATGGATTGGAGAAATATACTCCAATTACCGTTACTGAAGCAGCAAAAGAAGGCAAACAAGATGCTAGAGATTGGATTAAGAATAATGGGTATGAATTGGGGCAGGCATTGGCTGCTCTTATTGCTAAATATCCAGAAAGAGATTTTGTTAAACGCATGGCATTGATTTCCAGTGTTAATGAAGGACTGGGAAAAAACGTTTATGACCTGGAGCAAGAAAAAGACGATATTTATATCAGCAGTATTCATGAAGGGGCAGAGGCAGATTTAGTAAACAAATATGGTATGCAGCCTCAGGGAGCTGGAGCACTAGCTAGAGGTATTGAGCGCTCCAGGATGACATATGAACGTGAATTGATTTCCTATAATCCGACAAACGAGGAAATGATTGCAACGTATTTAAAAATGCAGGAAAAAGAACTCGTTCTAATCAAGGCGGAAATACAAGAGATATCACAGCAGATAGAAAGAGAAGTAGATCAAAAGTTTGACAAGAGAGATGATTCCTTAGAACTAGCTATTAATAAGGTGACCTTTCTTATCGGAAGAATTGAATCGCACAACATTTTTCTGCCGGCCTCGGTAGGAGTAGAGATATTGCTATTAGCGGATAAAGTTTTAAATCATATAAAAACAAACCATAAACAAGAAGAGATGAAAAGAGTAACAATAGCGGTAAATAGGATGTCAAAAACATTTGAATACCATACAAAGAACAAAATTGCAAGGAAGATAAAGTTTGCATCTTTGAAGGAACAAAAACGCAAAATATCGAAAAAGGAATTTGTAGATGCAGTAAAAGAGGTAAAAGAAGATGTTTCAAAAGTTGATAATGCCTTGAGTGTATTTGCTGAATATAGTGAAAATATCTACACGTATCAGGAATATTGCAATGCTTGGGAGAGGGTTTTTAATCTGAGAAATTCCCTTATAAATTCTAAAGGCAGTGGGTTTAGTCAGCAGCAATGGCTAAGTATTTATGAGGCGATTAATGCTATTTTAAGTAGATTAGAGTTGGATTCTAGGCAGTCACGCTTAGCGTCTTTTGACCTGTCTAATCATATAAGAAATATGGTTTTGAAGAATAAACAGGAAAACCAGGCAATATATAAGATGGCAAGCGCAATGCTTGAGACAATCCAGAAAATTATTCAGAAAGCAAAAACAGGAAAAGAATTGGCAAATATAACGAAGGAAGATATGACGATTGATATTATGAATGTTTCTCTGAAGGTTGATGGAGCAATGGCAATGGCGTTACAGAATTTATTAGTAGTACAAGAGGTTATGGAAGAAAGAGTTGCTGGGAATCAGCTGAGTTTGGTTGAATCCGCAATTTAAAAAAATATAATATCTAGAAATCAAAAGGCACACAGTTATCTGTGTGCCTTTTTTTATTGCCCTGAGATAAAAGACAGAGTATTATGTAGGTATTGCCTCTTGAATAATCTATGATTTTTTCATCGAAATCAGCAGGCTACGCCCTCCTGAAAAACAGGAGGACTATTTCTCTTCAAAAATTACAGATTATTCCAAGGGATAAGATCGGGAGGACGAGAATGATAATTAAAATTGGACACCGTGGGGCACGAGGATATGAACCAGAAAACACGATACTTTCTTTTGAGAAAGCTTTAGAATTAGGCGTGGATTGGGTGGAGCTTGATGTGTATCGGTGTAAGACAGGTGAAATCGTAGCTGTACATGACCGAAAACTGGATAGAAGTACGAATGGATCCGGGGTGGTAGCGGATAAAAGTTTTGCTGAAGTGCGCGCTTTAGATGCGGGGAAAGGCCAGCACATCCCTACTCTTGAAGAAGTACTCGTGTGTGTTGATAAAAGAGCAAAAGTGAATATTGAAATCAAAGGGGAGGATGCGGCAAAACCGGTTGCGGAGATAATTGAAAGATATGTTCAGGAAAATGGCTGGCAGCATGAAGACTTTCTTGTATCATCATTTAATCACTATGAATTGCTTGCGTTTAGTCGGATTTGTCCACAGGTAAAAGTAGGCGCTGTAATTGCCGGGATTCCAATTGGATACGCTGAAGGCGCGACCAAGGTAAATGCTTATTCTGTGCATCCTTCAAAAGAATTCATTAATCAGGCCTTGGTTGATGATGCTCATAATCGCGATATGAAGGTTTTTGTTTATACAGTGAATGATCCGGATGATATTGAAAGGGTCAAAGCTCTTGGTGTGGACGGCATCTTTTCGGATTTTCCGGACAGGTTATAGAGGGGTATATATGAAATATATTTTAGCGATTGATCAGGGCACAACTGGAAGTCGAGCGGTTGTTTATGATAAACGGGGTAGGCAGGTTGTTTCAGCTTACGAGGAATTCTCCCAATACTTTCCTAAGCCTGGCTGGGTAGAACATAACCCGGAAGAAATATGGAAAAGTGTAAATAATTCTATTCAAAAAGTTTTCCGAAAAATACCACCTAAAAATATTACTGCTATTGGTATTACCAATCAAAGAGAGACCACTGTTATCTGGGACAGAAAAACCGGCAAACCTGTGTATAATGCGATTGTCTGGCAATGCCGAAGAACAGCAAGGCGTTGCGAACAAATTAAAAATAAAGAAGGCAGGGCTGATTTTTTCCGCAAGAGAACAGGATTGCCGGTAGATGCTTATTTTTCCGCGACAAAAATAGAATGGATTTTAAAGAATGTACCTGGCGCAAGGCTTAAGGCAAACAAAGGAGAGTTGTGTTTTGGTACGACAGACTCTTGGATTCTATGGAAATTAACTGGCGGGAAAGTGCATGCTACGGATTATACGAATGCTTCGCGGACAATGCTGTTTAATATTAACAATAAAAAATGGGATAAAGAGATTCTTAAAAAGTTTACCATTCCGCATGAAATATTACCGGAGGTAAAAAAATCATCTGGTATTTTTGGAAGAACGGTAAAGCTAGGGAAACTTCCGGCGGGGATTGTGATCTCTGGCATTGCCGGAGATCAGCAGGCGGCGTTGTTTGGGCAGGCATGTTTTGCTCCGGGAACAATGAAAAATACATATGGTACAGGAAGTTTTGTTTTACTTAATGCCGGAAAGAAAAGGCCGGTTTCTAAACATGGACTTATTGTTACTTTAGGCTGCGGAAGTGCGGGTAACCCTATATATGTTTTAGAAGGTGCGATATTTATTGCCGGGGCGGCTATTCAGTGGCTAAGAGACGGGTTGAAAATTTTAGACACCGCAAAACAATCAGCCAAGATGGCTGAAGCGGTAAAAGATAATGCTGGAGTGTATTTTGTGCCGGCCCTAGTTGGCTTAGGTGCGCCTTATTGGAATTCTGATGTGCGGGGAATGATTTGCGGGATTACCCGTGGTACAAATAAAAATCACCTGGTACGAGCGGCACTGGAAGCGATATGTTATCAGACAAAAGATGTTTTAGCTGCGATGCAGAAAGATTCCAGATTAAAAATAAAATCTTTACAAATTGACGGCGGTGCGGCTCGGAATGATTTTCTTTGTCAGTTTCAGGCGGATATTTTGAGGATTGATGTAGTGAGGCCGAAAGTGATAGAGATTACTTCCTTAGGCTCGGCTTATTTAGCTGGGCTTAGTGTAGGGTATTGGAAGAATTCGAAAGATATCCAAAAATGTTGGAGCAAAGACAAAGTATTTAAACCAAAAATGTCGAAACAACAGGCTAAGAATATTTATAGTGGTTGGAAAGAGGCAGTAGGTCGGTTAATTGTGGCGCAAGGAGTATAGTTAAAACATATATTTTAACGTTTAGAATATATTGTTATGGGAGATTGTGTTTTTCATGAAATCATTTGATGTAATTATAATTGGGGGAGGGGTTGTTGGTACCGCTATTGCGCGGGAACTCTCTAAATATAAAATACGCATTGGGCTTCTGGAAAAAGAAACTGAACTTGCCTTTGGAGTATCCAAATCAAACAGCGGGATTATTCATCCCGGCACACAGAATCCGGCCAATTCCTTAAAAGGAAAGCTATGTGTACAAGGGAACTTGCTTACCCGCAGAATAGCCAAAGAGCTAGGTATTGATTTTCAAGAAGTCGGAGAGTTGATAGTTGCTTTTAATGAAGAAGAGCGGTTACGTCTTTTACAATTAAAAAAAGAAGGAGAAATTCTCGGAGTCCCTCGTTTAAATATCGTGGATCAAGAGTGGCTTAAAAAACACGAGCCCAACCTTTCTTTGAAAATTGTGGCTGCGTTGCATGCTCCTACGGCTGGAATCATAAGTCCGTATAGAATGGCATATGATCTTAGTGAGAACGCGGTAAAAAACGGTGTGGAAATTTTTACTTCTGCAAAGGTAGAAAACATTAAAGCTACCCCTGTGGAGAATATTGGCCGGGAATTTGCTTTTGAGATAAATACGTCAACAAAAATGTTTAAAAGTAAATATATCGTTAATGCAGCCGGGTTATTTGCAGATGAAATTGCCGGAATGATGGGCATCGATGATTTTAAAATAACTCCGCGTAAAGGTGAAGAATTTTTATTGGATAAAAAAAGAGAGAATATAACGAATCATCTGATATTTCCATTGCCGAGTAAAACCTCAAAAGGAGTTCTGGTTATAAAAACATCTGATGGTAATCCCATGATCGGGCCTACGGCAGAGGACGTAACTGATAAAAAAGACGTATCTACCTCTGATGAAGGTTTGCAAAAAGTATTATTTTCTGTAAAGAGATTAGTTCCTTCGATAAAGGGAGAGGATATTATCGCCTATTTTGCCGGGCTACGCCCTGTGTCGGGAGATGATTTTATTATTCGGCATGAGGAAAGTGTTCCCGGATGTATAACTGTGGCTGGGATTCAATCGCCAGGGTTGAGTGCTGCTCCGGCAATCGCAGCGATGGTAAAGGATTTACTAAAAGCAACCGGCTTGCGTTTGCGGCGCAAATTGTTTTTTCAAAAGCATCGTAATAAGACAACGCATTTATTTGCGCAGCCGTTATGGAAAACAAAAAAGACAATTCAAGAGGATGCTGACTTTGGGGATATTGTCTGTCGCTGTGAGATGGTTTCGGCAAAAGAAGTAAAAGAAGCAATAAAGCGAGGTGCAAAGACTTTAGACGGGATAAAATTTAGAACCCGGGCTGGAGCGGGAAGGTGTCATGGAGGTTTTTGCACTACGAAGCTGATGAAGATACTGTCCCAGGAAACAGGCAAGCCTTTAACCAAAATAACAAAGCGTGGACCTGGAACAGAGATGATCAAAAAGGATAGAGCAGATGGTTGAACGGGAATTGGTTATAGTTGGAGGAGGTCCGGCGGGAATGGCCGCGGCAATTACTGCGGATGAAAATGGCGTGAAAGACATTCTCCTTCTTGAGCGGGATCAGTATTTGGGGGGGATATTAAACCAATGCATTCATCCTGGTTTTGGTCTTGACTATTTTAACGAGGTTTTAACCGGGCCTGAATATGCGGATCGTTTTATTAAAAAAATAAAAAATATCCCAGAAATAGAAATCAGCTTGAAAACATTTGCCGTGAAGTTAACGCAGGATAAAATAATTACATATATAAAACCCGGCACAATGGAGAGCATAAAAGCTAAAGCAGTGATTATGGCTACGGGATGTCGGGAGAGGACCAGGGAAATGGTGCATGTTGCTGGAACGCGCCCATCTGGGGTCTACTCTGCCGGGCTTGCCCAAAAGCTGATTAATATCGAAGGGCTTTTGCCTGGTAAAAAAATAGTTATCGTTGGCTCAGGAGATATTGGGTTGATTATGGCACGCAGATTTGTTTTAGAGGGTGCAAAAGTAGAAGCTGTAATTGAAGTAGAAAAACAACCTTCCGGATTAGTGCGCAATGTGGTGCAGTGCTTGGAGGATTTTGATATTCCTCTTTTTTGCGGACACCGGGTATCCGGGATCTTTGGGCAGGACAGAGTTGAGAAAGTATGTGTGGTACAGGTGGATGATATGCTTAACGATTTACCGGAGACTTGTTTTGAGATTAATTGTGATACAGTATTATTTTCCGTGGGGCTTATTCAGGAAAATGAACTTATTGAGATGGCTGGAGTAAAGATTAATAAAAAAACCAACACGACCGATGTTCCGGGCATGTTTGTTTGTGGTAATGCATTTAAAATATATGATCTGGCGGATACTGTGACAGAAGACAGCAGTATTGCCGGGATACAGGCAGCAGAATATTTGGAAAGATTAATATGAACAAAAAAATTATTTGCATAGAATGTCCTCAGGGGTGTGATTTGATGCTGGATATTCAGGATGGCAAGTTAGTTAGTGTAATCGGCAATAAATGTGCAAAAGGAGAAGCCTACGCTGCTGCGGAGATACAAAATCCTATGCGCATACTTACTTCCACGGTCTTAGCGGAAAACATGTCGTTTAAAATGGTTCCGGTAAAAACTAGCAAGCCTATACCTAAAGCTAAAATAAAAGAGGCCATGAAAGCAATAAAGAAAATCAGGCTTAACAGAATTGTTCTTATCGGTGATGTTATTGCAGAAAACTTGTTAGGATTAGAGGTAAATCTGATTGCAACACGGGATTGTTGAGGTACTCGCCGAATAAATCATTTTAACCCGCCTTAAACCCAAATTATGCATTAGCCCACAGCGAATAGCACTAAGCTTTTTGTAACTGTTTAATCTCAAAAATCTTAGCACTCTTCAGCCGTGTCTAACGCATAATCTGGGTTAAAAAATTTTATGCTTGACATTTACCACCCACGTGTTACTATTTAAAAAAACGTGTTACTGTGGGCTGTTGGCAGGTATGCTATAAGGAGAAAAATGGAAAAAGAAATAACAGTATTGTGTGTTACAGCTGCATCTATAGGATTTTTTCATACACTGTTTGGCCCGGATCATTACTTACCGTTTGTGGTGATGAGCAAGGCAAGAAAATGGTCTGTTGCCAAAACGGCAATTATCACATTTCTTTGTGGGTTGGGACATGTGTTAAGTTCTGTGGTGTTGGGTGGAATTGGAATTGCTTTTGGCATTGGGGTTATGAAGCTTGAAGGGTTTGAGGGTTTTCGCGGGAATTTAGCTGCGTGGGCGTTGATTGGATTTGGATTTGCGTACACAGTATGGGGCATTCGTGCAGCAGTACGCCATAAGCCGCATAAGCATATTCACCTTCATGCAGACAAAAAAAGCCATCACCATCAGCACGAGCATACTCATATTGGCAGGCATAGCCATGTACATGATGCGCAGGCAAAGAATATCACTCCCTGGATTTTATTTACAATTTTTGTACTTGGGCCATGTGAGCCGCTGATTCCCATATTAATGTATCCGGCTGCAAAACAAAGTCTGGGTGGGGTTGTCTTGGTTGCGGGGGTGTTTAGTTTAGTGACGATTGCCACAATGATGTCTGTAGTTATGTTGGCATCATTAGGAGTAAAGTTTCTTCCTATGGGCAAGCTGGAACGCTATAGCCATGCCTTAGCAGGCGCAACTATTTGCTTATCTGGATTAGCAATACAATTCCTGGGGTTGTAGCATTTATTTTGCAAAACATCGCGCCTAAAAGTATCTATATAAAGAAAGTTAAAAAATTAGAGATCCCGGTGAGTATAATGACAGATAGAGTAGAGGCAGTAAAAAATTCATATAATCGCCTATAGTTAATTCTTCATTTTATATCGCTATTCCAAAAAAAAAGAAATCTGCTGTCTGGTCTAAGTTGTCTTTTATAATATAACTGATACAATATAATTTATAGCCAGGCTGAAAATAAATTGAAAAACTAGTTTTTATAGATTACAATAATAGGTAATAATAATTTTATGCGGAAAACATTTAGGTTTTAACATTTGAAAGAGACGATATGAAGAAAAAGAAAGTATTGATTATTGATGATGATGTCGTAGTTCTTACTGTTTTAAGGGATAGATTAATAAAAGAAGACTATGATGTTATTACTGCCGGAGATGGCCAATCCGGGATGGAAAAGATTGATGGGGAATGCCCGGATATAGTTGTTTTGGATCTTGTACTGCCGGATATTGACGGCTACAAAGTGTTTCAATATATGAAACAGATCAAAAAACTGGATACTCCGGTGATTATAATGACAGATAAATTAAACACAGCTCCTTTGCCTGAGATTTTTTCCGTAGATCCGGAGGCGATTATCAATAAAGACAACAATTGCGAAATGGTATTTGAAGCAGTAAAAAAATTCGCTTAATTCCCAGCCACAACCTCGGAGAGTTGGCAGAGCGGTTTAATGTGGCGGTCTCGAAAACCGTTGTACTGAAAGGTACCGAAGGTTCGAATCCTTCACTCTCCGCCAGAACTTTTTTAACAGAAAGCGTAACCTTAAGGTAGACCAACAATTGTGAAGTAACTAGTTGGGATAATAGTAGGTTACGTTTTTCTTCTGAGTAATCATAGCTGCGTTTACTTGCTTCTAATCCTGCCCAATTACTGTATAAATATAAAATAATTGCGTAATTCCTGTGTAGTTATCCACAATGAATTCAGGTACAATTTTATTAAAAAAGCATTTAGTCTCCAGAAAAACAGGCAAGGAAGCGAAAATTTTTTAAATCTTGACACATCTTAAAGTTAGGAGTATGCTGAAAATATAGTTAAAAAGTCCCGAGTTAAGAAGGAATAAATCCCGGACGTTAAAAAAGTAAAACCTTCCCTGGTGGAAACCAAGGAAGGTTTTTTTGTTTGGAGGATGTAATGGAAAAAGAATATAAATGCCCGGATTGTAAACAAGACTTAGTAAAAAAAGAGGATCTTATCTTTGAATGTCCGGATTGCCAAAAAACTTTTGAATTAAAGCAAGGACAGTTGATCTCCCTGCGTGATGAAAGTGATATGGATGATGAAGATGACGATGAGATCGAAAAAATAGATGATGATCTTGAATTTTTAGAAGGAATGGATTTATTAGAAGATGGATTGTAAACTTTTAAACCACAAACCACATGGAGGTGTGAGATGAAGAAATTGTTAATATTTTTAGTGTTGTTTAGTCTTTTGTTTTTACCTATCTCAAGTTTTTCCTCTGAGCAGCAAATCCCTGATAAATATGGTGGTGATTTTTATGAGAAAGTTATGTCTCTTGATATTTCTATTTTAACTCCGCAACAGTTTTATGAATTGGAAGGATCAATAATAAGTCTTTATTCCGGCTCAGGCGGATATTTTCTAACTCAAGATCAAATAGAGTGGGTGCAGAGGGTGGTCGATTCGTTTAAAGCCCGCGATATTAAGATAGAAGATCCTCATCAAAGGGGTTTTATCATTGCTTGGTCGTATTTTAGTAATGGTGAATATCAAAATGCAATGAAAGCATTTAAGAAAATTAAAGATCAAAGAGGCTTTGAACATTCGGAGTGGCGAAGCAATAATAAAGGCGTCAAAAACGGGAAAGTTGAAATAGTAGAGTATCCTGGCAATATTCCTGATGAGTCAACAAAACTTGCGAAAATAGAAAATGACAGATATTTGTTTGTGTCATATTTTAGGGGACCTATTTATAGGTATGATAAAGTCGAGAATCTTCATGCAATAGTATATATGCCGGATAGTTCGTATGATTGGTGTGACAATCTTAACTTTAAAGACGGAAAACTTTTCATCAAATTGAGGGATTGTGGAGAACCTGGAGCTAAGTTTGTTTTCGACAATACAACGCATAAAATTATTTCTTTAATATAATTCAGAAAAAACAAGGAGGCGTGTTATGAAAAAAGGATTGGTTTCAATTGTTGTTGCAGTTATTATTGGCCTTGCTATTGTGTGGACGGCAAACATTTTTTCCAGCACTGCGATTTCAATAAAAAATAAAGGACATGTAAAAGTAAAGGGCTATGCGAAAAAGGCAATTAGTTCAGATCTGGCTGTCTTTGAGGCTACTATTTTTGCAGAAAACAGTGATTTGAAATCTTGTTATGAAATTCTTAACAAGGATAAACAAAAGGTAGAGAAGTATCTTGAAAATTTTGGTTTTACAAAAAAAGAAGTTGAATTTTTTCCTGCTAAAATCGGCGAAAAATTCAAGCTGAATGAAAAAGGGTATCAGACTGAGGAAAGAGTATCTTTTGAGTTGTTTCAAAGCGTTAAGATAAAGAGCGAGGATGTTTATAAAATCGAAAAACTTGCGACAGATGTTGTTGGGGTGCTAGGAGAAGGTGTCCAGCTTGCAGTTAAGGAGCCAAAATATATCAATACAAAGATTGAAGAGCTTAAGCTTGAAATGATAGGGAAAGCTACAGCTAATGCCAAGGATAGAGCACAGGTAGTTTCAAAACAGGGCAAGTTTCGATTAGGGCCGATAGCATCAGTAAGGATTGGAGTTTTTCAAATAACCCCGTTGCACTCTACTGAGATTTCAGGATATGGTGTTAATGATACAAGTAGCATTGAGAAAGAGATCAAAAGTGTTGTCGAGATTGAGTATTTTGTGAAGTGAGGGAGACCCTAGCCTTATTCTTGACAAATTTATAGCAAAAGAGTAGAATTTATATACTTATCACAATGGGGTGATTAGGCAATAAACTACGATGCGGCGGGACATGAAGTTAAAAACAGGATAACCCTACAAGGCAATCTCTGAAGAAAAGAGGTTGCCTTTTTTTGTTAATAAATCTAAGGGAGGTCTATATGGCTCTTATAAATTGTCCAGATTGCAATAAGCAAATTTCAGATAAAATTGCGAATTGTATTCAATGCGGATGTCCCATCCCCACCGCTAAAAGCAAATCCACGCCTACAACCGAAAAAGAACAAACTATACAACAAACATCAAAAAAATTAAAAATGCGAATGCTTATAGCTGTACTTTTAATGATTGGGGGTTGTGCAGGCTCAATGGGCTCTGTTTCTTTAATGGGTAATTCTAATGGCGAACTTAATATGGGGATAGCGTATTTTTCAACAATTTGTTCAATAGCATTTGTCACAGGAGCCGTTTTATGGATTGTTGTTAAATTTAAAGTATGGTGGCATCACAAATAAATCGGCAAGTAGCCTATGCTTTATAAAGGAGTAATTTGAATCGACGGAGAACGAGTAGTTCTAAAAAAAGGAGAGAAGTATGAGTTGGAAAATGTTTGGACAGATAGTATTGTTAATGATAATTGGTGCTTTAGTTTTAATGCTTATGAAATGTGCTATGATGAAGTGCCCAATAATGAGCAAAAGTATGAGAAATTGTCCTCCTAACGTAACCTGTCCCGCTCTAAAGTGAAGGAGCATTGGCGGGGAACATGTAGCTATCAATAGGGGCATTTTTTGTATTAGAAACTCCTTGCCATAGTTTTTGCTGTATGCTAAAATCATAAAGCTTAGGAAGAAATAGGATAAAGGTATTGGGTGAGCTTATAGCCAGGAGGGCGTGGTTATGGGCTTTTTTGTTTACAAGAGGAGAGGAGAAAGGCATGAAGAAGGTATTGTCTTTATTGTGGTGTGTTTGTTTTTTATTTGCGTTTGCAGGGGATTCACATGCATATGTAACCTATTTAGACAACTGGTATGAAGAAATTTATGTTCCTGGTGGAGATTGGTATGATGCACAAGCTGTAGCAGTTGGGATGGGAGGGAATTTGGTTACCATAAACAATGCAGAGGAACAAGGATGGCTTAATTCCACTTTTGACTCTTGGCAATATTACTGGATTGGTTTCTATCAGATTCCAGGTTCTCAGGAACCAAGTGAAGGCTGGGCATGGATTTCTGGAGAAACGGTTACATATACTCATTGGCAAGATGGAGAGCCAAATAATGGTGGGGTTGAAAACTGGGCAATTATGAACTGGGATAGAGAACATGTAGAATCCCGTACGGGTACATGGAATGACTGGAAGCAAGCTCAAACTACGGGTACATGGGGAATGGGTAGTGAATATGCTATTGTAGAGGGTGTTTTGTCCAAAGATTGTAGCCCAGTTCCAGAACCAGCTACCATGTTGTTGCTAGGCCCAGCTTTGTTGGGATTGATTGGGTTTAAGAGAAAGAGAGTCCTATGAGAAAATTAATTATTATTACAACGGTAATTCTGCTTATGGGCTTTACTGGCTCTGCGCAGGCAATTACCTTTACAGTGGATGCTGACTTAGATTCAATTACATCGACGTATTATCAAAACATTATTCCTCCATATAATATAACTCCCTTGAATACAAACTTATTTTTAGATAATGGGGATTTGCTTGAGGTTTCTGCGTCGGGCACTTGGAGTAATGCCCCAACATCATATAACCTTATCTTTGGGCCAAATGGAAATCCTAATGAAAACATCGCTGCTACATACCCAGGGGCGGGATCTCCAGTCGCAGCATTGATGGGAAGAATTGGGAATAATGACTATTTCTTTATTGGGGAGAGTTATTCAAGTCTTGTTAATAAAAGTGGGGCATTATGGTTGGGGTTCAATGATACTGATTATGGAAATAATTGGGGAACTGTTAATGCAGATGTTAATATCACTAAAGCATCTACTCCAGTCCCCGAACCCGTAACAATACTGCTATTAGGTCCAGCACTACTAGGATTACTCGGTTACAAATGGAAAAGAGGGTGAAGCTCTAATTGATCATTAGGAGATGTATTTATGAGATGCTATTTAAAAGGTTTTTTGTTAAATGTTATATGTATAACTATCCCTTTTTTACTGATTAGTTGCAGTAATGGGAGTGGTAATGTTGAGAGCAGAGATAGGGATGAAACTATTTCTAAAAACGAAAGTTATACTAAGACAGAATCAAAGGAATATGCGTCGGATCAATTATTAGTCAAGTTTAAAGAAACAGCGCCTCAATCTTACCGAAAAGAATTTTACGAGAAACACGGTTTTATTAAAATTGATTATTTTGAAAGTATCGACGTTGAGCTTATTACGCTTCCAAATGGATTGTCAGTTAAGAATGCTTTGGCAATTTGTAAAGATGATGACAATATTGAATATGCAGAGCCTAATTATAAGAGATATCTAAATGCTCCAGAGCATTAACCAGGAATATTAAATGTCAAAAAAGGCAGGTTATTAATGAAAAAAACTATTTTTTGTGTTTTGATGATTGGATTTGTTTTAATGTCTCCAGAAAATCTTTTTAGTGCAGGGGGCAAGAAAACTTTTAAACAAATTCAAAAGCCTAAATTTGTTCCTGGGGAGCTGTTAATTAAATATAAGAAAACAGTTGGTAAATATGAAAAAAAAATGTTTAGAATTTCCTCATCTTTGACCATATTAGGAAATTTTAAGGACATTGAGGTTGACCATATAAAGCTTCCAGAAGGGGTAACGGTTGAGGAAGCTATGCAAAGATATAAAGATAATCCTGAAGTTGAATTTGTTGAGCCAAATTATTACAGGTATTCTATGAGTACTCCTAATGACAATAACTTTGGGAGCTTATGGGGTCTTAATAATACTGGACAAATTGTTAATACTGTTAGCGGTGCTGTGGATGCAGATATTGATGCCCCAGAAGCGTGGGATATTACCACTGGTAGCAGTGATGTAGTAATTGCCGTAATTGATTCAGGTGTTGATTATAATCATCCAGATCTTTTCGCCAATATGTGGACTAACTCCGGAGAAATAGCAGGTAATTCAATCGATGATGATGCCAATGGCAAAGTTGATGATATCTATGGTTGGGATTTTGTAAACAATGATAGTGACCCTATAGATGATAATCGTCATGGGACGCATGTTGCAGGGATAATTGCTGGAAAAGGGAATAACTCTATTGGGGGCACTGGTGTATGCTGGAATGCAAAAATAATGAGTCTTAAAGTATTAAATGCAAATGGTCAAGGAACATCTGTTACGAATGTTTTATCTGCTATAACATATGCAAATTCTAAAGGAGCGGATGTAATTAACCTTAGCTTAGGAGGTGGTGGTTATAGTACTCCCGAAAAAGCTGCTATTGATGCATCTTCTGCAGTTGTTGTTTGTGCATCAGGGAACGATGCTTCAGACAATGATATTGTTGCAGTATATCCAGCTAGCTATACAAGCTCCAATATAATAGCAGTAGCGGCAACTGACCAAAATGATGCCAGAGCAGGTTTCTCAAATTATGGAGTAACTTCTGTCGATGTTGCTGCTCCAGGGACTAATATCTTTAATACAGTTCCTGGCTCAACAACAATTTGGAGTGATAATTTTGACACTGGCAGTGCTATTGGTTGGACTCAAGGAGGAACAAATGCTACTTGGAGCACTACAACCGAAAGATATTATAGCCCCTTTTATTCCCTGGCTGAAAGTTCATACGTTTCTTATTTAAATAACACAGATTCTTGGGCAATAACACCTGCTATTGATCTTTCCTTAGCTTCTCAGGCATTTTTATATTTCCTGTTTGATGGATCAACTGAATTTGGGTACGATGCTTTTTATGTCGAGGCTTCAACCGATTTATCTGCCTGGACGAATATCCCCCTTTATGCTTACTATTATGGATATTTTGATGCGGGGATTACTGGTAGTCCTTTTTACTGGACTCCCGTTAAAGCTGATTTGTCAGCATATGATGGTAGCTCAACGGTTTATATTAGATTCCGTTTTATAAGTGATTCTAATACTGTTGATGATGGTTTTTACTTTGATAACATTATAGTTACTAATATCAATCAAATCTATAATGGAACAACAGAATATGATACTTTTCTTGGTACTTCTATGGCTGCTCCACATGTTTCAGGAGTGGCAGCACTTATTAAATCACATGATCCATCCATGACGAATATTGAAATAAAAGCAGCAATTGAGGATTCTGTAGATGTAAAGGCGTCTTTAAGTGGTCTGGTTGCTACAGGAGGAAGGATAAATGCTTATAACGCTATTACTCCAATAACCCCAAGTGTCTTAGGAGCAACAGCAATATCATCTAGTCAAATTAATTTAGTATGGGTAGATGATGCAACCTATGAAACTGGTTTTAAAGTTGAAAGAAAAACAGGCTTAACTGGAATTTACAGTGAGATTGCTACTGTAGTTGCTAATAGTACAACATATAGCGATACTGGTTTAAGTGCTTTGACAACATATTATTATCGTATACGAGCAAATCGTGATAAATCTAAATCTCGTTATTCAAATGAAACAAGTGCTGCAACTTCTTCGGCTCCTGGTGTACCTTCAGGTAGTGGCGGAGGAGGCGGTGGTGGTAGTGGTAGTGGTGGCGGTTGCTTTATAGCGACAGCTACATATGGAACGCCTTTAGCAAAAGAAGTTAAAATTCTATGTGAGTTTAGAGATAAGTATTTGCTAAATAATAATGTTGGTAAAATATTTGTGGGAACATATTATGGGATTAGCCCCAAATTAGCAAGCTATATTGCCGATAAAGAATTGATAAAGAGTATTGTGCGAATTATATTGCAGCCGTTAGTTAAAATATGTAAATTGGTGCAGTAACTTTGGATTAATTAGGCCACATGGGAGTGAAAGATGAGGACAAAAATAGAATAATTTATGAGGCAATCTCTTAGAGAAGGGGTTGTCTTTTTTGTCCACAGAAAAGGAGAAGGTGTCGTGAAAATAATATTCAGGGATGTCATTGGGTTTATTGTAGTTGTTTTACTAACCATATTAATTTCAAAAGATGTATTTGCTGAAGTAAAAATTTCTAAAGAGGGATATAAAGATGCTAAGTGGGGGATGTCTAAAGAGCAAGTAAGAGAAGCATTTCCTGAAATGATTTTTATTGAAGCAGAAGACGGGTCGATATGCTTTAGAAGTCGAATAGCAGCGGAAGAGGTGCAAGTAGGCTTTTCTTTTATTAACAGCAAGTTATTTAGAGTAATCATTCTTTTTGAAGTCAATACAACGAATAATGAGAAGTACATAGGAAAATTTAAAGACATAGAAGAACTTTTAATTAAGAAGTATGGGGAACCTGACAATAGAATTAGAAGGGTAAGTGAAAATGAATATATATCTGATGCGATTGCGATATCAACGGGAGAAGGGGGTTATTTTGACAGATGGGAACTCGAAGAATCACAAATCACGCTTGGTCTATCTGGAGACAATTTCACGTTGAATTTAATAATCATGTATGGCTCCAAAGATTTAGCGAAGGAACAAGCAGAAAAGAAGAAGGAGAAAAGTTTGAATGATCTATAGAAAAAAATTAACTTTAGTAAGTTCAGCAGCGTTATATATTTTTATATCACTTTTTGTTTTTCTTAATGGATGTTCACAAGTGCAAAATACGGATGATATAAATGCAGATTTGTTAAATATTAAAAGGAAAATCTCTAGGGCTGAAGAAGAAAGTGCTAAATATACAGGAGGAGTTATAAAAATCCTTATTGAGCAAAGGAAGGAAATACTGAGTTATACTAAAACAATGTTGGAGCAAAAGAAAATTGGAATTAATCGATTTATAGATATTAAATATACTGTGGATGGAGAGATTTTCAAGCAGCCCAAAGATTATGAAAAAATAATAAATGATATCGATACGGAAATCTTAATGATTAGAGCAGAAATAGAAGAATTTCAAAAAGAAAGTGACTTATACAGTGGTGGGCTCATAAAAGTGATGATTGAAATGAAAATAGCTACAGCAGCAACTAGTTTAGGTTTTTTGGAGCAGAAAAAACTTTCGCTAAAATACAGCTTTCCCATCTATATCTCACCAGACCTAAGCGAATCTAATAATGAAAAAGAAAGAATCAAAATGGAAGGATCTGACTTAGATAACTTATAAGTCTTGCGATGAGGCAAAATGAATAAAAAACTATTACTAGTTGCAATAATATTATTGCTTATTGCCATAGAATCCTACGCTGAAACTAGCAAAGTAACCCTCAACAGCGAATCAGGTGGAACAGTAGGGCTTGAACTTAAAATCCCTCTTGGCAAGCAGTATGACTACAACAACATCAAATGCACAAAGGTGGTAGATGGCGACACCATAGAGCTTGAGAACGGCGAAAAGGTTAGGATGATAGGCATAGATACTCCTGAGAGCCGTAATAACAGTAAAACCAAGCGAGACAGCGAAAGGACAGGGCAAGACATCAAGACCATCACTTTAATGGGAAAAAAGGCTACTGAGTTCACTAAAACTCTTGTAGAAGGCAAGCAGGTAAGACTTGAGTTTGATGTGCAGGAGCGGGATAGGTATGGACGGTTGTTAGCGTATATTTACCTCACAGATGGCACTTTTGTTAATGTAGAGATAGTTAAGTCTGGCTATGCTTCGCCTATGACTATTCCGCCATGTGTTAAGTATGCGGAGTTGTTTAAGAGGTTGTATGAGGAGGCAATGGAGACCAAAAGGGGGTTGTGGGAATGAAAAAATGTATACTAGGACTAGTTTTAATTATTGGGTTAAGCGGTTGTGCCCCAGCTCAGAGTCATTTGGCACATTTCAGAAAAGATGTGGAGCGGACAAACAAAATTGAGGAAAAGATTTTTAACTATTCGTATGCTGAAGTTTTTACGGCTATTGTTCAAGTATTAAATGATACAGTGACAACTATATATGAAAAAGATTTCGATGAAGGAGTAATACTTGGTAAGAATGATTTGGGAATTTCCGCGGGAGACTTCCAGAAGCCTTCTCATAATTTTGGTTTTTGGTTAGAAAATATGGACAAGAATAGGACTAAAGTTATATTACGAATGGTAGATGTGCATTACCTAATGGCAGGGACCGCAGAAGATGAATTCAATCTAATTCAAAAAGAATTAGAAACAAGAGTAAAATTAAAAAATAAACAAGGAGGAGGGAAGAGAGGACAAGCGAGTAAAATAAAAAAGCAGATAAACAAGCAAATAAATAAGAGTGAGAAATGGAAAAAAAAGAGAAGATAATTGTTAGGGCCTTAATGTGATAAAAAAAGACACTTGGGCACAGTTTGTTGATAGCGTTTCTATTGTTTGGTTGATTTTTTTGGTATATCCTGTTTTGCTACGGGAACAATCCGAGATTTTTGTAATATAATTAGTTTGGCTATGCTTAGCGTCTTTATAGTGGATTTGCTTTTTATCTGTAAACAATGTAAAAGTATACCACAATTTTTCCAAAAGCATTGGATTGATGTCTTGCTGGTTGTCCCATTTTTTAGAATATTTAGAGTTGCGAAAATGCTAAGAATAGTAAGATTTATGAAGGGAGCAAGGTTAGAGAGAAAAATTAAATTTTTAAAAAGGTTTAAAATAAACAGGAAAATAAAACAGGGGCTTGATAGTTTTAGATTTTCTAAAAAAATAAAACGAATTCTGGAAAGCAAAGAAAAATAATTGTGTTTATGGGCGGAGAATGAGTAGTTATATGGCGAACAAAACGGAAGAAAGATCTACAAAAAAAATAACTCAGCAAGATCTCAAAAGACTTGCAAGAATTGCTTATGAAGACCGCAAAGATTTATTCAAGAGAAAAACTGAGACAGGGACACTTTATAAAGATAAATTATTATGTGTTGCTTTGTGTCAAGGGGCTGCTTTACATTACTTAGATGGTAAAAATGAAATCAAAGACTTTGATGTATGGTCTTTTTATAAGGAACATCCGAAAAGACCCTTTCCATATCGTCGAAATGTGAAAAAAGACTTTGGTCTCCCTAAATTCGGAAAAACACGCGGGGCAGAATCTTTTATAGGTCGCAAAGTAGATTTGCTCGGCAGGTCCATACCTTACAGAAAAGGACAGACTGCAATTAAAGCAGTTCAAGATTATGTTGCTTACTCAAAAGGTTTATCTCCGAAGTATCTGAGGCAGAAAGCAATTATAATATTATTTCCAGAAGATCAATTAGGAAAAGTGATTTGGCCCATCAAGCATTAAACGACAGAAGTTAGCAAAAAGCAAGGAAGAAGCAGCGAAAAAATAAAAGGAAATTGTGGAGATAAAAAAAATAATACAGGTTACAATGCTAGCGATGATATTAAGCGGGTGTGCGACTACATCTGCAAGATTACCTCGCGGTGCTAAAGTTGTGGATTATAAGACATATCCATTCACATCAAAAGTAATGACTGCTGTAAATAAAGTACATGCTGTTACGGGAATAACAAGTACCCCAGTGAACGTATATTTTGTAAAAAGTACAGGTAAGGAAAATTATAGTGCAGCCCATATTGGCACATATAAAGATCCCAGCGGGGCTAGGGGCAGGTCGTTTGTCATAACAACAGCAAGTGCAGAAAATTATACAGAAGAAGACTTGTTGGCTTTATGGGCGCATGAACTGGCACACGCAGAACTTAAACATATAGATCGAAAGGTCAAAAAATCTAATGCTACAACTGCTGTTTTTGAGATTGCTAATTTATTTGTTCCGTATGCTGGGTATGGGAACTTAGTTGCAAATCCAGTAATAGTTAGCTCCTATGGGAAGAAAGCAGAGTTAGAAGCGAATAGGCAAGGGGTGGTTTATTTAGCTAGATTAGGGTATTCAAAAGAAACGATGTTGTGTTTACTACGCAAGTGTAAGTCTTCCCCTGGGCTATTCAGCGTACATCCCGATATAGAAGCAGAAATAAAGGATGTGCAAGATATGTTACAGCCTCAAGTAATAGGAGAAAAGGTAAAAGTTAAGAAACAAAAACAAGTATCGAAAGAAATAGCTTCTTTGGAACAATTTAGTTTATTGAAAGTGGATATGTCTAATGAGGAAGTAATAAATATTTTTGGAAAACCTAATGTTATTGCTAAAGCAAGTTCGAGAGAAGTTTGGACATATCAGAATGTGGGACATATTACTTTTAAGTCAGGAAAAGTAATAAGATGGCTTGCAGCTGCTGATTGAGAATGTGGGGGAGATGATAGAAAAGCGATTTGTGGGAATAAAAGAACTTGCTGAATATTTGGATATTAAGGCTGGAACACTTTCTGTTTGGGTATGCTACAAGAAAATTCCTTATGTGAAAGTGGGTCGATTAGTAAAGTTTGACCTTCAAAAGATTGAAAAATGGATTGAAGAAAGAGAAGTTAAAACAATCAAGGATTAGCGTAATTGGGTTAGAACAAGTAGTTCTGAAGCAGGAATATATAAAATGATGTATTGTTCAAAATGCAATAAAAAATATGATGATAGTTGGAAGGTTTGCTTCCATTGTACAGGGCCATTAGATGCTGTTTCATTGACAGAAGGCAAGAAGGAGACTAAACAGCAACAGTCTAATGATTACGAAACTGATAATATGGCAGACTGGCATCTTCTTAGAAATGGTAAAACATTTTACTTAGATGATTTTAAAATATGTAAAAGGTGCAAAAAACTGAACTTAGAAAGCGATTATAAATGCTATGAGTGTGGAAATTCTGAAGGTTTTGTGGGGCTTAATAGAAAGCTTTTTACAAGTGGCTTAGGCAAAGATGCTACGCAACTATTAAAGATGGGGATAGGGGCCTTGTTGGCTGCTACTAACCCTTTAGCAGGTAGTTATATTATTTACAAATCTGCTGCATCAGGAAAATGGGGAAACAAAGAGAGAGATAAGGCATATAAGGGATTAAGAAAACAAGCTAGCTATTTGTTAGATAGAAGAGAAAAAGAACAAGAAGCAAAACAAAAGGATTTGGTTTGTGCGGGAGATCAATGGCTGTTCCATATGCATCAAACAGAGAAAGCTTTAGCTGCTTTTAAAGAAGCACAACAATTAGGTGATAAAAATTATTCTTTAAGTATCAAGATTGCAAAATGCTATTGTGCGATGGGAGAGTTTGATGAAGCAATAAAAGAATTAGAATCATTTAGAGATGACGGGGTATCTGTAGATTCGCAACTAATTGAAATCTTAATACAATCATATGTAAAAGTCGAGATACGGAAAACTGATGCGATAAGTTTCATAGAAGATCATTATGATAGCTTAGGAGTAGATTTAAGGAAGAGTTGCATTGAATACTTGTCGCAGTATTATCTTTCAAAAAAAAATGATTTCGATTGTAAAATCACTATAGAAATACTAAAAGAGAAGTTGTTATTTTGTAAAGATGATTACAAGTCTCGATTGTTATTAATGAAAATGCTATATGAAACAAAACAACATGATCAGTCAATCCAAGAAGGTAGAATTATTTTAGCTAGGCAAGAAAATGATGAGGCAGTTATCGCATTAGCTAAGAATTTTTTAGCTCTTGGTTCTATGGGAAAAGAAGCGATGGAAATTTACGAGAAAGCACTTTCGAAAACCATAGATATAGATTTAAAAATAGAGGTGATTGCAATATTAGGGAAGGCTTTGGTGTTAAAAGGAAATTTTGACAAGGCAGCAAATCTATATGAGCTATTTTTGAGGGGTAATCCTGATGTTGTTTTAATTAGGTATCATTTAGCTTTAGCTTATGGAAAAATTGGAAAAGTAGATGAGCAGATAGAGCAATTGCAAGAACTTCTAAAAAAGGATTTAACGAATACAACTATTGACAGCAGGCAAGCATTAAAAGTTATCGTAAAAGCATTTATCGAGCGAAAGATGTACGAAGTGGCATATAGTCAACTTGCCCAACTGGTCTTAGATGATGAGGTTATGGATTTATTATACGAACTGGGTAATATATGCGAAACAACAGATCCTAAACAAGCTAAAAAGTGTTATCATAAGCTGATTGCTAAAAATATAAAATATAAAGACGTTGTTAAAAGACTTGATTTATTAGAAAAAGTTGGAGGATAAATGTCTTACGAACAGATAAAATGTCCTAAATGCGGAAACTTTTCATCGGAAGATAGGTCTTATTGTAGAAATTGCAGCTTTGTTTTTCCAAAGGATTGTGAATTGGTTGTAAATACAAAAGCGGACTTTAGCGAAAAAGAATATGCACTGTCTTCAGATCTAACCATCAGAGAACTTTCATCAAAGATTCCATTGCTAAAGGAAGCGGCTAATTTAGTTATAAAATATTGGACATTCCCATTGCATCGTGCCGAATTAATTGGAAATGCAGTTAAGGTATCTTCGAGTCAAATCCCCCGGATCCATAAAATAGCAGAATTTTGTGCAAATCGATTAAACATGCAGGTTCCTGAATTATTTCTAAAATATGATCCAACTTTTAATGCGCATACGTATGGAACAGATAAAAATCATTTTATACTTTTGCATTCATCATTAGTGGATGCTTTTAATGACAGAGAGCTTGCTTTTATAATAGGACATGAAATGGGGCACATAAAGAGTCAGCATGTTTTATGTAATACAATCTTGTATTTTCTCACAGAAGGCGCAGCATTCTTACTACAAATTATTACTGAGCCTCTTTGTGCCCCACTTATGGCATGGAGTAGAAGTGCGGAATTTACTGCGGATAGAGCCGGGTTAATGGCTGCTATGGACATAGAAGGTTCTTTGCGAGCTTTGGCGAAACTATTAGTGGGGTCAGATGCTTTACTAAAGCAACTAAATTTAAAAGAACTTATAGAGCAAACCAAACAAAAAAATTTTTACAGCAATATTAATATTGCATTTAAAAGTCATCCATATTTAACAGATCGCATTAATGAACTGATAAATTATGCAGGAACTAAAGCAGATTTCATGGTTGATAATCAGGTTGTTGAAACCGACCAATCTTCCGTGAAACCCGCAAATAAAGCTCATATTGCAGAACTTGAATTTAAGGGTCGCAAATTTTGCAAAAACTGCAATTACGATATAAATAACACTGTTAATAAATGTCCTTTCTGCGGAGCAAAACAAAGCTGATTAAACTTCGCTTCTAATCAAATCCTTTTACGCACCTAAAATTTCTCAAAAAATTCCTACAGGTTCTGAGAGAACTATATAATTTTTACTAGTTCACTTTCGTGGCCGACGTCACTTATATAAATAACCCTTGCTGATATTCATTGAATATTGGGGAGGGTATTTTTTTGCCTACTTACTTTAACTTTTTAAAAAGTAAACTAGGAAGGAGGTGAGTGCTAATGTATCAACCAATGATTAAGGACAATGCCGTAAAAACCCTTTATCGGGTCAAAAGAGCGTATCAAAAGCCTATGACCAAGATTCTGGATGAACTATTGATCCTGGGGCTAATAAGAGCGGATAAGGTAAGAGTTTGCTCTGTTTGCCAAGAAGATGGGAATAACGGTGATTGTTCTCATTGCTATTTCAACAATGAAGGAAAGGAGGGAGTATGACAAGATTTAAGAGAAGATTTTATTTTGCTTATCGTCACAGTTTTAGAAGTAAACGTGGCTTATCAGCGTTTATCTTTTATTGGCGATTAAGTAGGGAAATGTTCTAAAGGGACAATAAGAATTTATAAATAACGGATATTGAGAGAGTCTAAGAAGGCTCTCTTTTTTTATGCCCGGAAAAAGGAGGTGATGAGAATGACCGTTGAGGAGGAAATAAAATGTTTGGCTTTGCACATAAGCAATTTGATAGCACGTATTGAATGTGCAGAAGATCCGGAAATGGTTTTCAGTGAACGTGAAGAACTTGATGAGCTCTGGGAAAAACAGGAACAAATTAAAAGGAGGTATGTGAATGCAGAACGATAACCAATTTATTATCTTTGTGCGTCTTGATGATGGAGAGCCGCGAGTATGTGATTATTGCAACACATTATTAGTGAATGAAAAGGGGGTCACAGCTGAAGAGTGTTTTTCTACTGATTATGGATTAATGTGTCTTAGTTGTTTAGGTGGTATTAGGCCACTATTATCTTATCAAAGAGGACATAATGTTAAAAATGAGTCTTGGTACCAAGGCTTCTGAATTGAAAGGAGAGGCAAATGAGAATCTTAGCAAATTATGGATATAGAAGCAATGGAGAATCATATAGTGTCACCATGGAAACAATGGGAGATGTTCCGAGAGAACAGGCTGACTCAATAGTAGATGATTTGTTTGTCATGGCCAAGACAGCTATTTTAAGACAAATTAATTCAGATAGTGATATGCTTGATCTTACAGCTAAGGGAGAAGTGGGGGGGCCTCATAGAAATGGGAATGGAAATGGTCATAATAGACTAATTACTCAGAAGCAGAAATGCTTGCTTGTGAGGTTATCTCAAGATAGAGGAGTTGAGCTTGATAATATTGATTTGCTTAATACAAAAGAAGCTTCCGCAAAGATAAAAGAGCTTATGATGGTTGCGGGATAAAGGAGCTGGGATGAATAGTGGCGGCTGATCTCGACAATTTTGAGGTTAGCTGCTACTATTCACAAATTAATGTTACAAAACCGAGGAATAAAGATTCTATGTTAACTTACAGGTTTCAGAGATTGTTTATCCATAGGTTTGTACTAATGTATGTGGTAGTGACACGAGTAACTGTTTGGAGGATAGTATGTTGCATAAAAAAGTATAATTTTATCTGATTTTGTGAAACGGTATTATTAATAAAGCACGATAGTATTGAATCAAGATAGTTTAACAAGATGAACAGGAGTAACATGTTTATAAGAAGTGGTTACTAAGCAGATAGTAAATAAAAAAGGGTAGCTGTAAAAGCCTACCCTTTTCAAAAAACATGTTCAAGTTGTTCAAACTGTTAATTTTCTTCAGTATATGTGTCTAAGAAGGGATTATATTCAGGGGAAGAGTCAGCTGTAGCTTCACTAGAATTCTGTTCAAAGAGAGGTTCAGGTGTAACTCCATATTGTTGTGCGAGTATTTCAACCTCCTGTTTAGTGATAAAGTAGCATGTTAAATATTTACCCTTGCTGTAGTCATCAGTAGTCCATCTTCTTTTTTTTGCTCCCCCGGGTTTTCCTATTCCAATTCGAGCTAAGGATCTTCCTGTCCAGAGATCATTAATCCACTCTGGTGTGTTGTGAAAAAATTTATGCAACGTATTTATAATAGTAGGAATGGTATACCAGTCGTCTTGTGTGACTAGAGATAATAAAGCTTGAATTAAGATGCTTTCATGGTTCATTTCTTTGTCACTTTCTTTTTTTTCCGCAGCTTTTTGTACCGCAAGAGAAACGATCTCATCGTATAGCCCTTTAATCAGAGCATGTTTTTCAAAGAAACTTGCTAAAGCAATAATGCCCGAGAAAAGCTCAAAATCCCTGTTTTTTAATTGAGGCTCGTCTCTCGGGATTAATCGCTTAACTTCTCGCCAACAAGTAAGCATAAAGATATATAGAGAATGTCTTAACTCAGCCCATTCTGGATCTTTTTCAGAGGGGTCAAGGGTTTCAATGTCCTGAGCATCTGTTTTTCTGCGCTGATAAAAAGTGATAGTTCTATCTCCTAATACGTCTTCAAGCCCATGGATGTTAGCAAACATTTTAGGGCAATAGGTGTCAAATTCAACTACGTAAGGATTTCTTTTTGAATCGAAAGCACAACGAGGTACTCGGCAGCCTTTTTTATAACCGAATTTAAAAATAGCTGATAAATTAGGGTTCATAGTTTTTTGAGATAACCATTCCATCTCATCAAAAATAAGCGTTGGGCGTTCCTGCTCGATAATTCTAAAAACCGTTGCTGCGGTTGGGTCTCCTTGTAACCTGGCATTGAACGCCAACAATGATGTTAAAAGGAGGGTTCTGGATTTTCCCGAGCCTTTTGGGCCACAAAGAAGAACTAGTGGAAACGCATCAAAAATAGGATGTAAATAAGTTCCAATGACCCATAAGGTTATAAAGGAATATGTTGCTTGATCTGTAAAATAAACATATTTCTGAAAATATTTTCGGACATTTTCAAATACATCTCTGACATTTACGGAATGAGAATGTTCTATGTATTCTTTCAGCAGAGTTTTTTTCCACCTGCGAGGAGCAGAGGGCATTATTCGCGATAATCGCAGGCCTTTATCGGATAAAGTTACAATGTCGTTGGCAGCGCAAATTGTGCCATCTGAGCCTATAATATGAGGAACAGATTCAATCAGAGGGGGGCGATTAAAATCCAGATTGACTCCCACATATGCCTTGGTGTCAGTAAAGTCTAACATGGGATGAATCGGGCGTATATCTTCCCATACAACATTTGCAAGAGGGTTGACATTAGTTGAGGGTATTAAAGGTTCTACTGTGTAGCTGTTTTTGATGTCGCTTGTTGTTTCTAGGGGAGCAATTTGTCCACTGGGCGAAATGACATTAATTTCTAAATTACTTTTCATTATTTCTCCTTATTTCTTCAATTAAAAAATGCGGAACCATTTTCCGCTCTTAGTATTATTATACCACAAAAACGTTATTATTTCGTAATTATTTTAAAAAATAACTAAAATTTTACTTGAATTATCTTCAAAAGTGTGATATAATATAATTAGAGTGGGGAAGCAAATAGTTTCCCTGTAACAAACAAAGGAGGAGTAATGAGTGAATATAATGAACCAAGGTTTGAACGAATTAGGAGAATAAGATTGTTGCGGTTGAAATATTTAAATGATAAGAGTTGTTCGGAAAAAGAATTTGCTAAAGTTTTAAATGTTAAAGTAGGGGAACTAAAGAAAATTGAATCAGGGAAGATTGAGCCTAACGCTGAAATGCTTAATAACCTTTCAACTGCTCTAGGGGTTTCAATTGAACATATAGTTTCGGAAAAGTTAATGTGGGAGGATCAATCTGCAGAACCGGTTATCTATAAGAGCCAGATAGGAAGTGTTATCCATGCTACACGGATTAAGCTGGGGAAGACGGATTGGAAAGAGTATAGCCTTAAGTCTATGGCAGACAAATTGGGGATATCAAGCATGGAGTTGAAACGGATAGAAGATTTGGGTAAATCAAAATATCTTGCTGAAAAGAAGTTTTTGGAAAAAGTTGCAAAAAATCTAAACGTATCTTTTGACTATATAAAAGCTATAGCGGAAAAATCTTTTCCTCGAGGTAAAGATAAAAAACACGCAAGTTTAAAAAATATTGATCAAGTGTTTTTTACAAATGATGGCGCAAAGAGAAATGGCTTGCTTGTGCTAGGGTTTGGTCTTAATATTAAAAAATTAGAAATACTTAAGAAACGTATTGAATTAGAAATAGAACTACTGAAACAATAACCTTCCTTTTCTGCTGTGGGTGGTGATATGAGTTTTGCTGCCCCAGCAGATCCACACGAAGTCTGTATCAGAAGGAATAATACACATAAATAAATTAGGCTACTTTGTTTAATTTGCAAGAGAATGATCTCATGTGATTGTGACTTATTTTGTCTAATGAGGATCATTTTTTACATAAAAAAAGGAGGTGAACAATGAAATATTTAAAACCTGATGAATTATGTGAGCTTTTTCAAATAAAGAAGAACAAGCTTTACAAAATGACATCGCAGGGGATTATTCCCTTTTTCAGAATAGGAAGGGAGCTTAGATTTGACCTTGCATCAGTACGAAAAAGATTTGAGATTAACAATAACGAAAGGAGAACATTATTATGAGAAAAAGAAAATTAAAGATGGTTCAACTGCCTGGATGCAAGGGATGGTATATTCGCCCTACAGAGGCAGGAAAAACAAAGAGTATATTTTTGTCGCATTCAAAATTAGAAGCAGAAAGGGTTGCTAGAGACTATGATAAACAACGTGCTATTAAGAGGATTGAAGGATATAATCCACATGCTGGTACTGATTTGGTGATAGAAAAATATTTGAGAGATAAATTTAGTACGACCTTGACCACCAAAAAGTCTAGAGCGCGATACAATGTTGTTATAAGACGATTTCAGGGATTCCTGAGGGAAAAGTTGGTAAGGAATATCTCAGAGATTACAACAGAAACAGTTTGGGGCTTTCTTTCTGGCCGGAATGAATTAATATCGAATAAAACTTGGAATATAGAAAGAATGATTATTTCAAATCTCTGCAAGTATTGTCTGGATCATGAGTGGGCGATTAAAAATCCAGTTAGTAAAATACCAACTAAGAAGATGACTGATCCTCAGGTAGAACATTTAGATGAAAGGGAGACAAAGATACTTCTTGAGTATATGAAGGGCAAGGGATACAAGGTTCCGTATTATGAACTTATTGCAGCTATAGTATATACAGGGATGAGAGTTAATGAGGCTATTCATTTAACAAAAAGAGATGTTAATTTAGCCAGAGGACTTATAGTTATAAGAGAAAAAGTAATTGAAGGAATTCGTTGGACTCCTAAAACAAAACAACAAAGATATGTTCCCGTTCCTGATGAAATAAGGGGTATTATAAGGCAACAATTGAGGACTGAAGGAGAGTTGCTGTTTAAAAATACAAACGGGAAATTATTACAAGACAGAAAGGTTCTGGATCGTTTGAAGACATGTTGTAAAAAAGCAGGGTTGAAAGAAGTTCATGTACACTCTCTTAGGCACAGCTTTACATCTATTGCTACAGAGAAAAGGATTGCTGCGGAAGTTATACAAGGGGTTCTAGGCCATAAGAGCGATAGCATGACAAGAAGATATCGGCACATGAGTCCGGATTTTCTTAGGAAAGAATTTAAGGATTTTAAATATGGCGCAGATGAAACAACCAGTTAAAATAGGGGGAAATATTGAAAAGTGTCTTGTTTCTGCATGATTCCTGTGTAGAACATCTTGCAACTTATTGTAAACCAAAGTGTTGCAAGATAAAGACGGAGAGTTTTGAGTTCTACGATCTAGAAAAATCTACATTACTCAATAAAGAATTTCGGTGGATTTTGTTTTGTGGTATAATAATACAAAATGGAGTTTGACTTGAGGCGATCAAAATCTGCAGTTTCTTTCAATATGTCCAGGATTAAGTCCAAAGGATCAGAGATCGAGAAAATAATGAGCTCGGCTTTTTGGCTTTCAGGCCTGAGAGGTTACAGAAAACACTCAAAAACTATATTTGGGAAACCTGATTTCAGTTGGAAAAAATATAAAATTGCTGTTTTCTGTGATTCGTCCTTTTGGCATGGACGCGGATGGGGAGAAAAAGCAAAGGATGTTTTCAAAGTAAGAAAGAAATTTTGGATATCTAAGATAGAGCGTAACATCGAAAGAGACAAGGAAGTTTCTCGAGAGCTGAAAAAGCAAGGATGGGAAGTCCTGAGATTCTGGGACAACGCAATAAAAAAGGATACAACAAATTGCGTTAAAAAAATAAGCAAAGCAATACAGGAGAGGCGACAGATATGATAGAAAATTTAAAGTTCATAGATCTCTTTGCAGGGATTGGTGGAATTAGGCTTGGTTTTGAAGGAGCAGCAGAAGAATTAGGAATAGAAACAGAATGTGTTTTTACAAGCGAAATAAATCAGCACTCCTGTAAAACTTACAGGAAGAATTTCCCGAATGATTCTCACGACCCTGAAAACGATATAACAAAAACAGACGAAAAATCTGAAATAGATGACTTCAATGTTTTATTGGCGGGGTTTCCTTGCCAAGCATTTTCAATCGCGGGGAAAAGAGGAGGGTTTGAAGATACAAGAGGAACTCTCTTCTTTGATGTTGCGCGGGTTATAAAAGAAAAGAAGCCAGATGCGTTCTTACTTGAAAATGTTAAAGGATTGCGGAATCATAGAAGTGGCAAGACATTGGACACTATAATGAATGTGCTTAAAAAAGATTTGGGCTATGTCTCAACTCAAATGGCAATTCTTAACTCGCGCGATTTTGGAGTTCCTCAAAACAGGGAAAGAGTTTATATTGTAGGATTTAAAAATGGAGGAGGAGGGTTTAGTTTTCCCCAACCCACGGACAGCACAAAGACCATAAAGGATATTTTGGAAGAGAAAGCTGTGAGTGTGAAGTATTATATTTCGGATGTATACCTTGCAGGGCTTAAAAGACACAGGGAAAGGCATGAAAAAAAGGGGAACGGATTCGGCTATGAAATCAAAAGATATGACGAGATTGCAAATGCTGTAGTAGTGGGAGGCATGGGAAGAGAGCGCAACTTAGTTATCGATAAAAGATTAAAAGACTTTACCCCCGTTACTCATATAAAAGGAAAAGTAAACAAAAATGGCGTTCGCAGAATGACTCCCGTGGAATGGGAGCGCTTGCAAGGATTTCCGGATCACTTTACGGAATGCGTGGCAAATGTTCACAGGTATAGGCAATTAGGTAACGCTGTAACTGTTTCCGCAATTAAGGCAATATCAAAAAATATAATACAAGAATTGTTGCAACCGAAATTATTTAAGAAAACAGTCGAATCTCAGTTGGAATTTAGTTGTTGAAAATAGGACCTGCCTGAGGTTCTTGACATTGCATTTGCTTTGACAGTATACTAAAGTAATGAATAAGTTTCTATCAGAAGCATATCCCAATAAGCTAGATTTAATCAAGCTTACCTCAATGGAAATCGAAGACCAAATATCTAATTATACGCTTACATTTATCCAGGTGAGAAGGAATGATGTTGAGTGGGGGATGAAGTTTCCTATGTTTGTTATTTCTTTTTATTCTTTTCTGATACAAAAGGGGAATATGCCTTCACAAGATGATTTTTGGGAACATTATCTTGCCGAAAATTCCAGATGGTTTGATTCTGCAGGATTGACATCAGAACAGAAGGAAGGTCTTAAGGCAAGAGTGTTCAGAACATATCCTTCCCTGGTAAGAGATATTCACTTCTGTTTGCTTTTGAAGGAAGGGAACCTTTTTGCTGTGGTTTTGTATAATGAAAAGCTAGACATTGAGAACGGGATTGATTTAATAGTTGAAAAGAATGGAAGGTTTTTTGCCGTCAATTTATTTACAGATACAAGAAGAGCGTATATGGGGAGAACAAAAAAGCACCATAGACATGAAAAACTGGGAGACCTTTACTATATAGATTTACCCGTTCAGTTCAAGGGGAGCAAACAATGCGGAGATTTTTTTCTTTATGGCGAACGAGAAAGGGAAGAACTTCTTAAGAGAGTTAATGGAGCTTAGAAAAGGATTTACAATATGATTGCCTCATCCAAGCGTAAACAAAAAAACAAACAAAATAACTTTAAGTTTATTGACCTTTTTTCCGGAATAGGCGGATTTCATTATGGTTTAAAATCCTTAGGTGGAAAATGTGTTGCTGCAGTAGATATTGATGAGCATGCAAATCAAACATATAAGAGAAACTTCGGGATAGATCCAACAGGAGATATAACAAAAATTAGTGCAAGCTCTTTTCCGGAGTTTGATCTTTTGTGTGCAGGTTTTCCCTGTCAATCGTTTAGTAATATTGGTCCAGGCGGAGGATTGAAGGATCACAGGGGAGCGCTGATCTACAATGTGTTTAGGATTTTAAATGTAAAAAAGCCAAAAGTATTTATTTTGGAAAACGTGAAGGGGTTAGAAAAACATAACAAAGGCGAAACGCTTTCGTACATAAAAAAGCGACTTGTAAAATGTGGATATAAAACGAAGTACAAAGTGCTTAGTGCTACGGATTACGGTTTACCTCAAATCAGAAGAAGACTATTTATCGTAGGCATACGCAAAGATTTGCAAATAGACTTTGAATTTCCTGAGCCAATAAAAATCAAGAAAACTTTCAGTGCTATTATGAGGGGTAAGACTGCAAGAAAACATGCTTTTACCATACGTATCGGAGGGCGTCGTTCAGGGATAAATAACAGGTTTAATTGGGATTGCTACATTGTGGACGGGAAACCCAGATATATTACCCCCAAAGAGTGTTTGCAGGTCCAAGGATTCCCCAGAAATTTCTATCTTGCTGGGCCGGAAGACAAACAATTCAAGCAAGTAGGAAACAGCGTTCCGGTTACAATAGTAAGGGAAATAGGGAAAGAGCTTTTAAAAAGAGGAATTGTGTAAAGAGTGTTTTATTTTGAGGCTCGGATATGCAATGCTCCGCGGTATTCAGAAGAGCTATATCGTGTCCAAATAGCAATGCTTGCATTGTTTGATTGGTTTGCATTATTAGGATAATTATCAGGCATTCCCTTCTTTGCGCGTACTGAGAAAATAAGCCGATCCCAGACGCAGTCAATTACTGAGCTTCTGTTTAAAACTGTCCAAGTTGCAGGATCCAGAGGGTTGGTGTAATCCAGGATATAATTGGCGGGATGATTGGATAGCCTGCTCCCAGTGCCCTGAAAAAGAAAGTATTGAAGAACTGGAGCAAGGATGCTTTTATGAGCAGAAAAAGGAGAATTTGGGGCATTGTTTTTTATGTCTTCACCAATAGTCCCAGCTTGTCTTAAATCCCAATATTGAGCTACCAGTCTATCCAAGTCAACAATGTTGGTGTTGGAGTGTTTGCAAGCAAATTCAAAGCCCGATCTGGTTGTATGATTTACAAGTGCTGGCGGAGCTGAAGCGAAGGATTTTACCGAATATCCTGCGTTATTAATAGATACATCGCTTTTTGAATGTGTGGGTGATTTACTTATTCCAAGGCTCTGACATAAGTGAGCCAATCTGTCATCTTGTAATGTTGTTAATGTAGCAAGATTAAAGTTGCTGGGTAAATGAGGATATTCTGTTCTATCAAACCCTACGTTAGTTACAGATCTAAACGGTCCAGATAAAGATCGCTGAACATCTCTCATATGAAGCAACTTGATTTTTATTAACAACTCATTCCGCTCACCTTTATTCATAGCTGATCCCCTTCGAACTCATTATAAGTCAAATGCAGTTAATGATCAAGATCCCAAAAACAAGAGGCGGCTTCAAAAGTAATTACGATATGAATAAGAATAACTCTGTATGCTTGCAAATTGCAGGTTTAATAGGGGCAACTTAGAACAGTTGACTTTTATTTATATAGAGGATAAGATTAAAGAGTCAGAGACGACAAATGCTATAAATTTAAAAAGAAAAATGGAATCGTTATATGATTGATAAACAAGAGTATTACTATGGTGCGGGGCTTATTAAGTTAATAGATGATCCCCGCTTTTTAACCATTAAAAAAAATGAAGATGGATATATTGTTAATGACGCAACCTTTATATATTTAAAATACCGGACCAAGAGCATGGCTCCGTGGAGCTTTACTATTACAAAAGAAGAAGGACAGTTACTACAGAAACACAGGGATAAATTTACAAATGTAGTAATTGGTCTTGTATGTGGTGGGGACGGGGTTTGCGCTGTTAGTTTTGACTTGGCAAAAGAACTTTTAGGGGGCACAGAGGGAAGCATTTCTGTCAAACGTAAATTTAGAGAGCAGTATTCAGTAAAAGGACCAGCACAAAAGATGAAAGGAAAAGTTTCTCCTAAAGAATGGCAAGAGAGAGTGTTTTGTAAATAAGTGATTAGGAAAACGTGGAGAAGATGTTATGGAACGACAAATTATTACTGACGGACCGCATACGTTAGAAGTTTTAAGGGTTTTGTCTGGAACAATAAAGACTGATGAAGGATTAAAATCAATATCTGATAAGGCCTCAGAAATTATTGTGCGTTCTGTTGATCCTGTTGCGGGAGATGCAAAAATATCAAGCGATGGATTGTTATACGGGCTAATTCAAAGCGGGAAAACAAGTATAATTACAGTAGCTGCGGCAATGGCTGCAGATAACGGATTTCAGTGCATAATAATCCTTACTTCTGATATCGATCTTTTATATGAACAGACACTTGAAAGAGTGAAAAGAACATTAAGAGGCTCAACGGTTTTGGGGAAAAAAGATTGGAAAGATCTAAATAAATTTGCAAGGCACCTAAGAACCTTTCCTCTTGTTATTGTTTGCTCTAAGAATAGCAGTAGGTTAAATAAGTTACTTGAAGCATTGAAAACAACAAGGGCAAAAGGGCTATCGGTGCTTATTATAGATGATGAAGCCGATCAGGCAAGCCTCAACACCAAGACGAGTAAAAGATTAGGTGAAATAAGTGGGGTTAACAGGGTTATAACAGGGATCAGAGAATTTTTCCCGATTAATACATATTTGCAAGTTACGGCTACTCCGCAGGCATTGTTTTTACAAAGGCCAGATCATAAATACAGACCATCGTTTACTGTTTTGAGCAATCCTGGTGATGGATATGTTGGTGGAGCAACTTTCTTTGATGACGATCAAAAAGTTTTAAGAAATGTGGATTTACACGAAGTTGACTCCTTAAAAGCTACGCATCAGCCTACCCTTCAAGGTAAGGTTCCAAGAGGCCTGAGAAAGGCATTATATGTTTTCTTAGTTGGTGCTACTGTAAAGATAATAAGAAAAGAAGCAGAAGGATATGCTTTTCTTTGTCACGTGAGTTTAAGTCAAAAAGATCATAAATACATTGAAACATTATTAGGCTGTTTTAAAGAAGACTTAATTAAGACGTTGCAAGATACATCGACTGCAAAATATACAAAATTAACAAGTGATTTAAAGAATGCTTATGATGATCTAAGTAAAACCGATAGCAATTTACCACCTTTTGATAAAATAGTTGACCAAATAAAATTTTATATTTCTGGAACAAGCATTCAATTAATAAATGCTACGACAAGTGAAGAAATTAAGCTTGAAGCAGCATATAATATGCTTGTAGGGGGGAATAAACTAGGTAGAGGAGTAACAATAAAAAATTTAATAGTAAGTTATTATGGAAGAAATCCTAAAAGGCCCAATGCAGACACAGTATTGCAGCATGCAAGAATGTATGGATATAGAGAAAAAGATGTTTCTGTAATCAGGCTTTTTCTCCCCGAAAGGCTTGCAGAGCATTTTAAGTTAATACATAAGATGGAAGAAGCTCTTCGTGATTTAGTGTCGCAGCATCCGATAGGTGAATTTGAAGGTCTTTATATTTCGTCTCCTTTGCACGCAACCAGGAGAAATGTTTTAGACCCAAATTCTTTGGGTATGTATGTTGCAGGACGCAGCTATAATCCGTCATATCCATTAAGAACATCAGAAATAGTTGAAGACACAAAATATTTAGATAACAAGTTAGCTCAATTTCAAGGCAAACAATTCACGGAAGTCACAATAGATTTTATTATTGAGATGCTTAAGCATTGCAGGCCTGATCCTAATTATGACATTGAGTTATGGGAAGAAAAAAATCTTTTAGTAGCCATTGAACAAATAAAGAAGCTGGGGCATAACAAAGCATACTTAGTAGTTGTTCGCAATAGAGACATAAGGCAATCCCGTCACGAGACTCAAGGGATTATTTCTGGTGGAGAAGAAGCATTAGCGCCAAAAGATGCCCCAACATTATTTATTTATAGGATGAATGAAATTTCCTGGAAACAAAAGGCTGTTTGGTGGCCACAATTGCGTTTTCCTGATGGCAACTATGTCTTAGCTTTTAGCTTTGATTGGTAGGATTGAAACTTTATAAAAGAGTGAATCCTGTCTGACGTTGAAAAACAGAGTTGTATAATTCTTGCATAGATTGTGAGGCAGAAGTTATTAATTATAAGCAAATAAACAATTTATAATTATTGGATGTAGAATCCTTTATTCCCCGCCAGTATTTTTTTATAGAAAACGTAACCTTAAGCATTTCCATTAATTGTGAAGTAACTAGTTGGAATAATAGAAAGATCATAAATATTCAAAAGACTGGACATTTTTGTTCCGAGGTCTGTAGAAAATCAGCCCGACGATTTTTGAACGCGTTGTTCAATAACAGTTTTTATACTAATATTATTGCATAAAGCCGAAACAATCAGGCAACAGAACTGGGTTAACGGGAGAGGGATAATGAGAACATTGGTATGGATTGTCTGTTTATTACTATTGGGAAATTTTTGTTATGCAGGGCAGGAGAATTATCGACATCCCATCGATAAGGTTGAAGCAGATCTTATTGCCCAGGAATTGTCAACCGCGGGTACGGCAAATGCCACAATAAAAGTTACAGAAATGTGGGAAGAGGAAATGAACAAATTCTGCGAATTGCTAAAACAAGAACTTAATGCCCGAGAGAGAAAACAATTAATAGAAGCACAAGAAGCCTGGTTAAAATTTCGCGAGAAAGAGAAACAAAACATTATCAATGTATTTGGCAAGCTAATAGGTACGATGTATATTCCTATGCGAGCAGCCAACTTTAAAGCGCTTGTTAGGACAAGAGCATTGGATTTAAGATCATACTACGAGTTGATAGTGTATAGCGGACCAGGGGATATAAAGTAGGAGCAGAGGGGGTAAGATGTTACAATTAACTTATATGGGTGAACGAGTAGTTCGAGAAGGATCAAAAGGAGATATTTATGAGTGATTCAAAGACCACAATTCAGCAAATAAAAAGTATAGTTAAAAAATTTGTAAACGATAGGGATTGGGAGCAGTATCAATCTCCTAAAAATTTATCAATGGCTTTGGCTGTTGAAGGTTCTGAATTAATGGAAATCTATCAATGGACGACCACAGATGATTCCAGATCACTACATTCTGATGCTAAAAAAAATCAGGACATATCGGACGAATTAGCTGATATAGCCGTATATCTTTTTAGTTTATGTAATGTTCTCGGTGTTGATTTGAGCGAGGCTGTTGAATCAAAAATGAAAAAGAACAATGAAAAGTATCCAGTAGAGCTTTCAAAAGGTAAGCCCATAAATTCTCGAATAATCTGAGCAAAGAATGACTAAAAGCAAGGTAGCCTGACAATATGGAGGTGTGAGGTGAAAAGAATTAACATGTTTAAAAAAATAATTGTATTGTTGATGTTCAGCGTCTTAATTTTACCTGTCTCAAGTTTTTCATCTGAGCAGCCTATCCCTGATAAATACGACGGAGATTTTGGAGAGAAAGTTATGTCTCTTGATATTTCTATTTTAACTCCGCAACAGTTTTATGAATTGGAAGGATCAATAATAAGTCTTTATTCCGGCTCAGGTGGATATTTCTTGGATCAAGATCAATCAGAGTGGGTAGAGAGGGTAGTCGATTCGTTTAAAGCTCGCGGTATTAAGATCGAAGACCCTCACCAAAGGAGTTTTGTTATTGCTTGGTCGTATTTTAATAATGGGGAATATCAAAAAGCAATGCAAGGATTTAAGAAAATTAAAGAACAGGGAGGCTTTGAGCTGTCTGAGTGGCGAATGAAAAATAAAGGTGTCAAAAATGGAAAGATAAAAATAACAGAGTACCTTGGAAAGATTCCCTGTGAATCAACGGAACTTGATGAAATAGAAAATGACCGATATCTGATCGCATCGTATTTTAGGGGGCCTGTTTATCGGTATGATAAAGTAAAGGATCGACATGCAATTGTATATATGCCTGACAATTCGTATGACTGGTGTGAGGATCTTAAATTTAAAGACGGGAAACTTTTCATCAAATTGAGGGATACGGGAGAACCTGGAGAAAAATTTATTTTCGATAATACAACGCATAAAATCAGTAAATTAATATAATGAAAAAATATTTAAGAATTATTTTTTTTGTAATAGTAGTTTTGTTAGGCTTGTTTGACAGTGGCTTTTGTGAGGTAGAAATTAAAGGAAAGGTATGGAGGCCTTTAAGCCGGGTATATTTAAATTTTGGGAATCTTGCAATAGATAACCAAATGTTAAAATGGCAATCAGGGCAGGAAAGTACTTACAAAATTTTTAAAGAAGAGCAACGTTTTATTGTTATAGAGCTTATTTCTCGTCCTTTGCCTAAGTTTCATGATGTAGAATATGAATTTATTAAGTTTATGCAAGTAGCTCAAAAGGAAAAATTTTGGTCTGAACAGACAGAAGTAACTTTTTATGAAAATAAAGAAGATTTTAAAAGAGATGGCAATATGTGGGGAGTTTATGTAATTGAATGATACTTATTTAAAGTAGTTGGCCATAGAATAAAACTAAGCTCAGAGTTTTTCCAACTAAATTTTTGATTAATAAGCATCGTTGTTACAGCGTGCATTTGTTTGCATATAATTTCAACATTGTGTAATTCTTGTATAATTTAATAGCCAACACATGTTAACTGTTGCAAAATGTAGAGGTTATAACTGGTGATGTTCGAATCCTTCACTCTCCGCCATGAAAACTGAGAAATTTTGAGCCTTGACATGGATTAAGGACAGGAGTAAACTAAAAATATAGTTAAAAAGTCCCGAGTTAAGAAGGAATAAATCCCGGACGTTAAAAAAGTAAAACCTTCCCTGGTGAAAACAGAGGAAGGTTTTTTGTTTAATGATTACTTTAACCTACAAAGCACAAGGAGGTGCGAGATGAAAAAAATAGTATTATTGTTTTTGTTGTTTTCAGTTGTGGTTACATCCTCTATAATGGCAAGCGAGAAGTTATCTGAAGCTAATAACACATTTACTTATAAAAACAAGCCTATCCATCCTTTTCTGATCAGAGAATTTTCAAACTGGTGTTCCGACTATTGCCCGCCTATAACAAAGTCTGTTGATGTTTCAGCATCATTTGGTACAAATCAGTATCAATCAGATGAAATTCAAACTCGTAATGGCTGGTTATTTGCAGAAGAGACAGAGGAGAAGGAAGTCTATACGGCTTATGAGGCTTTTTATTATCGCTGGCTGGGTGTAATGGGGGATGATATTCATGTTGTTGAAACAGGGGCAAATGGCGGTGGAACCGGGCTATATATGGATTTAATGTTTTTGCGTTTTTCTGAGGATGAGATGTTTTGGGAAGATAAAAAGGAAAAACAGCTAATTTTGACAATTTTAGGTACATATTCGCTTGGGGATAGATATGGTGGAAATATAGAAGTATACACAGATAAGGTTATTATTCCTGGTTCAACAAGGCAATTAGGCGGCGGAGCAATAGAGGATGTTGTTGTGATAGAACTCTCTGAGTTAAAGTAAGCAGTTTTCATAATATACAGGAGTCTCTCTGGTTAAACACCAGCTTCTAAACTCGTCCAACATGGGGAGGCAATTTTTAGTGCTTAAATAGTATATGCTAAAGAGAATATCCAATAAAACTATTCCTAAAAGAATAAACACAGACTGATTGTTTAGTAGGGCACTTGACATACCATAGGGGGGTATGGTATACTTTAAATTGAAAGGAGAGGACGATGAATAAATTTCCTGATCATAATGAAAGTGTGATTTCGTTAAAAAGAATAGAAGGGCAAATTAGAGGTATCCAGAGAATGGTTGAGGATAGAAAATACTGTGTTGATATCCTGACCCAGGTGCAGGCAGCAAAAGCAGCTCTTTCGAGAATTGAAAGAAATATATTGCAAAAACACATTGAAAACTGTGTTGTTAATGCAGTACGCGGTAAGTCAGCAGCTGAGAAAGATAGAAAGCTCGAAGAGATTTTTAAATTACTCAAAAAGATGTAAAGAAAAGGAGACTGGTATGAAGATTTTTATTGTAAGTTTGTTTATAGTGGTTGTTATGTTTGCAGGAATGAATATGGTGCAGGCAGAAACAGATAGCTGTGAATGTGCTCCATGTGAATGCTCGCAATGTGAATGTTAATAATTAATGAGTTGAGACAGTTAGGTGAAAAGGGATAATGCTTGGCATTTTCCCTTTTCAGTGCCCAAACGGTGCCCATTCTAGTCAGTATTCACCGCACTCCAGCGTAATCAAATGTAACCATTCGCACAAGACAAAAAGCTAAGGGAATTTTAAAGGGGAGAAATTGTAAAAGGTTCTTATAGTTTTTCTTTTAAGCGGTTAATCATTTTTACGGCTTGTTCTATTTTATAGCCGCTTGTTTCGCGGGCAATGTATTCATTTAGCATATCAATAGCTTCTTCGTATTCCGCAGCTTTTTCATGTATCACGGCCATTTTAGCGTAGAGGTTAGCTCTCCCTGGACGCTTATTAATAGCTTGCTGCATGTGTTGTTTTGCCCGGTAGTAATCACGTACTTTTAAATATGCGTCGCTAACAATACCGCGTAATTTTATATTATGAGGGTCTTTCTTTAGCATCTTCTCGCCTAATTCTGTTACTTCGTCAAAATCTCCGTCTCTGACGAGTTGATTTAATTGTGCCTCTTGATCGGCGAATTTTTGAGATGACTGTTGCTGGATTGATTGTTTCTGTTGCTGGAATTCAATTTTTAACTGTTGTCGTTCCAGATCCAACTCTTTTTCTTCAATTGTGCGGGCGCGTTCTTCTCGTTCGAGTTGTTCCCGAGCTCTGAGCTCACGTTCCCTTTCTTGTAATGCACGTTCTCTGTTTTCGCGTTCGAGACGATCTTTTTCTTTGTGTTCTTCGGCTGCCCTGGTTGCAACTTTTTTGTTTTCAATGTCATGCATCATCTGCAATGCTTTTTTCTTTTTGAATTCGTTAGCTTCTTTATTGATGTATATACCGAGAGTAAGGAGCGCATCATTATATCTTGCTGTTTCTTCAAATACGAGTGCTATGTTAAAAAACGGCATAGCATCTTTTGAATTCAGATCTATTGCTTCCTGCAAATAGTCTTCCGCCTTAGCGTAGTTTCTTAGCTTCAGATAAGCTTCCCCGATAGCTGCGTATAAATGAACTTCAGCGGGATTTTCCTCCAAGGATTTTTTTGCTAGATCAATGGCAGCGCGATAGTTGCCTTCATTCATAAGTTGTGTAATTTCTTCGGATGTGTTCTGAGTTTGTTTGTTGCGAAATAATTGTTGTGTGGGTTCGTGAAATATGAATAGCAGAACGAGTGCAACTAGAAGGATAATTATAAAGGTAAAAAATATCGTTGGCAAAGATGATTTTTTTTCAGACATCTCAGAGGAAAAGTCGTCCATGTCTGGTCTGCCATGCAGAACTCTATAAACCCTTACGTCATGTAAAACATTTTTAAATTTCTGGGGGCCTAAATCCATGACGTTTACTTCGGATCGGTTCATGGCGAGATAGGTTGATTCTGAGATAAAAACATCGCTTGGGCTGGCAAACGCTTGGATGCGGGCGGCGATGTTTACGGCATTGCCGTATACGTCACCGTTATCATCAATGTTTACTTCGCCTGTACTTATCCCGATGCGAAAGCGGATAGCATTAAACCGGTCGGTTAGGTTGGAGTTACGTTGTTTTATCTGTGCTTGTATTTCCTGCCCACAAACAACCGCGTCGGTTGGAGATTCAAAAGTCAGAAGAAATCCATCCCCCAGAGACTTGACAAAATTAACACCAGCCTTCTCTGTGTGACTTTTTATGAAGGAACGTATTTCATTTATAAACTGTTCGTTCTGCTCTCTTGTTTGACGCGCAGTACGCATAGTATACCCCTGCACGTCGGCAAATAGAATAGTAAGTGTTTTTCTCCTCATAACATATTTTATTGTACACTATTTTCAATATTTTTCAAAGATAATCTTAATCAATTATTTTAGCAATGCATCAAGGGCGATTTCTTTAGAGAGCTGACCGAATTTATTGCATTTTGCTTCGATGGTTATTTTGCTGTTATTTTCATGCTCTGGAACGGGGAATGTTACTTTTACAACATTGTCGTTTTTTTGTCGTGTAAATGTTTTTGTTTCTATTGTTTCCTTGCCTTTTTTAATTAAAATTTCTTCTATATAATGTTTTCTCGCCTGAGACCCTTTGCCTCGAGAAGCGCGATGATTGATTAAAACTACTAACAGGTTTTGTTCTTTATCGTATTTAATTTTTATCGCAGAAGGCGGATGAGCATAAGCATATTGGCTAATCAGAAGAAAAATAAAGATAAAGATAATTGTTTTTCTCATTTCATAGTTCCTTTTTAAATATGATCTAAAGCGTTTATTTTTATTATACTATAAAAATGAGATACAACTACCATTTACTTTTTTGTTGCGAAAACTATTGAAAAAAATCAGAGGTAGATGTAGGATGATATAAAAAGGGGGAAGCGTGATTAATTATAAAGCTACAATAGATACTCTTTATAAAATTAATAAGTTTTTAGGATATATAGATGATTTAAATCGCTTGCTTACTCTTATTATGCAGGAAGCCAGCAAGGCGGTAACGGCCGAAGCTAGCTCTATCGCGATCTATGATCAAGATGAAAAAAACCTAAAGTTTACCGTAGCTTTGGGGGAAAAGGGAGAACAAATAAAAACTATTAAAATAGAGCTGGGGCAAGGGGTTATTGGTGCTGCGGCAAGAGATATGAAACCGGTTAACATTGCCGATGTAACTAAACATGAAAATTTAAACGCAAACATTGATAAGAAAACAGGGTTTAAGACAAAGTCTGTTTTAGCTGTTCCTATAATGCATAACTGGAAGCTGATTGGGGCATTAGAAGTTATTAATAAAAAGAATGCGGATTATTTTTCTCGTCAAGATGAAGAGTTGTTGGAGATTATTGCCGGCCAGGCAGCTATTGCTATTGAGAATGCCAAGCTATATCAAAGGCTTGATAAAAAACATCAAGCACTTTTAAAAAAGCATAAACAGCTTATCGAAGCTCAGGAAAAAATGATTACGATGGAACGACTATCTGCTATAGGGAAAATGGCTAGCTATTTGGTGCATGATTTTAAAGGGCCGTTGACCGGAGTGCGTGGGTACGCGCAGCTTTTGGATAGTAAGGTTTCCGGTGAAGACAAAAAAAACTTTATTCAAATAATTATTGATTCCGTAGATAAGTTGGTTGGGATGATCAATGAATTACTGGAATTTGCGCGTGGTGAACCTAAGCTTGATTTTTCAGAATGCATGTTAGGTGATTTTATCCACGATACATGTAAAATTATCGAAAAGGATTTGCAAGATAATAAAATAAAACTCGTGAAACAACTGGATTACTGTGGCCCGGTTTGCATTGATAAAGATAAAATGCGGCGGGTTATTATCAATCTTTGTTCTAATGCCAAGGAAGTGCTCAGCAAAGGCGGAATTATAAAAATAGAAACTGAGTGTTATTACGAAAAGATTACAATTAAAGTATCTGATGATGGGCCGGGGGTGCCGGATAAAATAAGAAAAAATTTATTTGAACCATTTGTAACAGAAGGTAAAAGCACAGGTACTGGCTTAGGGTTAGCCATAGTTAAAAAGATTGTAGAAAGTCATAAAGGCTCAATATATTTAAATTGCTCTTCCCCGGATGATTCCTTCTCTACCATATTTACGATACAACTTCCCGAAAAAGACTCCCAATAGCAGCTGGTTATCCAGCTCGCCCATTCTTATTACTCATTGTTTTGCAACAAGTTACATTTCTTTTTGGCAATGCCTATTAAGGCATGGTATACTTAAATACTTTTTTAATTAATATATATAAAGGCTAAAACTATGTATAGAAATATAATAATTTTATTCATTGTTGGAATAATGATTGTTCCTTCGACATTATCTTTAGCGGCTTGTGAAGATGGTGCCTATAGTTCTGAAACATTATCTCCGGCACTTCAATTCCAAGAGACATCCTTGCAAGCTATTTTCCCTGCAATTGCGGGCAGTCAGATTGCTTGGGAAGACTATTTTAGTCAGAGGGAAGATCCTGCAGTTAGCATGGAAGATCTTTTATCGGCGAAGGATATTAAGGCAGTCTTCGATGTTTTTGAACTAGAATTTAGAACCACGATAGGGAATACAGAAGTAACTTTTTCACTTGATCACGATTACATGTATTATTGGGTTACTGACAATATAAAAAAAGAAAAATGGGGTACCGATATTGTTGTACTTAATTTTGATTATCACCCCGATGATCACAATAAAACAGGGAAAGTTGATCTGGGGAATTGGGCGGGTTATTTAAAAAAAGAAGGGAAAATAAGTGAATATTGGTGGGTAGCATCGAGCCTCAATAGTTTTGTAACATATGAAATACCGCATGCAGATTTTAAAACGGGGAGTTTGTCTACATATCCTTTGCCTCATACAGATAAACCGGTTGTAGTGACTATCGACATGGATTATTTTTTGTGTTCTAATTTTGAGAGCAATCGATTTGACCCAAAATATATAGAACGCCAAATCAAAAATTTAATTATGTGCTTGCAAGAGAGAAAGTTTAATATTATTGGCTTAAATATTACTCTTTCTCCTGAATATATTTTCACAGACAGCAGGGTGGTTTTCACTTATCAGAATTTGGTTAAAGGGTTAGGTGAGTATTTTGCTGAAACAGACAGCGGGGCGGATATTCCGCAAAACGAGTTAAAAGATATTCTTAGTTCTTTGGGGATAAAAGATGTATCCATGGATACATTTAGATTGGTTGAATTAAGCGGAGAGTGGTATGTGACCTCAACTATAGGGGATGATCAGATTCATTTTCCACTTAATTCTTTGGCAGATGCGGTTTTTTCTTTGTCAGAGTTTTCCAGAGATAAGTTAAACATATTTATAGCTGATATTCGCAAGCGGGAAATCCCGGGATTTTACCTTTTTGCGAGGCTTTTTAAGGGGGTTTTTATTGAAAGGATGTTCTCGATTTTTGAAAATGAATCGCATCCGGTTGTATTACAGAAACAGCAAGGAAAAAGACAGCAATGTTATTTAAAGGTTGCCGTTGTTAATAATTTTCCGAACAATCAGTCCTTAACAATTGATTTGTATCCAGTAGATTCTTCGATTCAAACGGAGTATCTTAATTTCGATCCGATTGATTCTTTTGCGCCGCCAAAAGGTTCTGTTGGACGAATTAAAATTGCTTTATTTGATCGATACATTGGCAAAAATAAGTTACTTGAATCGAATAATCTTTTTATTTCGAATGTTCAGCATACTAGAGGACAGAAGAAGTTGGCGAGGGATAAGCCTTCTTTTAAAGATTGGAACAAAGCCTCAATCGCATGTATTATAAATTTGGCAAAATGCATGGGTATAACAAATTTTTATGCTTGGGATAGAAGTAAAACAGAAAGACCAAGAGATGCGTATTCCGGAGAATTGATTCATTGGAATAACGTGAAACCAAATTATGAATATCCATTTAAAGATTCGTGGGAATCTGATCCTCAGGGGCCTGAGGGATATGATTTGTGGATATATGATCCTGCCATAGAAAAAACAAAGGAATTATTTTTAGAAATGCCTCTGGTTCAATCTTCAATCTAACACGTAAATATAAAAAGTTATATTTTCCCTTGCAAAATAATATATTGTAATGTATACTTTAGAACTTTATAATAAAGCCGTGAAGAAGAAGGCTTTATAATAGAAATAGAAAAATAGGTTCTAATAGTAAATTTTATGCGAAAATATAGAAAATTATAGGAGATTAAGCAAATGGCAAGAACAATGAATTTAAGTAATGTACGAAACATAGGGATAATGGCGCATATTGATGCCGGAAAAACTACGGTTACCGAAAGAATTCTGTTTTACACTGGGCGTTCTCACAAGATAGGGGAAGTTCATGACGGTAAAGCGCAGATGGACTGGATGAAGCAGGAGCAGGAAAGAGGAATTACAATTACTTCTGCGGCAACTACGTGTTACTGGGAAGATCATAGAATTAACATTATCGATACTCCGGGCCACGTTGATTTTACCGTAGAAGTAGAACGTAGTTTGCGTGTGCTTGACGGTGCCGTAGCGGTTTTTTGCGCGGTAGGAGGAGTAGAACCGCAGTCGGAAACAGTATGGCATCAATCTAATAAATATGCAGTTCCGAAACTTGCGTTTATCAATAAGATGGATCGTATCGGAGCGGATTTTTTCATGGTTATAAAAAGTATAGAACATGATTTAGAAGCAAATGTTATCCCTTTGCAGATACCGATTGGCGCTGAAGATAAATTCCGGGGGATTGTTGATCTTATGGAGATGAAGGCGTATATTTATGACGACGATTCTTTTGGAAAGAATTTTCATATAGAGGATATACCGGAAGATTATAAAGAGATTGCTAATAAATATCATCATATCATGTTGGAAAAAGCTGTAGAACTGGATGATTCTCTGATGGAGAAATATTTAGAATCAGAAGAATCAATTACAAAAGAAGAGTTGATGAAGGCAATACGTAAGGGTACGATTGCGAATAAAATTGTACCGGCTTTATGCGGATCCGCGTTTAAAAATAAAGGGGTGCAGCAATTACTTGACGCAGTGACTCTTTATCTGCCCGCTCCGAATGATCTCCCGGCGGTAGAAGGGCATGATCCGGATGATGTGGATATAAAAATTCCTAGAAAGCCGGACGATTCTGAACCGTTTTCCGCATTAGCGTTTAAGGTTCAGGCCGATCCTCATATGGGAAAGCTGATTTATTTCAGAGTGTACTCTGGAGTTTTAAAAGCTGGTTCATATATCTATAATGCTACTAAAGGGCGGAAGGAACGGGTTGGTCGTATTTTGCAAATGCATGCTAACCAAAGAGAGATAAGAGACTCTATTTGTGCCGGAGATATTGCAGCAGCAGTTGGTTTAGACAATACAGTTACCGGAGACACTTTGTGCGATATGGACAATCATGTGATTTTAGAAGCTATAGAATTCCCGGCTCCGGTAATGTCTATGAGCATAAAACCACAGAGCAAGCAAGAACGAGATAAACTGGGTAAGGGGTTGATGAGGCTGGCTGAAGAAGATCCGACGTTTATGATTGCTACAGACCAGGAAACAGAGGAAACGATTCTTTCCGGTATGGGCGAGTTGCATTTAGAAGTTATTATTGACAGATTAAAGCATGAATTTAAAGTAGATGCAACGGTTGGACAACCTAAGGTTGCATATAAGGAAACCATTGTGAAAGATGCAACTGAGAACTATAAGCATGTTAAACAGACTGGTGGAAAAGGACAATACGCGCATGTTGTTCTTAACATTTATCCATCTGCTCCAGGTGAAGGATTTGAATTTAATAATAAGATTACCGGCGGTTCGATCCCACGCGAATATATTCCTTCAGTGGAAAAAGGTATTATTAGCATGATGAAAAGAGGTATTTACGCGGGCTATTCGGTTGTGGATGTGAAAGTTGATTTAGTCGATGGGTCTTATCATGATGTCGATTCTTCGGAAATGGCATTTAAAGTTGCCGCCGGAGAAGCGTTTAAACGGGCATTTATGAAGGGTGCTCCGGTATTGCTTGAGCCGCATATGTCTATTGAAGTTACTACCCCGGAAGAATATGTAGGAGACATTGTGGGGAATATTTGTTCCCGGAGAGGTAAGGTTTTGGGAATGGAAATAAAAGGTAAGCAGCAGATTGTTTCCGCAGAAGCGCCGCTTGCGGAAATGTTTGGTTATGCTACAGCCTTGCGTTCAGCAAGCAGCGGTCGCGCAACATACTCTATGCATTTTGAAAAATATGTAGAAGTTCCATTTGCTATTTCAGAAAAAATAGTTGAGGACAAACAGCAGAAAAAGAACAATTAATTGCAAATTCTGGGTTTAAGAGAAATAACTTGACAAAATTGCGCAGTAGGTGTAAATTGGATTATAATATTATAACATATTATAAGATAATGAGCATAAAATATACCTTTAAAAAGGAAGGGAAGACATAAAATGGCAGAAAATTTGATGGATATAACACAAGTAGCAGAATATTTACAAATGAATAAAATGACGATTTATAAGCTTGCCAGACAGGGGAAAATCCCTGCATTTAAAGTAGCAAGTGAATGGCGTTTTCGTAAAGATTTAATTGATTCGTGGCTAATGAGTCAGTTAAAAGATAAGCCGGAGCTTGAGCAGTTTCAGGCAATCCATTCACCAAAAGCGGGTAAAACAGTGCTTATTGTTGATGATGACCAAACAATACAGGATTATTTTGAACGTGTTCTTAAGGAATATCGCGTGATTAAGGCCTCGAATGGAACTCAAGCTTTAGAGCTAGTACAAAAAGAAAGACCGGATCTTGTATTACTGGATATCCGAATGCCGGGGATTGACGGGATCGAAACTTTAAAGAGAATTAAAGAAATAGATAGTGATATTTCGGTAATTATGTTGAGCGCGCATCGTACTTTGCAGACCAATTTGGAAGCTGCAAAACTTGGGGCATATACTTCGTTGGCAAAACCATTTGATCTGTATGAGATGAAGTCTATCATTTCAGATGCATTTAGCAGTGCTCCCACAAAAAGAGATATTAACGCAGAATAACGATATTTCTATTAACATGTAAAAAGTTTTAAAAAGATAGCTGGATAAATTTATTCAGCTATCTTTTTTTGAGACAAGCCCCCTTTTTTATTGACAAACCACAATACCACAATATAATATAATATATAATAGTCAGTTAAAAAATCTATATAATCTAAAATATAATTGTGCATAGGGTGTTTTGCCGGAGTAAATTATGGAGAAAAGGGTTGAAAACACAAAGAAGGAATATATTGTCCTGATTTACTGTTCATTATTTGAGCAGGAGATCAGGTTTTTATTTGTCTAATTTTTACCTAAAAAAATCAAATATATGAAAATAACAGTAGGTATATACTTAAAAGCTATTTTTACTGTAATTGTTATAATCCTTACCGTGGCTTGTGTCTTGAGTATTTTCTTTATTCATCATGAAAAGCAGGTTATTCATAAAAGCATTCAAGAACGAGGGATGGCTCTAGCGGAAAATTTCGCCCATAATGTTGAATATGGGGTATTGACGGCCAATTCTCAAATTATTTCCGAAGCGTTATACCATATTATGATTCAGCCGGATATTGTTTATTGCCGGGTGCAGGATGTTAGAGGTATCGATTTAAATACAGAATGGGCTGAAGATGTATATTTCACAATTCCAGATGATATCCTAAGCGCATCACAAAAAACTGAAGAGCTGCTTGTCCAGGTTTTTCAGTTAGGGGATAAAGGGCATTATTATGAAATAAGCGCTCCGGTGTTAAGTGAGGGGATGAAGATTTATCAAAACGAAGAAGGTCTTTTTTATGCTTCGGAGACAGATGAGGCCTCAACCCAAGCAACAATTATGAAGAGAAAAATAGGCACTGTTCATGTTGGATTTTCTATGGAACGGGCTGATTCTTTATTGCTGGTGGCACAACAGAAGATTATATTAATTACCGGGATTATTATCTTTTTGGCTGTAATCGCAACTATATTTTTAGCCAGAATAGCGATAATGCCGATTTTAAAAATTGTAGAAGGAACACGTCGCCTTGCTGCCGGAAATTTAGATGTCAAAGTCCCCGTAATTGCGCGGGATGAAGTAGGGCAGTTAGCTGATTCTTTTAATATGATGACTGCTTCTTTGAAAAGTTCACGTGAAGAACTGATGAGCGCTAAAAAATATGTTGAGGCGGCGATTGCAAATATAATAGATGCTTTGTTTGTTTTGGATCTCGATGGTCAATTGAGGACGGTTAATTTAGCGGCTTGTATTTTATTGGAATATAGTGAAGATGAGCTTCTTGGCAAACCATTTTCTGAATTGCTAACGAGTGAAGAAAAACATACGGCTTCGGTTTTACTGCAGGAAATAAATAAAAATGGATTTGTTCGTGGTATAGAATTAACGTTTGTGTCGAAAATGGGTAAGTATGTACCGGTTAGTTTTTCTGGGGCAAAGATGGTTTTTACCCGGAAACAGGGAGAAGAGGAGGTAATGGGCATTGTTGGTATTGCCCGTGATATGCGCGAGATGAATCGCTTGATCGCCAATTTGCAGCAAGCAAAGGAAAAACTAGAAGATTGGTCTAGAATGTTAGAGCAGAAAGTTGATGAACGTACGCAAGCACTTGAGCGGTCGCAAAAAGCTACTTTGAATATGTTAAAAGATTTGGACGAGACCAAAACGTATATTGAAAATATCATTGCAAATTTTCTTGATACATTGATAGTTTATAATCCTGAGGGCATCATTCAAAAGGCCAACGCAGCGACCAAAGGGTTGTTAGGGTATACAGAAGACGAACTTTTGGGTAAGAGCATTGGAATGATTTGTAATGAGGATATTGCTTTGCATAAAGTATTGACACAAGGCGTACTGAGCAATTATGAGATGGGTTATAAAGCAAAAGATGGGAAAATAGTTCCAATGCTTTTTTCCGGGTCATTAATGTGTAATAAGTCCGGAACACCGATCGGGATTGTTGGGATGGCAAAAGACATAACTTTAAGAATACAAGCGGAACAGTCTTTGCAGGAATATACGCAGCAAATTGAAGAGGCAAATAAAGAATTGGATGATTTTACGTATATCATTTCGCATGATTTAAAGGAGCCATTACGTTCTATCAACGCGTTTAGTAATTTTATTTTGGAAGATTACAGTGATCGATTGGATGAAGAGGGCCAAAGATATCTGACGCGTATTCAGGCTAACAGCTATAGAATGCAGGAATTAATTGAAGATTTGCTTGAGCTTTCACGTATAGATAGACAAAAAAATCCAGTTGAAG
>JAAEQR010000098.1 GCA_024231215.1 PVC group bacterium | reverse complement strand
TGAGTATTTCGGCATCGTGTTCTAATTCAAATGTGGCTTTTTTCGGTGAGAGTTTGTGAGCGATCATTTCAACACAAGCGAAATACACTCCATAACCTTCGATGCCGTATTTCATAATTAACTTCTCAATCTTGGCATCGTGTAAAGCGTTCGTATCATGCTTAAACCATTTCATTTATTACCTCGTTGTTTTATACAATGTCGGTTAAATGTTTTGTTGTCAATTAGTTCTCTGTTTTTTTTGTGAAAATACGTCTTAAAACATAACTCCTGATTATCGATATTATTGTAAACCAAATGCCTATATAAATATTAGTTTCTAAAGAGACGTTAATATTAAACAATGGAAATACTAATATCTGGCTACACAAAGCGACCAAGTATCCTACCGTTACGTTTGTTAATGATTCTATTATGCTGTGTGTTTTAGATTGCATCGAGATTTTTCTCTTTTAATTTTTTGTTTTTTTGAATTTCTTTAAATTTTAAATATGCTTCTGACTTCGGTTGTGTTTGTCCGAGACCTTTACACCAATAGTCATTCCTTAAAATACATCTACACATTCTTCTCCATGACGGTGACCAACATTTAGTTTCAAGTTCCAGTGGTGCTTCATCCGGTATTTTAGTATAACCCCTATCTTGCCAACCAGCAATAAATTTTTTAAATCTCATTCTATAATGATCTCCTGTTTTCTTTGGCATTGTTTTTAAAAGCATATTACAAAAACTTTCCCATGTGTGTTTTGCTGGTTTTGTAATTTTACGGTAACCAGTCATATTACCGTTTTCTTGGATATATAAAGCGCCTGAGTTCGCACCATTAACACGGACTACAACTTTATACCATGTTTCCGGTTCTAAAATATGGTATAACCATAAACCTCTTCTCTGATCGTCTCCATATGGTTGGCATAATCTTTGTTGACTTAATTTAACACCGGCCATATTCATTTTATCATAAATTTCATTATGAGCTTTATCTCTAAATTTACCATGGTATATCCAAATATCTTTTGTTTTCCAATCATAAATTGGATATACATTATATAGTTTTTTTGAAATAAGAGTTGTCCATGAGAAATCTTTATGTTTCAATCCTTCCTTGTCGCTTGCAATCGCCATGTATCTATGCAAACTTTCATCTGCACGTATTCCAATACAAGCGGCTGTCAAATCATTTTGTGCATACCATTTACCCCATAAAACCATAAATTCTTCAAATTCCATTTCTGGAATAAAAAAAGGATAATCTTTTTCTGTTTTTGCACACTCTGGCATATCACGTACCCATGAATCTTTTTTATCTTTATCCCAGCAAATCCAACGTGGTTCATAATTGGAAACAGCATTTCTTAAAAGCAAAGGAACGCATACCCAATGTAAATCAATATTATCTTTATATGTCTCTACAATTTGATGAACATGTTTAATTGTGTCCAAATATTGTGCTTCAAGATCAATAACCAATAAACCAATAGTTCTGTTTCTTTTAATGGCCTCTTCAAGAATAAGATGTGTAACAACCGAACTATCCTTGCCACCCGAAAAAGATACATATATTTTTTCAAATTCATCGAAAATTATTTTTATTCTTTCACGAGTTGCTTCAAGAACGTTTTCTTTTTGGTATTTTTTAATTTTCATTAATAAATTTCCATTTGCCGACCTTTACTCAATGCTTCGTCATAGGTTACTTTTTCATATTTGTTTTGTTCAAGCCATTTATTTAAATATTCATGTGCTATCAAGTTTGCTTTTTGCTGTTGAGACTCAGAAAGCAAATGAAACCCACTTCTAAATTCACTTGAAACTCCTTTAGCATGACATAATGCGGCTTGCCCTAACCATGCGATTCTATTCATAGCCTTATTGGTTAAATAATGCTCACACGAATTTTTCCAGTTGTTGATAATGTACATCAAAGCATCTCTAAACTGATTTTCATCTGTTAAAAATTCAGCATAAAGATTTATACAATCTTCTTTAGTCAAATCTTGTGGTGGTTTAGTGTTATAAAAGCCAGCCTTATAACATTCCCATTTATCATAAGTATGGAAAATTCTATCTGGATCAGAAGTATTAACAGTAGTGAATAAATTTTCTTCTCGTTCAATTTCTGTTATCTTATCCGTTAATGGTTCAAATTCATCAACGTAAGAATCTTCTACGTTCCAAGATTTTGAAAAATCATCATCTTTGAAAATATCTTCCAATCCAGTAATTTGGCATAGTCTTAATATTTCTTCTTCGTCCATACCTAATTCTTTAGCAATCCTTGAATTTTTCCAATTTCTGTTTTTAAGTTCTAACACAATTTCTGACATTGCATCAACAACGTGTTTCCCTCTTGCCCTATTATGTCTAATGGTAGACGCAATTCGGTTATTTTTTGAATTTTGTTCTTTCCGTATTATTACTGTTGGTAGATAACCTTTTATACGTTCTTTTACAACCTCTGATTCTTTAGCAACCCTATTCCTGTGAAATCCATCTACAACCTCAATGGTTTTTTCGTTTGGAAAAGTTACTACTGGTTGAGTAAAACCATCATTCATAATAGATATTTCAAGCAACTCCATTTCCGGTGGTGCAACCTTGTTAGGATTATAGTCATTTGCAACAACAATATCAGATTTAACCCATTTAACAAAGTCTACTGGTTCATTTTTAAATGGTGAAATAGAATGTAAATATTCTTTTATTTTATTTAGAAAATCAATTTGTTGATCAAGGCTTTTACCCGCAATGTTATCATAGATTAAATCTTTTATTTTTTCCATTGCTCAACCTAAAACGGAATATCATTAGACGTCTCAGCCTTACTATCCAAAAATTGAAAATTGTCAATAACTATTTCAATTTTACTTCGCTTGTTGCCGTCTTTATCTTCCCACCGATTCTGTTTAATTCTGCCATCAATGCCGACGCGTTGTCCTTTCTTCATATACTGCTCGATAACTTCGCCTGTCTTACCAAAAGCAACGCAGTCGACATAAGTTGTTTCGTCAACTTCCTTGTACTTTCTGTTGCAAGCAAGGCTAATTTTAATTGCTGATCCGTTGCGTTCTGGATCACGTGTCAAACGTCCGATAATTGTGCATCTGTTTAAGTCACTCATGTTTTTTCTCCTTATAGTCAAAAATAACAATTGTTACAAATGACTATATCTTCTTTATTAGTTTAAATAATTTAAGCATTGTTAAAAATACTTCTTCTGCGTGGTCTATTTCTGCTTGTTTCCACTCGACTAATTCCACGCGTCCCGGCTCGGTTGTTGAAATTACTGTATTAAAAAACCGGTTTGCTTGACGGCAAGTGAGTATATTACAAGCCGCTAATTGATATAACCATTCTGGATATTTTTTAATTTTTTCGCCTTTCTTGGTAGATTGTGTTTTATGGTCGAATAAACCAATATCGTTGTTAAGTAAGTAAGACAATAAATCTGGTCTACCAGCAAAGCCATATTGTAAATCAACAAAAGACTCCTCAATATAGATTGGCTTATCAAGTATTTGATAGAAAGTAAATTCGATACTTTTAGCAATTTTGAGAATTTTATTTTCAAATTCATCATCTATCGACATAAGCTCATATTTATATGCGCTATAACCAATTTCATCTTTCTTGATAATACGTTCAGTCAAATTATGAATAAGCGTTCCTTTTTCCATTGCAACCTTGCTTTGTTCTTTGCTGTCATCTTTTATCAATTTTAACAACTCGTATTCTTTAGCATTGTCAGGATTCGGAAAAGTCAAAGCTGATAATATCGCTTGATCTGTTTTCCAGATGTCCAGTCCCGGCTTTGCCAGAATACCTAATACAGTTGTCACGGATGGATACAGATTGTGTTTACGTGCGTCTCTGACCGTCGCACCGTTGACTAAAGTACCGTCAAGTTTATACCAGTGTGCCATGTGTTTTCTCCAAGTACAAATTTATTTGGTTGATTGCTTTTTGGCTATTGATTATTTCGTCAATGTCTAATTCACCATATTCAGAATCAAACATCAAACTTTCTTTTATTATTTCTAACTCTTCTGTATTTGTCAATTCTTTCATTTCTTCTCTCCTTTAATTTCATTTATATTTGCTAAAATTTTATTATAGTTCCAGTCGTTTCTTTCACACAAATGACTAACATATTTCATATAATCATCGGTGTTATCAAAAGACTTTCTTTCCTGATAAAAGAAATCCTTGATTGCTTGTGGAAATTCTCTCATAAATTTATCTTTATCAACGACTATCTCACCGGCAAATTCTTTTTTTACCGTGTTTACAGTGTCTTTGGCTTTACCGTTATCATACTTATTTTGGAAACTATCTGGATCATCTTTATCTGTTGCAATGTTGAAAAATTTGAGAATAAAATATTTTTCAGCATAAGTTAAAGCCTTGCCAACACCTTTCTCACCGGCAATATCCATACCTTGACCATACCAAGATAAATCAATTCTATCACTTGAATTATCAACGTCAATCCAAGTCATTGTCATAAATAATTCTGTGAAGTAAGTACTTCTTATTTTATTCTCTACATTTTCTTGTTTCTCATGTAGATTTACTTTATCTACACTTGGCATTAACAACACTCCGTATTCGTCCATTTTTTTCCTGACATTACCTAACACTTGGCTGGACGATACATATTTATATTGTTTACCAAGTGATTCTTTTTTAAGATATTCAACAGATTTTCGTATCTCTAAAAGTTTTTGATGAAGTGTTAATTTTTCCATTATCCTTTCTCCTTTATAAATTTAATAATAGCATCACACCACACGAGCCATTCAAACCAAGTATCAGCACACATCATGTTATTCCAAACACCGTCACAACATTGGCCGTTTACAAGCAATTCACAATCTATACCATATAACGAACAATTTGCACCTGTGAAATTTCGACAATAAGGACAAAAACCACCAAGCGCATTTTCACCAATTGCCAAAAACATCTCCTTCATGTTAGGACTATCTGTAAGGTTTTGTTCGGCAACCCAACAACGCATCCGGTCATAATGTGCGAGTGCGTATTTTTTTGTTCCGTCCATTTTCTGTCTCCTTTAGTTTCATTAAAAAATATTTTTTTGCCTTGATAGAGTATACCACCGACATAGGATGATAGTCAAGTTTTTTTTCCAATGTGCGAATTAAACCATTGAAATAAAACAAGGCAGTTCTGTCTATCTCATCCATCATAGTCGTAAGTCTCTCAACAAGTCTTTAATACAAAGTTTCTTTTTGTCGATGTCGTCAAAGTACCAGTAGTTATACATTACTACACGCTGACCGTTTACGACCTTGCTTGTTATGTATGCCGGTACTTTGTTCGGAATTGGATTTGGTAATTCAAGTTTTAAACTTTTCATTTTTTGTTCTCCTTTAACAAATTATTTATTTCTATGGACATTCTTTTTAGTGCCTTTGGTGTTAAAAAAATAGTATTCGTATCAAACTGACCGAATATCAACCGATAATAAATACCTCTTTCATTGTATGCTTTTTCAAAGACAATTTTAGTATCATCTTTGACATGAGCCATTGTTGACATATATAAACTTTCCATGTCATTTCTCCTTTATTATATTTTAAAATGCTTTGTTAATTCATCTACAACTTTTCGTGCTTCATGCTTTGATAAGCTCATACTTATCCATTGATATCCGTTATGAGTTACACTTAAGGTTTTTTCATCTTCAAAGTCTTTCCATCGGATGTCTTTAGAATCAACCTTTACATTAAACTTTTCTTTTCTATATTTTCTTAATTGCTCTTTGCCTATATCATTCATTATCATTTCTCCTTTATTATATTTTTGCACCGTGGACACTTTATGGCCTTTGGTGGTTTGACATCGGTTTCATATATTACAATGCAACCGCAAATGCACACAAAATAATGTTTAGATAAACTTACTTTTTTTTCCATTTCTTCCACACCTCAAAATGGCCTTTCTCCTTTCCATTTTTTCCACACCTCAAAAATGATATAGCCAATGCCACGGTTTTTCTTGTAGGCCTCGGTTTTCATTTCTTCAAGCTCTTTTTCGTTTTCCTTTGATACATAGATGTTGATGTTCATGTTATCTCCTTGGTTTTATTTTGCCGGATTCGCTCCGGCGGGCGGTTTTTTGTTACATTCTGAATCGTGCGTTTTTTAAATCTTCTATTCTTGAAAATATATCTGACTTATTCACATATTTATCATCTTGAAATTTTGGCAATGATAAGTATCTTATTAAATCGTTTGTCCATTCATCGACGATTTCCAGTTCTTTTTTTTGTGTCTTTACTTGTTCATGTAATTTCATTTTCTTTTCTCCTTTTATCTCTTAACTGTCTATATAATATACCATAGCATATATCCTGTCAAGGTTTTTTTCACTTTTTTTAAAAAAATTCACTTTAATTTTTGGTAGATTTTATACGTTCCGTAAGCTGTAAACGGCAAAAGTACCAGTAAACTGTATTTCCAACCGTTGTTAGAATACTCAAATGTAATGTCTTGACTCACACTTTTAATATCGTCTTGACAGGTGATAAAGATTACATTTTTTTTTGTGGTGTGTGTAATTTTTAAAGGCGAGTTTATAAAGCCGATGGCCTCTTCAAAGGTTATGTCTTTAGTGTCCTCTTTCCAGACTGTTTTATACTTGGTTACTTCCTTTATAACTACGTTATCATTTCCGAAAAAATAACCGGCTGTAAACGTAGTAAACAGGATAATAGCACTACCGAAGCATTTCGCATATTTTATCATAGATATTATCTATCAGGCTTCTTGTACGAGACTTTCTGATTCCTTCGCATGATCCGGCTGGCAGTCCGCTAACATCGCTGTAAATTTCTCTTGATACGTCAATGAATTCTTCTGCGATTGCATCCTCCAGCGTATCAGGCGAACCCATGTATTTGTGCCATAAAATAAAAAGGCTATTGCCAAAGATGATCTGTTCCTTTTTTTTCTGTTTTCCCATATCATTTTAAATAGTTCCCTCTTAATTCGTCTAATTCTTCAATATCAATAAATTCTTTCACTAATAATTCATACCAAAATTTAGGCGGTTTCAAACCACAATTTAAACAGCAAAAATTTTCTTCATTATATTCAACAAGTATGTCTCCGCAAAGGATGCAATGTTCTTTCATACTACACCATAAATATTAAATACATTCAAATCCAGCCCAGCACAATGTGGCTTTTTGAAATCAAAATTTGAATGTTGCTTTATCTCGATGTTTCCGAATTGTGTTCTTAATTGTATCAATAAACTCTTGGCCGCTGATATCTGCTCGGTTGTAAAGTCTCCGCTTTTGCCTATCAAACATATTCCAACCGTCTTATTATGGCCTCGAGTGTGTGCGCCTTGCTCGGTTGCATCGATAACCGATCCGTCATCCAAAGGCCGTCCGGTTTCAATGTGACCGTCATAATATTTGTTATAATATCCTTTATACAATAGACCGTTGAGAATAACATAATGATAACCGATGGTTCTGAAACCTCTGTCTAAATGCCACTTTGTTATTATGGCAGAATTGCCATAAATAGAATCTGAACAATGGAATATTATTTTCATGGCGTATCCAATACATAAAGTTCTACCGGGCCGCACCATCTCGTTTTGGTGGCTTCGATAACTTTTCCCCACACTAACCACGAACCGGCGGTGTCAATGTCTCCACTTTGTAAATTATAATATAAAGAAGTCGTTGATAAAATAGAACCAGCCCAAGTCCCGGTTATAGATGAGTTTGGTTTTTGATAATAAATAGTAGATGTTGCGGCACTGATGTCATCGGCACTTTGAGTGAATCCAACTGGAATACCATCTTCTCCTTTGTGTATTGTTATTCTTTGCATTATTTATCCTCCAACTTTATACCGAACATCGCATCTTGTGTTAAGGTTGTTTTAAATTTTGCATCTTGTGTTAATTCGGTTTTAAACATAGCGTCTTGTGTTAATGTGATTCTCCAGAAATTACCTTTTGTTATTGCTTCGGCAATGTTGCCGACAACTTGACTTACGTTTGCAACACTTAATTCCAAGGCGCGTAACCGGTTTAGAACACCGGTGACATCGGAATCATTTTGAATAGTCGATACTAAACTTCTAAGTCTTGCAATTTCGTTAGTTAATTCGGTTGTGTTTTGTATCACCGTTGACAGTGTAATAAATGCTTCGGTGATGACAGTGCCGTTGACTTCTGATGTGTTGGCTATCTGTGAAAAGAATGCGCGTAGTCTTGCCAATGTCGCGGTCAGACTTGATGTATTAGATATACCGGCGGATAACTCAACCGCACCTTCTGACAACAACGTTCCGGCAATTTCAGAAATTGTGTTTATGTCTGAGCGTAAAGCTCTTAATCGATTTAGTGTGCTGGTGACTTCGGACGCGTTTTGAATTACACTTTCAAGGTCTTTGAAAGTAACGGCTTGAAGTTCTGCGTTAAGGTCTGATAAGGTATTTATCGCGGATATTAAAGATCGTTGACGCTGTACTGATATTGTTAATTGCGATGTTGTTTCCATGGCCACTGGAAAAGCTCTCATTCTTGCTACCGTGCTTGTTATCTCGGAATTTGAAAGCGCAATACCTTCGAGGTCTACTGTTCCACCTGATACCACATAAGCATAAGCACCTACATCATCAGTGGTTCGTGTGTTTCCTAAAATATCCGTCGCGAGTGGATCAGAATCTCCGGTTAAATCCGTAAACTCACTTGATAAATCATCTCCGGCATTATATAAAACTGAGTTTGTATCTTTTACGCTGAAATCGCCATTTGAATAATCGGTAAAAGCGGCCGCCCAATCGGTAGCCTCTGTACCGGGAGAAATATCAATAGCATTAGAACCGTCTCCGTCATCGCTTGCACAATATGACACTAACGTAAAAGCATCCTGAAAATCATCATCGTTATTAAACACTGCGCAATTTATTACAGTAACACTGTTACCTTGTGTTTCTATTGCATCATCATCAGAATCAGTTATGATTGAATGATAAAAATAAACTGTGCCTGTATTGACGAATAAACTATGTTGTCCGCCTTCAAATGTAGTATTCCAAATTCTTGTAGTGCCGCCTGTTGTCGGATTCCAGTTTATATTTCTTGAGTATCCCGCCGAACAATCGTTTTTAATTCGGCAATTTTTTAATTCTATAATTCCAAGACTGTCTGTAAGATATATAGTTGATCTTGCTGTGCCACCGAACGTTCGTGCCTGTATGCCGTCCACGTGAACATAAAAAGCCGATGAATTGTCAATCGCTATCGCATTGTCAGCGTCAGTTTCTATAGCATAATACGTTGTACTGTATGCTGTAGTTTCATTTCTTGCCGTGCCGATTGTTTGTATTGTCAAATAATAATCTGAATCTACCGTCCATCCTGCGAATGTCACAGGCGAATCTGGACTGCCTGACCAATTGTTGCCACCGTCACCACCCAATACATCGACAACAGGATTATCAGTTGCAGTTACCCAATCTATGTCTTCACCGGCTTCCATAGACGCCATAGTTGTATATCTATGAGTCGCCCCGTATTTTGCTAATTCTCCAGCATCCAAAGAGTAACCGGATGGATAAACGCATATATCAACTTGTGCCACGTGACCTCACATCGGTTATTGTTATTAGTGTATTATTCTCTGCCTTGTCGGAATAATTTTCAGCAAAGCCTGCCAGCGTTCGTCTGACTGGATATTTAGG
>JAAEQR010000097.1 GCA_024231215.1 PVC group bacterium | reverse complement strand
TGGTATATTTCAAATCAAAAACTTTTTTAGTCCTCTTAAAATGTCCATTCCAAGGTTTTCGTAGCACCACCTACCTACCGCGCGGTTCATAGTATTTATAGCCACTTCCTAAAAAGCAGCTCTGCAAAAATTACAAACATCTGGAATTTTGCGGAGCGAAGATCGCCCCCTCTTACTGGGATAATACCAATTCGAGCTATATTTGTATCGCCCCAAGCTACAAAAAGTTCACGGGTTGATCATTAGCTTAATCATTACCAAACGAAATACTAAAATATTGATTTCGTTCTGAACGCTGGCTGACATCTAGCGAGAATAAAGCGCTGCCACTGCTTCGCTATTCGAATCATTTTACCCACACAATTTTCGTTAAACAGTAATTGAAGTTTATGTACTAGGTTGATGTGTAATGGGAATAAAGTGCTGCCACTTTTTGGCTATTCAATCTATTGTATGGCAAAAATTATACTTAGTTGTTTTGAAGACAAGCTAAACTATGTGCATATATTTACAAAATCGTAGTCCCTTCACCAGTAAACCTATAATTTTGTACATATCACAGTTCAAATCACAGTTCGATATCACAGCCAAGTTTATTGACTAGTGTCCACTAATATCGCTTCCGTAGC
>JAAEQR010000096.1 GCA_024231215.1 PVC group bacterium | reverse complement strand
CTTCAACTGGATTTTTTTGTCTATCTATACGTGAAAGCTCAAGCAAATCTTCAATTAATTCCTGCATTCTATAGCTGTTAGCCTGAATACGCGTCAGATATCTTTGGCCCTCTTCATCCAATCGATCACTGTAATCTTCCAGAATAAATTTACTAAACGCGTTGATAGAACGTAATGGCTCCTTTAAATCATGCGAGATGATATACGTAAAATCATCCAATTCCTTATTAACTGCTGCTGTTTGAGTGACATATTCCTTTAAAGCATCTTCTGATTCTTTTCTTTTAGTTATATCCGTATCAACTCCGCGATATCCACCAAGACTTCCGTCCTCATTAATAATCGGCCCTCCCCTTGTTTCTAAAATTACCGTGTTTCCGTTTTTATGTGTATTAGACTTAACAAATCCTGACATAAATTCTCTTTCTTCAAACGCTGTAAAAACAGCCTTTTTAAAAGCCTCTCTTGCTTCTGGAATAAAAAAATCATAAAAATATTTTTTACCTACAATCTCTTCCTGTTCATACCCAAGCATTTCTTTTACCATAGGACTGGAATAGGTATATAACCCGCTAATATCAACTTCCCATATCCATTCCCCGGCATTCGCAGCAATTTGCTTGAAACGCTCTTCGCTTTTTTTATATGCCTGTTCTACTGTTTGAAGCATTTTTGCAAAATGTAGAAGGATTACAACAATCATTGATCCCACTACACTTCCCGCAATGCTTCCCGATATAATATAATCATGTGTTATTCTTCCGTGAAAAAAGATACTCAACAAAGAAACAGCACACAGAACCGCCCCCATGGCGCCAAGCATCATCACCCCATAAATCTGCCAAAAACTCCACTTCCTGAAACATTTACTAATTAAATCTCTTTTCATTAAAAATATTCCTTATAGATATTAGCCTACGTTTCCTTCTCCGGACTTTCCTTTTTTCTCTGCTCCCTCAATGCTTCGGTAACATCCTCTCGCTTAACCAACTTCTTACCAACTAATATTTCACCTATTCGCTTCTTTGTTTTAGCAAAGTCTTTATTTATCGGTATTGTAAAATAAAAAGTAGCTCCTTCCCCTACTTTAGACTCTACCCTTACTTCTCCTCCATGCATCTCCACTATTTTTTTTACAATCGACAAGCCAGCTCCTGTGCCCTCAACATCCTCTCTTTTT
>JAAEQR010000095.1 GCA_024231215.1 PVC group bacterium | reverse complement strand
GAAATTGAGTCATTAAATCCATTTTTTATTGTTCCACATTCAGAAACGATATGAAATACGAATTATTTAACCGCAGCCCAAAAAAGCTCGTTGAAAACTTTGGGGGCTGTGGAGCATGAAGAATGAGCAAATTTACATTGTTCTGAAATTTTGGAATAACGAAAACTATCTTCACCAACATCACGAAATAGGCCAAGAACTCGTGCAAACAGAACTAGAACAAATCAATGAACAGAGAGGTATAGATATTTAAACTAATGACCCGCCAAAAACACGACCAATATTCCAAGCAATTTATAGCTGCTTTACTTGAATCTAAAGGTGATACCAATGTACAATATGAAATCCCTCCAGGAGAGGCTCATCAAGCTGATATTTATTTTGTGCCAGCCATTAGTGCAGACTTCCACCCTTTAGGTTTATTAGGGAAAATAGCAGCTAAACCATGTTTAATCGAACCTTTTCGGAATCCACCAAGCAAAATAGAATTCCAAACTGGTATCCAAAAACTCTTTACGCTGCGAAGTGAGCTATTGAACAAAGTCAAAAGAGATAATAAATCTTTAGAAGAAAAAGACAAAAAATCTTTACCTGAAGAAAACTTGCCACGTTTGTGGATTTTAGCAACCTCAATCTCAGATAATCAGTTGAACTCTTTTGGTGCGAAAATTGATTTAGCAAGTTGGTGTGAAGGCATTTACTTTTGCCCAGATGGAATAAGAACTGCAATCGTTGCAATTAACTGTTTACCATCTACACCAGAAACGCTTTTACTGAGATTATTAGGAAAAGGAACTACGCAACAACAAGCAATTAAAGAAATACTTGCCTTTCCAAAAGACAATACATTACGCAACCATGTAGAATATCTACTGTATAGATGGCATATTTATTTAGAAACCCAAGATGAATTAACCGAAG
>JAAEQR010000094.1 GCA_024231215.1 PVC group bacterium | reverse complement strand
TTATAAAGATTTCCGGATGAGCTTGCTTGAATTCTTTAAGCAGCTCCATGCCAAGCTATATTTTGTCGGATACTCTGGGTCAGGCTCAGGGCTAACTGGTCTTTTCTTCTTTGGAAAACCCTGCTTCCGAAGTTTTTCGAACTGTGCGGTTAGATTTATTTTCACTCGCCTTGTGCGTGATATATGATTAAAATTATAGAAGGATAGGAATCATATTTCATACGGGGAGGTAAAAATGAGTCGTTATAAAGTAAAAATAAGTGTTGAACTTGTAGAGTGTAACGAAACTGTTAACGATACCCCGATAGAACAGCAAGATGGAAGTTTCAGTATGGTTATCAGCGAAAAAGATGCCGTAAGTATAGACAAATGTGAGAGATCAGTTTTAAAGACCGCATATCCGACAATACGGTCCGTTTTATCCGAGCACCTTACAGAGATATCAAGAAAAAAAGCCTGGGAGATGAGCAGTGCGGGGGACAAGTGGTTCAAAACAGTCGTCCATACAAAGTTGATGGAGAAGTCGGACGATTTACATTCCTCACCCATAGTATTTTGAAAGATACCGACATCCAATACGACACCGGTCGAGATATTTTTTTGTACCTGCATGGGAAAGAGTATTACCGAACCACAGGTTTCAAGGAAATAGCTCTTGTTTACGGTAACACTGAGAAATCATACAGAAAAACAACACGATTGATCAACCGCATACGCTATCAGGAAAAAGAGGGCACACCATCTCGTACTCTTCATGAAGTTACAGAACGGGAAGGGACAGCTCTGCTTGAGCGTATTACAGGAAAATCTAAACAAATATTATCCGATTACGGCTTTGAAGAAACCGGGATATACCGAGGAGATAATCCGGAATATACTCAATCAGTTCCCGTCGTTCTGCCGCAGCTCAAGGTTGACGGCGCACTCTCCGCTTGTGCGGAAGGTTGCTCGTTTTCCGATGGTTATATCGAAAACCCGATAGATTACGAGGATCCTTCTGAAACAGTCAACATAGCGGTCGATGATGTTAATGTAAAAAAACAGGAAGAGAACAGAGTTCCGGGGCAAAAAAGAAACGAGCATAAACGTAAATACGCGCATAATACGATCGCTCATCTTTCTTATAACGGAAAAAAATATATCTTAAACGGAGCATCTACAACCTCTCTTCTTCCTGTTATAATGGCTTTTTTACTTACTAATGATCTTTCCGGGAAACGATTCCAGTTTTTTACTGATGGCCATACAGTCCTGAATAAAGCAATCATAAATTTTTGTTCTTGGAAAATAAATATTGGAATAATATTAGACTGGTACCATCTCGGTAAAAAATGCGGGGAGCTGCTGAGTCAAGCAATGAACGGTCGAAAACTACGCAATGAAGTTCTCAATAAACTTAAACCATTGCTTTGGTACGGTCTCACTGATAAGGCGATAGATCTTCTACTTGGAATTCCAGAGCAAGATATAAAGAGCACGCAATCATTAGAGAAACTAGTTGCCTACCTGGAAAGAAACAGACCTTATATCCCTTGCTATGCTGCCCGAAAAGAACTTGGACTTTGTAATTCGAGTGCTATCGGTGAGAAGGCGAATGATCTTATCGTGTCAGAACGACAAAAACATAATGGAATGAGCTGGACTAAAAAAGGAACAACGGCACTGGCCGCGATTACTGCTCTTAAGCAAAATAATGAACACAAAAAGTGG
>JAAEQR010000093.1 GCA_024231215.1 PVC group bacterium | reverse complement strand
GATGAGTAGCTGTAAAGTATGCACGACAAAATACAAGTTCTGTTCTGGATGTAGATATTCACCAAACACTTTCCCACATTCTTTGGGGTACTGTAGTGATCTGTGTATGAAACAAGACTTAGACAGGGCAGGATTTGAAGAGGAATTTATAAATCTTATGAACTATATAGAGTATAACTTATCTTATTTGATGTACTACTCTATAAAAGATAATAAAGAAGAACTTTGGCATGGATGGTGTGATAAAGAATACGGTAGAAAATATAGAGAATGAAAAATATAGTCTAAAGACACTTCTAAAAATCTAGTCTAAAGATGTTTTCAATTCTAAAATTTTTATCTAAAGTTATTTCAGAAATTTTTGTCTAAAGATACTTCAATCATAGGCATACCTCGTAATAAGTAATTAAGCGTGGAACACCTATAGAATATAAGTATACAGAAATACCTATTCCTTAATGTAGTAATACTACACCTCATAAATTGTTCACAAAGATAATAAAATTTAACGGTCTATACCCCGACCAAAGAGATCACATCTTACAGGAATTTATAAACTCTGTCAAGAGAAAATAAAAATAAAAAAAGTACTTGACATTAGAATAAGAGTGGAGTATAATACTAACTAAAAGATAGGTTACTCTATCTAAGATGATACGGGTAAACCGTATATCTTGATTATTCTTCGCATAAAACAGGAGGCAGCAAATGATAACATCAAATGCAAAATGGTCAAAAGTAGCTAACACATGGGATAGACATGCTAAAGTCACCCAAGCTGAAGCAGTTTGCAAAACATTAAAAGATTTCCATGAGACCACACCGTGTCCAATACGGGGTGAATGCTTAGATGTCTGGGTTGAAATAGATGGCACAAGGCAAGGTACAGAAGTGTGCCAAGCGAAGAATAAAAAGTTGAAGATCGATGCCAATATAGATCAAACGAGAAAGTTAATTAAACAAGATTTAAAAGAAAATCCGTGGTGCTGTGGGTAACTTCTGGCACGACTTAACTTAATATTATGCCCCTATAAATCATACCAAAGGGGCCGGGCTACGGTGCAGAACCAACCCTTTTTGGGGTATCACCTGAAATGTTTGGGGCATAATAAAATAATACACGTCAACATCGCTCCGCTTGTGAGTGATCATTACATTATTTTTTCTTAAGACAAGGAGTAACAAATGAATAAATATAACTGTTTTTACGACAACGGAACGTTTAATTGCATCAACGACAATATTTATGCTGACTCGGCAGAAGAGGCGAAGCGGTTGTTTGTCGTAAAATGGGGGGTTGCAAACCCGTATGCTGTGCGAGTTACAGAAAAATAATAGAACATTATTCACATAGGGGGCTTCGATGAAAAACGATAAATTTCTAAAAAATCAAACGATTGAATTACTACGAGATAGTAGATGTGTCGAACAGGTGCCTAAAGGATCTGTGGGTATAATAACACACACTTATCCAAGTGGG
>JAAEQR010000092.1 GCA_024231215.1 PVC group bacterium | reverse complement strand
TGTTTGGTATGGAACAGCTATAGACAGCACACTGTATTTGTCTAGTAGTGTTCAAACCACAGGATAGAGGCTGAATTTGACAAGGAACAAAATATCAGATTTCGAAAAACAACTCACAGCTTTGAAAAACAAAGCCAAGGATGATGGATATGCCAACGCTTTATACGCGAGCTTATGCAACATGAAATGGTATAACCGTAAATCCAATGATGAATATTCATGTACATGGAGATATGCTGGGGGGCTTGTTGCTCGGTTGCGGAATGATGGTGAGAATTATTTAGATTTTTATCTAAACGGGAATGAAGGCAAAATCCGTGATGATGTTTATCATGATCTTGGGAGGCTCGGCTGGAAACCCAAGGCGTGGCCTGGTAATAATATTGAAATTGTCCCAATAAAAAGGAACAGAGGCTAATTTGACACAAAACCATCCACATATTACAATACCCTCTTTTAAACAAGGAGGTGACTATATGGGTGGATCTGTAATTAAAGATAAGCGTGATGGGAAGTTTCATATTTCCGTCTATTGGCTCGGCAAACGCCACAGGATATACAAGCATCCACAAACGCAAGAGCCATTTTATTCCAAAAAACAAGCAGAGAAACAGCTTAGTATTATAAGGGGAGAGGTTGACCGGGGGGATTTTCGACCCAAGGCATGGTTGCCTGATTCTCCCTTGTCAATCAGCGTATATGCCCTTGACTGGCTTACAAGAATAGATGCATCTAAAAAAACTAAACAGGGGTATAAAACGGCTGTAACAAGATATATCAATCCGTTCTTTAAGGATATGGATATTCGCCACATCAGATATAATAAGATTGTTGACTTTAAAAAATCCCTGCCTCTTGCCGACAAGGGGAAATATAATGTCGTGGGCGTTCTTAAAAAGATGATGAACGATGCATGGAAAAATGAAGATATTTCTTCCGTTCCACCTTTTCCTGTACTTTCTCAGGGGGATCAGGGGGAGATTGAATACCTCGAGGTGGAGGAACAATCGGCTGTCTTGCTGACTATTCCTGAACGACACAGACCTATATTTGAATGTGGGATGGAATATGGCCTTAGAACTCAAGAGGTGAGAGCCATCCAAAAAGATTGTGTTGTGGATGGCGTGATTGCTATCAGGAGAAAATTTGCAGAAAATGTGTTACTCGAGACGACAAAAACACGAGACAAGGGAAAGAGGAGTTTTGAAATCACAGAGTACATGCAGGATGTTTTGGATAACATACCCCAACATTTATCACCATTTGTTTTTGTTCGGGACGATGGAAAACCATATACCAATAAAAATTTGAATAAAATTTGGCACAAAGCATGTAAAGAAGCAAAAATTAAATGCAAGCTGCAAAATGCTTTCAGACATTCCCTTGGTTGTCAGATGTTGGATATGGGTATGGATATGCATCTTGTTCAAGATACCCTTGGACATACAGATGCTAAAATGACAAAGAGATATGCAAAGAGAAAACCTGTTAAAATTAAAGAAGCTTTGGAGATGAGAAGGGCTAATGTTATAAAATTTAAGAAGGAGGTGGAATGAAAATAGCACTTCATGATGTCGACAAAACCAAATACCCAAACCTTGCGTTGATGAAGATTTCCGCCTGGCATAAAAAAGAAGGTGACAAAATCACTTGGTATGATCCTTTGTTGTCACATCAATATGATGCTGTTTACAGTTCTAAAGTTTTCACATTCACAAAAACAGAAAAACTTTTTGGAAAACATATTATTCGAGGTGGTACTGGGATAGATATACACGCAAGATTAAGAAATATAATTGAACATGGATGTCCTGACTATGATCTGTATAACCTTGATTACTCTCTGGGATTTCTTACAAGAGGTTGTATCCGTCAATGCTCATTCTGTATCGTTCCAAAAAAAGAAGGATACATAAAACCACATCAGGATATTGAACAATTTTTGAGGCATGATAAAGCCGTATTGATGGATAATAATGTATTAGCATGTGATTATGGAATAGAGCAGATAGAAAAAATAATAAAGCTCGGCATCAAGGTTGATTTCAATCAAGGCTTGGACGCTCGACTGATTGATAATTCAATGGCAAAATTGCTATCTAAGGTAAAATGGTTGTCACCTATACGCCTTGCCTGTGACTCTCAAAAGCAAATGGATCCAACACAAAAAGCTGTTACCCTTTTAAGATGGCACAATGCAACCCCAAGACGATATTTTATATATGTTCTGATAAAGGATCCAAAAGAAGCACTGGAAAGAATTAAATTTTTAAAAGGCTTAGACCTTGATTGCCATGCACAACCATTTATTGATTTTGAAAATTCAAGACCACCAACAAGGGACCAAAAAAACTTGGCACGTTGGGTCAACCATAAAGCAATTTTCAAGAGTGTACCGTGGGGTGAGTATGAACCCTGTCTATCTCCAGCACGAGGAAAATCAGCATGTTACGCTACAGGCTAAAAACGATGATAAATAAACCTAACAATTTAAATAGCTTACAGTACATTGGAGTTAGGTTCGACTCCCGCCGCCTCCACCAAAAATGTACCGAAATCATTAGAAAAACATATCAAATATTTAGACGGGGAATAGACTGGAACTATTTCCCGTCTTTTTTTTGTGTAAAAGGAGAGAATGATGAGCATAGTTAAAGATATACCATGTGCTAAATCAGGTAATTGGAAAGTTGAAGAATTTGAAGTGCCAGAAAATTCAATAGAAAATATCCGGGCAATGATGAAACCTGGATGTAGAGCTGTAAAACCAGGAAAATATAAACGCCTAACAAGAAATGGTTGTGTAATAATGAGCAATACGCCTGCTGAGATGGCAGATTTTAATAGGTTTATTTGGAAGGCAACCGGAAATGTTTTAATAAATGGCCTTGGTTTGGGTTGTGTCATTGAAAGTGTTTTAAAAATTAAACCTATAACCAATGTGACCGTCATTGAAATATCACAAGACGTCATTAATCTTGTAGCACCATATTTTACAGATCCACGAGTTAAGATTGTCCATGCCGATGCTTTTAAATGGGAACCACCAAGGGGTGTCAGATACAATGCTGTTTGGCATGATATATGGGATGATATATGCGGTGGTAATTTACCTGAAATGACAAAACTTCATAGGAAATATGGAAGGCGTACCGATTGGCAGGATTCATGGGCTAAGGGTCTGTGTAAAAGATATGCTGCATAAGATTATTATTTTAAAGACGGGAATTGAACTCGCACCATGACCGGAGGATATGATGTCTATTTCATGTAGCTGTGATTATCCAGAGGGAGAAACAACAGTGGGATATCCCCGCGATGTCACATGCAGGACTCCGCGCAAATGCTCCTGCTGCAATGACCAGATCAAGTCTGGTGATTGTATGTATATGTGGTCAATGTACGATTATGATGAATGTAAAACAGTCCGACCATTGTTCATGTGTGAAGAATGCGGGGACATGTCACTAAACATGATGACTCTGGGGTTTTGTTTTAATATAGACCAGCCTATCCGCGATCAGTGGATAGAATATTTACGGGATTATGAACCTGGAACGTACAAGGTGTTGAATTTATAACTATAATAAAGGGCTTATTTCAAGCCGCACGACTTTGCACCAAAGGAGGAATAAAATGGATAATGAAAATTCAATTAAAAGAATAGGAAGAGTAATTGATTTTATCTATATGTGGGGAGGAATAGATGGTGGACATCATAAACAATGGGTTCTTGACCAGATTTTGAGAATATTGATGACTGAAGATATTTATAAAAAATGGATTGCAGCTTTTTGTGACGGTGAAGAGGGGCCAAATACCTATTCTTGGGATGAGGGAATTGCACCATAGCAATTAATCTTGCGCTGCCAGGTACAAGACCAGTCGGCTGAAATGCCGTTGCTGCTTCCTGCCTGGTGGCGCATTTAACCCGCACGACTTTGCACCAAAGGGGGAATGATGGGTCGGCTAAAATGGACCGTTGAAAAAAAAAGTAAACTATGGCGGGTTAAAGCGGAGTATTATGATGATGATGAATTTTCAATACTAAAAGATGAAAACGGCTATCTGCTTTGTTACTTCCATAATTATGTCTGTTATTTTAAGCGTTTAGATAGCGCAAAAGAGGTTGCTCAATTGCTGCATGACGGATGATTTTCACCACACAAAGGAGGGGAAATAAAATGGAATGGATATCAGTCAAAGACATGTTGCCCCCTGAATTAGAATACGGGCAACATGAAAGAGTTTTAGTGTTTTCGGGCCATGTTTTTGAAGCAAGCTGGCTGTTTGGTAAATTTTGTAAATATCATGATGGGTGTAGTGATGTTAAGCCAACACACTGGATGCCGCTACCAGAACCACCGAAAGGAGAGAATGATGAACAATAAAGTTGAAGCTTATATCAGAGAATCACTAAAAGAAGGATTGAAAAAATGCAACAAATCTCAACAAACAATGTTCAAAAGAATGTATGCTAATGGAGTTATGTATATGGATATTGATGATGTAGTAAACAACATGACCGCAGAAAAATTAGAAAGAGCAATGGATCAGGTCCAAAGGACATTGGAAACCAAATAAAATCAGTGATATTGAACCCGCACGACTTTGCACCACAAAAGGAGAGAATGATGGCTTTCAACTATGTGAAAAGCTGTAACCTCTCTCCATCATCCTTGCCAATCTTACAGCCCTATCCCCAACCTGATTTTTCCATTTTGAATCAAGCATTTCTTTGGCCGCCGTTTCATAATCACCCTCGCGCAATGCTGCAATCATTTTTTTGAATGTATGGAATCTTTTCCAACCTAAATTGAATAGCATATCAATTACAACCGCTTTTCTGACCGGATCTAAATCCAGTCCTAATTTTTCATAATCCCGATAAGCCGACCAGAAATCTTGATTGAACAAGGCATTTGCAACATGGATGGGAATCTTTGATCCTGGATGGAGAGCATGACCGTATCCGACCGTAGGTATACCCTCTGTATCATTATAAACGGTCAGAGATAACCCCTCATGCTTTTTAATCATGTCGACTATATCATCAGTGTTCAATATACCTTTCCTTCGATTATTTTATGATTATATACTACAAAATTTCCCTTTTCCTGTCTCTCGACTCGCGCAAATCCTCTATTCCACTTATTGATAGGTGCATAGCTTGGATGTGCGTCGCCTAAATGTCCCACG
>JAAEQR010000091.1 GCA_024231215.1 PVC group bacterium | reverse complement strand
CAAATCGATCGATGTAAATATCAGTCCCAAAGTGAATTATTATGCTCCTCCCTGGACAAGTATCCTTTTCTTTGAATTTCTCGCCAAACAGCTATAAGACAGTTCGTTAGACAGTTTGTCCACATATCCTAAGTTTCACACTAGTATGCACAAGCTGCTAAATGAACGGGTGGAAAAGAAAGGACTTTTGAATCTGGGTGAAATGTCTAGTACCACTCTACATTAAAGTTCGCGCTGAATACAAAAATGCAAACCACAAAATTTGTAGTTATCGATTTTTGGTAGTTTCAATCAAAATCGATTAATTCACCAACTTTTCGTCCCTAATACAAGCTCAAGTTTGCTCATTGCAGGTTATCCTCAATCATTTTTCACAGTTTATTCCCACACTTGTTCATATTTTGCATACCTGAATTCGATCCATTAGGTGCTCTGCCACCTGTTGAACGTCCATCAGTCTGTGAAGGCCAATCGAACTCACCAAATACACGGACATTTTACATACACAATATCATAATACATGTCTTTATTGAACACACAATAGTTTACTGAGCAACACAAATAAGCACACTGAGTACGGAAGTAGTCAGACAGGGATAAAATCCCAATTAGTACTGCACCAAATAAAAAAAACTTTTACTTTCAACAACTAAACTGAACACTGAACCCCTCTCCCCAACCCTGAATTCACTCATACCTGACCCACCCATACGAATTTTGTCTGTATTAGATCAAAAATCCCTCCTTATTTTCTAATAAAACGGCTCAAGAAAAGATGGAAACTATGAATCCACTCAACTCATTCGAATTGACTGGTTGGTCGAATCAAATTTTCTAAATGAATCAATTGATATTGATACAGTCATAGTAATCTGAAAACCGAATTTCTTTTGTCTAAATGGTTCCACTATGAACCTAAAAGATTCGAATTTCAATCTAAAACCAGTCTCTTTTTCAAATTTTGGAATTTAGAAATGGGTTGTAGTCCATAAATTTGGACACTTCCGTTTGAAAAGATTACCAAATTGATTCTTTTAAATTTTTCAGATGCCTAAATAGTCCCATTAAATGCAACCCCCGAATCAATGAAGATTGCTTGAATGGGCCAGAATAAGTACCATAATAACCCGATTAAACCACTACTAAGAGTCAAATGCTTAGTACCCCCACAGCACCTTATATCGTCAAAACAAAATAATCCTTGCATGTGCATCGCACCATACTCCGCATCCACGCCAACTTCGCCATCCCATCACCGAACCTAGAGGTCAACACTAAAAACAACGTCTAAAAACTCTCAAACCCTTAGTACCCTCCCAACATTTTAGACCATTAAAGCAAAATAATGGACGCATATTGCATTGTACTCCGCATCCATGCCATCTTTGCCATCTCCTCACCATACCTAACTGACGACCCTAAAAAAAAATAGGAGACAACAACAGTATTAATTATCCTCTAATAGAAAATAATACATGCTAATCTTATGTGCCAAAATTACATACCGTAACATAGGAGAGAAAATCTTTGCACGATTTTAACTTCACAAATTGTACTTGTTTTTCATAGGCTAATATGATTTTTAATTTTGCAAATTTCAAAATAAATAGACAGTACCGTAAATAATTTAGCAGGAAATCATTTCACAAATTGCTTAATATATCAAATATGCATAACAATCTAATGTGCGAATATTTACTCATGTGTACTTCATTTCAATAAATACCATAAAATATCTGCTTATACCAGTTTCTGGGTACTGTTCACCACTTTCTACCAACATTAACTCTACTAACATAATTCCCAACCATGTCCCTCCCTTATACAGCGAGGACACTACCCCATCGCTGTTCTTCCCATTTTCCGTGAGGGGGAACCCTAAGAATTTTGTGATGCTTTCCCTATCGGATGGAAAAGCGCCGGGAGTTTTGAGGAAAGGGAAGAGAAAGAGGAAAAAACTCAGGAAAAGAGGAACCCATCAAACTCACCTGAACACAAGAGAACATGCTTCAAAGAAAAGATTTTAAATAATTTTGATAGGAATTTACTCACCCCATTTTGAACCGGCATTTTATAACAGTAAAGCAACATGCAAATTTTGCCCCTGTCCCTGTCCCCCCAGTTCTTCCTCCAGCGGGTATGGACAAATGAAGACCCCCCGTTTGGTCATAGATAGGAGGGTATACTAAGGAAGACACCGCCCATGCATAGAGTCTGTTCATTCCAAATCTGTCATACCGTACTAGTCCAATTTCGAGCCTAGTTTTCCCACACAAATTAAATTCCCTATAAAATTGATTAATTATTTTACGAGAAACAAAAAAATTTTTAAAGAAAACCCAATGTATGAAATAGGAAAAGAAGGACCATTCAATAGATGTTATTCAAATTGCCTTAGATCCTAATTCCCTTATGATTCACTTATGTATCTTCTTGGCCATTTTTCTTCGGACTGAACTGATCCATACAGTCCAGTTAATTCTTCATTGCCATATTTAATTAACAATAGATTGGAAGGTAGCACACATAGTGTGGAGGCTACCTGGAGGGAGGTCTGGCACACATAATGTGGAGGCCAGGGGGCACACAAGGAGATTTAAATATAGATTAGAGTGGGAATAGGCCAAATTTGAGTTACCTGATCTTGAGAAGTCCTTCATCTCGACTTGATCTCCTCATCTGCGAAGTCCGGCGTACCAAATCCAAGACCTCGAACCTGAAACAAGAACTGATGATTCTCCGATGATGACATGATACGACAACAATAATAATAAAGATCATGATTCCATTCCACAGACAGTCCACAGACTCTGTATTCTAGCGCTATGAGATGTAACAACTCCTATTCGTGGAAAGTAATCTGTGAAAAAGCAATGGACAGAAATTATTGATGGCCCTTTCAACCACTTGGACTCCAATCATTTCCAAACCAAGGAACGCCGATCCGCCGATTAATTTATACACCACAAAATTATACCCCATTGAGAATCTAGAACGTTGGAATGACATTCAATGAAGCATTACTATGCTTTGCTAGCACATAAAATGCAGCGTACATTGAAAAACCTTTGAAATTTAGTTGGAAAATGAGCAAAAATCACTTAGTTATGGTCAAAATCTTCAACGCCCACGCTCACCATAGCTGGAGACATTTAAATTACCCTGCAGTATGGGATTTCTTCATAGGCAGCGTAGAAAAAAAGAAGAAGAGAGAACGACTCATATAGTTTTCAAAGTCGATAATTTTCACTTATGAACGAAACAAAAAATTAACAAAATCGATTCAGTGGTTAGTCAGCATGAGCAAAAATAATAAATGCTACTGAATTGGCACATAGGTCCTGATAAATACAAGCGCATCAACAATTATGGCCCCAAATTTCTCGAGTGGGACATACAAATTAGAGTAAAATCAGCAATAATAACTGACCAGTAGGTCAAGGTGGATGATTCGGTCCTCTTCTCCTCGATTCGGTGCTCCTTGAAGTCTGAAAATCATTTTTTCATCAATTCACTAGAAAAAGTTTCAGTTGTGAAACATAACAAGAAAGAACAAAATTAGTCAACTAATTACTTTATAAACTAGCTACAAAGTTAGCTGGCGGCTAGTTGCACATTTCAGTAAACAATGAGCGAGATAATTAATAAAATTTCTAGCCATACT
>JAAEQR010000090.1 GCA_024231215.1 PVC group bacterium | reverse complement strand
TACACTGGCCCATGCCATGTCCCCAAACCACTCGTACCCGCCTCTTCTAATACAAAAGCCAAACTCAACAGCTCAAATGACAAGGTGTATGAGATGTGCTGTGATCAGGTATCTACGTCACATTTAGCCAAATGCTAACAACAACATATCCTTGTTGCATTCAAGAATTGATTGCAAGCGTATGCTGAGTAGCAACATTTGATCCAGCCAATCAATCAATAAAAGTATTTCCAAACAACTTTCTCAACCAATGCTGAATCATTTTTCACAATAAATCAATAAGTGATCAATCAATCGATCAATATCAATATCAATATCGATTTTTGAACTATCGATTAAATCGACATATCAAGAAAAGATTAGGCACAATTTGAGAATATTCTATCTGAACTGTGCAAAAATCGATAATCGATCAATCATCGATTAGTATTGAATGACTCACTAACCGTATTTTAAAATTGATTACAGATTTAGTGTTGTAACCCTGTGAAATACTTGAAATTAAACCTGAACTTCCATTCGGGACCTTAGTGACATAAAATTAGCTGACAATTAGTACCCATAGGTAATCGACCACGGAGCTCATGAATGTGGCATCCGAGAATCTGCTCATCAAGGGCTGTGAGTCAAGTAATAATCGAATATAAGACGTCTTATGTTAAAATAACTTAAAGTCAAACACTAAATGCTTCACTGACGTACTTGCTACAAGAATCAGTCTTTCTGCACTGGTTTCAGTGCCTATGGTACCCCTCTCTACCGAACTTTTGTTACCTCCATTTTCTGCCTATTGCCTGATGTATAATTTTTACCTGTAGTTCTAAAATTTACAAAATTTCATTTTGGAAACAACATTAGTCAAATTTTCATGTCATCACTTGTCATTTTCATTCCCGAACTTTGCATCACTGCAATATAGATAATACCAGCAAAACCCCAATACCTAATATAGATAAGGTACCAAATGTCATTCCATTTAGATCAAGGTTCGTGAGGTACAATATGTGTGCTTACAGGCTCAGACAAATATGTGTGCTAAACACTTAGTACTTGTAAAATTATGTTTTTGCCGCCACGTTTATGTTGTTCAATACAAGCATTCAGTATTCCTATCAGGTTGTGCGTAACGCGCAACATTTTCTGACGGCCAACCGGCTAAGATCGTCTCCTCGAACTCACACAGTTCTCTATTGATTAACTCTGCTACTGGCGGCTGAACTGACCCGGGAAATTCTAAAACTCAAAAGCAATCAAACTTGCAGGCACCAACGTACTCAAATGCAGTTCTTTTATTCTAAATACGCCCAAAATATCCCAAAATTCGTAACTCGCCTACCCAAATTCGACATAATCGATGTTTTTACACTGAAATAGCCAGCGAAATTGCATGAAATTAAGACCGGGAGAAGCAAACGGTCTGACTGATTTCAAATACAAAATTTATACCTACAAAGTGCGCCAGCGGTCATTGATTCAGTGAGCCAATGGCTACGCAGTTAAAGCATTGATTTGATTGGTTACTATTTTTATTTCAGCTTGCTTACAGTAATCTCGCTCCGCCCTCTGGCTCCGCCCCCTAGAGCGTCACCGTGTTCATCTGTTCTCCCTACTCCATATTGCCTGCCCATTTTGCCTGAAAACAAAGCACATACTACAAATTTATTGTAGTCTGCCGAATTATTGGAGAAAATGGCTGTCCAAGTTTAGGAAACATGCACCAATGCCTTCTGAGTCTCCAGCGCGTCAGCATCTTCAGGATATTGGCATTAAACAACACGTGCATGTTGCTGGCTTCAGCAAGGCAAGGACGGCCACTTATGTTTAACGTAACGGCCGCTCTTCATACATATACATACTAAACTCAGTGAACAATGCAGTGAACCATTCAGTTAAACCGGCAAGAGCATGAAACATGAATGCACAACAATACAAACAACAAAATGAGTTGTCTCACACCTGATCTTTGTCTTACCGCACCATAGACAGAACTTCTTCTTGTGCATTTATTAGGATGATTCTATTAACACATTATTAGCGAGCTGCTTCTTTGGCCGTTTATTTGAGGACATACGGTGTTCCATGGAATGGAATAACTTGAACCGAAAACTTGACAAACTTGAACCGAAAACTTGACAAACGCCGTATTTCCTTCAATGACAGCCTACTTCTGATATAATACTACAAATAAATTCAAATCAAAATTGGGAGGAAAGAGAATACAGTGTGAATTTAATGGAATTTGAATTTGTAATATCATAAAAAGTCTCAGGCATCCAGAAATATCAAAAGTGTGAAGAAAAAAAAATGCAATTATTAAAAACTAGTTTGCAAGCGAAAATATTTATATAAAAATATTTAAATATAAAATAAAGTTAAAATAATTTTGAAATTGTGAAAAACCGTAAAAGTGAGTTGAGCCCAATTTTAATTCTAGTGCTTAGTAACTAGGCACTAAAGATTCAAACAAATTGCCATTTTATTGGCCAGAGCTGAGATTCTATTCATCTTGGACCCAAATTCAGAAATTTAGCATCTCAAACACAACGTTTCTAAGTTATGAACATGAGTTTATGTTTTCGTTGAAAATGGATGCCTAAGACTTCCAAACTTCCAGAGAAGTTTGTACTTATTTCAAATTTAGCCCCGACTTACATTTTCCCATCTGGTGCAGTGGTCCTTCTTGCTCCTGTGACTCCTTCTAAGTATGCACTGCAGCACCAGATCGGATAATGTGGTTGACTGGGGAATACAAGCATAGAAACTGCG
>JAAEQR010000089.1 GCA_024231215.1 PVC group bacterium | reverse complement strand
CGGTTTCCTGCTGTTCAGCTAACCGAGTACGCATTCGTCTTTCTGCTATCCCGTAAACTAACAGCGAAAGCACCATGACCATAAGTAATGCAGAAATTCTAGACGGCTTTTTTAAAAATAAGGAGGAAGTAAAAAATAAAGGATCCTTCAAAAAACGGAACCCTTGTTCCGCATGGTTTTGTTCCTTATAGGCATTGAGAACTTCCTGTACAGACAGATATTCTTCAGGGATATTACTGCCTATAACATAACATTCAGCTACTTTTTGCAGTCGATCCACTTTAGCGCTGTCAAGCTGTGCTGCTAAAATTATCTGATAATCAATTGCGACAGGTTGTTCACCTTTTTTCGGGCGTCCTTTCCCTTTGTACCGTTTATGTTCTATGATTTCATACGTTGATAGGCTGTGGGTCTTCCATTTGCTGGCTAATTTCTCGCCTGCTTTGATTGCATCTTCTGCGCAGTGAAAGCGATCCGCCTGCAGGTGAAAAATCTTTTTCTGGATCGTAACTTTCTCTTTTTTTTACCTTTTTTTTAATCTTTCTGACAGCTTTTTCACGGGAAGTCTCAGAAGACACAACAAGCCACCTTTGCTTGATTTCATAATGTTCCACATTGAATTCCTTGACTTTACGTCCGTCATCGAATTCCAACCACTCATCTGGGGTATCAAGGGCCTGAATGATAGTTTCTGCAACTTCTTGTATATTTTGAGGAATACGGGTAACAAAAAGCAGTTTACTTAAATTCTGGGCATTTTTTCGAGTATATATCTTGCAGTCGGCTACAATATACCGAGGGGTCTCAGACTGTTCAAACTCTTTGATCAAAGCTGCCGCCCGTTCCTGAAAAACAGTGTTATCGGAACTATTGCCGTCTAAACTCTTAAATAAAGTCGGAATTCCACCATCCTGAGTG
>JAAEQR010000088.1 GCA_024231215.1 PVC group bacterium | reverse complement strand
TATTCCCGTTGCAACTGGGTTTCGCGCGCGCTGTTAAAATTTTATATTCTTGTTTTTTTTCCAAAATATAGGACTTCGGAGCGGACTCCAGGTGCATGCAGATCACGAATATCATAGAGTTTTGCAGAATTAACGGTTGATCGATTCTGATTCTAGATTTTAATAGTAGTCTTCACTTGCTATCATAATGAAAGTTTGGACTGAAGGATTTTGCATGCTTGATCACATTATTATCCAAAATCGACCTACGGTTTGCCGTAGGTTCGGCCACTTTTTTAAGGTATGGTACAGTATGGTATACGGCCTTGATATAGCCGTACCTTTGGCCGTACCTTGCACCTGTATGCAATTTTATTTCATATTTACTTGGGTGACAATACACTGTTCTCCTGTTCTTTTCCGCAGAATTTTCACGTAAATTCAATAAAATGGTGACAAAAGCTAATCCTATCTGGGATTATTTTGAATGCAGCGAAAGCGATGGAAGCAATGGAGTTTGCAAGAAGTGTCATGCTTCAATTTCGCTTGGTAGCAAAGAAAGAAAACATGAGACAACGGCGC
>JAAEQR010000087.1 GCA_024231215.1 PVC group bacterium | reverse complement strand
AGTGCTTAACTTAACTATTTGGCTTATGTATAATGATAACTCGGCACGTTGGTATTAATTACGTAATTGTGTACCCTTCAATAGTGTTTGCCAGTTGTTTCGTTCATTACACACATTGGATTTCCCGTAACCATCATTTAACAATCAGTTTCGGGAAATCCGTTTCACTTAATGTGAGGAAACGAGAAAATCACATATATGACAAAAATATCAACTGAACTTGATAGTCCATGGAAGGACATTTTGGAACTTTATTTTGCAGCATTTATACAGTTCTTTTTTCCGCAACTGCACAAACTCATTGACTGGAATAGTGACTATGAGTTTATGGATAAAGAGCTACAAAAAGTTCTTAAAGATGCCAAAACAAAACAACGGTTTACTGATAAATTGGCCAAAGTTTGGCTCAAAAATGGCAAGACGACGGTACTTTATATTCATGTTGAAGTACAAGGGCAATATGATGAGGACTTTGCTAAACGTATGTTCATTTATAATTACCGCCTGTTTGACCGTTATGACACACCAGTTATTAGCCTAGCTATTTTAGGTGACGATAATTCCATTTGGCGACCACAAAGTTATAGCTATGGACTGGCTGGCTTTAATATGTCGTGTCGGTTTCCAATTGTTAAGTTGTTGGATTATCAGAAAAACCAAGTAAAGTGGAAAGCTTTGCAAAAATCCATTAATCCATTTTCCACTGTAGTTCAAGTTCATCTCAAAGCACTTGAAACTCGCCAATCTAGTCAACAACGCCTTTATTGGAAAAAGGAATTGTTCAAAACTTTATACGAAGCTAAATATAGTATGCAAGAAATACTTGATTTATTTCGTTTTATGGACTGGGTATTAGCTTTACCAGAGAAATTAGAACAGCAATTCAATGATTTTGTTATTCAACATGAAGAGGAGGAACAGATGCCATACATAACTAGTATTGAAAGACTAGGAATTGAGAAAGGTCGTAATGAAGGTCGTAAAGAAGGTCGTAATGAAGGTCGTAATGAAGGGTTTCAACAAGGAGCTTTGCAACAGTCACAACAGAGCGTGATTGAAGCCTTAAAATTTCGTTTTAAACGGGTGCCCCAATCATTGGCTAAGATGATTAAAGCTATTGAAGATGCAAAACTTTTATCTAATTTGCATCGAGAAGCAGTGTTAACAGACTCTCTTAAAACTTTTAAGCAAAAACTTGAACAAAGTGCTTAACTTAAATTTTGGCTTATACTCTGAACGTTCAAAATATTGGATTCATTCTGGTTCCCACGCACCGCGTGGGAATCCTTAATCCTCCGCGCTGCGGAGTAAATTATTCAATATGAAGAGGAGGAACAGATGCCATACATAACTAGTATTGAAAGACTAGGAATTGAGAAAGGTCGTAATGAAGGTCGTAAAGAAGGTCGTAATGAAGGT
>JAAEQR010000086.1 GCA_024231215.1 PVC group bacterium | reverse complement strand
GTCAACTATTTCTGTTTCTATCCAATCCATAAGGGTAGATATCATGCACATTTCTAAACATTTCTGCCAGATATTTTACATATTCTTTCAAGTAGTTCCGATAAAAGCTGGGAACAAAACTACTAGGATGTCCAAACTTCAGAATTGTTCCCATCTCAGGAGAGTATAAAGGGTATTACCAATCCTACAACTCAAAACGAAGTTGTGTGCCATAAACCGCCCATACGCAATCGGATTCGAAAAATCCTACAATATCCTACGTTGAACACCCAAACATTTGGGGATAGTATCTATTCACCTATAAATATTTCAACAATTTTTTGATTTCGCTAGCAACAAGATCTCGTCGCCTCATTTTGATGACCTCCCTAATGCTTTAACACAAAAGTTTTATCCTACTTTGAACACCCAAACATCTGGGTATCCTACTGTGATTGTTTGGCTAACCATCAGAATCTCTCTTCATCTAACAACGAAATGGAAAACTATATAAAATGCAATAAATATTTGAAATATTACTTCATCAGTAACCAAAACCAAAAAAT
>JAAEQR010000085.1 GCA_024231215.1 PVC group bacterium | reverse complement strand
TGATGATGGACCGGAAAACTTTTCAGAGAAAATATAACGTAAAAAACTGGTAACTCCAGTAAATTTTAGTATTTCATGATATAGGCAGCTATTATAAAGCAGGTAACCGCGATAAATGACATAGTAGGCATAGTACTAAATTACGTCTTGCACATTTAAACGAAAATGAAAGCTTCCTGCGAGAATCGCTTCGAGAAGATACTACTACTAGTATATTTTCTGTTCGCCCTTTTATTTTGTTTGATCGATCGAAGACGATAGATACTAGATTTTCAGATATTACATTTCATTTCATCGAACGTTAGACAAAAATGGCAATGGAAATTCCTAAAGGCGCCATTCAAATTAATAATTCTATGATTTTCGTGAAGTTATTTTTTAATCAGGACGTTGGAAGAATTGACATTCGTCAATATTTCAAAGTTCCAATGGGAAACGATGATGATGCCCCATATGAATTGAATAAAGAGGGACTTATTCGCGTACGTCCAACTCAGAAAGGATTGTGTATATCCGTGGAAGATGCCCAAAAACTCGCTTCAACTTTGGAAGAATATTCCGAAACCCTCGATAAATTGAATAAACTTGCCGAATTGAAATGAGCGATGATT
>JAAEQR010000084.1 GCA_024231215.1 PVC group bacterium | reverse complement strand
ATCGATACTGGTCCCAAGCATTGCGGCACTATTTTTTGCCTGGTCTATTTTCTCAACGATTCGAACTTGAATATCTTCAACGGCCTGTTCAGTGTACTTAACCTCTTTCTCAAACAGCATACTCTTGCTTTTAAAGTATCCTGACCCACCCACAATAATCATTGGAATCAATGCGATGATCATTGAAAAAATAGCTATTTTATAACTGATTTTCATGACGGCCTCCTTTATCTGTTGGACAGAACGTAATAAAATATCGTAAGATAAGAGCTTGCTTTTTGTCAAGAAATATATGAAAGATTTTTATAAAACTGAAATGTGCACTTGGCCCATTAAGAACACAACATGGCGTGTTCTTGATGGACCGGGGCAAAAGGCAACTTAAAGTGGAAAATAGATGTTATCATAGAGAAATTAAAATGCTGCGGATAAAACTGCAGATTTTGGAAGTTAGGAGTCAGAATGCATTGGACAAGAATAGCAGGTGCAACAATCCTTGCAGCTGCAATAGGTTTTATAATCCATGTTATGTATGGACAAGGGACAGCAATTGAATATGTACAAAAAGCAGCAGAAAGTGGGCGTCTTAATGATGTAATCAAGCAGCCTTATCCATCCTGGGTGGTTGCCATAGCATCACTTACAGCTCTAATACCGGCATTTGGAAAAGTTTTCGTCTATATCCTAATACAAGAAAAGTTACCAAGTCAAAATAAAATAATCAAAGGCGTTATAT
>JAAEQR010000083.1 GCA_024231215.1 PVC group bacterium | reverse complement strand
ATAGAGCGAAAATGTTCGGCTTTGATGGCGCAGAAGAAGAAATCTGCAGTCAAAAGAAATATGTACAGTTACCGAGCATTAGCATGCAAATAAACAGAAGTAAAAGTAATGGTGATTACGTTTATATTATCAATGCTGTGTGCTAAATAAGCTTGATTATTTTGAATCATACGAGCGCCCGCTACAGTATCCCATGCCGCTAATTCTGTCTGAGACTCAGATGAATGAGCAGGAAAAACATGCGAGCTGCCATATTGGATTTTTTTGGAATTCTTAGCGTCGATCATCGAACGACTGGTGCTAGCTTCTGTACATATTATTGTATATAAAAGTAGATGTTGGTTTTACTGCCAAGAAAGGTAACAGTGAATTGCATACGATGGTATGGTGAGTTAGGGATCAAAAATACTGCCAAAAAACGGACTTGGCCTAAATGAGAAAACCGTAGTGACATTGAATATTATAGCCTAAGCCTATTATTGATGACAAGTTTTTCTTGCAATATTTTATTATTGCTCCATTGCATTCTCTAGCTAGCTGCACAAAATTGGCGCATTGTCCAAAAAACAAATCGTTGCATTGCCGACTCAGATCAGGTGCCT
>JAAEQR010000082.1 GCA_024231215.1 PVC group bacterium | reverse complement strand
CGAATAAATAGAGAGATAAGCTTCAAAAGTTGAAATATCCTTTTATTTACTTATTAAACAGACTATTATTCAAATCTTAAATTTTAATGTATATAAAAGTACTCTATCTTATTCGTTTCAATTATAATTTATTTTTAACAATTTAAATCAAGTTATAAATAACTTAGTCGAAAATTATTTATAATTAACTCAACTCAAGTTTATAATTAAAAATGAGTGAAGAAGGAGAAAAGAAAGAGGAGAAAGAGGAAAAGAAGGAAGAAGCAAAGGAGGAGAAAAAGGATCCTTATGAGCACTATAAAAAGAAAACAGATGGATCAGCACTTACATGTAAAGAGGAACTCCTGAATGGACCTATGACAGACTCAAATAGAGGATGCACCGATATTTTATTTTGCATTATTTTCATTGTATTTTTATGTGCAGTGTTAGCGGTTGCTGCATTTGGATGGTGGAGTGGTCAGCCAAGTAAGATTTTTTACTTCTATGATGACGATTCCAGACAATGCGGACTTGGAGTGATGAGCCAATACAAATATATATACCTCTATCAGACCGTTTCTGAACTAAAAAAGGTGAACTCAGCGTTCACATCTTTTGCTTTCTGCGTTAAGACGTGCCCTAGTAACTACCTTCAACCCATTCAATGTAAACCAACTACAAAGAAAACGGACTGCTTAGTTACATTCGAAAATCTCTACTTATCGGAGCCTCTTGTCGATAGGATTTGTGTCCCTAGTTTTAAGGCCTATCAAGCTGTAGATTTATCGAAGCCGAATTCATTTAATCCTTATCTCTACCCAGGCGCATCAGCCGCCTCCGCAGCTGCTGCTCAGGCGAAGGCCCAAAAAGACGCTGGGTCAGTTTTTAGTGGCAATTTAATCAATACAGATCAGTTATTAGCTTATATTGCTGACGTATCCGCTACATGGGAGGCAATTGCAGCATCAGTTGGAGTTGCCTTCATTGTTGCGCTATTATACATGCTTTTCCTGAGGTGTTGTGCTGGTTTTATAGCCTGGATGGTTATTTTCATTATTCTAATTCTCCTAACGGCAATTGGATATATCTTCCAAGCAAGAACCTTGCTTTACATTACTGAAGCAGAAAGAACAACATACATTATCATGAGAGTGTTCTCCTGCCTATTCTACACAGCTGCTTGTGTTTGGTTAATTTTCATTTTAGCTAATTGTAACAATATTAGGTTAGCTATTGCACTTATTAAAGTAAAAATTGTTAATTTATATAGGCAACTGCCCATTACATAGGTTCTGAATTTTGTGTGATGTTTGTGCCGCTGGTGATGGTAGGGGCAATGGTTGCTTTCATGGTTTTCTGGGTTATTATAGCGGTTTATCTTTACTCGTCAGGAGATATTAAGAGGTCAGCGACAAGCTTTTATGCAGTGCCAGAATGGTAAGTTAATTGTTTTAATCTCAAGGAACGACTATATACGGTACGCCTTTTGGTTCCATCTATTTGCGATGTTCTGGATTACTGCCTGGATTGAAGCTTATAACATTTTCGTCCTAGTAAGCTCAGCCTGCATTTGGTACTTTGAGGTTTCAAGTGCAGATGGAGTCAGAAGGCCAATTAATAGAAGTTTCTTCAGAGGCCTTAGATTTCACATTGGCTCTCTTGCCTTTGGTTCTTTCATTGTTGCCTTGATTAGAATGGCTATTGCTATGTGCGAATACGTCAAATTCCAACTTGAGCAGACGGCAGGTGCGGCCGCAGCTACTTCAGAAGTCTATAAGTGTTTAATTACTTGCTGTGAGTGCTGTTTAGTTGCTTACTTGAAGTGTGTGGAGTTTATAAATAAACACGCTTATATCCAGGTAAGGATTAATTCCTAATTAAAAAAAGATTGCATTGGAGGGGGAAAACTTCTGTACTTCAGCCTTAAACGGATTCGGTTTAATTGTAAGGAACTTGGGAAGATGGACTTCTCTTACTTTCATTGGATCATTCTTCAACTTCCTAGGTAATTAATGCTAGTAAAGTTTTTAGGTATTCTCTGCATAGGAGCGGGAACAGGATGCATAGGTTATGTGGCAATAACAAATATTGCTTACTGGAGTACGAGGATTTACTCTCCTATCCTCCCAACTATTGTAAATAAAGTTTTAAAGTAAATTAGTTCATGGGAATTATTGGAGTTTTAGTAGGTGTTTTCTTCATGGAGGTATTCTCATTATCTGCGGACGCAATGCTTCACTGCTTTATTTTAGATGAGGAATTGAGTGCGGGCGGTAAAGCCTCTCATGACCCTCCTGAGGAGTTATCTGAATTCGTAACCAGGGAGAGAGATTATGATCCAAAAGCAGAGAATAAATAATATTAAGCAAAAACTAGTTTATATTTTTAAATATAACTTTGATTTTTTATTTATATCAATTAATTTTTTATATAATTTTTTAATTTAAGATAATTTTTTACTTAATTTTGAAGAATTTAAATTGGAAAGAGTCTTATTGGGTTTAAAATTGTGAAGGATTGGAAGAAAGTCTTTACGTTCTTTTATAGTATATAGCCCAAGAAATATTATGCATGATATTGTAATATTAATTTAACTTATTATATTAGGGTAT
>JAAEQR010000081.1 GCA_024231215.1 PVC group bacterium | reverse complement strand
TACAGAAAAACCCGGTAGGGTAACATGGGGTAATTCCGACCTATTAAGAAGACTTTCCTTAATTTCTTCCGATCCAGAGAAGTCAGCCACTGTAAAGTATTATCATTAGACAGACTATTGTCTGTGCTTGTTATGTTTAGTGAGTTGGTACTTGGCAGGGCTTTGTTGAGAAATGGGAGATAATTATTATTTTTGGTTGACAGAGGTCGGAATTCCCCCAACGGGGGAGGAATTCCGACCTATCAGTGTTTTTTTTGTTCCAAACCGATTTACACCTGATTGAGGTAAATCCGACCTATGTCAGTCTTTTTAAAAAACGTGAGAAAGCTTTACGTTGCATTACGATTGCAAAATGATGACAAAAACAGCCAAAATTTACATTAATCCTCCTACCTAAAAGTAATTACCATAAATCAATAGCCTATAGTTCAGCAATTTGTCACCATAAATCGGGTAGACCGAGTCTGAAATTCTATATTAATATCTCAATACCGTATAGATAAGGTAAACTTCATAAAAACTGCACCAATGTGCTTTTTAAGATTTGGCTCTGCTTGTTC
>JAAEQR010000080.1 GCA_024231215.1 PVC group bacterium | reverse complement strand
TCCAGTAATCCCTTAACATTTTCATCAACCCCACCAATTGAAGGTTGAAATTCTATGTAAGCTCTCCCATCTTTTCCAAACCATTCCCTGAATGGATAGGGGTTCCTCTTACTAAGTTCTTCTATCTTATCCCTATATCCTTCATATATGCCCGCCGCATACTTGTAAAATAAATGAGCGGCACGTAAAAGGTTATACATAGTTTAATATTGTTTTATTGTAAAAAGATAATTGCCAAAATTTATAAATAAATTATCTATAACCCAAGCAGTAAATGAATAAATTCTCTTTTAAATTTTTTAGAAAGGTTTTGAAAATTCAAAATATTTCCCCAATTTACTCTATCAGTAAACTCTCTAATGAAAGGCTCAGAAAGCTTTTGGTATTCTGAAATATAACTCCAATCTACTTTATCAGCAAATTCTTTAATAAATTTTTCAGATAGCCTTTTGTATCTTGAAATATTCCTCCAATCTACTTTGTCAGCAAAATCTCTAATGAAACCTTCAGAAAGTGTTTGGTATCTCGAAATATTTCTCCAATCTACCTTATCAGCAAATTCTCTAATGAAACCTTCAGAAAAATTTTGCTTTTCTGAAATATATTCCCAATCTACTTTGTCAGCAAAATCTCTGATCAATTCTTCGGGTAACTTTTTCCTCCTTGAAAAATAACGCCAATTTATCTTATTAATAAATTTTTTAATTAAATCCCCAGAGAAATTGGGGTTTTTTGAAAACTCGTTCCAGTCTATCCTATTAACAAACTCTCTAAGGAAACCTTCAGAAAGTTTTTGGTATGCTGAAATATATTCCCAGTTTAACTTATTAGCAAACTCTCTAATGAAATCTTCAGATAAATTTTGTTTTATTGGAAGTAAACGCCAATTTATTTTATCAGCAAATTCTCTAATGAAACCTTCAGAAAGTTTTTGGTATTGTTCAATGTTAGACCACTTTAATTTATCAGTAAACTCTTTAATAAAATCCTCCGAAAGTGTTTTATATCGTACAATCTTATCCCAATCAATATGACCTGTGCTCTTTTTTCTATATAAATCAGGAATTAATACCCCAAGTAATCCTTTAGGAAGATTGGGAGACTTCAAAAGCCGCTCCCAATCTGGATCTATTTTATATAATGTCTTTATAAACTTACCAATCTCTTCTTTGTTAGTTGGCGCTATTATATGCGTTTTCTTTAGAGTGTCAGAATGAACCCCTCCTTCTCTTCCATACTCTCCGTACTCTATTCGTTGTTGCTTTTGATTGATCCACTTTTCTACTGCTTCGTAAAACCCTGGTAAACTATTCCCATATACTGATTTGTCTGGTACTGCAATAGAAACCCCTTTATCATTATCAAATCTTTTTATGTGTATCCTGGCTAATGGGTTTTCTATGTTTCTATCTTGTTTTGTAATTAAATATGCTACAAATCCCCCACCTTCTACTTCACAATATACATCTTCATAACATTTACCTTTTTCTAGTTCCATACAGGAACTCCAACCCCGCTCTGTTGACATTTTAGCCACATCATGAGGATCTTGCGAAAATACTATTAAATGCTCTTGACCCTTGCTTACCCTATACTTAGAGGCTTGGAATTCAATCTCTATTCTATCCATATATCGATTTATTTCCTTTAATGCTTCATCATAATTTTCCATTTCGTTTAATTGGTTCTTTAAGTCTAATTCTTTTATCTTTTCCTTTCGTATCTTAGCTAATATCTTACCTATCCGTAGTATTCTCCCATCCTTACTAGCAAGTCCCGTATTGTAATCTGTTATAGTATAACCATATTCCTCTAGTAACTTCTTAACATTCTCGTCAACCCCACTAACTGAAGGTTGAAATTCTATATAAGCTCTACCATCTTTTCCAAACCATTCCCTGAATGGGTATGGATTCTTCTTACTAAGTTCTTCTATCTTATCCCTATATCCTTCATATATGCCCGCCGCATACTTGTAAAATAAATTTATCACCTCTAAAAGCTTCATAATTCAATATCTGAAAAATAGTATACCTAAACTAATTATAAAGTATCACGTACTTACATGCCCTTGAAAATTATAACACCCCCTCCCAACATCAATAAATACGCTCCGCTAATTTATTATAATATGTTTACCCTTTCCCCAATTAATATAAAATAATAATTACCTCCCCCTAAATACTCCTACTATTTTGCGCTTTACCCCCACCAAACAAAACTAACTTCTGATATATTTTAAAATCCCCAAAAAATATATCATTAATACATAATATACCCAAAAGAAAACTATTCATAACTTTCTATCTTATATTCCTTATATCTTTATCTTATTACCCCCTATCTTGTGAGTGCCTAATATATATCTTTCTATCTTATTACCCCCCCATTCTATCTTCCCATAATTTATTATAAAACAAATCCGCTTCTATACTTTGTATTTACCCCCCCTGTTAAAGTAATAAAACTTATTGATTTTATTGTGCTTTTTAAATTCACCTCTTCTCCCACTTCTTATTTTTATGTAGGTTTTTATCCTACATTTATCTACCTTTTTTTGTGACTTGGCTTGTTTTATAGTCTTTTGTAAAAATAACCCCCAAATAATTACCCTCCCCTCTTGTACTTTACCCCCTGTTAAAGTAATAAAACTTATTGATTTTATTGCACTTTTTAAATTCACCTCTCTTCCCCTCTCTTATTTTTATGTAGGTTTTTATCCTACATTTATCTACCTTTTTTTGTGATTTAGCTTATTTTATAGTCTTTTGTGGAAATGACCCCAAAAATCAACCCTTCTTTTTTTGTACTTTACCCCCTGTTAAAATGATAAAATCTTTGGAATTTTTAATGTTTACCCAATCTCCAACTTGTTTTAATAAAAAATTCCCCAATAATAATCCCCAAATAAAGAATATATATATATTACAAACAATACCACCTAATAAAATTTCACATGCTATTTATAAAAGAACCCATATACATACCTATTACAAAAAACATACTTACGTAAAATAACCCCCCATATATCATAAAAGAAATACCCACCCATTATATAATACCAATATAAAAAGAAAACCCCCCCAAAGAAATATTCCCACAATATATATGCTTTTGTTTAATATATGCTTATGTTTAATATATGCTTATGTTTATATTATATCCCCCACCCCCAAAAAAGAAAAGGCTTAAAGAAATGCTTATATAAAACCCCCCCTACTATATATGATACCTATACCCTTACTTCATATACCTTACCCTACCCTTTATAAAAATCCTCCTATTTATATATCATCCCTATACCCTTCCCACCTACCTCATACACCCTAATCCCCTATCATATACTCTTGTCTTCCCACTTTTTACCACCCCTTTGTTTTATGCTCCTTTTATCCATACGCCCTCCGCTCATTCCCCTCTGCCTTTATACAAATTTTGATTTGTTTGCTTGCCTCCGGTAGATTGAACTAGTTGTTTTTATTAGCTTTTTTATAGGGTTTTTCTAACGTAAGTTTATTTTTCTTTTTTTCATTACGAAATTTATTTTGAAGGGTAAAGTGGGGGTTTGTGGCAAAAAGTGGGAGGCTGTTCGTGTCGATATTTATAGGCTATAAAAGTTTGTTGCTATGCATTATTAAAGGAGTTGTTGCTGATATGTTTTAATAGTTATTGGTTTATATGTTAAGGGGCTATTGTTAAAATATATTTTGTTGGTTTATATGTTTATGGATTATTGTCAATTATGTTTAAAAGGATTATTGCTAAATAACTAACATAATTTGGTTTATATGTTTAAGGATTATTGCCAAAACATATCTTAAGGCTTACTGTTGATATATATTTAAGGGTCATCGCCAATTATGTTCAAATAATTGGTTTGGGGAGGGGACGCGGCGACGTTCACGGTGGAACCCCGGACCTTCCGTCTTGTCCGGTTCGGGATAAGTCTGGAGAATAGGAAACTAATCCGTTGCATGGTATACTATCGTTTCTATCGCACAATTGCCGCAGTCTAATTGTTTCAACATTATATACTTTTTCCAGATTTTTGTAGCTTTTACTTAATTCTAGTTTAATTTATTTTACTTTTCTTTTTTTTATTCTAATAGCCTTATTCCATATTTTCTGCAAATCGGAATCAGAAGGAAATGAAAAGCCTGGAATATCAAAATCGCCAGTGTCGCGAATTCTCCAATGATATCGCATACTTACAAGAATCGACATCATTGCCCGATATCATGTCGATTTAACTAGACAAGGGGCATTTAATGTTGTATGGTATTAACTCATGGTAAGGTAAGGTAGATTCGGGAAACAGAAGGTAGGAAGATGCTCCAGTATGCTGATGAAAACCTAACGGTCTACACAAGCCCAGCGTTCCTTTCGCTTGGTGCTGGGGCTTGTTTCAAGCCGTTCATCTGCAGACACCCGGAAACTGTAGCATACGTTTCCAGGTCCCACCAGGGAACCTGGCAAGAGCTGACAGAGTATCAGCTCCAGAGAATCGAAAACGGTCTAGCGGTACGATTCCGCCGCTACGAACGGGATGCAATTGGCAATCCCGTCGTCACGGCAGACCGGATCGTGAGCGGTTCACACGCATGCGAATTGTATGCACAGGATATTCATTCCGGACGGAATCGTTTGTATCTCAACGAATCAGGCTGGACAGACGACGGAGTAAAGCTCGTTCAACGAGCTTTAAACCGTTTTCTCTGGAAATGTGGAAAGACAAGTTTTGAGGAAATTTCGGATGATGAAAGGTTCGTACCCGCGGCGTTCAATAGCGGGGTGCGCTCCTCTTGTCCTACCCCTGAAAGAGTAGAAAAAGCACAAGGAAGGGGGAAAACCTCCTTTGCAACTAAACCAGCAAAGACAATTCCCCTTTTACGCTGTACATTACCCGCGCTTGAAGCAATGCTACTTCAAGCAATCGACAGCAAGCAAAATGCCCTAACAGACCGGATTTTTGCAATAATGCAGAGAAAAGGAGGAAAAAAGACAGGATAGAAAAACTAGAACAGAACGAAACAGAAACAGAAACAGAAACAGAAACAGAAACAGAAGAAAACGGAGAAAAAAAATGGAAACTATGGAAGCTATGGATATTGATCGGATGTTGGATGAGTGCAAAATCTCGGATCCCGACCTTGCGCAGCTAAAGAGCGCAAGGGAAGAGGCTGCGGCAGCACTCCAAGCTGCTCACGCGGCGTTGGATGCTGCCGCCACTGCATTGGTTGTGGCGGAAGCCCAGCCTTCCCCACGTGATTCAGCACGTATCATGGTGGAAGGAATGAGGTCCCTAGGATTGCCCGACGCGGCAATCAAGGCTGCGCTTCAAGCGCAGCGACCCAAGAGGGCACGAGCAGCTAATTCGAATCCACAGGGTACGAATCTTGACGCAGAAGGAAAAGAGCGGATTGATACACTTGTGCGGGACCCGAAAGGGTTCCAGGTCAGCGCAATTGTGTTGACAATGTTGGGTGAAAAAAGCACCAAATCAGCCCAGGTGCGTTCGTACCTGGAAACACTGCATCAGGAAGGGACAATTGTCAAGACCGGCGCTGGTCGTTCGAGCCGTTGGTTCCATTACGAGGTTCCTTCCGAGTAGAGATTAAAATCTTCCAGAAGTCCAAAACCCACAATCTTGTGGGTTTTGGCATTTAAAAAACAGAGAAGGGAGAACAATATGAAACTACTCCTGGTTGTTTTCGCTGGTTGTTTCTTGGTGGTAGGTTGCCGGTATGACCCAACGAAGGAAATTCGTTGGACGGATGGTAAACCGGCACACATGTTGTTTGAGATGGAGCCTACAGCCTATCATCATGCCAGCCAAAAGTGTCCAAAAGGATACAAGGTTTTGCGGTTCTCAAAAATGTTTGATTCTTATCGCACAACGCTTGTATTTAGGTGCAAATAGATAAAAGGAGGGAAACTTCCAAACAACTACATTCATGGGTGGGTGTAGTTGTTTATGGGTCTATAGCTCAATGGCAGAGCAGTGGGCTTTTAACCCATTGACTAGGGTTCGATTCCCTATGGACCTACAAAGAAAGGCAGGCAGGGAACAATGACCTACAAAGAAAATAAAACAATCAGGACGAGACCTTGTGGTTGTAATAATGGAGAAATTGTCGAAGAGTTGTTTCGAGGAGTTTGGATCAATATTTATTCCATCTGGAGCGGTGGAATAGATTTTGGCGAGTATGAAAGGTTGCCTTGTTGTAAGAAATGTGAAGATAAACAGCATGATAGAATATGCTGTGAATTGGGTGATAGAATGTATTAATAATTTCAACACTCCTACGTTTCTGCCCATATACGCAAGTATATGGGTTTTAGGAGGTTAAATAAAAGAGATAATCTTTCACCCATATATTCTCGTATATGGGTTTTAGGAGGTTAAAAAAGATGGCTGGGAGGTGTATTATGTAACTTTTAAAAGAGTGAAGGCTGAAAGTCACAACATAAACATGAGCATAAACATACCCATATTCATATATACAAGTGTATGGGGGTTTTAGGAAACTGGAGGTGTGCTATGCGATAGTGTAATTGATGGAAATCTTCACAACACAAATGGACGATTTAAAACCCATACACGAAAGTGTATGGGTTTTAGTGGTTAAAGCCAAGCTAAATGAAGGAGGGTAAAGATTAGCAATTAGGAGGTGTATTTTGGATTAATGAAATGGTAGAAGATAAGAAAATTAAACCTTCAAGCTATATAGTAAGGAGGTGTGCGATGGTTTAGAAATATAGAATGGTGTTTAAACCTTTTTGAAAAATCCATGCATGGAGGTGTGTGGATTTTTTTAGTTAATAGCCAAAATATACCCATACACGAAAGTGTATGGATTTTAGGGGGTTAAAGCCAATACACTCTAAAGAGGTATGAAATGCAAAGAACAAAACTTACAGAAGAAAAAGTAATTGAAATGCGCCAATTGAGAAAAGATGGTGCGAAGGTTAAAGATATTGCAGAGCGTTTTGGAATATCTTGTTCATCTACCTCAAATGCTTTGACAGGGAAGACATGGTCCCACGTTAATGGTGCATTTAAACCGTTGTATTCTAATAGACTTACAGAAGAAGAAGTAATTAAAATGCGCCAATTGAGAAAAGATGGTGCGAAGGTTAAAGATATTGCAGAGCGTTTTGGAATATCTTGTGTATGTGCCTCATATGCTTTGACAGGGAAGACGTGGTCCCACGTTAATGGCGCATTTAAACCTAATAGACTTACAGAAGAAGAAGTAATTAAAATGCGCCAATTGAGAAAAGATGGTGCGAAGGTTAAAGATATTGCAGAGCGTTTTGGAATACATTGTACATCTACCTCAAGAGTTTTGACAGGGAAGATATGGTCCCACGTTAATGGCGCATTTAAACCTAATAGACTTACAGAAGAAAAAGTAATTAAAATGCGCCAATTGAGAAAAGATGGTGCGAAGGTTAAAGATATTGCAGAGCGTTTTGGAATAGCTCGTGCATCTGCTTCCCAGGCTTTGACAGGGAAGACATGGTCCCACGTTAATGGTGCAGTTAAACCGTTGTATTCTAAGAAAAAGCTTACAGAAGAAGAGGTAATTGAAATACGCCAATTGAGAAAAGATGGTGCGAAGGTTAAAGATATTGCAGAGCGTTTTGGAATACATTACATGTCTGTCTCAAGAGTTTTGAATGGGAGGACATGGTCCTCTGTTGGTTACGGAAAACCTATAAAGGCACTTGAAATACGTTGGTTGAAGGAGAATAAAGTAAGAACAAAGGACATTGCAAAACTTTACGGAATGAGTTGCAATGGTGTGTATGCGATACTGCGAGCATTCCGTTGAAACAATATTACCCATACACGAAAGTGTATGGGTTTTAGGGGTTAAAGGCAATTGGGTAGTTCCTGCTTAGGGGACTGGAGAGAAAAGGAGATTAATATGTTGGGAACAATCAAAATGACAGCTTCGGACATCGAAGCAATTGTGGGTACATTTCAAATAACAACTGAAGGGGCTTTGTTTGCAAGACCCGAGAAGTTGTATCTTAATTATATCAAAAAGCAAGCTGGAAGTCTTGTTTTTGAATTTCGGAGCGCGGCAGGAAAGGTGTTGGTACAAACACCTGAAATGGAACGTATTATAAGCAAATGCTTGGATGAATTTGCTAGAATAGAGGGGGCGCATATCGCTAATTTTAAAGAGGGAAAGAGCGGTTATGTAGTTGGCGGTTATGTAGTTGAATTTCAATTTTTGCTAGATTTTTTTGGGTAACACAAAAAAGAATATTGGTGGATAGCGCTTGTTTATCTACATTACCCATACACTTTCGTGTATGGGTTTTAGGGGTTAAAGGCAAAGAGAACATGGAGGCAATCATGACCATGACGTTCAAATGTTGGTTGGACAACAACGACAACAAGGAAGAGATTTTGAATTGGGTCGGAGATCGGACCCTAGAACAAGCATGGGCTGAATGCCCTACAGGCAGTTGGTTGTTGAGAATCGCCAAGTTGGGAGGAGTCAAGCACCGCTTGTTGGTACAAGCGGCTTTTGAATGTGTAAAAAGAATCGAACATCTGCTTCCAGAATCTCCGGAAGTAGATACTTGTTGTAAAGAGATCAAGAAGTATCTTCAACGAGAAACCTTTGCAAGCATTTCTGAATCTGAAACAGCAGAAATGGAAGTTGCAGCGCTGGTGGTTGATGAAAGAAATTATACTAGCCTGAGCTTCTATGAGGCATCAGGTTGGGCTGCAACGGCTCTTGCAGATATTGGATGTAGGCATTGCGAAGGCGCAGTAGAACATGCTGTTTGCGCCGTTAACATTGCTGCAGGAAACCATGTAAAGGCAAAAACCCGCATAGCGGAGTTAGAGGAGAAAGCTTGTGCACATATTGTGCGCAAGATAATTTCATTTGAAGTTATTTCGGATGCCTTGAAGGGTATTCGATAAGGCTTCAATCCCTTCCATGGTATGAACTGTAACCCATTTGCCCATACATGAAAGTGTATGGGTTTTAGGGGTTAAAGGGAAGTAAATAAGGAGAAAACAAAATGAGCAAAGACATTCAACATAGAAACAGCAAAGGTGAACTTCATAACGAAAACGGACCGGCTTATGTAAGGTTTTATCGGGATGGTCAAAAAAAGTATGAAGAATATTGTATAAAGGGTAACCTTCACAACAAAAATGAACCGGCTATTATATTTTGGCATGAGAATGGTCAAAAACGGTATGAAGGATATTATATTGATGGAAAACGTCACAACGAAAATGGACCAGCTTGTATATATTGGTATGATAGTGGTCAAAAACACCATGAAGAATATTGGATTGATGGAAAGGAGCTTACTAAAGAAGATTTTCTGCAATTCACTTCACAGAAGCCAGTAGAAGTGGAGAGTAAAGTTCAAATTCCTAAGCAAGG
>JAAEQR010000079.1 GCA_024231215.1 PVC group bacterium | reverse complement strand
TATTTTGGTGCAGGCAAGGGGTCAACAAATTGAGGTGCCACTCCAGTATATCAAAATATTAAAATTAAACATATTCTATGCTTATTCTATGCTTATTCTACTATTCTATTATTCTTATTAAAATTAAACATATTCTACACTTATTCTACGCTTATTCTACGCTTATTCTACGCTTTATTCTTCACACGTCCTCATTTACTGATTTCTCAGATTTGATTTAACAAAAAATATATTACAATCACCTGAAAGCCCAGTTCATTGCGCTTCAAATGATGTCGATCTCGCGTTTCTGGATTTGATGGCAAGTATATATGGCTGTTGTTCGCGAAATTTAGTCCGATTTTCACTCGGAGACCCTAAGTTCAGAAGACCATTGTGAGTCACTCAATGTGAATTTTTCGATCGGATCTTCACTGCAGTTCTTACAATATGTTCAGTTTTAACGTACTGGAGTGGCGTCCCAATTTGCTGACCCCTGGCACCATCTTTCTGTGGCTAGTACAAATCGTACCGCGAAGTGGCTCTCAACTGACTTCTCAATCCCGGTTTATTAGAGGTCCCGGTTTATTTTGACTTGCAGGTTTTACCATCCCGGTCTATTAGAGGTCCCGGTCTATTAGAGGTCCCGGTTTAATAGAGGTAAACAAAACTCTCTTCTAGGTAATCTGAACCATCCGAAGTACTAAAATGGGAAATTTCAATT
>JAAEQR010000078.1 GCA_024231215.1 PVC group bacterium | reverse complement strand
AGCAAAATCAACTTGTTACAGACATCGAAGCACTGTTGTGCATAAGGGCTCTAGAGGCTTAACGTAGTAAATTCAGGGCTTTGAATTTTTAAGTCCAGGAACGTTTATTGAGTCGATCGTGTCTTTCCGCGTCTTAATATGTTGAAATAATTACTTATTAGTGAATTACGAGAAGTTACGTTTTGGTCCGGGAATAGCTGCATGAACATAAATTGCTGATTTCTCGTTTTTGAGACTTCAGCCCTGACGACCTGATCGGCCTGCTCCCCTAAAAACGTAACAGTCAGTAAAAATGGTCACTCTTGGAAATAACCTGCTGAATAAACTTATTTTTACTCCTTATCCGCATTTCGTGCTTTTAACTCCCGCCGTACTGTATGCGGAAAAAATTTCGGGATACCAGGAAAATGCCGATTTCGGAGGTAAGCATTTTCATCAGCCGTTTTCCGATATATTTACGGAAACAAACTGTTATCCCCTTTTGGGAATTACCAGATAGTCTTCTTCTAAGTAACAAAACGTTTATGTTATTGTTATTTTGAAGTTTGGTCCCGGGCGCAGGCCGGGGGAAGCGCTATTTAGGTATGAGCAACTTTTTTGATCAACCCGTGAACATGAAGTCGTTTCAGTATTCGGGATATTTGACCTGAGTTTTTATCTGTCAAATACCGACGAAGGTTTTTGTTTTGAAATCCGCTGATGTTGAATTCGCCTCTGGAAATCGTTTCGAACAGTTTCTGATCATCGTCTGAGAAGAAGTTGAAGCTTTTATAGGAACGTTCGTTTACGATAATCCTGTTACTCGACTATCAAGTTTTT
>JAAEQR010000077.1 GCA_024231215.1 PVC group bacterium | reverse complement strand
TTACCCGGTGTCAACATGCTGGGCTGTCCCTCGCATTGATCCTCCCCTATTAGGGTTGAAGTCGATTCGCTTGAGGGTTGAAGCTGGTATCGGGGAACACCCAGGGTCAGTTAAAGGGCAACATACAACCGAAGGTAGGTTATAACGAACCAAGCTTCATTACGTTACAAATATAACTACCATATATTATCTAATAGTCCCCAAGGGGGGATAAAGCAATAGACAAACAGACAAAACAGACACGGACAAACAAATAGTTTAGGATAAGTGCAATTTTTAGCTAAGTATTCAATTTTTGAAAAGAATGACAAGAATGTAACAACTCAAAAACTCTAATTTCCCCAAAAATGCAACTACCGTATATTATCTAATAGTCCCCCAAACAGACAAGAGATAAAAACAGATAAAATAGACAAACAGACAAAACAAACAAGTAGTTTAGGATAAGCGCAATTTTTGATATTTGTTATTTCTCCTCTATGGTAGTTCGTTCTAATATTTCTCCAGTTCGTTCTAGGGGAATACTATGGTTGAAATCGGAAACCAGGCGGGGACCCGGAGGTGGTGAGTTCGAATCCTCCCGTGACCAGTTTTTTGCAGATTTTTTGTTTCTTTTTTTAATTTTTTTAAGCTTCTCGAGATTGGGTAATGCTATGGCCGAAATTGGAAACCAAGCGGGGACCGGAGGTAAATAAAATCCAGTCGCTTGCATGCTAATCACAAAAAATACAACCATTGCATTAGATAAATATATCGAATATGCATCACTAACATTTTACAACGTGCAAAATCTAAACTAGTAAACATCGTGTCGATCCTCTCTTTTCCATTAGAAACCATACCGATTAATATTGATAGGCCTCAAAATAGTTATTAAAACTAAAATTTTATCCTACGTTAAACACCCAAAC
>JAAEQR010000076.1 GCA_024231215.1 PVC group bacterium | reverse complement strand
TTTTACCCACTCAATTTTCATAGCATCAAATACCTACCGCGCGGTTTGTAGACGAACGAAGTTTGCCTAGGTAAAATTAGTCGTTTAGTGAAGGAGCAGTCGATAACCCTACCGCTAGATGTCAGCCAACATATTGAACGAAATCATTATTTTCATATTTAGGCTTGGTAATGATAAAGGAATTATCCTAACCCGTAAAGTTGATGCATTTCGGTTCTTTTCCTATAAGCTGCGCATCAACAACAACTGTGTAACCGTTGCTGAAAAACTTCTTTGACGACGATTACTGAGCTTCATAAGTGAAAGCCCTGGGCTAAAAGCCCTATTTTTTTAGCCCAGGGTTCATTTATGAAACCCAAAAAAATAATCGACTTGCACTCCTTTTCAGTTTTGAACTACACTATGGTCTCACAGGCGGCTGCATTACGAACTGTAGAAGCGAAACCGGCTCCAAAAATGTCATTGTGGTTTTAGGCTGTTTACCTCAAACCACGGTCAAATTTTTTCAAAATGCTCTATCACTATGCATTAACAAGATTTTTTCATGCTTCGTTCTTCACAATATCAACAACTTATTAAAATGTCGCTGTCCTCCATATGCATCGAAAGTTCGATTGAAGCGGGAAAGTAAATATGAATTGTATAAAATATTAGTGGGGAAATGCATGAGGATAAGAAAAAGCCTATTAACCTATTTCGTTGTTGTGAAAATGCTATTTATAAAGCAATACATAAACCTCCCAGAAAACTATCACCCATGACGCTGTGTTATAGTTTAGGGCCTAACGAACTAGTGATTGTGTGTATTGGAGATTTCAAATACAAACTAATGGGTTGCATATTTGAAGACAAATATCGATTAAAACGATTGATGGACTATCTTCCTCGAGCTATAGTAAACAAATTAAGAGTAGATTACTTACCATACGATTTGCTTCTTAATGACTGGCGAA
>JAAEQR010000075.1 GCA_024231215.1 PVC group bacterium | reverse complement strand
TTAGTTTTTGGGTGAACTGTAGGCTGCTTATAGGTGTCCCTTTTCACTATTGTACTACGACATTCCTGAACGTTTGTTGATGTCGAAAAATGGTCGTTTGCCGACTATGTTAGGCTAAGTAAAAAATCCAGTTGTTAGTCCGTTAATCATAAAATGTATACATATTACACTGGGTAAATATATCGAATGCGTATCATTAGCTTAGCATTTTACAGCGTGTGGATCCGATCTAGTAAACATCGTGTCAATTTGCGTACCTCTTTAGACGATTTTCAACAATGTATTTGATATTATTGACGTCGCAATCTTTCTTGCAAAATGAAAAAAATAATTTTTACCCAGATATCACTTAAAACCGTCATTTATAATGTCTTTTGTTATTAATAATATGCGCGGTGTTTTTTCGTAAACTAACTATTATCTACTTATTTAATGTTGTGGTAACTCTAGGGCCCATGTTAAATATAGAAGCTCATACAATTTTATGGCAGGATATTTGTGGTCGAAACTATCGTAAATGTTTTGAATAAATAAGCCTCTCAGTTTAGTTATACATTTATGGTTGTGTTCTAATCGTTTTTAATGGTACTAGGGAGCAATCGATCAACTTATTTTTTTGCCAGCACTGAAAACTGCTCGAACACGGACAAGATCGCATTTAATCCCGTGGAGTTACTATATCAATGCCTTTTGCCATATATGCTAAAAGACTGGATGTTGCTTGTCGGTTTACTACCACTATGACCTCAATTATTAATCTAATCTATAACTTTTCATCAAATTCGGGGTAGAATACTGTATAGTTAAAAACGTATGGATATTTAAGTTTCCAATGGCTATGATAGCGTGTGGCTAAGGGCAGTTAGATAAGAGAGAGCGGTTTTCGGACGGACGACGTTGCAGGAGAGAAACGGTTTGGCCGACCTATTTCAGATTTCATGCCTGGTGCGAGATGAGGTTAACATTAAAAAGATGGATACGCAGTCGCAATAGGACAAAGGTGATGTCTAAACCCGTGGAGTT
>JAAEQR010000074.1 GCA_024231215.1 PVC group bacterium | reverse complement strand
TTCCTTCTCTTCCGGAGCATTGTCAATTTCATCATACTTCTTTGCCTTCGCTAAACCCTTCTTTGACAATATATGCGTTATCGCTGCAGTCAAGGTCGTCTTACCATGATCCACATGACCAATTGTTCCTATGTTTACGTGTGGCTTACTTCTATCAAATTTTTCTTTAGCCATCTTGCACCTCCCTATTAATTAACTTTTAACTCTAACTATTATTTATTACTTTATATCTATCTTTAACTTATTAGTATATCGTACCAATAATTTTTTTTTGTATTTGTTTTGGCACTGCTGCGTAGTAAGAAGGTTCTATTGTATACACTCCGCGGCCTTGTGTCAAGCTTCTTATTACAGTTGCGTATCCAAACATTGTTGAGAGCGGCACAAAACCCCGAATAATCTTCACATTCGCCCGGTCATTTAACGACTCAATTTTACATCTTCTTGTGCCTAAATCACTAATCACATCACCCAGATATTCTTCCGGAACAATTACTTCTAAAGACATGATTGGTTCCAGTAAAGTTGGCTCTGCTTTTCTTAATCCATCATTAAAAGCCATTGATCCGGCAATCGTAAACGCTACCTCTGATGAATCTGTATCATGAAACGATCCGTCAATTAACTTGATTTTTACATCCGCTACCGGATACCCTCCCAACACACCAGATCGTGAAGAACCAACTACACCTTCTTCTACCCCAGGAATAAATTCCTTAGGTATCACACCTTCTTTGATCTCGTTTTCAAATACAATTCCTTGACCGCGTTTAGCTTTAGACATTTCTAAAACTACATGAGCATACTGACCTTTGCCACCTGCCTGTTGTTCAAACTTACCTTCAACTTTAACGGTCTTAGCAATTGTTTCTTTATACGCAACCTGCGGTTTTCCAACCCTAGCTTCAACTTTGAATTCCCGCAGCAATCTGTCCACTATAATTTCAAGATGAAGCTCTCCCATTCCGGCAATAAGTGTTTGCCCGGTATCTTTGTCATGTGTTACTTTAAATGACGGATCTTCATCCTGAACCTTATCCAATGCAAACGACATTTTTTCCTGCGCAGCTTTTGTCTCCGGTTCAATCGCCATGTATACTACCGGATCTGGAAAAGTCATAGTTTCCAAAAGAACCGGGAAGTCAGCATCACTAATCGTGTCTCCGGTTTTTGTAAATTTCAATCCCACCGCAGCTACAATATCTCCCGCATTAACTTCTTCAACAATTTCCTGCTTATTTGCATGCATTCTTACAAGTTTCCCAATACGCTCTTTTCTTTTTTTATTCGCATTGAATACATGAACACCTGTTTTAAGTACCCCTGAATACACACGCAGAAACGTAAGTTTACCCACATACGGATCAGCCATTATCTTAAATGCTAAAGCACTTAGGAACTCACTGTCCAATGTTTTGCGTTCTATTTTCTCTTCTGTTTTAGGATCTATCCCCTGTATCGGAGGCACATCCAAAGGACTAGGCAGATAATCACATACAGCATCAATTAAAAGCTGCACACCTACCTTTTTAAAACTTGATCCGCAAAGCACTGGCACACATTTATACTTAAGCGTAGAAATCCGCACAGCCCTTTTTATTTCTTCTTGTGTCGGCTCTTCACTATGAACAAACTTTTCCATTAATATGGAATCGTGTTCTGCTGCTACTTCTATCATATGCATGCGATATTCATGCGCTTGTTCTTTTAGCTCATCCGGAATCAGCTCCTCTTTATAAGTAAGCCCTCCGTCTTCACGATTAAAAACAATCGCCTTCATCGCAATCAAGTCAATCACCCCGCGAAAAGTATCTTCAGCTCCCAAAGGTATTTGCAAAGGAATTACCTTCGCACCCAACCGCTCTTTCATCTGTTCTAAAGTACCGGAAAAATCACAGCCAATTCTGTCCATTTTATTGACATAGGCTATACGCGGTACATGATAGCGGTCTGCTTGTCGCCAAACTGTTTCGCTTTGCGGCTCTACTCCACCGACTGCGCACAGAACCACAATTGCTCCATCTAAAACTCTCAAAGAACGTTCAACTTCTACTGTAAAATCTACATGTCCAGGTGTATCAATAATATTTATTTTATAATCATGCCAGAAACACGTTGTACTAGCACTGGTGATCGTAATTCCACGCTCCTGTTCCTGAGCCATCCAATCCATCGCCGTTGTGCCTTCATCAACATCACCCATTTTATGCAAACGGCCGGTATAATATAATATTCTTTCGGTCGTGGTTGTTTTGCCGGCATCTATATGTGCCATGATGCCAATATTCCTAAATCGCTTTAAAGGAAACTCCCTGCTCATAAATAACCACTACCAGCGATAATGCGCAAATGCTTTATTTGACTCAGCCATCTTATGAGTATCTTCTCTTTTCTTTATGGCTGCGCCTTCCCCCTTGTAGGCATCGAACAATTCCTGAAACAACTTATCTTCCATTGCCTTGCCTTTTCTCGTACGCGCAAAGTTTCTAATCCAGCGAAGCGCAATAATCGTACCTCTATCCTGTTTAATTTCTATAGGAACCTGATACGTTGCTCCTCCTACACGACGAGGTTTTACTTCCAAAAGAGGACGGACATTATCAACTGCCTTTTTAAATACTTCTAACGCACCTTTACCGGTTTTCTGCTCCAACATCTCTAATGTTGAATAAACAATGCGTTCAGCCAAAGCCTTTTTTCCCGTTATCATTACCATGTTAACAAGCTTAGTCACAAGCTTGCTATTATACTTTGGGTCTGCCTGAATTTGTCTTTTTACCGCGCGCCTTCGACGCATAACTACTCTCCTTCTTATTCTGTTTTACGTTCTGATATTTTATCTAAAGTTTATGTTTTTTTGGGACGCTTTGTTCCGTAACAAGAGCGACTTTTCTTCCGATCTGAAACTCCGGCAGTATCCAATGTCCCACGGACAATATGATAACGCACTCCCGGTAAATCTTTAACTCTTCCACCTCTTACCAACACAATTGAGTGTTCTTGCAAATTATGCCCTTCTCCCGGAATATATGCAGTCACCTCAATTTTATTAGTAAGTCTCACTCTTGCAATCTTACGCAGCGCTGAGTTTGGTTTTTTAGGAGTCATTGTACGCACCTGTAAACATACTCCTCTTCGCTGCGGACATCTCTGCAATGCGCGAGATTTAGACCTGCTAACTGACTTTTTTCTTCCCGTTCTAATTAACTGACTAATCGTTGGCATACCTTAAATATCTCCTTTAGCTTACCTGCAAAATATTTTCTTTTGGTTCTTCTTCCTTATTTTCCCGGACAATCTTTACTTTTCTATGTGTATGAAATCCAGTCCCTGCCGGGATTAAATGTCCCATGATTACGTTTTCTTTTAAGCCCAATAATTTGTCACGTTTACCGCTTGCTGCAGCATCAGTTAAAACACGCGTTGTTTCCTGAAAACTTGCCGCAGAAATAAAGCTTTCTGTTGTTAACGAAGCTTTAGTAATTCCCAGCAACAAAGGCATTGCTTTAGCTGGCTTGCCTTTTTTCTCCCGGACACGTTTGTTTTCTTCGTCTAATTTAATCTTATCTACCTGTTGTCCTTGCAAGAATTCCGTATCACCCGGTTCATCAATTTTCACCTTCTTAAGCATCTGGCGTACAATAACCTCAATGTGTTTATCATTAATACGCACTCCCTGAAGACGATATACTTCCTGAATTTCATTCACCAAATGCTCCTGCAGTTTTTGCACACCACAAACTCTTAATATATCCTGAGGAACAACCGGACCATCTGTAATCGGCTGCCCGCTGTTAACGAGATCTCCTTTATAAACGTTCAAATGTTTTCCCGGCGGAATTAAATATTCTTTACTCATACCAGAAGCACTATTAATAATTATTCTGCGTAATCCTTTTTTTGCTGCGCCAAATTCTACTGTCCCGTCAATTTCACTAATAGTTGCCGGATCTTTGGGTCTACGCGCTTCAAAAATTTCCGCAACACGCGGTAAACCACCGGTAATATCTTTAGTTTTAGTAATCTTTCTCGGAGTTTTAGCAAGCAAACTTCCCGCTTCTACTTCTGCTCCATCTTTAACCACAATATGCGCACCGGAAGGAATTGTATAGAATGCCTGCACATCCCCATTCGCATCCAGAATTACAATCTGCGGATGATAATCAGCTTTGTGGTCAGTAATAACACGATCAGTAAGCCCTGTAGAGGAATCGATTTCCTCACGCATGGTTAGGCCTTCTTTAATATCTTCAAAACGCACTGACCCGCTGGTTTCAGTAAGAATCGGAGAAGTATACGGATCCCATTTCACAAAAATGGTATTCTTTTCAACTTTTTCTCCCTCCGAAACAGCAATAACAGATCCAATCGGAATATTGTAATTTTCCAACTCACGTTCAGTATCATCATGAATACTTATCTGTCCGTTTCTGTTTAAAACAATAATTTCATTGTTTTTCGTCGTTACGGTTCTTACTCCATGATATTTTAAAATCCCTGCATTCTTTGTTTTAAGAAAAGACTGTTCAATAATTCGAGAAGCTGTCCCTCCAATATGAAATGTTCTCATTGTCAGCTGAGTTCCCGGCTCTCCGATCGACTGAGCTGCAACAATTCCTACTGCCTCGCCCAATTCAGCTATCCGTTGTGTTGCTAAATTTCTACCGTAGCATTTCGCACATACACCATGTCTTGATTCACAAGTCAGCACACTGCGAATTCTGATTTTTTCTATACCCAACTCCTCAATACGCTCAGCTTTTTCTTCAGTGATTTCCTCTCCGGTAACAACAACCGGGCGGTCAGTAACAATATCCACAATATTATCAAGAGCAATTCTACCGATAATACGCTCTTTTAAACTTACCACTACATCATCACCTTCAGTAATCGCTGAAATCACAATACCATTCAAAGTTTGACAATCATCTATAGTTATAATTACATCCTGGGACACATCTATCAAGCGACGTGTCAAATATCCGGCATCTGCTGTCTTTAGCGCAGTATCCGCTAAACCTTTACGTGCACCGTGAGTTGAGATAAAATATTCAAGTACAGTTAATCCCTCACGAAAATTAGCGGTAATCGGGTTTTCAATAATCTCACCTGATGGCTTAGCCATAAGTCCACGCATACCTGCTAACTGTCTGATCTGTAGTTTTGATCCACGCGCACCGGAATCAGCCATCATAAAAATAGAATTAAAATTATCCAGATTCTTAAAAACCATGTCCGAAACAACATCTGTAGTATGTGTCCAAATATCGATTATTTTGTTATAACGCTCACCATCGGTAATAATCCCGCGTTTATACTGTTTTTCTACGCTTGCCACTTCGCCTAGCGACTTATCAATAATCTTAGCTTTTTCTTCCGGAATAGACAAATCATCCATCGCAATTGAAATCCCGGCTAAAGTAGCGTATTCAAAACCTATTTTCTTAAGATCATCCAATAAAAGCACTGTACGGTGATGTCCAAATCTCTTATAGCATTCTGTAATAAGCTTACTTAATTTACCTTTTTCCATCTGTTCATTTACAAATCCAAAATCCGGCGGAAGCAACTGATTGAAAACTATTCTACCAATCGTTGTTTCCACAATTTCTTTGGCCAGACGCAAACGACACCGCTCATGAATTTTAGCTTCTCTACATTGATAAGCAGTAAGTGCTTCTTCTGCATCACCATAAATTCTTAGATCCTCCGATTTCAACTTAGCAGATTTAGCTCCAACTATAGTTAAATAATAACAGCCAAGCACAATATCCTGACTGGGAGAAATAATCGGACGACCATCAGAAGGTGAAAAAATATTATTTGTAGACATCATAATAATGCGAGATTCCATCTGGGCTTCGGTAGATAAAGGCACATGGACCGCCATCTGGTCACCGTCAAAATCAGCATTAAACGCTGCGCATACCAACGGATGAATCCGAATAGCTTTTCCTTCAATCAAGACCGGCTCGAATGCTTGAATACCCAAACGATGCAATGTAGGCGCACGGTTCAATAATACCGGATGCTCCCGGATAACTTCTTCTAAAATATCCCAAACTTCCAAGCGTGCGCGTTCTACCATTCTCTTTGCACTCTTAACCGTATGTACTAAACCACGTTCTCTAAGTTTTTTAATTATAAACGGCTCAAACAATTCCAGAGCCATACGTTTTGGCAAGCCACATTGATGTAGTTTTAATTCCGGACCAATGACAATAACCGATCTGCCGGAATAATCAACACGTTTACCTAACAAGTTTTGACGAAAACGGCCCTGCTTACCTTTTAACATATCACTCAATGATTTTAAGGGTCTATTACCAGGTCCAAGTACCGGTCTGCCATGTCTGCCATTATCAAATAACGCATCTACCGCTTCCTGAAGCATGCGCTTTTCATTCCGGATAATAACATCCGGCGCTTTTAATTCTAAGAGTTTTTTCAAACGATTATTACGGTTGATAACTCTGCGATATAAATCATTCAAATCACTAGTCGCAAAACGTCCCCCATCCAAAGGAACAAGCGGACGCAAGTCCGGAGGAATTACCGGCAAAACTTCAATAATCATCCATTCTGCATTATTCCCGGATTTTTGGATTGCATCCACAATTTTTAATGTCTTAATCAGCTTTTTCAGAGTAGCTTCTGCTTTTGTAATAGCAAGCTGTTTGCGTAATTTTTTATCCAACTTAACCAAGTCTACTTCTCTGAGTAACTGCCGAATCGCCTCTGCACCCATCATCGCTGTAAATTTACTGCCATAACGCTGCAAATATTCCTGATAACGATCTTCAGTGAGCAATTCTTTCTTGTGTAAAGGAGTATCACCCGGCTCAAGCACTATATATTCTTCATAATAGATAACTTTTTCCAGTTCACGTTGGGTCATATCTAAAATTGCACCCATACGCGAAGGCATCGCCTTAAAAAACCAAACATGAGAAACAGGAGCTGCTAGTTCAATATTTCCCATGCGTTCACGACGCACCTTAGAAAGAGTTACTTCCACTCCACAACGATCACAAACAATACCTTTATGCTTTATTCTTTTATATTTGCCGCAATTACATTCCCAATCTTTCGTCGGCCCAAAAATACGTTCACAAAACAACCCGTCTTTTTCCGGCTTAAGAGTACGATAGTTTATCGTCTCCGGTTTCTTAACCTCACCCCGTGACCAGGACCTAATCACATCTGAAGAAGCGATTTTTATTGAAATAGCGTCAAATGCATTTGCATCTATTGCCATCTTGTACCTTCCTATTTATTTTCCTTTTTTTCTCGGTTTTTCGTTTTCGTTATTCAAACTTTCTGTACGAACGTCCAACCCCAAACTTTGAAGTTCTTTTACTAAAACATTAAACGACTCGGGAGTACTTGGATTTAAAGCGTTCTCACCTTTTACGATTGATTCGTAAATCCTCGTTCTTCCCACAACATCGTCACTTTTTACCGTTAAAAGTTCCTGTAAAGTAAATGCTGCACCATAAGCTTCTAATGCCCATACTTCCATTTCTCCAAAACGCTGTCCGCCAAACTGAGCTTTTCCACCTAATGGCTGCTGCGTTACCAAAGAATACGGACCTATAGAGCGCGCATGAATCTTATCATCAACAAGATGCGCTAATTTTACAATGTAGATATACCCTACAGCTATCTTTTTATCAAACTGTTCACCCGTGAAGCCATCCCGGACAACAATCTTACCATCTTCCGGTAATCCAGCTTTCTTTAATTCTTGAGCTATTTCTTTTTCGCTAGCACCGTCAAATACAGGACTAGCTACTTTAAACCCAAGAACTTTAGCTGCCCAACCAAGATGAGTTTCCAATATCTGTCCCACGTTCATACGGGAAGGAACACCCAACGGATTAAGCACAACTTCTACGGGATTTCCGTCCGGCAAAAATGGCATATCCTCTTCCGGCAAAATCCTGGCAATAACACCTTTATTTCCATGCCTTCCAGCCATTTTATCACCAACAGAAATCCGCTTTTTACTAGCAACAAGAACCACAACTTTCTTAAAAACTCCCGGAGGAAGCTCATCGCCTCTTTTGAGTCTATCGACTTCCCGTTCTTCTTCTTCTATCATTTCTTCAATACGAGTATCTAAAATACACACTATCCGTTTGATCTCTTCTCCTGAATCAGGATTATTAGCTATCTTAATACTATCTAGATCAACACGGTCAACTTTTTTGATATCTTTCTTCTTCACAATTTTATTTGCCGCAAGAAGAACTGCACCCGATTCCTCGTCCAGCAAACTTGCCGCAAGTTTTTTACCAAGAAGCAAACTTGATAGTTTCTGATTACGCTCCTGTTTTAGTTTTTTAATCTGCTCCACATAATACTTGCGAACTTTTTCCACCATTCGAGCTTCTTCACCCAACTGCTCTTTAGATTTTCCTTTTAAACCTTTCCTAGAAAAAACTCTTACATCAATAACTACACCATCTATCCCCGGAGGGACTGTTAATGAGGTGTCTTTTACATCCTGAGCTTTTTCTCCGAATATTGCTCGCAACAATTTTTCTTCCGGCGATAGTTCAGTTTCACTTTTAGGAGTAATTTTCCCGACCAAAATATCACCTGATTTAACTTCTGCTCCAACACGAACAATCCCATCATCTCCTAAGTCTTTCAATGATTCTTCCCCGACATTAGGAATATCACGCGTAATTTCTTCATTACCTAAACGTGTATCACGAGCATCACACTCAAATTCTTCAACATGAATAGAAGTATAAATATCTTCCTTAACCACTTTTTCACTGATTAAAATAGCATCTTCAAAGTTGTATCCACGCCAAGGCATAAACGCTACCAAGACATTTCTTCCTAAAGCTAATTCTCCGTCTTTAGTAGAAGCTCCGTCAGCAATAACTTCACCTTTTTTCACTTTTTGTCTGACTTTTACAATCGGTCTTTGATTTAAACTCGTTGATGCATTGGATCGATTAAATTTTTTCATGTAATATGTATTGTTCTCAATAACAATCTTTGACGCGTCTACATACTTGATCGCACCAGAAGTTTTAGCAAGCACTACCGCCCCGGTATCACGAGCTACACGAGCTTCCATACCGGTTCCGACCAAAGGAGCTTCGGTTTCCAACAAAGGTACTGACTGCCTCTGCATGTTTGATCCCATAAGAGCACGGTTAGCATCGTCATGTTCTAAAAAAGGAATAAGACTTGCCGCCACACTCACCAACTGACGAGGAGAAACATCCATATAATCAACTTCATTTTTAGGCATTTTCGGGAAATCACCTTTATAACGACAAAGAATTATATCATTAACAAAATGCCCGTTTTTTTCTATGGCCGCATTTGCCTGGGCAATAACATATTGGTCTTCAACATCCGCACTTAAATAGTCAAGTTTATCAGTAACTTTACCTCTTACTACTTTTCGATACGGAGTTTCAATAAATCCGAATTCATTCACACGAGAAAACGTTGTCAAAGACGCGATTAAACCAATATTCGGTCCTTCCGGAGTCTCAATCGGACAAATTCTGCCATAATGTGAATAATGCACATCACGAACTTCAAAACCAGCTCTTTCTCGACTTAATCCTCCCGGCCCTAATGCGCTCAAACGCCGTTTATGAGTTAACTCAGATAATGGATTTGTCTGGTCCATAAACTGTGAAAGCTGACTCCGGCCAAAAAAATCTTTGATCACCGAAGAAATCAACTTAGAATTAATAAGATTGTGCGGCATTATCGTATCTATCTCATAAATACCCATACGTTCGCGCACAGAACGTTCCATTCTTGCTAACCCAATACGAAATTGATTCTGGACTAACTCTCCTACCGTACGAACCCGTCTGTTTCCCAGATGATCAATATCGTCGATAACACCTTCACCCTCTTTTAGCTTCATTAAATACAATATCGCATTAACCAGCGTATCCTGATCCAATACTCGTATCTCTAAGGATTTCTTCATCTTTAGTTTGCGATTTAACACAAAACGTCCAACTGCACCTAAATCATAACGCCGTCGATCAAAAATCAATCGTTCAATTAAACTCTGTGCCGACTCTATAGTTACGGGATCTCCAGGACGAAGACGACGAAAAATTTCAAATAATGCCTCTTCTGTATTTTTCGTTCTATCCTTCTCCAAAGTATTAATAATTTCCTGTCCGGTAGCCACAAAGCAACTTATTTTTTTAAATCCCAGATCCAACAACTGTTCTACTACCTGCTTGCTTAACCGTGTTCCTCCTGAAATCAAAGTAGTAATATTATCTCTAGGGTTAAGTATATCTTCGGCCACAATATACTGTTGCATTTCCTTTTCTGATTTAACTGGCAATTTCACTTTTTCAATAGGATAAAAGAGTTTTAAAATATCAATGTTTGTCGAAAAACCAATCGCCCTTAAAAAAGTAGTTGCATAAAATTTTCTTCTGCGGTCTATATAAACAAATAAGACATCGTTCACATCAAATTCAAACTCTACCCAAGCTCCACGATAGGGAATTACGCGTGCAGAATGAAGACGTTTTCCAGAAGCATGAATATTTTCCTCAAAACATATTCCAGGAGATCTATGCAACTGACTTACGACTACACGCTCATCACCGTTAACCACAAATGTACCTACATCGGTCATCAACGGAAGCTCTCCCATATATACTTCCTGTTCCTTCACATCATTTGGTGTACGTAAACGAAGTTTTACTTTTAGAGGAGATGCATAGCTCATCCCTCTTCTCTGACACTCCCAAACATCATATTTAGGAAATTCCAGATTATAACTCATAAACTCCACACGACAGGTTTTGTCATAATTTTCGACTGGGAAAACTTCTTCGAAAACAGCTTGCAACCCGCTGGAAGCTCGCTTGGTCTTAGCCACACCCATTTGCAGGAAATCATTGTACGAATCAATTTGCACCTGCAACATGTGTGGTACTTCAAAAACCTCTTTTAATTTTGCATAATTTTTGCGTTCCATCATATCCGCATACCCCGTGGGTTATGTCACTCGGCAACTATAAAATACAAAATTAGCATTAAATTTATTAATGCTAATTTTGCAACACTTACACCTACTTTAATTCTATTGTTGCGCCCTGTTCTTCCAGTTTCTTTTTAATCTCTTCTGCTTCTTCTTTACTTACATTTTCTTTAACTGCCTTAGGAGCAGAATCAACTAAATCTTTCGCTTCTTTCAATCCCAAACTGGTAATTGCGCGAATCTCCTTAATAACCTGAATTTTCTTATCGCCAACCGCTGCCAGCACAACATTAAAACTGGTTTTCTCTTCTGCCGGAGCTGCTGCCCCTGCACCAGGACCTGCCGCAACTGCCATTGGCATAGCTGCAGACACACCGAATTTATCTTCTAAAACTTTTACTAATTCGGATAATTCTAAAACTGTCATCTCTTCGATGCCTTTAATAATACTCTCCGCTTTCGGTGAAAGTTTCACTTCTTCTTTCGGCTCTTCCTTCTGTTCTTCTTTTACCTGCTCAGTCATTTCATTCCCTCCTTTATAAAGATTACTTATTTTTCTTTTCAGCTATCTGATTTAAAACCATTACCAATCCACGCAATGTCCCTGAAAGCACATTCACAAATCCGGTAATCGGTGATTTCATACGCATTAATACAGTTGCAATTAAAACATCGCGGCTAGGCAACTCGGACAATTCTTTTGCTTTTTCTCCATTAATAATTGCCCCATCAACAACACCGCCACGAATTTTAAAAAACTCATGTGCCTTAGAAAATTCAAAAAGAGTTTTTGCAGGGGAAACCGGATCATCTTTAAAAACGGCAAGCCCTGTCTGTCCATCAAGAAATTGTGATACATCACTCAAGTCAACTTGAGACAATACCAATTTAAGCAATGTCTTTTTTGCAACTATTAATCGTGTGGAATTTTTCTCCAGCTTTCTTCTTAAAGAATCTATTTCCGAAGCTTTTAATTTATTAAAATTAGTAATTATCAATCCAGAAGAATCTTTTATACAATCCTTAAATTCCGCAACCATATGTTCTTTTGCTAAATGAGCCATAATAAATCCTCTTTAAAAACGTCTATTTTTATCGTTAAGCAGCAGCCTTATATTCCGAAGAGTTCAACTTTAGGCCCGGGCCCATTGTACTGGAAATCGCTATATTCTTAATGTAATGCCCTTTAGCTGTCTGCGGCTTAGCTTTAACTATCGCATCAATAACCGCTTTCGCATTTTCTACAAGTGCTTGTTCAGTAAAAGAAACTTTTCCCACAGCTACGTTTATACCAGCCAGCTTATTCATTTTAAACTCAACTTTTCCCGCCTTAGCTTCTGTTACAGCCCTACCTACATCCTTGGTAACTGTTCCAGCCTTAGGACTAGGCATCAATCCTCGCGGACCCAACACTCTTCCCAATTTAGCCAGATCTCTCATCATATCCGGAGTAGAAACAGCAACATCAAAATCTAGCCATCCACCTTGCACCTTATCAATCAAATCCTGGCTGCCAATATAGTCGGCTCCTGCTTCTTTAGCCGCATTTGACTCTTCTCCTTTGCAAAATACCGCAACCTTTACTTTTTTACCCAATCCATTCGGCAATACAACACTGCCTCTGACCATTTGATCTGACTGACGGGGGTCAACACCTAAATAAAGCGCAAGTTCAACAGATTCATCAAACTTTACACTATGAGCCTGCTTCAATATCGGCATTGCCTCTTCTAAGGTATATGCTTGATCTTTATCAATAAGTTTTCTAAATTCTCGAACTCTTTTACTTGCTTTTTTCATTGGAAACTATTCCTTTACTTCAATCCCCATACTTCTTGCTGTACCTGCTATAACACGCATCGCCTGCTGTATATCTGAAGTATTTAAATCCTGTAGTTTAGTTTTTGCTATCTCCTCTACCTGAGCCTTGGTCACACTGCCTACTTTTTCTTTATTCGGAACGCCGGAGCCTTTAGCCAGATTAGCCGCTCTTTTCAACAGTATCGAAGCCGGCGGACTTTTCAAAATAAAGTCAAATGAACGATCTTCATAGATACTGAGTACTACCGGAATCACCAAACCTTCTCTTCCCTTAGTAGCATCATTAAATTTCTTGCAGAAATCCATAATATTCACGCCATGCTGTCCTAATGCCGGACCAACCGGTGGCGCAGGATTAGCCTGCCCCGCAGGAATCTGCAATTTAACCTTTGCTTTAATTGGTTTTGCCATCTTACACCTTCTCCACTTGCCAGTATTCTAATTCTACCGGAGTCGATCTCCCAAAAATAGATACCATCACTTGGATTTTACCTTTACTGGGATAAATTTCTTCGATTTCTCCGTTAAAATTAGTAAACGGACCTTCAATAATTTTTACAGATTCACCTTTGTCAAAAATAACTTTTGGTATTGGCTTTTCTTTACTTTCTTCTGCCTGTTTTAGAATTGTTGCTACTTCTGCTTCGCTTAATGGCTGAGGTTTTGCTCCCGGACCAATAAAACCTGTTATTCCCGGAGTATTCTTAATCAAATACCAACTCTGATCATTCAATTCCATCTCAATCAGCAGGTATCCAGGGAAAAACTTTCTTTCCATGATTATTTTTTTCCCACTGCGTACCTCAGAAACCTTTTCCGTGGGAATAAGGATCTGAAAAATCACTTCCTCCATCCCGGCAGATTTGATTCTCGTCCCCAGATGGGTTTTTACCCGATCCTCATGTCCTGTTTGTGTATGAACTACGTACCAATGCTTAGCCATGCTTATTTAATAATCATCCCTATCATATAAGTAAAGAACAAATCAATTACACCAACAAAAACCGCTAAAATCGCTACAGAAACAAGAACCACCGATGTCGAGTTTAATAACTCTTCACGGTTCGGCCAAGACACCTTGGTCATTTCTGCTTTAACATTCAAAACAAATTGTTTAATCTTATTCATGTATGCCTCATACTTTGAGTAGCACTATAGTATTTAATGGCAGGAGCGGCAGGAGTCGAACCCGCAGTCACGGTTTTGGAGACCGTTGGTTTGCCATTAACCGACGCTCCTGTGACTATTACATGCCAGTATCCCACATATCGGTATTTTTCAAATAAACAATTATAATCCATCTGCATCCACCCGAAATTAAAAAACAAAAAATATCCTCACCGCCTTGCACAATATATTCAAGACCGTTATATAATACTATTTTGTTTCCTTATGTGGTGTATGCTTACGACAAGAACGACAGAACTTTTTAAGCTCCAATTTCTCAGAATGCTTCTTTTTGTTCTTTGTCGAATTATAATTCTTATTCTTACAAACCGTGCAAATAATTGTAATTATCTCTCTCATGACCTATGCCCGGTTATTCCTTAATCTCCGAAATTACACCTGCACCAACTGTTCGTCCACCTTCTCGTATCGCGAATCTTAATTCCTTCTCCATCGCAATAGGTACGATCAATACTACATCCATCTCTACATTATCCCCAGGCATTACCATCTCT
>JAAEQR010000073.1 GCA_024231215.1 PVC group bacterium | reverse complement strand
TTCAAGCAAGGGGTCTAGAGTAAAGGAAGAAACTACCATTTTATGATCACTAAAAGAGACTGTACGAAATTCTGATTGCAACAAACAGTCGATAATAACGGGGTTTCCATAAACACGGTCTATCCTAGATTGAGTTTTATACTGTTTAGAGTAATGACTAAAATCTGTCCCATGCGGATTTTGTTCCCTATATATGTCTTTAATACTTAATAATTTTTTTGTAGAAATAAATTGCACCAAACCTGGCTCATATCTTCCTTCATATGTCACAGACCTATCTTTTAAGGGGTCCTCCACAAAATTAAAATCCCCCAAACACAGAACAAGGTCCGTGTTAGCATGATTCTGCTCAATTAAGCCATTTAATTCATTGAAAAAAAGGGGCCGAGCCCCTGCATTAGCGGGGGCATAAAGGCCAACTACCAATATTGAAATTTGTTGGATTGAGAAACGCAAACCCAAAGCTCGTCCAGCAATTTCAAAAATCTTCCGAAAATTGGTACCTAAATGTTTATGATTTATTAACAAGGCCATTCCTTTACTATTTTGCTCAATCACTGAAT
>JAAEQR010000072.1 GCA_024231215.1 PVC group bacterium | reverse complement strand
CTCACGGCTTGGCATAACCCTTTGTACCGACCATTGTTGCACGTGTGTAGCCCAGGACATAAGGGCCGTACTGACTTGACGTCATCCCCACCTTCCTCCCGCTTATCGCGGGCAGTCCCCTTAGAGTGCCCCTCAGGTAATTCTGTTACCAAAATTAACTTCGGGTTGCAACTAAGGATAGAGGTTGCGCTCGTTGCGGGACTTAACCCAACGTCTCACGATACGAGCTGACGACAGCCATGCAACACCTGTGCAGGTTCCTGATTTGACAGGTCGTCTCCCTTTCGGGTTCCTACTTCCTGCATGTCAAGTCCTGGTGAGGTTCTTCGCGTAGCGTCGAATTAAACCACATGCACCACCTCTTGTGCGGGCCCCCGTCAATTCCTTTGAGTTTCAGCCTTGCGGCCGTACTCCCCAGGTGGGGCACTTAATGTGTTAACTGCGGCACCGAGGCTTGCGCCCCGACACCTAGTGCCCATCGTTTACGGCTAGGACTACCAGGGTATCTAATCCTGTTTGCTCCCCTAGCTTTCGCATTTCAGTGTCAGTGTCTGTCCAGAAAGCCGCCTTCGCCACTGGTGTTCCTCCCGATCTCTACAGATTTCACTCTTACACCGGGAATTCCGCTTTCCTCTCCAGAACTCAAGTCATGCAGTTTTGAATGCAGTTCTTTGGTTGAGTCAAAGGATTTCACATTCAACTTGCATAACCACCTACATGCCCTTTACACCCAATAAATCCGAACAACGCTTGCCACCCCCGTATTACCGCGGCTGCTGGCACGGAGTTAGCCGTGGCTTCCTCTGCTTGTACCGTCATCCCTAAGGGCTATTAACCCAAAGGATTTCTTCCAAGCAAACAGAGCTTTACGACCCGAAAGCCTTCATCGCTCACGCGGCGTCGCATTGTCAGGGTTTCCCCCATTGCAAAAGATTCTCGACTGCAGCCTCCCGTAGGAGTCTGGGCAGTGTCTCAGTCCCAGTGTGGCTGACCATCCTCTCAGACCAGCTACCCATCTTCGCCTTGGTGGGCCGTTACCTCACCAACTAGCTAATAGGACGCGGGTTTCTCCCCAAGTGACAGCCGTAAACGTACGCCACCTTTGACCTCATATACTTATGTATTTGTGGTCTTATTGAGTATTAGCTTCGCTTTCGCGGAGTTATCCTCAGCTCGGGGGTAAATTACCCACGTGTTACTCACCCTTTTGCCGCTATCCCGAAGGATCGCTCGACTTGCATGCCTAATCCACGCCGCCAGCGTTCGTTCTGAGCCAGGATCAAACTCTCCAAAAAAAAATAAGAGTTTTACCTGCTAATTGACAGTTTGGCTATGTGTATTTACAAAGAACAAAAAAGACAAAAAAAACAAGACATCTTTCGATGTCCGCAATTTACGGGTTAAACTTTTCCTCAGAAGCTATGACTTAGTCATCCCCTCCTTAGGATCAGTTTTAACAGAACATCTATTCTATTATTTAACTGTAAGTTTGTTCTTTTTGTCAATGTGCTTCCCTTTCTGATGTTTTAAAGGTAAGGCCAATTATACCATTTATATAAATGTTGTCAAGGGTTTTTTTCTATTTTTTTAAACTTTTTTTTCGCTGAGCTTTTGCACGGAAAAACCAATGGTCGCTTTAGACACTACTGTGTCTTGAACATACGCAATTGCTTCACATATCCCTCCAGTAGACAATAGCTTTCCCACCTTGACTTCTATCCGCAATTGATCTCCAGGAACTACAGGAGCTTTGAATTTCACTTCTGCTTTTCCAAAGTAATAACGCACATTATCCTTTTTAACATGTTTACTTTTGGCATATAAAACAATCGCTGTCTGAGCCATTGCTTCTAATATCAGAACTCCCGGCATTACCGGTTGATTTGGAAAATGTCCAACAAAAAAATGTTCATTTGCAGTAACGTTCTTTATAGAAACAATTCTTTTGTTTTCTTCCAATTCCAATACTCTGTCAATCAAAAGAAACGGATACTCCTGCGGAAGGATCTCCTGCAATTCGTTTATAGTATACATAATATAACTCCCTAACTTCTTAATCTAATTTTTCAATTAATTCTTTTTGCGAACAAGTACCAGTTCCAAATTTTTCCACAACCACTCCTGCGGCATAGTTAGATATATGCGCTGCTTCTAAAAAAGTAGCCCCGCTAGCAAGCGCTAAAGTAAACGTTGCGATTACTGTATCTCCGGCTCCTGAAACATCAAAAACTTCCTTAGCTTGGGTCGGGATATGCATCGGCTTTTCCCCTTTTTCGAATAAACACATCCCATGCTCACCCCTGGTAATAAGTACTGCTTTGGCATTGAGCTTTTTTAAAAGTTTTTTACCTGCCAGCATTAGGCTTTTATTATCTGTTATCTTGATTCCCACAGCCTTGCCTGCTTCATTCTGGTTAGGAGTAATACAAGTAACTCCACGATAGTAAGAAAAATGTTCTTCTTTAGGATCAACTGTAACAATAATATTTTTCTTTCTAGCAATATTAATTATTTCCTTTATTAAATATGGATTGATTACTCCCTTGCCATAATCCTCAATAATAACCGCCTGGATAGTATTTATCTGGCGTTTGAAATACTGAATAATCTTAGAGGATATTTTTTTATTCACTCCCTCTAACTCTTCTCTGTCCACACGAACAACCTGCTGATGCCTAGCTACTATACGTGTTTTTAACGATGTATGGCGTGCCGGATCAATAACAACACCTTTAGTATCCACCTTTTTTGCAGATAGCTCAGATTTTAATACCTTACCCCATTCATCTTTACCAATAACACCAGATACTCCCGGACGTCCACCCATAGCACTTACATTATACGCCACATTGGCCGCGCCCCCCGGCATAAAAGATTCTCTTTCTACCAGAACTACCGGGACAGGAGCTTCCGGTGATATTCGGGAAACATCGCCCCAGATAAACTGATCCAGTATTAAATCACCAACAATCAGAACTTTTGTTTTTTTTAAATCAATCAGCAGTTCTTTTACTCTAGTCTGTTTAATACTCATTAATAGTTTTCTCCTATATATAGTTTAAACCTAGAATTAATTCTAGCATACCCCATCTTAATCGTCAAACCTCCTTTTTAAACGCATATCTTTCCTACCTCTCTGTAACAACTTCTTCGGAATTAGAATCTATCTCTTCCTCAATAGCTTGAATATCAGTTAATACCGCTTTAGCCGTACCAACTGGAATTTTCAAAGTAATAATTAAAGGAATACGCCGATCATCACAACTAAACCACACCCGCATACGTCCTTGAGCATTTATAATCTCGTCAAATTGCCGTTCCGACTGTACTGTAGGTTCTACGAGAAAAGCCCAAAATCTACCCGCCGGAGTTCTAATACGCCTTTGAGTTTTAACAAAGACTGTTACCGGAAAATTCTTCTTGCCAGCATTTAGAAACAACTCTACCGGCTCTCCCAGCTTAACCGTATTTAAAGAAAAATAATAAAACACTCCCAATGGATCCAATACATGCTCAGGGATAGGCACTTCATGATGCCCTTTCTTATCCTCTGAATAAGCAATAAGCTTATCAAAATCATATTCTATCTTTTTGAATATTTTCTTTTTATTTATGCTAGTGTATGAATTATGCTTAACCGGCCTAAACGTCTGAGCGTCTATGTATGAATTAGCTTCACCACGCACCTTGTAAAAAAATGAGAAAAACTTATTTGTTGCTGTAGTAAGGTTAACCTCATATACTTCACGCCCGTCAACTACTGTTTTTTCCTTTATATATATAGTAGCTAAACCTACGTCAAGTCCTAACCAGCCTACTTTATAGAAATATTTCTCACCTATATTCAATACACCTTTCGGCGGAGCTATTTGAGTTTCAACCGGTTTTTCTGCAGCAGTCTCTACAGAAATAGACTTACACCGGGAAGAACAACCATTTAAAGCAAACACAAAAATACATAACAACACAAGTAACAGTTTCTTTTTATCCATAAAAAAATCACTCCATAAATTTATTTACCGTATCCGCCACTTCTTCGGGGCTAACAGCCTTCATACATTTATTATCAACACAACTCAACTGATAACACGGAATTTCACAGCCAATATCTTTTTGCAAAATCACAGTCTTTGCATTACCTATCGGACCTGTTAAGTCCGCCGCAGTCGGACCAAAAACAGCAACGGTATTAACCCCAAAAGCAGACGCAATATGCATAGGCCCTGAATCAGCCGAAACAACACAAGCGGCACGCTTCATAACAGCAGCAAGCTCAGGCAAATTAGTCTGGCCTGTCACTATTATAGGTTCCCGTATCATCTTATCCGCTATTTCCTTCGCTAAATCATAATCTTTTTTGGCTCCGGCAATAATTATCTTTACCTTCTGTTTTTCATTTAAGATATTTGCCAGCTTCGCAAAGTACTCCACAGGCCAGCGTTTTAGAAGCCAATTGCCTCCTGGATTTATAAGAACAGTCTTTTCTCCATCTTTAAGACCTTTACTTTCTAACAATGCTTGCGCTTTTTCTTCATCTTCACTACTTATGAAAAAATCACATTTTCGATCATCTGTTTTTATCCCGCAGTTTTTCAAGAGATTCAAAAAATAGTCGATCTTATGCATCTGTTGATCCGGAGCTGGAATAGGCCGTGTAAGCAAAAAAGATCTGTTTTTAGTGTCATAGCCTATTCTTTCCGGAATTCCCGCTAGATATCCGATCATGGCCCTTTTCAGGGAAGGATGCAAAACATATACCACATCAAACTTCTTCTTCCTTAACATACGGATAAAACGAAATTTCGCTCCAAAAGAGCGATGCTTACCATACTCATCATAGACAATGATCTCATTAATCACAGGATTGGACTTCAAGACTTCTTCGCAACGAGATACAACAATACAGGCTATATAAACATCGGGCTCATTGGCACGCAGAGCCTTTAATGTCGGCGTGGAAAACAAAACATCGCCTAACCAATTAACATTAATAACAAGTATTTTTTTCATGATCTTTATTCTGAATTTTACGGTCTTTAAAATATGTATAGTACCCTGAGATCTGCCCCCAAAAGATAAACATATTATCTGAAGAGCGTGATATGCGTATTCTGCGGATCGCATAGGCATCATCTAACGGTAACTCAGCCCCGGGATGAGTTGCACACGCACCTTTATAGTCACTTTTCTCTACTATCTCTTTAATACCTGCATTAAAACTCCCGCAGGGATAACACAAAAACTTAATCGGCTTATTAAGTTTCGATTCTAAAATCTGTTTTGATTCCTGAATTTCCCGAAAAGCTTCTTCTTTATCCATTTTCGTCAGTTCATCGTGAGCTAAAGTATGACTTCCAATTTCAATCAGATTACTATCAACCAGTTCCTTAATTTCTGACCAATTCATCATACCCGAATTACCAACCCAGTTTACAACAATAAATATCACTGCGGGGATATTGTGTTTCTTTAATATCGGGTAAGCCATCGTATAATTATTATCAAAGCCGTCATCGAAAGTAATAACCACAGATCTCTTAGAAGGCTTTTTCTTTTGTTTAAGCATATCCACATATTCAGATAACGTCAGTATCTCATAATTATGTTTTTTTAAAAAACTCATTTGTTTTTCAAAACTTTCAGGACTTACGCTTAAGCGGGAATTTTGCGAATTTCCATTTATACTGTGGTACATGAGTACTGGAACTGAATATACGCTATGCAAAAAACAGGCAATAATAACAATTGAAATAACACCAATTATCGCAGGTAAAATCTTTCTGTTCATTTTTTAAGAATCCCTTCATACACTGTTTCTATAGGAGACACCATTTTTTCTAAATTAAAGTGTTCTTCTACATTCGCTCTGGCATGCCTGCCTAACTTAACAGCCAATTCTTTATTATCCATAACCTTCATTATTGCTCCCGCTAGAGCATTTGGCTCTTGCGGAGGTACCAGCAAACCATTTAATTCATTTTTCACAACTGTAGGTATTCCCCCTACATTAGAAGCAATTACCGGAAGTCCACATGCCTGTGCTTCTAAAATAGACAACCCCAGACCTTCTTGCAAAGAAGGCATAACAAATATATCTATTTCCTGCAACACCTCTTGTGTATTAGAAACTGACGGCAGAAACAGCATCCTTTCACTCATCCCCATTTTTTCAGCTTGTTCAATAAGTTTATATTTCATATGACCTTCCCCAAAAACATATAATTTAGCTTCCGGAAATTCCTTTATAACTTGTGCCATTGCTTCAATTAAACAAGTATGCCCCTTAACTGATGATAAGCGAGCAATAATACCCACTATCCTTGCCGGAGATTCTAAATCTGTCTTTCGAGAAGACACTCTAAAACGAGTAATATCTATTCCGTTAGGAATCAAAGCAATTCTATCTTCCGGCAAATAAAAATCTATTTTTAGATGTTTTTTAACTGCTTCACTAATTGCAATAACTTTACTCCCCCAAGCCGGGCAGATCTGTCTACCAAGATTCCTTTTAAAAAAACCATGACAAGTAGTTACAAAAGGCACCCCTGTTAGTCTATTCAAGTAATATGCGGTTATCTGAGTAACACGCGTATGTGCATGGATAATATCAATCTGCTTATCTTTTATAAGTTTCACCAGTTTAGCCGTACTTAATAACACTCGTGGACTTAGTTCTGATTTTGTTTGTATTGGAAGTTCGATATAGTCAATACCACTTCTCTCCAAATGAGGCACCATATCTCCCGGAGATGAGCCGATATAAACATTGTGTCCCTTAACTGCCAATTCCTTGGACAATGACAAGCAGTAAGAACTTATTCCCCCGTAATTAAGATGGGTTGTTAATTGTAATATATTCATTCTTTTTATCCACACTTTCGATCATTGCGCTATACACTTCATCCACACTAATTTCCTTCATGCACTTTTTATCAAAACATTTTGTTTTGTAACATGGCGCACAGTCTAAGTTCTTTTTTATTAAAACAAATTTTTCCGCATATGGCAAATGTCTTGTCGGATCAGTAGGTCCAAACAAAGCTACAAATGGCGTCCCTACTGCCGCTGCGATATGCATTGGAGCACTATCTACAGTCAAAAAAACAGCACAATATTTAACCAGCGCAGCAAGTTCAATCAACGAAGTTTTCCCACAAGCGTTAATCGGTTTGCAATTGGTCTGAGCAATTATAGTTTCAATTTCATCTCTGTTCTGATCTATGCCGGTAAATAAAATACGTGCATTAAATTCATTTGCCAGTTTATCTGCAAGCTGTGCATAATATTCAGACAACCATACTTTACTCTGCCAACGTCGGCTAGCTATAGCATTAATACCAATAAGCATCTGCCCCTGAGCCAACCACTGTCGAGCCAAAAAACCTTTTGCTTTTTCTTCATTTCTTTCATTCATCCATAAACTGAGCTTCTTATCAGAAATTTCTACTCCTAGGGACTGTAATACATATCCCTGATGAGCAACCGGATCAATATTTTTAATTTTATTTGCAATTCCGCAATTTAGCAACCAGCCGAACTTATTATTTTTATAACCAAAACGCCGGGGTATTCCAGCCAAGAAACACATTAAGTGACTTAATCTATTATTTTGAAAATCAATACTAACATCAAAACCTTCTTTTTTTAGTTTTAAAATATTCTTAACTATTTCTCCAATGCCTTTATTCTTCAAAATTATCAGCTCATCAATAAAAGGACAAGCTTGGATAATATCTTTATATTCTTTCTTTATTAGCAAAGAAATAGAAGCTTTAGGATGCTTTTCCCTCAGGGCTTTTAAAGCCGGACTTATTAAAATAACATCTCCTAATGCCCCTAATTTAACCACTAAAAGCTTCCTCTTCTCTAAAGCTTCTTTATATACAGCAATCGTCTTATCCGCAAGTCTTTCTAGCGAAAAACATGTTCGCACCTTCTCCTGTAAACGCTGCGCACATGCTTCTGCCAAAGACTTATCCTTTAACATTCGAACAACCGCATTAGCTAATTGATAGGAATCCGCAGGATCAATCAATAAACCATGCTCTTGGTGATCTATTATCTCTACAACTCCACCAACTCTGGTAGCAATTACAGGAACTCCCACAGCTCCAGCCTCAATAACTACTCTGCCAAACGCTTCATTAGTTGTAGTAGACAAAACTAATACATCCAGTTTTTTTAATACTTCCGGCACATCCTGGATATTCCCTAAAAACTTAACTCTGTCCTTTATTTTCAATTTATCCACTAAAGTTAGCAATGAATTATAGTATGCGCGTTTCTGTTTCGGAGCATCTCCGGCAATAAGAATTTTACATCCAGGAAACTCACTTAATATCTGCGGTAATGCTTTTATAAAATGTTCATGCCCTTTAAGCGGTGTAATGCGACCAATAATTCCGACAACTTTTTCTTTCGGATTATCCCGGGTAAAAAAACCCCTGAATTTGAATTTTTCTAAATCAACGCCCCGATAAATAAGCCTGATTTTCTCATTAGCTACACCAAATATATCGATCATTCTCCGACCAATTATCTGACTGATCACAATAACATACTTGCCAAATCCCATAACCCGGCTAAAAAAATGCTCGCCATAATACCCATGACAAGTAGTTATAAATATAGTCTTGGAAAGCTTTGCCGCAAAAAACCCAATCCAGGCGGGAACACGGCTGCGAGCATGAATGATATCAATCTTCTCTTTCTTTATAATCCGGGCAACTGCAGGAATTAAACTCAAAACAGAAAGAAAGGACTTTTTATGGACCGGCAATTTATAATGCCTGGCTCCTAGCTGCGTAAGTTCTTCAACTAAAGCCCCTCCGGAAGAAATAACCACGGCTTTATGTTGACGATTAACCAATTCCCGGGCTAAATCCACTGTTCCTGTTTCAACTCCACCGCTTTTAAGTTGTGGAAGAATTTGCAGTATATTCATTAATTCAATATCTTTTCTTTTATTACGGTTTTAAGTTTCTTTCGATCATCAAGTTTATGTAGCATTGCAGGATTGCGTTTATACTGTAAAAGCTCTTCATACAATGAATCACCCTTCACAATACAAAGATGTTTCAACCGTTTTAATTCTCTTAAAAATACCTCATGCTTTTTAACTTTTCGAGGATCCCGCGCTTCCAGAGGAAAAACTATAGTGTATGCTCCCGAAGTTGCTGCTTCGGACACCATTGAAACACTTTCCCCAGACACGATCACAACACTACAAGCCCCTAATATCCCTCCCATCGCGAAATCGAAACAAGCTTGCTCAGGAAACGCAGACAAAACACACTGCTTATCATCTTTAAAACTCTGAATTAAATATTCCTGCACCTGAGCAGGAGTTCTCCTCGATGTTGTCAGAAGAAGTTCTACATCAAATTCCTTAAGGAATTTTTTAACCTGGACAACGATCTCTTTTATCCTCTCAAGCGTAATAATATAGTCTTTTGAATCACCCCCGATAAGTAATCCGATCTTCAGCTTTTGCGATAAATCACAAGTTTGTTTCAACTTATCTACCTGCTCTTTCATATACTCAGGAGAAATTAAATTAAGCGCTCCATCGATAACAACTACCTTTTTCATCTGTGTCGGGTAATCATGACGAGCAATGATAGCCAGATCAAAATTACTGGCAAAAAACGGTGCGGGATTCATAAGAGCAATAACCTTGGCCTGATTTTCCCGCCCAAGAAGCAATGCACCTGCTCTAGTTAATGATCCACAACAAATAATAACATCAGCAAATGTATTTTCAAGATCGCAATAACAATTACCAGTCAATCCATACCGCAATAATTTCATTGGATCACTGATAAAATTACGGAATAAAAATGTTAAAGTAGTAACAATATTTCGATGCCAAGAACTTTTAAAAGCAATCTGAACAGTATTAATCTTCGAACGCGGCCTCTGAGCCATAATTTCATTAGCTACTGCCTGGGCTTGACGCAAATGCCCCATTTTCCCATCAGTAAGTAATAGTATTGATTTCCCCCTTGTATATTTCCAGCGTTTATTAACCCACATCCATTGCTGTGGATCCCTTGAAATATATTCCTCTAACATATCCCGATATTTAAGCATTGCTAATTCAATCTTCCGCTCATCCTTTTCCCCCTGGGCAATAAATATCGGCTCCTCCCACACCAACTGATGAGTATGTCCATCGGCAATAGTAAACGCCGGAACAATCGGACTGCCCGTAGCTGCCGCAATACGAAAAGCCCCTTCTGCCATATATACCGGACGCCCAAAAAAATCCATTTGCTTTCCCTGTTTACCGCTCTGATCTCCCAGCATCCCAACAATTCCACCATCTTTTAAATGTTTAACTATATTCCTAAGCTGTGCTCCTTTACCGGTTATTTGCGGGCCGTTTATCTGCCGATATTTATTCAAAATATCATTTAAAAAATAAGGCTTCTGTTCCCTAGCGAGTCCCAACATGGGACGCCCATGAAAAGCTGATATCTTCGCAGGAAGCTCCCAATTCCCATAATGAGCACTTAGAAATATTAGCCCCTTATTTAATTCCGCAGCAGCTTTAACCTTATCAAAATTTTTAATACTAGTATATTTATTGAAAAACCTTTCGTCCATTCTTGGCGCAAAAAGAAGTTCACAAAAATTCTGCCCCATCCTTTTAAAAATATTGTTTACTATTTGTTTCCGCTCATTATGAGAATATCGATCGCCAAACGCCGCCTTTAGATTTGACCGCGCCACCCGCTGCCTTTTCCCGGAAAAAAAACAAGCTATCATGCCCAGCCACCGCCCAAAAGCACAAACAGCCTCAAACGGAAACACTTTAGTCACTAACAAAACCAGGCTAAGTGGAATATATATTAGATAAGATAGTAAAGAATCTTTCTTCATTTTCAACTATTTCCATTTTTATTTTTAAAACCAATACATCAAACTCAGTAACACAACTCTGAAAAGCTTCTTGTAATTTCACTTCATCCTTTGCCGTAACCACAAGAACTTCAACCTTTTGATCCCGGCATATCTGAATACATTTATCAATATCCTCAGCTGTATATTTATAATGGTCCGGATATCTAAGTTTAACAACAACTTCTGCCCCGCATTTTCCCACAGTACGAGTAAAATTATCCGGATTCCCCAGCCCGGATAATAAAGCTGTTCGCTTCCCCTTAATGCTAGCTAATTCCTTTTTGTCACCTTTTCTTAAGTCATAGAAATATTGAGGAGCATGAACCCCCTGGCAAATCATCGCTTCTTCATTAAATATTTGCAGTTTTTTTGCAATTTCCGGCACAGCTAATTTATTAAAATCAGCATTGGTCAATACAAATACATCTGCTTGCTTTAAATAAATAAACGGAAGACGCATTATCCCCCGCGGCAAAACCATTTCATTCCCAAACGGATTAGTACAATCAATACAAACAATATTTAAATCTTTAAAAACTTTAAGATTTCCGAAAGCATCATCAAGAACTACACATCCAGCGTTATGTTTTTTTTCAGCTTCCCTAATCCCGGAAACTCTATCCGGAGAAATTATTATCGGAACCTCGGGAAATTCTTTTTTAAGCATTAACGGTTCATCTGGTTTTTTCCCCACCCCTGCCTGCTCAGGAGTATATCCACGCGTAACTACTGCCGGCTTACACTCTTTTGATAATAAATAAGCAACAATTGTTGCTGCCAAAGGTGTTTTACCTGTTCCACCTACTGTTATATTGCCTACACTAATTACTTTTGCCTTAAAGCGTTTTGTCCCAAATATTCCACGCTTATAAAAAAACAACCTCAATTTAAGAACAATTCCATATACACACGAAAGCACAAAAAGGAATCCCCTTACCAGAGTTCCTTTTAAATCTTTTTCTGTGGAGGCATTAACTGCTAATAAATATTTTTTTATTCTTTCTTTAACTGAGACAGCCATTCTCTTATCTTCTTTTCATAGCCCATCAGTGTAGGCTGATAATATTTTTTTGATTTATGCGTATATTTTTGTTCCACATAGTGATTCTTAAAATCATGTGAATATTGATACCCCTGACCATGCTGCAATTGTTTTGCCCCTTTATAAGATTTATCTTTTAAATGTTGTGGTACTTCTTCTGTAACCTCACGACTTACATCCTGAGTTGCTGTTTCTAACGCCGCATACGCCGCATTGCTTTTCGGAGCACAGGCAATATACACTGTAGCTTGGGCAAGCGGAATGCGTGCTTCCGGCATGCCAAGATATTCTACCGACTGAAATGCCGCATTTGCTAAAATAAGTGCCTGTGGATCAGCATTACCAACATCTTCTGCTGCACAAATCACTATTCTGCGGGCAATAAAGCGAGGATCTTCTCCTGCATATAACATTTTTGCCAGCCAATACAAAGCTGCATCTGGATCAGTTCCTCTCATACTTTTAATAAACGCAGATATTGTATCGTAGTGATCATCTCCATCACGGTCATATCGGACAATTTTCTTCTGAATTGATTCCTGCGCTACCTCTTGTGTAAAATAAATCTTTCCATCTTTCCCCTCAGGAGTAGTCAATACCCCTACCTCTAAAGCATTAAGTACACGGCGCGCATCACCATCACTTACCTTAGATAAAAACCGCAAAGCCTCTTCTTCAGCCACAACAGGCATATTACCCAAACCACGTTCTTTATCATTTATCGCATTTTTAAGAAGACACATTAAATCAGCTTCAGAATGTGTCTTGAACTCAAAAACCTGAGACCGGGAAATCAAAGCCGGGTTAATATAAAAAAATGGATTATGGGTTGTTGCCCCAATGATGATTACATTTCCCAACTCCACGTCATTCAGAAGTACATCCTGCTGCGCTTTATTAAAACGATGTATTTCGTCAATAAACAGAATAGTTCGCTTATTATTTGTCTGCTTTCTTATTTTAGCTTGCTGGGTTACCTTTTTAAGTTCACTTACCCCGGACAACGTAGCATTTATATATTCAAATACTGAATTAGTAATGCCACTGACGATAAAAGCAAGCGCACTTTTACCCGTGCCTGGAGGACCGTAGAGAATAAGAGAATTAATACGATCAGAATCTATTAGACGACGCAACAGCTTCCCCTCACCAAGGATATGTCTTTGCCCGAGAAATTCCCCTAAAGTCCGGGGACGCATCCTTAAAGAAAGCGGAACATCTTTTCCTTTTGTTTCAGATTCAGCTGTATTTTTAGAGTTAAAAAGATCGGTCTTGCCACTCATAATAACTGCCTTTTATTTTATCCCGCCTTGGCGGGATTTATCCGCCACACAACATGGCGGGAAAAAAATTCCCCGCTCACTGCCGTAAACACCTGAGAATTATTGAACCCGGTTTCATCCAGGTGGGCACCCTCTCAAACCGCCCTAAGACAGCCTGAAGTTAGGTTCCCTTTTAAGCGTTAATGGCTCATAATTACCAAGTGCTCACGAGCATGGCAGGGAAAATTATTATCTACATATCTATAAAATAATATATCAGATACACCGTTACAAATCAAGAAAAATTTAAGACCTTCTCTACAACAAAAAAACCGACTTTTGTCGGCTCTAAAAACAATTATTAATGTCTCAATTACTCTTAATGTCTGATATGCTTATTTATTTTTTCACTCAATTCTTTCAATTTAAATGGTTTTAGAAGATATTCCTTCACTCCTTCAAACTCAAACACAGATTTAAACATTTCCATTCCTGTGAGAACTATAATGGGAATAGGAGTAATTGCATTGTTATATTTTACTTTCTGAACAAAAGTATATCCATCCAACCGCGGCATCATAATATCCAGAATGATTAAATCAGGCTGTTCTGTTTTTACTTTCTGTAGCCCATTCTCTCCGTTAGAGGCAGTAATTGGATCATAACCATCTCGTTTTAAATGCTGCTTAAGCACCTCCAACATGGCTGGTTCATCATCTATAACTAAAACTTTTTTACTCATAATACCCACCTCTACTTATTATAAATTAATAATTTCATAAAATCCATATAAAAATGTGGGGACACTCAAAACCATTTATACTACACAATACCGTACAATACTATATTAAAACTAATTAAAACCATTTAAAGTTCCTATAAATCATATAATGCCATCTAATTTGTTTATTGTCAAACTTGATTATATTCCTAAATTAATTTCTAATTACAACTTATTCTTGATTTAATCTTATAGTATTTATATAATAACCTTAAATCTTAAACGGGAAGGAGTACATATCTATGGGGAACAAATTTCTAACTTATTCCAGAATACTTATCATTATAATCTTAACCCTTCACATCTTTATTCCTACAGAAATAACAGCCGCAAAAACAACAAAAATATTACCGGAAATGTGGGGACAAAAAGCCGAGGAAGGTGATGCTTATTATCAAGCTCTCTTCGGGGCCTCCCTCAGATGCGGTTACTTCCATAAAAAAAATCATGATCAAGGACTAAAATGGATCAAACAAGCTGTCGAACAAGACTCCCCTCTCGGATATTTCAATCTTGCCGAAGCATATGATTATGGGCAAGGAGTAAAAAAGGATAAAGAAAAAGCAAAAGAATTATATGACAAAGCATTAGATGGCTTATTGAAACAATCTAAAAAACGGGATACATATGCACAATTCTCTCTCGCTAAGTTATATCAATCTAAAACTGCCAATCTTAAAAAGGAAAAGCAATTATTAAAATTAATTAAACAGTCTGCAGCAAGAGGTAATGCTGTTAGTCAAGCCGAACTTGCAGAGTTTTATTATAAAGGTACCTTTGTGAAAAAAAATGAAAAACAAGCGTTTGTCTGGTATAAAAAATCTGCAGAACAGAATTTACGATCAAGCATAAAATGGCTAGCATATCTTTATGAACATGGCAAAGGAACAAAAGAAAATATCAATAAAGCTGTAAAGTGGTATACTCTCGGAGCAGAATTGGAACATGGTACTTGCGTAAATAAATTAGGGTCTTTATACGAAAACGGCAAAGGCGTAGAAAAAGATCTCAAAAAAGCTGCTGATTTATACAAAAAAGCATTGGAACTTGAAAATAAACGCGGTATTTATAACCTTGCATTATTATATGAAAAAGGTAAAGGCGTAAAAAAAGACATTGGAAAAGCAGAAGAATTATTCGCAATGTCTGCTAAGATGGAGCACAAGAAAGCAAAGAAAAAATGTCTTGAATACGCAAAAAATTATATCAAAAAAAGCAAAGAGTTTAATCAAAAATCATTAGAAGCTCGAGAAAACAAAGATTATAATCTAGCCAAAGATTATGCCGCAAAAAATATTGAACAATTAAGAATGGCTGCGAAACTAGGTGATGCAAATTCACAAATTTTATTAGGGCAGCTGCTTTTAGAAGGTAAAGACGCTGACCATGACTATGCAGAAGCCTTGAAATGGTTTAAAAAAGCTGCCCGCCAGGACAATCCAAGTTCCGTTCCCATGAAACACTTAGGGTATATGTATCAACAAGGACTAGGCGTACCAAAAGACTACGACAAAGCTTTAAAGTGGCTCAATAAAGCCAAAAGTGCCGGAGATAAAGACGCAAAAAATTACATAAAAACAATAAATAGAGAAATAGCAGCTAAAAAAATTCGCGGCATACCTGAATTATACTTATTCAATGATGCCCTTCCCTTTGATAATTTTGCTTTTTTCGAAGTCACCCCAGACGGAAAATACATTGTCACATCTGCCATTTTTGAGACAGGCGACAGCAAAAAAGAACTTGCCGTCAGAAACGAGCAAAAATCAAAAGGAGTTATCTTTATCTGGGACGCTCAAACAGGAGAATTAATCAATAGAATTGGTCAAGACATTCAATCATATACTGTGTCAATGAGTCCTGACGGCAACCTTATCGCCGGATTAAAAAAAGATTATCAATGGATAGAAATAATAGCAATACCCTCTGGATACATCAAACACCGTCTATTAAATGCCAACGGAGAAATCAACTTGGGCGGAATTCACTTTGCAAAAGACAATAAACATTTATTCATCTCTGATTTTAATCCAGAAACTGAAGATAATACTATCCGGCTATTTAAAATAGAGTCCGGAAGCATTATAAAAACAATCTATGAAGGCCGGCAAGGCAAGGATTACAACTATATGTCACTTGACGTTCATAATGACAACAACTATTTAACTTTTGTGCTTCATGATTATTCGGGAACAAATAATGGCATGGACATGGCTAAAGAAATACGCATGTTAATTGACTCTGAAGATGCCTCTAATTTTTACAGATTCAAAGAAAAAACAAACAGCGTTCCAGAGCTATGCTTTAGCCCTACAGATAATCTGGCACTTCTATTTGGGTACGATAAACGTGACCTGGAAATGTGGGACATTGAAAATAAAAAAGTTATCTTCGACAATATGGGCAATGCAAGCAAAGCAGCCTTCCACCCTGATGGAAATTATTTTGTGACTTCTCATAAAAATGGACGCTATGATATTTGGTTAAAAAAGGACGCGAAAATAGCTCATATATTCCGAAAATCATCTAAATTTAATGAGATAACAATGCTTTCCTTTGCCCCAGACGGAAGAAGCATTTATATTACTGGTAAAATTGAAAAAGAATTAAGAGTAGCAGCTTTACCGTTTGATATTAATATTGATGTGAAAACATTAGACGAAGCATTTGATGCTACAACAAAAATCCTAAAAGCATTTCAGCTTTGTGATGTTGGATTTAAAAAAGAAGCATTTGAATTGTTTAGCGAAATATCTAACAAATATGCAATGCAGCTATTTGACCCAGATGAACTCAATAGAATAATAAAAGCAGGTATGCCGCTACTATGCATTGGTGATCTCTGCCTAAAAGCTCACGATCAGGAAAAACAAATTGACGATAAAGGAGATAAGATGTTTTATCCCCTCATAAGATATGCTCTTTTCGCTGCATATTCAGGCCATCCCGAATTAACCTTACAAGCTGTAGAGAAAATCAATAGTCTCTTAGAAAATATCCAAATAGAACAGGCTGCTAAGAAATATATCACTGACATAAACGTAGCGCTAGAAGCTCTGGCGCTTATTCAATCTTCCCAGGAAACAGAAGCCTATGGATTAATGGTAAAACATGAAACTTTTGGAGAAAGTGCAAAAAAATGGATATTATCCGATAAGTACTGGGCTCCACTACATAAAGATAGAAAAAAACTGGCATTCATATTAGGCCTGAACGAAGAAGATTTCATAACAAACTTTGATGAGCCCGAAATAGCAATACAAGCCTACCCCGACATTAATGGAAATATAATACGCCCCGGAGAAACAGTTCTTCAGCAATAATGTGACTGTTGCAGAATTAGAGGCGGCGTTCTAGTCGCTCTATTTGTTGACGGGCTTTCTCTCTGCGATGCTCACTCGGCTCTATATCTATCAATTTCCTAAGCATACTAATCGCATCTTGTATTTCGCCGGACTGTTCATAGACTGAAGCTAATCCCTGATAAACAATTGGATTATTAGGGTTAAGATCAACTGCATCCTGAAAGTATTGTTCTGCCTGAGAATATTGTTGTTTTTTAAAATACGCCTGTCCGGCTAATATATATAGCTGGGGATTATTGGGGTTTCTCTTAAGTCTTTCCTTAACAAGATCAATAACTTCATCATATTTACCAGACTGCAAAAGCTGCCTTGGATTTTCTTTTTGCTGTCCAGATCTATTGTTACTCTGATTCTGAGACATCCCCCCTGAGGAATTCCTGTTTTCTGCCGCCCGGCGCTCCAACTCTTCTTCACGACGTCTTAACTCTTCGTCCCGGCGCTCCAGCTCTTCGTTTCGACGGTCTTCTTCTGCCTGCCGTCCTATCTCTGTCCGGCGCTCCAATTCTTCTTCCCGCTGTCTTAATTCTTCTGCCCGACGTTCGTCCTCTTTCTGTTGCTGCTGCTCATCTTCCCGTTGTTGCTGTTCTTCTTCCTCACGACGCTTTCGTTCTTCTATACGACGTTCTAAGCCCTTAAGCCTTAATAACGCCAGCTCTTTTAGATCTTTATCTGTCTCTTTGGTAATATACTGGCCCAGAACTTGTATAGCTTCTGAATATTCTTCGTTACGTTCATAACTATCCACAAACTCCATAAGTCTATCAAGTTTCTGTCGCTGCAACGAGTCGTCGTTTTGGCGATTATCAGCTGGTAATCGCACCTCCGCAATCTGTTCCGGTTTTCTAGAGAGAAAAAATGAAAGAATTATTATACCAACAACAATAACAATTCCAGCGATTAAAGCAGTTTTATTCCTTGATTTTTTCGGAGCTAAATCCTTAAAATCTGTTTTCCCATCAGTTACTTTATATACTCTTACTTCCTGAACAACATTTTTGAACCTTTGCGGGCCCAAGTCCAAAGCATTTATTTCAGACTTGTTCATCGCCAGATAAGTAGCTTCTCCGATATAAACGTCATTAGGCCCGGCAAAACTTTCAATCCGTGCGGCAATGTTTACAGCATCACCATGCACATCCTTATTATCATCAACCGTAACCTCACCAGTGCATATGCCGATATGGAATTTTATAAACTTATCCTGATCCATGATATTAGCATTGCGCAGTTCTATTTCCTTCTGCATCTGCTGTCCGCAGGCAACTGCATCTGTCGGAGAGTCAAAAGTGATCAGGAATCCGTCGCCCATTGTCTTAACCAGAACCCCGCCTTTATTCTTGACGTGTTTCTTGACGAACGACGAAATTTCTTTGAGAAATAATTCGTTTTGCTCACGCGTCTGCCGGCCGGTACGGCTGGTAAACCCCTGAACATCAGCAAAAACGATTGTAAGTGTCTTATGTTTCATAATATAAACTATTTTACACGATTTTGGGAATTTTTCAACAAGTTATCTTAGGAAAGCAGCTATTATCAACGCCACGACAGTTATATGATTGACCATTAAAAAGGCTTTATCATCTATTAAAAGCTCGTTTATTTTCACTCTTTTATAACACTTAGAATAACTTCTCACCCATAAAACAAATAAAGTGATTAGATATATGGGAAAAAGCGGATGAAAAGCAATACTCACAAATAAAAGCAATATTCCCTTTAAATAATTAAAAAATATTTTTTTCGTGAATTGCTTTGTGAATATCTTTATTGTCAGAAAAACAACAAGCCACACAAAGAATACTAGCATCCAATTTTTATAAAAAGGAACAACTGCATCTAACATCTTAAAAATACATGTAATGCAAGCAAACGCTTTTGAGGGAAAAAGCAATAAAAGCAATAAAGCAATATAACTATTTCTAAAAACATTCAAGCTATAATTCCTCATATTCTCCTCTTATACCTCTAATTCTACCGACTGCCCACATTCATCACAAATCTCACAATCTGCCCGGCTTCTCACTCCGCATCCAGGGCAAGACCAGATTCCGTCTATTACTTCAACCGGAAGTTTTTCTTTGGAAATACTGCCTTCTACTTCAACTGTTTCATTGCAAATAAGATCTTCTATCTCTGTTTTATCTTGCTCTATATTTAATAAAATATCTTTGTCTTCAACACCTTTTTCTTCAAGTTTTTTGTATTTCCAAAATTTTTGTATTTCCTGAAACCCCCAATAGAGCTGAAAAAAACCAAAAACAGTCCACCCGCCGGGATTACCCGATAAAAGATTCATCGCACCCACAATAAACAATCCAATTCCAAGCACAATATACATAAAACGTTTTCTAACAGCTAGAACAACACAACCCAAAATAATAACAATAATCCCCCATCTAGCATCTAAAAAATTAGGGATCAGATTGCTTATTATTCCTATAACAATGAGCCCTATTCCCCACGAACCAAGGTCAGATTTCATATCAGGAAGCGGTGCAATAATCTCGATCTGTGTATCCCCGTCAAGATAACCCACGTTATTTGAAAGATCGCGAGCTTTTACCCATTCTTTACCGTCTTTTGTAATTTTATCCGTCAGATAGAAAACATCACTTTTGTTGTATTTTCCTTTTATTTTTGATTCAGAAAATGGTTTCTCATAAATATCAACATCTTTCTGATTTAACTTTGCCTTTTGAATCGTAAAAATCATTGCGTCCCCTAAGATGAATCCCTTTTCATTACCGCACATTGCTTCTACCCACTGTTTTCCATTCTTTTTTATTGTCTTTCCTAAATGAATAACATCTCCGATCTCTATTGTTTTTATAATGGATGATTCAATGCGAGGTTCTGCATATAAATCACTTGTTGCTTCAATCACTCTAACCATTGATGGATATTCATTACTCATATTCTTCCTCCTTTTTAAATCTAACATCGAGCTCACTCCCGCAAATGCAGGCTAAACACGCTCCCACCAGCTCGCCCCGCTATGGCGGAGGTAGCTGTAGTGATTTGTTAGACTTTTATTTTTTTGTCTTTTTAGATTTTATTAACCTACTAATACTTCCTATAAGTGAACCAATTAAGAAAAATACAACAAAGTACGAAAAAATTCCAACCATATCAAGAATGAATAAATGTATAGCATCCTCAGAATTACTTACGAAATCGATATTAAAAATAATACATATACCCATAAATATTAAAAAAACAGGCTCAACAATTCCGGCCAAATACCATTGAGCAGAAGCAATATTAATGAATTCCTCTGGAAGAATAGCAATTATCAATCCGCCGATAATCCCAAATAAAAATCCACTTTTTAACCAATATGGCCATTTTTTAATATTCATATTATTTTTCCTTTCTAACAATCAATATACGACATGTCGTTTTTTCTGAAAAATGATGTCTATAGATTAAATTATCTCTATCAGTTTATCGCAAACTAGCTTTAAGGCGAGTGAGTAAGGTTTCTTGGACTTTGCCGTGCAAATCAGATACTTCCTCGTCGGTAAGAGTTCTGTCGGGGCTTTGATATACAATAGAATAGGCTAAACTTTTACTTCCTTTAGGTACCTGGTCACCCTGGTATACATCGAAAAGTTCAACATTTACCGCTAAATCACCAGCTGTGGTCTTAATTATGTCTAGAGCCTCTGCACAAGATACTGATTCATTGACCACAAGTGCTATATCCCGTGCTGCAGATGGATATTTATTTAAAGCAGTATATCGATAATCTGTTTTTACGGCTTTGACCAGCTTATCTATTTGGATCTGAGCGAAAAACACATCTTCGCTAATATCAAAATTCTTTAATACCTTCTTATCAACCTTCCCTAAACACCCGGCAAGCTGATCATTAATATATAATTCAACTGATTCAGCCAAACTAAAAAAATCAAATGATTTTCTTTTTATAATAAGATTTTTTATACCTAAACGTGCCGCTAATGCTTCTGCAAGCCCCTTTAAATCATAAAACTCAAGCTTCTTAACATGATCCTGCCAATTAGCATAACGAGTACCGCATACCCCTATCCCCAGCATCTCCCGCTCGTTAAAACCTTCTTTTACCTGTTCATATATCTTACCCAACTCAAATATCTTTATCTCTTTTATCTTACGATTAAGATTATTATTGATTACCTTTAGAAATGCCGGTAACAGAGAGCTTTTCATATACTCCTGCTCACTGCTAAGCGGATTTTGAATACTAACCGGTTTCTCCGGTAATGTTTTAGAATCAATCAAAGCGTTTTTACCGGATAAAGTGTACGTAACCACCTCGTCTAAGCCCAGCCCCAGCATAATCTGCCGTATTTTATCTTTATATTCAATTAGTTTGCCTTGAGCGGGCTCGACATGCGCCTTGATCGCCGGCATTGCCGGTTCAATCCGGTCATATCCCCAAATACGAATGATTTCTTCCACAAGGTCTTCGGCAATACGAACGTCGCTGCGAAAACCCGGAACTTCTATTTTTAAAACTCCTGAATTATTATCTTCGGTGACTTTAAAATCAAGCGCGCTTAATATATCAATAATTTCTTTTTTACTTATATCAGCTCCGATAAGTTTACTGGGAAATTCAACGTTCATTTCTATCTGATAAGTTTCCTGCTGTGTATAATTTACATCAATCGTACTTCCCTGGACTTTTCCGCCGGTCAACTCTTCTAGTAACAATGCGGCACGATCTGAGGAAAACATAACGTTTTCAATATCCACTTTACGCTCAAAACGGTAATTTGACTCGGTAGTTACTCCCAGCTTACGGGAAGCTCTTCTTATTGTAACCGGATCAAAATAAGCGCTCTCTAATAAAATATTCTTTGTCTTTTCATTAACTTCTGTACCCAGCCCGCCCATAATCCCGGCAATAGCTACTGGTTTCTTAGCATCGGCAATTACCAGGATAGACTTATCCAGTTTCCGGGTAATACCATCAATCGTAACAATCTCTTCCCCTTTTTTAGCACGACGTACAATCAGCTTGCCGCCTTCTAATTTATCCAAATCAAAAGCATGTAAGGGCTGTCCTGTTTCAAATAGACAGAAATTAGTTATATCCGCGGCATTATTTACTAAGCGGGATCCCACAGCTTCTAAGTACTTTTTTATCCAATCCGGTGATTCTGCTATCTTTACATCACGGATAACCTTACCTACGTATCTAGAACATGCTTCTTTATCTTCGATTTCAATAGTAAAGGAAGGTTTTTCGGCAACTTCTGTATCTTTTGCTTTTGGAGAATAAATCTTAACCGGCTTTTTGTCCTGGCCGGTAAGCGCCGATAATTCCCGGGCAATACCAATCATGCTCAACCAATCCGGACGATTGGAAGTAATTTCAATATCAAACACCGAATCATCCCCGTGTTTTTCAATGCCTTCAACTAAAAGACCGGCGCTGGTAATCTTCTTCACCAACTCCTCCACAGAGATCTCGATATTAATATAATCTTTTAACCAATTGTATGTTGCTTTCATAAGTACTCTTTATTAACTAAACTGTTTTGTAAATCTTAAATCGTTTTCATAAAATAAACGAATATCATTAATTCCATATTTAAGCATAGCAATACGATCTACTCCCATGCCAAAGGCAAATCCGGAGTATTCTTTACTATCAATTTCACCTGCTTTTAATACTTTCGGGTGAACCATACCCGCACCAAGGATTTCAATCCATCCACTCTGTCCGCATACACTACAGCCTGTGCCTCCACAGATAAAACATGATACATCTACTTCTGCGCTAGGCTCGGTAAACGGAAAAAAACTGGGACGAAATCTGGTTTTGGTTTTTTCTCCAAATAATTTCTTAGTAAAAACAGAAAGAACCCCTTTTAAATGGGCAAAGGTTATGCCTTTATCCACAAGAAGTCCTTCTATCTGATGAAACATATAGGAATGGCTGGCATCTACGGCGTCCGGACGATAAACCTTTCCAGGTACGATAATCTGTACCGGAGGCTCTTCTTTTTCCATGACTCTAATCTGTACCGGAGAAGTGTGACTGCGTAATAAAAATTTGTCTTTGATATAGAATGTATCGAATGATTCCCGGGAAGGATGCTCTAACGGGATATTTAGCGCTTCAAAGTTATAGTGCTCAGTCTCGATTTCCGGGCCTTCTACAATTTTAAAACCCATCTCCACAAAAAGACTGCAAACTTCATCTTTTACGATCGTCAAAGGATGCGGCGAACCAACATCTTTCGTTATTGCCGGAAGAGATATGTCAAAATTACCTGTACTCCCGGAGATTTGGCCATTCTCAAGTTCTTTTTCCTTTGCTTCAAGGGACTGAGAGATTTCACCTTTAAGTTGATTTATCTTCTGCCCGATAACAGGCTTCTTATCCGCCGGTACCTGGCCTAATTCTTTAAAGACTTGAGTTACCGCGCCTTTTCTGCCCAGGTATTTTATCTTTATTGATTCAAGATTCTCCCGGGAAGAAGAATTCGCAATATCCTCATCAAATGCTTTCTTTAAATTAATTAATTTATCTTCCATAAGATATAAATCAAATCGTCTTGACTAATTAGTTAGCTGCTTTACTCTGTTCTACTACTGCCGCAAAAGCATTTTTATCTTCTACAGCCAACTCAGCCAATATCTTTCTATCAATCGCAATATTAGATTTCTTCAAAGCTCCGATAAACTTACTGTAAGACAAATCATAGTCTTTTAACGCTGCATTAATACGAACTGTCCAAAGCTGACGAAAAGTGCGTTTTTTAAGCTTGCGTCCGGTGTAAGCAAATGCTAATGCTCTTTGTACCGTCTCTTTAGCTCTGCGATAAACATTCTTCCGTTTACCGAACGCACCTTTTGCTTGCTTTATAATCTTCTTTTTTCTCTCTTTAGTTGCTGGGGCTCTTTTTACACGTGGCATTGTTATTTTCCTCCTTTAATAAGGCAACATTATCTTAAATTGCTTCTCTTCTGTTTTATCCACCATCGCAGATTTTCTCAAATTTCTTTTTCTTTTTGCGTTCTTGCATGTCTTCAAATGGCCTTTATTAGCCTGGCTTCTTTTGACCTTACCTGAGCCGGTTTTTTTAAATCTCTTGGCCGCACCTTTTTTTGTTTTCAGTTTTGGCATAACTCCTTACCTCTTTTCTCTTCTCATTTTGGTTTAAAAATCAATATAATGTTTCTTCCCTCACGAACCTGAGGCCGTTCCAACTCCCCAAATTCGGTAGTTTCCGTTATTAAACGATCAATGATTTTCTGGCCAAATTCCATATGAGCCATTTCTCTACCTCGAAAAGTCATTCTTACTTTGACTTTATCATGGTGTTTGAGAAATTTCTCCAGATTTCTTAACTTGACCTGATAATCATGTTCTTGAATTTTAGGTTTTAAACGTAATTCTTTAAGCTGCGTTGCGTGTTGTTTCTTTTTTGCTTCCCGCTCTTTTTTCTTCTGGTCAAAACGAAACTTGCTATAATCCATAATTCTGCATACCGGCGGTGAAGCCTGTGGAGCTACTTCAACAAGATCCAGTTCCTCGCCTTTGGCTTTATCAAGTGCTTCTGCCGTAGCCACGACGCCTACCTGTTCTCCCTGGGACCCGATCAAACGTATTTGAGATGCTCTAATCTGCCCATTGACTCTTGTAAACTTAGAAATACTACCCACCTCCTTCTTAAAATTAAACTCCTAATTCCTTAATGAAATTTTCTCTTTTACCTGACTAATGAAATCTTCTATATTAATGTTATTCTCAACCTGCCCTTTGTTTTCTCCACGTTCATAACGAACTGAGAGCATTCCAGAAGTAACTTCTTTTTCGCCAACAACTAAAATATAAGGAACTTTCTGAGTTACAGCTTCTCTGATCTTATATCCTACTTTTTCATTGCGCAAATCGAGCTCGGTTCGGATTTCAGCAATATCCAGCTTTTCTTTTAATTGCTTAACAAATCCATGCTGTTTATCTGTTACCGGCACAATACGCACCTGCTCCGGAGACAACCATACAGGAAACGCTCCGGCATAGTGTTCAATTAACGCTCCCAGGAATCTTTCCAAACTACCTAAAAGTACCCGGTGTAACATAATTGGCTTTTTCAAAGTACCGTCATCTGCCGCGTAATGAAGATCAAACCGATTTGGTAAAGCAAAATCGCATTGTATTGTCGCGCATTGCCATGATCTGCCAATCGCATCTTTAAGTTTAATATCAATCTTAGGCCCGTAAAAAGCTCCGTCGCCTTCATTGATCTCGAATTCTAAACCTTTTTCTGTCAAAGAATCTTTCAAAGCTGTAGTAGCTCTAACCCAATCTTCATCTGTGCCAATTGATTTTTCCGGTCGAGTACTTAACTCTACAATCCACTCTTTAAAACCAAATACTTTCATTGTATCGGCAACAAAATCAATAATGCTTTTTATTTCATCTTTTAACTGGTCTTCAGTACAAAATATGTGAGCATCGTCTTGTGTAAAACCGCGCACACGTAAAAGCCCATGCAATACTCCTGATTTTTCGTGTCTATACACAGTTCCTAATTCAAAAAATCTAAGCGGCAGATCACGATAACTGCGAATCTTAGATTGATACACCATAATATGCCCAGGACAATTCATCGGCTTTATAGCATATTCCTGGCCTTCGATCTCGAAGATATACATATTATCTTTATAATATTCATAATGTCCGGAACGAATCCAAACATCCGACTTCATAACATGCGGTCCGATAATCATCTTATAGCCGCGTTTAAAATGCTCTTTCTTCTCGTAATCTTCAATGAGTGTCCGCAGCAACGCGCCCTTAGGATGATATAATACTAATCCCGCGCCCATTTCCGGAGACATTTCAAAGAACCCAAGCTCTGTTCCCAGCTTGCGATGATCTCTTTTCTTTGCTTCTTCTATACGATTTAAGTATTGTTTCAGTTCTTTATCTGTAGCAAAACAAGTACCGTAAATCCGCTGCAGCATAGCATTACGTTCATCACCACGCCAATATGCACCGGCAATCGATAATAGCTTAAATACCTTTATTTCTCCGGTAGAACTAATATGCGGTCCCCGGCACAAATCTAAAAATCCGTCACCTGTTTTATATATTGAAACAGTATCATCCGGAATATCTTTGATTAATTCCAGCTTATACTTTTCTCCATGTTCTTTAAAATAAGCTGTTGCTTTTTCTTTATCCCATTCTTCACAAAGAAACGGAAGATTTGCCTTAATGATTTCTCTCATTTTGGCTTCTATCTTTTCTAAGTCTTCCGGGCTAAACGGCTCTGGTTTATCAAAGTCATAATAAAAACCATCTTCGATTGATGGTCCAATCGCCACTTTAACATCCGAAAACAGTTCAGTAACCGCCTGCGCCATTACATGAGAACAACTATGTCTTAATGTATTTATATCCATATTTTTCAAATTGGTGGGCGGTACAGAACTCGAATCTGTGACCTCTGCGATGTCAACGCAACGCTCTAACCAACTGAGCTAACCGCCCAAAGTTCAGTTGTAAGCTTTAAGTTATAAGTTGTAAGATTTTTTCTGTTTGATATTAAATATCTTTTTGTTTTTACATAAAACTTAAAACTTACAGCTTAAGACTTTTTTAAAAATGGGCGAGAAGGGATTCGAACCCTTACGGCCGTTAAGCCAATGGATTTTAAGTCCATCGTGTATGCCATTCCACCACTCGCCCGGAAAATTTATCAATTAACAATAAACTATTATTATATCAAAAATCACTTTGTTGTTCGAATCCTTGTCGTTCAAGTCTTTGGAGGCGGCGAGCGGATTCGAACCGCTGAATAAAGGTTTTGCAGACCTCTGCCTTCCCGCTTGGCTACGCCGCCCGCGAATATCCTCTATAAAAGAAAGCACTTAAGAACACTTCTTTCTTAAGTGCTTCTATAATTACTTAACACTCTAACATCCCCTGTTTCCCCAACTGTTGCTCATATATCCTGATCATGGGGTAGCTGTAGGTACCCATGATACATGACCATCTACATAAAGAGTATTTTTACCACCTTTATGATTAGCAGCTTTATCCGCAACAATGGTAACTGTAGATGCTGGATTATTCGTACCAGGAGCTGTATAATCATAATCTCCGGCCGCAGGATTGGCTGGTGTTGCAGCCCCCGTACTCGGACAAATAAAAATATCAAGATTATCAATATATCCATCAGTTGGTGTCGTACTATTATAAAGCGCATTCAAATCAGCTGGAAAACTATCATTATTATCCAAACGATACATAGATATTGCCAGACCGATCTGTTTTAGATTGTTCATACAAGTCGTTCTACGGCCCTGTTCACGTGCACGGCTCAACGCAGGTAAAAGACCACCCGCTAAAATCGCCAAAACAGCCATTACCACAAGTAATTCTACGAGAGTAAAACCTTTTTTCTGCCTAAACATTTTTAACACTATTTACCTCCTTTTTTTACCCAATAAACTATAGCATAAGTTGAATACCCTGTCAAGAATAATTCGGGCAAGTTGTTCTTTTTTAATATGTTGAAGCTTTTCAATATCTTTTTCGGATAGAATCACGGCCGAAGTCCGGCCTTCCCCAAATGGATCAAACTCCCGGGAAAGCATATTAGCAACGATAAAATCAAGATTTTTCTCTTTTAGTTTTTTTTCGGCATTTTTTATTAAATCCCGGGTTTCCAGGGCAAAACCGACCAATACCTGATTTTTCTTCATTCTACCAAGTTCCTGTAATATATCCGGGTTTTTGCTAAAAACAATAGTTTTTGTTTTCCCGGCTTTTTTAATCTTTTGTTTGGATGTCTTGAGCGGCCGGTAATCGCTCACCGCACTAGCACAAATGACGCAATCTGCCCAAGCAAAATGCTGCTTAGCTAGTTTTTTCAATTCCAAAGCCGTATTAAATGATAAGACTTTCACGCCTTGCGGCGGTTTTAAATAAGTCGGCCCGGAAAGCAAGACAACCTTATGCCCCTTTTTTTTAGCCGCACTAGCTAATAGATATCCAATTTTCCCGGTAGAAGGATTTGAAATAAATCGGACAGGATCAAGATATTCACGAGTAGGCCCGGCGGTAATAAGAATATTGAAAGAAGATTGTTTCTTTTTCATTAGAGCTGTTTCTCTATTTCGGAAACAATAACATCAACCGGCGCTAAATGGCCGATCCCGTATTTTCCACAGGCAAGCTTACCTTTAATCGGCGAAATAATTTTATATCCAAAATCTTTTAGTTTTTTCAGATTAGTCTGAGTTGCCGGATGTTTATACATATTATCATTCATAGCCGGACAAATAACCGGTTTTAATTTTGCTGCTAAAATAACACAACTAATAATATCATCACATAATCCTAGAGCCAGTTTAGCAATCATCTGTGCTGTTGCCGGAACTATTGCAATCACATCAGCTTTATCCGCCAACGCAATATGGCAAGGATCCCATTGCATATTTTCTTCAAACATATCAATAACCACCGGCCGTTCAGACAAAGTTTTAAACGTCAAGGGCCCGATAAAATTAACCGCATCTTTGGTCATTAGCACCGTTACGGAATGGCCTTTTTTCTTTAAACTACGCACCACCTCGCAAGCCTTGTATGCACTAATCCCGGCGGTTACACCAATAACTATTTCTTTAGGTTTTTTCTTCATAACATCTTATTCTTTATTCTAAAGTAAAATCAACCTTACCTTCGGCAATTTCATGCAAAGCAATAGCTGCTGTCTTTTTATTTTTCGTATTCTCTATTCTCGGATCACTACCGTCATTCAACTCCACGGTTCTTTGTGATGCAAGAACAACCAATTTAAAAAGACTTCCTGTTTTTTCAATTAAATCTTCTACCGGAATACTTATCATTTAAGATTCACCTTTCTTTTTTCTGTCTCGCAACGGGCCGCAACAACAATTGATAAGAGTTGCCCAAACGCTTTTTTTAAATCATCATTAACTATTTTATAGTCATAAGAATTTAAATATGCTAATTCTTTTTTAGCCATATCTAATCTCTTTTTTATTTGAAGTTTTGTATCTGTTTTTCTTAATAGTAACCGTTTTTTTAAATCATTCATTGAAGGCGGCAGAATGAAAATAAACCGGGAATTTCTCCGGAATTTCCTCCGGATTTGCATTGCACCCTGAACATCAATATTTAATAAAACATCGTTACCCTTTGCCAAATTCTGTTCCACAAATCTTTTAGGAGTACCGTAATAGTTTCCAAAAACTTTGGCATATTCTAATAACCCGTTATTTTTGATTTTCTTTTTAAATTCCGTCTCGGAAACAAAAAAATAATCATTTTTATTTTTTTCTCCGGAACGTAACGGCCGAGTTGTCATGGAAATAGAATTAACTATATTAGGAAGTGTTTTAAGCAACTTCTCACATAGGGTTGTCTTACCCGCTCCGGAAGGAGCTGATACTACAAATAAACTTCCTTTACTACTCATCTCTATCTTCTATCCTCTGCGCCACTGTTTCCGGCTGAATACTGGAAAGAACAACATGGTCGCTATCAGTTATAATTACCGCGCGGGTACGCCGCCCGTTCGTTGCATCAATAAGTTTATTAAGACGTCTTGCTTCTTCTTTTAATCTCTTTACAGGAGCAGCATCCGGGTTAACAATCGCAATTACCCTTTTTAAAACAATTACATTATTGTATCCGATATTTATAAAATGTTTATTTGACAGCATTATTCCACATTCTGGACTTGTTCTCTGATTTTTTCAATCTCTCCTTTAATATAAATAACCTCTTTGGAAATTTTAAAATCAGAACATTTAGCACCTAAGGTATTGATCTCTCTCTGCGCTTCCTGCGCAATAAAATCAAGAACTTTACCTGTCTCTTTATTAGTTTTCAATGTAGTCTTGAAGTTTTTTATATGCGCGCTCAAACGGGACATTTCTTCACTTACATCACAGTTCTTGGCAAATGCAGCCAACTCTGTCTGTACTCGCTCCCCCCGACCGCCATTCCTGTCTACAGCGCTCTTAGCTCTTTTCTTCAGTTTACTTTCATAACGATGCAATACCTGAGGAATATATTTTTCTATTTTCTTTAACGCTTTTTCTATGTTTTTAGCTCTTTCATTCAAGTCCTGATATAAAAACCGTCCTTCTTTACGCCGCATCAGGACCAAAGCTGCTAAAGCCTTTTTCAAAGCTATATTAGCTGCACGCCAAAGGACTGTCTGATTTTCTTTATGTGGCTTACAAACTATAACCTCAGGAAAAGATAACAATTGCTCAAGTGTAATATCGTCTTTTAGCTTGAATTTCTTTTTCACTTCAGCCAGTAAATTGTAGTACCGCCGCACCCTTTTCTCATCTACGGTGAGATTCAAGCTATCATCTGAGCATCGCTCATAATTAACCCAAAGGTATACTTTACCACGCATTATCTGCTTTTTGATCAACTTCTTCACCTGATCATCATATGTTTGAAGCTGTTCCGGCAGTTTATAACTCAATTCGAAAAATTTATGATTATATGTCTTAAACTCTACCGTAAAATTACCACCGCCAAAAGCAGCTTTTCCCCGCCCAAAGCCGGTCATGCTCTTTATCAAAATACTTCTCCTTTATTTTGTTTATTTTATTGAACTAGCACTGTTGCAGATGTATTTTTTGCAATAGTGCTAAACTTTAATTTTACTAGAGGTTGGGACAAAAGTCAACATAAGTTAAGCTAGTGATGCGGCCGCTTGTATTTCCTGTAAAATCGCCTTTGCTGCCTGCGACGGATCTTTGTTTGCTACTATAGGTCTGCCTACAACAATAAAGTCAGCCCCCAATCGCACAGCATCAGTCGGAGTAATAACTCTTTTTTGATCATTAAGCAAAGAATCTTTCGGCCTGACTCCGGGAACTACCAAGATAAAATCTTTATTTGTGATTCGACGCAAAAGCTTTATCTCCTTACCGGAACAAACAACACCATCCAAGCCACTCTTTTGGCATAACTTAGCTAAAAAGCCTACCTGATTTTTCACGCTACGCGCCACCCCGATACTGTTAAGCTGCTGACGATCCATACTCGTAAGCACAGTTACTCCTAAAACAATCGGCTTTTTCACCCCGCTTTGTTCACATTCAGCGTTAACCGCCTCCATGGTTTTGATAAGCATTGCTTTCCCACCCATTGCATGTACATTGAACATGGAAATACCAAGCCGGATAGAACTTATCGCTGCATTCGCTACGGTGTTAGGTATATCATGAAATTTTAGATCCAAAAAAACCTCGGCCTTATTATTACGAACCATTTCCACTGCAATTGGCCCAGCCGCAGTAAATAACTGACTGCCTATTTTAAAAAATCTAACCACTCCGGATAATTTATCTACAATACTACGCGCCTCATCTAGAGACTCGGTATCCAACGCAACTATAAGTTCTGTGTTTTTTTTCATAATAAATTTCTCCTAGATGTCTTTTATTTTTAGTTTTTTGCTTTTTCTATGAACTATCAACCATAAACTATAAACTGATTTTCCCTACCAGCTTATTAATATCTTTAATTTTATTCTCTTTACAATATAGTTTCAATCCTTCTATTATCTCTATTGCCGCTTTTGGATTAACAAAACTAGCTGTACCCACACTAATTGCTCTAGCTCCGGCAATCATAAATTCAAGTGCATCTTCGGCCGACATTATCCCACCGACCCCAATTACCGGAATTTTAACAGCACGTGCAACATCATATACCATACGTACCGCAAGCGGTTTTATTGCCGGACCACTCAACCCGCCGGTAATATTAGCTATTTTTGGCAAGCGGGTTTCAACATCTATCGCCATCCCTAAAAATGTATTCACTAAGCTCAACACATCGGCCCCGGCACGTTCGGCAGCAAGTGCAATTTCAGTGATATCAGTAACATTTGGGGTAAGTTTTACAATCAAAGTTAATTTTGTTTTTTTACGCAAAGCCGAAACTACATCATATGTAGCCTTTGCATCCTGGGCAAAAGATTTAGCCCTACTTATCTGTTGGTTTTTCTTTGAATTATTTGCGGCATAAGATATATTCGGACATGAAAGATTTACTTCTACTGCCTTAACCCCGGCAGACTCAAGGTTCTGAGCCAGAAAAATAAAATCCTTTTTTGTTTGCGCGCTTATACTCACAATAACTTCAGTTCCTATTTTCTTAAGTGCAGGATATTTGAACTTTAAAAAATTATCCAAACCTTCATTCTGTAGACCAATTGCATTCAACATACCTGAAGCTGTTTCCGCTAAACGCGGCGGAGGATTACCTAAACGCGGATTTACCGTAATTGTTTTGGTAATAATTGCGCCCAGACTTTTAACCGATACTAAATCCTCAAACTCTTTCGCATATCCAAAAGTCCCGGAAGCAACCGTAACCGGATTTTTTAATTTTAATTTTCCTAATTTAACGTGTAGATTCATAATTTTATTATATTACTTTCTATTTTGTTAGAATCAATCGTACCGCAATAATTAAAAGAAAACAACCAAATAGTCTCTTCAACAATATATCAGGAACTTTCTCCACTAACTGCGCCCCAAAATAAGCCCCGATAAAAAATCCCAAGGCAATAAATAACGCCGCAGAAATCTTAACATTACCCTGCTGATAATAACGCAATGCCGCTAAAAGACCAATAGGAGGAATCATCGCCGCAAGCGTGGTTCCTTGAGCCTGATGCTGAGAAAAGCCTAAAAAAAGCACTAACGCCGGAACAATCACAGTTGCGCCGCCAATACCAAAAAAGCCGCCGCAGATTCCCGCAACCAGACCAATGACAATATGTACCCATGTCATAGTTAATCCTCCCAAACAATTTCATTAATGTCAAATACAGGACCGTCTTTACAAATTCTTTTATACCCCGAGGTATTATCTGAAAGATTTTTCGTTTTTATTACACAGCCAAGACAAGCACCTATCCCACAGCCCATCATCTCGTCCACTGAAACCTGTCCGTCTAACCCGAATTTACATGCAAGCATACTTAACGCCTTAAGCATGGGAAACGGTCCACAGGCATAAATATATGGGTTTTCGAAGCATTGTGTATCGCTTAAATACTGTTCTAACATATCCGATACATACCCCTTATATCCTTGAGTTCCGTCATCCGTGGAAATATTGACTTTACACCCATGCTCTTTTAAATCTTTAATACATACAATATCTTGTTTTGTTGCTGCACCAATAAAAGCAATAACCTCTGCTTTACTTTTCTTTTTTAATGTCTCCGCAAGATACACCAACGGAACAACTCCTATTCCACCACCAACTAAAATAATCTGAGACTTTTTTAAAAACTTAGGACTAATATCAAATCCGTTACCTAATGCCCCAAGTACATCTATCTGCTCTCCTCTACACTTTTGCGTAAGTAAATCAGTCCCTTTACCAACCACGCGATAGATTATACCGACAAGATCACGCTTATTACCACGTTTTTTTATTATTCGATAAGTGCTAAACGGCCGGCGAAGCAAAGGATCAATCCCTGTCCCAACCCTTAAATGCATAAACTGACCGGGACGCAGCTTAGTCGCCAATTTGGGCACATCCATCTCTAAGCGGTAAACGTCATGCGCTATTTTTGTATTACTAACTATTGTAGCTTTAACATCGTAAATCAATATCCTCTACTCCTTTTATTCGGGCAAAGACAAGCGCCGCCCCTACAATTTAACTCTGACATTTCTCGCAAAAATACGTTCCTCTTCCGGCCAAGACAATTCTTCTGACCGGTGTCTTACATTTTAAACAAGATTTTCCTTTTCGTCCATAGACAAAAAGACGGTTCAAGAACTTTCCGCCTTCTCCGTGTCCGTCCCGGTACATGCTAAAAGATGTTCCACGATATTTAATCGCTTCGGCAAGAACCTTCCTGATACTATCAAATAACTTTTTAATTTCATTATCCCGCAAAGTATCGGCTCTCCGCTGAGGATTAATTCCGGATAAAAACAAAGACTCTGCTGCGTAAATGTTTCCGATACCCGCAACAAAAGTCTGATCCAGTAAAAGCGATTTTATTTTCCCTTTTCTTTTACTTACTCGCTGTTTAAACTCACTCTGGGTAAACTCCTTACCCAGAGGCTCAGGACCCATTTTTTTTATGACACTAAGATTTTGCCAATCCCTAACAACTCTTAACACACCTAATAAACGCTGATCATTATAATTAAGCCATTTATTATTGGATAGTTTAAAACTAACTCTGCTTTTGATATTCTTCTGCCCATAAATAATCTGTCCGGACATTCTTAAATGAATCGCAAAAAAATACTTTTCCCCACTTTTTTCAATTCCTAACACTAATAATTTACCTCTGCGAAATATATCTATAACACGTGATTTTATCAGCAGTTGATTAAACTTCTTTAGCGATGGCTCCTTAATAACCTTTGGGTTATTAACAACAATCTCATTAATTTTTTCATTTAAAAGAACCTTTTTCAGATCTTTTCTTATTGTTTCAACTTCTGGTAATTCAGGCATACTATTATATTATTTTTATCCATACTTCACGATTACGCGGCCCGTCAAATTCAGCAAAATATATACCCTGCCAAGTGCCTAATTGCAAAGCCCCTTTTTCAATAACCACCGTTTCTGAAAAACCAAATAAAGATGCTTTTATATGCGCTGCAGAGTTCCCTTCACAATGAGCATAGCCGTCATTAAATGGAACTATTTTATTCACTTCTTTTATAATATCCCGGCGTACATCAGGATCTGCATTTTCATTAATTGTCACTGCCGCAGTTGTATGAGAGACAAACACAACACATATCCCTTCTTTTTTGCCAATCTTATTTACAACTGCCTGTATCTTTGAGGTAATATCAACTAATTCTACCTGTCCGGTTGTCTTTACGGATATCTTTTCCATTTCACCCCTTAGCCATAATCTTTTTTATCGTCTTTTCGACTTCCTGAACTGATTTTACTTTTTTAACCCCGGGGATATCCCAGGTATTTAATCCAATTACTGGCTTCTTCTCGCTCAAAGCAAAACCAATCTCAGATAAAGTACCTTCTTTGCCCGGAAAGGCAATAACCATATCTGCACATCCTGCTACCAATGTATTTCGAGTATATCCTAACCCCGTAGGAATAGGGATATCAATATATTTATTTGCTTCATTTTTATCTTTACCCGGCAGAATACCAACAGTTACACCACCCGCATCTTTTACTCCTTTTGCCGCACACTCCATAACTCCGGACAAACCACCGCAAATCATTATTGCCCCGGCTGCGGCAATTACCTTCCCCACCTCATGCGCCAATTTTGCAGTTTTTTTATCTGTCTTATGTCCACCAACAACTGAAATCAAAAATTTTTTATTCATATTTTAGATATCGCAGTTTTAACACTATTGATTACTTTTTCCTTATTTTTCAATTCAAACTGCTGCACACCAAATAAGACTGTCTGGGCTGCTCCTTTATCTTTGACGATTGTCTCCATTTCCCTCATACACTTATTTTTCCCGGTACCACTGCCATAGGTGGAAAATAAAATTATCTTTTTATCTTGTATCCCGGTACAACCATTCAACAAAGTGCGTACTGCCGGCGCTGGACCAAACGCCCACACCGGTGTTCCAATTGCAATTAAATCATACGGCGAGAAATCAGACACTGTTTCTTTAGATATTTTTGCTTCTTTCTTAAGAAAAGCACGCACAGCCTGTCCAATAAAAGTAGGAGATTCATCTAACGTGTCAATCTGCATTAGATCTGTCTGATAACCTTGTCCAAGTTCTTCCTTTAAAGATTCGGCAACTAATTTAGTATTCCCCGTATACGAATAAAATGTGATTATTGCTTTTTTCATATTAAAAAAACCTCAATTGTTTTCCGTCAATTTTATTTTTAGTTTTAGTTTCTTCCCTTTTAAATATCTTTACTTTCCCGTATTCTCCGTCAAAACCCGGATTGATATTAACTTCTCCTCGACGCACTTTTAAAACCCCTTCGGCAGTACGCTCAGTTAAGGCTTTTTTTAAATCATATTCAGTTGCCCTCATTAGAATTTCAAACTCAGTACCAAAATGTTCAATAGCTTCCATATATTCTTTATTTACAGCCTTAGAATTAACTCCTACACCACGCGCTTCAGAAATAATTTCAATTAATGGAATGAAATTTTTATATGGGATAGCATTTTTTGGTTTAATCCCTTCGTCGCGATCCGCTAAAACATCGACCCTATTAGTAACCCCCACAGTTAAATTTTTTCCGCATTCAGGGCAAATCCCATTAAAATCTTTAGTTTCACGAGGAGAACATCTAACCCCACAGTTTCTATGCCCGTCATAATGATATTTCCCCTCTTCCGGGAAAAATTCTATAGTATATAGAAATCTTTTTTTATCTTTAGTTTTTAAAGCATCCCTGATTTCATAATACGACAGGTCACAATCAAATACATTTGCTTCTCTACCGATCTTCTGGGGAGAATGTGAATCTGAATTAGAAATTAGAGAGTATCTATCTAAAGCGCTTAAACGCCAGTTCATCGCCGGATCAGATGAAAGTCCGGTTTCAAGACAGAATATCTTTTCCGACTGCTCTTCAAAACAATCCTCTAAGCGGTCAAACCCGGACATTGATCCAAACAAGCTAAACCAAGGCGTCCAGATATGGGCGGGAACAATCACGCAATTTTCATCAATATCAAATATGATTCTAGCAAGTTTTGCAGCATCAAGCCCAAGTATCGGCCTGCCATCGGAAACAATATTTCCGATACTTCCTAAAACCTTATTAATTTTCTCCACAGTTTCAATAGAAGGCGCAAATATAACATTATGGATTCTATAACAGCGTCCGTTCTTAGAATAAATGCTGCTGATCTCAGCCGTCAGCATAAAATGCACATCTTCATGCACATATAAGCCATTACCTGCCGGCTCAAGCTTTTCCTTTAATTCCTTAACCCATAAATGATGCGTAAAATCTCCGGTACCAATTAAATCAATCCCTTTGATCTTAGCCCACTTCGCCAAGCTTTCCACATTCATCTGCGGAGATGTAGCCCGACTATACTTAGAATGTATATGAAGATCTGCTATAAATTCCATTAACTCTTTTCAAACACTATTTTTCCGGAAACAATAGTCGCCATAACCTGACCGGTAAGTGTTTTTCCGATAAAAGGCGAGTTGCTTGATTTGGAAACAAATCCATCCTTTTCCACAACCCATTCCTGCTTTGGATCAATTATAGTAATATCCGCACAACCACCTTCGGATAAATACCCCTTATCCTGACCGATAACTCTTGCCGGATTCAATGCCATCTTTTCCACTACCTGCTCTATAGATAATATCCCTTTATCCACTAATTCGGTCATAACCAATCCTAGAGCTGTTTCACTGCCAATTATGCCAAACGGAGCCAGATCATACTCGGTATCTTTTTCAGAAATTGAATGCGGAGCATGATCCGTAGCGATACAATCTATAGTTCCGTCTTTCAATCCTTTTTTTATTGCTTCAACATCTTCTTTTGTACGTAACGGTGGATTGACCTTTGTATTAGTATCATACTGCTCAACAGCCTCTTCAGTTAAACTAAAATGATGAGGGCAGCATTCCGAAGTTACTTTGACTCCTTCTTTTTTTGCTTTCTTTATTAATGCTACAGACTCTTTACAGCTTACATGTGCAATATGCAATTTTGTCCCTGTAAAACGAGCAAGTTCAATATCCCGGCTAACCATAGTTATCTCAGCCACTCGCGGAATGCCTTTTAAACCAAGTACCGTAGACATGTACCCTTCATTCATAACTCCACCACTTGAAAGTTCTTTATCTTCACAATGCGCAATAATCGGCAGATCAAACATCGATGCATATTCCATGGCCATTCTTAAAAGTGCCGCACTTGCAACTTCATAACCGTCATCAGAAAGAGCAACAACTCCTGATTCTTTCATATCTGCAATATCCGCCAGATCCTCTCCCTTTAAACCCTTAGTAATTGCTCCGACCGGAAAAACATTTACTAATCCGGCTTTTTTACTTTCTGCGAAAACAAAATCCACTACACCCTGGTTATCGATGACCGGGTTTGTGTTCGGCATACAGCAAATACTTGTAAATCCACCTCGCGCAGCAGCTTGGCTGCCACTAAGTATTGTTTCTTTGTATTCATATCCCGGCTCCCTAAGATGCACATGCAAGTCTATTAATCCCGGGACTACAAGCATTCCTTTAGCGTCAAAAACATTATCATCTTTGCTCACAATATTTTTTGCAATCTTGGATATTTTAGCCCCTTCGACTAATATATCAAACACACCGTCTTGTTTATTTTTCGCATCAACTACTCTTCCGTTTTTTATCAATAAACTCATCTTACTACTCCTGTTGTTCGGATATGCCGGCCTGAGACACCAAATAAAGCACCGCCATTCTTATTGCAATACCGTTAGTCACCTGATCTAAAATCACCGAATATTTACCGTCTGCTACATCAGGCGTTATTTCAATACCCCGGTTAATAGGTCCCGGATGCATGATCAATATATCTTTTTTTGCATATTTATCTAATTTTTCCCTTGAAACTCCAAACTCACTTGCATATTCACGCAAAGAAGGAAACAACCCGACTTGCTGCCGTTCTTTCTGAATCCGCAGGATATTTACTACATCAGCACCTTTTAATGCTTCGGCTAAGCAAGTTGTAACTTTTACACCCATTTTATCAATATCCCTCGGCAATAATGTTTTTGGGCCGCAAATAGTAACCTCTGCCCCCATTTTTTTTAAGCCCCAAATATTACTACGTGCCACCCGGGAATGTGCAATATCACCAAGTATGGTAACTTTTAATCCCTTGATTTTACCTTTTTTCTCTTTTATCGTAAACATATCCAGCAATGCTTGAGTTGGATGTTCATGACAACCATCCCCTGCATTAATAATCGAAGGCGTTACTTGAGGTGCTAATATATGATGCGCCCCGCTCGAAGAATGCCGCAGAATAATTACATCCACCTGCATAGCTTCAATATTTTTTATAGTATCTTTTAAAGTCTCTCCTTTTTGGATAGAACTGGAGGATTTAGTAATACTCAGAGTGTCAGCACTTAAACGTTTTGCCGCTAATTCAAAACTGGACCTTGTCCGCGTAGATGGTTCAAAAAAGAAAAGGACAATTGTCTTACCTCTCAATGTAGGAACTTTTTTCACTGGACGGCTGGAAATCTCTTTAAAAGAATCTGCTGTTTGCAGAATCAATTCAATTTCCTCCGCGCTTAATTCCTCAATTCCTAAAAGATCTTTTCTCTTCCAATCAGTCATTTTCTCAGTCATTTTCAACCTTCCTGCGCCATTAAAACTACTTCGTCAATCTTATCTTCTTCTTTTAATTTCACCTCTACACTCTGATCACGTGCAGTGGGTACATTTTTTCCTACATAGTCTGCCCGGATCGGAAGCTCACGGTGACCCCGATCAATCAATACTGCCAGTTGAATATTTTTAGGTCTGCCCAAATCAATAAGTTCATCCAAGGCACACCGTATCGTACGACCGGTGAAAAGAACATCATCTACAAGCACAAGAGTTTTACCCGTAATATCAAAATCTATCTTTGTGCTATGCACTACCGGACATTCGGCAACCAGGGTTAAATCATCGCGATAAAGAGTTATATCCAGAACTCCTACCGATACTTCTGCCCCGTCAATCTCACCGATTAACTCAGCTATACGCTGGGCCAGATAAGCCCCCCGGCAGCGTATTCCCACAATCACTAGATTTTGAGTACCCTTATTGGATTCTATGATCTCGTGACTTATACGCATAAGCGTACGCTTGATCATCTGTGCATCCATAAGTTTTGATAACGTTTTTAATCCCATGATTCTCTCCTAGTTAGTCAGAATATGAAACATCCTGGCCAGACAAAAAAATAACCTGCCTTCCGCATATTATTATATTCGGATAAACAGGTTTTATTATTCATGTTTTAATTCTCCTTTTCGGCCTCGCAGAACCGATTTAAAGGTTTATTTTCAGTAACTATACCACATACTCCCCCTACTGTCAAGAGGCATTCAATAATATTATACCCTCAATGCGTCATATCCGGCAGGATTTCAAGGGCTTTAAGACGATACACTTTGGCTTCTTCAGGCTGCTCCATTTTTTCATATAACAAAGCAAGGTTATTATAAGCCTCAAAATAATCAGGCTTTTGCTGTATGGCTAATAAATACTCCATCTCCGCATTTTTATAATCATTTGTTTTTTCATAAAGTATAGCGAGATGCTGATGCAACGGCGCAAAACCAGGCTCCAAAGACTTTGCTTTCTTAAACACAACCGAGGCATTTGAAAAATCTCCGGTCTTGGTATACGCAGCACCTAAGTTCACCATCACACCTATATCTTCTTCGTCAATACCTAAAGCAGCCTCATAACTTTTGATTGCCTTTTCAAACTTCCCTTGTCTAAAATAAACGATACCTAAATTAGTATGTGCAGCAGAATCATCCGGATCGATCTCAACTACCTGCTCAAATTCTTCGGCTGCTTGCTGCTCATCCCCTTTTTTTAGATATAATACTCCCAAGTTATATAAAACATCCGGATTTTTAGGATTTATATCTTTTGCGCTTTGAAAAGATTTTAAAGCTCTTTCTTTTTGTCCCTTATAACTAAATGCAGCACCTAAATTAAAAAACCACCGGGAATCGTCCTCTTCCCTGACACCTAATAAAGTGGAATTACTAAACGAGGATAGCAGCAACAAGGGAAAGACAGAGCATACTACCGGCTTAAAATTTTTCTTCTTTAAATTATTAAAAATCCAGAATACTCCGTACGCACTAAAAATAATAAAATACGGCACTACATTAGTACGATACCGGCTGCAGACAAAGAAAATCATCAATAATATAAAATTAGCCAGCACAAAAAATCTAAGCAGATGAGCTCCTTTACCCTTCCTAAAGGATACAAATATCCCCAATAAAGCAAACGGACATATCAGCCCAAAAGGAAAAGCAATCACGGAATTTTCAAATACGGTAATTTTCAAAAGAGACGACCAGACCCGAAAGAAATAAATACTTTGGTTTTCGGCAATTTCATAACCGTTGAAAAAGTAAAAAAACTTTCTTATTAAAAGCAAACAGAAACTCCCGGGATCTTTTAAAATAAAGCTGGCTGCTTTTAAAGTCCAGAATCGCGAAACCTCTGACGGGGTCAATTCATGTCCGAGTTCTCTTTCAGCAGCCTTAATCGAAGAAGTTAAAACATTATCCTGCCAGCCTTCTGCATATGAAAAATCCCGGGATGGTACAAAAGCACTTTTACCATCAGCACCTGGATTATTACCAATATAAAGATTAATCCCTGCCGCCGAAGAAATAAGCATAACGTCACCACCCTCCAAATAATTGCGCAGGGCAAAAGGAAGAACAAAAACTACAGCCCCAAGCACAACCAGAAGCACCGCAGTAACTGCTTTTTTATTGCTATATAAATATATCCAGATAAGTAAAAACGGCAAAAATAAAATTATTAACGCATTTGTCTGCAACCCCATACCAAAAAGCATTCCACAACAAATCCATTTCCAAAACCGGGGACTTTCTACTGTATGCAAAACAAATAATAACAATAACAGATTTACAAATATTCCCAACCCAACGTATAAAAACTCAGCATCAAAATAAATCAATACCCCGTAGGCACTACAAATAAACGCAGCGATCGCACCCACATATCTATTAAACACTTTTTTACCCAAGAAATAGACTAAAACGCAATTTAAAGCACCAAGCAGCATTTGCACAATACGCGCTGCAAAATATCCGGAGCCGAACATTTTAAAAAGAAACGCCAAAAAATACACATATAAGGGCGCACGCCCAACAACCTCCCCCTTTAACAACCAGTCCCCCTGGGACATTCGCATAGCGTACAAGTAGTGAGATAAAGCATCAATAACAGGGCTAAGAAAAAAAGGATTGTTTTTATACTGATACAAATAGACAAGCCTCAGAAAAAAGGCGACAAAAAAAACACCTCCAATGATCAAAGCATCAATACTTCTGAATTTATTTTTTTTCTGTTTGGTTTCTTGCATAATTTAAACTCGGAACGATTAATTTATTAATAATTATCCGCAATAAGAATAACGGTCGTTTAAATATAAATATACTATACTTCCGGAAAAATTTAAAAGGGTTTCTTAATAAGAGTTTACTGTTGTACCTCCAGTACCATCGACGTCGCGTGCTTTCTAAAAATTTTGAGTCAAACTCAGGAGTCTGAAATACCGATTGAAAATAGTCTAACGGCTTTTGCTCAAAATCTCCCGACAAATATCCTTTTTCCCGGCAAATACGATATATCTCCGTACCCGGCAAAGGATTGGCAATAAACAATGATATTCTATCCAGCCTGATCTTATCCATGAAATGCAGTGTATTATATATTTGTTTTTTTGTCTCCTGGGGAAATCCAATAATAAAAAATCCATAGGTATCAATACCGCAATTTTTAATTATTTCGGCGATATGAAGTGTATGCTTTAAATTAATCGGTTTTTTCAAGACATCACGCAGAATCTGCTCATCCCCGCTTTCCACGGCCAGGGTGATCTCATAACACCCGCTTTCTTTCATTAGGAGAACCATTTCTTCATCCAATGTCTGCGCCGCAATTCCATTCGGAGTATTCCAGGAAAAATTAAATTTACGAGCAATCATTCCTCGAAATAATTTTTTCGCACGTTCCCGGTCAAGCGTAAGATTATCATCAAAAAATTTCAGCTCTTTAATACCCATATCTTTCAATTGTTCCATTTCATCCAATACATTTTCTACCAACCTCGGGCGATAACGCCTTCCCCAAAAATGACAGGAAGAACAAAAAGAACAATCAAAAGAACATCCCCGGGAAGTAATCATGTTCATTGCCGGAGTCTGTCTACTTATCAATCCCATCGGCATATTAATCTGAAAATACTTCTCTAGCGGTAATAAATCTCTTGCCGGAACCGGAATCCGGTCAATATCTTCTGCAATCATTGGAGCTGGATTTATCCGCACCAGATTATCCTGCCTAAAAGCAATACCTCCTACATCTTTAAATGACTGTCCACAACGCAAACAATCCAGTAACTCTTTAAATGTCCGTTCGCCTTCCCCCCTCACGATAAAATCGATATTCCTATCAGCTAAACACTGTTCACTTAAAAAAGTCGGGTGAGTCCCTCCCATAACAGTTACTATTTCCGGCGAAACATTCTTAGCTATCGCACAAACTGAAGCAGCAGACAGAAACTGGCTGGAAAACAAACATGAAACCCCAACTACATCCGGAGCAAAATCAATTATTCTTTTACGAATATGATCGTTATCCAGACCATATTGGAAGAAACGCGTAGAAATCCTGCTTTCCTGATTATACCCTTCTACTGCCGCATCAAGCAGCTTTACCTCATAATCAGGCCTTAAGTAGGCCGCCAGATAACTTATCCCTAACGGCGGCATTATCTGTTTTGGACTCTCTCCAGAAAAAATAACTGCTGGAAAGATAAGTAATATTTTATTTATCTTCTGCTTAGACTCTATCATTTTCCTATAATTTTTACCAAATCAGCAAAGATACTTCTAAATGTCATAATCGGATGCGTAATCATTAAAATCATATACTTTTTAAAAAACCGCATAGGATGCCGAAAAATGAGGCTTATATTATATTTATTAAATTGTGTTAAGACCAGTTTTTCCACCTCCTGCTTCGTGAAATCTTCAGTTTCAATATGCGGCAGATTATATTCTATATCTTCAAAAGAAAAATCCTTACTTATATACCCTTTTTCCACACAAATATCATACAATTCAGATCCAGGAGTAGGATTAGCAATAAAAAACCAGGCGCTATCTAAATCCATCTTATTAGCAAAAGCAAAACTTCGCAATATTTGCTCCTTTGTTTCTCCGGGAAACCCTGAGATAAAGAAAGAATGAACTTGAATACCCAGCTCTTTCATCTTATTAACCATACGCGCCGCATATTGAAGATTAAGCGGCTTCTTTATTATTTTATTCAGCACATCCTGATCTCCACTTTCAAATGCCACAGTTAATTCATAGCACCCGCTCTTTTTCATTAATTCCAAAAGTGGTTCATCAAGTGTCCACACCGCAACCCCATTGGGAGTATTCCAGTAAATATCCAGTTTCCTTTCAATAATACCGTTAAAGATATCTATCGCCCGTTTTTTATCCAACGTTAAATTATCATCGATAAACTGGATTTCTTTAACCCCGTACTTATTAATCAGATATTCAATTTCATCCAGAACATTCTTAGCTGATCGCATGCGATAATGTCTTCCCCAATAGTTTTTGGAAGCACAAAATACACAGCTAGATGAACAACCGCGACTAGTTAAAATCGGCGCTGTCTTTTTACTCCGACAGGTAACACTAAATGGAATACTTTTCTTTTCATAAAAATCCAATGGAAACAAATCAAGTGCAGGGAAAGGCAAACTATCCAGCTCTTTAATATACTGCGTTTTGGGGTTAACTCTAACCTCTCCGTCATTGTCATTCCGAAAAGCCAAACCATCCAACCCCTGATATCGAGAGCCTGAATCAATCGCTAAAAGCAAATTACGGAAAGTTTCCTCTCCCTCTCCCAGCACAATAAAATCAACTTCCGGATGCCGGCTCATAACCTGATCTGCAAGAAATGTAGGATGCGTCCCGCCGGTTACGGTAATAATGTTTTTATCCGCTTTTTTTATTTTCTTGAACAGGTCTATTACATCAGGAAAGTGAAAAGAAGAAAGACAGCTAATACCAACTACTTCCGGTGAGTATTCTTTTATTTGTTCCAGTATCTGTTGGGGCGTATAGCCAAAATACTCCCATTTGCTTCCTGGAACAACTATTCTTTTAAACTTTGCCCTACCATCCAATACCTTAACTTCAAAATCATCACGCAACACCGCCGCTAAATACGCTAATCCCATTGGAATTTCACAATGATGAAAATGCCCTTTTAAAACTTTTCCCGTAGGAAAAATCAGCATTATTTTTTTTATCTTTTGGGTCATTAAAACATCTCTTTTGGTAATAGGTAGCACTCGCCCGGATATTGACTTGTAAGAGAAATCAAGATACTATAGATTCTATCATACTATCGAATATCTTTCAAAAAGGAACAAAATATTGATATGAATATCGCATTAATAAGACCCCCCAAGATATCTGGTGTTTTTGAAAAAATCCTTATCCAGGAACCAATCAATATCCTCTACCTGGCAACCTTTCTTAAAAATAAAGGGTTTGGAGTATCTATCTGGGACTTTGAAGTAGAAGATTACAACCCAGATATAATCAAAAAAAGGATAGAGACTGAAAATATATCAATCGCCGGGATCACTTCCATGACCCCGACAATCAAGAATGCACACAACGTTGCACAATTATTAAAAAAACTCGATCCAAAGATCAAGACAGTTGCCGGAGGCCCGCATGTATCAGCTCTCCCGGAAGAATCACTGCGCAATTTCCCGGCATTCGATTATATTGTAATTACCGAAGGTGAAATTGCGTTTTCCAAGCTTTGCCAAGCAATAAAAGAAAAAAAGACTCCTGCTGCCATCCCGGGAATTGCTTATCGAAAAAACAATAATATTCTGGTCAATACTCCGACAGCACCAATTGAAAATCTGGATTCTCTACCATTCCCAGACCGCTCTCTACTTTGCCCGGAACAATATAAACATATTTACGCCGCCGGTATCAACATGTCCGGTAAAAGATCTACCGTAGTATTTACTTCCCGGGGTTGTTCACAAGACTGCACCTTCTGTGCCGTAAAAAAAACATCCGGCCCAAAAGTACGCTTTAGAAGTGCGGAAAATGTCATTCAGGAACTTACCGAATGTAAAGATAAATACGGGTATAATCATATAACTTTTGAAGATACAAATTTCACCTTGGACAGAAATCGCTTTTTTAAAATCTGTGATGGTCTTAAATCACTGGGATTAACCTGGGATTGTCAGACAAAGGTAAGTTTTGTCGACAAAGAATTCATCAAGAAAATGGCTGATTGCGGCTGTTTAAAAATCGCTTATGGGGTAGAATCCGGCAGTCCTAAAATGCTTAAACTCATGAAAAAGAATATTACGATAGATCAGGTTAAAAAAGCTTTTAAGCTCACCCATAAAGCCGGCCTTGTTGCTTGCGGGTTTTTTATTTTAGGAACTCATCCGGATGAGGATATCGAAGATATTAAGCAAACAGAACAGCTAATTCGTCAGATAAAGCCAGATATCTTTCAATTAGGCATTATCTGCCCTTATCCAGGAACAGAGATCTACTCGATTATGAAAAAAGAGGGTATGATAAAGGATATTGACTGGTCAAAGTTTAATTTCATGCACTCTACGCCCCACTGGGGAACAAAACATGTATCTGCAGAAAAATTAACAAAACTTCAAAAGCAGATTTATCTAAGATATGTTTTCAGCCCCGGATTCCTGCTATCCCTGTTAAAAAAACTTAAAGATCCCCGGGAAATAATACATCTGGCAAAATTAGGCGGATACTTGTTCTCTTACCTTTTTCTTGAAAAAAGAAAATAATCTAGTATTAAACGTAGATAACCTGCGATCGTTTCCAGTACTTTCATCTTGCTTCTACCGGTACGCAAATCAAACCGTAACACAAGAGGAACCTCTGTTGCTTTAGGTCTAAACCTGCGTAGTTTTATCAATATCTCAGCCATACAGGAAAATCCCTTTTCCGCAATGAAAGATTCTCTGTAATGCTCCTGCGCTTTTAGTAATAAACCGACTCTGTATCCGCGGAAAAAAGTAGTATAATCTTTTACCCCTTTTAAAGGGAAAAAGACTTTCAGCCAAAAATTTATAGTATTACTCATTAATTCCCGAACAAACGGTAACCCTTGCGTTTTACTTTGTGGATGATATCGCGAAGCAACAACAATATCATTCCCTGCCTCCAACGCTTCGATAACTCCATTAATTGCATTGGCTGGATGAGAACGGTCACAATCTAAAGAAATAAGTATGTCCTGATTTTTCAGAGCCAACTCAGAAACATACTTTATCCCCTGCTTAAAAACCTCTCCCACACCACGATTTTCTGGAAAATTAATGCTTTTCAACTCAGGCACCCCTCTACATAATCCTGAGATCACATCCTGAGTATTATCCGTACTACCATCGTTTACAATAACAATACAGTATTCTTTATCCAGTAAAACCCCACTGATTCCAGAAACTACAGCTTCTATGTTTTTCGCTTCATTATATGCGGGTAAAAGAATATAAATCATAATCCCATCCCATTCGTCTGGACCAGCTGTCTGGTTGTTAACAATTCATACTTCTTGCTAAAAGATTTTATAATATACTCACAGACATTCAATCTTTTTTCTAAAGTTTTAAAAAACGGAATGCTTACTTTCTGTTTTTCCAAATCCACCAAATCTATCCCATGAAACAAATAGCAGGGTGAAACATTATTTTTCTGTAAACGCTTTAATCCGTATCTAAAATACCCTTTTCCAAACATAAATACATATGAACTATGTAAAGGCAACCGTAATCCAGGGATTACAGAAACCGGCACCTCAAACAACAAACTGTCCCCTTTTTTCCAAATCCTCTTTTGGTCCGGATTATATACATCCAATGGCGCAAAACCAAACCCTATCCTGCCTGCCCCCATACACACCGGCTTACGACGCAAAATAGAATGAGAAATATTCATAATAAACGGAATCAAAGATGAGGGAATAACCGAGGTATCATACATATACCCTTTTTCCCTCAATATTGATAACGTATCAGCCTGAATACTAAACCCCGGAGCCCGGAAACCAGCGATAGCTTTTGTCCCTATCTCCTGTAGGATTTTATCACAATCTGAAATTTCATCTTCTACTTGTTCTGCAGAAAGAAGATTAAAGTGCTGAGGATGAGACATTGTATGATTAGCAATCTCGTGCCCTGCTTCAACAAGCCTCGCAATAAGTTTTCGTTGTTCCGGCTGTTGAGCATCTTTACCCACAATAAAAAAAGTAGCTTTCACATTATACTTTTTAAATAATTCCAGAAAACGCATTAGCCCTTCGGCATAAACAGGGTCTACTACCTCTGCTGATCCCGGTTGGCTCTGCCCAAAATAACGCCGATATGTCCAGAGACCATCTAAATCAACCTGAATTGTTCCGTACATCATTATTCCTTATCTGTTCTGCGATAATTCTGCTTTTTATCGCAGATGTATTTAAAGTTTTCAATAGTCCTTCTTGAAATACCGCTTCATGGATATATAGACCTTTACTATCTTCTGGTAATACATTCAGCAACCTGAAAAAATTCTTATTCAGTACCGGTTCTACAAACTTATCCTGGAAAAAATAATGTTTTTTAACCCATGCTTCATTAAAACCAGGATTTATTCTTTTTAAGACTTGGAAACACTCCTGCAGCAATTGTTCTTTCTCGATTATAGACTCCTGACTCTGACGCTGATAGACCGGGAAATAAACAAAATTCTTACCGGCAATAAAAAAAGCATCCACAACTACCCTCATCCCGAATTTTCCCCCGTGCCCCTGATCAGCCATAAACAGCCACCAGCCGTTTTTTAAAGGCTGATCCACTGCTAAGATCAAAGAAGACACGCTAAGATAATCAATTCGGTTCAAATCCCCGGTAATTTTCAACAATTCCGGTCCAAGCTGTGAAGTCTGTTTTATTGATATGGTAGAGATCACCAGATCATATAATTTATCTTCCCTATTTGTAATCACCCTCCAAAGACCTGAATCATTTTTCACAATCTTCTTTACCGGACTGTTGAACAAAACCTGTGCCTTTTGACTTACCTGTTTTTTTAATTCTCCAAATACGACATCCAAGCCATTACGCAAACATCCTATTTTATTCTTCTTTCCTTCATTTATTCTCGCCCATAAATACGCAGCTGTTACATCTTCAAAGTGCGTGAATTTATACTCTAAAAGCGGCTCAAAAAAACTCCTAAATACATCTTTGCCGCATTCTTTCTCTATCCAATCTCTAGCACTTATATCTTGCAAATCCCGGGCATCGGAACGCAAACTCGCTTTTATCATAAACTTTGCCAGCTTGATTTTCCCCGTCCAACTTAAATGAGAAAAGAAAAACAACTCTCCTGGGGTATTCATGCCCCACAAATTATCCCCCAGAATAAACCCGTGCTTTACCCGGGCCCACTGCAGCTCTTCTTCAAGGCCCAACATAGACACTACCCGGATAAATTCCTCATCTTTTACACTTATAAAATGATTATATTTTTCAACCCGAATTCCGTCATGAGCTATACTCGCACTTAAGCCGCCGGCATCTGCTTCTTTTTCATATACAGTAACATCCGCATACCCCTTTAGATAATATGCCGTTAAAAGCCCGCTTATCCCTGCACCAATAATCGCTATCTTCATTAGCAACCTCGCAACAGCGTCCCGAAGATCCGAACCGCAGATTTTAAATCAGTCAAACTTTTCATCTTTTTCAAACGCTTCCAGATATACCCAGGACGAAAATAAAAATCCTTTAATGCTTTTTTTCTTAAACCCCAGATATCATCTTTACTCAAAAACTCATTTCCCAAAACCGGGAATTTAGTCCGGTCAAAACACTCCACATTCTTAAGCTCTGGATTTTGTTCTATTAGTTCATCCCGAATATCACTGCCAAAATCCGGCACAAATATCGAAAAAGAAACATAATCACAATCAAGCTCCCGGGCAAAAGCCACTGTATCTTTTATGCTCTGTTTATTTTCCCCCGGTAATCCGATAATAAAAAACCCCAAAGTTTCAATCCCAAGCTTGCGACATGCAGAAAAAGCCTTTCTTACTACTTCGTTTCTCATGGGTTTAGCCATGTTTTTAAGCACTGTCTCATTTTTTGATTCAAGTCCAAACTGTATAGTGTGACACCCGGCTTGCTTCATTATACAAGCGAGTTCTTCATCAAAGCAGTCAGCCCGGGTCAAACAATCCCAGGACATACCTAAGTCCTCTTTAATCATTACCCGGCAAATTCCCAAACAATGCTCCCGATCCGCAGTAAACGTAAAATCGGGAAAATGCACTTCATTAATCCCAATCTTTTTCAAATATCGCAACTCCTCAATGATATTGTTCAGATCTCTGCGACGATATTTTATCTTGGCATTGGCACAAAAGCGGCATTTATATTTACAACCACTGGAAACAATAACACAACTAAACGGATATTGTTTCACCTGCGGGGAGTAATACTTATCCAGAGTAAAAAGCTCATGCTGCGGCATTGGATAAGAAAAATCAGCGTCTTCTGTATTCCAATCGCACAATAACCCGGAATTGTTTAGATATGATATCCCTCTCAGAGATTTAATTCTCTCTCCTTTAAGAAAATCAATGATTCCTGGCTCAGTATAATCTGTGATCACTGCGTCTATGAATGGATATTTTGTAAGATAAGCCCCTGTATCAAACCGCAAAAATCCGGCATTAACAATAAGCGGGATATTAAAACGCCGCTTTATCTCTTTAAATAAAGCGAAATCTTCTTGTTTGCTTGCCCCCGAAGACAAAGCAACTACAACTTCATAGCCACCATGTTCGATGCATTCAAGAACATAAGCGTTATCCACTCTTTCGACAATAGCATCCAATACCCCCAGCTCAAAACAACTACCAAGAATACCGCTTAAAACCAAAAGATCAACCGGCGGCCAGTAATAATCGGCCTTTGTCGATGAACTACAGTATTGATCCCTTAGATATTGATGCTTACCCGGAGGATTAAGTAGAAGAATTTTTTCCATTAAGTTATGAGTATAACACAACTTTCATCCGACGGCAAATTGACATCTTGCTTTGCTTTTAAACTTGAGTTATAATTGAACTCAGGAGGAAAACATAAGATGGAGCTACACCAACGACTACAACAAAAACAAGTACAAAAACTAATTATGACAGCTAAGATGCAGCAGTCCATGCACATCCTGCAGCTGCCGATCTTAGAACTCAATCAACTTATTGCTGAAGAACTAGCCACTAATCCGGTAATCGAAGAAGAAATTGCTACTCCGGCTGAAAATACCCCAGAGGAGAACAAAACAACTGAGCCTTCCCCACCCGTAGAAACAGAGCCAACTGAAGTAGATCAAAAGATAATCGACGATCAGAAAAATAACGCTAATCTGGAATTAGACTGGCTGAGTAATGATAATATCTGGAGTTCGGAATTCGTTGATAAGAATAGAATTTCCCAATCCATGGAAAAACACGATTTTCAGCAAACCCTGATCACAAAATCAATCACAATTCAGGAAGAACTTACTCAACAATTCCGGTTAATAAATACCGACGAAGATGACCGGATAATTGCTGAACAAATAATCGGAAGCATTAATGAAAACGGATATTTACCCACCTCAACAGATGAAATCGCCCAAAGTTTAAATTGTACAGTAGAAAAAGTTGATGAAATACTTAAACAAATACAAGAGTTAGAGCCTTCCGGAGTAGCAGCTAGAGATTTAAAAGAATGCCTGCTTATCCAATTAAAACGTAACGGTAAAGAAGATTCCCCGGAAGCTACAATTGTCGCCGGATTCCTCCCAGAGCTTGCCGCAAAGAAATATCAAAAAATAAGTAAAGCTTTAAAAATATCTTTGCCTCAGATAAAAAAGTATGTTTATAACATTAGCCGCCTTGATCCTAAACCATGCCGCAATTATTCTCAGGAAGCACTAAGAATAGTCCCTGATATACTTCTGGAAAAAACTTCGGACAATTATGAGATAATTATCAATACAAAAAACATCCCTCAATTCTCGATAAGCAAACTATACAAAAAAATGCTTAAAGATAAATCATGCCCTGAAGAAACACTGAAGTTTATCAAAGAAAAACTAAAAAGTGCAGAAAATCTAATCAGTGGACTCACACAAAGACAGCTGACTTTAAAGAAAGTAACTAGTCACATCATTGAATACCAGCAGGATTTTTTAGAAAAAGGCATTTCCGATCTTAAACCTTTAAAGTTAAAGGAAATTGCAGAACTTATGCAGGTACATCCTTCAACGATCAGCCGCACGGTAGCAAATAAATATATCCAGACGCCACACGGAACTTTTGCTCTGAAAAACTTCTTCAGCCAATCTATTGCTTCTGAAAACGGAGATATGTCCAGTCAGAAAGTAAAGGTAACTATCGATGAGATGGTCAAAACAGAGTCACCTCAGACTCCTCTTAGTGACCAGCAAATTGTAGATAATCTAGCTAAACAAGGAATACATATTTCCCGAAGGGCAGTAACCAAGTATCGTAACGCATTAAAAATACCTTCCTCTCACCTACGAAGAAGATCATAAACCTGATTTCATATTAGATTATTGGTTTAAACGGGAAAAACCGATATTCTTAGACCAAGACACAAAATCACTGCCTGCACCAATAACAGCAATCTTTTCTTTAGTTAGACCGTCTGCGCTCATTAGCCAGAGTTGTGCGGTATTTTTTTTATTATAAAGCGGTAAAATATAACTTAAATATTTCCCGGAGTTGATCCAAAGCGGATTTTTACCGGCTGTAGCTACCTGGATTTCCGCACTACCATCGGAATCCATAATTGTTAACCCTTCAGCCTCATAAACTACTTTATTGTTCTTCGCCCAGTCAAGTCTGCCGGTTTTTGGATTATCAAAAGAAAGCTTCCTGAACTCTAAAGAATAGATATCTCCGACCCAAACATTTTCATCTCCGGAAAACGCGATCTTGGTACCGGCCGGAGACCAGGAAAAATTCCCTTCACACTGCAAGTCATTCGTTGTCAGTCGACGCATATTCGTTCCGTCCGGGTTCATAATCCAGATCTGTCCACCCCGCAGAAAAGCACAATAAAGTCCATCCGGAGACCATTTAATTTCATTAACACCCTGTGAATCAAAAAAAGCAGTCAGCTGTCTAATAATCTTTGTTTCTGTTTCAACCGTAAAAACATTAGCTCCTCCGGCAGAGTTTGTTCCAACAAAAGCAATTAATTCTGTAAATGGATTACATCTGGGGTAGCTGGCAATAAGAGATTCATCTTCAGTAAGCTGTATTTCATCCTTACCATCACTATCTACCGTCCAGATTTCTCCTTCATAATCATATACAATCCGGCTGTTATCAGATGACCACACAGGATTATTCCCTTTAACCTTGAGCTTTTCCACCTGAGTATTCTTCCCGACTATCTGCAACTCTCCTTCTGGGCCTACACACAATGCTTGTGGGGTAGTACTAAAATACGTCAGGATAAGAGGCATCCCGTTTGCGCCTTTCACACCTGAAGTAAACGTAACAAAATACGATGTAGACGGAAGCAATTGCTTACGCGGCTTAAATACTAGGGTGTTTTTTTCCCACTTAAACTTCCCTTTTATTTCCGGAAAGATATAAAAACTTTCCTCTACTGATTTCTTATGCATTACACCACTAAACGTAACCAATATATCTGTAGTTGTATCAATATCCGACACACCGTATTCAGGAGAAGCCACAGTAATCATGGGAAAAGGAGCCTCTACTTCTGCCGACAAAAAACTGACATCGATACAAAGCATACTCACACACAACAAAAACAAGAATAAATAATTTTTCATTTTCATAAGGATAAACAGAATAGGTTTAAGGTTTACACTTTACGGACTTCCATTATATTTGAAGAGAACAAACGGTTATCATCGGTTAAAAGGATTACCGCATTATCATTCTTCTTTAACAAGCCTCGTTTTTCGACTAATTTTACACACATATTCAGAGTTTGACTTAACCCCTTAAATTTTTTCACCATTACCGGGTATACTCCCCAGAATAATATTAACTTTTTAAATACCGACATATCACTCGTTACTCCGGCAATAGTACTATCCGGACGCAAACGGCTCAGCCAGGAAATAGAATGAACATTCTCAGTCGGCACAACAATCGCCTTAGCATCCAGATTATTTGCTACGCTTACAGCCGCCCGGCTTAATTCTCTTACCTGATTATCAACTTCAGTCTCATAGTTAATCGACTTGGAAAAAGATTTAAGTTTTTCCTCAGTCTTACTCGCTATCTTGAGCATCGCCTGTAAAGCTTTTACCGGATATTTACCAATCGCTGTTTCTTCAGAAAGCATCAAAGCATCTGTTCCGTCAATAATCGCATTAGCAATATCCGTAACCTCAGCTCTTGTCGGCCTCGGATTAACAACCATTGATTCAAGCATCTGCGTCGCCGTAATTACCGGCCGTCCATAAGCATTACACTTTTTTATGATTTCTTTCTGTAAAAACGGGATTTCTTCTAAATTAGCTTCTATCCCTAAATCTCCCCGCGCAACCATTACCGCGTCACTAACCTTAATAATCTTGTCAATATTTTCAAACGCAACTTTCCGCTCTATCTTTGCTACAACTAAAATATCCTTACTTCCTCTACGCTGTAAGTATTTTTTAACCTTTTCGATATCCCTGGCTTTTTGCACAAAAGAAACCGCGACATAGTCAACCCCTGCCTTTATTCCGTACTGAAGACATTTAAGATCATAATCCGTAACCGGATCAAGATCAAACAAGCCAGGACAATTAACTCCTTTTCGGGAATAAACCCGGCCTCCGGCCATGACTTCACAAATAACATTATCCCTGCGCCGAGACATTACTCTCAGCTTAACCAAGCCGTCATTAAGATATAAAACATTATTCGTCTTTAAAGCCTTCAGGAACCGTTTATTATTAACATATGCCCCAAGAGAACTACCGATCACATTCTTACCGGTAAGAAAAAATGTCTGGCCTTCTTCAAGTACAGCCACATCATCTTTTAAACGTCCGATCCTGATCTTCGGCCCCGGCAAATCCTGCAAAATAGCTGTAGGCATTTTTAAACGCTGAGCAATAACCTGCAAAGATTTTATCACAGCTACCTGTTCAGCCGGCTTACCGTGTGAAAAATTAAACCTGGCTACATCCATACCGGATAAGATCATCTTTTTTAAAATTGATGATTTAGTACAAGCCGGACCAATTGTACAAATCACCTTTGTCTTATTCCAGTATTGCTTCATGCTTTTTTTCTTTCCTGATTCCAATATTGATAAGCATAATCGAGAATTCTCCACCGGTCATCCGGAGAAATATCCTCTATCTTAACACCTGCGTCAAATTTTCCGGTCCAGGCTTTTGAATTTCGCTTTAGCCAGACAACCGTCCCCGAGGCATTAGCTGTGGCAACTTTTCCAGGAAACCATATTTCGAACGCAACTGTCTTGCCCAACTCCACTTTACGATTAAAACAAGCCCGCACACCTTCCCTTGTAAAATCAGTAAGTCTCATTAACCCGTTACCACCATCTTCTGTTTTAAACTTCCCATCGAGTAAAGCTCTTAAACGAAAAAATTTTCTCCTGTCATTACTTGTAGTTCCGGTAGAGACATTACCCGCCACTCTGGTAGCGCTTGATCTGTTCTTCCGCGTGGTTGATTCTTTGCGAAAGCGGTGGATGAGTGCTTGACCAGATTTCAAAACCCGCGATATCACCATGTTCCCTCCTCAGTTTTTCAAATAAACTGACTACACCTCGGGGATTATACCCCGCCAAATATGTATATTTAATCGCCAGTTTGTCTGCTTGATACTCATCCTGACGACTATAGCCTAAAGTTACCAAAGTAAAACCAGTAGCAACTAGCTGTTGTAACTCCTTATCATCCTCCGAACGCAACACAATACTCATTACAACTCCGGCTCCCAGGTTTGCAGCTAGTTTTTTCACCCCGTGCCGGGCTACAACATGCCCCATTTCATGCGCTAATACACCCGCCAGCTCATCATCATCAACACTATCCATAAGCCCGGTATTAACATAAATAAAACCACCAGGCATGGCAAAGGCATTCATTTGTTTATTTTTTATTACCTTTACCTGATAAGCCAAGTCTTTGCGATCACACACAGAAACCAGTTTCCGGGTAATTACCTGTATCCGGTCATTATATTCAAAACCATCTTCGATTTTATATTGACCAGCTACCTGCCGACTAAAATGCCCACCCAAAGCAACTTCATATGGAGTATCCAGCAAGATAGTTTCCTTCTTACCGGTAAGTGGATTCAAAAAAGTCGCGCACCCGCTAACAAAAACAGAAATTATAAGAATAAATATAAATCGCTTCATATCTTCAACTAACCGTATATTTTAACACAAACAAGGTAAAAATAAAAGACGAAAATAATCCTATTCAATAAGACCAAATAAGTCTGGCTCCTTTGGTCTCATTAGGATCACATCTCTAGATTTTTCAAGGCTCGAGAGCCGAAAAATAAGGACAAGAAAATACTTACCGCTCCGAGGATAAAAACAAATACGCAGGATATACACAGCAGTTTCTGAAATGCCCCCTGCCCTATCTGCTCGGTTACCAGTAAATGAAACGGCATAGCCAGGGCCATAACATTAAGCGCTATATATACCAAACATAAAACCAAAGCCAAAGTTCCGCCAAAGCCGGAAACAATCTGGGCTGGATTGTCTTCTTTAAAATTCGGAAACAAGGCTCCCAGCCCCACACATAGCGCAATCAAAGAAAAACACATCAATATCACAACAAAAATAGATAATATTATCTGTAATGGAGAAACATTAAGCATCAAATTGGAAATCGTGATCAAAGGCAAGCTTATACATAATGCGGCAATACTATTTAACCAGAATTTTTCAAATAATAAACTCTGTCTTTTTATCGGAGCCAGTCCCAATATCCAGAAACTCTTCCCTTCTAAACTTAGCTGAGGGAAGACAAATCTTACTGATAATGATGCCAATGTTAAATTCGTGGATGTTAGATTTAAAAAACTAACAATATTTTTCCAAAACGGAATTAAATTTGCATACCCGAAATTGCGAATATTCACAAAATAGATCGCTAAGAGCCCAAAGAATACAGTGAACTGCGACCACTGAACTGGATCCCGGCAAAAAACTTTTATATCCTTTACGATTAAACTACGCATCCAAAGCGGAACACAAGATAATCTGCGACATATTTTATCAGCCATACCTTTTCCCGCATAATAGTTCTTCGTTATCCCGGAAAAAGAAGTATTTACCCAGCCATCATAATATATTCTTTTTGACCATAAATACGCAGCCTGTCCAAGCATTAACGCGTTACTTAAAAGCAAAAGCCACCAATAAAAACTGCCTTCATAGTCATAGGCAATAGCCTTAAAAATACCTTCGCTGATCCAGTAATTGGGCGCGAAAACAAACTGGGTAAATCTAAAGTGCGGAATTAGATTGGTCAACACAAATAGAAATTCATCTTCGGTCTTTGCTCCTTTGCCGATAATAATCAGCCAGATAATCCCTGCAACAAGCCCTACACCTAAAATCCAGCCCAGAATAGCATATAACTTTCTCGGGAAGAACCGGACAATCGCCATAGTGATCATACTGCCAATTGCCGCAGCCACCACGGCAAACGGCACAAAAAACACAATAAGCGTAAGATAAAACATAAATCCAAGATTTTTCACATGAGCATATGCAGCCATGATCGGTAGTAAAAAACACAAAAACGCCCAGGAGCTTAAGATTATTGAGTCGATAAATTTCACAAAGAATATATTGGCATATTTAATCGGAAGTGTAAAAAAATAGGTAGTCTCTCTGGCTCGATAGCCTGTAGAATAACAAATTATACTATTTGAAAAAACCAGCATCATAAACAACCCCATGAACAATAAATACATTAAGCGCTCAATAATCACATTGCCCACATGATCCATAGACTGCAAAAACACAAATGCCTTGTACGGCACATAAAACGTAGCGCCTAGAATCCCGATGATCATAAACCAAACAACAAAGATCTTAAGCCGCGAATGCTGATGCGCGTTACGCAATTTATTCTTTAATATTGCAAACCGGATATTTAAAATCGTAATTATTTCATTCATAATTTATTTACGAACCTTCCTCCTCGGTAAGTCGCAAAAACACATCTTCTAATCTACCGCCTTCACCTGAGGATTTTCTCAGTTCATCTAAGGTTCCTATCGCAATCAGCTTGCCGTGATCTATTATTCCAATACGATCAGCCAATTCTTCAGCCACGCTTAAAGTATGAGTCGATAAAAATATCGTCACACCCTGTTTTGACTTTTCTTTTAAAATATCTTTCACTACACGTGTAGAATGCGGATCTAATCCAACCATTGGTTCATCAATAATCATCACCTTCGGATCATGGATCAAAGACGCGGCAAACACCAGCTTCTGCCGCATACCATGCGAATAATGCTCAATCAAATGATTTTGATGTTCATTCAAGTTGAATTTTAATAAAAGATCATCGATTACAGTCTTCCTGTTTTTCATCTCCTGTTCTGGATACAAATCACAGACAAAATGCAAAAACTCCCGGGCTGTAAGCTTTTCATATAAAAAAGGAAAATCTGGAATATAACTTATATGTTTTTTAGCTTCCACATAATCTTTTTGTATATTATAACCGCAAACATAAGCCGTGCCTTTTGTCGGCTTAAGCAATCCAATCAATAGCTTTATTGTGGTTGTCTTGCCCGCGGCATTAGGCCCTAAAAAAGCAAAGAACTCTCCTTCAGCAATATCCAAAGAAAGATCATTAAGAGCCACTAAATCCCCAAATTCTTTTCTTAAATTCTCCGTCTTAATCATCTATATTCAATCACCTCCAATGCAATCTTACCGATCAGTTTAACAATATCCAATTGTTTATTCAAATCTCCTTCTAAAAGCTTTATATGACTAACATCCGCGATATCCTGGCCAAACGTAGGATCCATATCTATCCATTTTCCCACGTACACACTGGGCCAGGCATGATAATAAAATCTGCCTTTCAAATACACAAGTCCGACATGAACTTTCGCAGGAATTCCTGCAGCACGCGCCAAAGCAGTAAATAAAGCGGTATGTTCATTACAGTCTCCTTCCCGCGTATTTAAAACATCTATAGCTGAAGGAATACTTACTACCGGTGTTTTTCGGATCGTCTTATACACCCAGTCATTTATTTTTTTCGCAGCTAGCCAGCTATTATTTTCATTCTTTAAGATCCGTTTGGCCATCTTTTGAATCTTTTCGTCATTTACCTGGAGAAAATCAGTCGCCTTAAGGAACTCACTATACTTATCAATCGGTAAACTTAAAGCTTCCTCTGGTTTAATTGATTCTTTATTTATAATCAGCACTTCTTTAGATTCAAGTCTCTGCCGCTGGTTTTCAAGGGGAAATTCATCTCCCACCCCGGATAAGGCAAGTTTTAAATACACAGCATCCTTTTTATCTAAGTTCATATTTGAAGTTAAAGATACAAATTCTAATAATTCCGTATCTGATCTATCAGCTGTCTCTAATAACCTCGTTGCAATATCCGGCGATTCTTTTCGAAGAATCCAGCCTAAAGCTGTTTCTTCTTTTATAATTTCTCCTTCTTTATTTACCCAGGCTGTCTGTTTAAAACCGCGGTAATCGGATTTTACGATAAATACTTCTATCTGTTCTCCTTCATGCTCGAGCATCTCCTTACCGGCAACTTCTAAAGCTAATGGTTCAAGTGCAAGGGTAAAAGGATTTAATACTTTTAAATTATATTTTGCCCCTACACTTAAGTTGCCGAACGAATTAAACGGACTGATAATACTAGCCAAGATCACGCCTTCCTGCTCAGGCAGAACGATCTTGCGGCTGCTAACTACCCCTTGCGAATCAATAGCCAGGTTTATTTCATTTGCCTTTGATACCAGGCCTTTTACATTAATCTTATGCATCCCGGAACGCAGATAGAATTCAAAGTTTACTAATTGGTAATTCTCATCAACGATTGCCGCCGCGTCAAACCAGACACGCTGCCTTTTTCTTAAAAGTAAAAAATTCATGTTTGTACGGCTTATGATCCGGTATCCTGAAACGCCACTTTTGATATTATAAGGCTCAATAGAAGTGTGTGAAAATCCAACATGGTTATCATTAAAGTAAATTCCCATCCACTGGTCGGAAAGAAGCGTATTTTTAGATAGAAAAGGCTGATACGCGGTAAGGCTGTTGTAGAAGATTAAATTTTTTGCAAATAAGGTTCCCATCATCACCAGCCAAAAAGCGATAACGAGAACCTTCAGTAATCTATATAAATTTTTCTTAAAATCCATTTAATGAAAGATTAAAATCCTTCTATTTCAGTTTTTTGCACAACACGCACAAACTTTATCCCAACATCAAAAGTTTTATTCTCTTTTTCCTTAAGCCAAACTACTTCTCCTTTAGCATAAAAAGGCTGGGCTGATTTATTAATATGCATTTCGATATTTAATTCTGAGCCAATCTCCAGCTGCGCCTCAGAGGCAATACGCATACCTCCGGTAGAGATATCCAAAGCCTGACTGGATTTCACATTGGCTTCTTTTTGTTTGCGATGACGCACCGGCACAACCTGACTTAACCTTTTATATTTTCTCTTCTCTGACATATCTCCTCTCTCCTTTTCTTTAATTCTTATTCATAGCTAATATTTTTGTCTGCGGCATGTAGGTAATTGTTACATCCTCTACAACCGGAGTATTTTCAAACTTATAACTACTAGCAACCACCCGATCATCATCTGAAAACATATAAATTCGATACCGTATTACAGGATAAGTCCCAGCGCCTAAAGAACCTCCTGCAGGAGAATACACCCCTGCCGATACGGGTTCTACATCACCTGGTCCTGGCAAAGCATAAGTATCTAATCCGAAAAAGTTAGTATGCAAAAACACTCTTTCTTTATCCTTATTAGCATTTTGAGGCAAGCTAACCCCAGAAGACAACGTTCCCCATTCAATCATATTTAAAGTCCCACCAGTATTAGTAGGATCAAAATTCCCTGCAGTATATACTCCTTGTTCGGGAATAATTCGAACATTATCCATATCAAAGAGACTGTTAATCCCCGACATTGTAATAATTCTATTTTCCCAATCATTATACGATGGATATGCCATAAAACCTCCATTCCAGTCATTAGGTATATCCGGGTTTTTAGCAGACATAGAATTGCCAGGGAAATAAACAGTTATATCAATATTCATTGGACCCTTGGTTGATAAACAAAAAGTTTTATCATGCTGGTAACCATAAGATACCATAGACTTACATTCAGTCCCTTCTTCAGATCCACGGAAGCCTGAGGGAGAGGAATCCGGCCACCACCAACTATCAAATATAACCATTAACTGTGGCTCACGCAAAACACTAAAAGGTTTAAGAGTAACATCTATAGCTGGATTTGCTGGGTCAGGAGCAGGCGCAAAATATATATAACCAGTACCATCATAATCAACCCATTGACTATACAATACATTATCTGTACCATCCGGAAGTATATCGTATTCCTGCGGGAAAGAACAATATACTCCAGCACAATCCATAGGATTCACTCCAAATTTCAAATGCGCTACATTCATAAAACGCTCATGGTATTTTCCAGACTTAATTCTCGATGGATCAGGGCAAGTACTAGTATCTGCATCATTTCCCCAATTTCCACCATTAGGAATATTCGGCCAAGGAAGATCCGTTCTCCATCCAGCAGGTGCCTTAACATCATCTAATTCGTCAATTAAACGAACACAAATCGAAAAACCATTAACCCTCCATTTATCCCTATCAAGTTCTACATTCGGAAAATAATTTCTGCCCTGCACAAAACTACCCGGTCCTCCGATAGGCCAAGTTCTAAGAATCCAATTATTTGAATCATTTGGATCCACTGCAATATTAAAACTCTCCTGCAAAGTAACCCAATCCCCTTTATCATTAGGATTGCTATGATCATAGTCTTCATCAAAATCATCCCAAAATCCTAATTTTATAGAACCCAGCATTAATTCCACATCTGTTGCAGTAGGATCATAGATATGTTTTTTTAAACAACCATAGGTAACCGGACAGGAATCTTTCCAGGTTACACGTGTAGTGCGCAGAGGATCATTTTTAGTATCAAAATCTTCTTTACTTGTCTGATATATTTTATTATAGATATGCACTGCTTTGGTTATGCGTTTACTTGCTCCGTTATAATCCCCAATCGCCTCTATTTCATAATACCCCCCAGAATCAAAAGAAAAATAAGTACTAGGAGTAACAGCTACACCTGGCTCATAACGATTGGGGTTGGTTTCATCAAGTAAACTTGCCAAGTCTCCTACACTAATATCACCGTTAGCCTCCTCATTCTGTAAAAACCACTGCCACTCACCTAAAGCTGAAGAGAAATTATCAGTCCCTGTATTAGACCCATCAAAAGGATTACTATTCCTCCGACTAATAATATGGCTAATCAGCGTAGCTGTACTGCCTGACATAATCGGATCTAAAACCGTATCCAATACAACTGCTGGGGCAGTATTAACATTTATAAAACACATCTCTGTATGCCCAGGCTGAGCCCCTAACGTCTGACCCAAGGTATAATCACCAGTATCAACACCCCCATACAAGGTTATATAATCTTTAATATTATTATAATCACTATCATTAACAGTACTAACCAATTTCATCTCTTCTTTGGAAATAAACTTGTTATTAGGGAGAGTTTGACGATAGTTTAATATATCAGTTGCTTTTGAAGAACTACTTAATAATCCACCTAAGACAGCCTGCAAGCCATTCCTAACATTTGGATTACTCCCAGGGAAAGGCACATTGATATTTACTAGACTTGCACAATCAATAACTTTAAGTTTATAAGTACCACCGCCAAAAGCTTGCGGAACGCCAAAGGAAGGTGTTGCTGCAGTTTTCAGATCATCGGCTACAGGGTTAGAACCTCCATCACCTTCATAATACCAATCATCTAAAGGCGTATCATAGAGTTCTGCTTTTACTCCCTTTGCTCCGTATTTCAAATCCCAGATAGTCTGAGAGATCCCGGCCTCTGCAATACAATCTGCCTGGAATTGATTTTCATAACCTGTAGAAGATTTTAATTCCATACGAGCAAACACAGAAAAACCGATAGCAACCATAGCCAGGATAGCAAGTATCCCGACAGCCATGATCAAGGCAATCCCGGAGCGTTTTATCTTTTTCATTACTACTTCCTAATTAAAATAATATCTTAAATATCTTATAGCTGAATATAATTATACCATAAGAAAAATGCACATACAATGGCTCTACAGAAAACAAAAGAGCAGGAGTAAAACTCCTGCTCTTTTAGCTTACCTATAAAATAGCGTATTATTTATTTATGCTTTCTTTTTTCTTACCGCGGAAAGCATACCCATAATACCAGTACCTAAAAGCAAAAGACTGCTCGGCTCTGGAATTACGTCAAATCTTACGTTATCCCAACCTGTTGGGTTACCTGGTTCGGTAGTAGCATCCGCCCATGTAAAAAAAGTGAGTTCCGCTGTTACCGCTGGGGTTGGAGCAACTGTAGTTCCGCCAATATCTTCATGCCAATTACCATCAGCTAAACTAGTAAGGGCAAAACTCTCAGTGCCAACAGATATGTCTGAAGCATTGAAATACTCAATCTTTGCTTCAGTAGCCCATCCTTCTCCAACAGCATTATCTGCACACCACCAATCGAAGAGCAATTCATAGGTTTGGTCTCCGGTGACACTTACAGACTGTACAATACCGCCATCCCACCAACACTTTGCATACCAACTTCCATCAGTAGCATAAGGAGCAGTTGCTGTTCTCAACCAGTTATTATATGCTTCACCCCATGAACTATCCCAACCTGGGAAACGAGGATCGCTAGGTCCTGGTGCCTGCTCAAAACTTCCGTTGACCAATAAGTTTGCTTGTGCTATCGCAGGAATGCTTAACAAAGTAATCATAGCTATAATTGCAAATACCTTTTTCATTATTTCACCTCCTTTCATTTTTTCGTTAGTAATACTTAATAAATTATTCATCCTGATCACCTCTCTCTCTTTTTATTCGTATCTAATATCATCAAGATAGAAAACACATCCTTCTTGGTTTGCCATAGAATTAGTTACCCAGGCAAATCCACCACTAATGTATGATAAATCAAGGTCAGTTAAATCAATCTCGTATTGTGTCCATTCAGAAGTTAATTCTACCGGCCCAATACTATTAGAATCAGTGTCAGAATATGTGCCGGTTAATCCGCCGACCTTAAATTCCACTATATGTTCGTCACCGGTTTCTCCGCGAGCCCAGAAAGTCAGTTTTGTCGCACCAGTCAGATCAAAACCACCGTTTCTTTCACCCCAGTTATTTGGCGGCCACTGCCAGTACATCCCTGCCCAGTTCGCACCCTGTTTTCCTTCTGCGGTATAAGTAATTTTAATACAAGTCTTCCCGGAATATGGATTGTCTTTATGTCCTTGGGTAATCTTAAGGTCACCATAATCACCCATCCATCCTGACGGAGAATAATGATTAGCACGACTACCTCGGTCAAGATATACTCCAAACCCCTGGAAATCATCCGCTGCGCTAACTACCGCTGGAACAACCAGCAAACTTACTGCGCAAATTATTAATAAAAGCTTCTTAGTCAATTCGTATTCCCTCCCTTCCTACACATTAATTCTTTTACAAATTCCTAACAAATATGTCAATCCCGCTCCGAATAGAATTATTCCGCTTGGTTCAGGTACAACATGGGATGTGAAATATTCATCTTCCATAAAATACTGGAATGCCGCAAGACTTTCCGGAGTAGAATTAATCCGCCAGTCATGTTCTTTCACGGTATTGAACCAGTAAAACGCGCTAATTTTTGTATAGTTATTTTTTATTCTTGAAAAAGCTTGTGCAATCCAAGTCGCTTTATCGCTAGGACTATCGCCATCTGCAGATGAAAATTCAGCAATCATCATCTCTTTATCACCAAAGATTTCCGGATGCTGAGTTACAACATTATAAACATTAGCAAACAAATCATCAAAATTCTGCCAGTAAGGCCATCCCGGTTCACCATCTTCTCCGGCATTATGTCCTCCCATACCAATCCAATCAACATATTCCTGTCCCGGATAATACTGCTGTAACGTTGTCGTGTTACCAATCGCTCCTAACGGCGCCCAAACAAATTCCACATTGTCTACCGCGCGTGATGCGGATTCCTGTTCAAAAATATTGTAAATATGACGCCAGGCTTGAGTATATTCTGTGGGGTTATTCTGCCATGGATACCAATTGTCAGTTCCAGAAGGAGTAATCATTTCATGCGCAAAACGTAATCTAATCGGTGCCTGCCAGCTATAGCAATCGTTTGCGAATTGTGTAATATAAGAATCGTATGTACCATTGATTATATTTGGAAGAGTATAAGAAGCGTCGGTTCCACCAGCTCTGGACCAAGGCTCCCAAGTAAGCTGAAGACTGGTCTGCGTGTTATAACCATCATGATAACGAACTCCGGTATCCAAATCAGCACCCGGAAAACTACCATCGTTCCATGCCCAGAACAACTGGACTGAATCTAAATGATGTCCGGTTATATTCTCAAAATCACGCACTTCATAATCATAAGGAGCACGATGATCATCATTACCAACAAATGCTCCAATATCACAACTTGCCGCAAATAGGCCTGTAACACTAACAGACAACATGCCTATTATTGCGATAAGTACTTGCGCTATTCGATTTATAGGATAAGCTTTTCTTTTCATAATCGACACCCAAAATTAATTTTGTGTTTCTGAATAATAAAAACTATCAAAAGTATACCACATAAAGTTCAACCTGTCAAGATTGCTGAAAACTTTTTAAAACTTTTTAAAAATACAGAAAAATAATCACCTAACCAACTCCCTAACAACAGGTTGCAATGATTCTAAAGATGGCTCCAAATCATTATTTCTAGAGAATTTTGCAACTCTCATCAAGCACCCTTCCACTGGCTCATTCTTTAGCCGTTTCAAAATGAAAAATAATTGCTGTTTATAATAGTTGTGTGTTTTCAATTGATTTGCCGTATAAAAATATACAACCGTTTGAAATCCACCTTCAATTTGGATGAACAAATAGTTTACTTTTAATGTTTTTCCCGAATCAAGTGAAACATCGTATTTGCCCCTTTTTAAGAGTTCATTCTTACCCGAACCAAGATAACAATACTCCGGAGAATGTATTGTAGAACGACGGCCTGAACTCTTTAAGATGTATAGGTCTATCTTTTCTCCCGCAGCATTTCTATATTCTCCCAAAGTCGCGGCTTTTGTACCCAATATTTTTAGGATATCTTCGGGAATTACAACCTCACCTAATAATTTCCAATCCGCAAGCTCTGCCGGGATTGAAGGCTTTTCAACTTCTAAGGCAAACTCTTCCCGCGACGAAACAATACGCATCGTCAATAAAACAAACACAAAAAGCACAAGAACACTTATTGTTAAGTTATCAATTTTTTTTCCGGACATAATAAAAACAACTTTCTCAATAATACCAATCCCATGAATGCTACAATAAAAACCAGCATCCCCGAGAAATCATGAAACCAACCCATTGCTATTTCTGATCCGTAAACATAAAACACGAAAATCAACATCATAATCCGCACGATATTTGACGCCAAGGCAATCGGCAAAGCAAAAAGAAAAAAAAGTATTTTTTTCTTGATTGCAAAACCGGTAAGATACGCAAACAACAAGCTTAATGCGGCAAGGGTAATTAACGATTTAAGACCACTACAGGGTGCTCCCACAGTCAAAACTCCGTTAGGAAGATACACCATACTTCCGGCACTCTTGAGCGGAATAATAAAACCAATCAGAAAACTTGCGATACGCGCCGCAAAAAGTTTCATATAGAAACTCATCCCCAGCGTAACCACCTTCGGAACCGGCACCATAAAAAGCAGGAAAAATAACGGAAAACCAATCACCCTCGTAATTGAACTACCGCAATTATATACTATTAATCCCACCAACACTCCCAGCAGAGAAAATCCGCTCACAAAATTTATCTCAAAAAAACTGGCAAAGATATGAATAAACAAACTAACCAAAAGCAGTATCAGACCACGTTTTTCTGAAGTCGTTTTTTTCTTTTTCAACTCTTCCCTTTTTATAAAAATAAGATACGCAGCCACAAAAGGCACGAGTATTCCATGGGCATAAAAAGAATCTGGTTCGGAAAATCGGATATCCATCCACCGGAAAGTAGGCAGGAATATTATTGTAAACAAAATGACTATGAGTAGTATTTTTATACGCTTGATCGTCATCGCAGATCTATTTTTCAGTAAGTTTTTTAATTTCTTTCGCTGCTTTTTGCGAAAGCTTGGAGTTTGGATAATTATCTATCAATTTCTGATAATACATTGATGCTTTCTTATTATCTTTTTCTCTTAATTGATAATATCCAGCCAGTTTTAACAATGCACGCTGAGCAATCAGAGCATTAGGATATTTTTCAAGAAGAGACTCAAGATAAGCGATCATCTCTTCTTTTCTACCCAAACTCCTCAGACAATCAGCCGCATGATTTACCGAAGCCGCCGCAGGTATACTCTCAGGCTGCTTCTCAATAATATCCTTGTAAAAATCAAGCGCTTCGATTGTAGCGATCCTTGATTTTTCAGTCTCTCCAATAGAATAGTATCTTTGGGCCAGATAGATCGGAACTAAAACACCAACTAATGTATATGTATAATCTTTTTGTATACTCTTATATACTTTTTCTGCTTCGAGCCAGTTATTCTGCTGTTCCCAGATATTCGCTATGTGCCGTAAGGCATTAGCACCGTTTTCTATATCTACAGCAAAATCTGTACATACCTTTTCGAATTCCTTTACTGCCTGCTTATAATTTCCCTTCTTATTGTAAAGCAATGCCAGTTTAAACTGTGCCTGCAAAGAAGGTTCCCATTTAGGATACCGCATAACAATTTCCTTAAAATCCAGAATAGCTTCATCTATCTGAGCGTCGGTCAATTGTCCATCTTTAGCGTTTTTCTCCGTCTCCGCAAATCGGCGCTGAGCATGATAGAACTTTTTCTCTGCAACATACGTTCCCTCTCCACAACCAGTTAAGCTAAGCATTGAAAAAATGATTACTGTGGAAGAAACTATTTTTTTAAACATCGTGCTTTTCCCTACTGGTTAAAAACAACCGCGCTGCCAATACCGTTATAAAAAGATGTGATGAAAACAAAACTACAATATCACTCCCTAAAATAACTACTGCTATTTCAGGAAAATGAGCAAACTTTGTAAAAATAAGCTGGCGAAAATCATTTTTCAATAAAATCATTAGTAAATTTAAAATCCTAAAGAATAAAACAAAAGTTAATGTCGGCATAAAGAATTTCAGACAAAAACTAAAAGAATTTTTGACTGCCGAGAAAATACCCTGCCTTAAAACCAAGATGAATAACGGAGCATAAATAAGAATCATTTCCAATAATACCATTAGTAAAAAAGAACTAATAAACACAACAATTATCAAGACTTGCGCATATGAACTTTGCGAAAAAAAGTTACCGATGATCACCCGTGGAATTTTATAAACAATCATACTTAAAAGTCCATATAATACTCCAACACCTAATAATGCCGGATAGCGCCTTAAAGCACGGTTTAGATTACCAAAGAACCGGATCCCTGATTCTTCTGTGCTAATCTGGACAACCCCAACAGCGGTCATCCCCAAAGAGATAAGCCCAACTGTCAAATATCCAAGGACTCTTCCGATAAATACTAGCTGCGGTAATACCAAAAAGTTATACGGATAAAGGACCATCTTTTCACCCATAAACGCTTTAATTAAGGGAGCATAAATTATGGATATCGGAGGACGCGGCGCATAATAAGACATACTTAACCATATAGCTTCCATTATCGCTAATAATAAAAATGGGGTGATTATGGACGGATGCTTAAAAACGAAAGAAATACCATCCTTCCATATCTTTATTATAGTTTTTATCATAATTCTTTCCTATAAAAATAATATATGATTTGTAAACGGGCGACCACAAGGGGCGCCCCTACAGGATAATATTATATATAGTTACCTTTGTCAAGCGAAAGTAATCATTTAAAATCCAAAAATCCCCAGCTTTTAAGCCATTTTATAGTAACCAGCACCACCAATATCAAGCCTAGTACCGCATAACCACCGTTAAGCTGAGAAAAACTCAGTGCAATCAACCCATAACAAGTTGTCAAAAAATATAAAGAAAACACTACACGCCGCTGAGAACCTTCGGCTACTAATAACTTATGATGAATATGTTCTTTATCTGCTTTAAAAATCGGTTTTTTCTTTAATATTCTACGAACAATCGACAAGAAAGTGTCCATAATCGGAATAGCCATAGCTAAAACAGGTATAAATAAAGTAAATACTGCGGCTCGTTTTTGAAAGCTGGCAATAGCAATCATAGCAAGCATAACCCCCAAAAACATACTACCGGTATTCCCCATAAATATTTTTGCCGGATAAAAGTTATACGGCAAGAACCCGGCTATTGCCCCGATTAAGCATAAACTTAAAACAGAAACAAAAGTGATATCCAGCTGAACTCCCGAAATAAACAGAAAAATCACAGCGATTCCACTTACTCCCGCTGCCAGCCCGTCAAGACCATCTAAAAGATTAATCGCGTTTATCATACCAACTATCCAGAGAACACTAATAAAAAGGCTCAAAACTCCTAAAGGCAAACTGCCTCCCAAAGGTTTTGTAATAATATCAATTTCAAACCCGGCGGTAACCAGAATTACAGCTACCAATATCTGAATAATTAATTTTATCTGAGCACTAAGATCATGCAGGTCGTCATAAATACCGGTCATAACGATAATAAAAACAGCACTGCTCATCCAGAAAAAACGAAGCAAAAACGTCTCTTTTAATGCCGGAATAAATAAAAATGCGAGCAGCATTCCCAGATTGAATCCGAACCAGAGAGCTATCCCTCCCAATGTCGGGATCTGCCTGGTATGGACTTTTCTTTTTGACGGCTTGTCCAAATAACGTTTCTTTAAAGCTATTTTCCTAACAACTGCGGTCATAACAAACGAGGTCAAAAATGCCCCTAAAAATATGCCGATATATGCAATTACATTATTCATCTTGTACTCTCTGCCTTTTCCCAAGTAGCTTTTTTCTTACCAAACAAAAAGCTTAAAACCCCGCAAAACGAGGCAAAATTAACCAGAAAAAAATAAAACGGGATGAAAAATAATTTTATATGCTTATTTTTTTTCTGTAAAATGTATCCAATCAAAGCCAATAAATAAAATATTATTTGTAGCAACAAAAATGCTCTGTAGAACGACTCCTGAAGTATAAACATGTTTGCCGCAAATAGCATACATGTAAACATAAACACAAACCAACGCAAAAATTTATGAAATAAAAATTCAAATACCCGTAACACAGAAGTGCTCATTACCGTACCCAGCATAGAAAAAGCAGCACGAACCCCTTGAGCAATAATCCTAACTTTACGATTAAACTGGTCTTCCGTCGTATCTGAAACTTTCTCTTCATTAATCGCATCCGGTTCATAAATCAACCCGTAGCCTCCAGCGGCAATCCGCATCGGAATAATAAAATCATCAGCTAAGGCCGGATCAATCGGAGAAAATAATTCTTTGCGAATAGCATAAATAGATCCGTTAACAACTAAAACCTGCTGCAGCATACTCTCTTTTTGTTTCAAAAACCTCTCGTAACGCCAATAAAAGCTTTCCCCCAGGCCAACCAGGCTATTCGGATCTATAAGCCTTAATTCTCCGCAAACAAGACCAATCTTCGGATCACCAAAGTGACGTACAATTTTACGCACAGCATCCGGACGATACATAGAATTTGCATCTGAAAAAAGAACTATATCTCCCTCTGCCTGGGGCACACTGGCATTTAAAGCTGCCATCTTACCCTGCCGAGGCCGCTGTACCCACATTTTGATGCCCTTATCCTGATATCCGGCAACTATAGATTCAGTCTTGTCCGAACTCTCATCAATCATCACGATTACCTCGAGACTATCTTTCGGATAATCCAATCTAAGCGTGTTTTCAAGTTTTTCGGCAATTACAGGTTCTTCATTATAGGCTGGAATAAGCATTGTTACCTTCGGCGTATAACTCTCATCCTTTTGATGAGGTTTTTTAAATAAAAAGGCAAGTAAAGATATCGTGATCGGATATCCTGCATAAACCGCAATCACCAAACATAAATTTATCCAAAAAATCAATTTAATCATGAAATGTTAAATTTCCTCTTTATTGCTTTTACAATCCGCTCTGCAGCATGTCCGTCACCATAAGGATTCATTGCTTTAGCCATCTTATTATACGCTGTCTTTGAAGTAAGCAATTGTTTTGCTTCTTTAATAATACGATTGCTATTCATACCGATCAGACGAGCTACTTTTGCCTCTACTCCTTCTGGCCTTTCCGTAACCTCACGCATAACCAACACAGGTTTACCAAAAGCCGGAGCTTCTTCTTGTATGCCGCCTGAATCAGTCAAAGTGAAATAGCAGTCTCTTAATACATGCACTAAAGACTCATAATCTAATGGTGGTAAAAGATGAATGTTTTTGCTTTTTTTCAGAAGATCATTAACCGGCTTCTGTACATTTGGGTTTAAATGCACTGGATAAATAATCTCTACGTTAGGAACCTTTGCGATTTCTTTAATCGCCTTACAGATAGCCAGTAACGGCCCGCCAAAACTTTCTCTTCTATGGGCAGTAACTAAAATCACCTTTTTATTTTTGAAATCCATCCTTTTTAATACATTATTGGTGAATTCATGTTTTTTCTTAGTTATTGAATACAAAGCATCTACCACCGTATTCCCCGTCTTATAAGCATTTTTCGCCAAGATACCTTCTTTTAATAGATTATTCTTAGACCAATTAGTCGGAGCAAAATGCATATCCGTAACCACAGAGATCAACTGACGATTCACTTCTTCCGGAAAAGGACGATATTTATCATAAGTACGTAATCCTGCTTCTACATGCCCTACCGGAATTTTTAAATAAAAAGCGCACAACGCGGAAATAAAAGCAGTTGTTGTATCACCCTGCACCAGAATTAAGTCCGGCTTTTCTTTTTGCAAAACTCCGGATAATCTCATCATGCAACGACTGGAAACGTCAAACAGTGTTTGATTCGCCAGCATAATATCAAGATCAAAATCCGGTTTTATTTGAAACAGTTTTAAAAATTGATCTACCATACTGCGATGCTGTCCGGTAAGCACAACTTTTGACGTAATAGTTTTCTTGTGTTTTTTCAATTCCCAGACAACCGGAGCCAGTTTAATTACTTCCGGACGCGTTCCTAAAATAGCAATTACCTTTATCTTCTTATTTTTTTTCTTTTTCATATTATTTTTTCTTCTCCTCTAACTTACAGTTATAGTTCCAAGCACAGCCAGCAGTCAATTCTAACCCCTGCCACTGATTAGGCTTAGGCGTGTCCGGCCAGTTAGTATTGATCATTCCAAAACTACTGTTATCCTTTTGTCTTAAAACTTCTGCCCAATTATCAATATTGTCTTTGTTATACCATGTTACTGCCAGATAATCAAATCCCTTACTCTTAAAATAGCTTGAGCTATTTTTAATTTTATTATTTGTATCTTTTGCGTCATACCACCAGCTGTAAATCAATATATCTTTAGGTATATGATTTATAGCTGGTGCGGAACTCCCCCGTACTCGTCCGCTATAAACCATCTGCAAGTTATCACGACCTCCATAATGATCGGGATTCAGCATATCATCCATTACAATCATAGTTATATTCGGATTAAGCCCTTTAATATACGAATACACTTTATTAATATCCGAAGCCAACAGATCGGCGTTTGACTTGCCGGCTTTTATACAGCGTGAATCACGGTTCATCCCAAAGATCTCAGATTCCCCAAAAAGCAAAGACTTAATCCTCAAAGAAGAATTTATTAAATGATCTAAAGATTCAAACAAGACTTCATATGTTTTAGGTTCTTGCGGGCAATATGGCATTTTCCACGGAAAAGGATTGCATTGCAAAATAAAATCATAACTAACACTCACAGTCTCTGACTCTTTAATATTACCGCCTTTTACCCGGCTTATAACACTCTGTTTTCTTTTTGCAATATCATACGGATAGGCATCTCCTTTATCATAATCTAAATAAAACATATCCCCATCCTTGATACTATAATCAAGCCCTTCTATATACTTTTTAGATCCATCCAAACTAGTAATGCTAATATCTGAAGTCTTAGTTCTAATCACATTAACTAGACTCCCATTCATCCTTTTCAATCTTAAACTATCTAACCAGAACTGGCCGCTGCTATTATTAATGCTCGCAACAATATGAATCAGTGAACATTCCGGCTGAGTAACGAAATTCAGCACATGCCTTTGCCATTGACTATTTTTTACCGGCATATAGTTCTCAATGATAAACTTACCGTCTTTATCCCATTGAGCAACCCGTAAGGAAATGGGGTAACCAGCCGTCCTCGCACCTGCCTTTTTAGCGTAAAACTCAAGACTATAAGCTGTATTCGGTGTTACATTGACACTCTGCACCAACGGGTTACTATTACCCGGCTTATCTATTGAGACTTTAACCGACCGAGAACCTAAGTAAAATTCATTTTTATCTACATCCCAGAAATTTTCAACGATATCCGCATCTGTATAAAAATCCCAGCCATCCGGGACCCCGTCAACATCATCATCTATTTCAAAATCTTGATTTTTAATATCAATCTCCGCAGGAATAATCGGTTTAGCTATATTACCTATAAAATTAAATTTTTCTTTCTCTACCCAAATTCCTTCGGCACATTCCGGACTCTCAGAAAGAACCGAAGCTGACACTCCGAAATTCTGCACACAAGGTATTGGCTCAATATAACGTTTTCTACAGTAATCGAATAGTTCTTTATATTCAGACAAGTTGCTGATTTGCTTTAGCCCATAATCATACCAGCTATCTCTCTCGATTATTGCTGTATTCATCTTTAATGCGACCATCTTATCTACAATCTTATATATATTATCTATTTCTTCTGCACAAAAGTGAACCCCTCTGATCTTATGATTCGGCCAATCTCTTATCTTAACAATTGGGATTTCAAGCGCCAAGCTGCTTTTTGAAATCAACTGTTTTAAAGTCTGCGTACCGTAAAACAGTCCCTGAGCATTTAAAGCGCAAATAATTATTGTCTCATCCGGAAACACTTCCAAGACATAACCTTGTTTATTAAAATTATTATCCAGAGAAATATTCGGCAAGACTTCTTCACTAACAGTTAAAGTTAAATAATTATAGAAAATTATCTTTTTTGAGGGAACACCTGCAGAGAAATCTTTTAATGTAAGTACTATCTCATGATTATCTGTAAATGCTCTTTGAAGCTCCTGAGCCACAAACAATTCATCTCCTGCAGACTTATTAACAATAATCGTCCAGTCACTATCAACACCAATGTTGCCGCTCTCTTTAAATACTATCTCTTGCGGGGAGGGGGTAAGATTAACAATACCTTCTTCTTGGGAAAAACCAATCCCGGTTAAAAACAACAAAAAGCATATCAACAAAAGTAATACTTTGTTTTTATCCATAAACATACTAACTATCCCTATTTCAATCCCAAAATCATTTTTTTTAATAACTCAAAAACCGTATCGACTTCAATCGAATTGATACATTTAAAACTCCCCTGTTGTTCACAGGAAAAAGACACCCCGTCAAAACCAATATTTCTACTCACAACATCAATCTTACCACATACCCCATAAGCACAAGGCGCACACTCCAACTCATTGTTTATAAATAAATTGCCTTGGCCATAAGGTGCATATAAACGAGGGTCAGTCGGACCAAATATAGCTACAGCTAAAGTGTCAACAGCTCCGCTGATATGTACAAGCCCTGAATCATTACCAATAAATAAGTTGCACCGTTGGATCAAAGATGCTGTTTGCCGTAAAGACATCGCTCCTGTTGCATCTATTATATTTCGTGTTTCCTGTGTTTCTATTATCTGCTTTGAAAGCTCTTTTTCTCCAGGCCCGCCAATCAAGACTATTTTTATATCTTTGAAGGTATCACCCACCATTGTTATAAGCTGATTGAATTTTTCCAATGGCCAGCATTTTTCTTTTCTTAAAATACTAGTACCCGGATTGATCCCGATTAAAAACTCTTTCTCTTTAATATTGTTCTCCTTTAAAAATACTTGGACAAAGTTTTTTTCCTGAGCGCTCAAAGTCAATGCCAATACTTTATCTTTGGATGTATACTCTACCTCCAAAACATTCATTAGATCAAAGTTTAATTCTATTACATGTTTTATTTCCGGAACCTCAGCGATAATATTAAATACCCATGGGACCTTCTTATTAAAAACATATCTATGACCACACCGCAGTTTAATCCCGGAAAAATACGCGATTAAGGCAGATCTCATCCCCGTCGGAAACGTACAAATTGAAAGATCAAATTTCCCTTGAACCAGGCGCCGCCACAAGGAAATACCAGTCATCAGATTTATAGGCCGCTTATGGCTGTCATAAGTTATAACTTCTTTTATATGGGGATTTAATTCAAATATTACTTTTGCCTGGGGTGATGTCAATACGGTAATTTCTGCCCGATCAAACTTCTTTTTAAGCAAAGGAAAACATGGCGAAAACAAAAGAGAATCACCTATACCCTGCAAAGAAATCACAAGTATCTTCTTTATTTTATCCGGAGCTATATTCATATTATTTCCCTGCCTCAGATAATTCCAAATAAACATCTTCATATCCGGCAATCATTGACTTTAAAGAAAATCTCTCCCTTACTGCCTGCTGAGCCGCTGTTCCCAGATTATCTGCAAACAACTTAGAATCTATAAGTTCTACTATCGCTTTCGCTATCCCTTCAACATCCTTAGGCTCTACTACCAGTCCTGAAGCCCTATCTTTGACAAATTCAGGTACAATCCCGACATTTGAAGCCACTACCGGGAGGCCACAAGACATAGCCTCGAGCAAAGAAAGACCAAATCCTTCCCAGACTGAAGCGGAAACAAATACATCCATAATATTAAGATATGGCACAACATTATCGCAATACCCCGTAAAGATCATTTTATCGGATATGTTCAATTTTTCTCCCAAAATCTCTAGAGCTCCTCTTAACTGTCCATCTCCGACAATCAGCAAAACCGCATCCGGATATTGTTTAAATACTCTCGCTGCGGCTTCAAGTAAATAACAATGCCCTTTTTCTTCAGTTAAGCGACTGCTTGTCCCAATAATCTTAACGTCTGAACTAATTGATAATTCCTGTTTTAAATTCATATCCTCTTGGGATATAAAACGCTCGGTATCCAGAGCATTATAAATAAGTTTTGTTTTCTTTTGAGAATACCCGTTTTGTTTTAAAATATCATTTATTCTTTCTGATACAGCCACTACCCGATCAAACCATTTGGTAACAATACCATCCAGCCAAGCATACATCTTTGCCTTAAATTGGCCTTTAATCGGAGTAAAACCCAGCCACCCATGAATGGTCGTTACAGATTTAACCCGAGAAAATAATGTAGCCACTAAACCGAAAAGATTGCTTTTATAATCATGCGTATGCAAAACATCAATATCATATTTCTTAAATAATTTATTGAGAGCCCCAATAGCTTCGACATCAAACTTGTTCTTCAAATATACAATATCTGTTTTAGCCCCTGATTGTTCTACAAGTTTTAATAAACGCGGCTTATCTTTTTCATCCTCAGGCGAGAAAGCAACCACCACACAATTAAATCTATTCCGGTCAATCCCTTTAAGAATAGATAAAACCACGGTGTCGCCACCATATAACTGATCTTGGCGGCTGGCCATTAAGTGCATGATATTAGCTTTGCGCATTAGCTTCTTCCTTTTCCCGTCTAATTTGCTGTGCCAGCTCGTTCAACACTACAGATAAGGCGATTATTATCCAAAATATTTTCAAATCAGCAACAGCAGCAAACATCGAGCAGATCAAAAAACCAATCAACCCAAGCCAAAATGAATCTGCAGTAAGCGCAAGAAGCGGTTTTCCGTGTTCGACAAAAATTTTCTGAGCCTTTTTAAACTGCTTAAACGCAGAAATGATCATAAGCGTAAAAAAGGTCAAACCGATAACTCCCAAATTGGTCCCAACCTCAATAAAAACATTGTGCGGTGTTGTCGAAAACTTAGCATCGATATGTGGCATTAAAAGTGCCACTGGCCAATATTCATACTTCCACCTTCCGATTCCAACCCCAACCACGGGATGTTGTTTCATCATTTCAATTCCGACCAAAACACCATCTACTCTATGCATAATGCTAACATCTCTAAGATTGGTTATCGACTCTATTCTTTCCCAATATTTTCCCGGCAAAAATATAATAACCATGCACAAAATAATCAAAAATATGAAAATCGCATGAAACTTATTTTCCTTCAAGAAAAACTTCCAAATACTAAGTGCCAAAACAGTAGTCAACCCTAAAGCTCCAGCCCGGGAAAAAGAAAAAACAATAGCCAGCATAAAAGCAACAAAAGCCCCGGCAATTAAAATTTTCTTTAGCGGTGAACGATAATACTGAAAAAGCCCCAGAGTAAACGGAACAAGCAAAATTAAATTCATGGAGAAATAGTTAGGATTACCTTCTAACCCAGTTACGCGTTCTAGAAGCATACCTCCTCTGCCAAAAAACTGCTGAACAATACCATAGCCGGCAGAATAAAGATTTAAAAAAAATGCCATAAATAAAATGATCAAAAACTGCTGTTCTGTACGAACCAAAACAATAACCAACAAGTATAGAATCAACACTTTTACAAAATTCAACACTGTGAAATAAATATAATACTCATGTAAAAGCACGGAAAATGCCGAACAAACTACCAAACCTAAAAAATAAAGAAGCTGTTTATTCTTTGGCATTTTAAAATCACGATAGATCATTACGTGGAACGCCCAACTTAATAAAATAACTACCCCAGCCATGACTGCCGGCTGCATACGCACAATTTCCGGCGCTGCAGATGCAAGAAAATGCACAAAAGTACTTAATAAAAACAACAATACCCCTATAAACGGATTGATCATTATTCCTATGGAAAAAAACATTCCCACAAATAATAAAAGAACTATAGTCCACGGCAAAACCAACAGACTTAAGCCCAACCCGACAGAGAAAAAAATTAGAAATAATTTTATAAGTGCCGGAAACTCGACCAGAGGTCGCTCTTCTTCTGTGTTAAAATAATCGTATCTAGGTACAGAATGTCTCTTTTTTTCCATTAAACATTTCTTGGTTATGAATATATTGCGATTACTTTCTGGACTGCTTCTTTATAATTATGATTATGCAAAACATAATCATAAGCATTCCGGGTCAGCCTAGAAGTATATTCCTGATTATTTGAAAGCTTTAATATAGCCTGGGCGATTCCTTCTGCGTCCTTTTGTTCAACAAGAATTCCAGTGCGTTCATTCTCAATAATCTCAGCTAAACCTCCTAAACGCGAAGCAATTACCGGGACTCCAGCAACCATTGCTTCCAAAACAGATAGTGAAGTAGCCTCTTTGTACCCATCTACATCTATAGACGGAACTAAAACCGCACTAGCAACCCGGTAATATTTAAACATCTCTTCATACGCAATGTCGCCAACAAACAAAACTACCTCTTTAAGATCTTTGTCCTCTACATATTTTTTCAACTCCAATAACTCCGGCCCGGATCCAACAATAAGTAACACATGTCCTGAAACCTTATACTTCTTTAATAAAATCTCTAAAGATTTAACTGCAAACATTACTCCATTTTTTAAAACCAGACGACGAGAAGCTAAAACATGATTTTTATCCGGGTTCAGGTTGAATTCTTTTTTTACATCTGCAACAAACACAGAATCTATTTTCTTACGAAAATTAAGCACATCCATGAAATTATATAACTTAAAAACTTTATCCTTTGCTTGCGGTAATATATCAATAACATGCTTCTTTATGCGTTCATCCACAACAATTATCTTATCCGCAACCTCATAAGAACTCTTCTCCATATTTAAGATACAATTTTTTTCTCTCAAGCCCTGTAGTTGCCCTGAGGCTTTAAGCTCATTAGTCAATTCTCCATGATTCGTCAATACTAAAGGTTCTCCACCAGAACACTCACTTGCAGCCAGTAAAGCAACAGGATCCTGTGCATTAATAACATCAAACTGTTTTGTCTTTAAATAACTCTTAAGTATACATCGCAATATAAGCTTAAGCATGCTATTGCGATAAAATACACCTATTTTAAACAGATCAAATACTCTGCCTAATCCGCTAACTAAGACTTTTATAAAAAAGTTTTGATGATCAATAAAATAAAATGTTTCAACACTATATCCTTGTTCTCGTAAACCTTTTTCCAACATCAAAATATGTGTTGTCTTCCCACCTATATTTCCGTAATAATCTGAGCTCAGAATCAAAACATTCATATTGTCACTCAGTCTATTCCTTTTTGTCCAATAAAAGCTTTCTTTAACAACCTTATATCTTCCCCGCTTAATATAAACCTATATACAAACAATGCGTAACTCAAACCTAAAAGAATCGCAGCGATAATTTTTATTTTAAAAATAAACATCGCAAGCATATAAACTGCAATTGATCCTACACAGGCAAACAAAGGTGAGAAAACACTCAACCACTTAAGTTTTATCTTAAAAAACTTAAGCAAAACAAATACATCCATAAAAACTATGATTAAAAGTGTTATTCCCCTCCCAGCCGCAGTCCCGATAATCCCAAATTTTTTCGTAAGTACTAAGATCAGTGCCGTCTGGATCGCCACCCCGATAAAAGATATAATTGCTATAAATTTAGGTTTGCCAGCACCGGTAATCAGATTGGCAATCGGTATTGTAATTGCAGAAAGCGCAATATTAACGCTTAGTATCTTAGTTACCAGAATCGCCATTTTAAACTCTTCAATTTTAGAAGCAAACAAAAGATAGATTATATCTTCAGCAAATAGATATAGCAAAACAGAACAAATATATAAAAATACAGTCAATACCTTAAGATTAAGATCAAAGGCCTTTTCCAACTTATCTTTACCATAAATATTAATCTTTGAATAAGACGGCAGTAAAACAAGACTTAAGGACATCGGCAAATGCAGTACTCCCTGAATAATATTGGAAGCTGCGGTAAACACCCCGATTTCAGCTACCCCCATATATACCCCTAAAGCAAATCTATCAATCCATTGCGAAATGAAAAACAACTGACTCATCAACGCAATTGGAATAGAAAACTTCATAATCTTAAAAAGCAAATCCTTAGAGAATCCACCCCTTGTTATCTTAACGGACAAAAACAGCCCCAGTACCCCGGCAATGATATATCCTATCCCAATCGCATAATAAATATCTATGCGTTTAAAAAACAGAGAATATATGATCATCAACAGTATTCCCATAAAAGCCGTAGCCTTGATCAAGGAACTGCGAAATGCCTTTAATAGGCCTTGATTAAAAGCCTCGGAAATCTTACCAAAATTAAAAAATATAAGTGTTATCAGGATAATCCAGGAAGCTTTAGGAGATATTGAAACATGTAAAATTTTACCAATACGCGGCGTAAAATAAAATCCTAGAAAGCCAATAAGAAGAGATGTTAGAATAGAAAAAATAAGTGTAGAATTAACACTGCTATAGATGTTTCGACTTTCACCTTTTTCATCGTATTCAGCCACAATCTTTGAAAGCCCGGTAGGCATACCAAAAATCGAAAGCAATGAGTACATATTGATAAACATCATAAAGGTAGCATATAAACCTACCCCTATCGCACCGTAGGTCCTACCAATAAAGCTTTGGATCACCAATATTAAAACCAGAGATAATCCGGTAAACAAAGATGTGGTTATTGCCGCACGACCGATCTTTCGGATAAGCATCTTTATATCCTTATTTGCTTAAAATTTTCCAGAGAGAATTAAAATTATAAGTGCCGATGTATATATTCCGGAATGTGGTATTCTACATGTGTCAGTATAACACCAAGCAACCTGGCACGCACACCCATTAATTGTTCCTGCATTCTCCAGACAACTTCACGACGTGTCTTACTAGCCTGCACAACCAATAAAACACCGTCTACCAATGATCCTAAACTGTGCGCGTCGGCAAAAGGGATAAAAGCGGGGGTATCAAGAATTACATAATTAAATTTTTTCTCAAGTTCTTTTATCAGATCCTTCATCTTGCTCGAAGCCATGAGCTCCGCAGGATTAGATAATGCCGTTCCAAGAGGTAAAACAGTTAAATTATTAACGGCTGTATTTATTAAAATTTTATCTAAAGGAACCTCATCATTTAAATAATTACTAAGTCCCTGTCCTTCCTGAATATTCAACAGTTTTTCAATAGCTGGATAACGAAAATCAGTATTAACTAAAACAACACGTTTTTCTTTTTCTTCAGCCATTGTAACAGCCAAATTTACAGAAGTAAGAGTTCTACCTTCTTCCCGATTTGCACTGCTTACCATCACCGAACGCCACATTTTGCCGCCGTCTAAAGAATTCAAGTACGTACGGATACTCCTGTATTGTTCCGTTAATGCAGTCCCCGGGGCATAATACGAAACTATTCTTGGGTCCAGTCCACTTTCGTCTTTTCTCTTAGCTATAAATTCGTTGAAGAAACTTTTGTCTTTCATAATTCATTCTCTATCTGTTCTTTTAACACACGTTCGGTAAGTTTCTGCTCCTGAACATAAGAAGTAACCACTGCAATAACAATAAAAATCACGAAAACCAAAGTAAATATCGCAATCGAACTGAAACGTTTTCTACGCTTTACTGAAAACTCTTCCTGAGTCAAAATTATATTTGTGGAGCCAACAAACGGTACATCAATAAATTTGCGGACATCCTCCCCCGTACGAAAAGAATGGTCGGTCCCTTCAATTAAAAACACACAGCCAAAACCGGTAATAATCCCTAAAAATAACGCAATAATTGAAATCAATAATTTTTGGGGTTTCGAAGGTTTTAATGGGGTTCTTCCAGATTCTAAAACCTCATAACGAGTACCTTTTTGTTGCAACTCAATCGCATCCAGTCTATTTTCTTCCACCTTAAATCGTAACATCTCATAAATATTATTATTCACCCGGGTATCTCTCTGTAATTCCGCATAAACCCGATCTTGTTCAGGTAAGGTAGCAATTCTAGATTCATATTTTTCTACCAGTCCATTTAATTCCATCACACGTTTATTGAGTTCTTTAATCCTCTCTTGATATTCCACTCTTCTTTGCTCAAGCTGTTTATAAAACAACGGAGCTGTCTGTCGTGTCTGACTATCGATCATCTTTTCCGTCTCTTCGACCAAACGCCGTCTTAAAGCATCCAAAGATACCTCAAGATCCAAAAGCTGTTCAGAAGCCGGTTCCCGAACCATAAGATCATCTATCTGTAACTGTTTTGTTTTAATCTGCTGATTAATACTTTCAATGATCGGATTTGCACGCATTAAGTCTTCATTCAACATCACCGGAATCTTTCCGGTAAGCTGGTCATCCAATTTCTGTAATTGATTCTCAATCTCTTGTAAATTAAGCTTAGTATTAGTAAGTGATGTTTGGTGATTGATCAGCAAAGAAACATTTATATCCGTATCTTTACCTGGATTTTGAAAAGAAAATTTAGTTTGGAATTCATACAAAGATTCTTCTGATTTTTCTAAATATTTTCTATATACCTCAGCTTGCCCTTCTGCGAATTTAACTCCAGTTAAAGCTAAGTCTTCTTTCTTCTGTCGATTATAATCAATAAAACAATTAACTAACGTATTAACCAGTTTTCGAGCCATTTGAGGATCTTTATCTTCATATCTAACTTCTATAACTTCTGGAGAACGCAGACGAATATCTGTACGTTTACGTATAGCACGAATAAATTTTTCTCTATCCAACGGATTAGAAAGATTGCGGTCTATTCCTAGCTTTTGGATAACCATAACCAACTGAGGAAAATTAAGTATCTTTTCTGAAAATGTTCTCAACTGTTCTGCTAAATTTTCCTGGGTTGCACTATAAGATATCTGCTGTTCTCTAGCCAATGGGTTAATAACTTTTTCGTCCTGAACCAACAATAGCACTGAAGACGAGTAATATTTAGGCAGAAAAAAACTACCGATAGAAGCTGTAAAGAAAACTATAAGTGCGGGAAGTAAAAAATACTTCTTGCGGTGAAAAAGAATTAAGAGTAAATCTCTTATTGTAGCCTGAGGTTTGGAAAAGATTTCTTTCACAAGGAATTATATTACTCCTTCTTGATTTTATTGTCATCGATCTTGCGCCGGAGCAGCATACTTCGCTTAGTCAAATCTTCAATCCGCTGAGCCTCCCGCATTAAAACATCATTTGTACCGTTAGGCTCTATAATATGCGGTGTGATAAAAACAACCAGCTCCTGCTTAACCTTTTCTTTTACATCATTACGAAAAAACAAGCCAACCACAGGAATATTACCAAGCACCGGAACTTTATTCACTGTAAGCTTATGAGAATCTTTAATTAAACCACCCAGAACCACAGTGTCACCATTTAAAACCATCATTGTGGTATCAGCTTCTGTAGTATCCACTGCAAGAGCATTGTCCACTTCGGCAACACGGCGGGCAGAACTTACTTCCGGATGAATTTGCATAATCACATAACCATCTTCGGTTATAGTCGGAAGAACATTTAATTTAATACCTACATCCAAGAATTTGGTTTCCGTAGTAATTAAACCGGTATCTGTGTCTTTCTGCTGAACCATATAAGGCTCACTACTTCCAACCAGAATGCTTGCTTCTTTGCCATCCATAACCACTATTCTAGGCGAAGAAAGAACATCGGTATCTGAAGATGATTCTAACAGTTCTAAGACCGCAGTATAATTACGGCGGTCAAGCATTCCAACCTGAACCGTAGAACCAGTGGTAATATTCTGAGCAAAATTCCCATTAAGATTATATTTACCCTTCAGATACTGCCAATCAATACCTGTTTTTACACTTTTATCCAGAGTAACCTGTAATATTTTTGCTTCGATAAGAACCTGCCGGCTTTTCACATCCCAGCCGCTAATAAGCTCGTCAACATCGTTTAAAATCACCGGTGTCGCCTTAACCACAATACTATTAGTCCGCTCATCAACAAAAATTTCCCCCTTTGCCGGAGGAATAACCTGCAGCAATTTTGTCTGCACCTCTGCTGCCTTGGCAAATAATAAACGATATTTCTTAAGCATCGGTCGCTGATCAAGCCGTGCAATTGCGATTTCTACTTCTTCAATTTTTTCCTGGGTATCAGTGATAATTACCTGGTTGGCCTTTTCGTTCAGTTCAATACGACCACGGGAAGATTTCATAGATAATAAAATACGCCGTAAATCCGCAACATCGGCATATTTTAAAGTATAAACACGAGTTCTTACTTTAGAAAAACGCTCTTCTTGTTTTATTTCCTCGTAAGAATACACGTTTATGATGTCATTTTCCTGCTTATAGAGATAATTATTAGACTTAACTACAGAATCCAGTGCCTGCTCAAGCGGAATATTGCTTAAACTTACCGTAACCGTACCGCTAACACTTTTACTAACAACTAGATTGACCTCAGCCTGTTCTGCAATAGACTTAAGCACAGAAACAATATTCTCATTATCAGCTTCGATACTAACTAATGTTTCTGCAGAAAATACAGATAGGGAAAACAAACAAGAAAAGATAACAATAGATATGAACGCTAAAAGTCCTTTTTTTAGAGTCAAGATCCCTCTCCCGTTAATTATTAATTTACTAATCATATTATACATCAAACCCCTCACAAGTCAATCATTTTGATAAACTATTACATATAATTTATAGATTCTACTTTACTGGGCTTCCAGAAGCAATATCTCTATCCGGAGTTAAAACTGCAAGTTGTTCACCATCAGAAGCAGCCAACAGCATCCCCTGGCTCTCCTCTCCTCTTAAAATCACTGGCTCCAGATTATCTACAATCACAATCTGCTTGCCAACAAGCTCTTCCTTAGTATAATGCAGACGAATTCCCGCAACTATCTGCTTTTGGACCTCTCCTACCTCTATCTTCAATACATACAGCTTATCCGCATTCGGATGCTCAATTACCTCTATAATCCGGGCGATCTTAAGCTCTACCTTCTTAAAATCATCAAAACTTACCATCTATAACTCCCCCTATACATTAACACAATAAAAACCCCTTTTATAAGGGGTGAAGTAAACTTTATAATTATACATTATAGATAAGGATTTTGCAAACTTTTTTAAGGAAAGTAAGGAATTACGGAAAAAAAGCATAAAAAAAAGCCGATAAAGGTGTCGGCGACCTTTTTCGGCAACCCAGCTACCATAGTATTCTGCTGCCCCGCTAACAGCTTTATCAATCTTCCCCAATCGGGCCATTGGAGACTGGCTTTCAAGTGCTGTAGCTTCCGCAAATACATTAGGCCTGCGGCTTTGCCCTTAAAAAAAGTCTTACGACTCTCTCTGAGGGGCACAACGTCAACGTATGTTGACCTCTTGTGCCGTCCCCATCTTTCGACGGGTTTGCCTTTATCGACTCTATAATTAATTATACCACAAAATTTTGCGATTTTCAATGGCACTATTTGATGTTTTTCAGCACTATTAGGGTAAGGCTTTCCTATCCGGACAAGAAATCATAATCATCTTCAAAAACCGTCTTAAAATCGTAACTATTTTTAAAATCGTTAATGCTGTCCGCATCTGTTTTACCTAATAACTCTTCTTCTACCAGATTAAACACAATGTTGCCAAAATCTTCGCTGTTTTTCACCCCCCAGTGCTCAAATACCGTGCGCGCCATCCTCCCGTATTCTTTGATCGCAATCTGCCGGATTCCATATAAAAGCTCCTGACCGGTAATATGGCCTTTTCTTTTCAACTGCCCCATTGTATGTGTAAGAGCCGTGAACACAAAAAGATATGCATCCTGAGCATATCGATCATCCTTCTGGCATATTCGATCTAAAATTTTCAGAAAATCTTCTTCTTTCTTCATCTCTATTTTCCAAGTATTTCTTTTAGTTTTGGCATGAAATCATACGCTGTTAAATCAAATTGTAACGGCGTTACAGAAACGTATTTTTCCTCAATTGCTTTTATATCTGAATCTTTAGGTTTTTTAAGCCATTTCACCTTTCCGGTCAGCCAATAATACATCCGGCCGCGGGGATCAGTCCTTTTGACAAAATTCTCCTGATATAAGGAACGCCCCTGCTTAGTGGCTAGAATCCCGCGTATCTTAGACATTGGAACCGCCGGCACATTAACATTTAAAAGCATCCCATTCGGCAAACCTGTCTTCTGTACCAATTTTGCTAATTTAAGCATAATTTCAGAAGCACCACGAAAGTCGTGATTCTGATAAGTAGCTAAAGATACTGCAATAGATGGTATCCCTAAAATTGCTCCCTCAGCCGCGGCAGATACTGTTCCGGAATACAATACATCAGCCCCAAGATTCGGACCATGATTAATCCCGGAAATAACCAGATCTGGTTTCTTTTTCAATAAAGTACGTACTGCGATCTTAACACAATCAGCCGGAGTTCCATTCACCGCATATCCTGAAAGCTTCGCGTTACCATTGGCCTTTTGCACCCGCAAAGGCCTTCTCATCGTTATGGCATGCCCGATAGCACTCTGTTCTACTTCCGGAGCACAGACTGTAACATCAAAATTCTTACTCAACTTTTTATATAAAGCATATAGCCCTTCTGCGTAAATTCCGTCATCGTTTGTCAATAATATTTTCATCAAATAAACTCCTTACATTTTCAAATCCAGCAATGGGCATTCATTACATTTTGGTTTTTTACGACAAACATCCTTGCCCAGTCGCACAATCAGTGCATGGTATTCATTAAATAACTCTGTATCATTTTCTAAATGGGTCATAAATTTTTGCTGAATTTGTTGATACGTATTATCCTTATCAATCAACCCCTGACAGCAAAATATCCTGCGAGTATAAGCATCTACAACAAATACCGGTTTTGCTCCGGCATACAATAAAATACTATCAACCGTCTCCTCCCCCAGCCCGTTCACAGAAATCAACTTATCACGCAACCCCGGCAAAGTCTCTTTAAACATATTATCTAAAGAACTGTTATACTCTTTGGCTAAAAAACGCATAAAGTTATTTAGCCGTTTAGCCTTTACATTATAATAGCCGGATGGTTGTATTAATACCGCAAGACGATCTTGCTTTATATCTAACAATTTATTTACTGAAAGAACCCCTGATTTTTCTAAATTTGTTATCGCCTTTTCTACATTTACCCAGGCCGTATTTTGAGTTAAAATCGCCCCGACGATTATTTCTATACGAGTCTGCCCCGGCCACCAGTATTGAGGACCATAAACTTCATGCAAACGCTTGAAAATTTTAAAGAATATATTATTTATTTTACTCATTGAGGGCATTGGGAAAGTGCATTTAGAACGCAAACCTACCAAAAATAAGAGCATTGCAATGAGGACAATGTCCTTCACGTAAAATAGCTTCTATTTCGTCGTACTCTTTCCTTTTTATTACCATCTTCTTGCAATTCTGGCAATAAGTATGACTGGCATTGTGGCCGGGGATATTGCCCACATAAACATAGTAAATCCCTTCCCTCTTTGCAACCTTATATAAGTTATCCAACAACCCAGCCGGCGTAGGCGCAACATCCTTAAAATCTCCGTACGGGAAAAAGCGGGTAAGATGTAACGGCGTATCCTTACCTAATTCCGCAAATATCCAGGCACAGATCTCTTTTGACTCTTTTTCATTAGAATTATATCCCGGAATAATCGAGGTGATGATTTCAACATGTATCGCATGCTTTCGCTTCGCATCACTAGTATTGCTAAAAATAGTATTTATATCAGAAATATCAGAAATACGAGTATAACTCTCAATAAAAGCACCTTTAATAGACACACAAAACCCGTCAAGATATTCACTAATCATATCTAATGCCTGCGGAGTCATGTACCCATTGGTAACATAACAAGTAGACAATCCTTCTTCTTTTGCTTTTTTAAAGACATCTAAGGTGTACTCAAACCACATCGTCGGCTCATTATAAGTAAACACAATCCCTTTACAACCATTTTTTTTAGCTTTTTTGACCACTGTTTCCGGGCTCATATAATTTGTCTGCGGTAGTTTTTTCTTTACATCACAATGAGACACATCCCAAGACTGGCATCCGTGACACTTAAAATTACACCCTACTCCGCCTAAGGTAAGCCAAATGCTTCCGGGAAAAAAATGATACATCGGTTTTTTTTCTATAGGAGAAATGGTCATCGAAGCAACCTGTCCATAAGTAAGAGTATACAGCGCTCCCTCTTTATTCACCCGTGTCTGACACCAGCCCAGATGTCCTTCATCTATCAGACACTTTCTCATGCATAAACGGCAATAAACAGCATTACCCATAGCCTTTTCCCATAATAAAGCTTCTTTAAGCATCGTTACTTTTCCTCCCTTGCATTTTAAACATCTTTAGTATTTCGTCTACACTTGTAGCATCTTCCGGATTCTTATCATCTCGCACAAAACGCACCATCCGCGGAAATCTAAGCGCAAAACCGGCAGATTCATTTTCTGTCTTCCCACAGGTATGCACCGGACTTTTGGTAATTTCATCTGCCTGCACTTCTACAACCAACTTAGGATTTACCCAGACATCTGGAACAATCTGTGATTCCAGCCGTACAGGAGATGTTTTAGTCTTAAGCTTATCCATCATTGCTTTGATTCTTATCCATTCAGCTTCAGTCACCCCGGAACCAATCTTAGCAATTGTTTTAAAGCTGTCATTTTTCTTATCGTAAACACAGCCTAAAAGTGAACCGATACCTAAAGCTGCCCGGGCCCCTTTTCCGACAAAATATCCAACTAAAACGCAATCAATCGTATCTGTCAGGTTATTTTCATAAGAACGCTTTAATTTAATCCAGTTAAAATCCCGGCCGCCTGCCCTATACGGGCCATCCAGCCGTTTAGCAACAATACCTTCTAACCCGGCATTCGCCGCTTTTTCGAAAATATCCGATAATCGTTTTGCGTCATCGACCACCTCAAAAGGCGCCTTCTTAAGTACCTTCCCATCTTTTATAACTTCAGACATTATTTTTCTCCGTGTCTGATATGGTTCTCTGGTTAAATCTCCGTCAGCATATAGAATATCAAATATATAAATCCTTAATGGGTAAAGCTCCTGCATTTCATTAATATTATACTTCCTTTTACGTTGCACTGTCACCTGAAAAGGCAAACATTCTCCGGTATCCGGATCATATGAAATAGCCTCTCCTTCAAAGATCACTTTTTTTGTCTTTATATTTTCCCGTACTGCCTTTTCTATTTCCGGAAACATCAAAGTTGTATCTTCTAAATTGCGAGAATATATATTTATTTTATTGCCATCTTTGTGCACCTGAGCGCGAAACCCGTCATATTTAGACTCTACAGCACACTTCCCGATCTTTTCTATTATCTCTTTTGGATTTTTAAGCCTTGCGGCCAAAGCGACCCGAATCGGACAACCAACAATAATCTTAAAGTTTTCAATCTCTTTTATTCCTTCTTGAAATAATATCTTAGCAACCAGCCCCAGATCAGAACAAAGATTATAAGCGCGTTCCAACTTTTTACGCAAAGACTTATCTCCGGTATAAGCTAAAGATAAACTGTCCAAGACCGTGGGATCTCCTACTCCCAGCCGTAAGCGGCCGAGGATGATACGCACTACATACTTTGCTTCTAAAGCACTTACATCGTTTAAAAGCTTGGCTAAAATCCCCACTTTCTTAGCAACTGCTCCTGAGCCGGAAACAGTAGCAACCTCCGCAAGTAGTTTATACACCTGCGTCAAGGTTGGAACTTCTTTCTTGCCTTCACACAACTGTTGAGCAACTTCACCGTAATCACCCATCTTTTGGAACATATCCAGAATTTTCTCAGATGTATCGCCGGTTGCTTCAACTATTACTTTATGAATCAACTTATCACTCATGCCAAATTCTATGTTTTTAAAAGACGGTAAAAGCTGCCCCTGGCAAAGATATATAACTTTATCTATCTCGTCCTGATTATCAATAGATTTAAACAACTCCGCCAAAATATCTATCATTTCAAGACGTTTAGTAGTTGCTTCCAATCTTTCAAAATAAAGTACCAATTTTCTAAATTTCATTATCCTTACTCTGTTTTTTGCAAAAATGTATTAGCTTCTTGCAATATCTGTTTTTCTCCGGGATAAGTCGCAGATTCTATTGCTTTTTCCAAATCAAACCAGGTCGCATTATTTCCTTCATGGTCGTAATAGTGTTTATCATGCCCAGCCCACTTCATTAAAAAGAAACGCACTGTCTTTTTCAGATGCAATGTGCGACGGGGATCGGTATATTCATATTTTACATCTCCTAGAAAATCCTGGATTTCGGCAATAGCACCGGTCTCTTCCTGCACCTCTCTTAACGCTGCTTGTTCTTTAGTCTCCCCTGATTCTATCTTTCCTTTGGGCAGACACCAAACTGTCCCCTGCGTACGCCTAATCATAACAACACGAATCACACCTGATTCTGATTTAAATACTACTCCGCCAGCTGAGATTTCTTCTTGGGTTTTATACATCACTTGTCATTAGGTTAAGATAACAGCGAAGCGCTTCCTGCCAACTACATAATTCATCTGCTGTAATCTGTTGATAATAGGAATTATCTATGACCGAAAAATGCGGGCGTTTTGCCGGACGACTAACCACAGAAGAATCCACCGGAATAATTTCGGTTTTCAATTCGTTTAATTCTAAAATCTTTTTAGCAAACTCATACCAGGTACAGCTACCTGAATTGCTTACATGAAAAAGATCACGATGTTCTGTTTCTGAACCAGACAAAAAAACAGAATCAATTAATTTATCTATAGCCTGCGCTAAACTCACAGTATGGGTAGGACTACCGGTCTGGTCATTAACCACCTTCAGCTGTTCTACTTCCCCTGCCTTTTCTATGATTGTTCTTACAAAATTCTTACCAGCTAAACCAAAAAGCCAGCTTGTTCTCACAATCAAAAACTCATCCGCATAAGCCCGGACAAACTCCTCCCCAGCCAGCTTTGTACGACCATATTCATTCAATGGATTAGGAGAATCTGTTTCTTTATAGGGAATAGTGTTTTTTCCGTCAAAAACATAATCGGTGCTGATATAGATAAGTTTTGCGCCTGTTTTTTTACAAACAGTTGCAACGTTCTTTGTCCCTTCGGCATTAATAAGATAAGCCTTTTTAGTATCTTGCTCACACCCGTCTACATTCGTATAGGCAGCAGCATGAATAACACCCCAAGGAGCCAATCGCAAAAAAACATCTTCAACCTGCTGTTCATCGGTAATATCACACAACACACATTCAATACCGTCTTTTTCCGACGAAGTTATATCTATACCCGCAATGCAATATTTATTGCACAGCTGTTTAATTAAATCTGCACCAAGCATTCCATTTATGCCGGTTATGAGGATTTTCTTTTTAGCTTCTTCCACCAGTTTTGATTATCCTTATACCAATCAATTGTATAAATCAGAGCCTGCTGAAAACCATATTTCGGTTTAAATCCTAAAGAACGTAACTTAGCACTACTTAAACTATATCTACGATCATGTCCTAATCGATCCTTTACATACTTTATATGTTTCGGCGATTTTTCCAATCGTTCTAAAATCATCTGCGTCAGTTCTATATTTTTAACCTCATTACCTGCGCCAACATTATAAATTTCTCCAATCTCACCTTTTCGTCGCACCAAATCAATTGCCCGGCAGTTATCAAACACAAATAACCAGTCACGAATATTTTTACCATCCCCATACAACGGAACCTTTTTATTCTCCAGAAGATTGGTCACAAAAAGCGGAATAACTTTTTCCGGGAATTGATACGGCCCAAAATTATTCGTCGGACGCACAATAATTACCGGCATATTATAAGTTTTAAAATACGACCTGACCAACATATCAGCTGAAGCCTTGCTTGCAGAATATGGATTATTGGGTCCCAACCGATCTGATTCCTTAAACGAACCGGAAAGTCTAGATCCATAAACTTCATCTGTACTTATTTGAATAAATCTTTTAACCTTTATTTTTCGAGCAGCCTCTAAAAGAGTATGTACCCCAAAGACATTGGTTTTTATAAAGACATCCGCATCCTCTATTGATCTGTCCACATGTGTTTCCGCCGCGAAATTAATAACCATAGAACAACCGCGCATAGCCTTGTTAACTATTTTACGATCAGCTATATCCCCTTTTACAAAAGAATAATGCGAATATGCGGAAAATTCTTTAATATTTCCCCGGTTGGCTGCATAAGTCTGCTTATCGAGATTAACAATATAGATTTTCGGATAGGTTTTTAAAATATATCGTATGAAGTTACCACCGATAAACCCTAATCCACCGGTTATCAAGATTTTCATGGTTTGACCTTTCTTTTTATTAAATTAGAATATCTTAGGAGTACAACTATATATAATTTAAAATTATATAATATATTATATATAGGTAGAATTAAGAACGATTGTAGCACAGAAAAAAAGGCGTGTCAATTCTCAGAAGCTCGGATATTTCATGGTATCATCGTAACGAGGGTGCAAGATGTAGTACAGATGCAAGGCGCACGACTGAAGCTCCCGGAGGAGTACCCTCTGCGGTACGTCGAGGAGAAGCTGAAGGAATACAACGCCGCAGATGTGCGGCAAATTGTGCCCGTAGTAGACTATACTATGAAATATTCTGGCTAGAATTGAGGATTATTTCAATATTAATTGGTGTGTTTTTAGGTACTTTAAGAAGCTCTTTACGCAGGATAATGATTTCCTTCTCAGATATACTAGCAAAAGACATCTGAGGAGAAATCGTTACCCCTGAAAAGGCATATTTTTCATATTCTACTTTACGCGGATTTTTAAAAGTAATGTTCAAAGAACGCCCAGCAAAATTGCAGCGCAAAGAAACATTCTTTGTCCCTATAAACTGTTTAGCCGCTAATTTAGGCGCGATAACCAACTCTCCAAAATGACCTTTAATCCCGAATATCTCGGTAAGTACAGTCATCACATACCAGCTGGCAGATCCAGTCAAATAAGAATACATCCCGCGGCCTTCTAAATCAAAATATTCCGGTAAACAAGGATAAATTTTACTTGCCGGGGTATTCAGTGCCATATTAAACAGACTATCGATAACCTCATATCCTTCATTAACCAGTCCCTGTTGATATAGCGCATTAGCAAACATGACACACATATGACTAAAAACCGCACCGTTCTCCTTATGACCGTAAGCAAAAGCAAAAGCCCTCCCCAAGTCAAATTGCGGAGATTCAAAATCAGTATTCAAACGATATCCACCATGTTGCTTCTGTTTCAAATAACGTTGTGCAGCTTTAAAAGCCTTATGGGACTGCTCCTTACTTGCAATCCCGCTCATAATCGGAAAAACCTGACCGGTAAGAGTCATTCTAACCTTACCGTTTACTTTGCCTTCAACTCGTCTACCCTTATTATCATAATACCCGTTAAAAACCCCTTCTTTTCCGTTTAAATCAACCCATTCTTTTGTCTGTACATGTTTAAAGAGCCATTTCCATTTTGCGGTTAAATCTTTAATAAGCACATCGATATCTAAAGCTTTCTTTTTACCGCTTACACTATGCTTAACTGTACTAAAATATTTGGCTAAACGCGCTCTTTTTTCAGCTGCATTATTATAATTAACCGGGTGTTTTTGACTAGTATCCAGAAGCAGTAATAGCTCCTCGGTTAAAAACACTTTTTTCTTCTTTAGACGAGTTTTAAGTTCATTCAGTAAAATTGTAATATTATAGATATTCCAGGCATAGAAACAGGTAAAAGCAACACTTTCTCCCTTCTCATGCGCCATATCCAGACCATCGTTCCAATCCGCATCCTCCAATTTCATATTATTATGATTCCCTACATTAAAAAATGCAGTCAGATGCGACACCAAAACATGCTCCAGGATAGTCCCTTTATGCAGCTTTCCACTCCTAGTATGTAAATGGCTTCCGTATTTACACCTGGATTTCCAATTAGAATCTCTCTTTTTAGCACGAAATATCAATTGATCATAAAAATAATTAACATTATCAAATAATACATCTAAATCTCCTGTCTGATGCATATAAAGCTGCAGTGTAAAATACGGCCATACTCCATGATCCATCCAAGTACGCGAAATCTTATTTCTGTCCGCAATAAAGTGTCCTGGTTTTTTGGTGATAATTGTCGCGTTTGTCCCATCAATCCTTACGCCTGAAAAATTAGCTGTTAAAATCTTCCTCATCTGTTTCGGATTAATAAAAATCAGGGTCAGACAATCCTGCCAGAGATCACGCCAGCCTTTTCCTCCCCGACCGTAATCAAACTCCGGCAAAAAAGAACAACCAAATATTTTTCTCAAAACAGGCTGCAATCTAACCCATTTCAACCACCGATCATAAACTTTATCACCCGTAACAAAATCCATGGTATCAATTTTCTGTTTCCAATAAGCTTTATTTTCATTCAGCGCTCTGGCAACTTTTTTTGCTGTATTGAACTTATTAAATATCTTAACCGGAAGATTATCAACTTCGGCTATCCCCAACATAATAATATATTCTACAGATGCCCCCGGCTTAAGCGTTTTCTTTTTAAAGCGCAATGCACCCATAGCTTCTTTTCCTTGATGAATATCCGTGATCTTCTTTACCGGAGTACGGTTCTCCACAACTGATTTAGGATATTCAAGACAACCGCCTTCTCCAATAAAAGATTCCACCGTAGGAAAAAACCCTACAGATAAAGTTCCCTTACCTTCAAGACCAAAAACAAAATAAGAATGCTGATTAACCTTATGTCCCCGTTCATCAAAAGACATCACCGGTTTAAGAATAATACCCTGTTGTGGTAATTTAATCCTGTTTAATAAACTTGTCACATGACGATGATCACGCAGGTTATCCGCGGATCGTCCGAAAAGCGGAATCGCAGAGGTCGGAGTAAAAGCAATTGTCTTTTTCGAAATATTCTTTATTGTTATCCGCATTAACTCCACATGCTCACCACTTACCGGAACAAAATTAGTTATTTCAGATTCCAACCCTACTTCTTTACAGGTACGTGTAATCGTATGCCAAAGCATACCAGCCTTAAGCGCCATACTTTCTTTCTTACACCGGCAGTAAGAAACACCGGTTAAAGACCATATCTTATGATTATCCAGATACAACCAAAAATTTCGATTAGACTTTATATTGTAAAGACATTCACTTGTAATCGGCTGGGTTAAAAAATGATTTTGACCTATCTTTATATCCCCTTGGAGTAACGGCGTAACTGCGGACATAAATTCCGCCTCATTGGCCAACGGAAAATAAAGACGGTTTACTTTTTCAGGATCGGGAACAATAAAATCACCGTCATTATTAATAAACTTCCACAATTCTTCTTTCATACAACCCTTTTTTCAATCATTTACAAACAAATTAGTTACAAGTTCATATACAAAAATACGGATAGATTTATAGTATAAATCAAAAGACTAAAATACGCAAGAAAAATCCTATAAAATCAAATAAAAAGGAGCAGCAAAAAATCACTGCTCCTTAATTTAACATCTTATTCTATAAATATTTACATCTATTCAGGCTTATCCTTTTGAACTGGTTTCTGCAATTTTCCCGTTTCCTGAAAAATTAATTATAAAAAAACAGAAATGCCCCCATAATTACAGGAATCGTAATAATTGCCGCTATATGGGCAATCAAAACAGCTTGTCCTACAGATTTAAAATCTGCTTTTTGATCATACGCTACCACGCTTAAGTTTATAGCCGGAGGCATAACAGCCTGGATGATGATAAGCGCAGCCATGACCTTGGGCAACTCTAATTTACTAATTAGAAATAATACTACCAACGGCAAAATAATAAGCTTGCCGATTATAACTTCTATATAAAATGAAGGCATTTTTTTGTACTCTCTTGCTCCCTCAGCCAAAATCCCGCCCAATACTAATAAAGCCATAGGAAAAGTGCATTCTCCGACTAAAGCAGAAGATTTGAGGATAGCTTCCGGAATCATCTCTCGAATTCCGGCAAGGATTATCACAACGCTGATCAACAAAGCAGTCATCGGAGCATTCATGAAATGTTTTATTTTCAATGGAGTATTTTTATTCTCACTTAAAAACCTGACCCCAAAACTCCAAAAAACAAAATTAAAACCTTGAATAAATAAGAAAATAGCGATCAGCAAATTATCAGCAAGCACCTGAGGAAAGATTGCTCGAACAAGTATCAATGGTAAATATCCGCAATTCTGAAAAGCAATGAGACTTATAAACTCGTTTTTTGAAGGCCGTTCTTTATGAAAAGAAAGAAAAATCAAACTAATGCCAGCCCCTAATCCAGAAATAAGCAGGCCTAAAATTGGATATATCCACCAATGTTCAAGCGTCTCAAAAGTAAAATTACGAATAAAATGGCTAAATATAAGGCATGGAAAAAACAAGTTTATCGTCAGACTTCCCATCCCACGCAACACTTCACCGTTCAAAACATTACGCCTTATAAAGATAAACCCGCACGCAGAAATAATAAATATTTCCGTCATCACTCCTAACAGTTTAAAGAAAATAGATGAAAAATCCATAACGATATAAATAATAACATTTTACATTTTTTTTGTAAAGAAATATAATATTTGGATTGTAAATCCCCCCCTTTTAGTCTATAATTGCATTTATTATGATTTATGATGCTTTTCAGGAAAAAGCCATACAATATACAGAAAAAGGAAGTTCGGTTATTGTCTGCGCACCAACCGGAGCGGGAAAAACAGCAATTGCCGAACATGTAATCGAAAAATGCATCGATGAAAATAAAGGTGTTATATATACTGCCCCGATAAAAGCGCTTTCTAACCAGAAATTCCGAGATTTCTCTAAAGTCTATGGGGATCATATCGGTATTTTGACCGGTGATGTCAGCTTGAATGCACATGCACCAGTTCTAATCATGACCACAGAGATTTTCCGCAATACGCTTTTAGAAGATCCCAAGCGGTTTAGTAACATCTCCTGGGTAATATTCGATGAGGTTCATTATCTGGATGATACAGAAAGAGGCACGGTCTGGGAAGAATCGATAATGTTCTGCCCTCCACATATCCGCATATTAGCTCTGAGTGCAACAATTCCAAATGCCACAGAAGTCGCTAACTGGATAAAAAAAATCCATGATCATCCAATTGAAATTGTCAGCGAAAAAAAACGGCCTGTCCCTCTCACCCATTGGTTTCAATGTGAGAACAGAATATTTTCTAATACCAAGCAACTGGAAAAAAACATTCACAATTATTTCGGACAAAAACGCAGCTCCCGCAAAAAACATTACAAACATAAATACTCGATAAAATCAACTCCAAATAAATTGTCATCAATGCTAACACACATGCAAAATCAGAATCAATTACCAGCAATCTATTTTGCCTTTAGCCGCAAACGCTGCGAAGGACTAGCTCATAAAGTGACACGCTTTAATTTCCTCACCAGGGATGAACAAGATAAACTCAGTTCTTTATTTGAAAATCTTATAAAAAAATTTGGCCTAGAAAACGAACCTTCAGCTCAAAAACTAACACCGCTAATAAAAAAAGGTATCGCTTATCATCATGCCGGGCTTCTCCCCAGTTTAAAAGAAGTCATTGAGCAGCTCTTTACCAGCCGTCTTATAAAACTTATTTTTACCACCGAAACATTTGCCCTCGGCATAAATATGCCGGCAAAAACCGTTGTTTTTGATGAACTACGAAAGTTCTACGGGTATTATCATGCAAACTTACGCTGTCGAGATTATTATCAAATGGCCGGACGAGCCGGACGCAGAGGCATCGATAAAGAAGGCTTTGTTTACTCGAGAATAAACCCCAAACGCATGGATACAAAACAAATAAAAAAAATCATTTTCGGACAGCCGGAACCAATCTTAAGCCAATTTAATATATCTTATGCTACTATTCTTCACCTATATCGTAAATGGAACGAAAAATTATATAATGTTTACCCACTCACGTTACATTACTTTCAATCATCAAAAAAAGCCCGACGTAATGCACTAGATCTCATGCAATCTAAAGTAATCCTGCTTAAAAATCTCGGTTACATTAAGAATAACACACTAAGTTATAAGGGAGAGTTTGCCTCACAATTATACGGATATGAATTACCGATCACTGAATTATTCAGCTCAAATATTTTAGAAGGGCTATCGAGTATTGATCTAAACATTGTACTTGCAGCACTAGTTTTTGAACCGAGAAAAAACCAATTACATACAAAATTATCCTCTGCTGTTCTCAAAACTCATAATATCATAACACCTGTTATTGATTCGATATTAAAAGCTGAGAAAAAACAGAAAATCCGTCCCATAAGCAAAAAACCCTATTTTAATCTTGCTCGCGCAATCGAAAAATGGTCTTGTGGTGAAGAATTCGCTGCCTTAAAAGAAGCTGTCAACGCTGACGAAGGAGAAATAGTACGCTATTTCAGAATGGTAATTCAAATATTAAGACAATTACGCGGGATTTCATTCATATCGCCGGAATTCAAACAAAGCATTCAAGAATCAATTATTATGCTCAACCGGGATGAAGTAGACGCCGAAAAACAATTACGGGAAGGTATTGAATAGGCTTTTATTCCTCCACCTCTTCATCAGTAGCATTCTGCCGAACAACAAAAACAGAAACAGGCGCAACAGATATCGTCTTATCGTTAAATCCGTTATACAACACATGCACCTTATGTTCCCCTAGCGTTTCCGGAGAAAAGTTAATCGGAAATTTTATTCTTTTCCCTGGAAACAGTCGAATAGTTTTCAAGTCCAACCCATAGATCTCTAAAAGATTCTGTTTTTCCTCATCCGGCTGTTCTATTTGAATAACAAAAGAACGCTTATCTATTGCCGGCTCAACCAACTCCAATGTTTCATCGCTATTATTTTTCAGGTATACATTGATATTAACTGTATCTTCATTTAAACAATAGACCATTTTATCGGCCTTTGCCCACAAAGTTAATATCGGCTTTTCTTTTTCATCTAGAAAAGAATAGTCCTTCGCATAACAAAACATGGTTGAGAACAAAAATATACATAATAATAATAAATAGACTTTCTTTTTAAACATACACAAAGTATCTCCCTTTATTATTTCTTAAAGCGTATTTAAAAAACGTTTTATCCGCACAACCGCCTCTTTAAGCTGCATATAGTTAGTAGCATAAGATATACGCACATACCCCTCATATGATTTACCAAACGCAACTCCAGGAATTAACGCTACTTTTTCTTCTCTCAATAATCGATTAGCAAATTCCAAAGAGCTTAACCCAAATTTCTTTACAGACGGAAAGATATAAAACGCACCTGCAGGTTTTATGCAAGACATCCCTAAATCATTTAGGCTCTCAAACATAAAATCCCTTCTTCTGTGATATTCTTTTTTCATTTCCTCCACACTGCGTTTACCTGTCTGCAATGCTTCACAGGCAGCCATTTGACTCATAATCGGAGCACAAAGCATTGTATACTGATGAATCTTTGTCATTGCCGCAATTAATTCACTCGGCCCGCAGGCATATCCTAAACGCCATCCGGTCATTGCATATGTCTTAGAAAACCCGTTCAAATATATAGTGCGCGATTTTGCCTCTTTCAAGGCAGGAAACGCAGTATGTTCATGATCATAAGCTAAGTCAGCATATACTTCATCGGTAATAACCACCAGGTCATATTTCCGGCAAACTCTGTTAATCGCTTCAAGTTCTTTACGAGTATAAGAAGCTCCCGTAGGATTAGACGGATAATTCAAGATTATCCCTTTTGTCTTTTTCGTACATGCACGTTCGAGTTGATTCGCAGTAATCTTAAACCCTGTTTTTTCCGTACTGGATAAATAAACGGGTACACCTCCTGCCAATTCAACCACCGGACCATACGAAACATAACACGGTTCCGGCACAATAATGTGTTCTCCAGGATTAAGAATCGCACGTACCGCCAAATCTAATGCTTCGCTAACTCCTACAGTAATCAATATTTGTTCATCAGGACAATAATCAAGTCCATAACGTTGTTTTAAAAATCGTCGCAAGTACAATCTTAATTTATAAAGCCCCTTATTCGAAGTATATGAGGTATATCCTTGCTCCAGACAAAAAATACCTGTTTCCCTAATATTCCAAGGCGTTACAAAATCAGGCTCTCCAACCCCCAGGCTGATCACTTCTTTCATCTCTAAAACAAGATCAAAAAACGCCCGAATACCCGAAGGAGCTAAATCTGAAACTTTTTTTGCTACTACATTTTTTCTTTTCATATATCTTCTTTCTGACTATTCACCATTCACCAATAACTATTCACTAGTATGATATTGCTATCCGTTTATTATCCTCACGATGTCTAAGAATTACTCCGTCTTCTTTATATTTTTTTAAAAGAAAATGTGTAACCGTGCCTTTCACATTTTCCATAGGAGATAATTTTTCTGCGATGAAGTTAGAAATCGTATGCATATCTTTACCTTCAACAACCAACAAAAGATCATAAGTCCCCGATACCAGAGAACAACTTGATACTTCCGGGAACTGATATATCCGTTCAGCAATATGATCAAATCCCAGGTTTTTCTGCGGCATAACAGTAACCTCAATTAAAGCCCTAACTTCCTGATGTTGTTCCCTTACTAATTCTTTATTAAGAACAGTCTTATAGCCAACGATTACTCCGTCTTTTTCATACTTTTTAATTTTTCTTTTGACCGTTTTAGTATCTATTTTTGTAAACTTGGCAATCTCTTCTGCACTTACACGCGCATCTTTTTCTAATATTTCCAAGATTTCGTCCATTTTATTCCTCCTCTTGTATCATTGCCAAGATATTACCAACCTGTACGGTTTCACCTTCTGTCGCCCGAACTTCAGTGATCACCCCAGAACATGGTGAAGGAACATTAAACGCACTTTTTTCCGTATTAATTTCCACGAGATCCATACCTTCATCTACACGCTCTCCTTCTTCCACATGCCAAAAAGATATAGTTGCATGTTCTACATCATCGCCAATCTCAGGTAAAACTATTTCTTTCATAACTCTCCCCTTTCAGGATAAAACTTGTTTTGCATATTTTAAAGATATTATGTTTATTTATTAATCCTAACATTATATAGTCTTTTTTTCAAGTCTGTATTGCAGATTAAATATGTTTTTAAAAGCTTCGCTTAAATAATCTTTAGCCGCCAGCATCGACATTTCCTTACCCAACATCTGTTCCAAACTTGTAATTTGCAAGTTTTCTATCCCGCAAGAACAGATCATAGCAAAAAAAGATAGATCGCAATTAATATTAATACTTATCCCATGGAAACTAATCCATTTACTTATTCCAATACCGACAAAGCCTATCTTTTTATCTCCCAGCCAAACCCCGGGAGAATTTTTAACACGCCGTCCACTAACGAGTCCATATCCAACTAAAAACTGTAACATAACAGCTTCTAAAGCACGAACAAATTTATGGATATCTCTTCCGTATTGTTTCAAATCAAAGATTGGATAAGCAATAAGTTGTCCCGGCATATGAATAGTCACATCCCCGCCCCGGTCAGTTTCAACTGTTTGAATATTTTTCTGGGCTAAATATTCAGTGTCTACTCGAATATTCTTTTCTTCATCAGCTACACGACCGTAAGTAATCACAGCAGGATGTTCTAATAGCAACAAAGTATCCGGACGCTGATCCAGTTGCCTCTGCTTATGAAGTTTTTTTTGAAGATCAAGGGCTTCACCATAATCCATACACCCTAAATCAATAATTTCGCAATCCACATATTCACTTTTGACCTTTGATTTTATATTACGTGTATTGCTCTGCCTTGGACTGCTTCGGCCGCTTCCATAATTGTCTCTGAAAGGGTCGGATGGGCAAAAACTATATTTGCCAGCTCATCAGCCGTAAGTCCAGACTGCATAGCAATACAAACCTGGGAAATAATTTCCGTAACAGTATCTCCGAAGAGAGAAGCGCCAATAATTTTATTATTATCTGCATCAATAAGTAACTTTATAAATCCCGGTCCTGACTTCTCAACCATAGCTTTGCCGCAAGCGGAAAAAGGAAACTTACCGACTTTTATCTCATTACCTTTTTCCCGAGCTTGTTTTTCAGTCATACCAACACTTGCTATTTGGGGATATGTGTAGATACATCTGGGAATAATCGTATAATCTATCTTTGCCTGCTCTCCGGCGATATTTTCTACCACTTTTTTTCCCTCTGCACTTGCTACATGCGCCAACCACATCTTCCCGACAACATCACCGATAGCATAAAAATTGTCAATATTTGTCTGCATATATTCATTTACGATAATACGCCCATTCTCTATATTAATACCTATTTCTTCTATTCCACTGTCCTGCGTGTTTGCGGTTCTACCCACAGAAAGCAATACTTTTTCTACAGATATTTTTTGACCAATATCTGTGATTGCCTCCAAGTCTCCCTCTGTCTGGCTCAATTCTTGAATGCTGGTTGATGTAAGAATCTTAATCCCTCTTTTCTTAAAGCTTATTGTCAACGCCCGGGAGACTTCTGCATCTTCATTCGGTAACAACTGTCCGGCCAACTCAACAATTGTGATTTCAGAACCAATACTATTAAAGATATCTGCAAATTCACAACCAATAACTCCACCACCAATAACCAATAAACTTTTTGGAACTGATTCTACTTCCAGCAATTCATCACTAGAAACAATCCCGCCGCTGGGATTAAAGCTTATCGCTGGAAGCTGAGCAGGCCTTGACCCGGTCGCAATAATACAGTTTTTAAACTTGATGTTTTGATCGCCTGCTTTAATCTCATCTTTACTGATAATTCTACCTGCACCGTAAACAATATCTACACCGCGTTTTTTTAAAATAAATTCAATCCCCTTCTTCAGTTGTTCGACTACCGAAGTTTTTCTTTTCTGGCAAACTGAAAGATCAAAAGAAAGATTTTCCAAATTTACCCCTAAATCTTCAATAGACTGTAAAGATTGATATAGATGTGCGCTTTTAAGCAATGTTTTGGTTGGAATACATCCGGCATTCAAACAAACTCCGCCCAGTTTATGTTTTTCAATCAAACAAACAGACAATCCCAGCTGAGCTGCCCTAATCGCAGATACATATCCGCCTGGACCTGAACCTAATATCGCTATATCGTATATTTTATCCATTTTCTTCCCTGGAATCACATCTTTTCCGGCGCTTGCACACCTAAAAGATTTAATCCGTTTCGAATAACCTGACGCGCGCAACAAATAAGAACCACTCTGGCAAGAGAAAGCTCTTTATCTTCTGATATTACACGATGCTTACTATAAAATGTGTGAAACTGACCTGCCAGCTCTCGTAAATACGTCGTTAGCCCCTGTGGATCTAGCGTAACCGTGCAATCGACCAAAACTGCGGAAAAGTGATTAATCAGACGAATTAGGTCTATTTCTTCCTCTTCCTTTAAAAGCTCTATATTTACTTGTTTATCTGTAAAGTCTGCAAACATTGAAAGATCAATATATTCTCCGTCTGTTGTTTTTAATCGTTCATCCTTTTGACTTAAAACACCAGATATCCGAGCATGCGCATATTGAATATAATATACCGGGTTATCTAGAGTTTTTTTCTTAGCTAACTCCAGATCAAATTCAAGCTGGGAATCGCATTTACGCATAAGAAAAAAGAAACGTGCGGCATCTTTGCCTACTTCATCCAATAATTCCTTCAAAGTTATATACTCTCCCGCCCGGGTAGACATAACTACCGGTTTACCATCCCGGAATAAAGTAGCCAGCTGGATAATAACAATCGAAACATTTTTACTTTCATAACCCAGCGCACTCACCGAAGCTTTAAGGCGATTAATATACCCATGGTGGTCCGGCCCCCAAATATTAATCAATTTATTATACCCGCGTTCAAATTTTAATTTGTGATAAGCAATATCCGGAGTCAAATACGTAAATTCACCATCACTCTTGATCAGCACCCGGTCTTTATCATCGTCGAATTCAGATGATTTAAACCAAACCGCCCCATCCTTTTCATAAATAAACTTTTTGTCTTTTAACTCATCAAGAGTCTTTTCTATTTCTCCGGATTTAGACAGCTCTTTCTGGCTAAACCATTCATCAAAATCCACACCAAACTTATGCAAATGATCTTTTATTTCGATTAATATTTTCTCCACCGCATAATCGCGAAAAAATGGTAATTGTAATATTTCTGAATCAATCTCTTTATTTTTCAGCTTGCCAATAATTTCTTTAGCCTGCTCTTGTAAATAATGTCCTTTATATCCGTCTTTAGGAAATTCCACCCCTTTAGCTCCGGAATCTTCTCGATAGCGAGCTTCCAGACTCAAGCCCAGATTATTGATCTGATTACCTTCATCATTAAGATAATATTCTCTATTCACATCAAATCCGGAAAATTCCATAATATTGGCAAGACTGTCGCCTACAGCAGCTTGTCTGGCATGCGCAATACTTAAAGGACCAGTGGGATTCGCGCTAACAAACTCTATAAGCACTTTTCCTCCTTTTCCCTCGTCATTACGTCCAAAATCATCTTTTTGAATTCCTACATTACGCAGTATATCGTAAAAGGCAAGATCCGATAAAAATATATTAATAAATCCTGGCGGCTTAATTTCGATATTTTTAATGCTATCGCTAATATTTAAATCAATAAATTTTTCGTTCAGATATGCCTTTATCTGTTCCGCTATCTGTACCGGAGCTTTTCGACACTCCTTAGCCAGTTTCATCGCTATATTAAGAGACCAGTCACCAAACTTTTTTTCCTTCTGATCTTCCAGGTAAATATGCAATTGCGATGAGTCTATATTTTGCTCTTGCACCCATGCTGTAACTAGTTTAATAATTTTACTCTTTAGGTCTTGGCTCACTATACTTATCTCCAATATTCTTAAAAAGCTCCGGGTTCTCTGCCTGTACTTTTAAAAATATATCTACTACGCGTGGATCAAACTGCTTTCCACGGTTTCTCGCGATCTCTTCCACTGCTTTCTTTATACTCATGGGATCTTTATACGGACGCTTACTTACCATAGCATCGTAACTATCCGCTACAGCCATAATTCTTGCCCCAAGAGTAATATCATCGCCTTTAATCCCGTCCGGATATCCTCCGCCATCATAGCGTTCATGATGCTGGCGCACAATTTTAACTACTTTACTTAAAAAATGAAACGGCTTTAAGATTACAGCTCCAGCCAAAGAATGTGATTTGATCTCATTCCATTCTTTTTCCGTAAGTTTCCCCGCCTTAGTTAAAATATAATCATGTACACCAATTTTACCCAAATCGTGCAGCTGGCAAGCTTCCTTTATCGTAGCTATCTCTTCTTTCGGAACGCCCATCTTTTCTGCAAGCAGGCCGGCATATTGTCTAACTTTATCCGAATGGCTTTTAGTCAAATGATCTTTAAAATCAATTGCCGAAACTAAAGCATTAATCGTACGCATAATATTCCGGCGTTCCATACGAACCCAAAGACGCTTATTTTTCCCCTCGTCCTCTTTTCTGCAAATACTATACCCAAAAAATACTCCCGAGAAAAAAGCAACAACAGGAAAAGCAAATATTAGAAAGTTCATTTCCTTTTCTTCTCCCCTCTTTTATTCACCCGATTATTGTAGTTGTACCGCATCGCCCCAAAGATGTTCCAAATCATAAAAATTGCGGTTTTCTTCATTGAAAATATGAACAATAACACTATTGTAATCCAGCACAATCCACGTCGCCTCAGCATATCCCTCGCGATGAGATGCCCGTGTTTTTTCTTCACGCATCTTTTTTGTGATTCCATCCGCGATAGCTTTATTATGCGTTGTTGAAGTCCCGCTGGCAATAACAAAAAAATCACAAAAACTAGAAAAATTCCTTAAATCTAATACTACTGTATTAAGTGCCTTCTTATCGTCTGCTAATTCTGCTATCTTTAATGCTTTTGTTTCTGACTTAATTGATAATCACCTCCAATATATAGGCTAACTTACATCGCCTTCAATTTCACCAACAATCTCTTCGACCAGATCTTCTAAAGTTACCAAACCTAATGTCTGTTTTGCGTCATCTGTTACAATCGCCATATATACACGAATTCGCTGGAACTCACGTAACAACTCACTAACCCTCTTATTGGCATTAATAAAATATGGAGGATGTATCAGATCTTTTATTACAACCAGTTCCTGATTACGACAAATATTCAAAAGTTCACGCGCATAAATAATACCTTTGATGTTATTTATACTTCCTTCGTATACCGGAATCCGTGAATGCCCTTCTTCTATCACAAAATCCAGCAATTCAGTAAAAGAAATATCTATATCTATAGCCGCAATTTTTTCTACCGGAACCATGACTTCCGAAACACGGGTATCTCCAAATTCAAAAATGCGATGCAGCATTCTGCGTTCAGCATCCGTTAAAACCCCTTCTTCTTTGCCCAGCTCAATCATCAGCCGAATTTCTTCTTCAGTAATCAACGGTGAACGTTTTGTCGGCTGCTCCCCGAGAAGTTTAAGAAGAAGATTACTAATCCACAAAAAAACTTTTACAAGCGGCTCTAAAAGTTTAATGATCAAATCTAAAAACCATGCAACTTTTAAAGAAACCCGTTCGGCATGCTTTACTGCAAATACCTTCGGTGTAATCTCCCCGAGAATTAAGACAAGCAAGGTTATCGCCACGGTAGAAATCAACACAGATATAAAATTATTACCGAAAAAATTAATAACAATCGCCGTACCAATCGCAGAAATCGCAATATTTACGAAGTTATTACCAATCAAAATAGTTGTGATCAGCTTATCCATTTTGGTAATAATACGCTGTACTATCTCGGCATTCTTTATCTTTTGCTCTAGTAAATACCGAAGCCTTAATTTATTCAAGCTGACAAAAGCAACTTCAGACATAGCAAAAAATGCTGAAAACACCACCAGCACCATCAATACAACTGGCATTATTACAATAACCTGTGATTCCATATTATACATATAACGAATGTTCCTTAATAAATTGATATACTTTTTCAGGCAGCATATTAGCTACAGACTCTCCACGTTTAATCAAACCTCTAATTTGCGTAGACGAGACATTTAAAAATGCCCCATCGATAAACGCTGTATCTGCCGGAAACTCATCTATTTTAAATTGCGGCCGCTTGGCAACCGCGAATCTACATATCTTAAACAACTCGTCTACATTTTTCCAGTCATACAATTGGGCATCTGAGCCAACAATCAGCCAAAACTCAGATTCCGGAAACTTCTGCTGCAAAGCCTGAACTGTTTCAATCGTATACGAAATATCTTTCTTCTCTATCTCTATGCGTGAAGTAATAAAAGATTCATTATCACTAACCGCAGCTTCCACCATCGCATAACGCAATTCTACGTCAATAATATCATCCCGTGTTTTGTGTGGAGGTATGTGAGCCGGAATAAATATAACTTTATCCAAATCAAGTTCCGCTTTTGCCTTCTCCGCCAAAACTAAATGGCCAACATGGATCGGGTCAAAAGTCCCCCCTAAAATACCAATCCTTTTCTTATTTTCTAATTTGTCCATTACCCATAATTATGTATTTATAGGTTGTCAATTCTTCAAGCCCCATAGGCCCTCGGGCATGAAGTTTATCGGTACTTACCCCGATTTCTGCGCCTAACCCAAATTCATTACCATCCGTAAAACGCGTCGAAGCATTGATGTATACACACGCAGCATCTACTTCTTTTAAAAATCTTATCCCATTTGGAAAATTATTAGTTACAATCGCCTCAGAATGCTGTGACCCGTATTTAGCAATATGATCCAGCGCATTCTGAAAACTATTCACGATCTTAACCGATAATATCAGTTCAAGATATTCTGTAGCATAATCTTCGGTCGTAGCCGCTATAACTCCGGAACATAACTTTACAGTCTTTGCACAACCGCGAATTTCCACACCAGCTTTTTTCAGTCGCCGTACCATTCCCGGCAAAAAATATTTAGCAATCGCTTTGTGCACTAAAAGACATTCCATAGCATTACAAGTCGAAGGTCTATGTACTTTCGCATTAAATGACACTTCTTCGGCCATTTTCAGATCTGCGTATTCATCTATATAAGTGTGACATATTCCTTTATAGTGCTTAATCACCGGAATCATTGAATTTTCCACAACAGCCCGAATTAAAGACTCTCCCCCGCGAGGAATAATTAAATCAATATAATCAATCTGCTTAAGCATTATTTGCACAGCTTCTCTGTCTGCAACCGGAATCAGATTAATGCTACCTTTAGGCAACCCACTTTTTTCCGCAGCCTCAACCAAGACCTTAAATATCGCCGTATTCGAATGCAGGGATTCCTTACCACCACGTAAGATAACCGCATTGCCCGCTTTAAGACATAATCCGGCACAGTCACTGGTTACATTCGGTCTTGATTCATAAATAATTCCGACCACACCTAAAGGCACTCGCATCTTACTAATCCGTAAACCATTCGGTCTGGTCCACATCTTGATCATTTCACCAATGGGATCGTTCAATGCATTTATCGCACGCAAATCATCGCTCATCTTTTTTACACGCAATGCATTCAACATCAATCTTTCAATAAAAGCTTTTGACCTCTTTGCCTTTTTTGCGTTTGCGATATCTTTTTTATTTGCTCTTACAATCTGTGTTTTTTTCTTTAGAAGCCCGTCTGCCATCGCCTCAAGCGCCCCAGCCTTAACATCAGAAGAAATATGACTTAATTGCCGAGAAGCATCTTTTGCCTGTTTTGCTATTGCGACTATCTCTTTTTGTAAAGCCATGACTTTCCCTTTCAATATAATTCTAATATTGACAAATTACTAAATTATTACGATGAATAACTTCATCATAAAGTTTATAACCTAGTACTGTCTTAATCGTAGCAGTTTTCACGCCCTTTATTTTTGCTACCTCTTCATTTGAATAATTTATAAGTCCCCGAGCAAATTCTTGGCCATTTTTATCACTAATAAATACCAGGTCACCCGGAGCAAACTTACCTTCTACTCCCACTATACCGCTAGCAAGAAGACTTTTTCCCCGCTTAATCAATGCTTCCTTTGCTCCGGCATCGACAAGTATCTTGCCACACCCTCGACAACTAAATGCAATCCATCGTTTTTTACCAGTCACTTTATTCGTTTGCGGCATAAACCAGGTACCGTATTTATACCCATCCTGAATTTTTAATAATATATCTTTGGTTAAGCCATTAGCCACAACCATCACAATACCAGCATTGGTAGCAATCTTGGCTGCTTCAATCTTGGTTACCATACCACCCACACTTGTCTGCCGTTTAGTATCCTGGGCTAATCCTGTCACAAATGAGTCAATCTCTCTGACTTCTTCTACAACCTTTCCTTGTTTATCATAGACCCCATCTACATCAGAAAGAATAATCAACAACTGTGCATCAATCAATGTCGCAACCAGAGATGATAGCTTATCATTATCTCCAAACCTAATTTCGTCGGTAGCAACAGTATCGTTTTCATTAACAATCGGAACAACTCCCTTTTCCAAAAGAGTTAAGATCGTATTACGTGCATTAAGATAACGCTGTCGATTATGCAAATCATCAGGAGTAAGTAAGACTTGCGCCGTAAGTATTTTATTTTTACGAAACAACTTCTCATAATCATGCATTAGTTGGCTCTGCCCGATCGCTGCTGCTGCTTGTAATTCTTCTATCGTCTTTGGGCGATTCGTATATTTAAGCAACGTCATCCCGCTAGCAATAGCCCCGGAAGAAACCAGAACTACATTAATCCCCTTACTTTTTAATCTACATATCTGACTTGAGATATTTTGCATTCGGCGTTTATCAAGTTTATTATCTTTGGAAACCAGAATACTTGATCCGACTTTTACGACAACTGTAGATATGTTTTTTATTTTTTTATCTTCCATATTTATCACCCGGAGTTTTCAGAAAACATTGTTAACAAAGCATCTGCAAGCTTTTCTATACCCTTTTTGCTCTTACAGGAAATCTCAAAAACATCTGCCTTCTTCTTATTATGTTTAAATTCTTTCAGATTAGCTTCTGCTTCAGGCACATCCATCTTATTCAAGGCAATAATCTGCGGTTTTTTCAACAAACGCCGGTCATAATGCTGTAATTCTTGTAAAAGATTAGCATAATCTTCAAGTGGATTACGCTGGTCAGTTCCGGCCATATCAATAACAAATAATAACACTTTTGTCCGTTCAATATGACGCAGAAATTCAATCCCCAATCCTTTGCCCTGATGTGCCCCCTCTACAATGCCTGGTATATCCGCGATCGTAACATGACTATCTGAAAGTTTTGATTTCAACACGCCCAAAACAGGCTTGATCGTTGAAAAAGGGAAAGCAGCGACTTTTGATTTTGCCCCGGAAACCGCATTTAAAAAAGACGATTTACCAGCATTCGGATATCCAATCAGACCGATATCTGCAATTAATTTCAGCTCTAGAAGAAGTGTCATTTCCTGACCGGGACATTCGGGAATTGTAATCTTTTTTTTATTATTTCCGATGCCACCTTTACCACCCTTAACAACAATTACCTGTTCATCTATTTTATCTAAATCTCGGATAATGTGGTTATTAGCAGCATCACGAATAATCGTACCAGGAGGTACTAGAAGCAGGCAATCCTTGCCATTTTTTCCTTTTTTTAGATTGCTGCTCCCGTGTTTACCGGATTCAGCCTTAAAGTGCTGGCGATAACGAAAATCCAGCAAAGTATGCACATTTGAGGCTGCCTTAACTATTACATCCCCGCCTTTACCACCATCCCCACCGTCTCTTATCGGATAACGCATGGGCCTTCTCTGGTAAAAACTCTCGCATCCTTTACCGCCATCTCCCGCTTTTACTTGAATCTTAGAGCGGTCCACAAACATAAGCTTTTATTCAGTCCTAATTCTATTAAGGGAAAATTTAACCTGCGTTAATACTTATTACTTTTTCTTTAGGGAAAGAAACTTTTCCGGCAATTTTTGCATACAAGGTATAATCCCTGCCCATGCCAACGTTCTTACCTGCTTTAAACTTTACTCCACACTGTCTAATCAATATAGAACCAGCAGTTACTGTCTCACCACCGAAATGTTTAACTCCCAAACGTTTAGAATTACTATCCCGTCCGTTACGGGTACTTCCACCACCCTTTTTATGTGCCATGATAAAACTCCTTTGTCTTCTATTTTGGTTACCTTATCAATTATTTATTTATTTTTTTAATCAGCAACTTACTTAGAAGCTGTCTGTGCCCTGTCTTTTTATGTGAATCCTTACGACGTAAATACTTAAACACAACAACTTTCTTTGCTTTTTCATGTGAGACTACTTCGGCTTCTACAGAAACACCTTCTAAATACGGCTGTCCTACCTGTACTTTCTTCCCACTGGAAAGCAATAATACCTTATCCAGAGTAATAGTTTCTTTAGGCGCTTCGGCAACTCTATTGACCTCAATAACATCCTTAGCCGCTACTTTGTACTGTTTTCCTTTAACTTCGATTACCGCATACACAACGTCCACCTCCAAGTTTTTCTTTTTTAATCATTAAATTTTATCCAGCCGCCTGAAAAAGGCCGGTAAGCAATTGTAGAATTATATCATAAAAATCTAACTTCTTCAATACCTAAATGTTCATCCGTAAGCACAGCTATTTTCACCCACATCCGCTTCTCCAGACTGGTGATCGCGCCTCGATCCTCATTTAACAATCGCATTGCAACTTTTGGATGTACATTTACCTCTAAATATCTCTTTTTATGGGCCACCAGGTACTTTCTTATTTCTCTTAGTGCTTTAATTGCAATGCTTTCCGAAGATTTAATCCTGCCTCTGCCTTTACATTCAGGACAGGACTGAAAAAATATACTTTCCAGCTTCCGGCGAATTCGCTGTCTGGCTATTTGGACCACACCTAAAGCAGAAAACGGATAAATTGTAAACCTGGCCTTATCTTTTTCCATTTCTTTTTCTAAAACATGAAGCACTTTCTTCTGATGAGAGCTTTTCCCCATATCTATAAAATCAATAACTATTATTCCGGCTAAATCACGTAAACGCAACTGTCTGGCAATCTCCTTTGCCGCCTCCATATTGGTCAAATAAGCAGTCTCTTCTAATCTATCGCTATAAACAAAACTTCCGCTGTTAACATCAATCGATGTCAGAGCTTCTGTAGGTTCAATAACAATATATCCTCCTTTTTTCAAAGGAACTTCCCGCGCAAAAATCTCTTCGCTCTGTTTATCAACATCATACTTATCAAAAAGATCCATTTTTTCTTTATGTAGATTTAAACGGCGTCTAAGCTGTGGAGCAAGTACTTTTATAAAGTTTAATACACGTTTATAGTCATCTTTTTTATCAATTACCACTTTTTCCATATCCTCGCTAAAAAAATCACGAGCCGTTCTTAAAACCAGATCATATTCTTCATGGATCAAAGAAGGCGCATTTTTACGAGATGCCTTTACTTTTATATTCTGCCAAAGCCGCATAAGATATTTCAATTCGCGGACAAATTCTCTTTTACCCAGCCCCATAGCCTGCGTACGAATAATACAACCCATATCTTTAGAAAGCCCTATTTCTTTAAGCAAATTTCTTAAACGTAAACGTTCTTTATCATTAGTTATTTTTTTTGAAATCCCAATATTTTTACTATACGGCATCAACACCAAAAATCTTCCCGGCAAGCTTATCTGACTACTTAATCGACACCCCTTAGTTCCAAACGGCTCTTTAACTACCTGAACCAGAACTTCCTGTCCTTTACGCAAAAGATTTTCAATTGTAACATGCTCTTTTTTCTGCCCTTTTTGAGACTGCTTAGAACCTTTTGTTTCCTTCAAACTTTCCGCCGGCTCCAAAGAATAATCATCGTCTTTAAGTGTTGCCGGCAAAAATTCCTGAATATATAAAAACCCATTTTTTCCCAGGCCGATATCAACAAACGCTGCCTCCATACCCTTGACCACCTGTGCAACTCTTCCTTTGTAAACATTACCGGCTATATGCCGATGCGATGATCTTTCAATAAAAAATTCTTCAAGCCTGCCATGTTCTAGGACAGCCACTCTTTTTTCTTGTTCATCTATACTGATTAAAATCTCTCTATTCATCATACTTAATCCCAACTATCGAAATCCCTTCGGTTAACTGTTTTTCAAAACGTTCTTTGAATTCTTCTAATCCTACTTTTTGTTGTAAAAAAAAAGCAGCTTCCATCTCACCATCTTTCCCAAGTTTTAAGGCATCACCAAATTTCACCTTTGGACGCGGACTAAATCCCTGTGTTACAACATACGGCAAATCAGCACGCCTCAATGCCCGATACATCAATCTTATAAAATCCCGATGAGATATGTAACGCATAAAGCTACTTTTATTAAACCGTGCTACAATTTTAATGTTTTGCATTAATTTCTAAGCTATTTCTTTTCTTCTGCATCTTTACGAAAAATATAACCTTTATTATTCTGCTTATTATTCTCCGGCACCGGAAGAAGATCTTTTCCAGGTTTAGAAGAAGAACGTTTTCTTCTTTTAGGTTTAGCCGAAGATGCTTTCTTAATATCATCCTCAATATTACGTTCAACCTCATAAGTCTTTACCGGTTTATCCTCTGCGTCAAGCTCATTCATTTCCTTTTTCAATGTTTCCAAATCCGGCAAAGATTGCGCTTCTTCCTTAAAAAACTCTTTTTCTTCCTCTTTTACGATATCTTCAATAGCCTTATCTTCAACCGGTGCTTCTTTCGGTTCAGGCGGTAATACAGGAGCCGCTTCAGCTAAAGCTGCGGTTATTCTCTCACGTCTTTCCTTAATCTTCCGGTCTATGATGTGCGGAGTTATAAAGATCAAAAGATCTCTTTTTTCTACGATATCCGACTTATGCGTAAATAAAAGCCCGAGTATCGGAATATCACTTAAAATAGGAACTTTTGACTTTGTCGTAACTGTTTTATCTTTAAGTAATCCGCCAATGACCAAAGTCTCTCCATCCTTGACCATAACTGTTGCATCAGTTGTCTGTGTCGAGAGAATCGGCACTTTTGCTCCTTGAAAATCAATTACATCCGTCATATCACTAATTTCCGGATGCAGTTTCAAAGTAACATACCCATTCTGGTTTATGGTCGGAGTTACCTGCAGAAGCACCCCATAACTTTTATATTCCCATCCAGAGATAACAAAACGATCACTTTCCTCATTATAAGAATAATTGGCAATCGGCCAATCTGTCCCGACATGGATTTCAGCCGGATGATTATCCAGTGTTGTTATCCGCGGATTGGATAATATCCTTGTCTTACCACGCGTTTTGATAGCTTCAAGCAAAAGACTAAAAGTTGTTGCATCTAAGACTCCAAAGCTGAAATCTCCGGTTGTCGCATAGTTAAATGCCGGAATACTCTGCGTAGGAAAATCAGTTACATTTTCACCTACCGGCATATAGCGACCAAATTCTCCATAACTTTTCTCTCTCTCCCAAGGGAATGTCATCGGCCGCTTAGAGAGACTGGCACTTGCCGTAGGATTCCATTTCATACCCAGCTGTTCATCTTCGTTTAAAGCTGTCTCGATTATCTTCGCTTCAATCGTAACCTGTGGAGTCATGGTATCAAGCCGAGCAATAACCTTACCGATTTTATAGATATTGGTAGGAATATCAGTAACTATAATTAAATTCGAACGCGCATCATGTTTAACTTTACCACGTTCTGATTTCATTTCCTCCACCGCAACAACTACATCTTCAGCGTTTGAATAACTCAGAGCAAAGACCTCTGTAACCAGGGTTTCCAACCCCTGTTTATCCAGAGTAGTAACACGAATGATATTACCTTCCCGCTCATATGCATATCCATAAGTCCGGCAGATTACATCCAAGACCTTTTCCCAGTGCACATCGCTGATATGTACAGTGATCAGGCCTTTAACATCCGGATCAGACACAATATTCACATTACCCTTTAAAGCCAATACCCGGAAAACATCCTGCACCGCAGCATCTTTAAATTCTACACTAATCTTACCTTCCTCTGAGGAATCTTCAACCTCCAGATCATTTAGATTATTCGCAGCCAAGAAAGATCCTACAGTTAAAAATAATATAACGATTCCAATCCCCACTTTAAACTTTAAACCAAAAGATTTACTCATCTTCATTCTGCCCCTCCCCTTTTTTATTTACTTCAACTACAATTGTTTTTCCCTCTTTTTGCAATATTACACTTTTCTTCTTTATCACTAAAATCTCCATACCATACACAACGTCAAGTTCCTTTACAAGCTTACCATTAATGATTGCCAATGATTTACCGTTTTCATCCCAGATAATTCCTTCCAAATGAATATCTCCGGTATCTGTCTCTCCTCTGGCTCCAGGTAATATCCGACCTTCTTTGGTTACCAGCGGCATAAACGGATCACGTTTCCCCTTACTTTTATAGGCAAAATCCTCTTCTCCCTTAGAAGCATATACCGAAGGCAAAAAAAGTATAGCAATTAAAACCAAACTTAAAATTACTTTTCTCATTCTTGTTTTTCCTTTACACAAAAAGTATCAATTCTCAGGAAAACCTGCTGGATTAAAGGATCGACACCGTCATTTTCTATCCTAATATTTTCAATCCTGAGCAACTTGCTGGAATATTCCAAATCATTAAGAAACTTTCCCAAATCATGATACCCGCAGGCAGCATCAATATACACCGGAATCCGGACAAAAAACATATCCTGGTCATCCACTGGTTTTTGCGGTTCAATTGCAATAAGCTTAACATTATTTTTTTTCGCCACCTTGGAAAAAAGCTCCAGAAACACTGAAAACTCTTTTTGCAGCGGCAATTTACTCATATTATGTAAATATATCTGTTTTAAACTTCCCAGATCTTTTTGCCATGCATCAAAATTATTAATGCCACTCTCTATCTCAGTCAGAATAGCTTTCTTCTCTGCTGCTGCTGAAGAAACCTTTATCAGGTTTAAAACCTGGGGGATAGTTAGAACTAAACAAGAAATAATCACCCCTCCCATCACAATTTGCAACACAGGAAGTTTAAGTTTTTTAATATCTAAACTTTTAATATCAAATTTCATTCTACCTCAGGGTTTTTCAGATAGCACATCAAAGAAAAATCCATAACCTCAACCAATGCGATCTGACGTCGTAATACAGATTCAAGTTCTAACTTTGAAAAATGATCGAAAAAATCTTCGTTTGCTTTCAACTCACGCACATAGCTGCTAATCAGCCCCATTTCATCATGCTTAATAGAAACAACCGTAGCATCAACCACTAAAAATTTTGTTTCCACTTCTGTCTCTACATAATTAACTATAGTCTTAGTAATATGGGTACGCATAGAAACATGCCTCAGCCATACACCGGGCACCAAAGAATTACTTAAATTATTCAATATCTGCGCCCATAAAAAAGGCGGGGTAAATCGTTGCGCAAAAAACTCATTAGAGCTTCTATAGTTTTCTATTGTGTTCCGTAACGTCGTAATCTCCTGCTGTTTAGAACCCAAGCCTTTTAACTGTGTTGTAAGCGCACGTAGGGTTATAGAATGATAGAGATTCAGCGCCGTAACGATCAATAATACCGCCAAAAGCACACCGTTAATACTTAGTAACACTAAGTTTATCGGTAAGTTATTTTTATTGGCTTTTTTTGCTTCCCGCAATGCCGGCGGTAATAAATTTATCTCTATCATACTTTTTAATCCCTCAATGCCAATCCGACAGCAACCGTCAACAAAGGACCAACTGTTTTAAGATGGTCCTTGGATAAACTCTGATTCACCTGTAGTATCTGAGACGGATCCCATACCTGCACCTCTACATTTAAAATACCACTCAAGACCTTATCTATACCTTTGAATTTAGCTGCTCCACCGGTAAGGTATATTTTCTGCACACTGCTGCCCAGCTGGCTTTCACAGTAATTAAAAGACATATGTATTTCCCCGCATATGGAATCTAAAACCGGGGTAATAACATTGATCAATTCTCCATATTTTTCCTGAGGATTGCGTTTTATTTCTTCTGCTTCCGGCGCGCTTATTTCAAATTCCCGGACGATCGCCTTGGTCATATCATTACCGCCTAAAGGCACATCTCTATTAAAATAAGGTATATTATTGCAAAGTATCGTCGTACTGGTAATATCAGCTCCAATATCCAGAACAGCGATAATCCCTTTATTTTCCTGGCTTACCAGCTGAAAAGAATTTATAATCGAAAATGAGTCTACATCAATGATATTGGTTTTCAATCCCGCTTCTTGCAACATCTCCAAACGTTCATCAACAACCTCTTTCTTAGCAGCCACCAGCAAAACTCGCATCAGCTTATCGTTTTCTTTTGCCGTATCTAATATTTGAAAATCATAATTTACCTCTTCGATATTAAACGGGATATATTTCGTGGCCTGGAAGCTCATGGCATTAGCCAACTCTTCCTTTTTCATGATTGGTATTTGAATATATCGAACAATAACCGCCTGCCCGGAAACAGATGTATTAACCATATCTGTCTCTATCTTAGCCATTTCGACAGCCTCTTTAATCCCCTGAAGAATGTCCTTGCGGTCCTGGCTTTTAAAGGGTTTTATAGCAAAACTCGCCAGCTCTTTTTTAGACTCCCCACCATTAGAAACCGTACGCAGCTGGACAATTTTCACACTTGAACTGCCAATATCCACACCGACCGTCACATCTGTCTTTTTGGGAAATATTTTTTCTAATAATTTCTTAACCATATTTATCATTGATAGTTAGATACTTAAAGATATGCCCCCTGATAATGCATCCCCATTAGTGTAAATAGTTTAACATAATTAGATATTCTAATCAAGTTATATTTCTATATAGAATATAAATATAGGAAAGAATTAGGGTAGGATATTTAGCCAGTTAATAGCATCCTCGTAATCATCGAATGCTTCAACAATATTGTCAGACTTGATTTTCTCTCCATGCTCCCAGAGACATTTCCAATCCGGCAATAATCCAGATTTTACCAAAATCGCTGATTTCCCACAACCAATTTCATGTTCATGCTCTTCGTGAAAAGCTCTTATCTTTTCAATGTCTGAAGTAGTCACACAAGAAAAATCCAAATCCCGATGATCAAATAAAACATCTCCATTTGGCTTCCAGCAATCTCCAGACAATAAGTCTTTCGCCATAACTAAAAATCCATCACCGAACATTTCTCCTGATGTAGTTACCAAATAATAATCATCTAACTTTTTAATACTATATTTCATATCCTCTTCTTATTTAGTAATAATACAAAAAGCAATATAAGGAACTACATTGAACATTAATATCGATATTTTATACCAAGCCATCACTGAATATAAAGTACCCGCAACTTTTTCTTCCGGCAGATCATACCACTGCCCATGCATCTTATAAACAAATTTATGCCCTAATTTCATAATCAAACAGCTCAGAGCAAACAATCCAAAATTAATAACAGAACACCATCCCAAAACACCACGGATTAATTCAATCGTCATTTCACCCCTCCCGGTTATAGTTAATTAATTCTATTTTTTTTATTTTACCCCTTAGTTGTTCCATTATTTTTTCAACTCTATTAATCGGATATTTTTCCATGCCTTGAAATTCCTTTATCAGAATATTATTACTTTTTAAATAATCCAGCTTAGCTTTTTCATAGTCTTCTATCGTCCAGATTATTGCTTCCTGTATCGTTTTATTTTCAAGTAATTCAGGAGCATCATTTATCCAGGCATCAAGCAATAAAAGCTGTGATGCACTCCGGTCTATATTGCTATTATTATATCCTTGTATATAACCTGAAAATTCACACTTTACAGCCATAATGTAAAATAAAATAAAAAATATTATTACCGAAACAGCTGTTTTCATTAGTTTCTTCATGATTCTCCTTCCCAATATATTGCACCCCCTATTTATCGGCATTAATCGCCTGATTAACAACCCCCATTGGTAACCCATAGTCCCCATTCCAAACTTCTTGGGTAATTGTTCTTACCTGACTCATCCTAATCGTGTCCGCAAGCACCAGAGGAGAACCAATTGTCAAAGCTCTAGGACAAGACTTATCAATACACCATACTAAACCGGTTGCAATAATACTGCCCATAAAATGTGCATCCTCGATTGCCAGAACAGGCCCACAACTATATATATCCCCATGAGTTGTAAAACCCTTTCCAATTATCAATAAAACCTTAGGATCAGTATTAACCAAGTCTATGCTATTAGCACCACAATAATCGCCTGTAATCAAAACAGCCCGAAACTCTGCCATCTCTCTGATATCAATTCCACGTTTTGCAAACATCTCTACTCCCTGATCAGTTACCAAAGAAAGAGGATTTTTCACGTCCAGCCCCCACTGACTCGCGTCCTTTCCCTCGACTGATTTGATATACTTAGCCAACTTGCCCTTTTTTATAAGTTTCTCATAATCAGCCTCATATACAGCGCTACCTTTACTTGGACAAAGCATATTACTCAGGCTATTCTCAATCACATCTTTGGAAGTCCCACAGATAAATCCCAGAACAAATACGACCATAACTACAATGATAAGCGTACGTTTTTTCATCAAACCCTCCCTTTATCCTCTTACAACAACTCCCCCAAAGTCTCCTCCCGATTAACTTTTATTACTTTCACCGGTAGAATCAGGTTTTCCAGATTATCCTTTGCCTTGGTTTTTACTTCAACATAAGAATCTGAATACCCTCGCCAATAATCATTTTCTTTACGTTCAAAAAGAACCGAGACGGTCTTATTTAATAATTTTTCACGAAACTCATGCGAAGATTGCATTGCCAGTTTTTGCAATTTATCTTTTCTTTCTCGTATAATTTTCTTATCTATCCTACCCGAAAATTCTGCGGCCTTGGTCTTCTCCCTAGGGCTATAAGAAAATACATGTATTCTTGAAAACCCTACCTCTTTTACCACTTTCAACGTATTATTAAAATGAGTATCGCTCTCTCCGGGAAAACCGACAATAATATCCGTAGTAAAAGATATTCCCGGACACATATTCTTAATTTCTTTTATTTTTCGCATGTATTCTGCACTAGAATATTTCCTATTCATTATTTTTAAAATATGATCATCCCCGCTTTGTAAAGGAATATGCAGATGATTACATATCTTATTTGAAGATATGATCTTTTCTATTACTGGTTTTGTTAAATACTTCAACTCTATAGAACTTAAACGAATTCTGCCTAAGCCTGGTATTAGTTCTATTTCCATCAGGAGTTCTGCAATATTACTTCTCGGAGATAAATCATCGCCCCAGGCTCCTAAATCAACCCCAGTCAGAATAATTTCATTAAATCCTTTTTTTATCAAATCTTTTATCTCACGAGTAATGATTGATTGTTTTTTACTAACCGGAGCACCTCTCATCAAAGGCACAATACAATAAGTACAGAAATTAGAACACCCATCTTCTATTTTTACAAACGCCCGATTGTGTTTTGCAAAATCATGCACTGAAAGATTTAAATGGCTTAGTTTAATTTTCGGTAATTTATCTTCAAGAAGAGTAACGATTCGGTGCTTATCTTTCTGAGGAACAATCAAGTCACAACCGGTACCCTGGGGATGATTTTCCACATAACAGCCGGTAATTACAACATACGTCTTAGGATTCTTTTTGCGTAGTGATTTTACTAACTGGCGACATTTTTTATCGGCTGTAGCTGTAACTGTACAACCATTAATCACGCAAACACACGGAGATTGTTCAGTCTCTTCATAGCCTTGTTTTAAAAACTGCTCGCGAATCAACTGTGTCTCATACTGATTGACTTTACACCCAAATGTAAAAAATGAGCAGGTCTTCATAATCCTTACTGAAATTTCCAGGTAATGTGGTTAGTTGAACCGGTATAGACAGCAGTACCGTACATTGCAATCGCTCCATCGCCTTTATCCCGAAGCACCTCAATCTCCACCAAATCCAGCTCTGGATATTCATCAGTCAGGCCTAAAACCATATCCGTAGCAAGCTTTTTTATCTCAAATTCTGTTTTCGGTCGAAATTGGATATCCAAAGTAAATGCAATGAAATCCGCGCCAAATTTAAAATCTTTAATTTCAAAATCCCGTTCCGACTCCCGGTATCCAGCAAGATACTGCATCAGGTATAAATAACTATATTGTTCCGGGTCAGTTTTTTTCTGAGGGGTATTGGGTATAGATTTAAAAGTCACCACCACAAAAAAATACAAGAGAATAACAAGCAAAACAACCATTGATGTTTTCTTGTTCTTTAAAACTAACGAACTAATACTTTTTAATATAGAATTATCGTTGCCACTCATAATTTATAACCGATAAAAACGTATTTGCCGCAGTATCACACCGTAAGACCCGTTGCCCCAAAGAAACATTAATCCCGCCCAATTTTTCTACTGCCTGTATTTCAGATTTACTAAAATCCCCTTCCGGACCAACAAAAATAAGCACATCCTGAGGTTTTTGTTTGGAAAGAATCTCTTTTATAGGAATTGTATTACTTTCTAATGAACCGATCAGGATCAGGTTATATTCACTGATCCGGGTTAAAAATATTTTCAAATCAGTCACCGGAGAGATCTCCGGTACATAACCACGACCGCATTGCTTTGCCGCTTCTAGAGCTATTTTCTGCCAACGCTCCTGCTTTGCCTGTCTTTTTTCCAGAGCAACTTTAACTACCGTATTTTCCGTAAGTAGCGGAATTACACAAGCTACTCCTAACTGCGTAGCCTTATCTACGATATCATCAAACTTTGCTTTTTTCGGAATTGCCTGAGCTAAAACAACTCTGATCTCATTCTGATCAAGACTAACAACCTTAGTTATCTTTACGATTCCTTCCTGCTTATTACAAGAACTCACCGTCCCCCAGTACTGTCTGCCCTGGCCGTCAAAAACAACAACCTCGTCACCTTTTTTTAATCTTAAAACTAAAAAAGCATGCTTAGCTTCCGATCCAATTAGCCGGATAATATCATCTTTTATATTTTCAACTGACACATAAAAACGATGCATAATCTTTATTGCTCAAGAAAGTCGCCCTTTTCGACCTTATATTGCATAATCAAGGCTTTTAATTCACCCACAAGATCATTAAGACGGCGGATTATCATAAGTGCTTCCGATTCATTAATCTTTTTATGTTTAAGATCGCTATACAACCTATCCGTAAGATGTGACAACTCCACAATCAACTTTCTGTCTTTAACGACCAGCACCTGCATATTTTCAATAACCGAATTAAACGCAGTACCCAAGTCTTTAAGTTCATCATCTTTTCTCAAACGAAGGTACTGAGTAAGATCACCTTTGGACATTTTAGTCGCTATTTTTTCCAAACGATAAACCGGCCCCGCTACTTTATGCGAAACAACAATACTTGCCCAGGCAGCAATCACTAAAAATATTGGAACCTCGAATAATAAAAGCATATTTATTTTGTTAAAAATATCCGGCAACGATGGAGCTCCGGCTAGCTGTTGGGCAATTAAAGTTTTATGCGCAAAATAAACCGTGGATACAATAATCCCGGTAACTGCGAGTATTGTACAAAGAACAAGCATCATATACTTAAACTGTAAACTTTTCTGAATTAATAATTGCTTCCGAGAAAAAAGCGTTTTTTTAGCCATTGCATCCTCCTTTTCATATCCGGTTACAAGACAATCAGTTACAAAGCACAGACTATCATATAATATCTGCTTTGTCAAACAAACTGGGTTAACCACAACTCAAACATAAGTAATGACCATAATTTATACCCGTTATCTGTTTTTTTACTCATATGCTCGTCGATAATCGAGTTAATATAGTTTTGCTCAAAATAACCGTCTTTCACCGCCTTTGAACTTAATAGGATATCCTGCATATAATCTTTCAACTCTCCCCTGAACCAATCTGCCATCGGAATTCCGAACCCGGCCTTTGGTCTTTGGATGATCTGTTTAGGCAGTAATCCACTTAAAGCCTGTTTTAAAATTACCTTTCGCTTAAAACCCTGGAGTTTTAAATCCAACGGAATACCCGCTGTATACTCCATAAACTTATGGTCTAAAAAAGGTGATCTTGCTTCTAAGGAATGCGCCATACTTGAGATATCCATCTTAACCAGCAAGGCATTAGGTAAATAAGTTTCAATATCAACGTCAATCACTGATTTCACAAAATCTAAACCGCGCCTTGACTGAAAATATTTGTCTAACCAATCCCGGTCATTATTTAAACCTATTTTATTTTTCAAATCGTTACTAAGAAGCAATTCTTTCTCCTGTTGATTAAAAAAAGACATCCATCTCCGATAACGTTCCTGCGGCACATAACCAACCCCATCAAAAAACCTTTTTAAACGCCAGCTTAAGGCTCTAATATCTTTACCTGCGGGAAGTAAAGACGCTGTCTGCTGTAATAATTTAGTAAAAAAAACCGGCATCTTATCTATTTTCTGGGCAATTAAACATGCTGTGTACCGATCATATCCGGCAAAAGACTCATCCCCGCCATCTCCATTTAAAACAACCTTGACCTTAGACGCTGCAAACTGAGAGAGATAATAAGTCGGTATACATGAATAATCCGCAAACGGCTCTCCGTAATACTGAACAATTTGAGGTAAAATACCGACAATATCCGGCTTGACTATTAATTCAAAATGTTCGGTATTAAACTGTCTAGCAATAATTTTAGCAAATTTCAACTCATCATATTGTCTTTCCGAAAACCCCACGGAAAAAGTTTTTATCGGCTGATTTGAATGTTTAGCCATTAATCCGACAATTGCACTTGAGTCAATGCCTCCACTTAAAAAAGCACCCACCGGCACATCGCTTCGCAAACGCAAACGCACCGCTTCATCTAACTGATGCCTTATCCCTTCTGAATATTGAGCTGCAGAAAGTCTTTCATCACTATAACTGCTTAACTGCCAGTATCGTTTAATTGTAAGTTTATTATTTTTAAACACCAAATAATGCGCAGGCATAAGCTTTTGCACCTGCTTGAATATAGTTCGGGGAGCCGGCACATATTGGAAAGTCAAATAGAGATCAAGTGCCTGTGGATCAATATCTTTTCTTATGCCCGGGTATTTTAATAATGCCTTTAATTCCGACGCAAATGCAAAGTACTTTTCATCATAAGAGTAAAAAACAGGTTTTTTACCCAAGCGATCGCGGGCAATAAACATTTTTTTTTCATTTTCATCCCAAAGGGCAAAAGCAAACATACCCCGCAAAAAATCAAGGCATTCTTCCTTATACTCTTCATAAAGATGCACAATAACTTCAGCATCAGTCTTGGTATAAAAAGAATGCCCTTTTTTGGCTAAAGAATCACGTAGTTCAATAAAATTATATATTTCACCATTAGTAATCAGCCAAATCGTCTTGGATTCATTGTGTATCGGCTGACTACCGGTTTGAAGGTCAAGGACAGAAAGTCTGCGATGTCCTAACCCGATATTTTCACGCACATAATACCCTTGCGCATCAGGCCCTCGATGCACAAGCTGTGCACACATATCCTGCAGCAAAGTCTTATCTACCTTCTGCTGATTAGAATTTAATACTCCGCAGATACCGCACATAAATTTGTGATTCGTGATTAGTTGTTAGTAATTAGTTATTAACACCTTGTATTTCAAGACACTTCTGCTTCATCCACAAGCATTACCGGGATCCCGTCTTTAATCGGATACCTCCTCCCGCATTTCACACATCCTAATTTTTCTTCTTTTAGTTCTACAGATTCCTTACATACCGGACACGCCAGGATATCCAACAGTTCTTTGTTTATCGTCATTATCTTTCTCCTCCTTCTTGAATCCGCCCGAAAACATATATATTATACCCCCCAGAAAACTTCCAAACATCAGGTTCGCCAAATACAAAAGAGATAACGCCAGAGCCTGTTCCGGAAGCATAAAATCTTTAAAGAAATATACAAACGCACCTTCCCGAATTCCCAGCCCGTTTATCGATGGCAAACAACTAATTATTGAAACCACAGGAATAAGGATTAAAAACACATCTACGGGTACGTTCAAAGACAAACTCAACGCTAGTACATAAATACCAACGCTCATTATAACCCATGAAAATACCGACAAGCAAAAAGCAAATACTAACTCTTTTGAATTATGAAAACCAGATAATGTGTTATATGCTTTCTGCCATTTCTGTTCGATTTGAGTCCAGCCAAAATATTTAAACATCCGGCTAAGCATGCTAGAAATTTTTTTAGAAGAAAAAAACAAAGCAATAATTAAAAATACTACAAAAATTCCATAAATTATCCAGGGTACAAGCGAATGTTTAATCAAACTACCTTTCAATAAAAGCATGACCATAGCCAAAGATACCATACCCGCTAAACCAACTAAGCGATCGGCAAAAATCGAAGAAAGGGGTTTTATCATCCCTTGTGAGCGTTTTTTTACATAATAGAGCTTAACCACATCCCCGCCAATAGTCGAAGGCATGAAATTATTAAAGAAAAAACCAATAAGCACCAGCTTCATAGATTCAAGCATAGTAAACTTAATATCATTAACTCCAAGCAAAAGTTTTAAACGCAGACTGGCTGTAACTAGAAGTGAATTAAAAATACAAAATGCCCCAAAAAATATCCACGGATTAATCGTAGAAAAAACCTCTCCTAAGCCACTAATTTTTTCCCGCATCAACCAAAAAAGCATGCCTAATAAAAAAAGACTGACAAAAATTCTCACGAGCAAAAACCATTGTTTTTTATTCATATTTCCCCTCTTTTTCCGTGGATGTACAGTAATTTTATGATTATATCATAACCTTCCCTAAAATAATACAAAAAAGCATCCACTCAACATACCTATATCACCTCGAATACACGCCAAACCCCCTTGACATTCCCTGAATATTACCTTAAAATATAACATGATATGATAGTGGCTTACCATTTTTTGATAGTATTAAGTGATAAGGCATATTATGCAGCAGTGATGATTAATCTGCTAAGCTTTGTAGCGGATATAGTTTTTGGGGGATAAGGCGAACATCTTCGTATCTAGACAACGGGGGAAAGAAAAAGGGACATCATCACGATGTCCCTTTTTCAATGCAATCCCCTCTCTAACCCGAATATTTCATGAAATATTCGGGCTAATCTGATATAATAAGAATTATGAACGATTCTATACGCACCTTCATTGCGATTACTATCAACGGTCAGCTCCGACAGGAACTACACCGTATCCAAACCCTATACAAAAAAAACCTCTCCGGAAAAATATCCTGGGTCGCCCAGGAAAACATCCATTTAACACTAAAATTCCTTGACAACATATCGCAATCCCAGGCAACAAAAATAAAAACTATACTCACCCAGATCTCACAGAAAAATAAATCATTCATAATCAGGCCTGATACACTCGGCGCATTTCCTAACCTAAAAAACCCGCGTGTGCTTTGGGTCGGAATAAAATCAGGCCAAAAGCAGCTGCAATCATTAAACATTCAGATAGAAAACCAACTGGAACAAATAGGATTTCCCAAAAATGAAAAGTCTTTCCACCCACATTTTACCCTGGCCAGAATAAAAACAATCGAAAGTCAGGAGAATAACAGGCCAAGTTTTGCCCAGGCTGAAGTAAATACTACAATCACATCCCCCGCTAATAAGATAACTTTATTTCAGAGCAAACTCACCCCGCAAGGAGCAATATACACAAAGCTTTTTGAGAGTGAATTTTCAGCGTAAGATCAAAAGATTAATCGCTTGCAAACAAAGGTTGGTATAAAATGCGGCAATAATATCATCTAGCATAACTCCGGCACTCCCAGGCAGGTTCTGAATATTTCTTGCCGGATATGGTTTTGTGATATCAAAAATTCTAAAGAAAATAAAGCCGAGCATAAGATTCATATGGCTAAACGGAACAAATAAATAAGACAAAAGCATTGCACTTACTTCATCTATAACAATCTTCCCTGAATCTTTTTCTTTAAAAATAATTTCTGCCTTACCACAAACCAAAAATCCGATAACCGTTAAAAATAAGCTAATTCCCAGGCATGTCGGAAAAGATTGCCTTATCAGCAAATAAATTAAAACTCCACACAAACTCCCCCATGTACCTGGCATATAAGGCAAATATCCCACATAGAAAAAAGAAGCAGCTAGTTTAATTAATCTTTGCATCGCATAAATACTTTTCGGTTTTTTTTAATGTAAAATAATCCGGAAATCAAGGTAAAAGCCACGGTAATAAGCATAAACACATAAATAGCTGTTTTAAACCAAACTTCACAATACATGTTCATGATTCCAGCTTCTTTAATAACTATAAACCCCAGAATCAAAAATATAGAAACTATCTGAGAAACAGTCTTATGCTTACCAGCTTTTGCCGCAGCCAAAACGTTACCTTTATTTGCCGCTAAGACCCTCATCCCGGTAATCAGTAATTCCCGAAGAATAACAAAGGCTACCATCCAGGCCGGGATAATCCCCATTTCCACAAACGCCAAAAATGCAGCCAGGACTAGTATTTTATCAGCAATAGGATCAAGTAATTTTCCTAAATCGGTGATCATATTATATTTTCGGGCAAGATATCCATCATAGAAATCCGTAATCGATGCTAAAGTAAATGCCAAAAACGCCAAGATCTTAGCAGTAAGCCCATCATAAAAAAGCAGAAACATAAACACAAAGGTTAAAAAAATACGTAATATAGTTAACTTATTCGGTAAATTCATATTTTATTTCCTATTAGATCATAAACCAACGCGTCAGTAATTTTCACCTTTACCCTATCCCCGGGTTTAATATTCTTACCCTTTACAAATACCACTCCATCTACATCCGGAGCATCAGCCTGAGTACGCCCCATAGCAGTATTTTTATTTTGCAATTCATCAATCAAAACAACTTTTTCACTGCCGATTAGAGCATTATTTTTTTTATTTACAATCCCCTGCTGTAAACGCATTATTTTTTTCACTCTGTCTCTCTTTATCTTTTCCGGAATCTGACCTCCCAATACTGCGGCCTTTGTATCTTCCTCCGCCGAATAAGCAAACACTCCCAGTCTATCAAACTTTATCTCACGCACAAAATCAAACAGCTTTTTAAAGTCCCTCTCCGTCTCCTGGGGAAACCCGACAATCAACGATGTACGTAAAGTCAAATCAGGAATCAATCGGCGCATTTTGGCAATTTTTCTTTTTATCGTACCAGCTGATACTTTCCTTCCCATCAACTTTAATATTTTATCACTGATATGCTGAATCGGCAAATCAATATAACTGCAAATTTTAGATTCCCGGGCAATCAAATTCATAAGTGAATCATCAAAATGACGCGGATGTGTATATAGAATCCTAATCCATTGTAGTTTTTTTAGCTTTACTAAACGTTTCAATAAATCTGATAGCGCTGCTTTGCGATAGCGATCTTGGCCGTAAAATGTCGTGTCCTGGCTTATCAAATTGATTTCTTTTACTCCTCTTTCAGTAAGTGCCTGAACTTCTCGAACAATAGATCCCACTGGCCGTGAACGATACGGTCCTCTGATCTGCGGAATCACACAGTAATGACAGCAATTATCACACCCATCAGCTATCTTTACATAAGCAAAATGTTGGGGGGTTAAAGATACTCGCGGAGTATCGTGTTTATAGGAAAAATGCGGTTTCCCGACTGAAAACGAACGTTTCCCGGAAAAAGAAAGCGCAATAATATCCGCAATTTTATCAATCCGGCCCGGCCCTAAAAAAGCATCTACTTCCTGCAAAAGATCGGTCAATTTTCCTTGGTAGCGCTGCGGAAGACACCCGGCTACAATCAGTTTTTTTAATTTTCCTGACTGCTTTAATTTCGCTAATTCAAGAATTGTATCAATCGCCTCTTCTTTTGCATCTTTTATAAAAGCACAGGTATTGACTACCGCAATATCCGCACTTTCAGCTTTTTCAGTTATCGAAAATCCATTCTTTTTCAGAACACCAAGCATGATTTCTGAATCAACTAAATTTTTTGAACACCCTAGACTTATAAGACATATTTTCATAGCTATCATAAAACCCTAAATAAACTGTGTGGATGACGCAACGGATTTAGCGAAACCCGAAGGGTTCCGTGAGCGAAACAAAACGCAAAGACGTGTTTTTGCGATATCTAAAGCATTAAAATTTATTCTTCGGCCTGCGCACTGACAACTTCGTCCCAGGTATCAACCAGTATTTCACGCGCTTTAGAACCACGAAATGATCCCACAATACCTTCTTCTTCCATCATATCAATCAAACGAGCAGCCCGGGCATAGCCTAGCCGCAATCTTCGCTGTAACATAGAAACAGAGGCCTGTCGCGAGTTAATCACCAGTTTTGCTGCTTCTTCATAAAGAGCATCTTTCTTATCTTTATTGCTGTAATTAAAAATCTTTTCCTGTTCTTTTAATACTTCTTCTGTATAAACCGCAGTACGCTGTTCCTTGGCAAAATTAACTACATCCTCTATTTCTTTATCCGAAACAAGACTAGCCTGAGCCCTAATTAACTTAAAATTACCCGGCTTTAAGAAAAGCATGTCTCCTTTACCCAGCAATTTATCCGCTCCGTTCATATCTAAAACTGTACGAGAATCAATCTTACTTGCAACCCTAAATGAAATCCTTGCGGGAAAATTAGCTTTAATTATCCCGGTAATAACATCTACAGAAGGACGCTGCGTAGCTAAGATCATATGAATACCAATCGCCCTGGAAAGCTGTGCTAAACGAGTAATTGAACCTTCTACCTCCTTAGCTGCAAGTAACATCATGTCCGCAAGCTCATCGATAATAATTACAATATACGGCATCGGTTCAAGCTGTATCTTTTTATCTCCGTCTTGTATCTCCTTTAATCCCTCTTGGAGTTTTTTATTGTAACCAAGAATATTCCTAGCCCCGACTTTAGCTAATAATTTATATCTTTCTTCCATTTCCGTAACCGCCCAATCCAAAGCTCCGGCTGCCTTTTTCACATCCGTAACAACAGGACAAACAAGATGCGGCAATCCGTTATATGTACTCATTTCCACCATCTTTGGATCGATAAGAATCATCTTTACTTGTTCCGGACTAGCCTGGAAAAGAAGACTCATAATCAAAGTATTTACGCAAACCGTCTTTCCAGCTCCGGTTGTCCCGGCAATCAAAAGATGCGGCATATCTGCAAGATCGGTAATTAATGTTGTTCCGGAAATATCTTTGCCAAAAGCAAGCGTAAGCTTAGAATGTGATGATTGAAATTCATTGGTTTCTAATAATTCTTTGAGATATACAAGGGTAGCCTTGCTATTAGGCACATCAATCCCCACCGTACCTTTACCGGGAAGCGGCGCCACAATATGTACACTGGGTGCTTTTAAGCTAAGCGCAATATCATCACCCAGATTTGTTATTTTATTTATTTTAACTCCTGGTGCCGGCTGTAATTCATAGCGGGTAATTACCGGCCCCTGCTCTACTTCCACAACCTTAGCTTCAATTCCGAAATCCCGTAAAGTCTCTTCTAAAATTTTAGAATTACCTTCTAAGTCATCTTTGATCATTCTCTCTTCCATAGGCGGCGGATTATTAAGCAACTCTAAAGAAGGAAGTTTATAATCACCAATGAATTTGGGAATTATAGACTTTGGCTTGGCTTTTCGTTTTTGAATCTTTGGTTTTTTGATTATCAATTTAGGTTTTTTGAAGAAAGCAGGTTTTTCTTCCTCTTCCTCCTCTTCTTCTTCCTCATCCTCTTCTTCGTCTTCTTCTTCCTCTTGCTGCTTTCTGGTTTTTCTTTTTGCTACCACAAACTTACCCATTTTTTTAATCTTAGGCCGGTTCCCTGCACCTTCTCTATGTTTAAATATATTCAGTATATTCAGCCACTCACTGATTTTTATCATTTTCAATAAACTGATAATCCAACGCGAAACTTGCAGCAAAATAGGCAGGATTAAAAACTCTGTAGCTAAAAGAAGCGAAAGCACGAAAATCGTACCGAGGATAACCATTGTTCCTATCTCACCAAAATAACGGGTGAGAAATAAAGAAATTGAAAACCCGATCACACCTCCGGTTTTTACACGGCTTACATTATACGGAGAAGTAAGTGTACTCATAATCCCGGAAAAAGAACAAAGTACCAACAAAAATCCAAATACTTTTGCCGGAAGATGCTCTGTGATCTTCCCCATTATTTTACCAACCGCCCAAATACAAAAAAGAATAGGGATAAAATAAGCACTCCACCCCGAAAATAGCAATAACGCCCAAACAGAATAAGCGCCAACAGTTCCTCCAAAATTTCTTATATGGGTATTAGGACTTGAAGTATTAAAGGGAATATCATTAGGATCGAACGAGAGGAAACTAATAACAAGAAAAACGCACAGCCCAAAAAGGACAACTGACCATACTATCCTAATTTGTTTTTCACTCATTTTTAAACTCCGGTATGGCCGAATCCTCCGGTATTTCTGTCTGTCACATCTAATTCTTCTACAACCTCCAAATTAGCCTGTGTAACCTTATTGATCACCATCTGACAGATACGCATACCGCGTTTGATAAGGAATATTTCCTTTCCAAAATTAATCAAGATAATATTGATCAAACCCCGATAATCAGAATCAATCGTCCCCGGGGAATTTACAATACCAATGCCATATTTTGCAGCCAGACCACTGCGTGGTCTGATCTGAGCCTCATATCCTTCAGGAATACTCACATGGATTCCTGTGGAAACCATTTTTATCTCCCCCGGTTCTAGAGTTGTTTCCACATCCACATCCGCATATAAATCCATACCTGCAGAACCGGTACTCATATATTTAGGTAACGGAAGATCTGTACAATCTTCTTTTCTTTTTATTCGTAAAGTCACTTTTGAAACTACATCATCAATAACATCATCCCTGCTGCGCATTTTCCTCTCCTGCTTCGGGTTTGGGCTGAGCCTGTTTAATACTTAGATTAACTCTTCCCATATTATCTATTTCTATAACTTTGACCTTAACTGCGTCTCCAACCTTTACAACATCTTCCACATTTTTCACAAACCCATTTGCCAATTCTGAAATATGAACCAATCCTTCTTTACCCGGAAGTATCTCACAGAACGCCCCAAAGTTCATAAGTCTGGTTATCTTACCATTATAAATCTTTCCCACCTCAGCCTCAGCAATCAAGCCATTTACAATATCAATCGCTGCCTGAGCAGCTTGACTATCAGTAGAAGCAATCGCAACCTTACCGTCATCATCGATATTAATGCTCACTCCAGTATCACTGATGATCTTTTTAATCACTTTACCGCCTGGGCCAATAATATCCTTTATCTTTTCCTGTGGAACAGTAAGCACTGTAATGCGTGGTGCGTATTCGGAAAGTTCTTCACGCGGCTTAGCCAGTACAGCGTTTATCTTATCCATTATAAATAATCGCCCCTCTTTAGCCTGGCTCAAAGCACGTTCTAACAATTCAAAGCTAACTCCGTCAATTTTCAGATCAAGCTGTATCGCTGTAACTCCATCCTTAGTTCCGGTAACCTTAAAATCCATGTCCCCGAAATGATCTTCTAAACCAAGAATATCACTCAAAACAACTTCATTATCTCCGTCTTTAACTAACCCCAAAGCTATCCCGGTAACCGGAGCTTTAATCGGCACACCAGCATCCATCAGAGCTAATGTTCCGGCACAAACCGAAGCCATACTTGAGGACCCGTTAGATTCTAATACTTCCGATACTAACCGAACCGTATATGGAAAATCATCTTTAGAAGGCATTACCGGTAATAGTGCACGTTCGGCAAGTGCCCCGTGTCCTATTTCCCGACGACTAGTTCCACGCATAGGCCTTGCTTCTCCCACACTAAACGGAGGAAAATTATAATGCAGCATAAAACTTTTAAACGACTCTCCGGCTAAAACATCGATCCGCTGCTCATCAGCACTGGTTCCCAAAGTAGTAACCGATAGACTTTGAGTTTGTCCTCTGGTAAATACAGCCGCACCATGTGTCCGCGGTAAAGCTCCAACTTCGCAAGAAATATCTCTGATCTCTGTACTAGAGCGTCCGTCAACACGAATGCTATTTTCCAGAATCATCCTACGAACCTGTTCTTTTTCAACTTTTCCCAATGCTGCTTTGACATCAGCTTCGGTATAAGGAGAATCGGTAGTTATCAAATTTTCTATTAAATCATTAGCAATCAAACCCATCTGCTCTTCACGCTGTTCTTTATTACTGATCTTATAAACATCAACCAATTTTTCCAAAGATAATTCTTTTACTTTTAAGCATAATTCTTCAGACAATTGTTTTAATTCAACATCTGTCTTTTTCTTCCCGCATTTCGCGGCAAAGTCTTCTTGTAATTGTATAATAGGTTTAAGGTTATCATAACCAAATTTCATCGCCTCTAACATCGTTGCTTCGGGAACTTCTTGCGCTCCGGATTCAATCATAACCACACCATTATTAATTCCGGCAAGAATGATTTCCAAAGAACTCTGCTCTAGTTCCTCATAAGTAGGATTTATAATAAATTCATCATTAACCCGTCCTATCTTAATCGTTCCAACAGGACCGGCAAAAGGAATATCCGAAATCGTCAAGGCACAAGAAGCGCCGATCATTGCTAAAACATCCGAATCATTTTTTCCGTCACTGGAAAGAACCATGGCAATAACCTGAACTTCATTATACAGTCCTTTAGGGAACAGGGGCCGAATCGGCCGATCAATAAGCCGAGACGTTAAAATTTCTTTTTCTGTAGGCCTGCCTTCCCGTTTAAAAAATCCTCCGGGAATCTTACCTGCAGCATATGTTTTTTCCTTATATTCTACGGTTAGCGGGAAAAAATCAAGACCTTCCCTCGGCTTTTTAGACATTACTACTGTAACTAATACTACCGTACCACCGTATTGAACCGTTACTGCCGCACTTGCCTGTTTAGCTAATTTCCCTGTTTCAATAATTAATTGTTCTTTTCCCCACTGTATTTCTGTCTTTTCTACCATTGTCCTTTTACTTTCTTAGTTTTAACTTCTCTAATATATCTTTATAGTCTTTAAAATTCTCACGTTTTAAGTAATTTAACAGCCTTCTTCTCTTCGAGACAAGCTGTAATAAACCCACCCTTGAACTAAAATCCTTCTTATGCGTTTTTAAATGCTCTGTTAAACCGCTAATTCTATCAGTAAGCAACGCAATTTGTACGTTTGCCGAACCAGTATCCTTAGGATGAGCCTTAAAATCGGTTATTATTTTTTCTTTTTGTGCCTTAGTAACAGTCATTTGCTCTCACCTCCTTTCTAAAGTTTCTACTAATTCTATCACAAAGATATTTAAAAGTAAAGTGGTTAAACCTGGATATTCAGGGATCGGTCAAGACCACTTAAACTTCTTTATTTTCAATAACACCTGTTTATACCAAGGCAGATAATCTAGGATCAAAACCCCTTTTAGATGATCTATCTCATGCTGCAATGCTCTAGCCAAAAGATCATCAGCTATTATCTTAACCTCTTTACCCCAATCATCTTGCGCGACAACTACAATGCTTTTAGCCCGTCGCACCTCAACCTCGACTCCCGGAAGGCTCAAACAACCCTCTTTCATCAAACTCCGGCCCTGCTTTTTTAATATCTGAGGATTTACTAATCTTAAAGGACCCTGACCGATATCTATTACCAGCATCTGCTTCAGAATACCTACCTGCGGAGCAGCCAGACCAATTCCCTTCTCCTGATGCATAATTCTTAACATATTTTCAAAAAGCGCTCTCTCTGGCTCCCCTACCACAGGAAGTTTTTGAGAACGCTTACGCAAAATCGGATTATTTTTCTTACAAACTTCTAACTTCTGCATTATCAACTATCTTCTATCTACAAGTTACTACCATCTAAATACTTTTGCGCAGAATACGCAGCAACCGCCCCTTCTCCGCAAGCAGTTACAACCTGGCGCAATGAGGTTACCCTACAATCCCCGCAAGCATATATACCCTCCGCGGATGTCTTCATATTTTCATCCGTAAGGATGTATCCATCCGGATCTTTTTTAACCACATCCGGCAAAAAACCTGTTTTCGGACTTGTCCCGATAAAAATAAAAACCCCGTCGCACACTATTTGTTTCTGGGTTCCATCTTTGTATTTTATATTTACAGCATTTACTGTCTGAGCTCCTACTACTTCCTCACACACTGCGTTCATTTCAAACTTTATTTTTGAATTATCCCGAACCCGCTCCTGTAAGACCTCATCTGCCCTGAATTTATCTCTGCGGTGAACAATCGTAACACTACTGGCAAATTTAGTCAAGTACATTGCTTCTTCCAATGCCGCATTACCACCACCAACCACCACAACATTCTTCTCCCTAAAAAATAAAGCATCACATACCGCACAATAGGACACACCTTTTCCGATAAATGTCTCCTCCCCCGGAACTCCTAATTTTTTGGGCTCTGCGCCTATAGCTACAATTGTACTTTTCGTTATTATTTTTTCTCCGCTAGCTTCTAACTGCCATGATTTATCGGCACCGCTAATCTGACTTACATTTATCGGCAAAAATTTAAATTCATAACTTCTCAATTGCGCCAAGATATCATCCGCCAATTTTAAACCACTAATCCCATCCGGGAATCCTGGATAATTCTCCAGATTCTGGATATAGCCCAAGCCTCCACCTATCTGCATTTTATCCACCATCAAAACATCCAGCCGGGAACGCAAAGCGTATAAACACGCAGTCAATCCCGCCGGCCCCGCTCCGATAATTACCATATCAAACATTTTTTATTTCCTCCACGAGTTATTATAACACTTTATCTGATTAATAATATCATCTTTATCATACTAATTTTTTAAGTACATTAACCAGAAATTCAATCTGTTTCTGTGATAGCTGTGAATACATTGGCAAACACAAGACATCTCGTGAAATCTTCTCTGCTACCGGGAAATCACCTCTTTTATACCCCAACTCTTTATATGCCGGCTGCAAATGCAAAGAGAGATTATAAACTTTACTGGTATAAATATCTTTTCTACGCAACTGCTCAGAAATTTTCCTGCTTTTATTTAATAACACCGCATAGATATGGTACACATGTCTTAAGGAAGCAGACACATAAGGAACTGTAATCCCGCCACAATCATTTAATAACTTTGAATAGAATTTTGCATTCTCTCTACGCAGTTTATTCTCCCGATCTAAAGTTTTAAGTTTGATTCTCAAAATAGCAGCCTGCATAGAAGCAAGCCGTGAATTGTATCCCTTGATATAATGTAAATAACGATTTTTCCCTTTCCTCCCCTGATCTCTCAACATCAACAAACGCTCATATATCTTTTTCTTATTCGTAACGGCCATACCTCCGTCACCACATCCGCTTAAGTTTTTAGTCGGATAGAAACTGAAACAGCCAATATCTCCAATTGAACCAACCTTTTTCCATTGATTTTTATTATTTTTCCACATAGCCCCTTGTGCTTGGGCTGCGTCTTCGATCACCACAATTTTATATTTTCTGGCAATAGCCAAAATTGTACCCATATCTGCCGGCTGACCATAAAGATGAACCGGAATTATCGCCTTGGTTTTCTTTGTTATTTTCTTTTCTACTGCATTAGAATCGATGTTAAATGTCCTTGCATCTATATCCACAAATACAGGCTTGGCTCCGGTATAAGAAATGCTCAAAGCCGTAGCAATATACGTATATACCGGACAAATAACCTCATCCCCAGGCCCAACACCTAAACTCAGCAAAGCCAAAAATAAAGCATCTGTTCCTGAATTTAAGCCTACAGCATAGCGACAATCGCAATATTTGGCAAACTCTGATTCAAAAAGCCGTACCTGCTTACCAAGAATAAAATCACCGGACTCTAAAACACCTTTTAAAGAATTTAGTAATTCTTTTTTTAAAAGATGGTTCTGATTATTAACATCAATAAAAGGAATTTTCATAATATCTTCTCCACAGCATCTAATACATTTTTTTCTGTTATATTCAATAGACATTCCATTGTGCGACACACAGGTTTTTTAAAATCTTTATAGCAAGGCCGGCATTGCGATTGAGAACTTACAACCACCTGATTCTTTTTGGAAGTTACCGGGCCATATACACGTTCATCCACAGCCCCGAAAAGAGCTACTGTCTTTACGCCTAAAGCCGCTGCAATATGTAAAGTCCCGCTGTCATTACCAATAAACACATCCAGACAACTAATCAACGCAGACAACTGGGTTAAATCAGTTTCTCCTGCGGCATTAATCACCGATTGAGAATCAATAATCCGACAAATATTTTCAATTGATTTTTTTTCATCTTTTACGCCCAGAAAAACAACTACTGCTTTATGTTTTTCAATAAGCTGTTTCGCTACCCGGGCAAACCGCTCTTGGGGCCATTGTTTACTAGCCGCGTCCGGTCCCCAGCTTTTTCCGCCAAAAGGAGAAATCCCGATAAGCAAAACATCAGGATGAACTCCTTTTAGTTTCAAAAACTCATCCGCCCACTCTTCCTCCCGGCGATTAACATTAACTTTAAGATTAGATTCAAAATCTTTTATGTTCATCCGCAAAAGTAAATCACGGTAATATTCCGTAACATGTTTATCCTGAAAACCGTTGATTTTGACCTTATGAGTTAGAAACCGACCTCTATTACGATAATCAAATCCCCATCTCTCTTTAACACCTAAAAACCACATCAATACACTGTACTGGCTCACTAGAGACAAATCTACCACAATATCAAATTTCAAACTCCGAAGCCGACAAAACGCACGAAAAAGAAAACTTACTCCCTTAATAAATGACTCTTTTTTTGCCTTTTTAAAATCTCCCCGACTAAAAAATAAAAGCTCATCAACATCTGGATTATCCTGCAACAACGCGGCAACCTGACGGTTACACAAGTATCCAACAAAACTCTTTGGATATTCTTTTTTTAAAGCCCGAAGCACAGGCGTAGTAAATAAAACATCGCCTATTCCAAATGGATTTATAACTAATATATTTTTCATTCTTTCATTTATCGTTTATAACGCTTTCACTATTTCATCAATATTTACATATTTATTTACCATATCAATAACCAGATTTGTTTTGGTTTTATCTTTAGGACGAATCTTAACTGTTAAATCATGTACACGCGAGGCAATATTATATGTATCTTCCTTTACCAAAAGCACCGGAATATCAGCACATTTAACAAGGTTCAAAACCGAAGGATGAGGACTAATTCCTCCGGTCAAGATCAATCCGGACACCGAAGGACCGTTATCTCCGTAAATCAAATGCATACTCAACGCAGTTAAAATAATATCTTCCCTATCTCCAGGAGTAATAACCAGGCTCTTATCATCAATATAGTCTAATGCATCATGCGGTTCCATGGCTCCAATAACAATTTTTTCCACCACATTATCCGAATATGTAGCTCCATATAAAACCTGAGCTTTTAATTCTGCTTTTATCTGCCCAATCGTCGGCTTACTAAGCACCGGATCATACGGGATCATACCTAATACCTTTAATCCCTTTCTGGCTAATCCCTTGCGCACAAGAGAATCAATCTTTTTATATTTTTGGGGCAAAACTTTATTAATAACTACACCCATTATCTCTACCCCTTCTTTATCAAAAAGAGCTTTGTTCAGTAAAATTTCATCTATGGGACGTCCAATACCTCCGGAAGAGATCAAGATAACTTTTGCTTTTAACAACTTTGCTACTGCGGCATTCGACAGATCAAATACACCGCCAACGCCGGCATGCCCAGTCCCTTCAATAACCACCAAGTCATTATCTTTAGCGATCTTCTGATAAGATTCTTTTATCTGTTTTACCAGCTTTGCCTTCTCAGGTTTTTTAATATAATTTTCCGTAAAGCCGCGTTCCACGGCAATCGGGCTCATATCTTTTATAGGCGTCTTCATCTTGCAAACATGCTCAATAAGAATAGAATCCTCATCTGCCTTATACCCTTGCTCAATTAGATACCGCTGTCCTACCGGTTTAATAAAACCAACATCTCCAAACATCTTTTTCAAGCAATAAATCAGTCCAAGACTTACTGTCGTCTTTCCATCATTCTGATGTGTTGCCGCTATAAATACCCTTTTACTCATTTTTATATTTCTCCACCTGTAAACTGTTTATTTAACCTGTTTATCATATGAAGCCTCTATCGTCTTAATTAAATACGTCAGCATAAAATTAGCCGGAGCAGGAAGACCATAGCTTTGAGCCTGACGCACAATCGCTCCATTTATATAATCTATTTCTGTTTGCCTTTTTTTTAATACATCCTGCAACATAGAAGAAATATTTTCCGAAGTTGAACGACACACCGATTCAACTTTTTGAATCGGATCATCATAAATAAGCTTTATTCTCTTCTTCTTAGCCACACGCACAGCCTCAGATACCGCCATCGTCAGTATCTCTCTGGTCCCGGAAAATTCTATAAGTTTTCCGTTGGATAAGCGAGTAAGAGCTGTCTGGGCATTAATCCCGGTATTAATAATTAATTTACTCCAAATTAAACTATTTATATCTTTGGAAAGTTTTGTCGCTATTCCCGAATGGTTGAAAACTTCCCGTATATGCCGCATAGCTACGGTAAGTTTTTTATCTACCCGACCGATGTTTGTCTCTCCTGTTCCCGCATGATGAACCTGACCCTCTGCCAAAAGAGTCGCTGCCTGCGAAGTAACACCACCAAAAACTTTATCCCGACCAACTATTTCTCCGATAGTTTCAAAATTACCCAAACCGTTTTGCAAAGTTAAAACATTACTATCTTTCCCGATTAATGATTTAATCCTTTTAACCGCAATTTCAGTATCATAGGATTTAACACAGATTATAGCCAAATCACATGACTTAATATCATTAACCGATGCGGTAGTATTTACTTTTACCTTAAAGTCACCACTAATACCAGTAACCTTTATTCCCGATTCATTAATCCTTTTCGCCCGGCGAGTATTTTTATCCAAAAGCCAAACCTCTGCCTGTTTTTTTCTAGCTAAAAAAGCCGAATACAAACACCCGATTGCTCCTGGACCAACAACTATGATCTTCATGGATCACCTCTTAATATTCAATAGGTAACATTAAACAGGATACAGTACACAGAAATAACTTTCTCTTTCTGTACGCTGTATCCTGAGTACTGAGCAATAATCCTGTTATTTATGCTTAAATCTTGTCTTTTCCAGAAAATCATGCATAGTCTTACCCGCAATATCTCTGCACCCAAGACCAAAAGCCAAGGCTAAAGCTAAGCCAATTGACCCTAAAATTATCGTAATAAACTGGGAAAGCACTGTAATCCCAATTTTCAACTGCTCTAAAGCAATAATCACCGCAAATACAACGATTATTGTATGCGTAAGCATTCCCATCCCTTTAGCATGAGTAAGCCCGGCATTTTTCGCTGTGGTCTCAACTACCTTTCTTAAAAACACAGCAAATAACGCACCGATAACTAAAATGATCAATGCGGCAATAACATTCGGTATATAGATTACAATTTTGTCCATCAATTCAGCCACTGTAGTTAATCCTAATACATTAGCCGTAACCATAAGCACAATCAGCATCAGCAGCCAGTAGATAATCAATGCGATTAAGTCAGATAGATTATATTTGATTTCACCTTTGGACAAAAATTTGGCAATCCCCGCTCTTTCAGAAAGTTTATCCAGCTTTATTGCCTTTAAAAGACGAGAGACTAAACTACGAACCCCTTTAGATATCACCCAACCAATAATAACTACCAGTAATGCTACAATTCCCAAGGAGACAAAGCCGACAATCTTTTCCAGCATCTCCCTTGCCGGGTCAAAAAACAATGTATCCATACACCCTCCTCCTTTCGTTTATCTTAACACCCCAATTTTTCCACTTCTTCCTGATCCATGTTAAAAATATGTTCCTGCCCCGGATACTTACCTTGACGTACTTCCTGGATATAATCCTGAGTTGCCCGACTGATCTCTTTTGTCAGATTTGCGTATTGTTTCACAAATTTCGGCACAAAGTGTTCATACATTCCCAGCATATCATGAATAACCAGCACCTGGCCATCGCAAGCAGATCCAGCCCCACAGCTAATCGTTGGTACTTTCAGTTTTTGCGTAACCACCTCAGAGAGTTTATCCGGCACACATTCTAAGACAATACTAAAACATCCTGCAGACTCTAATGCCTGTGCCTGTTGCAGAATTTCTTTTGCTTTTTCTGCATTCTTGCCCTGTACTTTATATCCACCCAGAATACAAGCTGTCTGCGGCGTTAATCCCAAATGCCCCATTACCGGGATACCAGCTTCAACAATCGCTTTAACGGTAGCTATTGTTTTTCCATTACCCCCTTCTACCTTTACCGCATCAGCCCCGCCTTCTTTAATAAATCTTCCAGCATTAAAAATTGATTCTTCTATACTAATATTAAACGACATAAACGGCATATCCCCGATTAAAACAGCCCGTTTTGTCCCTCTTTTAACTGCTTTGATATGATGCAGCATTTCTTCCATTGTAACCGGAACTGTAGACTCATAGCCTAAAACAACGTTACCTAAAGAATCTCCGACTAATATCGCATCTATACCCGCCTGATCAATAATACTAGCCATAGGAAAATCATAGGCTGTCAAAATCGTTATTTTCTCTGCCTTAGATTTCATTTGCACTAAATCCGGAATCGTCATTTTATTTTTTTGCATATAATCCACCTCAGATTCATAGTATAGCAAATATCCTCTGTACTATCAATCATTTAACCATAATTTCTAAAGCTTCCCGGCCGCTGATCCCCAGCGAAATACCCATTTGCTCCGCTCTGGGGGTTAGCTTTACTATCGGCTTAGCCAGAAGTTCTTCCACAGACGCTACTCCGCTTACCACACAAGCCACATCATTAAGTTTTTCCGCAACCGAAATATCCAGGTAGCCGCACATAACAAACCCTTTCGGAGCAGCTGCTAAAATAAGCTTCGCATAAGGTAACTCTATTGAAAACGTATTAATATTTACCTCATCTATTACAATCTTATCCAATACATTCATCGTTTTAACCTCTTTGCAGTTCTTACTGCTTCGACACTATCCGCCGCATATTCAGCTCCGATTGATTTAGCATAAGATTTGGTAACCACAGCACCTCCGACTAAAAAACGACATTTAAGCCCCTCAGCTTTAGCAGTCTCCACAACTTCTTTCATATTTACCATAGTTGTCGTCATTAGTGCGGAAAGACCAACAATCGGAAACTTGTATTTTTTTATTTCCCGAATAATCTTCTGCGTAGAAACATCTTTACCCAGATCAACAACATTAAACCCATGATTTTTCAGCATCAAAGCCACAATATTTTTACCGATATCGTGAATATCTCCGGCTACCGTAGCTAAGATAATAATTGTTTTTTTAGCTATATTTGCCTGTGATTTCTTTAGCTTTGGCTCTAGATAATCAAACGCGATTTTTACTGCTTCGGCACTAGCAATAAGCTGAGGCAGAAAATATTCTTTCTTATCAAATAGATCCCCGACCTTATTAATCGCCGGAATCATTACCTTATTAATTAAATAATCAGCCTTTACTCCTTTAGCTAACGCATCTTTAACATGATTTTTCATCTCCTGCCGGTTTCCGTCCATAACTGACTGTAGGACTTTTTCTTCCGGAGAAGAAACTAGTGCTTTCTTTTTGGAAATCAAAGTTTTATTACCACAGAACCGCTGATAATAAGCAATGTATTTCTTAGCATCCTTATCTTTATCCAGCAATACATCCTCTGCCTTTTTATTATAAGCTAACCTTTCAACGCAAGGATTGATAATCACCATAGACAATCCGTTTCTACGCAAAATAGATAGATAGGTTGAATTAATCAATCCTCTTCCCGGCAAACCAAATGAAACATTAGAAAGCCCAACAACCGTGTTCAATTTCAAACTACGGCTAGACCATTTCACGGTCTTAATTGTCTCCAGTGCAGCCTTCGGCTGTGAAGATATGCTCATAACTAAACCATCGATAACAATATCATCCTTACTAAATCCATATGATTTTGCTTTGCGTAAAATAAATTCAATGATTTTTTTACGTTTTTCAAACGTCTGCGGAACTTCCTTTTCAGTCAAAGGCAGAAGCACAAACATAGCTCCGTATTTAGCAGCTAGTGCCAGCAATTTTTCATACTTAGTCTTTTCCCCGGATATGGAATTGATCAAAGTCCGGCCCGGATATAAACGCAGTGCTTTTTCTACCGCCTCAATTTTTGAAGAATCGATAACCAAAGGAAGCTCAGTATTGACAGCTAAAAGACCGATTATATCTTTTAATGTCTTCCGTTCATCAACCCCCGGAGCTCCGGCATTAACATCTAAAAGATGAGCTCCTTGTGCCTGCTGTTCTCTGGCAAACTTGCGCACAATAGAAAATTTTCCTTCCCGAAGCTCTGCCTGCAAGTCCTTCTTCCCGGTGGGATTTATCCTTTCCCCCACATATGCTACTGTTTTTCTCTTTTCCAAAATAATATGTTTTCGAGCTGAACTTAAAGCACTAATCGATATACGTTTTGGCTTACGAGGAAGAACACCTGTAATGTTTTCTTTCAATAATCGGATATGCTCAGGTGTTGTACCACAGCAACCTCCGATCATATTAATTCCGGCTATGGCAAACTTTTTCCCAAAGCAGCCAAATTCACGTGCAGACATCTCAAATATTGTCTTAGCTTTACATAGCTTTGGCATACCGGCATTTGGCTTAGCAACCAAAGGAACTATTGCATAAGGCTTCATTGCTTTTATAAAAGCCAACATCTGTTGCGGGCCGGTAGAACAATTACATCCCACAGCATCAGCACCCAGACTTTGCAACGTAATTAACGCAGTTATCGGATCTGTTCCGTTAAGGGTCCTACCATCTTTTTCATAAGTCATACTAACTATAGTAAAGGCATCGGTGAGCTCTTTTACAGCGATTAGTGCGGCTCGCGCTTCCTGAATATCCATCATCGTCTCAATAACAAAAATATCCACACCACCGGCAAGAAGCCCCTTAACCTGTTCTTTAAAAATTTCAACTGCTTCATTAAATTTTAAAGGACCAAAAGGCTCAACAAATCTACCTGTCGACCCGATATCCCCAGCTACCAAAACCTTATCACCGGCAGCTCTACGGGCTAAAACAGCCAACTGTTTATTGATCTTTCGAACCGAAGTTATCCCATGCTGTTCTAATTTCGGCCGAGTACCTCCGAACGTACAAGTATAGATAATATCAGCCCCCGCAGCAACGTAATCCTCATGCACTGCCTGAGTAATTTTCGGGTTTTGCACACACCAATTTTCAGGACACACGCCCTGCGGCATCCCACGCCTTTGAAATTCCGTACCGGTAGCACCATCAAGCACAATAATCTTCTTATTTAACAATGTCTGAATTTTTTTCATTTTTATTTAATCCCCGCTACAGCTGTCACTGATTTTTCCGGGATAAGGATCGATGTTTCCGAAACCTTTACTCCCAGTTTTTCCATTTCCAAAAGATCACAGATCAACTTTTGATTTTCCAATCCAAAATCACCGTATCCGGCAGAAAATCGACGCTTAGTCAAAACTTTATTCTCCCGGCGCAATTCATTATTAAAGTAATTCATCATCCAGCCCAAAGCAGCATCAGTCATTTCACTGGCCACAGCATCAAACACCACCGCCGCCGTCACATCTTTACCTTCGGCATTCTCAGTAATCAATCGCATAATTTCTAAGCCGGATGTTGCTCCCATGAATAAAACCTCCTTAGACCCACTTAAAAACTCTGCTAAATCCCGGCTTGCTAATACACTACCATTAGTTAAAGACACCAAAGCATCAGAAAAATCGGTAATATCAATACGAACAGCAGCACCTTTAAGAGTAATCACCGATAGAGCTTGGTCTATATACTGCTCTGTCTGCTCTATCTGCTCTTTCGAAACCTGTGTCTTGCCTTTGGCATATCCTAACCTGCTATAAATACGCTCTTGAGGCACAGTAACATTAATCTGCTCAAAAATATTCACCTTCATAATTGAAAATCATTATACCATAAATTAAAATTGGAGACGATAGAAAAGAAAAGTTTAGAATAGGTTAGGAGAGGCTTAAAATAGGAGTACTTTTACATTCCGATGGTGGCTGCCACCTAAGCATCTGGTCCTCTTTGCCCTGAAGATATAAAACCGTGTTTTCTCCCGCAAGCTTGCCCTGTGCCGCCGCATTATCCCAGGAAATAGAACTACGTATTGGATACCCCTCCGGAGTCTGCATCTGCACAACATCTCCGGCTGCAAATATATTCGGAACAGTTGTTTTCAAACACCAGTCGGTAACAATGGCCGGGACAATCTTAACATCTGTATCCTGTAAAAATCTTGTCTGGGAAGTTAAAAAATCATCGATTATCAATAGACCACAACCGATCACTTTGCCGGTATTAAGTTTTAGAGCTTTCACTTCTCCTTCACCAAATACCTCAACAATACTTCTTTCCCAAATAATTTCCACCCCTCGCTCCTTAAGACTATCTGCAAGTTCCTGCGCCGCAGATTCCTCCATAGCTTCCGGTAAAAGACGACTAGTCGGAATGATCAGTTTTACATCCATTTCCGGCTTACTTAAACCATATGCTACCTGCAACCCCGCAACTCCCTGCGCATAAATACAAACAGTAGGTGCAAAAGGAGTAATTGCGGTAATACTCTTCAAATCATCCAGGGAACGGAATTCAAACACTCCGTCTTTATTTAATCCTTTTATCTCTTTAGGCATCTTAGCCCTTAATCCACTGGCAACAATTAACGCATCATAACTAATCTTTGTTTTATCTTCTAAAATAACCTGATTCCTTTTCGGACTAACTCTCTCTACTTTTTGACCCTGCAGAACCTGGATTTTCAATCGATCATAAAAATCTTTTGATTTAAAAAGAATATCTATTTCTTTTGATTTCCCGCTTAAGACCTCGCCAATACGATACCGATAATATCCCAGCTGATTCTCATCTGAGATAATAGTTACGCCTATATCTTTATCTTTTTCACAAATCGCCTCTGCCGCACTTATTCCAGCCGCAGAGTTCCCAATAATAACTACTTTCTTCATAATTATATTGTCCCGTTTAATTGTAATTTTACCGCATTAATCAAATTGCGCATTAAAATAGCCACTGTCAAAGGACCGACTCCACCCGGTACCGGAGTTATAATCCCTGCTATATTTTTTGCTGTTTCAAATTCAACATCTCCTACAATCTTATCTTCCAGTTTATTAAATCCTACGTCAATAACCACAGCTCCCGGCTTAACCCATTCGCCTTTGATCAGATTTGGCTTACCAGCTGCGACTACTAATATTTCCGCGTTTTTTATATGCACTTTGAGATTCCCTCGTTCTGAGGTAGCGATATGACATACTGTAACTGTCGACATCTCCTGCATAAGCATCACGGATAATGGCCTGCCTACAATCTGACTATGTCCAACAATCACCACTTCCTTGCCGTAAAGATCTACCTGTGTACTCTTTAAAAGCTCCATTACCGCGCAGGCAGTACAAGGCGCTATTTTCCAGGTTCCAAGCATCACTTTACCCAGATTTTTTGGATGCACCCCTTCAACATCTTTGTTCGAACGAATAAAACCTCTAATCCTGGTCTCATCTAAATGTCCGGGCAAAGGCATCTGTAAAATAATACCATTGGTATTTGAATCGTCGTTTAAATTCTTAATCAGCTGAATGATTTGTTTTTCTGTTACATTTTCCGGTAGTTCTTTAACCATATGATTAATAGAAAGTTTCTCTGCTAGTTTACGCTGTGAATCGATATAATGCTCAGATTCTTGATTACCCCCAACCTGAATTGCACAAAGAGCAGGAGTAACCTGATACTTATCTTTTAACTCCTGCGCCGACTGCGCCACTTCAGCTTTAATACTCTTCGCAATATCTTTGCCCAGTAATAACTCTACCATATTATAAACTCTTTTCCACTTTCCCAATCACCTGTTTTTTCATACGTGCAATAGATGTTGAAATACTTTTGAGTTTTTTCTTTCTACTCGCGATAAACTTCTTATCTTTTATAAATTTAAAATTAGCGTACACATTTAACTTTGCGCTGTGATATGCGCTTTCTAAAAGATGTGCTGCACATCCAAGATCACTTATAAGATTAATATTTCCAATAAGAGAAATCTCCCCGCACAACTGCATAGCTTTCCCGCAAAGCACACATATATCCAAAGGAACCGCTGCTGACTGCTTTAATTTTTGCTGGATCAGTAACTGCCGTTTCTTACTGTCTTTAGGAAGCTTCAATACCTCATTCAATTTTAAATAGACTACAATATCTAGATCAACAAGCATGCTTATCTTCTTGCGAATAAGTTCATTTCTTTTAAGCAATGTCTTTATCCGTGTCTGGTTTTTTTTATACTTTACATTACCTACTGTAAAGTTAGCCACCATACTGCTAAGGGCAATGCCAAGTGAAGCCGCAAGCGCCGAGGCACTTCCCCCTCCGGGAGCAACTTTACCTGAAGCCAAATCGTCTATATATTTTTTAAGTGGTTTTTGTATATACATGATAGGGTATTATTGTACCTGTTTCAGCTTCCTGCGTCAAGGTGATTAAGAGGAAGTCTAACCGTAAAACTGCTTCCCTTACCCAACTCACTTTTTACTTTAATATTACCGCCGTGAAGTTCTACAATCTCTTTTGCAATCGCAAGCCCAAGCCCAATACCACGATGATCTCCCATTGTAACTACAGTCTGAATCTGTTCAAACTTATCAAAAATCTGCCCCAATTGCTCCGCTGGAATCCCACATCCGGTATCCTTAATCATTATTTCCACCCAATCCTGCTCAGCCAAAACAGATATATTTACCCTCCCGCCTTCAGCACTAAATTTAATACCATTACCAACTATATTGGTAAAGACTTGTCTAAGACGATTTGAATCTGCTTCGAGATCTATAGAACTTATATCTTCTCTCACGATAGAAACATTCTTATTTTTGGCCCATACATCCAATACCTTCAAAACATCATCAATAACATCTTTTATATCTATTTTTGTAAAATTTAATTTAGCCTTGCTGTTTTCTAATTTTTCAACATCCAGGATATCACTTACAAGCCCTCTCAAACGCCTTGCATTACGACAAGCCATTTCTAAAAACTGTAGATGCTGAGGATCTAACTTTTCTTTTTCCTCCAAAACCATCTCAATACTTTTTTCTATAGAAATTAACGGCGCTTTTAAATCATGTGATACCTGCGAAACAAACTTGTTTTTCATCTGATCCAGCTCGCGTTGCTTAGTCACATCATTTAACCCTGAAAGAACACCTAAGGTTTGCCCCTGCTCATTTTCAACAATCGCCGTGCTTGCACGCAATATTTGCCTTGTTTTTGAACTTCCCCCAGCTGTTTCAATTTCCACATACTTTTGTTTCTTTTCCGCGTAACTATAAACACAATCTTCCCGTAATCCATCCAATATATGTTGCCCAACCTTATCTTTCATAGAAACATCAAGCAACCGTTCTGCAGCTGAATTAAGAGCAAGAACCTTCCCCTCTTTATCAACAACCACTAAGCCTTCTGCTGTTTTATGCAAGACTGAATTTATAATATCTTTTTCTTGTTGAACAATACGCTTTTTTTTAGACAGCCATGCATTCTCTATAAAAATACTGATTCGTTTTAAAATGTTCATTGCAATCTCTGATTGCTCCTTTTTCTCTGTTCGTAAGTACTTATATCTCTGGATAAAGACTGTTCTTTAAAAACAATCCACTTATCATCTTTCAATCTTAGCTTTGCTTTAAATTCCGTAGTAATAATCGTTGCAAATACAAATGATGCCGCATTAAGCGGAATTCTGGCCACACGTTCAGTTGCACTAATATCCGCAATAGAATCTTCAATTTTGCAACTATTGATTTTCAATGACCATCGCGTAGATGCAGACGGTTTCCCCGTTTTTATTCCTTCTTGCCTGGCAACGGTTTTTTCTCTGTATGCACGATAAACTTTCACGGCTTTAGGTTCAAATACTCCTGTCTGCCACAGGTACAACCCACCCCCAACCAAAAGAAGCAGAATCACTAGTTTTTTCATATCTCTCCCCCATATTAATTAATTTTCGATAATCATATCTACTATTTTTTTAATTATATTTTAAAACTCTACTTCAGAGATATAATGATATACTAATAATCACTTATTATAAACTACATTTCAAGCACTGTATACAAACTTGATCTAAAACCTCAATTATGTATTATCCTCTTCTGTCTTGGTCCGATCGTCTTTCGTCTCCTGTCCGCTTTTCAAGCCCTTTAAACCCTAATGGACTACCTTTCCGGCGAACTTTGTCTGATCTTCGACCTTTAGTACGTCTTTCCTGTTTATCCATAACTCTTCCTCCTTTTATAAATTTAATCTCTGTTTAACATCCAACAGCATCTGCTTATGTCGTTTCTCTCCTGCCTTAAAATATTTAATTACATTAAACTCCCTACAGTTTCTACGATATTGTGATTTAAGTTGTATAACCTTACAATTTTATCATGAAGCTCCTGTGCCACTGTTTTTTCAATACCCAGCTGACATTCAGGACAAGCATCGAACCCGTTTTGCATAAAATCTTCCTGTAAAATTTTATTGAGAACTTCAATCGCATTAACCAACTCTTTGTTTCTAAGTAAACACTCTGTTCTTATCGCCATATTATTCTCCTTACTATTGTTAAACTTTTATCGTTACCTTATAAAGCAAAAAAGGCAGTTCATTAATTATAATGCACTGCCTTTTGGATATATTTAGAACTTCTACTCATTAAAAAACCACCCCGCTGTAGCTTTCCGGGAAAACACAAATCATTATTAGAATATACCATTAGGCATATTTAGTCAATCCCTTATCATTCATATCTAATTTCATCAAGAAATAACTCTATGCCCTGAGGATTTCCTTCTTTTTTAGCAGAGAAATAATATCCCCCGATCATATGGCTAAGATTTCCTTTTCGCACCCTAATTTCATATTTCACCCAATCATCGGATAACTCAACTTCTATCTCCCCGTTTCCCGAGTCTTTATATTTACCCTTATTGACTCCCCCTATCCCAAACGCAACCTTTCCCGATCCGCGAGCCCAAAACACAAGTTTTCGCATCCCTTTTAAATCTTTTCTCCCTTTGAAATCACCCCAGTTATTTAATGGATACAAAAAATATAATCCGGCCCATTCACTCTTATCTTCTAACGCGGTTATTTTCATGCATGTCTTACCCGCATACGGATTATCACTAAATTTCGTATCAATATTTACAAGCGCAGTTTTAGGCATAACTCCACAGGGGGAAAACCTTAGACATATATTATCGCGATAAATATATTTCACATCTCCTGGTTCTTTTTTCACTGCGAAAGATCCAAAATCCCGGGGAATTTCTTCTGTTTTTCTCCCCTTGGAATCTTCATAATATATTTGATCTAAATAAAAAGAACAGCCCTCCGGATTATCCAAAGCATTAACGGCAACCCCAAAGGAAGCAATCATATGCTTTAGATTCCCCTTAGGTACAATTGAATACTTTTTCCATTTTTCATTTAACCTTATTTCTCTTTCAATGTTCCCTGAATCAGAATAATCCTGATCCATACCCCCAATAATAAATGTTATTTTTTCGCCCCCTTTTTTACCTTTGGCCCAAAAAGTAAGCTTATTCATTTCCTGCAATAAACTAGTCCCTTTAAATTGGCCCCAATTGTTTGCCGGATATTGAAAAACAATACCTGCCCAACCTAATCCATAAATTCCTTGCGGAACATAAGTCACATTAAGCAGCCTTTTCCCATTAATTTTAAGGGTTTTCATTTGCAAATCACCGTCATCGCCCATCATGCCACTGGGGGTGAAAATTCCATATTGATTATCATCAAAGATCAACACCTCATCCGCCCTTACGCTAGATACTGCTAAAAGAAACATTATAGTCCAAATAAAATATCTCATATTCTAACCTTGTTTGACTTTAGCCTCATCGGCACAAACCAAAAAACGGACAATACCGACAGGTATCATCTGATTCATCTGCTTCGAAAGGAATGTTCATATCATATATTTCTTCAATAATAAAACCTAAAAGATCCATACACAACTTCAAACTCTCTTCTTTTTGTTCATATTCCTTGGGCTTGGGAAAATAGTCAAAAGATAAAGTACGCAAGTTATATAACGCCGCGCTTACAGATTGAGACTTATACTGTTCCTGCACACAATATAAATATAAGGGCAGCTGAAAAGACTGGACAACCCGCTTAATCACACCACGCTCCGGAATCTCAGCTGCTTTTTGTAAACTCTTTATCCCCCGCGGCGTAATATCACTACTGCCTGTTTTATAATCAATCACCACAATATTATCATTTCCCAAGCGATCGATCCGATCGATCCGGCATTTAAACGATACTTTTCTTTTGCCCAGGTTAATTTCTTTTATAATATCCTGTTCTAATCCCTCAACGCTATCTACCAAGCGTTCTGCCTCATTATCCAAAAAACGTTCTAAACGATATCGTAAAATATGCTCAATCATAAACGCGTCTGATTTCATGCGGCGCTGGAATGACTTAGAAAACCGTTTATCGAATTCATTAAAGAATTTCCTTCTAAACGCAAGATCTATCTGGGGTGTTTTTTTAGCAAACTGTTTAAAACAATCTTCCAATAACTCATGGACAAACGTGCCTACTTCCCGACTTTCTAATTCATCAAGCATATCTTCTTTTTCGCTCAACCCTAAAACATACTTGTAATAAAACTGCATCGGGCAGTTTAAATAAGTATTGATACTAGAAGCGGAAAACACAAAATTTTTCAAAAGCTTTGGAATGTTTTTATCTTTAGGAATACTTCCTTTTTTCGTAAGCACTGCAGCGTTAAATACCGCGCGAGGCACACAAACAGTATTCATCGACTTAGTTTCTTTTTCCTGCTGCCATATTATTTCTTCAATAAATCGGCTCTTCTGTTTATCAGGATTGTCATTATAGACAAGATGCACATTCTTGGCCGCCCCGATCAAGCGCATGAACTGATACCTCTGTATCCCTTCTTCCTCCTCCAACCGGTCCAGGCCTAAACTCACCATTACCGCCCGCGGAACCAAAGGCTCATTAGCACTTAAGCGCGGTAATACTGATTCATTAACATCCATAATAATTACATTATCGAACGTCAAAGACCTGGTTTCAAACAACCCTAATATTTGTAGTCCTTTTAACGGCATCCCGGAAAAAGCTATCTTTTCACTCTTGAAAAAATCATCGAATACGCGAAATATTTCACCTGGAGAGAATTTCTCCCGACTTATGGCTCGGTTACGGAATTCCCCGCTTAAAGCATAAAGTTTCTTAATCACTTTAATATTCAGGGGATATTCACTGACCATACTCTTTTCTACTAACCCGGATAAAAATTCCTCTAAGGACTGCGCAAAATCACCTAATGTGTTACAATCTTCCCAAATACCAAAAGCATAGGAATGTAATTGCTTTAGTATATCTTTCAAATCTTTATCAGTTATAGAAAATCCCAGGGGCTGCAGCTGCTCGCAAACTTTCTCATGAAGTATTTTAAGAGCTTCTACATCATCAAGCTTAATAAATAAACTTCCGCTGATATCTGATTCCTCTTTATTGGACAACATTTCCTCGATCTTATGCACAAGGATACGGGTAATTACTCCGTCTTCCCGAAGATTTAGGTTTTTCAGTAAAGGATGCATGATCACCCCAAGATAATCTCGGGTATAATATTCATCTGTTTTTTTTGTTTTCTGCGCCCGGTGTATAGAATCGAATAGGCTATACAATGTACTACACCGCACCGGATACCCCATAGACACATTATACTCCTGGACACAAGACGAGATTTCCGATAAAAGCGGAATAATATTCTCTGCCTGTGGTAAGACGATGACGGTTTTATCCTTGTCTTTAGTCTGTTTAAGCACTTCCCGAACTATGCCAATCTGGGAATGATTATCAAAACCCGCATAGAGATTGATGTCCGGATTTTTAGATTTCTGTTCCCTAAGGGTTATCTCCTGGCCGAAATATCCAGATAATTCATCAAACTGAGACCAGGTCCGGGCATCCTTCTGAAAAAACAATATCGCGCGGTCCTGATCATAAAAATGTTTAATAACCTGCTTTTCTGTTTTATGCAAATCAAAGAAATTACAAAATAGAACCTGATCAAATTCCTTTAAATCAATATCCGCACAGCACCCTGCCGCGCTTAAGTATAACAGGCCGCGAGAATACTTCTTATCTTTACGCATCTTTTCATGGAATAAACGGCGCAAAAGCACAATATGTTCTAATAATTGGTTTATCTCTTCCGGGACTTCATAACCGATCTCTGCGTTTTTTTCAATATTTGTCAAGCGCTCATAAGTTATGTCTTCAAGATCCAGCTGATCAATAAAAGATATTATTTCCCTGGCCCAGGGCAAAAACTCGGAAAATTTTTCCCGAGATTTCATGATCTGAGGCACTTTACTTTTTGCCAGAGTAAATATAGAAAAAGCAGCTTCTAAATCCGGAATGCTCACAACATGTCTGTCTTTCTTGACGATATGCTGCATAAACTCATCGATCGAAAAGAACCGAGGAGGAACAAAACTCTGGTTTATCTTTCTGCCTAAGGCCCGTTTCAAAAACAAAGCCGGGCGTTTCCCCCCGAAGACAACTGCAATCCGATTAAGATCAGTGCTTTTATCCGTATAGTTCTGTTTGATAAACTCCGCCAGCTTATCAATAAAATGCTCATTAAAATTATAAGTTATTATTTTACTCATCTATTTTTTCTACTTTTATCTTATCCATATAAACCAAAGATCCGCTCACCTTTTTTTCCTGATAAATATCCTTTACTATCCGGATATAGTCTTTGATCTGATTATACTGATCTTCTTTGTTTTCTTCTGAGCTCTTGAAATCAATAATCTCCACCGTTCTTTCTCCGACAAGCAAACGGTCAATGCGTTTGGTAATGCCATATTTATCAACAAACTCTTTTTCCGGATAAACCCGAATGTTTTCCGGATAAAAAATTCTTTTTGTTTCTTTAGCTGATATCAGCTTCTCAATGATCTTTAGATAATCCTGCACATTTTCAACCCCAGGATATTCCTGTTCCAATACCTTGTTTAAATTCTTCAAAACCTGCTCTTCTTTTTGCACATTCAGATCGCCGACCCGGGAAAGCAGATCATGCAGTATTTCTCCGCGCATAATACTTTCGCGGTTACGCAATTCCGTTTTTTGCACAAACTCATCTTTTAACTTCACTATCCAATCAGTGTATTGCGGCAGCCCGATCGGCATAGCCTTAGGCATATCTGCCACTTCCCTAGCGCTGTATTCAACCTGCCGACCCCGGGAAGTAATGCCTTCTGGAATAAGTAACGCCGCGGCATTTGTGTTTTTAGAAGGATTATACGGAATAAATAGATACAATTCATTCTGTGCCCGGGTAAAGGTAACATAAATAACATTTAATTCGTCAATAAACGACTTCACATATTCTTTACGATACCTCTCCCTGATCCTCGGGGAAAATTTAGCGTATTTCGTGTCTAGACGCAATAAGCCATATGTACCTTCCTTCTCTTTTTCATAAACCACATACGGAGCTTTCACTTTTTTTATCTGGGCACCCAGGTCTCGAATATTCATATCCAAAAACGGCACTAGGACCACTGGAAAACCTAACCCCTTAGCTTTGTGTATGGTCATTACTTTTACCGCATTCTCATCGGAGAAATTAACATATAAATGTTTATCCGGAGCAGTCTCCAAATAATCAAGAAACAATGATATATCTGGGTTTTCCTCCTCCTGTTCTTTCACAAGCTCTAAAAACCGCATAAAAAACCCCTGATAATCACTATAATTTTTCAACACACAAAACTTATCCAAAAGACTTATCAGCAGTTCATATAAAGACACAAACCCTACGCTTTTAAAAAATTTCGCGATATATCTATCCCAGATATCTGCATATTGTTTTCTAAAAACCCGGTATAAATATCCCGAGCCCTTATCTTCCTGAGCATTGAATATAAATATGAAATCCGCGACCTCTTCTCGTTTTAAACCAACAGCACTCAAAAAAACATCCCCTAAGATAAACGCACTGAAAGAAATATTATCAATAGGCGAATTTAAAAACTTCAAAAAAGCGATCAATTCTCGGACCAGCGAATTATTCATAATATTTAACGTCCGCTCTGATTCTACGTTTATCTTTTTTTCGGATAACCAGCCGGTAACCCTCTCAATCTCCCGGTTACTGCGGCAAAGAATCGCTATAGACTTAAGAGGAAAGCGTTTTTGCAAACAGATCATCGTATCAACTAAACGCGCCCGGACCAGCTCTTCGCTTGTTTCTTTATCCTCATATTCGATATAATCAATATTTACATAACCATGAGGTTTAAGGGGTTTGTCCTGCTGCTGAGAGTCTTTGAATACACTTAAGACCTCTTCTATTTCACTTTCGGTAAATTGTCTTAATGTATCTTTCCCCTGGTCCTGCTGAGTTCCTAAAAAACGTTTTAGATTCTGCGAAGAAAAAATCTCATTATTGAAAAGAATTACTTCTTTTTGAGATCGATAATTTGTTGTCAAAGAAAGCTTATCATTTACATTAAACTTAGAAAATTCAGTTTTAATATAATCAAACAAATTCACATCTCCGCCGCGGAACCGGTAAATTGCCTGTTTTTTATCGCCCACATAAAACAATGATCCGCCGGTGGAAAGAGCATCTTCGATCATCAGAAATAGATTACCCCACTGCAGCCGACTGGTATCCTGGAATTCATCAATAAGAAAATGCCGAAAACGGCTAGCTAAACGGTAATATAATTCCGGCACACTTATATTTGTTCCGTCAAAAAGCACCCTTGCCTGCTTATTTAACTCTTCCATAAAAACAAGATTATCTTTACGCGCATATTCACGAAAGTAAGCATAGACACTGTTGAAGATATCAATATAACAGTTAAATAAAGATAAGGCTTCTTTTTCACTTATTTCAATTATGTGCCGGCGAAAATCTTCCCAAAGCAAAGCCAGATCAGCCGGAGCATCATGGTTTTTGTTCATTGGCAGGCAGTCTTTTTGAAAAGACTTTTTATCCAACGCAGAAACATTAAAACTACGCGCGTTATTTCTCAAAAAATTATTCAGGGTCTTTAGAAAAATTTTGTTCACTCCTTCCGGAGCCCGCGCACTGATATCCTTTAATATGGACAAGACTTCTTGTTTTAAAATTATCAATTCCTTACTCGCAATCGGGAATTTCTCAAAACTTCCCCCATAGATATTGCTCTGGGAAAATAATCCATTGATAATATTCAGTACATCTTTTTTAGGAAGCCAGCTAGTGCGGTTTTCTAAAAACAAATACTGATTCAAAAAATGCTCAAACACCTCCGCAGTTTTCCGATCATGCGAAACCTGATCAATACATTCATCCAAAGCATAAGCGACATAATCGACATAGTTTTCCTTGATGCGGAAGTTTGCGGACAGGTTTAATTCCGAAGCGCACCCGGAAAGGATAAGATTGATAAATTTATCAATATTTTTGACCTGAAAAAAATTATAATGACAGATTATATAATCAAGAACACGGAATGCTTTTTCGCGAGCTTTTTCTTCATTAATTCCTACGGCAGAAAGCAGGTCTTTTTTTTCATCATCATTATCAAAAGCATTAAGGGCGATCTTTTTAAGCTGTTCTAAGATACGTTCCCGCATTTCCCTTGTAGCTTTAAGGGTAAAGGTAATCGCAAGAATATTACGCAATGGGATTTCTTCTTCTTTTAAGCGAGGATTAATAAGTAGCTGTAAATAACGCTTAGCCAAGGCATATGTCTTGCCGGAACCGGCGGAAGCTTCTACAATACAAACTTCCGGGAAAGATAGCTTTTGTGAGGATATATTGGTTCCCATAAGAACAGCTTATTATGCATCTGTGAGATGTTAAAATTCTATTATTCAAAAAATATATTTATAACAAACAAAATCCAAATTATACATACTATGGTGAGCCAGTCAAACCATTAAAATTTATAGGTAGCTTTCACACTTATTGCTTTTTCATCTATAAAACGGGTCTCTATCCCTACCTTTATTTTTTCCGTAGGAATTTCTATACCTAAAAATATACCGACCAAATTCTGACCCTTTGTTTTACTTATTTCACGTACAGTACCACCAGCTGTAGCCTTTGCCGATACCTGCGCATCACAATATTTAAGACCAAAATAAAAAACACATGGATCAAGATTTTTAATCATTCCTAAAGCCAGCTGCCACTCTGCCCACTTGGCTGCAGAAATACGACTTAACTCACCCTTCTCGTAAGTAATACCACCTGCAGTAATTGATTTATAATCTATATTATCTATTTTACGATATTTAAAATCGAAAAACGGCCACATCCCCAGGTCTTCCAATTCATCAATAAAAATAACCATGTTTGTACCCAAACCCCAGGCCCAATCATCCTCGAGATCAAACTTCATACTGGCATTACCATATTCAAGACCGTTAGCATATCCAAACATAGCGTAAAAATCAATAGCGTAGTCAGTTGAATAAATCCATTTTAAATTAGAAAATGTACCTTTTGCTTCTGTCTTATTATTAGATTTCATCCTATGTTCTGCAACAGAATCATATTCTGCACACACAGAGATCTTACTATCTGATGATTTATCCGGAGTCATCGCTTTAAGACAATATGGAATGTCAACCGACGCAGCATAAGCATTCGAAACACACAAGATCACCGTTAATATTAATCCGATCAGTCCTATTTTCCTCATTTTCGTCTCCTTAAGATAACTTTAATTGCTATAAGTTATAGTCTATTATACTACTTACACTAAACAAAATCAATTTATACTGCACCTTGTTTTATCTTACCAACCTAATCCTTCAGCTTGGCCGAGAAGCTCTTCTAACTTACGCCCTACAATACTCTCTTTATTATCTAAACGCTTTTGAATATAACTTTTTAACTTATTTAGCCTTTGTTCTAATTTTACAACTTCTGCGGTACCTTTTTGCTGTTTTATATCAAACATTTCATTTAAACATGCAGTAAGCTCAACTTTTACTTCCTGTTTTTTTTCTGATTCTGTGCTGTCTTTATAACTCTTGGCCAATCGATGCATCTTAATTTCCAGAGCTTCGAGCCTCTTAAGCTGTTCATATTGCTCAGGATCTATAGCTTTTGCTTTATTCAACATCCGGATAATACGCAGTCTTTCTTTAATAAGATTCTGATATTGCTTAGGATTTTCCTGTTTAAGCTGTGCAATATCTTTTAACCCTTCCGGGTCATTAGCCTCTATATACTGAAGCACCTCTTCTTCATCCCGGGAAACCATCTCTACAAGCTGAGGAATTTTTTCTTCCGGCGCAATATCTTTAGTCTCCGGTGGCGGCGGCGGTGGTCCTTTTTTTTCTTGCGCACAAACATTGTTTATTCCTGATAACAATAGTATAATCATCCCTATCCTAAAAAACTTATTTCTCATTCTATCCTCCTAAACAAAAATTTGTTATAGCAATATCTACTTAACAACATCTGAAACATTTTCAAACCCTTTCCAATCATATTCATACACCTTTTTAGGTTTAGGTTTAAACATAGACGTTACATCCGTAAACAGTAGATATATGCTGGGAACTAAAAAAAGAGTGAAAATCGTAGAAACAGACATTCCGCCTAAGACAGTAATCGCCAGTGGCGCCCATAATCCTGCCCCTTCTGAACGATCAAGAGCCATTGGCAGAAGTCCAAACAAAGTGGTAAAAGAAGTCATCATAATTGGCCGCAATCTATCCGTACCAGCTAAAATTGCTGCTTTAAACCGATTTGTCTTTTTTAAATTTATAAAATAGTTTATTCTATCAACAAGAATAATCGCATTATTAACAACAATACCGGCAAGCATAATAATGCCAATAAACACAGAAACACTTTTCGGCTTTTTAAAAATAAATAATGCCGTGCTAACTCCAATCAAAGCCAAAGGCACAGACGATAAGATAACCAGCGGCTGGATATAAGAAGCAAATAGTGAAGCTAATACCATATAAATCAACGCTAAAGTAACCCAGACCACAAACACTAATTCTTTTTTACCCCGAATCATCTTCTCATAATCACCGCCAAAACGATAATAATAGTTCTTTGGCAGTTTCATATCCTTTAAACTTTCACGCACTTTTTCCACGTTTACGCCAAGATCCCCTGTAGCCATTGTTGCGCTTACTTCTATCATACGCTGTTTATTTTTACGCCATATTTCAGTTGGTCCCTCGCCCGGTTTAAACTGAGCAATCTGTTCAAGAAATAAAAGATCTCCCTCATCTGAAACTAAAGTGAGTTTATGCACGTCATCAAAAGTTTTACGATCTTCCCGACGCAAGCGCGCAATTGTTTCCACTTCCTTAGCCTCAGAATGATAACGCGTAGCCACAAGTCCACGCATCTTAGCATGTATTGTATCGGAGATCGAGGAAACACTTAAACCCCATTTAACCGCCTTGTCCTTATCTATTTCCGCTAATAACTCCGGTCTCTTCTCCCTCATTCTTATTTTTACATCCACTAATCCCTGGATCTGACCTACCCTCTTAGAGATATTAATCGCTACCTGCCTTAGCGTATTATAATCGTAACCATACAATTCAATAAACAGCTCTTTAGCCGCCATACTTTGTGGTTCTTCAAAATAAATAAAAGCATTAGGAATCTCCTTCACCTTATCTCGTAAATCATTAATAACCTCACGATTCGAACGTTCCCGCTGAGATAAAGGAATAAGCTTTACAAATATCCGGTTAGACCATGGTTTTATACGGCTGGATACCGTTTTTATTTCCCTTACCTCTTTTAAAATAAGTTCCACCTGTCTTACTACCTGATCTGAAATCTCGAGTTTTGCTCCAGTCGGCAATTCCACAAATATCGTAAATTCATTTTCCTCTGTCTTCCCCAAAAACTCCATACCTAATTTTTCTGAAAATACATAAATCGAGATACCAAAAATACAAAATACAGCCAATACTAAATATATTCTAAATCTCAGCACCCTGGTTAGAACATACCGATAAGTCTTTTGTATCTTTTGAAATACACCTTTAAACTTCTGTTTGTTCCCATGTTCTTCTTCATACTTACGATCTACTTCCTGAAATAAATACTGGTCTTGCTTCCACTCTTCCTCTGGCTTCTGCTTTTTTGGCGAAAACCTAAAACATAAAACAGGCACTAAAGTAACCGCCACAAATAAACTGGCCAATAAAGCATAGACTATGGTTATTGCCAGCCCCTGATACATGAGCCGTATTTCTTTATTTACAAATATAAACGGCAAAAATACAATGATCGTCGTCAGTGTAGATGCGAAAATAGCCAACCACATTTCTTCGGCACCCGTAATAACAGCCTCTTTCTTATCAATTCCACTCTGCCGTTTCTTAGCTATATTATCTAATACAACAATAGCATTATCGACAAGCATCCCGCTGCCCAAAGCTAATCCGCTTAAAGTCATTACATTTACCGTAAGCTTTTGAAGATACATCAAAATAAAAGTGCAAATAATTGCAGTGGGTATAGCCACACTAACCGTAACAGTAGAACTCAAATCTCTTAAAAACAACCAAAGCACAAACACCGCAAGAAAAGCCCCGAACAATAGAGAACTCTGTACATCCTTGATCGCCTTACGGATAAAATCCCCCTGATTGTAAACCGGAACAAGCCGTATACCCCGGCGAGCCAGATCTTCATCTTTCTCGAAACTTTTTATTTCTTTAACGATACCATCTGTTACACGCAAAGTATTAGCCATACTTTCTTTTTGCACATAAACCGATACCGTCGGAGCAAGATTGGTCCGCGAATAACTTGTTGCCTCCAGATAAGAATCCCGGACCTCTGCAAAATCCTTTAATCTGATAATAGTACCGCTTTTTGTAGAAGAGATGCCTATGTTTTCGATATCTTTTACTTCTTTAAACTCTCCGATAATTCTAGCCAGAAATTTATCATTTTGTCTTTCTACATCACCTGCTAATAGATTAAGGTTGTTAGCCCCTAAGACATTAACTACTTTAGATATCGGTAGATTATAAGCATCAAGTTTCGCTTGGACAATCTCAACTAATATTTTTCTTTCTCTTCTGCCTCCGATCTCTACATCTGCTACTCCGTTAATACGTTCTAACCGGGATTTTAAGCTTTCATCAACTATCTTTCCCAGAATTTCCGGAGTATATCGTTTCCCTCCGGTCATAGCTAAAATCATTACCGGAACATCGGAATATTCATATTTGGCAATTACCGGTTTTTCTATTTCTTTGGGTAGGTCATTTTTTATTCGGGCAAATTTTTCCCGGACTTCTAAAGCAGCAAAATCCATATTTGTCCCGGGTTCAAATTTGATAACTACAGTAGCACTTGCCTCTTCCGAGGTAGATTCGATACTTTTTATATGACTTACAGAAGATACAGATTCTTCTATAGGACGGGTAATCCGCTGTTCAATTTCAACCGGAGGAATCCCTCCACGCACATTAATAAAAATAGTAACATTACCAAAACTCGTATTCGGCATCAATTCCACAGGCAGCTGCTGCAAAGCAACATATCCCAAGATTAAAATACCTATAAATATCATGAGGATGGTTATTGGCTTGTTAATAGAATAGCGCGGCAGGCTCATTTTAAGCTTCCTCGTTTTTTGCTATTACATATACCTTATTAGAACCTTCTCCGGAAGACCTAAGCAGTTTATTGTTTACGAGTTCTTCCAGCTCTTTATCAGCAACCGGCAACGGCACTTTAAACTTTACCACATATTCTAAACGAGTAATTTTTCCCTGACTCCGAATATAGTCTAGTACTGCCGTCTGCCTCTGGTTTAAAACCTTATGGATATCGGTAACTTCTTTTTTCAAAGACGGTTTTATTTGCTCTTCCGATGAAGGCTGTAAGGGAGCTTTTTTCTTTTTTGCTATTTTATGAGAAAAAACATCGATTTCCTCAATAATCGATGTTTTTGGTTTCATAAGAACAATCTCCTCTTTCTTTTCTTTGGTAGGAAATAATATCAACTGAATATTATCCTTTATCGTCTCTAATATAATATATACACATGGAACTACAAACAACGTTAAAAAAGCAGCTGTTGAAAGACCTCCCATTACAGTTCTAGCCATGGGAGCACGCAACTCAGCACCTTCCCCTAAGGCAAAGGCTAATGGTAAAAGACCAAAAATTGTCGTAAGCGAAGTCATTAAAATCGGTCTGGCACGCGCCATACTGGCATTAAACGCGGCGTCAAAAATTCCCATTCCCTGCTTACGCGCTAAGTTCATAAAATCAATTAAAAGAATTCCATTATTTACAACAATCCCTCCCAGCATAATAAGCCCCAGAACAACCACTACACTTAACGGAGTTTTTGTCAAATACAAAGTCCAGCTTACCCCGATTAAAGATAACGGCACGGTAAACATAATAATAAACGGCTGGATCAAAGATTCAAATTCCGAAGCCATAATCATATAAACAAGAACCAACGCTAAAATAAACGCTAGTTTCAGGCTGTCAAAAGATTCCATCATCTCTTTATTTTCACCGCCAATTTCCACACTATAATTATGAGGCAGTTGGTCCTTTATTCCGACAATAATTTCTTCGACTTCATCTACGACATCGTTTAAAGCCCGTTTGTACAAGTTAGCACTAACAAATATTACACGCTGTTTTCCTTCCCGTTTAATTTCAGTCGGACCAAACCCTTTAGCTAAATAAGCCACCTGTTCTAAAAGCACATCTACACCTACCGGAGAATGAATAAACAATTTACTTATCTTATTAAAGTTTCCTCTATCATCTTCTCTTAAGCGTACACGAACGTCTATTTCACGACCTTCTTCTTTAAACTTTGTAGCCACATAACCTCTAATTCCAGCCTGTGCCACCGAAGCCACCTGATTAACACTAAGTTGATATAATGCAGCTCTATCCTTGCGCACAATTATCTTTACTTCCGGACTAGGAGGACTTAAACTGTCTTTTATACCATATACTCCTTCAATTTCAGTTAACTGCTTTTTTATCTCTTCTGCCGCAGGAATTAATATATTCTCCAGCTCAAATCCTTTAAGTACAATAACCAACGGAGCATTGCCGGCAAAAACAGACTTGAAAACACTTTCTTGTAAAACATATTCCAGTTCCGCCTCCTGCATGCCAATCTCTTCTAAGGCCTTCTTTACCTGCTGTACAAGTTCACGCGTGGAAATATTATAACTTTCTTCTTCCGGGGTTAATTCTTTAAATAAATCAACTATCCCGTGCACAGGCAAAGACCGTATATTAACAATAATATTTGCCTGATGCGCACCAAGGACTTCTACTGCTCCGGCTAACTTAGATTCTTTACTTGAACCCAGATTCACAGTAACATCTTTGACCGCAGAAAAACCCAGGATAACATCTTCTACCCTCTTCACAGCACGATTTGTAGTTTTTAAATTAGTTCCCGCCGGCATATTAAATTTTATAATAAACTGACGTTGATCTAATTTTGGGAGAAATTCCTGATCTAAAGAAAAAAATAATCTTATACTAAAAGTAGCAATCAAGATTGTTACTGCTAAAATACCAAAGACAATACCCCAGGAGCCAGCTCCTTTAAAACGGCTATTAGTTCCCACCTTTTTCTTTTTATCAGCAATAATTTTTTCATCATCACTTACCTTCATATTATCTGAGTTTGTACCACGAGACATAAACATCGGAGTTAAACTAATCGCGATCAGGACAGAAGCAACCAAAGAAAAAGTAACCGTTAACGCTAACTCACGAAATAATTGTCCCGCGATTCCGCTTACAAACACCAATGGAAGAAAAACAGCGATTGTTGTTAAAGTAGAACCAATTATTGCACTAAACACCTCATTGGAAGCTTCCACCGAAGCCGTCTTTATATCTTTCTGCTTTTGTAAGTGTCTATATATATTTTCTATTACGACAATACCGTTATCAACCAACATCCCGACACCTAAGGCCAAACCGCCTAAAGACATCATATTTAATGATAGTTTATTAAAAAACATTAAAATCAAAGTGAACAAAATCGAAATAGGAATTCCGATTGTGACGACAACTGCACTACGAATATTACGCAAGAATAAAAGTAAGATCAAAAACGCAAGGGCTCCCCCCTGCAAAGCATTATCACGCAGCTGATTTATAGATTGAGAAATAAATATCGATTGATCATAAACAACTTTTATCGTTAATTCCTGTGGAAGTGTTTTGCGCAACTCATCCAATCTGGCATAAATCTTTTTATTAACCGCAAGCGTATTAGATCCTGCTTGCCTCTGAACTGATAAAGAAATATTATCCTTCCCGTTATACCGGGAAATACTGGTTTGTTCCTTTAAAGTATCTCTAACTACACCCAACTGCCGAAGATAGATAACCCTCTTCTTTCTTTCCTTTTCCTCCTCGGTAAGCTTTTGTTTTTGTGAATATTCTTCTTCACGTGTCTGTTCTTTAACCAGTAATGGAACATCATCCATCTCCGAAACAGTTTTAAATTCTCCGATAGTCCTGACAAGATATTCATAGAAAGATGTCTCTATGGTTCCGGCTGGATAATTCAAGTTTGCCTGCTTAAGCAGTTCGATTATATCCATGATTGAAACACGGAAAGCACGTAGACGCTCCTGATTAAGATCAACCACAATCTCCCGTTCTCGTCCTCCGGTTAAAACAACCTGAGCCACACCGTCAATTTTCTCTACTTCGTCTTTAATTACCCGGCGAGCGGTTTCTCTTAATTCATGCGGAGTAAAATAAGTACTCTCTCCCGTAACACTAAGAATCATGATCGGTGTATCAAAGGGGTTATACTTCATTACAATTGGTTCTTCGGCATCACGCGGAAGTTTCTCTTTGATCAAGTCTATCTTTTCCCTTACATTCAATGCCGCGAAATCCATATTCGTACCCCAATTGAATTCGCAGATAACAATACTCGTCCCTTCCCGAGAATTAGAACTTACATTACGGATATTCGATGCAGCACTAACCGACTCTTCAATCGGACGAGTTAGCAATGCTTCTATCTCTTCGGGCGCAGCATTTTCATAAGAAGTTACCACGGTAATTTGGGGATATGTTATAGGCGGGAAAAGTTCTTGCGGCAATCGCGTCCAGGAGATAACACCTAAGAGAACAATAGCCGCGGCAAACATCAAAATTGTAACTGGTCTTTTTACTGAAAATTCAGGAAGATTCATAGTATCGTATCTCGCATCTCGTATCTCGTATCTCGAACATTATAATTAACATTCATTTCTTGCATTACATTTCCCTAATCTGGATTTCGGTTACCTGGATAGGGGTTCCGGAAGTTAGGCCTTCTACATTAGAAATAGCTACAAGATCGCCCTCTTTAAGCCCCTTTGTTATTTCTATATAATCGGTAGATTCATAACCTGTTTCTACCAATCTCTCTACAGTAATATTTTCCGTTTGATCCACTACATATACAACAGAAACATCTTCACCTTTTTTAATTCCAATCCTAGGAATACTGATTACTCCAGGCTTTTCAAAAAGAACTATATCTGCCCGGGAAAACATACCCGGCATAAGCATTCGTCTTGAATTATCGATTTTTATATCCAAAGGCAAGGTACGCGTCTTTTCCGATAATTTCGGATAGACATTATCAACAATACCGTCAAATGCTATTTCCGGATATGCATCAACATAAATACGCGCTAACTGACCGATCTTAACTTTTGTAATATCTCGTTCCACAATCCCAACTTCGGCATAAACCGTACCGATTTCTATCACCTCAATTGCCGCCTGAGTATAAGGCGTAACCAGCTCTCCTATTTCAATATTTCTTTCACTTATAATACAATCTTTCGGCGCATACATTTCTGTCTTTTTCATTTCTTCTTTTGCCGAAGAAATTTCCACCTGAGCCGCTTCCACCTGATGCTGCGCATTCCCGGCTTCAGCCTCAACCTCAGATAATTTTAATTTGGTTATTGCACCAATATCAAACAATTCCCTATGTAGTTTTACCTTTTTTTCTGCCTGAGAAAGACCAACCATTGCTGATTTCAGTTTTGCCTGATTATATTCAATTTTTAATTTTGCTTCATCTTGTTTTAACCGGCTCACAAGCTGATCCTCTTTAACTAAATCACCTTCCCGGAAATTGATTTCTTCCACTATTCCTGGAGCTTCAAAATTCAATTTTCTGGTTATATCACCTTTAATTGATCCCATTGCCGGCAAAAAATCTTCAAATGTAGATCGGGAAATCTTATAAGCCTTAATTGCCAGTCCCCTCTGACTAATAAAACCTTTTTCTTTTTCAGGCTTTTCTTCGCTTTGGGGGGCCTCTCCTTCTGATTCCAACGCACTTTCAGCTTTTTCTAAAATACCCTTATCCTGAAACCATCCGCCTTTATTCACTCCCCACCATCCAATACCGATGATAAGCATAACTACAACTATGAACATGAATATCGATTGTCTCATCTGATCCTCCTTGGCAATTTACAATGTTTTTCACTATTTAAAATAACCGATAACACCAATCGCTCGGTTCAAACTTATAATTGTGGCATTAATTGCCGCCAGTGCTTGAGCATAGTTGGCATTTGCCTGCGCCAACTGGAGTTCTGAATCCATAACCTCAGCACCACTAGCTTCATTCATACCCTTTTTCGTCTTCGCTATTTCCAATTGCTTACGCCTGAATCCAATTTCGTTCAAAGAAAACCCTAGCTGGGAATTAAATTTTATATATGAATAATACGCATCTTCTACTTCCTGCTTTATTTTATTACGCATTTCCGCTAAGTCTTTTTCCGCCTGCTTACGCGTAATTTGCGCTTCTTTACGTTTTGAAAAATGAGCCAGATTATCCCAGAAGGAGAATTTTGTATCAAAACTCTGGGATTTTAAATTAGTATCTGTTTTAGTAATTTTATAAGGCGTAACCTGATCTCTTGTATATCCTGATTCAACTGTATTACCTCCCAGAAACCACTTTACCTGCCCCATAAGCTTCCACTCTTTAGCCAAAGTAAGTTCCCGCTGATCAAATGCTTCCCCGCTTCTGCCATAATTACCAATAATGCTAACATTAGGAAATTCTTCACTTCGAATAATATCTTCACCATATTTTGCTGCTTCTATAGATTTTTGAAGTATCTTTAACTCCGGCCTGTTTCTAAATGCCAAATCCATACATTCATCTAACTTTGTGGTAATACTACGACGCGGCAAATGATAGTTGAGCCCGTCGATATTAATATTTTCCGTAAACATCGCTTTTTCCAACTTCAACTTAGCTAGAAAGAATTCTCTTTCTGCCGAGGTAACCTGAAAACATACCTGATTATAAAGAGATTGGGCGGTAAGCAGTATTGCCGGCGTTGCCGAGAATATTTTAAACTCTTTCTCAACTGTCTCTAAAATTTTCACCTCCCGCTCTTTTAAAAACCTCATCTGATCAACAACCTTCTTTGCCGCAACCATTTCATAATATGCTTTACCTACATTAAAAATAACATCCTGTTTCATTCTCTCTAAATTTCCCTGGGCAATCAACTCTCCTAACTGTTCTTTACGTAAAGTGGCCGTAAGTTTACCGCCGCTAAAAAGAGCCTGCTCTATCTGAAATCCGTAAGAACGCCCTCGATAAGGTTCACTTACAGTTTTTCCATCCGTTTCTCTCCACTGTCCCAAAAATGCCGGATAAAATGCGCGGCGAGCTTCCCTCACTCGCAATCTGGATAATTCCCGTTGTTCCTTAGCAATCTGAATCGTGATATTTTTATCCATGGCAATAGTTATACAATCTTCAATACTTTTAATTTCTGTTTCAGATGCTGTACCACGGCGGATGATTGGCTGGGACTCAGAAGGCATGCTCACATCTTTGTACAAAATATTTTCAGCACTTTGTTTTCGGACTTTGGATATTTTTCTTTTTTTCGATTCTGTTTTAAGCTTCTCATACGCTTCTTTGATCGGTTTGCCGGATTCAACTCGTTCTTGGGCTTGCTTACGAACCTTAATGAGTTTTTCCTTAGTTTCCTTTTGAATAGACTCTAATCTCTTTTTTTCCGTAAACGCCTCTAAACGCTTCCTTGCTTTTTGAGCTTCTCTATCTTTTATTTTTCTAATTTTTTTAATCTTTTGAGAAGGACCGGTTGCTGCTACTTTAGACCCCCTGCTTGTCTTTGAAACAACCTTATCATCAGGAGTAATCTCTATTACAACAAATTGATCATTCCACTGCGAATCCAGGCTATAAATAAAAGGCTGCTTCATTTCTACAATCATAGAAACTGACTGCGGCGGAACTTGCTCATGATCAAATTTTTCTTCCAGAATAATCCTTTTTACCCCTTGTTCATTCACCGGTATTTCTATGGGTGCATTTTCATACTCTTTAAAAGTAATCTTAGAACCTCTAATATCAACATTGAGTTTTAGATTTTTCTCTGAGGTTTCCACGTCAAAACGGACAGGTGACTTTGAATGTTCCAGGAATATTTGCAGGCTGCTTTCTGTTTTTTTGAGATAAATTTTTTTTAATTTAGCCAGGCTTTGGGCATAACACGAAGAATTAGGAAAAGACAATATTCCTAATGACAGTACAACGCTAACGATAAATTTTATGATTATTTTTCGCTGCACCTTACGCAATTCCTTTTGCCGGAAAGGTTAACATCCTTTTATATACTTCTTTGGCATTATTATAATCTATTTATAAGTATTAAGTCAATAGAAATATCCCTTTCCTTAATATTTGTAGCCTATTGAGAATATTATTTTTTCAGATAAGAAGGAATAATATGATCTAGGAATGATAAAAGAGAGCAAGCCTATAAGCCGAGTTCTGTGCCTCAAACATGTCGAGGTGATAGTCATTCATCTTGCCCTGCAGATTACTCTGCAGAATCGTTGCGACCTAACCCGGGGACTAACAGGCGGGCAACCCTCCCCCTATTCGGTCTTGCTCCACGTAGAGATTGCCACGTTTCACTTCCCGCCGAAGCGAGACATCGTCACTGCTGCTCTAATCCGCCCATCGGTACTATGTACAGACAAGGGTGGGCGTTACCCACTACGCTGCCCTGTGGAGCTCGGACTTTCCTCCCCAAAATAAATTACTCTGGAGCGACCATCCGGCTTGCTCTCTTATAATCTGTAACACCCTGTTTAGCTAGCTTATCCGCTTCTTTATTAAATTCCCGGCGAACATGCTCTATTTTAAAACAAGGAAATTTTCGGATCAAAGCACCTGCTTTTATATTCAACTCTTTTAAATTATCACTTTTAACTTTATATTCGCCTTTTAATTGCTTAACCAGAAGTTCACTATCACTTTTAACCGATACATTTTGAACTCCCATTTTCAAAGCTTTTTCTAAAGCTATAATTAATGCTGTGTATTCAGCAACATTATTAGTTGTCTTGCCTATATATTGAGAAATCGTTTCTTCTTTTTGAGACGTTAAATCCCTGATTACAACGCCGATCGCCGCATCTCCCGGATTCCCAGAAGATGCCCCGTCAATATAAATAACAAAATCAGCTTCACTCTTCATTTGTTTCCACATATAAAATTCTGGCACAATTTTCACAGGTAACCAATTTACCCAAATGCAGTTCATTAACTATCTGCACCCGTACAGTACGAAAACATCCCTGACATACATCAGTTACAACCGGAACAACCGCAAGCTCTCCGGTATGGGCTATAATCCGAGTATACAACTCTAGAACCTCAGGAGTAATCCCTTCCTTCTGGATAATATCCCGCTTTACTTTCAAGCCGTCTATCTGCTGCTTTAACTCTGTCATTGCAATCTCAATCTCTTTTTTCTGATTTTTAAATTCCTGATCCTTTACGGCTACGTTTTCTTTTTCTTTCGCTACCGCCTGTTGAGCTTTCTCAACTTGTTCTAAAATTCCGATGATTTCTTCTTCAAGTAAAGAATTATCCGCCTTGACTTTGTTTATCTCCAGCTGAAGAGCATTATATTCCTTATTTGATTTAACCTGAAAAAGCTGGGTTTTTTGTTTTGCAATATTCTGTTCTTTCGAGTCTAAATCCAGTTCTTTTTCTTTACGCTTTAATTGGAACTGTTTTAACTCACCCTCTAAATGTGTTAAGCTCTCAGAAGCAGACTGAAAATCCGACTCCAATGCTGCAATTTTCTGAGGATCTGATTCTAATTCACTTTTTAATTTAAAGATCTGAGAATCTATCTCCTGCAATCTTATCAGCTTATCTAAATCTTTCATTTTTCGGTGAGTTCCTCTCTTATTAGATTATTAAAATATAATTAAATATCAATTTTAACTCAATTACTGGTGGGCGATACTGGACTCGAACCAGTGACCTCTGCGATGTGAACGCAGCGCTCCAACCAACTGAGCTAATCGCCCAAAAATGGTGGGCCCGCAGGGACTCGAACCCCGGACCAAGAGATTATGAGTCTCCTGCTCTAACCAACTGAGCTACGGGCCCACATGAAAATAACAAGATTAAATAATAGCAGAATTACCGAGGGAAGTCAAGGACATTAATAAGCCGATAGGAATACTCCTATCGGCTTATTAAATCCCAGAATTTGCATTGGATTATAAGAAATCGCGATGTTCTCCCATTGTAATTTCGAGAAAATCACGCAGTTTTTTACTTCGCGTTGGATGACGCAGTTTCCTTAAAGCCTTTGCTTCTATCTGACGCACCCTTTCACGGGTAACATTAAATACTTTTCCGACTTCTTCTAAAGTACGAGGGTACCCGTCTTTTATCCCAAAGCGCAATATCAATACCCTCTTTTCTCTGTCAGAGAGCGTTTCCATCACCTGTTCCATCTGTTCTTTAAGCATCGAATGCGCCGTAGCCGTAGCCGGACTAACCACACGCTTATCTTCAATAAAATCACCAAAATGAGTATCTCCCTCTTCACCTATCGGTGTCTGCAGGGAAATCGGTTCTTGGGCAATTTTTAAAATGCCTCTAATCTTATCTACAGACATCTTCATTACTGAACTTAACTCTTCAGGAGTCGGCTCCCGGCCATGCTCCTGAACAAGAAACCGGGAAGCCCGAATAAGCTTGTTTATAGTTTCGGTCATATGCACCGGAATTCTGATCGTTCTTGACTGATCAGCAATAGACCGAGTAATTGCCTGTCTAATCCACCAGGTTGCATAAGTACTGAACTTATAACCACGCTTATACTCAAACTTATCAACTGCTTTCATCAATCCGATATTTCCCTCCTGAATAAGATCCAGGAAAGATAAGCCGCGATTAGTATATTTTTTAGCAATACTAACAACTAAACGCAAATTCGCTTCAACCAAAGCTTTTTTAGTCAAACCAAATTCGTTTTCCTTGCGCTTCATATTGCGCAGCATCTTACGGATATCTTCTATCTTCATCCCAAACTCTCGATAGATCTTTGCTTTCTTAAGCTGAAGTTTCTGTATTTGCCCACGTATCTTCTTATGACGCTGCCGGTTGATCTCCCTTTCTATTTCGGAGATCATTTCTGCTTTTCTTCTGATCATCTTAGTAATCTTTTCGATCATCGACACTGTCAAATTGAATTCCAACAATGTATCCAGAATACTTTCCGCTTTACGCACAGTACGCAGTCTGGCCGTAATTTTAGTTACACGACGAAGCAACCGGCTATATTTCATATTAAACTCATCACGCACGACTTCTTCAGGATTAACTTCTTTATTGATAATCTGATTTGCAATTCTTAATACCTCGTACCGAGCTACATTAGAACCCAAAATCGCCCTTCTGAATTTCGATTCAGCTGCCTCAATCTCTTTAGCCAGTTTCAACTCTTCTTCCCTGGACAAAAGAGGTATCTGTCCCATCTGTCTTAAATACATCCTAACCGGATCTTCTACATATGTCGGAACACTTCCTTCTGAAGCCGTAGTAGTCGTCGTTTTTTCTTCCTCATCGCCTCTTTTTTCAGCCAATTTAACAGCATCTTCTTCGGAATCAACTACGTCGATATTCTCTCCGTCTAAAACCGTAAGTATTTCATCGATCTCTTCTGAAGTCACAATATTTTCCGGCAAGAAATGATTCAACTCATCAAAAGTAAGAAAACCTTTCTGTTTCCCAGCGGCAATAAGCTTACTCAAGCCTTTAATATTGCGTATGCCGTTTTTCACCACGTTAGCCACTGATTTTTTCACCACCGACTTACTCACCGGCCTCTTTTTAACTGCTTTTTTCACAGTACGCAAGACAGTCTTCTTCTCAATCTTCTTCACAGTTTTTTTCGTTGCCTTCTTCACTGCTTTCTTGACCGTCTTCTTTACTGCTTTTCTGACTGTCTTTTTCACAGTCTTTTTTACCGCCTTCTTTGCAATCTTCTTTACAACCTTCTTTGCGGTTTTCTTAGCAGTCTTCTTCACAGTCTTTTTCGCCAGCTTCTTGACAACTTTCTTATTTTTTTTCTTAGTTGCCTTCTTCATAAATTTTCAGCTCCTTTTTTAAAAGGTGAAACCTTTTATATAAACCGTGTAATTTCTCTGTATCACCATCATCCTGCGCAGCTCGATTAATATCCTTTTGTATCATCGTAATCTGCATTTTCACCGCGTCCTTTTTGATCTTTCGAACACAGTCATCAAAACTTTTCTGCTGGTCATTAATCCCTAAATCAGCAACAAGAAGACTGCTGATAAATGACTTCACTTCCGGATCATTGACCTTACTAAGTATTGTTACCGGAGCAGTTGCTTCTTTTGCCTCATACAAATACTTAGTAATCTTTTTTATCGTAGGATCCTTAAACTCATCGCAACTAATCGACTCTTTGCCCTGGCTAATGAACTTCTCATTTTCAAACATCAGAGAAAGCAACATTTTTTCCGCGGCACTAGAAACATTAGTTACCCCTTGATTATAAGAATCGTCTCTTTTCCTTTCATATGCAACAGATACTTTAACTTTCTGCAGTTCTGCCAATAAAGCTTCTTCCGGGACATTAATCGTTTCCGAAAGCTTTTTAATATAACTCGCCCGGATCACCGCATTACTTACTTTTTTAATTGTGCTCAACATCTCATGCGCAATTTGCGCTTTTTCTTCCGGCACATCCCGTTTAAATCTATCAAGCAACAATCCTAATTTAAAATCAAATAAATTCTTTGCCGCATCAATACTCCGGCTGAAACCTTCCGCTCCTTTAGCACGCACCCAGCTATCCGGATCGAATCCCGGCTCAAGATTCACAATACGCACATTCATACCCTCTTCAATCAGCGGATCAAGACTGCGCAAAGCAGCTTCCCGACCAGCATCATCTGCATCAAAAACAATAACCAGATTAGAGGTATACCGTTTTATCAATCGTATGTGATCTATCGTAAACGCCGTTCCCGAAGAAGCCACCAAATTTTTCATTCCGGCTTGAAACGGGATAATGAAATCTAAATATCCTTCAACAACAACACAATAATTTTGTTTACTTACAAATTCTTTACTAAAATTAAACCCATAAAGAGTTTTACTTTTTTTATAAATTTCCGTCTCCGGAGAATTAACATATTTAGGCCCTCCGGTATCAGTGCTTTCTAATATCCGGCCTCCAAACCCAATAATTTTTCCCCGATGATTAAAAATCGGAAACATTACCCTGTTTCTAAACCGGTCATATACTTTTCCCTGGGAGCTTTTAAGCGCAACACCTGAACGGACAAGCAACGCATCACTTATACCTTTTTTACGTAAAAATAATACCAGGCCATCCCATTGCGCTCCGGCAAATCCCAGACGAAAACGTTTAATACTTTCCGGAGTAAGTCCTCTGCCGCTTAAATATTTACGCGCAATTCCAGCCTGAGAATCCTTTACTAAAATATGCTGAAAATACAAAGCCGCCAGCTCATTTACTTCATATAAAACCTTCGACACAGAATCAACCTGTGAAGAATCCTTTGTTTTCTCCTGCACAAAATCAATCCCGGCCTTATCAGCCAGCATTTTCACTGCTTCAGGAAACTCCATACGTTCATATTTCATCAGAAAACTAAAAACATCTCCGCCTACTCCACAACCAAAACAGTGAAAGATCTGTTTATCCGGACTAACAATGAACGATCCTGTCTTTTCATGATGGAAAGGACAGCATGCTTTAAAATTCCTTCCCGCTCTTTTTAGCGGGATATATGATGAAACTATTTCAACAATATCCAAACGCTGCTGAATATCTTCTAATATTTGTTCGGGAATTCTACTCATTTTATTTTCTTTTTACACGCATGAAACCAGAGCATGCAATAACGTCCAAGCGTTGTTTTCTCTCGATAGCATCCAATATGAGATTCAATCCTATATTATCCGAAGAAATATGCCCGGCAATAACCACATTAAGGTGCTCGGCCTTAGCCTTCTTCAGATGTTCTTCTCCAATATGCATACCAACAACCGTTCCAATTCCCGCTTGCGATAAATTTTTAAATATATCTTTTGATCCACCGGTTCCACCGGTCATATCGACAAATATCTTTCCAGCCTGGTTTGTTTTTGAACCGTTAAATATCTTCGGTCCGGCATTATCCTTAATTGCTGCTTTATATTCCGGAATACCTTTTAATATATCAATAAGCTCTCCTACTGTTTCCGGAGACTTTTTATCCAGCAAATTCTGCAAGAAAGTAGCTACATGATTATCCGCCGGAGTATGCACACACATTAACGGTATATTCAACAAACGCGCAGTATCCGCAGTTTTAGTATGATTTACCGGCAACAACCTTCTTTCTACCTCGCTCATACGTTCTTTTATAAGTCCTTCAGCAACTGTAATCGGAACACCGCGACTACTTACAATATCCGCCTGCATATACATAACCTGATACAATGCCGCCAAAGCCCTTCCTTCCGGATGATGAGCAACGATCAAATCGATCTTCTTTCCCTTCTCATTCAACCTATCAGCCAGAAGAACTTCACTCGGATCAATATCAACTCCAACTAAAACTTTCTTTATCTCTGCTTCTATACTTCCATTAAGAATCCTTGTATCACTATATGGGTTCTTAAATCTATCTGTATCAAACTCTTTCTTTTCCGAATCACTTAACTTCTCGTACTGCTTTTTTACCTTCTGTAATTCCTTTGAAACCTTTGCTTTTCCCCTTGGATCCTTCGCAATCCCCAGCTCTATGATTAAATCATATAATTTTTTTAACTTCAAATCCCCCTCCTGGTTTTTGTTATTTTATATAATAAGAGCCCCACTCTCTACAAATTCAACAAAAAAAGCAGGTATTATATACCCTGCCCCCTAAACCTATTAATTACTATAATCCGTCCATTCTTTTATAAAGTTAGTGCAAGTATACCATAGGAATGTACTGCTGTCAAGGGTAGGCGAAAAGCATGCTGTAATCATAACTACTTTATTTTCAGGATGTTACAACGTTGTCCATTCTAAATTATTTAAACACCCTGCCCCTAAAAAATTTATTCTTTAAAAAAAGTTTTTAAAAAGATTCTTTGTTAAGCCATTTTTTATACAGCTATTTGCCGGTACAATAGTAGCTCAATCTCATGAATCTCGTATATTTGCGAATAGCTTCATCACGCGCCTTATCCTTATCCAGCGCATCTTCTGCCTTCTGAAACTCAGAATTTCCGTCTAAAAGCTTCTGCGTATAAGCTTCACGCTCTTCTTCGCTCATAAAATTATCCCGAATCGTTCTCAGTTCCCCTGAATCAAGAAAAAATCCGCCGCAAGCATAGCATTCATCAACATTTATCTCTTTTGCCGACTCATACTTATGTATATGCATTAAAAGGCTGCATTTCGGACATTTTATCTGTCCCCGGTTCTCATCATTTGCACGCTCATGGGTTAAAGCATTATTCAGGGCATTACCAAGACCTTCGTTCTGCTCATCAAGCTTGCATAATTCCATCCAGTCAAACCATATACCATGACAACCATCTTCACAAACATCAACCATTACCCCGCCAAAATCCTTAGCAACCATTTCCTTTTGACATGCTGGACAAACCATTACTTGCCTCCCTTCCATTCAACTACCAAATATCAACATCCATATATTAAATAAACAGTGTTTATATTATATATAAATAGCCTTCCCCTTTACAAGGGAAAAGTTTTAAATTCTGGGTTATATAATCCCCGCGTCTGCCAGGCTAAAATATGTCTCATTTCCAATTATAACATGATCAAAAACTTTAATCTGCAAAACATCACCCGCCGTAACTAATTTTCGCGTAAATTCCTTATCCGCCCGGCTAGGATTTGCATCCCCGGACGGATGATTATGCACACATACTATTGCAGAAGAAAAACACTGCATCGCTTTTTGAAAAATCTCCCGGATAATCGGATTTGCCTGATTTACTGTACCTTCGGTAATTTCCAGGATATCAATAACCCTGTTTCGGGAATTAAGAGATACAACTTTAAATATTTCTTTTTTCAGATCGCGCATTCGCGGCATTAGGATTTCCGCGACATCCCCGGCAGAACGCACACAAAGATTACTTTCACGCAACTCTTCTTCTTTAAACCGTCTTCCGATTTCAATCGCTGCCTTAAGCTGAGCAATTTTAGCTATGCCTAGCCCTTTAAATTCCTTCCAGGTAGATAAATCAGCCGAACTCATTTTACGAAACGTCTTAAATTTTTTAACTATCTTCCGGGCAAGATCTATAGCACTCTCGCCTTTTACTCCGGAACGCAAAAGAATCGCGATTAATTCAGAATCACTTAAGGTATGTTCACCCCGCTTAAATAGCTTTTCCCGCGGGCGGTCTTCACTTGGCCACTCTTTTATAGATTGCTTTAAAATTTTCATCCCCTCCCCCTTTAAAATAATTAGGTTATAGTATAACAACAGACGGGATAATTAACAAGAGGGATATTGATTATCCGATGATTTATTCTTTCGGAAACCATGATAGTTTATCTATTCTTTATATAATGTTCACTTTTATAAAAATCACATTGCATACAATTAGATAATTTTGATGCAAATGTACCCTGAACTTGGCCTCCACATAATGTTCCCGCAATACGAGCACACTGTTTTCCATTATCAGGATATGCCGGACAAAGACCCAATTCTTTTTCTTTTGCTCCACCTTTTTCGCGTCCACATTTTTTAAATTCCCAACAATTCATAATTTATTTCTCCTTAATATTTTTTTATTTCTATTAACTCAGCCCATTTCCCCTAAAACATTCTAATCCTGCATCACTAAAATTACTATTTATTATACCCCCGATACAAGGTTGTGTCAAAGGACGGAGAATCGTCGTAAAAACCTATTGCGGAAAGGGGGCTTAAACGGTATAATTGAAATAGAAAGATACTATATATATTAAAGATAGGAGATTAGGGCTCATGGAAGAAAAGATTAAAAAGATATTCGTCCTCGATACAAATGTTATCCTTCACGACTGTACCTGTATATATCAATTCAAACAACATGACGTTGTTATCCCCATCCAAGTCATTGAAGAACTCGATAAATTCAAAAAAGGACACGAAACACTCAATTACCATGCCCGAGGCTTTCTGCGTGATTTAGACTCTCTTAGCGGAGATCAGATATTTGACGAAGGAGTTAAACTCGGCGAAAATAACGGACGCATCCTTATTGTGCTCGGCCAGAAAATGCATAAAAACCTGGAGCTTAACTTCGCCCCCAACCTAGTAGACCACCAAATTTTAAATACAGCCTATTGCCTGGCTCAGGATAATCAGGATAAACAAGTCCTTATTATCAGCAAAGACGTAAATCTGCGAATGAAAGCAAAGGCTGTAGGACTAGTCACTAATGATTACACCACCGACCATGTAAAAGACATTTCTGAATTATACCGGGGGTACAGAATCGAAGAAGATGTTTCTTTAAGCCTTATTAACAAAATGTATGCGGATGCAGATCAGATCAAAGCAAAAGCCTTATGTGATAAACGAGAGTTCATGCCTAATGAATTTATTATTATGAAAAACAAGAAGAAATCAGCAATCGGACGCTTTAACGCTGAAACATGTACTATCGATCGCGTAAATAAACTCCCGGCTTACGGCATTACTCCTCGCAACGCCGAACAAACATTTGCTCTAAACGCATTAACCGATCCCAAAATACCGCTGGTAACTATATCCGGTAAAGCCGGCACCGGTAAAACATTACTTGCTTTAGCCGGAGCCTTAGAAAGTAAAGAAGATTTTCTACAAATATTAATGGCCCGGCCGGTAGTTCCTTTAAGCAATAAAGATATTGGATATCTCCCCGGAGATATCGGCTCGAAACTCGAACCTTATATGCAGCCGTTATATGATAACTTAGGCGTAATAAAAAGTAGATTCTTTGAGCAAAAATCAAAACGCCGTAAAATACAAAAACTATTGGAGGAAGAAAGCCTGGTTATCGCCCCCTTATCCTATATCCGGGGACGAAGTCTGGTAAATGCATTCTTTATTGTGGATGAAGCCCAAAACCTCACCCCGCATGAGGTAAAGACGATCATCACCCGAGCCGGAGAAGGAACCAAGATGGTCTTTACCGGCGATATTTTCCAGATAGATCATCCTTATCTGGATATATATTCAAACGGACTAAGCTATTTGATTGATAAGATGCGCGGACAGCAGATATATACACATATTAATCTGGAAAAAGGCGAGCGATCCGAACTGGCTGAACTTGCCAGTAATATTCTTTGATTGGTCTAGTCGGATTTTCTTTTCTGCCAAAGGAAAACTTTATCGTTACGTTTTAGCAAAAACGGTACTTTAATTCCCACATATTCCCCTTGTTTTACCGTCTTTACAAATTTATGCTTTTGCTGAATCTCCTCTGCTTTTGCAAAACAAGCCGGAGTTTTATTGCCCATAAATAAAAGCTCCGCTCCCTGACGTAGCCCCTTATTGCGCACTAGTATTTCTACAACATTAATTTTTTTATAGAATTTGGTAACTTCCCCTAAAAATACTTTTTCATATTTATGCTCATTCCTACGACTAAGCGCATCTTGAGGAATTCCATAGTAAAACCCACTTGAGAAACCACGTGTAAACACATTGCCTAATTCCTGTTTAAGATTGCGTTTTAAAGCTAGGGTAAGTTTACCTTGGGAAAATGTATCAATTGCGCAACGATAAACAGATGTTGCGACTTTAACATATTCAGGAGAACGCATCCGGCCTTCAATTTTAAAAGAATGTATCCCTGCCTTTATCAGCTTATCAATAAAATCAATCGAGCATAAATCTTTAGCACTTAAGACATAGTCCTGCCCTAAAATATACTTACCCTCTTTTGAGTCATCGATAATCGAAAATTCCCTACGACAGTATTGCTGACACTCTCCTCTGTTTGCCGACTTACCACTGGAATACGATGAGAGAAAGCATCTTCCTGAAATACTAATACACATAGCCCCATGAATAAAACTTTCAACCTCACAATTGATTTTCTCTTTCTCGATGCCTTTTACTATATCCTTAATATCCGCAAGCTTGCATTCCCGGGCCAAGACAACTCTTTTGGCGCCTAGTTTTGCGTAATATTTCAATGCTTTAAAATTCGATATACTCGCCTGGGTCGAAATATGAACACGCAACCCTAACTCCCGAGCCATGGAGAAAACCGCCATATCCCACAAAATCACCGCATCCACCCCGGCTGACTTAGCCTTTTTTAATATTTTCAAAACTTTGTTAAGCTCATGGTTCATAACGATAACATTGAGGGTAAGATATCCTCGAGTATTATGCGCATGTAAATACTTCATGATCTTGCTCAACTCTGCTACATCAAAGTTAGTAGCAAAATTACGCATATTAATACCTTTTACCCCAAAGTAAACACTATCTGCCCCATTTTCTACGGCAGTAAGTAGCGATGCCCAATCACCTGCCGGGCATACTAACTCCGGTTTTTTAATCGAATGTATTTTTTTTCTTTTCATGGAATTTTTATAGAAATTGGTAAGGAAAAAATCAAGCTTTTAGTCTTAGATTAAACATTTTAATCGTGGTATGCTGTTTGTCCTGCCATGGCCAAAAGAGCGCGATCACTACACTATCATCAGATCTTTTCTCAAACAATGATTGCTCTCCCCGGATTCCACCGTATGCTGAGGTCAGCTCTAGATCCCGCGATGTCGGAGAAGCTCCTGCTGGTTTAACCGCCTGCCCTAATTCTTCGCTAAATATGCGAATCCACTCTTCCATGTCTTTATTAAAAACAACAACCTCTACATGTTCATCAGTCGAGGTCCTCTTCTGAAAAAGCTCTAAGTTCCTGCATTTGTGCATTATATCTAGTAACACCATTAATCAACACTCCCCTGTTATCTGATTATAAGCATAAAAAAACTTAAAATCAAGACCACTATAATAAAAATAAATATCTGCCGAGGAATCTTCCCCATTAAACCAACACCACGATCCAACCGCCCACCGCAATAAAGACATAACAGTGCTTCATCGTCATTGATCGGATTTTTGCAATGTGGACAAATATACTCTGCCATTATTAAGCCCTAAAAAATCGCCTCCACTATAGTCTGGATAACTGCCGGTTTATTAAGCGTAAAAAAATGAAGTTGTTTTATCCCGTTCTTTATCAGATCACGGCATTGCTTGATTGTAAAATCAATACCGACTTTTTCCATCTCTTCTGGATTATTGCGAAGCGCCTCCATTCGTTCTTCAATATGACTGGGAATTGTCGCTCGGCAAATATCCGCGAATTGCCTTACTTTTGACACATCCAGCAAAGGCAAAATACCCGGCAATACCGGAATATCAATTGCTCGGCTTTTCATCCTATCTAATAATTCATAATAATAAGTATTATCAAAAAACATCTGCGTAACAGCAAAATCAGCTCCGGCATCGATTTTGTATTTAGTATATTCAATATCCTTCTCAAGCGAGGGGCTTTCGATATGGCCTTCCGGGTATACCGCAACGCCCACCCCAAAATGTCCGGCTTGCTTTATGTTTTTCACCAAGTCAACCGCATAACTAAAATCCTGGGCTGAAAAATCAAATTTCTCTACTCCTATAGGAGGATCCCCTCTCAAAGCCATAATATTCTCAATGCCTTTTTCCTTATAATCAGCCAAGATGCTCTTAATCGCTTCCGGCTGTGCGCCAATACAGGTAAGATGGGGCATAACTTCTAATTCCGTCTCGGCTAGGAGCATATCTACCGCTTCTTTTGTCTTCTCCTGAGTTGCGCCTCCGGCCCCATAAGTCATTGAAACATATAACGGATTATATTTTTTTAACGCTGTAATTGTATTCTGCAAAGCTTTTTTCCCAGCTTCGGTTTTCGGAGGGAAAAATTCAAAAGATATTCCCTGCTTGCGAATTTTTAATATTTCTTTTATCTTCAATTATTTACCCTTGTTTCTCTTTCCACTTTATCAGTTTTCCTTCTTTAAATTTAAGAATAAGTTTCGGGGTAGGAATTGCCACTCCAAAACCATAAAGCTTAACTGTATTTTTTTTCAAAGCCCCCTTTTGCTCCCCAAAATATAATGCCGGGCGAAACGAAAAACGATCATCTTCGTCATTACTTACAATACAATCATGTATCTCCGTATTCATCATCCCGTTTTTCAATGCACCGGATTTAAACGCCTGCAAAACAAAAAGATAAAAATCCTTCTGAGCTCTGGCATTATCCACCTCATAACTGTTCATAACACAACTGTTGATCCAATTCAACTCATTGATCACTCTGTCTTGGATATGCTTTTCCACAACTAGATATACAGAAAGCATGCTAAATCCAATCAGCAATGTTGCCCAGATAGCATGATTGGTAACAAACAGGATCCCGATTACGATAAAAAACAATATGTACGTAATTATCCGCAATACGTTAAGCATAATCTTCTTCATAATCCCTCTCCCTTTCAACAGTTATTAACTTTACTTCATCATACTACACAGGAGAATCCAAGTCAATTAAAGAGGGATATCTATAGAAAAAAATTGAAGGTGTACAAGCAACCTAGAACTTGTACACCTTCTAGCCTTACCGACGTTAGGCTGAGGGGTGTAAGAGAGACAAATTATTGCTTACATCTTACTTGCTAGAACTTGTGATTTATGAGCAATAACATTTATCCTTCTACTGCTCAGTTTTATAGAACCAAGTGTAGCAAAGTTATACATATCCATCAACTTAGGGGTGAATGAAGTCATTGTTGTTTTTTTAGTTCTAATCAGCGTATTGTTATCTATTATCGAATAGTATCCATTTTCCTTAAATACACATATAGCATGGCTGCGGCCAATCCGGATAATTGCTAAAACTTCCGGATTAAAACCTAAAACTTTCAGCACCGCAGCATTAAAAAAAGCAAAGTCTTCGCAATCGCCGCCATTAGAGCTTAATGTATCTTCTGGATCTGCCCATACATCGCCTTTTTTATCTTTACGATATTTTATGTTTTTTTTCAGCCATCTTACATAGTCGTTTAAAGTTCTGATATTGTTAAAAATCATAATATCGCGAATTTTCTCATCAATAGCTGCCGGGCGGGAAATTAATACACCATTAGTCACTATTCTTTCCTGGGAAATATTCATACTGCTCAGGATATTATTTCCCAGAGCAGATGCATTACTGCTTGTGCTTCCTATAATTAATAATGCGAGAACCGCACAGATAAGACCATTCTGCAGTTTGCCGGCTTTTACTTGATTATAATATTGTGTATTCTTCTTCATCTCTCTTACCTCCCTTACAATACTATTATACATTATCTTATACATCCTTTCAAGGGACTTTTTAAATTATTTTATAAAATACTTAATTGGATGTGCACTATTCTATATTATTGTGTATTTTAATGTGTTTTCGTGGCTTTTTATGCCTATGTTATTGTGGCGTATTTGTCGGTAAATAATTCATGATATTATAGGATGTTATACTTGAATTGACCTGTATTCTGAAATCATTTAGGAGTACCGGGAAACAAAATGAGGAGTTTTTATGATTTAATCGGAGTTTCGAACTTCCATAGCAAATTTTTATGATTCAAAGAGATCTTCTTCGCCTAACTGGTTAAGCAGTTTATTACGAAGATTCCGGAAAACAAATTCCGCGATCTCTTTTCTGTCGTCCTTATCAATATCCAGAAATTTAATACCTGCGTTAAAAACTTTATCTCCGTCTAAAACCGCTTCGCTAATCCAAACTACTTTACCAATAGCCCGAATGGCACTACCGGAAAACAATTCTATCTTAAGCAACAAATCATCACCTGCTTCGACTCGCTCATCGACAATCAGGCAAATCCCCTGCTCAGAAATATCTTTATTCTCATTAAGTTTCTCCCAGGTGAATCCATCAATTTTTCTCCAGGTTACTTTTAAATTCGAAATTAATCTGCCAAATTTTCTGTCTTCTTCCATCCTGCCAGTCCTTCCCACCCCTATGGACTTCAAATTCCCCCTTAATATTATACATTAAATCTAATATCTAAAATATCGCCATACTGCACAATGTAATCTTTATCAACCAGTTTTACATAGCCATTACTTTTGGCTTCCTGCATATTGTGCCCTTTGATAAAATCCTCAAAATTTACAATTTCCGCTTTAATAAATCCCCGCGCCAAATCAGAATGAATCTTTCCGGCACAAGTAACCGCATCGGTATCTTTTGCCGCCGGCCAAGCATGGACTTCTTTCGGTCCGGCTGTATAAAAAAAGATTGTGTTCGACTTTTGAAGCATTTTCTCGATCAAAACTGTCTGGGCCACATCCGAATCAACCAAAACCGTTGGTTTTAAACTAAGCGGAGCTAGTCCGCGCATCATTTGAGATTCTTCTTCATTAAACTCAACATCACAAAGCGGAATCTCTTTTTCCAAACTATCTAAACATTTTCTCACAAGCTTTTTTTCTGTTTCATCATTCGTATTAGCAAGCCTGGTCTCCATTTTCTCCATATCCAAAATCAGCAAATCCAGAACACTATCCTTGTTCACTGCCAAACAATCCGCACTAACAAAATCTTCTTTTATAAATTCTACAAAAAAAGGACTTACCTTTTTAGGAGAAAACTTCTCTGTAAGTTTATTTAATTTATCGTCTTTATATTTAACTTTACCCTCTTCTATATCCAATCCTAAAAAACCAATCTTCATCTTATCCTCTCTGAAAAACCTATTAGTTAATATTTATCACTTCCACGCATTCTCTGCGCTCTTTCATAACCTACGTTCAATTGAATCGGAGTTTCATCCGGAAATGCTTTTAAACGAAATATAAGCCAAAATGTACGCTCACGAGTAGAACCATCCTCATTCAGTTTCATGTCATAGGTCATCTCAAGCAGCCAACAGTGCAAATCACGATAAACAGTATATTGCAACTCCTGAAAACGATCAATATATGACTGATACCGCCCATAGACCCGTGCCTGCCATAGACGATTAATCTCATAATAGATATCTGAGGTCATCTGCTCATTAACATCACGCTCATAACGTTTTCCCAGGCCTACAGACCACTTTTTGCCGCCGTGTGCCCAGATATCAATATTTGCGGTCTGAAAACGTCTCTGATACTGGTTATAGGCTAAATCCGACTGCATATCCAACCAACGATATGGATATAAATCTAAATCTGCCTGAATATTTGAAAAATGCCTTTGTCCCGGATCAACCCGATTAAAATAATCTACATGAGGGTAAAAATAGACTAAATCTACATTTTCCATATCAGCACTGCCGGATTGCCTCCATTTTGTCTGCAAGTGATTTTCCAGGCCAAATGTAAAAAAGTTCTTTTTTGTAATAGAATCTATATCGTCAAATACTCCCAGTTTCTCTCCCGGAATCGTTGGAGTATGGATATAGGTATATTTCACGCTGGGAGTTACTACATGTCTTAATCGATTAAATTCAATCCCTAATAAATTCGCCGAAAAATTAGACATACGAAAGAATGTAGTGTTCATATCCGCACCAAAATAATGAATTCCTCTAATTAAGTCTTCTAATTCTCCATTTCTATCTTTTGAATAATATGTCTGCCGATTTCCTACATACGGCGCAAAGTTTATCCAATCTAATTTTCCCGGCAACTTTGTAGGATATTTAAATTCATTATAAGCATCCAATCTATTAACATCAGTATCCTCAATACTATTTGCTGTCTTTCTATTTAAATTAGTCGCAGCCAGTTCATTCCTATAGTAAAAACCACTTTCAGCCATCTCTAAACTATTCACATTAAGCATTACCTCAGGAAGCCTTTCTATTTCAGAATAGAAACGATTAGTACGCTTACGAGCATAAAAACTATAATTATAGACCGGAGTAGAATGAGTCAAAGACGTCTCTGAAACCGGCTGAACATCATCTTCGTATTCCCGGTAAAGATATTCTTTAATAAAATTTATATCACTCATCTTGTTATATTCAAATAAAGCAAGTGTCGACTGATCTATTTGCCAACGATGTTTAATTTCTCCTCTATAGCGCTCCCACTCCTGAGAGTTGTTAATATATTCATCCAACTTATTATTTGACACATATTCATCATGTCTATGTTTAATATAATTATCTCTTTGATTTGTATAATAAGTTTTTATGCTACCCTCACCAAAATCCTGGCTTTTATAGTTTAAATCCACACCACTGGCAAAGCCCTTTAATTCTCTTTGGTCAAGATGGATTCGAGCCTCAACATTTTCATTAACATATTGTCTCCAGGTAGTAAAAACAAACCACCCCCAACCGCTTCTGGTGCCGGCACTTATTGAAAAATTAGCCTTGCCGTTTTTAAGCGACTGTTTCCAGTAAGGGAAATACATTACCGGAGCATTCCCGACAAATAGTAATACATTCTTAGCGATAATTTTATCACCCGGATAATAGTAAACTGTTTTAGCCTGCATCCGATAGTGGGGATGCTCACGCTCACACGTAGTAAAATGCGTTCGCTTCAGATTGATCTGATCTTTATTTATTCGTTCTGCATGTTCAGATTTACCATACCAGGGAAGCTCTTCTAACTTAGCGTTATTAAAATATCCCTTTTCTGCGTTAAAATCATAATTAAGATTCTGCCCGGTAATCTTAGCTGAGTTTTGGTGAAACTCCACCTCTGCCTGAACTAAAGCGTTTCGCGTCTCTAAATTAAAATCTACACGCTCTGCATATATCTTTTGATCATTCTGAGTTATTTCGAGTTTTTTGATAGGATTGGGATTGTTCTCGTCCCGATAAGCCAGCAAATATCCCTGTTTATTACCAAAATTATAAATTAACTTCTCTCCGGTCATCTTTATCTGCCCATAATATAAAATTATGTTACCAATTGCGACGGAATCTTTGCTATTCATATTTACGGTGATGTCATCACAGAAAAGCCTCATATCTTCATAATTTATTTTTACATTCCCTTTGCCGATAATCACATTGTCTACATCCTGATATTCTACCTCATCGGCATCAACGACAACAGGCTTACCATGAGAAGATGTTTTTACTATAGACGAATCTCCGACAGAATTATCCGCGCAAAAAGCAGTATCGGAGAAAAGACTGGAATGACTACAATATACTATAAATAAAAAAAAGAAGAGTGTTTTAAAAAAGGATTTCATTTTTTTCCGTGAAATATATTCGACTACTCGGTATATTCCTTAGTAATTTTTTTAAGCATTTCTTCAAGACTAACTTCCGGGTTAAATCCTGTAACCGCTTTGAGTTTAGAGATATCTGGCAGACGATACAACATATCTTCAAAATCCCCCTCATATACCTCTTCATAAGGAACAGTTATAATTTCAGAATCACTTTGACAAAGTTCTTTTATCTTTTCGGCAAGTTCCATTATTGATATCGATTCAGGACTACCAATGTTAAATACTTCGCCTTTTGCCTGAGAATCAGACATCAGCTTTTCTATTGCGGTTATAGCATCCGTAATGTATGTAAATGAACGTATCTGGGTACCTTCACCGTAAACAGTTATCGGTTGATTATTCAGCGCTTGCTGGATAAACCGGGGAATAACCATCCCGTATATCCCCTTTTGCTTGGGACCACAAACATTAAATAAACGACCGATTACAACATCAAGTTTGCTGCTTTTATAATAAGCAGCCGCTAAGAATTCATCAAATGCCTTAGAACAAGAATATCCCCACCGGGAGACAGCAATCGAACCTAATATCCGATCATCATTTTCCTGAAAAGGGCGGGTACCGTTTTTTCCATAAACCTCCGAAGATGAAGCTAAAAATACTTTCTTCCTGAACACATTGGCAAGATCAAGAACTATCTCTGTTCCTCTGACATTGACAATCAAAGAATCGAGCGGATGTTCCACAACATATTTCACACCTACAGCCGCAGCAAGATGATAAATACATTCACAGGAGGTTACAAGCCTAAGCATCAACTTATAATTCAGAATACTACCTTCATAAAACTCAAAATTATCGTATTCTGTTAAATGAGCAATGTTTTCGATACTTCCAGTACTTAGATTATCAACAACGATAACCTCATGATTCTGATCCAACAAGTATTCAGCAAGATGCGAACCAATAAAACCAGCACCACCGGTTATCAGGATTTTCACTGATTCTCCTTACCTGTGACCCCTATCGCTGCCGCACCAATAATTCCGGCCTTGTGTTTAAACTTAGATAGACCTACACGTAAGTTTTGCCGTGAAACTTTAAATGCTCTCTCTTTTATCGTCTTTCTTATCGGATCAAGAATAAGCGTTCCGGCATTGGCAACTCCACCGCCTAAAACAATAATATCAGGATTTAATAGATTAACAACATCCGCTAAAACAACTCCTACATGTGCTCCAATCTCCTGCCATAAAATCATTGAAAATGCATCTTTTTTCCGTGCGGCCGCTGCAACCATTTCCAGCGTCAAATTCGAGTATTTGCCCTGAATTTTGTCCTTTAGACTGCTCCTTGCACCCCCACGCAATCTTTTTATAGCTTCTTCTAATATATACCGGTTTCCGGCATAACGTTCAGCACATCCCCGGTTACCGCAGGCACATAAAGGACCGTTCTCATTTATAGTCATATGACCTATTTCTCCAGCCGCAAAACTACCACCACGATAAACTTTACCCCCTAAGATTATCCCACCGCCAATACCAGTGCCTAAAGTCACACACACACAATTCTGATACCCTTTGGCTGCCCCGTATTTACTTTCTGCCAACGCCATTAAATTAGCATCATTATCAATCAACACAGGTATTTTTATCTTCTTTTCCAAGATATCTTTCAACGGCACGTTCTTCCATCCAGGCACATTTGTCAGGTCACAAACAACCCCTTTATTAAAATCAACTCTTCCCGGCATACCTATCCCCACGCCCTTAACCTCATTACCTTTATACGTGCTTTCTGCTTTGAGTTTTATAATCCTTATAACCAATTGTTCTATTACTTCGTCCCGATTATAATCACAAGTTTGGAATTTAGAATAGCCGTCAATTTTAAGACCTCTATCAGTAAAACGAACTAATGCTAATTTTACATATGTACCGCCAAAATCAACACCAATGCCATATTTGGGTTTTGCCATGATATCTCTTCCTTTAAAGTTACGATAAATACTCTATTAATTGATTCAGCAGAGTTTTCATCTGCCTTCTATGCACTATAAGATCTATATGTCCATGTTCAAGCAAAAACTCTGACCTCTGGAATCCCGGCGGTAATTTCTGTCTGATCGTCTGCTCAATAACTCTAGGACCGGTAAATCCGATCAAGGCCTTAGGTTCAGCCATGATAACATCCCCCAAACTAGCAAAACTAGCCATAATTCCAGCCATCGTTGGATTAGTAAGCACTGAAACATATAACAAACTCTTATTTTTATGCTTCGCCAACGCAGCTGATGTTTTCGCCATCTGCATAAGACTGAACATCCCTTCATACATACGCGCTCCACCGCCTGATCCAGACACAATAATAACCGGCAGCTTATTAGCTGTAGCATATTCTATTGCTCTGGTTATCTTTTCTCCAACTACAGAACCCATTGACCCCATAATAAACCGTGAGTCGGTTACCGCAAGCACAACATCCTGCTTTTCCAACTTGCCCTTACCGGTAATAACCGCGTCAATTAATCCAGTCCTCTTCTGATCCTGCTTAATTTTTTCTTTATAGGTCTTAGGCCCTTTAAAGTCAATAATGTCTTTCGGCTTTAATTCCGGATCAAATTCTTCAAAACTATCTTCATTAATAAGCAATCCTACCCGCTCCCTGGCAGTCATTACAAAATGATGATCACACTTAGGACATATATTCACATTTTCATGTAATTGCTTATTAAAAAGTATCTGCCCACACCCATCACATTTAGAACATAAACCTCCGGGCATATCTTTTTTCTTGATTTTTACAATTGTATATTTTGGTTTACCAAACATATTAATTACCGCTTATCTCTTATTTTATATAGACTTATCTATCTATATAATGTTAAATATATTAACATAAACTTATCTCTGTGTCAAAGGCTTCTCACCTCTTAATATTAAACGTCAGTAAGCCATAAAAACCGTAAAAAATCAACCCTCCGGAAACAGCTAAAATGACCCATAATGGGTTAGAAAATTCCGACAATTTTGAGGCTATAAACATAGAAATCAGGAATCCTAAGTTCATAACAATTCCCAAGGAACTGAAAATCCGACCTCTCATCTCAGATTTTATGACCTCATGGATAAGTGTATTGCTGGAAATAAAGATAGGGCCAGAACTTATGCCCATAAAGACCGCTAAAACAGCAGCCAAAGCCAGTGAAGGATACCTTTTTAGACAGAGAGCAAAAACGCCTATAGCTATTCCGCTTGAAATTAGACTTAAAAAGATTATCCGCACTTTAGATATTTTATTCCCGTAACGTCCGCACAAAAGAGCCCCGAGGACAAAACCTATCCCGATGAAAACCGATAGAAATCCTAAATCTTTTGTTATAGAATGAAATGCCTGCTGGATAAAAACAATCCCTACAATATAAAGAGCTCCGGCGGCAGACATAAGTAAAAATACAGTTACGAAAATAAATCTAATATACGGATGAGCAACTACATATTTTAGGCCATCTTTGATATCTCCAAAAACTGACTTCCTAATAACTCTGGATATCTCTTCGGCATCGACTTTTTTACAAACTTGTTTGTTCTTTTCCACAACACAACATAATAAAATAGCCGAAAGTAAAAAGGTAAACGCATCTATATAAAACCCACCTTTGGCGCCAACCGCTTCGATCAACACGCCTCCTATCCCGACACCTAAAACTGCAGCCAACATCATCGTAGTATTTGTTAAGGAATTAGCGATCAGGAGTTTTTCTTTAGAAACAAGTTCCGGGATAATAGAAAATTTTGAAGGCAAGAAAAAACAACTTGTCGAAAACACTAAAAAAACAACAATATACACCGGAACTAGTGAATCAGAATCCATTAAAAACAACGGAATTAGTAATACAAGAACAGCACGTATTATATCCGTGGCAACCATTGTATATTTACGATTCCAGCGATCTACAAACACTCCGGCAATCGGACTTAATATAAATGAGGGAATTATCGTAAATGACATTACTTTGGCCAGGCCAAAAGCTGAACCACCTAAGCGCTGGTATGCCAATGCAATCAAGGCCATTTGGTTTAAACGATCGCCAAACTGAGAAATTACCTGTCCCAGCCAGAAACAAAAGAAGTTCTTTTCTTTTAAAACATCACTAAATTTAATCACAAACAGTCTCCTTGTTTCGGAGAAAAACATTTGGAGCCCACGAGAGGAATTGAACCCCCGACCTAAGCTTTACGAAAGCCTCGCTCTACCAACTGAGCTACGTGGGCACCTACAAATAATATCCTAAGCTTTAAGTAAAACTTATAAACATATCATACAGCTACAATAGAAATTCCATGTTTATCTGCCAGTTTCAATACATGTTCTCTATCTAAAAATAATGTCTTGCCGGCCTCAATAGCTAATACCGCAGTTTTAGTATTAATTAAAGTCTCTATAGTCCTTTTTCCGATTAGAGGAATATCAAAACGCATATCCTGGTTTGGCTTACTAACTTTTACAGCTACAGCACCACCTTTACACAGTAAATTACCGCGGGAGATAGCCTCGTCTGTTCCTTCGATCGCCTCTACAGCTAAAACAACCTTATCTTTTACCACTACGCTTTGCCCAATATCCAAACCCGCAATAGTCTTTGCTATTTCAAGCCCAAAGCTAACATCTTGCCATTGGTGTTCTGTAGGTTTAGTCTGAGTTAAAATCCCTTTTTCAGGCAAGTAATCTTTAAGGAATGTGGAAGAGTCTATCAGTTCTATGCCCAGCTGTTTGAGTCTTAGCGCAACTGCTCCCAGAATAGTATCTGTCTTTTTATCTTTAAGCTGTAAAAGAAGCGTTTTTAATTCTTCATCCAATTCGATATCGCTAAACAAAAGCTTATGTCTTATCTGTCCAGCCATAACAGCTTTTTTAATCTCTTCTTTTTTAAAAATATCAATAAGCGTTTTTAATTGCCCAACACTAATCCAATGTATTGAATCAACTAAATTTTCCAATTCTTTGCTTGTTTCTTCTTTTATCCCAATCGCTAAAACCGAAATACCAGCTGCTTTAGCACCCTTGGCAAATAGTAAAGGGAACTCTCCGTTCCCCGCAATAAGTCCAATCTTTTCCATAATATCAATCCTTCTCTTTAATTCCCCTTACATACCCCTCTTTCTGAAGATTTTATAAATTCTATAAGCGCAGATACATATTGATCCTGGGGAATTTCACTTTCCACTCTTTTTAATGCATTAGTCATAGATAATTTCATCTTAAATAAAATTTTAAATGCCATCTTCACCCGACTAATGCTTTCCTGACTAACATTTGCCCGTTGTAAACCAATATTATTAATTCCATATACTCTCGCGGGGTGTCCGTCAACCATAGAAAATGGAGGTATATCCTGAACTACTTTAGAACATCCGCCAATAATAGACATTTGTCCCAGCTTCACAAATTGATGTACAGCCGTCAACCCGCCTAAGACCACCTTATCCGTAACTGTCACATGTCCGGCCAAAGTTCCCACATTGGCAATTACATTTTCATTACCTACAATACAATCATGGGCTATATGGGAATAAGCCATGAACAAATTTTTATTACCGATTATGGTCTTCTTATGGTCATCTGTACCAAGATTAATCGTAACATATTCTCGGATTATATTATTATCACCAATACAAACCTCGGTATCTTCACCTTTATATTTTAAATCTTGGGGGATACTTCCAATAACCGCACCTGTAAAAATCTGGCAATTTTTACCGATTGTAGTACGACCATCGATAACACAAGAGCTACCAATTTTTGTCCCGCCCCCAATAGTTACTGCCTCTCCAACAATACTATGTGGACCGATCTCCACATCATCATTGAGTACGGCATCAGGATGGACATTAGCAGTGGGATGGATTTTTGTCCTTCCTCGCATACTTCATCTATCTCCTAAAGAAAACATCAGCTGCGCTTCGGAAACCAATTTATCTTCCACCAACGCTCGCGCATATACTTGTCCGGTTCTTGTCTTCAACTTTAATACAGAAACCTCAATATGCAACTGGTCTCCAGGAAGAACCATTCTTCTAAATTTCACTCTATCAATACTCATAAAATATGCACGTTTTCCCAGATTAGCACGATTACTCAATATCAAAACTCCGGCTACCTGAGCCATAGCTTCAATAATAAGTACCCCTGGCATTACCGGCTTTCCCGGGAAATGTCCGGTAAAAAAATTCTCGTTAATACTGACATTTTTTATACCTACTGCATATTTATCTTTTTCCAGCTTTATAATTCTGTCTACCAGTAAAAACGGGTAGCGATGCGGAAGAATGCGCTGAATCTCATTAATATCAAGCGGTGGAGTATCCTTAAAATCTTCCTCATATGCACCAATTCCAGCTGCTGTTTGACGGTCATGCAAATTCTTTATTTTCTTCAACAGCTTTATGTTCAAGGGATGCCCGCTTTTTATCCCAACTACATGTCCTTTTAGTGGATGTCCCAACAGATATAAATCACCAATGAGATCACAAATCTTATGTCTTACAAACTCATCGTCAAAACGCAATTCATTATTTACGATCTCTTTTGCACCCACAACCACCGTATTATCGTAATTTGCTCCTTTACCCAGACCTTGTAGAGTTAGCTCTTCTGCTTCCTGCTGCAAACAGAATGTCCGGCTAGGCGCAATTTCTTGTTCAAAAACATCAGAATCAACTCCAAACGATGCATATTGCGATTGCAAAAGTGGATGAGGATAACTCATTGTGTAGGAAACACGGAAATCATTAGACGGTAAAATCATCAGCGACGAATCGCCCTCTTCCATATACAAAGGCTCTTTGGGCTGGAAGTATATCCGCGCGGACTGTTGTTCTTTTACCCCTGCATTTTTTAAAATTTCCAAGAAAGGTAAAGCACTACCGTCTAATCCAGGCAGTTCCTCTGCATCCATTTCTATAGTAATATTATCAATGCCCAGGCCGACTAATGCTGCCATTACATGTTCAATAGTGTGGATCTCTACCCCATACATACCAATAGAAGTACGACGCGGCCTCTCTATCAGGTTAGACATGTGAGCTTTTATACGGGGTTTCTCGGGAAGGTCAATACGAACAAATTCAACACCGCTGTTTTCTTCTGCTGGCTTGAATTTTATATTAACTTTTTGTCCTGTATGTAAACCAATTCCGTTAAGTTCTACTGCTTTGGTTATCGTCTTTTGATATTCCCTTTTTTTCATCTAAAGCGGCCTCTAAGCTTGCTATTTTATCTTCTAATTTAGTTACTAATTTATATAGATCCGGAAGTTTCTGCACACAAGCATTTATCCGCTTGGCTTTTTTATGCTGTTTTGCCGGATACCCAGAAACACAGGTATCATTCGGAATTGATTTTGTAACCCCTGCCTGAGCAGCAATAACTGCGTTATCTCCAATTGTAATATGCCCGATAATCCCAGATTGTCCAGCTATAGTAACATTTTTACCGACAATGGTACTGCCGGAAATACCGGCCTGTGCTACGACTATTGTATTTTCACCGATTACTACGTTATGAGCAATCTGTACCAAATTATCAATTTTAGTCCCGTGCTTTATTAAGGTCTTATCAAAACGAGCCCTATCTATTGTAACATTTGCTCCGATTTCCACATCGTCCTCAATAATAACCGTACCGATTTGTGGAATTTTATGATGCATGCCCTTTACCGTAGCAAATCCAAAACCATCACTTCCGATTACTGTTCCATTATGAACAATAACACGACTTCCAATACTAACTCTTTCCCTTATGCTTACATGCGGATGAATCATTGTATCTTGCCCGATAGTCGTATGGTTCCCCACAAAAACACCAGCTCCTAATATGGTACGCTCACCAATCACTACTCCATCTTCAATAACCACATGCGGATGAATTGCAACATCTTTGCCTAACTTAACATTTTCACCAACAACCGCAGTAGGATGAATTCCTTTAAAATGACTGACTTCATTTGGAGCAATTAGAGAAAGTAATTTTGCGAAAGCTATCGAAGGATTATCTGTAAGGATCAAAGGTTTGGAAGCTTTTTTAATATCCGGAGTTGTAATTATTGCCGAAGCATTAGTTTGTTTGATTAAAGAAATATACTTAGGATTAGCAACAAAGGTAATATCTCCGGCCTTGGCTTCTTTTATCCCGCAAACTCCGGTAATTACCGTTGACTCATTACCTACAATTGTCCCCTCTATAAGCTGCGCTATTTCTTTTAAGGTCTTGTTCATATTCAACTTCCTTTTATCCATTTAGCTTTTCTGTGTTTTTTATTTATAGCGTTCATTCAAAAGCTTAATAACATCATCCGTGACGTTCATATTTTCCGGACCATCAATAATAAGTCTATCATCTAAAATGTAAGTGAACTTGCGTTCTTTACGCAATTCTCCTGTTGTCTTTTCTATATCTTCTAAAATTTCCCTCAGAACCCGGTCTTCATCTTTCCTGACCTCAACCGTACGCTGACGAATATCTTCCTGTTTAGCCTTGAGTTCTACTTCCATCTCTTTCTTGCCTTTTTCACTCAAAGAATCATAGTTTTTCTGTAAATCCTGCATGCCGGCAAGCATATTTTTTACTTCCTTCTTGCGTTCTTCAAGTTTTTCATTAGAATCTATCACTTTTTTATAATCTTGAAAAACCTGGCTCAAACTGATATACCCAATTTTAATCTCTTCCGCAAAACCAAATTGTGTAAATAATAAAACAAACCCCAATATCCCCAAAATAAGTAATGATTTCTTCATTAATCCTCCTTATCAGCCAATTTTTTTCATTTTAACATATTATTATAATTTGTCAACGTAAACTTAGTACAAATGTTTCTAATATTACTCTAACTCCTTATATATAAACCAATTAAAATTCCTGGCTCATTGTAAAATGAAATCTCCCCCGAGAATCACCCTCCTTAGGATTTAACGCATAACCATAATCAAGCCTTATCGGCCCCAGTGGAGTCTTTACTCTCATTCCAGTTCCGATACTGCTCTTAAGCTTTAATGTGTCCCATTTAAATTCAGAAGGCCGTCTCCACACATTACCATTATCATAGAAAAATGCCCATTTAAGGTTCTTAGCCAAATTATATGTATATTCGGCATTAAAAACAAACATTATGCGGCCGCCAATTGGATCACCAAATTCTCCCTCTGGCCCCACTCTTCTCTCTTTATATCCTCTAATCGTATTAGCACCTCCAACATAAAATCGCTCATAAATAGGGACAACTGCTGTATTACTATAAGATTCCACATATCCGGCACGACCTTTAAACTCAAGCACCGCTTTTTCAGTTGCAGGAAAATATCGGCAGTTTTTTGTATAATATTTCACAAAATCTTTATCACCTTCTAAGACTCCTCCGCCAACTTCACAGGACAACATACTATATATTCCTGTCGTGGGATTGAAAACATTATCCCGGGTATCATGCATCACTTCTGAAGTCACGCTGCTAATATAATTCTTCCCTTTTTCAAGCTTGATATCTGCACTAGCATCCTCGAGAATATTTGAAATTCTAACTCCTTCATAACGATAACTAACTTTTCCGTTCCAATACTCTCCAAATTCTTTTCCTAAAAATAAGTTTCCGCCAATACGTCTTTCGTCATATTTTTCCCAGTCTCTGGTCCGGTTGTAAATGTTAAATCCCATAGTAAGCGGATAACCTAAAAACCACGGTTCAACAAAACCAAGTTCATAGTCTTTTCGATCTGAACCAAATTCCATACGCATACGCAATCTTTGTCCGCCGCCAGTAAAACTAGATAAGTTGAATAAGTCAAAATTCCTTTGTGTAAGATCTACAAACCCTATAAACTGGTCTACCGAGCTATATCCAGCTCCAAAACTAAACTCCCCTGTTTTCGACTCTTTAACAAATATATCAAGGTCATGCTTGTCAGGCAGTGTTGTCGGCTTTTCTGCGGTATCAAATGTCACTTCTTCAAAATAGCCTAAATTATGTAACCGCTGACGACTTCTTTTTAATTTATCTCCATTATATTTATCTCCGGGGAATAATCTCATTTCACGCCGGATAACCACATCTTTGGTCCGGGTATTACCGCTTACATTGACTTTATCTACATAAGCAACATGACCTTCATCTATACCATAACTTAAATCCACACTTCCCTCACCTGCATTAAGCACTGTATCAACTTTTACTTCTGAAGCAATATACCCTTTATCAAAATAAAAGCTCTGCAAAGCAGAAATATCATCACGCAATTTTAGTTCATTATATATAGCGTCTTCAGTCATACTCAGCGACTCTTTCAATTCATCTTTTTCGGCGATCGTATACCCGCCCAATGAAATCTGACCTACTTTATACTGTTTTCCTTCTTTAATCTCAAAAGTTATATACATTGCACTTTTTTTATCGTTATAATCAATAAGCGTATTTACATTTACATCAATAAATCCTTCCAAACGATAAAAAGAAATCAGACGCTCTGTATCTTCAGACAAAACCTTTTCTTTGTAAAAACCAGAATTAAACCATCCTTTACGCTTAGTTTTAACAACTTTCAAAAGACGTCCTTTTTTTAAAATGCTATTACCTTTAAACAATATTTTTCTAACCCTTACTCTAGCCCCTTCAATAACCGTAATTTTAACCGTAACACTCTGTTCTATTTCTTCGATTTTGTAAGTTATATCAGCCAAAGAATATCCTTTTTCCGCATAAAACTTCTTTAATTCTTCTATGTCCTCACGCAGTTTAAACTGATCGAAAACTTCATCCAGTTTTGTCTGCATTTTAGCAAGCAGTTTTTTAGTTCTCAATCTCCGGTTTCCCTCAAAAACTATCTCTTTTAATGTCGCTTTTTCCTCAACCCGGAAAATAACCTTTACCCCTTTTTCCATATCTTCAACATCAGCACTGACATCTTTAAACAAACCTGTAGTATAAAGCCTTTTGATATCATCACTCAGAGTGCTAGTTGAAAGAGCTAGGCCCTCTTTTGTTTTAAGCTGGGAAACAATTGTGTGCTCACTAACAACTTTATTATTCTCCACAACAATCTTACGAACTATGCGTTCTGGCTGTTGGGCAAAAACCGTGCTGCAAAAACAAATAAATAAAACAATAAAAATAAATATTCTTCCCCTTTTATTCATATCTATTCTTCTCTTTCTGTACAGTTTTCAAATCGGGTAAATTCCTTAATGAAGGTCAGCTTTTTTGTCCCCACCGGACCATTCCTTTGTTTAGCGATAATAACCTCGGCAAGCCCCTTATTCTCTTCAGTTGGATTATAATATTCTTCCCTGAAAAGCAGCATAACCAAATCAGCATCCTGCTCAATAGCTCCTGAGTCACGCAAATCCGAAAGCCGAGGACGAAATCCTTCTCTTTGTTCTGTTGCCCGTGAAAGCTGACTAATCGCAATCAGCGGAACATTAATTTCTCTAGCTAATGCTTTTAAGGCTCTTGAGATATCTGAAATTTCCTGCTGTCTACTCTGAGACTGGCCACCGGTTGACTGCATCAGCTGCATATAATCTAAAATTATAAATCCAATATTATGCTGAGCTTTAAGCCTTCTAGCTTTAGCTCTTAGTTCTAAAACATTTATTCCCGGAGTATCATCGATAAAAAGCGGTGTTTGAGACAACTTCCCTGCAGCAGTAACTAATCTACCCCAATCCTGTTGGGCTAAAAACCCGGTTCGCACTCCCTGCATATTTACTCGGGCATGTGAACAGAGTATTCTCTGAACCAATTGCTCCTTGGACATTTCCAAACTAAAAATTGCCGTAGGAACTTTCTCTATCAATGCCGCGTGTTCGGCAAAGCCGCACATCAAAGCACTCTTTCCCATTGACGGCCTACCTGCAACAATAACCAAGTCTGAAGGCTGAAATCCAGCTGTTATCCTGTCTAAATCCTCATATCCAGTAGGAATACCGGTAACTTGAGTTTTTCTTTGATATAATTTTTCTATGGTTTCAATACTGTTTTTAACCAGCTCTTTTACTGAAACAAAACCACCTTTGATTTTGGAACTGCTTATTTCAAAAATCAAGCGTTCGGCTTTATCTAAAAGAATATCTACTTGCTGACCTGGTTCATATCCTTCGGTGATAATACTTGTTGCTGTAGTAATCAAACTTCTCAGCAAAGCCTTTTCTTTTACAATCCTTGCATGATGCATCACGTTTGCCGCAGTGGGAACAACATTTGCAAGTTCAGTCAGGTAGACAGCTCCGCCAATGTCTTCTAAACTATCTTCTTTACGAAGCTGATCAGTAAGAGTAATTAAATCGACTGGTTTGTTTTCACTAAACAAACTAAGAAGAGCCCGGTAGATTTTCTGATGATTGTCTTTATAAAAACATCCCTCATTCAGAATCTCTATCACATTAGCAATAGCTTCTTCTTCAAGAAGCATTGAGCCTAATACAGCCATCTCAGCTTCTGTATTCTGAGGAGGGACTTTATCAACAAGTGAATTACCGGAAACTTGTAGTTTTTTTTCTGTCCTTACCGCTATTTTTTTACCACCCATACCTTAACCTGCTGTTTTACTTCCGGATGAAGTTTTACAACAACATGATAAACCCCTAAAGCCTTAATCGGCTCCTCTAAAATAATGTCCTTTTTGTCTATTTGCATGCCTTCTTGTTCTAAGGACTTGGCAATATCTGCATTAGTTACCGCCCCATACAATTGTTCTTCATTAGCCTGCATTACTATCGTACATGAAACGTGAGCAAGCTTTTTAGCGATTTCTTCTGCGCTTTGCTTTTCTTTTTCCAACTTTTTCGTCTCTACACGATTGCTATCTTCAAACAACTTCAGGTTTTGTTTATTTGCTATTAACGCCTTGCCCTGTGGAATAAGAAAATTCCGTGCATACCCGGTCTTTACATCTACGACCTCACCAACACTGCCCAGTTTTTGAATTGCTTCTTTTAAAATCACCTTCATATTTATATACCTCGTTTTCGTCTACAATCTGCTATTCTGCGGCATAGGGCAACAATGCAACGTATCTAGCCCTTTTTACTGCCTGCGCCAATTTTCTCTGATGTTTTGCACAAACACCACTCGCTCGAGAAGGAACAATTTTACCCCGCTCAGTTACAAATTTAGCTAAGCGATTAATATCTTTATAATCGATATTTTGCGCTTTTTCCAGACAAAAACGACACTGCCGTTTTCGCAAAAACCCAGTTTTCTTCCTATCTTTCCGTACCTTCTTAACATTCCTACCACCTGACTTACCAAATGCCATTTTTCACATGCTCCTTTATTATTAATCCAAATTAAAATGGGACCTCTTCATCCTGTTTCGCCTGTACTGCCATTCCATCAAAATTCACCCCGCCTAAAGCATCGCTTGATTCCGGCATGCCTACTCCCATTGCAGAAGCATCTGGAACTGAAGATGAATCCTGTGTTTTTCCTTTACCTAAAAATTGTACATTTTGCGCAATCACTTCAATTGTATTACGCTTTGTTCCGTCTTGAGCTTGCCAAGAACGACTCTGAAGTCTTCCTTCCACAAATACAGGACGTCCTTTAAATAAATATTCGCTGCAAGTTTGAGCTAAACGAGCCCAGCATACCACCCGAACATAACAAACATCTTCTTTTTTTTCTCCGGCAGCATTATTAAAAACACGGCTCATAGCCACTGAAAATGTCGTTACAGCCGAACCATTCGGTGCATAACGAAGCTCTGGATCCCGAGTCAAATTACCCATCAATAAAACTTTATTCAAATTCGCCATATCTATACCTTCCTAACAATTAATGTTCTCAAAATTAAATCATTGATTTTAAAAACACTTTCAATTTTTTTAACCGCAGTCGCAGCCAGTTTAAAATCAAATAAGTAATATACTCCTTCAGCTTGTTTTTGTATTAGATACGCCAACTTTCTTTTGCCCCAAGATTGGGATTGGGTAACCTCACCTTTATTTTTAGTAATCACTCCTTTTATACCTTCTACCGCTGTTTCTAGAGCTTCATTACTCAAGGTTGCCTTCAAAATAAAAATCGCCTCGTAATCATTCATAACTCAAGTATCCCCTTTCTTATTATATTTATTCATCGCAAATGTTACTCCTTCTTTTACCCAGCTAAACACCGCTCCTTTTGCATTTTGCACCATATCACGAACAATAACCTCATCTGCTTTGCTTTTAAAAGAACTTAGCACATAATCAGACAACTCTGAAGAATTCTCTTCAGTTCGTATCCCTAATCGCAAACGTGCAAAAGAATCAGTACCTAAACTATCAATTAACGAACGAACGCCGTTATGTCCTCCGGCACTACCGGTAGCGCGCAATCTGATTGTTCCTAACTTTAAACTAACATCATCAAAGATAACTAATATATTATCAATTGAAATTTTAAAATAATCAACAAAGCCTCTAACCGCCTTGCCGCTTAAATTCATATATGTCAAAGGTTTTACAAAAAAAACTTTCTCTCTTCCTAATCTATGTTCAGCCCAGATCGCATTAAACCGGCGTTTTTGCAAACTAACACTTTCTTGTTTTGCTAGTTCATCTATAACCCAAAACCCCGCATTATGCTTCGTACGCTTATAACGAATCCCCGGATTTCCTAACCCAACAATCAGCTTCATTTAAGAGACTATTTTTTCTCCTCGGCAGAGCCTTCTTCAGGTTTTTTCTGATTTATGACTTCAGGTTCAGCCGCTGCGCCTTCTTCTTCTGGCTTTTCTTCTTCCTCTATTTTTTCTGCCTCAAACTTAACTAAAACAGCGATTTTTTCTGCCTCAGTAGTAATTTTTACTCCTTCTGGAACAACAAGATCTTTAACATGTATAGAATCATTGATATTTAAAGCCGCAACATCAATAGTTATTTCATGCGGAATCTGTGTCGGTAAACATTCAACTTCTACTTCACGCAGGATATGCTCTAAAATACCACCTTCTTTGACTCCCGGACAATCAGCGTCTCCTTTGGTCACCAAAGGAACATTAACCTTAATACTTTCGGTAAGTTTTATCTGCTGAAAATCTATATGCAGAACATCGCCCTTAAGTGTATTGTATTGAATCTCTTTGATGATTACGTTTTTATCAAGCGTTTTATCTTCTTTTTTGACCTTCAAATCAATAATTGCGTTTTCACCATATTTATGCAACAGCTTAACAAATTCCCGGCTATTAGTACTTACAGGTACCGGTTCTTTATCTTTTGCGTAAACAACTCCGGGAATTAATCCCTGTCCTCTAAATTTTCTCGCAGCGGATTTTCCCGCTTCACTTCTGATTTCTGCATTTAATACTGCTCGTTCCACAATTCACCTCTCCTTTTTTCACACGAATAAAGAACTTACCGACTCTTCGTTATGTATTCTTTTTATCGCTTCGGCAAGTAAACTCGCTACACCTAACACTTTTATTTTATAATGGGTATTACCATTATTTATTGGAATAGTATCTGTTACTACGACTTCTTCTAATGCACTCTTATCAATTCGTTCTAATGCGGGCCCTGAAAAAATTCCATGAGTTACCCCTGCAACAACTTTCTTTGCACCTTTCTTTTTTATTGCATTTGCCGCTTCGGTTATAGAACCTGCTGTAGCAATCATATCATCGATAATAATTACGGTTTTACCCTCTACTTCTCCCAGGATATTCATAACTTCCGCGCTAGAGGCATCTATACGACGTTTATCAACTATCCCTAACGGCACCTCTAACCTTTTAGCAAAAGCCCGGGCCATTTTTACTGCCCCCACATCAGGCGCAACAACAACCGCATCTTCTTTTTTATACTTTTCAAAATAATCTATCAATACCGGCGCAGCAAAAAGATGATCTACCGGAATATCGAAAAATCCCTGAATTTGTCCGGCATGTAGATCAACCGTTAATATCCTGTTTGCTCCGGCTGTAGTTAATAAGTTTGCCACCAACTTAGCAGTAATCGGTACTCGTGGTTGATCTTTACGATCCTGTCGCGCATATCCATAAAAAGGAACCACCGCAGTTAATCTGCCTGCAGATGCCCGTGCTAATGCATCCATAAGAATTAATAATTCCATTAAACTGTCATTTGACGGCGGACATGTAGGCTGAATCACAAAAACATCTTTCCCCCGCACATTCTGATCAATTTTAACACGTATTTCCCCTTCACTAAATTGCCCGACAAATGCCTCTCCCCTTTTAATACCTAAACACTCACAGATATCACAGGAAAGTTTCATATTAGCATTGCCACTAAATACCATCAACTTCTCTTGCATCTTTAGTCCCTACCTTTTTCCCTTTACTTTCTTTACTTTTTTCAATATCTTAGCTGGAACACCCACAACTATGGCTTTATCCGGAACATTTTTATTTTTTGTCACAACTGCACCCGCACCAGTCATCGCTTGCTTACCAACTTTAACCGGAGCTACTAATATTGTTCCTGTACCTATAAATGCCCCTGTATCTATTATTGTTTTATTTTTATTTTTGCCATCGTAATTTGCAACGATAGTACCTGCACCAACATTAACTTTTTGGCTAACCTTGGTATCGCCAATATAACTCTGATGTTTTATTCGGGTATGGCTTCCCACCTCGGAACGATTAAGTTCAACAAAATTACCCAGAGAAACATCATCAGCAACTTTACAGCCGGCACGAATCCGGCAAAAAGGTCCAATTGTACAATCCTCACCGATAACTACGTCTTTCTCAATAACAGTAAAAGGATAAACAACTGTATCTTTACCTATTTTTACATTTTCGTCTATGTAGGTTGTTTTTGGGTCAACAATTGTAACTCCCTGATTAATAATATTCTCAACTATACGCAAACGCCAGATCTCATACGCACGTACCAAGCCAACCCGGGAATTCACCCCAAGGATTTCATCTTGGTCTATAGTTTCCACAGAATTTATCGCTAAGTTTTTCTTGCGCATTTGCTCAATAACATCAGTCAAATAATATTCTTTCTTTTTATTATTCGGCTTAATCCTTTTTATCGCCTCAAAAAGCTCCAGCACATTAAAAACATACAAACCGACATTTATTTCTTCAATTGCTTTTTGATAAACATCTGCATCATTTTCTTCTACAATCTTTATTATTTTCCCCGCACCATTACGTACAATCCTTCCGTAACCGGTTGGATCTTTTATTTTTACCGTTAATAATGTACAACCAGCTTTTTTGCTTTCATGCGTTTTAAGCAAATCCTGTATTGTTTGGGCACTGATTAGTGGAGTATCTCCATAAATCACTAAAATTTTAGCATCTTTTTTCTTCAATATTGCTTCGTTTTTAAGCTGCCAAACTGCATCCGCAGTACCTAATAACTTCTTTTGCTGCAAACATTTAGCTTTCTTGCCCACATATGTTTCTACCATAGAAGATTTATATCCGGTAATCACAAAAATGTTTTTAATACCTCCGGCCTGAACATTATCCATCACATGCCCAAGCATAGGCTTGCTACCAAGCTTGTGCAGTATTTTCGGACAATTTGATTTCATCCGCGTACCTTCACCAGCCGCAAGAATAACAGCATTTAAATTCTTCATTTATTTTCTCATCCTAATTTGAAATAACAATACACTATTTCACTAGATAATTTTCAAGTTCAGCCGATAGAAACTGCTTTCTCATTCCGACCGGTAAAATATGGCTACCCGGCCTGGGCTCGAACCAGGAAAGTCAGCTCCAAAAGCTGATGTGTTGCCATTACACTACCGGGTAATAAAGAAGTCGTTTATACTTCAGCGTCTTTTACCGGTTCTGTTTCACTTATTGCCTCCGGTGCCGCATCCCGGCTGAAAGTTTCCGCCACAGGAGCATTGGCCATTTCCGCATCGTAAGCTTCTAATACCTTCTTCTGTATATATTCTCTGCAATCCGGAGTAATCGGATGTGCAATATCTTTATGTTCTGTCTGACGGTTTTCTTCCGGACTAGATGAAGTCTGAATTGGCTGTTGTTCCAAAACTCCGCCACATTGATTACAAAATTTACTACGCACCACATTGCGATGTCCGCATTTAGAACATGTGGACTTCATCTTTGCAGATGGCATAGCAACAAAAAGTCCTTTGCTGCCCTCAATAACTTTAACATCTCTGACAACAAAACAATTGTCAATGGTTACTGTAGCATATGCTTTTAATTTTTTATTGCTATCTTTATTCCGTAAAAAGACTCTAACCTCTGTAACTTCCATCTTCGAATCACTCCTTTCCAAGGATGTATATAGTTATAAACTCTTTACAACCATTACCTTTCCACAGTCCTGAAGTCTACGCTTGATGCACATCGCCTCCTCTCTAGTTTTCACAATACCAAAAATAACAGAACCACTCCCAGACATTAAAACCGCCCTAACGCCAAGGGCGGAAATTTTTCTTTTTATTGTTGCTAACGCCTTGTGTTTCCTAAAGGTTACAGTCTCGAGACGATTATATATATACTTACCAATAATTGCTGGATCTGCCTCTCTCAAAGCATGAATTAGCAGTTTAACATCATTTCTTTTGTTTGTCAAGCCTATCGGAAGATTGCCAAAAATCTCTTTTGTGGACACAGAAATTGCCGGAATAATCAAAACAATCCACATTTTTTTCAATAACGGTACAGGGCTAAGCCGATCACCTCTGCCTTTGCCCACAGCTGCGACATCCGGTATCAAAAATAACGGCACATCTGCGCCTATCTTTTTTCCAATGCGTAATAAATCCTGTTTCTGAGCCTTTATTCCCCATAGCTTATTCAAACCAATAAGCGTAGCTGCAGCATCACTAGACCCGCCGCCTAACCCTGCCGCAACGGGAATATTCTTCTTTATGTTTATATGTACTCCCTGCTCAACGCCGCTGAATTTTCTGAAAAGATTTGCAGCTTTCCAAACCAAATTGTCCGAACTAGCCGGAACCTGAGGATGTGCACAGGATATGGTAATTCCACTTTTAGCAGGAGTAAGGCTGATCTTATCAAAAAGCTGCAATTTCAAAAACAGCGTATTTAAATTATGATACCCATCTTTTCTTTTACCTAAGACTTCAAGAAATAAATTGATCTTTGCCGGAGCCTGAAGCGTTACCACGAGTATGCCTCTTTATTTTTTTAGAATTTCTCTTGCTGACTCAATGATGTCTTGCGGTTGCAAGTTGTATATCTTAAGTAGATCTTTTGGATCACCCGATTGTCCGAATTTATTATGGACACCTATTCTTGATACCTTATTTTTATAAGCGATTTTTGAAAGCATACCTTCAATCGCACAACCTAGGCCGCCAATAACCGAATGCTCTTCACAGATAATAATCCCTTTTGAGTTCGCGGCTGTCTGCTCAATTATTCCAGTATCCAGAGGCTTAATCGTATGCATATTAACAACTGAACAATTAATCCCCTCTTTTACTAACTCTTGCTGAGCAATAAGCGCTGCATGAACCATATATCCGCAAGTAAAAATCGTAATATCTTCTCCCTGCGTTAATTGATAGGCTTTGCCTATTTCAAATTTTTCTTTATTTGTAATAGTCGGAAATTTTGAACGTCCTAAACGAATATATACAGGACCTTTTAAAACTGCTGCTGCCAATACCGCATCTCTGGTTTCCGGACCGTCACAAGGAACAATAACTGTCATGTTCGGAATAATTCGCATCAAAGCAATATCTTCTAAAGCTTGATGTGTTGCTCCATCCGGCCCAACCGTTATTCCCGCGTGCGTAGCAACAACTTTAACATTCATCCCGCTATAACAAATGGAATTTCTCACCTGATCCCAAGCTCTGCCTGTAGCAAACATAGCAAAAGTAGAGGCGAAAACAGTTTTGCCACAGCTGGCAAGTCCCGCTGCTGCTGCCATCATATTTTGTTCAGCAACACCAAAGTTAAAAAACCGATCCGGAAATTCACGAAAGAAAAAAGAAGTACGGGTTGACCCGGACAAGTCAGCATCCAGAACAACTACATTCTCATTCTGTTTACCGAGCTCTACTAATGTCTTTCCATAAACATCTCGTTGATACATCTTTTCATCACTAATCATCAGACAACTCCTTTAATGCGATTTCTGCTTCTTCCTTAGTCGGAGCCCGACCATGGAAATCAACAACATTCTCCATAAACGAAACATTCTTACCTTTTGTCGTATTAGCAATAATTATCGATGGCTTTCCTTTAACCTGTTTAACTTGTTCAAAGGCATCCAGAATCTCAGATATATTATGGCCATCGATTACAAATACCTGCCAACCAAAAGCTTTCCATTTATCAGCAACTGGTTCTAAGCCCATAACATATTCCACAGGACCATCTATTTGAAAACCATTGTAATCAAGTATCGCACATAAATTATCGCATTTAAAATGTGCTCCGGCCATCGCCGCTTCCCACACATTACCTTCTTGAATCTCTCCGTCACCTAACATACAATAAACACGATAATTTTTCTTATCCAACTTACCGGCAAGAGACATCCCCACTGAAACAGAAAGCCCTTGGCCTAAAGAACCGCTAGCAACCTCAACCCCGGGAACCTTCACGTCAGGATGCCCTTGCAAAAGCGCTCCGGCACAGCGTAATTTCCATAGTTCTTCTTTTGGAAAGTATCCGGATTCTGCTAAGACCGCATACCATACCGGACAACAATGGCCTTTAGACATATGAAATCTGTCTCTGTCCGGCCACTGAGGTTCTTTGGCATTATGCCGCATTATTTTAAAAAACAAACAAGTCATAATATCAGTTGCCGAAAGCGACCCCCCGGGATGTCCCGAACGAGCTTTTTCCAGCATTTGAATTATAAGCCGACGAATTTGTTTAGCCTTTTTCTGTAATTCTGCTATTTCCACCTTTACACTCCTTTGCTTGTTATATCTTTATTTCTTAATATATTGCTTCAATTCTTCCCGATTAACTATTATCGTTTTCCGGGTAAGTAAATTTATTATATTTACCTTTTCAAAATCGCTAAACTTATATTTTTCTAATACAGAAGCTGTTGTCTCTAAAACTTTCGGAACTAAAACATCGTAAAAAGCCTCATCATCTGCAGCAACAAGAGAAAAAAAGAATACTTTCTCATCTTCCTTATACTCACCATCTATCCCTACTTTACCATCACCAAAATTTCCCGCGACAGCATTAAAACGCTGCGCGATTTGCTTAGTCAGGAAAACAGGTAAAGTCAGAGGTTCAATATCAAAATCAAAATCAGTATGTTTTAAAAGTCGCGGATCAAAACTGATTTGCCAAAGGACTCGTCGACGATACTCCTCAGTGCTTATCCAACTATGCATAAGCTTATAGACATCCTCAACATACTTTATTAAAATAAGCTCTGCGGCAGTCACTTTTGTATCTGCAGCGATAACCATAAAAAAAGATATTTCCGCATCTGTACTAAAAATTATTCTTGATGTTACCATAACAATTTTTTCTATTTTAGTTATGGCTTCAGGAAGAAGTTCAAAGTTTTCGTCAAAAAGCTTTTCCAGAGGCAGAAAAACAACCAGCGTATTGTCAATTAACTTTGCTTGAGCTTCAATCTCATGATCTTGTTTGCAAATCTTTTTTAATGATTCTATCAACTCTTCCTTAGGATAAGTCGGAGCCATGCAACCGCTGCATAAAATCACTACAAGAATACCAGTAAACAGTAATTTAAGAATTCTCATTCCGAATGGATGTTTTTCCATACTCCTTGAAAATAGCTTCTATATCATCGTATTCTAATTCGTCTTTTTCTAATAATTCTTTAGCGAATCTATCCAAGATTTGTCTTTCTTTTTTCAGCAAATCTTCTACGTCTTTCAAACATTCCTGTAAAATCTGGTTTGTTTCTTCATTTAAACGCTGCTTAACTGATTCAGATAGCTGTGATTTTGGGATAGCCGTATAATCACCCAATGTCTCGGATATCCCCATCCCAAATCGCCAGACCATCATATGCGCTACCCTCATTGCTTGCTGAAAATCAGATGTCACCCCATTTGAAGTAACTCCAAAACGTAATTTTTCTGCCACATATCCAGCTAAGCCAACTTTAATATCTGCAAGCAAATGATCCCTATCTTCACAAAAAATTTCTTCCCTTGGCTGATGATAGACTACTCCCAAAGTGTTCCGCCGTGAAATTATCGATGCTTTAAAAACATCATCTGTAGGATGCAAAATATATAATGAAACCAAATGCCCGGATTCATGATAAGCCGTCATCTCTCTTTCATGTTTAGTCATTTTGCGTTTGTGTTTAATCCCTAATTCTATCCGTTCCATAGCCTCGCTGATTTCTTTATATCCAATATCCTCTTTCTTTTTCCGGGTAGCAATCAAAGCCGCTTCTTTTATTATGTTTTCAATATCCGCAGGAGTTTTGTATACAGCCTTTCGCGCTAAACGTCCGACATCGATTGTTTCATCGCAACGAACCTTACTCAGGTAGAACTCAAATAATTGTTCTCTACCCTCAAGATTTGGTCTATCAATGTATATCTTGCGATCAAACCGTCCCGGGCGCAATAATGCCGCGTCTAAAACAGATTCCTCGGCATTCGTTGCAGCAACCACGATAACATTTTGCTCTTTACTGGATAATCCATCCATTTCTACCAACAACTGATTTAAAGTATTATTGGTTTCTTGTCCCCCCATAAAGCTAAATGACCTAGATCTCCCAACCGCATCTATTTCATCGATAAATATAATACATGCTCCTTCAAAACGAGCATAACGCTTAGCTTTATTAAAAACCTTCCGAATACGCTGCGCTCCAACTCCGACAAATATCTCCACAAACTCACTCCCAGCCATGCTTAGAAAAGGAATTCCCGCCTCTGTGGCTATCGCCTTCGCTAAATATGTCTTACCACAACCAGGAGGACCAACCATTAAAATCCCACGCAACACCTTGCCCCCGATTTTTTTAATCAAAGTTCTATCTCTTAAAAGTTGCACCAATTCCAAGGCCTCTTGTTTAGCCTCATCAATCCCGATAACACTTGAAAAAGGAATTTTTAAATCTTTAACGTTCAAATGCTTATCTTTATTGCTTTTGCCAAAAGAATTGGAGAAAAGAGCAATATAGACCAAAGCTGAAAAAACCCCGCTGATCAATACAACGATCGCAAACAAAGACATATGCGCAAATAGCGTTACCCTGCCATAATATTCCATTTTTCCGATAAAAACTACTGCTGCGGCAATTAATAAACTCAATGTTGCCACTATGGTTAAAATCATCCAGAAGTCGCTAAAAAATATTCTGATTTTTTCGAATATTAGTAGTTTCTTCATTTTTTCTCCTTTTCTAATCGCAGATTATTCAACTTTTCCCGAATTTTAGTCTGTTCAGAATCAATCTGCAATGATTTTTCCCACTGAGCGCGGGCTTTAGATAACTTCCCCTTTTTATAATAAACGTCTCCGAGGTGGTCATAAATTACCGCATCTGTATTCAGCAATTTCACCGCCCGCTCTAAATACTTTAGAGATTCGGCAATTTTTCCCTGCTTATAGTAAACCCACCCCAATGAATCAACATAAGCACCGTTATCCGGATCTATCTTTAAAGCTTTCTTAATTAAACGAGCTGCCTCCGGCAAATTTTCCCCGGCTTCAGCAAACATATATCCTAAATAATTACATGCCTCAGCATTATCAGGATTAAGTTCCAATGCTTTATAGAATTGTTTTATAGCTAAATCTATTTTACCTTGTTTTTCATAAAGAGCTCCTAAGTAAAAATATGTTAAGTCATCATCCGGAACTATCTCTATTGTTTTTTTATAATACATTTCCGCGTCGGTAAAGTTTTCCTTGAGACTATTAGCCAATCCCAATAAAAGAAATACATACGACTTTTTCTTCACCAGAGGTTCTGCGGCTAAAAGCGTCTCTATTGCCTCATCTACCTTATTAACTTTCAGCAAAACATGTGCTTTTTCGAAGTATGCATCGACAATACGAGGATTGATTTCCAACACTTTCTGAAATTGTTCTATTGCCTTTTCATGAAAACCACACTCTACAAACATTTGCCCCAAGCGAAAATAAGGAAGTGGACTATTGGAATTTATTGCGATTGCCTGTTCATAGACCTCTTGACATTTAGCCGTTTCTTTATTAATCTCATACACTAAGCCAAGACCTAAATATGCTTCTAAATAATTTGGCTCTATAGCAATCGCCTGTTCCAGATAAGAAATAGCATCATCATGCCTATCAATCTGACTGTAAAGCATACCTAAATTAAAATAGAGGTACGGATTATCGCTTTGTTTGGAAATAAGCTGTTCATAAAGAAGAATGGCCTTTTCTACTTGCTTCTGCAAAACATAAATATCCGCTAGGCTCAAAAAAGCCTGCTTATTATCCGGAGCAATTTTTATAACTCTTTCGTATTCTTTAATTGCCTTTTTAAAATCACCTAAAGTAGTATGTATTATCCCTAAGAAAAGCCGAACCTGTATATTATCAGGGTCTATAGATAGCGCCTTTTTAAACTGGATAACAGCTTTATCAAACTCTCCCTTTTTGAAATATATCGCCCCTAATTTAATGTTAATGGGGGAAGATTCCCGATCATAACGAGAGGCCTGTTCAAATTCCTTCAGTGCTTCTTCCTGACTATTCTGCCTTTCATATAATAATCCACGCAGATAATGACTATATCCCTTGGAAACGATATCCGTCCGTTCATGTCTACGTCGGACCTGCTCAGGAAGAACAGAATTATACTTTTGCTTCTGAGACATACTCCGGGTAGCACACCCGCAAAAGATAAAAGAAAACATCGATAATACGATCATCAACTGAAAAAATTTTTTCTCTATCTTTTTCATTTCAAAAGCTGCCTTTTATTTAAAAGTATCCTTTTTGAGCCTTCATGTTTAGATATTTCTTCACTCTGCTCTTCAGGATAAACGATCTGAAAACTTAAAAACTACCCGACTGCTTATTTGTTTTTCTTCTTATGTCTATCTCTTCTTAATCTTTTTTTCCGCTTGTGATTAGACATCTTTGCGCGTTTTCTTTTCTTTCCGCACGGCATAGACTTTCCTCCTCCTTAACTTTTATCTAGTGAACCGTTATTCACCTTATAAGTCTTAAACTATTCAGGGAACAACTTTACTTAAATTATATTCAATGATCCCTTCTGCCCCGGCTTTCTTTAACCTTGGGATCAATTTCTTTACTATCTTTTCCTCAGTAACTATCTCTATCGCATACCATCGGTCTCGACTCAAGTGGGAAATTGTAGGATTATTCATCGCCGGCAGCAAGGAAAGTATCTTTTTTAAATTATTATGACTCACATTCAGTTTCAACCCAACCTTTTCTTCTGCCTCAATCGCCCCCTTAAACAGCATCGCGATATTTTCCATTTTGTCTTTTTTCCATGCATTCTTCCAGGCATTTTTATTAGCAATAAACTGTGTGGTAGACTGACAAATTGTGTCAATAATCTTTAAATTATTAGCACGCAAACTCGAACCAGTCTCTGTCAATTCCACAATAGCATCCACTAATTGAGGTACTTTTGCCTCGGTTGATCCCCAGCTAAACTCCACAGCTGCCTTTACTTTATTTTTTTTCAAATATTTTTTCGTAACATTGACAAGCTCCGTAGCAATAAGTTTTCCCTGAAGCCCCTTGACTGACTTAAATTTCGAATCATTCGGCACAGCTAACACCCAACGAACAGGATTCTTACTCTGCTTAGAATACATCAAATCAGCAATAACTACAACCTTGGCACTGTTTTCCGATATCCAGTCAGCTCCTGTAATTCCACAATCTAAAACACCATTCTCTACATATCGAGGTATTTCCTGAGCTCTGATCAAAACCGGTTCTATTTCTTCATCATCGATATAGGGAAAATATGACCGGACAGCGACACTAACAGAAAATCCCGCTTTTTTAAACAAACGAAATGTAGATTCCTGCAAACTGCCTTTGGGCAAGCCGAGTTTAATAACTTTTTTCATTTTAATCCATCCTTTTTGTTTATTAAAAATATTTTAGTACTTTATTAATAATAGTTTAATATATATAGTAACAAGAAGATATTGTATCTGCTTATGCCTAAAATGTCAACTTTTAGACTCTTTACCCACATCCCAACGTTTATGTATCCAGTTTACCCATTGCCCCGGATATCTACGTATATATGCCTCAATAACATCAATTATCTTTTGCAAATTATTACGCATATCCTTATCGGCGTCATCAGTAAAACTAAGCTCAATTGCCGGCTCTATTTTTAACACATGCGTATTATCCTTCTTTTTAACAATAAACATCGGCAAAATCGGAGCTTCTGTCCTTATAGATAAAACTATCGGCCCGGGTGCAACCATAGCTTGTCGGCCAAAAAAACTTAACGGTATCCCTTCAGTGCCAAAATTTTGATCAAGCTCGATAATAACGCTCTCATTTTTCGCCAAACTACGAATACAACGACGGTAAAACGCAACTATAGGACTATTGAATATTATTTTTTGTCCTGCTTCACGACATAATTTAACAAGAACCTTTTCCATCTTTTTATCCCGCATATGTCTGGCAACAAAGCTTGCTTTATGTCCCTCTATGGTTAAGCGTTTCGCTACCAATGAAAAACTCCCCATATGGGCACTTACAACAATTACTCCTTTACCGCCTTCTACTGCCTTTTTAAAATTCTCAAATCCTTCAACTGCGATTAAATCTCGTATTTTTTCTTTAGGCAAATCTTTAAACCGTATGGTATCAAGAACTACCTGCCCCATGGTCTTGAAACTTTCCCTGACCACAGAATTTAATCTCACCAGAGACAGCTCATCACCCAAAGCCAGCCTTATATTACGTAAAGCCAATTGTCTGTTCCTTCTGGCACAGACATAGTACAACGAACTCAAAACACTTCCACAAGAATAGACTATCTTGTGAGGTAGATGCTTAATCACATATATTAAAAACTTAAAGCCAAAATACCCAATCCAGGATACAATTATACGAATAATCTTTTTCATTATAGCATTACAGGATACTATAAATACATTCTGACGTCAACAAATTAAACCAGATAGTTGACAACCCCTTTACACTCTGCTACAGTTGTTATTATGAAATTAATAAAAGTAGCAGTAATTGGAGCCGGCCATCTCGGCAAGATTCACGCCCGGATTTACTCTGAGTTTAAAGATACTCAACTGATCGGAATCTGTGACATCGACGAAGAAAAAGCCAAGCTCAATGCTCAGCACTTTAATACCCAAAGCTTTATTAACTATAAAGACATCCTAAATAAAGTCGATGCTGTAAGCATTGCCACTACAACTACCTCTCATTTTGATATCGCTAAATATTTCCTTAAAAACAATATCCACGTAATGGTGGAAAAACCTATAACGACAACAATCGAAGATGCAGAAAAACTGATTCGTCTTGCACGCAAAAACAATCAAATCCTACAAGTAGGCCATGTAGAAAGATTCAATCCTGCGGTAAAAGCTGTACAGAAATTATGCAAGAATGCACAATTCATTGAATGTCACCGATTAAGTCCTTATCCTCAAAGAGGAACTGATGTAAGCGTAGTATTGGATCTAATGATCCATGATATAGACATAGTCCTTTCGCTCATCCGCTCTTCCTTAAAAAGCTGTGACGCCGTCGGGGTAAAAGTACTCTCTCGCTCTGAAGATATTGCTAATACACGACTGGTATTTAAAAATGGAACTGTCTGTAATATTACAGCCAGTAGAGTCAGCAACGATGTATTGCGAAAGATAAGAATATTCCAGAAAGATACGTATATAAGTATTGATTATGCATCTCAGAAAATAACTCTTTTTAAGAAAAAAGGAACAAAAATAACCTGTAAAGAGATTGAAGTTTCAAAAAAACAGCCCCTAGCCGAAGAATTGCGTTCTTTCATTGACTGCATCAAAAAAGGCAAAGACCCTGTCGTCTGCGGGAAAGACGCAAAACAAGCGTTAAAAATTGCCCTAACCATTAACAAACAAATACAGAAGAAAAAATGAATGATACAATTTTTATAATTGCCGGAGAGCCCTCTGCAGACATGCATGGATCTCATCTGGTAAAGGAACTAAAAGCATTATCTCCAAACCTAAAGATATCAGGTATTGGCAGCAAACAAATGTCCCAAGCCGGGGTGAAAATATTTGCTGATTTGACCAAGCATGCGGTAATTGGATTTATTGAAGTTCTAAAACATCTTAAAATATATAAACAAATTTTTGAGATGACAATTCGAAAAGTCAAGGAAACTAAACCCAAAGCAATTATTCTTATCGACTTTCCCGGCTTTAACCTTAGACTGGCTAAACGTATCAAGAAAGAATGCCCGCAAGTTAAAATAATTTATTATATTAGTCCTCAAATCTGGGCCTGGGGTAAAAAACGTGTTCATCTTATACGAGATATCGTCGATCATATGATTGTTATTTTTGAGTTTGAAAAAAAACTCTATGAACGTAATAACGTACCGGTAACTTTTGTCGGACACCCCTTAACAGACACAGTTAAAAACACCCAATCTAAGTCATTATTACTAAAGAAATTAAGCTATACAGAAAAAGACCTGATAATTGGACTCCTTCCGGGATCTAGAGAAGTTGAAATAAAAAGAATATTACCGGTAATGTTAAAAAGTGCTCAATTATTTGCGCAAAAAATGCCGCAAACGAAATTTATATTAATAAAATCTCCGAACATAAAAGATGAACTCATTAATGAATTGCTTCATAAATATCCAGTTGAAAACATTCAAGTCATTAAAGAAAATAATTACAATTTTTTAAGTGTTTGCTTTTTTGCCTGGGTATGTTCAGGCACCGCAACACTAGAAACCGCGATATTAGGCATCCCCATGGCTATCGTTTATAAAACCAGTCTTTTCACCTGGTGCATATCGAAATTTCTCATTAAACTTCCGTTTATTGGGCTTATAAATGTTGTGGCTGAAGAAAAAATAGTTGAGGAATTTATTCAGTTCCAGGCTACTCCTAAAAATATTACAGAATGCTCTTTAAGATTTTTTCAACAGAATAGAAAAAGCCGCGATCAATTAATATTACAATTAACCGCGGCAAAATTAAAATTAGGCTCTTCCGGAGCAAACAAAAATGCAGCTCGTACTATTGCCTCTTTAATTCAATAACTACGGAGTCCAATTAGTACTTGCAGTCTCCGCACCGGTTTCGTCAATTTCGATAATCTCTCCTGCATTATACCCACTGCGCCGTGTAGCAGTTGCATCAAAAGCATTGCCTCCTGTCTCATCCAAAGAATAATCAAACGCCCTATTAGTATTGAGATTGGGATTTTCCAAACCAACTGCCAACCATTCAGGATTACTCGCCTGAGGCAAATCAATAAATGTTCTGCGTTCTGCAGAATAACTACGCTGTGCTGCAAACATTGACTCCAACGTAGCCCTGGCCTCTCGCGCTCTAGCTCTTTCTACAGTTTGAAAATATGTTGGAACTGAAATACTAACCAGTATCGCAATTACCAAAACAACCAATACCAACTCAACTAATGAAAAACCTTTACTACGCATTATAACCGCCTCCTTAAATTATTACATTTTTATAGTTGAGGCCATCTGGAATATAGGCAGAAACATCGCTACAACTAAAAATCCAACAACAACTCCCATAAAAACAAGCATAAATGGTTCTAATAATGCCGATAATCGTTCCACGATCATAGAGGTTCTTTCGTCATAAAATTTTGCCACGTGTCTAAGCATATCAGAAAGCTCACCCGTCTCTTCTCCCACGTTTACCATAAGCACAACCATCGGAGGAAACACACCGGTCTGTTCAAGTGGTTCAGCTATTGTCTTCCCATCGCGAACGCTATCTTTGACTACTTCCAAAGAATCTTCTACTACACGATTACCTACGGTTTTAGTTACAATTTCCAGAGCATAAAGAATAGGAACACCACTAGAAATCATTGTCCCTAAACCACGCGCAAAGTTGGAAATCGCGATATATCTAAATAAATTACCAAAAATAGGCAAATGAAGACGAAATTTATCATAATACAACCGCCCTTTATTCGTATTAACTAACCGAATCATAAGATATATAAGCACCGGCAGTAAAATCATAAACGGCAGTGCGAATTTTCTAAGAATAGCACTCAAATCAACTAGACTTTGAGTGATCGCCGGCAGGTCCGCGTTAAAGCCTTCAAACATCTCGGCAAAAACAGGCACTATTTTAAGAACAAAAACAAGAATTGCCGAGAAACAAACAGACATTAGAATCGCCGGATATATCAACGCAGAAATAACTTTTCTATGCAATTCTCCGGAACTTTCAAAATATTCGGCAATTTGCTCTAAAACCGAAGGCAGCTGCCCAGAAGCCTCCCCTGTTCCCACCAAATTCACCCAAAATTTTGAGAAGACTTTAGGGTGTTTATCTAAAGCGTCTCTTAACGTGCTTCCAGATTGGATATCTTCCTTTATACTCTCAACTGCCCGCTGCAGAGGAATACTGCCTATTTGCTGACCCAATACGCTAAGACTACGCAATAATGGAACCCCGGCATTTAATAATGTTCCTAACTGTCGCGCAAATATACACAAATCATCGTTCTTTACCCTGCGAGAACCACCGGCTTTTTTTTTGGGTCTTGACAGAAACGTTTTTGGAGTCTTTTGCTTAGTAACAATTTCTTCTATTGAAGTGATTAATAAACCTCTGCGCTGCAAAATCTCCACAATTTCAGATTGCAACTCAGCAACCATTGTCCCCTGAACAAGATTACCTTCTTTATCTCTAGCTTTATACAGAAAATCCGGCATTTTAAAGTTCTCTTTTCTTATTAATATCTATTACTAATATACTATATAATCACTTATTTGGGAAAGGAATATTGATTGCAGATTAACTGGAAATAGTTACTGCCAAGACCTCTTCATACGAAGTTAGTCCTTGTTTCATCTTTTCTAACCCACTCTCATATAAAGATCGCATGCCTAATTCTTCAGCCCTGATTCTAATCTCATCACTTGACTTACGGTAATAAATCATGTCTCTAATTTCCACACCTATAGGTAAACACTCATAAATCCCAACACGACCTCTATACCCGCTAAAACGACATTTCTCACAGCCTTTGGCTTCATATATCGGACCGTTAAGCTTCATATCCTTAAATCTAACATCCGGCTTGATCTCCTGCTTACACTCGTCACACAACTTACGAATTAAACGCTGAGCAACAATCAAACGTAATGAAGAAACCAACAAAAAAGGTTCAATCCCTATATCCATAATTCTAGTTACTGCAGTCGGCGCATCATTAGTATGCAAGGTGCTAAATACCAAGTGACCGGTAAGTGCTGAACGTATACACATTTGCGCAGTTTCTAAATCCCGGACTTCCCCCACCATCATAATATCCGGATCCTGCCGCAAAAATGAACGTAACGCATTCGCAAAATTCAAACCAATAAGAGGTTTAACTTGAACCTGATTAATCCCATCTAGTTTATATTCTACCGGATCTTCAACTGTAACAATATTCTTCTTAGGTGTTTTTATTTCATTTAATATAGTGTATAAGGTTGTTGATTTCCCGGAACCAGTCGGTCCGCTAATAAAAATCATACCAAATGGTTTATATATTTCGGCTTTAATCTTAGCTAATTCAAAATCAGAAACCCCAAGAAATTCAAACTCAAGAGGAAGTTTGGCCTGGTCTAACAACCTCATAACTATTTTCTCCCCAAAAATAGCAGGGATAGAAGAAACACGAACATCGATAACCTTCTCTTTGTAGGAAATTGAAAAGGCTCCGTCCTGAGGTAACCGGCGTTCTGCAATATCCATTTTGGACAATATTTTTATACGAGACACAATTGCAAAATACATCTTAGGATCCGGTGGATTCATCTCATAAAGTACCCCGTCAATCCGATAACGCAAACTAACTCTCTGCTCGTAATGCTCAACATGAACATCTGAAGCCCCATTCTCAATAGCCTCAAGCATTATTATATCCACAAACTTAACGATCGGCGCGGCATCGGCATCGGAAACAACATCTCTGACATCAAATCTATCTTTTTTACCCCCAGATGAATCCATTAAAATAAACTTCTCCTGGATATTCTTTTTCCTCATTTCTTTGCTGCCATAAAACTCCTCAATGCCCTTTACCATATCGCCGGAAGTAGTTACAACCACACTAACATCACAAGCAGTCATTTTCATAATATCGTCAATAGTCATTAGGTCTAAAGGGTCGATCATCGCTACGGTGAGACTTTGTCCGTGTTTAGAAAGTGGTAATATATAATGCTCTTTAGCATACTCCTCGGGAATAAGCTTTTCCAATCCCTGATGAATATTAGGCTTGAGCAAGCCCTTTTCCATATCTACAAACATAACCCGCAATTGTTTTGCCAAAGCAACTGCAATATCTTTATCAGTCACAATCCCCATCTCAACTAAAATTTCGCCGAGTTTACCACCTTTGCGCTTTTGTTCAGCAAGCGCCCGTTGTAGATCTAGTTCAGTAAGCAGATTTTGCTTTTTTAAAATATCACCTAATTTTAACTCTGATTTAATCATTTTCTATCTTTCAATAATTACTTTAATAAATCTACACCGATCATTCCCGGGCTTTGCATTGTAAGATCTAACTTTAAATCGTCCTGCTCTCTAAAGGGAAGCGCTTTAACCGGCTGGGGTTTGATTGCTACCGGTTCTTGTTTAGCTTTAGATTCGATCTTAAGTTTTTCTATTAGCTTTTCAGATTTATCTTCTTTTTCAACAGGCTTAGCCGCCATTGATTGTTCCCCGCCTGTAGATACATTATCAACCCACATCTCCATCCTATCTGTCGGCCGTATAATCTTAGGCGTAATAAAAATCATAAGCTCTTTATCTATCCTGTCTATTGACTTATGTCTAAAAAACATCCCAAATAAAGGAATATCACCTAACCAAGGAACTTTAGTCGAACTCTCCTGGTCTTCTGTAGTAATAAAACCTCCTACCGCAACCGTATCGCCATCTCTAATCATAACCGTTGTTCTCATACTGCGTTTTTGCGGATCAACATAATTTGCTCCCCCCATTGCCGCAGGAGCTGTAAATGGAGAATCTTTTGGTCGTGAAATACTAGGCTCTAAGAGCAATGATACAAATCCCTCTTCTTCATTGATTAACGGCACAATCCTTAAAATTGTTCCTACTTCCATTCTTTCTACTTCTGTTTCCGTAGTTGTCTCTGTTACCGTAGTCTTAATTGAAACTATCTGATTCGCTGTTATTTTGATTTCTGCCCATTCCCGATCCTGACAAAGTATTCTCGGTTTTGATAAAAATTTTGTACTGGTATCTGATTCAAGCATTTCCAGAAGAAAACTAAGCCCTGCAGAACTCATCAATCCGTATTGAAAACGTGTACCATCCGCCATACTGCTTGGTAGCATATACCCTTCATTACCAGGTTTTTTCCAATGAGCATAAGGCATCGAGCTAATAGTACTAGGCCCGGTAAATTTAGCAAATTCTTTGCCCCATTTTACCCCCACATCTTTTAAGAAATCCGAAGTTGTTTCAATCAATTCCACTTCTAACATTACTTCAGGAATCGGCCGATCAATCTCCGCGATCACCTGGTCAATAAGTTTAAATCTAGCGGGAACATCAGTAATAACCAATAAATTAGCATAATTCACCAAAGTGCCTACTTCGCTCAATAAAGGACGTATAATCGCTTCCCAATTCATCCCGCTCCCCTGAGCAACACTTCCCTTTTGCATAAGATATTGTCCGGGAGAAACGTTCCCGTGAAAATAACGCATTTTATACACTTTAGTTTTTGTTTGTACCGGGGGAACAGGCTGAGCCTTAACAATAATAATATTGCTCCCCGGAGACTGTTCCAAACCTAGATTATTTGAGGCTAGTAACGCCTGTAATGCATTCTCAACTTTAACCTCTTCCATGTAAAGAGTTACCGGTCTATCCTGAATATTTTGTGTTGCCACAAAATTTAAGCCAGACTGTTGTGAAAAGACTTTTAAGACATCTTTTAGATTCGCATCCTTAAAATCCAACGATACCAATCCATCATCTTCCAGTTCAGATTCTGAAATATCAGCATCGTCTTCAATCTCATACGTAGCCTGCGCTAAAAGCATCGGCAATGGAGTCAAAACCCCGATAAGGCATAGGCATAAAACAAATACCAGTAACCTGAAAATCCTTTTCATCTTTACACTCCTTATCTTTATTTTTTACTTTTACTTTTACTTGTAGAACTTGTACCTGCTACAGGCACAGAAAATGTCTTTCCTTTATAAAATAATTCAATGCTTTTTCTTTTTATTTCTTTTATCTCAAATTCTTTAATATAATCGCCCACCTTCAGCACATTATTATCTACAATAGCCTGAGGCCTTCTTTTAGACCAGATAATCCCTTGCACAAATATCGATGGAAGTTTAATTACTTCTTCTTGCCCCGCACCAATAGCTATATCTGGCTTTAGAAGCATCTTCTCAATTATCGCTGGCACACCGAATGGATCACGTTTTGCCTCAAAACCTGTGTATTTTATTGCACCATGTTGTTTTTTACCGATGTTTTTTGACGTTTCTTTTTTACTTTTCTTCTTACTCTTTTTAGGAGCAGCATCAATAGATGCTGCTAGCGAAAAAATAAATATAACTGTAAGTAAAATTGCAAATGTTTTCCTCATTATTTCTCCAAATCAGTATCTGTCAAATAAAAGGTATGCACAGTTATCTCTGCTACAATCGCAGCCTTCGTTGTTTCCTGATTAGATTTAGACCTAATATCCAATGCATCCACGTTGACAAATAAATCGCCCCCTTCTATCTTACTAATAAACGCCCCGAGTTGATGATATGTGGTATCCAGTTCCATCTGCACGGAAAATTTCACCATATCTTTTCTTCTCTCAACCGGTTGAGCTGATATTGAAACCATGTTCATATTAAGCGCACCCGCTACTTTCGCAACTTCCGATAAAAAATGAGCACTTTCTTTAATTATAGGCATATTCTCACGAATCTTTTGCAGTTCAGCTAGTTTTTTTCCAACCTTATTCTCCAATTCTACACGAGAACGTTGTTTTTTGTATCCGATTAATTTCTTCAAACTCCGTTTATATATAAACCGCCCGCCAAAAAAGAGAACAACAACAAAAATAGTAACACCAATAGCTAATGTGTTTTTAATTTCTTTAGGTAAAGAAAACCCTGACCCTATCATATTTCTCAATCCTTATTATAAAATTACTCTATTGTCCTGAAATATCCGAAGAACACTGCAAGGAAAATCCCATTACAGGGATGACCATATATTCTTCTCTCTTTACAGAACCTGTCTTTATAACCTTAAAGCCCTCAAAAAAGTCTTCGTTCTTCTTCAAATCCTCTGTTAATTTATTTATTATTTCAATCTCTGTTCCTTTTTTCTCAACAAAAACCCTGCCACTTAACTTTAAAATTTTTCCTATCTTTTGCTTCCCTTTCCCAGGAATCTTTATCACACCATAGTTTAAGTCTGAGAACCAGATACCCTTGGGGACAGATTTGGCTAAAACATTTAATTTAGGGGTAAGATAAACTCTTTTTGAAACCATTGCTTTGTATTTTTTTAAGCGTTTATCAATCTGCTTTTCGCCCTCTTTCAACTGTTTATTTTTAAAATGGCTTAGCTCCATAAACTTAGGCCTATTTTGTTTTTCTTTTTCCAAAAGACTTTTTTCATTTGAAACAAAAATGGAAAACAGAAAAAACAGAACAATAAGACTTATAAGCAAAGCTGACCCTTCAATAACCATCATTTTATTAATAAAAATCTTCTTTTTTATACTTGTCTTTTTCCGCGCTTTAAAAAGGTCTATTTCTACTGTGGATTTGGTAAGATTTCTTAGCGCAGCACCAACGGTTATTGCCAGCATCGGAAATGTATATGGCAAAGGTTTTGCTTTGGGAGTTTGAATGGTTTTAAGAGGATCTATGGTAACAACCGGTAAGTTCAATTTCTTTTTCAAATATACAGATAAAGGTGATTCAGCGTCCGGTTCTTCTTGTGCCGCTTGAGCAACAACTTCCAAATCATCAAAATCATCTATTTCACCACACAAGATCACCTTATTTATTTGCTCTTTTCCTAATTCTTTTTTATAATATTCAAGGGAAATTCGAAGTTCACTTAAGAGATTCTCTAAAATAGCCATCCGACTATCAGACATCTCTCCACCATCCTCCAAAAGTAATGCTGCGGTCTCATCATCTAGCCATTCTTCTCTTCTGCCCAAAGAGATATCTCTTACAAAATACGGTACTCCATTTTTTAAAATAACAATATTTACTCTCTGAGCATAAATGTATATTACTACATTCGACTCTTCCTTTTCTATTTCTTGAGAATATTCTAAAAGACGGATAAGCGCAAAAGACGCAGTTTCCACTGCTACTGGATTGATGTTTACTTTATTCAGGACAGATAAATGATTTTTTATAGATTCTTCTTTGGTAACTAAAGAAAGAATCCCTACTTTTCTGTTTTCCGGATCATCTTTAAGAATATAGAATCCGGTTACTGCTTCTTCTAAACGAAAAGGAATATATTTCCTTGCTTCAAATCGAACTGCTTCTTCCATCTCTTCGGCAGAAATCTTAGGCATTTGGAAATAGCGCAACAACACCATTCCAGGCATAAGTACAGTATTAACTTTTTTTAGATCAATTTTAGCTTTATTAACGGCTTTGCGGAGAGCATTATGAATGAGAGACTCTTGGGTAGCTGATTCAGAGCTAATTTCATCCTCGAGAATATCAACGTGAACAAAGTTAGTCAATTGAATACGGCCGGCCACTGACTTCAACTGAGCCAACTGTATTGATTTAGGGCCTATATAAATCCCTACCGAACTTTTATAAAAAGTCAGCATTTTTAAAATCCGTTTTTTTGTAAAGTCCTTTTTCCCCTATTGTTTCGACTTTTCCGATATAATACTTTTTTAACATAAAACGGATAAAATGTCAATCGTTTTTTCTCTAAGACCGCTTTATCAATATCTATATATTAAATAATTTACATTAATATTATACTTTATTTATTATTTTTATATAAATTTTTTATGTTCTGAAGTACAGCGTTCAATACCTCTCCACTCTTTATTTTACTGCGATCATCCGTATTACGAACTTTCATCTCTATGAGATTCTGAGCCAAGCTCTTTTCTCCAATAATAATCTGGATCGGGAAACCAATCAAATCAGCATCTTTAAATTTTATACCTGCCCGGACATTCCGATCGTCAAAAAGCACCTCAATCCCGGCATCCTGCAACTGGTTGTATATCTTCTGAGCCTCAGCAATCGAAGCATCATGATCCGGATTAAGAGGCATCACAACCGCCTGAAAAGGGCAAATCTCTATCGGCCAAATAATCCCGTGATCATCGTAGTTTTGCTCAATACATGCCGCAACTATTCTAGTTACGCCGATCCCATAACACCCCATGATAATCCTAGAACTCTTTCCTTTTTCATCTAGGATATCGGCTTCTAAACTATCGGTGTATTTTGTTCCCAACTTAAAAACATGCCCTGCCTCAATCGCAGAACTAATCTCAATACTTTCATTACACTTAGGACATGTATCTGATTCTGTAATATTCCGTACATCTGCCCAATGCAAAACCTCAAAGTCTCTTCCAATATTAACGTTTTTAAAATGCGTGTCTGCTTCATTCGCCCCAATAATCCAGTTTTCCCCTTGTTTAAGCGACAGATCCGCAATAATTTCAACACCTTTTAAACCTACCGGACCGCTAAACCCCATAGGACCTTTAGTTATATTCTTGATCATTTTTTCATCCGCCATTACAAGCTGATTTGTTTTTAACACATGCGTCAATTTAGTTTCATTAACATCATGATCACCCCTTACCAGAATAGCTACCGGTTTACCATCTTTCTCATAGAGTATAGTCTTAATCAATTTCTCCGAAGTTACTTTTAAAAATTCCGCAACATCTCTTACAGAACTAACCCCCGGAGTCTTCATCTTCTCTATTTCTCTGGAATCTAGTATCTGTCCACTGGCCTGTGCCCGCAAGGGTATATCTGGTAAAACGCATTCAGCCTTAGTCATACTAGCAGCATAATTACATTTTTTACATCGTGCGATACGATCTTCCCCATTTTCAGCTAAAACCATAAATTCATGCGATGTATCTCCACCCATCATCCCGGTATCTGCTTCTACCGGAAGAAACTTCAATCCACAACGGTTAAATATACGGCAATATGCATCGTACATCTTCTGATAACTTTTATCTAACCCTTCCCAGTCACGGTCAAAACTATAGGCATCTTTCATAATAAATTCGCGCGAACGCATCACCCCAAACCTAGGCCTTGCTTCATCCCGAAACTTGGTCTGGATCTGATAGATAATTAATGGCAGCTGACGATATGAACTGACTTCATTTTTCACCAATGATGTAATAACTTCCTCATGTGTTGGCCCTAAAACATTCAGTTTCTTATGTCTATCCGTAAACGTGATCATATCCTCACCCAACGCTTCAAAACGCCCACTTCTCATCCAGAGTTCAGCCGGCTGAATTGCCGGGAGCAATACCTCCTGCGCTCCTTTATCATTCATTTCCTGCCGAATGATATCTTCTACCTTCTTTAAGACTCGAAATCCTAAGGGCAAGTAAGAATACACTCCCGAGGTAAGTTTACGGATTAACCCCGCCCGGATCATCAGAATATGGCTTATTGCCTCTGCTTCTGCCGGGGTTTCCTTCAAAGTAGGAAGTAAAAGTTCAGACCATTTCATTGCTTACCTCCTCAAATAATGTTTTAATTAATTCTTTCTCATTAACTAACCGTATTTGTTTTCCCTTTTTAAATAGTATACCTGTTTTACCGCCCCAGGCAACACCAATATCTGCTTCCTTAGCTTCTCCCGGACCGTTAACCACACATCCCATAACCGCAACTGTTATCTTCTTCTTAGTATTGCGATATTCTATTTCAGATAATTTTTTTTCAACCTTTTTTACTATATTCATAAGATCCAGCTTGCATCTACCACATGTCGGGCAGGATATTACCTCCACTCCAAAATTACGAAGGGAAAGTGCTTGTAACATTTCCCGAGCTGCGATCACCTCATCTACAGGATCGCAAGTTAATGAAACACGGATAGTATCACCAATTCCTTCAAGTAATAATGTTCCCAGGGCAATACTTGTTTTTATAATCCCATTCTGCGGCAAACCAGTAGCAGTTACCCCCAAATGCATAGGAGCATCAGTCAATTTTGCCATACGCCGATATGCTTCGATTGTAGTCAACACATCCGGAGTTTTTAAAGAAAAAATTATTTTATTAAACTTTAATTCACGAAAAAGGTCACGATAGGATACTGCAGCAGCTACTAGATCATCAACCAATGTTTTCTTTGGAGTTCTCTTAACCGACCCGGAATTAAGACCAATTCGTATTGGCACCTTATATTTTTTGGCTGTATTTACTACAGCTTCAATTTGACTTCGTTTTTGGATATTACCGGGATTCAATCTGATCTTGTCCGCTCCATTTTCCATAGCTAAAAGAGCCAGTTTATAATGGAAATGAATGTCTGCCACCAACGGGATTTTAATTTTTCTTTTGATCTTAGCTATAGCTCGCGCCGCTGCCTCATCTTCAACCGCGACTCTGACGATCTGACAACCAGCTTGCTCTAGCCTTTTGATCTGACTTACAGTTTTTGCTACATCCCGGGTATCAGTCTTAGTCATCGACTGTATAGAAACAGGACTGCCTCCGCCAACCGGAACATTACCTATAAATATTTTTCTTGTCTTTCTTCGTTTTATTTTCATTGCTAATTATTTCTTTGTAAAAAAGCCACAAACTTTTTGAAAAAAATCATATCGCAGTAAATCATTATAGACAGTAAAAACCATCAAAGCCAAAAGTAAAGCAAATCCGATCCGGGTTGCAACTTCCTGAGTTTTGATGCTTACTGGTTTCCCTTTTATCTTTTCAATAAACATAAAAACCAGATGTCCTCCGTCAAGTACAGGTATCGGAAAAAGATTTATAATCGCCAAACTTACACTCAACAATGCCATAATCTGCAATAATGAGGAAAAGCCTGTCTTTGCGGCATCTCCGGTAATCTTGAATATCCCAATCGGTCCGGCAATTGATTTGCGCATAGACATCTGTCCGGTAAATACTTTGGATAACATTTTATACGTCACATGTGTAACCATCCAAACCTGTTGAGCCCCTTTAATCACAGACTCTCCAACTCCAAAACGAACTAACGTTACTTCACTGGATTGTCTAATTCCAATCACCCCAATTTTAATATCTTCTCCAAATAGATTTTTCTCTTCTATAACCTTAGGAGTTATCATTACATTCTGTAGTATATTTTTTCGTTCTATTTCAAAGCTAACCGGAATATTCTGTGTCTTTTGCTGTATTATAGCCGATAATTCATCCCATGTTTTCACATTTTCACCGGCAATAGAAACAATCCTGTCCCCTTCTTGCACCCCAGCTGTTTGCGCAGGATAGTCAGCTACAATTTCTCCGATTTTAGCCGTCGGAACAGAAAATCCAATAAAAAAAACTATACTAAACACAATAAACGCAAATATATAATTAAACAATGGTCCGGCCGCAACAATCGCTGCACGTTCACCTACAGGCTTAGATAGAAATTCCCATGAATTGCCCTGTCGTTCTTCTTCCGGATTGTCTCCAGACATTTTCACATAACCACCTAAGGGAATCGCCGAAACACAATACTCTGTATCTCCACGAGTAAAAGAAATGAGTTTTTTTCCAAAACCAACAGAAAAAGTTTCCACTCTTACCTTCATAAGTTTGGCTACAATAAAATGTCCAAACTCATGCACTACAACTAAAATACTTAACACGAAAATAAATGCTATTGTTGATAACAAAGTAACCGCGCCTCCCTTCTTGCCCAATCATCACATTCAAATATTTGGTCCAATGTCGGAGATTTCATCCGCTTGTGCCTTTTAAGCACGCTTTCGATTATCTTCGATATCGACATGAATCCGATTTTTCCAGTTAAGAACGCATTTACCGCCACTTCGTTCGCTGCGTTCATTACACACCCGCCTGTCCCTGATTCTGCTGCAATTTTTTTAGCTATTTTAAGACAGGGGAATTTATTTTCATCCGGCTTAAAAAAAGTAAGTTTTTTAAGCGCAAAAAAATCTACAGCCTTCAAATGATTTGGTCGACGATTCGGATAATCTAAAGCATACTGTATCGGTAAACGCATATCAGTTACTCCCATCTGAGATAAAACAGAACCGTCATAAAACTCAACCATTGAATGAATAATCGCTTCCGGATGCACTACGACTTTAATTTTTTCAGGCGCTATATCAAAAAGCCAGCGCGCCTCAATGATTTCAAGGCCTTTATTCATTAACGTTGCCGAATCTATAGTTATTTTCCGGCCCATTTTCCATTTAGGGTGTTTTAAAGCCATCTCTAAACTTACTGTTTTTAATTTTTGTTTAGAAAATTCCCGAAAAGGCCCACCGCTGCCGGTCAGATATATATTTTTAACCGTATTGATATCTGAATTCTGCAAACACTGGAATACAGCACTATGCTCAGAATCCACCGGAATAATCTTGCCCTTGGATTTCCTGAGCCGTTCCATCACAATTTTTCCAGCCATCACTAACGGCTCTTTATTCGCCAAAGCAATTGTTTTGCCTTGTTCAATTGCCAACAATGTCGGGACCAGGCTTATCGTCCCGCTAGTAGCCACCACCAGGATCTCGGTTTCCCGGTGTGTAGCAATCTTACTCAGTCCTTGTTCTTGAGTATATACCCGAATCCCTGATAAATCCGTCAATTTCTCCAGTTCTCGGATACTATCCTGGTCTTTCACACTAACTAACTTTGGCTTAAATAATTTTATTTGCTTAGCCAGTAACCTCATATTGCTATAGGCACTAAGACCAATGACCCTGAAATCAACAGGTCTTTTGCTAATCACATCTAATGTATTAGTGCCGATAGAACCAGTTGCACCTAAAATAGAAATTTTCTTCATGGGGCTGTCCAAGGTCACAGCACGCTGTGCCCCTACGAGGGGATTAAGTTAAAATGAATTATATAAAAATAAAAAATCGGGCTAGTGAAAATAATGCTGTCTATAATATCCAACACTCCTCCCAAGCCCGGGAGATAATTTCCGCTATCTTTAACCTCACAATCACGCTTAATCAAAGATTCACACAAATCACCAATTTGCGCCAGCAATCCAATAAGTGCACCCATAGCCGCAAGATGAAGAATGGAGATATAGGGCAAATATAATTTACTTATTAACGCCGCCGCTATGCTAAATATTAAGCCTCCGATAGCACCTTCTAATGTCTTTTTCGGACTAATTCTGGTAATCAATAAACGCTTTCCAAACATACTACCTATGGTATAAGCGCCAACATCTCCGATTTTTGTAACTAAAAGCAAAAATGCTGCCAAATACATTCCCTGCGGCAAAAATCTTATCTTTATTAAAAAGGAAAAAAACCAACTTACATAAAATATACCAAAAAAAGTCGTAGAAATACCAACAATCGCTTGAGAACTATCCTTGCGTATAAATTGCAGGACAAAAAAGATTAATGTGGCGGTAACTATAAAAAAAAGTTCCCAGCCTTTGGTTGGTTCAAAACGAAAATAAATACTTAGCGGAATAAGCATACCCATAAGTATTCCAAAATATTTGTAAATAAAAATTCCTTTTTTTTCAATCAGAGAGTAAAACTCATACAATCCCATGCCAATTAAAAAAACTACGACTCCAGCGTAAACCCAGGCCGGTAAAAAAAATAATCCCCAGCTCACAAATAAAATCACAGAAATTGCAGTTACAATTCTTTTCATTAACAGTGTATTCATATTTTTTTCACTCCGCCAAACCTACGGTCTCTTTTCTGAAATTCAGCTATAGCCTCTTTTAAGTCCTGCTTATTAAAATCAGGCCAGAATTTTTCAGTTACATATATTTCGCTATACGAAAGCTGCCAAAGCAAAAAATTGCTTAAACGCATTTCCCCGCCTGTACGTATTAAAAGATCCGGATCGGGAATATCTGCGGTATAAAGATACCGGTTAAACACTTCTTCTGTAACAGCCTCTGAAGAGATATTTCCATTTTGAACATCACGACACATCGCTAATGCTGCATCGACTATTTCTGTGCGTGAACCATAATTTAAAGCCAGGATTAAGGTAAGACCAGTATTATTCTTTGTCTGGTCCACTGCCCTTGTGATTACCTCAAGAACCTTCTTAGGCAACCCATCCTGTCGTCCGATAGTCAAAAGACGCACATTATTTTCCTGCAACTCCTGAAGAGCCTTATTTAATTGTTTATTCAAAAGCTGCATTAAAAAATTTACTTCTATTTTTGTTCTACGCCAGTTTTCCGTAGAAAAAGTATAAAGCGTAAGAAATCTCACTCCCAGATCATCGCAGGCTCGCACCATATTTCTAACAGTCTCTACACCCTGCTTATGTCCGGCAATCCGTGGTAAATGTTTCTGCTTGGCCCAACGGCCATTACCGTCCATAATCATTGCTATATGCTGAGGAATCTGCATAATCATACCTTTTATGAATGAAAACGATAGTCAATTGTCGGAAAAATGTTATCCGTATATTCAAGATCATTAAGCCATGACTCATTCACATTTCTTGACTTAATATTATGATAAAGCTTATTAAATCTAAGCAAATGATCTTTTGTTCTCTTTACTGCATAAGGAATATGTGTTCCGGTCTTCATAATAAATGCCCAATCAGAACTCTGTGCCAGCAATAGTTCCCGTAAAGCCTGATTTAATGCCCTTAAAGTAATGCCTCCGGCCTTCGGGTATGATCTTACTAATTCACTCATTCTATCCGAAGCTTTATGCAAATGACGATAAATCCAGTCATTTGAACCTTCCAACCAAACTTCATTATAGCCCTTATATCCCCAGGTAGACATTGAAGGCGTAATCACCTGATTGCTAGGATATTTCTCCAGATATTCCGAAGGAGTAATCATCTTTATTGTTTTTTGGTCACAGGCAATCTTGCGCATTAAAAAGTTAAGCCAATCAGGCCCTTCATACCACCAATGGCCGAATAATTCAGCATCATAGGGAGAAATAATGATCGGTTTCTTTTTTAACATATCGTAAAGAGCTTCGACTTGTTTCTCCCGGTTAAACATAAAGTTACCAGCTTGGTCCGCAGCTTTTTGCATAGCTGTCTCCGGGACATAAGCCTGTTTATCATCGGTCTCTCCGGTAATTTTATAATACTTCATCCCAGTATTAACCCGAATACCATCACTGTGAATATACGGTTTTATATATTCATAATCCAATTCAAAACCGATATCCCGGTAAAACTCGCGATAATTATAATCTCCCGGATACCCTTCTACCGCACTCCATACCTGCTTTGAAGATTCAATATCACGGCCAAAACAGGCAACCCCTGACTTACAATAAACCGGAGCAAAAACACCGTATTTAGGCCGTGGTGAGCCATGCAATATCCCATGACTGTCGACGAAAAAGAAACGCAGACCACTTTCTTTCAAAACCTCATCGTCACCCGGGTTAAAACCACATTCCGGCAGCCAAATTCCTCTGGGAGGACGACCAAAAACATTTTTATACTGATCTACTGCTGTGCGAACCTGGGCTCTGACCGATTCCCGGCACACATGCATAAGAGGAAAAAACCCATGTGTAGCACCGCAAGTCATAATCTCCAGCTTACCAGCATCCTGAACATTCTTAAACGCCTGAATGATATTGCGGTTATATTTATCCACAAAAACATGGCGCGTGAGCTTAAACTTATCCAGATACATCAATGCAAGTTTGTGAAATTCCGGCTGCCACTGTGTCCTTTCAACTTCTTTAGTGGCCAATTCGATAAGACTCTCTAAATGCTTTAAGTACCTTCTTTGCAATAACGGATCCATAAGCATCGTAATAAGCGTCGGAGAAAGTCCCATTGTAATCCGAAAATCAATATTATCATCTATCAACTTTTCAAAAACATTGATCAAAGGTATATAAGTTTCGGTAATTGCTTCGTAAAGCCAGTCTTCCTCTAAAAAATCCTCATGTTCCGGATGCCGCACATATGGCAAATGTCCGTGCAAAACAATACATAAATACCCTTTTTCCATAACTTTCCCCTTAATTTTAAGCGATTCTTCCCCATCCTTGCTTAAATTAATATTTTATATTATATATAGATTATAAATAATGAATTTTATCTTAACATACTAATAATTACAATTCAAGATATTTAAAAATCAAAAAGAGGACGGTTTTATATCCGTCCCCTTTGGCACTATATATCTATATTATAACTTATATTGTTTTCTTATTTACAATCGGGGTAATTACCCGTTTTTCTCCCCCGTCTGAGGAAACTGCTTTTACCGGGATTGTCTGTTCTCCGTCGGGAAGCGCAAAACGCAAGCTAAATGTACCCTCTTTATTCAGTTGTATCGGGCGGCCCTGAACCGTTACTTTAGCATCAGGTTCTGTAGCACCATATACAATCAGCTCTGTATTAACCACCAGCCAGAACCCACGCTTTTGATCCATCTTTTTAACCGGACTACCAAATGAAGATATTGCCCCGGAAGAGATATCACTTTGTAATCTTTGCGTAATCTTTCTTTTTATATCAGCTGAACTTAACCCCACGCCTAAACCAACAGAGAGACCATAAAGTTTATTAAAATCATCCTCTACCACCATCCATTCCTCATCTGTAATTGAGCTAGGACCATCCAATGGAGTCGTCACACAATTTGAACGCGCCAAAGTAATAAACTTACCATCTGATAATAATAACCCGATATCTACACAATAACTCCTGCCTGGGGTTCCAACATTAATGTACCAAGTACTTGCGCAATCATTAATTTCGATATCAAAAAAGCTGTTAAAATTATTCCCGTTAAAAATAACACCGGTAATATCATAGATCCGAAGCATGCGCTTAGCAGAATTTAATACATCCCCAAATTCCTGGCGTAACCCAGCCCATTTATCAGCATTAATTTCCCAATATGAATAGATCCAATATGGATCACGAACCTGGATTACAATACGAGTATCGCCATATTCGGCAGGTAGTTCATAAGTATCTCTTTCCTGAACCTGAACTCCCGCTGGCCGCCGAAAAAACTTACTTTCTCCTACCTGCTGTTTACCTTCAGCTAAAGCGGGAAAAACTTCTGTTTCCACTGAAGAGTGCACTGGTTTTACCACTTTGTTTTTCACCAATTTTGCTGCACTTTTCACATTCGTCCGTCGAGAAATTGTTTTCTTTGTTTTTGCAACAGATTTTGATTTAGCCTTTGAAATTTTTGTTGATTTACTTTTTTTAACTGCGGTTTTTTTCATAGCAATACCGCCTCCTCTGTTTTGTAAGGTGTATCACAACACCTCTTAATACTAGCTAAAAATTGCTTTAATCCCGATTTTACATTGTAATATTACATTATTTAATGGCATTAAGTCAAGCAAAATAATCGCCACAACTTATGGCTTTAACATTGCTACACTTAGCATACGTTTCATTTTATCCCCCCGACGATAAGAGAAAAATTTATCATTTTTGCAACTAGTGCAAAGTCCTGTACTGTAAATGTTTTCTCTATTTATCCCGAATTCAACTAATTGCTCAGTATTCGCCGCGGCAAGATCAAAATACAAACCATCTCTTTGAGTTTTAACAAAATCAGGAAATACATCTCTTAACTCTTTCCCTACGCGATAACAACAGGGGCCTATTCCCGGACCAATATAAACACATATTTTTTCGGCAAAACAATCGAATTCTTGACATAGTTTATTTACTGTTGTCTCTGCAATTTTCGCCTGAGTCCCACGCCATCCCGCATGAGCAATCCCTAAAACTTTTTCACCCGGAACGAAAAAAAACAAAGGCAGACAATCAGCCGTCAACAAACATAAAGCTGTCCCAGGCTCTTCGGTTATCACCGCATCACATCCGGGAACTCGAGTATAAAAATCAACCGCGCCTTTCCCCCTGTCTTCTTTCTTAGCTCTAAAAACTCTCGCCTGATGGGGCTGTTCTAAAAAAATACTATCCTCTATTTTTAAACCCAGTTCAATAAAAAAGCTTTGGCGAACACCTAAATCTTCATGTAAACTATAATCAAATATGCGCGTTGAGAATACACACATAAGATTTGGAAATCTAACATCTTCTATCTGATAATAATTTACTGTTTTTTTCAGAGATATGAATTTGTTTTGGCTTTGCACAGGAAGGTTTAATCCGAAGTCTGTTTTTCTTCTAAAATTTTATCGAAATCCATAAATTCAGCAATCTCTTGCTGTGTCAGAGAAATAATCTCCTCTTGCTCTGGAGATATTTCTGTTAGCTCTACAGTAGTATCTACTATAGAATTATCTGTTACTTTCACTTCTTCTAAAATTGTTGGCGGCTTTAAACTTTCAATATTTTGCATTGGAAGATCTTCTATCTCGGGTTTCTGCTGGCTAAATATATCCTCAAATAATATTGCATCCTGGGCATCCGAGATAACATATTGAAATTGGACAAATCTCAGATCATGCCCGCTCAGCTCTTTAGCCGCAGAAATTAATTTCCTGGAAAACCCCGGACAAATAAGCAGGATCAAGGGATCTTGATTGAAATCAACATTTTCACTAAAAAATACCCGCTTCACAAGGTTTTCATTTTTTTTCAACCAGCGCATCTGACTCAATGCCGTTACTAACAATTCATCGTTTTCTTTTGTATCGAAATTTATAATAACCAGTCTTCCGGTACTATCTACACCCAAGAAATCTATAACCCCTTCTTCTGCCGTTCCAAACTGAAAATCAATAAAACCAAGTTCCGACTGAATATCTCCGGGGTTTTTTAATATTACATCTCTTAATTTATCTCTATCTATTTGTGCTTTGCGAAAAATAGTGGTCATAACTTCCTTTGCGCGTTAAATCCGCCAATCATTTTCTTGAAAAAAGCTTCTTTTGAAACAATATTTTCTCCTAAATTCAATCGTAGAACAACAATCTGAGCTATATTTGAAATACAAGCAGTAAGATCTGCATCGTAAAACGATGCAATAGTCGCATTAACATCAAGATCCTGCTTGATCTTAAATAAGAAACCACCCTTATAAAGCTCTTTATCTAAAAATTTCCTGACTGCCCCGGACATCTTATCATAAACAGCATCTATCTCATACATGTGATCTACCTCAGCGACAACCACACCAATCTTAGTTAACGGATTACGTTGAGAAATCATCTTCATCGTCCGATAAGATTCAATCATCTTATTTTTATCCGGATAAGTAAGCACTAAAAACTCTCTTATCTGCTCAGGCAACAACTCATGCATATTCATTAAATTACGCTGCATAACATTAACCAGGATCAAATCCACATCTTCTTCTATCTTATTCAATTGAGAAATCAGTTTGCTATTCTTTGCGGTGTTTGAGAGTTCCGTAAGCGCAGATGTATTTAAACTAATAAGTTTAACACCTAAAGGCCCTTCTTTGATAACTGTGTTCATATTATTAGAATCTTCTTTTTGACCATCAGTTCCCAAAAAGAAATTCAAACAAGGACGTTCCGGTTCTAAATCGACAACTGCGATACGCATGCCCAAACGAGCCAGTGCCAACGATAAATTTATTACCAGAAAAGCATCAAGAAAAGAAAATTCACCACCAACCATGCAGATACTCTTAATTGGAGTCTCTAAAATAGAAGTGCTTTTTTCTTCCTGCTGCCCAGAATCATCCGGTTCGGAAGAATCTTCTCCAGAGGGAGAAAGAAACAAATACGAAATATCTTCTATACTTTTACCTAGTTTTTTAGAATCGCTCATAGACAACTTTTACACACACCTTATCACTTTATTTCTAGTAAAGAATTTAAGTTCCCAATTTCATCAGCTTCTGTCTGTGGATTATTAGGATCTGTAACCCATTGTCCGTCAACAATAAACTTATAACGATAGCGCCCCGGCCTCAAATTATAAACTTTAGCCCAAACACCCTTTTTTGTAGTTTCTAATTTATCTTTTTGGTCTGCTGCCCAGTTATTAAAATCTCCTGCAATCTGTACAGAACCTGCTTCGGTAGAACTATATGTAAACAATATTCCACTTTTGCTTTGTTGCGGCCCGCCAACAGTTTCCGTCACTGTTTCTGGTTTAGTCCAATCATATTTACGTATTACCTCTTTAGCCAAGGCCATATAATCTTCTGAACCCCGACAACGCTTATCATAGGCAATAACCGGCATACCATAACTTGCCGCTTCTTTTAATCGCACATTTGTATTAATTATAGATTTAAATACCTGTCCGGAAAAATGATTGTAAATATCATCTTTTATTTCCTGAGAAAATTTAGTGCGACGATCAAATAATGTGATTAATGCTTTAACAGCAATATCACATTTTAAACGTTTTCCAATCACATCTACTATTTCTAAAAGTTTACTTACCCCATGCACAGAGAAAAACCCGGTCTCTACAGGCGCAATAACTTCCCCAGAAACACGCAAAGCATTAAAAGTTAAAAGCCCCAAACTAGGAGGACAATCAATAACAATATAATCATAGGTTTTTTTTGTTACCATAAGTGAAATTGCCTGATACAGCTTAGCTTCCCGTTCCGGTTTACCGGAAAGTTCTTGTTCAATCGCAGACAAAAGAATATCCGCCGGTGCTAGATCAAAATTCTGAGAAATAGGTAAAATAATTTCGTCCAGTCTGACTTTTTTACCGGATTGCGGTGTCAAAACATGATACATGCTCTTATCCACATCCTGATGTTTTATATTTAAGCCTAAAGTCGCATGTCCCTGGGGATCCAAATCTATCAACAAAACATTCTTTTTTGCCTGAGCTAAACACGCAGAGAAATTTATGGCTGTTGTTGTTTTACCGCATCCTCCTTTTTGATTAGCAATAGCAATTATCCGCATTACACCGCCTCCCCATGTTTTTAATTTACAAACCTATATAATGTCTTTAAAAAATAAAAATGTGCTATCGATTTAATCTGTTATGTAGTTTACAAATAAATCGATAGCACATTTTATTATCCTTAAATTATCCAAGTCAAGTTACATCAATCCCATTCATTAGGAGTAGCACTATTCGTGATCGTTCCATCCACGTCCATCGTTAAAGTCTCTGTGCTGTGTTCTCCCGCGTTCCTCGTTGCAACAATTGATACAGTTGTCGCATCTCCAGATACTGTATACTGCCAATCTCCATCATCAAAAGGAGTAGCTGCTGTCATATTACCCGGAATTTCCATACCATCTAACTCAGTAATATCAGTAGGTGGAAAAGTATCATTCAACGCTCTATATTGTATAGATGCTTTTCTAATAACATCTATTGCCGCTTTTGCCTTCCCACCTTTTGCTCTTTCAATTGACCTAAAATAGTTAGGAACAGCGATTGTAACTAAAATACCAATGATGATAACGACCATCAACAACTCAACCAATGTAAAACCTTTTTTATTAATCATTACTATTCACCCCCTTTCACAGACTTAATAAATACAGATTTCTAATTATTAAAAATATATCAAAAATTTCAATGTTTGTCAAGATAATTATCCCTTTGTTCACCCCCTTCCTGCTAAGCTTAATCCTCTCCGTCTTCTCACCTCCTTTCACATCTATCCGCCACACAACTTGGCGAGATTTAATTCTTTCGTCACAGACGCAAGAATTAAAAAAAAACAAGCCACCTTTTACACAGACTTCTAGTGGCTTGCTACTCACTCTTCCTTTTCGGTAACCCGGCTATCTAAATATCTCTTTTAGACCCGCAGCTTTGCCCCGATATAACCTTATAAATAATGACGGTTTATTGCTCTCGGGATCCCGATATCTAGCCACTCTTCGGAACGCCCCCCACTCACATGAGGTTTGCCTTTTCAGTAAAAAGGTTAAATTATGTATTTTTTACCCTTACTATAAGTATACCTTATCTCTTTTATTCCTGCCAATTTCTATTATATGCGTTCGTAAATATCTTCATATCTCACGATGTCATCTTCACTTATATTTGTTCCGGTCTGAACCTCGATAATTACCAGCTCTGTATTATACGGATTAATAATTCGATGTTTTCCTTTTTTGCGAATAAAAATACTCTCATTGGCTTTTAGCAGAATTGAATTGCGTTCATTTATAATCCGTGCTTTACCTGAAATTACTACCCAATGTTCACTCCGAAAGTTATGCTTTTGTAAAGACAGTTTTTGTTTTGGTTTTACAACCATACGTTTAATTTTATAACCCGGACCTTCTTCAAGTACAGTATAATTCCCCCAGGGCCTATATACTGTAGCATGAAACTTTGTCAACTGTGATTGTTGAGCATTTAGCTTTTCTACCACTTTTTTCACATCCTGACTGCGACCTTGCTCTGAAATAAGCAATGCATCAGGTGTATCAATAACAACCAAATCATGCACCCCTACCGCAGCAACAAAACGCTTCTCAGATTTTATAAAGCTGCGACTTGAATCCACGCTGAATATATTCCCGGAAAAAACATTTCCGTTTTTGTCCTTCTCTGACATCTCATGCACCATACGCCAGCAGCCAACATCACACCAGCGAAAATCAGCCTTGATTACAGCCAGTTTGGAAGCCTTTTCCATAACCGCATAATCTATAGAAACTTTGGAAAATTTACTAAATAGACTCTGAGGAAAAACTACTCCTCCGTTCTTCTTTCTTTTTGCCTTCCAAACTTTTTCAGCTGTTTTCCACACCTCAGGCGAAAACTTCTTTAACGCTTCGGCAACAACTCCGCTATCAAAAATAAACATGCCGCTGTTCCAAAAATAATTACCCTGTTTTACATACTTCTCTGCTGTCTGCAAAGAGGGTTTTTCTTTGAACTGTGCCACTTCAAAAACATCTTTTTCGATTTTCTTTCCGGATTTTATATAACCATATCCCGTTTCCGGATAATCCGGCACAATACCAAAAGTTACAATCTGTCCTTTTTGGGCAATCCGTATCCCGGTTTTCAAAAGCTCTTCAAATTTCTTTTTATCCTTAATTACATGATCTGCCGCAAATGTAGAAATTATTACATCCTCTCCAAATCTTTCACGGCAGGCAAGAATAGCCAAGGCAATTGCCGGTGCTGTATTCCGGCTTAAAGGCTCCAGAATCAACCACGGATCCGCTTTTAAATTCATATTTGCCCATTGCTCCTTAACCGAAAAATATAAATCTTCCCGAGTCCCGATAAGAATATTCTCTGGGTCTGCTATTTTCAAAAGCCTGCCTATTGACTGTTGTAGCATTGATTCTTTACCCAACAAAGAATGTAACTGTTTCGGAAAATGAGACCGACTCATCGGCCATAGCCGCATCCCTTCGCCTCCGGCCATTATAAAATAAATACTTTTTTTCATAAATTTTACTCCATAATTGTAACTACTGATTAGGGGATTTGATAAATCAAACCCCTACGTGATAATACTACGAAGATAATTACCATAATCTGTATTTATCTTCTTCGCTAGATTTTTCACTTGTTCTTTATCAATATACCCCATACGATAAGCAATTTCCTCCACACAACCTATTTTTAGCCCCTGTCGTTCCTCAATTGTCTTAATGAAAACAGATGCATCTATAAGAGAGTCATATGTACCTGTATCCAGCCAAGCATACCCCCGGCCAAGCAATTTTACTTTTAATTGTTTTTTACTCAAATAAACATTGTTAACATCGGTAATCTCAAGTTCCCCTCGTTGCGAAGGAGCAAGATTACTCGCAATATTTACAACTTCATTGTCATAGACATAAAGTCCGGTAGCAACCCAATGAGATTTTGGCTGTTTGGGTTTTTCCTCTATAGAAACTACATTGTGCGCCTGATCAAACTCAATAACACCATACCGCTCGGGATCTTTTACATAATAACCAAAAATAGCTGCTCCCTGCTGAAAACTCATAGCTTCTTTAAGATATTCCGACATTTCATTACCATAGAAAATATTATCCCCCAAAATCAAACATACTTTTTCATTGCCAATAAATTCTTTCCCCACAACAAACGCATCTGCAATCCCCTTAGGCTCAGCCTGCTCTGCATAAGAAATATTAATCCCTATTTCTTTGCCATCTAAAAACAATTCTTTAATCCGGGGCAAATCATACGGGGTAGATATAATCAATACATCTCTGATTCCAGCCTGCATAAGCGTTGATAAAGGATAATATATCATCGGTTTATCGTACAAGGGAAGCAGCTGTTTACAAACTACCTTTGTAATCGGATAAAGCCTTGTAGCTCTGCCTCCAGCCAAAATAATACCCTTCATTCTTCTTCCTCCTCCATAACATTACTTAATCTATCCAAAACATACTTTTATTATTCTTGATCCATTTGGTAAGCTCTAGTGATCCCTGATCAATACTTACCGCTGGTTTCCAGGACAATATCTTTTTTGCTTTATCAATATTACTAATATATACTCGCTGATCAGAAAGTCGCCAATCCGCAAACTTAACCTTAGGAGGCTTTCCAACCAAACCTTCTAACCTCTTTAAATATTCCAATAATGAAGTCGTATTTTCCGGCCCCCCGCCAATATTCACTAAAACATGTCTATGTTTTTGATTTGTTATAAATAAATCAAAAGCTTTGGCTAGATCACCAGCATACAACAAATCGCGAACCTGCTTACCGTTTCCATAAATAGTAATTTTTTTTCCTAAAAGACAAGCAATAATAAACCAGGCCACCCAGCCCTGATCCTCATATCCAAACTGTCTATCTCCATAGATACAACTCATTCTAAATACTGCTGTCTTCATCCCATAAATACGCGCATATTCCTGTGTGTATAAATCCCCAACCAATTTACTTACTCCGTACGGTGTATGTCCCGCCAAATCAGTAAGCATATGCTCGTCAACGCCCTTCATCCCTTTAAACATATATCGTGTTTTCAGCTGCTTTAATGCCACTTTATCTACATTCTCTCCATAAACCTTATTAGTCGAACAATAGACAAAAGCAGCTTTTTTACTTTTTTTGCGCAAACACTCCAGAACATTAAGAGTTCCAAAAGCATTAATACTGAAATCTTCTTTAGGCATCCGTATCGACGAAGGAATACCCGGCTGTCCTGCCGCATGGATTACCGCATCTACTCCTTTTCCAATAGCCGACAACACGTCTTTTTCTTCTCGAACATCACCTTTTATTCTTTTTATATTTTTAAATTTACCAAGGCGTCTCCAGTTATACTCTACACTCTCTTTTTTGGATTTAAATATCTGAGAGCGAATCAAATTATCCAGAACGACAACCTTAGCACCTTTATTCGCATAATATTCGGCACAATGTGATCCAACTAATCCGGCTCCCCCGGTCACTAATACCTTCACACTTCCTCCTCTAGTTCTACTTACTTATCAAATATTATCTAATTTTACCATAAAAACAATTTTAATTCTATGGCTATTTCCAGCCGAAAAACTCCATTAACCGCTTCTGCCCTATTATATTTTTTTAAATTTCAAGACAATATTTTCAGCCGGAAACATATATGTCCAAAACCGCTCATATTCTACCGGAAACTTATTTGCTAAAGCCTGGACCCCAACAAACCGGAATGTCCTATAAAAAGTAAGCTTCCACTGCAAAACCTCAATGTTTTTGCGTACTCCCGACATTATCTCCCTAAACATAAAATAAGAATAAAATAACTTATGCTGAGGTTCTGCATATGCAACATAATTAGAAAAATGCGGAGTCTCAATAAAAACTATTCCACCAGGTTTGAGTATACGATAGATTTCTTCAATAAACTTTTTAGGATTATCCAAATGTTCTATTATATGTTTTGCGTATATTTTATCTGCATAATTATCTTTAAATGGATAAGGAAAAACATTGAAGTCATGAACAACATCAGGATTAACCGTAGGGTCAATATCCACCCCAATTGCTCCCTCGCATTTTTCCGTCTTACATCCAAAATCTAAAACAATCAATTTTTCAGCATTTAGCATGTGATATTCCCCTCTTTTATTTCCTTAAGTCCATATTAAAAACACCAATTTTAGTTGATGCTCTCAATGCCAATAATTCTTGTTTATCTGTGACTGAAAACCATAAAATCGCCTCAGCATTCTTCTTTTGTTCTTTTTTCCCTCTAAAAAGAGTTACACCTACTTTCCATGCATATTTTTTTCGACCTAATACACTAATCTTATCTTTGCCTAAGACCTCAGCTTCTACCTTATAGTTAGATTTACCGGGGTTTAAATTTATTTCTATTTTTTTCCCAAGCTCAAATTTCTGACTTGAAAGGAAAAAAATTATAGAAATAGGATCCTGCGTATGTGGCGGAATTTTAACTTCTTTATCACTTGTTCTCATAACCTGGCTGCCACGGTCAAAAACCGCATATTTACTCCGCGGCTTCTGTCCTACAATACCATAAGATTCTTCATATCGGAAAGGGCTTAAATATTTCCGATCAAAAAATGAATTAAATACCGCTTGAAAATTCACTAAATAAGAAAACATTTTAGTACTATGGATCTTCGCCTTCAAAATAATTTCATTTTCCAAATTATTCGCTTCCCGGCACATATCTATTTGAACATTAAGGGCTGGTATTAAATTGAAATATTTCACTGTATATTTCAACGAATCTCCCGGCTTAAATTTAAAAACTCCATTTGCGGGAATAATTTCTTCTGCAACAAAAGATTTTTTTTCCATACTCTTTTTTCTAACAACAACTTTTCTAGGATCCAACGGTGAGGCAATTACTTCATAAATATCGATATCTTCAAATTTTTTCAGTAATTTAAGTCCCGACACTCCATTTAAGTTTGGGATCTGACCTAGCACCTGACCTCCCTCATAGTTAAGATAACTATCCCGATGAATCAACACATATTTCGCCCCAAGAAAACTAAGCATCATCGATGTTTGTTCATTTTCGATATCTAGGATTTTACTCCTTACTTCATAGGCATATGTCCCGGGCATAGCACCGTTAATCATCTTCTTAGCATGAATCCTCTGATAAAATAAATAGAGACGTTCATCCGCTTCTAATGGATATTCCGCAATAATAAAATCCGTGGAATCCTCCTTCAGCCATTGATAAGCCGCCGGTATATTCATACAATCGACAATTCTAGCCGGAGGAAAGGGTAAAAACTCCAAAAATATAAGCATGAAAAACACACCACTCAATGCCAACCTCTTTTTTGATTCCCGGATTGATTTAAATATATACTTCAAACCAAATCCGGAAAGCACACATACAGATATCAATACTAATACCCCCATCCGGGCATAATTGCGAAACATCGGAACTATCTTATATAAAAAAAATGAAGGGAATGGAATCATAACTTTGCCTATTTGCCAATACGGAGGGAACGAGAAAATCATAAAAATAAAAAACGCTGCAAAAAAGAAGCTTATTGTGAAATTATCTTCCTCCCCTATCCTGTCTTTTTTTTCTAAGGCAGATTCTTTCCTCCAGCGGGAAATACAAACAAATGCCAAGAAAATACCCACATACCCCAGATATAACGCATTACCAAAAAAGTTATCACCGTAGAGAAAAGTGCCTATCAACGGCTCAGTTATTTTACCTAGAACAGGATGAAAAGGAGCTGGTAAAAAATAATTGAGCACCCTTGCAGAATCCGCAAATAAATGATTCAGCGGACGGACAAAATCAACACCTGAAGGCTGTGCTATAACTTGTGCAGATTTATTCGGAAAAATAATATGGGTAATCCCCGGAACCAAAACAATCAAATGTACCATCGCAGAAAACAAGATAACTTTAATTTTTTTAAGAAATATATTTTTATTTAATTGCTTCCTGTAATACCATGCACAATAAACCAAAAATACTCCGGTAAAGATAATCATAAAATACAGATAGTAATAATCAAAAAAACCAATCATAGCCAAAGCCACCGCACAAATTATTCCATTTAAGTAATTAGTTTTCCGCTTTAGATTAAAAAGACTTATTACATATATAATCATCCACTGCATATTACTTAATGCTAGATACTCAAAGGCTTGCGCAAAGTGGTATGGAGAAAGAGTAAAGATTGTTCCTACGATTAAAGCAATTGTCCGCTTTTTTGTAAACCGATAAATCATATACGCCATACAAAAACCGGAAAAAATAAATCCTAATAGAATCTGGATATTATAGGTAGCAATCTCCCCCATCAAAAGAGCTAATCTTGCATTCATGTAATTCCAAACTGGATAATAAGGCGTTGCACTAACATCGACCCCATAAGGAGCCGCTAACATAGGTATGTACAAATCTGAAATGTTTTGCTGCACAGCAGTCTTAACCCACCAGAAATTCCAGACTGCAGCTAAATTATCTGTAGGATTACCAAAAAGCTGTTCATCAAAATGGATAATCAGAGGATATGTGGCTATTATACTCAATAGCACAAAAAATGCTAAAATTAAAATTTTGCTTTTCACAAGATTATTATTTCTTAGTTAAGCTAAATAATTTCATGGAAATACCTATAAGTACGCTGGTATATGCTACGTTAGCAAGGGGCTCTCCCCATTTCGACACCCCCAGCATAAAAAGAAAAACAGAACAACTAAAAACAAATAAACAGAATATTATGCATTTATCAGCTAAACTCCTTTTCTTAAACCACTTTCCGCCCCCTATAAGCCAGGGGGGAATCTCCACCCGAGCTGTCGGCAGAATATACTCACGCTTAATCGACGGAAATACTTTCCTCAAGATTAATACATGGATAAGATTTAAAACAGCGTTAGTAAACCCTGTTAAAAGAACAAATAATAATAAAAGATACCCCGGACTTATCGCAATCAAATATGGACCTTGATAAGACTTAATCGAAAGAATAAAAAATAATAACGTGCAGGGGGAAAAAGAAAGTGCTGTGTTAAAAGTACTTCTCTGAAATGATTCATGAAAAAGAACCATACCCATAAAAACCAGAAACCGCCATACCCAAAAAACACAACCAAACAAAATAATCCCAAAAAAGAAAAGTTTAACCCAAGCCTTATTTTTAAAAACAGAGTTTGCTAGTGAAATAATAATATTATTATCTGCTACTGCTGCAACGTAGTTATTCATACGCACCGTTACTGTTGATGGATGTTCTCCGTGGAACTTAATTTCGAAAACATTATCCCCAAGCATTACTTTGTCTTTCGGTGCATAATAATAACATGTAACATTCAATTTATTTGATACGTTAGACGCCCTCATTTCTAATGGATATTGATTTAACCAAACCATCGCCCCCATCATCTTTCTAGACTGATACTTGATTTTCACCACATAATCACTTTTAATCGGCAACGGTATTTTCTTCAACAGCGATTCGGAATTAACCGGATATTCCCGTTCCACACTAACAACTTTTTTCGCTAAATTAGTATCTGCAATCAAAAAACAAGAAAGAACAATAATCAGTGAAATTAAAAACGCTAACTGTTTATCTCTTATCTTTTTAAAGTTTATCACTAGCTTCTCCTTTTAATACTATAAACAATCATGAAAATCACCGACAAAAGCATCGAAAAAACAGAAATTAGTAATCCTAAATAAAAAAAGCTTTGCGGCAAAAAGTATATGACAAAAGAAAAATTATTACTTTTCTCAAAGTTTTCAGGCTCTATATACCATGCGTTCGCATAAGCATTAGCAACCTTATGCTGCAAATCCATTGGTTTTAAAAAAAGGAATTTAAAATCCTGCGGGGCAAATTGCAGCCGGTATTCTGATTCTTTTACCCCAAATTGAGAATAACTGGATAACTCATCATTTCTAAGAGTATTTGCATCGGATATTTGTGTTTTATAAATATTCCAGTCTTCATGAAACCTTTCATTAAATACCAGCCAGAAAGGATGTTTGGCATTTTTGATTTCTACGCTAAATTTTGTGGGGTTTATTTTCTTAAAAACTATTTCAGGATTATTACCTCCTTCTATTCTCCCCTCATCCGAGAATATCCCTTTGCCCTTAGTCGTTTCGTTTTTCTCAAAAAATAAAACATCTGATTTATCCAAGTCAATACCCTCAGATAAAGACATTAAAGCACTTATATCTCCTTTTACTACACTTGCCTTTTTAGCAGGATAAATATGCGGTAGAAAAAACTCATCATTGATCTTATATATTTCTAAAGGCCCAAAAACAGCCAACCTTTCATTTGCCACACTACTTAAAATTGACTTTATGCTTTTATTATTTGAAAGTGTTTCGTATTCCCACAACCATCCTGTCTTTAAAACCTCCGGTAATTTCTCCATCTGCGTATTATAAAGCATATAGCGAACACCTAATTTTCCAAAAACATAACCTAATACATTAGCATCTTTCTGATAAGCATCAATAATCAGCTCCGGCAGACCCGAGATTCTTTCAAAACCCATCTTCCCATTAAAATCGTCCTTACCCGTAAAAACTTTTATCGGAGAACTCCCCACATATAAGCCTTTCCCACAAGAGCTTTTAAAAATTGACCATGTCGCAAACGTCATCGGAAGGGTCAACACTCGCCCTACCCTTAATTTTTTGATATACTCTGTAGTCTCTCGATAATAGTCCGGCACAATAATATTTCGGTTCAAAGGAATATCCGCATTATAGACAGGCAGAGCATTAACCCTTCCAAAAATAAAGGGCAAAGCCTGAACTAAAATAACAACTATAAGTCCGGCAACAAATATTCTCTTTATTTTTTGCTTATTAATCCGTTCTAATACGTGAAAAACAGCTATACCTATTGTAATTGAGAAAAAGATGCCATAGGCAATAGGTACTTTACTAAAGAAATTCCTCAACATTGTCCACCAAGGAACAGTATATATTAACCAATCAAATAATTTAACTCCCCATCCCCCGATATTAACAGTCTGCAAATAAGCCAGGATTACTGTTATTAAACTAAAAATTACCAGTAATTTTTTAGTTCTTACCTTCCCTTGCCTGATTAGCAGTGACAAAAAGATAACCCCTGGAAGCAACGCGCTAAAAGCGGAAAAGTTGAATGTGTACTTCGCAATTACTTTCTGTGGCCAGTTCCAACCAAAAATCAATTCTCTGCTCAATAATCCGCAAAGCGTATCAAAAATATTCATCGACGGTGCCACACTATGAATAACATTTAATGCAGCTTCTTTAACTCCACCGCCTACAGTAGCTTCGCTGGCAAATCCCCCAAAAAGAATAGAATGCAACAATGGGATTATCCAAAAAAGATTGAATAATATCGAAAACAAAACATATAAAAGCAAATAAAAGCCTAGCCTACCTTTATTTTCTTCAATTAAAAAACAATACAACACAAGAAAAATAAAAGCTCCAATTGCAAAAGGTAAAAACCACGGGAAATTCACAATCACCAGACTAAATAACGCGCTTACTACTGCACCACCTAACAAATACCTCACATCTGCATTATTCACTGCCTTTAGAAAAAACCAGAGAAATGATGGAAACACCGCAATAGCATATAGATTGTACAGCGGCTGAGGCCAATCTATATAAAATATTAACGGGAAGAAAACATAGAGCAACCCTCCGATTGCAGCTGAAATAGTAGAATTCAGATTATTTTTATCCTGCAATAATTCTTCGATAAACAAATATATAGAAAAAAATCCAAAAGAAAGAGTTAGCCCCCAAGCTAATTTTTGGATATTAAGAAAGAAAAATATCTTCTGCAACAAAGCAAGCAATATGACAAAAGGAAAGGAAAATTGCTGGGGGTTATACGAAGATATCCCGGAAATATCAAACCATGAATACAATGCTACATTATGCAGCCACTCATACGGAGAATATAAATACAAACGCGAATCATCCCCGCCCAGGTTATAGTGATTAGGACTACTCCAAAAAAAAGGAATGCAGAATAAAATCACAACAATAAGAAGAAGAAAAGATATTTTTTTTCTCTTATCCGGCAACTCTCTTGTGCTCAAAGGTAACAATACAATCTCCTATATTAAATTCAAAGAATGAGTTATTTATCTTAAAAAGTCCACCTTGTTTTTACGGTAATAAAGCTTCCCGAATAAAATGCAAGAAAAATTCAATCCCTTCAAATGTAGATAATTTCGAGTTCCCCCACCCCCGAGCAAACTCACGGCTAGGTATTTCAATAATTTTATATTTCTTTTTGAGGGCTTTAACAATCATTTCCTGCTCAATATAGAATTTGTCAGCTTTTAAATTCAAATCTAGAATAACCTCTCGCTTTATAGCCCGAAAACTATACAGAACATCCGAAAGATCTGATTTCCAACGAAGATTAATAAGCATCGCAAGCATATCGCAACCCACCATCCGAATAAATCCGGGAAAATCCATTTTAATATCCAAACTTCCACCCTTACGGCGAGAACAGGTTACCATATCAGCTTTACCTTCTTGCAATGGCTTTAACACACTAAGAACATCCTTATCATCGTGAGATCCATCTGCATCGAAAAATAAAATTATATCCTCTGAGGCAGCTTTAATTGCTACCCGAACAGCATCACCCCGGCCTTTTTTGTTATCCAGAATAAACTTTGCCCCAAACTTTTCAACTTTCTCTTTTGTCCCATCCTGAGAATGTCCATCAACTACTATAATTTCATTCGCATAACCTTTTATAGATTCTAAAATTCTAGTAATTCCTTCACCTTCATTTTTAGCTGGAATAATAATACTTACACCCATAACTATCTCCTCTTTTACAATCTAGTATTTCCTTATAATACTTTGATCTTAATTTAGCGTTTTTTAATAAATGAAAAAACCGTATACAGCGACCAATCAAGAGGCATAAAAAAAGGATAATGAACCTCTTCCTTTAGATCAAAACACTCAGTTAAAGCATCTAAAGCCATCGAATGGCTTGTAGGATGAATTTCATCCGGCTTAAATTTAAGTATTTTGTCTATTATAGCATCTGAAATCTTATTTTTAACCGGAACTCCAATTATACATTTTCCATTCACAGCTAGAACCCTCGACATCTCCCGAACAGCATTTTTTAATGTTTCTCCTTCTAAATGCTCTAAAACACTCATACAAACAACACAATCAAAAAAACCATCGGGGTGAGCTATATTCAAAATACTTCCATTAGAAATATCCGCCTTTATATCTTCTTTTTCCAACATCTTTTTAACTGTTTCAATCTCAGGATGAACATCTATACCAAAAAGTTCTTCACAACGAGTACTCAATTCCGGGAAAAATGTACCGCCCCCAAACCCCACATCAAGTAACCGTTTCTTTTTTTCATCACCTATAAGCATAAGTGCCAGTTGCAACCGCTTAATCATCGGCCCTCTCACAAGCGGCTTATAATATTGCTTTACTGTGCTATCGAGATATTTATAATTAAGTTTTCTAATATTATCGTACTGTGGAATTCGAATTTTCATTATTACTCCTTAAATTATATTTTGGAATTAATTTAATCGACTCTATCTCATATTTTGCCGGAAATTCCCCTAGATCAAGACGCAGCTCATGTAATTTTCTTTTCAAAAACTCGCCCTGACGACCATAGACATCTCCTTCTTTAATATCTAACCTATAAACATGGTACTTGCCATCAACATAATAAGGAAACTCAATAAAACAATCTTCTTCCCAACCACTTCTTGTCCGCCAGGAAAGCTTTGCCCATCCCCCATCGAGTCCAAGAGAAAGCATGTTTCCCATTTCATCTTTTGATCCTATATATGAAGTGAAATGTTTACTATCATGTATAAGTTCCTGCCTGATTTGGTAGTAGGTGAAAATTTTACTCGCTTCTTCTCCTACAAGCTCAAGCTCCTGCAACATTGCATAATCACCCATTGACGTTGTTTCAATCTCCATTTTAAAATATCGCCCATTTATCGCAGGATGAAAAATATCAATCTTTTCTGTTTGATTATTCCCTTTCTCCTTCTTAATAAAGCGCCATTCTTTACCATCATTGGAACTGTAATACGAATATGTACTGGGCACTCTCCCCGAACCAGCTTTTGCCTTCCAGATTAGAGCTCCGACGTTTTTTGATTCCCCCTGATCTATAACAATCCAGGAAGGCTTAGATTCTGAAATCCATTGAGAACGATCTCCAAAATCCCCATCCATGAGATTGTCCGGTAAAAAATGCAAAAACGGCTCACCCGGCCATTGTTCATGAGTCCCGCTCACAGAAACAACAGCTTTATCGAGAAATTCCTTTCTATCTTTAGCATAGATAGTAAGTGAACGTAATACTTCAGGATTTACAATCTCACTCTTATGCAATTTATTTTTCAGTTTGTCTTCAGAAGTAATAATTATATTATCTTCTTGCCTCGGAGCATATGTTACAAGCATAGGGATCAATATATTAGCTCCCCTGCGCGGCGGTTGCGCAAATTCAACTGTAAGAGTATTAGTACCTAATCCGCACCATTTAACAATTTGTGTCATCTTACCATCGATAAAAGCCTTAGGTTGATACCTCAATATATCATTTCCCCAATATGACCGCAAGGCTTTTAGCTCTCCGCTTAAACCAATTTCATATCTTTTTCTTATACCGTCTGCTTTAATTTCTGCATACTTGCCCTTGGCAATATCCTGCACCCCTTTGCCAGGGATATAATACAATACCGGCTCATTCAACAAAACTCCAAACTGTAATCCCTGCCCCGCATTATACACAGAAGCAAATTCAATATCTATCTGCCCATCATCTTTACGGGTAATCTTCCTCGGCAAATCACCGTTTGCTGCTCTGGCATATTGTAAACCAGCTACCTCGTGACCATAAATAGTCCCGGGCACACTATATATATTAGTGCCATTTCCGGATAAATGATATACTAACCCTGCCCCTCCATAAGTATCTTCAAACCCATATTTATATATTAAATAGTAATCTTGTGTTCCGGGCTCAGCTATCCGCTCTTGCCCTTTAACAAAATCACAAAAAAACCATTCTCTGTTATCCTTTTGATTCATTACTTTTGCTACCGGACAACTCATAATCCCCTGTTTTATAAACTCTCTGGACTCCCCATCCGGAATGCCAAGCCGTAAGCTACTCGGCAGTACACTCTGACCTATATGCAATGGTAATTGTTTAATAGCGCCTCGATTTTCACGAGATATATTAACATTTTTCAAAATATCAGATTCCAGTAACAATCGGTCTCCTGATACGCAAAAAGGAAATTTTAGATCATTTATCATTGTCGCTTTCATTTTTATTTCTAGAAAATACGGAAATTCAACAGGAGCTATCTTTTCATCTTTTAATGAAATTATTACTTCCGGAATAATATTAATCGCTCCTCGCTTCTTTGGCAGCACAAAATAGGAATCAATCTCCCGACTTAGAGAAATCTCTACTTCTTGATAGTTTTCAATCCAATGTTTTGCTTCTTTTGTAAAATCCCTTAATCCATCCTTATCGTTATAATCAAAAAAGTATATTTCATCAAAAGAAAATTGTTTTTTTTCTATTTTTTCAAACATTCTGGCCATTTGCGTTTCACTGCGAAAAGGCTGCCCCTTAAGATTAGGATGCTTTAATTCCTTGGTCCAATTCCATTCATAGAATAAATCTGACAACCCGGAAGCATTAGGATATTGGTAAATAGCAAGTCCTTCAGGAAGCATAGGATAAAAAGATTTAAGGTCATTAAAAAACTTTTTAGACGGATCATAAACAGTCTTAGCCACAAAAGCTTCAACGTTCCAGATCATTAAAATATTTCCCGCTACAATCACCCAGACAATAGTCCATAAAAGAACATTCGATCGCCCGTGAAACATTTTCTTTTTTGTTGCTATAACATTAACAATGTGATCAATAATTACACTGCCAAATAAAACCACTCCAAAAAATGGATAATAACTGTATCTTCTGGTATTCCAAAGATACTTTCTCGCCAGTATTTCCTCTGTTGCCGGCATAGCCAGTGAAATAAAAAGAGTCTGAATGCTCATCCATAATAAAGCAAAGAACAAAACTGTAAAAAGCTGTTTATTTTTCCGAACAGCAATGACAACAAGTCCAATACTTCCCCAAAACACCCAACCCAGCAAAGAATATAATATTGCGGGTAATTTATTTAATAACACATACGGCACAATATGCGCCGCAAAATTACGTCCAAAAGCCAGCATAACTCTGCTAAAGAATAAAATATACTGCTTTTCCGCTACTAGCTTCATCCCCAGCTTTACCTGCCCATCCATACTATCGCCACTTAGTCCGCAAATAAATTTGGCCCTAAATATAAGATAGGCAACTGCCAAAACAAAATATGGAATATATACAAGCAGTTTTCGTTTATTCTGAAAAAAGAACTCTTTCACTTTCAAATGGTGGATTATAATTATATCAAAAAGAAAAATAAAAATAGGAATAAGTAAAGCTGTTTCACGGGTAACCAAGGCTAAAAAAAACATCACCACAGAAAGCAAATAATAATCTCTATTGCTGGTTTTACGATAATAACCAAAAAATAAAATAGCAGCAATAAAAGCACACATGATAAAAGCATAATATGCATTGAAACTGCCCCAGGTAAGCACATCATTATAAGCAACATTAGCAACAAAAAAAAGACCGGCAATAAACCCGGTCTTTTCACTTTTAGTAATAAATCCTGTAAGATACGCTATCAACAATGCTGCTAACAAATGTAGAACTAAACTTACCCCATACCACCCCATGGGATTCCATCCAAAAACCTTATAACACAAAAAATAGATAAAAGCATGTGCCCGCATTAGGCTAAGCAGCAATTGGTCAAAGCTCAAATTTGGATTGTAACGAGCCATCAGCCAGCCAGGTTCATAAGCTTTAAAAAAAACAAAATCCAGAACCCTATGCCATGCAATAATTCCTACTAAAATTATAATTGTACTATATAAAAAGTTTTTTACGTTGCGCATTTAAGCCTTGTATTTTATTTTGCAACACAAGCAGCAAAATTCATTATAAGTATATTATCATCTTCTTGCTTAGGAGCATAAGTAACCAGCAAAGGAACCAAAATTTCTGCTCCCTTTGCCGGTGGCTGGGCAAATTCAATTCGCAAAGTATTTGTCTCTAATCCGCTCCATTTAACAATTTGTATCATTTTCCCGGCTATAAATGCCTTTGGTTGATACCTTAATATATCACTTTCCCAATATGACCGCAAGGTTTTCAGCTGCCCAGGCAAACTTATCTCGTAAGCCTTCTTCTTCCCGTCAGCTTCAACTTTTGCATACATCCCCTTAACTATATCCTCGACCCCTTTGCCGGGAATATAATACAAAACGGGTTCATTAAGTAAAGCTCCAAACTGCACCCCTTGCCCCGAATTATAAGTTGCTTCAAACTCAATATCTATACTTCCATCATTTTTTCTTCTAATCTTTTTCGGGACAGCCCCAGTCGAAGCTCGAGCATAATGCAACCCAGCTACCTGCTTACCATAGACTACCCCGGGAATACTATAAATATTTGTCCCATTGCCTGAGAGATGATAGACCACTAAAGCTCCGCCATAAGTATCTTCCAGCCCATATTTATAGGTTAAATAGTAATCCTGTGTATTCGGTTCAGGTCTGCGAGCATCACCTTTAGCAAAATCACAAAAAAACCACTCTTTATCATTTTTAAGATTAACAATTTTTGCAACCGGGGAAGACATGAATCCTTCATAATAAAAACGACGAGTCTTCCCATCTGGAACACCAATTTTCAAACTATCTTTATCAAAATCTTTATTTATATAGTATTTGATTTCCTGTAACTGTTGCCTCTCACTGATAGTAATATCTTCGAATTCCCCAGCATACCCATCCCAAGTAAAAGCATATAATTCCTCAGCCTTTACCTCATATTCTGAAATAGCTTTTTTAAAAAGAGGATATTCTCTGAAGTATCCGAAAACTATCCCGTCAGCTTCAGCTACTCCCTGACTAGTAAGATCCCATAAATGATTATCTTTCAACAACGGAATAAACATTTCATTATTCATACTATGTCTTGTCATCAAAAGATACCCTGCTCCGCACTGAAATGGCAATATTGTTTCAGCCTTCCCATAATAAGATCTATTGCTTTTAGTATAAATAAAAAATCTTTTTGATTTAGGAGACAAGTTAGAACCGATTCCTTCGACAATAGAGTTACGCACCTTAGAAATCCTCACAAGTTCTTTTATCGGCTCTCGTATCTTTGGAATATTAAAAATACAAAAACCAATTGCAAGCAAACCAATCAAACAATAATAGACTGTTTCCTTCCAATCTTCAGAAAATAAATTCCCAATCATCTTTCCCATAATATCTACAGCTACTGCCAGCATAAACATTCCTCCAATTGCTGGCAAATAAAGATATCTTGATTCCAAAACCGCAAAGGAAGCACTATACGCAAAAATAAGCGGTAATCCGCCAGTCAATACAAAACCAAAGAAAATTAAAAAAATATTAAAAAGCTTTTGATCGTGTTTTTTAAGATATGACAATACTCCCGCTACACATGATAAAATTCCTAATAGCAAATAGCAAGTTACTAGATTAGCCCCCGCTGATCCAATAAAAATATCATATACACTTGTGCCTTTTTGAGAATAAAAAAATGGGTGATCCAGCTGGGTAATTATTGCACTCCACTTATACAAGAATACTGGAGGGAAATATACATCAACAAGAACAGAAAAAGGAATAGTAACAGAACGATATAATAATACCGCTATATTACTACTCCCCGAAGCTGCTTGGCTCACCATAGAACTATCCGCAGTTTTAAAAAAACTAGGAGAAAAGAAAATCAGAAAAAACCCAACTATTGTTACTAATAAAGGAATCTGTTCTTTTAAAAAAACAAACAATCCACGTTTCTTAGCAAGAATTAAGTGCATGAAAGGGAAAATTAATATTAAATTAGCCACAGTCTCTTTAAATAATATTGCGATTAAAAACAATCCCACTGCCGCATATTGCAGCTTCTTATTATCCTGCCCCCCAATAAGATATTTAAAGTAAAAAAACAGGCTCCAAAGAGCAAAAAACGTAGACTGAGCAGACCCAAAATAGGCACTTATCCAGGTAATCGCCTGGGCACCGGTACTACTTATAGCAAAAAATACCCCAGTCAAGAAAGCAAGTTCCCGCTTTTTGGTCATAGCAAAAATAATATAATATAAAGACAAGCTCACAGCTATATGAGTCAAAATAGAACAAACATAGTACAAAGCATAATTTATTCCAAATAAACGAAAGTTTATCAAGCTTAAAGATGAACTTAGCGGCCGCGGGAACACATTCCCTCCTTGCGTAAAGTACCGAATAGTCTCCATTATAGAAAAATCTTTTGTAACCTGATAGTTAGCCAGACTATACCATTCATCCTGCTGAAATGATGCTTCCATGACTTTGCCATAAGCAATAACGATCATTGAAACAATAATAACAATCAGGATAAAATCTATTTTTTTAATTTTCTGTAATGCAAACAATATTCCCTCCTTTTTTCGCACAGCATAACTGTTAAAATAACTCTAGCTTCTAAAGATATTAGTTAGTTATATTGATAAATTTATATGTCTTATTTAACCTCTTAAATAATTTCAAAGCCGCATAAAACATATAGCTGTCTAACGGAAATGAATAACAATCGTATCGCAAACGCAATTTACTTACCCAATTTGCAATGCCCAACATCGGGATAACAAATACTCTCAAGATAATAGGTAGCTTTTGCACTAAATACTTAAAATCTATAGCTAACATCGAAGAAACATAAACTAAGGCTTGAACTTTAACAATATTCTTTTTAGAAATCCAACCTATATGTGTCTCTGTTAAATCATAATTTCCCCATTCTTCAAGATTTTTCGGGGGACGAAAACCTAATTCAATAGCTCTCTCATACATCGGAGAAAACGGCAAAGGAGCATAAATAAATATAATCAAACGATTATTTCTGTCCAAGAGAAAGAGGTCTTTGTATAATTTAGTTATCTCCCTAAATTCAACATCAAACGCATCTTGAGAATTCTCACTAAAATAAGCCGGGATTGGAAGCCCGACAATAATAGAGGCAATTAATTTTATCTCGTATTTTCGGCAAATCCGACTTAATAAATATGTTTGCTCAACCGTTGCATCTTTATTAATGAGCCGTAATGTCTCCTCATTCGCTGACTCAGCCCCAATTAGAATATCATGTAATCCTGCCTGTTTGAGTAATCCCCAGGTACTTTCTTTATAGGTAACCAGTTTATTTGTCCTACCGTTGACCTGCCCAAGTTTTATATTAAACCCATTCTCGATCAATCCATTGCAAAAATCTATAACTCTCTGTTCTCTGACAAAAAAATTATTTTCCACGATCATCAAGCCGTCAAAATCAACTTTAGACCTGATTTTTTTCAGAAGAGAAATTATTCGTTCTGCCGTTAGAGATTTCCATTGTCGTTTAGAATTGTTAGGCTCACAGCAGAAACCGCAGCGATAAGGACACCCATAACTTGTTACAATTCTCAAAACATTATTTCCAAAATCTGTAACTTCCAGATATTTATCCCATTCGATCAGATCTAAATCAAAATCGGGAAAAGAATTCAAGTCCTCAGGAACTCTTCTGTTATTGTGTGTAATAACCCCATTATTCTTATAACTTAATCCGTCTATCTTATCAATTGAACCAAAATCATTTTCCCGCAGCATACGAATAAACTCAGAAAATGTACGCTCCCCCTGCCCAGTACAGAGATAATCAACATAGGGCTCCTGTAATGTAACATCCGGCAAGGTAATCGCCTGCCATCCCCCCCAGATAATCGGCAATGATGGATATTTTTCCTTAACCATCTTGGAAACTTCTATCGCTGATTTTATCGGAGTACCACTTATACAGCTTATCCCAAAACACAAAGCACCTTCACATTGAGCTAGAATCTCCTCCTTATACTTGGGATATTCAGCGCTTGTTATAATTTTAATATCATTTTCTTTTTTATCCAGCAGCTTCGTAACCGCTAATAATGCCATCGGCACCCCGGCATATTGCAAATCTGAAGAAAAAAGAACAATTTTGTTTTTCATATTATTTATCAATTTGACGTTGGTTTATTTCCATGTTTTATCGTATTATAAATATCTATCAGTTGAGCCACCCTATGTTCATAAGTATGCTCCGCCAAGATTTTCTTTTTCCCGGCTTCAATAATTGGAATTCTTTTATCAGGATTTTTTATAAAAAAATCTATTTTTTCAAACCAGTCCTTGGTATTATTTGCTACTACTAATTCCTGATCATTAAAATACTTGCGCAAAACAGCAACATTATCACATATCTCAAACCCGCCGCTGGCTATAATTTTAAATGTTCTTTCATTAAAGTCACTGCCAAATTTTCTTTGCCCATCAAGATGAATATTTAAAGAAATCAGCGAAGAAGAATAAACCTTTCTTTCATCTTCAATCGGCAAATCTATTTTACGTACATGTTTTAATGGCTCAATATTAAAATATTGGCCGACTTTTTGCATATATCCCTGCAATTTATTTACCAGGTTCCAATCACTGCCGTATACTTTTACTTTATATTTTTTCATCAGAGGAAAGAGATGATCTTTAATAAAAACCTTTTTATTTTTTAACAAACTTCCGACATAGGAAATATCTGCCTGATACTTTTGATCATATTCATAAAAAAATAATTTTTTATTTGCCGCTAATAACACCGTGTGTAACGGATATCCCGTTGTTTCGGTAAAACCTTGCATAAGTTCGTGATCATGCGGTAAATAGTAAAAAAACACATCCCCGGCAAGTCCATCCTTAATCAGATTCACTAAATATGGCTGTGACTCCAAGCCTTCTCCACAGTATTCGTCATTTTGTTTTTTCCAAGGCTGAATTTGATTGAAAAACACCAACCCTTTGTCTCTATGTTTTTTCAATAATGCAAGATCAAGAAATTTAAGCGAATATTGACAAAGAGAAGAAATAAATATATGCGGATTAAACTCATCCAGCATTTCTCCTAAATTAGCTTGTGCTGTATACGGCTTAAATTCATGCCCGCCATCTAAAAACGCGTCTTTATATCCTTCGTAAATAAACCGCGCCGCATATACACTTTCTAAACTTGGTATTTGATATAGAATTCTCACAAATTTAACCCCTTAAAAATATTCTTATAATTAAACTGCTCAGCATATTTAATAGCATTCTCTCTATATTTCTGATTTAAATTCTCATCCGTCATAAGTTTTACAATCTGCTCAGATAAAACAACCTTATCTTCCTTAATCACTGCCCCGGCTTTATTATCTTCAATCTCCCTTGCATTCCAGGGAATATCTGTAAGCAATACAGGCACCCCGCAAGCCAGGTAAACCTTTACTTTTCCAGGATCAGTATAATAGGTCCAAGTATCATATTTTTTTATATATGGAGCAACTGCCAGAGAAGATTTTGCGATTTCTTCTTCTACTTGAGAATGGTCTTTAATTTTACCTTTAAACTCACAATATTGGGCAACTTTAAGTTTTTGAGCATGTGCTAGTAATTCATCTCTATAGGCACCGCCGCCGATTATCTTAAAATGAAACCCAGGAATCTTTTCAATCAATTCAGGTATCGCGTCTATAACCAGCTGCACACCCTGTTTTTTAAGCAAATGCCCCATAAAAACCAGGGTTTTCTGATCACAATCCCGGTATGAATATTTTCTAATATTGTCACCCCACACCCCATAAGGAACGACCCTATGCACTCGATAATCAGTCTCTTTAACTCCTAAAAATTTACTGCGAGCTTCTTTCATCCGAGAACAAAGATCCCACATTTCATCAGATTTTTTATATCCCTTAACGTTTATCCAATGGTATATTTTATTTTTAATTTTCTGTTTAAACCGATTTTTCGGCACGAAATCTATAGCCCAAAATATTGTCTTTTTTACTTTTTTAGAAAATCTTGATATATTACCCCACCCAACACAAAGCCCATCCATCCCAATATAAACATCCCAAACTATACCGCTAAACCACAACCATTTAAAAGTAAAATACGTTTCCTTCAAATATATCAATGGTTCAGGAAGCCATTTATAATCCTTGGTTGCATATTCTTTATAAGTTTCCCCATCTTTATACCAAGTAAACCAGCTTCTCCTATCCGCAGCATCAGTAAAACTGTGCCGAATATGTAATACGTTTTTACACTTTTCATCATTCAAAAACAAAACAAGATCATCGTCCGGCTGGGTAAGAAATTTATGAGAAACAATAACAATATTAATATTTTTTTTCATCGCATTACTTTGAATCCCGTAGTATATGGAATATCCAGATCTTAACTTTTGTCGGCAGAATATAAATAGCGGCAAATTGTAACATTGTGTACATTCTATCAAATAAACTCATTTTATAATCTTTATCTTTCGCATATTTGAGCCTAATTTTTATTGTTTTTAAATACATCTCATTCGTTAATCCGGTAGTCATTGATTGCGGCACAACTCTGTACTTTATTAATATATCCTTTAAATTAGCAAACTTTGTGATTTTTCCGATCCGAAAATATAAATCGTAATCTTCCGCCGGGTTCCATTGTTCATTATAACCACCAACCTGATTTAAAACATCTTTCTTAAGCATTATAGCCGGATGGCAAAAAGGACAATATCTGTAAATATATTTCTTTATCTTTTCATCCATTACGCTATATTTTCTAATCCCAATAAATTTATCATTTATATCCCTTAATTCCATGGCTCCACCGAGAATACCTACCTCCGGATATCTTTCCATGTAATTAATTTGTTTTTGAAATCGATCCGGCACGGATATATCATCCGCATCCATTCTTGCTATATACTTGCCTTTAGCTTGAGCTAGCCCCTTATTTAAAGTTTTGCTTAATTTCAAGTTTTCATCATTCTTTAAAGCGACTATTCTTGAATCTTTATGAGCATACTCCTGTATTATGTCCCAGGTATTATCTTTGCTATTATCATCGATAATGATAAATTCAAAATCCTTAAACGTCTGATTTATAATACTTTCAATCGCCTCTTTAATATACTGCTTCGCATTATACGCAGGCATAAGCACAGAAATTAGGGGATTACTCATAAAAGCCTTTTTTAGTTTGTCTTTTGCTTAACTCGTTTTCTTACAAAAAAATGTGCTGCTTGGTGGATTATTTTGAAAATATTATACCTTTTCTTAAAAAACCTGGTCATAGATATAGTTATTATTTGCTTAATTCTAATATGCCGCATAAGAGAAAGTACAATCCGCGGCCGCAAATAAAATTCCCTCACAGCTTTTGTTTGATACTCCTCTAATTCCGCACTAGACAACTCTACCGTATCAATAACCGCCGTACTGCCGTCATGAGTCTCCCAATCAATATCAGCAAAGGAACGTTCGCCAATCCAATCATTAAATATTTCAGACCCGGGATAGGGAGTTAAAATATTAAACCATGCACGGTCAAAAGGATTATTTTTAGCAAAATCAATAGTTTCACGAATGGTCTCGTGCGTTTCCCCCGGCAAGCCAAAAACAAAAAAACCATACGACATAATTCCAGCTTTTTTTAAATCAATCAGAACTTTCTTAACAACAGAAAGATCAAGCTGTTTCTTAATATTACAAAGAATTTCCTTATTAGCAGACTCGATACCTAAGCCTACACTATAACACCCTGCTTTTTTCATCTTTGCCAAAAGTTTCTGATCAAGATGATCAATCCTCACTCCATTCGGGCATTGCCAGGAAATCTTAAGTCCAGCCTTCATTATTTCATCACAAATAGCTTCGGCATGTTTTCTATTTAAAGTAAGATTATCATCTGTTATATATATTTCACGCACGCCAAATTTTTCAACAAGAAGTTTAATTTCATCTACTACATTTTCCGGACTTCTAACTCGAAATTTATTTTTCCATGTTACATTTGAAGCACAAAAGGTACACAGAAAAGGACAACCCCGGGAAGTTACAATCGGCGCGATAGGATATCCTTTGGCTGGGGCTAAAATCGGTACAATCCGATAATCCGCAGGATTCATAAGCTGCCATGCCGGAAATGAAATTTGATCTAAGTCTTTTATAAGTTCCCGCGGGTTATTCACAATAATGGTCCCGTCTTTTGCCACATAAGCTAATCCATTTATAGAATCATAGCTCTGCTTGCCTGAAACCATTGCTTGTGCAAGCTCACAAATAGTTATCTCTCCTTCACCAAAAACAGCAAAATCTGCACCAATATCCTTCAACACAATCTCGGGTAATGCTGTTACCTGAGGACCGCCAATTACTATAGGAATATCACACGTATTTTTTATCAGCTTAACAACATCTCTAACCTTTGCATGGCCTCGGCTCATAACCGTTATCCCGATCAAATCAGGAGCTGTTTCTTCTATTTCTTTTAAAAAATCCTGCGTTGAAGAATTCTTAAGTGTACCATCATAAATATCAACTTGATGTCCTTCCTTGATCAACGACGCAGCCAAATAGCCCAAAGCCATGGGAGGAAAAACAACATGCACGTCATAATTGGGGCGAAAAAGGATAATTTTCATTTTATCTTTCATGTACTATTAACTATTCTCCCATTTGCCTAAAAATAACCATTTTAAAAATCTCGGACCAAACGCTAATACTTTTTGTGGATGACGAGTAAGCATTAACCAAATATAAGATGGACGCATAATGTACGCAAAATAAAACTTTTTATAATAATTAATGAGATCATCTACGGTTAAATGTTCTAAAGCAATTGCTTTATAGCGAAGTTGTAATACATCTTTACCCTTTTGGTCCATATCACAAAGTACGTTGTTTTCCTTACAATATTCATATAACTTAGTTCCGGAATACGGAGCCACAATAGAAAGTGTTACATAATCTAATTTGAGTTTTTTAGCTAACGATATAGTTTCCTGCAAAGTTTCCTTTGTTTCTGTCGGATAGCCCATCATAAATAACCCTTTTATTGGTATTTTTGCTTTCGCTGTCATTTCAACAGTATCTATAACCTGCTGTATTGTGTAACACCGTTGAATCCAATCGAGTATTTTCTGACTTCCAAATTCAATACCATAAATCACACATCGACAATTTGCCTTTTTCATTTCTAATAAAAGCTCCTCGTCCATCACTCCAATCCGGCCGCAACAATCCCATTCAATATTAATCCCTCTTTCTCTCATACCTTGACAAAGCGCAATAGCCCATTTTTTATTTACGACAAGAAGATCATCAACAAAACTAACATATTTTATGCCATATTTTTCCTGTAATTCCTCTAGTTCATCAAGAACGTTTTCGACTGATCTTCTACGTTGATTCCCCCACATCGCGGTAAGAGAACAATAATGGCATTTAAATGGACATCCTCTCGTTGCCAAAACCGAAGTAAACGGCCTTCCCGGGCTTCCCAAAGATATGGGAGCTTTATAAGTCTGCATCGGCAGCAAATCCCGCGCCGGAAAAGGAATCTCATCCAAATTTTTTATATATTGCCGTTGCTCATTAATTACTACTTTATTGTTCTCGTCTTTAAAAACTATGCCTTTGACTACCCGTAAATCCGTTTTTTTATTAACCGCTTGGATTAATTCAAGAACAGTCTCCTCACCTTCTCCTCTTACACAAAAATCAACATTAGAATCAATTATAACATTTTCATGTTCAAAGTGAATATGAGGTCCCCCCAGCACAATTTTGGTTGAGGGAGATATTATTTTAAGTTTTGCTACTAGTTTTTGAACTGCTTTTATTTGTTGCGACAAAACAGTAATACCGCAAAAATCAGGTTTTTCACGTTGAATAATCTCACAAACATCTTCCATACTTAAACGGCTAGCAAGTGCATCAAAAATCTTCACCTGAATATTATTGTTTCTTAAAACAGCAGCTAAATATGCTAATCCTAACGGAGGAAAAATCCCTTCTTGTCCTACTTCATTATCTTTTTTTGTTTTTTCTTCCGGAGGCACAAGTAAAAAACAACGGATTCCACTAGTATCATTTATCGAAGCATTCATAATCCATTATATCCTAACTGGTTACATTGCCCACAACTGAACTTGTATTCTTGTTATATTTTTGACTTAGAGAAGTAAATACATTGCGTAATTTAAATTGCCACTTATAGTTAATATAGAATATGATTTCATGAAAAGCACTAGTTTGTATAAACTGTGTGTGATTTTTGAAAGCAAGGCACAATTTTATTAACGCAGACACCTCTCCCGGTAAATAAGAAAATAGTCTGCAAACACGCTGAAATCTCTTAGGTGATATTAAAAAATTTATTACTTTTTTGGGCAATACCGGAATCATGTTAAAAAAAAGATTATAACATTGATAATTAGTCTTTGCCTGGTGTTTATACGGATTAATTTGTCCGCTGCATTTTCCGGATTCTATCTGGATAACATCTTCTTCGGATAATCTCCCCGCAGCTACAGCGTCTTTTATGATTTCCGCCTTAGGAAAATATGCCAAAGAAAATGTGTCTAGCATATTCGGCCTGACTTTATTATATAAGCCCGCACTTTCTTGGATATTATTTACAGTATCAAAAGGTAAATCAAAAATATGGTTTATAGAAAAACTTACTGAAGCTTTCTTTAAACAACGTGTTATCTCTACTACTTTAGAATTACTTTCAGATCTTCGCAATTTTTTCCTAACCTCTTCTGACCCACTTTGTAACCCCAGAATAACCAATCTACACCGTATCTCTTTTAATGATTCAGCGACTTCATCATCAATAAAATTAGGATTACCTATACATATATTAGGCACATTTATTTTCTTTTTATATTCACGCGCAAAATCTTTTAACCATTTTTTATCAAGAAAAAAAATATCATCGTTAAATGTGAAATTTTTGCTTTTATAAGCATCCTTCATCTTAGATAAAAATTCGATCATATAAGGAACAGAGTGTCGTCGCACAAATTTTCCGGTTTTCGAGTACAATTTGTTTAAATTCGGGCAGGAACAGTAAGTACATGAAAACGAACATCCCCGGCTTGTTATTAACCGGGGATTGACAAAAAAATCTCTGGAAAACTGCCCATGATAAATACTAAAATCAGGAAAAGGATAATCATCCAGATTATCAACCTGATAGGACATGTCTTTTATCACAGATTCCCCGTTTTTTTTATATCCAATGTTATCTATTGCTTCTACATCTTTAACTAGTGTCTTAGAATCCAGGCTCTGGGCAATAGCTAAAAGCGGTTTTTCACCATCTCCGTTACAAACATAATCAGCCTCAGAATCACGCAAAATAACCTCTGGAGATAATGTGGCAAATGAACCTCCAACTAAAATAGGAGTTTTTGGATATTTCTTTTTTAAAATTGATATTTTTCCCTTTACCCACCCCCAATCGATCGCCATGACCGAAAAACAGAAAATATCTACTTTATTACCTAATTTATTTTTTATATAACTATCAACATCAATCTCAACGTTAGGAGAAAACATGGATTTTAAAGATGCCCGCAGATAATGCACTCTATGTCCATATTTTTTTAAAAATGAAGCCATATAAGCAATGCCTATGCTCGGTATCCCCTTATCAACAAATAAAATATTGGCCATAAATAGATTCCTTACAACACCGGATCATTGTATTGAGGCACTTTATTTGCAAAAAGATAAAAATAGTATATTAGACGAGGCTTTTGCATAATAAATTTTTCAATTTCATGACCACTCACCATCCGAATATTTTTCTGGATTATTTTTCTCTTACGAACAGTTTTATGAATATTCAAAAAATTCCAATAAATAGCTTTTTGTATAGCAAAAGCCATTTTAATTTTCCCACAAAAAAGGCAGACAATTGAAACTAAGTTAATGAGAATTAAATGGTGTAAAAGAATTTTCATCAACTCCTTAATTCCTAGATTTTTCAAAAAAGAATTAATTCTATTCTTAAATGAATGAAATTGGATCAAGGGAGAATCCATTGCCCCTGATGTTCCCCCCATTAAATGGTAAATCCGGGACTCAGGAACATATCTGATTTTATATCCGGCCAGCCAAACCCGGTGACAGAAATCAGTTTCTTCAAAATAAGCAAAAAAATCTTTATCAAACAAACCTGTTTTTTCTATTACTTTCTTCCTGAAAAGCATACAAGCGCCTTTTGCCGAATAAATATCTATCTTTTTATTGTATTTGTCCTGCTTTTCATCCTTATAGATTCCATAATGATATAAGAAACCGCTATTAGTCAGAAATCCCCCGACTGAATCGAGCTTTTCTCTTTCCTTCATTAAGAGAATCTTCGGCTGTACTCCGCCCAAATTAGGATCTCCAATAAGCTCCTGCACCAATATCCCTAAGAAATCCGGTTCTATTTCTACATCGTTGTTTAAAAAAAGAATTAAATCCCCCTTGGAATTCTCATAACCGATATTATTGGCCTCGGCAAATCCAAGGTTTTCTGTATTAACAATAATTTTTACTTTGGGAAATTTTTCCCGTACATAAGCAACAGATTCGTCTTTAGAATTATTATCAACTAAAATTATTTCATAATTTTTATAATTAATCCCCTTTAAAGACACAAAGCACTTTTTAAGATGGGCTAATCCATTCCAGTTTACAATTATTATACTTACTAAAGGATTTTGCATATAACTACCTTATTTCCACACACAAGTCACTTTTCCGGGCGAAGTGGCATGATTATTATCAAAAATAAACGCTTTATCCAGCATCTTTTGCCAGTCAAACTGCTTACTATACGCAAGAGCGTTTTTGCGGTAAATACGTAAAAGTTCCGGATCTTGCAGCATTAAAACTACTGCAGCAGCAATATCCTTGGGAGCTAAATCTACAATTTTACCGCATTGTTCTTTCTCTATTTCCCTGGCATTTGGAGGCACATCTGATAATAATACCGGAACCCCACTCCCCAAATAGACTTTTATTTTACCTGGATCAGTATAGTACGTCCAGTTCTTTTCTTTATTGCCGGATTCATATAAAGCAATTGCCAACGCTGATTTAGCAATCATCCGTTCGATTTCAGCATGATCTTCTACATATCCGGCAAATCGCACGCATTTATCAATTTTTAGTCTGGAAACTTGCGCCTTAAGTTTCCCCAAATATTCCCCATCGCCAATCACCAAGAAAGTAAACTTCGGAATTTTTTCAATAATCAAAGGAACCGCATCTAATACAAACTGCACCCCGTTCTTTTTCAGAAGATGCCCCATAAAAACAAGCTGCGTTTTATGTACTGATTCAAAATCAAACCTGACCATCTCCTCATCCCATATCCCCATTGGAACAACTTTCTGCACACCACATAATTCCCGACGAAGTCCTTTAAAATGTTCCCGGGCATCAACCATTCGCCCCGACAAGTTCCAGGTTTCATCACAATGAACCGCACAAAAACTTTCTATGCGATGATATATAAAATTTAAGAGCTTATTGTCAAAACGCTGCGGGGTATAATCAACTACATGATACACACATCTATTTACTTTACCAATTTTTTTCAAAAACCATCCGGCCAAAGCATTCAAGTTATTAAATCCAATATATACATCATACGATTCCCTGGTCCTGAAAACATATAATATATTCCGAAAAAAAGCACTAAAATAGTTAATGATTTCGGGGATTTTGCGAATTTTATTATACTGTTCACGAACAAGCTTCCCATCGCTATACAACTCATATCCACTGCCATTAAGTCTGTCATGATAATATAGCGGATGGGTTATATATAATAACGTACCTTTGTCTCTTCGAAGAATATATTTCTTAATCTCATGACATGGCCCGGTAACCCAAACATGCGAAGCTAATACTACCTTCATTTTCCGCCCTACTTCCATGAATTTTTTAATACCCAACGCAATGTTTTCCCAATGCCATCTTGCAAAGAAGTTTTCGGCTGCCAACCCATTTTTTTCGACTGCGAAATATCCATTAAACGCCGCGGCATCCCATCAGGCATCTTAGGATTCCACCTGATCTGCCCCTTATACCCAATTTCCTTTTTAATAATTCCAACAAGGCTTTTGATATTAACATCTTTTCCATAGCCTACATTAATAAACGAAGGGAAATCTTTGCTATTATATTTACTAATGAAATAAAAACATGCATCAGCTAAATCTTCAACATAAAGAAATTCCCGTCGAGCATTCCCCGAACCCCAAATTTCGACAAAAGGCAAGTTGCCTTGTTTTGCTTCAAGAAATTTTCTAATTAACGCAGCAACAACATGTGAAGATTCTAAATCAAAATTATCATGAGGCCCGTAAAGATTTGGCGGCATTAACGCAATAAAATTAGTCTCAAACTGCTGGTTATAATATTCACACAGTTTTAATCCCACAATTTTCGCCAATGCATACCCCTCATTAGTTGGTTCTAATTTACCGCTCAGCAAATAATCTTCCTTCATCGGCTGCTGACAAAGTCTAGGATAAATACAGGAGCTGCCTAAATAAAGCAGCTTTTTAACCTGCTGCTTATAACTGGAATTAATAACATTGGTTTCAATTACCAGATTGTCATATAAAAAATCCGAGGGAGCTGCAATATTAGCTTTAATACCTCCGACTTTTGCGGCAAAAAGAAATACATAATCCGGTTTTTCTTTTTTAAAGAAATCATCAACCTTTTTTTGATTTCTTAAATCCATCTCCTTAGATGTCCTAACGATTAACTGACTATAACCTTTTCTTTTAAGCACTTTACCCAAAGCTCTTCCCACCATCCCAGTATGTCCTGCAATATAAATCCGTGAATTTTTAGGTATCATCGTGTTTCCCCTAATATCTTCTTAAAAATTGATATAGTATAAGCAATATCTTCATCTGTAAGATATTGATGACAGCCAATATAAAAACCATTAGCTCCCGCATATTCAGCATGAGGAATACGTCCCTGGTAGGCTTTACGCATATATTCATAGGCCGGTTGCTGAGTAGGAATACAGCCAAATAAAGGCCTTGTCTCCACTCCATGTTCTTCCAATTCTTTACGGAGTTTTTTTCTAGATATAGCTGAAGTATTCTTAATAACCAAAGGATAAGCCAAGTAGCTTACATTTTCATCATGTAAAGGAAGCTGTAAAATATCAGCAAACTCCTCTAGCCCTTTGTTCAATGCAGCAATGTTTTCCTGCCGCCTTTTAATTATATACGGAATATTTTCCATTTGAGCCAAAGCTATTGCCGGCTGAAATTCCATAGTTTTAAAATTATATCCAATTACTTCATGTAAAAAACGAGGATCAAAATCTTCGTTCTCAGGCAGCGACTGTAACCCGGGACAAACTCCTTTAGCCCGAGTACAGACAGTACATTCACAAAATCTTCCATTTGCTTTTAACTGTTTACACAAAGTAAAGATCTTTTCATCATTTGTGGTGATCGCACCCATTTCTCCTGCTTGTATATTATGTGCGATATAAAAAGAATATATACCAGCATGTGCATCCGCTCCGCTGCATTTCCCCTTATACATAGTCCCATGCGCTTCAGCCGCATCTTCAAGTACCAGTAAATCATACTTTTGAGCAATTCTTTTTATTTCATCAATCTTTACAGAATACCCTATTAAGTCAACCGGTAAAAGAATGCTGTATTTTTCCGGATCAGCTACCTGACTCAAATGATTTTCTATAGCTTCCGGAGTAATACAAAACGTTTCCGGATCTATATCAACAAACACCGGTTCCAATCCACTCAGAACTATCGCATTAGCATCTGAAATATATGTAAGCGGAGAAGTTATAACTTTAGGTCGTTTTTCTAAATCATAAAGATGTTTAAATGCCGTAAGCACTGTGATTAGCGCTGCAGTTCCTGAACTTGTTGTCAGACAATAACGTGTACCGATAAATTCAGCCCATTTTTTTTCAAATTCCGCTGTTACCGGTCCTTCCGATATCCTGCCGGAATCCAGCACATCATTTACTGCTTTTTTTTCTTTTTCCCCTATTTCCAACCAGCCTACTGATATTTTTCGCATTATTCCCTCCTTGGATCAATCTGCTTTCCACCATTTCTGAGGGAATTTCTTTTTCAATATCTTATCGCCTTCTCCCACAGCTTCTAATCCGGCTCTTCTTAAATCCGCATCGACCATAATCTTAACTAAATCTTTGTATTTTATCTTGGCTTTCCATTTTAGCGTTTTCCTTGCTTTAGAAGCATCTGCAATTAAACTTTCGACCTCCGTCGGACGAAAATATCTAGCATCTGTTTTTACATACTTTTTCCAATTCATTCCCACATAAGAAAAAGCTGTTTCTACAAAATCCTTTACTGAATGAGATTCTCCTACCCCTAACACAAAATCATCTGCTTTCTTCTGCTGCAGAATTTTCCACATAAGTTCTGCATATTCCGGCGCAAATCCCCAGTCTCTTCTCGCATCAAGATTACCCATATAAAGATATTTCTGTTTTCCAGCCATAATCGCCGCAACCGCACGCGTAATTTTACGCGTTACAAATGTTTCGCCGCGGCGAGGGCTTTCATGATTAAAAAGAATACCATTAGAAGCAAAAATATTATAACCATCCCGATAATTCCGGACCATCCAGTAAGAATAAACTTTGCCGCAAGCATATGGACTGCGGGGATGAAATATTGTCTTCTCATGTTGTGGAGGTTTTGCCGCTCCAAACATTTCACTACTTGAAGCCTGATAGAATTTTGCCTTGATTCCACTCCTGCGAATCGCTTCGAGAATACGAGTAGTACCTAATCCCGTAATATTTCCCGAATATTCTGCCATATCAAAACTCACTCGTACATGACTTTGCGCTCCCAGGTGATAGATCTCAGCCGGTTTTATATTATAAATCAAACCGGAAATCTGTTCGGCATCCGCCAAATCTCCGTAATGCAAAAATAACTTAGCATTAGGATCATGTTCATCCATAAAAATATGCTCTAAACGCCCAGTATTAAAAGTACTAGCCCGGCGAATAATACCATGCACCTCGTATCCCTTAGACAATAAAAACTCAGCTAAATAAGAGCCATCCTGTCCGGTTATTCCGGTAATTAAAGCTTTTTTCATTATTATCCCCCTTTTTTACCACTTAATTAAAATCACCATTTATCCATAAATTCATTCATCTTATCAACCATGTAAGCACGCTGTTTACTACCTATTCCAGGATATACTCCAATCCAGAATAGATTATTCATTACTAAATTTGTATTTTTCAATTCACCAACAACCTTCATCTTAATTCCGGAATATGCCGGCTGTTTAATAAGATTCCCGCCAAAAAGCATGCGTGTTGCTATTTTATTATTCTCTAGAAACTTAACAATATCATCACGATTGAATTTAGCCGACGGCATTACAATTATCGGAAAACCAAACCAACTTGGATTGGAATGTTTTGTCGCTTCCGGCAATAATAAATTTTTATTAAACTTTTTAAGATTTTTATGCAAAAAAGCAAAATTATCTTTACGCTTTTTAATAAAACTATTCAATTTTTTTAATTGAGCCACGCCTATTGCCGCTTGCATATCTGTAACTTTTAAATTATAACCTATATGTGAATATACATATTTATGGTCATATCCAAACGGTAATTCCCCAAACTTTTGGGTGAAACGGTTACAGCAGGTATCATCTTTTCCCGGGTCACACCAGCAGTCACGCCCCCAGTCACGCAAAGAAAGCAAAGCTCTTCTTAAAACCGGATCACTAGTTAAAACCGCGCCTCCTTCTCCCATCGTCATGTGATGCGCCGGATAAAAACTCAATGTCGCAATATGACCATAAGTTCCAGTAAACTGTCCTTTATATTTTGAACCTAATGCATCACAATTATCTTCAATAACAAATAAATCATGTTTTTTAGCTATCTTTAATACCGCATCTAAATTAAACGGGTTGCCAAGTGTATGCGCCACAAAAATAGCTTTTGTTTTCTTTGTAATCGCCTGTTTAAGCTTTGTTGTATCAATATTGTATGTACCCAGTTCAATATCAAGAATTACCGGTTTTAACTGGTTCTGTAAAATCGGATTAAGCGTAGTTGGGAATCCACAAGCAGTAGTAATCACCTCATCGCCTGGTTTTAAGCGTTTTTTCTTTAATAAAGGCGACGTCAAGGCACTTACAGCTAAAAGATTGGCAGATGACCCGGAATTTACAAGTAAGGCATGTTTTACCCCTAAAAAATCAGCCAGCTGTTTTTCTAGTTTCTGAGCATATCTTCCGGCAGTCAGCCAGAAATCCAAAGACGAGTCAACCAGATCAACCAACTCTTTTTCGTCAAACACACGTCCGGCATAAGGAACTCTTGACTTTCCCGGCACAAACTTATCTTTCCCCTTCTGTTCCAAATAAAACTTTTTTACATCGCCTAAGATTTTTCTTCTTAGTTTTGAATCATTCTTCATATTAATCAAGCACACTTATCCTTTTAACATATTGATCTATATCTTCTGAGGTTTGCCTCAATAAAGCGCTTTTACCCATATTGTCATAAAATTTTTTATACCAGTTTACTGTTCGAGTCATTTTTTCGTTCATTGAATAAACTGATTTCCATCCCAATAACTTGTGAGCCTTACTCGCATCAAGCTGTAATAAGTGCGCCTCATGCGCTTTTCTACCACGTTCTATCTTATATTTACCATCTCCCCAGCAAGACAACACAAGTTTAACAATATCTTTTACCGGCAAAGCCTCATTACTGCTAGGGCCAAAATTCCAGGGACCGCTAAAAGCAACCGCATCTTCAAGCATCCGGCCCCCCAGCAGAAGATATCCTGATAAAGGTTCAAGTACATATTGCCAAGGTCTTGTCGCATAAGGATTACGAATCATAATTGTTTTATTTTTTGATAAAGCTCTAACACAATCCGGCACAAGCCTATCTTCTCCCCAGTCCCCCCCACCGATAATATTACCGGAACGGGCCGAGGCCAGAGAAACACTGTGAGCTTTGCCATATTCTTTGGGAGCAAAAAACGAGTTCCTATACGCAGAAACTACTAATTCCGCACATCCCTTACTTGAACTATAAGGATCATATCCTCCCATTGGATCAGATTCCCGATATCCATAAATCCATTCTTTATTTTCATAACACTTATCACTGGTAACCACAAGACACGCCCGAACACTTTTAGTTTTTCGTACAGCTTCTAAGACATTCACCGTTCCCATAACATTTGTCTGATAAGTAGACACCGGTGATTTATAAGACAACCTTACTAAGGGCTGCGCCGCTAAATGAAATACTACTTGAGGACGATATTTTTTAAAAACAGCATCTAAACGCTTCTGATCATTTATATCTGCTATAATATGCGTAATCTGTTTCTTCAAACCAATAGCCTCAAACAAACTCGGGCTTGTCGGTGGCTCCAAGGAATATCCAATAACCTTAGCTCCAAGCTGGCTTAGCCATAAGGACATCCAGCTACCCTTAAATCCGGTATGTCCGGTAACCAGCACTCTTTTATTTTTATATTTAGAAATTATATCAATCATTGACTATTATCCTCCTGCTGGTTTCGATACCAGCCGACTGTATTCAATAATCCTTGTTCTAAAGAAACTTCAGGAGACCATCCTAGCACTTGATTAATATGGCTAATATCAGCTTTTGAGTAAAACAGCTCATTTTTTCGATAAGGTACAGCTCCCCAGCTAACTATAGCTTTTTTTTCAATGCTTTTTTCGATTTTTTCAATAAACGTTCTAAAGGACATCACATCCCCTGTCCCAATATTAAATTCCGTAAAATCATCTTTAATGTTATCTGTTTTTTTAAGTAATAATAAATACGCATTAACCACATCCCCCACATAAATAAAATCTCTCTCTTGCTCTCCTCCACTTGCTTTAATTTCTTCCCCTTTAAAGATTTTATTTATTATAGCCGGAATAAATTTTATATCATCATCCCGCTCTCCGTACATATACTCTATAACCATATTCACAAACGAAAGGTTATGATTAGCAGCATAAAACCCTGCAATTTCTAGAAAAGCATTTTTTGTCGCAGAATAGAATAAATATGTGCTTGGAGAAGCCGTATGCGTATTTACAAAAAATTTAATCTCATAATTCACAGCTAGTTCCATTAACCTAGCTGGAAATTCTATATTAGTACTAATCACCCGGTTTACTTTACTTTTACTATCCTTACCGTAATCTGTCGCCAGATGAATAATAATGTCTATTTTATTCTCTTTAAAAACATCTTCAAGATCTGACTTGTCCAGATCATAGCTTTTAATCCGTGTCTGCAAATCCTTTATTTTCCATACAGGATCAAACGATCTCTTTAAAATAATCACTTCGTAGTCATTATCAATCAATCCAGACAATAAATGAGACCCTAGAAAACCAGTCGCACCGGTAAGTAAAATTTTAGATTTTCTACTCATGCCATATTTTCCAAGGAGCTTTTCCAGCATCCCACATTAATTCTAAATCTCTTTTATCACGCAAAGTATCTACGCATTTCCAAAATCCGTTATGTTGATACGCAGCCAATTGCTTATTTTGTGCTAACAATTCTAACGGTTCTTCTTCCCACATATGATGATCATCTTTTATATAATCAAAAACCTGCGGTTCCAAGACAAAAAACCCTCCGTTTATATACATTCCATCGCCTCGAGGCTTTTCATGGAAATTGGTAACAGTATCATCTTTACCTATTTCCAAGGCCCCGAACCTGCCAATTGGTTGTACAGCGGTCAATGTCGCATATTTCTTATGACTCTTATGCACTTTCACTAGTTCTTTTATATTGATATCTCCCACGCCATCGCCATAGGTTAACATGAAAGTCTTATTATCTATATACGGCTGGATTTTTTTTATCCTCCCTCCGGTTAAAGTATCCGGTCCGGTATCAACAAGCGTAATTTTCCAAGGCTCAGAAGTTGTCTTATGAATCTCAACACTATTTTTTGCTACATCAATCGTAACATCCGACTGATGTAAAAAATAGTTGGCAAAATATTCTTTTATCACATATCCTTTATACCCTAGACAAACAATAAATTCATTAAATCCATGCGCAGAATATATCTTCATTATATGCCAAAGAATCGGTCTCCCCCCTATTTCTATCATCGGCTTAGGCTTAACATTCGTTTCCTCACTCAATCTGGTTCCAAATCCACCCGCGAGAATAACAGTTTTTAGATTCATAATAAACCCTTTCTATTTCGCCAATTACTAAATATATGAGCTATCGAGGAATACCCATATGCAAATAAAAAACCAATGCAAACAAATGGATGTAAAAACCATGCTCTTTCCCTGACCTTCAAGTATCCACGAATACTATCAAATAAAGGAATTATTCCTGTAGTTGAAAATAAAATAAATTTTAAAATCCCGACGGTATCCTTTTGTTTTTTTGAATCAAAAACTTTATATCTACGGCAAGCACCCAGTTGTTGATGATGCGTCTGCATATACCTCATGCGTTTGCCGATAAACTGCCTATATGTATTTGCCGTAGCGTGAATAACCGTATTTTTTACTATGCCGTAACTATAAAATCCCTTTTGTAAAAGATCAAAAAGAACATCAGTATGAAGAAAATGTTCTGCTGTACATTCTAAGGATTCAAAAACCTTTCTTCTAACCAAAAAACCATTACAGCCTAATGTTGGGAAAGAATTTTCCTCGAAGTTTATCTTATAATATAAATCTGTTTCCTTTTCAATTTTTCCGGACAGATTCCATTTATCTGAAAACCAAGGCAATCTATCGGCTTTACCCAAATAAAAAGCAACCGGATCACAAGCTCCGAATAACGCAAAATATTTATTCAATGCTGTTTGATTCGCCTCATAACCATATCTTAAAGTCTGTGTCGCGATAATTCCTGCATCATCCACAAAAGGATGAACCATTTCTTTAAGCCAATTAACATCTGGTAATAAATTATCCGCGTCAATATAAGCTAATATGTCATTTTTTGCTTCGCAGAAACCAACATATCTTCTTGCTTCCTGATTATCAGAGTATCCTCCATCAACAACTCTCGCCGAATACTTCTTGGCTACTTCTTTCGTACCATCGCAGGAACCGCCATCAATAAGTAATAACTCAATTTTTTCTTTAGGATAATCCTGGCTATCTATTCTTCTATAACATTCCAGCAATGATTCTTCACAGTTCTTAGCAACAGTAATAATAGATATTGTTGGTAAATTCATGATCATGGCTTATACTTTTGCTCTATTACAGCAAGGAACACTTTTGCTTTCTGATCATAATTAAAAGTGCGCGCATAGTCTGAAACATTCTTTTCCATTCTATTTCTTAACTCATCTTCTTTAAGCATTTTGGTTATTGCATCAGCCAAAGCTTTAATATCTCCGGACGGCACTAAAATACCGGTTTTTCCGTCTTGCACAGAATCCCGCAACCCTACCGTATCATATCCTACCGTAGGCGTACCATAATAACCTGCTTCAATAACAGAAATGCCCCAGCCCTCTCGTATAGACGGCAAAACATGAACCCATGAGCTTTGTAAAAGTTCCCGTTTTTTATCTCCCGATATAAAGCCATATGTCTTGACATCTTCTTGAAGATTAAGTTCTTTGATCAGAGATTTTACTTTTTTTTCATACGCATTATCAAATCGAAACCCGGTAATAACCAGCTTGGCTTCGGGAATCTGTTTTTTTATCTCCGGTAAAGCTAAAACAACATGGTCAGGATTTTTATATTGAATGATTCGGTTTAAGTACACAATCGTCGGCATCTTTGTTTTCTTGAAAGAAGTCATCTCCACATGCCCTACCCCAGGTTCTACAACAAAAATATTTTCTCCAGCAAAACCATCTTCTACTAACTCCTGTTTAATGCTTTCAGAAAGTACAACAACCGCATGTTTTTTGTATAATTTAAAAAGCAAAGGTTCAATATGATAAGCAATCTGGGCTATAAGCCAAGGGAAAACTTTAAAATACACATCCCGTGTAAATTGAAATATCAAAGATATGATCGGCTTACGCACATATAGAGGGGTGAAAAAAGGTATGGTATTTACCGCATCGACAATTACATCATACTTATCTTTAAGTTTAGATAAATAAAGACACATCGCTCTCAAATAAACAGTATAAGTACCTCCGACTCTATATATCTTTATTCCATCAATCACATCATCCTGTTCAGCTGCCCCCTTAAAACTACTAGTTAAAATAGCAACATCGTGCCCCTCTTTTACCCACTGTTTAGCATTTTCATGGATATAGACCTCTGCTCCACCTGCTTTAGGATGCTTTATATCCCGCCAATTAAAAATTAAAATTCTCATTAGACCAAAACCTTGTTTTTAATTAAAAAATTCTTTGTTTTCTTTAACCCAATTGATTATTTTTATAATACCATCACGCGCACTAACCTTCGGGGACCAACCCAACTCTTCCTTGATTTTTGAAATATCAGAAATATATACCTTTTGATCAGCCAAACGCCAATCTGCAAATTTCAAATTGATATCATTCCCCGTTTCTTCTTTTAAAATATCTACAAATTCAAGCAAAGAAAGCGTATTCGGCATACCTCCTCCGACATTGTAAACCTTATGATCAAAATCGCTTTCAACAAATGCATCATACGCCTTTACCAAATCCTCCACGTACAATACATCTCTTACCTGCTTACCATCACCATAAATCGTAATTGGCTGGTTTGTTAACGTTGCGATAATAAACCAGGCCAGCCAACCCTGATCTTCAAAACCAAACTGTCTGGTTCCAAAAATACAGCTCATTCTAAAAACACAAGTCTTTAACCCAAATGTATACCCGTATTCCTGGGTATAGATATCCCCCATAAATTTACTCGCTCCGTAAGGCGTATGTCCACAATGGTCTATCGACATTGTTTCAGATACAATTTTACCACCTTCAAATTCATAACGTTTTTCTGATTCAACCAAAGGGATCTTTTCTACATTTTCTCCGTATACTTTATTTGTAGAGCAATAAATAAACGTCGTCTTCGGACAAACTTTCCTTGCGCACTCAAGCACATTAAAAGTCCCAAACCCGTTAATTGAATAGTCTTCTTCCGGATTATCTATGGAAAATCCTACGCCAGGCTGTCCCGCGGTATGAATAATCACATCCATTCCATCACCCAAAGCTTTTTTCACATCTTCTGTGTTCCGGATATCCCCTTTTATTTTCTTTATATTCGGGTATTTATCTAAATAGTTCCAATTATATTCTACACTTTCCTTATCATATCCAAACAACTTCGAACGCATCAGGTTATCTAAAATCGTTACCTGCTCTCCTTTTTGAGCATAATATTCAGCCGTATGACTTCCAACTAATCCCGCACCACCCGTTATTAAAATTCTCTTCTGTGACATAAAACCTCCGTTAAAATTATTGCTAACAACTACTACTTCCACAATTACAACTGCACTTAGTTTCTCTGTTCTTAAAATCGAATAAATGCCCAGTCACTTTAAAAAAAGCCCGAGCAAAATATTTAATATCTTCAAACTCTCGAATACTTAATATCTTCCTAAAGACAAATTCCGGAGAAAAACTCACTGAATATAAACTCTGCACTAATTCTAGCAGTTTTTCCGGAGAAAAATCAATCTTCATTACCGGTTTTCTCATGTCATATTCTGTCCAATCTGTAGTGTAAAGCAGATCCTTTTCTTTGCAGTCTTTATATAGCAAAGTACCCGGATAAGGCACAACTATCGTAGACTGCATGGTATAAGCATAGTCTTTTTCAAGCAGAAATTTGCCTAGTTTAAGAGTGTTTTGAGCATCCTCATAACTTTCCCAGGGATAACCAAACATTATTGTTATATGTGGATATAATCCAGCCTTGCGCGCGTTACGGCAAGACTCGGTAATTGCCTCCACTTTTAAATTCTTGTTTATCTTATCTAGAGTCTTTTGATTAGCCGATTCAATACCAAAAAGCAGAAACCTAAAACCTGCTTTTCTCATCAATTTATATTCTTCAAGTGACAGTGCGCCAAAACGCATATTACAATCAAGCGTTACTTTTTTGTTAAGCCCTCGGCTAATCATCCCTTGGCAAAACTCTTTGAGCCAGTTTCCTATCGGGAAAGAACCTGAATCATCCATAATCTCCTTAACCCCATATTTATTAACCAGGATTTCAATTTCATCCAAAACATTGGCTGCTGTCCTGCTCCTGAATTCAGGATATAATTGAGGCCAACTGCAAAACGTACATTTACCCCACCAGCAATCCCGGCCGCTCATAATATAAGTTCCCGGAGTACAACGATAATTACCGTTCTTATAGGCATATAATTTCCAGTTGGTTAAATCCCGATCAATAAACGGCAATGTGTTCAAATCATGATTCAGCTTAAATTTACCGGTATTTTTAATCTCTCTGTTCTCACGATACCAGATACCAGGTTCTATATCATGATTTAGGGTACAAGGATTGGCGGTCAGTGGAAATTTTTTTAAAGTCTGACAGAGACTTAACAGTAGGAAATCGTAATTGCCGCCAGTCAGGACAAAATCTACTTTTGAATTCTGCATAGACTCTTCAGGCATTGCTGTTACATGATCCCCGAATAAAATTATTTTCATACCCCATCCTGAAGATATCTGCTTTAGCTCATCAATAATTCCCCAATGTTCTTTTACAACCGGTGACTTAGTCTCAATAGCAATTACATCCGGCTTTTCGTCTTTAATAAAGTCTCTGAATTGTGAAAGTGTCCATTCTTGGGCAATACAATCATTCCAGATAACATCAAATCCTTCTCTCTTTAAAAGTGACGCAGCCTGAGCCGGAACCACAGGATAAATATATGTAGGCTCCTTAAAATACTGGAACTGCCTGTTCTGAGACAGTAACGGAACTCCTTTATCTAATTTTAAAGGCGGATATGAAATAACAACCTTCATTGAACTTCTTCCTTTAGTCTTATTGACAATAACCCTGCTATGAAATATTCCCCATAACTAATATGTGTAAGAACTATTCCAGCTGTAACAAGGATAACTAATTTTATTTTATTTATAATAGACTCATCATTTTCATTGCTCCATAACATCAGCATAGTATGAGATATGAGCAAAAACATATACACCAGAATCGCACTCAAATAAAAAACACCTAAAGTTCTATTAACTAAAGCTGCTATTGCTCCCCCAATTATACATATAACAAAAATACTTGGAATAAAATAAACGATCCGTAAGGATGTACTTGGATATCGCTTTGCAAAATACCCGCGGTGCAACGCATAATTTGCTACTTGCGACAAATGAGGTTTCCATAATTCCCGGCGATGATGAAAAACCAAAATTGAAGGGTCATATATTATCTTTTTACGCAATTTTTTAGTAATATCCAAACATAATTTGGTGTCTTCCCCAGGAAAGAAAACGCTATCAAATCCTCCCATCTGATCGAAAACATCACGTCTGATAATAAAATTACAAGACGGATAATCATCAACCTCTCGAATTTTTGTTGGGATATATCGGTAAGCATACTTTCCGGTAGCCAGAAAAGAAGAATAAACATACCCACTGGCCTTTGCCAGTAACGAACTGTCTTCCGGGGTAACTGCCGGACCACAAACCGCAGCAACTTCGCTATTTTCAAAATGCCGCACTGCATTTCTCAGCCAATCCACTGCTGGATAAGCATCATCATCTAAAAAAGCAAAGAATTCTGCCTGCGAATGCTCTAAAACCTTATCTCTTTTTAATGCAGGGCCAATATCATCCGTGGGTATAACCTTTATTTTATCAGAAAACTCCTGGAATGATTCATCCGGTAAAACAATAATATCATAATTAGGATAATCCAGTGCCAGACATCTCTCTATACACTTATTCAGTTTATTATTAAACCGTTTCGCCGGAATTATTACTGCGACACTACCATCACCCATTGCAAAAACCTTTCATAATGATTCTCAATATTACAAATTCCCGACATTTGTATATTTAAATCCCATTTTTTTCATTTTTGCCGGATTGAAAATATTCCTACCATCGATAATAATTGGATGATGCAAAATTGTCTTAATTTTACTAAGATTTAATTTCTTGAATTCCGGCCACTCAGTCATGATAACCAATGCATCAGCTCCCTTAGCAACTTCATATGCATTTTTACAAAACTCAACATTAGGCAAAATGTCTTTGGCATGCTCCATTGCCTTAGGATCATATGCTTTAACATGAGCTCCTTCGCCCTGAAGCATTTTCATAATATCTATTGCTGGAGCGCTTCTAATATCATCTGTGTCCGGTTTAAACGCCACCCCCAAGATTCCAATAGTTTTTTCATTTAAGATCCATAACGCCTGTTCAATTTTTTTAAATAATAACTTCTTTTGGTCTTCGTTAACTCTTTCGACTTCTTTTAACATTTCAAACCCACAACCCAGTTTTTCCGCAATCCTGATAAACGCTTTCACATCTTTCGGAAAACAACTTCCTCCGTACCCTACCCCTGCATTTAAAAAATTCCGGCCAATTCTTTTATCCATGCCCATGCCTTCAGCTACCTGTTCCACATCGGCACCTACTTTTTCACAAATATTAGCTACTGCATTAATAAAAGAAATCTTTGTTGCCAAAAATGAATTGGAAGCATGTTTGATAATCTCGGCGCTCTGGATATTAGTGATAACTATAGGTGCTTTAAGAGGTTTATATAACTGGATCAATAACTTCTTAGCTTTCTCACTCTCAACACCCAACACGATTCTGTCTGGATGCATAAAATCAGCAATGGCCGATCCTTCTTTTAAAAATTCAGGATTAGACGCCACATCAAAATCAATTTTATTATTGTTCAGCCGCATAATATATTTAACCCATTTGTTCGTCTCTACCGGGACAGTGCTTTTCTCAACCACCACTTTGTAAGTATTCATATTCCTGGCAATATTCCGAGACACATCTTCAATATACCTAAGATCAGCATCTCCATTATCTTTTGGCGGCGTGCCCACGGCAATAAATATAACCTTTGATTTTTTTACTGCGTCTTTAATATTGCAGGTGAATGAAAGTCTTTTCTTCTTTCTATTCTTCTTTACCAGCTCCTCTAAGCCTGGTTCATAGATAGGAATTTTCCCATTGTTCAGATCGGCTATTTTTTGTTCATTGTTATCAACACAAATCACTGTATTTCCTAATTCCGCAAAACATGTTCCTGAGACTAATCCCACATAACCTGTACCAACTATAGCAATATTCATTTAACTTTCTCTTTTTTCTCTTTTTTAATTTTTAACTGTTCAGCAAACCATTCTGCTGTTTTCTTTATTCCCTCTTGTACCGGAACCTGTGGTTCCCAGCCCAACATCGCTTTTACTTTTGTAATGTCCGGACGTCTTCGCTTAGGATCATCTTGGGGCAGTAACTCAAATTTAATTTTTGAATTAGCACCAATCAATTCTATTATCATCTTGGCCAAATCCGCCACTGTATATTCACCCGGATTCCCCAGGTTTAACGGCTGTTTGTAGTCAACCTCCATTAACTTCCGAATCCCTGCTACTAAATCATCAACATAGCAAAAAGACCGGGTCTGCAATCCATCTCCGTATATAGTCAAGTCTTCGTTATTAAGCGCCTGCACAATAAAATTTGAAACCACACGGCCGTCATTAATCTGCATATTAGGGCCATAGGTATTAAAAATTCTGATTACCCTCACATCTACATCATGCTTACGCATATAAGCGTAGGTTAATGCTTCTGCGCCCCTCTTACTCTCATCATAACAGCTGCGAATTCCTACTGGATTCACATTGCCCCAGTAGTCCTCAGTTTGTGGATGTACTAAAGGATCTCCGTACACCTCAGATGTAGATGCTAGGAAAAATTTTGCATTTTTAGCTTTAGCTATTCCCAAACAATTATGTGTCCCATTAAGACCAGATTTTAGCGTCTTTATCGGATACTTCATATAATGAACCGGCGACGCCAATGAGGCAAAATGCAGAACCCAATCAATATCTTCATCTAAAATTATCGGGTTTGAAATGTCATGCTCAATAAGCTTAAATTTATCATTCTCAAGAACCGATTCGACATTCTTTCTGGAACCTGTAATAAAATTATCTAAACAAATAACAGAATGCCCTTCACTAAGGAACCTTTTACATAAATGTGAACCAATAAACCCTGCCCCACCTGTTATTAAAATATTCATGTTTTCACCATAATTGTAACCTGATCATCCCAGCTATTCTTTGCCTCATGCGTTTTTTCTTACGCAATCCGTTTCTCTTTGGTTTTGTGTCTAAATCCAGTTCAATCTTATCGTAATATTTAATGATATACATCCTATAAAATATTGCCAGAGTATCAAGCAATGTCTTCCATATTGCCCAAATCCCGATTCTGCCGAATACACGCTGGCTATTAAGAATAATTGGAGCCTCTTCTATCTTATATCCGCTGCGACAGGCAAGTGCTAAAATTTCCATATCAAAAGCAAACTTTTTTATTACAATCTTCGGCATTACTTCTTGTAATACTTCAGCTTTAAATAATTTTAATCCGGTTTGGGTATCCCGAACAGGCAACCCAAACATCATCTTTACTACCCGATAATAAACCGTACTCATCAACTTACGATACCAGGGATATTCCAGCTGTGAATTCGGATGCATTTTTGAACCAATAACAATATCTGCTTCGGTAAGCTCCATAATGTCAAAAAAAGTAGCTATTTGTCCGGGGTGTAAGTCCATATCCGCATCCAGAAAGATAATATATTCACCGTTAGCAGAACGAACTCCTTTTTTTAAGGCGCGGCCTTTACCGAAATTCTCAAAATTCCGTTTAACAAGCACTTCTCCGTTATTAAATTTTCCGGCTAGCTCCTTGATTTTAGGATAGGTTCCATCTTTACTGCCATCGTCAACAACTATAATCTCATAATAACATTTGAAGTCATCAAAGGTTCTAATTGTTTCTTCAATATTTTCCTTTATATGACACACTTCATTAAAGGCCGGAATAATTACGGATATCTTTTTATCCTGCAAACTTCTCATTTTTTATCATCCTTTTTATTGTTACCGTGTTCGCAAAAAACAATAAAGCAGCACACCCGGTAAGCACGTATAAAACTTGCAACAAACTGCCATGATACAAACAAATCAACAAAATCTGCAATACTACCGCGATTAAAAACAAATAAACTCCTTTAACATTATGAGTCGAAAGATGGTAATACTGAAACACATTATTTAAAGCAAAAAAGCTCATACTTATCGAAAACGGAGCAATCAAAGGAATTGCATCAAGATGAGCCTTCCCGGTCAGCAATTTTAAAGTCAACTGTGGAAACATAATAAAACCCGTACTGACTAAAAAACACATCAGCCCTGTTACTACTAGCCCTTTCTTTAGCATGCGTGTTGTATTTTCCTTTTTAGCATGGTTTTCCGTAAGTTTCGGAAACATAACCATAACAATCGCACTTGGTAAAAATAAAATTATTTTGCCAAAAATCTGGGCAATAGAATAAATGCCGGCCTCCGCTTCCGGAAAAAAATGTTTAACCAAAACAATATCAATATTGGTCAAAAGCCCAAAGCTAGACAAAATAATAAATGCCGGCAAAAAACTCTTATAGACAGCTAATAAATCTAACCGTTTTGTTACACTTTTAAAGTTATATTTTTCTCCTCTCTTCTGAGAAGAAAAATATGGACTAAGCGGTATAAAAGAAAATATTATTGTGAGTAATCCCGACAGGATTATCGCTCCTAATGCTCCATACACCTTAAAACCAAATTTTATTAAAATAACACCAAAAACCAACCGTGCCAAAGCATTAATGATATTAACCAATCCCAGGCTCTTAAATTTTTGCAACCCCTGCAGTCCTCCTAAGTTAAATGGCTGGATAGTCGCAAACATCATCAAAAACCCGAACATAATTATCAAATAATTATCTGTAATCTTTAAAAATCCGGCAATCTTATTTCTAAATAAGAAAAAAATCAAAAAAACTATAATACCCAGAACAAATACTTTTTTAAAGAACAATACTAAAAAATCACTAATTTCCCTCCAATTATTACCAGCCTTTAAGGTAGCCACAAACCTTGTAACTACCGCCTGAAGAGGGCCTGTGGGCATAGAAACAATGATTGTCATAGACAGTAATGTATTTAAAACACCAAAATCTATAGGATCCAAAGACCGGACCATGAATAATTGATATAACATAGCACAAGCACTACTGACAATAGTAGCGACAAACATTATACTGGCATCTTTTAAAAAGTTATCTAGCTTCATATGTTCCTATACTATTATTTATATTATATATTAGGTAAGAGCTTATTTTATCACCTTTACCCCACAATGTCAATGCAATCAATATCCCTGCCCCGAAACTTACTCCTAAAAGTTATAACAATCTTATAATATTGTAGTTACATTAAAAGCTAGGCTCAAAAATGGGGGTTAAAATAACAAATTAAAAGCCACTTTACATGAAAAAGCGGCTTATTAAGTAGTCTATTTACTCTATCAAGACAATAATTATCGTCTCATAGCAAGTCCTCTCCTCCTAAGATATTGTTTGGCTTGCCCAATCGTGTAGGTTCCATAGTGAAAAATCGACGCTGCTAATACTGCGTCAGCTTTGCCCTGAAACAATCCATCATAGAGATGGGGAAGATTTCCAGCTCCACCAGAAGCTATAACCGGAATCCTTACTGCTTCAGAAACCGCTTTGGTCAATTCTAAATCATAGCCTACTTGAGTTCCATCCCTATCCATACTGGTCAACAAAATCTCCCCTGCTCCCAATTGTTCCACTTTCTTAGCCCACTCAAGAACATCAATTCCAGTTGGGTTTCTTCCCCCGTAAACATAAACCTCCCACTGTTTAGCTAATGGCTTATGGCTAATGGCTGATAGCTTTTGTTTAGCGTCGATTGCCACAACAATACACTGGTTCCCGAATTTTCGTGATCCCTGTTTAATTAACTGTGGTTTTTTAACAGCCGCTGTGTTTACAGAAACCTTATCCGCTCCTTTACGAAGTATTATTTCCATATCCGCTAAAGTTTTTATGCCTCCGCCCACTGTAAACGGAATAAAGACCTCCTCAGCAGTTCGCTTGACAACTTCAAGCATAGTTTTTCTGTGTTCATGACTGGCAGTAATATCAAGAAAAACAACTTCATCTGCACCTTCTCGACTATACATTGCCGCTTGTTCTACCGGATCACCTGCATCACGCAGATTTAAAAAGTTAATTCCTTTTACCACACGACCGTCTTTAACATCCAGGCATGGGATAATTCTTTTAGCTAACATTTTTGTCCTCCGGACAATTATAAATTATTAATTATAAGTTATTAACTACTAACCCAAACCATCAACCAACTATACACTATAAGCCATTAGCTATCAACCATTAGCTATTAATTTCTCCACACATCTTGCAAAAATTTCTTAATATCTTCATCCCTAAGTCAGAGCTTTTTTCCGGATGAAATTGAATGCCATAAACATTATCTTTACCAATAACACAAGCAAATTTTTGACCATATTCGGTTTTTGCCAAAATAACATTACTACCTTTTGGCTTTACATAATACGAATGCACAAAATAAAAATAGGATCCGTCTTTGACTCCATTTAATATACGGGCGGGGGCAAGCGCCGCCCCTACACTATTTTTATTTTGTATCTTTTCTATCGTATTCCAGCCCATATGAGGAATTTTCAAATTAGAACGAAACCGCACTACTTTTCCGGGGATAAAATTCAGACCTTTATGCCGACCATGTTCTTCGCTTTCAGTTAACAGCAACTGCATACCCAGACAAATCCCCAAAAATGGTTTACCTTCAGCTACAGCATCAGTAATTTCCGGAATCAACTTTAAAGCTCTCAGATTTTTCATTCCTGCAGCAAAAGCCCCTACTCCAGGCAATACCAAGGCCTTAGCCTTACGCAGTTTTGTCTTTGCCGCAGTAACTTCAACCTCTGCGCCTACAAGTTCGAACGCTTTGGCTACACTACGCAAATTTCCCATTTTGTAGTCGATAATTGCAATCATATAATACCCTTGTTCCAAATATTAAATATTAAATATTAAATTTATCACGGAAGGACGCAAGGCCCTCCCCTACAGGTTAATTCTGAATATCTCCGGCATTTTACGTTTATGCTCCGAGACTTTTTTCATTCTTTTTACTTTATTAACCTTTGCCTTAGAAACTTTTATTTTTTTACCGCTAGTGATCGACGCAAGTATACAATCAAGCTCTGAATACTTAACTCCCATTTCTTCTTCATCAGTCTGTCCAGACCAGAGATCTGCTGAAGGAGGCTTATCAACAACAGACTGCGGTACTCCCAACTGCTCAGCTAACTCAACAACCTGAGCTTTAAACAAATCAGCAATCGGAAGGATATCCACCCCTCCATCACCATGTTTAGTATAATAGCCTACTAATAATTCTGATTTATTACCGGTACCGGCAACAATATAATTCAAACTATTTGCTATATAGTAAAGCGTTATCATTCGCAAGCGCGGTTTAATATTTGCGTTCGCCAAAGCATTTCCCTTCGGTAATGTCTTTTTGAAACAATCAAACACTACGGTAAGATCAACTATTCTGCTTTTTAGCTTGAATTGCTTTATCACCTTCTTGGCATCACTTGCCGCATTTTTTGAACTATGGCATGGTAAGATCAGTGCCTGATGGTTATTGCCTACTGCTTTCTTAACCAGCCCGGCAACTACCGCAGAATCTATTCCTCCGCTTAACCCAAAGACTATACCTTTAGCCTTTGCATCTTTTACTTTTTTTTGTATCCATTTAACTATTTTTTGTTCTGTCTTTTTCATTATTCAACTCATCCTTTAACTCATACTTATTAAGATTTAATTATAACAGATTTTTCTCCATATTAATACCCCCTTTATTTACAATAAAATACCCGCCCTAAGTTGGTAACCCAGAGCGGGTATTACACTTGCCTACTACAATTTTTATACAAACTTAAACCTATTGTTTCCCCAAATAACTACCAACTATAAAGCCTATAATCTTATCTTTATTCACTGTAGTAATATCCGTAAACTGCACCCCGATAATATACCCTGAATCTTCCGGCCCCATACTTAACTGCCGCATAATCCAGGCTGATTTAGTCAACATCATTATCTGCTCCGCATAGATTGGGATATGTAGTTTAATTCCACAGCGAATCACCCCGACATTGATCTGAGGAATTATTTCCCGATCAAGACTTTGCACTTTAATCGCCAGTCCGCCGCCGGAGATATCAATAGTATGCGCCTCGTAAAACTCAACCACCTGAGTTTTTACCTCATCGCTTATAAAAGAAAGCTTTACCGGCAATTCTACAGAACAACGTTTATAGTACCGTCTCTCTTGTCCCCCATAAGACTGTTCCATCTGTCCCTCTTTATCCATAGCCTAATTATATCAAATTTTTAATATTATTCACAGATTATTTACAAAATACAAAATATATATTATAATTTTTAATCATGTCCAAGAATAACGCGCCTTTTTTTAGTATTATAATTCCAACATATAATCGGCTTGATTTCCTTAAAACAGCTATCAATTCTGTGCTAACACAGAGTTTTGAAAACTTTGAACTCATAATCATCGATGACGGCTCGACAGATCAGACTTTAAATTATATCAAAACAATTACGGATCCACGCATTAAATATATCAGACAAAACCATTCAGGTGTATCTCCTGCCAGAAATAACGGGGTTTTAAACTCTCAGGGGGATTTTATAGTCTTTCTTGATTCTGATGATCAATTTAAAAAAGAAAAGCTAGAAGTAACTTATAGATACATAAATCAATTCCCGCAAATCAAAATATTCCATACCGAAGAAATATGGTATCGTAACGGGATACTTTTAAATCAAAAGATCCGGCATAAAAAACCAGACGGATCTGTTTTTGAAAAAGCACTGCCTCTGTGCTGTATTGGCATGTCCACTACCGCAATAAAAAAAGATCTTTTTGCAGATATTGGACTATTTGATGAGTCAATGCCGGCATGTGAAGATTATGATTTTTGGCTGCGGGCTACACAAAAGTATTCTGTCAAACTCATCCCAGAAAGCCTCACTTTAAAAACAGGAGGTCATAAAGATCAGTTATCCAAAAAATATCCGGCCATGGATAAATTCCGGATTGACTCTATAAATAAAATAATAAAATCCGGCCAACTAGATGAAGCTCAATCTGTAGCAGCAGTGAAAGAATTAAAACAAAAATGCAGGATTTATATTAACGGCGCGAAAAAAAGAAATAGATTAAAAGAAGTAGATTATTACACCAACCTTGTAGAATCGTTAGAAGAATAGCAAACAAAATCTTTTATCACTTACTCGCCACGTACAGCATATCCAATCCCAGAAGATTTAAACCAATCAGAGTGCCCGGCATACCACATTTTAAATCTATCGCCTTCTTGCATAACACTGGGAGCACGCACTTCAGATTGGGTCCATTTTTCTACCCCCGAAACAATAATATCCCGTTCTACTTCCACAAAACTCTTTCCATCGAAACTTGTAGCACGTGCAAGTGTAGTCTGTCTCCAGCCTCCGTATTTAGAATGCACCACCACATCATAGAAAAGATTATATATTCCTTCATTATCAACAACAATAAACGGGGTGGAATATCCCCGGTAATCCATCTCCGGAGGATAATTTAAGCTCTGCACCAATACAGCATCGCGAAAGCCATCGGAATCTGAATCATAATGCGTAAAATCACTACCGTCATTACCCGGAGAAAACGCCAGGCAAATCCCATGCTGCGTAATTAAATTCGGATTCCCCCCCTGATATCCATCTCTTATTTTTGTCGCTACATAATATAAATAAATTTTATCGTCTTTTACATTATAAACAGCCCCGGGTTCTGCAACACCATAAAATCCCCAATGCTGAGCATCGTTCGTATACATAATGACTGGATTCTGCGAATCTTTGGCCCAGGTTGTTCCATCAGAAGAAACCGCATGGCCGATCTGATACTGCCCCCCTTTATCTCCGGTGTTAAATCCGGAGTAATACATATGATATGTTTCTCCCACTTTTATAACCATCGGGGTTTCTACCTTTTCATCATCCCATTGCCCCGCACTTCCAGGCACTAAAACAGGGTTAGGATCAATCTTCCATTTCAACCCGTTATTTGAAGTAGCCTGATAAATCCTTACGTGATTAATCCCCTTACCAGTCCCTCCGGATAACCACATCCGATAAATATTATCTTCTTTTATCACACATGGATCGTTCCAGATAATATCAGATATCTCTTGTCCATATTTTATAATCGGATTATTATTGTCCGGTTCCCAATGGGATTCCTCTAAATATTTTTTGGGGACATTGCTGAGATTACAAACATACAGTATGAGTCCTCCGACAACAAACAGGCAACCAATTTTTATAATTGAATGGGCTATTTTCAAAATCACTCCTATTGTTTTTTCTTAAATCTGTGGAATGAACGTTTTTTCTTTTTAGGCGAGGAGGAGTGACTCTGGTCATGAAGCTTTTCATTCTGAAAAGGATCCTTGCTCACCCAAATCGGAGATATATTTTTCTTTTTGATGACTTCGGTAAACGCAGGCAAATCGTGCTTGGTAACAAAGGTAAATGCTTTGCCTTTTCTACCCATACGCCCGGCCCGGCCGGTACGATGCGTATACTGTTCTCCTCCACCTGGAAAATCCCAGTTAATCACATGGGAAACATGAGAAAAATCAAGCCCTCTGCCGGCAACATCTGTGGCAATAAGATAATGGATTTCTTTTTTTCTGAATTTCCTGATAATTGAGGTGCGTTTTTCCTGCCGGAGTCCGGCATGAATAAAATCAACATTTTTCACAGAACCACGCAAAGTACGAAACAATTTATCCACTAAATGCCGGGCATTACAAAAAATAATCGCCTGACGAATTTTCTCCTCTTCAATAAATCGTGCCAGCTCTGCCTGCTTGTTTTTAGGATGAAGATAGAAAAAACAATGTTCAATACTTACCGGAGCCGCCCTCTTTTTGATCAAAGATATATGTTGAGGATCACGCAGACAGTCATGAGCAAGTTTTTTAATATCATCGGCCATGGTTGCAGAAAATAGTATCGTCTGGTGCTCATGAATAATACATGAAAGCAGCAGTTTTATATCACTGAAAAAACCTTCCTGCAACAGTTCATCTGCCTCATCTAAAATAGCGCATTTCACATTCGAAAGATCAACAATCCCCTCATATAAAAGATCTATCAATCGTCCCGGGGTTGCTACCAAAATATGCACCCCATGTTTTAACTTGGCAGTTTGAATTTCCCGGCTAAATCCACCGTATATAGCAAATGGCGCCAAATCGGTTTTTCCACCAATGCTCTGGATCTCTGTTACATACTGCAGACATAATTCACGTGTAGGCACAATCACCAGCCCCTGAATTGTATTCTGAGTTGTATCCACTTTCTGAATAAGCGGAATTGCACAAGCAGCGGTTTTACCCGATCCAGTCTCAGCTAGCGCACAAAGATCCTGGCCAGCGGCAATAATCGGATACGTCGCTTCCTGAATCGGCGTCATTTCCTCAAAACCCATTTTACCCAAAGATGCCATAATCTTATCTGGAAGATTTAATTCACTAAATTTCATAATTTCCTTTTTTCTACCTGCACAAACTCATAAATGAACAATACCAGCAGGTGTTTCCGTATTCGCACATTTTAAAAGATATTTTTATCTTATTATCCCACGTTTTTGGAATATATCCATTTTTATTTCTATTTTCTAAGTTATCCAGCATTCCTGCTCTCTCTTTTACTGCTCCTCTGCTCCTTAGAAGAGCAAGTATCAACTTGCCCCGTAATATTAAAATATTTCAGAAAATATTCTGGAATTTTCGTTTCAAACTCCATTTCTTGATTATTAAACGGATGTTTAAACTTAATCGACCATGCATGTAACCCTAGACGTCCCTTAGTTTTTTTGCCATATTTTATATCTCCGACAATCGGATGCCCAATTTCTGAGAAGTGAACACGAATTTGATTTTTTTTACCAGTAAGAAGGTCAATTTCTAATAGACTATATTTCTTGGATTCTTTTATTACCTTATATTTAGTTCTAGCCAGCTTTCCCTCGCGTGGATTATCAACAGATCTTACTATATAATCATCCCCCTCCGTAAGATAAGACGATATAATTCCGCTTTTTTCTCTTAAATTACCCTCGACTAAAGCTAAGTATTTTTTTTCTACACTTTCCCACTGATCTGCAAACTTCTCGCGAATTTCCAGACTTTTAGCAAAAATCAGCACTCCGGATGTCTCCCGATCTAAGCGATGCACAACAAATAGCTTCATCCTTGCTTTTGGATTACCTTTTCGAACGTAATTCGTAAGCAGATTATGTGCTGTATTTTCTTTTTCATAATTAGCTTTAACACTCAAAAGCCCTACACTTTTATCGATCACAAGCATGTCTCGATCCTCATAAAGAATCTTAATACCTGCAGGTACATATTTAGTTCTTATTTTTATCTTTGATTTAATCATATAATCTGGTTTGGATATCTATCCTATCAACTCTATCAGCTTTTCCATATCCGGTGGTAGGGGTGCTTCAAATTCCACATATTCTTTAGTCTGAGGATGTTTAAAGCCAATTTTCTTAGCATGTAAGGCTTGCCTATCTATGGGGTCTTGCCGACCTCCTTGGGAATAAGCTACATCCCCGATAAGTGGATGTCCAAGATGAGCCATGTGTACTCTAATCTGATGGGTTCTGCCGGTTTTCGGATGAGCTTCTAATACCGTCATCTTTGGAGTACGTTTAATCACTCGGTAAAAAGTTTCGGCATCCCGGCTGGCTGCATACGCAACCATCATTTTCTTACGATCCATAGGGCTTCTGGCAATTGGAGCTTCAACTATCCCTTCGTCGTATTCCACACTACCCAGAACCACGGCAATATACATTTTATTAACTTTATGCTGTTTAAACTGTTTTGCTAGGACATTATGTGTCTTATCATCCCGGGCTACAACCATAATTCCGGAAGTATCCTTATCCAGACGATGCACAATACCCGGCTTTAAGTTACCATTTATCTGCGAAAGTTCTTTTGTATAAAAAAGCAATGCATTTACCAGGGTATCATCGTAATGCCCCGGGGCCGGATGAACAACTAAGCCTGCCGGCTTATTCACCACGATAATATACTCATCTTCAAAGATAATATCTAAAGGGATGTTTGCCGGATGGATATCTACCGGCGCAGCTTGGGCTGTATCTGTATCGTGCACTATAATTACAATCTTATCATTTACTTTTATCTTGTGATTAGCTTTTGGGTGAACTCCGTTTAATGAGACTCGTTTATCGGTGATAATCTTTTTTATATTACTACGGGAAAGTTCTTCGGCAAGCTGCGAGCCCAAATACTTATCTATTCTCTGCCCTGAAAATTTTTCTTCTACAATAAAAACTAATTCTTTTTCCAATTTTAACTTTTCACACCTTTCGTCTTAAAATTACGATACATAATTATTCCGACTATTAATAATCCAATACTAATTATCTGAAATACAGAAAGGCCTCCCAATACAGCCGGATTATCTCCCCGTAGAAACTCCATGGTAAAACGCATAACACCATATAAAATAAAATATAGGCTAATTATCTGCCCGTCGAACAATTTCTTTCTTTCCCGAAAATACAAAAACACACATAGGCCAAACAATAAAACAGTTGAATATATCTGGGTCGGATGCACATGATACATATGCCCGGGAAACAATACTCCCCAGCTTACATCCGTACTATGTCCATAACAACACCCGTTCAAAAAACACCCGATACGACCAAAGGCATGGCCTAAAGGCGCATAAACAGCAATCAGGTCTAAACTCTTACCCAAAGGCATCTTTGTCTTTTTGATAAACGCAAACGCCGTTATAATCCCGGCGATAAAACTACCGTGAAAAATAAGTCCGCCTTTATATATTTTGACGATTTCCAGAGGCTGGGATACAAAATCATTTAAGTTCAATAAAACATATAAGAGTCGTCCTCCGATCAAACCGAAGATAATCACCCAAAATATCAGATCAACAATCTTCTCATCTTCTATGCCTCTTTTAGCTGCATGAAACTGGCAAAGATAAGTAGAAACCATAATCCCGATTGCAACCATAACCCCGTAAGAATATATACTGATCGAACCTATTTGCCATAAAATAGGATACATCTTTAAATCCCTCTAATCAATTTTGAATAATTGCGTCTTTTTTAAAAAAAACAAAAAGAAGCAATATTACTCCGCAAGATATCAGTGTATCCGCAATATTAAAAACCGGCCAAATCCGAAAATCAAGAAAATCTACCACATACCCGAGCTTTATCCGGTCGATTAAATTACCTGTAGCTCCGCTTAAAATAAGAAGCAAAGCTATCTGCCATATATGAAGATATTTTTTTGATTCAAACTGCGGACGCCGTATCAGCAGTAATAGAATAGCAATAATCGCAAAAACAGAAATGTAGGGCAGTATCCAGTTCTGGTCACGAAACAAACCAAAAGCTGAACCGCTATTATAGACAAGCGTTATATGAAAGATATCGCTTAAGACAGGTATGCTCTCATTTTGATACAGCTTTTTCATTACAACAATCTTAGAAAGCTGATCGAGAAAAACAAGAAAAACGGATATTACTAGTTTAAGTATCACAGTATGTCCGCCTATACTTAACCTTTTTTTTCTTCTTGCTCTTTTTTGCATTTAAGGCACATCTTGCAATGTGGCAAAGCTTTTAAACGTTCTTTTTTGATTTTGCCTCCGCACCCCTCACATTTTCCGTAGGTACCTTCTTCGATTCTTTTTAAGGCATCATCTATCTGAACGATTTCTTGCTGTTCGCCGCTAAGTCTATCCCAGGAAAACTCCCGTTCATAACTATCGCTGGCCACATCAGCCATATGAAAAGTATATGCAGATAAATCACCACTTGCATCTCTTTGTGATTTATTTATACCACCGTTCTCTCCTAAATGTTTGATCTCTTCGCTAATTCTCTCTCTTAAACTAATAAGTTTCTTTTTAAATTCCTGAGATTCTTTTTTATTCACGCTACTCTAGCTCCTTTCCTAGATCTAAATATTCTCAACACATCGGGCACATAAACTCGGATGCTGTTCATTTGAACCTACACTTTGCGCATAGTTCCAACAACGTATACATTTTGTGCCTTGCGCGCTTTCTATCTTTATTTTCATCTGTCCTTGAACAATCTCTGCATTTTGCTGCAAGAGGTCTACATTATATACTGGCAAATCAGCGCTGTCAATATCAGAATTCAACTCCACCTGCGAGACGATAAAAATACCGGGAAGCTGTCCTAAATATCCCTCTAACATCTCACGCATTCTCGCATCATCTTTAGAGTAAAAAATGACCACTTTAGCTTCAAGACTGTTGCCGATCAGCTTACTACTACGGGCTTCTTCTAACACCTTTAAGACACAATTACGCACATCAAGTAATACCTTCCAGGTGCAATTTAAATCTTCTTTTATATGCTCTTCTTTACATTCCGGCCACTCTGTCAAAAACACACTATCCTCTGTCTTAGCCGGCACAAAACCATATGCTTCTTCTGCGGTAAACGATAGCACCGGAGCTATAACCTTAATAATTGATAGCAAAATCTCATATAAAACTGTCTGGCTGGACCTACGCACAGTAGCGCCTGCAGCAGAAGTATAAAGCCTGTCTTTTAAAACATCCAGGTAGAAAGAACTCATCTCCACAATACAAAAGTTATAGATCAGCTTATTTACCTGATAAAAAGCAAATTTCTCATAAGCATCTGTCACTTGCTTTAATAGTTTATGTAAAGCAGATAAGGCCCAGCGGTCAATTTCCTGTAAATCTTCATAAGCTACAACATCTTTATTCGGATCAAAATCAAACAAATTACCAAGTATAAACTTCAGAGTATTTCTGATCTTGCGATAGCTCTCACTACCCCGGGCTAAGATCTCATCTGAGATCCTCACATCACCGGTATAATCTGAAGAAGCAACCCAAAGTCTTAATACATCTGCGCCTAATTTATTAATGACCGTTTGCGGAGCAATAACATTACCGCGGGATTTAGACATCTTCTTGCCCTCTCCGTCAACCGCAAACCCATGGGTAAGCACACCTTTAAACGGAGCACAACCGTCAATTGCCATCCCCGGAATTAAAGACGCCTGGAACCAACCGCGATGCTGATCAGAACCTTCTAAATAAAGATCTGCCGGATATTGCAAATTCGGATTTTGTTTAACCACCGCCTGATGACTCACCCCTGAATCAAACCATACATCCAAAATATCTGTCTCTTTTTTAAATTCAGTTGACTGACACCCCGAGCAAACGAAACCATCCGGTAAAAGCTCCTTTGCTTCTTTGCTAAACCAACTATCAGTACCAACTGATTCAACGATTTCAGCAAAGTGCTCAATCACATTTTTATCTAAAACCGAAGTATTACATTTAACACAGTAAAATACCGGAATCGGAACTCCCCACAATCTTTGTCGGGAAAGACACCAGTCCGGCCTGCTTTCAACCATACTTGTAATTCTATTTTCTCCAAATCCCGGAACCCATCGAAGATGGGGTATTTCTCCCAGAATCTTATTCCTTAACGCCTTATGATCAATGCTCATAAACCACTGATCTGTAGCTCTAAAAATAATCGGTTTTTTACAGCGCCAACAATGCGGATAAGAATGTTGAATATCTAGGCCGGCAAGAAGTTCCCCCTTCTCTTTTAAAGTCTCAACGATCAAAGGATTAGCTTTATGTACATGTAAACCCCCAAATTGAGGAATATTACTAAAGAAACGCCCTTTATCATCAACCTGCATGACTACATCCAGGCCATATCTTTTACCGGTCATAAAGTCTTCTGTTCCGTATCCGGGAGCTGTATGCACAATTCCAGAACCATCTTCACAAGAAACATAATCCGCAAGCACTACCTTACCTCTTCTTCCAAAAGGCTGATTATATTCAAGGTCTTCTAAGTTCAATCCTTTGCTTTCTCCCACAATCTTATAATCTGTTATTCCCGCCTTTTCCAAAACAGACTGAACCAGATTTTTTTCCAAGACCAGGACTTCATCCCCTACTTTTGCATATACATACGTAAACTCAGGATGCACTGCACACGCCACATTACCCAGTAATGTCCAAGGAGTTGTCGTCCAGATAACAAGATGAAATTTATCTGTACCAGCTCCTTCTGTATCCGGAACATTACTAATATCCGGAATTGCGAACTTAACAAAAACCGACGGAGAAGTATGATTTTCATATTCAACTTCAGCCTCAGCCAAAGCAGTCTCACAGTTAGAGCACCAATTTACAGGCTTACATCCTTTATAAATATATCCTTTACCAACTAAAGCGCCAAAGGAACGGATAATTGCCGCTTCATAACTATGAGCTAAGGTCAAATAAGGATTTTCCCAATCCCCAAAAACACCTAAACGTTTAAATTCTTCTCTCTGGATATCAACAAACCGCATCGCAAAATCATGCGCCTGTTTTCTAAATTCAACTTGATCAACTTGATCTTTTCGTTTTTTCAATTTTTTAAATAACTGAAGCTCTACAGGCAAGCCATGACAATCCCATCCCGGCACATAAGCCGTAAAAAAACCGCGCATTGATTTATACTTGACAATAATGTCTTTTAATATCTTATTTAAAGCATGCCCAATATGGATATTTCCATTTGCATACGGCGGCCCGTCATGCAAAACATATTTAGGCTTAGACCCTGCCTGCTCAAGCATTTTCTTATAAAGCTGCTGATTTTTCCAATTTTCTAAAATCAGCGGTTCTTTATTTGAAAGATTCGCTTTCATTGGGAAATCGGTTTTGGGTAAATTTATCGTCTTTTTGTAATCAATTTGTGTATCCATAATTATTCCTTTGATAACTCCTTTGCTCTTTTTACCGCAGCTTGAATAGCCTTTTTTACAATCGTTTTAGTTTTCTCTTTATTAAATACCTTAAGCCCAGCCTCTGTAGTCCCACCTTTAGATGCCACACGCTTAACCAGAACCTCAGGTAATATCTGCGTCTCAACCATCAAAGACGCAGTACCCTGCAAGGTATATAAGCTCAGAAAATAAGCCTCTTTTTCCGTTAAACCCACAGAACGAGCTGCACTTATTAAACTATCTGCTAAATATGCAATAAATCCCGGACCGCTACCGCTAACCGCAGTCACCGCATTCATCTTACTTTCTGTAGTCCGCAAAGTCTCCCCCATAGTTAAGAATATACTATCAGTTATCTTTGCGTGCTTTTGCTTGGCATGTTTGCCAAGACAATACGCAGAAATACCAACTCCAATCAAACCCGGCATATTCGGCATTACTCTTACGACCGGAACCTTCTCTTTAAAAAACTTCTGAATATGCTTTATTGTAACTCCAGCCGCAATAGAAATAACTAGCTGTCGGCTGTTCAAAGCTAGACTTAAAACAGTCAGCACTTCGTCTATATTCTGAGGCTTCACACAAATGATAATTATATTACACGTTTTTTTCAATTGTTCAAGTGTAATCTTTTTCACATGATAACTACGGCAAATTTTAGCTAGCCGCCGGCTGTCCTTTTCATAGACAAAAACAGAAGCTCCCTTCTTTTGCTCAAGCCCTCGGATAATTGCTTCTCCCATATTACCTGCGCCGATTATACCTACTTTCATCGTCTTTTCTATCCTCCAAAAATTGTTCTGCCAACCCTGATCATATTTGAGCCTTCTTCTATCGCAATCTCAAAATCATCACTCATCCCCATAGATAATATTGGCATTACAGGCTGAGACTTATAAAACCCTGCCAACTTGCGAAAGCATGATCGTATCAACTGCTGATCATCCGTAAACGGCCCAATACCCATAAGCCCCTTAAGATTTAAAAACTTTAAATCATTTATCTGTTTTATCAATTCTCCTGATTTCTCAAAACTTGCCCCGTGTTTAGACTCTTCCTCTGAGATATTCGGCTGAACCAAAATATCAATCGGCTTACCTGCCTTTTGGGCCTGAGAATTGATCAGCTGTGCTAGTTTTAAGCTATCTACAGACTGAATCATATCAAACATCTTTACTGCCTTAGCCACTTTGTTGGACTGTAAATGCCCAATCAGATGCCATCGCAATTGTGAGAATTCAGTTTCAGACAGCGTCTTCTTTAAATACTCAAATTTCTCCTCTGCCACCTGGATACGATTCTCACCAATACAAAAAAACCCGGCCCGGACAACCTCAACCACATCTTCTAAGCGAGCCTGCTTGGTCACACATACAATGGATATATCTTCTAAGGATCGGCTGGCCCTATGGGCTGCAATCTCAACCCTGTGTTTTAAATCTTCTAACCGCTGTTCAATCATTGTATTTTAAATCCTTTTTTAAACCCAGAATTTGTAGCTTTTAGTATACCACTTTTATCGATATTTGAAAAATAGTATATTGATATAAAGGTAGGCAGAGAAAAATTCCTTCCCCATGATTTGGATACTTATTTACTAGGCAGATGAGTACAGATCTTATTTTTACCCGTGGTTTTTGCTTTATATAACGCGCCATCGGCAAATGTTACCAGCTGTTCTTTGGTTATTCCCTTATTAAATTCAGCTACCCCGCCGCTCACCGTCATTTTTTTATTTTTACCCTTACCGGTTTCAAACTGCAAAGCTTCTATATTTTGACGGATTTTTTCGGCAACAACCGCTGCTTTTTTTAAATGTGTTTCCGGTAGAATTACCGCAAATTCCTCTCCTCCATAACGACAGGTAATATCAACTTTACGAACTGTTTTCCTAATCATCTTACCAATCTGGCTAAGCACCGTATCCCCCATAGGATGTCCATAAGTATCATTAAATTGTTTAAATGAATCGATATCAAACATAAGCAAAGATAACGGACGTGGATAACGCTGTACACGCGCAACTTCCGCACCTAGCTGTGTCTGAAAATAACGATGATTAAATAAATTGGTCAAGCCATCGGTTATAGCCAGATTTTTCACCTCTCCATAAAGCTTGGCATTCTCAATCGAAATTGCCGCATAATTACAAATCATCGCTAAAAACTGAAGATCATCTTCCGTAAAAACATTCCCTTGCTCTGAATGTTTTTTATCCGCAACGTTTATTACTCCTAACACAATACCTTTAACCTTAAGCGGCAGAGATAAAAGTGATTTCGTTTCATATTGAGGCAGATTAGCCCGGCCAAACTGTAAATCATCTTCTATATTACGAACAAGTACCGGCTCTCCTTTTTGCGCCACCCATCCGCTTATCGATTCTCCCAATTTTATCCGTGTAGTCTTAACTACTACATCATCAAGCCCTCTGGCCGCTTTAATCACAAGCATTTCTTCTTCTGTATCAAGCAACATCAAAGAACAAACCCTTGACTTTAAAACATCTGATATCTTCTGCACAATAAATTCCGCTAGTTTTTCCAGGTTCAATATCGAGCTCATCATATGTCCGATATGTAACATTGTCTCAAGTTTATCTTTCTCATTTTTAATATTACTTAGCAGCTTTTTATTCTCCAATGCCAGTTGTTTTTCTTCGATACCTCTTCGAATAACCAATTTCACATGGCTAATATCAAACGGCTTTGTAATATATTCATATGCTTCTTCCTGGATTGCCATTATTGCCGATTCTGTGGTTGGATAAGCAGTTATTAAAACCGCACAAATATCCGGATGATATTCTTTAAGTCTGCGTAAAACATCTAACCCGCTCATATCCGGAAGCTTCAGATCAAGGATTGCTAAATCAAATTTAGCCTCTCTGGCCAGCTTAACTGCATCTTTCCCCCACCTGGCCGTAGAAACCCCATAACCGTCTTCCTTTAAAATCGAACACAAGGTTTCCCGGATAACTTTTTCGTCATCCACTAGCAAAATTTTATATAAACTATTATTATTCTTCATCTTTATTCTTTAGCCCTTCAACAATATCCAATAATTTTTGGATATCAAAAGGTTTATGTAAACACGCACATGCACCTATAGCAAAAGCTTTTTCCAGCCGTTCCGGCAATTCATAACCAGTCATCATTATTGCAGACATTTTCGGTTTTAATGCTTTAAGCCTTACCAGAGTCTCAATTCCATCAATTCCCGGCATTTTAATATCCAACAGAGCAACATCCACTTCAACTGTCTTTGCCAATTCAACCGCTGTATTGCCGCACTCGGCAACCTGAACACTAAAACCTTCATTCCTCAATACCCGCTCTATCGTCTCTCTCACAATCTGCTCGTCGTCAACAATCAATATATGCATCTTTTTATCCATTTTTAATTATCCGTTTTCTTTTTCTCATTCTTTGGAGGTATTGGTAAACTTATGGTAAAAGTAGCACCTTTGCCGGTTTTACTTCCCGCAGATATTTGCCCTTTATGTTTTTCAACAATCTCTTTAGTAATCGCCAATCCTAATCCTATGCCTTTTACTTTTGTCGTAAAAAACGGCTCAAACAATTTATCAAAATTGTCTTTTTCTATACCGCCTCCGCTATCGCTTATACTAATAACAACACTATCTTCCTTGCGCAATACATCAATTTTCAATTCCCCGCCCCCGACCATAGCCTCCGCGGAATTATTAAATAGATTCATGAAAACCTGACGCATCTGTAGTGAATCAAGATTCAATAACGGCAAATTAGCATCAATTCTTTTTTTTATTTTAATTTTATTAAAACATCCCTGTTGAGCCACAGTTAAAACAGCCTCATCAATCGACTTCTTTATCGATATCTTCTGAAAACTCGGCTCGCTAATCCTAGCGTGTTCTAGAATATTGGAAATAATACTATTTGCAAAAATAACTTCATTATGGATATTATTAATAATATCCATGGTTTCAGATTCATCTTTCAGTTTCCGCATCAGATACTCAGCCGCTACCTTAATACCACTTAAAGGATTACGCAAGTCATGACTGATTGCAGCCGCCATCTGCCCCATTGCCGCCAGCCTCTCTGAATGCATTGAACGACGGGAAGCCTCCCGAAAAGAATCATCTGTTTTTTTAAACTCATCTATTTTACAATTAATCGCCTTTTTTAACTGCTCACATTTATCCTCATCGCTATCGGTAAAACAACCAACTAAGTGCCCCAGCAATTCCGGTAAATTTCTTGCTTCTTTTATGCATTTAATCATCTCTTTATGTTTCATACGATCTCTTCCTGTAAGGGGATTGCCCCTCCCTGAGACTGTTTCTGAATCGGAAGTTGGATAATAAATATAGTGCCTTTATTCACCTCACTTGATAATTCCACGCTTCCACCGTGCCTATTTACAATACTGAAAACAATAGAAAGACCCAGTCCTACGCCTCTTGCTTTCGTAGTGAAAAATGGATTGAAAATTTTAGTTTCATCATCCAAAGAAATACCGGTTCCTGTATCAAGCACTGTTAATTCTACGGATTTTCCAACCAATTTTGTACTTACGGTTAATCGCCCTCCCTCTGGCATTGCCTGAATAGAATTCGTCAATAAATTCACAATTGCCTGTTTTATCTGCCGCACATCTATTAGAGCTTCCGGAATATCTTTCCCGTAATTTGTGATTAATTCTATATTTAAGTCTCGGCTTTGCAAATGTAAAAAAGGAATTGTTTCTTTTATTACTTTATTTATATCAGCATATACATAAATTAATTCTGTTGGCTTAGAGTAGGTAAGAATATTAGTTACTACATTGCTCGCGTAATCAATTTCCAGATCAATATCTTTTAGAATATTACCTATTTCTACATTGTCTTTATCAATCTTACTTCCTAAATAATATGTCGCCATTTTTATACCGGTAAGCGGATTGCGTAAATCATGGCTGATTGCAGCCGCCATCTGTCCGATAGCCGCCATCTTCTCTGTTTTTATAAGCTGCTCCTGCGCTTTTTCTAAATTTTCATATGCTACCTGTGTTGCGTTATAAAAACGCTGAAAAAGAACGGAGATGAAAATAGCTATAATATAAAATATTACGGCAATAATAATATCCTGGCGAATATTTCCCATCAATGTTTTCTGGACAGGTTTCCAGTCTATCCCGACTCTTAAAACTCCCAGAATTTCATCTTTCTGGGGATGACAAGGATAGCAGCGCTGCTCATTTAATATTGGTAAAGCAAGACTAAACAAGTAATCACCACCCCGATGCTCAAAGTCAGCAATTTCTTTTTTCTCTGCTAGAGCCCGTTCTATAACCTCAGAATGGGTCAGACTATCCACCTGTTTTGGGTTTGAACTATATCGAATAATACCTCTTGTATCCGTAATATGAATACGTTTTAAGTCTTCAAGTTCTCCCACGGTAACAAGTGTGTCCGCCACCACATCCATTTCTCCGGCAACCATGGGAAGGTCAAGGGATTTAGATAGCGTCTTTACCAACGCCCATGCCTTTTCTTTTTCCAGTTTTAAAGTATGCCGAAAATGAAAAACAATATTCGTGCTAACAATAATAACCAGAAAAACAAGACTAAATATTCCGAATACAAAAATCAGTTTGTTTTTCATTTTAATTTATTAATTTCTATATTAATTATACCTCGATTTTGCTAAAGGCGCAAAAATTCCTTAAAAAAATGTTCATCCGCAGTTGAAAACAAAGCTTCCTGCACAGCCTCTTTTACTTTTCTAGCGTTAAATTCAATGCTTTTTTTAGCCGCTAAATGTTGTCTTAAATAACGAATCTTGGACAAAAGTATTTTTTTACCCGCAATCTTTTCTCGAGAAAAAGATGTCTTCGGTTTTGGTACAAAAATCCCGATATGAACTTTAATCGGTAATATCCCTACCGCATGTTTTGCCAGTTCAACAATTGCCTCCACATCATTATCTTCTTCTGTAGGCAATCCAATCATAAAATAAAGCTTAACCTTTTTAATCCCGCATTTCTTTGCTAATTCAATCTTTTCCAGGATCTCCGCATTACTAATTTTTTTATTCAAATAACCACGCAATCTTTCAGAACCAGCCTCCGGAGCAAAAGTAACTGTCCTCTGTCCAGTATCAGCTAAAGCACGTAGTAAAACCGGATTTACGCTTTCAATCCGCAAACTGGAAACCGATATCCGCGCATTTTTTCGCATCAACCATTCAACCAATTGCTCTATATCAGGATAATCCGATATTGCTGCTCCAACCAAGCCCACCTTCAATGTATAACGCAATCCAAAATCAATTTCCGAAGTTAAAACATCCAGTTTTCTCGGCCTAAACCTATTATAAACCGATCCGGTTGCACAAAAACGACAATGCCAGGGACAACCGCGTGAAACTTCAGTTAAAAATGTGTTCGGGAATTCTGTACGCGCTGTGAATATCCGGGTCGAAGTAGGATATAAATTCACATCTTTAACAAAGCTAACTTCGGTTCTATCCGGATTAGAATACTCGGGAACAAAAATTCCTTTAATTTCCGCTAGTTCAATTAATAGTTTTTGTTTTTTCTTTTGTGAATCAATCTGCGAATAAGACGCAAGTATTTGCATGAAATCCTGCAATGATTCCTCTGCTTCTCCGGTAAATACTACATCAGAAAATTTAGATAGCGCTAAAGCATTAAAAGAAGTTACAATCCCACCCACGATAATAAGCGGCATTACCGGACGCTGGCCGTTTGGGGTCAATAACTCAATACTCTCAAGAATATTAAAAAAACTTAAATAATCCAGCTCATAGGATATGGAAAATGCAATGATATCAAATGATTTTAAAGAGGTACTATTACCTAAAGATAATAGCTGCCGTTTGGCAGGTTCATAAAAAAACCGCTCGCACAAAGCATCTTCATGCTGATTTAATTGATAGTATACAGAATGAAAACCTAAATTGCTCATTCCCACCCGATAAGTATTCGGATATATCAAAGCAATTTTAAAACGTGCATTCTTTTTGAGTGGAACTGTATTTATTTCCTTGCTGATGAGAAAAGAGCTATAATTACTCACCTAAAATCCTGCGGTCTTCATCCAGATAAATACCTTTAAGATTCATTTTTAATGCTTCGGGGTTACTGGAGTTTGCCATCGCAGATTCCAAAGTAATCAATTCAGATTTAACTAAACTCACCAGAGACTGATTAAATGTTATCATCCCTGCTTCTGAAAATGCCCTGATCGTACTTTCTAGTTTTTCCGTCTTATTCTCACGCAAAAGCTTCATTATTGTGGGATTGATCAGCATGATTTCAACCGCCGGGATAACTCCTTCTCCATCAGCTCGCGGCATAAGTCGTTGACAAGTAACTGCTTTTAGGTTAAACGACAACTGCATTCTTACCATAGCATGTTGCTCAGCCGGAAAGAAATCCATGATTCTATCTACAACCTGAGAAGTATCTGCCGCATGGAGAGTACTAAAAACCAAATGACCCGTCTCCGAAGCAGCTAACGCTGTCTGAAAAGTCTCTGCATCTCTCATTTCTCCAATCAAAATCACATCCGGATCCTGCCGAATAACATAACGCAACGCCTGGTGAAAAGATTCAGTATCCAACCCTACTTCCCGCTGATTGATAATAGACTGTTTATCTTCATGCACATATTCAATCGGATCTTCAATGGTAATAATATGAGATCTCTTGCTTCTATTAATGTGATCGATCATCGCCGCAAGAGTTGTAGATTTACCCATAGAGCTAGCACCGGTAACTATGATAATCCCACGTTCATACATCGCTATATTCTGAAATATCGGTGGAATACATAACTCCTGAACCGAAGGGATTTTATTTTTTACAACACGCATAACAATACCGACATCACCTCGCTGGCGAAATACATTTACGCGAAATCGGCCTACATCCGGTAATTGGTATGAAAAATCTATCTCATTTTTTCTTTCAAACTCCCGACGATGACGTTCCCGCATCATAAAATAAGCAATCTTTTCGATATCTTTATTTGATAAAACAGGAAAATCAGAACTAATCAAATCCTTTTTTATTCGAAAAACCGGCGGCCTATCCACTTTTAAATGCGCATCGGACGCTCCTTTAGTTACCATTGCTTTTAAAACCGCAATTAAATCTATTTCCATATTATCCTTGCTCCTTTACCCGGCTAGACCTTATTTTTTTTCAAGACATCTATAAATATATCCACTATTCGTGAATCAAATTGTTTATCCCGACCTTTATTTAACTCACTAATCGCAACTTCTTGAGGTAATGCTTTCCGATAAGGACGATCTGAAGTCATCGCCTGATACGCATCTGCTACTGAAAGTATCCTTGCTCCCAAAGGAATATTGTCCCCGGCTAATCCTTCAGGATACCCATGCCCGTCAAAACGCTCATGGTGATGATAAATTAAAGGAATCTTATCCGCTAAAGAACGTACCGGTTCCAGGATTTTTCTACCGATTTCCGGATGTTTTTTTATCTGTGTATATTCTTCCTCTGTAAGCCGGCCCGGCTTAAGTAATACTTCATCCCGGATACCAATCTTTCCGATATCATGCAACATTCCGGCATCGCGAATTCTTTCAATATCCTCCAAAGCTAAATCCATATCGCCAGCAATAGCAACTGCATAATCAGTTACCTCCTGCGAATGCCCATGAGTATAATGATCCCGTGCATCCAAAGCTAAAGCCAGGGCTTTGATCGTATCAAATAGTTGAACATTATCACTCTGCAGTTTTTGTTTTTCAATAACCCTGCGAATAGAAGCAATTATATCAATTGGATCAAAAGGTTTACTAATATAATTCTGCGCCCCATGGTTTAAAGACTCCATAGCTTTGTCAATTTCTGAGTATCCGGCACTAGTGATTACATATGTGGTTTTATCTGCACTTTTAATCTCCTTAATCGCTTGCTGATAATCCACATCCGGCATATCAACATCTGTAATTACGACATTAAACTTCTGGTTCTTCAGATACTCATACGCCTCCGGCCAAGTTTGTGCTTTTCTTACCTGATAGCCTTCTTTAGTAAAAACATTTTCAAATTCATTCAGCATACTCGATTCATCATCGATAATTAGAATACAAGCCTCTTCTTTCATATAACTCCCCTTATTTTCCCGTTTAAACCCAGAATTTGCATTAGTCCACAGCGAATAGCACTAATCTTTTTGGCTTAAAACAGCTGCAAAAAGCCTCGACGTACCCAGTGGGTATGCCTGGGTTTTTTAAAAATACTCTTCATAAATGTTCTTAACTTTAGACACTAACTGGGCTACAACTCCCCTTTGCAAATTACGGCTCTTGTATTTCTTGCCTTTTTCCGCTAACGCATGCATGATCAATCCGATACCGGTAGCATAAAAACTGTTACCTAATCCGGAAAAACTGCTAACAAATCCACGTGTAATGCCCAGATGAATCGGCAGATTTAACTGTCTTTCTAATTTTTCAATAACCCCATCCATAAATGAAACACCTCCACAAATAACTACACCATATCCTACTCTCGGTATAATACCAGAGGACTCAATTTCTTTCTTAAGCATTGAAAACAGCTCTCTAACTTTAGCATCAATAATCCCCGCCAACTCTTGACGACTAATACTCTCATATTGAGAAGAACTCTTTTTTATTATTATTTTATCATCACAACCCTCAGTTTGTCCATCCGGATAAACGCATATACTTTTATACTGCATTTTTAATTGTTCTGCCTGGTAAAAATCAATTTTCATCTGCCTGGCAATTTCTAAGGTTATATCATAGCCTCCCATAGGAATAGTACTTGTATAAAAAAGACGACCTTCAACAAAAAACATGATATTCGTTGTCCCAGCCCCCATTTCCAACAAAATTACCCCAGCCTCCTTCTCTTCTTCTGTAAGTATTGCCTGGCTGGTAGCTAATCCAGAATACACTACTCCGTCAACATCAAGCCCGGCCTGATTAACTGCCTTTACCAAACTATTAATAAAAGACGACCCACAACTTATAAGATGCAGGGTAACCCCCAGTTTTGTTCCGTAAATCCCCAACGGTTCTTTTATTTTTTTATAACCATCGATGATAAACTCCTGGGCATCTGCATGCAAAATCTCTCTATCTATCGACGCAGACAAAGATTTTGCCATCTCTATCGCACGCAATGAATCCTGGTTTGTAATCTCAACCGGTCGATCGGACAAAGAAAGTTTCGTCTTTGTATTAATACCCAAAATATGTTCTCCGCTAATCGTAACATATGCAGAATTTATGCGAAATTGTCTTTTTCCCCAAATCTTACGGCATCGCTCTGAAGCCTGGAATTTCGCCTCTGCCTTTTTTACAGCCTCTTCAATTCCCTCTGCCACCTCAGATAAGTTTGTAATAATACCACGCTGCATACCTCGTGTTTTAACCATTATCGCATTATATATTTCCACCCGGCCTGCAGTATCAAAATTTCCGATGCAAATCGTAGTTTTGGCACTACCGATATCTAGACTAACTAAAGGCAATTTACTTTTCATCATTCTTCTTTCCGAAAACTATCTCTTTAAATCTCAGATCAATATATTCATGTTCGGATATATCCATATTCTGTAATATACTTGTAAGATTGGCTATTCTTCTGCGCCAGTCACGATCTCCGATCTTAACCTCTAATCTGTTTTTTATAAAAAATGACATGCTCCTCACATTGGTTACATCCAATTTGGTAATTTTATACCGTTTCAAAAATCCAGTACTTTTTAGTTCATTAATAAGCGAAACAGCACGTCCTAAATTTGAGTCCTCATAAGAACGCCCGACTTCAATATCGTTGACATTTAACTCTGTCCCATAAATAATTGGTAGCTTCCTTTTTGGACGCACTCCTAAATTAGCTAAAATATAGGAATCGTCATTCACACTAAAAAAATAGAACTTTTTCTTGCCATTTTCTGCGGATAATGCTATCTGTGCAACCGGACTCCGCCGCAAAATCTCGATCTTTAGCTTATTCGGAAGTATTCTTTTTACAATTGCTTTTTGGATATTTGAATATTCCCTTTCCAGATTTTTAGAAATCTTGTCCAGGTTTACTTTGAAAATATTAGGGTTATCTTTTATTCTAGCTATCGGATATTCTATTTCATCCTGATATTTATCGATTACTTCGATTTCCGTCACTTTAAAATATTCCGAAGCAAAAAGAAATGAATTCATGCTCATGATGAAATACACAGATACAGCAATCGCTGCAATCCCCAGCAAAATACGTGATCCATTCTGCTGTACAGCCATTTTAACCTGCTTCACATTAAACAAACGTATTCCTTTTCTTGATCGACTCCTTCTATTTTTTTTCCTTGACCGCCCCATATCACAAATCCTTTCGTATATTATCTGCTATCTACCGTATCTACACAAACTGCCCCGGTAATCATTTTTCGACACAACTCAGGAAAACTAATTCCACAAGCTAACGCTGCCTTCGGCAGCAAACTAGTAGAAGTAAGCCCAGGAATAGTATTCACTTCCAAAACTACCGGAGTGCCTTTTTTATCCACAATCATATCTACACGCGAAAACCCGCGACATCCTAAAAGTTGATGCGCTTTTAAAGCTAACGCTTGCGCATGTAGATATATAGTTTCCGGCAAAACTGCCGGAACAAGATACTCTGTCATTCCTTCGGTATATTTTGCTTCAAAATCATAATATCTATTTTTAGGAACAATTTCTATAACCGGCAGCGGGTTACCGTCCAAAATACCAACTGCTATTTCTCTGCCTTCAATATAACATTCAATCATTACCTGCTGATCAAATTCCAAGGCTTTTTTTATTGCTATAGCTAAGGTTGATTTATCTTCTACAATAGATAATCCAATACTCGATCCTTCCCGTGAAGGCTTGATCACAACTGGAAAAGAAGATACCGACAAATTATCAATATTATTTTCACTATCGATAATTCCTCCCTCAGGCACAGGGATATTGTTATCCAGAAAAATATTTCGGGAAGCTACCTTATCCATTGCCAGCTCACTTGCTCTGGGTCCGGATCCAGTATACGGCACATTCAGATCTTCCAAAATCTTTTGCACTTGTCCGTCTTCGCCAAAAGCTCCGTGCAAAGCATTAAACACACAATCTATATCGCTTTTCTGAATTTTATCTATTAGATCAGATTCAGACTCGAAATCTAAAATTGTGGTATAATATCCCAGTTCTTGCAAAGCACCTAAGACAGCCTTACCAGATTTTAAAGAAATCTCTCGCTCGCTGGAAAATCCGCCCATTAAAACACCGATTTTTTTAACTTCCATAACTGCTTTACCTGTAACTACCTTCCCAAATCTCTATTTCCGGTTCAAGTTCAATTTTGAATTTCTGCCAAACTGCCTGCTGTACTTTCATGATTAGTTCTTTCATCTCCCCAAAACCTGCCCCACCTTTATTTACAATATAATTAGCATGTACCGGAGAAACCTGTACATTACCAAAAACCATACCTTTTAAACTACAATCTTCAATCAACTCTCCTGCGCTGAAGTGAGAACCATCCGGATTTTTAAATACACATCCGGCATTGGGCATAGTCACCGCTTGCGTTTTTTTCCTCAGCCTCCAAAAAGCATCTATTGTCTGTTGAATTTCCCCTGGCTGTTCCGAACGAAGTGAAAACCATCCTCCTAAAACAATACATCCTTTTAGATTTGAAGAACGATATTCAAACTTTAGCTGGTCATGAGAATATATCCGTATGTTCCCATCCTGATCCATAACCTGAACTTGTTCAATAATATCGCTCATACTTAAATACGGTTTATCCTCAACATCCCAAACATTCCGCACTCCTGCGTTCATAACCAAAGCTCCGCCTACCGTTCCGGGTATACCAACAAGAAATTCACATCCGGTAAGCCCATTTTGCTTCGAGAATTCAATCAAAGAGCCCAAAGCAGCTCCAGCCCCGGCATAAACACGGTCATCATCTAAGGAAATATTTTTAAATGACGGATTGTCTAATTTAATAACTGCAGCCGGCAAATCAGCATCATCAATAAGCAAATTAGTCCCGGCACCGATAACATCTATACGCAAATCAGTTGAACCTAATATTTTCAATAATGCAGATATATCCTCCACATCAACCGGACTAAAAAAAAGTTCTGCTCTACCGCCTATTTTTAAAGAAGTATACGCAGCCAAAGGTTCACTAACTTTAACTGCTCCTTTGAAAAACTGCTTTATTTTTTGATCTAACTCAGCATTGTATATGGTGTTCATCTTTTTTCCCCGAATTTATTTCTGATATTTTTTGCGCTAAATCATCAGATAATGCATTAATATCTCCAGCACCCAGCAGCATCAAAATATCCCCTTCTTTAGCAATAGCTGCAAGATGCTTATTTATTTTATCTCTCGGTATAAGCTGTACATTTTCATGCCCGTTTTTTCTCACCTGTTCATATATAGTTTTTGCGGCAACACCATCGATCGGAGTCTCACATGCAGCATAAATATCTGTGATGATCACCTGATCAGCTAAAGAAAAACAGCTTCCAAATTCTTCTTTCAAAAACTTAGTTCGGCTGTAACGATGCGGCTGAAAAACACCAATAATCCGTGATTTATTCATACCTTGGGCTGCTTTTAAAGTTGCCGTTATCTCTGTCGGATGATGCGCATAATCATCAATTATTGTAATCTTTCCGATCCTGTATCTGATTTGAAACCTACGGTTTACGCCGTGAAACTCAGCCAATGCCTGCCTGATAGAATCCGGGGTCAATCCTACTTCCAGACCAACCACAATAGAAGCTAATGCATTTAACACATTATGTGCACCGGGAATCTGTAATTTAAATACACCAATCTCCTTACCCTGATAAGAACAAACAAACTCTGTGTCCATTTCCTGATACAGGATATCCTGCGCATAAACATCGCACTTATTACTTAACCCATAGGTAATAATTCTTCCTGTGTATCCTTCTAATGCTTTGCGTATTCTTTCATCTTCACCGTAACAACAGATTAAACCGGTAGGACTTACATTGTGAGCAAATTGACCATAACTGGAGATAATATGGTCTAGGTTTTCATAATAATCAAGATGTTCCTTATCAATATTAGTAATAACCGCAATTTCCGGATAAATACATAAAAAAGATCCGTCACTTTCATCTGCTTCAGCCACAAAGTATCTTCCACTTCCATTCTCAGCATTCCCGGATAAAACTTCAACATCAGCACCCACCGCATAACTTGGACATAAACCGCTTTTTTTAAGTATATATGCGATAAAAGCCGTAGTTGTTGTCTTACCATGTGCCCCGCTAATCGCTATACCAATTTTAGTATCCATTAACCAGGCAAGCAATTCCGCGCGTCTAACCAGAAAAATTCCTTTTTCTTTTGCAAGAATAATTTCCGGATTAGTATTGGAGATACACGAAGAATAAACAATTAATTCTGCATCAGAAACATTCTCGGCACAATGAGTATAAAAAATTTTTGCTCCCAATGCTTCTAATCGACTGGTAATTTTAGTTCTCTTAAGGTCAGAACCACTTACATGATAACCTTGCGTCACTAAGATCTGCGCCAAAGCGCTCATTCCCACTCCACCAATACCAATAAAATGTACTCTTTTTGGTGGAATAAGTTTAGTTATCTTATGCATCTTCATCTTTCTTTTATCTTTTCACGGATTCTTCTACTAATTTTGCTAATACCACAGTTGCCTGATCACTATTTAGTTTTTGAGTAGCTAATGCTATTTTCTGTAATGTCTGAGGATCTTTTATCGCCTGAACGATTATCTCTCTTACCTTTTCCCCACAAGTTTCATCTTCATTCAAAACAAATGCTGCAGCTTTATCTTCCATAACCTTAGCATTCTCTTTCTGATGAGCATGCGCATAAGCATACGGAATTAAAACTGCCGCCTTAGCAAAATATATTACTTCACTTAAAGTTCCGGCACCAGCCCGAGATACTACTAAATCCGAAGCACAATACGCCGGACTAATTTCAAAAAGATAAGAAAAAACCCGAGCGGTAATATCTGCTGCTAAATATCCCTGTTCTACCTTTAGTTTATCTTTTTCTCCACTTAAATGAATAATTTGCAGGCTTTGTTTTTCCTTATCCGATAAATTCTCTATCGCCAACAGGAAATTCTGATTAATAAAATGTGCTCCTTGGCTACCACCCAACACAAGAATAGTAAACTTCGATTCACTTAACCCCAAAGACCTTCTGGCTTCTTGTTTTTCAATTTTTTTCAATCCATCACGGACAGGCGTGCCTGTAAAAATCGTATCTTTTCGCTTAAAATATCGCTGACTTACTTTAAAGCCAACTGCTACTTTATCTGAAATATGCGCAAGGAATCGAGTTACTTTACCTGGGATTACATTTTGTTCATGAATTAACGTCGGTATTCGTAATAACCGCGCTCCGAAAATTGCGGGGATAGAACTTCTACCACCAAATGCAACAACTGCATCCGGTTTGATTTTAAAAAGTAAAAAAAAGATTTTAATGGCTTCTACTATTGATTTTACCAAAAATACAGAAATCTTCAAGAGGAAAATAATCGGGTTGTTTGTTAATTGGAGGTTAAAATCACAATAAATTACCCGGAACTCTTCTTTATCAAATATCTTACGTGCAATAGCTTTAGGCGGACATAAAAAAATAAACTCAACTGTTTTCAACGAATGCTTCAAGTATTTAGCTAAACTTAAAGCTGGATAGATATGTCCTCCTGAACCAGCAGTACATATTAAAATCTTCATTTATCTACTTCTTCCGATATTAAGGATTAACCCAACATAAATCATATTAAATACTAACGATGTTCCCCCATAGCTTATAAATGGAAATGGCAACCCTTTTGTCGGGAATATACTTGTCACCACAGCCATATTAATGATAGCTTCGATAATCAAACCCGAAAGAAGGCCAAAAGAAAGAAACTGACCAAATGAATCTTTTGCTTTTAAGCTAATTTTAGTAGCATAAAAAAGAAACATAATACAGAGAAACACAATCGTCGCCGTACCAATAAACCCCATTTCCTCCCCAATAATAGAAAAAATAAAGTCCGTATATGCTGCCGGCAGATATAATAGCTTCTGTTTGCCATGGCCTAATCCAACCCCGGAAATACCACCTGAACCTAAGGCAACCAAAGACTGAATTATTTGAAATCCCGTCCCATGAGGATCCTTCCATGGATCTAAAAAAGCCAGGATCCGATTGCGCCGATACGGCACACTGAAAATCAATACATAGAGACAAGGCAAAGAACTTAAAATCAACGCTGTAATATGTGTTAATTTAACTCCACCGATGAAAAACATAATAAAGAAAATAATAGACATTGCCATTACTGTACCCAAATCAGGCTGGATCAGGATTAACCCGCTCATTAATAAAAGTACGATTAAAGCAGGTAAAAACCCATGTGCAAATGACTGAATATATGATTTTTTTCGAGCAAGGAAGTCCGCAGTATATACAATCATTGCGAATTTAGCTAACTCTGAGGGCTGAAAACTAAATATCCAAATTCTAAACCAGCGCCTGGCTCCTCCTACTTGTTTACCAAGTCCAGGAACCCATAGTAAAAGTAATAAGAAAAAAGAAAGGATCAAAAGCCGCTTCGACCACTTGCGCAGTTTATCATAATCTATCAGCATTGCTCCTACAGCACAGACCAATCCGATCAGTACATAGAAAAGATGTCGTTTTAAATAAAACGCGCTGTCTTCTAAAACTTCGTAGGCATAGATCGCACTTGCACTGTAAATCATCACAATCCCAATGCAAAGTAAAACAACAGATATGCCCGCAACACTTATTCTAGTTTGTTTTATATCCATGACTATTTAGCATCTCGTATCTCGCATCTAGTGGTTTAAAACTAACATTCACTTTTTTAATTTTCTATCTATTTTTAATACTTCTTTTCTAAATACATCGCCTCTATGCTCAAAACTCTTAAACATATCAAAACTCGCACACATTGGAGAAAGCAATACACTATCCCCGTCTCTAGCCTGCTCATAAGCAGATTTTACTGCACTTGTAAAATCCGGAGCTACCTGCATCGGCACAATATTTCCCCAGGCCTTTTTTATTTTATCAGCTGCTTCTCCGATAAGAACCACTCGAAAAACTTTTTTACCAACCAACTGCCTGATCGGAATAAAGTTACTGCCTTTATCACGACCGCCGCAAATAAGAATCACATCTTTCCTTGAAAACATTGAAAGAGCCTTACGGGTAGCATCCACTGTGGTAGACTTAGAATCATTTATAAAATTAACACCCCGAATATTCTTTATCCGTTCACAACGATGCTCTAATCCGTCAAATTGCCGCAAACTATCAGTAATACTTTTATTCTTAACCCCTTGTGTTTTTGCAGCTAAGATAACAACCATTACATTTTCCAAATTATGCGTTCCCTTTATCTTTAACTCAGCACTATTAAATTTGTACTTTTTCTTTTTAAATTCACTTACTATTATCTGCCCCTGGAGCCATGATTGTCCGAAAAAATTTACTACACACTCGGAGTTTTTTTTCTTTTTGCCAAAAAAGAGCACTTTAGCTTTTGTCTGTTTGCCTATTTTTCTTACTCTACTATCTCCTGAATTTAAAATTGTAAAATCCGTCTTTTTCTGATTTTTTATAATTTGAGCCTTAGCTTTAAAATACTCAGACATTGAGTTATGATGGTCAAGATGATTCTGAGTAACATTGAGAATAATACTTACCTTAGGACGAAATGATTGAATGTATTCTAACTGAAACGAACTCACTTCCAAGACAACAACATCTGCCTGTTTAAAACGTGAGACCTCTGCGCTAAACGGATTGCCAATATTTCCACAGACAATAACACGCTTACCGGAATCCTTAAGCACCTTCCCGATAAGAGTAGTAACTGTTGTTTTTCCGTTGGAACCGGTTATCGCAATAATTGGCAACGGACAAAACCAGCTGGCAAATTCTATTTCACTAACTATAGGAATATTGTTCTTTTTAGCCCATACTAAAGGCATTGCTTTATTTTTAACTCCGGGACTTGTAATAATACTATCTACCCCTTGGAAAAAAGCTTCGCTATGTCCGCCAATTTCAACCTTAATCCCCTTTTTACGCAGTATTGCAGCATAATCTTGTACTTTCTTGCCTTTACCTGCTTCGGAAATATAAACATCTGCCTTTTTTTTCTTTGCCAATAAAGCCGCGGCAAATCCGGAAATTCCAAGACCGACAATTCCAATTTTTTTATTTGATATATTTTCCATTATCTTAATTTCAGAGTTAGTAAACTGATAAACGCTAAGATGATCGCAATAATCCAAAACCTAAAGATTATCTTTGATTCAGCCCAACCTTTTAATTGAAAATGATGATGCAGCGGAGCCATAAGAAAAACTCTTTTCCCTCTTAATTTAAATGACACAACCTGAATAATAACCGAAATTGCCTCTACCACAAATATCCCGCCAACTAACAGCAATAATACTTCTTTTTTTATCAATAAAGCAATCGTACCGATAGCTCCGCCCAAAGCCAATGCTCCGGTATCGCCCATAAACACATCCGCAGGATGACAGTTATACCAAAGAAACCCTAGTCCAGCCCCAAATATGGCCGAACAAAACACAGTTAACTCCCCAGCTTGAGGTATATACATAATATGCAAATATTCACTAAAATTATAATGTCCGCTAACATAACTAAAACCAGCGTAGGTCAAAGCCACAATCGATACACAGCCAATTGCCAGCCCATCTAACCCATCGGTGAGATTCACTGCATTAGAAGTCCCGACAATTACAAATGCAGTAAAAAACACATATACAAATCCTAAGTTAATAATTAAATTCTTAAAAAAAGGAATATCCAGACGATCCCCCACATTAGGATCATTATATAAAATAAATCCAATAACGATCCCTAACACCAATTGGCCGCAAAGTTTTACCGCTGCCGTCAACCCACGAGAATCTTTCCTGGTTAATTTAATATAATCATCGATAAACCCGACAATGCCAAGCCATAATGCAGCTGCCATCGTAATCCAAATATACTTATTACTAAGATCAGCCCATAGAAGTACAGAAAGAAAAATTGCACATAAAATCAAAACCCCACCCATGGTCGGAGTCCCTTCTTTCTCCTTATGATGTTCATACAAAGAAGCACAAGCTTTGCCCTTACGCACGCTTTCTCCAATGTTTAACGTCTTTAAAATTCTGATTACATATTTCCCGATAAGCGCACTTATCAAAAACGCCGTAACACTAGCTCCGGCAGCTCTAAATGTAATATATTTAAAAACATTAAATCCAAAAAATATTTCTCTTAACGGATAAAGCCAGTGATAAAACATAACAACTCCTATTTGTTATAAAACGTTTCCATAATCTTAAATTTTAATTTAGATCACTTTTGACATCTTCAATGATTTTTTCTAGCTGCATTACCCTGGAAGCTTTTAATAATACAATGTCTTCTGACTCTAAAAGCGGGATAAGAATTTTAGATGCATCCTGAGCCGAACCACATTCAAAGACATGATTCTTATTCATTCCATGACGCATAGCCGTCTTAGCGGCAAACGAAGCTTCTTTGCCCACCGCAATCAATACATCAAGATCCGCTTCCGCCACCAGTTGTCCAATTCGGCGATGATGGTCAACACTAAACTTACCAAGTTCCTTCATATCCCCGAAAACCATAATTTTGCGCTTTTGCTTCCCTACATCAGTAATCGTACTAAGCGCTGCCTCGACTGAACGAAGATTAGCATTATAACAATCTGCCAGCAAAGTAATATCTTTTATTCTGATCCTCTGCATTCGCAAATCCGCCGGTTGAATACTTTTCAACTGTTCTGCGATAACTTGCATATCTAAACCCAAATAATCCCCAACTGCAATCGCCGCTAAGGCATTATATACATTATGTCTGCCTAGTAGATTTAAACAAAATTCATATTTTTTATTAACTATAAATTCAATACCGTCATCTTTGCTCACAATATCCGATGCTTGATATTGTGCAGTCCGTTCTATCCCAAAACTAATAATTTTTGATTTATATTTCTTTGCCTGTGAATATAATTCTTCGCAATCGGCATTAATAACAGCAACATCATCATTTCTTAAGTTCTCTAACAATTCACATTTTGCTGCGCTAATATCGCTTAAAGAATCAAAAAAACCCATATGAGCTTCCGCAGTGTTTGTAATTACCGCAATCTTGGGCAAGATGATATCACTAAGCACACGAATCTCACCTGGATGATTCATCCCCAGCTCAAAAACCGCTGCCTGATGTTCAGAACTTAGCTTTAATATACTCAACGGCACCCCAATATGATTATTAAACGATCCCTTGCTTTTCAAAACATTATACCTTGCCGATAATACGCCTGCAATCATCTCTTTTGTTGTGGTCTTTCCGTTGGAACCGGTTACTCCGATAACCGGTATATTAAACCGTTTTCGATAAGAGACCGCTAGGTTAGCTAAGGCCTTAACGGGATCATCCACTACAATAACAGGTTTGTGGACACCCATCAATTCATACTTATGTGCAGAATACCAATCTGCAGATACTATAACTCCGGCCGCATCACAACTTAATACTGAGTCCACAAAATCATGACCGTCAAATCGCTCTCCTTTGATTGCAATAAATAGCTCTCCGGAAGATATCCTCCGGGAATCAATAGAAACGCCTTTTATTAGCCCGGATATTTCCACTCCGATGAAATTCCCTTGGATCGCTTTAATAATTTTTTGCAGCTTAAACATTGTTTTCTAAGATTTCCTTTACGATTATACGATCATCAAAGTCTATAGTTTTATCTTTAAAAATCTGATATGTCTCATGTCCTTTCCCGGCAATTAGGACAAAATCATCTGCCTGGGCTATCGATAAAGCCTTGTTAATCGCTTCTTTTCTGTCTAAGATCACCTCATAATCCTTAAACTCTCCCTTAAATCCGGCTTTTATCCCTTCAATAATCATATCCGGGGATTCAGTCCGAGGATTATCATTAGTAATAATCAAAAAATCCGCCATTTCACTTGCCACTTTTCCCATTAATAAACGTTTCTTTTTATCTCTATCTCCGCCGCAGCCAAACACTGTAATAATTTTACGCGGATCTAATTCTCTTAATGTTTTCAGAACATTCTTTAAGGCATCATCTGTATGAGCGTAATCAACAAACACCTTAAATGGCTGCTGAAAACTAATCACTTCCAGACGCCCCGGAACAGTATCCATTATTTCAATTGAAGCACTTATTTTCTCTAAACTTATCCCCTCCTGCAACCCAACACAGATACAAGCTAGTAAATTATATATATTATGCCTGCCAATCAATTTTGTCTTTATCCTCACCTGCCCTTGAGGAGTAATTACACTAAAACTACTGCCTTGCCCGGCTAAGCTAATATCTACTGCTCTTACAGCTGATTCCTGGGACTTAATCCCATAATCAATAATCTTTGCCTGTGTCAGTTTCTTTAACCGTACTGCGTATGGATCATCTGTGTTAATAACCGCATAACTATTCGGTTTTAGATTTATAAACAATTTACTTTTAGCATTAAAATACTGCTCCATATCTTTATGATAATCCAGATGATCCTGGGTAAGATTAGTAAATACCGCAGTCTGGAATTCCAATCCTTGTACTCTAGACTGATCAAGAGCATGGGAAGAAACTTCCATAACCGCATGCGTAGAGTTTATCTTTATCATTTGAGCAAATAAAGACTGTAGAGTTAGTATATCAGGTGTGGTATTTTTTGCGGGAATAATCAAATCTCCTATTTTGTAATGAATCGTTCCCAGCACTCCTGGATAAAATCCGTTATTTTTCAACATATTCTCGATTAAAAGTGATACAGTTGTCTTTCCATTAGTCCCTGTTATCCCGATTATTTTCAACCCTCGAGAGGGATGAGCAAAAAATTCAGACGCTAAAACACCTAAAGCCTGCCGCGAATCAGCCACCGGGATAAAAACAGTATTCTTGATCTGTTCGTTAGAAAACTTATAACCGCGTTCATAAATAACCATTCGCGATCCCTTAGCCACAGCTTGCGAGATAAAATCATGTCCATCTGAATCAGTTCCCCGCAGCGCAATAAAGCAATAATCCGCATTTATGTGTCTGGAATCAATACTGAGTCCTTTAACTTGAAAGTCATCAAAAACATTTACATTTTTTTGAGCATCAAATAATTTTACAATCTCTGAAGCTTTCATTACTACTTTCCTTCTCCGGAAGTTTCAATTATTTCAGGTACTTCCATATATTTTAAAATCTTTTCCGCAATATTCTTAAATACCGGCCCACAAACCAAGCCTCCGTAATAATAGGGTCTGGGTTCATCAAAAACAACAGCAATAACAAAACGCGGATTTTCTACCGGAACAAACCCGATAAACGAAGCCATAAATTTACTATGTGAATAGCCGCCATTAGGATCTATTTTTTGGGCTGTCCCTGTCTTTCCACCTGCTGAATACCCCTTGATTGCCGCGCGACGCCCAGTTCCGCTTACCACAACCCTTTTTAATATCTGCCGCATGGCATCTGAGGTCTGCTTAGAAATAATCTGTTCTGCAGGTTGTTCCTGGCCAAACTCCCGTATTACTTCACCATTATTATCAATAATTCTTTTAACAATATAGGGACTAACCAAGTAACCACCATTAGCAATCGCTGACATTGCCCTGGACATCTGCAAAACTGTAACTGCAATTTCATGTCCCATTGGAATAGCAGCAAGCGAATATTTCGACCATTTCGAAACAGGGCGGACCATTCCCCCACTCTCTCCTGATAATTCAACACCAGTTGGTGTCCCGAATTTAAATTTTTGGATATACTTATATAATGCTTTTTCACCTAGCTTATGAGCTACCTTAGCTACACCAATATTACTCGACTTCTCTATAATTTCTACAAAACTAAGATTACCATGCGGTTTATGGTCATGTAACGTATGTCCGCCAATTCGATATTTTCCATTCTCACAAAAAAATGTTTCTTCTAATGATACCACTTTCTCCTCTAAAGCCGCAGAAGCGGTAATAACCTTGAATATCGATCCCGGCTCAAAAAAATCGCAAACTGCCCTGTTTCGGCGACATTCAGGTGTTGATTCTCTGAAAAAATTCGGATCATAACAAGGCCGATTAGCTAAAGCATAGATTTCGCCTGTATTTGGATCCATGACTACAATAGAAGCACCCCTTGCTTTATGCTTCTTAAACGCATTTTCCAATTCCTCTTCTACTATATGCTGAATAACTTCATCTATAGTTAACTGGACATTATATCCGTCTACAGCCGGCACTAGTTCATATTCAAAGGCTGGCAGCATTCTCTTTTTTGCATCTCTCAACAAAGAACGCCACCCAAACTCTCCAGTTAGATACTTATTAAATACTCGCTCCAGACCCTCTAACCCATAATCATCAATCCCGACAAATCCCAAAACATGTGAGGCAAGCGTATTATTTGGATAGTAACGTTTATTTTCCTTTAATAGTCCAACTCCGGGAAGCTTTAATTCTGTTACCTTGGCTGCCTCTTCTTCGCTAATCTTTCTTTTGACCCAGACAAAAAGCTTGTCACGATTTATTCTCTCTAAAACCTTGGATTGGTCTAAGTTTAACACCGAGGCCAACTGACCAGCTACTCTGTGTTTATTATCAATAATCCGGGGTTCCGCATAGACAGAAGACACTTTCAGACTAAGAGCAAATACCTTTTTATTACGATCATAAATCATACCTCTTTGCGGATAAAGAGTAAGGGTCAAGTTATGCTGAGAATCAGCTAATTTGATATAATTACGATTATGTAGAACCTGTATCCAGAACAACCGAAATAAGATAACAAGTAATACAATTAGGTAGGAAAAAAAAACAACCAATAGGCGGATTTTTTGCGCCTTTTTATACACGTCAGAAACTCAATCCTTATGTTTGAAATGTTCGGAAACAAAATCAGAAATGAACTTATCTTATACTATCCAGTGCTGCTTGCGCCTTGGGGACAATAATATCGAATAAACGCGTTCTCCACCCTGTTGTCGTAGCTTTGGCCACCTCTGTTCGATCATGACGCACAATTCGAATTTTCGCAACAGAACCGGTATCAGGAAGCTTTAAGTCAATATCGTTTTCCCGTAATCTTCCCGCCAGATACTGCGGCGCTTTCAAACTGGTATTATTGTACAATAAAACCCGATTACGGTCAACTAGCTCACATAATTTATTCTCTTTCACCCTCAATTGGTATCCCAAAGTAACAATGCTAACCTGTTGAGACACATATACTATACATATAGTAGTAGTAATAACTGCATAGAATATAATTGTTTTCAATCTCATCATAATTTCTCCGCAACACGAAATTTAGCACTACGACTCGGCGCATTACTTTTAATTTCTTCCTGAGTCGGGATAAGAGGCTTTTTAGTGATTATCTTTACTATCCCTTTTTTAGCAAAATCTTTAAACTGATTTTTAATAATCCTATCTTCTAAGGAATGAAAAGCAATAACACAAACTCTTCCTCCCGGATTAAGCATATCTATGGCATCGGTGATCACCGCCTGAATAACTTCTAATTCACGGTTCACAGCAATTCTTAAAGCCATAAATGTTTTTGTAGCCGGATGAATTCTGCCATAACGGTCACGATACGGATATGCTTCGAACACAAGATCTGCTAATTGTTTTGTCGTAATCACAGAAGTCTTCCCTCTTTCCTGAACAATTCTACGTGCGATCCTGCGGCTATAACGTTCCTGCCCGAAAGTATAAATAAGATTCGCAATTTCTTCTTCGGATAGATTATTCACCAAATCAAACGCTGTTATCTGAGCACGCTTATCCATCCGCATGTTTAAAGGACCTTCTAATCGAAAACTAAAACCACGTTCCGGACTAGAAAGCTGCAGCATTGAAATACCCAGATCAAAAACTATACCATCAACCTTCTCGAGCCCTTCTTGAAATAAAATAGTTCTAAGATTTCTAAAATTATCCTGCACAAAATTAAAAGAACCTTCAAAGCGAGAAAGGCGCAGGCGGGCAATACTCAGGGCATCATCATCCTGATCTATGCCGATAAGCTGTCCACCTGGCGTTATCTTTCTCAATATGCCTTCACTATGCCCCCCTTCCCCCACAGTACAATCAACTATCACCTTCCCTGGTGCAAGCTGCAAGTACGATACTACTTCCGATAACATTACTGGGGTGTGTCGGCTCATACCTTCTTCTCTATTCCAAATCCATGAGTTTTTCGGCATTATCTTCAAAGGTCTCTCGAGAATTTTCATAAAATTCCTTCCACTTATTTTTTCCCCAAATTTCTATCCGGTTGGAAACACCAATAACAACTACATCTTTTTGAATCTGCGCAAAGTCTTTAAGATAATTAGGAATTAATATTCTTCCCTGACCATCACAAACAACTTCACTTGCTCCGGAGAAAAACAGGCGGTTAAATTTTCTTGCTTCCGGCTTGGTAAATGATAAGGCTTTAAATCTTTGCTCTTGTTTTCTCCACTCCTCTTCGGTGAACAAAAACAAACAAGTATCAAGACCTCGGGTAATGAAAAACTTTTCTACGAAGCTATCTTTTAATGCCTCGCGAAATTTAGCAGGAACTATAATGCGGCTTTTTCTGTCTAATGAATGTTCAAATTCACCGTAAAACATTTAATCCTCCACTTTCCTCCACTCTCTACCACCTGTATTAAATATACTCCATATCCCTCTATATGTCAACAAAAAAAAATACTTTTTTTAAAAATATTTAATTATACTAGTTACAGTGGGTTAGGAGTAAACGGACCACAATATATAGGGGTGAAAATATTCGGTAATTTTGGATTATTTTTTTTGCAAAGAAGTGATGAATTTTAGGTTTGTAGGATAGGCTTTTACTGCTTTTTTAAGAAAAATTTCAGCTTGTTCCTCACGATTATACTGTTTAAAATATTGTCCCAATTCATAATAATAAAAAGCATAATCAGGATTTAAAGAAATAGCTTTTTTATAATTGCTAACTACTTCTTCTGAATATTTTCCTGAATATTCTATTTGATCAATAGTCGCAAGATTATAATAAGCAAAATCATTATCGCTTCTGATTTTTAAAGATTTAGCGATCAGCTCTCTAGCCTGTTCATATTTTTGTTCTTGAAAAAATACCATTCCCTGTTCAAAATTCAGTTCTGCCTGGTAATAGAAAAATGTCTTATATCCCAAAATCAAAATGATAGAATACAAAATTATATTTACAATATAATTATTATTTTTCTTTTTCTTCTCATTGTCATCGCGATTACTCATATTCAATGCACATGCAGTAAATATCCACCAAAGATGTCCTGTTTGCGAAATGAAAAAACTATAGTCAATATTGTTATGAATTAGAACTGCGATACTCCCGGATAATATTCCTAAGGCAACAATGTTCCTTTCTCCGCATTTTATTCTTTTCCAAACATAAGCTATAAAAACAATAAAACACAACAAGGGCAACACACCACCTTCTGCCCAAATCTGTAGAAAAATATTGTGGGTGTAGATTGTCTCGTTCGCAGCAGCTGATTTAAAACGAGGATATACAATCCCGTAATTACCTGCTCCAACCCCCTGCAACGACCGATTACGAATCATCGATAAGGCACTTTGCCAATAATATAACCTCTGGATAACAGAATTTTGTGGATTTTTTAAATTTAAAAAGCATTTGGTTCTTTTTAGAAAAATAAATCCGCAAAATATAAATAATATTAATAAAAAACAAATTATCTTTTTTGGTTTCACCCATTTATTTTTTATAAACTTTAATCCAAACCAAATCATTGAGATAATCAATGCCAGGAAAGCACCAACTGTTTTTGTTAATAAAAGTGTCCCGAACAGGATGGTGAAAACTACAGCAAATAAATATGTTTTGACCTTATGTCCCTTGCGAATGTTCTTGATAAGATAAGCACAAGATAACGGCAGCAATGTTATCAGATAGCTGGCCAGCAAATTTGGTGAGCCAAAAAAAGAAACAGCTCTTTGTCGCTCAAGCATATGAGCGGCATACCAGCCCCCTCCGGTAATCTCCCCCGAAGAAAAATTATTTATAATATAGGTAAATCCATAAAAATACTGATAAATACCTCGTATCGCCACGACCACACTGATCACAATCATGCTTGAAATTAAAAACCGAAGTATGCGTTTTTCTAAACTCAAAACAAAGATAAAAATACAGCTAAAAACCAAGAGATTAGTAATCTGGTTATAACTATTAAAGCTATTTACAGAAAAACAACTAAGGATTAAAAAAGAACCCGGAAAAATAAACGCAGCAATTAATATTTTTAGGTTGATAATACGTCTTCTTGCAGATAGAAAAAAACTCAGAACGCAGAGCAGGAAAATAGCGTTAAAAAGTAATCCTGTTTTTAATGATGCCTGTTCACAAACAAACGGCCTCACCGCCAGTAATGCTGCGGCTAAATACCCCATATATTATACCTAAGCTTTCCAACCTTGGACTCTGTATTTCATCAAAGTATACACAGCTTTCAATCCGTCCTCAAACTTAATCTTCTTTCCCTGAGCACGATTCCGGGCTTGATAGCTAATCGGTATTTCATGAATCCTGACTCCTGAAAGAAGAAGCTTCGCTGTAACTTCCGGTTCAAACTCAAATCTAGACGCTTTTATCTTTAAGCCCAACAGAATATCTTTCCTGAAAAGTTTATAACATGTTTCCATATCGGTTAAGTAACTGCCGTAAAGAAAATTGGTCAAAAAAGTAAGTAAACAATTAGCCAAATAGTAAATGGTTTTAAATCTGGCTGTCTTGTTTTTAAAACGTGTCCCATAGACAACATCAGCTTTATTGGTTACTATCGGCTGGATAAGTTTTTTATACTCCCCCGGATTATACTCTAAGTCACCATCTTGGATAAGCACCAATTCTCCCTTAGCATGTTCTAACCCGGTTTTAATCGCCGCCCCCTTCCCTTTATTCGCAGTATGATACAAACTAATAACCCCTGATTCTCCTTCCATTATTTGAGAAGTCGCATCATCAGAACTATCATCAATAATAATTATCTCTTTTTCCAGATCACCGATATCCGCCTCTTTTATCTTAACAATCAGTTCTCTCAGTGTTCTTTCTTCATTGTAAACCGGAATAATAATAGAAAGCTTCATATTTTGAACATTCCCAGTCACCGCCCCTTACTCTTATTTATTTTTCCTGCTAATACTTTTCTCTTTTCCCAAGCTCGCATAATAATACTCCTATTTTCAAAAAAGCATTTAAAAACTCCTTTGTCGAAAAACAGGCAATATATCCATATCTTTAAATCATACAGTAAAATAAAAGGTAATGATAATAAAAAATTCTTCAAACAATCATTTTTTATTATTGTCATATAACGATTTTTGAGTAAATCGTTTTTCAAACGAGTATCCAACCAAGCAAAATTATACAGCTCCAATAATTTTAATTTAGGCTTCTTTATCTTTGCAGTAGCTCCCCGGTGATGATAAGCAATAGCTTTGGGATTATAAAATATCTTCCAGCCAAAATTTCCGGCTCGCCAGGCAATATCTAAATCCTCATAAAACATATGGTAATCACTATCAAAATATTCTCCTGCGGTTATTGCAATCTCTTCCAGCATTTTTCTGCGATATAATACTGCAGCTCCGCAAGCTCCAAACACATATTCCGGGATATCAAACTGTCCTTTATCAGGTAATCCATACCCGCGATCCACAGGAGTTCTGTTTCTGCCTAAACATTGACCGGCACTATCTATTTTTTGTTTATCTATCCTCAATATTTTGCCGCAAACAATGCCAGTATCTTTATCTTCCTGCAATATACGTATAAGTTCACTCAGATAATATCTATCTAAAATAATATCGTCATTAAGCAATAGAACATACTCTTCCTTCATATCTTGGATAATTTGATTTTGCATGAGAGTTAAGGAAAGTTTGTCTTTATTAATATATACCGATATATTAATAATAGTACGATTTTCTTTTATACGATTAAATACTATCTCTGCATCACAAAGAATCACGATATTAGCAGGCAAAAGAACTCCGGTTTCCAAAGTATCTAACAATCGTTCAAAATTCTCTCTTTTTTTTTTGGTTGTAGTAATTAATACGGCTACATCTGCTTCCATTATCACATAACTTTCTCTACCTGATTAGAATACCTTTTTCTTTTAAAAATCAATCTGAAAAGTAAATACATGCCTTCCAATAAGTCTTTTAAAGATATCTTCGATTCACCTCTGCTTCGTTCCACAAATCGTATTGGTATTTCTTTTATACGTGCTCCCATAATTTTAAGCACATAAGAAACTTCTATTTGAAAGGCATAACTCTCTGATTCAATTTCACCCCAGTCAATCTTAGCCAAAATAGGTCGGCTAAAACATTTATAACCGGTTGTTACATCTGTAAGCTTAATATCCGTAAATATATTCACAAGTACCCGTGTTGTTTTAGTTATAAAGTTACGCCATAAACGTTGATCCCCAACACTTGCATTTTGATAAAAACGTGATCCCGTGACCAAATCATAAGATTTAGCATTGTGTATAAGTTCGGGGAGATATGCGGGATCATGCGAACAATCAGCATCCATCTCGACAATATATTCCGAATCCAGATTCTGCAGTACAAAAGAAAATCCATCCTTATAAGCAGCACCTAAGCCTTGTTTTCCGGGCCGATGTATCACATATATATTAGAATTATCTTGCGCCAATTCATCAGCAATAATCCCGGTTCCGTCCAGCGAGTTATCATCCACGATGATAATAGCGGCCTCGGGTAGAATTTCTTTAATTGCTGCGGTAACTACTTTAATATTATCCTTTTCATTATAGGTAGGAATCACCACCGCGACTTTCTCTGTTCTTGCTTGTGATATTTTATCCCTATTCTGTTTTAAAAATGTTTGAGCTTCGGAAACAGTTGGCAATTGTTTTTGCAAAATAAATTTTAGCCCAGTCCGACAATATCTTTTAAATTCCCCCCATGATTTTAAGCGTAAAAGCATCTTAAGAATAATACTTGGACGAAAATAAAATTTTAAGTAAAATTCTCTCATTAAGCCTGTCTTTTCTTGATTGGTCAACCCGCTCCATGGAGCCGAAAGACGTCCTTTAATTTCATTACCTAATATATGTTCTCCCCATTGATCAATTCCCTTGGCCAAAATCATTTCCTTATCCAAAGATGTCCCTGGCTTGCCAATAGTTCGACATACTTGAATAAAATCAAGTTTTAAATCTTTAGCAAATCTAATCGTCTCCCTCACCGTATTAATAGTATCTCCCTTATTCCCAACCATGAAAAAACCCATTGTCCTTATCCCATATTTCCGGGACCATTTAATCGCCTGCTTGACCTTTTTAGGATCAATCTGCTTATTTACCGCTTTGAGCACATCTGGACTTGTTGATTCGATCCCATAGTATATCTGCCGACACCCAGCCTTGGCTGCTCTGCTTAAAATCTCTTCGTCTACAATATCAACCCGGGAACGACAAGACCATTCTAAATCTAACTTGCGACTTATAATCCCATCGCATATTTCCAGTATTCTCTGGCGAGGTGTAAACAATACTGCATCAAAAAAATCTATCTCCCTAATATTAAACTCCCGACAGCACATATCTATTTCTGCAAGAACATTCTGCGGAGATCTTACCCTATGAACTCGAGGAATAGCACAAAAAGTACAGGTAAAAGGACATCCTGCGCTAGTAAGCATTACTGTGTAATTTTTTCTCTGTGAAATAAATGAATAATATTTATCATTCGGTAATAGATGCCGGGCTGGAAACGGATAAGAATCAATATCTGCTAATTCAGTTACCGCAATATTGATAATAACAATACCTTTTATATCTTTATACACAATACCCGGGATATCAACTAAGCTATTCTGATTTTCTAATGCTCTAATAAGCTTGGGCAAGGTCACAATTGCCTCTCCGATAATCCCATAATCTATCTCTGGATGAGACATCGTTTCCCGAGGATAAAGCCCCATATTGGGACCACCGGTAAAAACTGGTATTTTAAGATTTTGTTTAAAAAAACTCACCCAGGATAAGGCATCATGAAAATGATATGACTCTGCACGAAAACCAAGCATGTCAGGATTAAAATTTTTAAGTTGCTTTAAAGCTTCTTCTTTAGATATGTCTAGGGCTCGAATATCTAATAAAATCACCTCATGTCCGGCTCTTTCCAGAATAGCCGCCACATATGCCAAAATTATCGGAGGTGCAAGACAGAATTCTTCATCAACCACTCTTAAATTTTCAGAAAATATTTTATGTCTATAGGGGGGAAATACAAGTGCTATCCGCATATCATTAGAACCCTCAAAATGTTCACAGTCTATAGTATCTTCTGTTATTATACACACTTATGCTCTATAATTCAATATTATTTGCCCCGGAGATTATTCCTTTTATTTATTTTCTTCTTGCTATATATGTAATTATTTATATACTAAAATGGTAATGGGAAAAATAACTAAAAAAAAATATCTAATCAAATATCACATCTTGACGGGTATCCTTGGGATAGTCACAAGCTTATTCATAATCCCTCCCATTTTCTCTAGACTTTTCGCCATGGATATCCTTATCAGCAATGATGTCCCCAAATTGTGGCTCTTGTCTCCTCTAATACTAATACTCTCTTATGTAATACTAACAATAAAGAAGAAAAAGGCCTCCCGAGTCTTTTTAATCATACTTCTACTAATAAACATTGAATTGATAACCAGAATAACTATTGTTTTGTGCTATCCTCAGCACAAATACAATTTTATAAAACTTGCCAAGATTGCTTATCCGGAATTAATAAGATACTCAGGACATCCATTCCTGCATTTCACCGGAAATCCTGATTTAAAACATAATCCTGATGATGTGATATCACACAACAATTTAGGATTTAATGATCATAATTTTATCTTTGAAAAACCTGAAAACACAATCAGAATAGCATGTATCGGAGGCTCTACCACTGTGAGTGGATATCCGCAATTACTGGGACATTATTTAAATAAACAACCGGGCATCTCAGCAAACTCATTTGAACCCATGAATTTCGGACAGGACTGCTATACGACAGCTCATTCCTTGGTTAATTTCACCTTAAATATCATAGATTTCTCCCCTGACTACTTAGTTATTCATCATGCCTGGAATGAAGCACTCATCCGGGTCGAAACAAATAAATTTAGAAATGATTATTCTCATGCTCTTAAACCATTTTCTCCTCCCACTGTTGGTGACCGGGACCTTATAAGAATCAGTGTGATATATCGTTATTTAAGAGAAAGAATTGTTGGGAAAAAACATTTTTTAAGAAACGCAATTTGGAAGAATGCAGATGATAATGTTGAAAAAGATCCAGCCGGAAACATCTCAGAATTAAAACCATATAAAAGAAACATTAAAACAATCATAGATCTATCGATATTAAAAGGAATAAAGGTTGTCCTGACCACCCAGCCTCATTCTACAGATCCTGCCATTAAACACCATCTGCATTCAAAACATATTGATCAATGCAATGATATCCTCAGAGAAATTCATGAAGAATACACGGATAAAATCATATTCGTTGATCTTGACAAAACCATGAGTAGTAAAATGAATAACGTTTTTGAAGATGTCGCTCATGTAAACAAGGCAGGCAAACAATTCAAAGCAGAACAAATCGGCAATGCGATCCTAAAAGATCATGAAAACATCTTTTAATTGTTACCGATGAAATCATCATGAAGAATAATTTTCTTTATCCCTTCCGACTTTATATTAACGAATTCAGGTAAATTAGCTGCTTTCTGTGAATCTGAAAAATTCAAAAGAAGAATCGGCTGACTATCATCACCCTTTTCATCTATATGAGTTAAGAAAAGCTGGGTATATGCAGAATTAATCTTAGAAGAAAAAACCAACCAATGGCTATTGGGAGACCAGCTATGCCAGGAATTCATACGCGAAGTATTGCTTTTGAGTCTTCTCTCTTTACCTCCCTGCGCTGGAATGATATAAAGTTGACTATCCGGTTGAGTTACTATCCCGTTCTTACTCTGAGTAAAAATTATCCATTTCCCATCTGGTGAATATTTAGGAAAATAATTACTCATTCCATTATCAACAGCCCCAAGAAGAGGCTTTGCAACCCCTCCCCGGCCCTCATTAAAAGGAATCCTATATAAATCATATTGCATTTTATATTTATTATTAAGAATATCAATTTTAATAGTATTCTCTTTAGGTTTTTCAGCATTCAATAATTCTTTTTGAATTTTTGCCCTGGCAAAAACAATGTATTTGCCGTCCGGACTCCAAACCGGATTAGTCTGAATATAATTCTCATCATCCGCTCCCGGCAAAGAAGCCATTTCTTTTGTCCTCGTAGAATAAACAGCTAATATTCCTTGCACTGGAAAAACTAGTTGAGAATAAAACGGATCGGATATAACATGATGGAAAAAGATATCTTTTGCACCACTAACAATATAGTTTCCATCAGGAGAAACTACTCCGGAAGCTCCAAAATACAACGGACGTTCATCTCCTTGGCGCAAGTTAAGCAAATAATTCCAGCTAAACATATCATCTCGTCTTAAATTCATTTTTTCATCAATAGGCTTAAAAACATACCCAGCTTTATCTAATTTACCAGCAATTTTAACATCAGTCTCCATTCCCATAAACTTCCCATCATAAGAAAAACTATGGCAGTTTATGCAAGTAGTAACTCCTTCTAAAACAACCGGAGGCAGCTTATACGACGATACATCCCCTAACCGCCAGCTAATATCATCCAACTCTCCAAAAGCCTTGCCAAAAGGAATGGGAACCTCTCTGAAAAAAATCGGAGCATCCACCGGATCAAGCGATGTGGATATAGAAATGTTACCCCGTGAAAACAATTTACTAATATCTGAAGAACTTGCGCTGATAATTGTAATTACCGCTTTATTTTTAAATGTTTCATTTTTTATTATTTCCCAAACATTTTGCTCAGGAATCCATTGCCGGGAATCAGTTAAAATATAAATACCGTTTGCGTTATTTTGAAATTTTATCATGATAAGCCAGATGTTGGCTTTCTCTGAACTATCTTCCCAAAGAAATTCGGGAGAACGAATATCTGCCGGAAATAGTGAATTATCTAAAGGATAATTAATTTTGAGCAAGGAAAAATCATCCTGGATATTATCTTGATATGCTTTTACCATCAACGCAGTAGCTTCTTTAAAACCATCTTTCAATGACGCATCTAAAACATTAATATTCTCAATATAAATATCACCAGATAAATCAGTCTTTTTATTTAGGCAAGAACATATGGTTAAAACAAATAGCATCAGACATAAGCATTTAAAAATATGTGTTTTCAATCTCTATCCTCTACAAATATGTTCACAATACCCTCTAGGGAATAGCTAATGACCTGTAACTTGGGATTATCTAAATATCTTCCTGCTTCTAATATTCTGCCTTTAACTTTTCCAATGATTTTCCCCTGCCAATTCAATATCTCCCCACTTTTTTTACACATAATTTCATCATATCCATCTCCATTAATATCACCAGGCTCTGTATAATAAGTACTAAAACTCAACGGATATTCTTCTCCTGTAAACGCGTCAAAACTAAATTGTTCTATTCCTTTATGACTAGCATCTTCATCCTTTAAAAAATGTTTGTCTTTTATTCTTATAGCTGTGGCAATAAGCTTACGATTCTCACCGATATTAGCTACCCATCCCTGATCAATATGTCCCTTTTTTATTCTACCCCAAATCCGATTTCCTTTATCATCAAACACCACTACACGAGGAGAAGCTTCAAGATCAGACTCACGACATGTATAAACATACCACTTTCCGGTAGCCGAATCCTGAAAGGGATCTATAATATCTGAATGTCCTTTATAACTATCTCTGTCGGCACAAAAAATTTCCGTACCTGTATCAATATTTATGCAGCGTTCTCCCCAAAAAAGCTCATCAATTCCATCAGTATTCCAATCCAAAATCTTAGGTTTGTGAGTACCACGTGCCCCAGGGGTATCTTTCCCTATCCGAAGTTCCCAGCGCGGTTTCATGCCATTCGACCAAGCTTGAATAAACATCGGGCCATAGATACCCTGTGCCGTAATAAGTACCGGATCCTCTTGGACATAACCTCCTAAGATAAAATTTCGATGAGCCTGACCCATCGGCTGGGTATTTCCAGTCAAATCCGGCCAAGGCCACTGCCCTATTGTTTTTCCCGTAGATCCATTAAGACATTCTAAACGACGCCCTGACAAACTTAGAGGATGAATCTGATCTACATTATTTATAAACCACACTTCTTCCTTACCATCTTTATCCAAATCAAAAGCAAGAACAGGACAGAACTGCTTTCCGGGAATCACCCCGGGGCCAAGGTCACGGCTCCAGAGTAATGTTCCATCTTGGGTATAAACCGCGATCTTCAACGTATCCTTGGGGAAGAAAAATGCCTCACACCAGGGATCAACATCTTCTGATGAGTAAATAAGCAAAATTGCGTCAGGATCATTTTCACCTAAATGTATTGATTTAATATCAAGGTATCTAACTTCAGTTGGAAGATTAATCTCAAAAATCGATTTTAGATTTAAATCTTCCTCTATAGCTTCTGGTACAGCAAAACAACAGCATTTAATAGCTAAGAATGCACCCAATAGAAAAAATATCCACTTATTCCTTCTCATATATTCCCCTCTACCAATAAAGATTTTTATCAATCGATAATTTTCTTTATGGAATTCAAAATCCTTGTTTTTAATGACATTAAATAATTAAGTTCTATTGTTCCACAAAAACCACACCCCTGACAAGAAACTTCCGGAAGCATAGATAGTGCTTGTTGCAACTTAACTTCTGTACAATTCGGCAAATCATGATCAAAAGTAACTCTATCGCAAGGATATAAATCTCCATTTGTATCAATAACACAAAAAATTTTTCCTGCCCAGCATTTTAACTTTCCATAATCCGGCCAGTTATAAATATGTTTTAATCCGATAATTGAATTCCGAACATGTAGATTACCCTTTTTCTTTTTACAAATCAACCCGTCAATTGCCCGTTTAAACTCTTCTCCAGAAGGAGATAAATCCCCAAAACTACACACAGCTGATTTTAAATTCACAATCGGCTGAAAAGCAACTATTGTATCGTATGCTTCTGCTATACTTACGATAAAATCCAATTCATTAATATTATATTTTGTAAGGGTTGTGGCAAAACCAAATTTTACCCCATGTTTTTTACAAATCTCACAAGCTTCTATAACTTTCGCAAAAGAATTCTCCCCTCGCAAGGAATCATGGACATCCTGAGGTCCATCTAAACTAAATTTGATAAAATCCACACCGCTAAGCAAATCTATTCTATCCGCCACTAATGTCCCGTTAGAATTAATTTCCGGATAAATATTTTTCAACCGGCAAAACTGCATAATTTCTCTAAGATCGTCTCTTAATAATGGCTCTCCACCTGAAAAAGAGATACGCTTGGCCCCTAAAACTGAAAGTTGTTCTATAATAGATTTTATTTGGGCAAGAGAAAGTTCTGCCCTTTCAGTACTCCAGGTATTACAATATTTACATTTAAGCGTGCATCTATTTGTAATCTGCCATCGCACACCCAAAGGAACCCGTTTCTTAAATAATTTACACTCAAGGATTGCTTTCACACTTAACAATTTATCGATAGTTTTCATCTTATATTATCGTCCTAATAATTTTGACCTTAAACCAAAACCTAAACATATCAAATAAAGCATGTAAAATCACTTTAGGATGCCCACATTTTGCTTTTCCTTTAGTCCGCGAATAGAACTTACTCTTATACTCAACCATCTTATACCCTTTAGCTAATGCTTTTATAATAATTTCCGGCGCGACAAAAGTACGATTAGATTCCACCCTAATACTTTTTATAATCTCTTTTCTATATATCTGAACAAACTGGAAATCTCCAACCCGCGTATTAAAGAGAAGTTGAATAAGATAATAATTTATTAATGATGTAAGTTTACGATATAAATTATTCGCGGATCGATCCAAACGACATATAACCATGAAATCCACATCTTTAGTAGAAAATACAGGTAAAATACATTTTAATTCCTTTAAGTCAAATGGCCTATCGGCAAAATTCGTACAAATAAGCGAAAATTGAGCCTTTCTCATACCGATCACCAGACTCCGCCCACTACCTAAATTCTTTTCATTTTTAACAACCTTCAATCTATCCCTGTATTTCAAAGCCAATTCATCTAAAACTACCTGAGTCCTATCGCTACTTGCATCATTAACCACAATCAATTCATAATGCTCGCAAACAGCAGATAAATCTTGCAGAAATATCTCTATTGTCTCTTCAATTATTTCTTCTTCATTGAAAACCGGCACCACTAAAGATAAATCAATTGTTTTTAATCCATTTTCCATAATTTACCCTTTATATAAATAACATATCTGAAGAAACTACGTTTTCTAGTAATTTTATCTGCCTCACTAGTACCTGTCAAATTAGAAAATATATTCAGCAAAAATACCGGTAAAAAGAAAAAAGATCTATATAACTTTTTTGCAATAATAAAAGATATCCAGCTTTTAGGAATAATATATACTAATGAAAATAAACTCCTTAGCTTATTAAGTTCCCGATCAAATACATCTCCACCTCGGGTAAATGTCTTTTTAGAATCTTCTTGCTCACAAGCACTATTCTTGAACTTTTCCGTCATAACTGTATGAGGATAATACCTTAACCAAAACACATGAATACGACTAACTCTATTTTTAGCATAAAATCTAACCATATCCTTTATTTCCTCATGGCTTTGTCCCGGCAAACCAATGATGTTTTCTGCGGTAATAGAAATATTAAGATTTCTAAACCAAGCAATAAGCTTTTCCCATTTATACCGATTAATATTACGATTCAGAATATCTTTCTGCGTTTGTTCATATAAAGTCTGCACTCCTATCTGAACCTCACAACATCCGCTCTGCTTAAGTAAATTAGCTGTTTCTTCATCTGTAGTATTAGGATGTATATAACAAATAAAAGGAGCTTTTATTTGCTGAGCATACGCTTTAGAAAATTCTTTCAGCCAATCCTTTTGAAAAGGAAAAATATCGTCTGAAAAACGAATGATTTTTTGTTCATTTTTATTAAAGTTTATTTTCAATTCATCTATTAAATTTTTCACACTCCGACAGCGATAATAATCAGTTCCCGCATACATTTTTTTTAAATAGGAATGATGGCAGTAAGAACAAGCATATAAACAACCTCGCGAAGCAATCGTAAAATATCCCGTTTTATAATGTGAACTCTGCTTATAAAACACCTCTTTGTCCGGATACGGGATTAAATCTAAATCTTTTTGCAACGGCCGCAACTGATTTTTTATTATTTTACCATTTTGCTTTGTCCAAATATTTAAAACATCAACCGGCCATCGCCCCTGTTTTAAACTTTCGACAACCTCTAAAAGAGCAGCTTCACCTTCTCCCACACAAACCATATCTACAAAGTCATTTTCAAGCACTTCTTCGGGCACAGAAGTCGGATGTATCCCCCCCCAGATAATCGGTTTATGACACCGTTTTTTTAAAAGCTTAGATACTGTGCTCGCCCAATCATAAAAATCGCTAACCACAGAAAAAGCAATCAAATCCGGAGCAAAGCTGACAACATCATTTATTATTTTTTTCTTATAATCGAATATCTTATGTATAAAATCTATATTAATATTTTCATCTTTAAACAGTTGAGGATCAATAAAAACTCTAGTTCTATGGCCATGTTTTTTTAAATAAGCCGATAGATATTCTATGCCCAGACTCTCATTAGCACTACTTATAAAAGCAATTCTCATCTTTTTTTAAATATTTTCTTTTTAATATAATATAAGTACCTGTATCGAGTTCCTCTCAACACAAACCACAATTTGTTTTTTCTAAAAATATTCTTAAAAATAGTTACAAAAAATGGTATTATCTCTAGTAAATTATACGCATTCACACTTGGAAAAAATCTATAAATTCTATGTTTAAGAAGAACTCTGATCACAGATTTAGGAAAAATATGTATTAATAAAACCAATATCGTTATTTTTTTTATCAGCTTACTCCCGGACATAAATAGAGTAAATGGAACCATATCTTTATTCGGATGACACGAATCCTTATGATCTTTCTGCAATAGGCTGGTAAGCTTTGTGTTCGGAAACCCTCTGTACTCAAAAATATAGATCTTTTCCGGCCTTGTTTCGTTATAAAACTCTACCATATATTCCAAATCACTTTTTTTCTCTTCTGGAAGTCCAACGATATTATCAACCGTACAAGATATATTATTCTTCTTCAACAGTTTTAAAGCATCCCTCACCTGATCATTTGAATAATACCTATGCAACCATTTTTCCCTTATCTGAGGGTTAAGACTTTCAACTCCCATCTCCACCGACCGGCAACGCATGGTTTTTAAATATTCAACAATTTCTTCATCTATTTCAGTCGGATGAACCCAGGCAAAACAATTAAGATTAATTTTCTCTTTATAAAGACTCGAAAATTCTTTCAGCCACTTCCGATCATAAGTAAAAGTACTGTCATCGAAGATAACATCTTTAATCTTATATTGATGTTTTGCCCTCTCCAATTCTCTGATTACATTATCCGGAGATCGTCTGCGCACATATTTACTCCCTGCTGCATGAATTTTTCGCAGAGAATCATTGCAGCAAAATGTACAGGCATAGGGACACCCCCTGCTTGTAATTACTGCATAATGGTCCATCAAATATGGAGCTTCATCATAAAAAAGATCTTTATCCGGAAAAGGAAATTCATCAAGATTCATTCTAACCGGCCGCAGATCATTTAACACTACTTTTCCGTCAAGTTTCAATCCAAGGTTAGGAATCGAACTAAGCTTGTCAGAAACATGTAAATTTTCTACCAAGTCCAATAAAGCCTCTTCGCCTTCCCCTCTTATAATATAGTCAACAAAATCATTTTTTATAACTTCTTCCGGGGCCAAGGTAGGATGAATTCCTCCAAAAACAATTGGAATATTAAATTCTTCCTTTAATTGCCCGGCAAATCGTTTTGCCCAAGCATAATTTGTACTTAAAACAGAAAATGCTAAAAGGTCAGGTTTGAATTCATATACCTGTTTAAACAGCTCTTTTCTAAAACTAACCTTTTGGTTAAAACTACTCTTAATATATACACTATCTTCAAATAATTGCGGATCAAAAATTAATTTTGCAATATGACCATTTTCTTTTAAATACCCTGATAGATGTTCTATCCCTAAAGCCTCCATTTCATGGTAAACAAAAGCAACACGCATAATAAATCCCTTCCACCTTTTCACTCTACTTTAAAATACAATCTGCGCTAACAAAACACCTTTTCTAATGCAGTAAAATAATTATAATCCCAAGCCCTTGCCGGCCAATCCAAACATTTTCCGCATTTCTCCATGCGGGTGAATTCGTTTTGCAAATGAAAATGTCTCAACTTATCATAAGCACTACTCTTCCAAACATCAGCGATGTTTTGTGTTTTCAAATTGCCCACAATTGATTCATCCAACCAATCATCAACACAAAATTCAGCAAACCCTGCTGCATTTATAAAAAGCCTCTGCCATAAAAGCGGGCATGGCCAGCGATTTCCCACATTAACTTTAGACAAAGTCTTATTATCTCCCTGGACCATTCCTCCGATACTGGTCAGCGTCCTGATCACCACACCGTCAGCTCTATCTTCCCAATACTTTTTAAACTCCGATAATTCATCCTTTGCCAACGGCTGATCAATAGCACTTACGATTATTTTGCTCTTCTTTTTCGAGAAATTCCTAATTTTAATTAAATTCAAAGTATTGTCTACAACCCGATTAAAATCCCCACCAACCCTGATCTTTTTATAAGTTTCCTCACTAAAAGCATCCAAACTAACTTCAATAAGGTCACATTCACATTCAATCATTTCGCGGGCAATATCTTCCGTTAAAAAATATCCGTTTGTTGTTACACATACCGGGGAAATGCCCTTTTGCTTAGCATACTTTATCATCCACAGAAAATCAGGATGCATCATCGGTTCTCCATCACAAACAAATCTAAATATAGTATCTTTAAACACAGCAGTCTCATTCGCTATTTTTTCATACAACTCCCGGTCCATAAATTCAGGCTGATAATCATCGCGTTTTGCAATCTCGGTATAGGGACAATGGACACAACGATAATTGCACACATTCGTAATTTCCAGTACTAACATGCGGGGAAACTGCTCTTCCCGTAAATTTTCAAATCCATACTTCATAATTTCAATCTGCGTAATTGGCAACTCACAACATCAATCACTTTCTTTATATCATTCTGCTTCAAAGCAGGGTAAATCGGGATCGAAATACAATTTCCCATAATAAACTTTGTATTAGGAAAAGACTTATCTGAAATACCTAAATATTTATTTAAGCCAAACGGTTTAATCGCTCGCTTAACCATTACCCCCTTCTTCTGAGATGCCCTAATAAAATGATCGATATTTACTGTTTCCATAGTCAAAATAAACCTATGAAATGTATTTAATACCTTTTCTGAAAAAATAGGAAAATTAATACCAGGCCGCTTAAAAGCCTTTACATATTTTCCTGCAATAATTCTTCTTTTTTTAATAAAACCAGGTAATCTTTTCAGCTGTACCCGCCCTACAGCCGCCTGCAAATCACTCATTCGATAAGTATATACAGGTGTTTGTTCTTTTGGCTCTAATCCTTTTAACCTCATCAATTTTCCATAAAGTTTATATGAATTGGTAACAATCATGCCGCCTTCACCCGTAGTAATAGTTTTTGTCCCTTCAAAAGAAAAAACAGCTACCTGTCCAAAATTTCCAACAAATCTTCCCTTATAACGCGCCCCAATACTCTGCGCACAATCTTCAATAACCGGGATCTCCTTAGAAATCCGGCTAATTTCATCAATCGCTACCGGCATTCCAAACATATGGGCTACAATAATCGCTTTTGTTTTAGAAGTAATTTTTCTTTTTATTTCTTCTGGAGAAATATTATATGTATCTCTATCAACATCACACAATACCGGTTTTGCCCCACAATATTGAACCGCATTCAGTACAGACCGGCAAACATAATTCGGAATTATCACTTCGTCTGACTTGCCAACATTCAAAGCAAGCAAAGCCAAATGCAGAGCAGATGTTCCGGAATTAACCGCTATCGCATATTTAATGCCAAAACACTCAGCAAACTCTTTTTCAAAAAGCCTCGTCTGAACTCCTTGAGCTACAAAACTAGAATCAATTATCCTGCTAAGAACTTTTTTTTCTTCTCCCCCCATAAGAGGAAAAGAATGTTCAATCTTTCTGTTCATAACTAAACCTTTTTTTTATTACAATTAAACCTTTCTCTAACATCTTCAATTATTTTTCTATATGTAGGTTTGCAAACAACTCCATTCCGTCCATCATTAAAAGCCAGCAATTCTTCACAATATCCATCCGCCATATCTAAATCCATTTTATAAAAATCGCAAAAATCAGTACAAGTTATAAAAACAAACCTACTATCCGCACGCGCATCATGTAGACGCTTCCCAAAAAAATAAAACCTTAAAAAACTCAACCCAAGACCTATCACCCGAAAATTCACCAGGTATCTTGCTATTCCCCAGAACATTTTGATTTCTGCTCCAATACCTTCTTTATGCTTTATATATTTATTTATCACCTCTTCTATTTTAAACAAATCTATGAACTCATCAATTGTATGATATCCTTTTCCCTCTTTTTTCTTTATTAAGATAAAAAAAGTAAACCAAAAACATCTTCGGAATTTTGCAAACCGATATACTACATACATCAACTTCTGAAACGCACGCAAAGCATCCAGTTTTATCTTACCTTTTGTTTCTCTCTGTAATAACTCAAGAGATTCGTGAAGTTCAGGAATTATCTCTGGACGATAATTATCGGCACTGCCAACTCTGGTTAAAGGCAGGAATCCTATCTGCCGAATGAAATCTGAATTCTCTATTGAATAATCAATTATCCTATTAATCTGATTTTCGTTTACACCTTTAGCTACAGTAACATTTAAGGTAACTGAAATGTCTAATCTTTTAAGATTATCCAATACCTGTAGTTTATCGGATAACAATTTTTCCCCGCGAAGAGTCTCATAGATACTGTCTTGAAATCCGTCAAATTGTAAATAAACATGAGATAGTCCTGACGCTTTTAGTTTTTTCAAATAATCTATATCCACTAACTTCATCCCATTAGTAAATAATAAAGGCGATCTTCCATATCTCCGGCAAATCCGGATAATCTCTTCAAGTTCAGGATGTTCTGTTGGCTCCATAGAAAATAATATGATCTCCTTGCCCGGATGTTTTTTTATAATACCCTCTATATCTGCCAAACTAAATTCTCGGGCCTCTGTATCGACTAAATCCTTGAGACAGCAAATCGGACAATCCATTTTACACTTAGGAGTTATCATTACCTCTAAAATACTGCACGGCATACCTGCTGGAATAATTGAAAAATATGCCTCAAGTAATTGCTCAAAATAATCGGTATTTTTAGATAAAACAAAAGATAAGTCACCATGAGTCAAACAGTTCTTTCTAAAAATAATTTCATCTCCCTGCCGATAAATAGCTGCAGGAATTTCGGCATAACAAATATGACATATACTTCTCGTCGTTCTGAGCAATTTTTCCATAACCTATTATTTCCTTAAATCATCTATTCCAGATAGATTTCCAGAACATTTCCATTCCGGATTTTATAATTAGCCAAAATCTTCTAGGGCTTCTAAACTTCACTACTTGGCGCAAGATATACCCTGCCCGTAGGTAGAACTTTGAATAAGCCTGCCTTAACATGCGATTCAAATAATCTTCTGATAAGTTCTCACTTTCCGGTATTAAACGATATTTAAACCACCGGAATCCCCCGTCATTTTGCGATTTAGCAGAAGTAGAAACATCCGTTGCTTCTCCTAAGCATTCTTCTAAGTATTCCGGAGGATATTTACCTTGAACCGCAATGGAGAACTGTGCATAATCAGGCTCTAATTCAAGGCTAAAATCTATAGTTTCTTGTATTGATTCTTCTGTATCACCGCGCATCCCTAGTAAAAAACTGCAACAAGTTTCAATCCCACTTTTTTTCGTTAATTCTACTGTCTTTCTTATCTGATCTATTTTAGTCTCTTTTAAGTTGTCATCTAAAATGTCCTGTGATTTATTTTCCACACCATAGCTAAGTTGGTTACACCCTGCCCGATGCATTAGTTTGAGCAATTCGAAATCAACTTCATCTACCCGCGAAAAGCCCCGCCAAGCTACCTTTAATTTTCTTCGGATAAGTTCTTCACAAAACTCCTGTATATAACAACGATTTCCCGTAATCGTAGCATCACGAAAATTAATCTGCGAAATTTTGTATTTATAAATAATCTCTTCTACTTCACCAATAACATTAGCCAGAGAACGAAACCGCACCTTTTGCGGATACCATATCTTAACCGGACAAAAACTACAGCTATGAGCACAGCCTCTGGACATCATCATCACTGTAAACGGATTTCTTGGAATAAAACCAGACTGGTATAAGAAATTCGGCATATGCTCTCTATCCCCGTAAGGCAATGTATCTAAATCATCCAATAATTCTCTTTCTTTAATGATTTTTTCGCCATTCCGGCAATAAGCAAGATTTTTTGATAAATCTCCTTTAACTAAATCTAAAAACGGTTTTTCCATTTCTCCTAGAATAAGATAGTCTATAGCAGGAACTTCCAGAATAGATTCAGCCAACAAAGTTACATTTGGGCCGGCTAAAACAACTTTAACTTGTGAATAATGCTGTTTTATTAGCTTCGCCAAGAAAATATCATCATGCAAACTTCCCCACGCAGAAATAATTCCGATATAATCCGGTTTTTCTTTAACGATAATCGGGATAACATCGCTATGCTTAAGATGCAAAGCACTTGCATCTAATAAAGCTGTCTCTACCCCATTCGCTTTAAGTAAAGCCGCAGTAGTAGCCAGATCAAACGGCGGAAAAATTACCGATGCAGGAAATTCACCTCCACACCAATCACGAGTAAAGTGAATATGCGTTTTTCCAATCTGAGCAAGAGGATTCAAAAGAAATACTTTAATATTACTCATTCTCGTGGTAAAACTCCTTTTTTGTTGCTATCTTCATTCTGCAAATAATCTTAATATATCATATTATCGTCTAAACAGAGAAGTTCTCTACAAACTACTGCAAAAAATCCTGACAATGGACTACGAAAACGTTATTATCATCAAACAATATTTTATCTTCAGAAATACATTCTAGAAAAAAGTTCCTGTCTTGCGCTATACTCCGGATGTAGCTAGCAAACGGTTCATAATAAATCGGCCCATCCAAATAAGTATCACTTAAGTAAAACTTATCAATTACGAAATATATATTTCTATCCTTATATTTACGACAAAATTCTCTAAAATCCCCATAATCCTGTGAATACAATGCATTGTAACTATCAAACATACGTTCTTTATAAAACGGCCAGTATTTTTTCCCATAATAAGGGGTGAATTCCAAACAGCTTAAAACCTCTCTCTTGCCAAAAAATAATATGTTATCCATCTGTTCAGGATGCCCTGCCACCAGAATATCCTTAGGCAGCGTTTCTAGATATTGATAAAGCTTTTCATCCTTAGCATGTCTTAAATGCGAATCATAATTGACAAGATAGGTAGATAATAAAAGCACCCCTGCGATCATTGTTATATTTTTCAAATTCGGCCCCAAGGCTCGGCTGTAATTCATTCTGTCGAAACTATGACAACAGGTTAAAACCAAAAATACAGGCATACAAAGAGCCAGCTGCCTGGTCGGCAGATGAAGAACGATTACAATGTCATACGGCATACAATATATGAAAATAAACATACCAACAGAAGCTACCAGCACATACCATAATTTTCTCGGAAGATCGAAAACAACACGCCGGCCCAAAAGAATTAAAAAAATCAACAGCACAGACAAAAGCAGCCAAACCAAAGCACCGTATACTTCTACGACTTTAGCGTGCATAGTTAAAGAACAAAAAAATACACAAGTAAGTCCTGCTAAAATAAATATTTTTTTCCTTACAATAGAACTATTGAAATCAAATTTTTGCTTTTTTTTCAATATAGCCAGAAAAACAGCTAATATGAATAAAAATAACGGCCAAATCAAAATCTTCTCATAATCATATCTGTCTATATATAAAAGTTGATCATATAAAAAATTCAGGGAAAAAATATAACCAATCTCCCGATTCAACCGATTAGTCGGCTTAAAAGCACCTTCGGGACCAAATTCAGGCATATTTTGTATTTCTTCCTGTGTGAAATGGGTCACGCTCTTCTCTGAAAAAGGAAAGAAAACATGACTTTTTATTACCGGTATCAGGTTGAAAAATAAAATAACAATAAAGATTAAGAAATTAATTACCAATTTACGTTTCTTTTCTTTGTCTTGAAATGTGTTGCAGATGACATCTAAAACTGCAGCTCCGACACATATGCCTAGTACTAGCGGATAAAACCAACACGATAATATCGTAACAAAATAAGCTTTTATACGTTCACGCTTTAGGAAATAATATAAAAAAGCCAGAATAAAACATAAGCCTAGTGATTTTAATGTCCCTCCCCTGCCCAAATCGGAACTTAAAAACATTAGCATAAAAATAAAACTAAACAGAAATCTTATCCAGCCTTTATCGGAAAAAAACCGGGTTATCCGAAAGAAGAAAAATACAATAATGAGCGAAAAAAGGAATGGAAGAAAAATTGTTATCGCATAAAGTGATATGATTTTACTCAAGACATAACATAAACCAATAAAACCTAACGGCAGATAACTAAACAAAATATCCTTTTCAGGCATTTCCGAAAATAATGCCTGATCATAAAACGAATATAAAGGGAAATACTCGCTTCTATTGTCACCGCTGATATAATATCCACTAAAAATAGCCGAATAAAATTCAAAGCCTACCAATAATAAGGTAACAATTATTGCTAACAATAGCCATTTAGAGTTCTTCATTAATTTCTTATCCTATATTTTTCAATCTTTTTACTAATAATATGTTTTAATTTCAAAAAACTATATTGCACATAAAGATGTAGACGAATCTTTACCCTCTCCCCAGCTATCTTAAGAGGACGAGATTTTAAAAGAAAGAAAACTTTCTGCAACTGAATAATAATCATCGACGGTGTTGGCAAATTGAATAAAAAATCAATTTTTTTTAAAATCAGCTTACTTGGTAAAAAATTATTTAAGAAAAGCACCCTATGAATCTTTAAAAAACCGCTATTCAAACTATCACCGCCAAAAGTAAAAAGAGATGCTCCCTTGCCGGAATTTATAGCGTTTACGTCTTCATCATTAAGTAATTGTTCTTCTTTTGCAATATCAATCATCTTTGTTTTAGGATAAAAACGCAACCCGTAAAAAGCCGCTGAAACATCTTTCTTTAAATAAAACTTTAACGCCGCCTTTATGTGTATATGATTTTCTCCCGGTATACCATAGATATTATCGCAACTCACCCTTATCCCCTGGGATTTTAAAGAATCTATTGCCGTCTCTATATCTCGATTACTATAACGTCTGTCTAAAACTGCAGTCCTCACTCCTTCTGAAAATGACTGCACCCCTAATTCTACTAAATAACAACCAGCGTTTTTAAGTATCTTCGCTAGATCAGTATCTACCGCTTTAAGCCATAATTGGCAGTCAAAAGACTTCTTGATCTCTTTTGTATATAAATCGAAAAATTTATTAAGCCAATCTTTTTCATGATTAAAGATATCATCACAGAATCTAACATTCGTATACTTTTTTCCTTGCATCCCCTGGCTTAACTCTTCAATCACATTATCAATACTTCTCCTGCGGAAATACCCTCCCTTATTTGAATACAGTTTTTTCCAATAATTGTTGAAACAATACGGGCAATTATAAAAACATCCTCGACTCGTCATACATGAATATGTATATCTAAAAAAGTTGCTCTCACGATAATATAAGTCCTTATCCGGAAAAGGTAACGCATCTAAGTCATCCACTAGATTACGCAATTTGTTTTTTATAATCCCCCGTCCATCCGCAAGCCAAATATTATCGATATTATCTGTCCTCGTCTCTTGTTTCATCCTGCTAACTAAGTCCAGAAAAGCATGCTCTCCTTCACCTACACAAATATAATCAACTACGTCTTCTTTTAACACCTCTTCCGGAACAGCGCTGGGGTGAACCCCTCCTAAAACTATCGGCACATTTAGTTCTTTTTTTATCTTCCGAGCAATTGTTAAAAATAATTGATAATAATCAGTAACTACCGACATTCCAATAACCGCTGGTTGATACTTAATCAATTCATTCACGAGGTAATCACTGCAATCAAAAATATTATGCAAACGATCATTTTGCAAAAAAACTCCGTCATCACGCAAAATACACGGTTCCATAAAAAGTTTTGTCTGATGTCCGTCTGCCTTTAGCACCGCTGATAGATATTCCAGTCCTAAACTTTCAAACGGACCGCTCACAAAAGCAATCTTCATTTTGCATCTTTCTCATCTGGTAATATTCACTACCCTGTTCTATAACTTTTAAACTATTTTCCCCACAATTAAACAATAAATCAAGTGTTGTCATATATGCATAAAACGGACTATATAGCTGGGCATACACAGGATGCTTATACTTCTGAAATTCGACCTTTATATTCTCTTTTTCAAACAAAGAAGTGTCTAAGAAACCCGCAGCAGCCTCACTATCATATAATTCATCTGCATTTAATTCCTTACATATCTCCAATACTCTTCTGGATTTCGCTGCTTTAATATTCAACTCCGAGGATAAAATATATGGGGTTTCAATCCCCAGAACATCAGCAATAAGCTTAATCATGTTTATATTTAACCCGCAAAGACTATCCCACTGCTGCGAGATAATATCCTTAATCCCAGAATAATAATTATTAAAAAACTCTGCCTTATGATAATTAAGCTCTAAAGCGTTAAGATGTTTCCTTCGCCAATTTATTGTATTATTTATAGTTACATCTTTTATCAACTGCTTATATCTATTTTTAGAAAACACCGGAACACTAAGCCACTGCCATCCTTCCTCTGTCCTGATCCTATTTCTACTTCTCCAATCCCTTTTCGTATACTGCACATCATCCAAAAAAACAAATAAATCAGCTTTATGCATCAAATCAAAAAAACCAAGCCACGGCATATATCCCGGCTGCATTATGGCTATACTTTTTTTATTCACAATATAACTCCAAAAGATTTTATTCCTGATTTTGTTTTAACGACCAAAAACCATATACTTTTCGTCAGCAAATACAATTTTTCCCCTAGGTAATTTTAAAAATGCATAATCTCCTGAGCAATTTTCATTGATCAGGTTTTTAATATATCCATTGAATGGTGCAAGATAATAATCCCCCTTAGTTAAGTACTGCTTTGAAAAATGTTTTTTATAAAACACAACATAATCTATTTTATATTTATCACATAAATTTATAATTTCATTCCCCGAAGCAGAATAATACGCTTTAAAAAAATCATAAGTCCTAACCTTTACTTGTTCATAATAATCTCTATGATACGGATATGCCAATTCCTGCATTATCAGGCCTTTACGCCTTGAGAACACTACAATATTATCCATAATATCCGGATGTGCAGCTACTAAAGAATCCTTATCTTTACTTAAAAGAAATTCATACAATTGTCCATCAACAGTTTCATCCGGTTTAAATCTATGATAGCTCTGTAGATTCGGGCAATAAACAAAAAGCATTACAAGAAAAACTAAAAAATATACCGTCAGCCTAAGACTTCTCTTCTTAAAAGCATATTCAATAATTCTATCCAAATTCACACTCACAAAAATAATCAAAAAAATCGGCAATGAGTAACGCATATACCTTGACGGCTCATATAATTTTAAAATCAAGATATTTGCCAGGACAAATAAAAACAAGCTGGAGCCTAAGAATTCCCATATTTGTCTCGGTAAATTAAATGCCTTTTTTCTCAGTATTATTAAAATTACTAATGAAATAAAAATTAAGATTATAACCGGGGAATTTAATCCTAACCCACTCTTAAAATTAGCTATTTGCTCATAAATACTCTCGTAAAAAAAGGGGGTTCTTCCTCCCGGGAGAAATTCCCTCATTTGAATCATTTGCTGTCGTTTTACCAAAGAACCTAATCCTATAGCAGGATAAACATATTTAGGAATTATAAAGCACACAGCCACTAAAAAAGATCCTAAAAAATATCCCCATTTCCACTTGTGCTTCTCTAGCACCAACCTGCAATCAGTAAATTTAATCAAAGAAAACATATACATTAGACATAAAATCAAATAACCTGGAGGATAAAATAAAACCGCAGCAATCATTACTAAAAACGATTTTGAAAAATCATCCTTTAAAAAATAAAAGAGAAAGATTATCAGAATTACAGGATAAAAATCACCGGCTCCGCCATCACAAAACCATGGCCCCGCATCGAAAAATGTATGTGCTTTATGCCACCAAGCCGTAAAAATAAGCAAACAAGCCATGATAATTCCAGCCTTGTAGTTTCTCAATAAACACCCCAGCTTAAAACCATATAAAGCTAAAATCGCACTTAAAACTAACGGAAGGAATTTCACCACAGTCAAGGGATCAAAAAACTGTCCGGTTATATAATAAAAAGCTTTTATTCCTATTGGATTTTTCCACATTAAAAATGGAAGATACAAGTTATCTTTAAAAAGTCCATTATCTCTTAAATGAGACATCCAAATTACAGTTTCCCGTATATCTTCTTGGGCTGAATACTTATTAAATAAAAAATAAGATTGAGCATTTACTGCTATCAATACCGCAAAAAGAATAACAATTATTTTAATTATTTTTTTCTTTTTTCCCATCACTGCATACCCTATTTATAATGATAAACCTCAACTGCATCCCAAGGATATTCTCTTTTATAATCCAAAGAAAACCACCTCTTGAAATACTCCAATAAATCCTGAGCTTCTTTATTATCAACCCAATACGGATTAATAATAAACCAAATACCTTTGAATTTACTGTTAACCTGCTCTCTGCCGGAAATAAAGGTATCGGCTCTTCCTCTTTCTATCCCAACAAAATAGTTACCTTCTAACTGAAAATCAGAGATCCATTGGCCTTTTATCAATTTCCCCCGCATCGCACCGCCCGGAGATACAGCGCTTAACGCCTTATCTGCGTTATAGTTATGATAATAAAGATATTGAGCTAAACTCTGTATAGGAAAAATAACTATTGCCTCACCAGAAGCAACCTGTGACTTTACAGAACCTGCGATTTCACGCCAGGAATCACCCTCTCCCGGGAAATAGTAACATGTTAATGCCGGAATAGAAAATATTACTATCAATGCTACAACAAAAAATCTCCACAACCGGGACATCTTTCCAATTAGTAAAGCAATTATAAGATAAAACGCCGGTAACACAATAATTACAGCCTTACTCCACTTGCTAATGGGTAGAAAGATATTAGCAAAAATAAATACTGTTATTGGAACAATCAACCATAAAATAACAAAAGATAGTTTAATAGCTATTATTTTTTTTCTTTTATTATAAAAAAATCCATATACTCCATACAGTAAAATTAAAATAAATAAATAGAAAAGCCCTTTTCTGGGCACTGAGCTTATTTCAGCACCGTAATAACCAATCCCCCCTTGATTTAGTCTCTTCCCATAACTCATATCTTCAACAATATCAACCAAAATCCCAGTATATTGCATCGGACAATATTGGTCCGCGTTCTGTTCTAAATAATAATATTTCTGTGCCGGGACTAACAGCATACCTGCACAAACTAGAATCAAAATTTGACAAATCCACCATCTTTTTGTTTTCTTTTTTTGAAACAAATAAAAGATATTTGTGAATAAGAAAAATACTGCAGCGGCAAAGCAATGAGTATAAAATAATACCGCTAAGCTCACCCCATATAAAATATAATGTTTTAGTTTCCCCTTATTCTGTATCTGCCAAAATAAATATACTGCAACTAAAATAAGACTCATCAACAGTGTATAATATCTTGCTTGTTGGGAACGAATAATATGATATGTGGATAATGCAAGAATAAACGCAGCAATGATTCCCGTATTTTTATCGAATATTTTTTTTCCTACTTTATACATCAAATATATCGAAAGTATCCCAAAGACTACGGATAAAGATCTAAGCGCAAATTCTTTACAACCAAAAATTATCGACCAGACTTTCAAAAGCAAAAAATAGACCGGCCGCAGCAAATAACGATGAGAAAATATAGTCCCCCAAGGCTTTTGAATAAAAGAAATGCTGCAAGCTTCATCATACCAAATGCTTTTCGAGCTTAATTCAAATAATCTTAACCCCAAACCACAACCAATAATCGCAGTTAACAAGAGATTATATTTACAACTCAATATATTAATGATTTTCTTCATATCAGAAACTCTTCAGTCCTAGAAATAAAGCACTAAACTTCATTGCATAGATACGATTTAGCTCCAATGTCGGAGTACATAAACAATGATTACATTTTACTTGCGGCAATGCATTGAAGCTACTTTTAATTTCTCCTTTTACGTACGTATCCGGAGAATAATGTTCTCTCATCATCTGACAAGGATATAAATAACCTTCCGCAGAAATACGAACATATATTTTACCAGCCGCACAGGGAATATTTTTCACATCCGGATACGCATACATATACTGCAATGCAGCCTTAGAATTAACAATATATTTATTCTTTCTTTTTGATAAGATCAGTTTAGTCATTACTCTTTTCTGCTGATTTCCTGAAAGCTTCAACGACTCTATATTTTTTGTCCCAGCCAAGTATTCATTAACCAATTGAAATTTTACCGGAACTTTTTGAGTTTTAGCAAACTCCAAAATATTATCTACATAATCCACATTTTCGGTTGAAAGTGTAGTATTAAATACAATATTTATATTATTGTCCTTGGCCAAACTAACTGCCTCGATAACTTTATCATATAACCCTTTACCCCGCAAAGAATCGTGTATCTGCTGCGGTCCGTCAAAACTGATTTTCACTAAATCCGCATGCCTTATTGCATCCAATTTTTCTTTAAATAAGATCCCATTCGTGAGAATTGCAAAAGATATATCTTTTTCTTTACAGCTTAGAAATATTTCGTCAAGATCATCTCGCAATAACACTTCTCCTCCACCAAAATGAATCCTCTTTGTTCCTAACTGATACAGTTGCTCTATCCCTTTGATCACCTCTTGTGTTGTTAATTCATTTGTTGTATCCATCCCTGGAATTTGACAATAGATACAGTTGCTATTACATCTATATGTTAAGTCCCACCCCACAAATAAAGGAATCTGGCAAGAAGTAAACTTTGCCTTGAGAAAAGGTTTAACCAATGTTAATTTTTTAAATATATTAATCCCCATTATCAGCTCTCTTATTTATGCTTCAGGACTAAGCTGCTCCTTATTATGCATATTTACCGGGATAAGCATAAATCTGTCTATCGCAACTTTACCTTCTATTCCCGTCTCTTTATTATCCCAACAAGAGTTTCTTGCTCCTACCCAAAACTTTACTTTAAGTTTTCCTTTATGCAGAAACCAGAAAGGATCTGCGCTAGAAGCCCGAATTTCCCAACGCCCTTCTCCCGGGAGAAAATACCAACGCGGTTCTGAAAATAAATATCCGGAATAACGCTTTTTTTTACAATCAACCACTTCGAAATATATAAAAGGAGTATATTCTCTCCATTCATGAAATAAACTTATATATAATTGATAATTACCATCTTGAGGAACATCCAGATCTATGTATCCTGTTTCTAAAGAACTATCTACTGTGATCACTTCTTTACTATCTATAACCTCTCGTTCCCACCCTTTAGCAGAAATAGCAGAAAATGAATAATAATCCTGATCTGCAAAAACAATATTTGCAAACACACAAATCAATATTAAAAATATTATATTTTTTCTAATCATTTTCAAACGTGTCCTGGTAATTCAGGATAAGTATTATTTTCAGGCATCTGCCAAGACATTGCAATCTCCTCTAGAGAATATCCTTCGACTTTAATCCGGGACTGCCTAATTTCCCCTAATCCCTGCTGGAACCCCATTCTTAAATGTTTGATATACCAAGGAACGCCCAAATCCTCATCCTTCGGCCTTGGCTGCCAGTTTTTAGTAATAACACGCGTAGCTGTGGCATCAGTTGCCACAGGGTCAAATCCCGCCACTACTAACCCGCCTCCCAGACGCTGGCTCACATCAACCGAAGTCCCTTCCAAAAAAAGAGACACTCCTTCGCCTTCCATCCCATACGCTCCGCTAACTATTGTAAGTCTAGGCTTAATCCCCTTAGCAATATCCACAACTATCTGATGTATTCCTGCTTCATGCAGCTTCATCCGAGGCTCTCCATATAAAACAGACGGCATTATTCCTACAAAATTCTTCATTCCTAAAGTAACTGGAATCGGACGATGATGCGTTTTAAATACCGGGACAGAAACAACTAAATCAGCCTCTGCTACAAGTTTCGGAATTGCCAGCCACTGCAGCTTTGTTTGTGAAGGAACATAAAGAAACGAACTTGTATATTCCCTTAGATTAACCAACGACACCTTCTGCCCAAACTTCTTATTAATAAAATCAACCAGAGTTTTAACCTGAGCCCCGCTCTTACCAGACTTACCACCCCATTCAACAGCTAAGGGCCGTTCAATCCATTCTCCGATAATCACCTGTTTAGCTCCTGCCTTAACACATTCTCTGGCTACTGTAGCTACAACTTCCGGATGTGGAATCTCCCCGGCAGTTACAGGATCATGCCCCATCAATCCCCCACTTATATAATTAGGCTTAATAAACACCTTATGTCCCGGCTTAACAACCTGTTTAACCCCGCCAATCAGGTTTAATGCTTCCTCTGTTATCTTTCGAATATCGCTTCCTTTAGTTATAGCTACCTTACTTAACTGCGGTTGAATTATTTCCGGCTGCCCGTGTAAATACGGCGGGAAAACTTGGGTAGAAACTACAGATGCAGCCAAGCCCAGACTAGTTTTCAAAAGTTCTCTTCTTGTAAACTTTTTCATTCTATTTTATACCCCGACACACATGTGCCCGTCGTTTCTTCAGTAAATCCGGCATTAATTCTTTGATTTCCCTAAGTGCTTGAACTGTATATGGATTTCTAAACAATAGAAATAATAATCGCGGGAAATCATAAATAAATACATATGGAATTCCGATAAGAAATGTCTTTAAATCTGCATTTTTTATAAGCAAAAAATACCGATTACGAAAAGAAAGATACTGTTTAAATAAAGACACATGGTCAGAACTGCTTCTGTAATGATAACATACCGCCTGCGGCTCATATAACGCTTTCCATCCTAATTTCTGCGCACGCCAGGCAACATCAAAATCTTCTACTAAAAAGAAAAAACTATTGTCGAAAAAATCACCCTCATGCTGCACCGCCTGAACTAGTTCTCTTTTATATAAAGCTGCCGCAGCACAAGGACCAAATATTTCTCTCTGCTTGTCATATTGCCCTCTATCTATTTGGCCTTCGGCAATATTAAACAACCGTTTCGCCCAAGATAGTTTCAATCCTAATCCATCTATCGTCCGTCTGTCCATACGTAAAAATTTTCCCTGTGCCATTCCCACATCTTTACGTTCAACAAGATGATTCTTTAAACATGTAATATAATCATTATCCAGTACAATATCACTATTTAAAGTCAATACATACCTGCCAATAACCCGGCGCAACGCCTGGTTATTGGCAAAACAAAACCCCTTATTCTCGCTATTCTTAATCAAAAGTATCTTGGACTGAAACTCATTTAATATATTTAACGTATCATCGGTCGATCCATTATCCACTACAATAACTTCCATATCCTGAACACTTTGATTAAAAACAGAATCCAGGCACTCTCTTATAAATTTCTGCGCATTCCAGGTAACAATAACAACACTTATTTCCATAAAAAATACCGCACTTCTGCAGGTAACCTGCGTAAACCTTTAGATAATAATCCAATCACCCCGTAACGTTTATAAATAGACCTTACCCAGCTAAAAAATTCAAAATTGCAAATTTTTGATTTAAAAAAACAGTGATCCCGCATCAGAAAAGCCTTATTTTTCATCCGCTCTATCATTTTAAAATCATACCCCGGATAACTAACAACAGCAAAGTTCCCTCCATCAAAATCCGTAAAATCTAAATTATTACGCAAAAATTTTTGCGCTTTTACCTGATCATAAAAAGGCGTGCCCGGCTGAGGAGTACAGATGGAAATTTGCAAGTTATCCAAAAGCTTATCCTTAATTAAATCCTTAATCAAAATAACCGTCTTATTATCTTCGGCCATAGTCGAACCTAAAGCACCAAAAGTAAACGTACCATAAGTTTTAATCCCAATAGTTTTCGCTAAATTTAAACGCTGTCTCACCAAATCAAGATCCATAGATTTATTAATTCCCTGCTTCACTTCAATACTAGCTGTTTCTATTCCTACTCGAATTTTATAATAACCAGCCATTTTCATTGCCTTTAAAGTCTCTTCATCCAAAAAACGCACATCACACATCGCTTCATAATGAAGATTATTTAATCCAGCTTCAACAATCGCGTTACTCAACTCTAAAATGAATTCTTTTTTAGCATTATGCACTTCCTCATCGAAAAAAACACCCTGCATTGCCGGATATTTTTCAGATAAATAGCGTAGCTCTTTAACAATATCCTGTGGGTCCCGACTACGCCAATTAGGCTGATCATAGTAAATATTTCTTGCCACACAAAAATTACACGACATTGGACATCCCCTGGAACCATACATCTGTACTTCAAGAAATTCAGAACTCGGTTCTCCCGGCTGGCTATACCTCAGCCTACTAACATCATTATCTTCCGGCCACGGCAGAGAATTCACATCCAAAAGCGGCCTGCGGGCATTTGGATACAATCCCAGTATTTCAGACTTATTCTTACCCTGGATTAATTCTAAAACAGCATATTCATATTCACCAATACAAACATAGTCAATACCCTTTTCCAAAAGCTCTTTCGGAAACACACTGGCATGTGGGCCGGTAAAAATTATCTTTGCCCCTGATGATTTTTTTATTTTTAATGCCAGTTCTGTATTTTCATCGATCACCCTTGTTGCACTTTCTATAACTAAAAAATCAGGTTTTTGTGCGATAATCCGTTCATAATAAGCATCTGCCTTTAACTGTTCCAGACATCCATCCAAAAAACAAACTTCATGCGCTGTTTCCCGTTTTAAAAGAGCTGATAAATATGCCAACTCCCAGGGATAGTAAGCAAACCAGTTATGCCGGCTCTTTACTCCCTCTGACCAACGACTGGGAGAATGAATAATATAATATCCGTTTTTATCAACACCTATAGAATTAGCAATAACTATTTTCATATTATATCCTGCCTGCAATTGCCATATATGCAATTTTTGAAGAGAAATAGTCACCCGCCCCAATGGCGGGTGGCGTAGCTTGCTGATTTCGATGAAAAAATTGTATATATGGCAAATTAAATCCCCTGTAATTCTTTTAGTGCCTCAAAAAGGCGTCGCGACAATATCTTCAAAGAATATTCTTCCTCTACCGTATGCCGTGCATTCTTTCCTATCTTTTTCCTGAGGGTCTCATCCTCAATCAATCCACTAAGCTTACTTATAAATTCCTGTTTATCTCCAGCTAAAAATCCATTCTCGCCATCCTGGATAACATGATTAGCCTCTCCGATAGAACTTGCTACCACTGGTTTGCCCTTAGCCATATATTCAAAAAGCCGGGTCGGACTTTTAGCTTTATTAAATTTTGTATCCTGAATTAACGGCATAACGCCAATATCAATGTTTTTCAAATAAGCTGGGACATCTGAAGGATTCAGCCAGGGCTTTAGTCTAATTCGAGATTTATCTGTTGGCTGAACTAATTTCTGAACTTCCTGCGCATATAATCCATCCCCAACAATATCAAGCTTGATATTATTAAACTGCAAACATAATTCCTGGAAACAATCTATAAAAAATTTTATATTTTCCACATTATCCTGTCTATGCATTGTTCCCAACCAGGATAAAACAACCTCTTCTTTTATTGAAGCATCTTCCTCAGGATAAAATATATCTGTATCCACTCCCGTCGGAATATATATAACATTCTGGCTATACCTAGCCAAAAAATCTCTTAAAAACCAACTTGCTCCAATGCAAAGATTACTATGTTTAGCCATAACCCTCATCCCAATCTCAGCCTTAGAACTGGGAATCCGGCCAAAGTAATAGTCTATGTTTTCTCTAGCTTCCCAATCATCAAGGTCAAATACAAGTTTGCGTCTACCGGCTAACTTTATAAAAAACGGCGCAAAAGAATGATAATTGAACCGTTGCACAAATAATATAGAATCATCGTTAAAAAGCCTCTTGAATGCCCTGATATTAAGTCTAATCTTATCTCTTCCCCTCAGCAATCTTTCATCTTTTCCACTTTTAGCTCCCAGGTCATGTGCATAAGAAAACACCTTGGTATCAAATCCAAACTCTTTCAAGTTTTGCGCAAAACCAAAACAACGCACCCTCACCGCAGGCATATCCAAGTTTTCTCTCGTAATAAACGTAAGCTTCATAAAGAATCTTTCATCGTAAATATTCTACATTTACTAAAATCAATTATCCTTTCCATCGAAATGCCTGAGATAAAAGGAGCATTTATTTTACAACTAACTAAGTATTGCTTTCGGTCATTAGGCATACTATCTACCCAAGAGTTGAACGAATTCTCCCCATAATAGAAAATCGACGGCGGCATTCCACTCAACATAACAATCGAGGTATGATAATCATCAAGCTCTTCATTATTATCTATAACAATCATATCTTCCGTTGATACATTACATTTTAGCCATTGACTCGCATCCTTTATAAATGCTGGAATTAACGGCCTTATCAAAGTTGTTTTCCATAAGGAAAAAATACAAAATAATAATATCATAGTAAATTTTAAAAACCTGCTATTTATCCTTAAGGTATTTAAACCCACTCTTACTCCTTCTATAGAAAAAGGAATTAAAAACAAAGAACAGACCAAAATTGCCTGGGTCATAACTGGTATCAAGTAGTGAAAAACACCCAAACAAACCAATAAAAACAACGATAGAAACCAAAAAACTACTGGTTGATATCTCTTCTTTAATAATTCGGAAATCATCCCAACAACAGCTAATAGGAAAAATCCCGGATGCACACCCCATATAATTTGTTGACCAAAAGTTCTGATTCTGAGAGCAAAATAGTAAAAATATTCAGAAAAAGAGTCTTGTTCAAAAAAATTATGGATAAAACAGTAAAGATTTCCATACTTCGCCCGAGTTAAAAGCAGGAAAACAATAGGTACTACTACAGAAATCCCTAAGAATATAAACACATTTTTGGCTTTTTTCAAACCTTTCGCCACATCAAATAATATAATGGAAAATGTTAAAATCGGTACAAATAGCCAGCAAATATATCCATATCCAGACCCAATAGCCAAAATAATTGCTGAAAGTATAAAATTATGCCGAGTAAAAAAATATAATGAAATGATAACAAAAAATATCGCAGATGCATGTGAATCAGTAACAATACTTCGCATAATTTGCTCCGGGAAAAAGCAAAAAATTAAAGCAGAAAAAAAAGCATTCTTTTTATAAAACAATGATTTGCAAAGAAAATAAAAAGGAATTACCGATAGTGTTCCGAGAAAAAGACTTAAAAATCGACCGGCCAATATCTGTTCAATCCCAACCCATATACAACCTGCTAATGAATATAAATGAAATGGCAGATGTTGATAATATACATTGTGTATAAGTCCTGGAAAATTCAAAATATGTGAAGCAGTAATAATCTTCAACATTGTCTGCGGTCCGGTAAAATTATCCGTAATCATCAAAAACACAAGCCGGACAAAAAAAGCAATCAGAAACAATATCAAAAACTGCCAATTCTCTTCGGATAATAAGTTTCTATACTTAATATTATTTTTATCGAGTGCTTTCACAATACTCCTTAATAATAGAAATAAACCTCTCCATATCCCGAACATTCAATGGCGGATAAATTGGGATATAGACATTCTCCTTCTCCAATGTCTGGCTATTGGGACATAAACTATAAAAGTTTTTGAATTTTTCTAAGTCTGCACAGCAAATAACCGCTCCCTCACTCAAATCAATCCCTCTATTAAATAAATATTCCTTGAACTTATCGCGATTATCTACTCTAATAACATAATTAAGATAAATATTTTTAACATCTTTACACTGTTGAATAATTTCTATTTCAGCTAGTTGATCTAATCCCTTATTAAGAATATCCGCATTATTCATTTTATGCTCATTAAGTCTATCCAGGTCTGCTAATTGCCGCAATCCAATTACCGCTTGTTTTCCGGCAAACCTAACCTTTAGTTTTTCTAAAAATCCGCTATCAACAGCTTTCGCTGTAAATAAATTTCCAACACAATCTTTTTTCCCATAGGATAAAAGCCACAGCAATGGGTAGACAAAAACAGAAAATAATACCGGATGCGTAAACATAGAAATAAACGTAGCAATAATTGCCTTTTTAGTTAGATCCGGGTTTCTTACTGCGGGGCTAAAATCGGCCATTAAATTAATTACCTCTGAAGCAACCCCAGAATCATCTGTAACCAGCATCCCTCCACCCAGAGTATTTAAGTTCTTAAACATACCAAAGCTAAAATACCCTATTTCCCCAAATGTCCCTGTCTTTTCACCTTTATATTCAGCTCCGCAAGCCTGTGCCGCATCTTCAATAATCGTAAGTCCATACTGTTGTGCAATGCTTTGTATTTTCTCTGTCCGGCACGGATATCCATACATATGTGTCATTAATATAAATTTAGTCCGTTCCGTAATCTTCTCTTCTATTAAAGAAGCATCCATATTGGCATCATCTAAATTAATATCAACAAATATCACAGATAAACCGCAAAGAACAATCATATCAATAACTTCCGGAACCGTATATGCCGGAACAATAATTTCATCTCCTGCTTTGGCTGAAAACGCTTTTAATGCCAGGTAAAGCGCAATCTTTCCGCTAGAAACAGCAATCACATGCTTACACCCGATATAAGCAGCAAATTTCTGTTCAAAATCGGTAATGAAACATTCTTTCTGTTTTTTAGTTTTAAAACATGCGCGAGCAAAAGCCAATAATAAATCAACAGAAAACAAGATTCTTCCTCTGCAAATTTTATACCTCATTATTTATTTCCCTTCTCCTCTGCTTTTTCTACCCTGTATATACAATAAGGAGACTTAGAGTAAAGCAATTCGAATCTAACTCCTCGAACAACACTCACCTTATCTTTTTCTTCTAATTCAAGGATAGCGCCAATATCTCCAAATGGAGAATAAACTAATATGTCTATATCATAATTTTCCAATATTTCAAAAAACTTATCTATATCTGCACACCATCTCCCGTCTTTAACAACAAGATACGGGGTCAAAACAAATTGTTTAGGATTAAGAGTACTTAAAACTTTTATCGGATCACGATACTTTTCATCACTGCAGTGATCCATAATGATATTCTCATTTTCCCTTATATTATCACGAAGATACCCTGCCACATCTTTAGCAAAATGCGGGATATAAAGAGGTTCGCTCCGAACCACATTTATAAAACACGGAATCATGCTTAATATCAATATATACATACTCCAAGCGAATACTTTAGTATTTATTTCCCTCATAATAACAATAATAAAATTAATACTAAACGGAATCAGCATCAATCCCAAAGTTATCCCATAACGAGGCTGCAGATAAAGAAACTCTTGTATAGTTCGAAAAATAAAAATAAAAAAAACAAAGAAAAAACCTAAAACAGCAAATCTTTTTTCCTTCTGACGCAAACAATGAATAACCCCCAGAATTCCAGATATAAAAACAGGCCAGCCCAATGTATCCCCTAAAGAACGCGGCCAAAATAACAATTTGTACCTAAATCCCATTGCTACACCTTGCGAACGTATCCAATTAAACTGTTTAGGCACAGTAAAATCGTTTGTATTAAGAAACATGAGAGGATCGCCGTTAAGACTATATCGCCAATTAACCATCATCCATATTAACGGCAACAAAAATACTATAACTAAAAACAAACCGGATTCTTTAAAATCTTTCTTTAAAAAAATAAAGAATAGCGGAATGAAAAGCAATCCCTCATAACGACATAGAATTGCGACCCCCAACATCAGCGCAGAACTATACAAGACCCTATAGTTTTTTTGTCTTTTAAATAAAACATAGAGCAAAAAAGAACTAAAAAGAAAAAAATGAAACATTGTTTCAGATGTAGCAATAACACTATAGGCAATATGCATTGAATATACCGCAAGAGCTACGGTGGAAAATACAGCAGTTCGGAAATTAAACATATATTTTATATAATAAAAAAAAGGAAGTACTAAAAAGCTACCAAAAAACAAACTTATCAACCTCGGGACAAATAAAGGATCATCAACGATATTTAAAGCCAAAACAAGAAATGCCATATGTGCCGGCGGATGCACCGGTGTATACCACTCTCCCTGAGCTAAATCATTTTTAATAATTTTTTCAGCCAAAAGCACCTTGCCTGCAGCAACCCCATGAAAATCATCAGTATGAAAAAGCACCAACATCCTCACACTGAGAACAAATAAAAATATTATGATCAATAATAAAATTTCTTTAGAGGTATCCCTTTTAATTTTCATTTTCCTGCATTCCCTTAAAATCAACCTCATATATAGTACAGTTTTGCTCAGAAAAAACATCTTTATATTTTGACAACTTTCCATCCCCAATAAAAACAATATATTGCAAATCCCTCAAATTAAACGAATCCCTCAAGAAGATATCATAATCAATAAAGTTGTTCAGTTCTAGTTGAGAATAAAGCTTCAACGGTTCCCGGGAATTGTCATCATTTGTTTTTATATAAACTAATTCTCCTGGTTTAACATTTTTTTTCAAAAATGCCCCTGTTTGTTTGACCCAAGCCGGAGTATGAGGAAGAATTAACGCAAGGACATAAGTACTTCTAAATATTATATATAATACAAAAATTAATCCCAACACCCTACTTTTAGCCTTGACCTGAATTTTCCTTAAGATGTAAAAAAATCCCATAACTGCATAAGGAATAAATAATAATGATAAAGTCAAGCCGTAACGCGGTTGTAATGCAAGCTCTTTTCCTATTGTTTTTAAGATGAAAAATGTCAATATCATTATAAATAACCAAGCAACTTTCCTGTTCCCCCTACGAAATCCATGCAAAATAAACCCGGCAAATCCCAGAAAAAAAACCGGCCAGCCAAAATAAGAAACAATTTGTAAAGGCCAATACACTATCCTGTCAAAAAAATGAATCTCTTTCCCATAAGTAGCTGCTTTAGAAAACCCCATTTTAACAACAACATCGCTATTATTTAAAAAATACATGAAGTCACCGCTATAAAGATGATTACAATACATCCATATCAAGGGAAAAATAGATGCTACCCCGATAAAACAAAAAAAGTCTCTCCATCGTCCAAATAATAAAAATGCGACAATCGCAATATAGAGTCCTCCCTCAAAACGACACATACTGGCAATACTAAATAGTATTGCCGAGAAAATAATATAATTTAAGCGTTTGTCATTTTGATACTTTATGAAAAATGACAAACCAGCAAAAATAAAAAAGAGAAACATTGTTCCGGCAGTCGATAAGACACTATGCATAATATGTAACGGGAAAAATGCCAGCATAAACATTCCCACAATCGCAATATTATCGTCAAAAGACAATCTTAAAAAATCGTAATAAACAAATAGCAACGATATACCAAAAAACAAACTTATCAATCGTGGGGACATAAAGACATCTCCAGATATCTTCAACACAAATGCAATCAGATACATGTGTATAGGTCCGTGGGCCGGCACTACCCAGGCATACAGCCGATCAGGATGCTCCAGCAACCTCTGCGCTTCTAATATTTTCCCCGCAGCTATTCCATGAAAATTATCCGAAACAAATAATGATAACAACCTCAAAAACACTGCACAAATAATGATAATCATAAAAATTAATTTTTTATCACTATTTTTCATCTATATACCCCTAGGCTTAAGTACAACAATACTATATGCAAATATTCTATCTAAAAAATAATACTCTTTTTGAATTTCAAACTCTTTTAAAAAAATATTTTTAAACCCCTCTTTATCTTTCACATACCTACCTCGATCAAGAAAACGTATAATTCTACCCGGAAGATTAAACTGTGAATCAGGATAAACGCCATCTGCAATTATTACTTTGCCTCCTTTTTTTAACGACTTGACCATCCTCTGGCAAACTTGCTGGCAATGCTCATTTCCGATATGATGAAAAAAACTTGTCGAAATAATATAATCAAAATAATTATCTGGGAAATTAAGTTTTTCAGCATTCATACAAATATATTCCCCCCGAACTTTACTTTTCAAGATCCGTATCAACTTTGCATTGCGATCAATCCCTACATAAAGCTGTTCCGGCAAATTTAAAAAGTTACCTCTACTCCCACACCCGATATCCAGGACTTTAGAACATCCAGCTGGATCTAAATTGTCTAAATATATCTCTCTTAATCGGTTATATATACGTTTCATAGCTTGCAACACCTCGTACAACCGGGTAAAAGACCGTTTTTTAATATCTGATTAAAGGCTCTGCGCTTCTGCCCCCGCCATAAGTCAATTAAATTATCGTTATTTATATTCCCCAGTACATAATCGGAAAAAAATTGGCACGGAACAACATCTCCATTATGTTTAATAAAAATGCAATTCTGAATAAATAAACACTTACGATGATTCCTAAAACCACTGTTATACCATTGACTAAGTTCCTTATTATTTAAATATGGTTTAAACAGCACAAAACTACGATATTTTTTCTGAAGTTCCGGAATGATTTTCCCAAGCACATCACCCATCTCTCTATTATCCAGGTTTTGAATACTTGTTGTCATTTCCCCTTCGTTGTCCAAAAATTTATCCTTACAAAACTCAGTATGCCTTTTATACTCATTATCCGTAAGAAAAACAAGATGTTCAAAACGCACCTGGTCAACTCCCAATCGCTTCCCCAGTAACACACTTTCTTCGAGACTTGCATAATTCTGCTCATTAATTACACAGTTTAAAATGACTTTTGTTTTTTTGCGTTCCTTTAATGCATACCCAATATTTTTGCAAAGTTTAGAAAAAGATCCGGGCAACCCGGTAACTCCTTCATGCAAATCTTCCCTACCGCCATAACTTGAAAAAATAAGCACTTCCGGAGGAATATCCTTAAGTAATTTTGATATTTTCGCCTGGTCAAGTATTGTACTATTAGTCACTATCCCGTACCTTAACCCGCATTGTTTAATCTCCTCAATTATCTCAAAAATGTCCCGGCGCATAAAAGGCTCTCCCCCTCCAATAAAAATCACCGGCCTATAATCCCGCATGGTTTTAATGAATCCAGACAATTGATCCTTTGTTAAATCATTTTCTCCGTTGCTCAACGCATCCTTAGTTGAACAAAGCTTGCATCGCAAATTACACTGTGAAGTAATCAATAAATTAACTGTTATCGGAGCATTAAATACTTTATTTGCCAATTGTGAAACAGAAAACAATCTGCGAAAAGTAATAAGATTATTAATCTGAGAATGAATCTCCGCTAACATTATCTTTCCCTCTGATAGATATTCACATATTCCACGCAATCATTTGACTTATCATAAAGTTTCACTCTATGTTTAAAGAGCCTCCGCCTATTAAACCCAATAAGCTTCTTAAAAAGATGTTCCGAAAGATAAAGATCTTTATCTTTACACATAAGATCGCTGGCTAAATCGTGCTTTATTTTAATCTGACTATGTCTATTCTTATTAATATCTTCAACAAATCGTCTCAATTGCTTCTCTTCAGGCCACTTATTCTGACTATCAGACACATATATCAAATAATCAAATTCTTCAATACTATTAAAAAATACTGAAGGAGAAAAAAGAATATCTACAAACTGCCCCTTTTTATTACTTTGACTAAATATTCCGCGCAAAATATATGCCGGAGCAAACGGTTGTTTTTTATCATAAAATATCCCTACTCGATTATAACTACTGCCTAATAATTCAAATAAATCACCTTCAGATATACTATTTTCTGAAGACGAAGCAATAACAGATTCCGGATAATATTGTGATGTAAAGATTTTACCATTACCATATGTAATATTTCCATACGTATATAAACCTATTATTACTATCAAAGAAATCAGGACTCTGTTAAAATATCTATTTTTAATATTTCTAATCCCCACGGCGGTAATTAATGCCTGGGCCGGCAAATATGCAATCGTATATTCTGAATATTTAAGCACAAAAAAAGATAAAAATACCATGGGAACAAAAAACCAAAATAGCAGTAAATAAATAAGATGCTTCTTTATCCCTCTTAGAAGAAACAAGGAGAAAACAAAAAGCGACAAAAAGAAAATCCCCATAGTCTGAAACCACACACGAGGATAATAGGTCAAATGAGATAAAGAAATAATATTATTATTCTCTACCGCCCCAATAAACCCAGCTCTTGCTATCGCACTGCTATAAATATTCTTATTAAAATAAAACACACTGCCTATTGCTACTGCAGTAAGCAAACAAATTGCCATATTATTGATCGACACCCATTCTTTTTCTCGCCTGGAATTGGTCCAAGCAATTCCCATAACTATAGCCAACGGACCTGCTATATATAAAATAAATGTTTGTTTCGTCAGTATCCCCAGTCCTAAAATAACACCCAGCAAACAAGAGATATTGCGACGTTTAAAAAAATCTGTTTTTAATAATATCCATACCCCGGCACTTACCATTCCTGCCAAAGACAGTTCCAGGCTAAAATGACGTGATGAAGAGAAAACAATCGGATAAACCGAGCAAATAAATACAGCCAAAAGACCTGTTGCCCTATCAAATTCACTGCCTATCTTGTACACTGAGACAAGCAAAAGCATGAAAAACAAAGTCGATGTAAATAAAGCTGCGTTTAACCAAATATTCCCTAGAAAGAAATTTATCAAAAACGCTATAAAGTAAAAAAACGGTGGATAATCAAAACTGACAAAAACAAGATTATAAATCAAGCTTTTGCCTGAAATATAAAACGGGTTTTCAGCCCCATTAAAAATTATTTGAGAAAAATTTAAAAATGCAGTTATATGGGCATAACTATCTTTACCTTCAGGCAACGGATTATTTAATAAATATCCTAAATTACTCGCGCCATGGAAAAATAGCAGTAACACTAAAAGAAATAAAAAACCATTTTGTCGGTTCTTTTTTAATATATCGATTATCATCCTTTTTCTTTTTTATTCTACTGTTACCATTACATCATCAATCCAGACAACCGGAGACGGCATACCCTCATGCTTATTCAGGGTTATTTCAATTGCTATCGCGCATACGTTGTCCTGAAGCTTCTTTTTCAGTTCAAGCTTCTTCCATTCATCAGTAGCCAAGCCTGAAACTACTTCAGAGGTTACCCATTGCCCTGTTTTTGTCAGTTGTTGCAAATATAAAACCGGTACATCTCCTTTGTACCACAAAGAAACAGTAACAATTGAGCCAGGCAGTACTCCCAACCAACTAGAAAAATCTTCTATACCATACGGATTATGAATTATCTTCTTATTTGCTACTTTAGAATAATAATAACGATTTGCCGGAACAATTGACTCTATTTTCATACTGCAAGGAGGCGATTTAAATACTTTTTTATCAAGGAAAACATTACTTCTAGACTTACTAAAAACTCCTCCCCCGTCACTGGTAACCCAATGTTTAAGCCCGTTTGAAAAATCTCCATTTTTAATGTTATTGCCCTTTGAAAAATAATTTTTTTTCAAACCGGAAGCTACCTGCTCTTGCATAGTAGGTGTGGGACCTCTTCGAAACATCGGCAATGATTTAGCATATGGATAAAAAATCCAAATAATAAAAATAAATGTAATAATTAAAATCAAGACTGCCTGCCAAGACTTAATTTCAATATACTCATCGTTTTCTTCTTGAATTTCAATATCTTCTCTAGACATACTTGACTCCTTTAATTAAAAAATTGCTTATAGCTAAAAAATTCAGCTTAGCTTTTCTAAATGCATATAAAGCTTCTTGAGGCGTACATACAATCGGTTCTTCATGGACATTAAAGCTTGTATTAATCACCGCAGGAACACCTGTAATCTTTCTATACTCATCAATAATCCGATAAAACCCGTTGTTATTATGTTTTAAAACAAACTGAGGTCTAGTTGTTCCATCTTTATGAACTACCGCCGGACAAGTATTTTTAAAGTATTGGGTACAAGCAAAACTAATATTCATAAACTGCGCTGAATATTCAGCCTTTCTAACTCCGACACAACACTCATCTCTATACTCATGTAATATTGCTGGGGCAAAAGGCATAAACATATCCCGCCCTAACTTTTTATTTAATTCTTTACATATTTTTGGAATTATTGCCGAACAAAGAATAGAACGATTCCCTAATGCCCGGGGACCATACTCCATCTTACCGCAAAAACGAGCTACAATTTTACCCTCACTTAAGATTTCCCCAACACGTTTTTCTATATCTTCAACAAACTCATATTCAACATTATGTTTTTGAAGTATTTTCCTTATATATTCGTTTGAATAACTAGGACCAAAAAAAATATTTTCTAATTTAAACGGTTTAGGCTGCATATACGCAAACACAGCACCCAAAGCCAACCCTCCATCCCCCATATGCGGATAAACATAAATATCATCCACTTCCTCCATTGCCGCTATTTTCTGTGAAACTTTTATATTGGCAAAAAAACCACCGCTCAGACAAATATTATGCATATTGGTTTTCTTGATCCAACAACGAACCAATTTCTCTATTTCCCCTTCTAAATAAGCCTGAAATGAAGCAGCAACTTCTTCACGCGGTCGTTTCTTTAGACGTTCATATAAACGTTTATCTCTGTTCGCCGAAAAGAAAAAATTATTAGTTCGAAAACGTCCCTCTTTAATCTGAAGAAGCTTTTGAGCCTCAGATAAACAACTATATTCATCCGTATATCCGGCCAAGCCCATTACCTTGCCTTCATCTTGTATTGGAGTAAATCCTAGAGTTTCAGTAAGACGAGAATAATACAGTGTTATATCATTGAATGCATTTTGGGCAAAGATCCGGGTTATTTTTCCAGCTTTCCCCAGACTCACAGTAAATGACAAACTATCTCCTAATCCATCTATAGTAATAACCAAAGCTTGCTCAAATCCGGAGGTGCTATATGCCCCATAGGCATGTGCCATATGATGCTCAATAATTACAACCTTACTATCTATCCCCATTCCCTTTAATCTTCTTTTCAGATATCGACAGGACCAATAACGCTCTATTTTTTCTAAAAATATACTCTTACGAGCTATGGTTTGATATAAAGTGTACAAAGAAAGTAAAAAACTAAATTGACTGTTCTTATTACGCAGTTTTGCGTGAGCATTTCGAAAATTACGTAATATAAATGACGGAGTCATATGAGAAGCCAATACTACAACATCCACATCTTTCGGACTACTCTCTTTTGAGTGCAAAACACTTTCAATAGACTTTAACGGAAAACCTCCGCATAATTTTATCCTGGATAACCGCTCCTCGTTAACTGCCGTAATATTCTGCCCCTGATTGCTGACAAAAACAGCTCCAGCATCCTGACTGTCACAAACACCTAAAATATTCAGGACAACACCTCTCTCACTTTATATCTCTTCTGACTCTTCGCCCCATAGTAAAGTCTAATAATTAACTCCGCTAAAATACCCATTAAAATAAACTGAATCCCAATTATTAAAAAAATTACAAATAAAAACAACAGCGGACTCACCCATACTCCTGCCCATAAAATTTTTCTAAGAATAATAAATAATAAAGTTAACGATGAACACCCCAGTAAAACAATCCCTATCCCGCCAAAGATATAAATAGGTTTTGTCACAAACTTCCATAAAAACAACATCGTCAAAATATCCAAGGTTACTTTAAATATCCTCGACATGCCGTATTTTGAAACACCATGTTGACGAGGGTGATGTTTGACTGGAATTTCCGTAATCTTAGCCCCTTGCATCATTGCATATAACGGTAAAATACGATGAATCTCTCCACAAAATTCAATCTGCTCTAAAACAGTCCTCCTATATGCCTTTAAAGTACATCCTAAATCATGTAGTTTTATCTTTACAAATAAACCACATATCAGATTAGCCAAATAAGACGGTACTTTACGTGACCAAAAACTATCTCTGCGGTTTTTTCTCCAACCACTTACCACGTCATATCCCTCTTCTAGCTTTTCAAGCAAGCGTGGGATATCAGCCGGATCGTTCTGCAAGTCAGCATCCATAGCAATAACAACATCACCGTCTGAATTATCAATTCCCGCTGAAATTGCTTGTGTTTGCCCAAAATTTCTGGATAAAGACACTATTTTAACCTGGTTGCTGTCTTTATGTATCTTTTTAAGAACTGCCCCACTACCATCACAGCTTCCATCATCAACATACACAATCTCATAATCTATCTCCAGGGAATTCAAAACCTCGATAAGCTGCTTATTAAGCAATACCAAATTATCTGATTCATTATATATCGGAATTACTATCGATACTTTACGATATTTTTCCATTATTTAAGTAACCCTTCTCTTTAACCCAGAATTTCCATAAACGTTTAGTAAATTCTCAGCCGTATTCCGCCAATTATAAATTTCCTCAGCTCTTTTCCTTGCTTTTTGACTTAAACGTTTACATAACGGCTCATCATTAAGTAGTTTCATTACCCCTTCAGCAAGACTTTGAGGATCTCCGGGGGTAGTTACAACGCCAACCCCGCCCAACATACACTTTACCTCTCCTACGTTACTAGCAACTATCGGCTTACCGCTTGCCATATATTCGGCAATTTTCAAAGGACTTTTACAACGCGTAATATCATTATCTTCAAAACAAGCAACAGCTATATCCGCCGCAGCAAGATAAAGCGGTGTTTCTTTATGAGAAACAGCCCCGGTAAAAACTACGTTCTCGGTAAGTTCCAAAGTTTTAGTTAAATCTTTCAGTTCATTTAATAGATATCCGCCTCCGACAATCATAAAATTTACCGGTCGAACCTGATTTAAAACTATCTTTGCCGCTCTAATAAACTGTTCAACATACTGTCCTCCGTGTAACTGTCCGAGATAAATAACTAATGGTCCTTTTATATTAAATTTTTCTCTTATTCTTACCCCCGACACTTCGGGGTGAAATAAATCAAGATCAGCACCTACCGGCGCCATTACAATTTGTTCTTGTGCGACACCACATCGAATGCATTCTTCATACAAACGCCGGCTAGCAACAGAAACACTATCGCATAAAACCGGAAGAGAACTTTCTATATAAGACAAAAACAGTCCAGCCAACCACGGTTGCCGAGCTGAATGATGAAAAATCTTTATTTCCCAATCATCCCAGTCATAATGAACAGGCTTGCGTGATAAAAAAGCACCGATTAAAGCCGGTAATGCCGCCTGATAAAAACACTTCTGAAAATGCACAATATCAGCCCATTTACACATTGTCAGAATAACCCGAATATTATTAATATAAGCTTTTATTCCTACTCTTCGACTTAACGGAATAAATTCCATACCATCCCGATAAAAGTTCCGTTCATGCCCTTTATAATCTAAAGGGAAATATACAATCTTTACTTCATGTCCTTTTTTCTTAAACTCTATGCCAAGATTTTTAATCCGAACCGTCCAAGGCTCCTGTTTTGAAAAAACATCATGTGGATGGAACATTAATATTTTCATAATTTCATCATCAGCTTCCAGGAAATCTCTGATTCCCCTGGGCTAACTCCCGGGGAATATGATCGATCCTCTGATCTTTTTGAGCAAAAACAAGTAAACATCAATAATTAAACTAAAAACAAAAAGAACGCAAAGCAGCAAATATTTTCCAAAGATAACTTTACGCACATATCCCGTTTGTTCCGAATTAATACACTCCTGGACTTCTTTATCATCAGTCTCTTTTTGTACCTCAGCCCCTACAACAATCTTTTCTTCGCCTAAAGCTTTATTAACATCACACTTTTCTTCCTGATAATTAAGTATCAAACTACGAATCTTAAGCTCTTTAAGCAAAATACATATCCTAGACACCCTATCGTTTCTTTCCTCCTGCGTAAGTCCGTTTTCATCCTTCCAGCTACCGGGATCATTCGGATCCAGATACGTTATTCCGAATCGGTGAGGATAAACTCCGATATTCGATCCGGGCATAAGGACAAACGAAGAAACATTTGTAACCTCAGTAATATATTCTTTATTCTTATGGATAAAATCCATAGTCTCCTGGAAAGCGTCCGAAGTTTCTCCTGGAAATCCAACAATTAAATTCAAACGCACACCAATACCAGCCTTATAAGTATGTCTTATCAATACTTCCGCATCTTTACTTGTATAATGCTTATTCATACGCTTTAAAACAAAATCAGAACCACTCTCCATGCCGTAACAAAGCGAAGAACATCCGGTTTTTCTCATCTTTTCCAGCAATGAAAAACCCATGTTTTTTCTTATTGCCGCATAACTACTCCAAGTCAAACCAAAATCAGACTCAACCAGTCTGTCACACAACTTATCCAAGCGATATAGATTTCCGTTACATAATAAATCATTAAATTCCAGATGGGTTATCCCATAATTTTCCACATGATGATTGATTTCCGAAATAATATGCTTCGGACTTCTTATTCTGTAAAAATTACACATCTGACAATCTATGCAATAGCTGCAACTATTAATACAACCCCGGCTAGTAAGCATCGGCAGGGGTTTATATTCACTCCCGTGATTATACTTTTTCAGATCAAATTCCGAAAATGTCGGAAAAGGAATAGCATCTAAATTTTTCACCGGTTCCAAAGGAATATATGAACCTTCACCTCTTTTTTGAGAACAAAACACCCCCGGAATGCTTGTTGGATATCTATTTTCTTCAATTGCCTTAATTAGTTGATGAAACGCCAGTTCCCCTTCTCCCAACACAAAAAAATCCACCGAGTCTTTAGCCACTGTTTGTCTGTCCCAGCTGTAAAAACACCCCGGTCCGCCTAAAACAATCTTGTTTTGAGAAAAACGCTTCTTAATACATGTCCCCAGCAAACCAGCTAATGTTGTGCTAATAAAATTATTTACAGAAAAAGCAATAATCTCATAAGAACTAAGTTCTTCTGCCAATTCCTCTAATCTATCTTTAAAATTATTAAAAATATTATGCGCAATATCTACCGGCAAAAACCTATTTATCGTATCCAACCTCCAAAATTCTTTCTGCTTCTCATCTGCCTGCAAATAAAGCTCTAGATTCAAATCATAAACATCCGGAACTATTCCCTGCGACTTTAAGTAAGAACTTAAATAAGCAATACCCAACGGAGGCATTAGTATTCCCCACGGTGGAGTATTTACAATAATTATCTTTGATTTCTTATCAACCATATATCCTCTAGAGATATCCCTCCCTAAGGCCGAACATCTATTCTTCCGCTAAAAAACTCATAATCCCCGGGTAAAAACACTTTGCCTCCATTTTCTTCTGTTTTTCTAGCAGAAATGATCCGCACATTGAAACTTCTATCTGAATTCTGAATCTGCGGCTGAACATTCCCCGAAAAAGAAGAAAAATCAAGACTAATTTCCGGATACAATTGTCCCCGTACTTTCGTTCTCGCAACCCCTACGTTCCTTGCATCAACATTATTGACTTCCATTTCCTTCCAATAATTATTAATATTCGGAAATTCACCCTTCTCTTGTCCGGCAAACCAATTTTTATATCCGGAAGCAAGGATTATGCCCACCTTACTTTCCTCAATTTCGATCTTAGACTCAACTGCCAATCGAACTTTCCAGGCAACAACATCATCATCTTCAATCTTCAGTATCCAATCTTGCACAATAGGTATTGTATTCCAACTATTTCTAACCCAAAGCTCCCTATTTGTTTTCTTTATAACTTCCCATTTAGCTTTTGAGGAGTCATACCACAACCCCAGGATACATACTGAAGTATTCAATCCTACCTTACCGGTAAGTTCCTCCTGCCCACAATACAAACTTACTCCCTCTGAATGAGCTTTTAATCTAAATCTTTCGTCCCCTAATTGATATATTGCAATAGATTTCTTTTTCTCCAAACGTTCCTTTAAGGCTACTCCCAGTTTCTTATTAGTTACTATCTTTTGAATTCTCTTAAACAACAAAACAACTTTCAAGAAAACAAGTTCAGAAAACGTCAGTGACTGCATCTTCTTATGCATACGGATATTGCGTCCTAAATCATCACAACTTTTAAAACATCCGGTTTTTGCTTTCGGATCATTGCCAATAAAGGAAAAAAATGCTTCATCTTTTTCCCTGCATTGCAATGTACATTTACGAAATTCCTGCTGACGCTGGCTATTCCAAATAGAGGGAAAATCATGTGCATAGATATTACCCACCGGAATACGATGCGCCTTTAAGCAAAAATTTACATTCCCATCTGCGAGAATCCGAGTAAAAAGCCATCCTATATAGCATGGTATCTTTGTAAGAATATTTCTATCGTAATTTGCATCCTCTGCATCACAAGTATCTATCCTTCTAAGGAATTGTTCAAACTGTAAAATTTCAATTTTTCCTTTCCAATCCTGCTCTAAACGTTCTTTTATCCATCCACAGCTCTGTATTACTTCTGCTCTCTGCTCTTTCGTTAGCAAAAGACTATCAGTTGCCCCAGGAATAGTATCAATAACCGTAAATTCTAAAGAGTCTGAATTCGTCTCTATAGCAAATTCCACCATCTGCTCCAACTCCTGATAATTCAGAGTTGAAATAACATTATAAATATTTACCTGAGGCATTCCTTGCTTTAGAGTATTAAGCAGCTGTAACATCCCCTTGATCTGATAAAACATACCTTCTGACTTATTCGGATGAGTAGCATGATAGGTTTTTGCTGTGCCAGCCCAGATACTTACAATAAGATTGTCCACTTTTAATTCAGCCAGTCTTTTAACAATATCTTCTGTAACCAGTGTAAAATTTGTATTAATATAACAACGCAGACCTTTCATCTTAACATATTCAATTATTTCCATTATTTGAGGATGCATAAACGGCTCTCCGCCACCAGCAAAATAGATCTCTTTTGTACCCATTTTATACAAATCATCGATAGTCTGCTTTACCACTTCAAAAGGCAATGTCTGCTGTTTTACATTATCACCGATACGAGCATCTCCCAATAGCGGAGAATTGCACCAACAACCGATACAATCATTATTACAATCATTCGTAAGATCTATCTGAACGAATGAAGGACCTTTATATGCATACCCTCCATCTAAAATACCCAATACTTCAAAATAATAATCCCTTAATTTTTTAGGATGCAAATGGCGAATAATTTTACCTAAAACAGGAAACAACCCTACCCGAGAAATCTTTTCTTTTATAAATTGAAGTGGTATACGCCGCTGATATTGAGTTATGCTTTGAGAAGTAACCTTTTCTTCTTTCAGGTTAATTTCCAAATTAAAATACGGGTATATCCCTGGAGCAAACCGCTCCACTTTAAGTCTGCGCATCTGTAATAATCTAGCATTCATTTTACATTCTGTATTTTGCACTTGGGGATATGTATTTTTTGAACTTCCTGTTTTCAATTTTAATTCTATCTCAGGATAACTCTCAGCCACTTGAGCTTTATTAGGAATAACGCTTAAACATTCACTTTTTTGATTATATAATTCCATATCTTCCCACCCTCGTATCCGGGGGAATTTTCCAGTACCAACATCATCCTTCCACAAGGTATAGGTCTTCGGGAGCATAATACCAGCTTTATATTCAATAAGCTGTATCTCCCGTTCTGCCTGTATCCAACTATTCCATTCAATACTACCATTATCACTCAAGGTAACTTCCCATTGCTGACGCAATGGAACATCATCCCATTTCAACTTAACTATTATTTTATTCTCCTGCTGTTTGTCTAGTTTCCAGTTTGCCTGGGAAGAATCTATCCAATATTCCCCGTAATAAAACGAAGTGGTCAACCCAACATCTTTACTAACTTCTTTATCTTTCCAGTAAACCCGAATTTTTCCATCTCCAAAAGCAAGTTTCAAGTCACCAGCACTAATCACTTCTTCTACAATCCATATATCTTTATTCCCAAAAATAAGAATCTTCTGAGGTAAGGATAGAATTTTAACAAGTAAATATTGCATTGTCTTACTGCAAGTCGCAATAAGGTCATTGTCCCTCAATGAATCTAAAAATCTTTCTTTTAACGGCGGCTGATACCTTTGTATTTTGTTTTGTCTTAATTCACAATGCTGTTTCCATTTTGCATAAGCTCGTTGTTTTGCTTTTTGCAAATCCTGAGCTGAAAGCTTCTCAGTACGAATTACACTATGATGATTACCATCAAATTTCCCCAGATCCTTTGTTAAAAGATACCCTTTAGCTTCCATCTCTTCATAAAACCTGGTTCCTGGAAAAGGTGTAGCTATAGAAAACTGCACAGAAGTAGGATTCAACCTAAGAGCATACTCAATAGTTTCATCTACAGTTTGAGCTGTCTCCCCGGGCAACCCAAAAGTAAAAGTGAGATGAGTTCTTATGCCCAGATATTTTGTGTATTTTATAACCTCTTGGACTCTATTTAAGTCAAATCCTTTATTTATATTATCTATAAGCTGTTGCGAAGAAGATTCAATCCCATATTTAACAGCAAAAAGACCGGCATCCCTCATTGCTTCTAAAAGCTCTTCCTCCATCAGTTCAGCGCGAGCCATAATTGCCCAAGGAATATTTAATTTCCTGCGTTTTATTTCAGCACAAAAAGCCAACATCCTGCCCCTACCAATGTTCCAGGTATCATCATCAAAATAAACCGATTTAAAGCCCAACTCATTAACTAAATATTCCATTTCATCGACAATAGCTTTAGGACTCCTGGCCCGATAAGTATTACCACCGTACATAACTTGCGGCCATAAACAAAAAGAACATTTGAACGGACAGCCCCGGCTAGCCCACATCAATGCGCAAGGAAGAGGGATATCTCCCGGAGAATCATTGTATTTTTTTATGGGAAGTTGTTCTCTCAGCGGCCAGGGTAAACTGTCTAGATCAGCAATCAGCGGACGAGGATTATTTTTTATAACACTTCTCTGGTTTCTGTATATAATACCGGAAACATCCGCCAGGTTTTGCTTTTTTTCTAATTTCTGAGCTAACTCAAGTAAAGTTGCCTCGTATTCACCAAAAAGAATAAAATCGATGAAATTATTCTTTTGCAGAAAATCAGGATCTGCGATATGAATATCAGGACCACATAAAGCTATCAAACAATCCCCTTGAAAACGCACTAGGATATCCAAATCATGCTGTAACGTTACCGTAGATGTCTCAGCCAGTAATAAATCCGGCTTTAACGCCTTGACTTTCTGTAAAAAACGGTCATAAGACAACTGCTCAGCAATCGCATCGATAATTTCTACGTCAAATCCATTTTTCTTTAATAACGCAGCTGCATAAGCAAGATAAAACGGAAACGACAGATAATTACCTTCTGTCTGGTCTTTTATATGCGGCCAGCGGGATCCGGCACGAACTCCCCACCTACCATCTCTTTTCCATGGAATATTTACTAATACTATTTTCATTAATCCATACGAATTCTTATTTCGAATACAACAGATTTACCCAATTTTTCAGATGCGGGATCAAATTTAACCTCACATTTTACTAAACGGCCTGCATGTCGATAATCCGTGTTTTCAATTACATTAAAATATGATTTTGATAAAACTTTGCCGTCAAAAATCAAATCAGGAAAATCTTTATCTTCGGCAAATACACTTACATTACTCTTCCCGGAAAATAGACTCTCCCATTGTTCTTGAAAATCTAATGGGAATTCCTCCTGCACTGCATCAGCATAACTATACCCTTTATACTTACTATCCAACATTATCCCAGCTATCGCCGAGCTAATATCTTCCTGCTGAATATCCATACACACCTGCAACATAATTTCGTTTTCACTTAATAAATGCATCCGCCATTTCTGAAAAACAGAAGCCCTATTCCAAAATAAAGATACGTCTACTTCATTAGAACTAATCTCTTTCATATCCCATGCGGCCAAAGTTGAATCCATCCATTCTCCGTTAACTAAACACGCAGTATATAAACCTAGTGCTTTTGTCAACTCCTGATTTTTCCAAAACAATCTAATATGTGCTTTATCCAACTCAATCGAAAGATTACCTTGCTGCATTTTAACAATATTTGATTGTTTTTTTTGCTTAATAAAATCCAGAAGTTGCTGCTGTCCCTCCAAGGCTATCAGTTTCCCCTTAAAAATTTCATGTGCTCCCGAAATAAATTTCATCCCAACTGTATTGATAATATGCTGTGCTCCACAGGATATGGTATTCGGCCTGGTTTTATCTTTATAAATACGCAAAAACCATTCCTGCATTGAAACAAGCGGATTTAATATTAATACAGGATTACCGGCCTCTTTCTTCTCTTGGAATACTCCAATAAAATTACTGCGATTATCCAAAACAACTGCTGTGGGAACATCTCCCGGCATAAAATCAATACTTCGCTTTTCCCGTAAAGTCACTAAACTATCAAAAAAAGATGCCGTTATAATATTCACTGAGAAATTTTTTATCAATAATTCCTTTTTTACATGCAAAATCACTGACCATAAAATAGCCCCATCTTTAACTTCAAAACACCATTCCTCAGTCAGAAGATCATTTCCCCAAGCCAATTCAATATTGATCTGTGTTTCGTCAACTTTTTTCAACCTCCAGATCGCATCCCGAGAATTAAAAGAACCTTTATTTGTAAGCAAATAGACATCTAACCCTTCCGCTTTAGTTAACTCTCTATCTTTGAGAAATAATTTCAACTGATTAGAAACAGTTAATGCAGCAAACAATTTTAACTGATTATCTGCTGTTAACGTAAAATTCCGCATAAGATGATCAAAAACATTATTCTCCAACTGTTCTTTATTTAACAATTTAATTTCCCCGGAAAAAAAACTTTTCAGACCGATATCATTATCCCCCTGAAACTTAAACTGCAAAGACCGACTTTTTTTCGACTCAGCCTGAATAACCAAACCAGCATGAGTATCCCCATGTTTAGACTCAAATAAAACCACCGGAGATTCACTATCTCCGGACTTTAGCCCCACCAGCTTATTATTCACATCATTGATATCTACTGTCTGAACATCTTCTTTGTTCTGCAAAAAACTTCCGCGATCAAACGCATGCATCCATTCTGTAAATTCAGTTTTCAACATTATTCCAGCTTTACCATTAAAATCCGGTAAAGGTTTATCTGATTCAAACTCTACAAGCCAGCGCAAAATATTTCCATCCAAAGCAATTGTCCATAATTCATTGACCTGCGGCACTTGCCTTTTGATATTTACTTTTAAAGTATTTCCTTCTTTTTTAAATTCCTTGAACGCATGCGTTGAATCATACCACCGATCGTTATAGAAAATACCACTGCACAAGCCTTCTTCTGAAGTAATTTCAATATCATTTTTATAAATCCTGATTTTGTCTTGACTAAAATCAAGCGAAACATTATCATTGGATAACTTATTATCACTCTGCCAGTTTTTTTGTTTCTTTTGGATAAATTCCTCTTTCTCCCTCTGAGAAGATACAAAGACAAGGCTTCCGGATGCAGTATCTCTATCAACATTGCTAATTAAAATACGCGCATTTACATCAAATCGTGCATTCCGCAGTTCCACAGAACTCTGAGCTGATTTATTCAAAATCAAAACCGGCAATCCCGCTTTGACAGTAGACAACCCAATAAACCTAGATTTTCCCCAGGAAAGAGTTACCTGCTCCTCATATTCCTGTGCCGCAATGAATTCATGTTCTTCATATAAATCAAAATATCGATCATATGCTTCGCTAAGCACCATTCGTGTTGTCCAAGTCTGTAAGTCAGCTGTCCCCTGGCCTTGTGCATATATCTGCCACTCTAAACAATCTCCGTTTAAACGTAATACAAGATTAATCCTTAAATCCAAGTTCTTAAATTCAGAACGAATAACAAAAGAAGATTCGGTATCTTTCTCTATCTGCCACTCTCCGCTCAAAATATTAAAATAATACCCCTTGCAAAAAAATCCAAACCTTAAACTATCATCTTTTGTCAATTCTTGATCCCGACAAAAAAGATGCAGTCCACTTGTATCCAATTGCAATTTAAAATCTCCGGATTGCACTATCCTCTCTTCACATCGCCTAGTAATAAACGCTTCGAAATTAGCTTTATCTATCAATTGCAACTCTGCATTACAATCTATAATTAAGTTTTCACTCCTTGGCTGATCAGAGTTACTAATTAAAACAGTATGCATTTGCATCACCCGTGCATCTAAGGCATTATCTGTAGTCTGAATTAAACCAAACCCGCTGTATTCATTCTGTTTAAACCGTGCCATAACCACAGGAAATTCATCATTGGGAATAAGAACCAACGGAGCATTGTACTCATCAGTTCTAAACAAATCCACCCATCTGTCTGCAATCGTCTGCTCTACCTGAATATGCGAAACATGATCATCATGCAAATAATCATTGTATTTTTCATTCAACATAAACCCAAAGCCAACTTTCTTTGTCCCCACAGCCGACGGGATATCCACACTCATCTGCAAGTTTATCCCATAAACATCATCTATATTACAGGCTAAAGTTATTTTAATTCCGTATTTACGAAGTAACCCTTCTGCTTTCCAACAATTCTTATCTTGTTCAACTACACACCACTCTGCAGTCCAAGACATCAGCCACTGCTCACCAACTTCTAAACTTATATAGCCCCCGAAGTTTTTGGTCATAGGCCGGCCATTCCAGAGAAAGATTATCTTTCCGTTATTAAAAATTACACTCAGTAACTCTTTATCAATACACGCAACAGACTTCTTATCTCCCACGGCTTCAATATAACGAACAATCACACTATGCATAGAGTCATCTTTTATTACTGTTCCATTTTGCAGCAAAATCCCTCTCTCACATATCCGGCTCAGAGAATTCAAATCATGGGAAACAATAATTATAGTTTTGCCTTTTTCTTTGAATTCACTCACTTTTCTCAAACACTTACGCTGAAATTCTTCATCTCCTACAGCCAAAGTATCATCTATTAAAAGAACCTCCGGATCAACATGGATAGCCACAGAAAACCCCAATCGCACCAACATCCCTTGAGAATAAGTTTTCACCTGAGCGTCAATAAATCTAGCCAGCCCTGAAAATTCAACTATTTTATCATATAGAGCCTCGGTTTCTTTTCTGTCCATCCCCAAAAGAGCCGCATTTAAATATACACATTCACGTCCGGTAAGTTCCGAAGGAAATCCCGCCCCTAAATCAAGCAATCCAGCGATCTTTCCATTAACACTAACTTCTCCTTTAGTCGGAGTAGTAATTTGGCTTATAATCCTTAAAAGGGTGGTTTTACCTGAAGCATTTTCCCCAATAATCCCTACAGTCTCTCCAGCTTGGATACAAAGATCAATATCATTAACCGCCCAAACCTCTTCTTTTCGAGACCGCCTGCAGGCAAAAGATAAAACTGCTCCTAATAAAGAGCGGCGGCCAAAATCAACCGTATATTTTTTACCAACATTTTTTAGTTCAATAATATTTTTGCTCATAATATATCTCTATGTTGTGCTAAGAATACCTACGACCTAAAGCTATGCCACATCTACAAAATACTTTTTATATTTAAAAAAGATAAACGCACCAATAATAAAACAAATTAGACTGGCTACTATAGCTCCGCCAAACAATAACAAATCCGGAGATCTCTGATACAGGAGAATATCCCGGTAAAGCATCACAAATAAACTCAATGGATTACAGTAGAATATTGTTCTAAACCGTGCCGGAACATCAGATATCGCATAAAAAACCGGAGTTGCATAAAACCATACAACCAGTAACAACTCTACAGCGTATCGAACATCACGAAACATCGTATGTAAAGCACACGCCCCTAAACACACCCCAGTAACGAATACACACTGAAATAATACAATTAACGGTAAAAATAAAGCATATACCGTGGGATACACACGAAAATAAAACAAAAAAGCAAAAAGCAGAACTAAAGAAATAAGGAAATTCACAAGATTCGCTGCCACTACAGAAATTGGGATAACTTCATGCGGGAAATAAGCCTTTTTTATCAAGCTGGAATTTTCAACTATAGAGGTTGTCGAACTATTCAAAGAAATGCTCAAGAAAAACCAAGGCAATAAAGCACACAGCAGAAATATAGGAAAATGTTCTTTATGTACCGGCAAAATAAATGTAAATACAAGAGAAAAAACAATCATCAGAAGCAATGGGTTTAATATAGACCACAACCAGCCCAGAACTGCGGACTTATATTTAATCTTTACTTCTTTTGCGGCTAAGGTCTTGATCAATTCCCGGTAATCATAAATTTTCTTTAAATAAGCATATCCCACTTTTTACCCACCGTTTGTTATCAATTCACTCACAGACTTGCCTTCACAAATTGCGTCCTCCATAGACATATATTTCCATGCCCCACACCTACCTGCCGGATAAATATTGTTTTGCTTCAAAAAATCGATGATTGTTTTTACATTATGTTTATAATTATGATCATATAGAACATACCCATATTTTATATCATTTGTCTGTTGGGTCATAATCTTATCCTCGGGTCTAAGTATCCCTGCCTGAATCAAGTCATTGTGTATTTTTTTCTCTAAGCCATTTCCCTGCAATGGCTTAGAGTCAGAGTAGGACACCTCGACATAAACAGAACTCTTCCCCTTAGGGGTTACATTATCTGAAAAATTCATAGGAAATCCAAGTCGGAAAAAAGAGAATTTATCCTCAGGATAATATATCCAATGTTTATCTGAAACTTTTTCCCGGTTAATTCCCAAATTAAGATTAAATATAGAAATATATTTAAGCCCATAAAATGCATCTTTTACTTTTGTCGGAATCTTATTGACTATTATATCTTTCAATTCAACCAACGGTATAGTAGATACCAAATGGGTAAATGCAGCTGTTTTACCGTTATTAAAACAAACTGTTTTACTTTTTAGATCTAATTCAGTTACCTTATGTTGTGTCTTAATATTATTTATACGAGGAGTAAAAGCATCTGCAATCTGATCAATCCCTCCTCGTTTAGGATACCAAAAGCGACTATTATATCCCAAGGCTTTGGTTTTCAAAGAAAACGCCCCATTTATAACCTCCCTAATTCCGACTAAAGGAACATAATCCTTAGTCCAATCCGGGATCAACTGCTCAGGCGGTACCGTCCAAAACTTCAGATTATAGGGATACATAAAATATTTAGTAATCCCTTTGCCAAACTTTTCTTTAAGCCAATCGCTTAAAGTAGCCTCTGGTCTATTCTTCTTTCGAGACTTTGCCTTTAAAATTCCTAATATGCATCTTTTAATAATTGCCGCTGGCAAGCCAAAAGTATTTGCCTGAAACGGATATTTAGTATATACATCACGTGAATATATCCAAGCATTACGCTGATGTACATCAAGTACTCCCGGAAGTAATTTATTTATTAACTTCTTTACATATTCTGTCTTAAAATGCAGCAAATGGCCATCGCAGTCAAAGACAAAACCATCTATCTTACGAGAGCAAGCAAGCCCGCCGATATGTCCCGACTTCTCATAAATAGAATACGGGACTGTATATCCGTTTTGTAAGTGATAGGCCGTGCTCAATCCTGTTAATCCAGCTCCTAAAATAACGACTTTTTTGCTCATTCGTTCATTTCCAACTTACTTAACTTATTCCCTAAAAAGAAAAAAGCGCATAGCAGAACAACAAATATCCCTGCTCCAATAACATTAGATACCCGGTAAATCACTAATGCACAAGCATTAGTAATTAAAGCAAATATCAACATAATCCTCAATATATTTACCTGAGACACCCCACACTTTAACATTCGAAAAACAAAATGATCATTACTCTTCAAAAATATAGGTTTTTTCTGTTTCATGCGCATTAAAATAACAAAAAACAGGTCCAACAAAGCGATTGATAAAATAACAAACGGGATAACTAACCCAATCTCTCGCCCCGAAGAAGAAAAACTTAAGGCCATTACAATTACCGCCTGTAAAAATCCTAAGAATTGACTTCCGGCATCCCCCATAAAGATACTTGCCGGAGGCAGATTATAACGTAAAAAAGCACTCAAGCACCCCAGCAAAACAACAGAAACTATAATCACAAAACTATTGTTCGTAAAGACACCAAAGAGAAAAAAGGTGAAGATATTAATAAAAGATATGCCGCCGGCTAACCCATCCAAAATATCCAAGAGATTAAACGCATTGATAACCACCACGATCCAAAAAATACTTAATAATATATTAATCACATTATTAAAATAAATTATTTCGGTGTGTACGGTAAAAAAAACAACGATCGCTGCTGCTATACATTGCCCGATCAATTTGACGGTGGGAGATAATTCTTTGAGATCATCATATGCTCCAAAAAAAACGATAACCACAATAGCAGACATTAAAGCAAAAAAAGATTTATTGCCCATCGCAAACGGTGTCATACAATTTACCACGATAATCACAGACAAAAAAACCAAAAACAAAGCTAGCCCACCTAAATAAGGAATCCTCCGGGTATCAATCTTTTGAGGAGCAGGCTCAGTAAGATAACCTTTATTTTTCGCAAGTCTTTCTAAGACAGGAAGTAACAGATAACAAAACAAAAAAGAAATAGCAAATAAAAACACATTTGTACTAAGCATCTTTGTAAACTTTCAGGTAGGACAAATTTACGCAACCTCTTAAAATATATATAGTTATACTATTTTACAATAGAAATACTATATCAAAAAAGCGTGAATTTGTCAATTTAAATAAAGCTCATTGCGGGAGAGATATAACTGTACTGTAAGCCTTGCTTATATAGTCGGGATTTGTGGTTTGATTCCCCTTACCTGTATCTACGGTAATTGTTATCTTTATCTTGGCAGGAATATCGTCCGTGCGAGAATCCCAAGTATAAACTGGGGTAGTCCCACTATAATATTCAAACTGAAGATCTGTAATCTGTTCTTCTAGTTCATTACTTACTCCAGTAGTAAAAATAAAATCAAATGTTGCCGGACTACCGCTAGTCCGACCATCAGTAACATAAAATCTACGTAAAACATCATCGTCTAGCCAATAGCCTACCTCACATAAATCCGATTTATTAGGTTCCCCATTATCTTTATTTAACGCTGCAATGAAATAAAACTCATCAGCACTGCTACTAGCTCCTTGTATACCGCTACCTGTATCGTATCCTTCACAATGAAAGTCAGCATCACCGGATATTATTGTAGCACTCGATATTTCTCGGGTCATACGCTCAAGTATTCTTCTGGCTTTGGCTGAATTCTGAAGTATATTATCAGACTTTGCCCACGCTCTCAATGCAACACTAAATACCGACTGCAAAATAACAACCAGCATCACCAGAATACTCATTGATACTAATAATTCAATAAGAGTAAGCCCTCTGTTTTTTAATTTGAAATTGTTTTTTTTCATAAATTTAAATATACAATAATTTTATCACATCCTGTAGGGGCGACCCTTGCGGTCGCCCGGGTCAATACAATACCCTACATATCATTTCATCATTTATCAATAACAGGATTGGGCAAGCCCATCCCCTACAGGTTAAAACCTTAAAATCTCCCCTTATAAACCAACCTTATAATATGCTGAGTATCAAGCACCGTCGCTTCCCAGCCCGCGCCGTAAAAATCACTTACAATCTCACTGAATCGGACACCAATCTGACTATCATCATCTATATCATACATAAGGTCCACATAAAAATTATGGTGCCCCTTTACTTTATTACTATCTCCGTAATCAGCCACCCGACTATACCTATAAACACATCGTGTACTTATCTGTTTAGATAATTTTAAATTCATATCTATCCCTGAATAGTTCATAAAGTCATCCAAAGTTGTTGCATGTTCAAACTCATTATAAGTATGTTCAAGTGCAACATCTATCCATTTTGCCGGAGTATAAATCAATTTTGATTTAGAAAAGTAAAAATAAGGATACGGCGGCGCAGGATTAATCGTCAGCCAATCATACAATTCGCCGGGAAAAGTAGGATATTTATTAGTCCGTTCCACTATCTGCTCAAAACTAAGTTCTTTAATGAAATCATACTTAAAGGCTCCGGAAAGTGTATGCATATCACGCTCCCTGCCATCAGTTGTTTTTGGACGTTTATTAAAGATGTACAGGAATTTGGTTAATAATTGTTCATTAGCTTTATATGCGATTTCACTTCTAAAAACATTCTCAATAAATTCATTATCTGTAGCATTGTGTACATTACGCAAATTAAAAAAATAATTAAACCCTTCTAATGGACCTAAATTGACCGTGAAAGCTGCAACCTTTCTATCTTGATCAATACTATCTCCAATCCGATACTGCTCTTCTCCTCTACTTCGACGGGTAAACCAGATATGTTCACCCCAAGTCTGATCCTGACGAGTATTGGTATAATTTGATAAGGGTGAGTCAAACTCACGTCCCATATAAGTATAAGATAACTGAGAATTAATACCTAATTCAAAAGGTTTCGTAGAGCTACTTAATACAGTCTTATAGGCATAATCATCGGCATAAGCCTTATACTCATCATTATTCAAACTACGTCCGTTTTTGGATACTGCCGACTCAAGAGAAAGGCTGTAATTATCAAAAAAATCAATCTTAGAATCAATCCCAGCCACCTGATATAAGGCATCAAAACTATCTTTATCATAGCCAAGCCTTGAGGCATACGATGTTCCCACCGTAACTGTCTCTGAGATCTCCTTCTTAAGCCTTAATGCCAAAGGAACGTTGTTTATTGTATCATAGTCATCCCAGGGATCTAACGGTGCAGCAATCATAAAACTACTCTGATAATCAATCGTATTTGCATCTATACGCACCCCACGCAAAAGAGTAAGAAACTCCTCTTCGCTATTCCTCAGCCAGAAATCACTCTGCCATGTCCCGCCTTCCCATCCGGTTACACTGTATAGTCTACCCGTCTGCCATTTATCCAGCCATGGACTAGGTTCATAATTTATATGATTACCGCAAAGACGCAAAGGATCATCAAAATAAAGCCCCATAGAATCCTCGGCATAAAGGAAAAACCGAACCCGGCACTCATCTTCTTTTAAATCAAACCAAAATGCGCGCATCGGTTTAAACTCACGGTCTATTCCCAACTCAGGAATATCAATACGATGCGTTCCTGAGCCATAAACTCCATATACGCTAGAGATTCTTGTTGTTCGGTCTACTACCTTTATCTCTGGAAGCTGGAAAGTATCACCGGTCGAAGAACGTACTGTTTGGGCATAAGTACGAGTATTATTAGACCAATATTTCAATTTTAATTCTACCGGATCATTGCCATTGGTTGTACCATACCAGCTAGGCAACGTGATCGTTTGTGATGTCCCTACAAATGCCCAGGGATCAATATTGATGCGGGTATAGAAAGAAAATCCTTCTTCAATCGGGGCTAAAATACTCAATTTTAACTGATTATAGATTACCGGATCATAGGTGTTATGTTTATCGTCTCCGAAAAGATATCGCCAGGTTTCTTCTTGCCGAGAATAGTTAGCATCTTTTACAATAACCTCTCGATTCTCCACCCCTAAATTTAAACGAAAAACCCCTTCCACAATCGGTTCCATGTCGACAGTTTCGTCTTCAGTATAATAATCATAATCTAAGGAGGATTCTTCTTCAGATAAATCGTCTGCAGCATATATCGGCAGGGATAAAAAAATAATCGTTAGACACACGAAAACAAATAATAATCCTTTATTAATATGTTTTTTCATAGCTTAAATATATTATACTCCTGTTTGGCAAAAATTACAAAATTTGTACCGGCAGCAGATATGGAACTACTGTTCGGAGTATTCCAACCATGTCCGGTATCAATACCCGTATCTGTCGCATATGGAAGTCCGGCCATACTTCTAGAGACACCAAACCCGGACGATCGAACCAGCAATAACTTCTCAAGTTCTCCCAGATAGTAATCTGCCTTACTCATATATCTACGAGCCTTTTTATCATTATTTTCCTTCAAATAATAGCGGCTCAATTCTTTATACGCTATAACCATCTGTGCCGTCCACTCAACCGACACTAACCCTCGCCTGCCAATACTTGACGGAGAACAAAAATCATAGCCAGTAACACTTTGTCTTTTACCGAAAACATCCTTAACCCATACTTGTATCTTACAGTTTTCTTCCACACAAACGATCAAATCTTCTACATCGATGCCTATTTCACTTAATCCGGCCGGCCCCAAAGCCAAAATACTTAGAGCAATAGCATCCGTCGCAATCATTCCATCAGAAGCACCACGGTTAAACCGCTTAAGTTTATGATTATACGCCACATCTTTTAACCAAACTAATATCTTTTCCGCAGCTCTTGAGTACTTCTGCTCTTGAGTGCGTTTAGCTAGATTCTTAAATAAAACATATGCTGCTAAGTTTTGTTCGGTACTGCTCCAGGTTAACCCAGGACCACCGCATACCCCCCCCTGATCACTTTCTTTTTGTAGAGTTAAAACCCAATCTCCGATATCACAAGCAAGTGAACGATATTTACCCTTTCCGGTCTTGTCTTCATAATATAACATTGCTAAACCAAGATAGCTGGATGGTCCACTATGCACAATGTATTCATTTACACTGCCGTTAACAACATCGTATGCATTTGCAAAACCTCCCTCTATTCTTTGTGCTTTAGTTTTAAAAAAATCAAAAATCTTTTCAGCCCTTGTATATTCCTCAAAATAAACAAAATTAAAAGCACTTAGTGCCTGATCATACGTAAAACCAACATCTATTAATGACGAATCGTCTTCATAACTAAGCACAAGTCCTGTTTTCCCAGACTGTGCGGATATAAGCCACTTATACATTAGTTGCAAACTCTTGCTCCCCAAAAGCATTCGTTTACCCTTAAGATCAACTAATTGTGTTTTTAATTCTGTTTCATTCTCACTATAATTTTTTAATTTTTCTTCCAACTTTGTTTTATCCTTTATCAATAAAGCCAATTGTCTATCCAGCTGACGACGTTCATTGATAAGCAAATCTACAGCAGTCCTATCTTTTAATTGTTTATCTCGTAAACTCTGGTCCAGTAAAATAACCTGTCCTTTCAGATTTTTGAGCTCTTGACTGCTATTTTGCAATAGTTTGTGCACAATGATTTTTTCTGCCTCTATTTTGTCCAAGGCTGTCTGCACCTCAAACTGCCGATGGGAAAATACTGTTATTTCTTTTACCAGCAATTTATTATCATAAAGAAGCCGTCTATTTTCAAACAACAGGTATATTGAAGACAAAACAAAAATAATAAAGCATACAGCTACCACCCGCGGAAAACGCCTGGTAAAACATGCATGCCGTATAATCTGCCGTTGTTCTACCTTATCTATTACTTCATACTTCATCCCCAAATGATAACTGTGCTCATACGGAGTATCCGATTTCTCCATCCATATTAAACTAGATACAGCTCTAACCGATTCATGTTTTAAAGGTATATTTAAAAAGAGAATGACTTTTGCTTGTTGTTTTAAAAGCGCTTCCAGATGCAGATGATCAAAATTATTGATTGCTATACATACACCTTCAAAACTAACATCACGGGTAAAGCCTTGAAGAAGACCGCTAAGCGGTTTATTATGGAGGTCTACAACTTGTAATTCGACAGGAAATATCTTATTTAAGCGAATATATTTTCTTCGCTCTTTGGTTTGCATGTATTGAAAACATCTCCTTATCTATTCGGTTACCTGAAAAGTAAACTTCTTTACTGCTTTTATCTCGCCATTAGAAATTTCCAACTGGCCTTCGTAACTACCACTTTCTGCAAATACAGCACTAAACTCTTTACCTTCCCCTGAAACTTCTTCCGGACCGCTAAGCGTCCAGGCCCATTTTAAATAATCTTCTTCTGTGATCGGAGGTGAAATCTGCGCTTTAAAATCTACTGACTCCCCGGTTTTCACCTCTTCTGTCTCAGGCATACTTACTGCCAGCTCATAAATCCATATAACCTTACCAATAACTGCCCGGCTATCTGCTACCTCTGCTGAAAAACAGACAATTTTCGGGCCGGGAGTATCGTAAGTTGTTTTAAATTCTGTCACATTACCAGGATCTCCGCTTGTCCCCGTATCCCGTAACCATTCATAACTAAACGACGGTTGAACTGTCCCGGCAGAGAAATCCTGTGCCACTCCGGTTAATATTATCTCTTCTCCGACAATACCCCGATCCGGCTGTGCCGTCAGCTCCATAATTATCGTAGAGTCCTCTGTTTTCTCCTTCAAAACAAGATCAAATAAAGAGGTAAGATCACTCTGCATTTGATCCCCCTCATCTATCTCTGCTAAACGCTGCGCTGCTAAGTCAGCAAACATCCCTTCCCCTTCAGATAATTGCAAATATAATTCACGTGCCATATCATGCTCTTGATTCCATTGATAGAATAAGGCCATTTCATACATACAAAATGGGGCATTAAATGAATTTCCGGCATCCTCCAGAACTTTTTGAAAAAAAGCAATCCCCTGCTCTGGTTTTGATAAACAATAAAAACTAATCACCCCTAGACGCGTATATGCTTCATGTATGAACTGGCTATCCGGAAACATCTTTACAAAATTTTTATATTCCTCGAAAGCACGCTCATATTGTCCGTTTAACTCTAAATTATAAGCCCGAGCCAGCATATCCATATCAGATAGAGCTTCCAAACCAAACTTCTGCTGCACATAATCATATACTGTTTCGGCAAAATCAGCATCTTGCGCCGGAGAGAATCCGTGATGTCGGAATTTATCCGCAATCATACTTAACTTTTCTAAACTTTCATTTGTATCATAATGCTCAGCAAGCAGCTCCATATAATGTTCATAAATAATAATTGCTGTATCTATATCTTCGGTTTCTAAGTATGAACGGGCAACTTCTGATAAACTATCAACCGAACTTATATCTGCCTCTGTTTCTATAAGATAATCGCGATATTCAGCAAACAATGTGTTCATCTGCGAATAGCCAGCCTGACTATTTACTAAATCAGCTAATTCCTTAAACTTGACGATATCACCCTGTTCAGCCGTATAGGCAATAACCATATCGACTAAAGCATCAAATGCACCGTCAGCTGCCTCTTTATCTTCCTCCCGCATATATGCTTTCCAGGCAAGAGACTGGACATCAACAATTACACCTGAAACCGAATACTCAGAAACAAGATACTCAGCTGTTTCAATAATCTCTATATCAAGATCTTGATAAGAATTATAATAATTCTCCCAATCTTCTTCAGACTCCAGATAATCGAGATAAGTTGTTTTAGTAAGCATCAAATAGTATTCTATATAAAGAGAATCTGCGTTTTCTTCAGCCACTTTTTCTGCATTAAGCGCTTCTAAATATTCTATTGCTTCTACAAATTGTTTCTCTTGGAAAAAATTGTTAATCTTTGTATTTAATTCTTGGCGAAAAGAATTATCAATAGAAGCTGTTTCCGCAGCATTTATTTGGACTGGATAATAAAGGAACATCATCCCAATACAGATCAAAAACATAAGGTTATTGAACCATTTCATGCCTCCACCTCTCTTTGTTAATAGTGCTCCTGCAAAACGCCCATTTGCGGCGTTATTTCGTATTCTTCTTTATAACTTTAGCACCCTTAGGCTTTTTCTTTTTTTCTGTTTCTTTTTCTCGAGCTACTTTATCATTCCACAATGCTCTTAAGACATAATATGCTTTGCGCGGAATCCTTTTATTATTACCACTTTCATCTAATTCCTCAGATATAGCCAGAAGACCAAACCATTCCTCGTTCATATTCTTTCCCGCCTTAGCATCAAAATCATACGCTCCCATACCCCAGCTAGCGCTTATATCATGCACCAGCCAACTATCTCGGTCAGATTCAGATGTTTTCCACCACTCATCGGTCCATTCGAATATAGCACCGCCCAAACAGTTACCTATGCCTTCTCCATTCGCAAAGTTTTTCTCTAAATCCAACCATTGACTTCTTAAAAACTTCGCCTGATTCCTCTGATCTTCTTTTTGTTTTACTGCATTATAGGCGTCACAACCATATTCAGTTAATACCACCGGTTTATCAAATTTACGTTTAACTTCTTTGAAAAAAGTACCAAATACCTTTCCACGATATACTATGCATCCTAACAAATCAACATCCGGACAATTTCCCGCAGCAATTTTAAGACCTACTGTCTCCCCATTACCTAAGGATACAGGATGATTAGGATCGATTTCTTTTATCTTTTTTGCTACCTCATTTACAAAAGAATAATAAATCTTTGCCCGGGCATTTGTTTTATCCCGATGACTTTTCAATTCATCAATCTCCGGAGTACTCCAAGGATTTATCCGGCCGTCAAAGCTATAATTATTCTCATTCCCTAAGTTCCAGAATAAAATTCCCTGGGTATCTTTAAAATATTCAATCATTTTGAGGGTTTCTTCGGTTATCTCCTTAATAAATTCCTCATCTCCATAATTAGGCGGTGGATAATCCCAAAACCCCAAATTATGACCTAAAATTGTACGTATCCCATAAAGCTTATATAAATCCTCAATCATTGCTTTGCAAAATTTTGGTTCATCTCCAGCATGGTATAATCTGATCGTATTAATACCCATTTCCTGCATGATTTTTCCATCTACAACCCAAGGTTTGTTTGGATCGCACATAAAATTAGTCAAATGACTTTTACCTATAGGTATCGGAGCATAACAGACACCTTTTACCACATACGGTTTTTCATTCACCAGCATCTGATAATGTCCGTTTTTTAACTTCTTAATAACAATCTTATCCGTTTCCGCTTTTAGTTCAAAATTAAAGCCGAAAATTAAAATTAAAAATATAGCGATTGTACGTCTTTTCATTATAAATTCCCTTTATTTTCCCTTCTTAAAAAACTCCCTTAATTATAAATAAGGGGTAGAAGCTTTTCCCCTAACCCCTACCCTTTACAAATCTATATATTGACTATTCTTCCCCCCACAATTACTGTTCGTATTGAATATCATCCAAGTATAACACACATCCTTCCGGATTAGCATCAATATTAGTTGACCAGCAAAAACCACCGTTAACATATGTAAGATCAACATCAGTAAGATCAATCGTATATTGCTGCCACTCTGTAGTCAGATCAACCGGACCGATTCCAGCCGAATCAGAATCCGAATAAGTCCCGCCAATACCACCCATTTTAAATTCCTGAATACGTTCTTTGCCTGTTTCTCCTCTGGCCCAGAAAGTAAGTTTTGTCGCTTCGCTCAAGTCGAAACCACCCTTTTTTTCACCCCAGTTATTTGGAGGATTCTGCCAGAACACGCCACACCAATTTGCACCCTGCTTGCCTTTTCCCGTATAAGTAAACTTTATACAGCTCTTGCCGCTATGCGGGTTATCTGTCCATTTTTCATTCATCTTTACATCGCCAAAATCGCCCATCCAGCCTGAAGGACAAAAATGATTCTGACGATTACCCCGGTCAAAGTATACTCCGAATACCCCGTCTACAAACTTTCCCGGCCTACCAATTAATTCCTCGTAATTATCATCCTGAGCCTGTACATTAACACTCAGTATCAAACTAGCAATAAGCATCACTAGTAAAATTTTAATCTTTTGCATTCCTTTGCCTCCTTTCTTTAATAAACGCATTACTTAGCGAACAACGTAAAGCTAAGTAATCTACGCGAATTAAATCTGCCAAGTCTTTTGGCAAAACAACCTATTTCTATTGTTCTTTATTTTATATCATCTATAAAAAAAATGCAACCCTCTCTGTTCTGTGAACTAACACCCCTTACTATTAAAAAGGGTAGAAGCTACTATTCTAACCCCTACCCTTTTATAATCAATCTAACCTAGATTTTTCAATAATTATTTTTCATATTGGATATCATCAAGATAAAAAACACATCCATCAGGATTAGCATCCGCATTTGTCGACCAACAGAAGCCTCCAATAATATAAGATAAGTCAGTATCCGTTAAGTCTATAGTATATTGCTGCCACTCTGTAGTAACATCAATTGGTCCAATACCCATAGAATCAGAATCCGCATAAGTTCCTCCGATACCGCCGAATTTAAACTCCAGTATGCGTTCATTTCCCTGTTCCCCTCGGGCCCAGAAAGTCAGCTTTGTTGCTCCAGTCAAGTCTTTTCCGCCATTTTTTTCACCCCAGTTATTTGCCGGGTTCTGCCAAGCTACTCCACACCAATTCGCCCCCTGCTTGCCTTCTGCGGTATAGGTAAACTTTATACAGCTCTTGCCGCTATGCGGGTTCTCTTTACAATTCTCATTCATCTTGATATCACCATGATCACCCATCCAGCCCGATGGGATATAATGATTCTGACGATTACCCCGATCATAATAAACCCCAAAAACCCCATCTACAAACTTTGCCGGTCTACCAACTAATTCCTCTTCTTCATAATCCTCAGCCATATCCTGCGCTTGAACATTCAAGCTCAAGAATAATCCCAAAATCATTACTACTACAATCCAACTTAATTTTTTCATCACCTTGCTCCTCCTTTCTCTAATAAGCACATCATTTAGCGACTTTATGAACTAAATGATCTACACAAATTGGATCCGCCGATTTTTGTAGCGGATATCTTTATTCATATTTTATATTATCTATATAAAAAGTGCAACCATTGCGATTATGGGCTTTAGTAATGGCAAAACTAAACCCGGCACTGATATATTTCATGTTTCTTTGAGATATATCTATGCTTAATTCTTGCCATTGTTCGGTTAACGTTATGGGGCCGATACCATGGTTATCTGAATCCGGGAAGACTCCTTTTAACCCCCCGAATTTAAATCCCGCAATATATTCGCCACCCTTTTCACCGCGCACCCAAAATGTAAGCTTTTTAGCAAAACGAAGATCATACCCCCCTTTTTGATTACCCCAATTCCCTTTTGGATTAACCCAGTATATCCCCGCCCAACCAAAATTACCAGCTGCCTTATAATCTATTTTTATGCAAGTCTTTCCCTGCTGCGGATCTTTTTCCCAACCGCCATCGAAACTCAAATCCTCTCCATCAGCTATCCATTCTGAGGGGGAAAAACTATTTTTCTCAGAATCCTTATCCGCATAGACAAAAACCTGCTTTATTTCTTCTTCTTTCACTTCCTCCTGAGCAAAAGAAAGAGAAGTCCATGGCTCATAGCTTATAGTCCATAGAGAAAATAAAAAACAAATAACAAAAAAAACCACCATTATATTTATTTTTTTTCTATTGACTATATTATTTTTTTTCTTCATTCTTCTTCTTTCCAAATTTTCTGTAACTCAAAATATGCTTTTCTTAATTGACGCATAAACGGAGAATCTGTACCGTCTCCCTGGCTAACTATCCCAAACCATTCCTCATAATACCAGCCATCAACATAAGGCCCTCCCACATTAGGCACTACATCTTGAATGATGTCCGGATATCCGGGAGGTGCTCCTGTTTTCCACCATTCATCCAGATATTCAAACAAAGCCCCACCAATGGCATTGCCCGATCCGGAACCGGCACTATTATCAACCATATCCATCCAATTATTCACAAGATATTCAGCCTGAAAATTCTCTGCGTAATCACGACTGTACTTATGGCCGTAAGCAGGACACCCATATTCGGTAACCAGTACAGGTTTATCGGCAATTTCTTTAATCGGAAGCCAAAAATTATAATAACCAAATCCATGTTTGCCCCGATATGAATTAACCCCAAATATATCTACATCCGGACACTGCTGGGCAAAAATATCAAGAAAATGTATATCTCCATTACAAATTGCTACCGGATGATGGGGATCAACTTCTTTTATTTTCTTTGCTACCTCATTAACAAAATGATAGTATGCTTCAGGTTCTTCTCCTGAATTATTCGCTGTGCCGTAATTATTTTCATTTCCAAAAACCCACATTAATACACAAGGTTCGTCCTTGTAATCATTAACCATTTTCATTACCGAATCAAGCATATTCCTCTGCTGCTGCGGATCAGAATAATTGGTTCCGGGATCCCAGGAAGCCTTGGAACCAACGGCATACATTCCTAAAAAATCTCCGATTATAATGCGAATACCGTAATTTTTATATAAATCCTGGAATATCTTTTTATTCCCGACAAAATCATGATGATAAATTCTGAACACATTTGCGCCCATATCTTTCAACAACTGAAAATCACCGATTGATGGCTCATTATCGTCTTGAATATTGTTTTTATTTTTATCAACCCAAGCATCATACGGACTGTCAATTTTAGCGTTCTTGTTCTTATCCATATGCGACCAGTCTTCTAAAGTCCCGATATCCGGGCTTTGACCGATCATGCTTGGTTGATAGGCAACACCTTTTATCATAAACGGCTCACCGTCAACAAGCATTTGCCAATGGCCATTGCCATATTTAACTAAACTTACCTGACCAAAATCTTTGCGTTCAATGACATCAAGAACCTTTAAATCAGCAGGTTTACCTATCACTTCACTAGGATCGCACTGTATTAATTTTCCCGGATTAACCATGAACACATCGTTACGCCGATTATCATCATAGCGGTTTTCTACGCTAATTTTAGCATCAACAAGTTTTATTCCTAATTCCGGATATTCTTGGGTCAGATATAGGATTCTATCTAAGGAAGCCGGGCCTACATACCATGGTGTCCCCCAATAGGTAACACCAACCTCTTTTGGGAAATTCACAACCAATGCATAGTAAGCTTTAATCGCGTGCTTTATATGATCAGCATTCTCTAAAGCTTGAGCTGTATAAAATAATTTCACCCCTGGACTTTCTGCTGCCATTGCCCAGCGATAAAAATTTGCCTGATAATCAGCACTATTTACAAACGCCCATTGGCTGCCCAGAAGCTTTTTATTCTTTTTATATTTTTTGAACTGAGGATCTTTAGACAGGCTTTTTGTATTCGGGTATATCCCTTCACCTACTGCTGCAGATAATTCTTTTCGTTTCTTAGGTTTGTACTTATATCCTTCTTTACCTATATTTTTAAATTCACCATACTCTTCATAATTAACAATATCTTCTGTACCCTGATCATATAGTTTAAAAGTAGGCTCAGGCGCAGCAAAACAATACCCAGCTACAAGAAATATCATCAAATAAAAGATAACTATAATTTTGAATGTTCTCATACTTTTATAACAAACTAATTTTTTCCGCGCCGTTTTTCAAGTTCAGCCCGGATTTCATGCGCTCTTTCTTCAGTAATTTTATAAAAAACTATTGCGAGTATTGCTATTATTGACGTTATAATTGGAATTATAATATCAAAAACTCTAAGCATTAATAGTGTTTTTGCTGCCTGAGCAGTACCTAATTCAACATTAAACCCCGTAGCATTAAGAACATGCCCGGACAATGCAAAAGCTACAGACATTCCTAATTTAACTGTCCACCAATAAATAGCCCCAAAAACCCCTTCTCTTCTACTGCCACTACTTAATTCATCTAAATCACAAGTATCCGCCATCATTGCGCCGACAGTTGTAAATAACCCACCAATCCCAAAGGAAATCAAAACAGCCGGTAATAATGGAATTAACGATATCCCTTTAAATACTATTAAATGCGCATACTCTGGGTTAAAACACCACCATTTAATAAGAAATCCAAGGATAGAGATAGATGTTGATATAATAAATGCTTTTCTTTTACCTAATTTCGTTGAAAGCCTTGTTACAAGCGGAATAACAATAAATATTGTTGAAAGAGCAGAGGTAGTGCCAAAAAGTCCACTATACTTACCTCCCATTACCGTATCTCCACCAAATAAATAATAGATTAATACATACATCCCTAATCCAGAAACAAGCATAAATCCATTAAAAAGAAAGAAGGTGGCTGTACACAACTTAAGGAAAGGCGGAACTTTAATTGTATTAACAAATCCAGTTCCAAATTCTTTAATTTTATCCAATGCGCCCTTAACTGATTTAGTTTCAGTTCCAGCAGTATTTTTATAGCGTTCTTTACAGAAAATAGCCGGCATTATCCCAAGGATAACAACTGTTGCCCCCACACCTAGAGCTATAGCTCTGGCTCCGTCAACCGAAGTCTCAAAGAAATTCTTATTAGCCATTATCCACCAGAACCACGGGCACAACAGCCAAGGAATCTGTCCAAACCAATTAGCCCAAGCCATAACTCTTGTTCTCTCATGATAATCCGGAGTCATTTCATAGCCAAAGGCAATAAAAGGTGTAGCAAAAACAGTAGTACCAACAAATAAAAGAATACATCCAATCAGGAAAAACCAGAAATAGAACATTTCACTATGACCAGCACCAAGCTGCCAAATTAAAGCAAATATGACTCCTGAAAGAATTGCTCCAAAAAAGATATATGGCCTGCGCCGGCCAAAACGTGATTTTGTATTATCAGAAACATAACCCATGACAGGATCAGTAAAAGCATCGACCAACCGAGGAAAAGACATTATATAGCCTATTAAGGCAGGATTCATACCTAAGCCTAAATTAAGGACAACTGCCATACACCCAAGTGCCGCAGGGATTAAATTATTACATAACATTCCCAAACCATAAGCAACTTTTTGAAGAATAGCAATGCGATCTTCCGGGGCAGTAGCATAGTGTTTAACACTCATTTAGTCCTCTCCTTCCTATATATAGGTTTTTGTAAGATTCATATATGAGCTTTCTTTTATATCATAAAACATAATAGATGTCAAGATACACTCTAATAATAGGTAAGTTTTAACAAATAATGGGGCGAGAACAAGCAAAAATCCAACCACTAAAAATTGTCCCTTTATTGCTTAAATTGATTGCTCAATCTTATTTAGACCTGCCCAAGGAACAGTAACTGAAAATTTTGTACTACTAGTATCAAAAGCATAATACCTGAACAATCCTTCAATTACTTCAAGACATTCTAGTCTTCTAGATTCACTTTCATCCGGGATAAATGTAGCTGCCGGAACCATATCTATTTCTGTAAAAATAAAAGCATTCATTATCTTTGATGCTTTGTCATGAAGACGCCTTATAGCACTTTTCAAATCTCCCTTTATCTCATATTTACCATCGCTAATCTTTTTTACCAAAGCAAAAACCTGAGCCTTAACCTTTTTATTTATTCTTTCTACTTCTTTCCAGGATTTATCCTCTCGTATCTCCTTCTCCCATTTACGCAATTTCTCCGCCTCAAACGTTGTGTCTAAGGGAATCGACTTGGATTCTGGATCCTGAGTTCCTTCCGAATATATGGTTTCATATACAGTTTGTTTTCTTATTTCCTCATCGATATAGATCAACTGATGATTTATTTCTCTTACCGGAACGTTACTTTCAGCTTCTTCTTCCTCATATAATTTAGTTTCAAATCTGCGTGCCTCAGACAGCCAATCTTCTGCTTGTTTTATTTTCTGAATAAGCCCAACTATTTTATCCATCGCAATGAGTCTCAAATCTGCAAGATGCTCAGAATCAATTGCAGTTAAGGTTTCTACGACTACTCTCATATCTGCTGCTTGAACAGAGTCTAATGCCGACAAGTCTTCTATATTAATTGTTTTAATAATTTCTCTGACTTTTTTAATATCCGCGAAACCAAAAAAGCGATGAAGCAGAACCCCATATAAAAGATCACTTACACTTTTTGCTTTTGGTCCAATTTCATTCAAAGCTTTCAATAAATTTGGAGAAAGCAAAAATCCATCATCTGTAATTGCAATACGCACACACTCCATAGCATCTTCTGGATAATAATCAAACAGAAATTCAAGATGTTTATGATTAATATCCCTGTGTTTGTCCGCAAGCGCTTTCTTAAGCCCGGGAAGATACCACAGCCTCTGTATCCATGGCATCTCTAGTTTCAGTTGTTCTTCTAACCCCGGAATTTTCCATTTAGACCCCAATGACAAATTCCACTTTTTGACCTTCTCCAAACCACCCTTTCGTTGGATTCTACGACCTTCCCTGCTTTGAAGACCTTCTATTACTCTCCAGTTCTTAATGTATTGCTCGACAAAAAGATCTTTATAAAAATTTATCCTAAATTCATCTTTTTGCATCTGTAAAACTGGAGCAAGAAAACTTTCTTTACTTAATAAATTATTCGAAGGAAAATAATTCAAACTAGAATGCTCTATTGATTTATCCTTTTCAATGACAGACAAAAACAGTCCCGACTGCAACTTTGATGTATTCATATGAGAAAAACACAGCAAAATAAGCATAAATATTATTACATTAAAATTTTTAGATACAAATAATTTTACTTTCAAAGTATAAAACCTCTCAACAATTGTTTACCATCAAATATGTCAAACACCTTGTTTCTATACTATTATATTAAATGATATGTTTTTATGAACTTTGTTTAACGCTTTTAATAAGTTACCCAAAATTTATTAATTATACCATAACCTTTAAGATATTGCAAAGAAAAATGCATTTTTTTTATAGACATAACTGATTTAAAATGAATAGGTTGCATCATTCGATGGGATTTTTTAATTTACTCAATTCAATTTTTCTACAAAATCGTCTAGTATTTTCTTATCCTGGTCATCTTTCCACCAAGAAAATCTCACTCCCGCCCGGTAATTATCTCTTGTTTTTTCCGTCCAAGCAACGCGACCAAAAATACGAATATTGCTTTCCCTTCGACCTAACCTCAAATCAATGCTTAATCTGGTCCCAACCGGAAGCCTTTCATCACAACACAATCCCACCCCTAAAAGGCTTATATCGCGCACACAACACTCAGAACCTCCCCAGAATTTAAACCATACCAAAGGGTCTAGAGATCTCAGACTAACAGAAGTATCTTGAACCTGCCCTCTCTTACATTGCCTTTTATTTTGAATATTATCCATGAGCTTTGCCTTTCTTTGCCTTTCCTGAAAATATTTATTAAATCGCAGCCTCAATCAACAAACTTTCCTGAACTGCTTCTTCTCTATCATCTAATTTAATTAACCCCGAAAGAGGAGAACCACGTTCCTTTGATTCTTCTCCTTCTATCCATTTTTCATCTGAAGAAGTAACTGTTGGCTTAACTATTGCCTGCCTCTTCCGAGCAGCAGATGAAAATGCCTCAAGAATTGATACTATAGCATTTTTAGGTGAAGATTTTTTAGGAGCTTTGTTCCTTCCCTTTATTAAATATGGCATCACCCCTCCCAATAGATCCTCTTTGCTTCTACCCCTGACAGCCTTTAAGAACCTTCTCCTTAACCTTATAATGATAAGACCTAACAGCGCGCTCCCTGCAGTTATAAGCCAATGGATATTCTGCGCAACAAATCCCTCTTGGAAAGGCAGTTGAGCCACGAATGTATTTAACGTTCTAGAAAAAGCCTGAATGCCGATAACCACTCCCTCAAATCCAAATTGATAATTTATATAAGTTAATCCCATTAACGCTGTAATCCCAATTAATGCAGACATCACCTTAGGAGACGCAACAATTGTCTTAGTATCTACTTTATAAAACTCGAGAGCATTTATTTTAATTATCTCTGAATTATCAAGTATATTACGATTATCATATTCGTTCAACATCCTATGAATGTCTCTATATGCCGTTTTGACCTGACGGAAGGATCGATTACTTATCCCTTTATCTATAGCAGGAAAACGCGTCAATATTTCATTCAAAGTATACGTGTAACGACCTGAATTTACAGCTTGTTCAATTAACGGCAGTATTGTCCGACGCAAAGCATTAGATTTCGCAATCCACCAACGAGTCTGGATAACCTCAACAAATTTACCTAACCATACACTTATAATTATATATATTATTCCCTTTGTAACAATACTAACTACTAATGCAATGGGAAAAGCTGACATATATTTACCAAAAGACGCAGTAATCACAGCATCTCTAGGAACAAGTATAAACCAACTTAAAGTAATCATCGCCCACCAGAAACCACGCGCTGTTTCAGAAGTAACTCTAGCATCCCTGCTAAGATATAGCCATTCCAAAAACCTAGCCTTTTTCTTAGCTTGTCTATGAGTAATTTCTTTGACCTTAAACTTAGCATTTTTCTTAGCTTTTTTACGAGCAATTTCATCGACCTTCTTCTTGTGTAGCTTCTTTACAGTTTCAGGATCTCTAAATGTATTAATACTTATGGATCCTTCCGGAACATCCCTAAACTGCCACTGAGTAATTATTCGTATTATTGGAATTACATTCACCGCAATCATCAATAGCCATCCCGCCCCGGAAACCAACATGTCAAATCCACTCATCACCCCATGCCGTCCCAGTAGAGAAATTGCCGTAAGAAATAAAGCTCCGCCACCAAAACCCACTATATTCTTTCCAATAAACTCACCTATGGGACTATGTTCTCCAATTTTTCGCTTCATTAAAAACGGTCCCATAGGTATACCCATAATAAAAATCAATCCAAGGATTGTCATTATCACGTTTAACAATGAAAGCTTCGGAATAACTAAAAAAGTAATCACAGAAATAACTGCACCAACAAATACTATAAAATTCAAACTAGTTATATCTATTTCCTTTTTATTTTCATCTTGATTCCATATGGATATAAATTGTAATTTTTTGGCTTTTTGATTATAGAATATCGACAAACCAATCCACGGGACAGCTGGACTATCCCCACCTTTACCCGAAAGCTTAAATTCGAAATTAATTCCTATATGTCCTTTTATCTGGGCAAAAGTCTCAATGTTCACCCGCGAAGCAAAAAGAACCGCATCTCGAATACGTTTAGACATCCAAGCATTAAAACCAACAATAAAACCTCCGTACAACTGACCAACAATTCCCCAAATTACTGCTCCCAGCATGCCACCGGACATAAATCCTAGCCCCATCCCGATAATTCCAAACACTGCTGCACTTAGCGCAACGTATCCTGTTTTTCTTAAATAAGCTAAAAGTCCATGAAAAGTAAGTATCTGATTTGCAAGTATTCCAATACTCCAAAAAATAGCATTAATTCCCACAAACGGAGTCAAGTCAAACAAAATCATAAGCCACCCGCTAAATACAGTAAGCATAGCTAATGGCATAATGATATAAAAACGTCCTTCGTTTACATCATACTCTCGATTCCAAATAGCTTCCCCACCCAATTCATTAATTGTTTGCATAATATAATCATTAAGTCCCTGAAGTCTTCCAGCTGACCAACGTACCGGCGCTTGCGTCCAAGGTGTAGCAAAACTCGTCTCTCGAAGTTTATTCCAAATCCCCTTACTCATAACATACCTAGGATTACCTCCCATCGCAATTTGGGTATGAGCTGTCTCGTGTGCTGCCCAGCGGTCTTCGCTTTGCCCCATAGCATTGGGAATAAATCCAATCAATCCAAATAGATTATTATAAAGCCTATTCCAAAAACCTATTCCTTCCTGCTTCTGCACCTTTCCCGTTCTTCCGGTTAAAGGCATAACCGGAGAATCCGGATATGATATCATCGTTAGAGCTTCTCCCCAAGTTTCCCTTTTAAGGTTCCCCCAACCAGTAGAGGTCTTTTTAGCTCCTGTAGAACAAAATCCCTGTTCGACTAAAAATGAAGCTTCGGAAGTAGGATGATAATGCCAGCTGGTATCGCGATTAGCAATCATTATCGCTATATTTTCATCGCCAATCATCGTTGCTCCGTCAGATAACCATCTAGCCGTATCCGGAATTGTAGCATCTCTGTCTTCAACAAAAAACCATTTAGTATCGGATACTATCTTGGAGAGAAATATACTGCTCATACCCGCTGACTTCATCCCGAAATGAGTCCAGGTATAATGCACTTCCCCAGCTTCCTTTTCACCCGCAACATATGCCCCTCCGGAAATAATAGAGATCAATTTTTTCAACTTGTCTCTCTGTGCTATTTCCACAATCTCTTCACCACTATGCTGGTCAAAAAGATTAGTTGGATTATCAGTCCCCGGAGCATATTTATATTTATTATGTGAAATAATAAAGCGAGCATATTTAGATAGACCCAGTTCATTAACTTTAATTGCCTTGGCAACTAAATTCGCAGCACAAGACATATTTCCGGAAGCACCGGTCATCTCAGTAAGATAGAGCCGCAAATAATATCCTATCGCCACATTATCAGCGCAATGCTTATCCTTTTTGTCTGTACTAGCCGTGACCTGCAAATCTTCCGGTAACTGAGTATTATTTAACTGGATTAGATCAAAAAGTGTAGTTTTTTCCTCCATCTCTCGGGAGATTAACGCATCTAAAACTTCATACACGCATTCTTTTGTCCTTCTTGGACTATCACCTAATAGATTGTATGTTTTTAATAGTGTCATTAACCCCTGCGTCTTTGCCTGCAAGTGAATATCTATATGGTCTAAAAGATTCTGTATTGCTGCCTTTTTGCCTTTCTCTACATTTTTCCACTTTCGAGCAAGCTTAAAAGAAGGTGGTACCATTGACTGTCCTCCAAAATTCATAATCGCGAAGTATTTAGGCTCTCCGTCATTCTTTAACACTTTCTTCGCATTTTCCACTTTGTCATTTACTTCGTCGGTTAATGTGTATTTGGTAAAACGATACCAGACATTATATCTAAACCCTTCCACAAGACTCTTGATTATTGACATTTTTACAGTCAAAAACATGAATATAGCAAAAGAAGCAAGATATTGTGATAAAATAACATAGCTTGTCAATCCAAAAAATACTTTATGAATCTCACCAGCTTCAAAACGAGTAACAAACCAGCCATAGATATTATGATCTTGCCCGAAATATGCAGCTACAAAAAATATCGCGACATAGTAAAGAATATATACAAATATATTCCGCATAGATCCAATTGTTTGCACCAAATTAGCTGCAAATTTAACCGCCTTTTTGCTATTGCTAAGCCCCTCATAAGATTTCTTATCAAATATCGCCATATCTGCGAGCACAAGTCCAGGTTTAAAATGATAATACGCACTTATTCCTAGTAAAGAATGTGATGATCTCTCGGCTGGGTTAAGTTTATTAACCGTAGGGAAAAATTCTTTGAATAATTTATTTTCCTTCCATATTTTAATATAATATTGTGGATTAAAAATCGCCTGAAATAAAGCATACGGAACCTTAAAAATTAATAAAACTGAGTCTTTTACCCAAGCATAAACAGGCATAAAAAGCTGAGGCATTATCAAATTCAAACTCTCAGCAATGATTACAAATACTCCAAGCCACTTTATCAATGCCATATCTAAATAGGTTACCTGCATCATCTGACCAATCACTATCCCACTTATTAATAAGAAAATACCCGTTGCGTAGCTCAGTACCTTCCCCCGAGGCGTATTGTCAATCCGATCATGATTTAAAAGAGCCAGGTATTCACGCACTGTGTTGAAAACCAAAACTCCAGCAATACTAATTAAAAACGGTAGACTCCATGCTCCAAACGCATTTAAAAATGAAATTTTCAAAGCCACTAAAGGAGCAGTATAACTGATAAAAGTTACAGCGGATATTATTGATGTTAAAGAAAGCATAACAAAACGGTCTAAGAACATTGCCGGCTCCATAATTGCCGGAGCAATCGAAGTTAGTTTTTCTTCTTTTATAAATTGTTCAAACCGCGGTAAAAAATTTTCTTCAAAACGTTCCTGCCGTTCTTTTCCTAGCTTATTAGCTTCCTCTAAACGCCATCTTTCCTTGAATTTTTCATACTCTATTCTCTCTCGATCTAATTTTATCTCTGCACTCACAACAACTGATCTTTGCTCAGCCAGCATTTGTTCTTTTTTTTCTGGGGCCATTTGCGATGAAAGTACCGTTGCTTCTTTTTCTTTAAGAATTTTTTTCTGTTTAGTAAAATCTTGTCTAGTCTTAGCCAAGTTTCGACGCGCCTGAGCAATGTCCCGGGAAGCAATAGCATAATAATTAATTACATACCGCCTTTGCTCCCGGTCAATATACGGTACTACCTGTGAAGAAGCTACTGGGTTATCTCCAAAATTAGGAATACCTAAATCAGCTATAATCCTCTGAAACTGTGAATCCAGCTTATCCATATCCATTGGATTACCTTCTTTGCTAGCAATATCTCTTTTATGCAAAATATGTCTAAGCTGCACCACATAATGCTGTAAATAAGCCTCTATCTTCCCTTGAATTTGAATATCTTCTCCTTTTACAATCTCTTGCCTTATAAATAATCCCAGCATTAGAGTTAATTCATCCACACTATCTAAAAATGGGTCTGATACTAGCAAAGCATCATCTTCTTCTCCTAAATCTTTTTTTCTTCTTACCCATTCCATTGCAAGCGTTCTCAATACAAATAGATAGTTGGAAAAAGCTCCCTCAATATGAGCATCTGTAGCCTTAAAAGATGTACTTATCTCTGTAGCACTCAGAATTTTATCTTTTCCCACGCTAACCCCTTTAAAATGAGCTCCTTCTACTACCTTAAGTACCTGTTTACGATACCGTTCTAACATTGTATAGATCAACTTCCGCTTATACACAGGAGTACTGCCTTTATATTTACTGTCTTTCATTAATCTGTTTATTCGCCTCTGTTTTCTCGACATCACAGTAGCAATAATTGTCAGCACCAGTTTAACAATAAGCGTAGCTGCAAGCGTACTGCCAATACCAAATAATCCTCCATAGCGCTTTTTCGGACTAAGTAAAAGTTTGAAATCCCCCTCATTTCCCCTACCGGAAATGATATATTCTATCGCTTTTTTACGTTCAGATTCAAACCTCTCTTCTTTTTCAAGCTTAGAAGAATAAGGCGAGTATCCATCCCGTAATCTGGCAAAGCTATAACCAATACTAGCTTTCAAAGAAGGCGGGCTTCTATCATCTTCTGCCGAAGGTAAAACCCGGAATTGTCTACCGGATATCCCATATCCAGAATCAAAACCAATGCCTGAATCAACACTACCTTTAGAAAAGTCAGTCTCAGCAATAACCGTCGGCAACATTTTATCTTTAAGAGGATATGTATCTATAGTCTGGCTAATTCGATCCCAGACCTCTTTATCCCCAGTTTTAGAAACAAGATTTAGTAAATCAACCATATTATCCAGGAAGATTAAATCCGGCCTATCTATAAAACGTGTTATAGAATCAAGACCATTAACCTTTTTGCCGTCTAGCTCTAATTCTTTATGAAAATATTTAGCTAGATTATCTACTATAACTTTGAATTCCTCAGAAGTAATGTATCCAGCCTGCAACGCTGCTTCTAAAGTTGATTTTGAAGAAGCAAAATTAGCTACCGGATTAGGACACAGCGTTTTAATATAATTTTCATCCGCCCCTTCAACTCCCTGCGAACTATAGAGGTCAAAAATCCCATCTGGAATCAGGCCTTTTTGAGAACTATCTTCTAAACGATTAAATAAATTATCTTTCAGCCATGTTATTTGTAATGATTCAAACCAGACAGCTTTTTGTAAAAACGAATCACCCATATCTGGTAGTTCTTCGGCCATATCTTTTATTTTAGATAGCAAAAGATACGCTTTATTATTAGTCTGGGTCGGATAATAATCTGGCTGTACCGGAAGTTTTTTCCTTGTGCCAATATAATCCATATCTAAATTCGGTTCTAGATCAGTTAATCCACCCACAGTTACATTGCGGTTGAGATAGTCTAAAGACAATTCCACCAATTGAGACTGTGTGATTTTTTCCCAAAGTGAAACATCATCCTTCTTATGCATAGCATTTTTTATCTGCGGATTAAACTCTAATAAACGATCAAATGTATTTTCCGCAGCCTTATAATAATAAGCATCGCCCGTCACCTGCATCATCATTAAACAGGAATTGACCAAAGCAATCTGTGATTTGGCTGTCACCGAAGAAGGAAGCACATTAGCAGAATATGCGTCAAAATATTCTTTTTCTCCTGTCTGTCTATTGTAATAATCAGATACTGGATATAATCCTTTTTGAGTCGCTTCTTCAATATAAAACCTTACGATCATTTCAGCTTCTTTAATCATCCCCAAGTCCACAAGCATCGGCACTATAGATTCCAATTCATCGACCGTAGAAACATAATCTTCGGTGTTTATATTATCTTTTGAATAGGTCCCAATATTAATCGGCACCAACGGAGTCTGCCCTGCTTGTAGTCTTTCCTCAAGATCTGAAACATATCGTAACAAAATATTTTTAATACTCTCACTGTTAATTATATCTGAAGCCTTTTCTGGTTGCACTCTAGATTTAATCTCATTCTCAAATTCCGGATATGCATAAAAAGGAACATTGCCGGAAACAGCTTCATCCGCAAGCGGAAACTGTTCAACAATCTTAACCATATTTTCAGCTTGCGAATAATGCCAAATTAATTCTTTCTGTTCTTCTGTTAATTTAAAAGTCGGATCCACCCTTTGCTGTAAAAAGTCATTAATTTTATTAAAAATATTAGAATTCATATTAGCAATCACAGGATTCTTACCAATTGGGAAAACTACGAAATCATCTGTTCCATACGCTATATTTGCCGGAATATCTCCCTGTACATACCCAAGCTCAAAATCCATAACCATCTGGGTTTCAAACGCGTTACGAGCCGCCAGTTTAATTACAATTGAACCGTTATTTTTATCTTTTAAACTTAAAAGAATACCTGATAACTTATAACCAGATGGACTCCAAAGAGAAACAGAAAAATCCTTCTTCTGAGGATCACTGAATATTGTGACTTCCGGATCCTGCATTTTATTTGTAAATAAGGACAAAGCATTCCATTTCTTCGCAGAAGTTGCCAAAGTCTCATATTCATGTTTTCTACCTAATAACTGCACTATACTCCGCGGTCTGCCCTCGGTATCTTTTAATGCAGCAATCATGGTTGATCCATCCCCCCAGCTAAGCCTGGTTACTTCAGTTGTCTCCACTTTATCCATGTCTCTTTCACTATTACCCAACACTCCAATTGTAGAAATGCGAGAATCTTTATTTGTTTTTCCATCAATTCTTACCTGGAGTTTATGTACATCATTAAGTTCAGAGACTTCTTTTAATCGTGCCAATGATACTACCCAAAGTCGTTTATTTTTAATATCCCAGCGTGAAGAATCTACAGAAACAACTTCTTTCATTTTATCCATACCCGGCACAAACACCTGATTTTGTGAGATTGGAACCCATAATTTCATGTGTTTTTCATTTTCAGAAACAGTTACTTGCTGTTTCCCAAAAGCATCTATAAAAACAACTTCTGCAGACGGATTTTCTATGTCTTTGGTGTAAAAATAGAGGAAATCATTTCCTTGCAAATAATCCGGACTAATGGCTAAATTTACAGCTGTAAATTCCCTATCTTCTTCAACCGGAACAAAAGTAACACTATTTTCCAAAGACGGTAAAGACTGAGGCAAAGTATAAGAATATCTCGCCATAGGAGAACCTTGAGGAGAAAGACCGTCTACAATTTCAAGACTATTATTTCCTTTATGGTCATACCATATTTTATCTTTATATACAGTTTCTCTTGTTGGTTTAGTATTGATCTTTACTCCTGGGATAGACTTATCCGCTAAAGCAGTCCCCATGGGAATATGTGTCCAAACCATCTGCATAAGTTTATACACATCTTTTGTTGTCCCATCGGATTTATTCCAACCTGTATATTCGATATTAGTAAACCCATCATACGGAACATTATCCACTTCTCCCCCAATATTCTGTTGATCAGGGGCTCCTGTACGCCATAATTCATCCACCCAAGAATGATATGTTACCCCTAAACACACGTTATCTGCGGAATATATACTGCTATTCTCATCTATACGTTTCCAAAGATTATATACCGCAACCGCCTGTCCTCCTTGGTCGGGTTTAAGTCTCCTATTATCTAATGAATCCATTCTTATTCTAGATAAGTACATTGGTTTATCAGACATTCTTTCCCATTCTGAGAAAATCTGTCCACCATTATCCCATAGAGAGGTATTGATTCCCCAGATATCAATAGCCGAGGCTATATCCAAATCTTTTTTCTCTAACAAACCATCATGTACTGTACTTACCGGGTGGTCCGGATCCAACTCATGTATATGCTCAGCTATTTGCTGTAACTTCCGATATCTCTGATCACTATCCTCAGGATAATCTTCCTCATCTATAATATCCCATGTTAATATCGACGCATGTCCTTTAAATTCCTCTACATACTCTTCGTATTCAGCTTCTCTTAATCCAACAATAACTTTAATCCCATATACAGAAAAAGCATTAAGAATATTTCCACTCACAGGCTTTGAAGTTCTTACTGTATTTATACCAGCCAACGCCATCTTCTCTATATCTTCTATCCAGATATCAGCCTTCGTAAGATATTCCTCTGTATCCAGTTGCTTCCCTTTAACTGTACTAAAGAAAGTTACACCTCTCATCTGCCAAGGAATGTCTCCTATAAACATTTGCCGACCTTTAACCGTAATCGGTAAAAAATCAGATGACGATTTAGCAATATTAAGAACAACTCCATTTCCATCAAATTCTACCCCATAGTTTATCCGATAAGAAACTACATCCTGAGAAACCCAATACGGATTATGGATATTCCGCATCCACGGATTGCTACTGTGATAAATATAGTTTTCGGTAGTAAACTCAGGCAACCAAGCAATAAAAGGATCCCCGCTATCCCCACCCTCCAAACTTCTCGGAGTAAAGGACAAATCTGAAGAACGAATACTACGATATACCATACGACCGGTAATAACATCCCGATACTTCTGATCATAATTCACTTTATAATCCACAGCTTTTTTAAATTTAACATCTGTTCTAACCGGAACAAACCTGTATATATTATAATCACCTTCCACATCTTTTTGTAATAATCCCTGATTATAAGCTATTACCGCCCGTTGTGAAAAAGCTGTCTCATCAATTTCATCATTTAAAATATTCTCTGCATTATATACCCGGGCTGTTTTCTTAACCACAAAATGTCCGGTTTTCTCCTCTAACGGATTCGCCAGCCGGTCATAGATTGTCTGGGTTGCTTTATCTCTCTTTTTGCCGTCAAAATCAACCTTGAGCACCTGCAAAACATCTTCCCCATTAACAAGATCACTACTATTCTCTCCTTTATATAAATCCAATTCACTTTTATATATACTTACAACATTCTCTATCAAATCTTGGTTATCTAACATCATCGTCCTACCAAAATCACCACGCGTATCAATTGTATAATATGGCGATTCATAAGATTTACGCATATCCATATATGTTTTATCAAAATCATCAAGGAGATAATACGGTACCGGAGTCCCCATAATAAAAGCCTTAGCACTCTGGACAGTTTCTTTGTCAAATAAAGAAACTTCATATATGCTATTTTTGCTAAGATTTAACCCTTCTTCTACAGGGAATGAATCTAATTCAGATCTCTGAACTGTACGTCCATAACGATTAACCGTATGAGCAAGCAACGGAATATTACGATACTCCACCCATTTATCCACAAACACTTCAGAACCATCTTCATATTTAATATTAAACGGCCGGGCAAAAATATCGCCAATACGATAATCCTCTGTATGTACCAATCCCCAATCAACTGGAACAACTGTTACTCTCTGCACTTTAGTTTTTGGATCAGTCTTGCCATATTCAAAACTCATCCATTCTTTCTCATTCACAAACATTGCAGATTTAAGCGGTCGATTAGTTCCCGCTTCAAACCCTGTTTTATTCACAACCTTAACCTTATAATTCCCTCTAATTTCTCTAACGTTACGACCTTCCCCATCCATTACCGCAGTATGAACAAAAGATGTCCCTGAATCTACGGTCCGAGCCAAGAAATTATTATTCCAAATATAATCAGTATAATCATGGAACTTAATACCATGTTTACCTGTATCATCTTTAAGATAGGCATTTAAGCCAATCTCATAAGAATCATCATTATATGCTGGGATATAGCGTATACTGGAAGGACTCCCTTCTAACAGATCATCCACAAACGTATCCATTGTATATCCATAAATACCACTAATTTTTGTCTGTTTGCGTTCAATAATATTATTAGAATCTCCTTCGGCAACAAATCGATGATATACCTGGGTCTGATCCCCCCATTGCTGTCTCTGCTTGTTATATTCACCTTTAGAAATCTCCACAATTTCTCCGGTTTTTCCACACCGCTTTGCTGCCAAATATTCTGTCTCATATTTATTATGCTTAAGATCAGTAACACGCTGCGAAGTTTGAATTTTAATCGGTGCTTCAAAACGATGCGACCAGATCATCCGTGTAAACGGCCCGTTTTTCACATCTTCAAATGCTGTTTTCTCAGTATTAAATCCATTAATTTTTATAACATCAAAATATCTACCTGTTGTATTTCGCGTCCGCCGATCATAATTCTCAATCTCGACATACCCTAAGCGATTGCCGGTTTTCAACCCATCCACTTCAACCATCTGGGGAATTAAACCAGCATAGTAAGTATCTTCATAATATTTACTATTAACCCTGTTTTCCCCAATGCTGGCTACTTTCTTTTCTCGGCCTAAATAAGTCAGATCAAACGTTGTATCTTTTTCTTTATCATTTAAAAGATTAGTCCTGTGTACAGTAAGTTCATGATTTTGCAAATCTCTATTTACAGTTGCTTCGTGCCAGCCTAAGATGCCGCGGGTTGGATTATCCAAAGTACCTTCCTGATGCCATATATCCGCACTTTTTATTCCAAAATCACCCAAGGCATTAAGTTTAATTCCCGTATCCGTAATTTCCCAAATCGGATCACTTGAATCAGGCCCAAAAATCTCTCTGCTCGACTGACCCAGCACAGGTATAGAAACTTCAAAAGCAATTTTTTCTTTTTCAACATTCTGTCCAACTGCAATAGATTCCCTTAATGTTTCTCCTGTAGTATTATGAACACTTACACTACCTAAAATATTACCAATCTCGTTATATCGAATAGTAGTTGTAAATACATCATTCACAACCTTTGTCAATCCTTTGCCCTTAGTATTAAATACTGTTTCCTCTACCCCGGTTTTAGGGTTAATTCTTGTTCTCTGCCAATCGCCTAAGGGGAATATCGAACGCATTCTTATTGGAGTATCATCGTCTGTACCTAAGGCTTCACCTAATTCCCCAGCTAAAATCCAACCACGGCGTTCAATCTGCTTCTGCTGTCTATCCGGCATCCTATCAACCTGATCAAGCTTCTTGAAAAAGAGCTCAGGATTAAGTAATACTGCCGGCCGACCATCTGGCAAGCGGAACGGCTTACCATCATCTGTAGTCAGTTCCAGTGCAAACTTATTTTCCGCCTGGGCTTTATTGATTAACTGGGCATATTCATAACTTAAACTTAAATTTTCTAAATCATGTTTAAGACTAGCCTCATCTGCAATCATTGTAACTTCCACCAGTCTTCGAACCGGAATACCTTTTGGACTACTCGTTACCTGCCAGTACCAGTAAATACCTGCTTTTGCATCAAAAGCCACAAGATAATCATCATGAATACTAGGCACCTTTCCACTTGCTTGCTTACGCATAAGTTCTTCTAATTTCTTTACCGCTAATTCGATATTATTTTTACCAGTAATATCATCTTTACCTGGCATAAGCTTTTTATCATAACTACCGTTATAAGCATTACTAATCTTATGCATTATTGGTGAAATGTTATTTGTGTCTACATACCGAGTTTCCAATGCTCCATCGAGTATTTCATGAGTAAACAAATTATAACCGGATTTCGCGAAAAATGCCCAGGCTGTAGCTGATGTATTAGCAAAATGCTCAGGAACAACCCAGACTGAATCAGCAAATGGTTTTATGCCGCTACGTGTGGCATAGGGATATCCCACGCCGCGATCTTTAACGCGAACCGCTAATTTATCACAATCAGCAATATGCTGTTTGTAAGCCTCCATTTCCGCTTCCGCGCGTTTAAGCATTTCTTCACGAAAACGCGAATCAGTAGAATCCTGCGCAATTGCCCTTAAATCATTAGCCATCTGTAAATGTGCCGAGGCATCAATAAGTGCCTGCTCCACAAATACAGCAGCTTTGCGGTCTCCGCGGCTAGCCTGGTCTGTTACATCGTGTAGGGTTACAGTCACTTTTCTGCCATCAGCTAATGTTACCGTATCAGTTACTAAAGTACCGCCCCTTTCCACAGGACGTTCTTTCTTATCCCACATTTCCAAAAGATGCATCATACCAGTCTGCATTACTTCTTCATTTGAAGCCTTGGCCCCCAATATCTGTCTTCCTATATTATAAGCAACATTATCCGCTCCATCCTCTAAGATCAAAAGGTTCAAAACATCAATGGCAAGCACATTGTCTCTCTGCCATTTTCCATCAACAAACTGTAACCCACGACTAAACTCATTCGTTTCTTTATTATAGAGCTGCGTATAAATAAAGCTCAATCCCTGTTCTAATCTGCTTTCAACATCTCTCAGGAGTCGTTCATACATTTTCTTATCTTTTAGCGTCCGATCTTTAAGTTTGTTTTTAAGTATGTCTCGAGTTTCTCTTAAGACCCTAAGGAAAGTAATATTTTCTTCACCAGATTGAATTAAATGATGTCTTTCTTCGGCATCTCTTAAGTCATCGCGTTCAACTCCCTTTACTACACCACCGTTCGTATCCTGACGTTCCTTAACTGCACCATAGTTTATTAATGCTGAATTCAAATATTTCTCATCATCGGTTTTCTTAAATTCACGCAATTTACGCAAAGTATCATGTAAAATTGGACCTGTAGTTGCATATTCTTCTACTTTCTCTCCGGTATACGAATCCGGATTAAACATATCCGCTAAACCTACAAATACACTTTTGGTCTTGCCTTTTGCATTAGAATCCTGACGATAAACATGCAGACTCTGAGTATCTGTAAAATAATCGGTAATCACCTGACGTTCTCGTCTTGCCCCGGCTAAATCCAAAACTCCTCCAACCAATGCGTTACCATACAAAGTTCCCCTTCCACTCTGCACAGATGGACCTTTGCCTGTAGCAAACTGATGATATTCCGTAATTGTGCCGCTCTGACTGTTCATCCTGCTGGAAAGAAAATCATATGTATCCTGTCGAGATATCTGATCCTGTTCATCTCTTTTTACAATTTGTTGTATCAATATCGGAGCACTACTGCCTGAACTCTTTTCTATAACTAATCCTTTACTTCTAATACCTTCTTCATATAATCTGGCATTTTCTAAGTTACGAACCAATTCTTTCTGGCGCGCTTCAAATCCAAGCAATCCCGGAATCACAATACTTTCTTCTACTTCTATTTCACCTGTTTTAGAATTTAATACCGGAGTGCGGCTAATATATATCGACATATGAAATTGATCCAGCTTCAGGTCCGCAATCTTTTGTAAATTTGCTTTCTTCGACGCATCCTTATCTTGAGATACCCGACCAAAAGGATTAGCTGTTTTCTTCAGTTTCATATCAAAGTTATAAGAATTCATTAATCGATCAAGATATTCACGCTGATCTTCTTCACTTCCAAATTCAGGATATCCAAAAACATAATTCTTAAGTAAATCTTCTATACCTAAATCACCAATCGTCTTATCCGTAAAAGCCACATCAATTAAAGGCGCCGTATCAAATGTCAACCCATGCCCTGTAAACAAGCGCCCCCAGCCTTCTGTATTTTTAGTAATCCCTTTTCCATAATATTTTTTACCTTCTGCATCTTTAATATTAAAAACATCTCCAACCAGAGTATTAACATTCAGCTCTGTTCCCCGGAAGTAAGCAAACATTCCTCTTAACAACCCATCATCATCTCTGGTTTTCCCCGTACTCTCAGCTAAAGCATCCGCTGTAAATAGCACCCATTTTCCATAAGCAATATTATGTTTGGTATTTAACTGTTGTTCTTTATTTAAATAGTCATAAACTTTTTCTTTATATCCAGGATCTTTATAATCCGGAGATTTAGTTATAAATTTCAAAAACTGCTGGTACTCCAATTCATAAGCCTCATCATATTCCCCCTGGTATTTTCCTGTTCCCCATTTCTGTTTAAAAAAGTCTGCTACATCATCTATATTCGGTGTTTCCGGCAAACCCAGTCCGCTCAAAGCCATCCAGAGATTAAAACCTACCCTGGCCTGACCTACTGCCTGATAACTATTAGTGGTTGCACCAAATATCGGCATTAAAGTCTCAAAGTTTTTCCACACTTGTCCTGCTTTAATAGAATTAGCTAAATTACGAACATTCAAAACTGCGAGATATTCGCCATAAGTTGTCATAGCGATTTCTCTCTCTATCGACTTGATCCCGAAAAGAACCTTATCGCCGGTTTCCGGATTATTATCTTTGATCGTTGATTTAACAATAAATATCACATCTTCTTCAGCCGGACTAACCTCAATAAGCTTGCCCTGGATATAACGATATGCCCCGAGCTCCAGCCTTATCTGCTTACCTGTCTGCGCATCTTTCTGATAAGTCCCATCTTCATTTATCGGTTGAAGATATAAAATCGCAAATCCTCGATTATTAAGCTGCGGCAATTTTGTCTCGAGATTAATCAAGGGCACGATTTCACTTGCTTTCCAAGCTTTAACCGTCTGATTCCACATCCCCGGATAATCCGGATGCGCCTGCATTTGGACCGCATATTCGGCATTGCGCATCTGATCTGCCTGTTCTTTCTGGGCATTGATATAAGCCAGTTTTTTATCCTGTTTCTTCTTTAATAAGTCACGGCTAAATACAGCTCGACCAAAAACTTCTCCCTCTTGATCTACAATAAATACCTGATAAGAAATGCCTTCTTTTTCCAAGCCTCTTAATTCCCATTCCGAAAGTTTCCTGCCTCGTCCTTCAGGATCAGCTGTTTGATATTTTGAAATCTCCGTATAGAATTCCATACGCAAACCTTGACGATCAAGATATTCTTCATATTTCTCTACTGAATCAAACAAAAGCTCCGGATGATCCTGGGAACCTTTTAATACACTGTATCGCTTGCCTTTTTCCCAATCCACAATTGCTACGTCAGTTTTTTCTCTCATTAACCTATTATTCAACGCATGATGTCTCAATCCAGACTGTATCTTCTGGATAGTATTTTCAAATAAAGTCTGCAAATCCATCGACTCTTTAGGCATAATTTCTTCATCTGATAATTCCCGTTCTTTGGATACCTCAGGTTTATATTCTCCTGCTTTCCATTTCTGAGATTCCGCTGAAATTTGTTCTACTATCTGCTGTTTATTAATTTCGTATTTTTCATAAACCGGACTTACCATCTGTCTCTGTCTAAGCGCGGCAATCTCATCCTGCAATTCAGCTTTCTGTCCAAAAGATAACGCCTTATCTTTTGCTAAGGCATTTATAATTACTAGATATCTATTAAACACTTCCTTGATTGTATCTTCGACCAAAACCGCTTTGGCAATCTCAGGCGGGTTATCTCTAAGAAGTACTTTAAATTTAATTACTTCTTCTCTGCCAACAAGCTCCAAGATTTCCTCACGTACTTCATAAGGGGTACCTTCTTCATCATAAACAAGCTCAAGCACTTCTTTATAGAAAGGAATTAATTGATTCCCAACAAAATCTTCGGTAATCGCCATATAATCACCCTTAGTCATTACTGCATTGACGATTTGAGGATAAGCCTGGAATATCTGCTGATATTTCCGGCTTATATTCTGAACGGTAACTTTTCTATCTCCATATACCTTTAACTCTATATTGTTCCACTTATCCGTAACCTTACTCCGGATAGCTCCTAACTGGGTCTGCACATCCCCCTCAGCCGGCAAACGGTTCTGATCAGACTCATCAACTCCTATATTTTCTATAGAAGTTAAAAACCGCGGTTGCACTCCCATAGCCCAAGTTTCAGTGTCTGCCTCTAAGGAATCAGTGTCAATACCAGCTGTGCTTAACAAAGCGTTTAAATAATGAAATCTATTCTGGTAGGTTTTTACATTATCCAAATATACATTAAGGTAATTCTTAAACTGCTCCAGTGCCGCCAACATCTCCGGTTCAGATATTTTCTTTTCTTTTAATTGCCGCACGCTGGCCATATATTCGCGATAGAAAGACAGCATTGTTTGTTTACTTTGCTTATATCTTTTCATCACAGCTGTCAAATCCTGCAAAGATGTCTCGATCTCCCTAGATAGATTATTTGTTAGCTTGTCACGTTTGAGCCCTTCTTGCAACATATTATAAATCGGACCACTAATCCTCTGCGCAATTTCCGCAGCATTAGGTATTGCGAAATATTTCTGTGCGGCAAAGTCATTTACTTCTTCATCGGAAACATGAGCCATAGCCGCTGTCGGAGTCAAATGCCCTAAACTTCTCAACACATTATTAACCACAATTACCTGTTGATTAATCCTGGCGTCTACCGCCTCTATCTCCGGGATACCATTTATCGAAAAAGACAATTTATCGATATCTGTACCGCTATAATCAAATGCCTGCAAAGAAATTTCATCTATATCAGTAATGACTAATTTTGCTTCCGGATCGATATTAGCCATCTCCTTAAGCTGTCTTTCTACCGATGATTTTTGTGCAGCAAGAATAGATTCTGATTCTTTTATACCTAAAGCATCGCTTACGTCATTAATCAAAGCTAATTGATAAATAAAACTAGTTACTTCCGCGCGTGCCTTATCAACTGCCGCATAGAAAATACTCTCCGCGGCTTTAATCTCAAGTTGAATTCTCTGCTGGTCATTATAATAGGTGTCTTGTTCCTGTGGTAGAAACTCCATAACTCCGCTATACAGATTAGAATCCATACGCATACCAGTATCTTGGAACCTCAACTGTTTCATAGAAGGCACTGTGGAAAACACGCCATCTTTTGCCGCTTCTAAGTTATGCACTGCCGTAATAACTTCCGGATGATGTTCTACTGCACTAGCAATAAGACTGGCAATACTCCTATCCTGGGGAGAACCACGTGTCTTATGTGGTCTGTCTGCAATATCCGTCACTGCATGAACATGAGTTCCAATCCTCGCCCTGACTTTCTCATAAACACTCTTAGCATATCTGGCATCAGACAGCGCCTTGGCCTTGGCTGTTTCTCCGGCATATACTGTCAATTTTAACTCTGCTTTTGCCTTTTTCAGCTCATCCTCGACCAGTCTTCTCTGCATAACTTCAGTCATCTTTTTACTCTTACTGAAAATATCAGTTGCCCAGTTAAAAGTCTTCATCCCCAGCCACCAGGTTATCGGAGCAGGATTAGAAGATGAAATAGAAGCAACGATTTCTGATAGAGGAATATCCAAGCGCATCTTTCCACCCGCCTGCATGATTTTCAATTCGCTATTGAGAATAAGTATTTTCACTTTAGCCAGATCTTCCTCTAACTTATCTTTATCAAAATCCGGCCCAAAAAAGTCTTCGAGTTCTGCCTGCACTTCAGATGTAGGAATATCTAAAGTGATTTCCGCATCGTACGGTTGTCCTAAGAAATAATTAAGCGTTCCTTTTTTCTCAATAAAATCGTCATATGCCCGATAATTAGCCTGTATTCCAGAAGGCAGAACATCAGTTTCCAGATCAGTCAAAGCATTTACTGTCTTTAACGCATCAGTATAATCCAAATAAGCAATTAAGAACCTTGCCTTTAATTCGCCATCGACTAAAGCTGTTTTTTCTTCCTCACTTAGAGTTTCCCAGGTGCGTTTTTCAGCTCTTTGTTTATGGGCCCGATCAATCACAATATGTGTTTTAAGCGGCCAAATACTTTTACCCGCACTTATTCTCGGGCCAACATCAATTTCAAGCTTACTAAACCAGCCTGAGCCGCTGCGCTGAATTTCCTGAACCATTTCCAGTTTATCTTTAGCCTTTGTCAATTCAAGATCAGCCGGAGCAATATATCTTCTGTATATTTTATTCAACTCTGTTTCTTTTATACCGGTCGAAACAGCCTCATCCTTTATTTCTGTAGAAGTTGTTTTTACAACTAGAGATTCATGATATTTCTGTTCATTTTCCAGCTCTGTCTGATACCTGATATTAGTAAAGACAAGATCTACATTACCTAAAAATGCGATTATTGATTCATCCAAATTATTCCAGATAGCTGCCTCTGAAGCATCAATCTTATGATTATAAGCCTCTACAGACTCTCCCAATTGATCTATCAATAATGGCTCGCGCTCCCGCAATCCATTTAAAGTATTATCCACCAGCTTTATTTTATCGCCGATAGTTCCCGTAATAAACTGTGATTTTCTTACGTATTCTTTATATTCCAGCCTTAAAAGTTTCTCTTCTACCGGTATCGGCAATTGACGCGCCTTTTTCTCTGCCCCGTCTTCATACACAGTTATCGGGATACTCATACTTAAACCAAAATCATCAAGCTGCAACGCTGTCTCTGAAGGACTAAAGCCTACAACTATTTTCTTTATTGGAGCAAGTGATAATATCTTTCTTATCCAGGACTTCTGCTTTAATTCCGCGCGAATCTCTATATTCTCCATCAACGGCAGCCAATTGCTTTTCATCAGTTCTATTTGTTTCTTCATTGCTTCTTCTACTTTTAGCACATCAGCTTCGGTTTCTACTTTTGGCAAATCATTGAGAATAATATCCACCTCTACTTCCGACATTCCCGTAAGTCTGATAAATATAGCCTTATTTAATTCCCACTCTGTTTCTGCCTTAGTAATTAGATAGCTAAGTTTCTCTCTGGTCTGTTCACTATCAGAAGCATTGATTATTTCCTGCAATCGGGAAACATTTATTTTGTCATAGCTAGTCTTGGCATTGACCATATCCACATAGGCCTTGGTTAAGCTATTCATCGCCTGCTTCACAGTTAGACGGCTTTGTTCAATCGCTCTTTTTAACTGAACTAACGCTAAATCATCCCCTGTTTTGGTTCCGGTCTTTTTCACTATAACATTAACACCCAAATCTATAGAAAATAACTTCTTAATTTTACTTTCAACTTCATCGGTATCAATAGATCCCCCGTAACGAGCTTCTATAACTGAAACCCACCGGCTAAAACCAGCTACGATATTCTCTTGAGCCCCCAACAAAGTTTCATAAAACTCAGTATCATTCTTTAAGGTATATAATAAGGAACTAGTTAACAAATCTTCACTATTAGCAAGTTCAGACGCATCCGCTGTTATCCTCTCAATATCCTTCCCCGCATCTCTTGCATCTATTGAATCTGCAATTACGGTTTCCTTACTAACTGTTTGGCCAGCTTCAAATCCAAAAACAGGCTCTCCCCGCCCATATTCATCTCCATAAGTCACCGCCATATTTACACCAAAAACATCCTTAGATACTTTAGCCAGATAACTGCGATTTTCACCCCGGAGTTTAGCGGACAAGGAAACATCAACGCCATCATCACCGCCAATGCGATTGTCTATACCAATTTTAATATCTTCTGTTTCAGATCCAACCGCACCTTCCAATACAACCTTAGTTTCTATTGGCTGTACTAATTTCCAAGCAAAGGCCTTGGTAAGTCCTGCCCCAAAAGAAGTCTGAGTATAACCTTCTGTATTGTCTTCATGCTGCAGGAAAAACTGCATCGTAAATTCATCTTTTTTACCTTCTTTTTTGAGCAGTTTCCACATATCTACTTCTAAAGCCAGCCGTTCAGAAAGCAGCTGCATTTCCTGTCCCTGGACAGAAGCTTTATATTTCTTGATACTATCCGGGAACATGAGATCTCCAAACTGCCATTCGAAATTTTCATCATATGGATCTCTTAAAAGAATAGCGCTCAAATCCGCTCTAAGTTTAAATGCCTCGGTAAGTTTTAAATCTCCGCGTACGCTTCCGCCAAAAGAAGATATATCTTCCTGAAATTTCATATTCATCGGCATATCCGCAAACATAGTTGCGCCGAGAAACGCTTTATATTCACCCGTAGGCTTACCCTTATCATCCTGTTCCGGAACCATAAGCATCGTGTAGTCCTGGGTAATCATCAAACGGGTCTTTTCTTCAGTTAAAGTATAATCATAACCAACTTCCTGATACTTAGGCTTATAAACATCCACTATTAACCCGTAATGAATCGGCATGTTTTGAGGATCAACATCCATAACCAATCCAATACCTTCTGCTCCACGCCGCGGTTCATCCGCCATTACCGTATAAATAAACGGGCTTATCTTTACATGCTCTCCAGATCCAAAAAAGTTGCCCAGCCTTAGATACATCTCCTGATACTCCCCGCTGGCAATATGCGTTACAATATAATAATCTTCACCAAAACTAAACCGTTTTAGGTGCAGTCCAACTTTCTGCAGAATACCCTTTGCATTGTCCAAGGAAAGATCTCCGGCAGCTGCCTTTACCAAATCCTGCGGCCGATTAGGATCATTCAGAATATTACGTACTAACTTTTCTAATGAATTCTTATCCAAAACCATGGGGAACGAATCTTTTTGCTCTTCGCCAATATTGGCTACGGCAATATCCAACACACCCAGTTTGCGAAGTTCCGCCATCTCACTAGCGATCTGACGTTGAGACTCTTTAAGCAGATTACTCTGATAAAGCAATTTTCCTTTTTGCCTAATAGTATCTTCTAATATATTCAAGCGAGTTTCCATGGTCTCTCGCAGCCGGATCAGCACATCATGATCTTTATCATTTAGTTTTCCCAGCCAGCCTTCAGCCTTGCTAATTTCTTCATTTATTTCTTGTATTGCCTCCTGGATTTTAGCTAATTGTTTTTCTAATTCTTGCTTCGTTGCTTCGTGCTCTTTTGCCAAGTCATCTGCTATTATCTGGTTCTCAGGTGAAATCTCTCCTAAAATAATTGCAGCGTCTTTCTTTGTCTTTTCCAACCACTCTAACTTTCTAACCGCAGCTTCTCTGGCTATCGGATAAAAAGCCAGTTCATCATTAATCAAACTAATATTCCTGTCAACCAAGCTCTCTGGGCTTTCCGATGAAGTGCCCAAAAGATATTCTTTATTTTTTGCTAAAGTATCAAGTTCTTTGCGCACCAACGGAATTAATACTCCTAAAGAATTTTCTTCCGCTTGATAAGCTGTTTTTAATAAAGCAAGTGTTCCCAAATATATATTAGCTTTTTTGACTTGCAGGTCAGCGTTTCGCATATATATATTTCGTTTAGCGATCTCTGTTTTCCAAAGAGATAACAGACTTTCATGGTTTTCATCTCTTTCCTCTTCCGGCTTTGCCACTTCAGCTTGAATTCTCTGGCGATAGATTGCCTGCTCTTTTAATGCCTGCTCTTTAGATTTTGCTGCGGAAATATAGTTACCTTGTGCATCTTTTTCTGTATTATTCGGATCCAATACTTTTATCTGAAAACTTATTCTTTGGTCAATTGAAACCGCAATACCTGCTTCATTAAAAAGATTATCCGGATGATCAAGCGCTAATGTTGCTGTATTATTCGGATCTAAATAACCACTAATTTCTTCTAAACGCTGGGTTGATTCTGTGCGTATATTTTGCCAGTAAGCCGTAGCTGTATCAATCACCAGTGTTTGATTGCTCAGCATCTCATTTAGCAAATCAACTGTATCTGAATAATAATCCTCCCCAGCTTTAGCAACTGTTTCAAACCGCTCTATTACCTTTGACTTATTTTCTGTTCCGCCCAATGAACCAATATAGCGCAAATTACTTTCAGCGGATACTCTGGATAATTCAGCGTACTCAATATATAACAAAACATTGGAAACCTGATGCCTCTTAATTTCAATCTGTTGCCTTAAAGTCGTATTATTCGGATCCACGTTCAATTGATCTTGTAAAGCAGTAAGTTCGGTTTCGATCAAGCCAAGCTCTGCTGTTTTCTCATCTATTTCCGTCTGCCAATAAGTCCTGCCTTCTGTAGCCTGATTAAAGTCAAAATCACGCATATCTTTTAAAAGAGGAATAAGATCATTAAAGAAAACAACCTTTTTCTGAACAAATCCTAGTTTTCTTTCAGATAACCGTTTTTTTTCTGCAAAACTTTTATCAACTGTTAATTTTGATGGATCCCAGTATTTCTGATCTTCTTTCAAATCCTCAATTGTATCCACAGCAAACTGCATTTTATCTTCCAAGTTCTCTACTTGCCGTAAGATTATTGCCTTTTCTTCCTCTGATAAACTAGGATCATTAAAACGGTCATGTCTAAGATATTTAATGTCAGATTCTGCCCACTCTATCTGACTGCTCCAGTATCTAAACGCATCTCTAAACATCTTCTCCCGCTCTGATATGCTTTGTGCATCTTGTCCAAAAACAAAATGTTGAAGCTTAATCGTCTGAGCTCCTTCAAACTGTGTAAGACTCAGGCGATTGCCCCATCGATAGACTGTCCATTGTTTTGTGCTATCCGCAATCATAAGCCCTAAGACCCGTTCGTCAAGCTCTGCCTGTCCAACTACCTCCAAATTAGCGTTAATCTGACCATTGGTCATAATTAAAGTACGATTAGGATCAATTGATAATCTACCCTTTTCCGCATCTAACTGAGCAATATCAGCAACCAAAGCCTGTAATTTATTTCTCGCATAGGTACGGTCTGATTCTTCTACCATACCCAACAGTTTAGCCAGATTTATCTCTTCGCCTGCCCTGATATCTTGTTTTGCCTGCTCCCAATCTGCTAATGAAATACGTAACTTCTGCATTGTTATTCCGGCTGACTTAATATCTTCCTCTGTTTGCTTGATCTGTTCTTCCAGCTTAGCTAATGCTTCCTGAAGCATTTTGTCATTTACAACTATTGCACTATCCGGGCCTGAAAGTCCTTTGATTTTTTCATCCAGATCAGCAATCGAATCCTCAATAAACTGCTTTTCTGTTTCTCTGAATTTCCTATCTACTTCTTTTAGTTTTTGCAACTGCAATTTTAGTTTTGCTACAGCGTTTTGTTCAATAACTGCCTTTTTAAGACTCATAAAATATTTTCCACTCTGAATCATGCCAAAATAACGGTTATATTCACGATTAACAGCTGAATAAGCCTTATCTAATTCTTCATAGCGTGCAATAGCTTCACGCAATCGCGCCTTTGCTGCCTGAACTTCCGGAGATTCTTCAAGTTTGCCAGTCTGTATCAAACTACCTGTCGAATCCTGCCCGCCCTGGAGTAATTTACGCAAATTATCTATTACCAAGAGATCCTGCATTTCCCAGTTTTCTTTACCCTGCGGTTCAATCTTTGGTAATACCGGTTGTATCTTCTTTGCTATAGTAGTTATACCTTTTTCTGCAGTCTCTATAGCTTGTATAGTTGGTTTATATATAGGAAGGCCGAGAAAATCTTCCGGGACAGCTAAAGTTTTCAGTCCAAGCTGTTTGGCAATTTGATTATATCCTTCGGCAAGATTAGGCGGTAACATATGTGTAGCAGTTTCAACCGCAATTTCAGCCGGAGTACTAGTAGCTACAGCATCAGCCTTCTTAGTATCAGTACTGATCAACTTTTCCAACTGTCTGGCTATAATTAAATCATCTACTGTAGATAAAGCTTCTTTCATTTTTTTCAATTTCTCAGGAGATGCCAAGTCTGTAATAATCATTGCGGTTGTCTTGTCAATAAACGCATTCCTATCCGTAACATTATCTATCTTCGCAAAAGCTTTTTTCTCCTTTGAACCCACAATATCTGCTTTATCTAAAATTTTAAGAATATACTGCCGCGTCTCTTGCTCTGCAAAATAATGTTTTAAGATATCCCGGACCGGAATCTCCAGCTGTTGTCTTAATTGTTCTTCATTCCCCTGCTCACGCGCAGAAATTTGTAAAATAGTCTTTAGATTATCATAGTAAACTTTAAAATGTTCTCTGCCGGCAGTAATTTTTTCAACCAGCTCTTTAATCAGCGCATCTTTGTCTTCACCCTTGACACTTCTCGCACTGTAAATTTCTTTTCCCTTTGCAGTAACATAATCAATATCATCCAGAACTTCAAAAACTAAATCGCGGGCCTCTTTATTACTAAAAGCTAACTTGAACATATTTGTGAGATTCTCTTCTGCCCTTTTAATATCATCACTATGATATGCTCGTATTGCGGAGATCAAATATCTAAGCTCTTTACTAACCAGGATAAAATACTCAATACCTTTAGCAGATTTTTTCAATATCTTTCGCCCGGATATGCTCTTTGTAAGTTCTTCGGTTATGTATTCACTCAGTCCAGCCGAATCATCTTGAGATGTCTTTTGCTTTATCTTATCCTCTGGGCTTATAACTTTATCTGCTTTTTTAAGTTGTTTTCGCTCCTGGGCCTTTTGGGTTAACGCAAACGTCTTTAAAGCAGCTTGGGCTATCTCATGAGCTTCTGCAACATCTTTTTCTGTTATCTTCTGGCCATTATCAAGTTTACTGCGTAATCCAGCAATCTTATCTTTTAAATGATTCTCGTCCAATCTTGGCGTAAGATTTAGAAATTCATCAAACTGTCGAGGCATTTTCGTTACATTCAACTGTCCCGGTAAAAGTAGTAACATATCTAATGCCTTACGCAATTGATCTTGATTATTAGCATCTTTATCATGCAAAAGCTTAGCAATTAATTTTGATTTTCTCATCTGTTCCGGAGACATATTTTGACCAGAGACAATTGGATCTGAAAGCATCATGGTAGTCTCTTCAATAGAAAATCCGCGATTAACCATCAATACATCTACCGCTACAGAAAAAGTAACCTCTTCCGAATAGCCACCTTCTTCTTGCATTGCGATGACAACCTTTTTTGCACTCTGGCCTTCGCCTAAATTTATAAGCGCATTGAATGTTTCCGCCGCCGAAGTATCCTGACTTTTTAGTATTTCCGATATATCTCGCAGACTAGCGCCCTGATTAAAAAAGCCCCGGCTTACCCCTCCGGCAAAAGATTCATCTTCTTCTCGCACCGGCTTTACTATAATTCCATCAACTGGTCTCTGTGAAGACTCCTCTTTCGGAGGTGGTGCTGACTGAGCTTTATCTGACTCCACAGTTTTATTTGGAGACAAGGTTTGATCTCTATCAGACGCCTTAGCTTCTTCTGTTTTATCCAAAGCATCCTCTGCCTGTCTTAATAATTTCAGATCCCTGTTATCCATTTTTAAAGATAAGATTTCTTCGTCTGCTGTCTTAATTTCATTTTTTCGCATTATGATATATGCAGAGATTTTATCTAGGGAATCAATAATATTTTTTCTCTGCTCTATAATTGCATCAGTCGAAGATTCTGGATCTATATTGGCGCTTTTTGCTTTTTTAACAAACACTGCCTGCAACTCAGCCATTGTTTTTGTTGATTCTTTCTCATATTGAACTATTTCATCTTCTGTTGCTTCGCGTTCTCTCCATTGATTAAAATCATAGGTAGCCCTCGCCATATTTTCCCGGATACTTATTAATGTTGTTATTACTTCAAGTTTCTGAGTTACCTGCTCTAGAACTTTAGATTCTTCTGGGGAAAGATCAATATTCTTGATTACAGATAATCCAGCTTCTTGAATTACTCTGGTTAATTCCAGCCTTGCCTCAATTCGTTCTTTTTCAGAATCTGCTTTTTTAATTTTCTGATGCGCTGCTTCCATACGCCCTGCAAACTCATCACCTGCCTGTTGTTCTGCTCTAGTAATTCTCATTTCCGATTGAAATGATTTCATCCGTTGAGCCCAATCATAATCTAAAGCAAAAGCAGTCGTATCATCTGCAGAAACTGAAGACACCCTAAATGCCTTTTCAGCTAATGATACATAATAATCTTGAACATCTTTAGAAATATCTTTTACATCAATTTTACACTTATCATAAGGACTGCTCTCTTGTTGACTCTGACTCACTACCGCAGCTATTGGTGCTGTGGCAAGCATTGGAACTCCCATCGTAGGCATAAGAAGAGAATCAAGAAATTTATCTATGTTTTCCTGATCTTTAACGATATGTAACAATCTTGCTAAACCAACTTTTGCTAAATCCATTTCCACCAAAACAGCTGTCATTGCTTTTCTAAACACTCGTCGCTGTTTTTTACTTAGCAATTTGTCATGACTTCTTGCAATCATTTGAGAAATAATACTATCTATTTCCTTCTGCGAAAAGAATCTTCCATCCCCAGGCTCAGAATTCTGCAGTTCAGTAAGAAATAACTGCATAAGCTTGTCTTTCTCATTAATACCACTATTCTGAGCCATATTATTCAAAATACCATGCGCTAAACCTAAAGCATGCTTACTATCTGCAACCCGTTCTTTAAAATCATCTATACCGACAGTGATATGTTCAGATAATGTTTTAAGCCCGACACGTTCTAATTGTGCTTGGATAGTTAAAAAACTCCAGCTATTACCTTTATTTATCACGCTTTGGCTAACAAAATTCCATACTCTACGTTTGCTTAAATAAGAATAATTAAATACTTTCTTTCTGGCCCCAAGAATATTACGCGTAAGAAAAGCAATAAATATAGCCCCAGCAAAAACAGGAAATGCCGCAACAACCCGGGATATCCATATCGGAATCCCCAGATTAACAAGAAACGCCAGCCAGCCAGTATTAAATAACAAAGCCAATGTTACAACCGCGCCCAGACCCATCATTACCATTCTTGCATTAAGTGTATATGCTCGTGTCAAGTAAGCTAATCTTTTTTGTTTTGACACATCTACTACTGGCTGTCCATCTGCTACAATAGGTTCACGCGCTATTTTTTCCGATAGCTTCCATTGAGCCAAAGTAAATTTAACTAGTTTAAAAGAAAATAACATTGACGCCATATATGCCAGAATCTGAAGAACCCCTTGACCTTTCATTGCTCCCGAGGCCATTGCCCCCGGAAGGGTTTTAAGTACCGATGCCCCCAACAAAGGAACCACACCGAAAATAATTCCAAGCCCCAGGCTTATTCCGGTTACAAATCCCAATAAAGGCAATAAAATATTTGAAGATGGAACTTTTGTTGCTTTTCTAAATATTCTATTAGCAATAAAAGAACTAGCCAGGGTAATTATTAGACCCCAGGCAACAGGATTTGTCAGAACAGAGGAAGAAACCCAGAGAAATGCCCCTACAGTTAAAACTGTTATTGTTCCAGAAATTAGGCCACGCATAAACTGCGCTCCTGCTCCCACAGGAACAGTAGGAGCTATCTTTAATTCTTTACGAGACAAAAACAAAAGTAATGAAGCAGATACAATCCCGATAACCCCAGACACCGCAGAAGCAAGTATAGGTACCGTTACAACTCCAACAAAAGGAACACTAGCAATAAAAGAAAATAACGTCATGGCCGCAACAAATGGAGCAAATGTAGCTGTTACAGTTAACACTTTTCGTAAAGTCGACTTAGCTGAAACAATACCAATTTCACTTATCTTTTTCTCAGATGCCTGGGTAACTATTTCAGCCATCTCTCCAATCGTCGAATCAACCTGGGACAAACGTTTTATATGGGAATTCAACGCCCAGGCTATCAATATTGTGCTTATCGTAACTGTAACCAGGATAATTGGACCTAACCCTAAAAACCAAGCAAATATATTTCCGGCTATAGGCAAAGCAGCTACCCCCTTAACACCTTCAACACTCAGAATTTTAAAAACATAGCCAATCCCAACCGCTGTCATAATACTTAAAGACATAACTACAGCCGAAGGAATAAACTTAACCAGAAAAAGTTTAGCACGATCCATTAAAGGAATCTTATCTTTCTCTTGCTCCTTTTCCCTCTCATTCTTAGAATCAGCTAGCTCTTTATCTGTGGGGAGTTTTCCGGCAAATGCAGCAGCTTGATAAATCACCTCTTTTGCCAAACGTTCTTTTATTGTCTTTTGTGTTTGCGCATAACTTTTTGCTATCTTATTTTTAATTTCTTCATAGATCTGCTGCGCTTGTACTTTTCCACGTTGTTCTTTGCGGGAAGGTTCTTTTTCTAAACGATGTTTAATCCAGTCTGCTTGTGTAATAAAGCTCTTCCATTCTTGGTCCAACACATCTAAGGTTTTCGCCTGCAATAATTCAGTAAGGATTTGATGCAAAGACCTCTCTAAATTATAATCATTATTATTTAAAACACTCTGCGCTTCCTCCTCAGAAAAACCACTTACTCCAAAATCATTCTCCAAAATTTCAACAAGTGTGACAGGATCAACATCACCTTTTTCCCCTTCTATTTGTGCACATTTGTAATATAGCTCTCCTAAGATATCATCCAATTCAGGGATCCCCACCCCCTGTAGCCCGCGAACAAGCACACGATATCTATTTTCCACAAATTCTTTGGCAAAACCCTTTTTATGTCCAGAATCATCGCCCGGATCCCATAAAGATTCTCCGAATTTTTTCTGTTCACGACGCATTTGCTGGATATGATCATTAATAACATCTCTCATTCCTACAATATGCCTTTCACTTTCTACTGATTTCTTAGGATCATTAGTCAGGGTAAAAATATGCGTTTTACCATCTTTTACTTTTGTCGAAAAATGCATCCGGGAGTCAGGAATAAGTTTTTTGTATTTCACAAAAACTTCATCCTGAATCGACCAAAAACCAAAAAAGTACCCCTTTCTGCCGTCACGAGCAACTCGTCCTTTAAGCTGAATTTCACTTTCTTCGGCAATATCACAGCTCAAAGAAATACACACCATGTTATCACCTTTAAAGTCCACCCCACGACCAACTAAGTTTGTGGAGACAATAATAACCCGCTTATCTTTAGAAAGCGTCGCAATTTTATCTTTCAGTTTTTTCTCTCCCGTCAAATCAGTAAACATATTCTGATTACCCGAGCTGAAATCAATTAAGATATTATCTATACTATCATTTGCAATTAAACTATCCAAATTCTGCAAACTCGCCCCTTTTATCTGCTCACCATTAGCATCTACGATTGTACCATCTCGTTTTATTCTGAGTATATTCCTTTGCCCTAAAGTAGTCTTCTGAATAAGCTCATCTGTGAACTTCGCTCCTTCAGGTTCCGAATCACAACGTATAATTACAGCACCTGTTTTATCTTTATCCGGCATGCCCCATTTCTGCATATAGTCTTTTACCTTACTACCAGCTTTTAAAACCTCAATCATATCCAGTGCATGCTGTTCTGATGTTTTTTGATCAGAACTTACTACAATTCGCTCTTCTCTTTTTGATTCTTCTGTACGATCACTAAGATTTTTCCATTTGATATCATACATCTGGGCCGTATCTTCACCAATTGTAGCAGAAGCTGCACTAATCCCGGAAACTAGCCCCAATTGAGAGCTAAGAATTTCCGGCAACATCATTGAAGCAATAATCATCTGATCCGGTTTGATTTCAAGTTTTTCAGTTCCCTGACGGTTTTCTTTTAAACGCACGGCAATATCCACACCATGACTCCAGCGCCGTCCGGGCAACTCCATACCAGTATCTTTATCAATAATTACAATCTGATTATTGCCATTTGCATCAGCCTTTATCTTATAATCTACACCCATCTTATAACAACGATATGCAGATAAAGCCAACTCTGTAAAGTCTAACCATAGATCAAAATCTCCCATCTCTGTATTCCTATTTTCAGTATATTCTTTCACTCCTTCGAGTTTAGCTCTTAGCCAATCCTTACCGTTCGGGGTCAGATTAACCGTCTTTGAATCCTTATGTACTTCACAATAATTATTAGATGCCTTACCAGTAACAGGATCTAACAAATCACCCTGAATAAGTTCATCAACAATCTCCTGTATCTGCATTGTCTTTTTCGCAAAATGCAATCGCATCTTCCTAATTCCCTCTATCAAATCATTACCACCGGAAAGAACACTCGGCGTAGACATATGATGTTTTAAAGGAACATCACCTTCATCAAAAGCCATAAAATAAGTCTGTTGGCCCCAAAGCAAAGCGATATCTTCTGTCTTTTTAGCGGTATAACAATCAGCTTGAAATCTATGCACAAAATTGTAAACATGAATATAAACAATATCTGCATTCTTATACAAATCTTGCTCTGTAGTCTCCTCCATCTCTCCATTTTTATCAATATACGCCTTACGTTCTCCATCCTGAGAAATTACATATCCGGTAGTCATTTTAAACTTTTGATTTACTTTGCTTGCCTGCATAGCATCTCTTTCTACCAAATTTTCTTCAGTATGCACAATCGTTACTTCGCGTTTCTTATCTTTTTGTAATCTATTAGCAAGATTACGTAAAATCCCTGTAGCATTAAATACAATCGTCTTTCCAGCCGAAGTCGGCATATTAACTACACAACCTTTATACATCAGCTTGGTCGCTTCTTTTTGCACATCCCATTTCTCCGGCTTCCATTTCGCATATTGATCCCTACCTATAGTTTTAATCTCTCCGGTAATCCCAGCCGCTAATATCATTTGTCTGACCAGCTCCAAAGCCTCTTCTTCATTAAACTCTGGCGCGCTGTTTAAAGCATCTAAGCGTTCTGCAAACTCCTGCGAAGTAATAATTCTTTCATATCCAAGTAAATCACCGCCTACTTCAACTACTTCTTCAATCGGTACTGTCGCAAGTTCAAATTCACCCAATCTCATCTTATTAGTTGTAGTTTCAAGAACGGGGTTTAATTTAAAAGCGATTGGCGCATCATCAAGACGATAAATAAATAATACTTCCTTCTCCATCGTTATAGACATTATTCTATTGTGGGCATCAACAACACTAATCCCATAAGGCTTGCGCAGCTCTTCATTATCAGGACTATTCATTGCTATAGCAAGAGCGCTCCATAATTCAACGCTGTTTCGGAAAACTCCTTTATCGATTTTTGTGGTGGGAGAAAGATGGGAAATTTTACTTTCACTACGGGATAGATTTTTAGGTGTTTTTAACCAGCTCAAATCTCCGCCCGAAGCCATAGCGATATCCATAACCAAAAAGGCCTGGACAAGTATCGCGGATACGATTCGAAACCACAATTTGTATTTTCGATTTGCGCGCAACTCGGGTATTTCATGGTATTGTCGTCGCGAGGACACAAAGTGTTGTGCAGATGCAAGGCGTGCGACTGAAGCTTCCGGAGGCGTACCCTTTGCGGTACGACGAGAAAGCTGAAGAAGCACAACGCTGCAGATGTGCAATAATTTGTGCCCGCAGTAGACTATACTATGAAATATTCGAGTCACCATCTCTTCACCTTATTTTGTAGATGTGCGTTTTGTAACAGTATCTGAAAACAAAAAAGGGCATGCTGAAGATAATTTCTATCTTCAGCCCACCCACCCAACCTTAAAGCAGTCCTTTCGGAACTGTCGAATTGTTTTTCTAACAACATTTATTTTCAATCAGTTATAAATATTTTACCCTCTTTTTTAAGACATTTATAGTATATCATAAAAAGTAGGCCCTGTCAAAGATTTTTCGCTTTTTTTAGAAGTTGCAAGCTATTGAAAATAAAGATGTTGTAAGCATTGACTCTTTTAAAATTGCCCTCCCAATTATGTTTATTTATTTTCGACTTGTAGGGGCGATTCACGAATCGCCCGATAATTAAAAATCCGCCGGGATATTCTTCCCCCCAGCGGACAAATATGCTATTTATTTTATTTTTTTCAGCCCCATAAGCTAAATTGCAGCCTCAATAACTGCAATCAATGAGTCTTTTTCTCTCGAATCTACACTGCTTCTTGATGTTCCAACTGTTAATTTTTCATCCAGCATAAGCGCTAATTCAGCTTCAGCTCTAAAATCAGGATCACTAGAATTATCCCCTATTTCTTCCACTTTTCTTCTTGCTTCCGGTGAAAGTAACTTTTCAACTACTATTGAAGCATCCTCTTTGTTTTTTCTAGCTTGTACCGCAATCCAGTTATTTATAGCAAACCGCTGAAGAACTTCACCTTTTTTTCTACCAGCGTCAATCAAGGATTCTTTCAGCACAGGATTCTCATTGACCATCCTATAAAATTCTCCTTTATGAAATTCATTGTTACCCAGTGCATAATCAGCTTGCTCTTGCTGCAACTCCCCAAAAACTTCGACCAATTCATCTGCCACAGCAAATTCATCTTCAATAACTATATCATATTTTTTATCCATATCATCTTCTACTAAGAACTCTAGTAAAACAGAATCCTGCAATGATAAATCAGATATTTCATATATAGTACCCGACAATACATCGCTAGTTCTAAGCAACAAAAATTCATAGACTCCATCCACAACAGCTTTAGCATATGCATCGTCACCTTCACTCGCTATAAGTTGTTGAAGAAAGGCCTCATTAGTTGCTTCTTCTCCGGCTATTCCAACCGTATTAATAATCATCTGCTTACGTTTATAATTAGATTTGTCATAATATCTTCTTAATTTAGAAACATCATTTTTCTCCATTGCTTCCAAAGAAAGTCTCTCGATTTCTTTCCGAATTGCTTTTTGACTAAAAAATTTATTATATATCCAAACAGAAAATCCAACAGCTATCCCTCCCACCAGATAAGCACCCAAGTTCGCTCCACCAGCACCTCCCTGACTTTGCTGAACTATAGTTGAAGCCTTTAATGTTGTCGGAATCATAGTTTCTACAGCAAAAAAAGGAATACCCATCATTACATTTAATAATTTAGGGAATAATGTACCACTCCCATTATTTACCCAATGATCATCTTCCTCTTTTAACTTCAAATTGCGAGTTCGAAGTTTTCTTTCTTTGCGATGTTTATTATCAATTTCCTGAATATGAGTCCTAACTAGATTTCTTCCTCTTTCATTCAAAAATGTATATCTTGTCCTACAAATATGTTCTACAATATGATTCAATTTATTAACATTTAAGTTTTCTCTGGCACTAAAAACATAAAAAAACCATATATCTAATGCAACTGCCATATACCCACCATGCCTAAAAATAGGAACATTTGCATGCACTTCTTTAAGCAACCCTTCTGTCTTCGGCCCAGGCAAATACGCATTATAACCATTCTGTCCCAATGTATTGGTTATTCCCTTCATAGCAGACACAAATCCACCCGAAAGACCTGCCGCCTTTTGTTTCCAATCAGTCACCGCAATCTCAACTATTGAACGAAGTATATCATCAGGTGATCCATCCTTTAAAGGAATATCTAGAACAGGATTATCTGGATCAGCCGCAAAAACCTGCTGTAAATGCCCCTCCTCTATCTCATGGTTTTTAGGCGAATATCTCCATAACAATTCATACATAGCCATAGAATCTTCATCTTCTCGGATTTTCCAAACACGAGGATTTTTATATCCATTCGATTCATTTCGAAGTCTGTCTAACTCCTGGATGCCAAATGGATACAAAAGAAATGTCCGAATTTGACGCCCGCCACTAAAGTGCTCTCTAACTCCCCAATACTTTTTTTCATTTTTCCAGGTATCAATTGCACTATTTAGACTCTTAATAAGCATTTTCTTTTTTCCAGCACTAAGAGAAACATTAGAACACTCAGATATTGCTCTATTTAAAAGCTCATCGTCAACCCGACTCTTATTAAGCATATCTTCCTGTGCCAATTCATTTATCTTTGTAAGCAGCTCTATCATTTGTTCTCTACCCAGCTCTTCATAACTAATTCTCGATATCCTCAATGCGTTTTTAAAAGCTTGTATCGATATTAATTCCGGAACTGCTATTTTGATATCATCATACGGTTCATCTTTCATCGAATCAAGAATGAATTTTATTGTGGACTCAGTTCCAACTATATCTAATTTTTCAAACATATCCTGCGCCTGAGCACTCTCTAAATCAGTAGTTTTAACCGGCAATCCCCTCCCCTCATAATACACACTAAGATCATGAGCCATTTTAACGGTGTCTATTAAATTCTTCTTGCGGTCATTTACGCTTCTTCCATCAAATAAATGAATTCTTGTCATTCTATTAATATAAAAGAAAGAATTATAGAAAATTATTTTTGTCTCATATTCTGTAACATGCGGGAAAAGAAGCTTGTGTGGTTTCTCTTCTCCTGCCTGAAAATACATATCTTCTCTGGAAATATGAATTTCTCCCAACATAAACCATGCATTTGTAAAATCTTTATCTTTTTCAACCGCTACAACAAACGTGTTATATACCCTACGCAATTGTTCTTTATCAAAATCCTCAGAATCTACAATTATTCCATATTTCTTCATGTGTTGAACTAAATCTTCTTTGTTCCAACTTAATCTTCCCCACAAACCAAATTTAAATTCATTAAAACCTGTTGGAAAAACTTGTTTGAAATTCTCGGGTGGCGGTGGTGCTGTGGGGCTATCCAGTCTGATTATTTTTCCGTTAGCGAAATCACTTGGGATAGAAACCGGACTTGAAAAATTATTAAAAATATTAGTTGATTGATGATGTACCTTCCCATCATTCCCTGCCCCCTCGCTAAATTGATTTTCACTTTCAAAAAGACCATCGAATATATTACCATTTTCTACAATATCAATAAAAGCATTTCGGATGGTATCATGATTCAAAATCACCTGCGGCGCCAGATAATCAGAATTAGTCTGTTCCTTATTATTAATTTGGGCATGTACTGGTCCACAGATATTCACAATCAGAAATGTCTGAACAAGTGTCATTGCAATTATTTTAACCCAGATTTTGCGATAGTCGGGGATAAAGAGTGCTGATATTTTGGAGATCAAAAAGTTACAAAAAACGCAGGCACACTTTATTGTTTGTCGAAGCTTTTTGTAGCTTTTTTGAGCCCAAAAGATTAGTGTTCTTCGCCACGTTCTATTGCAAATTTTGGGTTTTAACATCCTATGTTTTAAACCTAGAAACTTCATCAAAATTGTCTCCTTATTAATTTATCCTAAAATTATAGCTTCAGAATCAGATTCACTACTGATCTGATGCTCAATATAATCAGCCATGGCATCCCGGTCATCTTCTTTGGGCCAGCCGCAAAATTGCAGCCCCAGCTCATAGCCTACATCTTTTGCCTTACGCCAGATCACCTTGGCAAGAACTCCTACGGTACGCATAGCGATATCCAGATCCATATTCAGATATGCTAAGGTATCCAAAGGAACTTCATCTTCAGTATGAACCGATAGCCCTCCAATTCCAAGGTCTTTTACCGGCCAGACCGTAAAGGTACTACACGGGTCCCTTTGACGTATTGACAACAAACGGCAATTAGCCACTGAACTGTGTACTTTTAAACGTATGTATTTTCTTCTTTCTTGTCCCATAATTTCCTCTCTAAAGCATCTCACACAAACCGTTAAAGTATATCTTATAAACCGTGTTTTTGCAACTTATTTTATCCTTTTTTTAACTTTTCATTTCATCCAGATCATATTGCCTGTAAAACCAGTTCCATGGGATCAAAATTATGATCATTTTTCGGATATAATCCGAAAGTTTCATCCTTAATAGAAAATCTTATGCCAAAATCGGACGATTTGCCATCTCCCTTGATAATAATCTCAAACATTTTTATGCCATTTTCGCAAACTGTTTCACCAACTGCAAATTTTCCATAATCATATTGATTATCACGCGCAGCTTTATATAATCTATTAAATTCACGCTCCCCAGAACTTTTGTAGGGTACCTCTATGTAAGCCAACCGACCCTTACTCCCTCTTTCCTTTTTATCCTTAGGCCCGCAAATTTCTACCCTGCTTATCGCAAGTCCATGAAAGTTCCGTATTGGCTCCATAAGTTTAAATGAATACAACTGTGCATCTTCTTTTAATACTCGTGCCGCCAAAAGTTCAAAATCAAAAGGAAGTCCTTGTTCGCTATTTGCACGATATCGAAGCATAATATCCCGCATCAGCAAAAACATATCATCCCTTGTTTCCATCTCATATCCAATAATTATGTTTTCTTTATCTATATGGGGGTTATTAAACATCGTATCGTTTAAGAATTGTTTTACAATAGATAGCTCTCTTTCTGAACTATCTATTGATGAATCTGCTTCTAAACATACTTTCCGTAAAAAATTAATAATAATATCATCGCTAGACAATGCTCTATCAATAGTTTCAATTATTTCATCTGCAAAAACCGGACAACTGTCTACTCCCTTGGAAACATCTTGAGTCAGCACCGGATCAACTACAACCGGCTTCGGAGTTTTAGGTTTTTCTTCCTCTGTAAAGTATAGTTTAACTGCTTTTAATATTTTATAAATGAACGGATTCACTTCTTTCAAATATGTTGCCAATGCATGATAGAACATAGCAAATATGTTCTTCTTTATGATGCTTACGGGAAAATTACTTTCTGAAATATCAACAAGCTCATCAAATAAATCTCTATCTTTTTCTTCTATCAATACCTTGCCTTTTAATTTCTTAAATAATATGTTTCTATATTCTGAAGTCCTATTCATATCCGCATACATTTCCAGCAAGTCTGAAAGCCGTTGTTCTGCGGAATCCAAATCTTTCTGATTATAAGCCTCGATCATTGCCTCAATAAGCAATGCCTCATGCTTTAAAGAAAGGTTCATCGCAAGCATCTCAACAATCTTTACATGCAGCCGATATGCTTTATTCCTGTCTCCTATTTCTATCGCCTGAACATAATCTAAGAATAATTTCTCATCCAGATCATCTACAAAAAGCTTCTTCTTTAATATATGTTCAAAAATAGCTTTTCTGGTATAGGCTGGTATTTCTTCCCGGCTAAAAAGCTCTAAAAAATCATTTATATATTCAGACTTATTTTTTATAGAACAAATCTTATCTATCAGCTGATCAACCATTTGTATCTGCTTTAAAAAAGCAAGACCTCCCACTAGCTGCTTTTCTATACGCTTTGCCTTTTCCTGTGAGTCAGTAAATACCGGCGCATATGTGCCAATTAAATTATTTGCCGCGCCTGCCAACCTTGCATAAAGATCATCCTTTACCACAGCCGACACAGGTAATGGTTTCCGGAGTGAAAGATGATTAAATACAACTTGGGTTATACGTTCTTTAAGCTTATGTTTCTGCGACTGAATAATTTTAAATGCAGGACCGAAAATAAAACGATATATCGCTGGTATAGCTTTCCACGCAGTATCAAGTAAAACAGAACGCTTTCTAAGGGAAGCGGAAATAATGAATTTTTTTTGTATGGTTTGTTCCGGAATGTTAACCTTTATCCGGGGAGATGAAGCAACCGGCATCCGGTTAAATACCGACTGCAATAAAACACTATTTATATTTAATTGTGGGGACAAGTAGATTCTATTCACTGCGTCCTTGTTGTGCATACCCGCCCCTAGCCCACCCGGCAGGATAAATGCCTGGATAAGAATAAAAATAATTGTGTGAATTTTGACTTTTTTTTTACCACTGTTCAGAATCTCCCTAATAAAAACTATCCTTATATCGCCTGACCAACTATACTTAATACTTGTTCCGTCGGAGCTTTCTCAGATTCTATTTTTTTAGAAACTGAGGAGAAGATACTTCCCAGCAAAGCTCTCATGTTTAAATTACTTAATCTAGATGTTAATGCGAAAATATTTTTCTTTAACCGCTCGGACGATCCTTCATCACAATAAATTTTAAGCAAGCGTTTAATTTCTTTAAACATTTGTTTTCCACCGATATCATTTTTATCCGCTGCGCGAAGGCTTATTAGTCTCATCAACCGCTCTGCTTTTTCAATCTGTTGATTATAATTGATCGTTTCAATAATTTCATTTTTAAGTGTATCATCTTTACTCAGGATTTGATATAAATTCTCTCTTTGTGTATCATCTGCATTTTCTAATCCTACCGCGGATAACAAAGCAAATATATCTTTTCCTAAAGTCGGAGTTACATCACAAATATCCAAAACCAATTTTAAAAAGCTGCCAGCTTTGTCAGCTTCCAGTTGTTCATAAAGCCAGTTAGCCAAACTTATTTGGCCGGCCATTTCAACCAGTATCCCCTGTTTAAGGATAATATCTCTTATCTCATAGACCTTTTCAGACTTTCCAATTGCTTTAGTTAATTCATTTAAGCGTGCATCTTTTTCATTTTCACTAATTACTTCTTCGGCCACCAGCATATCCACCAATTCTTTTTGGCGTTCGGCTGAAACTCCTTTTGCAAAAAAAGAATTAAGTAGCACAAGCAAGCTGTTCCCCGCATCTATTGTCTGGAGTTTGCGCAAATAACGCCGCATCTGAGGGACATCTTCCCGTACTGTATTCAGACCGATATTTACCGTTAAATATGCAACTATATTCTCAATACTCTTAGCCTTATCTTCTGCATTAACCGCTGCTTCAAGATCGCTAGTTAAAATAGGATTCAGACTATCTCGCACCAATCCATTAATTCTCAATGAAGTTATAATTTGCATTCTCGAACTCTGTGTAACTCCGGCTGAAATACTCAGCATCAATACTTCAGTCAGATATTCTTCCGCGGTTTTGATATCTCCCCGATCATAACCCCACTTTACTAAAGAAATTATCGTTTCCGCTTTACTTGGAATCACCTGATCATTAATCAATTTAGTTATTTCTGATGTATTTGATTCATTAAAAAAAGACATTACTCTACCTTTATATCTCGCACTACCGCCAAACCAGGTATTGATTATTAAGTTTGCCGTCTGCTCAACAAACTCTGCATCGGTTTTATTCTCAGCTGTAAGATCAACCAGTTGTTGCATATAAAGACTTCCTTCGGCCACATCTGCTTTATCATATGCACGAGATACAGCATTTATAATCGTCTCTCGCAAATAATCTGTCTTTGCTCTCAGTAATTCTGTTTTCTGTTCTGACGTCAAATATTCATCATCTCTAGTAGAATCACCATACACTGATGATTTCGCATTATCTGCTAAGATTTCTATTCCCGGTTCAATATTCTTCTCTATCGCTGCTACAATAACTTTAATACTGTTTTCCCTAGATGACGCATCATTTGCATTCTCCAAGTCCGTAAAAAATTCACTGTCATCATCAGTAACCATCTTCTTATATTTTAACTCGTTAAATATTGCACCCCGCGTCTCTAATACAGTTGCTTCATGCGCGTATATCTCAAGCATATTCTTTAGTGATGTATTAGCTTCCGATTTATCCCCCTGACTAAAACTAATCAGACTTGTGTCTGCCCAAAATTTTGCTTCTTTGAACAGAACAGAATCCATTAATACCTGTGCATCTCTAAATTCACTCATTTCCTCAAAACCTAAAACACCTATATCTTCAATGCTTTTCATATCAGCCAAAGCCGCATCAAACATTCTTCCTTTTAAATTAATTTCTAGTGACTTGTTCAGATTATTTAGCTTATTAGAAAGTCGGTTAATAATTATCGACTCTACTATATCTGCATCGGATATTTCATCTTCAGACATTTCAACAACCTGAGTATGTTGTTCTTCCGACAAAGAAAGTTTATCACTTATGATTTCTACTAATGTTTTCTTACCATACAAAGAAAGCTCTTGTTTAGTTAATAGTTGAGTCAATTTAGTTCTGGCATTATCCACCCTATTGTTTTCACAATCTGTATCTATTTCCTTTATTAATAGCTGATTAGCTTTTGCCACTTCCTGCGAAGTAATAATCTCTGTTATTTGCTGGAATGCATCTGCTTTGTCTCCGTCGTCTTCTAATAACATCTTTTCCCATAAAGCTCCTACTTCGATACTAACCAACGCTGCTTTTTGTAATACATTATAAATATTGTTTAGAATTGTATTATCACCTTGGGTCCATCTATACGCATTGATTAAATTAAGTTCTGCGTCTTTTGCGTTGTTATTAAGATAATTTAAAGTCGCAAGCCTGGTACGAAGCGTTGTTTGCTCTGCTCGCACATAAGATTTAGACTTATCTACAATATCATCCCGAAACAAATCTGCCTGCCTTGTAATCCCCCGCTTCATAGCTCTTGCTAAATTCTCAACTGTTGTTTCGCTAACTGGAGATAATAAACCTCTTTTTTTGAGCATTTCAATACAACTCTTGGTATCAGTTTTGATATCATCATGTGATAGAAATTTTCTTAAATACGTTTCCATAGCCAATAAGTTTTCATCCAGCTCTACGGAATCAAGCAATTGATTCAGAACATCGAGATTGATAGTTTTGTCATTACTCGGCCCAATTTCCGGTTCTACCGTAAACGCCTGCTGTAATGCAGAAGCACCTAAATGCATCTGGGGAGATAAACAAGCGATATCTTGCGCACTACGGTCAAATAACCCTCCGGCATAAATTATCGGCGCGTTTACCAATACAAACGCCTGAATGAGAATAAATGCAATTAATTTTGAAAAACTACGATTTTCTTTTCTGTGAAACATGGAAAATTCCTCCTACCTAATCTCGGGCAGAAAATCTTCTGCCCCTACAATATTTTACATCCATCGCCCCTAATATCGCCACAAGGCGAAAACAATAGATTATTCTTGTTCTTCTTCATTTTTTGCTAATTGTTCTTCTCTCTCTAACTGCTCTTCAAACGGAGTCTTTTTGCCCTGTAAAGCATTAATATAGCGCGTATCATCCTCTTCTAATTCATCAACATAAGGCGCTAACACTATATAGCTTATTTTTTTATCTTTAAAATATTCACCTACCCCATCACTATGAAAACCACCAGCAACCAAAATACCAATACATTCATTTTCTGCTTTCATACTATTCAAGGTATTCTCAGCCAAAATATTATCGCGTTTTGAAGCATAATAATAAAAATCTTCTACTATAGGAAGTGTCTTTTCCATCTCCTCCATATCCGTCGGCAACGGTAGATCCAGTTTTAATCTTTTCGCCTGAGATGCAATAAACTTCGCCATCTTTTTAGAATTAAAATCACTGCGATATTTTTTTATCGACGGTATATCTCGATTTAGTAACTTAGTAGCAAATAAATTACGCGCCAAACGAATTGTCTTTAAGTTATGATCTAATTTTTTCTGAGTATAGCTGGTATAAGCATTCCTTTTTACCCTGTCCACAGCCTTATCCAACTCTGTAAACATCGCAAAGTTATCCAAAGTTTCATATTTATTTAAATATACTATATACTTACTAAGTTCAGGCCAGGCCCGGTCAAGTGTCTTTGTTTTTGCATCAAGGTTATCGTAAAGTTCTTTAACTTTATTATGATACTTCATCCCTTTTATTGTTTTTGCCTTAAACTCCATGGTTATCTTTAAAAAATCTTCCATTTCCAACCGCGGTAATTTCTTAGTTAGAAACTTAACAAGTTTTTCCCGCTGTTTCCCGACTTTTTCCAGATTCAGATTACGCTTTATTCGAATGCTATCAACCAACTTTGCCAACTCTCTAAAATCACGCTTTAATTTACCATCTTCATACTGCTCGGCAACATATACCACATAATCTTCAAACGGCAAACTACCGTTTTCATAAGCCACAACAGTATCATCTAGTTCTTTTAAACGTTTATTATAAATACGATCTTTTAATATATTCAGATCATTTTCCAAGACCGCAATATCGTCCATGATTTTTTCTCTTTTTGGTAAAGCCGTTAAAAAAGCATCTAAGTTTTTATCGTAATATTTCGGATCTTCCACCCCATAAAGAGCAATATCTTTTTTAGTATTTATAGCAAAGTATTCTGTTCCGTTAATCCGCGCCTCACGCAGGAAATAATCAGCTACTTGTTCTTTTACTTTTTCATCGGGTAATTCTTTATAGAATGTAGTATCTATCTTTCCAGAACCACCTTCTACCCCAACAAGTTTCAAGCCGAATGTATCTGTAAGATGATCAATCAACGCTGCAATATTTTTTTGAGCTTGATAATGACAATGTAAATCCTGAATATTAATTACCAGTTTTTCACTTGGATTAGTAGGCGTATGAATCTCTTTTACAAAACCAACATCCCTCGGGATATCCAAATGCCGCAAGACCTGCTTAATACGATCAATCTCATTTAACTTAGGAGCATCAATCTTCTCAACTCTAGTCTTTAAAAAAGACTCTGCATTACAGGTATTCAAATAAACACCGGATATCAATAATAAAATACATGTGAATACAATACTATTCTTGAGTATCTCCTTTGCATTCACAAGCATGCCCCCTTGCCGCAAACTTTCATTCCCCCACATACCCATTAAACACCTCCTGAATTTTTCAATCCCCACACAAAAAAAGCGGGCGAAACATGATTATTTGTTTCGCCCGCCCTCCCATCTTATGCTAAACTTAGTATTCTACAACAAACATAAATAAAGCAATGAGACAAATTAATGTCTCCTTGCAAAGTATTGTTACGCCTTTCTTAAACGGGCCAATGTAATCTTAAACTGCTTAAAACTATCTTGATAAGCAGCATCGTCAGCAACTCTTACGGTAAGTACCGGTTGAAGATCTATTTTACCGTCTGCTCTAAGAGCTTTCAGTTTACTTTGTGCATCGGCAGTTAATCCCAATTTAGTAACATCCTGAGTCATTGCTGCGATTAATACACTTCCGATATCATAGATTTCACTTACTGCCTCACCATTTGCCATCTGAGTTAACAAGTTACCATCCAAAGGCAGGTAAAACGCACCGTCTACTTTTTCCATAGCATCCTGTTCCTGGACAGTATGAATTATAGACAAGTCTTTTCCGCTAATATTCAAACTCTTAGCACTTCCTTTTTGAAGATTAAATACATGCGCAACATCCCAAACTTTAATAATCTCTTCTAAACGAGCATAAGATGTATCATCAAGATCAACAATATTCAACGGTTTAGGTCCAGTTATCTCTGTATTCTTTCCTACTTCTTGAGCAACTGTTAAAAGAGATGATAAAACAGTATTCGGCATTAATTCGCCGTTTTCATCCACACTTTTATCAAGGAAAGTACTAACCTCTTTAGTTAAAGCTGTAGCTTTTCCTTCTTTAATCATATCAGTCAATTCTTTAACCGTCAACGCCGCTGAAGTTTTACTACCTCTACCATGTCTATATTTAACAGCACTTAACTTTTTATTGAATATTTTTCCAGATGAAATCATAGGAATACGAACATCCTGGTCATATCCTTCTGCAATTACTTTATTAACCGAGTCCACCATTACGTCATCGGTCATATCACCCTGCGCAAGACCAGCATCCTTTAATACTTTTTTACTTTCAGCTGTATTAAGCTGTTTGCCTTCTTTAATAACATTATCTACTGTGACTTTTTTCAACATATCATTTTTCAACTTATTCATCGCTGTACCAACTTCGTCTGCTTCATCCTGAGAAGTAATCACAGCCTGACGCTTAATAACATCTAAATGCGCTTCAAAACTTCCTTCATTACCTGCAGCTAAAGCTGAGTGTAAAATATTCTGTTTTAAAACTTTTTTATTCTCATGAGAAAGAATAGCTTTGCCAACTCCGAAAGTAAAGCTTTTATCAGCATTTTCCTTTTCTACACCAAAAGAATATTTATGCTGTGCTTCTACTACATCTACAATAGATTTAATCTGATGATTTTTCAGCATATCGTCTAATCTGTCAACTGCTGCTTTTTCTTCCACAGTCATCTTATCTGCATTCTTTTCAGCATCAGCTTTAATATCTGCAATTGCTGCTTCTACTGCCTTATATTCCGCAGCTGTAAGTTCTTCGCTTGCTTCCATCTGTTCATCACTGATAACATCAAGTGTAATAAGCTCGCCAGTAGCTTTTTCTTCAGCTGTTACATCCCAGCGACCATTGTGCGCATTTTTTCCAGGTATTGCAGCAGCAATCTCTGCTTCTAAGCTTTTCGAGTCACTCACTACTACCTTATTATTTTCCTCAGTAGCACTAATAGTAACACCACCTTGGGTTGTTCCGGTAACAACACCCTTTTCCACTTTCATCTTCATTTTAAGTAAAAAATCACTTACCGAATCCCCGTCCTGTTTACTAGTTTTTGCCATTTCCATGATCGTGTCGAATGCTGCTTGATCATCAGCATATTTATTACCGGTTAATAAAGTCAATAATACCCTAAATCCCGCTTTATCAGCCTCAACTTTAGTTTTAAAAGCATCTACGAATTTTTGGTCTACATTTCCTTTAAATTCCTGCGCTAAGCTCTGCAAAGCCATATTATCCACATTCGCCTGTATAGCGGCTGCGGGCATAGCAAAACAAGCATTAGAAAACATAAAAGAACAAATAATTAATACCGATAATACCTTTCTAAACATACTTCCTCCTTTTTTGTCACCCATTGTTAAACTCTTCATTTTTTCCTTCACTTTTTCTTCCTTTTTTTCAACTGCCCCAAAACTTTAAAACTGATTAAAATCTACAAAAATTATTACAAGTAAAACAAAGAAGTTGATAAAGTATACCACACGATTTTATATTTTGCAAGAGTATCGCAATTTTTTTTTATATTCATAACGTGTTATAAATAAATAACTTGCAATCATGGTCTTTGTTTTTTTTAACTACTCTTTCAAAGTTACTTCTTCACTCATCGCTTCTACGAAGTTTTCTAAATCTGTCTTTCCCCCGGTAAGCAGATCAAAATAACGATTACCTTCATTGCTTTTGATGTGCGGAGTAACAACTATATAGGAGACATCTCGATCCCGCATAATACGAGTCAGCTCCCGGGTATGAAAGCCCCCGGTAACCATAGCCATTATTTTCCGGTCTTTCTCGACCATCACCTTTATAGTGTTATCTATCATTGCTTCGTCTCTTTTCCCCGCAACTTTGTAGAAATTGACCCAGGCTGGGATATAAACATCTAAGTAACTAATATCAGAAGGCAAGTTAATATCAAGTTTGAATCTTTCTACCTGCTTAGTAATAAAGGTATAGTATGAATCTGTCTTGAATTCGTCACTATGTTCCTGATAAAAAGAAAGATCCCGGTTAACCATCTTAATATCCACAAGCCGCTCCATTGTCTCCATCCCACGAATCAAAAGGTCCAGCTTTGCCTGCTCATCATCGGTATAAAGGTTAGTTTTTATTGCATCTTCAATCTGCCATATCTCATCAAACAGCAAAGCACTATTTATCTTATCATACGTTTCTGAGTAATCAATGTACTGGTCCAAGTTCTTATAATCTTCAAGATTCATCTCATTATTCTGAGCCAGTTCTCTAACAAACTCAAGATAACGAGCTGCCGTTATATTTCCGTTGCGATAGTCAACTCCCTGATCAAGTAATGCTTTTATATCATCTTCTGAGAGTATCCCGGTAAGTTCGGTCAGCAATTTAGTGCGTTCTTCTTCTGCTTTAGCAAAATCTATCTTATCTTCTGTTTTATTTACTTTAATCAACCGAGAAAGATTCTCATATCCCGTTTTATTAATATTGTACTTCGCCATTTCTCCAGATAGAAAAATAATATAATCATTAAGCGATAGGACTTTCTTCTCAAACTCGTTTTTCTGCACATCGAATTCAAGCAAGTCGGTATTATATAAAAACATTTTGAGTCGGGTAAGAGCATATTTTAGATTGATGAAAAATACCTTTGCCTCATTTTTAAAAGGAAGTGATGTCTGGTAGGCCTTAAAGTTATCTAAATATAATACTCCATCTTCAATCCCGTAAAGCTCCAAGGGATATTCTACCCCCCGGCTGATAACCAAAGCTTCCGCCCCGCTCATTTTACCCTGGCGCACAAAGTAATCTGCAGCTTGATATCGGATATCATCTTCGGGAAAACTAGAAAACTCTTCTGTCTCCAGTTTGCCCGTTGCTCCCTCTATACCCGCTATGCTCAGACCGTATTCTTCTACCAGTTTGTTTAAAATATTACCAATATTTGTCTGGGCATCGTAGTTACAATGCGCATCCTGAATATGGACAATTACCTGCTTTTGGCCTTTGCTTCCTTTATATACATCTCTGACACGCCCCCAGTCTGAAGGAATTACCATATTAAAGATATCTTTAGGTTTTTGCGATTCTTCTTCTGCTACATCCTGGGCAAAGGAAATACCTTCCCCTGCACTTAACCCAAACACTACAATCAATATGAATAATTTTGCCAATTTTCCCTTAACTTCCTGCATTCCCCATCCTCCTTTAAAGTATGAATTTTATTTTACAAACAAGGTTATAATAAAAACAATCAAGTATACCACCTGTTTTTCAACCTGTCAACGCAAGCTAATACTAATAACATCTATTTTACCATACTTTATATAAAATAAAAAAGAGGCTGTTAAATAAATAACAACCTCTTCATATTCGTTACTCGAAATCCAGATTTATGCTTCTGTACCAAAAGCTACTACAAGTTCATATTTTTTATCCAAATACTCTGTCTTGTTGGTGGTTTCATTCAAAGATTCTAATCCTGTCTCGGAAAAAGTCTTTAAATCAGCTTTAGACCAATCAACGTTTATAGATGCCAAAATCACCCCAACTGCAGCCTCTTTATCTTCCTGGGTCAACTCCTGGCTTTTGCCAAGAATCATGGAAGTAAGCATCTTCGGCATATCATAATCCATAACACGTACTTCAGTTGGCTCTAATTTTGCTTTAAACACAGTATAAGTTACTCCCTCCATTTTTTGAAGTATCGCCACATCATCTGGATTATCCTGCACAGCAAAATGCATGCGTACATTATTTGCCCCGTGTTTTTTCTCAGCAACAGCTTTTACTGTTTCTAGCGATACTGTTTCTACTCCACTTACATGCTGCGCAATCTTTTTATCTACCACCAGGCTAAAATGTTCCATGGGAATTCCTAGTTCTTCTAAGCCTCTGACCAAATCATGCGTATCCATGGTTTTTCCCTGCTCACCCATCATCTCCTCCGGGATATACGCGATAATATCTATTTTCTTAGTAATCGCCTCAAAAATAGCCTCACTTCCCACAGCTGACAATTTAAGCGTAACTCCTTTACCATCTTCTAATTTTTCTACTGTAGCCAAATAACGCATATCTATTGCTAGAACATTTTTTTTACCAATCTTCTCTCGATTGTTATCTGCTACGGTTATCGGAAGGCCGGAATCTGTTAAACGCTCTGCGTTCGTACTGGTCAGATATTCCGCCATACTTGAGCTTATTTTTGACCAATCGCTATTTATCTGTAAATCATCTCCCACAGAAGCAACAATTTTGGATAGCAATGAACTGCTCTTATTCTTAACCACTTTTTCCGTACTTTTATTCACTGAGCTAATACTGACAAAACTTGTCTTTCCGATATGCGTAACATTAACCTTAACCCCATCACTATAATTACCCAAACTTATAGTCATAATCGTATTTTCAGCATTTATGCCCACATTCTCCAAAGCACCTTTTATCTCCGAAACCAGCACATCACCACCTGTAACCTCAATCGCTTTATCCTTCATATCCGGCTGCTGGAGTTCTACTAACCCTCTAATTGCGACAACCTGCTCCGGACTGATCTGGGCGACAATTGCTTCAGCCTGCTGTTGAGCTCCGGTATCCGCTACATCAGCAACTTTACTTATGCTAACATTAGCCGGCTGAATCGCTGCTGCGGTCACTACCACAGTACTTAACCCCTGTGTAAACTGACTTTTTAGCGTATTTTCATCTATTCCCGCTGCGGTAACATCTATCTGAGTTTTTTCCAATACAATATCAGCCAATGCGTCAATTGTCTCAATATTGGCATTAATGCCCAACTCTGCCTTAACAACATCTGCTAAATCAGCCGCAAGCCCCGCATCCATACCCTGCTGAACAAACGCGGTTTTAATTTCTCCGGCATTAACTGTTACTGTCTCTCCTATAATAGCCGTGTCTATGGCATTAGTCACCTGTGTAATACTTAAGTTCGTTCCGGCATCAAAGTTTAATGCCTCCGCTAAATCCGTAATTATCTGGGCTTTTGCTTCTGGGTTAATACTTATCTGAGCTAGACTTGTTTTAACTGTTTCTACCTGGGCTGTGAATAAATCAAGTTTTGCAACTACAGACTTTGCGGTACGTATCACCGCCGGACTCTCCGCTGTCACCGCCGGCATTATAGCTGAATCTATAGCTGTATTTAAAATCGCAACTTCTATATTTAATGTCTTAGCCATATTAGCCACAATGTTTTTCTTCTGCTGTGGGGTTTTACTTATTTGTGTTGCTCCCTGCGTTATAACATCAACTGATTTAGTATCAGTTAATCCTAAATCAACTGATACTGCCTCACCTATTCTGGTTGCTACCGGAGCAATATCAATTACTGCCTGCAGCATATTTATCTTAGCACTTGGAGTCTTTGCTTCCTCTACCCCTACAACAAAGTTAGTCAGCACGTTTACCAGCTGTTCCTGTTTATCTACAGGAAGTGCTGTTTCAGTCATTGTATTTTGTAATTCAGCTTTAACTTCTGCTGTAGTAATTCCGGTTTGACTGCTGAGTTTTATTATTGTTTTACTAATCGCCGCGTATGTTTGAGCCCTGACTTCTTTCCCGGAAACACCTGATTCAACTAAAGCCTGAATAACAGCTTTAGGAGAAGCATTCATTAAATCCATACCAATACCTTCAGCTAAAGCAATTGCCGCACCTGTAGCCACCGGAATAATCACCGGCTCCTTATCCAATACCGCAAATTGCTGGCCAGATGCGCCGGATTCTTTTGTATAGGAAAAAACCAGTGAAGCATTTTTATTATTATTTAATCCTACCGTAGCAATCCCCTGAACACTGCCAGGGGTTAATTTCACGGTCAGATTTTCATTATCAATCACTTTCTTTACTAAACCCTTCAGATCTGTATCCACATTCTGGGTAAACGTCTCTTTGAATTCTTCTTTTACTGCTTCAATATTTGTCATCCCTTCTGAAGCTCTTTGCGCAGCAAATCTGCCAAATGAAGTTATAATAACCGCGCTTTTAAAAGAATCTGATTTGTCTTTTACCATCTGCTGTGTCTCAGTCGACATACTGCCGTCTGTTTCCATAAGATTACTCATCGTCTGCAAAGTACTTTGCATCTGTTCCACAAAATCATCAAGAATACTTTGTTTCCCGCCCATAAGTTCCAAGTATGGGGTAGTATCATGCTGCGAAATACGCGGAGTAAGTACAAGATACGAAATATTCTTCTCTTTTAATATTTTAGCAAGTTTTTCTGTATGAAATCCTCCCGTTATCAAAGCCGCAAAATTCATATCATCTGAATCCATTTTGCTAAGAGTATTTTCAATCAAAGAGATATCCCGTTCATGGGCCAAATCATAGAATTTTGTCCAAATGGGAAGGTATACATCAAGATAGGAAATATCAGCCGGCAAAACAACCATCACTGCCAGCTCTTCTGCCTGTTCTTCAACAAATTGACTAAAAGTATCTGTATTTATTTCTTCTTGATACTCGAAAAAATAATCAATATCTTCGGTAAGCATAGTTAAACTCACAAGCTTATCCAAAATACCAAGATGTGTATACAGCTTATCCAGCTCCTTCTGAGTATCATCTGTGTAAACTTGGTCACGTAAAGCTGTTTCAACTGATTTTATTTCCGCAAAAAGCTGATCATTAGGCACTTTTTCATAACTGCTGATATAATCAGCGTATGTGCAAAACTCTTCATAAGGCGCCAGATTAAGCCTGATCTTAAATGCCATATCCTTTAAAAAGTTAGCATAAACCGAAGCAGTTAAAGTTCCTTTTTTAAACTGAAGACTTTTATCTACAAGTTCAACCAGATCTTCTTTAGTATTGATGCCTTCGGTTAAAGCAGTTATTAATTTTGCCCGATCCTCATCTGCCTTAACAAAATCCACCTTTCCTTCCAACTTTACTACTTTCTGCAACTCAAAAAATGCCGGATAAGCTTCAACCGACAATGAATATTCCCTCAACATATCAGCAAGACCTACAACATATTGACTAAATGATATTTTGGCTGTACTCCGCCCTTTTTTAAGCTCGTCAATTTCAGTCAGCCCTTCATTATAGATATATGGTTTTAACGAATCCAGAGAGCGCCCAATAGTCGCGATATACTGTGCTGCTTCTTTTTTGAAATCCTGGGCATTATGAAAAGCCTCGAGATTATCTAAATATAAATCAAAATCTTCTACTCCATATAATTTAAAATCATAATCACTATTTACTGCCAAATATTCTGCTCCGCTGATCTTCCCTTCCTGCAGGAAATAAGCGGAAACATCCTTTTTCAATGCATTATCCGGAAAAGCAGAAAGCACTGTTGCATCAATTTTCCCGGAAGCACCTTCTAACGCTACAAGTTCTAAATTATATTGAGACACCAGGCGGTCAAGAATCTTGGCAATATTCTCCTGAGCCTCCAGGTTAGCATGCGCATCTTGTATATTTATCACAATCTTGTCCGTACCGGCATCAAAAGAATCTCTAATCACTCCCCAGGAAGAAGGTATTTTGAAATCTAATAGCTCTGAAGCTTCCGTAGCTAAAAGCTGACCACTGAACATAAAGATCATTACTAAAATCCATAATAGCCTAAACAATGATTTTAACCTCATAAAACCAATCCTCCCTTTTGGGGCATGCCCCGGTTTATAATAATATGAATAATAAATAAAATGATTAATTAGAGAAACTAAAAGCGTTAATTAATCCTTTAGTCTTTCCGATTGAATCTACTGTTTGTGGAACAAACCGTCCTTTAATATCAATTGCTTCGGTTCTTTGATCTTCCAAAATATCCTGAGAAGGTTTAAGCGGAATAATCCCAGCTTCAGCCAGTACCTTTTCACTGATTTCAGATTTAAGATTCGTAAGCGCTTCAGTAAACGCATTATTAGCCTCTTCTCCGAATATACGATCCTGCAGGCCATAAAGAGCTTTCTTCCCAGTATACCCGTTTTCGACATTATATTGAATAAGTTTTTGTTCTTCTCCACTTACTTGTCGTTTACCTGCGCTGTTAAGCTTAGTAATAATCGTCTGAGCGTCAGTATCACTATCCGTTAATACATCCGCAACATTACGAAGATCTTTACCGCAACCTCGTAAATATGTATGGCTGTTTAAGCCCTGAGGAGCATCTTTACCTTCCATAACTTCATGTAAAAGCGCAATAGGTGGTATCTCTTTATTCTCATGATTGATTAATAATTTGGAAACTGCCCAGAGATTTTTATTACCAAAACCATGAATATTGTATATGTTTTTATCAATTATATATGAAGGTTTATCAGTAGCTATCGCTGACTCTATCTCTTTTACCAATGCCTGATCATCGTCAAACAACATCGCCCCTTTACTCAGGCTTATACTAATCGAATTCTTTACTTTTGATAAAAGTTCTGCACCGACTTCTCCAATCACTGGAATCACAACTTCCATACCGGTCTGTTCAATCGTTAATATCAGGTGTTTTTCTCCTGCTGCATCAGTCCTTATTTCTCCGGCCAAATCAGCCATCTGGATCTCTCCCTTATTATCAATATACTTAATTTTACCTATTGCTCCGCCTTTGGGTAAAACAGATACATCTTTGAATCTTACCTGCAGCGGCTTACCTAAAGATCCGACTCTGCTTAATAGTGTTCTACCTAATACCCTGCCCTTTTCACTAAAAGCAATATAAACGTTATTATTCTTATTATCTACCGCAATAACCACAAAAGTCCTGTTTCCCAGCAAGAAAACATCTCCAATTTTAACATCATTACCATCAGTTATCTCCAAAGCATTTCCTTCTGCAAGCGCATTTCTAGCCCTATTCCCGATATTATTCATTATTTTCTGATCTACCTCTATCACCTGATTTTTCTTACCAATATCCTGAATAAAATATCTGGTTCTTGAAAATCCCAATTTACTTTCCCTGCCGATAATCAGATCAATCGCCTGTTGGTTGCTCATTCCTTCAATATCTACATCAGATACCAGATAATCCACTTTTTGCTTATCTTGTGTCGGAATGGCTGAGTCTTCGGGTTTAACTTCATCAGCCGGCAATGGCACATCACTCTTAATTTCGCCTTTAATATCATTCATGCTTGCTGCTTTTTCCTTAGCTACATTATATTGATGTTCTGCTTTGGCTGATTGTATTTTTACTAAACTGTGATATATCTTTTCAGTGATATTCGTTCCACACATCCAGTTGATAATAGATAGTTTATCTTTAAGCAATAATTTTGTTTGTTCTCCGTCTTCCGCAATAACAGTTATCCCGGAAAGCTTATCCATCACGATTCCTAAAGAAGTGAATTTACCATTTTCAGCTTCTGTTTTAAAACTATCCACTGCTTTGGTAAACAAATCAACTTCTTTACCTTCTGCCAAATGCTTTAATATTGTTTTTCGGCTGGCTTCAGGAATACTCTGAAAAGCATTCAGATTTTCTAAACTCAAATTACCAATCTGCTCAGATAGCTCTTTCTTGCCTGTCTCTAAATAAAGCGCCGAGCCTTCGGTTGTCTCTGAATCAAAATATCCATAAGCAATATCTGCTAATGCATTATAAGTATCGCTTATCTTGTCTAACTGCTTCCTATCTATTCCTTCTACTGCCAGATTAGCCACAAATAAATCTGCGTTGTCCGCAATCGCTGTACCCTCTAATTTCTGGCTTAATTCAATTACCTGAGTTAAACTTGCATCAGGAGATAATTCTTTCTGTATTTCTTCTATCTTTTCGGTTAAATCTTGAGGTACTGATTTCTTGACCATTTCTATAAATAATTCTTGGGTACTGATTTTCTGCTTTTTCTTAAACTCTAGCGCTAATCCACTAATTGTACCCCCGGCTACTTCATTAGTCCCAACAATATCCGTTGCCGCCTTAATACTCTTATCCAGTGCCCCTGCATCCAGCTTCGTACTTAGCTCCGAATTACTAATAAACACAACCTGATCTACGGTAAGGCCGTTTTCTTCAGCTATCTGTTTAACATTACCAAGACTATCGTTTTCATTTACTTTACTAATAATCTCCTGTTGCTTTTGCACCCCTGACTCATGTTTCTGAATATCATCGGCATTAAATCCGCACAGCCAGTAAGCTAATTGCATCATGCTTTGCTTTTGTTCCGGGTTAATTTTTTCTATAAATTTATCTGCTAATACTGCTTTGATCACATCCGGAACACTATTTGCATCGTTTCCATTTTTGTATTTATCAACACTTGATTTGATCTCATTAAATACTGTTTCCGCACCAATGATCTCAGCCAGAGAAACTTTAATAAATCCATACTCATCCTGGAATTTAGAAAAATCATTTTCTCCTTTAGCAAAAGCTTTTATAATATCAACTGCCGCCTTCTTTGCCGCAGAAAACATCTGCATAAACTGATCACCCTTTGTGTCTGTTTTTGAGCTAGCTACTAGTTCTTCAAGTTTATTAACTGTTTTTTCTACATGATTTTCGCCATTTACATCAAACTTATTCTGTCTAGCAAGAATGATCACCTGTCGGCCAAGTGCTTTTATCTTTGTCTCTACGTTTGCATCACTATTAATTATTTTGTTATACTCTGCTTCTGCCTCACTTGTCCAGCCCCGGTCAGCATATACCTGAGCTAAAACCATATGTGCATCAATAACAGAATCACGATTAAGTCCACCTTTATCTGCTAACTGCTCCATCTCTGCACAGATATCCTTGATTTGTCTGATCTGAACACTTTCTTCTTGCTTATTCCCTTTTAACGCATCTTCTTTAGCATATAGACTAATTAATTTTAAATATGCTTTAGCAGTTAGCCTTTTTGATGTTTTCTCATCTATAATCTGCCTGGATTCTGTAACTGCTGACTTTAACTGTTCTCCGGCTTTAGCAAAACTTTCTTCCTGATTAACAACACTCATTACTTCAATCAAATCTTTATTGGAATAAGCGTCCGCCAAATAGAATCTTGCTTGGACTTTATCTATTTCTTCCTTTTCAGTAGAAGTTTCCTTACTCACCACTTCCATGAGCTGATCTACTGCCTCTCGCACCTTTGTTTCTGCTTGTTTTGTATCAATCTCGCCTTTTTGTAATACATAACCAAAGTAATCAACGTCACTATAATTGGTTCCGCCTAGCCAATTGACCAGATCCAGTTTCTCTTTTGTGGAAGCTACCCGCTGTGTTTTATCATCAACCTTAATCTTAATATCAGATAAATTATCCATAACTACATCCACAAGTCCCAAACGATCCTGTGAAAATTTTTGTGAAGAGACATCTGTTATAGCCTTATTTAATTCTTCTACCTTATCCTTATTTTCAGCCAAAGCATTGACAATCACCTTTTGTTTATCTTGCGATATACTATTAAAATCCACCAATTCTTTAAATGTAAGTTTATCAATAATCCCTTTAGCTTTCGGGGAAAGCCCTTTAACATTAAGAAGATTGTCTCTGATTCTTTCTGCCCTGCTTATTGTATCCAGTTTAAGCCCCGGTTTTACCAGACTTAACATGCTATTTTTGATTTCAGAGCTACATCCAAGTTTTCTTACAGCAGCAACATAACTATCAAAAGTCGCTGCCATTCCTTTTTCTGCATTTTTTAACTTTGTTAGGGCAGACTTACCAGCTTGATCCCTGAAAATTTTCTGAACAGGGATAGAAGCAGCAGTTATTCCGGCAGAAACAATTATATACAATGGAAAAACAGCCATGCCTAGCAACCCACCCGTTATTTCCCCAAAAGTAGAGCGCAGTAAATTACCTGCCGTCAAAGCAACAATAAGTGCTACAGAACCTATTGTAGAAACAACAAAGTTAGACAATGATTTTTCAAGGTCAATTGACTTATCATCTTTTGTCTGTTCAAAGAGAAATCGTTTCCCTATATGCATTGGCATAAATGTAATTGCATCTATCTGCCCATCTTTATACAAAGAAATTCTATCTAATAATCTTTGCGCCGATACTTCAATATTAGAAAAATTGCGATCTCCTTTGATATATTTATTAGCTATACCCGAACAGTCTTTTCCTATTGCTGTGCTTGTCATATTTTGAGCTAATAATTCAAAAAATGCGTGCGGCTTAGTTGAAGTTAAACTACGTATAATATCCTGCTCAGAAATTACATCTTTTAAAACAACCCCTTTCTCTATTAATTCTGCCGCAGACTGTAGCTGATTAAATACTCCTTCAAAATTATTACGGCCTAAAGATAATATATTATTACTGGTTAGGATATCAACCAATGCAAAAGCCTTTTCATCATCCCCTCCGCCAGTTGCGCCTTTGAATAGATTACTGATAATCTTAAGCACCATACCTTGGCCTAAACGTTTAAAAATATTAGCTGAATGCGTAGCAGTTCCCACTCCGCTACTGCTCACTATTCCATCAACACTCATATGCCCGGAATTTATCAGTTTTTTCTTTACCATACCTCTTTGTTTAGAAGTCATATTAGACAACTCACCAGTCTCTAAATCACTCCATTGTTTTCCGACAAAAACCATATTTTGATCAGATCCAGCTTCAGTAATTCTTATCGGAAGATCATGCTCAGTAATATTTTCGGAAATAAGATCTACTGTATCTGATAAAGTCATACCAAAAGAGATCCCACCGGTGTGATTTTTAATCTCTCGTTTCAACTGAATCGAATTAGTCGCTTTCGACTCACTGATCAAAGAAGCCTGTATATTTTTCGATAAGAAACCAAATTTCTCATCAACAACAACTTTCTCCTTTAAAAACATTCTAAAGCTATCTACAACATTCTGTAAAGCCTCCTGAGGAGTAGCTGCTGTTTCAGGAACGCCAAATTTATCGTCGACGCCAATAGTATTTTGGTATTCACCTAAATAAGATTCTAATATCGCTACTTGCTGTTCTGTATTTGCCAGCCAGCCAATCTTTTTTTCCTGTCTCTTGCTAGCAGCCTTATTCTGTTTTTCCTTAACCTCCCGATAAATCGTATCCTTTAAATCTTCCACATATTCCGCTACCTTAGAATACATCAAGTCAGACATGTTCTTGTACAATGACTTCTGTTTCGCAATAATATCGGCATTGCCCAGCATTGATCTAAATTTGCTGATTGCTGCTTCATGGCTTTCGGCAAAATCATTAACACCTGACTGTGCCGCCGGGTCAACCACATAAACATCAAGGTCATGATATATTTTCTGTCCGTTTATCGTAACAAAGTTATCGCGTTGGCCGCTATTATTTCGTGCCCCGCGGTCACGGCCAGCCAACTGTTCAAACATCCATCTGGTGGATTCCCGATCACAGAGAGCATAGTTTTTTAGATTACTCCTGACCGCTGATTTTAAATCATCTGCTTCCATAGATTTTGCTTGCTGCTCGCTTAACCAACTATGCACCGATTCAATATCAGTAGCTCTACTCGCCGAAGGGTTAAGATAGAAAAATACATTCTGATGATTTTCCATATATTTCTGAATCTTACCAGTTTTATGTTTTGTTGTTTCGAGACCTTGTTTATCCTGAGTCTTCACATGTTCGACATCTATTTTTCCTATCTGATGGTCATAGTGGATTCTATACACATCCCATTCTGTTTTCTGATCTTTAACCACAACAGTTAGCTCCGCTGCTCCAGTCTCTTTATTAATTACAAAATTCTTCAGATTATTTGCAAACAGCGATTCAAAATTATTAACAACATTCTTACTGATTTCACCTTCATTGAACGTTTGCATACCATTCATAATATAACCGTTCTTAATTACCTTAGCCGCAATATCATTAAATACATGCTCTAAAGCATTTGCTGAGTTATCAGCTTCATAAACATGATTTATTCTGCCTTCCTGAGCATTGTTCAAAGTATTAAACACAGCGTTCTGTAAAAACGTATCCTGAGTAGATAACTGTAACTCAGAAGCATTATTTAGTTCATAGAATTTCTCTATTCTAACAACACCGTCTTTATTAATATATCCCTGCTGAAAAAGGTCGTTAAATACAGCATCAGCAGCGGATTCCTCTACGCCGTTTTTCACCAGATCATCACAGCTGATAGAAGTGATATACTGGAACTTATTCCCCATATACTTATGACGTAAGCCATAAAGCTGAAAAGCCATGTCTGTTACCGCATCATAAGTACCGGTAAACCCGCAAATATTAGCGCCGGAAGCCATCGCCCGGCGTATACTCTTATCTATAGTAGTTACACGAGACCAGTCAGATACTGTCACTTTATATAAATTATCCGCATATTTCAGGTCTTCCGCATCTGCTTTAACATCTTTTTGCTGTTGAGCTTTAAGTTCCTTTTCATAACGCTTAGTTATAGCTGACTGCTCGACATCTCTCATTTCGGCAAATAATAACTGTGTATGCCCCGCAAAATAAGGATCCTGAAGCTGAAGTTCCGGAGTAACAACACCACCCGGAGCTGGACGAATTAATCCAGAATCAGGATCATATCCAACATCAATACCATCTACTTGCAATATTACCTTAGCCACAGCCTTTAAAGAACGACGGTATTCACGCACTTTATGCTTATTCTCTTCGGAAATATTAGTTGGATTTTCTATATCATCAATCTTTACATCTCCGGGTAATTGTTTTTCCACCCAGCCTTTATACTGATCGACAAGCTCTTGATTAAACATAAATCCAGTAACAACAACCTGATTTCCTTCTTTTTCAGCCTTCTGTTTGTCCTGTTTGTACTCTATATAAGAGGCTTTTTTCTGGGGAACAATTTTTGTCCCCTCCCAATTATACACAGTATAGGTAGCCGTTAGCATTGACCTTAGATGGTCCATTTGTTCTCCAGGTTTAGTCAACAAGGTTTGCCCCTGAGAATCTTGTTTGTTAACAATATCACTTAATTTTGTTTCCAAAGCCCCAGATAAAGTTTTTCTGCTATCTGCTGATTTATCACTAGTTCTCACCAAATGCACAAAACCATACTGAATATTTCCCGTATCCTTATTAATATATCCTTCATCATGCATCTGATTCAATTCAGTTTCACTAAAATCACTTTTGTTGATTTTCCCCCATAAACCTAATGTATTACCTATAAATTCATAATGCACACCTCTTTGAATTAACTTATTCTCTATAGTAAGCGATTTAGCGCCTTCTCCTGACTGGGCTCTCTGTTTAAAGAAAATCGTATCTGCTTCATCAAATAACAACATGGTATTATTCCCAAAAATCGTATCCCATGTTTTCTGCATATGCGTAGTTTCAGAACCTTTTTCTTTACCCAAAGCATTTTCAAAGAAGGAAAGTACATCCGCAGACATGATTATCACATCACTGTTTTCCTGCAATCGCTGTGCTTCTCCATTTTTATTTGCTTCCAAAGCATTGAGTTCAAAGTGATGATCACCGACAAGATTATTCTGGCCGTTGGATATCGTTGCCCATTTCATTCCGTTATATTCAAACCAATTTGCACGGGATTCATCATCTGCCTGTATAGAAAACTGATTCAAATCATGCACCACGTATACAGTCTTTCGACCTAATGCTTTATTAATCGAAGCTGCTGCTGTAAAGATATAATATGTTTTTCCGGTTCCAGTCGGGATCCTGAATAATGTATTCGGATTAATAATCAGATTTAATACAGCATCTACCTGATTTACCCCTTCCTGAATAAGCGGAGTATATGAAGATTTATCCTGACTATGACTATCAAATTCATTACGTAATGTATTAAATACTAGATTCTTCTGCTCTGCAGATACTCCTGATATTTCCATACCATCTGAATTCTTTAAATCAACAAATTTACGTGTAATCGCATAAGTTTTTACATTTTTTATTTCTCTTACAGAAACATATCCGGACTTGACTAGATTTTCTAGTAAGGCCCTATCAGTACCCACAATCTTGTTAAGAGTTCCTTTCTCAAGCACTACTCTGCGGTAACCAAACATGCCTTGGATCTCATTATTTATCTTTGCTTCTACGTTTTGAGCCTCTTTAATATCATTGGCTGTTAAGTTTTCAAGCCCAGATGCCTCCAGATCAAACCTTACCTGCATTATTCCCTGATCCGCAGTCTGTAATAACACACTTAGTATTTCAGCTTTTTGTCCTACAGTATAGTTCCCATCATTACCTAAAATAAATGTGGTTGTTTTTCCCATACTCTGCTGTAAAAAGTTAACTAACTGCTGTTGTTGCTCTTTAATCTCAACACTATCTGTCTTTTCTATGGTTGCATTATAAGCTTTTTCTACTGCTTCAAGTTTGTTAATATTGATAACCCCGTTTCTATCAACAAATCCATTTCCTTCATTAAATAGATCTTGCAGTAATTGATCCGCAGCCTGCGCATTATCAACTATACCTGCTTGCACCAGATGATCCTGCAAAAGAACTTTTCCGGTTTTATAATAACGTCCATTAGTTGTAGTTAGAAAGACTTCCGCGTTATTATTACTATCAACTCTGATTTCAGAACTGCCTTGCACTCCTAAATTCGCAAGATCTGATACCGAAGTATCCATCAGGGTTATTACCAGCTGGTGGTTCCCATTTTGATTCTTAATCAAAACTTCCGGATTCATCTTAGAAATATCTATCTTACGCCGTGACTTGCCATCACCGATGTCTATTGTTGCATACGGAATACGGCTGAATTCCATAATCTGTTTATTAAAATCAGTCAAACTAAGCACCTGGGATTCTTTACCAACTTGCATCCTTATCTTAGCTTGCTTAGTAGCATTATCCGTAATTATTTCCCCCTGCGCATCTTTAGCAATTTCAATCCTAGCCGCATTAACTCTGTTATACTGGTATTCTGTATTGCCCTCAAACATCTTAACAAGATCATTATTTTTATCTGCCGCGCGAGCAACTTGTTCTAAACTAGCGTTATCAATAGTTGTACCCGCTGCTTCCAATTTCTGTTGAATCTGTTTCATCTGATCAAGCTGTTCGAAAATTGTTGTTCCCTCGACAGTAAGCAATCCCAGTTCCTGCAATGCCATATGCCTATATGAATCACTCATATTCTCCATTGATTTATAAACCGGAAGAATTTCCGTTTTTACCATAAAATCTAGGAATGAATCGTTAGAAAAAAGAATATGCGGATTATATTTTTCAAAGCCAAGTTCCTTGGCTACTTCAGACTTCTTCATTCCCTGAAAACCCGGCAATTTTGCAATGCTGCTTAATGTAACATTATTCATCCCTATCAGCTCAAGAAACTCATTTTGGCTAATTCTGCCTTCTCCAGTACTGTTCAATTGCTCAACAGCTTGAGTTAATGTTTTACCGGAATAAGTATCTTTATCCAATCCAAGTTCCATAATACTTTTTCCAGTTATATACGCAACATCATCAGTAGTAAAACTCATAATTGTATCTTCTATCAGATTACCGTCTTTTGTACTACCACTCTTAATCATATCTTTTACAACTATGCCACCATGAGCCATTGAAACCATTTTAAACCCGCAATCCTTCATAAATCCATGCGAATTATCTCCGTGTAAATTCACCACGTCAGATACTGTAGTAATGCTCCCTTTGGAAATAGTTTCAAAAGCTCCAGACATTGTATACGTAGTAGAAGAATTTTCTGTAGATGTATTCATTGAAGTCATCCAATCAAAAGCACTCATCTTACCTAATTTTTCTGCGTCAATATTCGATTCTGTCGCAAGTTCCTGTAATCTATCTTTATTCGTTACTATCTGATTTATTCTTGTATTTTTACCCATTTCCAAAACAGCATGCATATCAACTGCTTCCATCGTAGAAACCCCAGCATGCTTCGCAAAAAGAGCTGCATCAGCTCCACCATCCCCGGGAATAAATTCCACCAACATTTCCGCGAGATATGGATGAACTATACCGCTATTTACAAGCATATGCGCAATCGGACCTTCAATAAACGCTTCTTTTATAGTTCCAGAAGTAAGCTGTCTAAATGTTCCCGGCAACTTATCGTAAGACCTCATTTTAAGACGACTAAGTGTTTTACCCATTGAAACCTTCTTAGTCATATTAGACCAGCCAGCTTCAATGAATTCACTTCCCTTACTAAAAAATGCTAAACTGCCGCCAAATTGCATGCCCTGCATCCAGCTATCTCCGGCTTCGCCTTCTCCAAATCCAGCCAACATCTTATAAGCAAACTTATCTTCAACCTTTTCTCCACCGCTTCCACGCCAAATATCCATTGACGGAGAAACAACCATTTTCCCAAAGATATTAAAATCAAGTAATACATTAGCAGTACTAAACATGCGCTCAGCTAATAAATATCGTGCCGCCCGGGACTTTATGGAATCACCTGCTAACAAATTAGCTCCAAAAGTCTTGGCCCCTGGGAAAGTTGTATAAAAGAAATTTTTCAAAACTTTGCCTTCAGTATAAGTCTTTCCAATAATATCTGATCTAGTAATTTTCTCTATTGCAGGTTTATTCATCATCTTACTATGCATTATCCCAGATCCAGTACTCATAGTTCTGCCTAATGTCCCTAAAAATGCAGATTCACCGCCAAAAGTTACCGCATCAATAGCCACATCCTTCCAATTAATTGCTCCCCAGGTCTTACCGTCTCTCCACCCTTGTTTAATTACATCATAGGTAGCATGAGCAATTGTTCCCGCTGTAAAATATCCAATAAAAACTTGCTGACTATGTTTAAGTATGCCTTCTTTTATTATTGTCCGACCAAAAATCTTCAAAGCAGTTTTATTAGCTAATTCTTTCTTACCAAGATAGAGCATTCCCTTTAAACTTTTTACCGTCATACCTCCAACACCGCCCATGAAATAGCCTACCCATTTCCCACTCTGATATCCCTGCGCTGCCGGAGCAAGGAAATCTTCAAGCATAGAATAATCAGAAAATGCCGCAGAACCTTCTTTTAAAAATTTCCTCACATTGTGAACTGAAACACGAGTAGCTGCCATCATACCTCCGAAAAGCAAAGCCATTTTTGCAGCCCGATTTATCCGGATCCCCCATTTTCCAGCTAAGATTCCCCCTGATACTCCGGCTCCAAATCCACCAGTAAGCAATGTAAACGCCACGGCTCCAATAACTTCAACTGCCGTAACAATAACCAAATTCAACACCATTCCCCTGGTATAACCTTTAAATGCCGTTTCTATCTTAGAAACTGCTCGCTGGCCAAACTGAGGAAGTGATTTAATTAAAGGCTTATAATCAACCGTGGCAATAAGTTCATTCTCATAAATCTCTACTGCCTCGTCAATAGCTGTATCCATGAAAGATTTTAGATTACTAGCCTTTTGTATAATATCAACTAAGGCTTTTTTTACTGTACCACCAACATTCCTTTCAAATATTCCCTTACTTTGTCCAACACTTGTTACCTGAGTCCACCAATTTTCCGCATTTTTTTGTGTAGCAAATACCTGATCTATTACGCCAAGGCTTTCATAAAGAGCATTGGCAAACCTTATATTCTTATCTATTAATGGGGTAGAAACATTTAACAAAGCTTTCCCAAAACTAGCTGAATCAAATGAAGTATTATTTTGTTCCATCATTTCAATGGAAACATCAAGTACCTTTTGTAAATTAACTAAATTAATCGAAATATTTTGAAACCCCTCGGTTAACGTCTGCCCCAGCCCCTTCCTCTTCAAACCCTTATCATCTTCTATCATAGTATCCATGAATTTATAACTATCCATACGAAGCGGAAACTTTCCGGCAATCGGCTGGGTAATATGTTCAGAAACCATGGTTATTGACGCAGAAAGAACCTTAGCATCAGCTATAGATAATTGTCTTGTTACCTCTTTAATATCATCACTGTCTATAGCATTATTTAATTGTACAGACAAATCTTTGAGTTTAACTTCAAGATCCTGGAACTGTTGACTTACTTCAGTTCGAATATCAAGTTTCAGAATATTACGTCTTAAGCTGCCCATTCTTTGATTATGCTCTCTTTGCAATGACATTTTGCGTGACGGCGTAGTAAAGAGCATCTTGCTTACTGTTTTTTTACTTAATGACTTTTCTATTTGGTCATTAAGCTTACTTGTGATCATACCCATAGAAAAAAGAACTTTATCAATTTTTACCTGAAAAGAATCGATCTGAAAACCAAGTGATGTCTTTTCTAATTTTTTAGAAATATCACTGATACCATTAATATCAAATGCCGGCTCACTGACAAAAGAATCTCTTGCATTAAGAAAATCAGTCTTCAGCCCTTCAAATTTTTTATTAAAATCAGAAAAAACACTTTCCAGGTTATTCTGCATTGTGATATTATGCTCATATGCTTGTAAATCATCATATCTTTCGTCTACTTTCTCTGTTACTTTCTTATTAACCTTAATTTCATTCAACAAAGCTGTGAACGGATTTAAATCAACTATTGCCCCATGTTCTTTAATCTGATCCTCATAGAGTTGTTTAAACTCCTCTTTTTGCCCTTCTTCCTGCCAGGGAAAAAACTTTGATGTAGCATAATCATAATATTTAGCCAAAATTGCTTTGTTCTGCTGTAAAAACCCCTGCGATTCACCAATAACTCCCACAATCCCAACTTCAAATGTATCTAGTTTTGTCGCTAACTCACACAAAGAAATATAAGGCTTAGTCTTTGCTGATTCTGTTGTAATCGCTTTTATCTGGGTATTGGTTAAAGATACAGCAGATTTATCTATATTCAATGCATTAATAAACTCTTTTGTTTGACCTTTAGCAGAGTGTAAAAATCCTGCTTCTCGATAAACTTCTCTATTGATCGCAAGATAAACTTCCCGACTGTCACCAAAAGTTTTCGATCTGGAAAAATCTATAGTCATAAGTGAGATATCATGTTCACCAGAGGCTAAACGAACATCCGGATTTTGCAGTTTTTCATAAGCTTTCACAAGAACTTCGATTTTTAAATCATGCTGGTTGCGGATTGTCTCAGCGAGTTTCTGTTTAGCGGAATAACCTTCATCATAATAATCATACTCCTCAGCAGTATCTACTTGATTTTGCCAGTATTCCACTTCCTGATCAAAAGCTTTGTCAATCTTACTGGCAACTTCAGACATTTCCGCTAAGTAAATTATTGCCTCCCTCTGATTTATCACTGCAATGCTGTGTTTGGCTTCTGTCGTACCCTGAATCCTGGCTGATATTTTAGCTACATCAGTAAGACTTACATCTTTTTCTTCACCGTTCACAGGTTTATTTTCTAAAGTAACAACGAGAGCTTCCATATCACTATTTAATTTTATCGCTAACTGCTCTACTTGAGGATCATTGACTATAGGGTTAGAATCATCAGGTTTACGTGTAGCATCATATGTCCCTGCATTTTCAAAACTAGTTAGAAACGCCTCAAGTTTTGCATAATCAGCTTTAGCTTCTTCCGATTCAAAACTAGCTAGAAACGCCTCAAATTTTGCATAATTAGCTTTAGCTTCTTCCGATAAATTTTCTTTTTCCGGAATAATGTTTATTTCTTTAAACTGCGCAATAGAAAGCTTCAACTGCTTACTAACCACTTTATGTTGCGATGAATATACAAGATCTCTAAATCCGGTATTTGCTCCCAATGAAGCATATCCTGCAATTTTATTATTCTTTTCCGCTAAAGCCATATTCTGAGAAAAAACCAAAGGATTAGACTCATTACTCTGAGCAGTATTATAGGAAGAAATTGCTTCTTTAAGATATTTCCCAAATAAACCTAAGTCTGCTTTAAATTCTTTATCCTTAGAATCTTTATCCGGGGAACCAATAAGCTTTTTGATCTCTGGACAATCGCTGATGTTTACCTGGGAAATTGCTTTGGTAAATAACTCTTTAAATTCTTCCGCTATTTGTTTCCCTTCTTCTGTAGTTTTAAAGAATTCCTTTCTAGCATTGCCCCAGGAACTATATTCACCCACAAACTTAGAAACAAAATCTATATTATCTATTACTTCCCCATATATTTGTTTCTGGAATTCAGAACCATAAATTGCATTCCAACTACTCACTACTTTCTGATAATTGCCAAAAACCCCCATTGCAATACGCGAAGTCGTAAGATTAGACAAATCAACTTCTAAATTATTAATATCAGTATCGCTTTGTAAAACTTTAAATATTTGATCAGCCGCGTCAAAACTTATATTTGATCCTTCTTTAGATATTTTTTCGTACTTCCCTGTATGTTCTGCTCCTAACTGCCAGCCACTTTCATTTCTTTGCAAGACAAGTTTATCATCAACGATAAGTCCGGCTGATTTATCTTTAACCGTACTTACATGATAAGACGATTCTCTTAAAACAGCGATTTCATTAATATGACTCTCATCTCTGTCTGAGCTTCTGGTCAACAATGTGATTGATTCTCCCCGCACCCCCACTTCGATATTCTTCTCATTCAAAGAGAGACTATATCCACCCCTTGGATCATACAATCTAAACCCGGTTTCTGAGACTTCAGCAGTAAGCCCAAAATATTTTTCTGTTTTAGAACTTCCACTCCCCTCTAGCTTAATATCTGCAACCTTAATCTTATCTAAACCAAGATCTTTACCTAAGACAGCTCCAAACTCACCAAGTATTGTATCAGTTAATGCCTTAAACTCATGTTTATTTATGAATAAATTTTCTTCTTTAATTCCTTCTCTATTTAAACTGTATTTCCAATCCTTTGACTCTTTATTATAGGTTCCGTCTACTAGTAAAACTTTATTCTGAAATTCCTTACTTCCACGATAAGCATCTGTGGTTTCTATCCTAATATTTAAATCATTGTTCTCATCAAATGTCTTGATATAAGAATACGCGCAATTTCCAGCCTTACTATTAGGATATATTTTAGAACCACTAAGATAGAAAATCTTCTCATATTGATTTCCTGTTTCCTTATTTGAATGCCGTGCAAAAAGAGCATCCCCTCTATCTGTAGGAACAAAAGATAAGGAAGCAACAGCTGTTTCGGAAATACTATCTATTCTAAAACCTTGAGCTTTCCCTTCCTGCACAAGCGGGGTTATTTGTGTTACAGCTAAATTATCCGCGGTAAATTTCGAAATAGCCGCCGATGCCACCATAGGGTTATCACTTGCATTTTTCTTATTAAAAACACCAGTTCCTGTAACAACTCCTTTTTTACTAGTCAATGTACCATAGTAACTATTCTTATTCCCTTGCTGCGGCATTAATTCTAAACTAAAATCATTTGTAGAAGTTTTATTATATACATAGGACTGGTTATCATTGGCAAAAGCACTAAAACTACGCTCTGCTTTTTCGATGCCTACCGAAATAATACCCTGTTGGCTATCAATACCAGAACTACCAATTATAACCGGCAATCCTTTACTATCAATCTCACAATAAGTAACAGATACATTGTCGCCTCTTATAAGAACCAACGGCTGAACATTATTAACCTGTACAATATCAAATGCATTTTCTGATACATTTACATTTTGCAATAAGGAATCTACCCCATCAAAAACAGAGTTGCTATCATCAAGTTTAACTACGGTAAGGTCTTCGTTTATTTTATGCATAACTCCAGTTATTGACTGATCCTCTCCAAAAAGACCGCCTGAATTTTGACGAAGACTATTTATAATATCAGCTGATATATTTTCTCCTATTCCAGACATTAAATTTCGTACAGTTTTCGGCTGCACAATAGGAATAACTGTAACACCCGCATAATTTACTTCAAACTGTTCTGACTTCTTAACTTTATGTCCGGCAATAGTAACCTCGCCTTCAAATGTATCCGCAATAATGCCTTTTACTCCCTGCTGCTCATACAAAGCTTTTACATTACCTGTCGGCATTACAGCAAAATCCATCAAGCCTTCCCAAACTGCAAATCCTTCCCCCAGATTCTGAGTTAATTTATAGTTTGAATTAGCAACTGTGATACCTGGCAGATTGTACCCTATATCTTCTTCATCTCCTGGGTTTTGACCAATTGTATTAATAATACCTGTCCCTTTAGCTGACAAAGATATTATTCCGTTCTCCAGTTTCACTCCCTGAAACTCTGCCTTAAGTTCCCCTTCAGAAACAATTATCCCTGATAGCTCGTCCAAATCTATTTTTTTACCATCTACACTTAATACATTATCAATCATTAACGCTGGATTAGCATCTGCTTCTTCACTCTTATGTAAAGACACATCAACTCTAACCATTTGATTAAAAATCGTAGATGCTTTATCATTTACTGCTAGTGACTGCGTGATAAAATCAACATCAATCCTGTTCTCGACCTCCACACCTTGACTTGTAACAACACACTCATCTCCACGCAATAGCACTTTATTTTTGATTATAACTTCTCTCTTATTAAACTTTTCGGAAACAGAAAATTGTGCGCCAGGATTAAAAGCCATGGGATTAAATTCAAAATCACCTTTATTGTCCACTGCTGAAAGCTGGTACTCAACAAGACCTTCAACTCTAAAACCATTACTTGTCTTCCTCTTAATATCAAACTTACTAATAGTATACGCAGGACTCTGATCAGATGGCCCAGAGCTATCTTCCGGCATAACAATATTCTGTCTGCCCTGTACATGCATAAAAACCTGGTTATCTTTTGTAGCATAAAGCCCGATTATTTTAGCTCCACCTAATTTTCCCAAAAATTCTCCGGCATTAACATCAGCCTCAGCCAAAACCACACATTCCCGCATTGTTCCGTCAGCAAGTTCAAATGACCGCGGAACAAGTTCATCTTTATTCTGATTAATTGGCAAATCCTTATTAAATCTCCCATTCACTCCATCAACCATAATTTTCTTGCCGGAATAGTCTATATCATTTATGCTCTTAGGCTGAGAAACTTCTGCTTCTAGAGTAATCGTATTTATAGTCGCAGTTACCTGAGAATCATCAAAAGTTATAACATCTATTGTCTTTTCTCCTGTTTCCGCAGTATTAACCATGTCACCGATTTCCCTTAGTCCATCTGCATTCTTCGGCGCCTGTACCACAGTCCCCTGTGTAGTTTTAGAAAACATCACTACCTTATCATCATAAGATAAAACAACTTTATTTCTATTATCAGTCGTTATCTGATAATGAGCTTCATGTCCTCCAATAGTAATACCTGTATTTAATGTATCAAGCCTATCATTATTCATCTCCTCAGTTTTCCCCTGAACAGCTGAAGTATCTTCCGAACGATAAAAGACAGCTGTTTGCAAAGATGTCTCTGTTTTATCAAAAGACACCCCGCCCATATTAATAGTGTTTGTATCTGTATTTAAACTACAGTCATTCAATGTATATACACTACTGCCATTGGTATCTTCCCCGAGACTAAAATCTAAAACTTTCCGCTGCATATTAGAACCTGTCCCAAACTCAAATACCAATGCTAATTGATCTCCAGAAGTAATTTGATATACCCCTTGTACTCCATTAATAAATCTATTGGAATTGACCTTCTGCCTTAGCATATCGTTGTTCATAGACATTGTTTCCAGTATTCCATTTTCATTAACAAATGAAACATCGATAGTTCTATGTCCTTTATCATTTGTCCCCAAGTTTCCAGAAAACACCTGTAATACCTTAGAATTAGAATCCTGGTCTGCATAGATTACAACAGTGCTGCCGTCTCCCAAGACAAAGGTATCCTTCTCTACTAATGTATCATCCGTAGGAATGCCTTGTTTCTGTCTCATCTGCTCTTGGACACTTTCTTTAGTCAGATCAAATTTACGCGCACTACCCTTCAATATTATTGCTGATTCTTTTCCATTCAAAGTCATTAAAGACCTGTCTTGTCCAGTAATACTAATCGAATTGGTTCCTTCATTAATTAAAACATCATTGTTCTTGAATTTGACCTCATTTTCAATAATAGTAAAAACACTTCCTGCTTTAATAATCGTATTACTATCCGAATCAGAACCTAAACGAATATAATTTAATTTCCCCTCGGTAGACAAATCTTTAGCAGAATCAGTTATTGATGATGATGCTAAAGATTTTCCTTGTCGCATAACTTCAAAGCTATTTACTTTCCCGAGATTATAATCATCTATAGCTAATACTTCCGCACTACGAATACTCAATTCATTTCCTTTGCGATAATTCAATTTCACTAACATTGAGTTAAAAAATGACTTTTTATCATTACTTAAAGTCACATTATTTCCGTTAAAAATCATTATTGATTTGCCATCTGAACCTTTAAGCGTTACTCCTTTATACCCCTTATCGAAATTCAATAAACTCGTAATTTTTCCCTTATTATTATAAACATACTGAACCGTACCTTTACTTGTATCAATTGTATAACCTAGTCCCTCATATTCAATATTACGATCTTTCTGTAATGTCTCTTTTGCGATAAGCTCTAATCCTTCTGAAGTTTCAATATACTCAAGAGACGTATTTGCAAGAACACAACCGCCCGGCAAATCAATAGCCTTAGATTTCTTTGCCAGATTTTCCAAGGCTCCTAACTCTGTATTAAGTTCGTCCAGAGATTCTCCCGTTATACTCAAGTTTCCATTAGCATTAATACATAATTCAACTGCAGAAGTTAACTTTACCTGATTAGCAATTTTATCAACACTTTCATTAATGCCTAAATCTACGGATACTTTATCAATCGCAGTCTTATAAGTACTGTTATTCTTATCCTTCAATACTAATGACTGAGAACTGAATTGCACCCCGCTGGCAACAGTAGTAAACAAGTCAACATTATTAATTGTTGTTGCAAGAAGAATATCTGCACCCTCGGTCATACTTACCAGCTGATAATCTACAATTATCCCGGTTTTCGTCAACTGCTGAATAGCTCCGGTAATAATGAATTCTTCCTTGTTTTGAGCCTCAAAATTACCCAGTGTTTTACTAGTAAAAGGACTGATCGTTAAATTATTGATTTCTTCCGTTTTGAAAAAACTTTCCATAGCCTGCTTATTTGGAGTTTCCGCGCAAACCAAATTAGAACCAACTCTTCTGCCTGTATTAAAAACATATACTTCCCTTCCCTTATTATTAACACTGCTGGAAATTGTCGTAAAATAGGCAGCAGTATTAGTTTGAAAATGATTCCAGCTATTAAAAGCTACAGAAGTTACATTATTGACATCTATTATTGAATTAAACTGTGGGCTAATAGAATTTGCTAAATATTTCTGTTGTGCTGAATTGTCCGCGATCTTTATAATTTCAGCGCCCTGCATAATAGCGCGAGGTTCATATGCAGTGCGTGTAGCATTATATATGGAAACGTTTAAGCTATTACGTATAGGAGCAGTAATAAAACTAAGGGAACTTCTCGCATTGGTATTCTGCCAACTTAGCTGCCGAGTAGAAATAGTCTCAAAATAAGCATCGCCAAAACTTAAATTTGTTGATTGCCCTCCATTGCTATCACCTGCTGATTGTCCAAATATTTCTGGTTTTGCTTCTTTCCAATGATTCCAATATTCGTTTTTCGCTTTATTGCGGGACATATAAGTATTAATACTACCATCAGAATTATAATATTTACCATCTGCTTTAAGCTCTATATTGGAATCCAAGCCATTCATCATGTAATCCATGGAGTCTATTTTGCTATTAAAACCATCTATATAGCTCGCTTTATCATACGCAGTTCCGGAATACGAACCTGAGTTCAAACCCATAGCAGAAATAAGATCATTTTTAAGACCATCATTTCTATTTAATACCTTTAAAGAATCACTAAACACTCCACCCTCACCAAGTTTTGTTCCCGCGAGTTGAAGCTTTTGACTAAAAGTCAGGTCATCGGTCCCTTCCCATTTTCCATAACCGAATTCATTGTGCAGCTCCATTTGATATTTCAATTGACCAAAAGTACCATTTACCATCGAAGACGCCTGACTATCAGTAAAGGCTAAGTCTTCGACTAAAATCTTTTTATACAACATAGAACCAGCTGACGTAAACCCATCATTAATTCCTTGGACCAATGCAAACCCCATATTTCTACGAAAACCACCTGGACTGTTTCCAACAGCATAATTTCCCAGCCCAGTGACAAGACCACCTGCAAGTGAAGATATTGCGCTGGTGGCAATAGGATCCATACCATTTTCCAGGCAAATACGTTGTACAGCGTTTGTCGCTATATTACCAACCATCTGGCCAAAAGAAGCTTTTAAATTATCCATTGTTCTACTCGCCCAGGTACCAGTATAAACTGTCCTAGAAGTTTGAATAGCACCTATAGACGCACCAACTACTGTCCCTCCTACAGTAGCGAGACTTTCTATAAGTAAAGGATCCCAATTACGTTTATATCCCTGCTGCCTTATTGTCTCCTGAGTTGTCCCGATAAAAACTCCTTCAACCACATCTTTTGCATCAATTTTAAAGCCGTCTCCCCCAGCCCATGCACCAATAGCACCTACAATACCAGCCCTCACATAAGGATCATCAATCCCAGCAGAGTCCAATCCTTTAGTAGCAACATACATTGCAATTTGTTCCTTTACTACCTTTGTTATAGCTTCTTCAATTACCTCGCTTCCTATCTCCTGAATAACTGCATCTGGTTTTATAGCTTTCACCATATTCACTATAGAATTCTTAAGATTCTCAATCATAGGTTTTAAAAAGTTTGTCACCATTCTCACTACATGATTCATACCATCAACTATAACCTTAACTACAGTCATTACAATTTTAGTTATAGCAGTAACTACAGTCATTGCAGCTCTAGCTAAAACATTGACTACCGTTATTACAGGAGCTAATACAAACTTGGCTACAGTCATTGCAGTCTTAGCTACAGTAATTGCTGCCTTGGCTACAGTACTCACAATACTACCTACTGTTGTTGCTATTGTTGAGCCTGTTGTTGATGCGGTGCCTCCTAATCCCTGGATAGCTCCTCCTATACAAAAAGCAACAGCAGCAATTACTGCGGATATAGCTGCCGCCTTAAATATTTTGCCCATAACACTCGCAATTTCATTCGCATCACCACGTTGAACCATCTGAACAAAATCATAATCCACCATACAGGTAATTACGGTAGCTACAAAAGCAATAGCCATTCCTATAGCCATTCCTATTCCTGTCCAGCCAAAAATTTTAGTACAAACAAAACTTAATACAGCTGCAACAATACGTACTACCCACTGAATAACCTTGGCTACGACCCTACCTACTTTTTCTCCTAACATCCCATAGAGACTAACTAGCGGAGCAACCGCAGTCTGCACAACTCCCATAAGATATGTTTTAAATCCCTGTTTAAAATCACCCCGAGCCATCATACACAAGCCTCTTATCTGATTAACCATTCCTCGGGCAAACATAACCAATCCATTGGCAATAGATTTAAAAATTTTCTGTAGGAACTTACCAGGAACTACTGCATTGATAAGCGAGTTAAGCGCTTGGCTTAACTGTTGAAAACCCCTGTTATAATAATAATCTGCTTTTTGTGTATTTCCCGTAATTGTATAAAATACAGCTTTAGTTATATTAACTATAGCTTTAACAGTCTTTACAATAAAATTTTTAACTGCTTTAAATATTTTCTTTATCGCTTTAAAAGGATTCCAACCTCTACCACCACGTATCTGACGCATCTGTAAATCTAAAAGCTCTTGGTATTGTGTTCTCTCCTGATTGATCGCTAATGTATTGCCATCCCAACGAATTTTTAGTTCAGTAAGAGAAATTGTCTTCTCTTCTCCGTTATCAATAATTGAAACCTGATCACCATCTATATTTTGCAAACTTACCCAGTGATCACCGTCTAAATGCACAATCGCTGCGTCATTTAATTCCATCAGGCTTTCCAGGGTCAAATTATACCCCTGCATATCTATTCCATATTTCTGGGCAACATTCTTTATTGCCAGCATAGAAGTCATTACATCTTTACCGGTAATCTCTACTTCTCCGGTACGCAGGATATCATCTACAATGAGTTCATAGGCAAGTTCTTCTTTGCTTGTAAATTTACGGCCGATATTAGTAAGAAATGCGTCAAATGCCTTGACCGCACAGTTCACAACATGCACACTCTTATCAAAAGTCCATTTCATTGCCTTTAAAAGATATGCTTTGGCAATATCAGCATAACTAAAACCTACCTCCACCATTGCCTTGGCCACACTCACCATATTCCGGCTTAATTGTGTAGCTATCTTTAAAACATCTTCTGAAGATACTCCGGCTGTTTTAAATGCGGCAATAATATCTTTATCACTAAATCCGTTTTTAAGCAGGGCATTATAAATATCTTTATCGCTAAACGCCAAAAAGCCATTGTGTATGGCCTGAATAATTTCTGTAGCGCTGATATCCGCTTCTTTAAATATAGCGACAATATCATCCAAGCTAAAACCTAACTGAGCCAAAGCCATGACAATTCTTTCATTAGTAAGTCCGGCTTTCTTTAAAGTCTTTATAAGCTCTTTACCACGTTTACCTTCATTGATCATTAAACGTACAAACGCAACTGTCTGGTTCATTACCGCATTATCAGCTGTTGCTTTTTCGATTATTTTAACGGGATCTTTGCCCACAGAAAGGGCGGTCACTTCGGAAGATTCGGGGATTGGTTGTTCTGCGTCTAAAAAGGAAGCTTCTTTATCAGCATCCTTTTTCTCTTTGTCTAGCGGCGGTCCTGTCTTCTGGTTAGCTGATTCATCTTCTGATTTCTTTTCTTCTTCACGCTGTAATATACTACCAAGCATTGTCTTTACTTCTTCTTTATCATACCCGGCGCTGATCAAAGCTTTATAGATTTCGTGTTTTGGATATCCCTGCCGCATCGCCGCAAAACCAGTTTCTGATACCGAACAACCGGAATTCTTTAAAGTACCAAATATAGTTTTTAAATTCGTACCGGCCATCGACAAACCTTCTATGGTTGTCTCGATTAAAGATAGTTTTTCCGAACGAGGCGGAGCAATCCCCGGATCAAAACTAATAAACGGTACTGCAGGCTGATTTAGAACTACCTGGGTATTTAACGCGTCTTTAGATACTTTATCGCGTTCATCAACAACCCTCTCGCCCTGGCCTTTTTGCTGACGATAATTTGCCGCCCAGGATATATCTGCCTGCACAAACATAAAAGTTTGTAAAACGATGAAGGCTATGATTTTAAACCACAGCTTACCAGTTAGTCCTTGCATTTTTTCTCCTTTGTTTATTCATTTATTAGTTTATCATTTTTTTATATATTTTATCAATAATTACGCGCCAATGGCATTTAATATTTTAACTGCGTTTGTATCATTAAATCCTGCATTTCTAAAAGCTCCCTTTACTTCTTCACTACTATATCCACTGCGAATCATATTCTGAGCTGCTTTTTCCGCCTTTTGTACTTTTACCTCCATATTACGATTATAAACAGTTCTTAAGATTCTAACCATAATACCTCTCCAACCACTTAACGCTTTTGCTTTTGGCTGTTCAGGCATGTCTGAAAAAATAGTATTAACCACTTCCTGTGCTGTATATCCCTGTTTTTTCAGACTACCGATTAAAGCGGCATCAACTTCTGTTTCATTATATCCTGCTTCAATCATAGACTTCGCAATAGTTTTCTCCTCTGCCCCCTGCCAAATGTCCGTGCTTTCCAGCAAACCTGTATATGCTTCTTCTGTCGAAAAACCAGATGTTTTTAATAATATTGCCGTCTGTCTCTGACTGTATCCGATTCCAGCAAAAGCATGTCCTATTTCCGCAGAAGAATATCCATTTTCTACCATTTTTTTAGAAGTCTTCTCTGCTTTTTTCATCTTATTGATAACTTTAATACGAAAAACTAATATTCGAATAATTTTGCTAAAGAAACCTCTCCCTTTAAGTTCCGGTTTCTGAGGCATTTCTCCAAGTTCATCTTTTGCAAACTGTAAAGCTTCCTGCTTGGTATCGTTCAACCCAACAGAAGCCACTTCTCCTACACTAGCTGATACTTCTCCAACATTATTATCCATTGGAACAAAAACTAAATCACTAATTAATGGAGCAGTCACTTCGCTTAAAGTATTTCCTGTTTGGCTCTGTGCTATTGAAGCCTCAGACTCTTGATTTATTAATCCTGCCGGCACTACTGAATCAGCGCTTTCTTTGGAAAATCCAGATTTAATCAACGCTGCATGTACTGCCGCGCCACTGATATTGCAACCTAAACAAGCCACACTTATCTCAGAAGCATTTTTGCCCCCGTTCTTTAAATTATTCACAATCGCATCTACAGAAAAACCCGCATCTTTTAACCCTGTAACCGTAGCTTTTGTCTCTTCATTCGAAGTCTTAACCTCTGCTTTACCTTGCTCTAGTGTACTTATATGAGAATATGGAGTCTCTTTATTATCTATTTGAGCAGAATCAACTTTATCTTTATTAGTCTCCATATCTATTGTTTTTCTTACGTTTCCCCACCCTGCAAAGCAATACGGCGCAAGCGTAAATAAAAATATAACCGTTATACACAAAATCCTGGTTATTAAGTTTTTCATCGCTATTACCTCCTCGCTGTCTGATTAAATATTTCAGATGTCTGCACTCCGGAAACCTGCAAAAAATCCAGGGCACTAACAATATCTTTATTTTTATGACCTGAATGCTGCAGGTCTTTAATTACAGTTTTTAAAGTTACTCCGTTAACTACTCCTTTAATAATTTTATTAGCTGTTTTAGTAGTATTATTGCTAAATAACATTCCTGATTTTATTTTATCTATCAATGAAACAGGCTTTCCCATAAACGCAATAATAATCGTTTCTGAGGAAACCCCATTATCTTTTAAAGTATTCACGGTATCTTCTAAATTAATCTCGGATTTACATAAAATTTTAACCATTTTTCTTATTAAATTAGAACTATCTGAAATGTTTTTATTTTTAGGTCTAGACATTATACTTTGTACAATATCTTTAGTCGTATAACCTGAAGCGCGAAGCGAACTGACAAGTTCTATATCCGAAGCAATTATCGCTGCTTCACTTTTTACATTATCGTATCTTGCGTTTTGAAATGATTTCCATTCCCCCAGACCATTAAACCCATCGGTTGAACTCCCGCTTTGGATCTCATCAAAAGCTTTAACTATACTATCTGAAGATACGCCAAGTTCTTTTAAAACTTCTACAATCTGAGGAGTAGAAACCCTTGAGCGTTTAAGAGTATTGATTGTACTTTTTAATTCTGTTTCACTATTTATTAAAGGTTTGACTGCCGGAGCACTCACTTGAAGCGATTCAACTGCCTGAGACTCTAATGATTTTTCTGCAATAACTGATTTAGAATTATTCTTCGCCGGCTGATAAAATAACTGTTTTGCCTGGCGCAATGATACAGGAACAGCGCCATCTGCTTCCTGCTTTGAAAACCCAGCTTTATGCAAAGCACTATGTATCTGCTTGGCATCTAGTTTAAACTGAGGATCCAGACAAACGATACTAATTGATGCCGCGCTATGTCCTTGTTTTTCTAAAAGCACAACAACTTCCTCTAAGTCATATCCCGCATCCAATAAGCCGCTAATTGTAGTTCTGACTCCTTCTGACTCCCGGCTCTTGGAAACAGACGTCTCTTCAAATGCTGAATATGAAACCCCGTCTTTTACCGGAATCTGATCTTCTCTTAATATCGGCTTGCGTTTACCATTAGAACTACCGTATTCTTTATCCGAAAACTGACCTCGAACAAGTGTCGAAAGTAATAAAATAAATACCAAAGCAAATATTATAATCCGGCTCCAACACTTCAGATTCAAAGCAGAACAGTCCCAAAATATTGAAAAAGACTGTTGACTATGTCTAAGATATGTTAATACGCTCTGCTTATGCAACATTCATATCCCCCTGTAATCCAATCCCATGACTTAACAACGTATTCTGAACCAAAGATGTAAGTTTTCGGTAAGCACTACGGCTTACTTCCACTAATTCAATACCTATGCGATATTTTTCTTGGTTAGGTAACTGCTGCACCCATACTATTCTGCCTACTGCCTGCATCATGCTAGCATAACTGCTTGAAAAAACTTGTACCTGAACCCTGTCATTAACCGGATAAAAATCAAAAGAAACTAGTTCCATTCCGCTCTGGCTTACATTCTTAGAAAATGAATTTTTCATCAAGTTAGAGCCGGTTCCACGCATTGTTTTCAACTGAACAGGGCACTCATGATTTACTCTGGGAAATCTGCGTTTTTCAATCATCTTTCTCATCTCCCTTCTGTATATATTTTAGACACAAAAAACCCGAACTATTAAATTATGTAGTTCGGGTTTGTGTAAACATCAACGCTATTTTTTCTTCAGCCGGAGGTGCTCTTGAATTTTGAGTACTTGCCTGTTCTAGTTGTTTGCCATTATTTATAATCTCTATAATACTAAAACCTGTATTATCTGCAATTATCTTGTCTTCCTGATGAATAAACGCTTTATAAATATGTTTAGTATCTGTGCGTACTTCTCCCCCGTAAACCAATTCTGTTATGGATGTTCCAGATCCCCTTAAGATAGAAAATACTGCAAAGTATACACAGCTAATACCGCTAATCAAGCTGGTATCGGCATCTTTTATTCTCACTAGTTTCAAGACGCCTTCCTGCAAAACTTCTTTACTCTGATAAACTGCAGCCAAAGAAAAATCAACCTGCGTCAAAAATAACGCCTGGATGATTAATACTGCAATCAATTTGAGCCAGAAGTTTCTTTTCATCATCTTTCCCTTCTAAATAAAAATAGCCGAACAACCGCAATTAAATTACTAAAATTTCGGCAGCTCGGCTATCATAACTTATGCTATATCGTTGTCGGTGCGCCCGGCGATCGTAGCAATCTAGCTTTAGACCCGTAGCTTTGCGCCCCTCAATTTCCTGAGGTTTGCCTTTTCGGATTTTAACATCCTCAACAGCTGTAGACACTTACGAATGTCTTTTTAAAATCATTTTATAATGTCTTAAATTCTTACAGCTATCCTGTTAAAATTATACCATACAAGGGGTTAGTTGTCAAGGTGAGCTGATTGCATATTACAATAATTCTACAGAAGTATGGACTTCTCTGTCCATAATAATTGTTCCAGGAGATGATTTTTTACTCGCCTCAGTTGCTTTTTCATGCTTAGAATCAATCTTTATAACTTCTTTGGTATGTATAGACTTAGAGAGATCAGCATATACCACATACCCTGTTGCCAGATCATAATATATTAAGCCGTCAATAATTACCAGGGTTTTTTCCTTAACAATAATACCATGCCCTGCAGTATCACGAAAACCATTAATATTTGCTTCCAGATTAACCTTTGCACAATCATAAACACCTCTCTTCTCTATACTAAGAAGCGTATATTTTGATTTGATGCTTTTCTCTGCTAAGATCTTTACTCCATCCCTAGAAGGAATATTTAAAGGCAAATTATTCTCTTTAACCCAACTATCTCCTGACTGCAATTCATTCTCGGGGAACTCGACAAAGAGTAATTGCATAATATCACGATCATGCAAAGAAAATCCTTGCCCTTTTATCACATTCTTATCTTTTAACTTGCCAGACAAATGCATTGTCAAAAGAATACTTTTATCATCCAGCGCAGTCGAGACTGGATTAGAGCTTAACTTATCCCCATGAAACATATACTTATTACCTCTTCCATAACTAACTTTTATCTTAATTTCGTCTGCCGACAAATCAACCCCTTGCACTTCTTGCTCATAATTAATAAATCCCGTAGACTTTATAGTTGATTTAAAAGGCTCTCCCCCTAGCCTCTCATCTTCAAGCAATAACTCATCTTTCATCTTCAAATGATAAGTTAAGTTATCTCCAACCTTAAAATTATATTTTAATTTCACTTTATCCTGCTCTTGTTTTTCAGCAAAGACCAATGGACATAAAAATATCATACATATTGCAACTAACAATGCTTTTTTCAAAAGAAATACCCTCCGATATTAGCCCTTTATATATTTCTATCAACAGGCTTTCCCGACAGAAGCCCGAGAATCTTATCAACTTTCGCAGATAAACTAAAAAGAAGTTTCAATGCCTCTGAAAGACCAAAAAGAACCAGAAAATAAAAACCACCGCCCAATAAGAAAACTATGCTTGCGGCTCTAGGCGTGTCCGGCCCTGCTGCCCCAAAAAGCACAATCATAGTCACAACCAGAAAGAAAATCGCTGAAACCCAAGCTAAAACCTTAAAAATTACAGCTGCTGTTTTCAAAAATTTAAGTTCCTGATCCATTTTTTCTCCTTTTTTTTACGCGTGTATAAATATTTCCCGAATAACCAAACTTGCTGCACCCAACGATACCGCATTTTCACCTAAGCGGGAAGGAATGATTCGAACCATACTTGCTGGCTCTTCAAATGCTAGCCTACGCACCATTCGCTTGATCGGTTCAAGAATCAAATCTCCTCCTTGCTCCATACCACCGCCAAGAATAACTATCTCCGGATTAAATAGATTAATTAAATATGCAATCCTTACTCCAAGATTAAGTCCGGCTTTTTCTAAAATTTCTATAGCAACTTTATCACCCTGACGCGCTGCTTCAATTACGGTTTCAGCCGTAATTGAAGCTGTATCCCCGTTTACTATAGCTTTGATCTTTGTCCCATTGCTGTCTTTAGCTGCGGTTCTGGCCGATTCAACAATCCCTAAGCTTATACTGCCCGACCTGAACAATCCCAAGTCCTTTATCAGGTCATCCCCCTGGTTATTCATATTCAATTGAACTTCTCCTGCACTACCACCGGCACCGGCGTATATTTCTCCTTTAATAATAATACCGCACCCTACATCGGAAAACATATAAAGCACATTTTCAATCTCAGCATCTAATCCTATCCGCTTTTCCCCAAATGCCGCTACCGTAGCATCATTACCCACAAAAGTAGGAATGCCAAATTCTCTTTCAATCAGATTTTTAATTGAAATATAACTGGCCGCGGTTCTGCCACGCTGAGGATCAGTATCTCTCACTGTCCCGGCCTTAGCATCAATAATCCCGGAAATTCCAATACCCAATCCCTTTATTTTCTTAGCTTCAATCTGTGATTTTTCAATCACCTCATAGATCAGCTCTATGGATTTACTTACTACATCTTCCATTGACTCTTTGGGACGAGCCTTTTTAACCTTGGTGATCATATTCAAAGAAAGATCAGTAAGGATGGCAATCACATGCTCCGGCCCAATATCAATACCAATAACAAAGCAGTTACGGGAATTTAGCTCGACTAAAGTAGGTTTTCTGCCACCGCTTGATATATCAAGCCCCTTTTCTACTACTAAATCTTTTTTAATGTAATTATTAACATAATTAGAAACTGTCACAATGTTATACTTTGTTATGCGTGAAATCTCCGTCCTGGTAACCGGTCCATACCTGCGTACAACTTCCAGTATATCAAGATTTTTTCGCTCCCGGTCCGATAGAATCTGGTCTTTAAATAATGCCCCTTTCATAATCACACCTCACTTTTCAAGTCCACATAAATATTTCAAAATCTTACAAAAATACTTTTAATAATACTAAATATTTAAAAAGTAATAATATTTTAATATATTTTTAAAATCTTACAAAAAAGTATAACACGTTATCTTTTAGGTGTCAAGAGGTACTAAATATTAGCAAAATCATATATTTTGGTTTAAAATCTTATATGTAAATTCACAATATTGCACCCTATAAATCTGCCCGCCAGACCGTATTACCGTCCTTTGCATCTTCAAGCACAATTCCCAATGCCAATAATTGGTCCCGGACCTCATCCGCAGCTTTAAAATTCTTCTCTTTTTTATATTTCAAACGAAGTTCTATTTTTTCTTCGATTTCCGAGTCTGAAATCTTATTTTCTTTCTTTAAGAAGGTCAACCCGAATACATTTGCTATTTCTTTAATATTTTCAAAAGCACTACGTATCATAGAATCTTTATCTTCTTCATCACTTTCAAACAATTTATTACATTTATTTATCCTATCAAATAATACCGCAAGTGCCTTGGCTGTATTAAAATCATCATCCATAGCTTCCATAAACTGCTCTTTAAAAGAACCAATTACTTCTGTTCCATCTTTATCTCCTGAAATTTTTTCTGCTTTATCCAGAAAAATTAAAATTCTCTCATAGGCTTTTTTTGCTTCTTCCATTTTCTGCCAGGAAAAATCCATTGTACTTGCATAATGCGCCTGGAGAAAAAATATTTTCAACACATCCGGGTGATATTTCTCTAATATTTCTTTTATCGTAACAAAATTACCTAAAGATTTCGCCATTTTTTCTTTTTCTACTGTAAGCAAGCCGTTATGTATCCAGCAATTAGCAAAAGGCTTTCCCGTAGCTGCTTCTGCTTGTGCAATTTCATTTTCATGATGTGGAAAGATCAAATCCCGGCCTCCGCCGTGAATATCAAAAGTAGAATCCAAATAATTAGTACTCATTACCGAACATTCAATATGCCAGCCCGGCCTGCCGTTACCCCAAGGACTCTCCCAATAAGGTTCGCCCGGCTTAGCCTTTTTCCATAAAGCAAAATCAAGTGGGTCTCTTTTGTTTGTCTCCTGAGCTTTTCTTACTCCTTCAGCCATTTGATCCACGCTCTGATGGGAAAGTTTTCCGTATCCAGGAAAATTACGCACTGAAAAATACACATCTCCGTCTGAAGCATAAGCCATGTCTTTATCAATTAAAGTCCGGATCATGGAAATCATATCCTGGATATGTTCTGTTGCTTTAGGCTGGATATCCGGGTCTTTTATGCCAAAGCTCTGCATATCTTCTTCATACAAACGTGTATACTTTTCCGCGACCTCTTTAACTTTATCGTTAAGCCCCTCATTATCCTCATCTAATTCCTGCTGAGCTTTTTTAATTATCTTATCGTCAATATCCGTAATATTCCGGACAAAGGTCACTTTAAATTCTCTACATTCTAAATAACGGCGAATAACATCAAAAACATATGCTGCCCGTAAATGCCCAATATGACTTACATCATATACCGTAGGCCCGCATACATACATCTTAACAACGCCTTCTTTAAGCGGTTTGAATTCTTCCTTTTTGGAAGTTAATGAATTGTAAATTTTAATAGACATAATTTTATTATCCAAGTTATTTTGGATTACATGCAATTTTTGAAGAGAAATAGTCCCCTGCCGAAGGCAAGGGGGCGTAGCCTGCTGATTTCGATGAAAAAATCGTATGTAATACAAAAAGTTTGCTGTATCAAGAATTTATTATTTTCGTTTCTCTAAACTATCAAGTCTCTTCTGCAACTGCTCTATTGTCTGCATCAAAGGATCAAGTACATGGATGTGATCCAGCTCTGTTTCAATCTTTTCCCCGGCCTGCTTGGTAATTCGGCCGGGAACACCAACAACCGTAGAGTTCTCAGGAACATCTTTAATTACCACAGCATTAGCTCCGACATAAGAATTATCACCAATCGTAATATTACCCAGTATCTTCGCTCCGGCACCAATCACTACATTATTTCCGATATTAGGATGACGTTTTCCTTGTTCCTTGCCCGTCCCACCCAGAGTAACACCCTGGTATAAAGTAACATTATCTCCAACAACTGTGGTTTCCCCGATAACCACACCCATGCCATGGTCAATAAATAGCCCTTTGCCAATCTGTGCCGCAGGATGAATTTCTATGCCTGTAAACCAACGGTTGAACTGGGATAACCAGCGCGGGAAAAAAGGCAATCTTAACCGATTCAAAAAATGTGCAATCCTATGCAAAATAATTGCATGTAGTCCAGCATAAGTCAGTAATATCTCTAAAATATTTGTGGCTGCGGGATCACGATTCCGAGTCGACTTTATTTCATCTTTAAACGTCAAACTTATCAATGCAATACTTACCACAAAAAATATCAGGATAAACAATAGGATATCCACACACATTTCTCTCTCCTTAGGTTAATAATACCGCACAAGACGCGGCAATTGCTTTGCCCTCACCTATTGGGCCAAGTTTTTCGTTCGTTTTAGCTTTAATGTTAATTCGTTCTGTAGGAATACAAAGTATGTCGCTTATATTTTCTCTTATCTGAACCTTATATGGTGCAATTTTTATTGCTTCGGAAAAAATCGTACAATCAATATTTTCAATCTGATGCCCCTTGCCTCCAACCAGCTGATAAACTTGTCGTAACAAAACCACACTAGATATATCCTTGAATTTCGGATCTGTGTCCGGAAAATGCTCTCCGATATCACCCAGCCCGGCCGCGCCAAGCATTGCATCGCATACTGCATGCAGTAAAACATCTGCATCTGAATGCCCTAACAAGCCTTTATCAGAAGCTATCTCTATGCCCCCTAAAAAAAGCTTCCGGCCTTCTACCAGCTGATGAAGATCATGACCTAAACCAATTCTCATATTAAAATCTCTCCAATTTAGTCTATAGTTTATAGCCTATAGTCAATAGTTAAAAAATGTCAATATCCCTATTTATTTCTATTCTTTCTTCTTTTGTTTTACCCTATTAGCCATCAGCTATGAGCTATCAGCCATTTATAATTGCTCTAGCAATTTCGCTATTTTTAAATCTTCTTTCGTTGTAATCTTTATATTTAAATCTGATCCTTCTACAATCTTAACTTTATGCCCCATCTGCTCAATCAATGACGCATCATCAAAAAACCCGGACTTTTTCAAAGCAACCTTCTTATAGGCCTTTGCTAATAACGCATAAGAAAAAACCTGGGGAGTCTGAACTGTCCACAATTTATTGCGGTCTAAAGTAGCAGTTACATTAAGCAATTTGTCCGCAGACTTTATGGTTGAAGAACACCTTACCGCACACACTGCCGCTTTATTTTTAATTGCTGCCTTTATACACTTATCAATAATATCTACGCTGATAAACGGACGTGCCGCGTCATGGATAAGCACAAAATCAGTATCTTTATCTAATACATTTAATCCATTACGCACAGATTCACTACGGGTACATCCTCCGGCAATAACCGCCTTGACCTTAAGGATATCAAACCCTCGAACCACATTTTTAGCCCGCTGAATATGCTGAGGTTCTGCAGCAATTATAATCTCGTTTATTAATTTAGATCTTTGCAATGCAGACAAGGTATGCGCCAAAAGCGGTTTATCTGCCAATCTCAAATAAGGCTTTGGTGTTTTACAACCTAATCGCTGCCCGGAACCGGCAGCAGGTACAATAGCAGTTATTTTCATTATTTTTTTGGGTAACGGTTCTTGTCCTGCTTATTATTTACATCGTTATTATCGTTCTTCGCAAAGATCATTCTTCCTGCGGAAGTCTGCAGCACACTGGTAACTGTTGCCTGAATCGTCTGACCGATAAGTTTACGGCCTTCCTCAACCACAACCATTGTCCCATCATCAAGATAAGCCACCCCCTGATTATGTTCCTTCCCATCTTTAACTATCTTTACTTCCATAATTTCTCCGGGGAGAACAATCGGCTTTAACGCGTTTGCCAATTCATTTATGTTCAGTACAGCTACACCTTCTAATTCCGCCACTTTATTTAGATTATAATCATTGGTGAAAACCTTGCCATCTAACACTTTAGCCAGTTTTACCAGCTTAGCGTCTACTTCGGTAATCTCCGGAAAATCTTCATCATGTATTTTAACTACAATCTTGCTGTTCTTCTGTAATTTATTTAAAATATCAAGTCCGCGACGCCCTCTATTTCTTTTCAATGGATCTGCAGAATCCGCGATCTGCTGTAATTCTTTTAACACAAAACGGGAAATAATTAAACGGCCTTCCACAAATTTTGTCTGACAAAGATCGCTTATTCTACCATCAATGATCACACTCGTATCTAAAACTATATTTTCCTGCACCTGGTCATGGCGTGTAAGTTTTACATATGGAATAATGAGATTAAACTCATCACGTCCTCTGATCGCTACGATCATTCCTAAGTAACAAAGAATTAAAGTAAAAATCACACGCATAGTACGTGCGGTTGATTCATCTACCGGCAGTAAGATAAAAGAGTCTGTAAGCAATTTCGCCGCTAACAATCCGAAAATCAAACCAAACACAGCACTTGAGAGTCCTCTTACGGAAATACGACGCATACCGCGCTCAATCAAAATAATCCCCAAACTAATACCTAATCCGGCGAATAAACCAATAGTCGCACCATTGGTTTCCCCGCCACCTAATAATGATCCGATTTGATATCCTACAAGTACACTGATTAAAACAAAAAATGTACGCACAAACAATATAGTCATGTTTCTATACCTCCTTCAATGAACACGTGATTTATGGGATGCAATGAACCAACACAAATCACAGTGTGAATTGAACCTCGCCATAATTGGCGGGTCCGTTTTAATTATCAAATATAATATCGAGTGCTTCTTTTACCGTAGAAACACCAATCAAAGTAATTCCACTTTTTTTAAATTTTTCTTCTAAGTTATTTAAATTATTCTTTGGTAAAATAACCCGTTTAAATCCTAATTTTTTAGCTTCGTTAATCCGTAGATGTGCCTGAGCCACAGCTCTTATTTCACCGCCAAGCCCGACCTCTCCAAAAACCACATCACCAGAAGATATATCTTTTTCCCGGAACCCGGAAGCAATTGCGCAAATCACCGCTAAATCCGCTGCCGGTTCAACGATCTTCACCCCGCCGGCAACATTAATAAAAATATCCTGGTTCTGCAAAGCTAAATGAGCTCGCTTTTCCAGTACTGCCGTTAAAAGAGTAGCCCTGTTAAAATCAATACCTGTTGTACGTCTACGCGGCAGTCCAAAACTTGTCTGGCTGACCAAAGCCTGTATCTCTACAAGTAAAGGCCTCGTGCCTTCCATGGTTGCAGTTACGGCTGAGCCTGATGTCTGCTCGGGCCTTTCGGTCAAAAACATCTGAGAAGGATTCTCGACATCAAGTAACCCACTCGCAGTCATTTCAAAGATACCAATTTCATTTGTCGATCCAAATCGATTTTTTATAGCACGCAATATTCTGAAACTGGTTTGGCTTTCTCCTTCAAAATAAAGCACACAATCCACCAAATGTTCTAATACACGGGGACCGGCAAGAGACCCTTCTTTTGTAACATGCCCAACCAGAAAAACAGAAATACCGGAATGCTTAGCTAGAATCGTAAGTTTCCCAGCACATTCCCTTACCTGACTCACACTTCCTGCTGCACTTGAAATATCATCTAAATAAAGAACCTGAATCGAATCAATAACAACTATATCCGGAGAAACTTTCTTAATATGCCCTAAAATAACATCAAGATTTGTTTCGGAAACAATATATAATTCACTGCCAACAGCTCCTAAACGTTCTGCACGTAGTTTAGTCTGCTGGCCTGATTCTTCAGCACTAATATATAGAACTTTTTTGCCTTTTTGGCTTAAAGCACTGCAAACCTGCAAAAGCAATGTAGATTTCCCGATACCCGGAGCTCCTCCAACCAAAACCACGGAACCTTCAACTATCCCGCCGCCTAAAACATGGTCCAATTCTTGGATATCTGTGGTTGTCCTGACTTCATTCTTTACCGTAATATCCAAAAGACGTTTCGGTTTGGAAAGAGCCTCTAACCGAAATCCCCGATCACGGGACTTAACAGTAGTATTAAATTCTTCCACCAAAGAATTCCAGTTATTACATTCAGGACATTTTCCTAACCATTTAGCTGAGGTATGCCCGCATTCTTGACAAACAAATACTGCTTTCGTTTTCATTAGTTTTGATAAAGAACTCCGCTATTGTTTGTAGTTTTAATTTTTTTCTTCTCTTTTGAAGACTTCTTTTTCTTAGGCGTCTTGGGCTTATGTAGCAATTTCCAGGGATGACTCTTTAAATCCTGAATTAATGCATTAAGCTGCAAATTAAGATCAGTGATTGTCTTCTCTAGCTTTTCATTTAAATTGATTACCATCTTCTCTGTTTCCATATAAATAGAATCATCATTTATAAATCTTCCTATCGTTCCCTGCCCGTTCTTAACCTCATCTGCTACTTCATTAAGCGTTATACTAACCGCAAGTAAATTATCGGTCGCCTGACGAACATTCGAAAAACTCTGCTTTAGAGAATCTCTTACTGTCTGATCTCCCACGATATCGACCAAGGATTCGGTTAATTTTTCCAGCTGTACCGGATTATTACCGATAATTGTATCTCCATCGGCTAAGAAATCAGTCCTGTTTTCCCCGGGTACAATCTCTACATATTTCTCACCTAGAATCCCGAGGCTGTTAATATAAGCAACTGAGTCTATCGGAATCTTAACATTATTATTAACTAAAAACTGCAGCTTTACCTGAGTCTTTTGAGTCTGGGGGCTATAGAATATCTCTACAGTTTCGACTTTACCTACTTTAACCCCGGCAACATGAACCGGAGCATCCATTCCAATCCCGTTTACAAAATCAAAGACCACATCTAATTGATATCTATTTGTATTAAAGATATCCGGTCCGCCGATTTTAAAAACAATAAACGATAATACAATTATCGCCAGCAAAACAAATATTCCTACTTTAAATTCAGTACTCATATCCGTTATTCCCCCTGTGTAAAAGTATAAACATTATTTGTAATTATAATTCCGATTATTTGTTATCGGACCGCTTGCCGCCCCGGTTATAAATTGCCGTACAATAGGATCTTTTGTATTCTTTATTTCTTCCGGAGGACCTTGAGCAATAATCCGCCCATCATAAAGCATCGCAATCTTTGTTCCAACTTTATACGCTGAAGTCATATCATGTGTAACCACCACAGAAGTAACCTTCAGTTGCTTATGCAAACGAACAATCAAATCGTTAATCATATCCGCCATTATCGGATCCAAGCCTGTTGTCGGCTCATCATAAAGTATTATCTGTGGATTATTGCAAATAGCCCGAGCCAAGCCAACTCTTTTCTTCATTCCCCCGCTTAGTTCTGCCGGACGTTTATTCTCTACATCCGTTAAATCAACACTCTCTAATGCTTGTCGTACTCGGTCGCAAATTTGTTTTTTCTTCATATCAGTATGCTCAATCAGTGAAAAACCTACGTTGCCATAAACATCTAGTGAATCAAACAGCGCAGCCCCCTGAAACAACATTCCGAATTTCATGCGTAACATATCCAAAGCCTTGCCCCTTAAATCTGCTACATTTTGATTATCTACAAAAACCTTTCCTTTATCCGGATCCATTAAACCAATCATGTGTTTAAGTAATACGCTCTTACCGCAACCGGAACGACCGATAATTACAATCGTTTCCCCTTTTTGGATATTCAAATCCAAGCCCTTTAAAACCTGCTGGCCGTCAAAAGATTTATGTAGGTTATGTATTTTAATCATAATTCCCTCAGAACATAAAGTAAAAAAGCGCGGTAAAAAAACAGTCAAAGCTAATTACAAGAACACAGGAAATAACTACCGAAAGTGTTGTTGACTTTCCAACCCCTTCGGCTCCGCCGCGAGTTCGCATTCCTTCATAACAAGCTACAATAGATATAATACCTGCAAACACTACAGATTTCAAAAGACCGGTATAAAGATCTTTGTATACCAAGGCATCAAATGTTTTTTTCATATATAGGGTTGGCGCCAAATGAAGTTTTGAAACCCCAACAAGTAAACCACCAGCCATCCCAACAAAATCCGCATATATAGTCAACAACGGCAACATCATAGCCAAAGCTAAAAAACGCGGAACTACCAGATATTTTATGGGATTAGTCCCCATTGTTTCCAATGCATCTATTTGCTCAGTAACCTTCATTGTACCAACTTCTGCGGTTATCGAAGCTCCTACACGTGCCGCAACAACTAAAGCCGTAAGTACCGGTCCTAATTCCCTGGTCATAGAAAGCGCAACTAAACTTGCTATATAGATTTCCGCCGACATCTGTCGCATAGTATAGGCTGACTGAAAAGCAAGTACAATCCCGGTAAAAAACGCAGTTAAAAATACAATGGAAATGCTGTCTACCCCGGTCTTCTTCATCTGGTAAAGTAGTTCTTTTTTCTTAAACGGAGGCCTTACCGCCCATGTAATCGTACGTAAAAACAACATGGTCAGTCCACCTACATAGACAACAAATTTATCAAATTTTGTATATGGCGATAATAGCCGACGATGCATTATCTCCCCCTATATGCTATTACTAATTCATCATTATTAACTGCTAAACACCAGATTTTCTTTTTCTTTATCCGCATGAATCTTAATTGGTTTAGTTTTATCTACCTTACCGGAAATAATAGCTTCTGCTAGAGAATTTTCCAAATATCTTTGTATTGTCCTCTTTAACGGACGAGCCCCGTAAAGCTGGTCAAACCCTTTAGTAATAAGCATATCTTTAGCATCCTGATCCAGCTCTATAGTTATTTCCTGCTCGCTAAGCTGAGCCTGAACTTCTTTCATTTCTATCTCAATGATTTTATACAAATCATTTTTAGTTAACGGTCTGAAAACAATTAGGTCATCTACACGATTTACAAACTCAGGTTTAAATACTTTTTTGACCTCATCCATCAATTTGGATTTCATGGACTGATAATTCATCTCATCTTCCTGAGGTTTAAATCCAAGTGATCCTTGTTTACGCAAAAGATCCGCTCCAATATTAGAAGTCATGATCAGTACTGTGTTACGGAAATCAACTTTACGCCCAAAACTATCCGTAAGACGACCTTCTTCCAATACCTGCAGCAACAGATTAAATACATCCGGATGTGCTTTTTCAATTTCATCCAAAAGAATTACCGAATAAGGACGTCGTCTCACCTTTTCCGTAAGCTGGCCGCCTTCTTCATACCCAACATATCCCGGAGGAGCACCTACTAACCGGGAAACATTGAATTTTTCCATATATTCAGACATATCGATCTGGATTACAGCATCAACATCTCCAAATAAAAATTCAGCTAATGCTTTACCTAAAAGTGTCTTACCCACACCAGTCGGCCCTAAAAAGATAAACGAACCGATCGGACGTTTTGCGCTTTTTAATCCAGCCCTGGAACGCCTTACCGCATGGGTAATCGCAGTAATCGCTTCATTCTGCCCTACCACACGAGTATGTAGTTCATCTTCCATTTTAAGTAATTTTTCAGTTTCCTTTTCTTCCAAACGAGCAATCGGCACTCCGGTCCACTGCGAAACTATTTCGGCAATATCCTCTTCCATTACCTCCACACTCATTTCCATGCGGCTTTCTTTCCAGCTTTTACGTATTTTGTCCAATTCGCCGCGTGATTCTCTTTCCTGATCACGATACGAAGCCGCTTTTTCAAAATCCTGAGCTTTAACCGAAGCTTCTTTTTCTTTACGTAAATCTTCTATCTTATTTTCTAAATCTTTTAGATCAGGCGGTGCAGTCATAACCATCAAACGTGCCCGAGACCCAGCCTCATCAATAATATCTACAGCCTTATCCGGCAGAAATCTACCGCTTATATATCGTTCCGATAATTTTGCCGCTGCTTCCAAAGCAATATCAGAATATTTCACACGGTGATGTGCTTCATATTTATCACGTAACCCTTTTAAAATTTCAACCGTCTGGGCGATGGTCGGCGGTTCTACCATAATCGTCTGAAAACGACGTTCTAATGCCGCGTCTTTTTCAATGTGTTTTCTATATTCATCAATCGTAGTTGCTCCGATACACTGGATTTCCCCTCTAGCTAAAGCCGGCTTCAATATATTCGATGCGTCGATTGCACCTTCAGCACCGCCAGCTCCGACAAGTGTATGTAATTCATCAATAAAGATCATAACGTTTTCCGAACGCTTAATTTCATCCATAACCGCTTTAATCCGTTCTTCAAATTGTCCGCGATATTTTGTCCCGGCAACCATAAGCGCTAAATCCAGAACCACCAGTCTTTTGTCCCTAAGAACTTCCGGCACATCACCACTGATGATTTTTTGCGCAAGACCTTCCACAATAGCTGTTTTACCCACTCCGGCTTCTCCCAAAAGTACGGGATTATTCTTTGTTCTACGGCTTAATATTCTAATAACCCTCTCAATTTCCATAGACCTGCCGATAACCGGATCCAGTTTTCCATCTATTGCTAATTTCGTAAGATCACGGCCAAAAGCGTCCAAAGCCGGTGTTTTAGCCTTCCCCGGAACAGCTGCAGCCTGGTTATTATCATACGCCGCTGAGGTTGTACCCAAAAGCTCCATTATTTCTTTACGTACTTTATTTAAATCAAGACCTAAATTCAAAAGCACCTGTGAAGCTACTCCTTCGTTTTCACGAATTAACCCTAAAAGTAAATGTTCTGTTCCAATATAGTTGTGGCCTAAGTTACGCGCTTCATCCATTGATAATTCAATTACTTTTTTCGCCTTAGGTGTAAAGGGAATATCCCCTGAGGTAACCGTACTTGGTCCCGGCTGAACCAGCTTTTCGACCTCTAAACGAATCATATCGAGATTAAGCCCTAAGTTCTGCAATACCGCAGCCGCAACTCCTTCGCCTTCTTTGATCAGACCAAGCAGCATATGTTCGGTCCCAATATAATCATGGTTAAAACGTTTGGCTTCTTCTTTTGCCAACAGAATTACCTTCCGTGCTCGCTCTGTAAAACGATCAAACATAATATTATTTCCTCCTATTTTATTTTCTCTCTAATCAATTCTGCTCTCTTAATATCCCTTTGTTGCGAATTTAAAACTTTATTTTCCAGCTTCTGTAAATGAGCCGGCTGGGTAAATATAAATAATTCATTTATTACCTTTGTTGTTAATCCCTTAATCAATCCCAGGTCTATCCCTAATCGCACATTGGACAACAATTCTATAGTCTCTGAACTTGATATAATATGCGCGTTTTTTAATATTCCGTATGAACGCCAAACCTGATCCGACAATCCGCTTTTATTCTGGGTAATTAAAGCTTTGCGCGCATTCTGTTCATATTCCAATACCTGCCTGATAATCCGCTTTATATTATCAACTATTTCTTCTTCACTTCGCCCTAAAGACACCTGGTTAGAAATCTGGAAGAAATTTCCCGCAGCTTCTGTGCCCTCTCCAAAGAGTCCACGGACAGTTAATCCAAGTTTTATAATCGCCTGGATAACCCGATTAATCTGTTTAGTCAATACCAACGCCGGAAGATGAAGCATTATTGAAGCACGCATTCCTGTGCCCGTATTTGTCGGGCAAGCTGTGAGATATCCCCATTTAGGAGAAAACGCAAAACTTAATTTTTTAGATAAAGTAGCATCCATTTGCTCACTTTTTCTCCAGCATTCATCAAGATTCAAACCCGGCTGTAATATCTGAATACGCAAATGATCTTCCTCGTTTATCATTACCGAAAGTGTTTCATCATTGCTTATCGCTACAGCATGCGATTCGATATTAGTAATATGCTCACGGCTAACAAGATGACGTTCCACCAAAAACTGTTTATCAATATTGGACATGTCTGCAACTTTCAGCAGCAATCCGTTATTTTTTATCGAATCCACATCTTTAACTACCGGGCTAATAATTCCCAATGCCTGCTCTTTTTGTTTCTTATTTGCCCAATTAGAAAAAGTTACCTTTTCCAAATTTCTCGCTAACCGCACACGACTTGAAATCACAATATCAGAGTTCGGTCCCGTACCTTTTAACCAACCACTCGTCTGTTTTACCAAGTCGTTCAATTTCATCGCATCTTTCTCCTGTTACTTATTTTTCTTCTCTATTTTTTTAATTTCATCCCGGAGTTTTGCCGCGTCTTCGAAAGCCTCGGCCTGAATTGCTTTTTGAAGTCTAAGTTGTAAATCCTGCAAAGTTTTTTTTGTTTTCATAATTTCTCCACTGCGTACCGGGGCCTTTCCCAAGTGTTGTATCGAACCATGTATTTTTTTCAGCAATGGCTCTAATGTCTCTTTAAAAACATCGTAGCACTGACTGCATCCCAATCTTCCTGATTTTCGGAAGTCTTCATAGGTCATCTTACAATTAGGACATTTAACTACTACCTTCTTGCCTCCGCTACTGGTCACCGGAGCTCCAAAATCAACCAGTCCGGCCAATAAATCCTGTAACCCAAACGGCTGTCCCAACCCGGCAATACCTTTATCTTTAGCACAGTGTTCACAAAGGTGTAATTCTGTCATCTGGTCATTAATAATTTCCGTTAAATGAACTGTTGCCGTTTTATTTCCACAAATTTGACACACCATAAAATGCCTCCGTTAACATTTATATTTGATACCATCTCTACGGGTTACCCTCTTAAACCCTTCCAGAAGTTTACAGGTTATTTTTCCCGGTTTTGCTAAACCTATCTTTCTACCGTCTACACATACCACAGGAATAACCTCAGCTGCAGTTCCGGTCAAGAAAGCTTCTTGGGCATTAAATATATCATGCCTGGTTAGTATTTGTTCCTGAATAGTAAGCTTTGCTTTCTTTGCCAATTCGATAACCACATCCCGCGTAATCCCACGCAATGTGCCCATTGACTCAGGCGGAGTATAAAGCCTATTATTTTTTATAATAAAAATATTATCTCCTGTGCACTCAGCCACATACCCCAGAGAATTAAGCATTATCGCCTCTTGATATCCGGCATTTACCGCTTCAATTTTCGCCAAAATATTGTTCAAATAATTTAAAGACTTAACCTGCGGATTAGATGCTTCCGGCAAATTACGAATTGTCGGCACGGTAATTATTTCCAGACCCTGCTTATATAATTTTTCCGGATACAATACTATCGTATCTGTGATAATAATTATTGATGGGGTTTTACATTTACGAGGATCTAATCCTAAGTCTCCTACCCCTCTGGTCACCAGCAATCTAATATATGCATCTTTAAGCTTATTTGCCTTAAGCGTTTTTATCACCGCCTTGATCATTTGATCTTTATTCAGGGGAATATTAATCATAAGCGTATGGGCGCTTTCATAAAGCCGGTCAATGTGTTCAGTCAGTTTAAATACCAAACAATTATATGAGCGGATTCCTTCAAAAACCCCGTCTCCGTATAAAAGACCATGATCAAACACAGAAATCTTTGCGTCTTTTTTATCTACCAATTTACCATCAATATAAATTTTTAATGACATATAAATCCTCCTACACTAGCAAAACAAAAACTATTATTCTATTTTTCCATCTCTAACATGAACTACTCTTGATGACAATTTTGCGATATCTTCAGAATGTGTAGCAATTATTATTGTGTATTCTTTTTCCCTGTTTAACCGCATCAATAATTCGCAAATTTTCGACCCGGTTTTTGAATCAAGATTACCCGTCGGTTCATCACAAAGAAGAATCCGAGGATCATTCATTAATGCACGAGCAATTGCCACACGCTGCTGTTCCCCTCCGGAAAGTTCAGCCGGATGATGAGATGTTCTATGTTCTAAACCAACCTCTTCCAGTAATTGCGATGCCTTTTGCTTAGCTTCTGCAGCCGTAATAGAACCACCAACAAGTCCAGGCATCATCACATTTTCCAAGGCTGTGAATTCTGGTAACAAATGATAAAATTGAAAAACAAATCCAATATTGCGACTTCTTAAGTAAGCTCTTTCTCTATCTTTTATTTTATAAAAATCTGAGCCATCAAGCAAGACTTGTCCTTCCGAGGGCATATCCAAGCCGCCTAAAAGATGCAGCAATGTAGACTTACCAGCCCCCGAAGCCCCCAACACTGTAACAAATTCCGCTTCAACAATATCAATGTTTAACCCTTTAAGCACATTAACTTTTGTTTTTCGGGTGTTATAGTATTTGTGGAGATTAACAGCTTGCAAGATCATTCGTATCTAAGTGCCTCCACGGGATTAAGCCGAGCCGCCTGATATGCCGGATAAAACGTAGCAATCAAGCTAATACACAAAGCTGCGGCAATAATCCAAAAAATATCTAAATATTCAATCCTTACCGGTAATGTATCTATATAATAAACATCTTTAGGTAATTTTATGAATTTATACGTTTTCAAAATATAGGCCATGCCCAAACCACCAGCCGTGCCTAATATCGTCCCGATCATTCCTATGGTTATCCCTACTGCAGTGAATATCGTACGAATACTATTCCCGGAAGCACCGATAGCTTTTAAGATCCCAACATCTTTTGTCTTTTCCATGACCATCATTATCAAAGTACTGGCAATGTTTAAAGACGCCACGAGAACAATCAAAGTCAAAATAACAAACATGGCTGTCTTTTCTAATTTAAGCGCATTAAAAAGATTGCGATTTAAATCCATCCAGGTACGAGTAAAGTATGGAAATCCAAGTTCATCCTGAATTGCCTTCTTTACTTTTTTTGCTCTATACACATCATCAAGCTTAACGCTAATGCCGCTTACCAGATTAGGTGTTTCCGATAATTCTTTTGCTTTAAACAAAGAAATAAACACAACTCCGGAATCATAATCATACATACCGCTAGTAAAAATTCCGGATATTTTAAAACTTTCTTCTGCAACACTCCCCAATCCAATCAATACTACTTCATCCCCAACTTTAAGCAGCAAACGATTTGCCAGCTCCCGGCCGATGATGATATTATTTTGAGCTAAATCTAATTTCCCAATGGTAACAAATTTTTTTATTCCAGTTACCTGTGACTCTAACTCCTGGTCAACACCGCGAATGACCACCGGAAATTGTCTAGCATCATCTATTAAAAGAGCCTGAGTATTAACAAACGGTGCAACCGCAGTAACATGTTTTATTTTGCTAACACTCTCTTTAACATGATCAGCATCATCAATCCCGCCGATTTTATTAATTACAAGATGGCTGCTGGTCCCAATAATCCGATCCCGTAATTCATTATCGAAACCGCTCATCACACCAATAACAATAATCAGCGCAGCAACTCCAGTAGCCACACCAACAACAGATATCAAGGTGATTATAGAAATAAATTTTTCTTTACTGCGGCCGAATAGATACCTTATGCCGATCCAGAATTCATATTTCATGATAAATTTGGTTTATTCTATTTCTGGTTTTAATTGCGGGAATAGTATTACGTCTTTGATCGACGGCTGATCAGCAAAAAGCATAACCAAACGATCGATTCCAATTCCCAATCCGCCAGCCGGAGGCATTCCATATTCCAGAGCTTCGACAAAGCTCTCGTCCATCACTGCATCCGAAGCATCCTCTATCTGTTCTAAGAATCTCTGCTTTTGTTCCAACGGATCATTTAACTCAGAATAGGCATTCGCTATCTCCATTCCCCCGATAAATAATTCAAACCGCTCACTTAGAAGCGGATTGTCTTTCTTCTTTTTTGCTAAAGGACAAAGCTCTGTATAAATATCTGTAATAAATACCGGATGGGGTTCATCCACTTCAATCATATCGCTAATAAGATTTAAAATGAATGTACGACTGATCTTGCCCTTTTTCAATTCTACTTTTACGTCATTTTTTTCGAGTTTCTCAAGCCAAACATCAGACGAATCATCGGGATTAATCCCGAACCTCTTTTTCATTAAGTCTGCAAAAGATATTTCTTCCCATTTATCGAAATTTATTGTCTGTCCTTTAAAAGCAACTTCTCTTGTCCCCAAAACTTCATCAGCAACAGATTGAATAATCCCTTTAGTCAGCTCCATTACATCTTTATAATCAGCATATGCAGTATAAACCTCAAGCATTGTAAACTCTGGATTATGTCTAACGGAAAGACCTTCATTGCGAAAAGAACGATTTATTTCATAGACTCGTTCCAAATCACCTACAAGTAATTTTTTAAGATACAATTCAGGAGCAATTCTTAAGAACAAATCCATACCTAATGCATCAAGATGTGTCTGGAAAGGCTTGCCTGCTGCCCCTCCGGCAATCGGATGCATCATCGGGGTTTCCACCTCTAAATAACCTCGGTTATCTAAAAAACTTCTAATGTTTTTGATCACCTTGCTTCTTAAAATGAACACATCCCGAACCTTATCATTTGAAATCAAATCCAAATAACGCTTCCGATAACGAACCTCAACATCTTTTAACCCATGCCATTTCTCAGGCAACGGCCTTATTGATTTTGAAAGCAATTCCGCCTGTTTAACCAATATCGTCGGTTCCTGGGTATGCGTCAGGAAAAGATCCCCCTCCACACCAATAATATCTCCGATATCCAGTTTTTTTAAAAAAGCAAAATTTTCCTCTCCAATGATATCTTTCTTTATATAAAACTGGACTTTACCACTATTATCCTTAATATCCCCAAACATACTCTTGCCGTGCGCTCTTAAAGCAGTTACTCTTCCCGCACAGCAAACATGCTCATTTTCCTTAAAATTATCTCTAATCTCCTGCGCATAGTGAGTTCTGGCATACCGGTGCCCATAGGCATTAATTCCCTGCTTTTTCAACTCTTCCAGCTTATTTAATCTCTGCTGAATCAGATCATCTATCATTGCAATAACTCCCTGTAATAACTTGTGTTTTATAATCCCAGATTTTACATTAAAAACAGCTGAAGAGTGCTAATATTTTTGAGATTAAACAGTTACAAAAAACACAGGCATACCCATCGGGTACGTCGAGGCTTTTTGGAACTTGTTTAGGCCAAAAAGATTAGTGCTATTCGCTGTGGATTAATGCAAATTTTGGGATTGCCTATCAACCAGTTGATTATATAACCAAAACCATGCTGTTGTCAAGAAAAATGGGGGTAGCAACTACCATACCAAAGCTTTTGGATATGCTTTTTGATTTGTTCCATCTCTCACTATTGTATGTCTAATATTTTCAGGTAGTTACACATATTATTTTTTTTGAACAGTTGCAATCTTAAATCAGCTATGATAAGATTGTAATAGAAGCCCTGAAAATGCGGCATTTTTTTTAAATTAAGAAATAAACTCTTTTAAAAAGGCTATGAAGAAATCCATCAACTTTAAAAATCCTGTTAACGACCTCTGCGACATATATGGCAATCTGTTAGTAAAATCTCAAGAATATATAACCCAAGCCCTTATTGAACAAGTTATACGCAATTCAAAGTGTTCCAATAAAAAAATCAGTCTTTCCAAAACTTCGATCATTCCCGACTTTAAAACTGCCATAAACTCAGATAGTTATAAAACTATATTTTCAGATAAGAACAATCTGAAAACGATACTCTCTATCATGAAAAGCGTCCAGTTAAACACTTCAATAATTAAAGAATTACAAGCAATAAAACAGACGCAACCTCATACGTATAAACACATTCTGGTTGTAGCTTCGCTTGCGACAAAAATCAGCCTAGACCTGCAAAATGAAGGCTATGACCCTGTAAAAACAGCCAGCGTTGCATTAGCACACGATATGGGAAAATCACGTATCCCCTTAGAAATATTAGAAAAAAACACTCCTCTGACCCGGGCAGAATTTAAAATAATTCAAACACATCCTATAATAGAATATCTCCTGCTCTCTGCATACCTTAAAGATGCCAATGCATTTATAGCTCAGACTACTTTTGCACATCATGAACGTTTAGACGGCACAGGATACCCCATGGGAATCCGGGAGTTGAATCAATACGCACAAACAATCATTCCCTGTGATATTTTTGACGCGCTTATAAGTTTTCGTCCCTATAGGAATGAACCGTTTACGGTGCGTGCAGCTTTAGATTTACTTTTAGAAGAAAGTAAACGTGGAAAGATAAATAAACATTTTGTTCTCTGCCTAATTAGTTACTGTCGAAAAACAAAACCACATTTTAAGCAGGTCAAGCCATCTGATGAACAACGCGATGCCCCGCCAAGCATTAACCACTATGGAGTTCGAGCAGATTAAATATAGCCTCACGACATAAGACCCCAGACTAAAAATTTCTATTTTTTATTAAAAAATATTTCTTTATACTTGGTTCTTACCTGTAAACCTTGCGGTAAATCGAGACTTTTATTGGAAGATTTTTGCTCTAAAATAAATTGATCTATAATCATAATATGCCGATAATCAATCTGCTTAATACTTCCCTTAACTTCTTGAATTATCTTGCGAATCAAAGCTGTTCGTAATGCCGGCATAAGACTTGCAAATGTTTTTTGCTCAACTTTCAGCTTACCTGAACGGGTTTTGTAAACATTTTTTTTGTAATATTCAGCTACCTGTTTTTTCATAAAATCGTCCAGATGCTGTGCCTGCTGACTCAAACGCAATAAATTACTTTTAATTCCAGGACTTGTTTTTTCTAAATACGGTAAAGTTCTTAACCGCACTTTATTTCTAAAAAAATCAGCTTTCAAATTTGAAACATCTAATCGATTTTTTATTTTTTTCTTTTTTAAATAAGAAATAATATCCTTTTTCTGGATTTCAAGTAAAGGACGAATTAAAACAACATCACCTAGTTTCCTTTTTACTTTCATAGCCGATAATCCGGTAATCCCCGCCCCCCTTAATAACCGCATCAATACCGTTTCTGCCTGATCATCCTGATTATGTGCCACTGCTAAAGCATTAAATTTATGCTTCTTAGTAATTTTTAAAAAAAACTCGTAGCGGATTTTGCGTGCTGCATCTTCTAAAGAAAGTTTCTTTTTCTTCGCAATATCTTTTACATCCACAGTATGCGAAAAAAATTTAAACCCTAATTCGTCAGATAGCTTCCGTACAAAAACTTCATCACCATCGGAATCTTTGCCCCGCAAAAGATGATTTACATGAGCTACAGCTATATCAATTTTAAACAACCCTTGTAATTGTTTAAGAATATAAAGCAGAAAAACCGAATCCGAACCACCGGAAACAGCAACTAAAATTCTATCGCCTGCTTCCAGCAATCTATTATTCTGAATATATCCGGTGATTTTTTGAATGATCTTTTCCATAAGTTTTATTATAACATAAAAAAAGGGAGAGCACATTTATCCCGCCATAGCGAGAAGGCCCTCCCTTTATAATTTAATATGTTCTTTTATTTAAAAAAACTATTCGCAACAACAAATGAAGCAAACACAATTGAAACCATCGACATCAATTTGATCAATATATTTATTGATGGTCCTGAGGTATCTTTAAACGGATCACCCACGGTATCTCCCACAACTCCAGCTTTATGAGCAAAAGAACCTTTTCCTCCGACATTACCTTCTTCTATATATTTCTTTGCATTGTCCCATGCTCCGCCGGCATTAGCCATCATTACCGCTAAAACGAAACCACACACTGTAGCTCCGGTCAGTAATCCGACAACTGCCTCTACCCCGAGCACTAAACCTACAACAACTGGAGTAATAATAGCTAAAAGTGACGGCACAATCATCTCTTTTTGTGCTCCAGCTGTAGCAATTTTTACACACTCTGCATAATCAGCCTTAGCCTTTCCTTCCATCAACCCCTTAATTTCTTTAAACTGTCTACGAACCTCTTCAACAATATCACCCGCAACTTTTCCTACTGCGCGCATAGTCATAGAAGAAAATAAAAACGGCATCATTCCGCCTAAGAAAAGGCCAACCAAAACACGTGGATTAAGTAAACTTAAATCCAGCTCCACACCAAAAATATGAAGCTCTTCTTTATAAGCAACGATCAAAGCCAAAGCTGTTAATGCCGCAGATCCAATCGCAAAACCTTTTCCTGTTGCTGCTGTTGTATTCCCTAGAGAATCTAAAGCATCAGTACGTTCCCGCACTTCCGGCGGCAATTGAGCCATCTCTGCATTACCACCAGCATTATCAGCAACCGGACCATAAGCATCAGTAGCTAAGGTAATACCTAAGGTACTTAACATACCCACCGCAGAAATACCAATACCATAAAGACCTAAATTAAAATCTTTCGCTCCTCCTGAAAAATAAAAACTAGCAATGATTGCTGCACCAACTGCAAGTACCGGACCTGCAGTAGAAAGCATCCCTACTGACAAACCATGAATTATTACAGTAGCCGGACCTGTCTTTGCACTCTCAGCAATGCTAATTGTTGGCTTATACTGAGCTGATGTGTAGTACTCTGTGCAAAATCCAATAAAAATACCAGCTAGCAATCCCGCAATAATAGACCAATAAATGCCTATATTTTCAGCACCAAGTGTCATCTTCACTAAGAAATAACAAACTACAGCAACTATTACAGCGCTTACAATAACGCCCCTGCGTAAGGCCTTAAGCAAAACTTCCTGACTTGCTTTCTCTCCGCATTTAACAAAGAAAGTACCAACAATCGAAGCAAGCACACCAACTGTTGCCATGATCAAAGGCACTGTAATTCCGCGAAATCCAAGCCCCGCTGCTGCAGCCAAAGCCATGGTCGCAACAATAGAACCTACATATGATTCATAAAGATCAGCTCCCATACCCGCAACATCACCAACATTATCACCAACATTATCAGCAATAACCGCTGGATTACGCGGATCATCTTCAGGAATTCCAGCCTCAACTTTTCCAACTAAATCAGCACCGACATCAGCACCTTTAGTATAGATTCCACCACCTACCCTAGCAAACAAAGCCATGCAACTTGCTCCCATACCAAAAGTAAGCATCGTAGAAGTTATTGCCCCAATCTTATCTAATCCATGTGGCAATGGGTTAGAAGAATAATACCAGTTTAAAACTGTATACCAAATACTTAAGTCAAGCAATCCTAAGCCAACAACTACAAGCCCCATAACCGCACCGCTAGAAAAAGCAACCCGCAATCCAGCATTCAAACTTGTCCTTGCTGCCTCAGCAGTACGTGCACTTGCCCGAGTAGCTATCGACATCCCGATAAAACCTGACAACCCAGAAAATAAACCACCGCTTAAAAAAGCATAAGGTACGAAAAAAACCAAATACTTCTGAGATACCAAGTAAGATAAAATTAAAAACACAACACCAAAGAATGCTCCAACCACTATATACTGACGCTTTAAATAAGCTGCAGAACCGTCTTTTACTGCTTGCGCTATCTCACGCATTTTCTCATTACCTTCACTTTGCTTCATAATAAACATCGTAAGATAACCAGCAAAGAGCAATGCAGAGATTGAACCTATAAACGTAAATAACACTAATGAAAAATCACTCATTGAACCATATCCCCTTTCTTAAATTTCAAGCTATACATATTTTGCTACAATAAAAAACACGCTTCTTTTCAAAATGTGCAAACAACCACTTAGAAAATGCGTGAAATACTGAGTAGGTTTAACTTTGAAGAACATGCTATGAACACAAAACAATCTGGTTTCATAAGGAGTATTAGACTAATTTAAGTTTATACCATTGAGATAATTCTACTATAAAACAGCGAAAAATCAAGCAATTTAAAAAATAGCGTGTGGATTAAAGGTAAGATTATGACTCTATTGCATCTTCTTCAGGAACAACTAGATCAAGAATCGGCTCTTTTATAACATCACTTTTTATAACTAAATGATGCATCCCTTTATCATCTTTTTTGATAACTCCCAAGCCCTTATCTTTTTTTGGCAAACTTATTTTATGCTGCCACTTACGATTAAAAGCTTTCCAGCTTTTATCGATATCTGACATGAGTTCATTAAGTTTATCTTCGGAAAAATCACACTCATTAGGATCTTCCGGATATCGATTAATAAGCTCTTCCATTTCTTTTAAATAATTCGAAATCAAGCCATTCTCCCTATCTATTTTTTCCCTATTCTTCATCATCTCTTTCTCCATATTATTTGCCCTTTTACGTCCCCTTAGTATCAATTGTAATGATTTATATTAAAATGTCAAATAAATATATGCAAAAAATACAAACAGTTTCACAACTTATTATTTTACAATAAGTTATATAGTAGAAAACCACCAGCTAGCTGGTGGTTTTCTACTATATTCTAAAATATTTAAAATTTTTTCTTTACCGTCTAATCGGTTTCAATCTGCCAAACAAAAATTTCTTGACCAGACACTTAAGACATGTACCGTGAAAAAGAAGAACACTCTGTTTGGGAGTCACACAAATGTGACAGTATTTATCATAATATCTTCTGCCATAGGGAGCCATTTTTTACCTCCGTTAAAATTTAAAATTAAAATTTAAAGAAAATGCTGTCTCATCGCAAAACCGGGCCTGGAGATCAATCGTACTATACATCTTAACATCTGTATATCTTGTATCCTCCTCTATCCCACAAATATAGGATAAACCAGTAAAAAACCCAACATTATCTTTCGCTTTAAGATGTCCTGTGCCATACGCCCCTGGAGCAGTTGCGTTTCCAGTAGCCAGCATGCTAACATTTGAATATTTTGCTCCGGCATACATTAATAGATACGGTGAATTTTCAGAAACTCCAATCTGAAATTCCCGACTCATACCTACGGCTCCATGCCATTCCTCATAAAATGATTCCACCTCAACTGCATTAGAAAATATGCGAGTTAAGCCATTATCCGAAACATCAGCAGCCACTAAAGAATCTATCGCTCGAAAATTACCGTCAACAAACCATTGCAAACCACTCGGGAATTTTACAAGCCGTAAGGTAACACCACCTCCATATGTCAATGCATTTTCAAAACTGATTGCTCGTGTTCTTCCCGAAGGATACGAAAAGGTATATTTTATTCCTTCTGTTACTCCGATATTAGTGTAAATATCTATCTTTTCATTCAATGAAAAACCCATTTTGACTGAATAGAACTGACCTTCTATTTTAGAATTTTTGGCACCAATAACTGTAACTACATCCATATCCCGTCCATACAAATAATCTATCTCTGCACCAATTGACCCTCTTACATCTTCCAGCCAATTATTCATCCAGGTCTCTTTAAATGTAAAAACTTCTGTTGATTTTTTTTCATGACGATCCTCGCCTACACTTGAAGGAAGATTTACAGAAGCAGCACATAAACTTTGAGCTTGAAGTAAAAGACATAATAGACAAAAATAAGTAAAACAGATTCTTTTAAAATTATAATTCATAACTTTCTCCATTTCGTTTTCCGCTTATATTATAACTCTATAATATGATAGTAGTAAAGAGAAAAGAAAACAATCATAAAAGTAAACACCACCATGAAAATGGTGGTGTTATCAAGTAAAACATGGTAGCGGCGAGTGGATTTGAACCACTGACATAACGGGTATGAGCCGTTTGCTCTACCAGGCTGAGCTACACCGCCACTACTTAATAGAAACTCTCTCTAAGGCCAGCCCTACCAGCTCATTCAGTAATTCCATCAACTGATCCGAAAATCTGTTCGGCTGTTTTGCTGTAGCAACACTGATTACACCTAGAATATCTTTATGGTAAAACACCGGAATAACAAACGCTGACTTAATCGTCGGCTTGTTCATGCGCAACCGAGCCTCACGATCTTTTAGCTGGTCATTAAGAAAAAGTGCTTTCCGGCGTTCAATTGTTAAGCCAGCTAGGCCTTCTCCCGGTTTAATTTTTGTTTCATTTACAACTTCTTTACTCAATCCCTTTGATTCTTTTATAGACAACTGCTGTGTGCTTTTTTCAAAAACCATCACAGAACCAAACTCAGCATCGCAAAGTTTCATAGACAATTCTAAAAAAATCTTCAAGAAAGAGTTTATCGATTCTTTCTCCAAAGTAAAAACTTTGGTCTCTGAATCCTGCCGAAAAATATTCAACCGTTTCATTAACTGAATTACCGTCTGCAAAAAATTCACAATATATTGTAATTGTGAAGAACTAATTTTGGGTAGTTTGTCAAAGCATTCCTGAGTACGTTTATCTTTAATACCCAATTTCTGCAAGGAGTTTATAACAACTGATACATCAATACTATTTTCAAAATTAACCGGTCCAATAATAAGATTCATCCTCTGGTCAGCACCAATATTGATCGGCAAAGCAAAATTCACCAGCCCGAAAGGACAAGGTATTTGATAATATTTAGACTCTTGGCAACTTTTCATCTGTTGTGCAAGCTGTGGAAACCACTGCCAACATTCTTCTATTGCCTCGGGATAGTCAGTAAGTACATCCATACAAAGTGCCGCTGAATTTGAAGGACGAACAATTATCTCGCCTGAATCATTCACCGTTCTGAGGGAAATATTGACTATTGAGGAAAGGGTGTTTTGAATGTTTTGCCAGTGTTTTACTTCAATTATCTCTTCGAATTTCAATACAAACTCCTGATTTCAAAAAACCCCTTTTGCGGTTCGAGTAGCGGCCGCAAATCTGCGGCCGTTACAAAAATTGGTAGCGGGGGACAGAATTTCACATCGCTTTCCGCCACAGGCGGATGCGCTCTTTAAGGGGACACTCTTACAGTTTCCCCTTAATATTCCCTTTCCCTCCGCAATGATGTTCTAGTACTCCGATAAGGGGAAACAATCTTTCCCCTTAAAATCCCCTTTTAGTTCAAATCTACTTAAGGAGATACAATTAATTTGGTAGCGGGGGACAGATTTGAACTGCCGACCTTTGGGTTATGAGCCCAACGAGCTACCAGACTGCTCCACCCCGCATCATTCTTTTGTCTTTTTTAAAAATGCATCCAGTTTCTCCTCGAAAGCACAAGTTTTAAACTCCTTCTCCCGAGAAACTGGAATATCAACTTTCTTTTTTTTCTTCAGCGTTAGATCAATTTTTCCATCGCTGGTAATCTTTTTTATTTTTGCTGTTACTTTGTCACCGATTTTTAAATACTCATTGATATTTTTAACATAATCATCGGAAATCTGTGAAATATGAATTAGTCCCCGTTTATTGTTCGGTAGTTTTACTACTGCACCAAAAGCATGAATTTTGGTAACTTCTGCTTCTACTGAATCGCCGATTTTAAAACTATTTTCTTCCATATCTACTCTTCTTCATCATTAACAACTCTAAAAACAATTTCGTTCTCCCGGGCAACTTTGAGTGTATCTCTAGCAACCTCTTCGATATAAACAGGATCTGTTTTTAACATCTCAATTTCTTCCGATAATTCTTTATTTTCCTTATTTTTGCGTTCTAACTCCTGAGAAAGATCAGCATCTTTAGATTTAAGCTTTTGAATCTTAGAATATGATGGAAAAAATATCGCAACTATAACCACAAACCCTAAAATTATCTTCCACCAATTCAAATTCATTTTCACGGTTTTCTCTTAAAGCGCCTTCTTCATTTCCTGTCCGTAATATATCGCTACTGATCCTAATTCTTCTTCAATACGAAGCAATTGGTTGTATTTACAAATACGATCTGTACGGCTCATTGAACCGGTCTTAATTTGACCCGCATTCATGGCAACCGCAATATCAGAAATCGTTGTATCTTCAGTTTCACCTGAACGATGTGAAACAACTGCTTTCCAACCTGCTTCATGCGCCATCTTGATTGCATTAATTGTTTCAGTTAATGACCCTATTTGGTTAACCTTAATAAGAATAGCATTAGCTGCTTTTTCTTCAATACCACGCTTCAAGAATTCAACATTAGTAACCAAAAGATCATCACCCACCAACTGAATTTTATCACCAATTTTTTTAGTTAGAATCTTCCAACCATCCCAGTCGTTTTCATCCATACCATCTTCAATTGAATCAATTGGATATTTTTCAATAAGCTGTGCAAGATAGTCTGCTTGTTCAGCTGAGGTACGCACAGCCCCTTTGTCACCTTCAAACTTAGTGTAGTCATACTTACCATTTACAAAAAACTCAGATGCAGCACAATCAAGAGCGATTTTTACATCATCACCAGGCTTATAACCAGCTACTTCAATTGCTTTGATAATGCTATCTAATGCATCTTCTGTACCTTCAAGTGTTGGAGCAAAACCACCCTCATCACCAACAGCTGTGCTCAAACCACGATCTTTCAATACTTTCTTGAGACTATGAAAAATTTCTGCCCCCATACGTATGCCTTCGCAAAAACTAGGCGCTCCCACAGGACGAATCATAAATTCTTGGAAAGCAATTGGAGCATCCGAGTGTGAACCACCATTAATAATGTTCATCATTGGAACAGGTAATGTTACTGCCTCATCTCCACCCAAATACTTAAACAATGATTTTTTATTAGCTTTGGCTGCTGCCTGTGCTACTGCCAAAGATACACCTAAAATAGCATTCGCACCTAACTTTGACTTATTTTTAGTACCATCTAACTCAAGCATCGCAGTATCAATTTCAGCTTGGCTTTCTGCTTCCATGCCAATAATTTTTGGTGCAATAATTTGATTAACATTAGAAACCGCTTTTAAAACACCTTTACCCAAGTAACGTGCCTTATCACCATCACGCAGTTCACAAGCTTCATGTTCACCTGTTGAAGCACCACTTGGAACAGCTGCACGTCCCATAATACCACCCTCTAGATATACATCAACTTCAACTGTAGGATTCCCTCTTGAATCTATTATTTGTCTAGCTTTAATCTTTTCGATTATGTTCTTCACTAATACTGTTTCCTTTCTTCATTTCTTTAACATGGTTACAATAATTCTGTAATCGTATGTAATGTCGTATTAAGAATTGTTGTTATAGAACCTGTTGCCTCAGCTTCTGGTGTTTCCGTATTTACTTTAGTTACAATTTCATTATCCAAGGCTGTATGCACTTCAGAATAGACAACGTATCCACCGACTAGATCATAGTAAATGATCCCGCTAATCTTTCCTTTTATTACACCCTCCAAACTAAGGTCATTCTTATTCGAAGTCGTATAAGAACTAGTCTCACTCTCTAACCGCACCTTAGCACAACTATACGCCCCTCTTTGTTCAACCGTAAGGAAAGTATATTTAGAATTGGTCACATGTTTGGCTGATATATTTTCCTGTGCATCTTCTGAAGATTCAGATTGTCTAAACCAGCTTTCTCCCCTACGCAATGCATGCTCCGGGAATTCTACAAAAAGTCTAGTAAAATCACTACCTTGAAAAGATGCCGGCAATCCGTCCGGCATATCATAATTTTTCACTTTACCGTCTTTTGCCACAGTTAATAAAGCAACCTTACCGTTTAAAGCCGCCACCTCTGCATTGGGAATTGTCTGATCGCCAATAATTGTATCCATATTTGCATTACCATAGGACACCTGAATCTTGGCTGTATCACTTATATCATCAACTTCTGTAACTTCCTGCATATATGAAAAAGAACCTTGCATCTTTGCCGTGTTTTTAGGCAAACTTCTACCCGTTGCCGGTTTTATTTCAATTTCAACTTTTCCGTCAACTTTTAGATTATAATTGAGAGTATCCCCAACTTTAAATTCATATTTCAACTTTACTTTATCTTGCTTTTCCGCAAAAACCAGTGAAGTTGAAAATATAGCACATATAACAATAAAAAGTAATATTTTTCTCAAAAAAACACTCCTCTTACTTTTTAGTCTAGCATAAATATACAACTAATATTTTTAAAAGTCAACCAATAAATTATATCTGAAGATATTTCCTCAACAAACTTTTCAGATTTTGTACTTTCTTTTTAGAACTTGCCTCCATATAACAACGTAGTATCGGCTCAGTCCCCGACGGCCTAACCATTAACCAGCAATTATGTTCAAAAATGAATTTATACCCGTCAGTTAAGTCTTTGCTCTTTATTGTCATTCCGAAAAAAGACTTCTGTCTGCTTAATTTCTGTAAACGGTTAAGCAATGCCTTCTTTCGATTCGGAGCAAGATGCAGATTTATTCTATCCGAATAGAAATATCCATACTTACGGTAAAGCAACCGCAGTATTTCCATCAGGGATTTCTTTTCCGAAGCTACCATCTCGGCAATCAAAAGACAGGCCAAAATACCATCTTTTTCCGGAACATGACCCATAATTGAAAGTCCGCCGGACTCTTCTCCTCCAATAAGACAGTCTCCTTTACTCAACGCTTCTCCGATATATTTAAAGCCAACCGGAGTCTCTACCAACTCTATATCTTCTTTACGCGCAATAGCATCAATCATGTGAGTTGTAGCTAAAGTACGCGCTACCTTTTTAGCCTTACTACTCCTAGTCTTTAAGAGATAATAGAATAAAAGCGTAACAACCTCATTCGGAGTTATAAATATACCGCCCCGATCAACAATACCAAAGCGGTCGCCGTCTCCGTCACAACCAAGACCTAAATCAAAACACTCTTTTTTAATCAACGCAATCAACGGCTTTATATATGGCTTGTCCGGTTCAGGAGGAAACCCGCCAAATAACGGATTAATTGTATTATTGAACACTACCATCTTTGAACAACTGCCATTTAAAATTCTATCTATATAATCTCTGCTTGTCCCATATTTACAATCAATGCCTATTTTTAAATGCGCTTTTTTAATAAGCTTCAAATCGATAATTTTTTTAATGCGACTAATATAATCTTTACTCGGGTCAAATATATTTATAAGGGGATTTTCCGAATTTCCCTTTTTAGCTATACACCCTGTTGTTTGTAATTGAACCAGTCTTTTTTCAATTGCTGAAGTTACCGATTCAGGAGCCGGACCGCCATAACGTGAAGAAAATTTGATTCCATTATACTCCGGAGGATTATGACTTGCCGTAAAATTTATAGCTCCCGCAAGCTTTTTATCAATAACATGATATGCAAGAACCGGCGTGGGGGTATCCCTCTCAGTAAGTAATACCTTTATTTTATTTGCCGCAAGCACCTGAGCACAAGCTTTGGCAAAACTTCCAGATAAGAAACGAGTATCATATCCAACAATGACTTTATGTGAAGAACTTTCGGATTTAACATAATCAGCAATAGCCTGACTTACCAAACGGACATTATCAAAAGTAAACTCATCAGCCATTATGGCCCGCCACCCTGATGTTCCGAAACGAATCTGTGTGGTTTTTTTCATATTACTTTTTTATTTCAACCTTCCTTCCTTTTAAAATCAATTTTCCTTTTACCAGCAATCGTATTGCTTCCGGATAGAGTCTGTGTTCAAGTCTATGAATACGCTTTGCCAAAGTTTCCTCATTATCCTCGGGCCTTATTGTAACAACCCCTTGAAAAATTATCGGACCGTTATCAGGTTTATCATCAATAAAATGTACAGTCACTCCGGTAATCTTAACCCCATACTCCAATGCATCTGTTATCCCGTGAATTCCTTTAAAAGAAGGCAATAACGCAGGATGTATATTAATTATTTTATCCTTAAATTGGCGAATAAAATATGGGGTTAGAATCCGCATAAATCCAGCCAAAACAACAAAGTCTACTTTTTTTTCTCTTAAAGCGTTAACCACTACTCTCTCATAACTCTGCCTGTCTTTATACGCCTGCGGATCTACATAAAGAATCGGGATACCAGCTTTTTTAGCCCGGACTAAAGCATATGAATCAATCTGATCGCTTACAACAACCGAGATTTTTGCTTTTATTTTTCCCTTTTCGACTGCGGTTATAACTGCCTGGAGATTGGATCCAAATCCAGAACAAAATATAGCAATTTTCTTCATATATTAAATGTTATATTTCTTTCTTTTTAGTATCTTTAGAGATTACACCCTCTATTTTTTCTTTTAATTCTGTATATTCAATAGGCTTATTTAAATAATCACAAACCCCTAGGTCTAAAGCCTCCAAATATGTTTCCCATTCTCCAAAAGCCGTTATAATAATCACCGGAATTTCAATCTGCATTTGAGCAATTTTTTTCATGAATCCGATAGCAGTATCATCCGGCATTTTCAAATCAGCTACAACCAGATCCAACGGCGTATTCACATGCTCCATCGCCTCTTTAACGCTTCCGGTTTCAATAATGTCAAACTCATCTGCCCGAAGAAGTTTCGCCAAGTATCGACGTAAGACTTCATCATCTTCCATCAACAAAATAACAAATTTATGATCCGCGCTCATAATTGAGCCCCCTTTTTTTCACCCAAATCGGGCTTTAACTAAATTACATTATAATTACAAATTCACCTTTAGGTTTCACTTGTTTAAAATAGCTGATAGATTCTTCTACATTTTCGCGGCGTATTTCTTCAAATTTTTTTGTTAATTCCCGGGCAACAACAATATCACGATCGCCCAGAACCTCTTTCATATCTTCAAGTGTACGCAAAAGCCGGTGCGGAGATTCGTAGAAAATTATTGTTCGCTTTTCCGTACTCAAATTCGCCAATGCCTTCTTACGCGCTCCGGACTTTGCTGGCAAAAATCCTTCAAATATAAATTTATGCATCGGCACTCCAGACGATACCAGCGCAGTTAAAGAAGCTGATGCACCCGGAATTGCTTCCACACGTACTCCTTCAGCAATTACCCGTTTAATAAGACTACTTCCGGGATCGGATATACCTGGAGTTCCCGCATCACTCACCAACGCTATGTCTTTACCTTCTTTCAAAGACCGTAGGATAGAATCGATCCTCTTTAGCTTATTATATTCAAAGTAACTTATAAGCGGTTTTTTTATATTATAATGGTGGAGCAAAACTCGCGTACGACGGGTATCTTCACATGCAATACGATCAACCGAAGACAATACCTCCACAGCTCTAAAAGTAATATCTTTCAAATTACCAATGGGCGTTGCAACTATATATAATATTCCTATTCGATTCATTATTATACAAAATGGGCATAAAAATACAATGTTTTTCTCACTTTTTGATTTTATCACAAATATAACATAAAAACGACATATTTTTTATAATTTTAGTAAGGAATGAGTTATAGACTGAAGAAGTACAAAAAAAACGATCAAAATGCTTTTTTTACGCGCGCAATCATCCGAGCCAGCCCTACGGGCAATATAAGGACTTCAGCCGGGCGAGGGCGTGAGCACGCAAAAAAGAGTATTTTGATCGTTACTTGTTGATTTTGTTAACATAGCTTATTGTTTCAGGAAAGGGTGGAACCCTAAAACCATGGGTTCTTACTGCTCCGGGGCCGGCATTATAACAGGCAAGAATCAAATCCCCCTTAGAATCATTCAGCTTTTCTCTATTCGATTCCAAGTACTTCTCTATCCATTTCAAAAACCTAGTTCCAACTATTATATTCTTTTCCGGGTCAAAAGCATATACATCAAAATCCCAGTTTACATCTAAAAATTCTCGACAAATCCAATTCCAAGTAGGTCTGGTTATCTGCATCAATCCCCTGGCATCACATCTACTCACAGCCTGGGCATTAAAACTGCTTTCTGCCTCAATAACCCGATAAATAAAATCTGAGGATATATCATATTCCCGGCTTACTTTATTGACGATATAAGGAATCTGATCAGCTATTACAGAAGAACTCGGCCAAAGACTCATTACGACGAGAAAAACAATAAAAAAAACGGATAACTTGCATTTTTTAGCATCTTTTATAAACGTTTTATAAAGTGCATGCAAATTATCCATAAAAACTCCCTTATCCTACTAGAAGTATACCACTTATTTATGATTTTTACAAACTTTTTAATTTGTTTATTGGCAACATGTTATAATCATTATTCTGGGGTAAGATTTTCTTTATTTCTCAGACGAGTAATGCCCAAAGTCATTTATGGCATTAAAAAAGGCGAAAACAGTAGCAAACTCTATATTGTCATATATACCAGCCCGGGAGCCAATAAAATGACCTCCGGAGTAAGACGCACTTTTAATACATTTTTGGGTTTGCTCAATTATACCCTTTTCATCTTGTCCGGTAAATACCACATTCCCGAACAAAAGCAACCCCTTAGCATATGTCTTCTTTAATATCCCGATATCCATGCCTGAAATACTATCTACCGGATGAATACCATCAATTCCCGCATCAATTAAGTCTTCAAGTATATCGCTTATATTTCCATCCGAATGTAAAATGACTTTTATATTTTTCTCTTTTAAAGGCGCAATAGCATTTTTAATACGCGGCAGCCAATTGCGCTGCAAGAAACTAGTAGAAAAAATCAGCCCTTTTTCATAGGCGATGTCATCGGTAATAAAAAAGATATTCCCTAACTCCTGGCGGGCAAATTCACTCGCTCGAATATATAGGTTCTCGGCGAATATTTCAATCAGTCTCTCTATTTCAATTGGTTCTACATACATTCTTTCGCAAAAGTTTTTTAAGCCTAAGCTGCGATATGCCACACTCAGACAGCCTTCGACACTCATTGCCAAATAAGTATGCGGCTCAAATAGTTTCTGCTGCTCTTTAAAATCAACAACTTCTGTCTGTAATTCTTCATTGTTTAAAACATGAAATCGATGCTGTCGTACCGTATATTTTTTTAAAGCATGCCAGAACTTGTCAAAACGATGAGTCTGCCTGCGTTCAAATCGCCAACAGATATCTATGCCTAGACCGTGATAGGCCTTTACCTTGTCTTCGATTGTAGGGTGGTGTTGGTGTGAAAAATAGTAAAATATCTTCTTATTATGAAGAAAATCACAAACAGGAACCCTGTCGTATTCCTGGAAATTTAATGCGCTGTTTATCCTGTTTTTTACTTTCAAGTCGAGCATAATTTGAACTGTAGCACACAACTTATTATTTGTCAAAATATTTGCAAAATCCGTTATTTTTCGTTATACTAATTCAAGACATATAATAATTTATTATTAAATAGTTTATTTCAATACGGAGGGAAAAATGATATTTAAACATTTAAGAAAATTCATTAAAACAATAATGTGGGGAATCGCGATACTTATTGTTCCAGCCTTTGTTCTCTATGGCGTAGGCAGCGCTGTAAAAAACCGCCGTTCAGGGTACGCAGGAGAACTCTTTGGAGAAAAAGTTCCTTGGGATAAATATCAACAGGCAAAACAAGCAGTAAGAAATAATGCCTGGATGCAATATGGTGATGAGCTTGAAAAATACATCAATCTAGAAGAACAAACCTGGACAAGACTCATTCTTCTACATGAAGCAAAGCAAAAAAAAATAAAAGTCAGCAAAGAAGAGTTATTTACTTATATTAAAAGTTTACCTCTATTTAGCTATAACAACCTTGACTCTGAAAATTATACAATGCTCACTGCACGTCTCTTTAACCAGACAACAGCTGAGTTTGAAGCAGGAATTCAAGGCTCAATACTAACAAACAAACTTATGGAAAACATTACAGATACGCTCATAATAAATGATGCTGAAATTAAAGAATCTTATGTGACCGATCAGGAAAAAGCAACGGCCTCTTATGTATTGATCCAAACAACTAGTTATTTGGATCAAATATCTGTAGACAACGAGGAAAATCTAACAAATTACTATCAGACACATAAAGAAGAATTTAAGACACAAGAACAAGTTAATGTTGAATACATCGAAATAAAACTGGATCCGTTCAAAAAGAATATTGTAATAAATGACGAACGCATAGACAGATATTATGAAAATAATAAAGAAGATTATGTTATCGCCGCCGAAGAGAAAAAAGATAAAGATGATGAATCAGCCGAAACGCCCAAAGAAGAACCAAAAACAAAATACAAACTGTTGGCAGAGGTAAAAGATTCGATAAAAAATAAGTTAGTAGAAAAAGAGATGAATAATCTTGCCTCTGAAAAAGCCCGTAAGATATTGCATGCACTTTATGCTGATGCCAATCTTGGCAAAGCAGCGCAGCAAAACGGATTAACTGTTCAACAAACCGGCCCTTTTTCCATGGCCAAAGAAATTCCCGGCATAGGATTAAACTTCCAGTTTTTAAAAACTGCTTTTTCTCTGCAAACAGGAGATATAAGCGAGATAATAAAATCTCCCAGTGCTTATTATATTTTAAAACCAATTAAAAAAATAGAGCCATATGTTGCCGAATATTCTGTTGTCAAAGATCAGGTCAAGCAAGCATATCAACAAACAGAATCTAAAGTTTTAGCGGAAAAAGAAGCTGGAGAAATTCTGAAAAACCTGAAAGATTCGATGCAAAACAAAAGTTTAAGTTTTGAAGACGCAGCAAAACAACTAAAACTCGATTTAAAAACCGCAGAAAATTTCACCCGAAACGGATACATTAAAGAGCTGGGATTTGCCGAGGATTTTACTAAAACAGCATTTAGCCTCCCTCCTCAGAAAGTTTCCGAACTTGTTAATACTTCCCGTGGCTTTTGTATCTTAAGTTTAAAAACAATTACCCCTATTGATGAAGCATTATTCGAAACTGAAAAAGAAAAATACCGGGAAAAAATACTAGCTAAAAAACGTAATGAATATCTAAATAAGTGGTTTGAAAAACTAAAACAGACAGCTAATCCAGTCAGCTATGAGGAGAAAAACAAACTCCCGTGAAAACAGTAATCTTAGCATCGCGTTCTCCAAGAAGAATACAATTACTAAAAAAACTGGGGATTACCTGCAAAGTAATCCCCAGCAACATATCTGAGTCCTTAAAAAATCATCATTCGCCAGCACAATATGCCCTCCTACTCGCCTTAGCTAAAGCAGAAGCAGTCGCCAAAAATCTTAAACAAGGGCTGGTTATCGGAGCAGACACTATTGTCGTATTCCAAAACAAAATTTTCGGCAAGCCTAAAAATCATGCTGATGCAAAACACATCTTATCTACGTTAAGTAACACAGTACACCATGTATATACAGCAATCGCAGTAGTCAATGCAAAAACCGGTAAAAGAATAGTGGATATCGATAAATCTACCATATTTGCCCGCAAACTTACTTCTTCCCAAATAACTATGCTGGCACAAAAAAATCATGATAAAGCCGGCGCATATGCGGTTCAAGACAGTAATGATATACTAGTAAAAAAAATAGTAGGAGATTATTACAACGTGGTAGGATTACCTTTAGATAAACTGAAAAACATCCTGCGAATCTTTAACTAAAATTGCACATTTTTACTGCCACCCATTTGCCTTTTCATTCTCTCCATATACTGGTAATATGGACAACACTGACACATTCCATAGCGTTCTATAAATTTACACCGTTTCTTTTTTTTCATTGGTTGAAGATACATTAAATCCGGAGAATCCATGTCTTTTCCTTCTTCCATAGCGCGTTTGCGTATAAAATCCAACCTTCTTTCTGCAGTTGAGGTGCTCATCGTTCCCGCATGAAACCAGCATTCTTCGCCATGATCCGGATAGGCCGGACATGCCTTCTCCTCCCCACAACGCATATATTCCCAACATCTATCCCGTAATTTATGTCTCACTTCCAGCAACTCCTATTAAAGATTATAATTTGTATTATATTATATCATACTAAACACAAAATGCCTGCATAAAAAAATACTACCGTTAAAAAACGGTAGTATTTTGATTTTAACACAACATTATGTCAGGATATTTAGCTTTGAGTAATTATTTCCAATGCCTGCTTATATTTTTGAGTTGTCTTTTCTGTAATTTCCTGTGGTAATTCCGGCCCAGGTGGTGTTTTATCCCAGTCTAGTGTTTCCAGATAATCTCTTACAAACTGCTTATCAAAGCTTGGCTGTGCCCCGCCGGGAGCATACTCTGACTCTGGCCAGAAACGTGAAGAATCAGGCGTAAGAACCTCGTCAATTAGGATAATATCATCACCGATTTTACCAAACTCAAATTTTGTATCCGCGATTATAATCCCTTTTTCCCGGGCATAATCACTTGCTTTTTTATAAATAGCAATACTTACTTCTTTTAAACGATCCGCTGTTTCTTTACCAATTAAGTTTTCTATGTATTCTTGAGTTACATTCTCATCATGGCCAACATCTGCTTTAGTCGACGGAGTAAATATAATCTCTGGCAATTTATCAGACTGTTTTAAACCTTCCGGAAGCTTTATCCCACACACTAACTGTGTCTTGCCATAATCTTTCCATCCGGATCCAGACAGATAACCTCTCACAACACACTCAACCGGTAAAGGCTCTGTCTTTTTTACCAGCATAGACCGACCACGCAATTTATCTTTAAACGGCTGTAGCTGTTCCGGATATTGATCCACGTCCGAAGTAATCAGATGATTTCCGATAATATCTTTAGTAAAGTCAAACCAAAATCCGGAAATTTGGGTCAATACTTCCCCTTTAGCCGGAATTGGTGTAGGCAATATTACATCAAAACAGGATATTCTATCCGATGAGATAATAAGCAGCTTATCATCATCTATGTAATATATCTCTCTTACTTTTCCCCGCTTGAAAAATTTAATTCCCGGTAATTCTATTGTTGAAATTATATTATTAGTCATAATCATCCTCCCTTAATTTTTAAACAAATTGTGAAGGAGCAATAACATCCCCTAATTTTGCCTGAGCTTCAGTAAGGCGAACTTTTTGCTGCTCCAAAATCTCAAACAAAATTGCCGGAGTATCAGTTACTTTAGTTTTATAGACCTCAACAATTCTATCTATTTTAGCTATGTTTTCTTTTACTCTTATTGAAAACTCCTTAACATATCGTTCTTCCGAGTAATCTTTATCCATAACATCTTTAAATAATTTTTTAATATCTTCATATTTAGGTAATAAACCTATTGGAGTTTCTATAGTTTCAACATCACCATGAACCTTAAGCTCCATCCATTTAAGCCAAACTCTTTTATCTTGCTTATCGGTTAAATAATTACCTTCGCTGTCTTTCAAAAAGTAATTAGCTCCAAAAATAAGCGGCTTTTTCTTTAAATCATCAGTAAAGCCTAAATGATTTTGGATATATTTACCAACTGGAATAGAAAGAAAATCAATGTTAGCCATAAGATTGAATACTCTAACCCCCTGCTGGCCTAAAGTTGCCGCAGTAGTTTCAGATTCTAAAGAGCATGCTGTTGTAACAACTCCATGCGCCCAATCCAAAGTCTGAAAAACCGGAGGCCAAGTATCTGAATCACGTCCGCCATAAATAATACCGTCAACTGGAACACCTTTCGGATCTTCCAAAGCTGGGTCACAATTTTTCAATGGTGCTATTGGAATTGTATAACGGGCATTATTATGAGCAAAGCTTATCGGCTTACCATTTTCATCTGTCTTGCCTTTTTGCCATTCTCCTGAATAATTAATTCCGCTTTCCGGCACATCCTGTCCACTTCCCAGCCAATACCCCTCGCCATCTTTAATTAAGATATTTGACCGGATAACTTCACCCGGAGTATTAAGAAGTTCCCAGATCAAAGGATCATCATCAGGATTTACATCTTTGATAATACCAAAAATTCCGCGCTCTACATTTGCCGCATAGACAACACCGTCTCTTTTTCTTAAATAAGCAATATCATCGCCAACAATGTTTTCACCTTTTACCATACAGGTAGAAGTTTTTCCGCATGAACTAGGATATGCTCCGGTAAAATATGTAGCTCTGTTTTGCGGCCCATTAACTCTCATTACAAACATATGCTCTGCTAACCAGCCTTCTTTGTCAGCTTTCTGAATAGCCAACCGTAAAGACAATTTCTTAAGACCAACCGTATTTCCTGCATACTGAGTATTTGTACTAAAAACAATACCATCAATCAAATCCATATATACTCTACGTTTATCCACATTCTTACTAACATTGCTCTGGAGCTCTCCCGCAGAATGGACATATTTAAAAAACTCAATAGCTTGTCCTTTACTCTTAAAAGCCTCATATGCCGGACGATAAAGGATATCCTCGGAATGTGCTACATAAGTAGAATCTGTTATTTGTACCGCATAAACAGAAAATTCAGAGTTAACCGGTCCTAAACACATAAACATTACATACATCTGTTTACCAGTCATGCTACCTTTTAAAATATCTTTAACCTCTGCTAAACCAGCTTCTCTTTCGGTAGTATTAATCCCGGCACCAAACTTCATATCCGCAGTTGCTAAGAATTTAGTGTTCGCCTTGTCTCTAGCCTGATCTTTCATTCCGTCAAAGTGATAAGTATGACCTTCTATATTAAGAGAAGTTTCTTCCCTTAACTCAATTGCTCTATTTCTTAAATAAGCAATATCTTCAGCAGCATCAGTTCTCACAAAAATTGAATCAGGATTGCATAATTCAACATATTGACCAAGAAACTCTAAAACAGCTGGATTATTAAGATCAGCTAATTTCTTGAAATTATCTTGTCCACACTTATCCTGTAATAAAGACATTATCGTTTCTGACATAAATCCCTCCCTATCTTTCTGTTAATTGTTTTTCATATATTAGTCCCTGATTATAGCAAAATACCCATTGCATTGCAAGTATATATCTAAAGTGATTTTAGAGGGGTCGAAGAAATTGTATTTCTCGTCGGTAAATCAGACTTCTCAGGCCGCATTAGGCATCCATTGCTAGGGGGGTCAAATAGAATGTTCTAGAATTGTAACATTTGAAAAAGAAGACTGCTGCAACTCCCCACCCCCTAGTAAGTCAACTTGAGAATGCTGCTGACGAGACTTGAAATTAATTGTTATCTTTTTTCCATTTCGAACAATAGGGATGCCTAAGGAGTTAATCACTTTAATCATTTTTTCCTCTGTTAACCTTGTTTCAAATAGTTCCCTTAACGCTGGAATATTTAATTTATCGGAATTAGAATTAATGCAGTTATTCATAAATTCAGCATCTTCTACAAAATTAACAGGGAAAGAATCTACTATTTTTATTACTTCTTCGGCCCCGCATTTTTCATATAACTTCATTAATAAATATACAAACTTAATCACATTCTCCGGATTTGTCTCTTTCATCTGCCTGAATATATAAATCAAAAGACCTCGTAATCCAGCATATTTTAAAAATGTATTATATAAATAGTCTTTTTCTTCTAAGGTGAACTTTTGCAATTCTGTCTCAGCTATAAAATTCCTCTCATATTGTTTATCCATGTCCTCTAAAACAACCACTTCTCGACCTGCGCCTAAAATACCTAGCCATAATCTGGCTGGTCCAAATAATTCCGGATTTAGTAATTTCTCTACATTCTCTCTAACTCCTAAAAAATCCGCATCTCGAATATGATTATCTGTTGCTACTGGCATCCCAATATTAGAAAAATCAACAAAATACAAAATCGAAGCTAGCTGAAAATAATCTCTTTCAAAAGATTTTCCATCAAATTCAGGATTCAATATTTTTAACTTTGTCTTTTGTTTTTCAAGATAGGGCAATATATCTGTCGGAACACTCTCCATAAAATGTAATATGCCAAGATCCAGATGTAATACGGTTATACATAAGGTCAAATACATTTCTTCTGCTGTAATAACTCCAGCTTCCCTGAATTTATCCAGAAAATGATAAACTATGGCTTCTCCCGCTATCCCCTCATTCGACCAGGCTATCAGCTTACCATAATCGTGCAAAATCACAGCCAAAGCTAAAACTTTTAATTTTTTCGAATCAATCTGATTATAGCGCTCTAACATCGGCTGAATACATCCCGGAGAAATATGATTATTTTTATATCCTGGCTTTAAAAACTCAATTACATCATCTTCTGTAGCAGTGCCCTTTCTATATTTATTTATCTCGGCTAACGAATCAACCGTCCCTTTTACATGTAATAACTGATGATGCTTTTCTCCTCCCACTATCTTTTCTATCTTAGACAAAAGTGGTAAGTTTGTAAGCTCCAGCATCAATTTCCACATCGTACCGATATCCAATGTGTCTACCTGCCAAATATCTTTAAATCGATCCAAGGCTTTTTGATCAATAGTTATATTATGATATCGTTTTATACTTTCATTTAATAGACTAGTGTGTTTATCCTGTTCTGGCAAAGGAGTAACCATCCGGGTTATTTCTTGTTGAATAGATGCCTTACTCTCTTGGGGATTGATCATATCTCTTGCTTGTAATTTTCTTAACTTATTCTCGGATGCAGCTTCTAATAATATCTGCATTGTTGTCCTAATGCTCTCAAGAGCATATATGGGATCAAATAACACCGCTGCTCCCACGCCAGCTTTTATTGCTCCATTGCAGGAATCTACTCTATCATCAATAAATACTGCACTTTCAGAAACCTCTCCCGCCTCTTTGATCACCTGTAAATAACTTTTCGGATGCGGCTTCGGATCTTCCATCATATGAGAACCATAAAAATTCTTATCAGGATCAACCAGTATCTGATCCTTGCCCGGTCGGTTCAACACATCTCTAAAAAACCGATAATGTATATCATTTGTGGTTGATAAAACACGAACCTTATATCCCTTTTTATATAACTCTTGAATTAAAGCTACGGTTTCGGGTATCTGTTGTATCCAGATACTGTTTAACAAGTCTTCTAATTTTTTATGAGTTAAATTATTTTCATTTACATAGCTATTAGATTTTAACCACCTGCGCATCTCAAATAGCAATTCATTCTGATTAATCATCCCATTTTCATATCTATACACAGGATTATTGGGATCTTCATTTCTTTTCTTAAAAAAATTAAACGCTTTTTGCGGCTCAACCTTAAAATCTTCAGCTAACCGTTGAGCAGGAATTTCATAGGTAAAATTATGAATCACATTTCCCCAATCAAAGATAACTAGCTTTATCGATGATTCTGCTGCCAAAGGAATAGTTTTTAAGTAATCTTTTAATTCCTGCATCTGCTTTTTATTGAAAATAATGTGGGGTGATGTATCCATTCCTTGAAAAGAGCTTTTAATTGATTCTATACTGATATGTACCGATGGAGATAATAAATCATTAGACTCTCTTTGGCTAGAAATAGATTCCAGACAAAATGCTCCATTAGAAAATAGAATCGTTTGTATGAGCACAAATGCTATTATTTTAATTGATTTTTTACTGTCTGAAACAGTCTTCATCTTCGATCTCTTTTACTTTGAAAGTGTTATGGTTAAAAAAGGTAATTAAGTATACCATGATCGATAAGATAATGCAAGTCTGGATGCGGAATATATCTTATTTGATATCAGGCGGTTAGAACAACTTTTAAAGATTCTCTAGCTTCAGCAACCAGCTTGAATCCTTTTTGAATGTCCGTTAAAGGAAGGGTATGAGTTATAAGTGATTTTATATCGACTTGTTTGCGGGTTATAATATCCAGAGCCTCAACCAGATCAGCTGGCGCAGCTCCGTAAGAAGAGATCATTGTAATCTCATTACGCCAGAAATCAACTGTAGGCACAGGGATATCTCTATGGGGAATAGCAAAAAATAAAATGATGCCTTTTCTGTCTACACATTCAAATGCTTGCTCTATAGCAGACATTGCTCCGGTACAAACAATTACTTTATCTGCCGTTAAATAAACACCTTCTTTTGCGTTTATTACCTGGTCTGCTCCGTATTCTTTGGCTTTGTTCAATCTGTATTCGTTAACATCTGTAGCAATAACTTTTGCTCCATGCAATTTTGCCATCTTAATATTCAATAATCCGGAAACCCCACTACCTAAAATTAAAACTGTCTGGCCTTCTTTTAGGTTAATAAGCCTCTGCCCTCTTACAACACAAGCTAAGGGCTCGATCATAGTCCCCTCTTCCAAAGAAACATTAGCCGGCAATATGTATGTACCAATATCTACATTTATTTTAGGCACACGGATAAATTCACTATATCCACCCGGATCATAATTACCTTTATGCAAAGTTTCACAGGCAGTATGATTATCAGCTAAACAATATTTGCATTTATTACAAGGTACGTGATGACTTACAAAAACTCTTTGCCCAACTTTATATTTATCAGATTTAGACTCGACAATCTCACCTGTAATCTCATGTCCTAATATACGCGGTGCTTTTTTTATCCGGTACCATTCCATAACATCTGTACCGCAAATACCACTAGCCAGTACCTTAATCAATATCTCTCCCTCTTCTATCTCAGGAACCGGTCGCTCTTCCAAGCGAATATCATCATTACTATAATAAACTGCTACTTGCATGTTAATAAAACCATCCCTTTAATATACTGTTCTTTGTATAGCTCACAAAAATTCTCTTTTGTGTTAATCTTAAATCTTTTTTTTCATTTCATCAAATATTTTACAAGCATCTTTTACATTCGCTTTCTTATGGATGATCGCCTGTAATGCGGCCGCTACAGCCACCGGATAAGGACTCTGCCATACATTCCTGCCTAAATTTATACCTACAGCTCCATCCTGCATACCAGAATAAACAAACTCAAATACTTCCTTCTCTGTTTTACATTTAGGACCACCAGCCATAACTACCGGCACAGGGCATCCTTTGACTACCTTATCGAAATCTTTATCACACCAGTATGTCTTTACTACTTTAGCACCTAATTCAGCTGCGATACGACAGCACAAACCTAAATAACGTGCCTCTCTTTTCTCTATTTCCTTACCTACCGCAGTAACTGCCATCACCGGAATCCCGTAATCTTCACATTCATTAACTAAATCAGCTAGATTAGATAAAGTTTGCTTTTCATAATCACTACCGATAAAAACAGACACCCCGACTGCCGAAGCATTAAGCCTGATGATATCTTCGATAGCTGTAGTAAGAACCTCATTCGCCAAGTCATTGCCCACCATGCTCGTGCCGCCTGAAACTCTCAGGATAATTGGCTTACTACCGATCGGCTTTACACATGCACGCAAAACACCCCTGGTAACAAACAATGCATCACAATAAGGTAATAAAGGCTTAATTGTTTCTGCTGGTTTTTCTAAACAGCGAGTCGGACCCTGAAAATATCCGTGATCAATCGGTAAGAAAAAACAATGTCCGTCTTTTTTGAAAAGCTGGCTTAAGCGGTTTTTCATTCCCCAGTCCATAATAATTCTCCTTCAATAAGCAGATAATTTACGGTTACGTAAATTATAGGCCATTAGACCGTCTGCGAATTATGTCCGTAGCACTGTAGGGTACCCCCTTACTCTTTTTGTGCCCGAACTTCCTTTTAAATAAGATACTATAGATAATACTATGGACAATAGCTACTGTCAATAATAAGAAAAAACCCTCATCCTTTCGGATGAAGGTATATTTATGGCGGAGCCGACGGGGTTCGAACCCGCGACCTTCGGATCGACAGTCCGACGTTCTAAACCAGCTGAACTACGGCTCCAAAAATTTAGTCTTATATTTGTATCGAACTATTTCCCCTTACTGGGAAAATGGTGGGCGCGGTAGGACTCGCCTACTACACTCACAACTTCCTGTTGTTCGCTGCGCAGGCCCGCCTCGTTTCGCTTTCGCTCACAGTCCTGCTCGCTTTTCCTCGCACCTGCTCGGCGCTCAACTCGATTCGAGTCCGTCAGGTAAACTCATGGTGGGCGCGGTAGGACTCGAACCTACGACCCCCTCCTTGTAAGGGAGGTGCTCTAACCAACTGTGCCACGCGCCCTTGTAGTTAGAGTTTAAAGTTTACAATATTTCTTTTTGTTTGTCAACCCCTATTCTACAGTAACGCTCTTAGCTAGATTTCGCGGCTGGTCTACGTCACATTTTAAACCCACCGCAATATAATAGGACAATAACTGTAACGGTAATGCTACTAGCAACGGGGAGAAGAATTCATCAATTTTTGGAATCTCTATAACATAATCAGAGTATTCTTTTTTCCTGATTTCCTTATCCCCTTCTGTGGCTACAGATAAAACTACACCTTTTCTCGCCCGAATCTCTTTAATGTTCGAAAGCATCTTTTCATAAACTGCAGACTGAGGAGTAATACATACAACCAGTGGAAATTCGTCGATAAGTGCAATCGGTCCATGCTTCATCTCTCCGGCAGCATAGCCTTCTGCACTAATATAGGTTATTTCTTTAAGTTTTAAGGCTCCTTCTAAGGCACTAGGATAGTTAACGTTCCGTCCAAGGTACAAGAAAGGAAAATCTCCGAACCGCTTACCATAAGCAGAATGTGATTTTTTAGCACATTGTTGAGCAAATGCAAGCGCTTTTTTAGGATCTTTAAACCGCCAAATTTCATCCCCTAAAAACATTAACTGCTCAGCTAATCTATAGTCATACCTTCTAATATACTGATCAGCAACTTTTTTGACTTTTTTATGTTCTTTAAGACTCTGGGTCATCAGTCCAGGAACTTTGGCCAGTTCCCCCAACAATTTCTTTGTTGCTTTATCACTAACTGTACCATAAATACGCCCTAGATAAATACCTAGAAGATAAAATGTAGTTAACTGAGCTGTATAGGCTTTAGTCGACGCCACGGCGATCTCCGGACCAGCTAAGGTATAAATCACTCCATCTGATTCCCGAGCAATAGAACTACCTACAACATTGCAAATAGAAGCAACTACTGCGCCTTTTTTCTTCGCTTCTCTTAAACTAGCTAAGGTATCTGCTGTTTCTCCTGACTGGCTTACCACAATAATCAATGTCCTGCCTTTTGTGATAATCTGATCACGATAACGAAATTCACTTGATGTATCCACATTAATAGGTAACCTAAGCAATTTTTCTAAAATATATTTACCGCATAAGCCCGCGTGATAAGCTGTGCCACAAGCAACAATCTGAATATTATTAATTTTTTTTAATTTTGCTTCTGAGATATTGAATTTCTCGAAAACTACACGATTACCTTTTATCCTGTGATTTAAGATGGTTTTTAATACTTGCGGCTGTTCGTTGATTTCCTTGATCATGAAATGAGGATATCCGGCTTTTTCAGCACTAGCTGAATCCCATTTAATCTTTGCCGTTTTTTTCTTTATCGGCGCTTCTTTAGTGTTATATAAAGCAACCTTGTCACGTGTTAAAACCGCAACTTCGTTATTATCAAGATAAATAACTTCTCTTGTATATTTCAATATTGCCGGCACATCAGAAGCTATATAATTCTCTCCTTTACCTACGCCCACAATAAGCGGACTATCTTTACGTGCAGCAACCAGCATATCCGGGTGATGCGTACTGATTACTCCCAAAGCAAAGCTACCGTGCAGCTGCCGAATTGCCGCACAAACTGCTTTGAGCAAATTACCTTTATAAAGCTTTTCAATCAAATGGACAACAACTTCAGTATCTGTTTGAGAACGAAATTTATGCCCTTCTTTTTTTAGCTTTTCTCTTAGTTCATGATGGTTTTCAATAATCCCGTTGTGCACGATTACAAAATCACTCTTACAGCTATAGTGGGGATGTGAATTTATTTCGTTGGGCTCACCATGCGTAGCCCAGCGCGTATGACCTATCCCAATCGCTCCTTTTACCGGATTTTTCTTAAGGCATTCGGCTAAAATCTTTAACTTACCTGCTCGTTTTGACATGCAAAGCTGGCCTTTATCCATTGCAGCTATGCCAGCTGAATCATATCCTCGATATTCAAGGCTGCTTAAACCATCCATTAAAATCGGCACTGCATTCTTTTTTCCAATATATCCAACTATTCCACACATACTCTCACCTCTATTGTTTAATTCTTATACTTGATTTTTCCGCTTATTAACGTAAACTTTATCTTAAATTTATTATCAAAAATAACTAAGTCAGCATCCTTGCCTACCGCTATAGTACCTTTACGGTTACATATCCCTAAAACCTTGGCTGGATTAGTACTAGCCATGCCTACTGCCACAGGGATACTGACATTGCAATATTTTACCATATTTCTAACTGCTTGTGCCATATTAAGATTGCTTCCGGCAATTGTACCGTCTAGCAGGGTATATACGCCTCCCTCTTTCTTCATTTTGATTGTCTTCATCCCTGCCACAGAATCTGTTACTAGTACAATACGTTCCTGCGGTTTATTGTTAACTAAAAGCTTTAATAGCATGGGGTGTACATGTTTACCGTCAGCAATCACTTCGATTGTTACTAAATCATTTATGAGCATTGCCGTTATTATGTCCGGATCCTTCGACGATAAATCACCCATGCGATTAAACACATGGGTTCCGTAATTTGCTCCAGCATTCATCGCCTCAATTGCCTGTTCGAAATCAGCCTTCGTATGTCCTAAAGCCGGAATAACCCTGTTTTTTTTCAATATTCCTATAACTTTATCACTACCGTTTAATTCGCAGGCAAGTGTCATTATTTTTATATTTTTACCTGCATATTTTAATAACTTACTTAACTGTCTAATATCCGGCTTAATAATCCCAGCTTTGGGTTGTGCTCCAGCCATCTGTCGGTTTAAAAAAGGCCCTTCGATATTAAAACCTAAACATTTTGCACCCGATAATTTTATTTGTTTGTTTAACTTAATTAATTCGCAAAGCTTAGCAGGTCTATTTGCATACAAGGCATGTAAAAATGCGGTGGTTCCATATTTAATCTGATTTCGGGAAATCGTATCTATTTCTCCGTGAATATGCAAATCAATAAAACCGGGAGCAAGATAACAATTGCGGGCATTTATAGATTTTACGGCTTTAGGTGCTTTCTTCTTCCCGTCGCCGTATTGTTTTATTTTACCGTTTTTTAATAAAATCCAGGATTTTTTTTTAATCCTGTCGCCCTCAATTAAGCGCGTATTATAAATTAAAAGGCTTCTTTCATCTTTAGCAATCATTCTCTACCTACCAAACAAACCTTCTAAACCTTTTTTTATTTGATCCTTAATATCTCCATCACCCTGTGGCTGTTCGGATCCTTCTGCCCCACCGCTATTGTCTCCGCCGCCCAACAGACCTTTTAAAGCATCTAGCCCTTTTTCCTTTACCTGCTCGACAACTGCTGCTTTAACAGATTCTTCAATCAGCGGTTTATATTTTATACCGTTCGGCCCCTGTCCATGAACTTGAACTTTACGAATGAATGAAGTTATATTTCCAGCAAAACTATCTTTAAAACTTTCTGCAACACTTATTTCAATGATAAAATCTATATACTGTGTAAATGTGGCATATCCTTTGGCTGTAAATGTTGCTAAATCAGCCAGGATCTGTAAATCCTGGGTATCAATTTTTCCTTCTGCAATAGTAAAACTGGCCGAAGCTTCATTGATCAACATACTTGAGAGTTGATTTAATTGAAACATCGTTGCTAGCTTCTCAAATTTTGAGGGTATTTGCACTTTTGCCTCAGTAAGTTTAAACCACCCGGTGCCATCTAAAGAATTTAAATCTGTTGCACTTCCAGATATAGCTGCATGCGCAGCAAGCTTTCCTCCACCTACATCGTAACCAGCTACATCTGTAATCAATGGTTCGATATTAATTCCATCTATATCTATTGCACATTTTATCGGCAAAAGAACATCAATAATCCCGGCCTCAGCATTACCATCAATCCTGCCTTCATAAAAAACACATTTAAATGGATTACAGTAAACTATTCCTTTTTCCAGCAATATATCAGCCGTAAGCTGGGAGAACTTTATTTTCTCTATCTCACCCTGTGGAAAATTAATATTTCCTTTTGCCTTTAAGGCACTTAAATCCCCCGCACTTCCATCTGCTTTAAACGTAAAGTTACATACTCCAGACATTATCGGCAAAGTTATATCTTTTAATATTTTACCTATGCTTTCTAAATCAATCGCTCCGGATATTGTCGCATCAAGCTGCGGATTTTTTAACTCAAAAACTTTAGCCGAACAATCTAAATTTGTCTTTCCGTAAACAGCTGAAAATTTTGCTATATTTAAATCTTCCGGACTAAAAGTACCATTAACAGCAAGTGTCATTGGTTCCTTGTTTATCTGTAATGATAAGTCATTAGAGTTAAATGAATCTTGCGTAAAATCTATAGTTCCTTTTAAAGTCATTATATCTTGAATTGCCGGCAGGCCTTTTAAATTAATGCCCTTTAAAGATAGATTTCCTTTTAAACTAACATCCTCTTTACCCTTTACATTAGCATTAATATCCAGTGCCATCCCTTCAACTTCAACTAAAATCTGATCTTGCTGCACATAGGCCTGATCAACAATAAGTTTTGCATTTACAACCACTTTATCTTTACTGATTTTCGGAAATGATCTAAGTTTAAGTGAAGCTGATTTAACAGCTATAAACTGGGAATCATCCTGATTAACTATATTAATTCCCGAAAAAGAAACACCTTTCATCGGATAATACTGGGCATGGTCAATCGTCATCTTTTTATCTAAAGCTTTTTCCACATTTTCGATTACAAGAGGTTTAAGTTTTTGAGGAATGTACACTTTATTTAAATAGATAAATCCGCTAATAATAACTATAATCCACAGTATTAAAATACTTAGTAATATTTTTTTAATCATTATTTCCTCCCTCAGCAATCAAAACTACTCTTTATAATTAGGAAAAGAGAAAAATCCTTTCCAAAACTTTTCCCGTCTCTTTTTCTTAATTAACTCTAGGATTTTCGGCTTTGCTTTTTCAACTGCTTTTTCCCCAGCCTCGATACATTCAGTTGCCCGCGAAAAACTAGCCCAGCCAATCGCCCCCACCTTGGGACAGATAGCGAGATCCGCTTGAGCTAATTTTATTTCAGCTAATTTGCGAGCTCTTATCGCATCTGCCTGAAACATTATATCAAATCCATTCCCCAGCTTCTTATTATAATCAACCTGTGCTTCCACCCCAATGGCAATAACTATATCTCCTCCCAACTTCCTTGCTGCATCTACCGGTACACTGCTGATTATTCCACCATCAACTAAAAGACGTTTTCCTTTTTTCACCGGAGGAAAAACTCCGGGTAAAGATACCGAGGCTAGTACTGCCTCCATAATCGCCCCCTTACTCAATACTATTTCATCTCCGGTACGCAAATCCACACTTACACAGGAAATCGGTATCTTAGCATGTTTAAAATCAGTATCCAGCCCCAGGTCTCCAAACATTGATGTTATTTCTTTACCACTAAATACCCATCTCTTTATCGCCCGCAAATTAAGTAAATACATCTTTTTTACAAAGGTAAGCAGTCCCTGGACAATTAGTTTTTTCTCTTCTACCGGAGTATGCCCGCTAATCAATCGTTCAATCTCCTTAACCTCTTTTTTATCAAGAAGCGTCATCAATAATTCTTCGACCCTCTCAATGTCCGGATTAAGTGCATACATCGCTCCAACAATTGCGCCCATACTTGTCCCGGAAATCATATTAATTGGAGTAATCTTTTCTAATGCTCTAATTACTCCGATATGAGCAAGACCGCGAACACCACCCCCGCCTAAAGCAAGCGTAATATTTACGGGGATTTGATCCATTATATAACTTTCGTCCATAATACCCATAACTTACCTCTTTATTAACCCGGATTATGTATTAGAAGGCGGATGAAGAGTGCTAAGATTTTTGAGATAAAATACTTACAAAAAATACAGGCATCCCCTCTGTGGTATGGCAAAGATTAATGCTATTCGCCGCAGCCTAATGCATAGTTCGGGTTTAACATAATTTAAGTTTATTTTATGATTAGTCGTCGTAAAAGTCAATGGTTAAGATGAAACTTAAAAGCATCACATGTAATTTTGACGTCCCCAGGGGGTCGTGTCGCAAGGGGATTTGAACGTCGTGATTTCGCAATAAGCAATCAACGTCCCCAGGGGAGTCGTTCTCCCGCCTTTGGCGAGATCACTCCATAGAGAAAAACCCTTATGGTTTTTCCCTATCGCTCCCTTCGGTCGCTGTTCCTTTTCTTTCCGTTTTGGGCTCCAGTACGCCGAACGGGAAAAACAGTCTTTTCCCCGTAGACCCTTTTGACCATCCCCTTGTGTCCGAACAAAAAATTAGGCCACTCTTTCGAGTGACCTTAATTTTTTGGCGTCCCCAAGGGGATTTGAACCCCTGTCGGTAGATCGAAAATCTACTGTCCTAGACCTGGCTAGACGATGGGGACGCAACAGAATGTATGGTGAGCCGCGAAGGGCTCGCCTACTACGCTCACAACTTCCTGTTGAGAGCTGCGCAGGCCCGCCTCGTTTCACTGCCGCTCACAGTCCTGCTCGCTTTTCCTCGCACTTGCTCGGCGTTCAACTTCGATTCGAACCCTTGGAAGTATTAATATGGTGAGCCGCGAAGGGCTCGAACCTTCGACACCCGCCTTAAAAGGGCGATGCTCTGCCAACTGAGCTAGCGGCCCACACATTTAAACTTCCATTATTTCAGATTCTTTTTTCTTTGAAAAATCTTCTAACTGCTTTATATATTTATCCGTAAGCTTTTGGACATCTTCCTGAGCTTTAAAACTTTCGTCTTCGGTAATACTACTCTTTTTTTCTTCCTGCTTTATCTGTTCATTTGCCTCTCGTCTAACACCACGTATCGAAATACGGCCTTCCTCAGTTAGCTTATGAACAACCTTAACCAGCTCCGCTCTGCGTTCTTTAGTCAAGGGCGGTACACTTAAACGAATTACTTTCCCATCATTAGATGGAGTAATACCCAATTCTGACTTTAAAATAGCTTTCTCAATATCGCCAATACAAGATGGATCCCATGGCTGAATTACAATCAAACGCGCTTCCGGAGTAGAAACACCAGCTAGCTGTTTTAAAGGAGTCGGAGTTCCATAATAATCCACTCGAATACCTTCTACCAACGCCGCACTTGCCCTGCCGGTTCTTATAGTACTAAACTCCCTGGTTGATACTTCAACAGATTTCCCCATCTTATCTTCTGACTTAGTAAGTATCTCTTTTGCACTCATTCCACTAATCTCCTATATCTTATTCGACTAATGTACCGATGTGGTCACCTAAGATAACTTTTTTAATATTATCTTTTTTAAACAGGTTAAACACAATAATCGGCAAATTGTTATCCCGGCACAGCGCAATTGCTGTCCCATCCATAACTTTTAAATTCTTATGTAAAACATCAATGTAATTAAGCTTTTTGAATTTTTTTGCTTTTTTATTCTTTATCGGGTCGTCCGAATACACACCATCAACCTTAGTTGCCTTCAAAATTACGTCAGCATTAATTTCTACTGCCCTTAGAGCCGCAGCTGTATCTGTCGTAAAATAAGGGTTACCCGTCCCTGCAGCAAAAATTATTATCCTGCCTTTTTCCAAGTGTCGTACTGCGCGTCTGCGAATATACGGTTCTGCTAATGCTTTCAATTCAATCGCTGTTTGCACTCGGGTACGAACACCAAGTTTTTCTAATGCATCCTGTAATGCTAAACTATTAATAACTGTCGCCAGCATTCCCATATAATCTGCTGTGGAACGGTCAATTGCTCTACCTATAGTTGAGGTCCCGCGAAATATATTACCTCCGCCAACAACAATGGCGATTTCTAAACCCAATTCCTTGATTTCTTTAAGCTGTTTTCCAATAGATAAAAGAACGCCAGCGTCTATACCAAATCCTGTTTTTACATTCTGAAGAGCCTCACCACTAAGTTTTAAAACTACACGACGGTAAGCCGGTTTCTTCTTCAAGATTAAAGCTCCTCCCCTAACTGATAACGGGTAAATCTTCTAATTAAAATATTTTCTCCGATATTGGCAATTACAGAATTAAGATAATCTTTTATCTTCATCTTATCATCTTTAACAAACGGCTGCTCTAAAAGGCAAACTTCCGCATAAAATTTATTTAATTTCCCAACAAGCATTTTTTCTAAAATGTGTGCTGGTTTATCCGGAGCCTGTCCCGCCATAATTTCTTTTTCTTTTTCGATGATTTCAGCCGGAACATCTTCTGGCTTAAGATACTGTGGATTAGCTGCAGCTACATGCATTGCAACATCTTTTACAAACTGCTGAAAACTTTCATTTCTAGCTACAAAATCAGTTTCACAGTTAATTTCAACTAATACTCCTATTTTACCACCCATATGGATATATGACTGAACCAACCCATCTTTTGCTGTACGACTTGACTTTTTAGCCGCTACCGCAACTCCTCTTTTACGCAAAATATCAACTGCTTTGTCCAGATCACCTTTGGTCTCAGCCAAAGCTTTTTTACAATCCATAAATCCAGCATTTGTTTTATCTCTTAATTGTTTTACAAGTTCCGCAGAAACCGTCATTTTACTTCCTTTCGTTTGCTTTTTGATGCTTTTTTAGCATCCGTACTTTTTTCTTCCTTATTACTTTTAGCCTTAATTACAGGTTTTTTAGTTTCCTTGGTAACCTTATCTTTCTTTGCATCAGTTACTGCCGGTGCCACTGCTTTCTCTTCTGCTGCCGGTTCTGGCGCTTTAATATTTTTCTTTCCAGTAAGCACTGCTTCAGCCATAGCCGAACAAATCAATCTAATGGATTTAATTGCATCATCATTACCTGGTATTACATAATCAATGACGTCCGGATCAGAATTGGTATCAACAATTCCAATAACCGGAATTTTCAGTCTGCGAGCTTCTTTTACCGCTGTCTCTTCTTTCTTTACATCAACAACAAAGACAGCCCCGGGAAGTTTATTCATTTTTCTTATCCCGCCCAAATTCTTTATTAATTTAGACATTTCTTTCTTGAGTAAAGTCACTTCCTTTTTAGTCAACTTATCAAAAGTGCCGTCATCTCTCATCTTTTCTAGTTCATCAAGACGTTTAACACTCTTACGTATAGTTTCAAAATTGGTCAGGGTCCCTCCTAACCAGCGCTGTTCAACATAGAACATTTCACAGCGGGTAGCCTCGTTAACAATTGCTTGTTGTGCTTGTTTTTTAGTCCCGACAAATAGTGCATATCCGCCTTTGGAAACAGTTTTGCTTAAGAACTGGTACGCCTGATCAAGTTCCTGCTCTGTCCTTTCCAAGTCTATGATATAAATACCGTTACGCTCACCAAAAATATACTTCGCCATTTTCGGATTCCAGCGCCTTGTCTGGTGACCAAAATGAACCCCCGCTTCTAATAGCTGTTTAATGGAAACCACTGTCAATTTTGTCCTCCTTTCGAAAACAATTCATTATTATTTATTGTATGGGCGGACCGTGCGTCCGCCCATATATAAAATTATCATAATAATATACCATACTATTTTTATATTTCAAGTGTTTTTTATAAAAAAGGATTAAATTAGAAATTCAAGTTTAGAAAGCCTCTTATACAAATCACATTTTACCAGAAGTTCCTCGTGGGTCCCTTGATCAACAATGCGTCCTCCTTCTAGAACAACAATCCGGGAAACTTTCTTTACGGTAGCCAAACGATGGGCGATAATAAAACCCGTTCTATTTACGAGTAAATGATCCAAAGCTTCCTGCACTAATCGAGTTGATTCAGCATCCAATTGAGAGGTCGCTTCATCTAAAATCAATATCGGGGGATTATTTAAAATAGCCCTAGCAATGGCTAAACGCTGTTTCTGCCCGCCAGAGAGTTTCATCCCCATATCACCAATTATCGTATCATACCCTTCCGGTAAATCCATGATGAATTCATGCGCCTCCGCGGTTTTTGCGGCCTTAATAATATCCTCATCATTTGCATCTTCCCGACCATAGGCAATGTTCTTTTTAACTGTAGTATTAAAAAGCACCAGATCCTGCGTAACTATTCCAATCTGCTTTCTTAAAGATTTGAAGCTAACATCTTTTATGTCTATTCCGTCAATCTCTACTTTTCCACTCGTAGGATCATAAAAACGCGGAATCAAATTGACTAAACTAGTTTTGCCTACACCGCTTGCACCTACTAAAGCAACAACTTCTCCTTTTTTAATTTTTAAATCTATATCTTTTAAAACAAGTTCATCGCCATAACCAAATCCAACATTTTCAAAAACAATCCTATCTTTAAGTAATGGAATATCAACCGCCCCTTCAGATTCCACCACCTTTATGGGAGTATCAAGTACATTGAAAATTCTTTTTGCCGCAGCTATTGCCTGTTGATTGATCCCGTAAACTTCACTTAACCGTCGACAAGGACGTACTAATGAAAGCAATGCCCCTAAGAAAAGCACAAACATACCAAACGATATGTGTTGATTTATGACCTCTCTGCCTCCGTAATATAATACCAGTATTCCACCGCAAGCCCCGATAAACTGTGTAAGAGGACCTAATACTATCGCCCGTTTCTGAAGACGCATCATAATCTTGTAAAAGCTATGATTCTGTTCAGCTACTTTTTTAATTTCCGAATCTTCCATGGAAAAAGCTTTTACAATCCGTACTCCGGAAATCGTCTCAAACAATTTACGGTTTAACTCAGCCATCTTTTCCTGAGCCTGAGTACTAATTTTTTTTATAACTCTACCAATACTATAAATCGGGTATATAACTAAGGGCAATATCCCAATAGACATCAATGCCCACTTCCAGTTTATGTAAAAAACTATTACCGAAAAACAAACTAAAAGAGATGTTTGATATACAATATCTGTTAAACCAACTGATATCGCTCCCTTTATTACTTCTACATCATATGTAATCCGGGAAACCAGATGCCCGGTAGCACTCTGGGTAAAATAATCCAGAGAAAAATTTTGAATCTTATTATATAATTTATCTCTTATATCACGAATAACAATTTGGCTAAGTTTAGTCGTTAAATACGTACGAGCAAAGAAAAACAGCCCTTTTAACACAAATGCCACCAGTAAAATAGGCACAATAATATTCAACATCGTTAACGGTGGAATTTCGTTCATTTTCTCTACTATAGCTGTTATACCTGCCGGAAGCTGCTTATTAAAAATGATTTTATTCTGACCAAGCACAATATCACTCAAAGGAACAAGTACCGTAAAAGAAACACTATCAAAAACTGCAGCTAAAAGCATGAAAATCACGGCCAGAAATAAAACAAATGCATGAGGTTTTAAAAATGAAATCAATCTGAAGTAAAGCTTCATGAATTCTCCTTAATATATTTTAAAATAACATCTTTTGCCTTGGCAAAAGCTTTTGCTCTATGACTTATTTTGTTTTTTTCGGAAGGATCCAATTCAGCAAATGTCCGATTATAATCAAAACTAATAAATAAAGGGTCGTATCCAAATCCGTTATCTCCCCTTTGCTGCGTATCTATAATCCCGCGAGACTCCCCTTCCACAATCCCCACTATACCATGCTCATCTGCAATTGCAACACAGCAGACAAAACGAGCTTTTCTTTGTTCCTCAGATACTCCTTCTAAACTTTGCAATAGTTTCTCATTATTACTTTGATAAGTTGCCCCAACTCCTGAGAAACGAGCTGAATATACTCCGGGAGCTCCGTTTAAATAATCAACTTCAAGTCCAGAATCATCTGCTACAGTAAAACGTTTAGTAAAACGAGCCAACACCAATGCTTTTTTAGCCGCGTTATCCGCAAAGGTATCACCATCTTCTTCTACCATCGGAGCATCTGGAAAATCTTCAAGACTTACGGTTTTAATACTTGAGTCCTCTAATATCTCGCTAATTTCTCTAAACTTATCTTTATTTCTAGTGGAAACAACAACTTCCATAATTTAACCTATCTTTATACCGTCTAAAACTTTTCTCTGCTGCTCTATTAATTCGCTGATACCTTTTTGGGCCAAGTCTAATAATTCCCTTAAACGCTTTTGGTCAAAAGGTTCTTTTTCAGCCGTCCCCTGAATTTCTATAAACTTTCCGGTCGAAGTCATAACTATATTCATATCAACATCAGCAGTTGAATCAAGGGAATAATCCAGATCTAACACCGGCTCTCCCTTTACAATACCCACGCTAGTTGCAGCTACAAATTCTTTCACCGGCAAAACAGTTATCTTACCATTTTGCTGCAAAGAAACTAAAGCATCAACTAAGGCAATAAAACTGCCAGTTATCGATGCCGTACGAGTCCCGCCATCAGCCTGGATCACATCACAATCTATCCAAACTGTTCTTTCTCCTAATTTCTCAAAGTCAATCACCGCCCGCAATGACCTGCCAATCAACCTTTGAATTTCCTGCGTTCTGCCTCCTACTTTACCCCGGCTTGATTCTCGAGGAATTCGGCCCTTACAAGATCCTGGTAACATTCCATATTCTGCAGTAACCCATCCAACTCCCTGATCCTTTAAAAAAGGCGGGACTTTATTTTCACAAGTTGCGGTACAAATTACCCGGGTATCACCTATCTCAATTAAACATGATCCATCAGCATGTTTCATGAAATTTCTGGTGATTTTTACTTCTCTTAATGTATCTGAACTTCTATTTGTCATAAATGTTACCTCCACAAGCATCAATCGCTACAATCAACGGAAAATCTTCGACTTCTAAAGCAAATACTGCCTCTGCTCCCAAATCTTTAAAACAAACAGTTTTTTTCTTTTTCACACGGCCAGATAGTAATGCTCCACACCCTGCATAGGTCGTAAAATAAACTGCTTTATATTGTTTTATTGCCGCAACTACTTCTTTAGAACGCTCCCCCTTGCCAATCATTGCTCTTAATCCGTTTTTCAATAATACCGGAGTTAATTCATCCATGCGACTTGATGTTGTCGGCCCGCAAGATCCAATAACCTTTCCCTTTGCAGCAGGATTCGGTCCGCAATAATAAATGATTTGTTCCTTTATATCCACCGGCAACTTTTTACCTTTACGCAACATCTCACTAAAACGTTTGTGTGCCTGATCACGAGCTGTATATATCATCCCTGTATATAATACTTCCTGCCCACAACGCAAATCTTTAATTTTATTTTTTGCTAATATTCCGTTCAGTTTTTTCATAATATCTCGCTTGCACTGCGCAAAGCATGACAGCTAATATTCACAGCTATTGGTAACCCGGCAATATGGGTTGGATAAGTCTGTATATTTACCGCTAAAGCAGTATTCTTCCCGCCTAGCCCAAACGGCCCAATTTTTAACGCGTTTATTTTTTCTAATATTCCCTTTTCTAATAATGCTATTTTTTTATCCCTGTTTCCCTTTGCAATAGAACGCAATAATGCCTTCTTAGCCAATAACCCGGCCAAATCCTGTGTTCCTCCTATCCCCACTCCAATAATATATGGAGGACAAGCATTGGCTCCGGCAATCCTTACTGAATCAACAATAAAATCCTCAATCTGCTTTATTGAAGCCGTAGGATTCAGCATTTTTACCCTGGCTTTATTTTCACTACCAAAACCTTTGGGTAAAATAGTAATTCTCATCTTATCCCCTGCAACAATATCTGTATGCACAATACCTGGAGTATACGAAGGTTTCTTACTTCTAAACACAGGGTCTGCCTGAATCGAAGCTCTTAAATAAGCTTTGCTGTATGATTTCGCAATCGCAACATTTATAATATCGCTAATATTACCGCCTACAACCACCCGATTACCTATTTCTACAAATATAATCGGTATCCCGGTATCCTGGCAGATAGCAAGTTTTTCTTTTTTTGCAATTGATGCATTTTTAATAATAGCAGATAAAGCATTTCGCGCAGCATTTGTTTTCTCCTGAGATAAAGCTGTCTTTAGGGCCTTAAGCACATCCGGCCTTAAAGACATATTTGCTTTAATCACAAGTTTATCAACTGTTTCACTTATTAATTTTGCTGATATTTTTCTCATTATTTTTTATATTCCGCGCAAACTGTAGTTTTTATTCCTCCGCGCAAGTTGAATTCGCCGGTAATTACCACCTGCCGAGGCTTACTTGCCTTTATAAAATCTTCCAATATTTTATTTATAACATGTTCATGAAATACTCCTACACTACGATAGCTATTTATGTAGTACTTGAATGATTTCAGCTCAATACAGTATTTATTTGGACGATAGTCGATGTTTATAATCGCAAAATCAGGCAAGCCTGTCTTTGGACAAATACAGGTAAATTCCGGGACATCCATTTCTATCCAGTAATCTTTATCACAATACTGGTTTTCCCACACTTCGATTTCCGGAGTTTTTAATTTTCGAATTGATTTCTGCAACCCTTCGTAGTCACTATTTGTCTTTTTTTTCTTAGCTTTTTGGCTCATTATCTTAACCCCATTATTTTATGCATCTGAGGGATTACCCTCACATCTTTTAAATCATGCAAAGCTGTTGTTTGCAATTCCTTACATTTGCGTATTAATTTTTCTGTCCATTCTGAGTAATTAGGCTGCAGTACTAATGGAATATTTTCATCAACCTCTTTAATCAGCGTAACTGCCTTTTTTATATCTGCCAGCTTAGTTGATACTGTAACTACTATTTTCACAAATACTTCTTTATCTAAACACAACTTTAAGAACTTCTTATGCTCCGGCCAAAACTCCTGTTTATTTACAGCATCCGGAAGTTTTATATCCATAGCCACTATATCAACCCTGTCTTTTATCAGTTGGAAATTGTGATATAGTATACCATTTGTCTCCAGATAAACAAACTGTTTTTTAAAACCCACTTGACCTAAAAACTTATAAATAAAGTCGTTCTGCAACAACGGCTCACCACCAGTCAAACTTATATATCTGGCGTTATACCTTTGCTTTAAAGCATCTACCGCCTTTTTCAATGAACGGATATTATATATATTATATTTGGTTAATTTCGTGTCGCAATAAGAACAATCTATATTACAGCCAAAAAAACGAACAAAAATATGCGGCGTACCAGTATAAAGACCTTCCCCTTGTATACTAAAAAAAACCTCAGAAATTTTACCCTCAGTTAGCTTCATTGCACAGGATCTTTACTTTTTGCTTTTTCAAAACCATGACTGCGAAGACGACAGCTATCACAAACACCGCAAGGTGATTTACCGCCATTATAGCAAGACCACGTAAGCTCAAGAGGTACTCCTAATTTTTTTGCCATTTTTATTATCTGGGCTTTATTTTTATTTACCAAAGGCGCTATAATCGATATCTTCTTCCGGCCTTCCACCCCGCTCTTCGTTCCTTTGCGTAAAGCTTGCTCAAAAGCTTTCAGGAAATCATCCCTACAGTCTGGATATCCGGAATAATCAATTTGATTTGCTCCGATAAAAACAACTCTTGCACCAACAGCTTCGGCAAAAGATGCAGCGAAACTTAAAAACACAATATTTCTTGCCGGCACATATGTCGATGGAATTTCTCCATTAAAATCACGATCTTTAGGTACCAATCTTTTTTTATCCAATAACGAAGAACTTGTCCAGGGCATACTAAACTTAACCATTTGCCATTTACTTCCTGAAACACACGCTAACTTCTGCGCTAATTTTATTTCTTTCTTATGCCGCTGCCCATAATCAAAGCAAAGACAGAATATTTCATACCCTTTTTTTCGGGCAAAGTAGAGTGTTGTTGCCGAATCCAACCCTCCCGACAATAACACCACTGCCCGCTTCTTCATTCCTAATTTCTTATTCATAATATGTTGCTTTATTGCCCGGAAGTAGCGCTTCACTTCGTTCGCGGAACCCCCTTTGTTCATTCATAGTAAGTAGCCTTACTTCCAGGGGTTTCCCAAACACTAACTCTTAATACCCGATATTTACGATGTTTTGTTTTTTCAACCAAACACTTAAAAATAAAGCGAGCAATGTTTTCCGAAGTAGGACTCATCTTTTTAAAATGCTCTGTATCATTTATATAACTATGATCAAAAGATCTTAAAATATTTTTCAAGATCTTTTTGGCATCTTTGAAATCCATAACCATTTCACTTTTATCCAACTCTTCTGCGCCAAACACTGCTTCGACCTGCCAATTATGACCGTGTAAATTCTCACACTTACCCTTATAATTAAGCAAATTATGTGCCGCACTAAAATTTGAGACAACACTTATTTCAAACATTAGACACCTTCCTCACATCGTGCAATGGAACCCCGAGAAATTTACTCCCCTGTCGGGCAAAGTTTTCCGGTTCATCACTAACAAAAAATCTAACCTTAGCTACTTGAGATTTATTCCTCTTTCTAATTAAGTTATTCTGCTCCAAGATCAACCTTGACTGCTGAGCAACCTGCTTCGCAGAATCAATCAAAGCAACATTCTTACCCAATACCTGCCTGATCACTGGTTTAAGCAAAGGATAATGCGTACATCCTAAAACAACACTATCTATGCCTTTAGCCTTAAGCGGATCCAGATATTCATAAGCAATCTTCTTTGTTATCGGATGATTAAACCAGCCCTCCTCCACCAATGGCACAAAAAGCGGACAAGAAGCACTGTACACATTCACATCCGCAGCATTTTCTTTTATATTCCGCTTATACGCTCCACTTTTAATTGTAGTCTTGGTACCAATAACTCCTACTTTTCTATTTTTTGTAATACCAACTGCCTTTTCCGCCCCTGGCTCAATCACACCTAAAAGCGGAATTTTAAAATGTTTTTTCAGTGTAGGTAACGCAACACTCGAAGCAGTGTTACAAGCTACAACAATTAATTTAACATTATATTTTAATAGAAAAAGAATATTTTCGATAGAAAAACGAATTACTGTTTCCTCAGACTTAGGCCCATAAGGAACTCTTGCTGTATCACCAAAATAAACAATGTCTTCCTGCGGTAAAATACGGGTAATCTCTTTAACAACAGTTAACCCACCCATCCCGGAATCAAAAATACCAATCGGTCTTGAAGTTTTCATCTGCTAAATCCATTCGTTAGTTCAAAACGCTCTTTATAACCAACAATACCCGCAGCAATTGTTTCTGCAATCATCTGCCGATAATAAACATTATTAAGCCTTGCCCCTTCTGTACCATTTGTCAGATAACCGATTTCCAATAATACTGCCGGGACACAAGTGCCTTTTAATACATAAAAATTAGCACCTTTAATATATCGTGTTTTTAAATGTAACATTCTTTCCATTTTTTCGGAAATCGCATAAGCCATTTCAATTGATTCAATCCGGTTTTCAGCTAAAATCATATCCCAAAGTGTTGCATTTAAATCCGTAGTATATTTATGCTCGCTTCCTTTCTCTAATTTAACAACCGCATTTTCTCTTATTTGTACTGCTTTAGAAAAATTATCATATTTATCTGATAAATAAAACGCCTCAAAGCCATGTGGAGTACTAGAAGTAGAAGCATTCACATGTATACTAATAAAAAAATCCGCCTTTGCCCGGTTAGCAATCTCAGCGCGTTCATGTAACGGAATGAACACATCTGTATCACGAGTCATAATGACCTGAATTCCCTGCTTAACCAGCTCCTGTTTTAAACGTTGTGCAACATCTAAAGCAATATTTTTTTCCTGTATACCATTACTACTTGCTCCAGGATCTTTACCTCCGTGGCCAGGGTCAATAACAACTCTCTCTATGCCAAGAGTATATTCCTTTTCCTGATCAATGAAGTCCTTAGGCCCATCTGCAACCAAATTCAAAAAAGATATGGGGACCAATATCAACCCTTTACTAATTTGTACCGGCATATACATGTCCTGAATCTGGCCGTTATGCAGTATCAAAGAACTTCCGGGGTATAATCTTATTTCTCGATTAAGCTTTTTAACGATAACAATATCAGAAAATCCGTCCCATTGCCATGATACCCCATGTTCTGAACAAACATCAGTAAGTTTCAAATAATGTTTTTTGTCTATTCTAAGCTGTGCTCCATCTGTCCTCTTCAACGCCTTTGATGAAGCACACCCGCTTATCAACAGGCTACAAATAAAAAAACATATAACTATATCGCAACGCTGTTTTCTAGCCAACATGAAATTCCTTCAAAAACTACTGTAATCTGGTTCACCATGAGCAACCACGTCGAATGGTGGAGGTGGCGGGAATTGAACCCGCGTCCTTAAGAAACCAATAAGAGTATCTACATGTTTAGTCTGTCATTTAATCTTTCTCAACAAGTCTCCGACAAACAAGATACTTGCAAAGGCAGCTTTTGAAATGTTTAATCAAATATGTCAAAAACTAACCATATTTAACGAGCCTGCTTATGACGCTTTTTAATGCCACAGACACTCACTAAAAAGCGGGTTGCTTTATCTTAAAGCAACACTTGGGCTTAGAGCCATTCCTCCAAAAACCGGATGAGAAATACCCTCACCAATTTTTGAAATGAGTGAATCTACGCTAGCTGGAATTTTACTTTCAGCGTTTATGTGTTTGTCAGGTGTTTTACGAGGCCTCCCGACCACCTCGACATGCTGCTCTTACTAAATTAACCTAAGTCGAAACCTTTCACCCCCCCAATACAAAAATTACAAATTAACAACAAAATAAAATCCAAAAAACGTAATTAATATAAAAAGGTATTGTGATTTCAAAGAACCTATTATTTTCTAAAACTCTGGACTTTGCGTAACTGTATTTCTACTTCCTTCTTCTTTATCTTTTCCCTTTGGTCATATATCTTCCGGCCTTTAGCCACAGCCAGTTCAATTTTAGCTTTTCCTTTATTATTAAAATACAAGCTTAACGGAATTATAGTCAGGCTCTTCTGGTGTACTTTACCCAGGAGTTTGTCTATTTCTCTTTTATGCAATAAAAGCTTACGAATACGTCGCGGTTCTTCATTGTTATAACTAGCTTCTTCATAAGGAGTTATATACATATTGTGAATAAATACTTCACCGTTAGAGACCCTGGCATAACTGTCTTTTAAATCAACATTATGCTTACGAAGCGACTTCACTTCCGTGCCTTTAAGAGCAATACCTGCTTCGATTTTTTCAATGATATCGTAGCGATGGAATGCCGTTTTATTCCTCGCAATAACCTTATTTTCCATAGCTTGTTAGTATAGCATATACAGGCAGGATTTGCAATTTAACCCCATTTTAAGGCGTGATGTGAGAATTCACTAATTCTTTTATCTTTTCCAACCCTCTTCTGACTTTTTTATCTTTTTCCGCTAAAGCCAAAAGAACCGCCCAGATCACCATATTTCTCATATAATAATCACCAAACCCAAAACTCCCGTCTTTTGCAATTATTACATCCGGCTGATTCCAGGGATTCTTATTTTTCACACTCAAAGTATCCCAGACTTTCTTCGTTAATTTCAGTCCTTCTTTTACAAAACCTTCATGGATAGCCAGTGCGGCAAAAGAATAACATACTCCAGGCCAGATATTACGTGAGTGATAGTACTGTTCATCACGCTTTCGGTTTAAAAACACAGAATTCGTAGCTCCAAACGGAGAATCGTTATTATTTAACTTAAATATCCAACTAATTGAATTTTTGATATTTTCTTCCGGAAACATTCGACCCAATCCTAAAAGATATGCGTACCATTGCCCGAAAAGCTGGGCAACCATGCATGAATCATATTTCTTATTATCGCTTAGAGCAGTAATATAGTATTTTCCGTTCCAAAGCGTTTCTTCCATTGTCTTTCTTCCCCGCATAAAGCTCTGCACACATTTTAAAGCTGTTTTTTTATCATTCAATATCTCTGCAATACGTTTAAGCGCCAAAAGTCCGACTAAAAACACCCCGCCATTATAGGAACTAGCTCCGGTAAAGCCCCAAGTATCAAACGTTGTATCAAATCCTTCATTATCAGGTAACCCATCTCCGTTTTTATCATACGTCAGACTGAATACAAATGCTCTCTTAAGGGCTGGATACATTTCTTTTAAAAACTTTAGATCTCCTGAACCTAAATACGCCTTATATACAAGCAAAATAAGTTTAGAATTAAGATCCTTCCACAATGGAGTAGTTGTCCCGTTAGACGGTAAATCAATACGTTCATAGCCAATATCGTGCGGCACATATCCTGATTTACGCATATTCTTTTTAAAAAGCATAAGCGCACGTTTATCTAACCCCGGGAAAAGAAATCCCACAGCTACAGAAGCATAAAAATACACATCCAGAGTTCCCATCAAAGGACAACACAACGGTGCTTCATACATCGTAAAATCAGACTTTCGGGTAAACCATGTAGAAGAAAATAATGGATATAAATTATTCATCAAAGCATCATTAAGCCAGTCAGGAGTCTCCATTTCATTTAAAATCATCGGCAGCTGTGTCGTAGAACCTTTTAAATTATCTAAGTTTTTTGATATATAAACTGCAGTATCCCGACTTTTATTAAAACCGCGTTCATAAAAATGTCCCTGAAAATGCCGCGGAAAATTCCAGGTTAGAATAAAGGGTATTTTTTTCTGTTCATGCGGTTTAAGGGTAGAATTTACCGCCAAAGCAGCACCGAGCTCAACACTCTGACTTTCTGTCGGTTTATGTGAAGTTATATTCGGCAAACAACCTTCTTTTTCAAAATACTCGAAAGCATCAAGCCCAACATTCGGCTCAAAACAAAACTTCTCACGCTGCATATTCCACTGGCTCCAAAAACTAATCTCTCCACTCTTCTTAGGCACAGCCATAAACATATCTCCCGCAGTTGTATCATGTGCCAAAGGTTTTTCATGAGAAAATTCTATGCCTATAAGCTTACCTTCCTTCCGCAAAGCATTAAAACGACCTACCGAATTACAGCTTATAATATTTCTGCCTATAGATAATAATCCTACTTCTATTTCCTTATGAATCTTATTTTTTATCTGGAATTCAAATACCACGGCCGGAAGGCTGGAATGTTTAACATCTCCGGGGATTAAAAAAGAATATGCACAAAGGGATATCTCCACCGGAAGATTATCATCTTTATAAGTAAGATTGGCAAACGGAAACTTTGCATTAAAATCTATATGTTTAATTGTATTGTAATCCTGGATTTTTTCTGTCTGTAAGAGCTTACAGACAACCGCAGCCTGCGTATTAACATGCAACGCAAAATGAAAACCAGCCACTCCCTGTGCTTTTGCTTTTTCCTGATTGGTTTGATTTTTTAGCGGATTAGTCCAATTGTTCTGGAGAGTCAGATAATCTATGGTTCCGTAAGGAGTGATTTCCAGCTTGCCTGCACCAATACCGCCAAGCGTCATTCCTGATTTTATTTTCTGTCTAGAATTATAAATAGGCATATACTTTCCCCCTTACAAAACATATTCTAACATTTAGAAATCATAAGGCAAGACAAATATATGTGTTATATGGATTGATTAATCATAGATATTCTAGTGGTGAGTTTGTCGAAGCATTAAATCGCCTGTTCACACAACTCAGACGACACTTCCATCCCGTTTAAATGATCCTGGGTAATAATATTCGCATCCTGATCTCTTGAACTATTGCTCGGGTCAGAAAGCTCAACATAATGTGCAAAAATAAACTCTGCTAATTCTCTTTGCAATAACGACATTTTTTCTTCTTTAAACGTAATAATAGCTTTTTCTTCCAAAGCGTCAGCTTCCATCCTTCTTTTCGCTTTCTTAAGAGCATCAGGAGAAACATTTCCGCCATTATAAAGTTGATATTTTTTTATAAATTCCTTTACCCTTAATGAAGCACTATCAGCACGACCACGTACCGGACCGTAATTTCTGTAGATATTAAATGGTTCAGCATTACTTAATTTTGCCCTGTGCACTACTTTCGTATCAACATGAACCATACCTATTGCCGCAAAAGGCGTAGAATAATACTCTGTCATTTCACCTGTCTTTTCATCTTCTACTTCTACCCGTACCGGAGGTATTTGTTCTAAATAGTACTTACCATCTCTAGTATAAGTATAGTCCTCAATATCTCTGCCATTTTCCGACATCATCACCCTAAGATATGCATAGTCATTCGCTGTAATCTCTACATTTAAATCACGAAAATTCTTTACTTTTTTATTCTCGTTCCGGAAAAACTTATAGATATATTCCATATCTGGGTTTTCCAGTTCATCAAACAGCCAGACCATAGTATCTAAAAGCATATCGCCAACTCTTACCCCCCATTGAATATTAGTTCGACCTAAATTATTCACATCAAAACTGTAAATATAACTATATAATCTATCTTCTCCAGCTTCCCATACTATCTTAACAAATTCATCCCCACCAATTTTAAACGTACCTGACCAATTCCGGTCTGGCTGATTTAATACTATATGATTTATCATATCCGCAACTCTCTGATTTCCTGAGAATATTGGTCTGGCTGCAATTCCATCTAAAAAATCACCCAAAGGATATACAACCATCTTCCAGAAAGCATTTTTTTTAACTTCTTTTATCAAATTAATATCTTTAGTCTCCAATGCTGCTTCATATCTCTGCATAAGTTTTTTATAAGTATTGGCATCATCGTATACTTGTTTAATAGGGGTATAAATCGATTCCAACTCTTCTCTTTGACCATATTTTTTGTATAATCTCACTTTCTTTCTCAAGTCCAAGTTAAACGATTCTACCCGGCTTTTTCTTGCCTCACGACACTCTGCTACAACCCCCCTCAACCACTGTTTCAGTCCTTCTTCATCATTAACCCTTTTTTTCTGCTCAGCTGCCAAATCATGATTTATCAAATTAAACTGCGCAAATTTTGCAGCTAAAAGAACCTGTGAATCTATAGTATGAGCTGTAGCAATAATACTCTGATTTTTCTGGCGAGTAAATAATTGGGAAACACCTGCATAGATATTAAAATTATTTTCATTAAATTCTTTCATTCTATTTCTCAATTTTTTAGCTTTTACTAAATCAACTTCTCCTGTTTGCTCTTTGTTTTGAATTCTTTCTTCCATACGTTGTTTAATTCTCTTAACCACATTACTTTTAAAAGCAAAATCATCTGACAGAAGTTTAACTAAAATTTCTTTAGCATCAAACCAGTCCGGTAAATCCTCAAATATAACCCAGAAACTTTTTGCATCATTATAAATCTTGAATGTGACATTACTATTCCCTGTCTGTCCCAGCATCTGCCTTAACGATGTTGTCAAATACTCAGCAACAGCCTGAATCCCAAAATCGCCAAATTCATGTCCAATAACACTCATTTTATCCTGTTTATACCACTTTGCCAGTTCATCCAAAGCATCCCCAAAATCATTAAATTCCCCCTTGAAATTTTGAATATTAAGATATACCGCCTGAATCTTTTTCCCCTGATCCAGATCCTCGACTAAATCTTCTAAAAATCTTTGCCTATTAGGTAAATTGCAAATTCTTGACTTGTCAAATTCTTGTTTGAGTTCTTCATGAATTTTTCTTTCATATTCAAGTGCCTGATCAATAGCAGAGTCAGTAAATACATTTCTCATCTCTGCATTTTGCACTTGTATATGAGGAGACAAAGCCCAGACAGTATTCCCCGTCATCATCATCTGTATAAGCATGATAATCACTAATTTAACTATTATTCTGGAATTTCTATTCATAACTATCAACTACTCTCACTATTAACCAACTATATCGCCTGTTCCAGCAATAAACCTAACAACTCCTCAGGTGTATCCGGGATCCTATCTTTAATTAATCCTTCTGATAATTCAGTTGTTGCTTTTTGTTTCTTTCGTCCAAAAAATCTATCTATATCTTTATTCCCAGTTATTTTATCTAAATCAAGAATAAGTCGATTTCCAACTTGTTCCAGTTTTATTCTATTTTCATAATTGTCATCATCTACCAAAACATTTTCATTCTCAATTCTGTAAAACTTTTTACCTCCGATAAAAATCTCTGTCCCATCATACCGAAATGTAAGCCATAATGTTGCATTCTGACTTCTAAGTAATACTTCATTGCCAATAACAGCTGCTCGAATATTACCTATGCCCGGAACTATCTGAAAATTCGATACTAATATTTCCTTACCCAGCTTAAGTTTTTTTCTAAGATCACCAATAGTATATTTTTTATATTTTTCATACTCACCTTTAAGTTCGGCAGCTTCTTTTTTCCTCTCCAGCTTTTCTCTCTGACGCTTTTCTGCCCGTACCCTTCGCTTCTCTTCTTTTTGTAAATACTTATCTAAAGTTATTCTAGAAACTGCTATTTTCTCTTTAAAACTTTCTATATTAACCGCAAGTCTAGGTGCCAAGGTATTACTGTCCAAACTTGCCCAGACAGTATTTACCGTCAACACTGCCTGGATAAGCAGCATTACGCTAAATCTGAGAACCCAGCTAAATTTTCTATTTTGGACTAATTTCATAACCTTATTTCTGCTAAACAGTTAACTCAAATAAAATAAACATGTTAGGAACTTTTTCTTCGAAGTTAAAAAAGATATTAAAGTATATCATATATTTATATTATTTTCAATACTATACAGGAGGTTTTTGAATAAAAAATTCGGCAGTAACTCTTTTTATTTCAACTCGTTACACTAATAGGTCAAATTTTGAGCAGATTATCGCAGAACTTACTTCCCAAAATAGAAATCTCGTACAGAATCAGTTGCCCCTTCCAACATTGTTTCAAAACGGGTCTTTTTTCCCTTCAGGGCATCAATATAACGAGTATCATTCTCTTCAAGAGCATCTATTTGAGGAATTACTACAACATACGGAATACGTTTATCGCGTAAATCCTCGGTTATCCCATCGGTATGAAAACCACCGGTTATTAATATTCCCACATCTTGGTTTTCTTTCTTCATATATGCCAGAGTATTGTCTACTAAAATTTCATTACGCTGTGAAGCATAATAATAAAAATCTTCCACCATCGGCAAAGTATCTTCTATATCTTCTAATTCTGCTGGAACCGGCAAATCAAGGGTTAATCTTCTTGATTGACGTTTAATAAATTTAGCCATTTTTTTCGCATTGAACTCATTACGATATTTATCGATTATCGGCAAATCCCGTGGCAGTAATTTTGTGGAGAAAAGGTTTCTCGCTAAGCGTATTATTGTTAAATTTCGGTCTAACTTTTTTTGAGTATAACTTGTATATAGACTATTTTTTATTCCATCCAAAGCTTTATCTATTTCATTAAAAAGCTCAATATCATCCAACGTCTCATATTTATCCAAATAAACGATATATTCACTAAGATCCGGCCAATTCTGTTCAAAAGTCTTTGTTTTTTCAATAGTCTTCTCATAAAGTTCTTTCAGTTTACTATGATACTCCGATGCCTTTACCGTCTTGGTCTTAAACTCTAAAGTGATTCGTAAAAATTCTTCTAATTCTCTCCTGGGCAATTTTGTTGATAAATAATCAATTAATTCACCTCGTTGTTTTTCTGCTGCTACCAAATTAACTTCTCTTTTTATATGAATACTTTCGGCAAGTTGAGCAACCTGCTTAAAATCTCTAATTAGTTTAGTCTTAGAATACTGTTTTTCTATATTTAAAATATAGTCTTCAAATGATATCGTTTTATTTTCATAAGCAACTATATAATTATCTAATTCTTTTAACCGCTTATTATATATACGATCTTTCAAGATATTCAGTGCATTTTCTAAAACCGCAACATCTTTAAGTATTTTTTCCCGTTTCGGCAAAGCATCTAAAAACGCCTCTAAATTCCAATCATAATATTTAGAATCTTCAGCTCCATAAAGCGCAATTTCTTTATTTGTCGTTATCGCAAAATACTCTGTACCGTTAATACGAGCTTCTTTTAAAAAATATTCTGCTACCTGTTCTTTGATTCTTTCATCCGGCAACTCACGGTAAAACACCGTATCGATCGGACCTGCGCCCCCTTCAATACTGATAAGTTTTAACGCAAAATTATTAGTAAGATAATTTAGTATAGCAGCAATGTTTTTTTGGGCTTGATAATGGCAATGTAAATCCTGAATTGTAATAATAAGATTAGCCTTCGGACTGCGAGGCATATAAGTTTCTTTAACCATACCTATTTCTTTGGGAATATCCAGATTACGTAATACCTGATTTATCTGATTAATTTCACTTCGCTTAGAATTACCAATTTTTTCAATTTTGGTTTTTAGAAATGTCTCTTCTTGGGCACTTACGGGGGAAATACATGAAAAGATGATCAAAATTAGGCTGGCATATTGTAATTTCTTATAAAAATCTGTCAAATTAAGCTCCCCCCAAAGAAATGGGTATAAAAAAGGGGATACGAAGATAGGGGGAAGTAGGGGCCAATAATCGCCTTAGGGGATAAGGCGAATCTAATCTTCGCATCCCAAATTTAAAAATTTTATATAACTTTTTTAATTGCTTTACTTTAAGAGAATAGAAAAACCCCTTCCTCCCTCTTTTTTTGCTTCAGCCCATACATATTACATTGAAATTATATCATATCTTGAGCCATTTTTCAATCTAACAAAAAAAAGGGGATACGAAGAACGGGGGAAGTAGGGGTCTTCTTATTAACGCCTTATATGGAGAAATAAGGACGTTTCACTTCGTATCCCCAAATTTATATTTAATATTTATGCTGCCCCTTAGAGAAGATAAACAAATAAAATATACCACAACTATTTTGACTTTGCAAGGGGCACAGGGAAAAAACTGGAAAATACTTGTATCTGGAGGGGATCAAAGAAGAACTTGGTGCGGAGAGAGGGACTTGAACCCTCATGAGATTGCTCCCACTAGCCCCTCAAGCTAGCGTGTCTGCCAATTCCACCATCTCCGCATTCTGCTATTTTATACCATGAACTAAAAAAAATATCAAGGGTTAATCTAACACTAATATCTCCCCTGCCACTGTATCATAAAATAATATACCCCTCTGGGTAAGCCGGTATTGCTCCCCCTCTATATCAATTAACCCTTGAGCTTGCAAATGGTTAAATCTATCTAAAAGACCATTATCTATTGTTATTCCTCTTTCTTTCGCAATCTTAGTCAAGGAGACTCCATCTAAAATCCTGAGATTTAAAGCTATAGTTTCCCTGATGCTCCTCCCTATATCTAAATTTTCCTGATCATAACCCTTAAAATCAGTTTTCGCTGCCTCTTCTAGGTATGTATTTATAGATTTATGCCTCCTGAATCTTGTTCCTTTCAAATAGGAGTAAGCCCCTGCCCCAATCCCCAAATATTCCTTGTTTTCCCAATAAACAAGATTATGCTTTGACTCTTTCCCCTCTTTAGCAAAGCTAGATATTTCATAATGCCGATACCCGGCTTTTTTTAGTTTTTCAATCCCCCTTTTATACATATCAATCTGAAGCTCATCCTTAGGTAAAAATAATTCATCCCTCATAGGATAAAACGGTGTGTTTTTTTCTATCTTTAGGTCATAAAAAGAGATATGTTCAAGCCCCAAAGATATAAATCGAGCCAAATCATCTGTCCAGCCCTTTAAATCCTGTCCAGGTAACCCATACATAAGATCAATACTAATATTGGAAAAACCCGCCCGACGTAGTAACTCTATCGATTCCAGGGCATCTTTGCCGGTATGAATTCGTCCTAATATCTTTAAATATTTATCCTGGAAAGACTGAACCCCTAGACTAATCCTGTTTATCCCGGCATTTTTATATCCAAGAAGCTGTTCATAGCAAATTGTAGCTGGATTAGCTTCTAAAGTTATCTCTGCTTCCGGTAAAAGTGAAAATTTTTCTTTTATTGCAGCAACAAGACAATTTACATCTTCCTCTGTTAATAAAGACGGCGTTCCTCCTCCAAAATATATACTCTTTACTGTTCGGGAGAAAACATCTTTACTGCAAAAATAAATTTCCTCTTTCAACGCAGCAATATATTGATCTATCTCCTTGCGTTGCTTCAACTCTACAGAGTTAAAATCACAGTAAAGACATTTCTTGATACAAAAAGGGATATGAAGATATATACCTAGCGGGATCATTTGAATTCGTTCTGCCAGTCTTTTATTAGTACATCCAGATCGACATACAAAGATTTTTTTATCGATTTATAGATATTCGCACCTTTTCCCAGCCCAACCAAAACATTTCTAATATCATATACAGAATATCTCTCAATAAGATAGGTGACAAAAGATTCAGACTGTGCATATATCAATTCTATTCTAGCTGCAGAAAGCTGATTCATCCTGACCAAAGTCATATTTGCCAGATCATCAAATGAAAAAAGCACATTTTTTCTTACTGCCTTAAGTAACATTTGCTTCCTAGCTTTACGCTGCCAAACTTTTTTCACTCTTTTAGCTTCATATTCAGCTATTCCCTCATTGAGCCAAAGAGGAACATTATCATGGCCTAAAATACGAACCAAAACATGGGTATACTCGTGATAAAGTACTGCCTTCATATAAGCTTTATTTTTGCTAAATCCATCGCCTATCCTTATTTTCCCATCATACACACCTGCAGCCCAGTCGGGAAAATAGTCCAGTTTCTTTAAAGTTGTCATCGGATAAATAATTACCGGAATAACTGAATTAGGGTATAAATTAAAATCCTGTCCTACCTCCCGGTAAGCATCCCTAAGAATCTGTGCGGCAGAATCTGCTAATTCCTGTTTATCAAGTCCCTCAAACTTTAGTTTAAAATTATCAATTTCCCGATAACTAAAATTTTGCTCTTGTTGCTTTTCTGCTTTTAGTTTCTCAAGACGCACACGTAATTCATATAATGTAGGTTCTAAGTCCAACGCTTTATTCCATGCTGTTTCCGCCTGAAAATAATCATCTTTTTTATAGGCAAGTTCGCCAAAAAGCATATGTACATAAGGATTATTTGCGTCAAGAAAAACCGCCTGGTGTAAAAATCTGCTACAGTTATCATATTCATGGTCTTCAAAAGCCTTGTGCGCAAGATCAAGGTAGACAACCGCAAGGTTCTTTTTTATCTGCAATTCTTCCGGAGCATACTCCAACGCAGATTTCAATTTACTTAAGGCTTCTGTTAATCTTCTCTGATCTCTTAGTTCCAAGCCATAAGCGTTATATAAACTAGCTAAGGTTGTTTTTATCACGGCTTCTTGTGGGCGCAAGTCATACGCCTGCTCCAAAATCAAAATCGCATCCGCCCATTGTCCATTTTCTGATAATTTAACCCCTTGATTATGATATAAAACAGCTAACTGCTCTTTCAAATTGGGATCATAAGGATTTATCTTGAGAGCTTCCTGAACTTGAGCAATCAACTGATCATAATCATCCGCATCCTCTGGCAGTTGCGCATAACTACAAACATTGAAAACAAAAACAATCAATAAAATGTTTAATGCTATTAACCTAAACATATTTTCTAACCGCAGTAATAACCTTGCCAACTATCTGTGAGTTTTCAGTTAAAGGTATGATCGAATAATTCTTATTCTCCGGCTGTAAATAAAAACATTTATCTTTATTTCTCAGGGTTTTTACAGTAACTTCTCCGTCTATCCGACAAACCACCATATCTCCGTCCCGGGCAATCGGCTGTTTTTTAACCAGAACCAAGTCATCCGGCATAATTCCCACTCCGATCATACTATCCCCTTTTACCCGTAGAAAAAACAACTCATCCTGTTGAGCAAATAACTTATCTACATTAAAATAATCTTCCACATTTTCCACAGCTAATACCGGAACACCTGCAGGAACTTGGCCAATTATCGGAATATTTAACATTGCCTTTTCAGTTAATTCAATAGCACGCGACTTCTTCTCAGATAAAATAATATATCCCTTGGTACATAAAGCCTTAAGATAGTCTCTGACTGTTCCGGTCGAAGATACTTTGAATTCCTGAGCAATTTCTCTGATTGTTGGTGGTAAGCCGCTACGAATCCTTTGCCTTAAAAATATCAACACATTTTTCTGCTTCGCGGTAAGCATATCTTTCCCCCTCTCAAAATAACAAATGTATATAGAAATACTACGTCGAATAACATAATACCACACAAACGTGTGGAATGTCAAGGAATATTTATAAAGAAGGGTTTACTCTTTAAGATAAGTTGCGCATTAAAGCAACCATTTTGTCCAGAGACTCAAGTCCACGCACACAGTTAGGACAACTGCTTAGATGTTTTTCCATCAATTCCTGCTGTTTTGGATCTAATTGTTCATCCAAAAATTTGGCTATTAATTTCTTGCATTCTTTACAATCCATACTTTAACAGACACCGGGGTTGCACTTCACTTCGTTCATGGAATCTCTCAAGGTTTACCCAAGAGCTTAAACATTTTCTTTTTATAAGCTTCTACTCCCGGTTGGTTGAACGGATTAACCCCTAAAAGCAATCCAGACATAGCTACTGCCTTCTCAAAAAAATAAAACAGTTGTCCAAGATAATAGGGATTTCGTTTCGGAATGAAAATGGTCATATTAGGAACTCCACCCTCATAATGTGCGCTAGATGTAGCTTCATATGCTTTACGATTTATAAATTCCATGTCTTTACCGGCCAAATAGTTTAATCCGTCAAGATTATCTTTGACTTTCGGAACGCTTTGCCGGGAAGCAGACTTATCAACTACCAAAAATGTCTCAAACATATTTCGTCTTCCGTCCTGGATAATCTGACCCAAAGAATGTAAATCTGTAGTAAAGTTACACGATGCAGGAAATACCCCTTTTTTATTTTTTCCTTCACTCTCTCCATATAGCTGTTTCCACCATTCACTAACATATTGTAATGAAGGATGAAACGAAGACAATATTTCAATAACTTTACCTTTTTTATACAATAGATGCCGAATCGCCGCGTATTTGTAAGCTGGGTTAGAATTTAAAGTTACATTGTTACATTTCTTCTCAAAATCAGCCGCACCTTTTATAAGAGCACGAATATCAATCCCAGCTACCGCAATCGGTAAGAGGCCAACCGGAGTAAGTACGGAAAATCTTCCCCCAACATCATCCGGGATAATAAAAGTTTTATACCCTTCTTCATCCGCCATCTTACGCAATGCCCCTCTGGATTCATCCGTAGTGCAAACAATCTTATCTTTTATTTTTTTCTTACCATATATCTTTTCTAAATACTGTTTAATAATTCTAAAAACTACAGCGGTTTCTGTAGTTGTACCTGATTTAGATATTACGTTAATTACAACTTTTTTATTTTTACACACAGCAAATAAATCCGTCAGATAATCCGCGCTTAAGTTATGTCCGGCAAAGTAAACCTTTGGTTTTTCACTTTTTAATTCATTAGCAAACGCTGGTTTCAAAAACTCTATTGTCGCTTTTGCCCCCAGATATGAACCACCAATACCCAAACTTATGAATACATCTGCCTGCTTACGTATTTTAGCTGCTGTCTGTTCAATGTCTTTGACCAAAGCTAACGGTATTGTAGATGGTAAGTCCAACCAACCAACAAAGTCATTACCCGGACATTCTTTTTTCTTTAACGCTCCGTGAATAAGCTTCATCGGACGAAAAACATCATCCATCTCTTTTTTAGATACAAAATTACGCATATTGTTGGTTATAAGTTTCATATCTTCCATATTCCTTACATCCTCCTAGAATTAGTATTCTGGTTAGTTGTTCCAGTCACGGATATCGTTAATATCCTGTGTTGTAGAAACACTTTGTGTTATTGGGGAAAGAATAGTACGCATAAAGTAGCTGACATCGGCAATAACCCGGCTGGGTACATATATAATATCTTCTGATTCTAAGACAATATTCTCAATAACCTCTCCTTTTTTCAAAGCTCTGGTTAGATTAAGCTTTTTAGGCACCGGAGTCTCAAGGCCTCCCTTGACAACGATAATACTCTTAAGCACTGCATCACGCGTAAAACCTCCTGCTTTCCCAATAGCTTCTAAAATAGTTTTCCTTCCGGTTATTTCATACACACCCGGACTTCTTACATGGCCTAAGACAATTACTTTTTCTCCTCCGACTACCTTAATAGAAACAGACACCTGAGGATAACGTATATATTCTTTTAAAAGCGCTGTCAAGTCCTGACGAAATTGCTCAATAGTAAAACCAACAGCCAGAACATCTCCTACTAAAGCAAAAGAAACTTTCCCATCTGGACGAACCATAACTTCAGCATCAAGGTCGTCATTTTCCCATACCGAAACAGCCAAGACATCGCCTTCGCCAATAATATATTCAAAAGATTTTTTCTTTTTCTCCGGCTTTACTTCTTTACTAATAACTGTTTGTTCTTTATGCACACTTGCCCCAGCTAAGACTTTTGCCTTTAAAAATTCTTCTTTAGCTTTTTCATATTCACCTTGGTAATATAAAGTCAATCCTTTTTGATAGTGTTCATTGGCAACAGCCTTTGTTTTCTCAGGATCAGCCTTCTGTTTTTTTACCTCAGCGATCAACTTCTTTGCTTTCAAGAATTCTGCCTGCGCCTTTTCGTATTCCCCATCATGGTACAGCAATAATCCCTTCTTATAATGTTCAGTCAATCCTTTTTGATAGTGTTCATTGACAACAGCCATTGTCTTCTTAGGATCAACCTTCTGTTTTTTTACCTTGTCGATCAACTTCTTTGCTTTCAAGAATTCTGCCTGCGCCTTTTCGTATTCCCCATCATGGTACAGCAATAATCCCTTCTTATAATGTTCATCGGCTTTTTGTTTTATTTCTGCTTGCGCGTAAGAGAGATTCATTATGGATAAAAAAATAACCGCACTCATAATAATGTGGGTTAGATATTTTCTAAAAAATGTCATTCTATTCTATTTCCTAAGAAAGCCTCAAGCTCTTTCTTTAGTTCTTCCGCCTTTTTCTGTTCTTTCCGTGTATTATCATTACTATGTTCATTATACATCATATTTTCCTGTAACGTAGCATTCAACCGTGTAGTACGAGACAAATCATCCAAAGTTCTTCTCTGTCTCTGTCGAACATCATTCAATTCCTGCTGAGCCAAAGAATACTGCTGCTGCGCCTTTGCTAATTCTCTCTTTAGATTTATAATTTCTCTAGTTTTATCCTCTAATTCAGTCTCTCGTCTGGTCAAAAGAGAAGTTACCTGAACCACTTGGCTCTTTAAATTAACATATAACTCATTTATATCTTCATATTTTTGTTTTTCATATTTAAACTTTTCTTCAATTTTTAATTTTTTCATATTTAATACCGCAACTTGGCCTGGAACCTCGCCCGATCCGGGAGTAATTACCCCGCCCCTAAGCATCTTTATTTCCTGCTCTAAAGAGTCTAGCTTCTGTTTACTCTTTTCTAACTTTAACTCCTTTTGCATTAAAAGTTCGGAAAATTTCACAACTTGAGCCTTAGCTGTGTCATAAAGCGCATATACCTTATTTAAATTATCCTGCATCTTCCTTGCATCAGGGGCTTCTACCCCCGCTCCTTCGTCAATCTGTGCCATATCTGAGGCTAGGCCGGAACCTATCGGGATTCTTGTCTTCTTAAGTTTGGCAATATCCTTTGACATTGCCTCCTTTTCTTCTTCTCTTTTAGTCAGCTTTTTATTAATATCATCTACTTTTTTTTCCAACCCCTTAACAAACTCAGCCTTCTCTTTTATTTCTTCTTCGGCCTTCTTAAGTGCCTTTTCAAGAGAATCTCTTTCGGACTTAACCATATCATATTTTCTAATTGCTTTCCTGGCTGAAGCAAGGTCATCCCTTGTCTGTTCACTTACTACTTTTAATCGTTTCTGATATTGCTCAAGCTTATTTTCTGTAATCTTTCGGCGCTGTTTTTCCTGTTCAAGAAAACGCTTTAATGTGCGCTGTTGTTTTTCTTTGTCTGCCAGTTCCCCTTTGAGTTCCTTCAGCTGCCTTCTTAATCCATCATCTTTTTGTCTAACTGGTTTCTTCTCAACTGATTTCTCTTTAACAAATTTATTGCTTGTCTCTTTTATTTCCTGCTCACTTTGTTTCAGCTTTTCTCTAATCTTTTCATAACGCAATTCTAAAGACTGTTTATTCTTTTTTAATTTACCAATTTCATCGACTAATAATTTATTATTCTTTGATGAGTTATCATTATCCTTCTGCAACCGTTTAATATCTTTACTCAGCTTAACAACTAAGTTTTCCTTCTTTTTTAGATTAGAATTCAACTTCTTTGTTTCTTTTTCATGTAAACGCAACGCTTTACTATTACGTGCTTCAGTAAGATGTTGACGGGTCTGTTTTAAAATATCAAGTGTCTTAATAAAATCTTTCGTTAAATTATTAAAACGTCCATTAATCGCTCTATTTGTTTGCTCTAAATATATATTTTCTTTTTGCAATTCTTGAAATTTTGCATCAAAATTTTTGATTTTGCCTTGAGCATCCGTAAATAATTCCTGTATTTTCCGGGTATCCTTTAGCCCTGTAAGCTTCTCCTTAAGTTTCTCGATTTCCACATTTTTGTTCTTTTTTTCTGTTGTCAGTTGCCCTTCCAACATATCCTTTTTCTTAGACAACGTTCTGTTATAGGTTTTTAATTCGCCTACCTCTTTTATCGTTGCTCTAAAACGGTAGACAATATATCCGCTTGAGACCAGTAGTCCACAAAACAAAACAATAAGTATTTTATTGAATTTTAGCATTATCCTTAATCTTCAGACTGGGTTATCCCTAATTACTGTTTTTGAAATTCACTAAAACAATGTTTAATATATATTGAAAAATTGCTTGATAAATCAACGTGTTTAGACTCTGTCATTTTTTGTCTATTACTATTATGCGTTATATCAATACTCGGCCTAAACGGCATTTTGGGGGTCTGTTTTAGAACCACACCTACTTCCCGAGTATTTAATTCAACCAATGTCCCTATAGGATAAATCCCAATGGTATCAATCAAATTTTTTATGAATTTATATTCAAATGCTTTCTTTTCGTTCAAAATAAGCTGTATAGCGTCCTGACAACTAAACTTTGGTCTATGTGGCCGAGAATGGATAATTGCTTCATATACATCTACTAAGCCGATAAGCTTAGCATCCTCATCAATCATATCGTTTTTTAACCCTTGAGGATATCCACTGCCATTAATGCGTTCATGTTCCTGATACACAATATCGAATATTTTAAAATCCAGATATTTTGCATATTTTTTTAATACTTCTTTCCCTTCGGCAGGATGTCTTTTTACTTCTTCAAGCTCACCCGGCTCAAGCTTCCTTGGTTTATTAATAATAGAATCGAATTTTCCTAATCCAGCATCGTGAAGCAATGCTCCCACCCCTAGTTTTTTAAGATGGGCATTATCATAACGCATTCCGATCCCCAGCGCCAAAGAAAAAATACAAACATTAACAGCATGTTGATACATATATTCATTCAAAACCTCGTAATCACAAAAAAAGAACTTTAATAACGTAGTACTATCTTTTTTAATTATGTCTACAAATTTATCGACCAATTCCTCTGCTTTACTAATCAAGTTCTTTTTTTTAGCTAACGGAGACAATATCTCTTTAACTAAAGCAACTGCCTGCTGATAAAGGCTGGCTATTTCCCCCAGAGCAACTTTGGAATTTACAACAGGCTCAATTTCTTCTTCATTTTTAGAACTTTTTATTTCTAAATCAACCGGTGGAATATCCCGTTTTTTTTCTTTCGATTGGGGTGTTTCAGATATAGGCTTTGGCGTTTCATTTTGTTTTGTTTTTTCCGCTTTTTTCTTATTTTTCTGGCGGCCTTGGCCTCTTGCCTTTTTCAAAATATCAGATATCTTTAACATCACCTATTCCTCTAATAACTATTAGTCTTTATTTTCTCAAAGGTCTCTTCCCCGTGCTGTTAAAAGAATAATTTTCTGTTTTCCCCGCAACTTGATGACTAAAAATACCACGCATGCTGGTCATTTTCTTATCAAGTTCACCTTTCCAGAATAATACTGCTCCGTCTTTGCCGCTTTGCATTGTTTCCCATGTAACACTTCCATCGTCTTGCAAATTTAAAGTGTAATTTGTTGCAGCAAAATCAATTGCAGATTTATTTTCTGAATAAAAACCATCTTTTCCAAAAACAAGCACGTCAGCTTTCTGCTTAGTTTTAGAGGATAAATCGATAACTTCAATATCCCACATTGTATTATTTAACTGTGCCCGTTTCTTTTTCTTCATAGCTTTCATCTGAACTATTTTCTTGTCAATCGCTGGGGCTTTTTCTTCAACTTTAACCTCCGGCTGTTTCTCGACTTCTTTTTCCGGAGCTTTACTTACTTCCTGGATAGTTTCTTCTTCAGTAGTATCAGCAGCCTTCTTTTTATTGCCAAAAAATGCATATCCTTCTTGTAAAGAAAAAACAAAAATAGTCATTATCACAAGCACAACACCAATAACCTTCTTCATACTTTCTCCTCTCTTCAATACTCCAGCCCTTGCAGAGCCTACTATTATTTAATTACCTCTTTACCTTCCCATGTCTGCCAAGTAAGTATATATCTTTTGACCCAGTCTACATCATTGTCCTCTTGTTTTGCCAGAGACAAATACTTACGAAAATTTTCAATTGCTTTCGGACGATCCACATAATATTCAGAATAGATGTAACCCAAGTTAAAATACGCATAAGTATCTTTTGGATTTAATTCAATTGCTTTTTCGAATTCCGATATCGCCCGAGGATATTCTTTATTCTTAGTATAAAATACCCCCAAATTATAATGCATTAAAGCAGTACGCTTAAGCAAAACCTTGTTTTCCCTAGCAACTTCAGCATAGCGTTTAGGTTCTTCATTTAACTTCTTCTCTAATAACTCGTTGCTTCTCTGTGCTTCCTTATACTTTTCTTTCAGCTCAGTTATCTGATCGCGTAAAACTTCTTCGACGGTCTCGGCTTTCGCCAATGAATTATCAAGCTTCTTTATTTTACTTCGGAACCGTACAGCCTCTTTTTTGAGATAATTTTTTTCTTTTTTTTCGTTCGAAACCTTTCGCTTTAAATCCTCTACTATTATATATCCAGACTTAGACTTAGACAAAGATTTTCTTATTTTATCTTTTTCTTCTTCTAACTGCATCCGATATTTTTCTGTCATTTCCACCATACCGTTTAACTGCGAAATCTCTCCTTTTAGTTTCTCATTTTCGTGTCTCAATACTTTCTTCTCAATCTGCCACTGACTACGCTCAATGTCAATTTTATTAGTCTGTTCTTCTGCTTTTACAATTTGACTTTTATACTTTAAAAGAATTTTTGTCTGTGCTCGCAAATTATCCCTATCTTTTGCCATAGCCTCATATTCCTTAGATAGTTTCTCGTATTCCGCCTTTAACGTAGGAGTATCTCCTGCCGTTTGAGCTCGCAAAAACCCCGGGATCAACATCACCGTCAACAAAATAAAAATTATAACTTTTATTGATTTCACTTTATTCACCTTCTCTACCTTAATGGTTTTATGGTTGGCTGAAGTTCTTCTTCCTCATCATACCCCGGATATTTTTGATACATTTTTTGTTGAATAGTTATATTTTTTTCTTTTTCATATTCAGTCAATCCGGACTCCCTATTAATCGATTGATAATCCTGATATTCCTTATCTAATTTATGTTTAAACTCGCTGGATCTTCCTGTAGTTAATTCATCACCTTCTACAATATGAGCTGTAACCATAATTAATAATTCACTGCGTTTATTTTTATTTTCTTCTGACTTAAAAAGAGTTCCTAAAAAAGGAATTCTACCTAACAAAGGAACTTCTTTTGAATTTATTGTTTTTTCATCCCGACGCAATCCTCCCACAGCCACAGTCGACCCATCTTTTACCAGAACTGTTGTTTCAGCCGTAGAAGTATCAATTATCGGAATTTTATTCTCCTGAGCAGTAGTCAAATATCCCACCACACTGCTTATCTCCGGTTTTATATTTAAAGTTACATATCCTTCATCGTTTATGCACGGCGTGAGAAATAGCTGCAAACCTACATCAAGAAAAGTCACCTCTTCTGACACTGTAGTTGTGGTTTGCCCCGCAGTAGTAATAGAGGTTATATATGCCTGTCGTTCTCCCACATGTATTCGTGCTTCCTGATTATTAGTCACCGATAACTTAGGATTAGATAATATTTTCACTTTACCCAAGGTCTTAAGATATGTAATAAGAACATCAAAGTCATTTTCACCAACAACTCCGACATGCATTTCTTCACTAAGTACTTTTTTTGTACCAGAATCGTAATCAGTACTCGTCCCGCTAAAAGGATATGAACCTATATACCCGGTATCACTAAGTACTGTTTGCCGAGAACGCCAAGTGCCAACCTGACTTTGCATAGAAGCAACTGGAGTACTGCCAAAATAAGTAGTCGCCCCACCTGCAGTAGTAACATCAAACAAACCTTCCCACTCTACCCCACTACTTAAATCATCACTTAACTTCACCTGAATAATTCGCGCGTCAATTAATACCGCTTTGGTTTTTTTATCCAGCCCCTTAATAAGACGCGCGATATCCTTCATCCTTTCAGGCAATGTCTCAACAACAACCTGATTAGTCCGAAGATCAGCTCTGATCTTTCCCGCTTTCTTTTTATCCAGTTGTGTTTTCAGCTGTTTCGCGATATCTTTTGCGTTTGCATATTTCAAATCAAATATCTGAATACTGTTTTTACGTTCTAACGATTGCAAAGCAATATCAATTTCCGCTATAATATCAGGAGTATCCAACACTACAATCGTTCCAGACTCTGAGTTTAACAATACTGTACCAATATTACTCTTTATAGAATCAATAATCGCAAATGCCTGCTCAGGAACCACATATGTTAAATGAAACACTTTAAGCTGACGAATATCATCAAATTTTTTTCCATACCGATCTACATATTCCTGATCTGTCATAACATTGTAAATGCTACCTATTTTCTCGTATGCCAATCCATTAGAACGGATAACAATATCAAAAATATCTGACAAAGGCGCATTTTTGATCATCAACGTAATCCGACCGGAAACATCATTAGTCGGGACAATATTCATATTTGCCCTTGAAGCTAAATATTTCAAAGCGTCTTTCACATCAATATCCCTTAAATCTAACGACATACATTCTCTGGAAATAGCTAAATTAGATATTACCCCTTGAGTAGGAGCAGAAGAAGACAAAGCCGCATATTGCTGAACATCTTCGGCGCATACAAAACTACCACTCGCAAAAAGAATCATTAAGGTAATAGCTATCTCTATTTTTTTCATTTTTGACTTTTGCATTTCGATTTTTTACCTACCTCTATTCCCCCAAAGCAGAATATACTCTTTTGCCCTTTGTATATCCTTATCATTTGGAGCCAAAACAAGGTAATGTTTAAAATGTACTACTGCCTTTGATTCATCAATTAAATATTGAGAATATATAACACCCAGATTATAATGTGTGCTAGCATCACTAGAGTTAAACTTCAAAGCCTGACTAAACTCAGCTATAGACTGTGTATATTCCTGTCGCTGGGTATGAAATACACCTAAATTATAATGCAATGTGGCATTCTGCTTACGTAGATTACCAACGTCATTTTCCAATGTCTGCAATTTTTCCGGCATAGTCTTAAGCAGTAAACTAAGTCGTTTATTATCCGTATTAAGAGTATGTATCTTTGCATTCAATTCATCTATGTTTTTGGAATAACTGCTTAACAGCGTTAATTGTTGTGCATCTTTTTTCTGCCAATCTCTCTCATCCGCGTAAATATCCTTCAAACGCTTAGCATAAGAATCACGATCCTTTTTCGCACTCTCATATTGATCTCTAGAAATAGCTAATTTATCCCTTAAATCATTCAGCTGAGATAAATATTTCTTCATATCTTTTTCATATAAAACATTTTTTTTCTCAAAATCAGCATTGACCTTTCTGAATTTCCGCATCTGGACATCAAGATCTCTTTTAATTTCCTTAGATCTTGAACCCTGAGACTTTTCTTTCTGTTTCATTATCTGCTGTGCATGCTTAAACTTTTTATCTTTGGCCAACAGCTGTTCATTATATTCATGAAGAATATTACGCAGCTCATTTTTTTCTTTAAATAATTTATAATTTTCCTCTTGTAGTTTAGTTAATTCAAGCCCTTTCTGATCTAAAGACGCACTTAGATTTATTAACTCATTCTTTATATACACTAGCTCATGCTCTATATCCGGAGCAATCCCTGCCTCACTTTCTATTGTCTGCTCTTCTTCCAGCTGCAACATATGTGCTAGAATCTGTAATTTTTCTTCAACTAGCTTATTACTCTGTTCCAGCAATTTTTTATTTTCCTTGCTCATCTTTCCTAATTGTTCCTGAAAATCACGTTCAGCCTGTCTTGTTTGCAATTTAACCTGTTCAAGCTCAGCTTTTTTATCCTTAAGCTGCTGCCCCTGAGAATCAGTCTCCTGGGAAACCTGAACTACCCCACCCAGCTGATGATGCAATAAAGACACCTGTCTCTGTATATCGTCACGTAATGCCTGTAGTTTCTTATCTTTTTCTTCTAGCTGTTTTTCATAATAATAGACTTTACTTAAATACAATTCCTTTTCATTACGAATCTTTTCATGTTCCTCTTGAAGTTTATCATAATCCTGTTTCAGTGTGCTCTGGTCTTTATTTGCATTGCTCAGGTTTTGCTGATTTGCTTTTAGCTTTAAAGACTGCTTGCTTATCTCTGTTTCCAACTCATGTATTGTTGCCAACAGTTGTTTCTTCTCGTCTCCTGAGATATTATACTGACTACGCAAATTTTCATTTGCCAACCTTTCTTTATCCAGCTCACTATTCAGTCCTGTTACTATCTCATTCTTCTGATTAATAGTTTTCTGAGAAACTTTTATCTGTCCCTCTTTCTCCTGAATTTGCTGTATATATTCAAGTGCTTGTTTTTTATTTTGATTCCTGAGTTTTTCAGCTACTTCATTAGCTTTAGCCAGCCTTTCATCAAAAGAATCCCTCTCTGACTGAATCTTATCCAAAAATGAATCTTCTGTTTTTTGCAATTCTTCGCGAACTGATTCTATAGCTATATCTTTATTAGAATCATCATGTCTCAACTTATTTATAGTTTCATGCGCACTTTTCAGAAGAACATCAAAATCTTTAAGCTGTTCCTGCAAATCCGTAATTTCTTCATCTTTGCTTGCCACCATCTTGTTTTTTTGCAGTGCCTCTTTTTTTAAACTACTCGCCTCTTGTTTAATCTTCGCAATTTCATCATCTTTCCGGTTCAATTTATATTGTTTCTCTGAAAACTCTTTCTTTGATTGCGTAATTTTCTTATGCAAAACTTCAATCTCTCTATCCCGAACGACCAATGCCTGTTGTTTCTCTGAAAACTCTTTCTTTGATTGCGTAATTTTCTTATGCAAAACTTCAATCTCTCTATCCCGAACGACCAATGTCTGTTGTTTCTGCGCATGTTCAGATTTCAATTTTTCGTAAGCCTGCTTATTTAATTCCAACTCTTTAGACAAAGCATTCATATCCTGTTCAATTTTTTCCACAATACTTGTAACATAAGAATCCGGCGCAGATTGGACAGCAATACTTCCCCCCAGAATAAACATGACAATTACACACGCTATTCTTATTCCCCATATTTTTTTCTGATAAAGCATACTTTTCCTTTTCATATTTTTAATCCTTATTCCGCATCTTTTCATACACTTTAAAATTTTTAAATTTCATACCCCCTAATTCCTCTACAACCGGCTGATATGTTTCTAATTCTTTTCTTCTTTTTTCCAGTTCTCCATACTCCTTAATATCTTTTACATCCGGAGCTCCAATCGGCTTACTATCCATCATTTCTAAAGCATCCCCGGTAATAATCTGCGGAGTGACCATAATCAGTAATTCTGTGCGATTTACAATATCTATTTTTGTTTGAAATAGTTTTCCTAAAAGCGGAATCTTACTAAAGATCGGCACTCGGCGTACTATCTTTGACTTTTCATCTTTCCGCAGCCCCGCAATAATAATTGTTTTGCCTCCTTTGATTAAAACTACAGTCTCAGCCAGCGATGTGTCCACAATCGGGATTTTATTCTCCGTAGGAGTAAGTAAGACATCCACCACACTACTTACTTCTGTCTTAAGCTGTAACCGCACAAAATCATCTTCATTTATCGTCGGAGTCACATTAAGCTGAATCCCGATATCTATAAATGTAACGTTTTCTGAAATAGTACTTGTTGATTGTCCGCTAGTGGTGGTTGTGGTAACATATGCCTGTTTTTCTCCGACATGAATCCTGGCTTCTTGCTTATTAACCACAGCAATTTTCGGATTAGACAGAATCTTAGCTTCATTCTCAATTGTCAAATATTTCAATAAAAAATCAAAATCATGGGAACCTACAACCCCAACATGCATTTTGTCAAATCCAATAGATGAGCGTCCTCCGGAATAGTTAGAACTTGTTCCGCTAAAAGGATATGACCCCACATATCCTGTATCCTTCCAAACTTGACTTCTTGATCTCCATTCATCAGTCGTCGCCTGCACCGCGCTAAAAGGATACGACCCCACATAAGTCAACCCATTATTTTCCGAAGCATTAAATATACCTTCCCATTCTACGCCGGCTTCTGAATTATTTCCCAATTTTATTTTTAAAATTTTGGCCTCAATCAAAACTTCTTTTGTTTTTTTATCCAAAATTTCTATCAGCTCTGCTATTTCTTCTATCCTTTTAGGCAAAGCATGAACTACAACCTGGTTTGCTCTTACATCAGCTTTTATTGAACCTACTTTTTTATCATCAAGCCTGCTTTTAAGATGTTCTTCTATGTCTGAAGCTAACGCATAATTTAAATCAAAAACCCGGGTTACTCCCTTTCGTTCAAACTGATCCAGTGCCGACTGCATCTGTTCTATTTTTTCCGGAGAATCCATACACAATACAGTACCAGACTCAGGATCAACCAAGATACGTCCAACTTCACTTTTGATCGTATCCAGCAAACTAAAAGCCTGTTCCGGAACCGCATATTGTAAACGAAAAACCTTAACCTTACGAATATCGGCAAAGCGTTTACCATAAAGAATCTTATATTCTTCTTGAGTCATTACATTGTAGATACTGCCAACTTTGTCATACGCCAAGCCCGTAGATCTCAACATTATGTCAAATACATCTTTAACCGGAACATCTTCCACTATCAAAGTGACCCTTCCGCTTACAGATTTTGACGTAACAATATTCAACCCACTTTTTAATGAAAAGTATTTCAATGCATCATGGATATCAATCTGGCGCAGATCTAAAGAAATTCTACCGTATATACCTTCTTGTAAAAAAGCAACCTGTGCCGTCGTAGCCTGTGGCGGCAATATAGCTTGCGCTAACTCTTCCGCAAACAAACTAACCGTTGCACATAAGATGCTAACAATAATCAACCCCCCGATGATCTGCTTCACCTTATCTCTGCCTCTTCTCCTTCAAGTTCTAAAACAACTTTATCTTTAAAAATATTTTTTACTGTGGCTTCTTCAATCATCGATCCAGCTTTAACAAAATAAGTTTTATTTGCACTTTCATTCTCGACAATCGCATCTGGAACTTTCCCCCAGGAAACCCCGACTAGTTTCAACCCTTTCATTAAACTTTGCAATCGCGAAACCTGAGGTTTATCCTCCTCACGAAAAGCCGGCGTCTCAACTACAATATCTCCAAACTTGAACAAATCGCGTCCGCTTACTTTCTGTAAATAATGATCCTCAGGCTGTAACAAAGAAAGCCCCTTTATCGGTGTAGCCTGAGCAGTTGAGTCCATCTGTGGTACTGCAAAATCATCGCTGTTCAGATTAAAATAGTCCACAAGCATACTAGATATAAACCCTATAAACAGCAATGCCACACTAAAACTTAAGACCTGATTAACCTTTTTTATATCCCAAGGCGCAGACTTCCTCTTTGCCGTCTTGTTGCCTTTTTTAAATTTTTCTTTAAAAAAAGCCCAGCGTCCCTTCAGACTGCTAGGAGCCATATATTTCTTGCCGGTCCTCAACGTTGAGGCCACAGCCCCTTCATCCTGCTGCCCTTCAATTATCTTTAATAAACGTTTTTCCGGAGAAACATTTTTATCGGCCATAACGCATTTCCTATTTAAGCCACTACCGAAGGCTGTCTTACCCAGTGCAGTCCCTGCCGCAATTCTTCTTCTACTACTTCTTTAACCAATGCTTCATCAACTACAAACTGATTTTTCATCACCAACTGTTTAAGAAGTTTATGACATAACATGTTGATACGACGCGGATATCCCCCGGTATTACGATGGATCTCCTTAATCGCCCGGTCTAAAAACAGTTGAATATTAGACTGATAACCAGCCTGTCGTATTCGAAATTCAATCATCCTTCTTACTTCTTCTACATCCAAAGGATTTAGAGTATATTTAAAACTAATTCTGTCTATAAAATTAGGAATGTTTATTATTTTGGAATGTAATTCCATTTGACCGAGCAAAACCAATTGCAAGAGTTTAAACTCGTTTGTTTCATAATTCAATAAAACACGCAAGCATTCTAAGCTTACTTCATTAAGCTTTTGTGCTTCATCGATAATTAAAACAACGGTCTGATTTTGCTCAACGCCTTTCTGATAAAGAAATTTCTCCAATGCTTCTTTTAGATTTAAGATTGCCGGCCCGAAATTATTCGGCTCCACCTCAAAATTCCTTACCAGAGAAGTCAAAAATATCTCTTCGTCATTATATACCGGATCAAGAATCATATGACAGATGAATGCATCCTGTGATTGGATAAGCTGATAGAGTTTACGGCTCAAAGTAGTTTTTCCCGTCCCAACGTCTCCTAAAATCACAGACAAACCACGCTTAAGCCGTAATTCAATCATCAAATTAGTTAACGCCCTCTCATGCTCACGTGATTCATAAAAAAATGACGGATCAGGACTTGTGGAAAACGGTTCCTTATCAAAACCTAGAATTTTGTAATAACTCATAATTTACCCCTTTTAAAAGGTCTTTAAATAAACTCCCTAAACAGTAACAGAATGATTCTCTTTTAGAATCTCGACAATAATTTTTAACGGATATCCTTTTTCTTTCAATTGATCGATTCTTTGAAGATTATTCTTTACTTCGGATGCGGCATATAAGCGCTTATTCCCTAAGCCTCTTTTTTTAACCGCATTAAGCAGACCAAAATTGGTATAGTGATTTAAAGTTTGATAAGAAATATTGAATTCTTTCACCACATCCATTGCGGTCATAATATCATCCATGTTCACCTCTTCAATATTTAAGACAGTAACTCCTTTTAAAAATAAAACACGTTCCTTCCCTGGAAAAGGCAAGAATTTTTCCTATGGAAGAGCCTATAGTACTCCCCCATTTTAAACAATTTTACGATAGCATATATTGTAATTGTTGTCAAGTAATATATGGGAGGTAACTGTATGTTGAATTACACGTTAGGTTCTGGATCAGTAAAATTTAAATAAAAAAAGCGGGGAAAAGTTAAAATCTTCTCCCCGCTTGATATTTATAGTTTCTTAATATTACAATCCTTTTTTGGCAATAAGCCCAATCAAATCAACTACGCGATTGGAATATCCCCATTCATTATCGTACCAAGAAAGCACTTTAACAAACCCATTACCCAATTTCATAGTGCTCAGTGCATCAAAAACCGAAGAATGCGTATCACCGATTACATCAGCAGATACAATCGGATCTTCGCAGTAGCTAAGAATCCCCTTCATCGGACCATCTGCAGCTTTCTTCACTGCTGCATTGATCTCTTCTACTGAAGCATCTTTTTCCAATCTCACCACCAAATCAACCAAAGAACCAGTCGGTGTCGGAACGCGTATGGCCATACCGTTTAACTTTCCATTAAGCTCCGGAATAACCAGACCTACTGCCTTTGCTGCTCCAGTTGTCGTAGGAATCATAGAAAGCGCTGCTGCACGTGCTCTTCTTAAATCAGGATGCGGAAAATCCAAAATCTTCTGATCATTGGTATAAGAATGGATTGTCGTCATTAACCCCTCAATAACACCAAAGCTGTCATTAAGTACTTTAGCAACCGGGGCCAAACAGTTAGTTGTACAAGAAGCATTAGATACAACAATGTCTTCTGCCTTTAAATCATCATCATTAACACCAAGTACAATTGTATTATCTACTTTATCTTTTGACGGTACAGTCAAGATAACTTTTTTTGCACCGGCTTCGATATGCCACATACACTGCTCTTTAGTTCTAAATACGCCTGTAGACTCAATAACAACATCTACTTTCAGATCTTTCCAAGGCAGTTTCTTCGGATCTCTTTCTGCGGTAATCTTGATTTTCTTACCGTCAACCACAATCGCATCACCGTCAACACTGACAGATTTAGAATATCTACCAAAAATAGAATCATATTTTAAAAGATGCGCTAATGTTTTAGCATCTGTAAGATCATTAATTCCAACAACCTCAAGATCACCCTTTTCAAGTGCTACTTTAAATACATGACGACCGATTCTTCCAAAACCATTAATACCAATACGTACTCCCATTACACTTCCTCCTTTCAAATCCTCACATCCCGCAACCATTTTGCGGTCTTTTCCGGCGGGCTGGGGTTGATATAAAAACCAGTTCCCCATTCAAACCCAGCAGCCCTAGTCAACTTTGGCACTATCTCTATATGCCAATGATAAAAATTAAGCTCCTCATCATGCTGAATAGGAGCAGTGTTAATAATAAAATTAAATGGCGGGTCTGTCAATACTTTTTTTAATCTTATTAAAACCTCTCTTAACATATCTGCTGCAGATCCAATACTTTGCTCAGAAATATCATGAAAATGAGAGCTATGTTTTTTAGGAATAATCCAAGTTTCAAACGGTGAACTTGAAGCAAACGGTGCAAAAGCAATAAAAAGATCATTTTCCAAAACTATACGCTCTTTTGACTCGATCTCCTGTTGAATAATGTCACAAAACACACACCTTTCTTTATATTCATAATATTTCTGTGCCCCAAGCATCGCCTCCTTTACCTTTTTCGGAACAATCGGTAAAGCAATTAACTGAGAATGTGCATGTTCTAAAGATGCCCCCGCACCTTTGCCGTGATTTTTAAATATCAGAACATACTCCAGGCGCTTGTCTTGCTTTAACTCTATACATCTATGTTTATAAGCCAGAATTATCCTTTTTACTTCCTCTATGGTCAAATCTGAGATATCTTTATCATGATTAGCTGTTTCAATTATTACTTCATGCGCACCAACTCCATTAATTTGATCATAAATACCCAACCCCTGCCGGCTGGGAATTCCCTCTGTCCGTAAAGCAGGGAATTTATTTTCAATAACCCGTAAGCTCCAAGCCTCCCCCTCGGAATTAACCTGAGGAGTACGATCTATATATATTTCATCCGGGGTTTTATCTTCGTGTCCAACACAAAAAGGACATACTTTTTGGTTGTTCTGCTTTTGTATTGCTTGTGATTGATAATTTTGTGGCCCCTGTTCCCTATCGTATTGAACTATAATCCATCTACCAAGAATAGGATCCCTTCGAAATTGCTGCATTATATCTCCACGCCTTTCAAGTAATCCGCCGCAGCTTCCGGCGATGTCGGATTAATATAAAATCCACTGCCCCATTCAAATCCAGCCATTTTTGTAAGCCGCGGCATAATTTCAATATGCCAATGATAATCCTGATCAATCGTCTTCCAATACCCAGCTGAGGCCATTCTCCTAAACGGAGCAGTATGAATAATATAATTATACGGCGGGTTCTTAAGTCCAATTGATAACTTTTTTAGCACTGATCGCATTACTTTTGCCAATCCCTTTGTATTTTTCAATTGATAAAAATCACAGGAATGCTCTTCGGGTAATACCATGATCTCAAAAGGAAAACGGGAAGCAAACGGAGTTAAAGCAATAAACCCTCCCTCTCTGGCAATAATTCGGGCATTTGTCTTTATTTCTTGCTGTATCATATCACAAAAAATACAACGCTTTTTATATTCATAGTACCGCCGCGCTCCAATCAATTCTTCTTTTACCCGGCGTGGATTAACCGGCATTGCGATAAGCTGAGTTCGTGAATGCTTGATCGAACTAGCCCCAGCAATAATCCCGTGGTTTTTAAAAATAAGGACATATTTTATTCGATCATCCCCTTTTAAATCTTCCATGCGTTTAGTATATACACCAAAAACACGTGCAATCTGCTCTTCTTCTAAATTCGCGATATTCGCAATATGCTCAGGAGTATCAATAATAATCTCATGCGCCCCAATTCCGTTCATAAGATCATACATCCCCTTACCTCGACGGCCCATATCTCCTTCAATCTGTAAAAGCGGTGCCAGGCTCGGAACAACTCGAACCTTCCACCCTGGACCATTTGAAGAACTCTCGGCATCTCTAAGGGCAGTTATCTCCAAAGGAGTTTTATCTTCTTTTCCCTCACAAAAAGGACAGTCATCTTGCGACGATTCTGCCTCCTCATTTTTGGTTACAAAATCATGCGGCCTTTTAGCGCGTTCTGTAGATATTATTACCCAGCGCCCGATCACAGGATCTTTTCTTAACTCTGGCATAATTTATCTCCTACTATAACCTTATGCCCCAATAAAAAATCCTGTGCAGACATAACTCGTTTACCTTCTGGTTGTAACATTTCAATCACAATTATTTCTTTACCCGTAGCCACACTTATCCCCTCTTTCTGATCCGCGACTATTATTTCTCCCGAAGAATACTCTTTCTGTTCAGAAGTAGGACAAACAACCCTTGTTTTAAGAATTTTAAGAAACTTTCCTTTATAATATGTATAAGCACACGGCCAAGGAAGTAACCCACGAACTTTATTATGAATACACTCAGCTTCTTCCTGCCAATCAATCAACCCATCTGTTTTTTTTAATTTATGAGCAATAGTAACTAAAGTCTCATCCTGCTGGATAAAACTAACCTTCTCACCTTCTATTACTTTAACCGCCTCTAAAAGCGCCTCTGCCCCTAGCCCTCCTAGTTTTTGCATAAGAATAACCGCATCATCTTCCGGGTCAATCTCCAAGCTCTTAGTTAGCAATATATCCCCAGCATCCATAAGTTCATTCATTCTGATAATACTAACGCCGGTGGTCTGGTCTTTATTTATGATTGCCCGGTTGACTGGAGAAGCGCCCCGCCAACGCGGCAGCAAAGAAGCATGAACATTAATACAATAGAGTTTAGGAATTTCTAAAACTTCTTTAGTTAAAATCCTGCCAAAACTTACCACCACAAATAAATCGGCATTATAGCTCTTAAGTTTAGATATTGCTTCTTCTGCACAAATATCTTCCGGCTGATATATCTCTATGTCATTTTTTTGCGCACAAATTTTAACCGGGGTTTTACTTAACTGTAGTTTACGGCCTTTTTCCCGGTCCGGCTGAGTAACAATAGCCATGACATCATGTGATTTAAATAACATATTCAAACTGGCTACGGCAAATTCCGAAGACCCAAAAAAAACAATTTTCATAATAATCCTTATTGCTATCTAATTGACAACTACCGCTGTTTCCTCTACAATACTATATATCATGAATAATACTATGCTTTCTGCACAGGATAATCAGTTCTACGAAAAAGGCATTTCCGCCTTAAAGAAAAAAAATTATGCTTATGCTCTTGAGTTATTTCAACAGGTTTTATCAACTAATCCTGACTACACTCCCTGCCTGCATAACCTCTGGACAACTGCCAGAGAAAAAAAGAAATCTTCTTCTTTCTCGATAATAACGTTTATAAAGGAAATAATCCAAACCTTTATTTTAAACGTAGAAGTTACTTATGCTATCTTATTAAGCAAAAAAAAATCTATTATTTCCATTCAGGAACAAATCATACTGCTTAATCCTGATAATACATCAGCTTTCTATAAATTAGCAACATTTTTCATGCAACAGAATAAAACAAAACATGCAAAAACTGCGCTTGAAGAAGTCATGCTTATTAATAGAAATCATCTCAAAACCCTAATATTACTTGCCAACATCTATTTTTCAGAAAAAGACTATTCAAAAGCTACACTTACAGCAAGAATGATTTTAGAAATCACTCCCAACAATCTCCAAGCGGAAAATATTCTCAAAGACATTGCGGCTCTGGGTGTAATAGAAGAAGGATTCAACAACATCAGACCCGCTACATAATCATTCTCGGATCTACATCCACCGCCAGCTTAACCTGCGCCGGAACCTTCCATCGCCCAAGACACATTCTTAAAAATTTATTTATTGTTAAAGCATCACTATGTTTAACAACTATCGACCAGCGAAAATAACCACGCAATTTATAAATAGGTAACGGTGACGGCCCCATAATAATCATTTTATCCGCTTTATTATGCTTGCGTAACATATTTGCTAAGACTTCAGCTGTTTTTATTACACTCTGCTCTTTTTTCGAACGCAAATTCAAAGCTGCCATATTGATATACGGTGGAAGTTTCAATTGTTTTCTAAAAACCATTTCCTGCTCATAAAAACTATCATAGTCATGCTTAAGTGCGCACTGGATCGCATAATGCTCGGGTGTATATGTTTGAATTATAACTTTTCCCGGGGCTTTACCTCTTCCCGCTCTTCCAGCCACCTGTGTAAGCAAAGAAAAAGTACGCTCTGATGCTCTGAAATCAGGAATATTTAAAGTTACATCCGCAGAAATTACACCCACCAGAGTAACATTAGGAAAATCAAGTCCTTTGGCCAGCACCTGAGTCCCAACCATAACATCTATTTTTCTGGATTTAAAATCTTTAAATGCTTCAAAATGCGCTGTTTTTTTCGCCAAGGTATCTGAGTCCATACGCCCAATCCTGGCATTTGGAAATAAGCGATGCAGTTCACTTTCTACTTTTTGGGTTCCTGTCCCAAAATAACGCAGATAATCGCCATTACATTCCGGACACATCTTGGGTAAAGATGTTTTATAATCACAATGATGACAAATCAAACTCTCTCTATCAAAATGATGTACCAAAGCTGTGCTACAGCGTTTACAATGCACTACATAGCCGCACTTGGAACAGTGTATAAACGTGGAAAACCCCCTCCGATTAAGAAAAAGAATAACCTGCTCTTTTTTCTGTAAAGAGCGATTAATATTATCTTCCATAACCTTGGAGATTATCGGCCGGCGTTTTAATATCCTGGACTGCTCCCGCATATCAACAATTTGCACAGTTGGTAAATCACTACCCTTTATCCGTTCGGGAAGTTCAATTCGTTTAATGATTCCTGTTTGAGCTTTATATGTTGATTCCAAAGAAGGGGTAGCACTTCCTAAGATCACTACCGCTTTTGTGATCTGCGCACGTTTAATCGCTGTGGTTACCAAATTATAACGAGGAACATCTTCCTGTTTATAAGTGTTCTCATGCTCTTCGTCCACCACAATCACCCCGATATTTTCCAAAGAACTAAAAATAGCCGAACGAGGCCCGATCATTATTTTTACTTCACCATTTTTTATCCTCTGCCATTCCACGAATTTTTCACTATTACTTAACCGGCTATGCGTAATCGCAATTGCATCTTTGCCGAATCTGTGAATAAAACGTTCGATCGTCTGCGGGGTAAGCGCTATTTCCGGCACAAAAACAATTGCTGTTTTATTTTTTTTTAATGCCGCCTCTATCGCCCGAAAATACACCTCTGTTTTTCCGCTCGCTGTGATCCCGTGCAAAAGATATGCTCCGTACTCTCCGGTCTTAATATGGTTAATAATCTCGGTAAGCGCTTTATTCTGATGCAGAGTTAACATATCCTCACGCACCAAATCATCTGGATGTTCAGAAGTTAAAAAATCAGATTCTGCTATCTTGGTCCGGATTGAAGTTTTTCCCTTTTTAAACGGACTGGGGATTGCCGCTTCTATCGCCTCTCCCCAGGAACAAAAATAGTAATCAGCCATCCAATGAGTTAACCTCAGAATATCATCGGATAGAAGTGGAGTCTCATCAATAACTTCTTTTATTGCTTTTGTATTACGAATATTTGTGTTGGAATTAATATTAATTATACAGCCGACAATAACACGATTACGGAAAGGAACCCATACCCGTTTACCAACATCCACTGAATCTTCCAAATGTTGCGGAACAGAGTAATCAAATATATTCTTTAAAGGTAAATTTACCGTGACTTGAACAAACATAATAAAAAATTAAAAAATCCCCCTAACCCCCAAAGTAATAATAGAAACGATCACCCCGGCAATAAGAACCCCAACCGTGACCGCAAAAAAGGAAAGCTTTTTATCTAAGCCGAACAACGAAGCAGCCATACATCCAGTCCAGGCTCCGGTCATCGGCAACGGAATAGCCACAAGCGCAATAAGCCCCAATAACTCATACTTTTCCACAAGCTTAGCCCGCTTTTTTGTACGCTCAAACAACCAGTCAAAAAACTTCTTAAATATTCCTATTTTACGCAGTTTATTTGAAAGAGGCTCAAGCATATATAATAACGGCAAGACCGGTATTAGATTCCCGATAATTGAAAGAAAAAAAACTTTTAACGGAATCATCCCCATCACAATCCCCACGGGAATAGCTAATCTTAACTCAACAACCGGCATTGCGGAAATCGCAACGATCATCCCTTCAGGAGGTAAAAGCGTCTTAAAAAACTCAATAATTACTTCACTCATTGTTAACTTTCCATCCTTCCCTGCCCAATAGAGGCACAAAAACACAAGCGCATACATCTCTGGTTGAAACACCTGATTCTTTCTTTTCATAAATTGTTAACATCTGGCTCTGCCTGCCTCCCACCGGAATCACCATCTTCCCCCCAGGTTTTAACTGACTTAATAAAGATGCCGGAACATCCGGAGCCGCAGCCGTAACAATTATTGCATCATACGGACTATATACATTAAGCCCCTCTGTACCATCACCAGTTTCAACCCAAACATTACAATATCCACGCTCATTTAGACGTTCTTTTGCCGCTAATGCCAACTTTGGTATCCTTTCTATTGAATATACCTCCTTGGCCAAATGCGCTAAAATTGCCGTCTGATAACCACTTCCCGTACCAATTTCCAATACACGCTCATACCCTTTTAAACCAAGCAGTTCACTCATCAATGCAACCATAAACGGCTGGGAAATAGTCTGTCCACTACCGATCGGAAGAGGACAATCTTCATAAGCAGAAGTTTCAAGTTCAGCCGGGACAAATTCGTGTCTTTCCACATCTGAAAACGCATCCAGAACACGTTCATCTGTAATACCACGTCTACAAATTTGTTCTTGAACCATCGACTTACGTAATGTTTCAAAATTAAGATTCATTTTTTCCTAAGTATGTTCTTAAAAATTAAAAGCCAAAAACGCATTGTATCTATAAGCGGATTAATCTTGCTTTTTTGATTTAAATAAACAGTCCTTATCGGAACCGATTCAATATTAAATCCATTGCGGCTAGCTTCCAATAAAATTTCTGTTTCTGTATCATATTTTATCGTAAAAAGATCAAGCTTCCTAAGCACATCTGTCTTAATCAACCTAAATCCGCACTGACTATCAGGAATTTCATACCCAAGGATTGAAGATACAACAGACGAAGTAAGTTTATTAGTCATCCGTCTTACAAACGGCATGCCTTCTGGATGCTGCATACGGTTACCGAGGATAATTCCCGCTTTAGATTCACCTGCTGCCTTCAGGAATTCATTGATTTCCGAAGGAGAATGCTGACCATCAGCATCCATAATAATCACACCATCATATTCTTTGCCAATGATGTGATCAAATCCCGTACGTAAAGCTTTGCCTTTGCCCGAATTATTATTGTGAGTTAATACAACGGCTTTATTTTCTTGTGCAACCGCAACCGTATCATCAGTCGATCCGTCATCAACCACAATAACATCCAGTCCATAATCCCGGATATCTTTTACGAGTTCGGCAATTGTTTGCTCTTCATTATATGCGGGAAGTAACGCGCAGTATTTCATCCCTTAGAGTATTTCCACCTTTTCCGGATTCCAGAATTCACTAAACATAAACCACTGCTGCGGATATTTTTTTACATACAATTCAATGACTTTTGCGATCTGTTCAGTAATCCGTTTTATATCCTCTTCTTCGTTTTCTGTTTTCTGCGGATAAATAGGTTTCTCAAAAATATATTTAAAACAACGCTCATCCTGCTCATCCCGAACTACAAATGCCGGAACAATAGCAGCGCCTGTCCTCAAACTCAATACTGCCGGTCCACGTGGTATAAGCATTTGCTTTCCCAAAAAATCCATAAAAATACCATTAGCTCCGGAAAAATCACGATCCCCCAGGATCCCCACAATCTCATTACGTTTTAAAGCAGCAAAACACCGGCGAACACTAATCCCTACCGGAACAACTTTAATACCGCTAAGCTCTCTTTGATAGTTGAAAAAATCATTAATCTTTTCATTCTGGTGAGTCAAAGCAATTGCGTTCATTTTATATCCCAGCACCCCAAGGATTTGTGCACAAAGCTCCCAATTGCCAAGATGTGCGGTAAGTCCGATTGCCCCTTTGCCCCGGCTTAAAGCTTCATCCATATATTCTAATTTATCAACTTTTACAAATCTGTCAATGAACTGCTTGTTCATTTTTCCGGAACGGAAAAAATCAATTAAATATTTGCCAAAATTGCTGTATACACACCAAACATCTTTTTTAATTTTAGGATTATTCTCCCCTAAAATTATCTTTAAATTATTATTTATAAAAGTGCGTTCTTTTCCTGCAAAAAAAAACTTTATCCATGTAAAAAAATCGGCGATACGATATCCTACACGAATTGGAAGATTCCAGGCAAGCCATTGTGCTATTCTGTATAAAAAATAGATTAACATCTATCTTATTACCCCTACTGAACAAGATTTAATAATAATTTTGCTGTATCAACCGCAGATTGCGGCTTTGCATGTTTTAATGCCGCCTTTTTCATCTTATTTAATTTACCGGTTGTATTCAAAAGATCTTCAATCAAAATCGCTGCATCCAGCGTATTTCTAGCTCTAACAGCTACCCCCTCACTTAAAAGAAACTCAGTATTCTTTGCTTCCTGTCCGGGGATAGGATTGACAATCACTACAGGCAGACTTTTTGTAAGCGCTTCTGCAGTAGTAAGACCGCCCGGTTTAGTTACCAACAAGTCTGCAATATCCATAAGTATGTTTATCTGCTTTGTATAACCAAGTATTGCCATTTTTTTCTTAAACAGGGTTTTACGCTTTTCCAGCCATTTTTTTAGTTTTTTATTCGTACCGCAGATTATAATAATTTGAAATGGTTTTTCAATTGTATTTACCGCAAAAACCAGATCTTCTATCGGACCTAATCCCTGCCCACCTCCCATAATTAAAATCGTAGGCACATCAGGTTCTAAATGCAGGCTTTTAAGAATAAATTCCTTGTCATGATTATTGGAAAACGTCGGGCTGATCGGAATTCCATACACAAACACTTTATCTTTTTCCACACCGTTATCTACTAAACGTTTTTTAGCTTGTTCACTCGGGACAACATACCCATTTATATTATCGTACATCCAATAAGAATGCGGATAATAGTCTGTGAGCACACCAACTAGTGGAATATCTAAAGCATATGTTTTTTTAAAATCAGCCACCATCCCGCAGGGAAACGCCTGGGAACAGGCAATTGCCTCTGGTTTAAAATTGTAAATTAATTTTTTAAGTTTTTTAGAGTTGAATTTGTGAATAAGCCTGCGTAATTTTTTGGACCGACGCACAATCTTAGGATTATCATATAAATATTCCCAAACTTCCGGCTTAATTTTAATTACTTTGTTATACACACTGTTTATTACTTTTTCAAGCATTGGATTAGTATAATTAAAACAGTTTATATTCATCACCTTAATCTCAGGCGACAAAGAATATAATGCTTCTTCAATCGCCATAGTAGCACGATGATGACCTGAATTGTTGGAGATATAAAGAAGTAAAATCCGTTTCATGAAATATACTTTCCAATCAAAAGCTTGAGCTTATTAACGATCTTTTGCGGCATAGCATCCGGCGCCGTAACAATTGCCGTAGCTAATGCATCGGGGCAGCCACAAGTGCGGCTACGCTTAAGTTTTGGCAATATAACTCGAATGAACTTTTTGGCCTTGGATGAATTTGCAGTTAGATTTGCAATTATTTTTTCCACACTAACCTCTTCATCTTCTTTCCACACATCATAATCTGTAACCAACGCAACAGTCACATAACAAATCTCTGCTTCTCTGGCCAGCTTTGCTTCCGGGATATTAGTCATGCCGATAATTGAGAATCCCAGCTGACGATAAACATTAGACTCAGCCCGCGTTGAGAATTGAGGGCCTTCAATACAAACATAAGTTCCCCCTTTGTGCACGGAAATTCCAATCTCTTTTGCTGTCTCATAAGCCATAGTACTTAGATCCGGACAAAAAGGGTCAGCCACCCCTACATGAGCAACTATACCTTCTGTAAAAAAAGTACTTACTCTGCTTTTAGTCCGGTCAAACAACTGTTCCGGAATCACAAAATCACGTGGTTTTAATTCCTCTTTAAGACTGCCTACCGCAGATATAGATATTATCTGTTCCACACCTAAACTCTTTAAAGCATAAATATTTGCCCGATAATTTAACTCTGTTGGCGAAATCTTATGACCGCGACCATGCCGAGGTAAAAAAGCAAACCTCACACCTTCTAAAGTCCCGCAAATAATCTTATCTGAAGGAGCACCAAAGGGAGTATCTACTGCTACTGTATCTACATCGTCTACTCCTTCGATATCATAAAGCCCGCTCCCACCGATAATTCCTATTTTAATTTTTTCCACCTATTTATCCCCTTTTTAATTTTTTATTTATTTTTGCATTTTGATTTTTGACTTTTGCCTTTAGTTTGGTATTTTCCCCTGTGCTATAGCATTCTTAAATGCATCCACTACTTCCGCATCAAACTGAGCGCCTTTACCTTTTTCCAGCTGATCTGTGGCCTCTGCAATCGACATGGCTTTACGATACGGCCGATCCGAAGTCATCGCATCAAAAGCATCAGCAATCGCAATAATCCTAGCTCTGGCCGGGATTTCGTCATGCTTTAACCCATCAGGATATCCCCTGCCGTCAACACGCTCATGATGATGTCTAATTACTTCAATATTTTTCTTAAGATCTTCTAAGGGAGTTAAAATCTTTGCACTTTGTACCGGATGATTTTTAATCTGTGCATACTCATCTTCGGTCAATACCCCGGGTTTGTTTAATATCATATCCGGGATAGCAATCTTACCAATATCATGCAACCGCGATTCAACATGTAAAGCATCCAGAAACAAATCGTCTATTTCCCATTGCTTTGAATCCCTTAATTCCTCGGCAATAACTTTTGAATATAAATCAACCCGGTCAGAATGTCCATGTGTATACCGGTCCCGGGCTTCCAATGCGGTTGCCAAAGATACTATCGTTTGATAAAAATTGCGTTTTAATTTTTCATTCAAATCACTGATCTGCTCTACCTGATTAGCCAGCTGATCAATTAATTTACTTTTTTCTTCCAATTCAGAACGCAGATCGACAAAAAGTTTTGCATTTACTTTTTCAATAACATCGCGTTCTAAATAATCCAGATTAAATGGCTTTCGCACATAATCAACCGCACCTAATTCCGCTGCTTCCTGCACCATCTTCTCGTCTTCTAAAGCCGTTACCATAATCACTTTGACCGATTTATCCAATGCCCGAATATGACGTAATGCAGTCAAGCCGTTCATTTGCGGCATACGTATATCTAAAAACACAAGATGCGGCCTTTCTGTTTTTACCAACTCAACCGCTGTACTACCGTTATTAGCAGTTAAAACATCATAATTTTTACGCAGAAAAAAGTTTTTCAAAAGCTGCGTTATTTCCGGCTCATCATCCACTACTAGAATTTTCAACATAATAATCCTCCGGACACCTTAGAGTATTAACTCCATTGCTTCTTTATTGCTTTTGTCCTTTTTCTTGTTATATGCGTTGAAAAATGCATCTACAACCGTTGCATCAAATTGTTTGTCTTTATTCTTCTCGAGTTCCGTAAATGCTGCTTTACGAGTCATAGCTTTACGATACGGTCTATCTGAAGTCATTGCATCAAAAGCATCGGCAACCGCAATAATCCTTGCCCTTAAAGGTATTGATTCCTTAGTTTTCCGCTCCGGATAACCCGTCCCGTCTACACGTTCATGATGACTATAAACAACATCAATGTGGTCTTTAATACCCTCTAGCGGTGCTAAGATACGTGCACTTTCTCCAGGGTGTCTTCTGATTTCATTAAATTCTTCGTTAGTTAAGCGATTAGGTTTATTTAAAATACCATCCGGAACCGCAATTTTGCCGATATCATGTAACCGGGACTCAATATGCAAATCATCTAAGAATTTATTAGTTATCGCTGTAGTTTTTTTATCTTTTAATTCTTCCGCAATCAGCTTACTATATAAATCAACCCGTTCTGAATGTCCATGTGTATACTGATCCCTGCCTTCTAAAGCCGTTGCCAGAGAAAGCATTGTTTGATAAAAATTACGGGAAACCCTTTTATTCAATTTTTGCAACTGGTCAATAAGTTCGTCCTTACCATCTATTTCATTACGAAGATCTTCAAATAACTGAACATTGACCTTTTCCATAACATCATGTTCGAGATATTCAAGTGTAAACGGTTTCCGGATAAAATCAACTGCACCCAAACGCATAGCTTCATTTACAATCTCTCTTGTGCCAAAAGCAGTTACCATAATTACTTTAATCGATTTATCCAATTCACGAATATTGCGTAGGACTGAAAGGCCATCCATTTTCGGCATGCGAATATCCAAAAACACAAGATGCGGTCGATGCTTACGTACAGTATTTAGTGCTTCTTCCCCATTATTAGCAACTAATACCTTATAACTCTTGGCTGTAAAAAAATCCTTTAACGCCCCTGAAATTTCCTGTTCATCATCAACTATTAAAATTTCCAGCATCGTAAACCTCCATGTAACTTAGTTATTAAATTGCGAGTTTTATAAATATTGATTTTAACATAAATATCAGGCTTTTTCAATTATTAAAAACCAGCTTGAACTTGAAAAACACCTCATTATATGATATACTTTATAAAAGTATTTATATATCAGGTTACTGCTTAGGCATTTATGAAGAACTCAATATTACTAAAAACTACAGTCTATATTCTTTTGCTCGCGGTTTGGCTAACTTCCGCTCCTGCTGCAAACGCACAACTATGCCCACATGCACGCAATAATATCAATGCTCCTTTAACCATCTCGGAAAAATCGCTTAAATCTGTCTTCAAAAAGAGCTCCGGAAACAGAAACTTGCCTAGAGCCGAACGATTAAAAATAATTGAAAATTACCAAGCACAAAAAATCCGAAAAGACATAGACGCTCTTTATGAGAGAAACTCTCAAGAATATATTGATTTAAAAGTAAACAAAATTATGGCTTCAATTAAGGCCACCAAACCTGATTTACATTATCTAATAGATTTTTTTGAAGCTAAAGAAAAAGAGGAAATAAATAATAAAAACCTGGATGAATGGACGGTTAATCATAAAAAAAGAGTTATGATCCTGGCTTATCACTATGGACTAAGATTCAATGCTGTTACTATCCCTCCAGCTGTAGATTTAGGACTTTTAGTCCTTGCAGCTCGTTATCACGATATCGGGAAAGCGGAAATACCTAGTCATATTATAAATAAAACCGATGGGCCACTAACTGACGACGAATACGCCATAATGCAAGGCCACGTTATAATCCCCTATCAACTCCCTCTTCCAAACTCAATACTCACCCAAAATCTAAAACGAATAATGGAAGAACATCATGAATCTTTTGACGGGACAGGATACCCTCATAAAAAAACAGGCGAAAATACCACCATCGAAGCTCAACTACTAAGTATTGTTGATTCCGGCGATGCCATGGCTGGTTACCGGCCATATCAGATGGCACTGCACAAGGCTCAAAAAAGCATTGCCGCGACTTTTATAGACCTTATAAGCAATCGAGGAACGCGATATGCTCCGTATTTAATTGACCTGTTATCGATATTTGTATCTTCTACAGAAGATCTGCCCGAAACTGTCAGATTAGGAATAATAGCAAACTCTAACAAGTTTGCACTTATACATCAATTGTCGCCCCGGCTAGTAGAACCTTTCTTCCCCTCTTTTAATGATTTTAATAACCATCTTTTACTAATGCTTAACTCTTTTCCTCCCGTAATAACAATTAGAGCAATCGCCAATTCTCTCAGCATCGAAAGTCTAAGACACGATTTACCGATGCAAACAGATATTATTGGATCTTCAATTTAATATCAACCGCGTTTTATCTCCATACTCTTCTTTCTCTAGATCATAATACAATAAATCTTTAACTGGATTTTTAAACCACATTTTATTTAAAGATTTAATCAGAAATTTCACTCCCGCGAATTCATCTTCTAGCTTTTTTAGAGACAATAAAATATCTTTCTTCTGCGTAATATTTTCCTTCCCAAAAAGCGAATGCCAAGCTTCCGGATGCTGAAACGAACCAGTGTTAAAGCCATAAGGAACAATCTCTCCGGTCAACAATTCCTTGATCAGAATTTGCCTTAATTCATTAAAAAATTTAGTTGTTTTCTGCGTATCATAACGACAAACATAAATCGTCCAAATAAAATAAATCAATGCGCTTACGAAAAAACCAACCCGCAGCCACAAGTCATGATAAGGAGTATACGCACCTAAACGAACATACCATAGAGTCCCCGGCTCAAATAAAAAAAACGAATACCCGATTGTAAAAGGTATAGTTGATATGCCTATTTGCAAATAAGTACATCTGATTCTTTCCGCGGCTGATATTTGATTGCGAAAATTCTTTTTAAATTCACTGAACCGGGCAATATAACGCACCTGCGGTAATTGCATCTTGATGAAATTTTCAATATAGCAAGCATGAAAACTATCCCGCAACCTGAGAGAACTAACAAAACGAACAATCGGGGTAAGAAACAATAAAATGAATGTCTGAAAAAATAACGGCTGTTTATATAGCTTCAATCCCGGGATTAAATACGCAATATAAATAACCGCTAATATTATTATTGATGTCCTGAAAGTATTCAGTCTTTGTTTTTGAGATTGGAGAGTTTCCCCACGAAGGGTTTTCCATTCTTGCAGAATTGTATTATAATCATTATCCTTTTTAACCATCACTAACCTCCCTGTTAATACTTACGCAATTCAATAGACGCAAAGGAAGAGTTTAATACGATTTACTTTATTTGACAAGCAAAAAAATATAATAAAACAAAAAGAATTAAGGCAAGTTAAAATAAACTGGAAGGATTAAATAGTTTTAAAGGCCAGTTATGTTTTCATACCAAAAAGTAAAAGCTTCACGACGATCTTCCCACATATCATATGGCATTAATAAATAAAGCATATATGAGATTTTATAATCTATATGCTTCGCAACAATAACCCCCACCCTATAGTTCTTACCGTTACGTTCCATATCCGCAAGATAGACACGATACTCCAGCGCATTCTTCTTGCTTTTATTAATCATCCTAAATGCTTTATGGCTAATCCCCAGAGTCTCCGCCGCATATTCTTTAATAAAAATCAGATATTGATTTTTATTATCAAAATGCGCTTCAACTTCAATCCCGGAGCTGGTGCGCCCCTGCAGCCTGGTCCATTCTGAACTGGTAACTTTGCTTAAGTTTAGATTTACAGGAATATAAAATTTGATTTTAAACAGGTCGGAAAAATACATGCGCCATTGAATCCCCCCACCATCAACTGCAAACGCACAAACAGTTAACAAAAGTACAAATACCATACTCAGAAGTAGAACATTCTTTCTTCTACCCATCTACAGGCCTCCTCCGGCATTTATCGAGCTATTACCCTTATACTACAAGTATAGCATAATTTCAGCCTCTACAAGAGAAAAACAATATCCATATTGCTAAATAAGAACTTACAATTTCTCCGCGAATTTGAGGGTAAATGTAGTACCTTCGCCTAACTTGCTTTTTAGTTCAATACTACCTTTATGAAGCTTCATTATCTGGTCGGCGACAAATAATCCAAGGCCGGTTCCGTCTTTTTTGCCTTTGGTATAGAAAGGATCAAAGATATTAGCTACATCTTCCGCTTCTATTCCTTTGCCATTATCCTCAACCACAACCTGGACAAAACCATCCAGCTGTTTGGTATATATCTTTAGATCTCCGCCCTCGGGCATAGCCTGGATGGCATTAACAAACAAATTCAGTAAAACCTCTTGTATCTGAATAGGATTGCCTTTTATTATCTTTACCTCATCAAAGTGTCTTTCCAGCATGATATTGCCATGGATAATTTTATGATTGACCAATTCCAGTGTTTCATTTATGGTCTCATGCATATCAATATCTTTAATATCTTCTTTCGGCAATTTTGAAAAATTCAGCAGCCTATGGATTATCTTATACCCTCTTTCGGTCTGTTCATCTATTTTCTTAAGTAATTCACGAATCCCTTCGTCTTTTACATCCATAAGTAAAAGCTGGATATTTCCGGAAATGATCGCTAATGGATTATTAATTTCATGGGCCATGGATGATGCCAACTGGCCTAAAAGGTTTAATTTTTCAGACTGAATAAGCTGGGCTTGAGTCATTTTCAAGTCTTCAAACAATCGCGCCGCTTTAAACGCCATAGCACTGTCATTCGCCAGAATAGAAAACGTATCAATATCATTTCTCGTATATAAATCAGGAGTCTTCTCCCCCAAGATCAAAAATCCTAACAGTTCCTGCTGATATACAGAAGGTAGGATTATCTGCGCGTTTAAGCTTTCCATGGTTTTTTTTAAGTCTCTCAAGATTTTCTTTAAGCCGCGATATGGCGCACGTAAAACATTAGCTTCGTTCATCCAATAATCTATATCTTCATATACTAAGACTTCCACTTCTTTGGCTTTTAATACTCCCTGCTCTACCACCTCATGGCTTATTTTTGTAAACCAATCTACTAAAATACTGTTTTCTGAGATGCTCAGATCCTTGGGCAGTTTCTCATCCCCTACAGAAGATTTCAACCGATATATCTTTTTGTTTTTATCCATAAGAAACAAACTAATGTGAGTTATTTTATTATTTAACCTCCCGTATAAACGAAGTAAATATCTAGGAATTATTTTGGATAGTTTTTTAACGCTCTGGACTTCAATTGTAGTTTTTGACGCAGCTTTAAGAGACTGATGCAAATGATATTGTTCAAGCATTCTTTTTGCCTCAGCCTTTGCCTGCAAACGAAGATATATATACGGTGCCAGCAATGCCAATACTGTATACATTATCAGTGGCGGATAAAACCATTTATCATTAAATAATCCGGTCAGCCAAGTCCTCCCGGAAGCAACAAATAACAACGGCACGCCCACAATAAACGCGTATACAATCAATAATATCGCCCCACGGGTAAGTGCAATTTTGATATCCATGAGACGATGTTTTATAATGGCATAAGCAATTATAAAAGGAAAGAACGCTATGAGAAAATTTGAATAGGGATATATATATATCCTAAAACAAATCGGCCACATTAAAGTCGGGCCAACCCATCCAACTATAGCAGCCAGTATAAAATATTTCAACTGCTCTCTTTTATTCCCGCTAAAATGATTATACTGGGTGATAAGCAATGTAAATACATATAAAAGTAATACCCAATAAAAAAGGATGTAAAGTAATAAATATAATGGACTTTTACATATCCACCAATCGCCATAATAAAACTGACCAAATACCCAACTAACATCCCCTACAAAAAACTGCCGTGGCAGAAAATTAAATACTAAAAACAGACTACCCAGAACATATGATCCGATCAAAATTCTTCTATGTGATTTCTTGTGCAGCCGAAGAAAAAGATAGATAAAATGGTAAAAAGTCACAGGGATAAGGATAACACCGATATTAGTAATCCTCCATCCTAAAAGAGCTACATCTTTGGATATTGTTGATGAAAATATATACCCGCCCATCCCCCAAATAGATATAGAAAGACAAAACAAAGCCCAAACCTTTGTTATTTTCTTATCTGTACCTTTCCAATAAGCAATAATACCTATTAATAAAGTAAAAGTAAATATTAATACCGAAGATATTGTAAATAAATTCATAATAAAATTTTATCGCACGTAATTAACTTTGGTCTCAACATTCTTTCGGGGAGAACGAACTTCTTTCTGCATCGAGTAACCAAATGTTATTACTGCAACTAACCTATCTGTAATATTTAAAAAATCGTTTATTTTGCTTTCGCAAAACAAAGGAGTAGTTAACCAACAACTCCCAACTCCTAAGCTTTCCGCCATCATTATCATATTTTGAATCGCTCCGGAGATACCTTCAATTTCTGTCATTTGTGCTATTTCTATATATTCCCGATTGATTTTAAAAAATTTACCAGCAGCATTAGTAAATGCTTTTGTATTATACACCATAATCAATAAAGGCGCATCGGCAATAACCCTTGCTGAAAAATTCACCAATTTCCCCATACTATCACCAGCTATATCTACTGGCACATCAGAAACAATCTCTGATATTTTTTTAATTTTATCCTTACCATTTATAACCATAAATTTCCATGGTTGAAAACCGTGTATTGATGAAGACCATACACCTGAATCAATAATCTTTTCAACAATTTCAACAGGAACTGATTTATCCTCATATCTCCTTGTAACTGCTCTATTTTTTATCATACATAAAAAATCCATACTACTTCTCCATTAATGCGAGAAAAACAGGTTTTGGCTTTTCCCACACAATCTTAGTTTTCTTAATCCCCAAATCTTTAACTATAAAATCACGTATTTTTTTCGCATCATTAATGAAAAAGTTCCATTCGCAAAACCATCGCAAATGAACATATAATTTAGGATTATGCGAACTACAAAAAGCAATTATAAGTTTTCCTCCTGGATTTAATCTACTATAACAAAATTTTATAAAATTACCCAAAGCTGTTTTTAAAAAGTAATCTGCAACCCCTAAACTATAAATTATATCCTGTCGACCTATTAATAATTGTTTCTTGCTTACCCCAATTAGAGATAAAATATCCTCCTGCAAAAACTTAACATCTATATCATTCCCCAAGGCTTTAATACATTTTTTTGAATAATTTAATGCATCTTTATCCTGATCTAAACAGATAATCGAAAGCTTTTTGCTAAGATTCATATTTTCGGTCAATAAATCACGAATTTCCCTGGACGAACCACAACCTACGTTTAATATCTTTATTTTTTTACGTTTTCCACTAATGATCTTTTTCAATATCTCCTGCATGTTGTTTTTCCTATACGTAGCTGCTAAAGATAGCACGTGTCTTAATGCCCAGACATCTAAATATTCTCCTGCGCCTTTAGATATCGGTTTGTTGTCATAGAATATTTCGAATGTTAAAAAATCCCCAGGATAACCTTGGGGACGATCATAAATGCGTTTTGCTATTCCTGATTTGAAAATATATTTTTTTCCTATCTCTCTAAATAATGCCCTCATTTTAAATTTAACGCCGGAAGATTTAATTTTTCGATCAACCGTATATAACGTGGTAATTAATTTGTTCTGTTCTTTATCAAATATTCTTTGGAGTGATTTTTTATAGGGCTTGCCTTTTATTTTTTGCTCAAATTGCTGAAAGCAAGCAATATACTCTATTGCTTGCTTAACAAAAGAATCAATCACTTTTTTATCTTTTGCAGAAACTTTGTATTTTTTCAACAAACTACTAATTTTCTGATCTATTTCACTCATTTTCCAAACACCACACTACAGTTATTGCCGCCAAAGGCAAACCCGTTATTTAAAGCTACTTTTATTTTCTTCTTTTTTGCTTTGTTCGGTACACAATCTAAATCACATTCAGGATCGGATTCATCGTAGTTGATTGTCGGAGGAATTATCCCATCTTCCAATGCCATACAACACGCCGCTGCTTCAATTGCCGAAGCCGCACCCATGGTATGCCCAAGCATGGATTTCAGAGAATTAATCACAAGATCCTTACTTTTATCTTTGAACACTTCTTTTATTGCCGCAGTTTCTATTCTGTCGTTCATCGGAGTACCGGTTCCATGTGTGCAAATATAATCTATATCTTCGGGTAATGTATCCGCATCTTTTAAAGCCTTGCCCATGGCTTTAGCAATACCTTGTGTATCCGGAGCTGTAGCATGATAAGCATCACAGGAAAGACCGTAGCCTAAAACTTCCGCGTAAATATGTGCTTTTCGTTTTATAGCAGACTCCATTGATTCTAAAAGCAAAACACCCGAGCCTTCTCCTAACTGCATCCCTTTTCTGTTTTTATCAAACGGCCGGCATTTATCCGGAGACATTGCGTAAAGCCTTTGGAATCCGACATAAGCCACCCGTGAAAATGCTTCCGCACCTCCGACTAGAACAAAATTCAAATCACCGCTCTGGATTAAATCCATCCCATAGCCAATACAATAATTACCGGCAGCACAAGCTGTCGGAAACACATGATTCAACCCCATGGCTTTAAAATGAATCCCAACATTAGCCGAAATATTATTCACCGAAGCCTGAAAAACCCTTCCTCGATCTACCTCTTTTAACCCGCCTCTGGCCCAAGCCTGCACCAATTCTTCTAAAGGTCTTTCGCCAACAGTAGTCCCGATAATCACCCCAAACTTTTGAGAAGGAACTTTCTTTTCAGAAAATCCAGCATCTTTTAATGCAAGTGATGCCGCAGATAATGCTAATTGCGAAGTTTTACCTAAAAAAGGAACTTTTCTTTTGGGAATAAATTCTTCAGGGTTAAATTTTTTAACTTCTCCACCGTAATGGCAGTTAAACTCTGTGGTGTCAACTGAAGTAATTTCCGTAATTCCGGAAGTCCCGCTGGTTACACTTTTCCAAAACGCGTCTTTGCCAATGCCAACCGAGGATATCACTCCAAGTCCTGTTGCAACCACCCTGCGTTTTTTATTCATTAATAACCTTTCTCAAATAACCTTTCTCATTAATCATATTTAGCAATCACTGCTGCTGCGTTATTGCCTCCCGGACCGAAATTATTAATTAACACATTATTTACGGTTTGTTTTCGGAAAGTATTGGGCACATAATCTAAATCACACTCCGGATCAGGATTCTCATAATTAATCGTCGGAGGAATGAAACTTTCGTTGATTGCCCCTAGGCTTGCCGCGATCTGCAGTACTCCATTAGCACTAATGCTTTCTCCAATCATAGACTTTATAGAACTCACGGGGATATTTTCTGCGTAAAGACCAAATACATTTTTTATAGCTAGAGTCTCTAATTTATCCTGTTCTTCCACAGAATTTGCCGAAGCACAAATATAATCAATATCTTCTTCACTCAAACCAGAACTCTCCAAAGCCTTAGTCATACTCTGTTTTAAACCTCGAACCTTAGGGTCATATTTTGCCGGCTTATACGCGTCAAAAAATGTCTTTACCCCCAACACTTCTCCGTAAATCCGCGCATTGCGTTCTAAAGCACTATCTTCAGATTCAACTAATAAAGCCGCTGTCCCTTCCCCAAGAATAATTCCGTTATGTCGGCTATCAAAAGGACAGGATAGTTCCGGACCTTTTGCTCCGGCCAGAAACCCAACCTTAGAAAACCCTACGTAATTAGAAAAGACGAGGCTTTCTACCCCGGCTACCAATACTGCTTTTGTCCTTCCTAAGCTTATAAAATTTACCGCGTATTTAAGAGCATCTAAGCCTGCAGTATATCCTGAGGCCACCGTGGTATTAAACCCTTTTATTTTATTCCTGATAGAAATCTGACTGGAAGGGAAATTCATTGTTGTCGGAGGAAATAACGCCGGATTAGTAAACTTAAATCCTTCATCTGCTATTTCTTTGCTGAACTTAGCAATATCCGCACTGATAGACAAAGTCGTTGCGGTCACCACTCCAACATCGTCACTATTATCATCAGTCATTTCAAAAGAAGCATCCTCTAAAGCCATTTTTGCCGCAGAGCAAACAAGTTTTGTACTCCGGTCTAAATTACGCAAACCTTTTTTACCTAAAAATGTTTCCGCATCAAAATCACTGCATTCACCAGCTAATTTATTTTTAAAATAAGTTACATCTATAAGCGTTGGCTCTTTAATCCCGGACTTGCCCTTTTTTAATGCCTGCCAAAACGCATCTTTGCCCATCCCGTTTGGCGCAATAACACCGATTCCTGTAATCACTACCCGCTTTTTCTCCATTGCAATCTGTCCTTATCTTTTAACACCATTTAAATTCTTTTCAATAACCTCCAGGAATTCACTCGTATCAAAAGGTTTATACAGGTAGTCCGCAACTTTTAAATCTACCGCACTCTTATACTTTTCCTCATCCGCATAACCGGTAATCAATATTTCTGGGATCAGGGGTTTTGCTTGTTGGGTAAGATATTCTCTTATTAGCTTTATGATCTCAATCCCGTCCATTTCCGGAATCATCACATCACAGACAATTAAATCAATTTTTTCATTTTGTACTGCCTGCATCGCCTCTGTCCCATTATTAGCAACAATAACTTCAAACTTCTGTTTTAAGAGAAGTTTCTGCAGACTTTTGGTGATAATCACCTCATCATCAATAATTAAAATCCGGCCCTTCATCTTAGGTTCCTCCCTACATCATCCCCGTGAAAATCCGTTCCTTTCCATAGCCTAAATAATTCATGAAATATCCAGGCTGAACAAATCGACCCTCAAGATTTATTTTTTGTAATTTTATCTGTTGCTTCTGCTCTAATCAGATTTATCGTGAAAACCGCCCCCTTGTTCGGCTCTGAATCCACCGTAATCACCCCATCGTGACGTTCGATAATAGACTGACAAATAGAAAGCCCAAGCCCTAACCCTTTCCCGACATCTTTAGTCGTAAAAAATGGATCAAATATCTTTGATTTTATTTCCTGGGGTATTCCCTCTCCTTCGTCTTTAATCTCAAGGCAAACCCATCTACCTTTCGTAACTAAAGACATTTCTATTGTACCACCCCTTTTAACCTTTTTAATAGCATCTTTTGCGTTCAGGATCATATTCGTAACTACCTGCTCTAGTTCATTCTGATTACCTTTTATAACACATCCAAGGTCTTGAATATCAATAACCACAGCAATATTCTCCTGAGTTAATTGATATTCAAGAAATGAAATAACATTATTCACCACTGCAGACAGGTTTATCCGGGAGATTTCTGAAGAATGCAATGGCTTCCGGGCATAAACCATTAGTTTCTTCACAATAACCCGACAGCGTTGCGTCGCCTCTTCAATAAGTTCAAGCGACTCCTTATCCGATGGATCGGCAATCTCAGCCGAATGCAAAAGCATTTGCACATTGGTCAATATAGCCGCCAGCGGATTATTTATTTCATGTGCTACCCCACCGGCTAAAGTACCGACAGTAGCTAACTTTTCTGCCTGCACCAGCTGTTTCTGCATTTCCAACAATTCTTTTGAACGCTGCCTGACTTGATCTTCCATATTCTCATATAAAAGAGAATTAGAAATAGCTATAGCTGATTCGTTTTTTAAAGTATTCAAAAAATTAAACTCCATTGCCGTGTAACGTTTTAAGTTTGCCTTCTTTCCTAAATTAATCACCCCAAGCAGTTTTCCGTCTGCAATTAAAGGAATAACTAAAACCGCATCATTAAGCGCAAAATATTTCTTCGCGGCTTGTCTTATTTTCGCGTATTGGGGATCTAAATAAATAAACTCTTTATATGCTATTCTGTTGTTTTTAGTCAGCCATTCTAAAAACCGGTCATCGTCCTTAAGAAAAGCTCTCTGCTTAGCCTCGCTTATCTGGTTAAATAAATCAAAAATCTTTCGCTCCTGATTGTAAATAAATATATCTACCTGTTGAGAATACAAAACATCCGCAATCGTATCTTTTATCAAACGCAAAAGATTATTCAGGCCTTTTAAATGCACCAGTTCTTCGATAAACATTCTGGAAATAATTTCTAAATCAGCTCTGCGACGTTGAAATATATGGTCTATTTTTGGCTGAACTACACGCAGATATAAAGCAAAAATCAGAAAAGTCGCAGTCCATAAAGCGAATTTAATAATCTTCAATTCAATATGCGACAATAACCAGTCGTAAAGAAAAAATACCGGAATAACAACAAAAGAAAAAGACAAAACCCATAAAGCTGTCTTATGTATTACTGTTTCAATATCAAAAGCACGATAGCGCACAATTGAATAAGCAACAAGAGAAATATAGACAAAAATAGCGAGATATCCGACAGGAAAAACCGTATAATCAAAAAACTTTGAAATAAAATCAATTGATCCCAGATATCCTAAGGCGAGAACAAACGCAATAATTCCTTTTTGTCTTTTCTTAATCGGAATTGTTTCCCTGTGATACGCATTAAATGTATTCATGAAAGAAAGTAAATATGTAGTCGTAAACATTATCACGAATACACCCATTGCCTGCCCATAAATCGGATACAACCCCCAGAAATATTTCCGCATACCCGGCAGGATAAATACATCCGTAGTTACAGTTACTCCATAAAGAACATAAAAAGCTATGTATACCAACGGGATCATATATTTCTGACGCTTGGCAACATTAGACCAGCATACGGAGAAAAAGTACAGACTCGGACCAATGCTAACAACACCGAGAAAAGTAAAATATTTATACAATGTATGTGCTACTGCCTCATTCAAACAACAATACACAATCGAAGCTGTAAATAACCAAAATCCAGCGCTAAAACATTTTAAAAAGAAAGATATATTAATAAGCGACCGCCTGTTCTGGAATAATACAACCGATCCAATAAAAAAAATAGTTATACTTACCAGAAATACCGGCATTGCAAACGGATTTAAATAATAATTGGATAAGGAGAATAATTGATTAAACATACGCCGCTTTTTTAATTCTTTCAATCATTGATTCATCAATTGCCTGGTGTCCCCAGAAAAAATCAGCTGTTTCAAATCCATGTTTTGCCCCTAGCAGCCTAATCTCTTCAATCTTTTCCGCTGTGATATTGCCCCGGCCAAAGCTAAACTGTTCATACCTTTTTTCCAAAGCCAGGATAATCGCCTCGGCAAAGCACCCGTAAATAGTTTCAGGACTCGGCAATCCCACATCGATCGGTAATTGAAGTTGTGTCGGGGATTTCGTAAGCCCTCCGGAAAAAACAAAGATATCCTCCCGGGAGTTAAACCTATAAGAAACATTTTTAGGATAACCCACATCACAGATAATCGCCCCGGGTTTAAACCAGTTAATATCAAGAATAGACGCTGAAGCACTTGCCGCAGCTATAACAACATCTGCTTCTTTAACTGCAGATTGATTGTCCGTAGTCTCTATGACACGAGCTGATCCATTTTTGGTTAATTCATTGCGCAGATTACGCAGATGCCCCTTGGTCCGGCCCGTTAAAATCAATTTTTTTACACGACTAGCAAAAACACGAGCACAGGCACTACCGATATCTCCAGTCCCTCCCACAATCGTTAAGGTCATCTGATTCAAATTCTTTTCCATTCGACAAACCGCTTTTTCTATTCCGGCAATAGTCATTGCTGCAGTAAACGCATTGCCGGTAGTAACCGGGACATCAACATCATCATTCATCTGCTGACTAACACGTTCCCCAACAATCGAAGTAAATCCACCCAGAGCGACAATACCCGTCCCATGCTTTTCCGCAACCTTACAAGCTTTTATAACTTTCGAATAGACTGCCCAGATATCTTTGTCTATCATTTCAGGGATAAACGTAGCCACAATAAAACAACCATTAACGCTTTGGCCTGTTTTTGATTTGAAATTCAGAATATCGTATAGTTTAAAAGACGGAGTGATATAAAAAAGCTGGCTTAAAAATTCTTTTGAAGGCATTACAAAATCAGGCTGTAACATTTTCAAACATTTTTCTAGATGATTAAAATTATATAAGTGGCCAATTACCCCAAAACCAGCTAGTTGACTTGTATCTCCTTTCTTATACCCGGAATATCTAAGAGAAACCAATCGCCGTTCAAAAGCATCCATTATTGCTTCAAAGTTTCGGGTTAACAGCTGTTGAATAAAAGGGCCGCTCACTTGCCCTATTGCCGGAATATCAAAACGAACTTTCGCACTAAGAGACACCTGCGTCCCTTCCGGATGATCTTGAAAATTCCACTCACCGGAAAAATTAGTTAGATCACCTTCTACAGCACGAAAGCAAATCCGGTTCTCTTGTAAGCACAAGGTTTCCTCCTCAATCCAGGAAATAGGAACATTGTTTACCTCAATATGCCATTTAGTCTTCAGAGTACGCTTGCTTCTTTGTAGTACCGTTACTTCTTTGATACTATGCACAAGGCGGGGTAATTCCCAGACACGGGTAAGTGTACGAATAACTTTCCATTTCTTCGCGTGAATAACACGGCTAAATTGTATTTGGATTAGCGAATCATCGTTCATAACACAATCTTTCTATCGCTGTCTTTATCTTATCTGTACTTTCTTCCAGTAAAAATGGATCAATAAGCTCATCGAATTCTTTGAGAAAATATAAAGGTTTGCCAATTTTTACAGTAATCCGAGAAAAGAGTTTCGGAAATCGAGAATGTCGCGGCATAGCTTCATATGAGCCGCTAATCCCACAGGGAACAACAGGCCGACCGCTTCTTAAAGCCAATACTGCTGCACCATTTTTAAATCGGCGCAGTTTGCCATCGCGACTACATCCTGCTTCCGGAAATAAACCAACTGTCTTGTTTTTCATTAATAAAGAAAGTGCTTGCCCTGAGGAATTACCAGTCGGAATTGCTTCTAGTGCTTTTAACGTTCTTTGCAGCCACTTTATACGAAATAAAGAACGTAACGCAACGCCATAGATTTTATACGGAATTACCGCAACCATAACCATCGGATCAAGCCAGCTGGCGTGATTCGCAACAATGATATAATTGCTCTCTTTCGGGATATGTTCAGTTCCTTCTATTTTAACACGAAATAATCCCTTTATGATCACAACAAAAATCGTTCTGACTATCCAATATCCCATATCAAGTTAGATCAACTAGCCATTCTCTTTTTTAAAATATCATATATCTTCTGTAAAGAACCAATGTTCGGGATTTCTTCTTCCGGAATAGTTATCTTAAACTTCTTCTCGATAACCGCAACAATCTCCAGGGCCATCATGCTATCCACACCCAGATCTTCCACAAATTCTGCGTCATCTTTCAATTCTTCCTCGGAAGTTTCGATAATTTCCGCGACAATTTTCCTTACCTCTGTCTTTACCTCTTCAAAATTAATTGTCTCAGCCATATTCACCTCTCTTTTTTATTTTTCATATTGCCAAACCACCGTCTATTTTTATCGTCTCACCGATAATATAACGTGCTTTTTCCGATGCCAGAAACACACAGAGATCCGCTATTTCTTCGGCATCTCCAATTCTCTTTACCGGAATAGATTTTGCAATATTATCCTTAACGCTATCCTGCAAATTATCAACCATGTCCGTCCCAACGAAACCCGGACAAACCGTATTAACTCTCACATTATAAGGTGCCACCTCTTTAGCCAATGCTTTAGAAAATCCAATTATACCTGCTTTAGACGCGCTATAGTTAGTCTGTCTGGGCATGCCTACCATTCCACTAATCGAACTCATATTAAGAATACACCCCTCTTTTTGTTTTAAAAAGGTAGTAATTACAGCACGGGACATATTAAAAACTCCACCCAGATTAGTATCAATAACATCTTTCCAGTCTTCTACAGACATCATCATTAATGCCTTATCTTTAGTAATTCCGGCATTATTAACTAGGATATCAATCTTTTCGAACTTTTCTATACTTTTTACAACTACTTCACGACATTGCTCATAGTCTTTTATATCGGATTGAATAGCTAAACAGTTTGCATTTATATCATTTATCTGTTTTTCTAAAGAGTCTGCTTCCTGTTTACTTTTACTGAAGGTAAAAATTACATTAGCACCTGCCTGTGCAAACGCCAGACAACAAGCTTTGCCAATGCCTCTGGAACCGCCGGTGATTATGACTGTTTTATTTTTTAAATTAGCCACTACCGTGTACCTTGGTTGGAAAATAAAATTATTATTGTGCAGTACAATTTTTGCACAATGCTATTTTAACTTGAATATTTATTATACCTTAGGACAAATAAATATGTCAAGTTTACTAAAAAGTATTAAATATAATAAGTGATCTATCTCCAATGATAAATCAAATATAATTACAAAATAATTCTTTTAAATAAACTATTATAAAGTTTAAAAAATTTACATTTAATTATTTGGAGAGACGTTCATTAATTTTATTTTCATCAATGATTTTCTGAGCAGTATTAGTAAGCAGCATAAAATGATACATTGCGTTATTTCTGGCTACACTTATGGTTCTCTGCACAGAAGCATGCCCAAACCGGCTAAGAATATAATCATACTTCTGCACAAGCTCAATTTGATTATAAGCGTCATTATTCATTGCCTCTGTTACTAAAGCAGCTCCTGCTGGTTCTGGCCATTGCTTATCTACTGTTCCTGCAATATCTATAATCAAATCCGTAATCTGATCTATTGTCTGCCCCTTATCCACTACAATTTGATGATATGGGATAGCAAGCTTAAACTTTCTGCGATGCAAATCACACTGACGCTTTGCTTTTATCTCCAAAACCAAAACTTCATTCAGACTATTTACCAATTTCGGATTTACCTGGGCAAAAACGCTACTTACGATAAACGCCAGCATCAAAACAGTAGAAATAGTTATCCTTTTATACATGTCCCTTATTCTACCAAATAATACCTCTAGAAGAAAGAAAAAACCGTTGTCTCCTTATATTTTTCATGCTATACTAAATAATCTAAACGAGGAGAAATCTCTAATCATGGCACTTGATAAAATACAGGTCAAATACGTAGCTAAACTATCCAGAATCGAGCTTGCAGAGGATAACTTAGACAACTTTACTTCTCAACTGGATAAAATCCTGAATTATATGGAAAAGCTAAACCAGCTTGATACAAGTGAGGCTTCTGCTTCTATCCATGTTTTAGAATTGAAAAATGTATTCCGAAAAGATGAAAATAAGACTTCTCTTCCTAATGAAGAAGCACTACAAAACGCTCCAAAAAAAGAAACCGGACAATTTGAAGTACCAAAAATAATATAGTTAATAGTCCATGGTCCATGGTCAATAGAACAAAACAAACTACGAAAATAAATAAAAAAACATAAAAACTATCAATTTTATAAATTCATGGATATTGTTAATAAAACCGCAATAGAATTATTGGAATTATTAGAAAAAGGCGAAATTACATCCTGGGAAATCGCATCGGCATATCTAAAAAGGATAGAATCATCCGATGCAAAAATAAACGCCTTTGTCCATCTTGACCCAGAACAGGTATTAAAAAAAATCAAGACCTTACCTGAGGGCAAACTCAAAGGCTTACCAATTGCAATTAAAGATAATCTTTGCGTAAAAAATCAACTCACAACCTGCGCTTCAAAAATACTTAACGGGTTCAGACCCCCCTACGATGCTACGGTTATCGAAAAACTAGAACAAGCCGGCGCTTTAGTTCTCGGAAAAGTAAACATGGATGAATTTGCTTTTGGCTCATCATGTGAGACATCCTGTTACGGCCCCACACATAACCCCTGGAATACAGAATGTGCTCCCGGAGGTTCAAGCGGTGGGTCTGCAGCCTCAGTAGCCGCACAATTTACTCCCTGGGCATTAGGTTCAGATACAGGCGGCTCCATCAGACAACCTGCTTCACTTTGCGGAGTTGTAGGATTAAAACCAACTTACGGCAGAGTATCCCGCTACGGCTTGATTGCGTTTGCCTCAAGCTTAGATCAAATCGGACCTCTAACACATGATGTCCGTGATGCAGCGTTACTTTTAAATATTATCGCCGGCTATGATAAAAAAGACTCCACCAGTGTTAATATCGAAACTCCTGATTATCTTGCTAATCTTAACGAAAACATAAAAGGCTTAAAAATCGGGCTGCCTAAAGAATATTTTGATGTGGACAGCAATCCGGAAGTAAAACAAAGTATTCAGCAGGTTATCGAAATACTAAAATCATTAGGTGCACAGTTTAAAGAAATATCTCTGCCACATACAGAATACGCTGTGGCAACCTATTATATTATTGCTCCCAGCGAAGCCAGCTCAAACCTAGCCCGTTTTGATGGAGTACAATACGGCCTTCGCACCGACAATAAGCTGGATAAAGAAAGTCCTCTTATTGATATGTATTTAAAAACCAGGGGTGAAGGTTTTGGACCGGAAGCAAAAAGAAGAGTTATCCTCGGCACTTATGCTCTCTCCAGCGGGTACTATGACGCTTACTATTTAAAAGCACTTAAAGTAAGAACTAAAATATCTCAGGATTTTAAAGATGCATTTAAAAACGTTGACTGTATCATTACCCCGACATCTCCCACCGGAGCATTTAAACTCGGAGAACGGATAAATGATCCTTTAGCTATGTATCTTTCGGATATATTTACAATATCGGCAAATTTAGCCGGAATTCCAGCGTTATCTATCCCCTGCGGACTAACTGCAGAAAAATTACCAATCGGCTTGCAGGTTCTGGGAAAATCTTTTGATGAACAAACTTTGTTTAATGTAGCTTATGCTTACCAGCAAAATACAGACTGGCATAAAAAGAAAGCTGAAATTTAAAAAATTATGCAATACGAAACAGTAATCGGATTAGAAGTACATGTGCAGATGGATACGCAAAGCAAAGCGTTTTGCGGCTGCTCCACCCTATTCGGACAACCGGCAAACACACAAACCTGCCCGGTATGTTTAGGCTTGCCTGGGGTACTTCCTGTTTTAAATGAAAAATTCCTACAATACGCAATCAAGGTTGCTTTAGCACTTAACTGCAAAGTTTCTAACTATCTAAAATTCGACCGCAAGCATTATTATTATCCGGATCTGCCGAAAAACTATCAGATTTCTCAATATGATATGCCACTGGCTGAACACGGCTATCTGGAAATAGAAACGGAAAATTCTACAGCAAAAAAAATCCGTGTTCTACGCGCACATATGGAAGAAGATGCCGGAAAACTTATACATACTTCACAATCCAGTCTGGTTGATTATAACCGTACAGGCATGTGTCTATTAGAAATCGTTACCGAACCGGACATAAGCTCAGCCCATGAAGCATACGATTATCTAACACGACTTAAAAGCATCCTTGAATACCTGGAAGTATCCGACTGCGACATGGAAAAAGGAAGCTTAAGATGTGATGCAAATATTTCACTTAGGCCTGTAGGAGAAACCAAGTTAGGCGTTAAAACAGAACTTAAAAATATGAATTCATTTAAAGGCGTACGTGACGCACTCGAATATGAAGTTATCCGCCAGGAAAAAGCACTTAATGCCGGTGAATTGATCGTCCAAGAAACAAGGTTATGGGATGAAAACAAGCAAAAGACTTTTACCATGCGTACTAAAGAAGAAGCTCATGACTACCGGTATTTTCCAGAACCCGACCTTCCTCCCTTTACAATAGAAGATAAGACAATTGAAACAGTAAGAAAAGAACTTCCTGAACTACCCGCTGTTAAAAAAGAACGCCTTGTCTCGGAATACAAGATCACCGAATACGACGCAAACGTAATCAGCGCCGACAAATATATAGCTCTCTATTTTGAGGAAGCAGCAAAAGAATATAAATCTCCAAAAACTATTGCTAATTGGCTCATGGGCGATATAATGAATTATATACACAACAATCAGCTTGAATCAAAAAAATTAGCAGAAATATTACCAGTTAAATATCTAATTGAAATGCTGGAATTAATTGATAATAATACAATAAGCGGTAAAATAGCCAAAAAGATTCTACCGGATATGTTTACTAGTGGAAATACAGCTACTCAGATCATTACAGAAAAAAATCTAGTACAGATCTCAGATACATCGCAGATCGAAACAATCGTAGACGAAGTTATTCAGGAACATGCTTCAGTTGCCGAAGATTTTAGAAATGGAACAGATAAGGCCCTCATGTTTCTGGTTGGACAGGTAATGAAAAAGACTCGCGGAAAAGCTAATCCGCAAATAGTAAACGATATTTTAAGGAAAAAATTAGGAACAACATAAATGGAGGTAAAAATGTTAAGAAAAAAGATTTCCCTTTTATTTATATTAATTTTCTGTATAACGCTATGTCTAAATAATACGGTAATCGCTAAGACAGATACAGACCCCAAAGAAGATCTGTATACTCAAATCGAATTATTTTCTGATGTCATTGCTTCTATCCAGCATGATTATGTGGAAGACGTAAAATCAAAAGATATTATATACGGAGCATTAAAAGGCATGCTTGCCACCCTGGATCCGTATAGTCAATTCATGGATCCTGATATGTATAAAGAATTACGAGTGGAAACTGAAGGTGAATTCGGCGGCTTGGGAATTGAAATAACGATCAAAGATAATCTCCTGACAATCATTACCCCGCTAGATGGCACCCCGGCAGATCAAGTAGGCCTCCATGCTATGGACCGAATTGTAAAAATCGAAGGCGAAATAACCAGAGATATTACACTCACCGAAGCTGTAAAAAAAATGCGTGGTAAACCGGGCACAAACGTTACATTAACAATCATGCGTGAAAGTGAAGATGAATTAAAAGATTATACAATCACCCGGGCTATCATCGAGATTAAAGCCATAAGAAAAGCTTCAATTCTAGAAGATAATATCGGATATATTAAACTAGTTGATTTTTCAGAAAAAACTAAAGAAAATCTAGACTCAGCATTGCAAGAACTGGAAGAAAAAGGCATGGACAGCTTAATATTCGATTTGCGCAACAACCCCGGTGGTCTGCTTATCTCCTCGGTTGAAACAGCAAGTAAATTTCTGCCCACAGGAGACCTTATTGTCTATACTAAAGGCCGTTATAAAGAACAGGACCTTGAATACCGTTCCACCGGAAAATCTCCTTTTAAAAACATTCCCCTTATTGTTTTGATTAACGGCGGATCAGCCTCTGCTTCTGAAATAGTTGCCGGAGCAATTCAGGATAACAAAAGAGGAATTATTGTCGGCTCGCAATCATTCGGCAAAGGCTCTGTACAAACAGTAATCCCTTTACGTGACGGATCAGCCCTGCGCTTAACCACAGCTAAGTATTACACCCCTTCGGGGAAAACAATAAATGAGGAAGGTGTAACTCCAGACGTTGTTGTTAAAAGAGAAGTCCCTTCTAAAAAAACCAATGAAAAAGATACTAACATTTTCGACAAGATAGATGAGAAAAAAGAAGAGAAAAAAGACAAAGAACAAAACGAAAAAGAAAAGAAAGAAAAAGAATTTATCGAAAATGACAACCAGCTCAGAGCAGCGATCAATCTAATGCACGGCATAAAAATATACGATTCAATGAAAAAAACAAACTAAAGCTCTTTTTCCGTTAAAGCTTTAAGATAAATAATGACTAAAATAAAAATAATTATTATTACAGTTATCATTGCGACTGTGGTCGCATCTTTTTTTATCTTCCAGAAAAAAGACTATTCTCCTCCCACACCGGAAAACGAAAGCATCCCAGAGGAACTAGTCTCAGAAGAAAAAACCCTGGATGTGAAAGTGGCAAAATTAGCTATTGTACTTGATGATTGGGGATACAATAAAGCTATTCTTAAAGACTTTTTAGCCCTTAATACACCAATGACCTGCTCTATTCTACCTCACTTGCCCTATTCAGCAGATATCGCAAATAGACTGCATAAACTTAAATACGAATTTATCTTACACCTCCCCATGGAGCCTTATAACGCTGATCAAATATCTATGGAGAAAAATACAATATTAACTACGATGAACTCACAACAAATAACTAAAATCATTCAACAAGCTATCACTAATATTCCGCATTTAAAAGGCGCTAATAATCACATGGGTTCTAAGGCAACCGCAGATGAAACAATAATGAACATCGTTCTTACAGAACTAAAAAATAACGGGCTTTTTTTCTTAGACAGCTACGTTGATTCAAAATCCGTAGGTAGAAAAGTTGCCCAGGCAATAAACATTTCCTTTTTAAAACGCGATGTGTTCATTGATAACAATGGTGACGCAGAATCAATCCGACAACAGTTAGAACAAGCCAAAATAATTGCTTTAGGACAAGGCCAGGCCATTGCCATAGGCCATGCTAAACCAACAACTATGTCTGTCCTGGCTAAAACAATCCCTGAGTTTAAAAAAGAAGGCATTACATTTGTATACCTATCGGAGTTATTAGATTAAAATGTTAACATTAGGCATTGAAACCTCATGCGATGAAACAGCTGCGGCTGTAATAAAAAACGGTAAAACCGTAATTTCTTCCTGCGTTAGCTCCAGCGTACATCTACACAGTAAATTCGGCGGTATTATTCCGGAAATAGCCTCGCGTTTCCATCTTGAATACATAAGCCCGGTAGTAAATAAAGCCTTGAAAAAAGCCAACGTACCGCTGGCTAAAATAAAACTTATCGCGGTCACTAATACCCCCGGCCTGGTTGGATCACTTTTAGTCGGAGTATCTTTTGCTAAGGCATTAAGTTTCGCAACCGAAATTCCGTTTATCGGAGTAAATCATATTAATGCACATCTATTTTCTCCTTTCCTACAGCAAAAGAAATTTCAGTTTCCGTTTATTGGGCTTGTAGTTTCCGGAGGACACACAAGCTTAGCCTATGTAAGTGATTTTAATAAAATAAAAATCATCGGACGCACCAGAGATGATGCCGCAGGAGAAGCCTTTGATAAAGTAGCTAAAATATTGGATTTAGGGTATCCCGGCGGACCGGTAATTGACAAATTATCGCAGACTATAAACACCTCTCCTTTCCGGTTCAATTGTGCACGGTTAGAAAACACTCTGGATTTTAGTTTTAGCGGAATAAAAACAGCTGTTCTTTACCAATCACAAAAACTAAAAAATCCCAGTAAAAAACACAAAACACAAATAGTGTATGCCTTCCAAAAAGAAGTAATTGATAGTCTTGTTTCTAAAAGCATAAACGCCTGCGAAAAATTCAAAACAAACATTATATCCGTAGGCGGCGGAGTAGCCTGCAATAGTTTGTTACGTGAAAAGCTGCAAGAAACCGGCAAAAAAAAGCATATAAAGGTCTTATTTTCCGATCCCCATTTCTGTCTTGATAACGCAGCAATGATCGCTATGCTCGGTTATCAGCTCTATAAAAAAGGGGTACGCTCAAAGTACACGTTAACTGCTGCTGCAACGAGCAGATAAGTAATAAATAAATTCTGATTGACAAAATCGATTTTTTTGGCACAATAGTATATACATCATATAAGAGGCTGTGCTTCTAAGCTATGGTTTCTTGGTGATGATTTTTTAAAGGAGGCACAAAACCAATGGCTAAAAGATCCAGAAAAGGCAAATTAAAGTGGAAGTCTAAAAAAGCTAATCACGGCAGTAAACCATGTCGCGGCAGCTAGTTGCATCATTAGAATCGCTTTCCATTGCTCATTAATTATTTATAGGAGAATCACCTTTGAAAAGAAGGCTTTTGTTTTTCACAGCACTTTTAATTGTCGCTCTCATGCTGAAAACATCCCTTCTTCTTCCGGTCATGGCAATGGGAAAACACCCGAAGGCGGCTAAAAAAGCAGCGCCTGAAGAATGTGTTTCTCCGGAAATCCAGATAATTAGTAGACCGGAGATGAATATAAAGTTGCTCTCTGAACAAGGACAAGACTATCAAAATCCGGTATCGGTATCCCCGGCAGAAGTTTTGCCCGCGGTGGGAAAAGACTCTTCGACTATCGCGAAAAAAATACGCATCACTGATATACAAAAAGCGTTAAAAGGAGCTGGATTTAACCCTGGGCATATTGACGGACAAATGGGGCCTAAGACAAAAAAAGTAATCCGCGAATTTCAGAGAGAAAATAATTTAACTATAGATGGGGTTGTCGGCCCCAAAACCTGGGAAAAATTAAAGACGTATCTTTAAAGGAGGGATAGATTATGATCAGCAAATTAAAATTTTTAGTTATTATTCCGGTAATTGTTGGGCTCTGTGGATGTTCTATTATTCTGCAAAAAAGAAGCCCTAAAGATTTAGAACAAATTGATACTTTAAGTGACAGGCTGGCAGAAGAACAAAAAGCCCGTGAAGAATTGTTACTAGCAAAAAAAGAACTTGAAGAACAGTTCAAAAAAGAAATTGAAGAAAAAAATATTCGTTTACAGATGCTCGATAAAGGACTTGTTATCACCTTTGTCGCTGAAATTTTATTCGACTCTGGAAAAGCCAAAATCAGAAAAACAGCGCATTCAGTCCTGGATAAAGTAGCTGCTGTTTTAAATAATCAGGTTTTAGACCGTGATATTGCTATTGAAGGACATACCGACAATCAGCCTATTGTTCGTTCAACCTGGAAGTCTAATTGGGAACTTTCCACAGCAAGAGCAACAAGCGTATTACATTATCTAGTCGATAACAAGAACACTGCCCCTACCCGTCTATCTGCCGTAGGATACGGTGAATATCGTCCGGTAGCATCCAACAGCGTCACAAGTGGACGCCAACAAAACAGACGCGTGGAAATAACTATTCTCCCGCAAAAGATTATCAAGAAAAAAACTAGTACACAAAAACCATCCGCACCACAACCCGGAGAGATGAAATAGGTAGGGACAGGTCACAACCTGTGTCCGTTATAAAGTATGAATAACTCTGTATTAAGAAACATCTTGACCCTATTTGTTATTCTTACGGTTATCTGCGTCATCTGGGCTGTAGGAGCAAATTCAAGGAAAAAAGTCGAATTAGAAAAAAGCGGCGATCTTTATACCCGGGTAAAAGAGCTTACCCAGGCTAATACTGTCATCACTGATGATCTAAAACGGACAAAAAATAGATGCGGAGATCTGCAAAAATCCACAACTACGCTAAAGAATAAACTAACCGAAGAAAGAGAAAAAAATAAATCCCTAAAAAAAGACTTGAATAAAGCAGAGCATGCACATAATAAGATAGCAAAAGAATTGAAAAAATCCCAAAAAACTAATGATGCTTTAGGTAACGAATTAACTAAGGCTAAGGGAAAAACTCTAAAATTACAGCAAAATTTAAAATCCCTGAAGATAGAACTTAACCATACAAAAAATCAAATAAATAAAAAGCGAAAGAAGCAACCTACTAAAAAAATACGATCCAATCAGACCTCTTCCGATAATAATTTCGACTGGTAAACTACAATATTTCTGCAACAAGACATTTTAAATAAGAATTCTCTTTTATATTCAGAAAACTAGGATGATCCGATGCCTGTTGCCCCCAATTTATTACACGAACAATACGCCCTTCTTTTTCCGCAACTTCCTGAATTAGCTGTTTAAACAGATGCTCCTGGACATGGTAAGATCCGCTTATCGTAACCAAAGTCCCTCCCCTGTTTAAAATGCGCAAAGCTCTTAAGTTTAATTCCCGGTACCCTCGCAGACCTCCAGCTATCTTATTTTTAGAACTAACCAAGCTCGGCGGGTCAAGAATCACCACATCAAAAGTCTCCTTGCGCTTGTCCAAAGACCTTAAAAGATTAAAAGCATCTTCTTCCTTAAAATCATAACGCCGTGAGCTTATCTTATTAAGCCGCATGTTTGTCCTGGCGTATTTTAAAGAATGCGCTGAAATGTCCGCTCCCACAAGCTTAGCAGCTCCATAACTACAAGCATATGTCGAAAACGCTCCTGTATAACAAAAACAATCAAGCACACTCTTATCCTTAACCAGCTGTTTTAAAAAATACCTATTGTCACGCCGGTCAATATAAAACCCTGTCTTTTGCCCGTTTTCAATATCTACAACAAAAGGAATACCGTTTTCTCTTACTTCTACCTTTGTACCAAAACGCCCTGATATACCCTTCTTCTCCAACACTAATCCTTCCATCATGCGAGCCGGAGTATCATTACGTAAATATATACCTTTAGGCTTCATGAATTCCTGGAGAATATCAATAATAAGATCCTTGCGACTCTCCATTCCTAAAGTAAGAATTTGCACTACCAGACAATTCCCGTATACATCAACAATAAGCCCTGGCAAAAAATCTGATTCTGAAAAGACAAGTCTATAAACGTTAGTGTCTTCTGTGATTATTTTCTTGCGAAAGTCAATCGCCTGTTTTATGCGACGGGTTAAAAACTCCTTATCTATCGGTTCATCCGCACGAGTTAGAATCCTTACCGGAATATTAGATCCAGGATTAATATATCCTCGTCCTAAAAATCTACTTTGAGAGTTTTTAATCGAAACAATATCTCCCGGCTTAAAATTTCCCTGGATATTCCTTATCTGTGAATTAAATACACGGGGATAACCCGTAGCAATACGGCTATCCTGTGCGGGTTTAAGAATAACTGTGGCCATAAATATATCCTATTAAGAATCTTCTTTTTTTTCCTGTGGTTTTTCTTCTTTATTATTAACTGACTTTTTAAATTCTTTTATACTCTCACCTAACGCACGAGCCATCTGCGGCAATTTACTTGCCCCAAATAAAAGCAATAAAATAATTAGAATTAAAACCAGCTCCGGAACTCCAAATCTACCCATCTTGTCCCCCTTTCAATGAACGCATCATTTAGGAATTTATATACCTAAATAATCCGCGTGAATTGACCTCGCCAATCTTTGTGGCGGGTTATTCCAAATTATCATTTTCCTTGCGTCCGAAAATTTTCACTAACCAAATACTCAACTCATACAACACAATAATCGGCAAAGCCAAAAGTGTCTGATTCACCATATCCGGCGTAGGTGTAAGCGCAGCAGCAATAATAAAACTACCGACAATAGCAAAACGCCGGAACTTCCTCAAAGCCTGATCCTGAACAATCCCCAGCCGACCGAGAAACAGCATAACCAACGGCAACTGAAAAGTAATACCAAAAGCAAAAATCATACATCCGATAAATGATACATATTTACTTACCGAAATCAATGGCTGTAAAATCGACGATCCATAAGAAAGCAGGAATTTCATTGCGACCGGAATAACTATCAGATAACAAAAAGCCCCTCCTACACTAAACAGAAAAAATGAAGAAAAACTCAACGGACCAAGAAAAGATCTTTCTTTCTGCTTCAGTCCAATCTCTACAAACTTCCAGACTTGATAAAAAATAAACGGCAGAGAAAAATAAAGTCCGACAAACAAAGCTACTTTTAATTGCACCCAGAAAGCCTCAGTCGGCCCCATGAAATAAAGTTTACCTACAGGCTTCGTAATAATCTTCATTATCTGAGGAATAAAACTATAGCCTAAAGAAGTACAAACGATAATTAAAAGCAAAGAAATAAGAATCCGGTTACGCATCTCCTCTAAATGCTGAATAATCGACAGGGGGTTATCCATACGGGATTTTGTCTTAACCACTAAGCTCCTTCCCTTCTTTTTTCAGCTCTTCTTCATTCGCCTTTAACTTATCTTCTACTTCTTTTACCAATTCTTCTGGAGGTTCCTGATTTATTGCTTCTTTAAAATCATCGGCTGCACGCTTAAATTCGCGCATAGCCTTTCCCAGGGTACGACCAATTTCAGGCAGCTTACGCGGCCCAAAAACAAGTAAAGCCACCACAAACACTAAAATAAGCTCCGGCATCCCAACACTAAACATGTTATCTCCTCAATTTCTCCAACACTTTTTTAACTGCCGCTATTGTAAATGCTATATCTTTCTCTGTATGTGCAAATGACAGAAAATTAGCCTCAAACTGCGAAGGCGGCAAATATATCCCTGCCTTAAGCATCTGTCTAAAATATTGCGCGTATTTTCCCGTATCTGCTTTGTAAGCCGTCCGGAAATCAACTACCTGCTCTTGACTGAAAAATAGCGTAAACATTGAGCCAATACGGTTTATGCGCATATTCATACTATGGTGGTTACAAGCTTGAGTTATTTCCCTACATAAATAAGCACATAACTTATTAAGCTTATTATAATCCATTTCACGCAAAATCTGTAAAGTTTTTAATCCACACGCTACCGCAATCGGATTCCCAGAAAGCGTACCCGCCTGATACACCCCTCCCAGAGGACTAATATGTTGCATAATCTTCTTACTCGCTCCATAAGCACCGATCGGCATTCCCCCGCCAATAATCTTGCCTAGACAAGTAATATCCGGCTTTACTTTAAATAACTTCTGAGCTCCTCCGAAACAGAAACGAAACCCAGTGATTATTTCATCAAAAATAAGTAAAACCCCGTATTTGCGAGTAATTTTGCGCATCTCTGATAAAAAACCCTTATCCGGCAAAACAACTCCCATATTCCCGCAAATCGGCTCAACAATCACCGCAGCAATCTCTTTATAACGAGACTTTATCACTGACTTTAATTTATCAATATTATTATAGGGCAAAACAATCGTTCCCCGGGTAAGATCACGCGGGATCCCATGGCTTGAAGGAACACCAAACGTCGCAGCACCGCTACCCGCTTTGACCAAAAGGCTGTCATTATGCCCATGATAACAACCCGAAAACTTAACAATTTTATCTTTTTTAGTATAACCACGAGCCAACCGAATAGCGCTCATTGTCGCTTCTGTCCCGGAATTAACCAACCGCATCATCTGCATACTGGGAAATGCCTGATTAATCATCTTCGATAATTCAACTTCAGCCTTAGTCGGAGCACCAAAACTAGTACCTCTGGACAAACTCTTTTTAATTATACTAATAACTTGTTTCTGTGCATGGCCTAAAATAAGCGGGCCCCAGCTTAATACATAATCTATGTAACTATTACCGTCAACATCATATACCTTAGATCCTTTAGCCCGGTCAATAAATATAGGATTACCGCCAACCGCACCAAAAGCACGCACTGGACTATTCACTCCCCCAGGCATAAGCTTTACTGCCTGCTTATAATATGTTACTGATTTTTTTGTATTCATAATTTTCTTTGTCACGGGCGAAAACATAGTTTCGCCCCTATAATCTATATTCAGGACTAGTTTTTTTAAATTGTTTCTTTGTAAACAACATCTTATAATCATCAACTCCGGTCTTAGCCAATAGATCTGCCACAACATCAAAACATTCCTGTTTAGAACGACCATGAATCATAGTATAAAAATTATACGACCATTTTTTAGATATCTTTCTTAAATAACAATGACTTATTTGATTCTTACCTATAGCCAGCTTTGCTACTTTACTTATCTTTTGCTCAGGAACATTCCACACACACATACAGTTTGCATTCAGTCCTACTTTGCGATGATTTAATATTGCTCCAAAACGCCTAATATATCCCTGCGCCTTTAGTCTCTTAATTTCTCTTATAATAGCAGTTTCATCCGTATTGAGTTTTTCAGCTAATGCCGCATAAGGTGACATCTCTAACGGCAGATCTTTTTGTAAAAACCGCAAAATTTCTTTTTGAAAATCGTTTAGTATTTTGTTTTTCATAATACAAACTCTGCGTTTATCTTAAATTCCTTTTTCTGTGGTAACACCAGGACATCAACCACTCCTCGTTTACGTTTTAGTTTACTTAAAAAATCGTTCATCTGTTTTATTGTCCGGGCACTAAAAGTAAACCAAACATTATATTCGTCTTTACGCAAATAATTATGCGAAACATTGTCTGAATCACTAATAAATTCTGCGACTTTAGTTACGTTATCTTCTCTCACTTGAACTGCAACTAAAACACTCTTAAACCCCAACTGCTTAGCATTAACACTACCCCCAACCCTACGAATAATCCCTCTGAGTTTGAATGATTTTATTTTTTTAATCAACTCATCTTCACTAAGCTTCAATTTCCTGGCTATCTCTCTATACGGATTAATAGTTACAGGAAACTCAGATTGCAGGATCTTCAATAATTTTTTTTCTTTTGGGTTCATAAGAACAATTTATATCCTCAGCTAAATAGTCACCTTGTGATTGATAGAACGCGGCTGCGCGACATCCGGAACAAATATCTTTAAATTCGCATATTCCGCATTTACCTCCCCATTCGGCGTCACGTAATTTCTTTAATGTTTCATTTTTTTGCCAGATATCAATAATTCCCTGCTCCCGCACATTCCCTAAATCAATCGGTAAATAAGGACAAGGATGAACTGTTCCATCCGGCAAGATACAGGCATAACTTACACCCGCTAAACATCCTTTTTCAAAACGGGTATCAATATGCCTAGTCCTTGCAATACGTGTAAATTGCGGGGCACATACCGGCTTTAATTCTATAGATACTTTGCTTTGTTTCTCTAGGATATTGGTAAGTAATGATTCGTACTCTGCAGCACTAGGAATAACTGTATCGATATTTTTACCTCTTCCGGTAGGAACAAGAAAAAATATATGATGGGCTTGTGCTCCGATCTTTTGAGCAAAATCAGTTATATTTAAAACCTCATTTATATTTTTAGTCGTAACCGTAGTATGAACCTGAAATTCGAGGCCGACCTTCTTACAGCTTTTCATACCACCGACCGCTTTCTCCCAAGACTTATCAATACCGCGAAACCGATCATGCCGCTGGGGAATAACAGAATCAAGACTTATACCCACACGCTTAAGCCCCACCTGCTTTAATTTCTGCGCAATATTATCATCAATTAATGTCCCATTAGTTCCTAATACACTAATCAACCCCAAACTACGGGAAAAGCTAATCAGCTCATATAAATCATCCCGCAGCAAAGGCTCTCCGCCGGAAAAAATAATCAGCCGGAACCCCAGTGACTTTAAATCCGAAAGTAAGGTCTTCCCCTCTTCCAAACTTAATTCATTATTCTGAGAATTTCCGGCATCACGATAACAATGTTCACACTTTAAATTACAAGCTTTGGTAATATTCCAAGAAATCAACATTTAGAGTAAAAACTTTCCGCTCAGCCAACGCGCTACATCTTTGGCATAATAGGTAATTATCAAATCCGCTCCGGCTCGTTTCATGCTGGTCAATGTTTCCAATACAATCTCTTTTTCATCCACCCAACCGTTAGCCACAGCCGCTTTGATCATTGAAAACTCACCACTTACACTATACGCAACCAAAGGGATATTAAAACGCTGTTTTGCTTTAGCTATTATATCTAAATAAGCCAGCGCTGGTTTAACCATAAGAATATCCGCACCTTCCTGGATATCCAATTCCATTTCCCTCATTGCTTCAGCCGCATTCGCCGGATTCATCTGATAAGTCTTGCGATCCCCAGCCCCGGGAGCAGAATTTGCTGCTTCTCGAAACGGTCCATAGAATGCTGAAGAATATTTAGCGCTGTAAGCTAAAATTGGTATATGCTTAAAATTATTCGCATCTAATCCCCCTCTAATCGCCGCTACCTGTCCGTCCATCATACTACTGGGTGCAACCATATCCGCACCGGCCTCAGCATGGGAAATAGCCATTTTAGCCAGCAATTCACAAGAGGCGTCATTATAAATAACTATATCCTGTGCTTGACTGCTTTCAGTTTTCTGTAATTCATCAGTTGTCTCTTCTTTATTTGGTGCAGCCCAGTTCTTCACAATCCCACAATGACCAGAAGATGTATACGCACAAAGACAGACATCAGTAATTACCACAAGTTTCGGATATTTGTCTTTTATAGCTTTAACCGCGGTCTGTACAATTCCGTTCTTAGCATATGCCGCTGTAGCACGTTCATCTTTACGTTCCGGAATTCCAAACAACATTATAGCCGGAACATGTAATTCCGTAATTTCTTTAAGTTCTTTCAACAGAACGTCTGTCGAAACCCTGTAATGCCCAGGCATAGACTTTATCGGTTTTTTTACACTCTCCCCTTCGACAACAAAAACCGGATAAATCAAAGAACGCACATTTAAATCTGTTTCCTGAATCATATCTCTCAGAATTTGACTTTTACGAAGCCTTCTCAATCTTGTAACCGGATAATACATTATCTGCCTCCCTTACTAAATCTATAAAATAATAATTTGTGGTTATCCCACCATTATCTTCTCTTCGGCATAAGTATAATTTATCTTTCGCTTATATGCAGCAAAAGCAAGAACCATTGTCAATGGACCAAGCCTTCCTAAAAACATTAATATTGTAATCAAAATCTTTCCACCCATATGAAAATCCGGGGTTATCCCACAAGATAACCCAACCGTACCAAAGGCTGATACTACTTCAAACACTATATCCCGAAAAGAAAAAGACTCAAAAATCGAAAGCAAATATGTAAATAAAACAACCAAACCAGCAGAAAGTACAAATATTGTCAATGCTTTACCTAAAAGCACATCCGGAATTTTACGTTTGAATGCGCTTATATCCTCTTTGTTCTGCATATGTCTGGTAAATGCTTTTAAAATAATCCAAAACGTCGTGGTTTTAATCCCTCCACCAGTAGAACCGGCAGATGCTCCAATAAACATTAAAATTATCATCGAAAAAATACTGGCATTAGTAAGACGGCCAATATCCATTGTATTAAATCCTGCTGTCCGGGTCGTAACCGACTGAAAGAAACTCATTAATATTTTATCTTTTAAGGCTAACCCGTTTAACCCCACATTATTCTCAGCGAAGAAGATCAAAACCGTCCCGATTACAAGCAAAGACAAAGTAACGGTAAGTACCAGCTTTGTATGCAAACGCACCCCGATACTTCTGGCTCGTTTACGCAATATATATTTATCCCAAATGTCTTTAACTACGATAAAACCTATACCACCAAAAATTATTAAAAACGAAATGCATAAATTGATATTAACATCCAGGGCAAACCCCGTTAAGTTATCTGAAAACAAAGAAAAGCCGGCATTACAAAACGCAGAAATTGAGTGAAAAACAGATATATACCACCTTTGAATCGGATCAGAAATATACGGCTCAAAGGAAAAAAACAAAAAAGCTGCACCTAAAAATTCCACAAAAACTGTCATAGTCGCAATAAATTTAACTACTCCCAAAATATCGGCAACACTATCCTGGTCTAAAACTTCCTGCATAGCCATAGCTTCTTTATTAGATATCTTTTTGCCTACCGCAACAAACAAAGTTATAGAAAAAGTCATTATTCCCAACGCTCCAACCTGAATCAAAAGAAGAATGATCAGCTGGCCAAAAAGAGAGAAAAACGTACCGGTATCTTTAACAATTAATCCGGTAACACAAGTAGCTGAAGTAGCGGTAAATAAGGCATCAATAAAATCAGCGCCTCTTCCATCTGTAGTCGCTATGGGTAGCGTCAGCAAAAAAGCTCCGATCAGAATAGCCATCATGAAACTGACTACCAATAGCTGTGCCGGCTTAAGCCCTAATAAGCTAATAATCTTTTTTAACAAATTACTCCGGAACAATTTGTAAAAGATAACAAATCCCTGCCTAATTACAATAAATAATCTTGCCGTTCTTACTCCTTGCAAGAAAAATTGAGCAATAGGTATAAATACCAGCAAATCAAGCCAGTATTTTTTAAAATATTCTTTTTTAGAACCAGAAAATAAAAATCGAAGGACAACAATCGCCAAAAATATATATAAAACTATTCCATCAATAGTCTCACATAATTTATCGGCATCAGCTATCTGAGATGTTATTTGAGAAAAGTCTACCCCACCCCACTGCATAAGTAAAAGCAAAAAAGATACTAGAGCAGTTACGCTCATTAAGATATCCAAAAATCTATTAAATATATTTTTCATTTATATTTCTTATTTAAGCTGACGCGCCAAAGTAAAAAGTATACCGACCACAGAACGCTGTAAAAAAACAATAAGAAAAAAAGCAACTATGGTAGACAAATCAATGTGAATTTTATACGTCAACGGCATTAATACTCTACGTATCGGCTCAAGAATCGGATCCGTAGCCTGCCGCAAAAAACGAACAATCGGATTATAAGGATCCGGACTCACCCATGAAATCAAAGCCCGTGCTAAAATAAGCCAATACAATATAGTCAATATCATACTAATTACTGCTGCTAAGCCATCGAGAATAAAACCTAAAACAAACATAATACTGAATACTCCCCTACGTTTAAACTTCTACCTTCTCTTGTGAATAATTAATTGCCCGGATCGGATAAGGAATAACTATGTCTTCCTGGGCATAACGTTTATGCAATTCCTTTATAAACTCATGTGTAATTAAATAGTGATCAACAAACTCTTTAGCCCTTAAAAACACTGTAAAATTAATACTAGAGCTATCAAAAGTATGATAGCGAATAAACGGCTTAAAGCCTGCTACTGCACCATTTATTTTCTGCATCAGCTCTTCTGCGGTCTCCACCGTCACCTTTTCTACCCTCTCCAGATCACTGTCATAATGCACCCCTACTTCTAATTTCACAGCCAATTCTTTTTCCGGAAGATAATAATTAGTTATTATTGCCTCTCCTAATTTGAAATTGGGAACGAGAATAAGGTTATTATGCAAAGGTTTTATTTTTGTCGTGCGCCAGCTAATATCTACGACATAACCTTCTTCTCCGCTATCTAACTTTATATAATCACCTATGCGCACCTGTTTTGCCGCAGTAATATATAATCCGGAGAATAAGTTAGCCAGAGTATCCTGCAGCCCCAAAGCTACAGCTAATCCCCCAATACCCAGAGTTGTTAATAAAGGTGCAATAGAAATGCCTAAAGCATTAAATAAAAACATCAAGCCAATCGCAAATACCATCGCATAAATAACACTGCGTACAATATCAGTATTTGTCCCCAACTTCTCCGCATATAAAGTACTGAAACTAACACAAATTTTTGCGATAACAGCAGTAATAGATATGATCAAAGTGGAAAACAAAACCTTATTCGCAATTATAGAAATGTTGCTGGGTATCTGTACATAAACTATGGCAACATACACACCCAAGAGAATACACCACAGCACAAAAGGTGATTTAAGTGCAGAAATCACTAAATCATCACCTTTCCAGGAAGTCCGGGAAGCAATTTTATGCAATAAACCAAATATCTTTTTACGCAAATACAGCCCGGAAAATCCAAAAAGCACAATAATACCAATTCCAATAGCTGATCTTATAAGATCACTCATATATTCCTCCTAAAATAACATTTTTAGTATATCCATTATTCATCTAAAAATCAATGATTTTCTACGGTTATTCCCCCTTATTGAAAATAACAAAATCCCGTCAAAAAAAACCTGACGGGGCATATCGGTATTTGCAACTAACCGGTTACTTATCTTTATTAATATTTATATAGCTTGTTTCACATACAATTGATACTCTGTTGAAATGAAAAATAGTCAAAAATATGGCAAGAATCAATTAATTCCATAGCTTTAACAAAATACTGTTTCCTAACCTATTTTATCTTTAAATAGCTACAAACCGTATTTTATTTGCAAAATAAAATCTTTTATGATATACTTTATTATCTTTTTTAAAAAGTACTTAGAATCCCTCTGAGATATTATATGTTTTTAACACTTTTTTATAATAAAGCAGGTGTATATGTATAAGTACGAATCAAAAAATAGACTATTTTTAAAGGTAATATCATTTATCATTATCCAGGCATTTTTATATCTGGATTTGTCTTTTGCCGCCAATAGCACCATAATGTCCACGCTATCCCCCTCCATAAGTATAAACAAGTCAACAGTTATGAATGCCTATCTGGATAAGCTATCTTTAGAGCCCGCCTTTGCTGGCATATGTATAACTAAAGATAGCTTTAGCTTAACAATTAATTCCAATGGTAAGAATGGTCAAACTAAAACTTTCTTAAGAACTAATAAGGATATAATTGAAGCTATAAGAGAGGATGTTGAGGGCATGCGCAAGAAGGGTAACCCTTTAAAAGTACATGGCGTAGCAATTGAAGGAAAAGGATTATCTGCCAACGAAAAAGCAAAGCTGGGCAGCAATCTTTGGCTTAATAACGATATTGTTCCTGTGAAAATATTTGAGAATCTTCCAAATGGCACATCAGAGCAAATATCTCAGAATGCTGCGAGTCTTGCCGCAAATAGCTTTGAAGTAGACGAAGTTGGTCTTGTAATACGCAAAGTTATGATCGATAAAAATAGAGAAATCCAAGTAAATCCGTTAGTAACTCTTGATGAATATAAAAAGATTACTCCGCCTAAAAAATGGCACACACTTTTACATCTTGTTAAGCTTGCAAAAAAAAGAAAATTAAATATGGTATTTGTTAATTCTACTGCTCAAGGCGGAGGAGTCGCTCTTATGCGTCATGCGCTTATTCGTCTTTATAAACTTTTAGGTATCGATGCCCACTGGCTTGCAATGGATCTAGATGGTAAAGAGTTTGAGGATATTCCGAACATAACAAAAAAGAAGATGCATAATGCATTGCAAAATACAAATGCTGCTAATTTTGATCATAGGCTTACAGAGCATGACAAACAGAGACTTAAAGCGTGGACTAATTATAATTTTAAATTAATGGAGCCAAAAATAAAAAGAGCAACTGTAGTTATAATTGATGATTATCAACCATCCGGGTTAATACCTTTAATTAAAGAAAAATATCCACATATAAAAATTCTTTATAGATCACATATCCAGATAAGAAGCAACTTGACTGATTTACCTTTAGATGATTCTAATTCAACTAAGACTAATTGGAAGTATATTTTCGAAAATCTTTGGGATGCACGCAAAAATAAATTTCACATTGAAGCTTTTGTGACGCATCCAGTTGATGCTTTTATCCCAAACGATATTCGCCGTCACAAAAAAATAATAATCAAAAAAGGAGCAGCTTCCGATATTTCAAAACAAGGTTTAGGCGGTCTTGACGGACTTAACAAATTTAATTATTTTAGTAAAAGCGACAAATCATATTATATGAATATGTTTAATACAGTACTGAACCTAAGTAATAAAAGAATATTACAAATAGCAGATAAAAATGAATTGTCTAAACAGCAGGAAAACCTGTTAAATTTATTAGAGAATGACAATCGAGTAAATATTAAAGACCGAGAAGATCAAAAATTAAGAGACTTTTTAGCAAAATTTCAACAGGAGCCATTAGATTTTACCAGACCTTATATATTACAGATTTGTCGCTTTGACCCTGCAAAGGGTATCCTTGATCTTTTGAAAGCTTATAAAGTCTTTCGTGATAAATTGGGAGAGACCTATCCAAAGGCAAAAATACCACAGTTGGTTATTGCCGGGCATGGCGCAATAGATGATCCTGAGGGGATGCCTTTGTATAATAAATATCTCTTAGAAGCATATTTAGAATATAAAGAGTTATTCAGTGATATCAAAATAGCACGAATAGGCCATAATGACCAGATCTTAGGTGTTCTTGCTGCTAATGATTGGGTTGGGACACAGTTATCTACAGCAGAAGGTTACGAAATAAAAATTTCTGAACTTGGCTCACTAGAAATACCAACTATTATTACTGATCTCCCGGGACCGGTTGATCAGGCAGTGCCTGTTAGAAAAAAAGCAGGAAAAATAACCGGTTCGACATTTATAGTTAGTCGCAATGGGGCTCAGGAGTTAAAAGTAGCGAATAGATTGTACAGCTTATTTACTAATAAGAAATTGTATGAATCAGTAAGCGCTAATGCTAGAGCTAATGTGAAAGACGATGTTGATACTGTGCAAAATGCTATTGATTGGCTTTGGATGTCTTTAGAAGCAATTGAAAATGAAGATGGAATCAACGGCTATGGAAAACGGATAGTAGACTTAATAGAAGAAAAACAAAATTCATGGGACAAGGATATCAATATGTCTTCAAAAAATAATCATAAAATTCAAGATGAAATAAATAATCATTTTATCTATGAACAGTCAATTTAAACCTTTCCTCCTCTAACCTTATTATATAACAAAACCCCGTCAGAAAAACCCTGACGGGGCATGTCGGTATTTGCAGCTAAATTATTGTTTAAATTGCGCTCTGGATAACAGTTATCACTTCTTCTGTTTTTACAGAATCATTCTCAGCAACAGCCGGTGAATCAGCTACCATCTCATTTTGAACTTCATCATTCAGAGCTGCCACCATTGCCTTTTTTATCATAGATATATTTTCCTGTGAGTCGATTAAACGCAGGAAGATCCCTCTCCCACCCTGTTCAACTCTTAACTGAGTAAGCGCCCGATAAGAAGCTTCCGCAAAATAATCTCTCACCATATTAGGACTAATATTATGCAAATACCCTTTTGCAAAACCAATTGCCGGCTTACCCGGAATAAATTGTTCAGGAACAAATGAAATAATAAATATAGAATATTTCTGCGGCTGAGCTAATACCTGCTGATAACTAATATGCTGATCCCCCGTACCCTGCATAACCCACTCTATACCCAACTCTGTCAGGTAATCCCTCATATCCATAAATTTACCACCTTCTAAATAAATAAACGGCGCAAATTTACGATTAGCTTGCCTTGCATGTTCAATTGCTTGCTTAATAACCTTAGCCAGTGTTCCCATATCCTGCACACTATCTGGCATATCCATGCTTGGAATATTTGATTCTATGGTACCTTCCCTTGCCAGCCTTTTAATCTCATCTTCAGCCTGAGCAATAACTCCCGGGCTTTTTACCTCTGCTGATTGCAGCATTTTTAATCTATTTTCCAATAGTTTCTTCCCTAATTCTACAAAAGGCTGTAATACATAAAGATTTTGCTGAACAATTTTAGTCGCAGGATTATCTAAATCATTTAAGTTAACATCTTCTACATTATATCCGGCAGCTGTAAGTGCTCTGATAATCAGCCGGTTACCCAAATTATGAGTAATTCCATAGAACATGCTAAATAAAGATGCGTACTGACCAGAGATATCCTGTTTTTGCAACTTAGTAAAATCAGGGAAATTTCGGGTATACACATTAAAACTATTTTCATCAATATCTAAGTTAGACAGGTTAATTACCAGTCTTTCAGACCTGTCCACATAATTTTTTTTCTGAACACCCCATTGGCTTTGTTTAATCGCAACAAGATTTACAAAGCCTTTCTGCCAAGTACTTTCGTTAAAATTCTGTTCTATTGATTTTCCAAACCAGAATAAATAATCCGGCAACACTAGAGCAATATCCGTTATCGTTTCCTCAGCAATACGATTGCCTAACATATACCCCTTATGTGTGCCATCATCATCTATTTTTTCTTTTATATCCTGATACAGCCTCACTGAAGGTGAACCGGCAAGAACCCTAAATATTTCTTCCATCCTTTTCTTATAATACAGCTCCTCATTTAAATCATGGAAAGCAAGAAATGTCATCATATGCAAATCACTGGTCCATCTGCCACCGACATTATCAAACATTGCACCAAACCCTGGAGCATCTTCACCAAGCTCCTTATCTAGTCCGGAGTTTCTGATAAATGCTGACAATCTGCTTGCTTCTACTCTATCGGTAGTCTCAAAAAACATATTACCGAGAACTATCGCAAATATATCTTTTATTCCGCTTTTACTTATTTGCATCCTTTTATCTTGTAACCGTTCATAGAGCACTTCTACCAAACTATCCGTGCCAAAACGCTCTTTATTTATCTTAAAAAGATCTTTCCCAGAACGCTCTTTACCATCAACAAAATTCACTTCATGCAATACCTGAAAAACAGTATCTGTAAATTTTTCTCCGTCAATGTTATATTTCATAGAAGCAATATATTTAAGCAGTACAGCTAAAACATCATCAAAGATCATCATCGTCTCATCCGTAGAACCGGATTTAGAGCTCGGTATAACAGCTATCTGATCCCAATCAATACCCATCTTTTCTACAATTTCCGAAAGAGATGTCTCATAATCCTTCCCTAACTCATACTCCCCGACAATAATTCCTGTTTCAGAATCCACCACCTGAAATCCCTCAGCAATCGCTTGAAATGGAGTATGCTGTCCGCCAATACCTATCTTTATAACCAATTTTATCGGCTTGCCTAACCTTTTAGCTCGTTTTTTGAAAAACTTCTTCATACTTGCAACAATCCCTTGAAATATCTCTTTGCCTCCATACACATAGTATCCCTGAGTCCCTGCAACACCCACCGCAAAGGAGCCGTCGATGACCGCTCCCGATGGAACACCATATCCATCTTGCTGATATCCACCCTTGAGATATCGTGCCGCCATATCAGGATTTTCTGTTTCCAAAGGTGTATGCAGTTTTCCAGAAAGAGTTTCTGCTGCTTCACGTTCGGCTCTATGCATTTCATTCAATTCCTGCCTTATTTGCTGTAATTTATCTATCTGAAAACGTATCTCATCTGTCACTTCCAAATCATCCGTATCAACCCAAGCACTTGTTAAATCCAATCTGTTTACGATCAACTCTTCAGCAATATATCCGGCAAACCCGATCATCCACGGTTTAACAAAAACTTTCGGGACTTCAGCAAATACTTCACCATTAACATATACCTTAAATACATCTTTATACTCTGTTGCTTCCTTCGCAGAAAGATATTTATTCCATGCAGCTCGATTTCGCCTTGCGGACAAAAGAGTCTTACGCAATTCTTCGCACATTTGATCCGGAGTCATTTTCATATATTCCCGTTTTCTATCTCTTGTCGCAAAGGTAAACATTTTTACAGCATCAAGTAACTTGTTTTCAGCTGAAGTAAAGTTAACTTCTATGTCTAAAGCTTTGTTGAATATTGCTAAATGACTATTACTGCCTGATTCCCACATTGCAGTCAACAATCCATAAAATTCACCTTTAGGCAAATCTGCATAACCAACAGAAACTCCAAATTCACCAAAAAAATCAGCCCTGAGTTCTTCTAATTCCTGTACTTTTTCTCTCCTATAAACTTCCATATCAGTCCCAGTCTCAGGAATCAAACCCACTATCCAGTTATAATCCCGGTTATTATCACCGGTGCCGGAAGGTCTAAATGTTGTTATCGCTTTGCTCCCCTTCTGTGTACGCAAAACTAAACGGATTCCTTCCTCAGGAAACCCATTATAAGTAATATCATATTTTTTATCTCTGTAAACGATAACTTCTTCTACTGTATACTTTCCATTAAATAAAGTAACTACCTGGCCCTGATCAATAGCCTTTTGAATTAAAGCTGCAAATACCTTTTCAAAACTCTCAATCGCATCCACTTTTTCCTGAACCCCGCTAAGCCCCGGATATTTTAAAAACTGGTTATCTGTTGTACAATACCCTATTTCGCTAAGCATATCTAAAAACATCGAATATTCCGATTTTCCCAAAACAGCTTTTCCATAAGAGAGTATTTCAAAAAACTCAAACAAAGCTAACCCTCCATCCTTTTCAGATATGTGGGCATTCACTACTTTATCTTCTTCCGGAATATATTCCCCCAGCTCTCCATAACCGTTACTTTCCTCACAAGCCAAAATATTCTCCATATGGGCAATACTATTCCAGAGTTCTTCCGCTTTTTGAAAATTACTATTTTCAAATGCCTCTATAGCCTCATCAACTATGGGTAATCCAGCGGTAGCATACGGAACATTAGTCTTTAAAATCTTATTCTCTTGTTTAAGTTCTATCAGCAATTCTTCTAGTTCACCCCACCTTAGTTCTTGCTCATTTGGCTCATCTAACTTATCTAACATTTTTTTGATCTTCCATGCCTTTTTTGCTATAGCAAACAAATCCCGGCTTTTTTTAGCCAATTCTGTAAATCCTACATATGTATCCACAACATACACACGATAACCTTTCTTGCGATAATATGCGGCAACATTTTCAAGCCCGTCTGTAGTAACATGGGATTTTTCAATGATGTAAAGCTTGTTTTTATCCAGCAACCCATATTTTTCCCTGATCTGCAGCTTATAATATGCCATAAATGTCCAGGAATCATTTGCCGTTAATAACAATTTATCTTTTAAATTATTTGTTAAAACATTAATAATATGTTGTTTTTTTTCAGGCAAAATATCATCTCTGTATTGTAAATTCCGACTTATCCAGTCAATAAAAGCATCCCGCACATTGCCTTGCTGCCCTGGTTCTAAATCCAACATCATACCTGCCCGGTCAACATCCGGGTCTGTAGCAGCACCCGTCTGTCTATTATTAAGCATTTCTACGGCTTTTTCTATATCCGACAAATCCTCTCCGGCTATCTGCTGAAGAAAATGATACAAATTACTCATCCATCCTTCTACAACACCCGGATCAGGCATTATATGCCCTGGAAATTTCCCATCCATAACTTTAGTTTGTTTATCTACAATAGCTACATTATCATATCCCATTTCCTGGAAAAATCCCGGTAGATTAGCAGCAGAAACAGATCCGCCACCATAAAAAGCAGTATATAAGATGCCTAGATCTTTTTTCGCTGCATTAATCGATTCAATATCATCACTTGACAATTCAGCATAAGGAATCGGTGATCTTTTACGTAAATATTCAAAATAAAGCGGATAAAAAGGTACGAATTTGGCACCACAATAATCTTTGCCATCTACTTTCTTCTCCCCACCCAGCCAGATTAAATTATTCTTATATTTTCTAAATATCAATCTTAAATCTTCTTTAGATCCTGTATCTAATCGCATGTTTATATCGCTATAGTTAACATTTCCCCTGGCATCCATTATCATATTTTTACTATCAGCATCTACTTGTGATTTTTGATACGCCAAAAATGCTTTAAACCCATTATATTCTGCTTCACTATGACTGGCAGAAATAAGAATTCCAAAAATAGATCCTGTTATCTGTTCAAACTCAGCAAAACGAGAATCTTTAACCAATTCACCAAAAAAAGAAGCACCTTTTGCAATAGAAACTCCAGCCGGTACTCCGGATGGACTATCCATAAGGTTTACTTTTATATCTTTCTGCAAAAATGCGGCACCAAGCAACTGAGCAAAATATTCCCCATTCAACCGACTATCATAGGTAACGGTAATCGTGTTATCCAACATGTTTTGTGCAAATTCTTCAGCTATTCCACATTCCTCAGCCGCATTTGCCAAACTCATACCTTTATTGAGTTTTTGCTGCAATTTGGTTCTAATATCTTTGACCAATCCAACCAAAGCTGCCACCTGCTGCAATAAAGTAACTGTATTAATCATATTTGGACCAGTTAATATTGGAGCATGCACATCTTCAGCAAATTCATCAACTTCTTTCTGAAGTAAAACTGGGAATTCACTTTGCACCGCCTGATTCCTGATTCCAGCTGTACCAAACTGACGCCAGCCAAATCCATACGCATATAAGAGATCTCCTGAACGACCTTCTAACATCCCCTTATATATACCCTGAATAATATATTGAGGAATGTTATTTCCTGGAGCTAACCATTCTTCAAGAAACTTTATAGCTGTTTTTAATGTTGCATCTCCCTGTGTAGCAGTTATCTTCTCATTCTCAACCATCATAGCTATATGCTTATGCATATCCTCTTTTGATTGACTAACTAGCTTTTCTAAAACACCTGCATACTTAGCAACATCATTTATTACTATTGCGGATATTTTTTTTGCTAAATCTGAACGTCTACTAAGAAATCTTGAATAAAGATCATTTACTCCCTCGTCACTACCCCCCGTAAGATAATTAATTTGCGCATTAATTTGTCTTACTTGATCTATTGACTGTTCCAAGACTTCAAGATTTAAGTCCTCTGAATTATTTTCAATATCACTAAGATTACTCAGTGCCGTTTCCAATAATGTGGTCATTTCCAAGCTGGAAACATCATTGGGAATACTATCTCCCTCAATAACAGCTAATATTCCCTGCTTTAATGCTCCGGCATTGATCTCTAAGGCAGGCGAAAGACAGTCCTCCCCCTGATTTTGGGCAAAAAAATTGCCTCCGGCAAAAGAGACATTAGTAATTAAAAATATTTGGATGATTGCTAGTGAGGTAATCCTCAAAAACATATTAGGTGGAGCCTTAAACATAATAATCCTCCTTTTTAAATCACATATATTGAATTACTAAACTTTTATTATTATCTTTAAAAAGCAGATTGAAAAAGTTCAAAAAATTCTTTAAAGTATACCATATGTTTTCAATTCCCGCAAGGACGAAAGCAACTTTTTTGAAAACTTTAAGTGCTTTCAAGGTAACATGTTATGGCTATTGACTGAAAATATTTCAGGCGAGTCTGATGTCTTTTAACTGCAGTTGTATTGTGGAGATCCCCTGCCAGTCATTGATAGACGGCGAATAGACTATAGAAAATCCCTCATTAAGAGACGTTGGGGCAACTCCGTTAAGCCTACCAATCGCCTCACACGTAATCTTTTCATCGGTAAGCCATAACTTAAAGGTTTCTCCGCGCAAAATCTTTGGCCTCTGCTTAAGTTTTAAATCCTGGGAAGCAAATACTGGACGTGAATTACCAATGCCAAAAGGAGCACATTTTTCCAAATCATTAATCAGTTTTTCAGAAAGCGCGCTCAGCGTAACTTCCATATCTACATCCACTATCGGCTGTAATTTTTCCGGGGTAAGATCATGACTGGCTAAATCATTAAATGCCTGTTTAAAATCAGCCAGATTTTCTTCTAAAATAGATATACCCGCAGCATTCGCATGGCCTCCGAATCCTTCCAAAAGATGATTGCATTTTGATAAATTATCAAATAGATGAAAATCTCTGATTGAACGTCCGGAACCTTTGCCAATACCTTCTTGTGTCGAAATCAGGATTGTAGGCCGATAAAATCTTTCCGCTATGCGAGAGGCAACAATGCCGATAACACCCGGATGCCAGGCATCATTATGCAAAACTACCGTACGATGATGTTTAAAATTTATCTGACTTTCCACCATCGACAGAGCTTCTTTCAAAATTTTTTGTTCTGTTTTCTGCCGGGTCCGGTTTTCCTGATCAAGTATTTGGGCCAGTTTATATGCTTGAGCATAATCTGTACTTAATAAAAGCTCCAGTGATTTCTCAGCTGAGCCCATTCTTCCCATAGCATTTAGTCTAGGGCCAAACATAAATCCTACATGATGGGTAGAAAGCTTCTTTGCCCTGATTTTAGCTATATCTTTTAAGGCTCTCAATCCCTCTTTTTTAGTATTAGAAAGTCTCTCTAGACCATGCTTAACCAAAATTCTGTTTTCTCCGGTTAGCGGCGCAACATCACAAATCGTTCCTAAAGCTACAAGATCTAGGTGCTCAGATATATCTAAAGTTCCCGCAGAAACCCCCAGGGCAAGTTTGTACGCTAATCCCACCCCTGCTAATTCTTTATAGGGATACGAACATTTTTTCTGCCAAGGATTTATTACACATAACGCATCAGGCACTCCCCTCTCTAAAGGCTGATGATGATCTGTGATAATAACATCAACTCCAGCCTCCTTTAAATACTCTATCTCTTGGAACCCACTAACTCCGCAATCTACAGTTATTACCAAGGATACACCTTGTTCTTTTAAAGTTTGACAAGACTCCAGATTAAGTCCATACCCTTGCTCTATTCTATGCGGGATATAACAGGATACATCAGCTCCCAAGTCCGAAAGAACATAAAACAATACTGCACAACTAGTCACTCCGTCTACATCATAATCACCGTAAATAACTATTTTTTCCTTATACTTAATTGCTTTCTGAACGCGAGAAACTGACTTAGACATATCCTTAAGTAAAAAAGGATCATGACAATCTTTCATATCACATCTAAGAAAAGTCCGGGCTTGATCCGGATCCGAAATACCACGATTCAATAATATCTGAGCCAAAATCGGAGAAACTCCAAGTTCTGCGGCAAATGCTTTATGTTTATGACCATCTAATTCTCTAAATTTCCAAATTTTCTGCATGATTTAATTCTCAGGTTAATTAATATCTCGTTTTAAAAATCTTCTTCGAGATATTATGGTAAAAATAAGCATTATAAAAAGTCCGGCAAAAATCAAAATATCTACCAGATTCACACTTCCTTGTAAAATAAACCCTTGAAAACAGTACAAAATAGATAACAAAACTGCCGTAACTGCAACACGAATAAATTCACCATTACGATTAGCCTGCTGCAAACTATATTCTGGTTTCTGGTCTGTTTTATATGTCTTAAATAACGGAAAAATAGAAGGAACACTCTTTTTGTAATCCAAATACTGCTGTCCAAAAAGCTCGGTCAATAATATCTCTTCTTCCCTTATTGTCCCAATATAGAAAATCGCAAATAAAACACAATAAGCCAAAATAATAAAAATATTGTTAACAAAGCAGGAAAAACCAAATCCAACTAAAAAATTACCTAGATATAAAGGGTTACGCACAAGCGCATAAGGCCCGGCCACAGCTAATTCTCGTTTTTTACGAATAAAACCTGCCGCCCAGAAACGAATAATTAAACCTAAAAATACACTCCAAATTCCGATACTAAAATCTATACCTGTGTAATATGCAAGAAAAAAATATACTGCGGCAAATGGATATGCCACATATAACCGTAATTTCTTAAATCTAAATATTCCGCTCACAAAGCACCTCTATTCATTTAACTTTTCAGAATTTATAATTCATTCCGATATTTAATGCCCACTCGTTAAAAAGCCGCGCTTCCATATTAATTCCGGTCTTTTCATTTATATAATAATCCGCACCGATAACTGCTCCCCAGATATCTTCGCCCTTTACCCTGCGTCGCAAATCACCTTCTTTATACTTTAGCTGTGCCTCACTATACTGCGGACCAAAATATATTCCGACTCTATTCCACTTTTTGATCAATAATAATGTTCCCTGCCACTCATCCCAGATAATCCGATGATCGATATTGTTTACTACATCTTTAAACGGATGACAGCTAATATGCTGAAATCCCGCTATAGCTTTTAACCCCTGACTGTCATCTTCATAGAATAAGTAACGAAACCCATATCCGCCGGCAAAATTATTCGGGAAATTAAGCTTTTCCTGCCCTTCCCGATCAAAAGATACATTTCCCCAGCCTACCTTACCATCAAGAAAAAATTTTTCAGTTAAACCGTAACTAGCCTTGATAAAATACTGAGTTGTACTTGCCTTCGCTTCGACTTTGTTAAAGTCCCTGGAAAATATGTGGTTAAACTGCACACCCCAAATACTTTTGTGTAAACTTGGCCGGGATTCTCCTTCGGCAGGAATAGCAAAAGCACCTTTACAGAAGAAACATAGAATTGCGATAAAACAAAAAATTTTCCTATCCATGGAAGAAAAGTTCCTCTATTTTTCTATATATTATATCGAATCTTAATATTTGTCAAACTTACTACTCATCAACAACTTCTGCTTCTACATCGATAATATCACTGTTTGTTTTATTACGCCTATGATAATGAGGCTGTTCCGATTGGCTTTCTGCCTGCGGTTTACCTGGTTTAAAAATAACTGTTTTACCGGCTAAAAGAGATAAAAACAACAAAAACAATAAAACACTCCCAAATAAAAGCCAACGAAAAAAACCAAAAAGAATCAACCCGAAAAAGAAATTGAACAGTAACAATGTACCAAGAAAATGTGTTATCTTACCAATGACCATTAACGAATCTAATTTATTTTTCATAGTTATTACTCTTCTTCACTTTTAAGCCAAATATCTTTTAACTGCTCTGTAATCTCTTGTGCTGCATTACTACTTAAATCCGGTTTATCTGCTCCCTCAAAATCCGGCTTAACTTTTTCAGGGATACGAGAGTCATTTAAAAATTCTTTTACTGTTTTTATCCTAGCTCCTAAAGAACGGCAATAAAAAACAATTGCCTTATCATCACTAACTACAACAATCCTCTTTGGATTCCGGGAATGCTCAACCATGCGTTTAATCTTATCATCCGCAGTTTCATTCTTACTAAAAATAACCTCTGTTGCACTTTTTATCTGTGGATTATCAAACTCCGCTTTCCCATCAAAAACCACAGTTACTTCATTTTTACTACTGCCTTGAGGCCGATGTTGTTCGATAAAATGCACCAAACTATCCCTGCCAGCTCTTAACTTTTTACCGGTAAAAAAAGTCACCTGTTTTATAACGTTATAACCATCTATTATATAATGTAAAGACATATTTTTTAAGCGTTATTGCTGTGAGCTGCTAATTGTCCACAAGCACCTTTAATATCTGTACCCCGGGAACGACGCACTGTTACATTCACACCACTAGCCTGAAGTGTCTCTTGAAACTCTTCTAATTTAAACGCTTTTGGCGGTCTAAAATCTGTACCATCCACTGGATTAAACGGAATAATATTAACTTTACATTTAATTCCGTTTAACAATGAAATCAGCTGCTCTGCATCTCTTTTAGTATCATTTACCCCATCTATAATCACATATTCAAAAGTAATAACTCTATTTGTAATTCTTATATAATCCCGTGCTGTCTGCATTAAATGCTCCAACGGATACTTCTTATTTACCGGGACAATACGGTTTCTAAGAACATTATTAGCTGCATGTAAAGAAATCGACAATTCTATCTGTAACCCTTCCTTTGCCAGCCGAAGTATCTGTTCAGGTAAACCACAAGTAGAAATCGTAATACGCCGAGCCGCTAATCTTAAACATTCCGGATGATTCAAAATTCTTACTGCCTTTAGTGTGTTTTCATAATTCGCCAAAGGCTCCCCCATTCCCATGATCACAATATTGGTAATTGGATTTTCCGGGTTATCTTTTCGGATAAGTAAAACCTGGCTTACGATTTCTCCTACCGAAAGATTGCGTTTTAAACCGTTTTTCCCACTGGCACAAAACATACAACCAAATGCACAGCCTGCCTGTGTCGAAATACATATAGTCGCACGTTTACGCGTAGGTATAAATACAGATTCTATGTATTCATCATCATAAGTCTTAAAAACATACTTTGTAGTTTTATCAGAGCTTATCTGCTTATCAACCTCTATCAAACTTACCGGTTCAAAAACAAGCTTTAATTCATCTCTCAACTTATCCGGCAAATTACTCATCTTGGAAAATGATAAAATATTTTTTTCATATATCCAATCAAGAATTTGTCTGCCTCGATATGCTTGCGAAACAAAATCTTTAAGTAGTTTTTGTAATTCGTCCGGAAATAATCCGGATATAACATGTTTTTTCTTCATACACATTTACAGGCCTTTATAATATTATATGTCTTTTGCAAAACTTCAGCCATCTCTTTCTTCTTAATACATAATGGTAAAAATAAATAAACAATATTTCCCAATGGCCGTAAAATTAATCCCTGTTTAAGCCCTTGCTGATAAATATGCATACCGATCCTGGCTTTAAAAGGAGTTTTATCTGCTTTATCCTGTACCAGCTCAAGCGCTCCGATAAAACCAATTTGCCGAACATCTCCGACAATAGATAATTCAGAAAACTTTTTCAATTCGTCATGAAAGAACCTTATATTATCCTGCATAATAAGCAGCGTTTTCTCCTCCTTAAAAATATCCAGGCTGGCTAATGCCGCCGCACAAGCTAATGGATTAGCCGTATAAGTATGTCCATGAAAAAATGTTTTACCTTTATGATAATCATCGTAAAACGCCTTGAATATTCTTTCTGTAGTAAGCGTCGCAGCTAATGGCATCGTCCCAGACGTAATTCCTTTAGAAAGACACATGAAATCAGGCTTAATATTCGCATGTTCACAAGCAAACATTTTCCCCGTACGCCCAAAACCAGTCGCCACTTCATCTAAGATCAGATGAGTACCGTACTTTTTAGCCAACTGTGATATTTTTCTTAAATATTCTTTAGGATAAATAATCATTCCACCGGCAGCCATGACTAAAGGCTCCAGAATAATTGCAGCGATTTCCCGGTGTTTCTTATCCAGTAGTTTTTCCAGAGGCCTAATGCAATCAATACCGCAAGAAGAGTATTTTTTTTTCACTGGGCAACGGTAACAATAAGGAGAAGGCACTTTATAAGAGGAGAAAAATAACGGGGAAAACATTTCATTAAATAAACTCATACCGCTAACGTTCATGGCTCCAATCGTATCACCATGATAAGCATGATCTAAGGATACAAATTTTTTCTTCCCTTTCTTTCCTTTATTCAGCCAATACTGAAATGATATTTTCAGGGCAGATTCCACGGCTGTAGAACCATTATCTGAAAAAAATACACGCCGCAAGTTCCGGGGGCTAATCTCCAACAGTTTTTCCGCTAAACAAATCGCCGGTTTATGCGTAAATCCGGCAAAAAGAACATGGTCCAATTTTTCAATCTGCTGTTTAAGCGCTTTTTTTATACGTGGATGATTGTGTCCATGAACATTACACCACCAACTGGATATGGTATCAAAATACACCTTTCCTTTACTATCAAACAACTTTATTCCTTTGGCTTTTTCAATTAAAACCGGCGGAAATGTTTCACAGTCTTTCATCTGTGTATAAGGATGCCAAACGTATTGTAAGTCTTTTTTAATCCACTTATCCATTATCGTTACTTCTCCTGATAATACTCCTGCCCCATTTCCTAAACTCACTATACAATACTTCATCATTTTGGGAATATGGTAACTCCCCAAAAACTTTTATACCGGTTAAAGCATTAATAATCTTCCGATTATCCTCTCTAATTATTTTTTGAGCATTCCCGGCTGGTGTATTAAATACCACGCCGATTAGATTCATGTTTCTTTTTTTTATAGCTTCAATTGTTAATAAAGTGTGATTTATCGCTCCCAGTTTATTCTGCACTACAATCAATACCGGTAGTTTTAACTCCCTAGCAATATCAATCACCAATCTTTTTTTATTATAAGGAACTAACGCACCGCCAATCCCCTCAACAACAACACAATCATACTGCTGCTGTAGCCGGCAAAATGCCTGTTTTATTTTATTCTTATCAATGCGTTTTAAAGCCTTCGTCGCAGCCAGATGCGGTGATGCCGCAAAAGGAAAAACATAGGGACAAATAAAAGAAATCTCCTTACGAACATCTTGTCTATGCCTTTTCATTATTTGTAAATGGCGACTAATATCCTCAGGAAAACGCTTACTTCCGGTTTGTATCCATTTTTGTGTAACCACCCGCTGCCCCTGATCCTGCGCAAATCGCCCTAACAACCCACAAACAATAGTTTTTCCTACTCCGGTATCTGTTCCGGTTACAAAAATTGCCGTCATTTTCCCCCCCGACAAAAAAACATCTCATACGTTACTTCTATCCGCTTGAATTTATCCCGATAAATATCCTCCAACTGCTTAATCCTATTTGGGGTCCAAAGGCTTCCCCCGGCAAAAGAATTACCGCGTACTCCTGTATATTTTATCCTGCACAACATATCCCATACATTATCAAAACATTCTTTATGCACTATTTTTTCAACCAAAACTTCTTGAAAAAACTTTTTAAATATTACTTCAATCGCATACTGATCCAGAAATCGTTGAGAATAAATAACATCTTCGGTCCCCCATAGAGACTGCAAGCAGACATTTAGCTCTCTAAATGTCTGCGGCCCAAACAAAGAAATGATTATCATTCCCTGATCTTCAAGCATATTTTTATATTTATTTAAAACCTCGGGGAGGTCTTCAAACCATTGCATAGTTGCGTTTGAAGTAATTAAATCAAAGCGCTCGCAACAATCCATTCTTTCTGCGTCTGCAACAATAAACTTAATATCATCCTGCTTACATCTGATTTTCGCGTGTTGAATCATTTCTTCGGAAATATCAACTCCGGTAATTTTTGCCTGAGCAAATTTTGTTCTTAAAAGCTGGCTAAAGTTACCGGTTCCGCAGCCCACATCGAGAATTGTCCCCGGATACTGAATATTAATCCTTTGAGCCAATTCTCGAGCACACAAATTTTGAACCTGTGCATATGCATCATAAGAAGACGCGCTTTTAGAAAAATTGTTTCTTATCAATTCTTTAACGCTCATAACAATCCATTCAATCCGTTAAATTTCTTATCCCAAAAAAGAAAATGTCCAACATCTTCAAGTAACAAAAACCCGCAATTATTCAACTTATTTTTTATTGTCTGGGCTCCTTGAATCGGAGCAATATGATCATCTTCCCCATGAATCAATGTCACCTTTGTTTTAAGCTTATTTAATGATTCTACGTCGATTGATGTCTGCTCAAGATAATCTAGTGTTTTCAGCAAATACTCTAATGAAAACTCCTGAACATAATTTTTGCTTAGCTTCTCTTTAAAACGCAAAAATTCCTGATTATCTAAAAAACACTGTTCATAAAACTTATCCAGGTATCCAACTTTATCTTTTTTTAAAAGTCTTTTTACCAGTCCAATTTCTTTTTTTGGATAATGTGTTCTTATTCCGGCTAATACAACCTTGCTGATTAAGTCAGGATTACGCACAGCAAGTTCTGCCGCTAAAAATCCCCCTAATGAATACCCAAACAAAGAAATTTCTTCTATCTTTCTTTCCGCCAGTACTAAAAGAAGCTCTTGTTCAAAATCAAGCGGCCAAAACGCCGTCGGAATAAGATAATTATATGGTAAGTCAAACAATTCAAAAATACGGTAATCTGTAGCCCAGCCGGGAATCAAAACCAGACTATCTTTATAGTTTCGATCAATATGCTCAAATTTTGTATTATACATTTTTAATCTCTGCAATCTCATTAATCAATTTCTTCAGTGTTTCTTTATCATGGTCATAATTTAAAGAAAATCTTAGACGAGCCTCTCCGGCAGGTACAGTTGGAGGCCGTATCGGCAGCACCCAATATCCTCTTGATCTCAAATCCCGGCTCAAACTCATTGCACGCTCAGAGTCTCCCACCACCCAGGGAACAATCTGAGAATCACCCTTTATCTGAAATCCTCTTTTTTTCAACTCTTCTCGAAAATACACTGCATTTTCCAATAAAACTTTACGCCTGAAGGATTCTTGTTCTACAAGGTCTAAAGCCGCTAAATTTGCCGACATAACCGCAGCTGGAAGAGCTGTAGTATAAATAAACCCACGGGAAGCATTAATTAAATACTCAATCACTTTAGATGAAGCTGCAATGTAAGCACCAAAACTCCCCAGCGCCTTACTGAAAGTTCCCATGATAAAATCCACATCTGCGGACACTCCTTCTAACTCAGCTAAACCACTACCTCTTTCTCCAAAAATCCCGGTAGCATGCGCTTCATCTATATATAAACGGCAATTATATTGTTTTTTTAGACTAACAAGATCTTGCAAAGGACACCGGTCACCATCCATACTAAAAATAGTTTCAGTAATAATAAAAGCGTCTTTAAATTTGTTTCTTTCTTTTTTTAAAAGCCGTTCTAAATGTTCCACATCATTATGTTGAAAACGAAAAAATCTCGCTCCAGATAACTTTATACCGTCAATGATACTGGCATGAGATAACTTATCCATAAATACTACATCCTGCTTAGTAACAAGAGCACTAATGATACTTATATTAGCCTGGTATCCGGAATTATAAACTAATGCTCTTTCCTTGCCTTTAAATACCGCAATTCTTTCTTCTAATTGGTGATGGATTTTCAGGTCTCCGCTTAAAAGCCGTGACCCTGCGGTGCCAACCCCGAATTTATTACCTGCGGCCTGAAATGCTGCCTTAAGCGCCGGATGAGAAGACAATCCTAAATAATCATTTGAAGAAAAATCAACAGCATCTTGAGTACCAAAACCTATCCGCCCCTGCTTTCTCATATCAGCGGGATATAAAGTCCGCAAAAGATTTTGTTCTTTTTTAAATTGTAAAAGTTTATCTATGTTTTCCATAATGTTTCTATTTCCCGGCAAAGCTGTTGATCTGCCTGCACATCGCGTCCTTTTATCGTTAAATAACCACCGATAAGCATACCATTTGCTCCCGCCATAAAACCCGCAGCTTGAAAATCCTTTAATATTGCTTCTCTGCCCGCGGCAATCTTTATAGTTTTGTCTTTAAGAATAATACGAAAAATACATATTGTCCGAATAACATCACTGCAAGAAATAGGCGAAACAGTCTCAAAAGGCGTACCTTTTATCGGCACCAGAATATTCAAAGGCACAGAATCTACATCCAGTTCTTTTAGAGTACAAGCCATTTCAATGCGATCCTGCCAACTCTCTCCCATCCCGATAATTCCACCACTACAAATATCCAAGCCTGTTTCCTTCGCGGCCTTAACCGTATTAATTCGTTCCTCATAATTATGAGTTGAAACAACTTGAGGATAAAACCGCCGCGAAGTCTCGATATTATGATGATAGCGGGAAAGCCCGGCTTTTTTTAATGTTTCAAAATCACTTCTTTTAAGCGCACCTAAGGAAGCACACACATCAATGCCAATCTCGCTTCTTATCCTTTTAATTACTGTGCTCAGCTGACATATTTCCTGATCACTTAACCTATTCCCACTAGTTACAATGCCAAATCTTCCCGCTCCGATATCTTTAGCCTTTTGAGCTTCCTGTATAATTTTATCTTCTTTTTCCAGGGAAAACGTAGAAATATCCGTACTATAATGTGAAGATTGCGCGCAAAATTTACAGTCCTCACCACACACACCAGACTTAGCATTAATAATACTGCACAGCTCCATCTTCGAACTTATATATTGCTTCCTCACCTTATCCGCCTGTGCAATTAATTCAGGTAAGGAAATATCAATCAAAGCTTGCCATTCTTCTTTGCCAGCCCATCCCATATTATTTATCTCCTCCATTGTCAACCATAAAATTAGACTTGGTTAACATTTTAACAAAAAAAATTATTACCGTCAATTTTTAGCCAAGTCTCAAATTACTGATTATCTTCTCTAAACATCCCATAATGCGTTGACTGGTTCCTTTATTTTTCAGAACAAGCTCCTGAGCTCGTTCGGCAAGAATCTGGCACTTTTGGTTATTGGTAAGCAATTCCGTAAATGTATCTATTAAACACGCTTCATCTTCTACTTGTATTGCTGCATTATGCTTTAAAAATATGCGGGTGATATCTAAAAAGTTAAACATATGTTTGCCAAAAATAACCGGCTTCGCATATAACGCTGGTTCTATAGGATTATGCCCTCCATGCGGAATTAAACTTCCTCCCACAAAGACAATATCTGCTAAAGCATAAAATTCATTCAACACACCCATGGTATCTAAAATAAATATTTCATCCCCCTTCATGTCTTTTAAGTGTTCCTCAATTGTGCTTATATAGACACATCGTAAATTATAATTTTTTAATGTACGCTCAATATCCGCCGTCCTCTGGGGATGTCTTGGGGCAATCAGAAGTCTTATATCCGGAATTGTTTTCTTCAGCTTGATATAGACTCTCGCAATAATTTCTTCTTCATGATCATGCGTACTACCGGCGACAATAAGCTTTTCTTCTTTTTTTAGACCTATAGATATATCGTTATGCTTCGATGTTTCGACTATCTGATCAAATTTCAAGTTACCAGTTATATGCACTTTGGTCTTGTCTGCTCCAATCCGAGTTATCCTTTGCGCATCAAGTTCTGTCTGCATGCAAAATAAATCAATTTTTTTTAGGATCAATTTAAAAAACCATGCTCCAAGTTTATATTTGGAAAATGCTTTGTCTGATATCCGGCCATTAACGATCGCCAACGGTATTTTTTTCGTCGAAACACATGAAATCATATTCGGCCAGATTTCAGTCTCCATGACCAAAAAGAAACGCGGCTTAAATAGATTAATTGTTTTGGCTACAATCTGGCTTAAGTCAAACGGGAAGAAAATAACTAACTCTTTTGCTGTTGCTAACTGATGTGCAACTGCGTTGCCGGTAGGCGTAATTGTAGATAACAAGATTTTCATAGCCGGAAAACGTTCCCGAAGCACCTTAATCAGTGGAGCTGCTGCTCTTATCTCACCCACACTCACAGCATGCACCCAGATAACCGGTTTTTCATCCGCCAGCCATGCTTTCACTTTTTCCGAATATATCCCACAGCGTTCCCGGAATCCAGTTTTATGCTTACCCTGAAAGATCAATGCCGGCAAATAAAAAACAGCCAGCACAATATATATTAAGTCTAAAATTAATCTCATCCCTCATCCTTTTTAAGCTCTCGGATGTGTTTTTTCATAAACATTTTTTAATTTTTCCGTGGATAAATGGGTGTATATCTGCGTCGTGGAAAGATTGGCATGCCCAAGCAGCTCCTGGACTGAACGCAAATCTGCTCCACGATTCAAAAGATGAGTAGCAAATGAATGCCTAAGACTATGCGGAGATATATCGTTTCGAACACTTGCCACTTTTATATATTTTTCAATAATATTACGCACTCCCCTATCCGTAAGTCTGCGTTTATTTTTATTTAAAAATAAAGCACGAATAGTAGCTATTCCCGCTCGAGCCCGTTTATCCAAATAATTCTTTATAGCCCGCAATGCTTTATCTCCAATCGGAGCCAACCGTTCTTTTTTCCCCTTACCAAAAACCTTAATTACTCCTCCGATAAAATCAACAGCTTCGATATTAAGTCCTACCAGCTCACTTACACGTACTCCGGTACTATATAACGTCTCTAATATCGCCTTGTCTCTTAATCCTGCAAGATCTTTCTCCTCAGGAGATTCAAGCAGTTTGCTCATATCATCTTCACCCAGAAAAATTGGTAATTTCTTATCTAATTTTGGACCTACCAAACCAATCATCGGATTATTCTTACAATGTCCTTCTCGACATAAAAATTTAAAAAATGACCTCAAACAGGCCATTTTACGAGCAATACTTACCTTCTTAAAACCTTTTTGTCTTAAGGATACTAAAAATTTACGAATATCCAATACATCAACATCATTAATTTCTTTGTGATCTACAAAAGAAGAAAGTTCTTTTAAATCCACACTATAATTTACTAAAGTATGAACAGACGAATCTTTCTCAACTTTCAGATAATTTAAAAATTTATCGATATAACGTTCCATTTTTAAACCCGATTTTTACTGTTTTCTATTACGGGCGGACGCTAGGCCCGCCCCTACAGGATTTTTATTACCTAGGAACACAGAATACTGTGTCCCTACTGGTTGCTGGATTCTGGGTTCTCAGGATTATCGTCCTGTTCTTTTCCTTCTTTAGGCAGGTATCTTGATACGTAACGACATTCCGGGTACTTACTGCAGCCATAAAAACGCATGCCGCGTTTTGAACGACGTTGAATTAGCTCTCCCTCGCACCCTTCGTTAGGACATTTAACTCCACTTGATATTGATTTAGCATTACGACATTCCGGAAATCCTGAACAACTTAAAAACTTGCCCCGACGCGACCATTTTATCACCATCGGCCGGCCGCATTGTTCGCAAACTTCATCTGTTTCAATAACTTCTTTTTTTAAATTTTCCTGAGCAAAAGCTAACCTTTTTTTAAACGGTACATAGAAATCCCTCAATACAGTAACCCACTCAAGCTCACCTTCTTCAACTTTATCAAGCTCTGTTTCCATGGTCGCCGTAAAAGTTATGTTTATGATTTTCGGAAAATACTCGACTAAAATATCACTTATCTTCATCCCTAACTCTGTGCAAACCAAATATCCTTTTTCTCTTCGCACATAATTACGCAAGATCAATGTATGAATAATCGGCGCGTAGGTACTTGGTCTGCCAATTCCTTTTTCTTCCAATGCTTTTACCAAAGACGCTTCAGAATATCTGGCTGGAGGCCGGGTAAAATGCTGTGATGGAATAAGTTCAAGTAGATCAAGACCTTCACCTTTCTTAAGATCCGGGAGAATCGTCCCTTTTTCCTGTCCTTCTTCCCGGTTATAAATCTTCAAAAATCCGTCAAATATAAGTACTGACCCGCTAGTTACAAGTGTATACCTGCCCGCACCAATTTCAATGCTAACCGCAGAGTATATCGCTGGTTTCATCTGACTTGCAACTGTCCTTTGCCAGATAAGTTCATACAACTTATACTGATCTTCACTCAAATATTCCTTTATCTGATCTGGCGTACGAACAACCGAAGTAGTACGAATCGCCTCATGTGCCTCTTGGGCAGATCTCTTTGATTTATAAGAATTAGGTTTAGCAGGTAAATACTGCTTCCCATATTCTTTGCCAATAAATTCTCTAAGGTTACCCACTGCCGTTGCTGCGATTTTCACTGAGTCAGTTCTCATATAGGTAATAAGACCAATCGGGCCTTCTTCCCCAAGCTCTATCCCTTCATATAACTGCTGGGCAATAAGCATTGTCTTTCTAGCCGTAAATTTTAATTTATTAAACGCATCCTGCTGCAAAGTACTGGTTATAAACGGGGGGTAAGGATTGCGTTTTTTCTCTCTCTTCTTAACAGATGCAACATTATATTCCTGTTCTTTAAGCTCTGTAAGTATATTCTCCGCATTTTTCTGATCTTCTATCTTGATCTTTTCTCCGTCACACTTGGACAACTCTGCTTTAAAAACTTCAAGCCCTTGTTCTCTGCGCTTTAGCTCTGCTTCAATTTTCCAGTATTCTTCCGGATTAAAGCTCAGGATCTGACGCTCCCGAATAACAATGAGTTTCAACGCCACCGACTGTACTCTTCCTGCACTTAAGCCTTTAGCTACCTTCTTCCAAAGCAACGGACTCAAAACATAGCCGACAATTCTATCCAGAATTCTTCTTGCCTGCTGAGCATTTACCTTGCTCTGGTCCACCGTCCTTGGATGCAAAAATGAGTCCTTTATTGCCTGAGGAGTAATTTCATGAAATACAACTCTCAGAAACTCACGGCTTTCTTTTTTCTTCTTATTCTGCAAATATTCCTTTAAGTGCCAGCTAATAGCCTCTCCCTCACGATCAGGGTCAGTCGCTAAGTAAATAATATCCGAATTCTTTAATTCTTTCTTTAGCTGGGATAAGACTTTCTTCTTTCCCGGAATAATAGAATAGGTTGGCGCAAAATCATTATCTACATCCACGCCTATTTTACGACGCGGGAGATCAATAACATGCCCCATAGAAGAATATACGACAAAATCCTTGCCTAAAATCCGGCCGATTGTTCTCGCTTTTGTCGGAGACTCAACAATAACTAATTTTTTCATACTTACCTATCCTTATTAATAATACAACAATACCATAATTGGGACTGCTGCAAAATGGGCAGATGTGCTTTTTGTAACAGTCCCATAATTGCTGATATAATAGCGTATTTAAGAGAGATAGTCAATACTTTTGGACAAAGAAACCTTTAAAGAAAGGTAAATATACTACTGGAGTGTTGGAAGATGTTCAGATATAAGGCATTTTTGAACGAACGCGGAGGCATACATTTTAGTATGCCGCACAAGGGAGTGAAAAAATAACGCCATAGATGGGCATTTAGCTAAACTCCTTTATATTAGAGCTGGATCTGTGTGTAAAATGCATCCTAACTTCTGACCCCTCAGACAGTTGCGTAGTAAAGCCTCCCGGCTTACCATTAACTGAAATTTTAAGAATTTCGCCTTTATGGTCTTCCGGATTAACCGGAAAATGCTTTAATATATGTGAGACTATCGGAAATGCATCCTCTCCGGGACTGGTAATAATTTCCGCACGATCAATCAAAAACTCCTCCGGCTCAACAAGGTGTCCATTCATAGAAATCCTACCCGGCTTACCATCAATCACGTACTCTTTGTCATTTAATCGTACCGTTATACTCTTTCCCACCGCAGGAATGGAAATCACATCTTTTATACGATAAAACTGAGGATTATCTGCCCGAAATTCAATATTACTTGCATTACAAACCTTAGTGGTCAAAACAGTCCTCTGCCCGTCCACTAACAGATGATAATTGCTCTGGGACAAAATCTTTGGTTCTCTGTTAACCCGAACCACAATTTCCCGGTCTTCAAGTATATTCGTATCAATACCTACTGCTTCTAATACCTTCTTTATTTCCACTCCCTCTCCATATTCAATGCAAGCGCGATCAATTAAATCCACATTACCGGTTATCGGCATACCATTCATTTTTACTTTTGGCTGAACTTCAACCGTTTGCCCGTTAACAATAAACTGGATATTAAGATCCCCCAATATATCTTTTACCTTTCCCTGAGCATCTTCGCCATCTTCAGCCTCTTCAAAGGTAATTCTGTCCTGATTTTTCACAATATCGGTAAGTTCCGCGGATTGATCATTAAGTTTAAAACGAGCTGGTTTGCCGGCCTTTCCCTTAATCACCTTTAGTTCCCCGTTAACTTCTACACATACTGCCTGCCCAATTCTTCCATATAGTTTATAACGATCAACTCCCGCAGCTACCAAAGCACCTAAAATATCCAAATGCTGTTTCATATCCAGCACTTGTACCCGCTTTTCATTTACATACAATTCAACAAATTTTAATCCCTGTGATTGAGAAGTCATAATACTAATTCCTACCGGAGTAACCATATCCGGACCTTTCAACCGTCCGGTCTTATCGTCCAAACACTCAATCACGTCCGGCAAACGAACCCCGACCTTGGCTTCTTCCAAAGATAAGCTGTGAGCTATTTCTTTATCCAAAATAGGCGTAAGGCTCCCCCCTCCAACCAAAATAACTGCATGCGGAGCCTTTTGATTAAGTTCCAGTAGAAAGCCGGCAATAGACGCAGCAAGCGCTTTGACGCGTGGCTGAATCTCAGCTATAATATCTTTTGAATCTAGTTCATAAGACTTACCCAGAATATCCCGAAAATTTACTTTTGGCTGACTCGTTATTAAGCGTTTTATTCTTTCTGCTGATGAAAAATCTAAGATATATTTTTCACACAGCAATTCAGTTATTTCATCTCCAGCTTCCGGAACCATCCCATAGGCAACTACCGAACCACCACTAGTTAAAGCAATATCCGATGTCCCTGCTCCGATATCGACCAAAGCCAGGTTTAAACGACGCATATCCTTCGGAATAATCGCATTAATTGCGGCAATGGGTTCTAGCGTTAGATTAATTACTTCCAATCCATTTTTACGCAATACACTAAGCATACTATCTAAAACAACACGCGGCAGAAAAGTAGCAATAACTTCAACTGCCATACTCCGGCCAAAATGACCAACCAGATTTTCTATCGGAGCACCGTCTAGTTCATAATAAACTACGCTATATCCAACACAATAATAATCTCCCTGGCCAAAATCGTGACTCACATCACGCAAAACACTACTTACTGCTTCCAGCTCAAGATTACGCACATCATCATCATAAATCTCTTCATCTGAAGAGATATTTTTTTCGATTTTTGCCTGTACCGTACGTAAAGCCCTGCCGGCAACAGCAACTCCAACTCTCTCCAAAGGAAGATTTATCCGCTTTTCCAATCTTTGTTTAATAGTACCAACGATTTTTGCAACCTCGGCAATATTATGAATTTGCCCATCAAGCATAGTACGAGAACTATGCTCCATAATTTCTATATCAACTACCCGGAGTTTTTTATCCACTTTCTGGGCAATAATACCCATGACTTTACGCGTTCCAATATCCAAAGAAAATATAAAGTTCTGTTTATCTACCATTACATCCCCACTGCCGAAAGTAAATGCTCCAAAGCCTCTGGTTTTGGAAGAAATAGCTGACAACACTGCAATTTGGTATCTGAAACTAATAATTCTGTTTTTATAAAAAGAACTTCCTCTGCTATCTGCCCAATTTCGGCAAGCACAGCATCTAATAATGCTCCTAACATATCACACGCCATTGTCGGAACTGACGCAATAAATGTTTCGTCTACAATCTGGCTTAAAGCACTTAAATAAGAACCACAAAGAATAGAACCTATTTCTTTTAATGCTGACTCATATATTTCTGAATTAGGGTCCAAATCCTCTTCCGACATTAAAGACTTTCCCAGAAACATCGCAGTTTCCTTATCAATAACCGTTAACATTGTTCCGTTTATTTTACTAATTACGTCAAGATAAATAACGTAAACAGGCTTTTCCTGCCCGCCCAACTGATTAGCCACCTCTTCTAAAGGAACAAATTGAACGCGGGGAACGGAAATATTTATCAGCTGAGATATTAACTGAGAAAGTGCAGTTGCTGCATTTCCCGAACCAATATTACCCATCTCTTTCAGTGCATCTTTTTGAGCATCACTTAAATCAGCCATTATACTCCTCCTTAACTTTATCCAATCAAACTTGCCACATCTAAGATCAATGCAACACGACCGTCCCCTAAAATAGTCGCACCTGCAAATCCCTTTATACCTTTTAGTAAACTCCCCATTGATTTAATAACTACTTCCTGCTGTCCTAAAAATCTATCTATCACCAGTCCCGCCTTCTTGCCATTCCCTTCTACCACCAAAATAGAAATTTCTTCATCATCAGCAACACTCTCATTACTCGATTTACTCTCTAAAATATCTTTCAATCGAAGCAAAGGCAAGACCTCATCTCTTAAATTAATAACTTCAAATTTTTCTATATGTTTTATCTGATTCGGATTTACTTTTACTGTTTCCACAATATTCGCAATCGGAGCTGCATAAATTTCACCTCGCACTTCTACCAGCATAGCCAGAATAATAGCTACAGTAAGCGGCAATTTCAGACTAAAGGTGCTTCCTGCGCCAAGATTAGAATCGAAACTAAGAGTTCCCCCTAAAGATTCTATCTTCATTTTAACCACATCCATACCCACTCCCCGTCCGGAAGTATCTGTAACAACTGCAGCTGAACTAAAACCAGGAAGAGTAATTATCTGCAGTATATCATTATTATTCATCTTACTTACTTCATCTTCTGTATAGAAACCTTTGGCTACAGCTGCCTGGCGCAAAAGATCAGGATTAATTCCCATACCATCATCAGAAACCTCTACCAGAACATATGTCCTTTCTCTGCGCGCCTGTAACTTTATTGTTCCTGCAGTTTTTTTACCATAAATTTTCCGTTCCTGAGGCAGTTCTATACCATGATCTACACTATTTCTTAAAAGATGTACCAAGGGATCGGCAATTTCATCAAGCACCGTACGGTCTAACTCTATTTCACCTCCACTGATATCCAAAAATACCTGTTTGTTTCCCTTTCGAGCCAAATCACGCACCATACGCGGAAAACGATCAAATACATGGGAAATTGGAACCAGCCGAGCCTGCATAACCTCGTCCTGCAACTCACTAGTCAATCTATCGATAATAGTTATAACCTCACTAAGCGCCTGACTCTGTTCAAATTGCGCGATCTGCATTAATCTAATCTTCGCAATAACCAATTCTCCCACAAGATTCATGAGATTATCAAGCCGCCTTGTACTTATCCTAATATTCTTTATCTTTCTCGATTCAACCATCTGTGTAGATTCAGATTTACGCGCCTTTTTATTTTTGGTTTCATTACTCCCCGCAGAATCTGAGTAAATTTCTTTTTCATCCGGCAAATCGCTAACATTTTTTATTTGCTTTATATCTATACGATCTATCTCTAAAATAAACTCTAAAGAATCTTCTATTTTTTTCCGGGAAGCTTTAGTTAAAAATAATAAAGAAACAACATTTCCAATTCTATTTTCTTCTAAATCCTCACAGGAAGGAACTGATTTAACCACCTCTCCTAATTCTTCAAACTTATTAAAAATCATAAACATGCGCACTGATTTCATCTGACATTCTAGCGATATATAAATGTTTATTTCATACAGCATCATTCCTTTTGATTGTATTACACTGTCTAGATTTTTTCTCTCGAGCTCGCTCAAACCAACTTCTACTTTTTCTTCTCCGACTTTATCCGGCATTGAATCTTCAGTGAAATTTGAAGCTAGCGCAGCCGGAGAAATGTTTTCCAACTCTGCAATCACCGAAGTAACATCCAGATTAAGATCTTTTTTGGAACGAACTTCCTCCAGCAATAACTCAAGCATATCCAAACATTTAAATAAACGGTCAATAACCGCCGGAGTAACCGGAATCTTATCAGCCCGAAAAATATCCAAGATATCTTCCATTTTATGTGTAAGCTGAGTAAAAGATTTAAATCCCATTGTAGCTGCCATACCTTTTAACGTATGCGCACTACGGAAAATGGTATTTAGAGTTTCGGCATCTTCCGGGTCTTTTTCTAAGCGCAGTATAGCATTGCTAATAAACTGCAAATGCTCCTCAGATTCAGTAACAAATAATGCCCGGTATTGTTCCATACTCATAATAAAATCCTTTAACGCGTAATTTGTTTCATTACTTCAATGCCCATATGGTAAAGTGGCACAACTTTATCCACAACACCTTCTTTAATCGCTATTTTCGGCATACCAAAAACAATACATGTAGATTCATGTTCAGCTAACGTTTGTCCGCCGACTTGCTTGATTTGACGCAATCCCTCTACCCCATCCTGCCCCATACCGGTAAGTAAAACTCCCACAGCTTGGGATTGGAATTCTTTAGCTACAGAATTCATCATAACTGTAATAGACGGCCGCACATTGTTGACCGGCGGACCCTGATTCAGATGAATAACAGCATCTGGGCCTTCTCTAACAACAACCATATGATATCCGCCAGGAGCAACATATCCCCAGCCATCCTGAACAATATCCCCTTCCTCAGCTTCTTTTATTTCGATCTTTGCTTCAGCATTTATCCGCTCTGCCATTGCCTTGGTAAACACCTCAGGCATATGCTGTACAATTAGAAAAGCCGCTGGAACATCTGAAGAAAAATACGGCAAAATCTCTTTAATCGCCTTCGGCCCTCCGGTAGACGCCCCAATCGCCACTAATTTAGTTACTCCTCCCCGCTGTTTACTAAGAATTCTAGGTTTGCGTTCAAGTCTGCGCAAAACAGATTGAATATGATTAACATCTATCTTGCTTGCTGCCTTCACTTTTTCAACTATCTGTTTTTCAATAAGATCCATTTTTAAAGATATTTCACCACCGGGTTTGGTTAAAACCTCTACAGCGCCCATTTTTAACGCCTTCATGGCATTGCGACTACCCGGAGTTGCATTAGCACTTATAATCACCACCGGAGCAGGAAATTCATGCATTATATAGTTTAACGCCGTTAACCCATCCACATCCGGCATAACAATATCCATAGTCACGACATCAGGCTTTAAAGAAGCTACCTTTTTCATCGCAACCGCGCCCGTCTTTGCCGTAGCTACCACTTCGATATCATTATCTGCATTAAGGATATCGCTTATTCTCTTGCGCATAAAAGCCGAGTCATCTACAACCAATACTCGTATCATAATTCCTGTACTCCATGCGTCGTAGTTCTTACTTTTACTTTCCCGGTATCCAAATCAAAAAATAAAGAACGCCCGTAATCTCCACCTGTATCTTCTTTAAGCAATGTAATCCGCAACTCTTTTAAAACTTTTTTAACTTCCTCAACATTGCGTTTACCAATACTAGAAATCGGGCTGTCTTTCATAAACTTAAACATATGTGCCCCACCCATTATCTTTGCTTTGATCATTACCTTATCCGCTCCATCATCCAGCATCTTTTGCAACAAGTCAGGTATAGCCGTATTTGCAAACTTAGCCCGGTTTGTCCTGTTTTTCACCTGATTCTGGTCAGGAAGCATAATATGCGCCATGCCGCCTATTTTAGACTCACGATCATATAAAATAATACCCACACATGAGCCTATTCCCAAGGAAGATAAAACAGCCGGCGCTTTAGATACTTTCATATCAGCAATTCCAATATGAATTTCTTTAGTTTCCATCATACTCATTCTTTATCCTTAAAATCTTACATGGGAATATTTTTATGTGTTGGAAAGCATATTAAAAGAGCCGGCACATAACAAATTGCCAGCTTTTTTATTAGCCCGAACATTTAGCACGGGAATCTTTTTTGAAATATAAAATTTATATAATAAAAATAATATTAGTGCACTGATAATATTATCGTCTGATGCTCTTTCGAATTTTTCCCATCTTTTTTTCTGTTTCAATTTTCTCTCTTAACAATTTTAAAATGACCACTAGTCTAGCTCTCTAAAACACGCTTTGCCGCTTCTAATACCCGTGACGGCTGAAATGGCTTTGTCACAAAGTCTTTTGCCCCAGCCTGAATCGCTTCTACCACTAATGCATGCTGTCCCATAGCACTAACCATCAAAATTTTTGCTTTCCCGTCTTTTTCCATTATATTCTTTACAGCACCGATTCCGTCCATATCATTTACCTTTGGCATAACGATATCCATAGTTACCAAATCGGGCGTAAGATTTTCATATTTATCAACTGCTTCTTGACCGTTTTCTGCTTCACCAATGACTTCGTAGCCTTCTTTTTTTAGAATATCGCCGATCATTTTACGCATAAAAACCGCGTCGTCTACAACCAACACTTTCACTGCCATAATCTACGCTCCTTCCATTCCTCTAGTCATTTTTATTCTTTTTCAGTATTCTCACCCATGGCTTCTGTATGCTTTGCCATCGTGTGAATTTCCTCCTGGCTTAACACTTCGTTTAAATCCAGAAGAATTAATAAACGATCATCAATTTTACCAACACCTCTTAAATAACGCTCATGCACGTTGGTTTCAATAAGTGCAGGAGTTTTTTCAATATCATCTGAGGAGAGACGCAACACTTCCGACACAGAATCAACAATCATTCCTACTGTATTCTCCCCCACTTCTACTACCATAATACGAGAGGTTTCAGTTCTACCCTGTGATAAAAGATCAAACCGTTTTGCCAAATCTACTACGGTTATAATCTGTCCTCTTAAATTGATTACTCCTTCGATAAACACTGGGGATTTCGGCATTCGGGTAATCGGAACAAGTTTTAATATTTCTTTCACCTGACTGATTTCTACCCCAAACTCTTCGTCCTTGATTCTAAACACAACCATCTGAACTTCTTGCTTTATGTTTTGGTCTTCAGGCATAGCCTCTTCCCTCCCAAAATTTCAGTTATCCCCTTTTTCTCTGAACACATTGCTAAGATTAGGATTATGATTATTTTATACTACAAAAATTTCTTAGTGTCAAGGAGAAAATCCTCGGTATTTATTTCTCTTTAAAATCTAAAACTTCAAAATAAAAACAATTAACACCATTTTTTTAAAAAAAAATACCAGCTTAGTTATAACTTATTATTATAAAAATAGTTATAACTAAGCATTCTCCGCAAAAACTCCATAAAAAAGGCGTATAATTATTGCGAGACGTTTATTGCTATATTACTACTCCATATAAAAAAAGCCCTCATCCAAAAGGATGAGGGCTTTTAATCGTTAATTAATACTTAGAACTTTACGCCAATTTCAGCAATAATTTCTTTTGCTGTCTTATCAAAACCGTTTCTATAATAATCACCCGGCATGAAATAAGCAAGAGTAAGGCCCATGCTTACATCTTCTGTATAAGCATATTTTAAAGCGATATCAATCTCTGTACCAACATCTTTTTTTGTGCTCAATGCAGCAGTCTGTGCAGCACGTGACTTAGCTAAGTTGAAGAACCACAAATCAACATCTAATGTCAGTCTGTCCATAGGAACAAGACTAGCATTTAAGTTGATTGAATTTGTGTTGGTATTTGCATCTATGATAACCCCATTGATCTGTCCTTCAACCAACGGCAGCCATCCTTTGAAATCGCCATTACCCGCAAGATCATCTCCAGAAAGATACAAATACTTAACTCCAACTTTCGGAGAATATTCAGCTTCAATCGCATAATCTAAACCTAGCTGAATTGCATATGCTTTTAGATCTCTGGATTGAGTAGCTGTCTTCATATAATCACCAAACTGATAACCAATACCAGCATCTAAGCCTACGCCTTCAGATACTTCCATGGTCAATCTAGTTGCTAAACCATATATATCTGTCCCCTGTGTACTGTTATTTGCAGGACCATTCAATAAACCTACAGCCGGGCTGTCATAATGAGCTGCAACTAAATAAGTATCTAACACTGCCTGGTAATCATCCAGTTTATAAATCGCATCAATTAAATAACCGTCAACATCTCCGCCATTTAAAGCTGCTCCATTAATTCCTTCAACTAACTTCAAAGTTCCGATAACCAATGTCAACGGATCATAATCCAAAATACCATGAATTGTATCAAACTCATTCTGGATAGAATAGTTGTCATAAGTTAATGTAGTCGCAGTACCGTCACCAACCATCAAACCATCAGCAAGAACCACTGGCATTCTTCCGGCTTTAATTGTCAACGGAGAATACAGCATTTCTTTCAATGTGATGTATGCTCTGTTTGATGTGACATTAGTGCTGGTTACACCCCAATCTCTTTCATTGATCAATGAAACATTTGCTGCCACATTGTCTGTAAGATCAGCTGCCACATCTATAGTTGTATAGCTGTTATAGAAATCAGCAGATGTTGTGTCTGCAAATGTTGCCGCACCTGTGTTATCACGGTAAAATCCTCTGATTCCAATGCTACCACCTAATTTAATATTCTGTACTTCAGCTAGTGCCGGCATAGCCATTAAAGCTACTATGCTTAACGCACATAATACGGTTAAAAATCGCTTCATGATTAATTTCCTCCTTAAAATATTACTTGTTTTTTTTATACACTAAACCAGGACTATAGAAGTCTGTTTTCCTATAGTTGCCCGGATATTACCTTTTCATATCATGATCATCATAATCGTAATAACCCCTGGCGATTTTTAACCCACCTCCCTCTTTGCCATATTAAAGTTATCTATGATGATTATAAAGCCTCTTTTGCATAGAAGTACCCTACATACTTCTATAGTCGCAGAGTAGCACAATTGTCTTTTTTTGTCAATAAAATATTTAAACTAGCCCTCAAGACAGCAACACTTGGTTACTGCCCCTTGTTTTTACTTTTTACACGATTTGCCCAGATGATGTCAATCAAAAATTAAATTATCTAGGATTATATCAAATTTTACTATATCCTAATCGTCGCAAAAAGTCCTTATCTTTACGCCAATGCTTCTGAACCTTTACCCTTAATTCAAGATAAATACCCCGATCTAAAAATTTCTCTATCTGGTATCGAGACGCAGTACCTATTTTTTTCAACATCCGGCCGTTTTCTCCAATAACTATACTCTTTTGGCTATCCCTTTCTACAAAAATATCCGCCTGAACCACTGTCTTGCGCCCCGGGTTATCCTTCATAGCATGAACCAATACTGCTATAGAATGCGGTATTTCCTCATGACACAATTCAAGTGCCTGTTCCCTGATCATCTCTGCGGCAATAAACCGCTCGTTTTTATCAGTAAGTTGGTCGTCCGGGTAATAAGCCGGCCCATCGGGTAAATATTCAACAATTTTATTCAAAACAAGCTCTAAATTCTGCTCAGTTAATATAGATATAGGTATATACTCGGCAATATTTATCTCTTTTAGTGCTCTCTGGCTTTCATCAATAAGTTCTAAAATTCTATTATTTTTTATAAGATCTGTTTTATTTATCAACAGGATATTTTTTTTATCCTTAAAAAGTTTGCTTTTCTTTTTTAATAAATTGAAGATCTGACGATCTTCACCGGTTATTCCACTTGAAGCATCTATAATGATCAAAACCACATCTGCATCAAATCCAGCTTCTACAGCCATATCCACCATGTATTCTCCTAAAGATGTTCGAGGCTTATGAACACCAGGTGTATCAACGAAAATTATCTGATACCCCTCTCCGGGAAGAATACCGCGAATATTATCACGCGTTGTTTGAGGTTTTGGCGATATAATCGAAATTTTTTCTTTTAAAAAATAGTTTGAAAGCGTGGATTTCCCCACGTTTGGCTTACCCAAGAATGCAACAAATCCTGATTTAAATTTTTTCTTTTTCATAACCCTTCTTCCGCTAATTTACAATCCTGCGGACACAATGCACATTTTGAGTCACAGGGTTCAATATGAATATTAATTAAATACTCTTTAAATTTTGTATTTAGTTCTTCTTTAAGTTCATGCTCTAATTCATGGGATTGCTCCACATTAATAATCTTAGGAATAACAATATGCAGATTTAAAAAATCACCGCTCTCACTACTGCATATCTGAACTCCATGAAATTGCAATATTTCCGGATATTTTTTAATGATGTTTTTTATAACCCCCTTTTGCGGAGAAACTTTTCTCTTCTGCTGCTTCTTTTTTTTAAGATCAATATGCACAATAGGGCTTGATATTATCTTCTTAGCCAGTCTAGTCTCAACTGTTGTCGCAATACGATGAGCATTCTCTGAATCTAAACCGCGAGCAACTTCCACATGCAATGATATTGCTTTATGTGTACCGTAATCATGCACAACAATATCATGCACCCCCTCTACTCCATCTACAGCCTCAGCAATCATGTATATTTTATTATATAGCTGGTCATCTGCTCTTTTTCCTAATAAATAAACAATTGATTCTCTCACTATTCTGAATCCTGTATATATAATATATCCGGCGACCATGATCCCAAATACTGCATCCAGAATAAATAATTTAAACATAGCACCAATAACTGCACCAATAACCAAGATAGTAGAAACAGCATCCCCACGATGATGCCAGCCGTCTGCATTTAAAATCGGTGAATCTATTCTTTTTGCCAAAGTAAAAGAAAACCGAGCCAGCCATTCTTTGGCTAAAGCAGATATAATAAGGATCAAAAGCATCACACCGTTAGTTTTCACTTCCGATGGATGGACAATACGAACACTAGCTTCCTGTAATATTTCCAATCCCACCACACATACTAACACCGCAACAATCAATGCCGCGATATTTTCCATGCGACCGTGACCAAAAGGATGTTCTTTATCCGCAGGTTTTTCAGCTATTTTAAATCCCCAGATTACTACTCCGGAAGTAGCTACATCCGAAACTGTATGCATAGCATCAGCTATAATACTTATACTGCCGCTAATTACGCCAATAATGATTTTGGCTGTGAAAAGCAGAAAATTCACACTCACGCTTACCCATCCCTCAAGATATCCATAACGGGCACGGACCTGCGGATCCATTGCATCTTTATCCTGCAAATCTAATTTTTTAATTAAAAAATTTATTAAAGAAATCTTCATATATTAAAATGTTCGTTTGCGGTTTTGAAAACTCAATTCCTGTGCATAGTCTTCAGCCATGGAAATTCTTCTATTCGGAGATGGTTCTTTATACAGCATTATCTCAATAAAACGCCTGGGATTAGAATCTATCAATCTCTGTTGAGAATCGCGAACTATTACAGAACCAAAAGCGTCCGGAGATTTAGTAATTTGCAAAGCAAAATTATCCGCATCCTGCTCCATCTCCCGGCTAAAGCTATTATATATCGGCATAAATATCAACAGAACTGCATAGATTAAAATCGCCATCAAAGGAAAAGAAGCAATGCTGGAAATCGGGACAAAACCAATTCCCCGAGCCAGATAATCAAAAGATACTCCAATAATAAAAGCGCCCAATAAAGCCATAACTACCTTTAGTAATAACATCTTCCAATAATGCCCATAGTAATGATGTGCCAAATCATGCGCTAATAAAACTCCTATCTCTTCCGGAGAATAATCCTGTACTGTATCAGTTAAAATAATTCTGCGGTTAATTATCGGATCAACAAAAATTTTTGATCCTAAGCCTACTCCGCCGGAGCTGAGCACTGTATAAACATTATCTATACGAATATTAGCCGTTCCGGATAAAGATATTAGCCTCTGTTTCAGAAAATCATCCCTAAGCTGACTATATTTCATAAATAACGGGAGGATAGCCCCAGGCAAAATATCTTTACCCACACTAAACACAATATAGATACTTGCCGCCCATAACCACCACCAGTGCCCATGAGTTTCCAGAAGAAAGTAAATAATTTGTACGCAAACAAGAAAAATACAAAAAATAGTCGCTTCTTTTTTTACTACATCTTTTATCCAAACAGATAATTCCTGTTCCAACATCCCTAGTTTCTGCTTAAGAAAAAATTCCACATAATATTTTAACCCAAAGGTAAAGATAAAATAAGCAATATAGAAAATAAATGTATATATAGTAATAACAATGACTGAATTTTCTGTCATTGCCATCACAAATTGATATAACGGCACAGAAAAACTAAAGGTCATAATAACAAAAAATAATGCAGTAACTCCACAGTTAATAAAAAAAAATTTATCGCGAATACGACAATACGTCCTGCTATCATCCTCATCATACATTGGCTATCTTCCTTTTCTTTCTCTTTATAAAATTGTTTCGGATATGATTAAATATTTTTATATATTCAACCGTACAATAGTCCTGATATGTCCATTCCCAATGTGTAAAGGTTTTATCCCGATAACGCAGTGTCACTTCCGCAAAAATACCCTTATTTATATACAGCCGATGTTGATGATCTTTGGTTGTTGCTAAAACCAATTTTGACAAACTAAGATATCCAGGATCAATATTCACCCGTCGTTTCCCTGATGAATTTAAAAACTTCTTTTCTATTTTGTTGGTATAAAGCTTTATATCCGGAAGGCTCAGCGGTTTAATTTCTTTCTTAAAACTCAAGAATTTACGTTTAAGACCGGCCCCCATTTCCGATTCATAATAATTAGTGAAATTAAATTCCAGAGGATCACTTTCAAAATCAATCAAACCGAACTTTTTAGTAAGTATTTTTTGGATGGAATCAAAAAGGTCTTTCTTTCCGATAAGACCTATAATCAATTTTACTTTTTCATGTTTTACAGGAAAACCCATAATAAAAAATTTCGTAGTAGCATTATCTGCAATTTTTGAAGAGAAATAGTCCCCTGCCGTAGGCAAGGGGGCGTAGCCTGCTGATATGGTTTAACATATATTTTTACTATCTTAAATTATATGCTTTCTTTATTTTCTTCAGATCGTCCCCGCCGAATCTTTCTAAAACCGTTTCCGCCAGAACAATCGCCGTCATTGCCTCTCCGACAACAGCTGCAGCCTCTACCGCAGCCACATCCGAACGCTGGATAGACGCTTTTACTTTTCTTTTTGTTTTTATATCTGTTGTCGACAGTGGACTCTGCAAAGTAGCAATCGGTTTCATCGCACAACGAAGGATTATCGGCTCACCGTTACTCATTCCGCCTTCTAACCCACCAGCATTATTTGTCTTACGATAAAATCCTTTTTGTTTAGAATACAATATCTCATCATGAACCTTAGATCCCGGCCTCTGAGATACATCAAATCCCAATCCGATTTCAACTCCCTTGATACTTTGAATAGACATTAAGGCTCCTGCCAAACGCGCATCTAAGCGCCGATCATAATGCACATGTGTTCCCAAACCTACCGGAGCATTTTCAGCTGCTATTTCAAATATTCCGCCTAAAGTATCTCCGTGTTTTCTGGCCTTGTCTATCACCTCTTTAATCCGCTGCTTATTCTTCTGGCCGCCAACACTAATTACCTTGCTTTTTATTTTAATCCCAAATTCATCCAAAAGAATCTTGCACACTGCCCCAGCCGCAACCCGAACCACTGTCTCTCGTGCGGAAGCACGTTCTAAAACACAACGAATATCTGAAAATCCATATTTTACTGCTCCGGCAAAATCAGCATGCCCCGGACGGGGTTCACTAATAGCAGGAAGTTCGTTAATTTTAAAATCTTTATTTTTGACCATCAGTGTCAAAGGACTGCCAATAGTTTTTCCGCCTTTACTCCCGGATAGTATATTTACAGAATCTTTTTCTATCTGCATTCTACCGCCACGTCCATATCCCTGCTGACGACGCGCTAAATCACGATTAATAACATCTTTACTAATCAATAATCCAGCAGGTAGCCCTTCTAAAACAGCAACCATACATTCTCCATGTGATTCGCCTGCACTCATAAATCTTAGCATAACTTCTTCTCCCATTATTTACAATTAATACACTGGTATCAACCATCTTAAAATGTCATTGCCCCAGATAAGCACTAACAACGTTGCCAAAGATAAATATGGGCCATAAGGAATTATCTCCGCCCCCTTAGTTACTTTCAGAATAATCCCAACAATTGCTCCAAAAAACGGCGCAATAAAAAAGATCAGCAACGCAAACTTCCAACCCAGGATCGCACCGATCATCGCTAAAAACTTAACATCTCCACCACCCATGCTTTCCTTTTTAAACATTAACTCTCCCACCTTGCCAATTAAATAAATACTTCCTCCGCCGGCAAGTACACCCCAAAACGACTGAATAAGCGCACCAATCCGCGAATCAACATTATGCAAGACCGGAAATAAAACACTTAAAATTAATCCAATTACCAGTCCCCCCAATGTTATTTCATCCGGGATAATCTGAAAATCAAAATCAATAAACGTAGCGGCAATTAACGCACAAATTAAAGTTCCGTAGATAAAAAACTGTAATGTTAAGCCAAAAAACATATATAAAAACACCAATATTCCTGCAGTAAGAAATTCTATGAAAAAATAACGAAATGATATTATCTTTTTACAATGCCTACATTTTCCACCCAGAAATAAATAACTTAAAAATGGAATATTATCATACCAGGCTATTTTCTTTTCACACTGCGGACAAAAAGACCGTTTTGGCTTGTTTACAGACAGCTCCCGCGGCATACGATAGATGCAGACATTAAGAAAACTTCCGATCATTGAACCAAACATAAAAATAATAATCTTAATTGCTATTTCCGGCATTCTTCTAATCCCTTCTGTAAAATCATAAATAGGTTTTTATTTTATTATGATCCAATAATTTTACCCAATCCTGTAGGGGCGACCCTTGCGGTCGCCCGAATCTTAATTATACCATGTATATGATTAGGCATTATCACCCCATTATTTATCAATTATTTGTCCGATTTTTGTTAATTTTCTATTATATCGGGATGGGGCAAGCCCATCCCCTATAGGTTATCATTAATTTTTAAACTTTTAATGCTTTTTCTAAAACTTCCCTCATTTTTTCTCCTGGATTTTTTGGATGCATCCAAACATTTATATTAGTCCATAAACCAAAAGCCCTTGTCCCTTGATACAACAACATTCCCTTACCACCTACTGCGGATAAGTTTAATGATTTAGCATCTTCTACCAACTGAGTATTTCGGTTATAGATTACATCATATATTGATAGTCCATCATGCAGCAAATTTTTATCTATGATTGAACCATCGCCTTCATGCATGCCAACCGGAGAAGCATTTATTAATAATTGCACATCCTGTATTTTTTCAGAGATTTGTAATTCAGTAATAAACTCAATTTTATCATTTAACATATTCTGCAATTTAGAAGGAAGCGTTTTAATATGCATTTTAAACGAATCAATTACCTGTACTGCCGGTTCATAAACAAATATTTTATCTATCTTATTTTGTTTCCAACTAAGCCCTGTAATTACGGCCCTGCCAGCACCACCACAGCCAAAAAGCATAACATCTTTCACTTTTTCGTGTTGATTCCCTAAATTAATATTCAAATCTTTTTCTAAAGATTCAACAAAACCTCCAGCATCTGTATTCCAGTATTCTAGTTTATCATTATTTCTCTTAACTGTATTTACTGCTCCAGTTAATATTGCATCCTCTAAATTCGTTTGATTACAAGCATATATATCTACTGGAAATTTTTGCATTAGTATTTTAGTAACATTTACTTTATGAGGAACCGTAATATTAAAACAAACTATATCTTTCGACCTAATCTTATTCCCCTGAATATCTTCTACTTCAACATCATTAAGTAGAAAATCTTCCAAATCTTCTGGACTAACATCAAACAACTTATACTCCGCATTTATGCCTAGATGCGAAAACGCGGCGTTATGCATCGCCGCGGATAAGCTGTGTTTTACCGGATGTCCGATAAGTCCATATATCTCTTTTTTATCATTCATAATATTATTATCTTTTAAATAAAGTTGTCTTATTAAAGCGCAAAAATTCTCTTTGAGCGGCGCTCTGAGCCGTGATTTTTGCACGGATGCAAAAATAGGCGAAGCGCGCGGCCGCAAGACACGATGTCGCAGCGGGCTTAGTGAGAAGATGTGTTTTTGCGCTACACGAAAAAGAAATCTATTACAATCCTATAATCTTACTGTATGTGATTTCTTTGTTTTAAACAAAAACCTGTTTATTGCGTTTAAATACGCCTTTGCCGAAGCTTCAATAATATCCGTACTTGCACCTCTGCCCGGCACTTCCTGCTTTTTTATTTCAAGCTTTAGATTAACTTCACCTAAAGCATCTTTGCCTCTGGTTATCGCCTGGATAGAATAATCACGCAGCTTGGCATTAATCTTGGTTATCTTTTCAATCGCCTTATAGCTGGCATCTACCGGTCCGTCGCCGTTAGATACCGCTTTAAATATCTCACCCTTTTTCTTCAAGGTAATCTCCGCATGCGGATTCGTCTTCATCCCCCCGGAAAACTCAAACCCTTCCAAAGTCCAGACCTCAGGCAATCCCTTCATCTGTTCTTCGACAATAGAAATCAAATCTTCCTCAAATACCTCTTTTTTCTTATCCGCCAGATCTTTAAACTTAGAAAAAGCTTTTTCCAGCTGTTGTTTGTTCAACTTAAACCCCAGCGATTTTAATCTCTCAGATAAGGCATGGCGGCCGGAATGTTTTCCTAAAACAAGACCCTCTCCGTAAAAACCAACTGTTTCCGGACTAATAATTTCATAAGTCTGCCTTTTCTTCAAAACCCCGTCCTGATGGATCCCGGATTCATGACGAAAGGCATTACCCCCAACAATCGCTTTATTCGGAGCAACGGCAAATCCAGTCAGTTTACTTACCAACCGGCTTGTTTTATATATCTCTTTTGTTTTAATTCTAGTACTTCTATCTCTAAACATGTCTTTACGAGTCAACAAACTTAACACAATCTCTTCTAATGCCGCATTTCCAGCACGCTCTCCAATCCCGTTAATTGTACATTCAACCTGCCCCGCTCCGTTTCTAATCGCTGCCAAAGAATTAGCTACTGCCAATCCCAAATCATTGTGGCAATGTACGGCAATAACCGCTTTATTGATATTCGGAACATTATTGCAAATAGCCTTGATCAAGTCTCCAAACTCATCCGGCTGAGCATATCCGACCGTATCCGGGATATTTACAGTTGTCGCCCCGGCTTTAATCACGCTTTCAATAACACGAAAAAGAAAATCGCGTTCGGTCCGCGAGGCATCTTCCGGAGAAAACTGAACATCATCGGTAAACTTACAAGCATGTTTTACGGCAGACTGAGCAATTTTTACAATCTCACTCTCTGCTTTCTTGAGCTTATATTTCATATGGATTTTAGAAGTCGCTAAGAATACATGTATCCGCTTTTTCTTTGCCGGCTTCAATGCCGCTGCGGCTGATTCGATATCTTTATTTAAAGACCTGGCCAGTCCACAAATCGTTGCCCCTTTAACCTGCTTTGCAATCTGCTTCACAGAATTAAAATCACCCGGGGAAGAAATTGGAAATCCAGCCTCAATAACATCCACTCCCAAACGCACCAGCTGATGTGCAACTTCTAGTTTTTCCTGATCAGTCAAGCTAGCACCCGGAGCCTGTTCTCCATCTCTTAATGTAGTATCAAATACAACTATTTTTTTATTCATGACATCACTCTATATCTTTTTTCAATTATATCTAATCAATGTAATCATCTTTTTTAAATCTGTGTAATCTTATATCATTTTTATCTTTACCATCGACCATTGACTATCGACTATGGACTTCTTTTACACTTCTTTAGAATCGATCCATTTCATCATTCTTCTTAATTGGCGTCCAACAACTTCAAGCTTATGGTCTTTGCCTTCGTCTTCCATCTTTTTAAAATTGGCTTTACCGTTTTTACATTCATCCAGCCACTCCCGAGCAAAAGTACCGTCTTGAACTTCGCCTAGGATTTTTTTCATCTCTTCTTTTGTTTTATCCGTAACAATACGCGGACCTCTGGTTAAATCACCATATTCTGCGGTATTGGATACAGAGTGTCTCATATAACTAATTCCACCCTGATAGAAAAGATCTACAATTAATTTAAGTTCGTGCATACATTCAAAATAAGCAATCTCCGGCTGATATCCAGCTTCAACTAATGTCTCAAAACCTTTTTTAACTAACTCAGAAACTCCACCGCAAAGCACAACCTGCTCACCAAAAAGATCAGTTTCAGTTTCTTCTTGGAACGTAGTTTCAATAATTCCACCACGAGTTCCACCCACACCTTTTCCATAAGCAAGTGCAACATCTTTTGCTTTTCCTGAAGCATTCTGAAATATCGCTATCAAGCAAGGTACTCCACCTCCACTTACATATTCACTGCGCACTAAATGCCCCGGTCCTTTAGGTGCGATCATAAATACATCAATATCTTCAAGCGGTACAATCTGTTTAAAATTGATATTAAACCCATGTGAAAACATAATCGCCTTACCCGCACTTAAATTCGGCTTAATATCATTTTCATAAAGACCTGCCTGATATTCATCCGGTACAAGGATTTGAATAATATCTGCTTTTTTGGCTAATTCCGCAGCACTCATCGGTTCAAAGTTATGAGATTTTGCCAAATCATAGTTAGGTGTACCTTCTATCTCAGAAACAATAACGTTCAGTCCTGAATCTCTGAGATTTTGTGCCTGGGCATGCCCCTGACTCCCATAACCCACAATTCCAATAGTTTTACTTTCTAGATTTTTTAAATCCGCATCCTGATCATAATAAATTTTCGCCATAACCAATTCTCCTTTTCTCAATTTCAGGACTGTTGAAAAATGCTCAGATGCAAGGCATTTCTAAACGAATGCGGAGGCGTACGAAATAGTACGCCGCACAAACGAGAGAAGAAATAACGCCGCAGATGAGTATTTTGCGACAGTCCTAATTTACATTTTTGTTTTTCTTAATAAAGCATTCAACTCCTGATCATCCATGGTGTGCTTCAAAGATTCTTCATACGTTATTTTTCCCGCAGACACCAGATCACAAAGTGATTGATTCATAGTACCCATACCAAACTTCTTTCCGGTTTGAATCAGAGAATATATCTGATGAACCTGATTTTCTCGAATCAGGTTCTGAATTCCGGGAATTACCGTCATAACTTCCATTGCCAATGATCGACCGTCATCTTTTGCATTAGGAATAAGTTTCTGCACCAAAACCCCGATAAGAACAAGAGATAACTGTATCCTTATCTGATGCTGCTGATGTGCCGGAAACACATCAACAATCCTGGAGATAGAATTAACCGCGCTGCCGGTATGTAGTGTCGCAAAAATAAGATGTCCTGTTTCAGCCAAAGTAAGCGCAGCCTGTATTGTTTCTAAATCTCTAATCTCCCCAATCACTACAATATCCGGATCCTGCCTAAATACATGTTTTAACGCATCCTGAAAAGACCGTGTATCTGTTCCTAACTGCCGCTGATTTATAGTGCATGCATTATGTTTATGCAAATATTCTATGGGATCTTCAATGGCAATAATATGCTCCCGCCGCGTTTTATTTATATGATTAATAATCGCTGCCTGTGTCGTCGATTTACCACTTCCGGTTGCTCCGGTAATCAACACCAGACCGTTTGGTTTATCCGCATACTCCTTAACTATCGCCGGCAACCTTAAATCTTCAATCGTCGGGATATTAAACGGAATGACCCGTGCGGCCATAGCAATCGAACCACGCTGATAATACAGATTTATACGAAAGCGGCTTAGCTCCGGAATCCCACAGGAAAAATCAAGTTCATATGATTCCTCAAATCGTTTTATCTGCTCATTAGTCAATAGACTATACGATAAAGACTTTATACCCTCAGGGGTCAATGGCTCATAATCTGTATAGATCAGTTGTCCTCCAATCCTAAGCTGAGGAGGAATTCCCACGGTAAGATGCAAGTCAGATGCATTCTTATCCACAATCATGCGCAACAACTGTTCCATATCAAACATAATCACACTCCTTTTAACTCGTAATTGCGATCCTTCCGGTTCTTACCAGTTCCTTTATTCCCACAGCTTCCAACAACTTAACCACCTTACTTATCTCTTTATTATCACCAACCACTTCAACAACCGCTCCCTGCTTGCTTGAAGATAAAATAGTTGCTGAAAACTTATCAAGCAATTTAGTTAACTTTTGTTTGGTTGTGCGTGCCATATTAACTTTTATCAACACTAACTCCCGTTCAAAATAATCCCTTTTGGTTAAATCTGAAACCGAAATAACATCAATAAGCTTATGTAGTTGCTTTTGCACCTGCTCTAAAATACGATCTTCCGCAGAAACAATAATCGTCATACGGGAAACCGTAGGATCATTAGTTTCTCCGACCGCCAGGGAAGTAATATTAAATCCTCTTGCACTGAACAATCCGGATATACGTGCTAAAACTCCCGGTTTATTATCTACTAAAACAGAAATAGTATGTTTCATTAAATTCTCCTATTTTTTTAAGCCATTCCTCCGATCATCCTGTTTATTGCTTCACCTGCAGGAACCATCGGAAAAACATTTGCTTCTTCTTCTACAATAAAATCCATAATTACTGTATTAGGAATCGCCATAGCTTCTTTAATCGCTTTTTTAACATCTTCCTTTTTCTTTATTCTCATGCCTTCAGCACCATAAGCTTTTGCCAACTTAACAAAGTCAGGACCACTTATAGGCGTCATTGAATATCTTCTCTTATAGAACAATTCCTGCCACTGCCGAACCATTCCTAAGTATCCATTATTAAGAATTGCTATCTTTACATTAATTTTATTTGCCACTGCAGTAGCTAATTCCTGGATATTCATCTGAATTGAACCATCTCCGGCAATATCAAAAACCATCTTATCCGGCCGGCCAAGTTTTGCACCAATTGCAGCAGGCAATCCATACCCCATAGTCCCCAACCCACCTGAAGATATATAAGTACGCGGCTTTGTATAGTTAAAATACTGTGCTGCCCACATCTGGTTTTGTCCTACTTCAGTACAGATTATTGCATCTCCCTTAGTTACTTTATATATTTGCTCAACTACATATTGAGGGCTTATTTTTTTCCCTTTTGTTTTATAAGTAAGTGGGTATTTTTTCTTCCATTCATTGATCTGAGCATGCCATTTTTTTGTTTCCGGCTTTTTCACAACTTTATTAAGTGCAGTTAAAATATTTTTAGCATCGCCTACAATAGGAACATGCACCCGAACATTTTTACTTAAAGATGTCGGATCAATATCAATATGGATAATTTTTGCATTAGGCGCAAAGCTATCTAACTTTCCAGTTACCCGATCATCGAAACGCGCACCAACTGCAATGATCAAATCACTTTCCATGGTTGCATTATTTGCATACACTGTTCCATGCATACCCAACATCCCTAAAGAAAGATCATTGTCTTCAGGAAATCCTCCCAACCCCATTAAAGTGGTTGTTACAGGAGCATTAATCTTAACCGCCAATTCCAATAATTCCTCATGCGCATCAGCAATTATAATACCTCCGCCAGCATAAATTATCGGACGTTTACTTTGGCTTATCATCTTAGCCGCCCGTTTTATCTGCCCGGGGTGACCGGTAATTGTTGGTTTATATGATCTCATACAAACTTTTTCCGGAAATTCAGCTTCGATAGTTTGCATCTGGATATCAACCGGAACATCAATAACTACCGGACCAGGTCTACCGGTTGAGGCTATATGAAAAGCTTCCTTAACAATACAAGCTAATTCCGAAATATCTTTCACCAAATAATTATGTTTAGTTACCGGACGAGTAATACCAGTAACATCAGCTTCCTGAAAAGCATCATTACCTATTAAGTGAGTTTTAACCTGTCCGGTAATCGCAACCATTGGAATTGAATCCATATGCGCAGTTGCCAATCCGGTAACCAGATTAGTTGCCCCTGGTCCGGAAGTAGCCATACACACCCCCACTTTCCCAGTGGCTCTGGCATAACCGTCTGCTGCATGCGATGCTCCCTGCTCATGACGAACTAAAATAACATCCATCGGAGTGTCATACAATACATCCTGTAATGGCAACACGGATCCTCCCGGATAGCCAAAAATCACTCTCACACCTTCTCTTAACAACGAATCAACTAAAATCTGCGCACCTGTTCTCTTCATAATCTGTCTTCCCTGTTTTTAATGATTACTATATTCAATGAAAAAAATGAGACTAAAGATAACCCACCAATAACTGGTCTTTAGTCTTTATCCTTATTCCCAATCATTATTATTGATTGACCAGGATATAAATCTTTCCCTCTCCTTGCTGTAAAACTTCTAAGGCACTGCCAACTACCATACCCGGCTGAATCTCTTCTTTTTCTGCACGCATTGCATATCCGGCTAAAGAAGAAGTTACCAATAAATCACCTCTGTTAATTGAACCATTTTCCGTAGTAACATTACATCGTACAATCCCGGCTAAAGCCAATGGCATTTTCGTCGGATCTGATCCCATATAAAATTTTGGTGACTCTGAAATAATGCCGGCAACTTTTGTATCAAACCGCTGCGTAGATTTTACAACCGCTAAATCTTCTTCTTCGCTAATCACAACAACATCACTATAATCACAATCTATAGCTTTGATAGCTTCAGCTAAATCGTAAACTCTTTTTCCCGTAAGAGGCGGCACTGTTGCGCCAGGAGTATTCGCTCCCATTTCAATAAAAGATTCGGCACGTAAACTCTCCACATACATCCCTGCATCCATACCCGATACATCACCTACCGTCCAGGTAAAAGCACCAAAATTATGCGTAACATTTAAATCTATATAATATTCAGTGGTAGCAACACTACGAACTGCTCCCTGCAAATAGAAATCTCCACCATTCCCCGCGTTATTATGCAAATGAATTTTTTGCATATTAGTTATGCCTGTGGGATCAATCCGAAAAGATGCAAAAGTATCTGTCGGATCATCAACATCCCTGATTATTTTTGTCCGGATATGATTATACGCGGCAAAAGGCGGCGCATAAAGATGTGTCAATGCTACCTCCTGATCCACTCCCTGCTGTGCATAGCAACTGGCACATAAGAAACACCCGATCACAAAAATAATAGAAGAAATTAGATATAAAATTTTATTGTTCATAATCAATATTATTGTTTATTAACCAAAATATAGATTTTCCCTTGGCCTTCTTCTAATGTCTGTAATGCCTTGCCAATCAACATGCCTGCTTTTATTTCTGACGATTCTGCGCGCATTGCATGCCCCGGAGCTGAAGCAGACACCAACAAATCGCCTCTTTTAATCGGGCCGTTTTCAATCGTTACTTTACATCGTACAATCCCGGCTAAAGCCAACGGAGTATTACCCTTTGTTGCCCCCATATATAATTTGGGACACTCTGAAACCACGCCGGCAATATTTGTTGTAAATTTTTTACTCGAGGGGATCAATAATGCATCCTTATCCGGACTGATAATCACAACATCTCCGCCTTCACAGCCTTCGGCTTGCATACCTTCGGCCAAATCATATACCTGTTTTCCGGCAAAGGGAGGATTGGTATTACCCGGAGTAACTGCCCCCATCTGAATAAAAGATTTAGTCCTTAGACTTTCTATATATACCTGCGCATCCTTAGTTGTCACTGCGTTTGGATCACCCCAATCCGTAGCACTGTAATCATTCGCTAAATTCAAATCAACATAAAACTCATCGACATTAGCTTCATCTCCGTAAATTCTTCCTTCCACAAAAAGATCCCCGTGTTCATCATCATCAATGCCTCCGGATAAATCTTCATCTCTATCTCTTAAATATATCTGATGCATATTACTACGACCTGTCGGGTCAACTCCGTAGTTATTTGGATCATCATAATCACTTATCTCTTTTACCATAAGTTCATTGTATTCTCCAAACGGAGCCGGATAAACCGTAGATAAACTTATTTCTTCCGGATCAACCGGCTGTGAATCAGAAACCGTAGAATACATCAAGAACCCAACAAAGATAAGTAAGGCAAAAAGAAAAATGTACTCACTATTTGCTTGTTTAAATATGCTCTTAAGTTTTTTGATCTTCGGCAACATCATCTGCCTCCTTTAACACTTTTTAATAATTAATACCAATCTCTTACCCTGACATTGATTTGATATTCAAACGGCGCTGTTATCCAAGCCGGGCGGCTTGCCTCTACCCGGACAAAACACTGCAACCGGTCATGTCTCACTCCGGCAAAAGGAGCCCCTGCTTTAGTCGCCGGAATCAATTCAATCTCCGGAAATTGAAAATTAGCAACACCCACACCTGCGTTAACTACATACGGTATATTAGCATCAAAATAAAACTCTTCCATCTTCCGGATTAAACCTGCTTCTGCAGCATAAAAAGCCTTTGTATGCAAAATCTCTCTTCCCACAAACTTCCGCAGGCTAGACGCATAAGTCGTAATTTGAACCGCAATCAATGAAATCACACTGATATAAACAAAAACAACTACCATTGCCTGTGCTTTATTGTTTTTATTTTTCATAGCATATCCTACCAAATATTATCATTCGGATTGGCACTTCCCCAGGGTTCGCTTGTCTGGGCTGCGGCACAATGTAATGTAAGCATTGTGTTTAACTCCACTACATTATAAGTACCGCCTAAAGGAGATGCAATATCTCCCTCAACTCTCAATCTAACTCCAACACAATTAAATGCAATTTTACGAAATTCGAGTAATGTAACATTAGTTGCAACTAAATCACCATCTCCAACCGCTGTCCCCAGAGGATTAGAACCTGAAGCATCATAATTGCGCCGCACTTCGTTATTAGCACTCTGAAAAATAACCAGCATTGCATCATCTTCATAATCAGCTGGATTACCTCCCCCAACTCCGGCAATTGCCGGTTCCTCCTGCCGCAAAAAAATAGCTGACTCAGGCCCGTTTACGTTTCCTGCTAAAGTAAGCGTCGGTAACTTGTCACTCCAGCAAGTAGCGTCAACCCCAGTAACTTGATTGTAAGGTTCATTATCCCAAGGATGCCCATCCACCCAGGCTGGATTCCCCTGATCCCAACCATAACGATTAGACCTGATCACTTCAGCCCGGATAACTTTCATTGCCATATGCGCGTTAAAATAAACTTCATAAGCATCCCTCACATAGCGTACTGATGCTAAAGCAAAATAAAAAATTACACCAGTAGTAATAAGTACCACAACAACCATCAAAGCTGCCATCTGCACTTCAACTAAGGTAAAACCATCTCTTTTATTCATAATTAATTATTCCGTCCAACGCACCTGTATAGTAATCTGCCGGTCCCCTCTATTATTAGTTAAATTATTAGTATCAATATGCTGATAAATGCGTCCATTCTTTTCAGTTTCCAGCCAGCTAAATGTTCCACCATAATAGTTTACAGGGCCAGGCGCACCAGTTCCATCCATAGTATAGCTTATTATAGCACCATCAGTAACATCCCGTTCGGTTCCAACATTTCCAAAAGGCCAGCCACTTGCTTCATCCTGCCAGTCATCAATTCCAGCCGGAGCTCCCCTTACATGGATTTTCAAACGTTCCACTTCTGCCTGTGCCCAATATAGAGCCGCAGCACGATGATAAGCCAGACTAAGCATATTGCTGGCATTACTATAAACCAAAAAAAACGCCGCCAATACCGAAGCTAAAATCAGCGTACTAACTATTACCTCAACAAATGATAAGCCTTTACAATTTAATAAGTTTTTCATTTTAAAATTCTTTTTTTTATTATACCATTGCCCGTCGTAAAGTCAATCATTTTCACCCGCCTAAATTTAATGAAAAACAGCAATTATTGCCATCTTAGTGCTTAAATATACGCCTTACGCGAGTAGGAATCCAGCAAGCTATTTCATAAGCTATTGTACCACTTATGGTAGCCAAACTTTCTGCACTTATTCTTTTCTTTCTTTGTTGCCCGATAAGGATTACCGTATCTCCAATCTTTATATCCGGGATATGTCCAACATCTACCATTGTCTGATCCATACAAACCCGTCCCGCTATAGGAGCAAGTCTATTCCTTACTAACACATTTGCTTTATTTGACAATGCCCTGGTATATCCATCGGCATATCCAACCGGAATAGTCGCAATTTTAGTTCTATGTTTTGTAATATAAGTACGACCATAACTAATACTTCTCCCGGATTCTACTGTTTTCAAATATACAACCTTTGTCTTAAAACTTAATACCGGTTTTAATTTTACATAACGACGCAATTTTTGATCCGGATACATACCATAAAGCATAATTCCGGGACGCACCATACTTAAATAAGAATTCTTTAAACTACATACTGCACTGCTATTCGCCGCATGCACAAACGGGATATTGATATTTTTCTCTTTTAAATTGTGCACCAACCGGGCAAAAGCCTTGACTTGTCTTATCGTAAACACTCTATCGGTATCCGAACTCGGAAAATGAGTATAAATACCTTCGACTTTCAAATTTTTTAATTTAACTACTTTTTCAATAAAACCTAGAGCCTGTTCATGCCAGACCCCCAAACGTCCCATGCCTGTATCTATTTTTATATGTACACTCGACTTCTGATATTTACCAGCATACCGGCTAATCATCTTTGCCGTACGGTAATCCGGCACAGTTATTATTGCCTTTAACTTTAATGCCTGTTTTATTTCCGCCGGAGTTGATATTGCCCCTAAAATCAACGCCGGAGTTTTAATTTTTGCTTTAGCCAAAGAATTCGCCTCATCAACACAGGCCACCCCAAAATAATCAACTCCACATTTTTCCAAAACCCGAGCTACTTCTATCATCCCGTGTCCATAAGCATTAGCTTTTACAGCCGCGATCATTTTGACTTGCTTACCAACCAGCTTTTTAACCTGTCTAAAATTAAATCTCAAATTTGCTAAATTTATCTCCACCCATGTAGGACGATAACCAGCAATCTGTTTTTTATTTTTATTACTCATCATTTTTGTTTTTTTCCTTTTGCCTTATTTATAGTACAGGTATCTGCATATAAATAAAGCGGGCTAAGTTCTTCTGCTTTTTTAAACTCCCCCTGTTGATACAAATCAAAGCTCAACCTACTAATAGCTTGTGTATTAGGATACCAAAATTTTTCTTTTGCAAATATACTTTTATGTTTTAATTCTGTTTTGATTCTATCTTTATATAAATCAATCGCATCTCCGGTAAAAACAGCCGGAAATTTTATCTTTTTCAGCAAATCATCAATTGGTCCTAGAAAATAATCGCCCTCCCGCTGCAAAGTCCCTTTATCCAGATTTAAAAACGTACTATACACCTGTCCCCGTTTAGCATCAATAATCGGACAAATAGTTATTTTTTCGGCCGGCAAATTCCAAGCCAAGACATCTAAACAAGAAAAACTCACAACCGGCTTACCAACTGCTAAGCTTAATCCTTTTACTGCAGCCAGGCCAATACGAATCCCCGTAAAAGACCCCGGACCTTTATCTATACTAAAAAAATCCATATCGCGCATTCTACATCCAGCTTGTTTTAACACCTTTTCAATACCCGGGATTAAATGCTGACTATGTGCCCGCCCCTGGACACGGTTATAACTCCTGAGAACTTTTCCGTCCTCCCCGACAACAATACACAAGTATTTTGTAGATGTATCAATGCTTAGATACTTCATAACTCTTTTATCCTATTTATCATTTTTTTATATGTTTTACCTTTTGCTGAAAATTTAAATTTACGTTTACTTTCTGATACCGGAGAAATATCAATGTTTAAATGATCATCCGGTAAAAGTCCTTCCGCTTTTTTTGCCCATTCGATAACAAGCACACCTTCCCTAGAAAAATAATCATCAAGTCCTAAAAACGAAATTTGCTGCAAATCATCTAATCGATACAAATCACAGTGAAATAAATTCATCCGTTTACTCTGATACTCACGAATCAAAGTAAACGAAGGACTAATTACATTCTTTCTATCAATCCCAAGGCCCTCGGCAATACCTTTAACCAAGGTCGTCTTGCCACTGCCAAGATTGCCGGATAAAGCAATCACTGAATCCGGCTTTAATACCCGTGATATTTTTCCACCTAAAGCTATTGTTTCTTCTGCGCTATTTGTTTTTATAATCAAAATGCTGATACCCACCTTGTTTTAATTCCTCTATATTCCCATTTTTATTTTCAACTTTCAAGCCAAACTTTTTATTCTTAATCTTTCCGATGCAAGTTAATTTCACCGTCTTTTTAAACGGCCATTTTTGTTTTAATCTTTTAGCGTTTCTTGCCGAGACCGTAAACAAAAGTTCGAAATCTTCTCCCTGATAATACGCATCTTCCACATTTCTTGCCTGCAAAGAAACCGGCACATTCCCTTCTATAACAAGCGCCCCGACTTTACTCTCTTCTAAAATATGTCCTAAATCTTGCACCAAGCCATCAGAGATATCAATCATTGAATTTATTTTAAAATTTGCCACCAGCCAATTTGATTCTTCAACTCTCGGTATAAATTTTAAATGCCTACCCTTCGCAGAGCCGCCCAATTTCCCGGTGACAAAAATAGCATCACCTTGCTTTGCTCCGGAACGCATCACCAGATTTTTACGCCGTACAGTTCCGCTCACAAAAATACTAAGCATTATTTTTTTCGAACAAACCGTATCTCCACCAACAACACTTACCCCAAAACATCCCGCTGTTTTTAATATGCCTGAATACATCTTTTTAGCAAACTTGATTCCTATATCCTGAGGAAACCCAACGCTCACCAAAGCATATTCCGGAATACCACCCATAGCCGCAATGTCACTTATCGAACAAGCAATCGCCTTATGGCCTATCTGCTGGGGTATTTGCGTGCGTTTAAAGTGAACATCTTCAAGCAATGTATCAGTAGTAAAAAGCGAATATTTATCCCGGGAAGAATTAATAACTGCGGTATCGTCCCCAATCCCTTTAAAAACAGACTTATCATTTTTACAAAGACTGGAAACCACTTTTATGAATTTGAATTCTCCGGTTTGTTTCAGTGTTTTCATGATTTGAATAAACGCGCAATCTTTTTTGGAAAAGGCGGGGTAATCACACCTGCTTCAGTCACAATCCCGCTAATAAGCTTAGCGGGAACAACATCAAATGCCGGGTTATAAACATCAACCCCTTTTGCTGTTATCGAACGCTTGAAAAATAACTCACTTACTTCACTTTTGCTGCGTTGTTCAATCGGAATTTGATTTCCGTCTTTCAAGCTCACATCAAAAGTTGAAAGCGGAGCCGCTACATAAAAAGGAATTTTATGAAAATTAGCAAGCACACTCACAGAATAGGAACCAATTTTATTAGCCGCATCGCCATTAGCCGCGATTCTATCTGCACCGATAAAAATCTTATCGATTTTTTTCTGCTGCATTAAATACCCAGCCATACTATCGCAAATAAGCGTAACATCAACTCCTTTTTTATTTAATTCCCAGCAAGTAAGACGTGCTCCTTGCAAAAGAGGCCGCGTCTCGCATGAATATACTTTTACATTTTTCTTTAATTCGTTTGCCCGGTAAATACAACCTAATGCTGTACCATAATCAACTGTAGCTAAGATCCCCGCATTACAATAAGTAAGAATTCTGTCATTTTTTTTAATTAAGACCTGCGCATTCTGAGCCATCTTCCGGCAAGTACGTTTATCTTCATCAATTATAGCTGATGCTTCTGCTATTAGTTTTTGCGTTATTTCTTTTATATCATCTAACTTATTTTTAAGAACTACACTTTTCATCCTCTCTAGAGCCCAAAAAAGATTTACTGCTGTAGGTCGGGCCGAAGCAAGATATTTAACAAGCTTATCCACTTCTTTTCTCAAATCATTAAAACTGCTAAACCTTTTTTTACTAATACCCAGCACTACGCCTAAAGCTGCGGCTGCACCAATTGCCGGAGCACCGCGTACTTTTAAAATTCGAATTGCATCCCAAACCTGTTTTACCGTAACACAACGCACATATATCAGTTTCTGCGGTAATTTCGTCTGATCTATTATTTTAACTGCTCCCTTATCCCACTTAATCGTCTCTATCTTCAAAATACACTTTCTGTTTTTTGTTTTAACAAGCACGGCCCCTACTTATTACGCTTCCATATGACTGCCATAAATCTTTGTCCTATTACGACCTTCCTGTTTTGCTTTATATAAGGCTACGTCTGCCTGTGTTACCAACTCATCTGTTCCCAACGCTCCCCCTTCTACCAGAGAACTTATACCTAAACTCAATGTGGTTTTAATCTCGTTATCCGGCTTTCCTAAATCTTTCTTTTCAAGAAGCGTACGAATTCTTTCTGCGGTAATAAATGCACCATGAGAAGTGGTCTCCGGTAACAACAAACCAAACTCGTCACCTCCATAACGACACAACACATCAGCCGAACGAATATTACGACGCAACAAACTTCCAATTCGTTTTAAAACAAGATCACCTACCGGATGGCCATATGTATCATTGATGCCTTTAAAGTTATCAATGTCCATTATAATACAGCAAAATTCACGATTATAACGTCTGCCGCGTTCCAACTCATCTGCCAAACGATGTTGAAAATACCGGCGGTTATAAACATGTGTAAGTGCATCCACCACCGAAAGTTTAACCACATCATCAAACATCTTTTTCGAACGCAAGAGATTTCTAATCCGTATATTTACTTCCCGCGAGTCACTCCCTTTAATTAAAAAATCAGATCCTCCGACAGCTAACCCAATCAGTTTGTTATCCAAGTTTCCACTGGAAGTATAAAACAAAATCGGCAAACTTATAAAACGCTCATCCTGACGTATTCTTTTACACACTTCAAATCCATCCACATCAGGCAATACAAGATCCAAAATAACCAGATCCGGCATCTCCTCTTCAATAAGTTCTATCCCCTTATAACCATTGGGAGCGTGTAAAAGCGTATATTCTTCTAATGGCAACGTTTTTTTTAAACTCTCAAAATCCTCCTGCGTATCCTCAATAACAATGATTTTACTTTTCACGATTTTACCCTCCGATTTAAAAACCGCATATATATTGCATTATTTGGACAAATCTCCCCGCAACAAAGACATAAAATACACTTTCGACAATTAACCTTCAGTTTCCCTCCAACCTCTTGTATTGCATCCTGAGGACAACTGTTTTTACACATCATACAATTACTGCATTTTTTATAATCAACCCCGATAATCAGAGGCACTAATCGCATAAAAATACGTGAGATAATATTCGGCACCTTATATAACGCCACAATCTTAGGTAATGCAAAATCTTGTATTTTTACTGCCGCTATAGATTCTCCAACAACCTCTATCTTCTTCAAATCCGCTTCGCCCAGTTTCAAGCGATAAGCAGCTTTTGTACTAATTATGTCAAAAGGATTAAGTCCGATTATTTTTGTCAACACTGCATCAGCTGCTACGGCATCAGCTGAAGCAAGCACAAAACCCAAAAACCGAGGCTTTCCAGCTGCCGGACCATCTCCCTCCATCGCCAAAATACTATCAACAATATTTAACTGCGCCGGCACATGGCTATAAATCTTTGCCAGCATCGCAGAAAACACTTTAAAATTTGGAGCCTTTTTATGACATTCTACTTTATAAAGGCCTGGAATTAAACCAAAAACATTCTTTATTGCTCCGGTAATTGTCGTTAAATTATGTGTTTTAAATTTCGGCAGAGAAATAAGAACATCCACTTCCTTGATTAACTCTGTAAACGGAATCCCGTCAATCTTTATAAACCGGTCGAATTTTACAAGAGTTACTTTTTCTTGCCGACAAACATCAGCTATTCCAGACTTTTCATATACTGATTCAGCTTTTATAAGCCCCGCCGGACTATCCCCCACGAATATTTTATCCGTCTGAGTTTTTACCAGTCTAATAACCGCTCTAATCATTTCCGGATGAGTAACTACTGCTTCTTCCGGAGTTCCAACTTTAAGTAAATTAGGTTTTAAAAGAACTTTTTGGCCCGGCTTAACAAACGCCTCTATCCCACCGATAAGATCTATCGATCCTTTTACTGCTTTATAAATACGCTCTTTGTCATAGTCGGAGCACTTAACTATACTAACTTTTGATTTCATATTATTTCAAACAATTGCCGAGCATTTTCTGAAGTTTGATTAGAAACAACTTCTAAATCGATTTTTTTAATCCGCGCTATTTCTTCTGCTACTATTTTAACATGCGCCGGTTCATTCCGCCTACCTCGAACTGCCTGCGGCGCCAAAAATGGGGCATCTGTTTCTATCAGAATTCTATCCAAGGGCGCATAATCAGCAACTTCTCTCAATGCTTGTGCTTTTTTATAAGTAATATTACCGGCAAACGAAACATATAATCCTAAATCCAAACAACGATCTAAAAAAACTTTATCCTGAGAATAACAATGCATCACTCCTCGAACATGACTACCAAAACAATTTTTTAATATATTAAGAACATCATCCCCCGCATCTCGGGAATGAATAATTACAGGCAAATCAGTTTTTTTTGCCACTTCCAGAAATGAAGCAAATACCCGCTGCTGAATAGCTTTTAATTCTTTAGCAATATCTTTGTCCGGATCAGAACGATTATAATAATCCAAACCTATTTCACCAACAGCCACTACTTTCTCATTTTTCACCAAATGTTCAATCAGATCAATTTCATCAACACCGGTATCCGCAGCGTAATGAGGATGAACTCCAGCTGTAGAAAAAATAAATTCATATTCTCCGCTTAAATCAACTGACTGCTGTGAAGTTTCAGCATCTGCACCGATATTAATCATGCACTCAACGCCAGCATCTCTAGCCCGCTGAATTACTTCTTTCCGATCCTCATCAAATTGATGAAAATTAATATGACAATGTGTATCAATTAAGTTTGTCATCTTGTATTCTAGGGAAAAGGGGTTTATCTTTTTTTATTTTCCCGGGTTGAAACTGCTGTACTATCTTGACTGCTGTCTGAGGCATAAAGCAATCGATATTTTCTCTAACTTTATCTATAACATAACTCATCACAAAAATAAAAACACCCAACTCATCAATCTTGCCCTCTTTAGATAAATTCCAGGGCTTTGTCTCTTCTACTAATTTATTTGCTGCATTAATCGCTTCCCAAATCTTGGCCAGCGCCTGACTAAAATTATAAACACTAATCTCTTTATCTACAGCCTCCGTTAGTCCGGCTGCCAAAACATACGCTTTAATACATTTAAGTTTATCCGTTTTTATCTCGGGAACACTTCCCTGAAAATATTTCTCAATCATGGTCAGTGTTCGGTGCACTAGATTCCCCAGATCATTAGCCAAATCACTATTAATACGACGGATAAGTGCATCTTCGGAAAAATTACCATCCTCACCAAAAGAAATTTCCCGCATCAGAAAATAACGCAAACTATCTGTACCGTATTTCTTGGCTAATTCTATCGGATCAACCATCGACCCGGTACTTTTTGAGATCTTTTCACCTTTTAAATTTATAAATCCGTGCACACATACGCTCTGGGGAAGTTCAATATCCGCAGCCATAAGTATAGCCGGCCAAACCACAGTGTGAAACCACAAAATATCTTTACCAACCAAGTGCACAGCTGCCGGCCAAAACCTTTTAAAACGCTCACTATCAGGGTATCCTGCTCCACTCACATAATTGATCAAAGCATCAAACCAAACATAAATAACCTGTCCTTTATCATTCGGCAATGGGATTCCCCAGGTAAAATTAGAACGGGAAACATTAAGATCTCGTAACGGCTCCTGCAAACGACTAATAACTTCATTTCGCCGGGACTCAGGCCAAATAAAATCATCATTAGCCTTTATATGATCCAATATCTTCTGCTGATATTTGCTCATCCTGAAAAAATAACCTTCTTCTTCCATCCAATCGACTTTTTTTCCATGCACCAGACAATTACCATCTGTCAGATCTCTCTCTAAATAGAACGATTCACAATCAACACAGTAAAACCCTTTATAAGTGTCCTTGTAAATATCCCCCTTATCAAATACCTTTTTAAATATGGTTTGCGCAACATCAATATGGCGCTTTTGAGTTGTCCTGATAAAATCATCATTCGAAACATTCAACACCTGGCAAAGATCAAGAAATTTTTCAGTCATCTCATTTGCAAATTCCTGTGGTGATTTATCAGCATTTGCCGCATACCTTTCAATTTTCTGCCCATGTTCATCTGTCCCGGTTAGAAAAAATACTTCTCTGCTGCGTTTCCTCTGCCAACGAGCAATAACATCTGCAATGATTTTTTCATATGCATGCCCTATATGCGGCTTGCCCGAAGGATAATCAATCGCTGTAGTAATATAAAATCTATTTTCTTTTTCCATCTCTTTTATGACACTTCCCTTTAAACGAAATTTCTACTTTTCTTTCATCTTCCAATTCAACCAGAACTTCTTGTTTAATAGTGTTCACACTAATCACTCTGCCTTTACCCTCTTTTGTCTGAATATATTCGCCCTCTCTAGGTAAACACTTAGAAAACTCCTTATAAGTTTCATACTCATAAGCCAGACAACACATAAGCCGTCCACACAACCCTGAAATCTTTTCCGGGTTTAGCGGCATATTTTGCTGTTTTGCCATACGAATAGTCACCGGCTCAAAGTCCTTAAGATAAGCAGCGCAACAAAGATTTCGTCCACAACAACCAAAACCACCAAACATTTTTACCTCGTCACGTACCCCGATTTGCTTAAGTTCTATCCGCGCTTTAAACATATGCGCCAGATCTCTGACTAGTTCCCGAAAATCAATACGCCCTTCCGCTGTAAAATAAAAAGTTATTTTACTCCGGTCAAAAGAATATTCCGCTTCCACCAGCTTCATCTCCAGCTTACGTTCTTCTATCTTTTTTGCTGCAGTCCGAAAAACATTTTTTACATCCTGTCTATTTTTTTCTATCTGTTCAAGATCTTCTTTTGTAGCAACACGCACAATCCGTTTAACCGAACCTTCAGGCTTACGTTCCGGAGCCTGATTAGGATCCGAAAGAATATGACCATAATCATTGCCTCTTTCAGACTCAACGATAACAATATCCTGGGCTTTGATTTCAATGTTACTTCGATTAAAAAACATAACCTTGCCCTGTTCTCTCAATCTTACTTCCACTATCTTCACAATTATCTTCCTCTCTAGTCTAAATACTTACGAGCTTGTATTTCTTTTATTAAAATATCAATTGATAACTTTATATTAGCATTACCATGTACATATCTTTTTATCCGTAATGTCTCGCCCACTAAAAATTCCATTGACTCCCGGCTGAATAATACAGTCCACTCCTTAATATTTGCCTCCGGTTGCCGACTCATTAACGCATAATCAGATACATTTAAGCTAGCCATTAACATGTCCCGCAAAATAAACGCTACCTCTTGCAATAAGCGTTCACACTCACCCCGTGACAATGCCGCTGTTTCATTAATCAATTTACTACATTGGGCCAACTCTGTAGACTCAAAAAAACCTTCTGCCAATTCCTGAATTGCTTCGGGTTCTTCGGTAACTGAAAACTCTACCCCCGAAAAACGAATTAACTGACAACGGGAAACAACCGTAGGTAAAAGTTGATTTGCACTTTCTGCGATTAAAATTAATATCGCATCTTGCGGAGGCTCCTCAAGTACTTTTAACATGGCATTAGCTGACTCCGGAGTCAACCGCTCCGCATCCCGAATAATAAACACCTTTTTGCGAGCCTCATATGGCTTTAAATTACTTAGCTCTTTTAATCGACGGATATCTTCAATTTTTATTTTTGATGATGTGCCCTTAGGTTCAATCCACACCACATCCGGATGCTGTTTTTTGGCTATTTTAATACAACTGCTGCACTGATCATCACAAACAGCTATAGAAGAATCTAAGCAGTTAACATACTTTGCTAATTCTGTTACCGCCTGAGATATTCTCTGCTTATTCTCTCCCACAAACAGCAAACTGCAGCCTTTGCTTTGTGCTACTGACTGCAAAAAATTAGCTGTTTTATCAGAAATACTTTCGTAATTTTCTACATCTACACGCATCTTGCACTATATCCCGCACACATTGTTGAATAGTCTGTATATCATCTTTTACCGGAATAACCTTTATCCGACTTTGATTTTCCCTGGCTACTTTCAAATAACCATTACGTACTCTGCGATGGAAACTTATCTTTCTTTTTTCAAAACGATCCCCTCTTCCGGAACGTGTAAGTCCAATCTTAGGATCAATATCAAATAATATCGTCAAATCCGGAACCATATCAGCTATCGCATGCTTATTCAAACTTTTTATCAACGCTTTATCAACATTCCCGCCATATCCCTGATAAGCTAGCGTAGCATCTATATATCTATCTAAAATAATTATATCTTTTTTCTTTAAAGACGGTTTGATTTTTTCCACCACTAATTGTGCCCTTGCTATAATAAAAAGCAAAGTCTCACTCAAAGAAGTAAGATTACCCTTACCATGCAACAAGATTTCCCGCATCTTTTCACCTACTGCGGATGATCCAGGCTCACGAAAAAGAGTAACCTTTAGTCCTTTTCTCTTTAAATAATTAACCAGCAAACGACATTGAGTGCTTTTGCCTGTGCCTTCAATGCCTTCAAAACTAATCAAAAAAGCACGTTTTTTAACCATAATATATCAATTTTAACAAATATTACTCTATATAGCAAGGGATTAAAAGCATAAAAAGCGACAGTCATAAAGGCTGTCGCTTTTTATAAATTATTAATTTACAATAGGTTAAACAGATTCAACCGACTTAACCGCCGGAATTGCCTCTTTGAGTTTTTTTTCAATACCCATCTTCAACGTCATCTGACTCATCGGACAACAACCACAAGCACCTTTAAGCTGTACTTTGACAATACCATCTTCAGTTACATCAACCAACTCAACATCTCCACCATCAGCCTGCAAAGCTGGGCGAACCTGCTCCAATACCTTTTCAACTTCTTCTCTCATAATATACCTACCTTTCTTTAAATGAGCGCATTATTTATGACAATAAAGTAGTCATAAATAATTTGCGAAAATTTATATCCGTGGCACTTTACCCTACTCGCTTAGTGTCCGGAATCCTTATTGTTTTACGCGAACTAGTATGTCCTCTCTCTATACTTATATCCGATATCTTTATTTCTAAAAAATCCGAAAGCAATGCAATCACTTTTTTGTTAGCCTTGCCCTTTTCAGGAGCAATAGTTACTTTAACAACAAATTCACTATCTGACTTTTTAATGATTTCATTTTTTGCTGCATTAGCCGTAACTTTTATATTTATCAACATGTTACTGCTTCTTCTTGTAAGCGCAATTCCAATTACCCGGCCAGTCCTTATACAAAATCTCACGGATAAACACACACTTGATCAGATTACCAGAATGCGTTTTCTGTTTCCCCTGCTGCCGAGAAGCATATATATCACAAAGATACTTACCCTCTGGCTGCTCAACTAAATGTACACACGGATCATCCTGAATTCCGCAACAATTCCCACAACGAAGACAGATATCCTCAAACTCTTTTTCTTTCCTTATTTGATAATAAAAATATTCCTGCTCCATAGATTTAACAAATCACCATAACATAAAATCCATTCCAAGTCAATTATTGCCGCCGCTTATAGATATAATATGAATTATAACCGTAACGACCACCTCGCACCTTTTTAACTAAATGAAATTTCTCTCTATTTCCCCCAAAATCATTTAAAATACCATTCCATACATCCTTACTAGTCACTTCTAATAACGCACTCTTATGAGGAAACCTTCTCTTGAGCAACGCCCCTAACTGTTCTCCTTGCGGCCAGCCAGCTAAATGTCCATACCTGGGATGGCTTGCAAATATTATAAAATCAAAACTGTCCAAAGATTCATAAAAAACCTCGGATGTTTCCATAATATCAATTGGATATATAAATTCATCATAAAGTCTCAGCCAATAAATAATCTCAAGCCCGTCTGACTCTCCTGCGGCAATAATCCCCATGTAAACTGGTTCTGCTGCAGGCGAATAGGCCCTAATTTCTCTGATAATCTCATCAAATATCAAATCTCTTTTTTGCGGTACAGTTTCATATTGCGTAAGTGGAAAAAAAGATACATTATTCGATTCATACCTTTGATTCCAAATCCCATAAGAACGACCACAAAATTGGACCAGCATAATTACCCCTAAAATAATTATTGTCACACGTTTAATTTTCCTATTTTTAATCTCGCATACTCCGGCTCCCGTAACCAGTGCAATCACAAATAATCCCGGCATTAAAAACCGTGCTGACTTTATCGTGAACAAAACCGCAAATAAAATAAATGGGATTAAAAACACACTTAAAATATACTTTTGTTCTAATAATTTTTTTTTAAATACACCGACAGCAATTGCAAACGCTGTTATCCCAATCCATCCGATTGAAGAAAATAATGCCCGGATATAATATGTTAATTCAAAAAAAGAAAATTTTTTACTGATACCATCCGGGTAAAATTCTTCAATTGCCTTATTTACCCCCCACATATGATCTTTCAACGAAGCTATCATCTCTGCAAAATTAGTTACCCACCATAATCCGGCAAGTATTACTGCACAAGAAAGGAAAACTACCATATTCCTCATAGTTTTCCAGGATAACACCTTACTATCATGCCTAATTTTATCTAAGATAAAAAACAATGGCCCAAGAATAAATAGAACCGCCTGTCCTTTTATAAGCATTGCCCAGCCAAGTACTAGCCCACTTAAAACAGAATATTTTATACTACTAAAATATTCTGTTTTTAAAACCAGTAATACCGTAATCGCAATCATTGCTGTAAGCGGGAAATCCAATTGAAACTGCCGGGAACTTTCAAATATAATCGGATACATAAAAAGAGTATATGCTGAGAACATTCCGGCTTGATGAGAAAAATACAACCTGCCGATACAGTAAACAGAAAATAAAAGAATACATAAGTATAACAACAAACTCATTTTTGCCACAATCAATGACAAGCCAAATAGAAAATACCACGGCAACACACTCAGATTAAGACCATTTGGCCAATATACTGTACTATGTGCTACAGGCTGAGTAAAAAAATACGTGAATTCTTTTAGCCGAAGAATAAAAGGCTGGGAAATGTTATTAAAAATATCCGAAGACTTATAGTGAAATTCCAAAGAAAAAAGCAGGTGATTTGTCGAGTCCACTCCTTCTATAGAGTTATCAATCTGTAAAAAAATAATCTGACTAAAAACTGCAAGCAATACAAAAATTGTGATCTGGATAAAATCTATCCGGTATTGTCTGCCTCTATCATCCATGTTGATAAATTTCTGTAACATAAAATCCGATTCTAATCCCTCAAAATGTCTAATATCTTATCAAACTCTACTAAGAAAGGCTCTTCCAATCGTTCAAATTTATTCATGTATAATATAAATTCTTTTTGTATTGATTTCAGATCTTTACCCAGTTCTTTTTCAAGTAAGTTTGCCTCATCACGCCCCTTTGCATATTGATCCGATAGTTTTTTTTGATAACCCAAGAATTCTTCAGGATATTTGTCCATTAAAAAAGTGACAAATGCCCAACTCTGCGCATATAATTCCTGCATCGCCTGAGAGCAAACTCCGGGAAAACTACCCATGCGATAAGAGGTTAAAACCTCCAGAGGATATATTGCCCCCTGCCTTGCCATCTCCTGATAAATAAACAACCATCTATCGTTTTGGTCTCCAGGCTCATCTGTTTCACAATAAGTCGCAATTCCTTCAACAAAGCAGGAATTTGCCGCTTTCATATCTATAGGGTCAGATTTATATGTTATTATTTTCTTGATAAATTCCGCTGTTTGCTTTGCATCCTTTGCTTCTGTAAATTCTTTCTTCATTTCTTCCATATGTTTTTTATCTTTTTCAGCTCTAGAAAGAACAATTGTTTGCAACCCCCAATTATGGAAAAATTCATGCGTAAATTCATGTCTTAAAGTATTCATTGTTATCTGTTTATACATCCCTTTATAAAATGAATATGCCTGCCAAAATTTATCCTTAATTCTCTTAGCTTGTCCTTTTACATAAATCTTATAATTATCATCATTGCCGTACTTTGATACACTATCTACGATATTATCGATTGTCCTGCCGCTTTCACCAACCAAGGCTTCAAACAAAATTTCAGACATTTTATCACCTAAAACATTATAAAGAAAAAGCACCTTGTCTTCCGGGGTAAAATACCCCGCCACAGCCCACCCCGGCACTCCGTCTGTTACCGCATAATCCACAAAATCCGTATAATCATCAAATATCACTATAAAATTTTGAAATTCTTGTTTTCGGTCTTTAAACAGTGGCAGGAATTTAAGGTAGATATTTGTAGATACATCTTTTACTGTTTTTTGATATTCTTTAACCCAGGTAATATAAGAATCGGTTATTATTGTAAAATTGCCAACACGGTAAAACTCCATCTCCGCAAATAATTTTTTAAGGAAAGCCTCTGTATCTTTAGTTTTTTCATTTTCAACCGGCTTAAATATAAGATATTCAAGCTGAGAACGATCAATCTCCTGCGTAATATACCCGCCTCCCTCTAAAGGATGTTTTACAGTCAGTCTATCTTTGGCAACACTAGTAATCTCTACATCCAGAACTTTCTGATTGGTCAGTCTTAAAATAACATCGTTTATATAAGGCCAATGTGAGGTTATTTCCTCATCGGTAAGAGGTTCTTCTTTTTCCAATAAAGCCTCTTTGGGGTTACCAATACGCTCGACCATTTCCGGGTAAATAACTGTTTCTTTACCTTTCCAGTTAAGCACATACTGATCTTCTGTCTGGCTGATCATTTCTCCAACCATTACATCCCCGTTTTTGAAATATACTGCCACAGTTTTCTTATCAGTTGTTTTTGAGGATTTTTGTTCGGAAGAATTGCCTCCACCGGAACAACCAGCACAAGCAAACATTACCAAAAAAATATAAATAACAAAAGTAATATATTTCATTTATTCTTTTTCTGGACTATCTTAATTGCTATATATGGAAGTAAAAAAGCATATGACATAAACAGCTTAGCAATTGTTATCCCTGCATAATGAATAGCATTAAACTGATATCTGGGCATCGCCAGGAATTTAGTATGCATACTATAAACAAAATCTTTTGCAAACACAAGCATCCCAACCCAGTATAATAGTAACCCCATCCCCAAAACAAAACACCAGCCTAAAATACTGGCTATCTTCCCCAAACAATCATTACTATTATTCTGACACATCTTAGGCCTCCTAACAGTTATTCCCTTTAATTTCTTCTATAATCTCATCTATAATCTGATCTGGATTAACAACACCCCTGCGTTCTAAAACTATGCTCACTGAGTTTCTAACTATAGATTCTTCCATAACAATACCCTGAAACTCTTTTGCATTCTCAAAATCAGCAACTATCTTCTCTGCCTGCTCAATACAATCTTCCCGTACTTTTATTATGCCAGTACCTGTAGGAACCCCTAATCTGGTTATCTGAGGAAAAGTTTTAAACACTATCCCAAATTCTTTAAAAAATGCCTCCAAACTCCCTCGTTCAACCTCACTGCTATATTGAAAAAGATCAATCCAGTTTTTCCCATCAATTTCCTCGCCTCTTACTTCGTGATTTCTGGATTCAGCCAGTTGATCCTTAAGACCTCTTTTATCTATGGCTTTCAAGATTAGAGCATACACGCCATCCTGATATTCTTGCTCATCAGCCACAGCCATTTCAAGTAAAGCTTCATCAGAAAGTTCTTCTTCATATACTTTCTGTAATCTTACTTCTTCGTTGTAATCCATCTTCGCCTCTTTATACCCATTCTTATCTAAATAAGCCCTTTATTGGTACCCATAAATCCTTAAAAAACTTTATCGCCTCAGGATCTTTAAGCTTTACAGACCATATATGGGTCCCATAACCAATCTGCGCTAAAACATACATCCCGACACCAAATTGCGCAATTACAATACCTCCAAAAGCAAACTGGCCAATTGCTAAAAGCCCGGTCACAAACTGACCAAATCCAAAAATAACTCCAATACCAAACTGAGCAATTGTGATTACACCAATCGCAAACTGACCTATAGCAATAATACCTTTAGCAACAAGAAGCTTGCCTGTTTTCTTACTACGACCGATAGCAACATGAACCAGCGGCCAACCGTTAATTTCGGTTTTAGATTTCCACTCATAACCCCAAACTGCCAACCTGGCTAAACGCGTCAACTCTTCCATCCCCTGCATCGGATGACCGCATCCAGGACAAGATACTGCCTTTTCACTAATCTCCATACCACATTCAGAACATTTAATCAGCGCCATGATTCTTGCTCCTTTTTATGATCATAAATTATAACCAAGCTTATATCTTTTCATGCGTACTTTATTATTTTCTGTGATTTTAATATGCGCTTCTTTATCAAGACTAACCACCCCGTGCCAAATACCTTTTTTAAGCACTACCGGACGATCAAGAATAAAACTCTCGATCCTCTCCGGCTTCTCCTGGTTAGATACATATAATATTGATTTACCTTTTACCGGCTCAAAACTTTCAAGTGAATTAACATGCTGCTCTAATCTATCTATTGTTTTCTCCCGGACAATTAAATATGCAATTCTCCAACCCTCTGATTTTTCTTCCCGGGTAACAATCCGAAATTGATTTATTGATTTTTTCTTTTGGGGGCCATCCCATTCAATTATCTGACCGTATTTTTTAAATATATCTTTTTTAATTTTTTTTGGTTTTATCTGTTGCACCCGCTCAGTTGTTTTTTTACATTTCTTCATTAATTACAATTACTCCCTATTCCTGCCCCTCAGCCAGATCTATACTTATCTGAGGAACATCATGCAATGTATTGTGAATTAAACACTTACGTGCAACACTTAAAACCGCATCCCTTCTTTTACCAACTTCGGCATTAGGCAACGCTACCAAAATTTTAATATTATCTATCCGGGAAGGATTCTGCATCTTATCTGCGGTTATCTTAATCTGCATACCTTTTGCATTCAGTTTTGCGCTATTACAATAACTTGCTACATACACACCCACACAGCTAGCTAAACTTGTCAAAAAATATTGTGGTGGGGTAGGCCCGGTATCAGTACCGTTACTTTCCACCGGAAGATCAACCGACACCCTATGCTTACCGCAAACCGCTTCAAACTTCATTGCAGTAATATAATTAACATTAACTTCCATTAACGATACTCCGGTCTAATATACTCATTCCAGTTCAAATATAAATCTTTTGTCGCCTGCACATCCCGCATACAATATCTGGCAATATCCACGCATTTGCCCTCTTTATATAATTTTCCCACATCACCACCTGATATACCTTCTTCTTTCGGACTAGTAATTCCAAATGCTTCACACCACATATGCAAACTAAATCCACGGCGAGTTGCTCCGTAATATCCCAATTGATCAAACAAATCAATGTGTATTTTAGTATCATAGCGATACGGCATCAATTCTTTTACCGGCTTTACTTTATTAATACCTGAACGAATCATAATATATGGACAGTCAAAACCACGTCCGTTAAAAGTTACAAACTGATTGAACCTGCGCATCTTCTGCCAAAAGAATTCAAGTATCTCTTTTTCTGAACAGACAATGTAATCTGTATTGTTTTCTTTAAAACTCTCGGTCTTCCCATCCGGATCCTGAAAAAAAACTACACCGTTATCTGTCCCTGCCTCAATCATTCCAATAGCAACAATCTGTCCAGTCAAAGGATATAAGCCCAAACTGTCTCTAACTACTTGTTTTTCTTCTGCTGTCTCTGCCCGCTTAAGCAGATTCTCCTGAGTTGCATCAGACAGGCTTTCAAAATCCACCCCCACAGTCTCAATATCAAATACTATTGCCGGCATATTTATTTTGTCCTTTCCTTCACATCTTTAGTATAGTTAAGAAGTCCACCGGCTTTAAGAATTTCTTTCTGGCGACTGCTCAAAGAATATCCCATCTTTATCTGTGTATTTTTTGTTTTATTCTCAATATCAATGTAACAACCTTTATCAATTCCACCAATAACATCCCCAATATCCAGCTCATCATTTTTATCAATTTTGTTATAATCATCCGGATTCACAAATATCAAAGGTAAAATACCAAAATTCACCAAATTCGCCGCATGAATACGTTCTATGGATTTAGCAAATACCGCCTTTACGCCTAAATACATCGGACACATCGCTGCGTGCTCCCGGCTTGATCCTTGCCCATAACTTTCTCCGGCTACAATAAACACCCCTTTACCTTCATCCCTTAACGAAGCTGCATTCTTAGAAAATTCAGGAACTACTGTTTCAAATACAAACTCAGCATATTTATTTATATTCGAACGATATTTTAAACGCTGACCTGCCGGCATAATATGATCAGTTGTTATCTTATCTTCAACCTTTATTCCAACTTTGCCCCGCAATATATTACTTAATGCTTTGTTTTTCGGCGGTTCTCCAATATTAGGCCCGCGAAAAACTTCTACTGCATCCGGGTTATCTGTCGGCTCAATCACCATACTATCGTCAATATCAAAACTATTCGATAGATCAATCTTAGGGAAATCACTTTCTGCCATAGCCAGTGGATTAACAAACTCCCCAGCAATCGCTGCTAATACCGCAGTTTCCGGAGAAACTAAATATATACCCGCAGACAATGTTCCGCTTCTGCCTTCAAAATTACGGTTATTTGTACGTACAGAGACCGCATTAGTATTTGGAGCCTGGCCATTACCAATACAAAAACCGCAGGTATTTTCCAAAATCCTGGCTCCGGCATCAAGCATCTCTCCCAAAATACCGTTTTTTGAAATCATAGACAATACTTGACGCGATCCCGGAGCAATACCCAATGACGTATTTAAATTAACCTTTTTGCCTGCTAAAAGCTTACCGACAATCATCAAATCTCGCAAAGAAGAATTAGTACAACTACCGATCATCACCTGATCGACTTTCTTCCCAACTAGTTCTTTAACCTTAACCACATTCCCCGGAGAATGAGGCAAAGCAACCATAGGTTCTACTTCAGCTAGATCTATATCTATAACCTGAACATATTCAGCGTCCTCATCAGCAGATAATTCCTGCCATACACCTTCCCTGTTCTGAGCCTGTAGAAACTTCCGTGTGACTTCGTCTGAAGGAAATATACTTGTTGTAACTCCAGTCTCTGCGCCCATATTCGTAATTGTAGCTCTCTCGGGAACAGATAATGTCTTTACTCCTTCCCCGCTGTATTCAAGCACCTTATTAACATTTCCCTTTGTGGAAATAATACTAAGCACATACAGTATCACATCTTTTGCTGATACCCACTTGCGCAACTTTCCAATCAAATTAACCTTTATAACTTCCGGAGATACTAAATGAAACGCTCCGCCGCCCATAGCTACCGCAACATCAATACCTCCGGCACCAATTGCAATCATACCCATTCCGCCGCCGGTAGGAGTATGACTGTCGCTCCCAACCAAGGTCTTACCCGGAACCCCAAAACGTTCCAGATGTACCTGATGACAAATTCCATTGCCCGGTCGTGAAAACTTAATACCATATTTTGCGGCAACTGTCTGCAGATATCTATGATCATCTGCGTTTTCAAACCCCTGTTGTAATGTATTATGATCAACGTAGCTGACCGACAACTCAGTCTTTACCTTTGGGATACCCATTGCTTCAAACTGTAAATAAGCCATAGTTCCGGTAGCATCCTGAGTTAATGTCTGATCGATTTTAATCCCAATCTCCTTACCTTTTATAAGTTCTCCGGAAACCAGATGCTTCTCTAATATTTTATAAGTAATACTCTTTCCCATGTACTCTCTCCCCTTAAAAAATTGCTTCAATTTCACCTTCTTTTACAACAATAACCATATACCCAGCATGGCTGGTTTCAAAAACATATTCAACTCTAGTTCCGTTAGTACGTATTTCATCATACCTATAAAAAAACATTCCATACGCATCCACCTTAGTTCCTTCTCTTAATCCCATAGGAGGACGAGCCCACCCTTTACGTTTAACCTTAGGCTTTACCATTCTGAAAATCCATTGATCTTTCAGCTTTAAAGCTTCACCTTGTCCCCACCTAGTCCGGCAAACAATTCTATCCAAAGTATTCTGTGGTTCAATCGCAAAAGCACCTTCTATTTCCAATCTTTTTAAAGCCCCCTGTGCAAACTTGACTTCTTTAGACTTTTTACTTCCGATTAAAGCAATTAACTCCGGAATATCATACGATTTCAAAGCAACATAAGGATCATCTTCTGTCTTGCAAGCACTAATAAATATAATAGAAATCACTGCAAAGATAATCAACCTTCGCATTTTACTCCCCCTTCATCTTAACAACCTTGGCTTTACCATCCTCATTAACCACAAAAACAACTTTTCTTCCTGAATTGTTGCGTAAAAATTCCGTTGTTTTCTCCATACCCATAATAAAAAATGCTGTAGCTAAAACATCCGCATCAACACATTTTTCTGAAAATACTGTAACGCTTAATATATCTGATTCAACTATCTTTTTTGAAACAGGATCAATGATATGATGCTTCACATAATTGCCGGAAGTTGTTACCGCTTCGTCTACTAAAGCAACTTTTTTTATTACTCTCTTACTATTAAAAGGATCACGAATCCCAATTTGCCAATTTTTGCCCTGTGCATTTTTACCTTTGGCATATATATCTCCGCCAACATCAATAAGGAAATCTTTAATTCCCAACTCTGCAAATCGAGCTACAACCTTATCAATAGAAAAACCTACCACAATACCGCCTAAATCGATCTTCGTATGTGGATCTCTAAAACTCACCGACCATATACCTCGGTTCGGACGTATAATTATAGTATCATACCTGGATTGTCTTTGTAAAGTTGTGGCCGTTATATCAAAAATACCGTCGGTAAGATTTGAATATTCCAAAGCCCTGTTAATGATTTCAAACATATCTTTGCTCATTTCTACAGGGATTTTGGCGGCATGTTGATTGATCATTGTAAGCTCGCTATTCTCAGCATAATAGCTCATCATTTGATCATATTCTTTAAGGATCGCAAAAGCCTCATCCATGGCTTCCTGCGCTTGGGAAGAGTCAGAAACAATAGTAATTTTCGCCGAGCTGCCCATAAGAATCATCTGGCGGCTAAGAAAAGGACGATTAGAACAGCCCTGGAAAGATAAAAAACACAGGACATAAAACACAAGACTAATAATAAATAGATGTTTCGCTCTCTTCATTATTTATCTATTATAACAGGTTAGTTAGTGTTGACCTTATAGATTCTGCAGAATCTATAAGTTGTTTTTTTTCCTCGTCCGTAAGAGGTAATTCAATTATTTCTTCAATACCGGATGTACCTAAACACACCGGCACACCAATACATACATCTGTTAGGCCATACTGACCACTAAGTAACACACTTGCCGGAACAACTTTTTTTTCATCTTTAAGAATCGCCTTAACCATAGAAAATGCAGCCGCCGAAGGAGCGTAATATGCACTTCCTTTTCCTAAACAAGCTACGATCTGTGCTCCACGCTTAACCGTATCTTCAACAAGTGCATCCACCTTTTCTTTAGGTAATACTTCAGATAATGTTTTACCCGAAACGCTAGACTGGCTTACTAAAGGAATCATGCCCTGGCCATGTGCACCAATAACCAAAGCCTTAACATCATTAATAGATACATTAAGTTCTTCGGCAATTAAATTAGCAAATCTAGAAGAATCAAGCACCCCTCCCATTCCAATAACCCGATTAGGTTCAAACCCACTTGTTTTTAAAGCAATATTGGTAAGAATATCCAATGGGTTAGTTACTATTAAAAGTATTGTATCCGAAGCATATTTTACAACCTCTGATAATACTTTCTTAATCGTTGCCGCATTCTTAGCCACTAAATCTTCCCGGCTCATGCCCGGCTGACGTGGAAGTCCCGCTGTAACCACCACAACTTTAGATCCGCTTATTTTACTATAATCAGTTGTACCTTCTACTTTACAGTCATTGCCGATAATCGAACGAGCATCCGCTAGATCAAAACCTTTCCCCTGAGGAACACCATCTGCAATATCCACCAGTACAACATCACTTAATCCTGATTCAGCAATACGCTGCGCGAGCGTACCCCCAACATTTCCTGCACCAATTACTGATACTTTCATAATCCATCCTCTATTTGGTAATACTTAATTATATCAAAAATAGATAAAAAAAATTACCATTTTTATTATATGGTAATTTTTTCCTTTTTCATCACTTACAGCTTATAACTTAAAGCTTACAGCTTGCCAACCCACTGACCAATCCGATCAAGGCCTTTTTCTATCTGCTCCATACTTGTAGCAAAGCTTAAGCGAATACAATCATCATAACCAAACCCTATTCCCGGAATCACCGCAACTTTAGACTCTTCTAATAATCTCTGAGCAAAGGTCATTGAATCAAGTCCGGTTTTGGAAATATTAGCAAAGATATAAAAAGCCCCTTCCGGCTTAACTGCACTCAACTTTTCAATATCATTTATCCGATTATAAATATAATCACGCCTTTTTTCAAACTCAGCTCGCATCGTAGAAATCGCTTCTTCCCCTGCAGTAATCGCCTCTAAAGCTGCTTTCTGAGCAATCGCGTTCGGGCAAGATGTTGAATGATCCTGCAAGTTGGATATCTTAGCTACCGCCTCTTTAGGCCCAGCCAAGTAACCAATGCGCCATCCGGTCATTGAATATGCCTTAGACATTCCATTAACTGTAAAAGTCAATGCGTATATTTTATCATTTAAAGAAGCAATAGAAATGTGCTTTTTATTATCATAAATCAGCTTTTCATAAATCTCATCACTGATCACAAATATGTTATGTTCTACCGCAATCGCAGCAATAGCTTCAATTTCTTCTTTATTATATAAACATCCGGTAGGATTAGATGGACTATTAATAATTACCGCTTTTGTCTTATCCGTAATTGCATTCTTAAGTTGCTCAGCCGTAATTTTAAACGAATTGTCTTCTGTAGTATTAATAAAAACCGGCTTACCCTGGGCCACATTAACCATCTGTGGATATGAAACCCAATACGGTGCCGGAATAATTATCTCATCATCTTTATCGCAAATTATCTGAAAAATACTATAAAGAGAGTGTTTTGCCCCACAACCAACAATAATCTGGGACGGTTCATAAGAGAGGTTATTATCTTTTTTAAATTTATCAACAATAGCTGCTTTTAATTCAGGAATCCCAGTTGATGGAGTATATTTAGTAAATCCATCATTAAGCGCTTTTACAGCAGCATCTTTTATGTTCTGCGGAGTATCGAAATCCGGCTCCCCTGCGCCAAAACTTACAATATCAACTCCACTCTTTTTCAGCTGTTTTGCTTTAGAAGTAACTGCCAACGTAGGTGACGAACTTAATTTTTCAACTCTTGCTGCAAGTTTCATATCTTATTCTACCCTATCCTCTTTTTTAAGAAACTTTCTTAAACCACCTAAGAAACCTTTTTTATCTCCTTCAGCGCCTTCTTCTGGTTCTTGCTCTTCAACTAGCTGAGCCTCTTCTACCTGTTCTTTTTTCGTTTTTGATTTCTTAGTTTTTGCCGTTACTTCTTTCTTAGCTTTTGTCTGCTTCTTTTCTTTTTTCTCTTCTGGCTTAAGTTCAGTCAACTCTAAAATTACCAGCTGAGCATTATCACCTTTTCTTGTTCCCAAACGTACAATTCTGGTGTATCCACCCGCACGCTTGCTAAACCTAAGCGCTATATCGGAAAACAACAGCTTAACCAGGTCCCTGTCCCCCAAAACTTTAAACGCCTGTCTACGAGAAGCAACTGTATCGTTCTTTCCCATAGTGATTAACTTTGCTGCTAAACGTCTGGATTCCTTAGCCAAAGTTACCGTAGTTTTGATCTGTTCTTTCTCAAGCAAACTTTTAACCTGGTTTATCAACACCGCTTTACGATGCGCACTTTGTCTGCTTAATCTTTTAATATTTTTTCTGTGACGCATTTGTTCATCCCTTTTTCTTTAAAAGATCCTCGATTTTCATTCCAAAAGACATTCCCATAGTCTGTAAAATTCCATTTATTTCCGCCAGAGATTTCTTGCCAAAATTGCGATATTTCAGCATTTCAAGCTCTGTCTTTCTTACAAGTTCACCTACTGTCTTAATCCGAGCTTCTTTCAAACAATTTGCGCTTCGAACAGATAAATCCAGCTCGGAAACCGGCATCTTGATCTTTTCCATTAGCTCTTCATCAATATCAGCTTTTTCTTCTTCAACTTCCTCTTCCTCAATATGTCCAAACTTCATAAATATATCAAGGTGTCTCTGTAAAATATTCGAGGAATGAAGTAAGGCATCCTGCGGCTGAAGACTACCGTTTGTCCATATCTCCAGAATCAATCGGTCATAATCAGTAATCTGTCCAACCCGCGCATTTTCCACCCCAAAATTAACCTTGGTTACCGGAGTAAATATAGCATCCATAGTAATCACACCAATCGGCTTATTTTCTTCTTTCCACTTCTCAGCCGGCACATAACCGCGGCCTTTAGTAACGATAAGCTCCATATTTAATTTTGCGTCTTTAGCTAAAGTCGCGATGTGTAAATCAGGGTTAATAACATCTACCGTCTCGTCTACAATCAAATCTGCGGCAGTAACTTCTTCTTTTTTCTCTGCCTTTAAATAAATTGTCTTCGGAGTACTTCCATGAATTTTCAAAACCAGTCTTTTAAGGTTTAAAATCAGCTGAGAAACATCTTCTGAAACTCCTGGAATCGTGGAGAATTCATGCAATACACCTTCAATTTTTACTGCTGTAACTGCTGCTCCCTCAATGGAAGAAAGCAATACGCGTCTTAATGAATTACCTATTGTATTTCCATAACCACGCTCAAACGGCTCTGCAATAAACTTACCATAAGTATTGCTCAACGTACTTTCTTCACAAATAATATTTCGTGGCATTTGAAAATCTTTCCACCGTGCGCCCATAAATACCTCCTTAAAAATACCTACAATAAATGACTATTTAGAATACAATTCTACAATTAACTGTTCCTGAACAGCAAAAGGGACTTCGTCACGTGCAGGCAAATTCTTTATTTCTGCTTTTAAATTAGCTGCATCTATTCCCATCCAGGACGGTTTGATCCTTTCCTGAGTGATCTCTAGATTATCTTTTATAAGTTTAACTAATTTGTCTTTACATTTAATCTGAATACTATCTTCTTTGTGTACGAGAAAAGAAGGAATATCTACTTTCCGGCCATTGACTGTCACATGTCCATAACGTACGATCTGACGAGCCTGTGGCAAAGAAACCGCAAATCCGGTACGCAAGATAACATTATCCAATCTGCGTTCCAGCATTTGTAATAATATTTCTCCGGTAACTCCTTTAGCTCTTGCAGACTCATGAAAATATTTTCTAAACTGTCTCTCTAATACTCCATAAATCCGTTTTACTTTCTGCTTTTCTCTTAGCTGTAATCCGTAATCTGATATTTTTGTACGTCTTTGCCCGTGCTGTCCCGGCGCATAGCTGCGACGGTTAAAGGAACATTTGTCCGTACCACAACGTTTTCCTTTCAAAAACAACTTTGAGCCTTCTCTTCGGCAAATCCTACAAGATGGTCCAGTATATCGTGCCATTATTCCTCCAACTTCTCTTTCTTTTTTATTTGTTCTTTTATTGTGTTAATCTTTTACTTAATACTTACAACCTACAACCTATAACTATTTTTTAAACTCTTCTTCTTTTCGGTGGACGACATCCGTTATGCGGTACCGGAGTTACGTCCTTAATCAAAGTTATCTGTAATCCAGCCGCCTGTAATGCCCTGATCGCTGATTCTCTACCTGAGCCCGGACCTTTTACATAAACAGCAACTTCTTTCATCCCACAATCTTTAGCTCTTTTAGCCGCGTTTTGCGCTGCAATCTGTGCTGCAAAAGGAGTAGATTTACGAGAACCCTTAAATCCGCTTGTTCCGGCACTCGCCCAAGCAACCGCTCCACCGTTTCTATCGGTTATCGTAATAATTGTATTATTAAATGTTGCTTGAATATGAGCAACTCCTTCGCTCACATGTTTTGTTACCTTTTTACGAGATTTGACTTTTTTCTTTTTAGTTACCACAATACCTCCTTCAATGAGCCCCGAAATTTCGGGGAGAATTTAATCCTACTAATTTTTGGCAGGATTAATCCTTAATCTATTTCTTTCTACTGCTCACATTACGACGCGGACCTTTTCGTGTACGAGAATTCGTCTTTGTACGCTGGCCGCGAGCAGGTAAACCCCGTTTATGGCGCATACCACGATAAGAACCAATATCCATCAAACGTTTAATATTCTGAGAAATTTCCCGGCGCAGATCTCCTTCTATCTGATAGTCCTTCTGCAGCACCGCAGTAATACGGGATATTTCATCTTCCGTCAAATCTTTAGCCCGTACATTCGGATCAATACCAGCTGTTTTTAAAATCTTATTCGAAAGAGTTATTCCGATCCCATATAAATATGTTAGGGAAACCTCTATTCTTTTCTCTTTAGGTAAATCAACTCCTACAATTCTTGGCACAGCACACCCTCCTATCCCTGTTTCTGTTTGTGCTTGGGATTACTGCAGATTACTCTTATAACATTCTTACGTTTAATAATTCTGCATTTTTCGCACATTTTACGAACACTTGAACGAACTTTCATTTTACTTCCCTCTATAAGTAATTCTTCCTCTTGTCAAATCATATGGGGAAAGCTCTAGAGTCACACTATCACCCGGTAAGATACGAATAAAGTGCATACGCATCTTTCCAGAAACATGAGCCAGAACCTTATGGCCGTTTTCCAATTCGACCCGAAACATTGCATTCGGCAATGTTTCTAAGATTTTTCCCTCAACCTGAATACCTTCTTCTTTAGCCATTATTAAATATCTCTTTATCTCATAAAGCAGTCATTATTGCTGCTTCGTCTTCAGTTATGCAAACTGTATGTTCAAAATGCGCGGAAAGTTTTCTATCTTTTGTCACCGCGGTCCAACCGTCCTCCAGAACCTCAGCCTTCCAACCTCCGGCATTAACCATCGGTTCTATCGCCAACACCATACCTGCTTCCAGTTTCACTCCGATACCCGGCTCTCCGTAATTCGGTATCTGAGGTTCTTCGTGTAATTTAGAACCTATACCATGCCCAACAAATTCCCGAACCACAGAAAATCCGTTATCTTCTACATATTTCTGTACAGCATGTGAAATATCTGAAAGATGATTTCCTTTTTTCGCAACTTCTATTGCCTTACAAAGAGCTTCTTTAGTCACATCAATCAGCTGTTGTGCCTGTTTATCTATTTTGCCAACTGGCAATGTTATTGCCGCATCACCAAAATATCCTTCATGCTCAACACCAAAATCTAAACCAACGATATCTCCATCGCGCAATACTCTACCGCTGGGGATACCGTGTACAATCTCTTCATTTATCGAAACACAGACATGTGCAGGATATCCTCGATACCCATAAAATGCTGCTTTCGCTCCGCATTTATCAATGAATTCTACACTTAGTATGTCTAATTCCCGTGTTGTAATCCCAGGCTTAACTTTAGTTTTCAAATAATCAAGTGTTTTTGCAACTAACTGTCCGGCCTTCCTAATTTTATCTATTTCGTTTTTAGACTTTATCGGAATCATTTTAAGCCGGCTTCTGCAAATATATTCTTTAAATCAGCAAACAACAGATCAACATCTAAATCCCCAGAAACTTTCTTCAGTAATTCCTTTTCCTGGTAATAATCAATAAGTTCTTTTGTCTGATTATTGTAAACATCTATTCTTCTTTTAATTGTTGTTTCTTTATCGTCATCTCTCTGAAACAACTCTTTTCCACAAAAATCACATACACCTTCCTGTTTCGGAGGTATGTTAGTAACATGAAAATTATAACCGCAACCCCGGCAAACACGTCTTCCGGTCAAACGCTTCAGAATCGTTTCTTCATTGGTTTCAAAATAAAGAACCATATCTAAAAGTATGTTCAATTCAGCTAATGCCTGATCTAAAATCTCTGCCTGTTTCTTTGTCCGAGGAAAGCCATCCAGCATAAAACCTGAATCAGTATCACTGTTTTTCAATTTTTCAGTGATCATTTTTGCTACGATTTCATCCGGAACTAATTCTCCTTTATCCATATAGACTTTTGCTTCCATACCTACGGAGCTGTTATTCTTTATCGCTTCCCGCAAAAGATCACCTGTAGAGAAATGTGCTACGTTATATTCTTTACAAAGAACATTCGCCTGGGTACCTTTTCCCGCCCCTGGCGGTCCTAATAAAACCAGTTTCATCTCAACCTGCTCCTCTATAAAATTATCGACCAGCCATGGTGAGCCTGTCGAACCACTATCTACGTCCGCGCAAATGGCCTTTTTTCATGAATCCATCATAATGCCGCATTAGTAAATGCGACTCTATCTGGCGCATTGTATCTAACATTACACCAACCATAATCAAAAGCCCTGTACCACCAAAAAAACTGGCCACGATATACGGTATTTTTAACCAGGACATAATTACATCCGGAAAAACAGCAATTGCCGCTAAAAACATCGCGCCTGGTAAAGTAATATGCGACAATACATAGTCTAAATAATCCGCTGTCTGCCGTCCGGCACGAATTCCGGGAATAAACCCGCCATATTTTTTCATATTTTGCGCAATATCTTGAGTATTAAACGTAACTGCCGTATAAAAATACGCGAAGAATACAATCAAGAAAGTATAAATTATATAATATAACATGTGTCCACGCATCAATGATTGCGCAACGTTTTGCAGCGAGGGAATAAACTGTCCAATCGTTGCCGGAAATAAGATTATCGACTGCGCAAAAATAATCGGGATAACACCAGCCTGGTTAACACGCAACGGAATATAAGTACTCTGTCCACCATAAACCTTACGTCCAACGATTCGCTTTGCATATTCAACCGGTATCCTACGTTGTCCCTCCGTAATCAAGACAACAAAAATTATAACTGCAGCCAAAAGCACAAGCATAATCACCGGGGTATATGGTTCAATTTGTCTTTTCTCCGGAGAAAATGGTGACAATAACTGGACAACAAAACGTAATGCCGTAGGCAAACGAGAAACAATACCCATTGTAATGATAATCGACATCCCGTTACCGATTCCTCTCTCACTTATCTGTTCGCCCAACCACATAATAAACGCTGTCCCGGAAGTAAGAGTAATCATCGTAAGCAACCTAAAACCTAATCCACCGTGTTCAACAATCGGAAGCCCCATAAAATGCCGCGGATCTTCCAAATACACAGCAATAATAAAAGCCTGAAACAAAGCTAAACATACGGTCCCATACCGTGTGTATTGAGTGATTTTCTTTCGTCCGTGATCTCCACCTTCTTTAGCCAGTTTTTCCAACGAAGGAATAACAACCGTTAAAAGCTGCATGATAATCGAACTTGAAATATACGGCATAATTCCTAATGCAAATACAGTCATCTGACTCAAAGCACGACCGGTAAATAAATCCATCATATCAAAGAGCGTTCCACCCTGCTGACTAGTCACATTCGCAAAAAACTGCGCTAATGCTTCACTATTTATCCCTGGGATCGGAACAAAACAACCTAATCTATATATAACAATCATTCCCAAAGTAAAAACAATCCGCTGACGCAAATCGGGAATCTTAAACGCATTTAATAATGCTTTAACCGTTCTTAACATATATCACCTTGTAAAATTAGTCGGCCTTTTCTACACCGATTATTATTTTAATTTTTCCACCCAAGGCTTCAATCTGTTCCTGAGCACGCTTAGAAAACTTGTGGGCCTTTACCGTAAGATTCTTTGTTAATTTGCCTTGACCTAAAACCTTTACGGGGATGTTTTTTCTCCGAATAATACGAAGTTCAGCAAGTTCTAAAGGAGTAACCGTAGATTTATCCTTGCACTTGTCCAGATCCTGCAGGTTCACCACCTGATATTCCTCTTTAAACTTACTGGTAAAACCACGTTTGGGAACTCTTCTAATCAAAGGCATCTGTCCACCTTCAAATCCAGGGCGTCTCCCCTTCCCGGTACGTGATAATTGCCCCTTATGTCCGCGACAACTAGTTTTTCCATGCCCGGATCCGGAACCGCGTCCGACAACTTTTCTTTTTTTACGTGCCCCTTTAGGAGCTTTCAAATCACTTACTTTCAGCATCGTCTTTATTTTCCTTTGTTTCTGCTTTCACTTCCGGTTTTACTTCCTGTTTCACTTCCTGCCGTTCGCTTGCCATCTCTTCTTTTATCTGCATATGTGCACTAAGAGCTTCAAGTCCCTGCATTGTTGCTTTAGCTACATTGATTACATTATCAGAACGCATAGACTTTGTTAAAATGTCTTTAATTCCGGCCAATTCACAAATCGCACGCACCGAACTTCCGGCAATTACACCCGTACCTTCAGATGCGGGTTTAAGCATTACCCGGGCAGCGCTAAAACACCCGATTATCTCATGCGGAATAGTGTTTCCTTTAAGCGGAACATCAATCATGTTCTTGCGTGCGGTATTTACACCTTTACGTATTGCATCGGCAACTTCATTTGCTTTGCCTAAACCGCAACCTACACGACCGTGTCCATCCCCGGCAATAACCAAAGCACTAAAAGACATTTTCTTTCCACCCTTATGTACCTTAGATACACGGTTTATAGTAATAACCTTTTCAACTATATCCGGCTGTTTATTTACAATATCCTGAATTGCTTTTACTTGCTTTCCGTTCAATTCTCCACCTCACATTTAAAATTTAAGTCCGCCTTTTCGCGCAGCTTCTGCAACCGCCTTAATCCGCCCGTGATAAGGATAGCCACCGCGATCAAAAACAACCTGCTCAATACCTTTTTCTTTGGCCTTTTCAGCAACCATGCCACCAAGCAAAGTTGCAGCTTTAACATTACCAGCCGAGTCTTTAGAGTCTTTGCTCAAAGTAGAACATGTTACCAATGTAGCGTTGTTCTCATCATCAATAAGTTGTGCATACATATTCTTCAGACTACGATAAACACTTAATCGTGGTCTGTCCTGTGTCCCAGATATTTTTTTTCTAATTCTTCTATGTCTTTTTAATCTTGCTACCTTCATATCATTCCTTTATTTTTTTCTTACAGCTTTATAGCTTATAGCTATTATTTTGCCATTGCCTTACCAGCTTTACGTCTTACATACTCATCTGAGTAACGAATACCTTTGCCTTTATACGGCTCCGGCGGTAAGAACCCACGGATATTAGCTGCTACCTGTCCAACTTTCTGTCTATCTATACCCTTAACTACAATCTGCGTAGGTTTAGGAGTCTCTACTGTAATACCTTCCGGGATCATATATTCTACCGGATGTGAAAAACCAAGCTGCATTTTAAGTGTTTTTCCAGCCATTTGCGCACGATATCCGACACCGATCATATCCAAGTTTTTAGAAAACCCTTCGGTAACACCTTTTACCATGTTTGCAATCATAGCTCTGGTCAGTCCATGTAGCGCACGAACATGCTTATTATTGCCTTTTCTACTTACCTTTATCTTATCATCTTCATGTTTAACCTCGATATGAGAATCTACCGGAAATTGCAATTTACCTTTCGGGCCTTCAACTACTATAATATATTCCTGAATCGTTACTTTTACATCCTTGGAAACTATAACTGGTTTTACACCTATTCTTGACATTTTATCTCACCTTAAGTTCTAACTCTGTTACCATATATAACACAGCACTTCTCCACCAGTTTTTAACCGGCGTGCTTGTGTATCACTTAAAATCCCCTGTGAAGTAGAAAGCACAGCTACTCCCGTTCCACCAAACACATAAGGAATTTTCTCTTTAGCTACATATACTCTGCGACCTGATTTGGAAATTTTTTTCAATCCGGTAATAATTCCGGTTTTCTTCTTTGAATATCTTAAATATACTCTCAAAACTCCCTGCAAACCATCTTCAATACGTCGATAATCAGCAATGTAGCCGCTTTCCTTAACAATCTTAAGAATTTCTTCTTTGATTTTAGATGCAGGAAAATCAACTTTTTCCTTTTTTGTACTTTGGGCATTGCGTATCACTGTTAACATATCAGCGATCGGATCAGTAATACTCATATCTTTCTCCTGTAACCTTAACTAAAAATAAATTTTTATTTTTTATCTCACCTATAACTTAAAACTTATAACTGCTTTTCTACCAGCTTGCTTTAGTCACACCGGGAATTAATCCTTGTGAGGATAATTCTCTAAAACAAATACGACATATTTCAAAACGACGCATAAAACCTCTGGAACGCCCACAGATTTTACAACGCACATAACGACGCGTTCTGAACTTGTTCGGCCTAGCAGACTTTACTATTTGACTTTCTTTTGCCATAATACCCTAGCTCCGGAACGGCATTCCAAAAAGCCGCAGCAATTCTTTTGCCTGTTCCTTATCTTTTGACGAAATAACAATAACTATATCCATACCTTGTACATGTTGTACTTTATCTATATCAATTTCCGGGAAAATTGCCTGTTCGGTAATACCCAAGGTATAATTCCCGGCTTTATCAAATGATGTTCCGGATACTCCACGAAAATCTCTAATACGAGGTAACGCTGTGTTCACCAGACGGTCTAAAAACTCATACATTCTTTGTTTACGAAGTGTCACCTTACAACCAACCGGCACTCCCTGTCTAAGCTTAAAGTTCGCAATAGCTTTCCTGGCACGTGTAATAACCGGTTTTTGACCGGTAATTGTACCTAAATCCTTCATTGCCGCCTCAAGAATCTTTATATCCTCATGTGCCTTGCCGATCCCCATATTAATTACTATTTTTTCCAAACGCGGAACCTGCATCGGACTCTTTAAATTAAACTTCTGCATAATTTCCGCGACAATTTTATTGCGATATTCTTCTAATAATCTCGGTACCATAATCCTACACCATTTCCTGACAATTTTTACAAATTCTTGTTTTAGATCCATCCGATAAAAACTTTGCTCCTAAACGCGACGGCTTACTACACCGTGGACAATAGAACATAAGGTTGGACAAATGCATTGCACTTTCCTTCTGCAAAATACCACCCGGCTGATCTTGTCGTGTCTGGCGAGCATGTCGCTTGGAAAAATTAACTCCCTGTACCAACGCCCTGCTATTCTGTTTTAAAAACTGAATAACTTTTCCTTTTTTGCCTTTTTCTTTACCCGCTATTACGTATACTGTATCGCCTTTTTTTATTCTCATAACTCTATCTTCTTCTTTTTTAATTGTTCTTTAGTCTTATATTACTTCCGGAGCTAAAGAAGCTATCTTTGTAAAATTCTTATCTCTCAACTCCCTAGCTACAGGTCCAAAAATTCTTGTACCTCTGGGATTCTTTTGAACATCAATAATAACTACTGCATTGCGATCAAATTTCAAATAACTGCCGTCTTTACGACGAATCGGAAATTTGGTGCGAACAATAACCGCCTTAACAACTTCGCCCTTTTTTACCGCTGCATCAGGAATCGATTCTTTTACATTACAAGTAATAATATCTCCAATAACCGCATATTTTTTCCCTGAGCGTGCCAACACACTAATACAGCTTACTTTTTTTGCTCCTGTATTATCAGCGACATCAAGAACTGTACACATTTGTATCATAACAAACTACCTCTTCTTGGATTTCACGACTTCAACAAGTCTCCAGCGTTTATCTTTAGAAAGCGGACGAGTTTCGATAACCTTTACAATATCCCCTTCTTTAGCCTGATTCTTCTCATCGTGAACTTTCAGATTAATAAACTTTTTAATTGTCTTTTTGTATAACGGGTGCTGAGTCAAGCGTGATACATGGACAACACATGTTTTGTCCATCTTATCACTTATCACAACCCCTTCTCTCTGCTTCTGTTTTCCTTTTACCTTAATCATAAATTAAACCCCTTAATCGCAAAAACACCTATTTCTTATCTTTAGTTTCTGCTGCTGTCTTTATTTCCAGCCTTCTTAAAAATGTCTTAATCCGTGCGATATCACGCCGAACAAGCTTTATCTTATGCGGCTTATCCAACTTTGAAGTTTTCGCCTGGAACTTTAAATTAAATAATTCCTCTTCTAACTGCCGCAACTTATCTTCTAATTCCGGCTGTGTATAATCACCATATTCTTTTGTCTTTATCGCCATAATCCCAACCTAATTTTGCTTACCTTTTTGTTTTTATTTTTTAAGTTTCAACTTACAACTTATTGAGAACCTTAATGTACCATTTAGCGAAATCCCGCTAAAGCGGGGAAACTTACAGCTTATAGTTTACAACTGTATTTATACGTGCATCCTACCTATAAACTTTGTTTTGATCGGTAATTTAGATGCAGCTAGCCTCATTGCGTTCTTAGCTACATCCTCAGGAATACCTTCGATTTCAAAAATCACTCTTCCCGGCTTAATAACCGCAACCCAGTATTCCGGCATACCTTTTCCCTTACCCATTCTTGTCTCCGCCGGCTTCTTACTAACTGCTTTATCCGGAAAAACTCTGATCCAAATTTTACCTCCACGACGTACAGATCGAGTTAATGCGATACGAGCTGCTTCCAACTGAGTGTTCTTCAACCACGTTGATTCTAAAGCCTGAAGCCCAAATTCACCAAAGCTCACCTTGGAACCGGCAATCGCACGACCTTTTCTACGTCCCCGCTGGCTTTTGCGGTATTTTACTCTTTTGGGCATTAATACCATTATTTCTTATCTCCTTTACTAACTGTTCCTTCTTCTTTTTCCTCTTTTTGCTGCTTGATTACGAGTCCTTTATATATCCAACATTTCACACCAATAACTCCATAAGTAGTCAATGCCTCGGAAAAACCGTAATCAATATCAGCACGTAATGTATGTAACGGGATTTTGCCTTCTTTATATCCTTCGGTACGCGCAATTTCCGCACCGCCTAAACGCCCGGAACACATTATCTTAATCCCTCCGGCACCACTCTGCAAAGACTGTTGTACCGCCTTTTTCATAGCCCGCCTAAAAGCAACACGCTTTTCCAACTGAAAAGCCACGTTGTCCGCAACCAATTGAGCGTTAATTGCCGGATTACTAACTTCTTTTATATCGATATAAATTTCTTTATTCGATATGCTTTGCAACTCATCCCGCAAACGATCAATATCTGCACCGCGTCTGCCGATAATTACTCCCGGCCTGCCGGAATGAATAATCACACGTACACGAGAACTAGCTCTCTCTATTTCCACTTTGGCAACACTTGCCGAAGAAAAATTCTTTTTAATGTACTTTCGGATCTTCATATCCTCAAGCAACAAAGTGGAAAAATTCTTATTCTTTGCAAACCAACGAGAACTCCAACTTTTGATATATCCTAATCTAAACGCGAGTGGATGTACTTTTTGTCCCACTTTTCCTCCTTCTGAACCCGGGCGGTTCGTGAACCGCCCCTACTTTTTTGTTACAGTCTTTGTTTTTTTAACAACTGTCTTCTTTTTTACCTTTTCTACCGGCTTCGGCACTATAATTTTGCGCTCCAGCTCTACACTAATATGACAAGTGCGTTTTAGAATTCTTGAACCACGACCAAACGCATTGGCTCTAAATCTCTTCCAGGTCACACCTTCATTTGTAAAAATTCTTGATATATAAAGACCTTCTTCTTCTACGCCTTTATTTTTTGCGTTAGCAATCGCTGAACGCAGTAATTTATCCAATACCAACGCCGCTTTCTTTTTAGTATTAGCTAAAACAGCTAACGCATTTTGAGTAGATTTACCTTTTACAAGTTGCGTAACCAGTCTTACTTTTCTTGCTGACATTCTTATATGTCGTGCTTTTGCACTCGCTACCATCTTCTTACCCTCGATTATTTTTTCTGGTCTGTCTGCTTAGCCTTGACTCCACTATGTTTTCTAAATATACGTGTTGGAGAAAATTCACCAAGCTTATGTCCTACCATATTCTCTGTCACAAATACCGGTAAAAACGATTTGCCATTATGTACGGAAAACGTATATCCAACAAATTCCGGAACAATGGTGGAACGTCTTGACCATGTCTTTATCGGTTTTCTATCATTAGTCCTTACTATCTTGTCAAATTTCTTCAGTAACTTTGGATCCACATAGGGACCTTTTTTAATTGATCGTGACATAACTTTGCTGCTCCTTGCTTAAACTGCTTATTTTGTTCTCCGCTTCACTATGAATTTATTAGAAGCTTTTTTCTTTTTTCTAGTTCTATAACCTTTTGTCGGCTTACCCCAAGGAGACACCGGATGAGGATTTCCCTGACCAGACTTACCTTCTCCACCACCATGGGGATGATCAACCGGATTCATTGCCACACCTCTAACGCGAGGTTTTCTTCCCAGCCAACGAGACCGGCCTGCTTTACCCAACTTTACCGCTTCATGATCCGTATTACCTACCTGTCCAATCGTTACATAACAATCAGTACGAATTAAGCGAATTTCGCCAGAAGGCAGTTTGATATGTGCATAATTACCTTCTTTAGCCATAAGCTGAGCCGCAGCTCCTGCTCCTCTTACCAATATTCCGCCGTGTTTCGGTTGTAATTCAATATTATGAATAAATGTTCCCATCGGCACTTTTTTAATCGGCATAGCATTACCGATTTTAATTTCTACGTTCTCCCCGGACATTATTTCATCATTAACCTTAAGCTGTACAGGAGCAATGATATAACGTTTTTCTCCATCTGCATATTCCAGTAAAGCAATTCGGCTGGAACGATTTGGATCATATTCAATTGCAATAACCTTAGCCGCAACGTCATATTTATTACGCTTAAAATCTATTATTCTGTATCTGCGCTTATGTCCACCACCACGATGTCTGCTGGTTACTCTACCGTTTGAATTTCTACCACCGGATTTTTTTAAAGCCACAGTCAACGATTTTTCCGGTTTATCTTTGGTTATATCCGAAAAATCAGAACCGGTTCTCCAGCGAAGACCTGGCGTTATTGGTTTATATCGTTTTACTCCCACTTTCTTACTCCTAGCTTATTTTAATCTTCTGACCTTTTTTCAACGTTACAACTGCCTTCTTCCACTCAGAAGTCTTGCCTGCTTTGTAACGTACTCTTTTCATTTTTCCAGGTACAACCGTTGTATTGATTGAATCAACCTTAACCCGGTAAATATATTCAATAGCTTGTTTAATCTCTACCTTATTTGCTTTAATATCTACACAGAATAAATATTTATTCTGATTTTCTAATTTTGTGCCTTTTTCCGTGCGTAAAATATATTTAACAATACGAAATGGATTCATGATTATTGCTTAACTCCTTGTTTTAAACGCTCTGTAAGATGCGTTAATGCCTCTTCGGTTATTACCAGATTAGTATACGATAATACATCAAAAGCATTAATTGTCTGCCACCCCTTCAAGTTGATTATTTTAATATTGCGGGATGATCTTAACAGTGATTCATCCGGTTTATTGCAAACAATCAAGGTCTTACGTTCCAACTTGAAATTATTTAAAAGCTGTGCAAAATCTTTAGTTTTTCCGGATTCAACTTTTATTTCCTTTAATACTTTTATCAAATTATCATTTAAACGTGAATTTAAGCTGGAAATCAATGCCTTACTTTTCATCTTTTTGGGCACTTGATATGAGTAATCTTTAGGATGCGGACCAAAAACAATTCCGCCTTTTCTCCATAACGGACTACGGCTTGAACCTACACGAGCGCGACCAGTACCTTTTTGACGCCAAGGTTTGGAATTCCCACCACTAACATTTGCCCGCGTTTTAGTCGAAGCACTACCCTGTCGCTTATTAGCCTGATACATCACAGTTACCTGATGTAGCAGCGCCTTATTAACTGTACCGTCAAAAACATTCTTATCCAGGTCTACTGTTCCTACTTCTTTTCCGGCTAAATCATAAATCGACAGACTAAATCCTGTTGCTTCTGCTTCTTTAGCTGTTGCTTTACTTTTCGTATTTGTTTTTTCTTTTTTCACATTATCATTCATAACTATTTCTTCTTCGCCTTTTTAATAACCAAATAAGTTCCCGCATGTCCCGGAACCGGTCCTTTTACCACAATAGTATTAGTCTCTTTATCTACCTTAACAATTTCTACATTTTGCACTGTTGTCTTTACATGCCCCATATGCCCAGGCAAGTTATGACCTCTAAGAACCCTTCCCGGAGTCGTTGTTGTTCCCACTGATCCAGGACGACGATGAGACATCGATCCATGAGTCTTAGGACCTCCGCTCCAGCCGTGACGTTTCATACCACCTTGAAATCCTTTACCAATTGACATCCCGGTAATATCTACGAAATCACCTTCTTTAAATATATCAACTTCTATCTTCTGTCCCACTTCATATTGTTCTTCAGCACCAGAAATAATCTCCCTTACAAACCGTTGCGGAGACGTTTTGCTTTTTTTACAATGGCCTACTTCTGCTTTTGTTGCTCTTTTTTGCTTCTTTTCGTCAAAACCTAACTGCACAGCAGTATAACCGTCTTTTTTTTTGTCTTTTACCTGAAGCACAACACATGGTCCAGCAACAATAGAAGTTACTGGAATGCATTTTCCATCGTCTTTAAATACCTGACTCATACTTTTCTTTTTACCTAAAATTCCTAACATCTGATAATCCTTCTATTATTTTATTTCTACATCAACGCCAGCAGGCAAATCCAGCTTTTTAAGCGCATCGATCGTCTTTGCTGTAGGATCGATAATTTCTAACAATCGTTTGTGTACCCGGAGCTGAAACTGCTCACGTGATTTTTTATCGATTACCGGGGAACGCAACACTGTGTATAAAGACCTTTTTGTCGGAAGCGGTATCGGACCGGAAATTTTCGCACCGGTTCTTTTCGCTGTATTCACGATCTCCTCTGCGGATTGATCGAGTACCCGATGATCGTATGCCTTTAACTTTATTCGAATTTTCTGATGCATTACCGTTCCCTCTCCTATTCCTTAATCTCCGAAATTACACCTGCACCAACTGTTCGTCCACCTTCTCGTATCGCGAATCTTAATTCCTTCTCCATCGCAATAGGTACGATCAATACTACATCCATCTCTACATTATCCCCAGGCATTACCATCTCT
>JAAEQR010000071.1 GCA_024231215.1 PVC group bacterium | reverse complement strand
TGTCGGGAAAACTATGAAGTATTAGGAAGTCCGCGAGAATTAATATTTCATTTTTACAACCAGAAAAATGAAGAGATTTTTCCAACCGGTAACTGATCACATATATTGATTTGTCTGCATCGATATCAATAATGGTTTAAAAATTAAAATTCAACGAACATTAACGAGAGTTAGACCTAAATTAGGATGCAAAATTAAACGGAATGCCGACGTATGAACGACTCGACCCTATTCATATTCAAGCGCTTCTCGAAGGTGATCCTCCTACCAGTGAAGGCATGCTACTTCCGATATATAGAAAAGCGCTTTATTATTTGGGGAAAATCGAATTCGATGGGAACTAATTGAAGTGCAAATTGCCTATAGAGAAGGCAGCATAATGATAAAGAACAATGGAGTCGATAGAACATTGTGCGGATGTTTTCTAGCCCGATTGAAAATGACGAATCAAGCGAAGGAGATTTTTACGAGAAAGCAAAAGAATAAACAAACAACTGTCTGTCTGTAAACCCTTCGTTTGTATTAAACTTTGCGTAATTTGATTTCCAGTCCTGTCATATGAATTGAAATAATAGCTTTATTGAATTACTTAACCGTCACTAGAGGTCTCGTAGAGTCAGTTTTTCTCAGTAAACTTGATGTTTCAAGGTTTGGTCTATCTATATATACAACTTTCAAATTTAATCGTTTCATTGGTAAGTCGATCCTCTGTGGTCGGCCACTGCCCAGGTCAAAATCTTCCGTGGTTAGACATAATGAAATTAAAGCACATGAAATCGTCCTCGGTGACCCAAATTTGAACTCGCATCTAATCCGTCTGCCATTCGGTTTCGCTTTAACTATTGGAACCCGCCTAAAATGGAGAGGGGATATGCGTAGTATAAATTTGGGGAGAACGAAGAGCGAACTTCCGTACGC
>JAAEQR010000070.1 GCA_024231215.1 PVC group bacterium | reverse complement strand
TTGTCTCGTCACAGCCTGAAAAGCAAAAAGATGATTCAAACTCTGCTTAATTCCGGGCAAAAATTCTTCTCCGGCAGGTTGACCATTTATCAGGATAAAGATATAGCTGAGCTTGAGAATAGCTTTGCCGGGGCATATCTTGTCCCAAAAAAGGCCGGAAATGCTGTTAAGCGGAACCGGCTTAAAAGATGGCTAAGAGAAGATGTAAGAGAACTTCATAAAGAAGGTAAGCTAAACGGAGCCATAGCGATACGGTTTCGTGGTTTGATTGATGAAGTGACTCATAAATCTATAAGAGAGAATCTGAGAGAGATATTTAACTCTAGTAAACAAAATTAATTATGCCAAATCGGAAAATTTCAATACTGGTTTATCCTTTATTAGTGCTGATTAAAATATATCAATATACATTGTCGGCATATATCGGAAATCAATGTCGGTATTATCCGAGTTGTTCGCATTATGCTGAGGATGCGCTAAAAGAGCATGGTCTAATTAGTGGATTAGTGATGGCGACTAAAAGGATTTTCAGGTGTCATCCGTGGCATGACGGTGGTTTTGATCCGGTTCCAATGAGACCGGTTACAGAAAAGTATAAAAGCGGTGAATAAAAAATAAAAAAAAATAGTATATAATTTAGTAAAAAAGTATAAAGGATATAACATTTTAGGGATAAAGAGATTTAAAATTGGATAAAAAAACGATTCTTATGGTAGTTGCCCTTGGGGCACTGGTAATATTCTG
>JAAEQR010000069.1 GCA_024231215.1 PVC group bacterium | reverse complement strand
TACCAAATAAGGTCATAATTCCATATCTTTTACTAGTCCTTGAGAATTGAAACAGAATTATATCCTCACTTGATACATCTAAGGAATTATTTTCCAGTCAATCTTCCTTGGAAAAACAATGCAAGGCGAAGCAAGCCAAAGTGAACTGAGGCGAAGCGAAGCAAACCTCTACTCGGCTCCACTCGGCTCCACTCGGCTCCTGCTCATGAATTATGATGACACCTTTCATCCTGTAGACAATATAAGAAGTTGACATCCCTAAATGTCTATATCCTACTGTAGGTTTTTTCAAAACAGCTCCGGATATAACGTTTAAAAAATATAACTTCTTCCTTCGAAAAAAAAACAATTCACGTTATATTCTGTTAATTTAGACAATGAACAACCAATGTAATGAAATATTGTATAACCTTGGCTCCGCGGCAACTGAACACACAAACTGCTCAACACTTCAACTGCTCAACACTTCGCCCCCTCACCACATCAACCCCACATCAACAGAGCATGAACAAACAAATGTTCATGAATGTCAAACTAACTAAAAACTAGACAACTAGAAACCCCCAACCCCCCTCCCACACCTCAAGAAAAGAAACGACCCAGATAGCTCAAATTTTATTTAATCTATGGTCTTATGATCTACAAAGCACTTAGTGCATTAAATTTTATGACATCACAATAATATGTTG
>JAAEQR010000068.1 GCA_024231215.1 PVC group bacterium | reverse complement strand
CTTTACCGTGTATGAGATCAGCATCATCGAAAACCCTGTATATTAACTTTCATCGCGTTCAGATAAAAATGATGCTATTCGCTTATATACCTCATAGATCAGATTATCTATCATTGTGATCAAACTATTACATGAAAAATTCCTCTTGATGTGTTAGGATAAAATAGAGCTAACAAGCTTTCGAATGAGTCAGTGATCACATCAATCTGTTATGAATCACCGAACAAAGACAATGTGTGGAGAGATAAGCGCGCGTCTGTGGTGCACATAAAAACCTTATACTAATTCACTTTCTATCTGTTATAGTGTGAATAGATCGTTTCACGTGGGTAGTGTAGCTGATCCAACCACAGTTTTCAGTATTATCTGATGCGTGTAAGTCTATGATCAATAATTCTATTCTAGAAGTTTCAGCTAAAAAGTCAGCACATAGCTAACAGGCGCCTAATGTTATAATCAGAAAAATTTGTACCTACGTTAACCAATAGAAGAGAAAATTCGGCTCTGAATTTTCTCCTGCTGGGTATATGATTTCTGATTTATTATAACATTAGCTATGTGTTAGCTATGTGGTGAGTTTTCCGGGTGAAACTTCATCTCTGTTCATTTACGAAGGTACAGGTTTTTCTTATTATACCGTTGCACACACCCTCACCATGTTATTGATGGAATAAATCGATCGGAATGAGAAATATGTAGGTTCCTGTGGGAAAGTCAACCCATACTAACAGGCGCCTAATGCTATAATCAGAAAATGTTGTACCTACGTTAACCAACAGAATAGAAAATTCAACTCTGATTTTTTACTTAAAAACTCATCAAGTTTTTCCTATTCTACATAATGTATACCTGTAGTAAATGTAAAAAGAATTTTACTGAGAGATAAAGTTTACACCGTCATCAAGATAACTTCCATCCTCATCTAACTCTTCAAGAACATGGAAATCTGCCAAAAGAGGAAAGTGAAATGGTGGATCTTGAAGATTACACAGGGTATGGCGACCCAGAACTTATCAGAATAATAAGAACGGAATGGAAAAATATTAGAACGAGCTACCATAGAGGAAAAATAACGAATATCTACAGTTTTTGGCTTCAAGCTGGTAAAGAAAACATCGATAAACTACTTTGGAGGGTGTTTTTCGATCATCAGTGCCCCTTCAGAATCAATCTAAATTTTTCTTATATATTAAAAAACAAAATGAATGGTGATCTACGTTTTTGGAGTACCCAGGAATATGTGGGATTACTAAACCAGGCAAAATTAATTACATCTAATTCTGATTTTGAGGAATTTTTGAGAAATTTCTCTTTGGTAGATTATGTGACAAAAATATTCGAAAAGCATCCTAACACAAATTGGATGTTTCATCGAATATTATCATTGTGTGTATATACTTATAAGATAAACGAAGGCTATAGTTTATTGAAAGGATAAACATTTCACCATATTTTACACTTCGCTTGAACAAAATTTGATCAATAAATTATTGGACATCTAGTTTTTCCTGCAACACTTCAACCCACAACACTTCAGCCCCTCAACACTTCAACCCTTTGCCGGTGCACACTAACGCCATAAACATGGACATCTAGTTTTCCTGCAACACTTCAACCCTTGAGCTGCTCAACGCTTCCGCCCCTCAACACTTCAACCCTTCAACACCAAGCCTTGGCATCACTTTGCATTCTGGCATCTACTAAACATAGCTGTGAACATGGACATCTAGTTTTTCCTATAACACTTCTACCATGCTATGCTTCAACCCCTCAACACCTTAACCCCTCAAAACCATGCCTCTGCATTCTAATGCCATGAACATGGATGTCTAGTTTTTCCTGCAACACTTCAGCCCTGCAACGTTTCAACCACTCAACAGCCAAAACCCCTCAACCCATCAACATCTTCCCTCTGTGCTAGTTTGTGGTCTGGCGCCCAGTAAAGACACCTCTTTCAGCATCATCGAAAACGTGTGTATGCTAACCATTGCTGCAATGGGACAAAATGTTAAAATCGATAATTTATTGATCGATTTCTGATTAATTGATCAACAATTCTGACAAAACTCCATCATATTCATAACAGAGCAACGATTTTTTTGGAGGTTCGCCAGATAAAGGATG
>JAAEQR010000067.1 GCA_024231215.1 PVC group bacterium | reverse complement strand
ATTTACCTAGTGTAAAGGGCATGCATTTTACGGCTGGCGGACTAACAACTAAATTTTTTATTAAGTTTCTAATCATCCAATCAATTGATAATTTTGATAAAACCTCTAACATATTCGTGATCAGCTTCATTGAAAACCCGTATGCTAACTTCACGGCAATCGCAGAAAATGACAAAAACGAAAAAATATTTATCGATCGGAGATGAACCCAAACAAAAACGCGCCATTTTTATATATGTGAGAAATCTAGCTAGAGCTACTCTTCCGAACGCCAGTTATTTCTTCCACATAAGTCAACATTGAATATGTTGTTGAAATTTGGCTGAAGAAATCCATGGATCAACATAATGTTTAGTAGGTCAGAACCACACGCTGTAGGTTGCTAGGCTAACAATGCACATTTGGTATATTTACCTAGTGTAAAGGACATGCGTTTTGCGGCTAGCGGGCTGGCAACTGATTTTTTTATTCAGTTTTCTAATCATCACTCAATCGATAATTTTGATAAACCTCTAACATGTTCGTGATCAGCTTCATCGAAAAATCCCGTATGCTAACTTCGCGGCAATCGCAGAAAAAATGACAAAAATGATAATTTATTGATCGAAGATCAAATCCAGACAAAAACGTGGCGTTTTCTTATATATGTGGGAAGACAAATCTAATGTCTTTATCTTTTATCCCGCTGCAGCAATGATTAGCATACAGACGATTTCGATGATGCTAATGTAAATTTATGATGACCTTATCCACCTCATATCAGTGCTACTGCTAGAGTAATCTCCCGATCGTCTTTCCTCCCCTCTACCTATCAACACGTGGTTGATACCCACATGACTTCCACTCTCCCGATTTCACACCTCAAAACCCAACAGTGTGTGAATTTCCACCGTCTCTAGAAACACAATCGAGCTTCT
>JAAEQR010000066.1 GCA_024231215.1 PVC group bacterium | reverse complement strand
TTGGATGTCAGAATTGCTATGATTCCACCAGTTGACCTTTGCAAATTACTTAAAAATAATCTATTTTTGCTTTCAGGGGGTCACGATGTCTATTCCGTTCCCTTTTTAAAATTAAAAACATATTGACATTTTAGCAATTATAAATAGAATAAAAATTGTAGGTTTTCTTGTAATGTATTGTACAGAAAGGAATTAACAATGAAGAAAATTTTATGTACATTAACTTTGATTTTGTTATTATCATCTATTAGTTTTGCCGGTGAAAAAAAAATTAATATTGGGTTATGGGGAGGATATAATACCATAAGTATGAAAGATGTTAATGATGAACTAGCTGCTTATGGTCAGGATTTAAAGACCGGATTGGAATCTGCTATACCACTTCTGGCAGCACAGGGTTTAACAGGTACTGTAGATTTAGCTACTACCGAATTGAAATCTGCACTTGGTGGAGGTGTTGAATTAACCTACAAAGTATTCCCTAATTTTTTAGCAGGTATAAAAACAGGTTATTTTTCACTAGGTTCCGGTGAATGCGAAAGTACTTTAACAGCCTCTGCCGGGCCTATAAGCCTTACATTAAGACAGGCTATAACTTCTTCCGGTTCTCTTATTCCTGTTTTAGCAGGAGGTAGATATTATTACCCTATAGACAAAAATCTCTATTTAAACGGAGGATTATTTGCAGGTATGAGTTTTGCCAATACTAATATTGAATTGGGTGGTGAAACTAATATACCAGGTCAATCAGTAATGAAGTTTAAATTATCTTCAACTGGTTCAGCATTCACCATGGATGGAAGAATTGGAATAACTTACAAAGATTCTACAGACACTACATTTGGATTAAGCCTGGGGTACTTTATGGCAAATATTGCTGAAATGACAGCTCAAAAAGACATAGATGCAGACGGCGACGGTATAAATGATATAGAAAAAGATAAACCATTACGTTCTATAACAACAAATGAAATAGTTGCCAATGACTTTAGCGGAATATCAATTGCTCTGGAACTGGCTTTCCCTTTTTAAGTAAACATCAATCTAAAATAATCGACATGTAGCTACGATATATAATTTATACCGTAGCTACATAATTCAAACCAAAAAATATATAATAATTCATATAAAAATTTCTAACATACTTTAACAATTCTAAATTAAGTATATCTTTTACAATTATGATTAGCTGTTTAAACCCGGATTTTGCATTAGCCACCGGAATTCGCCACAAAATATGCTGCTTTCTACGTCAGAAAAAAGTTCATCAATACTTACGCCCTATGGGTATAAGTATTACTTCACTTTTTTCTTGTGTATCAAATAGCATCTTTAGCGTCTCGGTTCTTCGGTTCTAATGCAAAATCCGGGTTAAAATTTGCAAAAATTAATATATATTGTATAATATTATATGCATTATAGGTTTTATGGGTTTTTTGGGTGCTGTGTTGCATTAATAACAAATTTAAAAATAAATTAATATGATCAAAAAATTACTAATTTTCATTTTTCTTGTAGTATTATCTCTAAAAGGTCTGTCATTTTCTCGGATGGAAATAGAAGATAATTATAAGCAACTGACAGGTGAGGAATTATTATTTTTAGATATTACAGTTATAACACCGGCAAGGAAAGAACAGTGTATCATCGAATCCCCTTCTGCAATATATGTTATTACATCAGAAGAAATAAAACATCTAGAATCAATTACTTTTGGTGATATTTTTAGAATGGTACCCGGTGTTCACTTCGGACACACAAACTCTGCATATACATTAGTCGGCGGTATAAGGGGGTTCCATAAATTGCCGGCTCAAAAAGCTGTACTTTTAATAAATGGAGAGCTTTGGAAAGACGAATCATATGCAGTACCAGATATACAATTACCCATATCTTATAAAGAAATTGAAAGAATTGAAATTTTAAAAGGACCCGGATCTTCACTATATGGCCCTAATGCAATGTTTGGAGTTATCAACATAATTACAAAGAAGCCAGAAGATACTCATGGAAATTTATTCTCAGTTACTGGTGGAGAAAACGACACATACATCGTCACTTTTTTACACGGGGGGCAATTAAAAAACAAAATAGACTACAGGCTAACTCTAGAAGGAAATCAAATAGGTAATCGGGATTATATTGCATTGGCCTCAGATCCTGTATTGCAGCAATATAAAATAAATACAACGATAGATTATGAAATTAATAGCAATTCAAAATTATCTCTTTTTGCAAGTCATGGATATTCAGAAAAAAAAGATATTATTGTTCAATCCGGAGTCTTACCACTAAGAGAAGCTGAAGCTCATAAAATATCATTAGTTTATAATCTGCATAATCCTAATATAGTTATACGGGCTTATGCAAGAATGTCAAACAAACCTAAAATATTTTATGGTGATTCACCTGAAATGGGATCAAAATTTATTGATTTTCAGCATATTCTGGAACCTTTTGCAAAGCATACAATTATGTGGGGAATAAATATTGGTGATGAATTCACAGATGCTGAAGGTTATGGCGGCCGGCGTGAACATAAATTATCCGGGTTGTTTTTGGATAATACTTATGAAATCAATGAAAAAACAATCCTAAATGGAGGATTCAGATTTGATAAGCATTCTAAAGTAGATAATACTCTTTCGCACCGCATATCATTACAGTTTTTTCCTAATAATATAAGTGGTTTTCGTTTTACATGGGGAACATCTTGCCGTAATCCTGATTTTGGAGAAACCTATCTTGATGCAAACTTCAAGATTGATCCTCTCTATTATATTCATATAACAGGAAATGAAGATCTTAAACCGGAAAAAGCTTCAGTTTTTGAACTGGGTTATAGAACTCAACCTACATTAAAATGTTTTGTAGACATTAATTTATTTTATTCAAAAGTAAATAACTTTATTCATGTCATTGGAACCAATCAATACAGCTATAATGCCAGTCTAGGTGGAACTGTTATTGAAATACCACAAGTTAATCTTGGAATAGCTCAACAATATGGAACAGAATTAGAAATAAGATATAAATTTTCAGAATATTTAGATGGAATCATTAATTATACTTATCTCAAACAGAAAGCATTGGATAATAATATTGCAGATGTTTTAGTTATGACTCCAAAACACATGGCAAATATTCAATTGAAGGCAAAATTAAAAAACAACCTGGCAATTGTATCATCCATGCATTATAAATCGTCAACAGATTGGATAGAATTATTGTGGGAAGACTTGGAGATGGATCGAGGAAATACAACTTCCGGTGGACATGCAGACAGCTATGTATTTTTTAATTTAAAATTAAATTATCCGTTAACTAATAATGCTGAATTTGTCCTATCTTGTTTTAATTTATTTAATACCAGATTTGACGACTTTCCACTTGATACTTCCGACATTGCAAGGAGAGTCACAGGAAGTTTCAATATTAAATTATAACTGATCTTTTGAGACAACTTTACCCAGTGTTTTCTCCATTTAGACCGATGCGGTAAAGGATCATTCCTACGCTCGCTTCGTCATCCCTTCAAATCCTCTTCTATTTTTTTTGAATGGTCGCCTTTCCTGTATAAAACACGAACCGTATTTATGACCATAATCTTATCAGCTCCTTAAATACCTGATCTTACCCTAAGATAGCGGACACTTTCTGGCGAGCATTATCATACTTAAACCTCTCTTCAAAATCAACAGGTGATACATATCCTATTGATCCATGCATTCTCTTTCTATTATAAAACAACTCAATATAATCAAATATCGCTAATCTCGCTTCTTCTTTTGTTTTAAATACATTCTTCACATTTAATTCAGATTTTAGAGTAGCCCAGAATGACTCCATCGCTGAATTATCATAACAATTCCCAGTTCTTCCCATACTGCTGAGCGTTTTATACCTTTGTAGCAGTTCTAAATAGTCATAACTTGAATATTGCGTACCTCTGTCCGAATGATGTATCAAACCTGGTTCTGGAAGATTATTTGATACTGCTTTTAAAAATGCCTCTATTATCAATCTTGTCCTCAAGGTACTTCTTAATGCCCAGCCTTTAATCTTCCGGGAATACAAATCCATTATGCCTGATAAATACACCCAGCCCTCTTGTGTAGGAATATAAGTAATATCTGATACCCATACTTTATCCGGTCTATTTAAATCTATGCCAGATAGTAAATCAGGACTAATACGTAATTTCTGATTATTTAAATTAGCTTTTATTCTGAATTTCTTTTTTTGTATTCCGTTAATATTTAGTTTCTTCATAAGTCTAGCTACTCTATTATGTCCACATTTAATCCCTTGACTATGTAGTTCTTTTGTGATTTTTGGGCACCCATATATTCTACGTGATTCTCTATGTATTCTTTTAATCTGTTCACTTAAATATTTATTCCTTTTATTGCGCATACTTTCTTTCGGACTTAACCAGCAATAGTATGCACTGCGGGATACTTCAAATACACTACACAGCTCCTTTACTGGTGTCTGCTGCGACAACTCTTTTATTTTGGCATACTTGGCGGAGCTTCTTCTGTAAGTATGCCTAAGGCTTTTTTTAAGATTTCTCTCTGACTTTTTAAACTATTGTTTTCCTGCTTTAATTTGTATATCTCCTGAGCCATTTCTGCCGGAGTTGTGTTCTTGGCATATCTTTCAGGTGTACCATTAAGTTCTTCTAAATAACTATTTTTCCAGCCCCTTAATGTAGATGGTGCTACACCTAACTCATGGGCAAAGTGGCTCATCTTTTTTCCACTATTTAGAAATAACTCTACTGCATTCTGTTTGAAGTCTTCATCGTACTGTTTTGTTTGTCTCACGTTAAGCGCCTCCTTTTACTCTATTTTAGCTCGCGCTTTTGTGTCCGTCAAACTGGGGTAAGATCA
>JAAEQR010000065.1 GCA_024231215.1 PVC group bacterium | reverse complement strand
TTTTTTTTCCAAGACCGTAATTATGGTTAAAATTATACCCTTGATTTTTCAAGATATTAAACGTCTCGTTTTCTATTTTCCAACGGGCACGACCACCACGCATAATTTTGAACATATTTTCTTCAGTTACGGTGAAGTCTGTTACCCAGCTGAAATGTTTTAATTTACCGGTTTGCGTGTTCAGCTCCCAGTATTCTAAAAAATTAACCCGCACGTTCTGGTTTGACCGGTTCAGGGGGACATCGTTCATAAAACTAAAACAATGAAGAATATCGGTGTCTTCGTTATCCCTTACTGTCAGCTCGGTTGTTTCTCCTCGTGCCGCAGCTTCATTAACATAATTGAAGAGAAATTTATGATCGCCTTCTTTTGCACCGAGAATGAAGTGACAATTATTATTTTTAAGATCACTAATGTGTGGAGCGTTTGAACTGATACCATCTTCAATAATGATAACTGATAAATGAGGATGTTCACGTCGAAAATCCTTCAACCAACGCTTTGCCGCATTTCGTTCACAGTCGTTTTTGTCTTCGCCGTCCTGTTTTTTAATTGGCTCCGGGCACAAAGGAATGACTTCTTCACGATCAGGGTGGACGATAGAGGCGCCCAACATATAAATATAATGGCCGATAACCTCTTTAGTTTGTTTATTTATTTTTTCCAAACATGCGGGTGAATGTAGTTTCGGAGATGAAAAGTATCCGGTACCATCCAGACTCAGCAGGTAGCAACCATCCATATATATGTATTTTTCCAATGCCTTGGCACGTTGCATCCTGGCAAAAATTTCTTTGAATGCCGGTCGTAGATCAATCGGCTCAAGACCATCTAAAATATAACGCAGTGAGGTGTCACAAGGGATTATACCAATACCAAAAATAGTCCGCAAGTTATGCCCACCTTGTTTCCGTCGTTTATCAAAGGCGAGAAGCGATTGATCTTTAAGCGAAAACATTGCAAAAGCTGACATGAGCACATCTGGAAGCGGTATTACGGCATTATTGCTGCGATGATCTTTAATTATTTCAAAACGACGACGAAGGCTATGAAAAAGAGCATCTGCGTTGAGGTGTTTGCGTAGCTTAATCTGCTTAATC
>JAAEQR010000064.1 GCA_024231215.1 PVC group bacterium | reverse complement strand
CTGATATAAAATGAGGAATTTTTTAGTTGAGTTTATGAAAGATGCACTAATCTTGATTGGAATGGGTTTAATTAGTTATGGCATTTTTTTGACGCATGGGTTAGGATATACTTGCATAGCATTAGGTATTATGTTATTAATATTAGGAGTTATATCAATATATTCTAAACCAAAGGTTGATTGATGGCATTACTTGATTTCAGACGTCCAGAAAAACGCTCTGTCCAGACATTAGACGACTTCCCGCCTTCAATAGTTGAGTTAATCAGATCTAAATCAGGTTTAACAAGTGTCAATAATCAGACAGCTCTACAACTCTCAACTTATTATAGTTGTGTTGATGTAATTTCAAAAGTAAAAGCAGGGTTGCCAGCTTCCGTGTATAAAAAAATTAAAGTCGGCGAATTTTCAGCAAGTGTCAAAATGACTGACCATAAAGTGTCAAAATTACTGAAGGTCAGACCTAATGTTGAAATGTCTCCTTTTGTGATGACGAGAACAGGCACAACTCAGGCTATAAATGGTGGTAATTCATTCAGATATATTGACAGATCATTAGCAGGTATAAAAAATATATGGTTACTTGATCCTTTACAAATAGAATTAAAAAGATATAAGCCAACTCAGAGAAACGCAAGAGGAAGATTATATTTTTATGACACTAAAACCGAAAGAAAATATAAACCTGAAGACATTTTGCATTTAATGGGTTTTTCAAGCAATGGGTTGTGGGGTGATTCTATGGTTATGGATCATGCTAAAAAATCTATATCCCTTGGAATTGAAATGGCATCATTTCAGAATAATTTCTTTGAAAATGGGTTAAACCCTGGTGGAGTGTTTGAGCATCCTCAAAGTTTAGGGGAAAATAAAAATTCATTTCTATCAGCTGTAAAAAAGAGATTTGGGGGTAATACAAAAAGTAAAGGCCCGATGACTTTAGAAGACGGAATGACTTTCAAGCCCTATGACGTTAAAATGGTTGACCAGCAATTCATAGAACTATTAAAAATGAATCAAATTGACATATGCGGCATGATGGGTGTTCCATTATCCATGATATCAGTGTCCGATTCTAATACAAACTATAATAACACTGAATCAGAAAATATCCGGTTTATGAAAACTGGTTTAGCTCCGTGGGTTATTCCAGACGAACAGGAAATGTCTTATAAGTTGTTAACAGAAGCAGAAAGAGACGATGGATTATATATTAAGTATAATTTTGACGGTTTCTTGAGGGGTGATGCAGAAACTCAGGCAAAACTCAGCAAGATGTGGTTTGACATGGGCGTACCTGTTAACAGAAGTCTT
>JAAEQR010000063.1 GCA_024231215.1 PVC group bacterium | reverse complement strand
TATATGGAGAACCCCAAGACAAGAGCTTGGACAATTCCCAATACTCGCAAAAGATTGGCTCAGCCTGTGCAAGGCTCAGGGGGGACTTGAACCGCCCGTCTTGCGAAAAATTGAATGAAATCAAGTACGATCACTATAGGGTAAAGGTTAGGTGTAAAACTCGTGGAGTTAATGTATCAGCGTTCTTTGCCGTCCCTACTAAAAGACTAGATATTAATTAGACTCCAGATAGCAGAAGTGTTGTTAAATCAATAATGAATAAGCTATTTTCTTGTATATGCGAAGAGCGACTGAGAAATATGTCAGCCCGCTAGTTGCAAAAATGCATATCCTTTATATTGGGTAAATATATCGAATGCGTATTGTTAGTCGTAGCATCTTATAGCGTGTGGATTTCACCCAGTAAACATCATGTCGATCCGCGGACTTTTTCAGACAATTCTTAACACGTATTCGATCGTGACACCCAATGCTTCTTGCAATGTGAATAATGTTTTAAATAAGAATAATTTCTATATCAAAAGACAAAGATATCTAAATTTCTCACATATATAAGAAAATGATGCGTTTTGTTTGGGTTTGATCTCATCGATCGGAAACCGATTAAATTTTCGATTTTGACATTTTGTGCGATTGCCGCGAAGTTAGCATACGGGTTTTCGTTGATCACGAATATGTTAGAGGTTTAAAATTATCGATTGATTGGATGATCAGAAACGATTGATTGGATGATCAGAAACGATTGATAAATTATCGATTTTATGCGATGCAATGAAATTTAGCACACGACTGGGAAGAATAACACGAAAAAATCGATGAGGAAGGGTTTTTTTAGGCACTAGAATTCCATAGCCTTTATTTTTGGTTTTCGAAGGACGTTTCGCTTTCCTTATTTTTTTTCTTCTCTCACACACGTATTTCTATTATATATAATTCATCACAACACACGCATCACCGTTGGAAAAATGATCATTTGCCGAGTATGTTAGGGTAAGTAAAAAATTCAGCTGCCACCCCGCTACTCGCAAAATGCATACCCTTTACACTGGGTAAATATACCGAATGCGCATCGTTAGTCTGGTATCTTACAGCATCTGGATCTGACCTAGTAAACATCATGTCGATCTGCGTACTTCTTCAGACATTTCAGATG
>JAAEQR010000062.1 GCA_024231215.1 PVC group bacterium | reverse complement strand
CAAGGCAAACCAAATCACAAATGTAATGAAACTGCTTCTTAAGAATGTATTTATTCGCTCCGCTTCGCTCGCACAACAGTGAACAATTTGCACAATTAATAGTAAACAATTTGCACAATGCAAGCAAATACAAAATCCAAATCAAATACAAATCAAAATCCAAACACAAAATAATACGGCAGGCACGTATACAAATACCTACAAATCACTTATAACTCTGAACCGTTTACATTAACTTTAAACTTTACTGCTGCAAGTTTTGTTCCATTCCTGGAAAGTTAAACGGGAAAGTTAAACGGGAAAGTTAAACGAGAAAAATAAAAAATGGCCAAATAAGTTAATCGGGAAAACACCGGTGTTTGGTTGGTTGGGTACAAACCGCTTGAGAGGTGCGCCTTCCTACAGTTCCGTGTTCCGTGTTAGTTATTTTTATGGAATATGGGCTGTAACGATCATCTCTAGATTTTCTCCGCATTTCCTGCATTTTTCTTTTGGAACCGACGACATCTTACTACCGAAGAAGAAAATGACTGAGAGCGAGGGAGCCCCGGAGCCAGAAACGCGTGTATAGTTACGTATCTGTATCTGTCTTAGCGCATTCCCATTTTTAGACCTCCATGTTGCCATATATATATACACAATCCCGTTTTCTTTTACAATAATTAATTGAATGAACCATATTTAAAATGAAAAGCCAACCAAAGGGGGAGAGCCAGAGGTAAAAATAAAATTAAGCCTAGTTAAGTAGTTTGCGCACACCTGGGCACGACTCCCACAGGGGAATAAACGGTTGGATACCGGAATCGCACCCGTGTACGAAATCTCGCCATCGGGCTAAATTTCGGAACATGGGTCCCCGAT
>JAAEQR010000061.1 GCA_024231215.1 PVC group bacterium | reverse complement strand
GGTTATTTTCGGCCGGTTGCACAATGGAACAAAGGCAAACAAGAAGAGTTTAAACAACGTAAATTGTTCTATCCTGATAAGATCAAAAATCAACTTGTGAGGATTGATTATGATAAAGAAAGAATACAGAATTAAGTATAAGTATGGCGACACGTTAAAGATCAAACCTATCTCGGATATACACTACGGAAATACCTATTGTGACGTTGACGCGTTCCGGCGGTTTCTTGCTGAAGATGGTGACAATGTCTATTATCTTGGTATCGGTGATTTGTATGATTCAATATTGCCATCTGATCTAAGATATGTAAAACACGGTGACGCGCTCGAGGGTACAGCAGTAATAGACCACGGAATAAATGATATGTGTAACATACTCGAACCGTACAAAGACCGGATAATCGGACTTGGCAGAGGTAATCACGAAAGTCAACTTATCAAGCGACACGGAACGGACAGCATCGAAAGAACTTGTGAAAAACTCGAAGTGTCTAATCTTGGCTATTCTGGATTGCTTAAACTGGTAATGTCCGAGGAAACCGGACGTACAAGAACTGTTGTTATCAGATACCATCATGGTTGGGGCGGTGGATCAAGAACACAAGGCGCGGACTTGACGAAGTTTTCAAAAGACATCCAATACTGGCCAGCCGATGTTTTCTTATATGGTCACGTACACCGGAAACAAGCTGACAGGATTCCGCATATGGGATTATCCGGATTAAAGTTATATCCAAGACCGCGTATTTTGTGTATCTGTGGGACGTTCTTAAAAACTTATTCAGATAACGAAGATTCAACATATTCAGAAGAAAAAGGATATCCGCCTGTTGAAGTTGGTGGCTTGACTTTGAACATCAAGCCTAATAGTAGCTGGTGTGATATATGGGTTGATTTATGATAAACTGGTATGATTGTAAAAAAGAACCACCGCCAAAGCAGATATACATATTAACGTGTGATTTTCAAGATGGATTTTGTGATGTCAGAATTTATGAATCTGAAATTCGTTATAGTGATAAAGAATATGGAATATGGATGTCAGCCGGTGGTGATGGGTATTGTGGTAACGATAAATATAATGATTATGATTTTACTCATTGGGCTTATATTGATTTGCCAACATCATAGTAGGTATATATACCTACTATGATACTATGAATAAAATTTATTTTTTTTGCATTTTCACTTGACTTTTGTTTCTAAATTGTTATATTGTTAGTACACAAGGTTTGAAAGACAAACATTTCCAAGGTACTATGGTTGTCGTACACAGGTTTAAAGACGGCGTGAAACCTACCTTTCAAACATTATTGAAAACAACTTTTTTAATTTAAAATTCTAATCGAGTTTAGGATATTCCACTTGAATTTAAAAAACTTGTTTTCTTACAAAGAAAAACCAGTAGTCGAAACCAAAGAAATCAAAATAGAAAAACCTTTCAAGACGGTAACAACTGCCGATTCTTATTTATACGAAGGTTATAATCTAACACCTATCAATCCAGCCGATATTGTCAAACAAAAAGGCTATGAAATATACGACAAAATGTTGGCAGACGATCAGATACACGCAGTCACTAATCTTAAAAAATATATTATCTTATCTCCTGATTGGAACATCGAATCTGAAAATGAAGAGATAGTCGAATTTATCACATGGAATTTAAACGAATATTTAGACGAGATATTTACAAAGAAATTATACGATATTTTATCGTCCATGGACTATGGCTTTTCACTATCTGAAAAGGTATTTGCAATCGTTGATAACAAGATAGTCTTATCACGCTTGTTTTCACGCGCACCTCATACCTTTGATTTCAAGATAGATAAATTCGGTGACATAGAACATATCATCCAGTACACCGCAAACCAAGAACTACATATCGATAAATCTAAATTCATACATCATTCATATCAAGAAGATTTCGGCAATCCATACGGCAAGTCAGAATTAAACGAAGGTGTTTATCGTGCGTGGAAAAGTAAAGACGCTGTAATCCGATTCTGGAACATTTATCTTGAAAGACACGGAATGCCATTACTACACGGCACTTATACAACCGGTGGCGGATCAAAAGACGACTTTCATAAATCACTAAAAAATGCACAGGCCAGAACTGTAATAACAACACCGGAAGGATATACTATAAATCCGGTCGAAGCCGGAAAAGGCACTGAGTCATATGAGAAAGCAATCGATAAATATAATTTAATGATAGCTCGTTCTTATCTTATTCCTGACCTGTTAGGTTTTGGCGGTTCTGAAACGTCCGGCGGATCATATGCATTAGGCGACCGTCAAGCAGATATCTTTATGGCTGGCATTGAGTTTATCCGGCAACAACTCGAAAAGATCATTACTCGTGATATTGTTAATCCTTTGGTACAATGGAATTTCGGCACGAGTGAAACCGCGTGTTTTAAATTCCGTATGGTTGACGAAGCCAAGAAATTTGAAATGCTGAAATTATTTCTTGAAGCGTGGAAAACTGGAAAGATACCGGTTAATTTTGAATTGACTAAATTTTTCTTGAATAGTGTCGAAGCACCTGAAATCCAAGAAGAAGAGTTTAACAAAATCCAAGAAGAAAAGAAAGCGGCCGCGGATGCAATCCAACAAGGAATAAACAAATCAGAAGAAAAGCCAGACGAAAAGAAAGATGGAAAACCGGTAGAAAAGCTGGACGAAAAATTAAACACAAAAGACTATGCAAAGTCAGAAATCAAAAAAATCAAACGCGACTTTGACACCATGGAAGAAAAGTATCTGGCAGAATTGGCAGATATTTATCATTTAGTTGTTAATGCTTTAACAGACGAAATTAAGCGTAAAAAGATTATCGAACGTAAACGCTTTGACTTAATCAATAACCTATCTTTAAAACACCAACCGAAAGTCATTAGGAAATTAAAAGAGTTGTTAAACGAGTCTTACAAAAAAGGTCAAGGCTCAGTTACTAAAAAACTAATTGTCGATTCTGATAAACCTTTGGCCGATGATGAGATTGCCGACTGGTTGACTAATCACGCAATATTCACGGCAACAACCGAAGCCGAGTTTATATTAAAAAAAGTAAAACCGGCCTTATCCGAAGGTATCCGAAACGGTGATTCTGTCCGTGATATTATGACAACTATTGATGGAGTGCTTAAAGGTTATGATATAGGACTTGAAGCAAACAGACTTGAAACAATAGTCAGAACAAATATCAGCACTGCATACAACGAAGGCCGTGCAAAAGAGTTTGTCGATATGGGAGACTTGATAATAGGTTATAAATACAACGCGGTTCTTGACGGACGAACAACTGATTTATGCCAAGGTCTGAACGGCAAGATAATAAAACCAGCCGAGATGAGTTATTACAATCCGCCAAAACACTTTAACTGCCGATCGTTATTAACGCCGGTCTTTAAAGGCGAATCGTTAAAAGGCGAGTCACCACCACCAACCGAAAGAGATAAAAATGCAGGTGGTAATTTTTTGAGGTTAAAATAATGTCAATTAGAGATATGAAAACTGGTACAGATGTCGGAATGGGTTTTTCACACTGGAAAGTCCACGAAAAGGAATATTTATCCGCAGATTATATTTATACTGCCGTTGGTGATTCAGTATCGTGCTATTTAATTATAGATGCAACATCAACAACCGAAATGCACTGTATAGTACAGGCGGTCGGTGATGGTAATTTAAAAGCGTATGTAATGCAATCCGTAACAGCATCAACGGTAGGCACGGCATTAGCTCCAGTGAATTTTCATTGCAAAGGTGCAAACACCGCGACTACTAAATTTTACCATACACCAACAAGCGTAACCGGAACGGTCTGGCATCAAGTTTACAATCCGGGCGGATATAAAAAACGTGCGATCGGTTCGAATGTCCGAAGTGACGGTGAATTTATAATTGAAGATGGTACGTTTGCATTGAAAGTAGAGAATTTAGCCGGAACAGCATCAACCGTCTATATAGGTTGTGAATTTTACGAGATAGAGGAATAAGAATATGCCATTTACTAATGGAGAAGATTTTAAACATAGAATCAGCCGGGGAATAAATAATTTTTCAGTTAAACACGTTAAAGCAAAATCAATAGCACCGAATGCCACAATGACGACAATGTGGGCTGGCACTACAACAATTCAATACTTATCATCAGTGTCAACATTACGAGTGTCAAGCTCGGAGGCCGGTGACGATCAAACCAACACAGCCGCGCAAAGAGTTTACATCGAAGGACTAAATGAAGGCAGATATTCAACAACAAGCGAAGAAATATGGTTGCGAGGAACGACACCAGTTACGACTACAAATAACTATTCGAGGATAAACAAATTTAAGGTAACTGAATGCGGTTCAACTGGCCACAACACTGGAACTATCTATCTTTGGCCAGACTCGTCAACTCATTCATCAGGTGTACCGACATCAACTGCACAGATACAAGCACAAATTGCACCAAAAGAAGTCGAAGCATGGAATGGTACTTTTACGCTTGGTGTTAATCAGTATGGTTATTTGCAGAATGTTTGGTTTTCCGGTTCTGGAGGAAAGGCTAATTGTAGAGTGTTGTTTATGAACAGGACATCTATAACAGAAGCGTTTATTCCGCTTAGAGAAATCAACGATGCAAACGCGGCGCAGATAGATTCTGAGATACAAGAACAATGTGTCGGCCGGTCAGATTATCAAATAAGACTTCAAGCAAGCTCAGCCGGTTCTTATCCGGTTGCCGCTGGTATGGATATTATTGTTGTCGAAGCTGACGACAATTAGGAGACAGATAATGGAAACAAATACAACTGTACAAGGTTTTGAAATAAAGGATTTAGTTGAGCAAAAGAAATATGCTGATTTAGTTGTTGAGCCAAGTCAAACTTTCGACATTAAAGATGTTCCTATTTTTAAAGTCGGCAAGTGGAATGGTGATAACTACACCGAGAAAGATTTAGACGACATGGTTAATGCGTTCGATGCAACCAAGTCAACATTAAAACCGTTTGTCAAACTTGGACACGATAAAGAACAAAAACTATTACAGAAAGACGGATATCCGGCGGCTGGTTGGATAACTGGACTTAAAAGGAAAGGTAAAGACTTACTTGCAGATTTTTCGAGTATGCCGGGAAAGATTAAAACACTTATCGAGAAGAAAGCATATGGACGCTTTTCTTCAGAGATATATTGGAATGTAAATATTGATAATAAAAAATATCGAAGAGCTTTAAAAGCCGTTGCGTTACTCGGTGGCAATACACCGGCAGTTACGACAATGGATGATTTTATAAATCTGTATATTGATACAAATGTAGAATGTGACGAAATTAAAATTTACAATAGCGAGGAAGATACAATGGAAGATAACATTGTAAAAGAACTTCAAGCAGAAAATAAAACCTATATCAAAGAACTTAATGATAAAGACTTCGAGATAAAAAGTTATGTCGAGAAAATTTCTGACCTTGAAAACGAAGTTGAAAAACTTCATACCAAAATTGAAACCACAGAAGCAGAAAAGAAAGACGCTGAAATCAAGAGTTATATTGATAGTCAAGTTAAGGAAGGTAAAATATTACCATCTCAAGTTGAGATGTATTCTAAACTTGCACAATCAGACATTGACAGCGTTAAGGAAATTGTCGAGAACAATCCTAAACTCGTTGACTTGGAAACTAAGTCACAACACGAAGAGACACCGAAAGTTAAAGATTATTCTCAGATGAGCGAAGAAGAAAAAGATGAGTTTATAAATGACAAGGCAATGGAATACATCAAGGAAAATTCCGATGTTAAGTTTACCGAAGCCTTGGAAATTGTAAATGAAATGATGGAGGCTAAATAGAATGGCAACATTTTTAACTGGATATGATGTATCGCTTAAAGCCGGTGCATCGGTAAAGACAAGCACAAGTGAATTTCTTTGTGTTGGTGCGGCCGCTACTTCCACATCTCTTGATAGAACGTGTTATGTTACCAACGATTCGATAACCGCTGGTACTATTAACGCGAGTGCTTTTATTGGTATCAATCAGTCAGGCGCGATGTCAAGTGGTAGTGAAAGTTGTAACATAAGAATGCACGGAATTTCGAAGGGTATATGTTCAGCCTCAATCACCGAGTGGGGATGGGTAGAGGCGTACCGCGGAGCATCAACAACTACACGTAGAGGACAACTGCAAGAGTGCGTTAATGGTGTTTCAATTTCCGTTGCAACAGCATCAATAGCAAGTCATAGAGTAATTGTTGGGCGCGCATTGGAAGCCGGATCGACTAACAGTGTTATTTCAATAATGGTTAGTCCTTCACTTTATGATGGAAATTTAATAGAGGCATAGGAGAAAACAATGGCACAAGGATCATTATATGTAAGTAAAGCCTTGTCAAATGTTTCTTATCAATATCAGAATCCTTCTTATATCTTTCAAGAATTATTGAAAGATGTTAATGTTATAAATGAGTCGGGACAATACTATATTTATGACAAGGATTTTAGACTTGAAGAAACTGAAAGGGCTAATGGTGCTGAAGCAAACATGGCAACATTTAAGGTCAGCACAGGAACGTATCTCGTCAGAGAACACGCTTTAAAGGATGTCATAACTGATAGAGATTATGGCAACACCGATAAGCCGATGAATCTTGATGTAGATACGACCGAACATTTAACAGACAAGATTTTAATGCGACAAGAAAAAATGGCGCATGATTTATTGTTTACTACAACTGGTTTTTCTAACAACGAAACACTAACAACTCAGACCAGTTTTAACTATTACACTTCTACAAGTGTACCAATCCAAAAGATGCTTTCAATAACTTCTTTTATAAACGCGCAATGCGGTCAAATGCCTAACGTAATAGTAATGGGTGTTGAGCCGTTTAATGGTTTAAAAGAAAACACGAACATCTATTCAAGATTGGCTTATACACGAGATCAGATTTTAACCGAACAACTTCTTGCAAGTGTATTTGATGTTAATAAAGTTTTAGTTGGCCGGTCAATTTATCAGACCAATCAAGAAGGAATCACAGCAACACAGACCGCCATTTGGGGGAATGATTGTTTAGTAGGTTACTTTAATCCTTCGCCGGGAGTTAAGAAAATGACTGCCGCGCAGAACTACCGTATTTCAAAATATGGAAATCCGTACAAAGTTAAAAAGTATAGAGACGAAAAGATCGAGGGCAACTACATCGAAGTACAAACGATGGCAGTGCCAAAGGTTGTTTGTTCTCTTTGTGGATACCTTATTAAATCCGCATACATTTAAAAAACTATATCCGGTGGGTGTAAAAGCCTACCGGAACTTTATTGAAAAAGGAAAATTATGGACGAAAAACTAAAAGACGATCTTGAAGCGAAGCAACGAGAATTGAAAGTGAAGAATGATAAGATTTACCGCAAACCGGTAAAGAAAGATTATTTTTCAAAAGACGAGAAACATGGTAATTTAATAAAAACCAAAGTATTAGAAAAAATTACATACAGCAACGGTGTCGCCAAGACTCGGCTTGTCGGTGTATTAAAAGACGGTCGCGTTCAGTGGGGAGATCAGAAAAAAATTAACAAAGGTCTGAAGAAATGAGCTATTGCACATTAACCGAAATATCAACACAGTTTCCATCATTTCCACAAGGTGATGATGACATCGGATATTCTCTTTTTCACGGCACTTGCACGCAGAATATTAAACGAGCCAAAGGTGTAATTGATAGTTATTGTGTAGAAAGATACTCGTTACCGTTTAGTCCAGTACCACCGGTCATAAGAGCAGTTGCACAGGACATCGTTACATACTATACATTTCGATCTTTCCATAGTGGCGATAACCAAAACAGAAGCGAGTATTTAGAAGAACTGAACGAAAAAGCATTTGAGATACTGGAAAATATCCGAGACGGCAAGCAAGGTCTTGTAGATACGTCCGGTTCTGTTGTGCCGGAAAGAACAACCGAAGCGACCGATAAAATACTGTGTAACAATAAAGACTATCAACCATTCTTTGATGTTGACGATTCTAAAAAGTGGAAATTTGACGATGATTTGAAAGAGTCTGTTAATGACAGTCGAGATTAAAGGTTTAGACCGAGTTCAAAGACGATTTCAGAAGATGCAGAAAAAGGCGGCCAATCCGAAAAAGGCAATGGATGTAATAGGAAGTATGGGATGGCGCGAAGTAGTACAGAATTTTGATAATGAGAAAAATGAAGATGGAACACCTTGGCCGGCATGGTCAAAGAAGTATGCAGAAAAGCGGAAAGGCGGAAAGATGTTGCGTGACAAAGGAACGTTACGGAATTCTACACGATGGAAAGCATCAAAGAACACAGCAAGAATTTACAATAAGTTAAAGTATGCAAGGCGACACGATCAAGGAATTAAAATGCCACAACGCCAATTTATGTGGCTTGAAAAAGCAACATATAAAAAGATGGCAAATTTTATATTGAAGTATATAGTGAAATGAAAGAAAAAGTTACATTTACATTTTTATTAGTTATGCTGATATCAATTATAATTGAGTCAATATCTTTACTACTCGGCTTTATACCACTAACGATGGTAATGATAAGCATTCTTTGTGCTTGTTATGCCGGTTTAATTATATTGCTTTATTTAAAATAATGATAAGCATAGGAACTATTAAAACTAATATAAAGGCTTTTCTCACGGCCAACAATACCACTACCAGTGGTGGACTGTCCGAGAACCTTTATAACAAAGTCAAGTTAATATCAGGCTCGAACGCTGACAAGCAACCTGTTATGAAGTATTCATATCCGGTTGTATTTGTCGAAGCCAAGACAAAGAGCAATGAATTTTCTGTGATTGGCAGTTCCAACAAGCGAAATGTTGAAATTGAAATTGATATTGTGCCGGTTGTTGATTATGGAATAACTGCCGAGAACGCGCGCGAAGAGTCGGATGATGAACTTGTAACACTAACCGAAAATATCGAGACTTTGTTTTCCAATAATATAAATTTATCCAATACAGTTTTAGACGTGTTGGTTGACGATATAAATTACGAATCGAGTTTTAATGAGGACACTTATAATTCCTCATCAAGAATAAAATTATTGATTAAAGATCGAGGTTAAATGTTAACAAACGAAGAAGTATTAAAACAATCACAAGGCGCGTTTAAGCAATGGGAAAAGACGTGGGAAAAGAATTGCAAACGAAACGCGGAAATATTAAAGGAAAAAGGCTATTCAAATTTTAGACTATTCGGTCACGGTGTCGGACGGTCGCTGATATGTATCGCCTTTGCGGATAGTCTGAAAGACAGTATCAAAGATTTGAAGAAAAAGAATCCAGCCGTTGATATCGCGTGTGTTGACAAGGCAATGAGTTATCTATTAGACAACGATATTAAACCGCAATTTGTATATCTGGCCGATGCTGGAATTGATTATGAAAAATGGTGTAAACCTTATCTGGACAAGACAGAAGATATCTGTTTAATAATGAACGTGACTGCAAATCCACTGTGGGCAGAGAATTGGAAAGGTAAAGTTTTTTATTGTGTGAATCAGGATAACATAAAATCAGAAGATATTTATGCACCGTTAAGCGGATGTAACGAGCTTGTCAAAGCATCCAGCAATGTCGGAAATACTGTTATAGTCCATTCTTCGACCTATATGCAATACGACAATTATTACCTTGTCGGGTATGATTTTTGTTGGAGTTGGAAAGATAATTATTATTGTGGAACAGACTCAGATAAAAGATGGTACATGAATCACAATCAATTGCTTAATGGAGTTGGCGATATGGTCAGCACTTCACAGAATCTTTTATTTTCTGTCCGGTGGTTACAGGATTTTATTAACATCGAATTAGTTAGAAAAGGAAAACTAATATTTACAACAAGCAAGAAAGGAATTTTAAGTCTACCATATAGATTATTAAACCGAGTCTTAGAATGCGCAACAACGCGCGAACCATCACAAAAAGAAATGGATAATATCATAAACACACGCGCGGTAGATATACACGTCAGGGATGCAGATAATTTAAACAAAGCATTAGAAGATAAGAAAATACTCGAAGTAGTCGTAAGACATCTACCACCGAATATAATGGAGGTTGCAAATGCACCAGCTTAAGTATATAGATCACAGACATATTAACATACCAAGACTTAAACTAATGCGCGGCGGAGTTGGATTGCCGTCAGGCGATAATTTAATAAAAGTTACTGAAAGCGAAAAACGACATTTATTGAAAATGAAAAATGGCAATAATCCTTGTTTTGAAGAGGTTCGAGAACGCAAACCGCGTATTAAGAACATAGACGAAACGAAGGATTTAATGGAGGAATTTGATGGCAGTCGGGAATAGTTCAACACCGTTTATCGGTTATGATTCATATTTAGGTGTTGCTGAAGAAACAACATTTGGCACACTTGTAACAGCAACATCATTCATAGAATTTTCAAGCGAGTCTTTTAAACGAGAACGCGAAGAAATAAAAATTGACACAGTCAATAATAGCAGAGATTATTTAAAAAGGTTGTCCGGTAACGAATCCGCCGCTGGTGGTTTTGAGTCGATGGTTAATCCGGGAGAAGACGCACTTGTGTATTTTATCAAGCAATGTATGGGCGGTTCTGTAACGTCAACCACGATAACAGCAAGCGCATACACTCATGTAATAAACGGCGGAGACATGGAGTCGAATCAAGGCTCAGGCGGTTCGGCCGATATTAAGTCTTTAACCGTACAGATACGAAAAGGCGACACTAATCAATACACTTGGCAAGGTTGCCGTGTTAATTCAATGTCGTTAAAAGGTGAGGTTGGTTCACCTTTGACCTTTGGATGTGAAGTAATGGCCAAGACAGCAACCGCAACAAGTGACAGCCTAACTGCATCATTCAGCAATGTTGATCCGTCAAATTTTACTGGTGTAACAGTACAAACGTCTGACAGTATCGGCGGTTCTTGGACAACTGAATATTTTTCGGCCTTTGAAGTATCGCTTAATAATAACATCAGTGAACAACGAGCGTTAGGTAGCGCAAATGTCCACGCATTGCCACCGGGACGACGTGACGTATCTATTAAACTGAGTCAGCAATACGACACTACAACTAATTATACAAGGTTTGTCGAAAATACACAAACGGCAATTCAGATTACACTTGATACAGGCGCGACAATAGCGGCCGGTGGTTCGAGTACTTATTCGATGAAACTTGCTTTTCCAAGATGTTATTTCAACTCGAATATGCCGGAGGTCAGCTCGAACGATGTATTAACACACGAAGTCGAGCTAACAGCAATACGAGATACGACAACAGGATATTCAATGCAAGTCACAGTCAATAATGCGACTGCAAATTATGCGGGGTAAAGATGGCAGTTTTAAATCTTAATGAGTTTAAAGATGGTGTGCATGAAGTAACAATCAAAGGTGATGTTTATAAAATTCCTGACCAAATACCGATGGAAATATTTTTTGATTTGTCAGCGACACAGGAAGGAATTGACGGAATGAAAAAAGGTCTTGTTGCGTTACATGGTCTTTTTCTTATTTATCAACCTGACTTGAAGTACAAAGAGTTTTCTAATCTCTTTACATTAGAAAGATACACAGCGGTTATGAATTTTGTAATAGCTGGCCTTGGTATCGAAGAAACTAAAAAGTTACTTGAAGAGGCCGCAGAGGAAGCGCAGACAGGAAAAAAAAAGCCAGACCAAGCAAGTTAATTAACAATGACTTAAATGTAGTTGACTTGGTTGCTGGTTTTGCGTTGTTTTATCATATACCAATCACAGAATATGATAAAATTCTAAAAATGAAACATCGAGTATTTTTAGCAATGAACGAATACAAGAACAAAATCTTATCACAAGAAGCAAAGGCATTGGAACAAGTAAAAAATGGCAACAGATAAAGAAACAGTTGAGATACTTCTAAAAACGGTTTTCGATAAAGCGTTAAGAGATTTTGATAAGTTAAATAAGCAAACTGACGAAACTAAAAAGAAAACCAAAAAATTAGACCAAGTAATAAAAAACGCCAAAAAAAATTGGGTTAGCCTTGGTATTGCGGTTGCTGGAACTGCCGTTGCTATTCGTAAAGGTTTTGACTTATCGAAAACAGCGGCCAGTTATAACCAATCCGTTCAAGCGATGGAAAAGCAGTTTGGTGTATCATCTAATAAAATGATGGCTAAACTTCGTGAAGCATCAGGCGCGACAATAGCAAATAAAGATTTGGTTTTATCCGCTAATAAAGCTATGGCACTTGGTGTCACTATGGACAGTGACAAGATGGCCTCAATGATGGAATTGGCCAGAGTTAAAGCTCGTGCAATGGGAATGACTACAACCGATGCTTTTAATGATATAGCGGTTGGAGTGGGTCGGAATTCTCCGATGATCTTGGATAACCTTGGAATAATAACTAAGGGCTGGACAGAGGAAGCAAAGGCCGCTGGTAAGGCATTTGATGCACAATTCATATTAAATAAGATACAAGAAGATGCCGCGCCTGTATTAAAGCGACTTGGTGAATTAGTTGAAACAGACGCTGAAAAAATACAGCGAATGGAAGCATCAATTGACAACGCATCTTTAGCGATTGGCAAGGCTTTACTTCCTGTAATGAGTGCCATAACCGGTGTGCTTGCAGATGTCGCGCAAGGTTTTTCTACTTTAACATCAGGCACACAAAATTTAATTATCGGTGTTGTTGCGTTCGGCGCGGCCGTTATAATTTTGACTAAGATAGTTGCCGTTTTCGGTGTCGCTTTTAGCACAGCATTTTTACCAGTCACTTTGATAACCGGTGCTATTGTTGGTTTGATATGGGTATTTAAAAATTGGGAGATTGCAATGCAAGCGGTCAAGGTTGCTTTTGTTTGGCTGGGTACAGAAGCCGTTATGATGATAAATAGACTTGTTCAGCCTTGTGTTGAAATGATTAACATGATAATCAATGCAAGTAATCGCTTGCTGGGAACACACATTGAAAATATTACATCTTTTACAGCAAGTACAATTGAAAATTTGCAAACAACACTGGCAGAAGAAATTTCTATACTTGAACAATTACAAGGTGCAAGAGATTCAGCAAATGAAAAGCAAATACAAGGCAATGAAATAAAAAATAAAAAAATAGGTAAATCAAATGCGGCATTAGATAAAAAGAAACAAGCAACATTAGCTGATTATCTATCTTTTTTTCAATCAACATTATCTAAGATGCAAAGCATACATACGCAATATTATACAAATCAGAATATGATGTTGCAAGGTGACTATAATAAAAAAATTGACGTAATAGACAAATTGAATATGTCAGATCAACAACGAGCGGCATTGAAAGAATCAGTTGATGCGGCTTATGAAAACAAACGATCCAAATTAGCACGTAAAGCGGCCATTCAACAAAAAGCAATCAGTATTATGAGTATTGCAGTTGACACGGCAAGAGGAATAATGCAAGCGTTTGCCACTTTTCCTTATCCGGTTGCGGTTGCATTTTCCGCTTTAATTGGTGGCATGGGTGCAATACAAGCCGGACTTGTTGCGGCGCAACCGATTCCAGAAGCGGCCGAAGGTGCTTTAATCAGAGGTACTGCATCAGGTTCTATTATCCGCGCTGGTGAAAACAGCAGATCAGAAGCAATTATTCCATTAGAAAATGACGAGGCCATGGATAAAATAGGTGGCATGGGCGGAAACATAACTATCAATTTTGTATCGGATACAATAATAGCAGATGACGAACTGCCCGAAAAAGTTATAGATCAGATTGATAAAGGACTTTACAATTTAAAACAAGGCGGATTATCGAGGTCTTTTGCATGAGCAACTTTGAGATATTGGATAAAAGTTATCTTAACACAACAACTTTAATAGCGGTTTCGTCCGGTACTGATACAATGTCTTATCTATTTGACCGGACAAGCAAACAATACCAATCAAGCGGTCATAATACTAATACATCAGCGGTCACGATTGGTATTGAATTTTTATCAGCAAAAAATATAGACAGGATAATATTACAAGATCATAATTTAAAAAACTTTAATATTTACTACAACTCTAATTCAGCAAATCTATTTTCTATAACATCGGCAGAAACCGGCACGGCATCATGGACAGGCAATTCCGACACCGCTTTATATTTAAAATTCGCGACGGTCGCGGCAACATCGGTTTTTATAGTTGCAACTGGAACTATGGCTGGTGGTGATGAAAAAAAGATCGGTGAACTTTGGGTGTGTTCTCACAAGTTTTCTTTTGAGGATAATCCGTCATCGTCCGATTATAAAACAAAACTTGACAGAAGAAAGTCGAGTCACGAAATGGCAGACGGCGGAACTTCTGTTTATGTGTTCGGTGATTCTTATCAGTCTAAAATAAAATTAAAACATCAATCGGATGATATGCGAGATAATTTTAAAGATATCTATGATGACAAGAAAAGTATTATTGTTGTTCCTTATCCAACCGGGACATCATGGGAAGGTAACGAAATCTATGAGGTCAATTGGGACGGTGATTTTGAGTTTAAGCAACCATCTGGAAACGATTACGAATCGGTTGGTTGGAGTGGCACTTTGAATTTAAAGGAAACTCCAAAATGAGTATCATAACCGAAATTAAAAAAGATCAGGCACAAGGTTTCAGACGACTCTATTTAAAAAGACGTGTAGGCACTGATTACGAAGCCGACTGGACACGAGTTCCGAATAAATATATTAAAAACTTTGGTTCTGTTAATTTCTCGATTGACGATGTTAAAATAAATTTTTATAAATATTCTGGCTTGACATGGAAAGGTGATAATTATGATGGTTATCTTTCCGACATAGACGATGACCGATCTTTTTTTTATGGCGGTTCAACTGTTTACAGAACATTGTGCAAAGTCGAGGCTGGTTATACATCAGATGATGGAACAGAATATCCAACGAACTCAACTTTATTTGTCGGCCTTATCGGTGGCAATATAGAATATCCAGAAAATAATTTAGTCTCTTTTAAATGCGATCATATATCTAAAGTATTTCAAGAATTCAATGCAGACTATTTAGGTTTTTCTGGCAATTATACGGCGTCCAGAATAGTTGAAAAAATTAGAGATTGGACTGATACTAATACAGTTGCTTATTTTCAAAAATATATATCAACCGGCGCATGGACAATTGATGCAACAACTCATTCATATAATATAGAAACAACAACATCATTAGAAGATTACACTGTATGGGAATATTTGCAACTATTAGCAGAAGCAGAAAATTATTCATTTTATATAGATAGAGATGGTTCTTTTTATTTCCAACAAAAAGCACCATTGACATCAACAGTTCAATTCCATTTCTCAGGTCTTAATGATACTGATAAGACATACGGAATGAACATAATGAAGAGTATTAAATGGCGCAAAAATACAAATAAAATATATAATAGAATAAGAGTTAAACACATAGAAGATGACACGTCCACAAGTTATGAAACAAAGTCTGAGAACTGGTCTTGGGGTGATTCAACTTCATCGTGGCTTTACGGTGTCAGGACTTATGAATTGGAAAATACTTTTTTGAATACAGTCACCGCCGGTTCTATTGCATCAAATATTTATAATGAATATGTCAATCCTAAAAAAGAAGTTAATCTAAATTCCAAATTTACACCACAACTCAACTTGAATGACAGAATAAGTTTAACATATAAAACCAAAAAAATAGAAGGCGGTGATATTTGGGGATATTTTAATTGGGGACATGGTTTTTGGGGTAGACGGTTAGGCCACAATATAAATTTTGAAGATGACGAATTTAGAATAACTAAAATGACTCACAATATTGATAAATTTTATTCATCTCATGAGATGCGCGAAATATGACATACGTTGAAATCAGACATAGCACAACAACCGATCCGACTGATATAAATAATAATTTTTATCATATTGCACAAGGATCAAGATTACCATTCGGAACGGATTTTGAATCAACAGACGGAGTTTATTCTATTGGTGGTTCGTCTGGTTCTTATATGTTTGATACTTTTTATGGTAACGATATAGATTTAACCGGTGATTTAATAACAAGTAATGCTTCTTTGTGGGTGATGCTAACACAATCTACATTAGACGATACATCAACAAGTGTTGAGTTCACCGGATTAAACGGTGATATTTACGAAATGTATAGGTTATTTTATAGAATCTATTGTGATACAATATCGACATTTAAAATGACTTTTAATTCTGATTCAAGCACATCATACAGAAGCACTCATTTATACGGTCAAAGCACAACAGCGACAACAACTTATGATTATCCAGCTGGAGGCGGTTATATAAGTATAGGGTCAACATCGAATACCGGTACTTCGTGTTTTGGTGTTTTGTCTTTACATACCGAAGTAACTGATACACCTAATTTTAGATTTATGATAGGTAGTTGTATCGAACAAGCAAACGATACTCATGTCGAAAAAATATCAGAAATCCGAGGTTTATGGACTAACACAGCAGACACGGTGACAAGTATTAAAGTAATATCATCTGAATCAATGAGAACAGGAACTACATTTTTATTATGGGGTAGACGATGAGTCTTACAACCTTCGTTCATTCTACAACGGCAAGAGCAGAAGAAGTACAGAGTAATTTTGAATTTGTTGGAATAGGTGACTTGTTGCCTCGCGGTGGTTCAAGTTTAGAACCGACTACCGAAGTTTATGATTTAGGTTCTGATTCTTATAAATGGAATAATTTATTCTGTGGAAATGTTGATATTGTTAATTCTGTTTCGACTGTTGATAATACTTTATGGGTGTTGATAGGAGAACACACTTGTCAAACTAACACGGCAACGGTTGAGTTCACCGGATTAAATGGTGATGAAGATGAAGAATATTTAATTTATGCTTATGGTGTTGATTCAGTCACAATACAAATGAATACCATAACTTCTTTTTTTACAAATGGGTCGCAATATATAGAATGGTCAAACGGTGTTCCAAACGCATCACGTGGTTCAGGTCTTGGTGCTTTAAATTTAATAAGCGCAAATAGACGTGGTTTTTCAAGAACTTTAATTAAAGCAAAAACAGGAAATGACATACTGGTTTTATCAAACCGGACACAAGAAAATGCAAGTGCAATTACATCAAGAAATTCGGCAGTTATATATGCTAATAATACAACAACTGTTACAACACTAAAGTTTGGCATGAAACAAACAGGAACTACAATTAAAATATGGAGTAGACAGTGAGTTTTACAGCTTTTTCATATGAGACAACTATTGCCGCATCCGAAATGAACGACAATTTTATACACGTTGCACAAGGAAATTTGTTTCCTCGTGGTGGTTCTGTATTAGAAGAAACAAACGGAGTGTATGATTTAGGTTCTGATTCTTATCGATGGTTGAATACTAAATTTAACAACGTGCATTTATCAGGTGACTTGGATGATTGCTGGAATTTAATTGCAGATGTGATATTATCGGCAACAGCTTCATCCGTTGAAATTACTGAATTAAACGGTGATGTTGACGAAATTTATTGGATAATCGCTAAACTTATTTCTAACAGTACCGGAACAGATTATTTATATTTAAACATAAACAACGATTCATCAAATAATTATGGTTTTCAATATTTGATTGCTGATGGTGCGTCAATTGGTGCGGCAAGAAATGAAACACAGTCAGCTATAATATTAACTGGTGGTGGTTCTTATGGTTCTTATGGATTTAATGAAACGTATGTATATGCTAAAAGCAATAACGAACGTCTTTTTTTAATCAATATGTTTCGCGAAGGTGGTGAAACTTACATAGAACAACTCCGCAATTATGGTTATATATGGAATAATACAAGTGATACACTAACAAGTATGCAGTTTACTGTTGGGGATTATATGGCAACTAATACAAATATTCAAATATGGACTAAAAGATGAAAATTATAAAAACCGAAAACGAAACAACAGAACACGGTGAGTTTAAAGTGCAGACTCAAAGCAACGGTATCAAAGTTAGAATTTTAAAAAAACCATCGGCATCGTACAAGGCCAAAATGGCCAAACGAGCCGAGGCCGAGAAAGCAAGACAAGTCATCGAAGATGAACGTCTTGAACGTGAACGGCTTATTAAAGAACGGATGAGAGATATCGCAATTAAGCAATTAGAAAATGAAGGCAAAATTTAACAGGCGCACAAAATGGCGGAATTTAAGTTTATATTGGATCAACTGTCTATTTGGTTTAAGTTTGTTCTTGCTATTTTATTCGCTTATGCAAGGACTTTAATTAAGCGATTCAAAGAGGATACCGATAGACTTTACCAAAAAAACAGAGATATGAAAAAAGAGTTAGATGATTTAAAACTGAGAATTGAGAAACACATTTCATATGAGGAAGGTAAAAAATAATGGGCGGAATTACAAGAGTATATAGACAGCATTTATTAAATTACGTAATGGGGCATACAACGGCAGTTGCATCAATTCCAGCAACCTGTATAGCGTTATTTACTACATTATGTAGTGCAACATCGGCCGGGACAGAAGTAACCGGTAGCACAGGATACGCAAGAGTGACTTGTCCAAGTTGGACATCAGCAACGGCGGCAGAACCGGCGGTTATTGCAAACGCAACAATAGCGACTTTTGCGACTGCGACTGGCTCGTGGGGTGATATTGTATCGGTTGGAATTTACGACACTATTACAGGCGGAAATTATATTGCTTATGGATCGCTGACAGCAACCAAGACCATATCAGCAAATGACGTTGCAAGATTTGCGAGTGGAAGTTTAACTGTATCATTAAACGAGAGCTAAATGGCACAACTTCTTTGTATAGATTTTAAATCGTATCGGGACGGATTGAACAACGTCAACGATATAATTAACGTCCGTGAGGATTCTCATCGATACAGCGAACACGAAAAGAATATTTTTAATGTTGTGACAGTCAAAGGCACAAGGGCAGAAGTGGAGAAACAGATAAATGAACACGCACCGGAAATTTCAGTAGCATACAAAGACGGTGATGACTGGACAACAAACGAAAAAGAAACGGAAGAGAAAAAAGAAATCTGGAAAGATGGAGATGATTGGAAGGAATTGAATAAACGCCCTAAATATCCAGTCAGACGAACGCTGGCAGGCTTTGCTGAAAATTATTCCGACAAGGCAGAGAATAATACACTAATAACAATAACCGATGTGAGGTCACGTGGCACAAGTTGATATATGCGTTTATCCATCCGGTTACTC
>JAAEQR010000060.1 GCA_024231215.1 PVC group bacterium | reverse complement strand
TACCCGCTGGAAGAAGAACGATTGGGACAGGGACAGGGGCAAAATTACACGTTGCATTGTTGTTATAAAATGCCAGTTTAAAATGGCGTGGAATAATTTCCAGATAGATTTGTTTAACATCATTTTCTTTGATGCATGTTTCCTTGTTCAGGTGAGTTTTATTGGGTCCTCTTTCCCTGACTTTTTTCTCTTTCTCTTCCCCTTCCTCAAAACTCCCGGCGCTTTTCCAACTCACAGGGAAAGTGTCACGAAATTCTTAGGGTACCACTCACAGACAAAGGGGAAGAACAGCGATGGGGTAATGTCCTCGCTGTAATAAGGGAGGGACACAGTTGGGATTGATTTTGCAGAGGCAACGTTGGTTTAAAGTGGTGGTCAGTACCCAGAAAACTGATATTCGGATCAGTAAAAGTACATATAAGTAAATATTCGCATGTTGATTTTTGCATATTTTATAAATTGGACTATTTGCGAAATGAATTCCCGCAAAACTACATTAGGTTTCCGACCTATACCAAACAAATCTGAAATTCGCAAAATTAAAATCATATGAGCTTGTGAAAAAGCTACAATTTGCGAAGCTAAGGTCGTGTGAAGATTTACTCAAATATGATATGGTATGCAATTTAGCACAAAAGATCAGTATGTACTATTTCATAATAGAGAATAAGTGATATTTTTGTTACTTCATATGTTTTAGGATTGGTAGTTAGGGACGGTGACGGAACGGTGAAGATTTCACAGATGAGAATAATGAGTTGGAGCGAAGCACTTCTCAAGGTCAGGTAACTCAAATTTGGCCTATTCCCGCTCTAACCTATATTTTAATCTCCCTGTTTGCCCCCTGGCCTCCACGTTATGTGTGCCAGGCCTCCCTCCAGGTAGCCTCCACACTATGTGTGCTACCTTCCATTTTATTATTAACTAAATGTGGCTATCATGAATCAACTGAACTGTATGGTTCGGTTCAGTCCTGGAAAATCACCAAGAAGATACGTAAGTGAATCTGTGGGGATATCAGGTTGGGCATGCATTTATTTTTGTAACCATCTTCTTTTACTCAGGTAGTTGGGATCTAGGGTAATTTGAATAACATACATTGGATGGTCCTTACTTTCCTTTTGATTT
>JAAEQR010000059.1 GCA_024231215.1 PVC group bacterium | reverse complement strand
TTTTACGAGATGTATTAGATGGCAAGGTTAATGTAAAGTAAGGATGCGTCTTGAACAGCATAGGATTAAGGTTATTAGAAATATTACCGTAACCTTTTATTCTGTCATTTAGACCAAAAGGAAAAGCAGTTACTAAAGAATGGATCCAAAAGTCTTCCCTTAATTCTCTTGCAGTTTGAGTAGTAGAAATATTCAATTTTTCAATGATCACAATTTTTGCGTCATTGTATGTATGGCCATCAGAATTAAAATGTAAAACCAAGTAAGAATGGTATTTTTGCGATTTAATGTTATATAAATGTTCTGAAAAACCTTTTTTCACAGCCCTTTTAGTTTCACCAACATAGCCCATGCCACATTTAGTGCAATGAATAAGATAAATAACATTAGTGGAATCACAAGATAAGGTTTCATTATTATCTAATGTTGAAAACACCCTGGAAGTAGCATAAGACTTTACTGTATTACTAAGCAAAATTTTAGGACAAACTATACATCGAGATTTTTTACAAGGCAATGTTAAATTAGCAGAGGGTAAGCCTAAAACGAAACTAGCCGAAAGTGTATAGGGAGAGGGGTTATAGACAAGAAAATATGGACTATTTCCAGTAGCCAATCATCCTGGTACAGCCTGGTCACTCACTGCACCAGGAAGGGAATGAGTAGCCAGATGACCCGGACTGCCCCAATCCACCAAAGCACCGGGAAGGGAGTGAGTAGCCAGACGACCCGGACTGCCCCAATCCACCACAGACTGGGTTGGGTCCCTGGAGATTGTAGAACCCCTTTGCCAGGTACCGGGGCCTTGTTG
>JAAEQR010000058.1 GCA_024231215.1 PVC group bacterium | reverse complement strand
TTCTCCCACCAAGAATGAGTATCTCTGAAAACAACAATATGTCTAAGCAGTAAAGCTATCCGGATGTGTGATGTGCCATGCAAGTCGGAGACAATATTTCAGAAAACAACCATATGATAATTATAACAACAATAAACTTCCATTGACATGCACATGTGCGTCGATCTTCATTTATCTTCATTTGTCTGGTTACTGACAAAATCGATAATCTATAGACTATTGACAGACTGAAGGATGTGTCATCAAAAAGCGACCTATGCATTGCTAACTTTGCCACAACGGGACAAAAAATATCGATAATTTATCGATCGATTTCTGATCAATTCTGGCAAAATTCCATGATGTTCATCATGAGCATCACCGAATACTGTCGAATATAGAGTCAATATAGTACTATAGATTCATAATCAGCGTCATAGACAAGTTCTCAAAATCGCCCCTCCCCAACCCCTGCAAAGTCAAAATATTGTCCAAGTGATTATTTCAATATTTTTTCAGCTACTCAAGACGAATCGACTCACGCTAATTCACCGCTTTAGTGGCATATAGCTATGAAAAACTGGCTCACGAGCATTTTCTCAGTGTAACAAAGCAAATTTTGAATTTCCCGCCAAAAGACCTTCAAACCTTACAATATTACAAACGCCAGTTAGAATTTTGAAATCAACTCACACAGACGGATGGACTGATAACAAATACATGCCAGGTAAGCTTATTCTGTAAAAACGCCATATTTGGCCCTTTTTTGAACAATCTTCTTGGAATTGTGACCAAAGGAGCCCAAAGGCAGCTTAGGTATAATTTCCAATCTTTTTTAGCTCCTCAAGACTAATTGATCGATGATAATATCATCACTCTATTCCCACATTTAAGAAAAGTCGGCCCAGGTCATTATGACATCAACTCAGAGAGGCGATTCCATTGACACCAAACACGTACTAAGAACTCTGATTTTGGGGTGAAACGCATAGTACCACTCCCCTCCCCTTGGAAATTTCGATATTTGGGGGTTGCGTAGGGGTACAAAACACGTCCGGGATAAAAGTTTAATCATTTGTCGAGATGCAACTATTGTGGTCAGCAGTACTCAGTAAAGTACTTTTTTACTAAGTACTGAGTAGACATTTCAACTCAGTACTTTACTTTTACTTACTGAGTTACAAATCTTTTTACTGAGTTGTACTTTTACT
>JAAEQR010000057.1 GCA_024231215.1 PVC group bacterium | reverse complement strand
GGCGTATATCCAACCTCGTCAACAACAACCAGAGCAGATTTATAATAGCCACGACCTTTACCGGGTTTGCCAGCCTCATGATCTTTTCTTAGTTTGATGATCAAATCTTCCATATTCGTAAAATACATCACTATTGTCCAAAAACGGGATTTAGATAAAAAAATGTTGAAGTAATTCTCCTTGTGGGATTAAGGTTGTTGCTACCACCACAATAACCGTAAAATCCACACAAGGGAGAATTAAAACGATGGTACGACATGCAAGCCTTTTCAGTCAACTGTTAGCATTTTTTGACCGCAATAAATTTAAGAATTTGGTTATGAAGCATAAGACAGAAAAATACTCTAAGGGTTTTAAAAGCTGGGATCACTTTGTTTCCATGTTTTTCTGTCAAGTTGCCCAGGCCAAGAGTCTGCGAGAGATCAGTGGCGGGTTGGCCTGTTGTAATGGAAAACTGCGACACCTTGGTGTAGGGTCTGCACCAAATAAATCAACTTTATCCTACGCCAATACAAATCGGTCATGGAAGCTTTTCCAAGATCTGTTTTATGAAACCTTTGATTTCTGCCGGAAAGCGTCACCGGGCAAGCATAAATTCAGGTTTAAAAATAAGTTGTTGTCTTTGGACAGTTCAACAATCTCATTGTGCCTCAATTTGTTCCCATGGGCTGAATTTCGTCGTAAAAAAGGTGCGGTAAAACTCCATCTGCTGCTGGATCATGATGGGTATTTGCCATCTTATGCGTATATATCCAATGGAAAAAGACATGAATCAACCTATGCCAGAAAGTTTCCTCTGGCTACAGGGTCAATAATAACAATGGATCGTGGATATACGGATTACAAACTGTATTCATATTGGACAGCAAAAGACATATATTTTGTAACCCGGTTAAAAACAAACGCCAGCTATGCAGTTCTTGAAGAACGGGAAGTTCCTCAAAATCGTAATATTTTATCTGATGAGATTATTAAACTTACCGGGTATAAAGCCCGGAAAGAGTGCCGTTTTTTACTGCGCAGAGTTGTTGTGTGGGATGCTGAAAAGCAACGGGAGATAATCCTTTTGACCAACCACTATGAATTTGGGGCCACGACTATCTCCGCCATTTATAAAGACAGGTGGCAAATCGAACTGTTTTTCAAAGCGATAAAACAGAACCTGAGAATCAAGACCTTTGTCGGAACAACAGAAAATGCCCTTAATATTCAAATTTGGACAGCACTGATTGCCATGTTACTGATCAAATTTCTGGCACTTAAATCCAAGTTTGAATGGTCCTTATCAAATTTGGTGGCTTTTTTGAGATGGAACTTATTCACCTACAAAGATCTATGGGGATGGATAAACAAGCCATTTGAGGCCATAGGATCGAGTCCGCAACCAGTGCAGATGCAATTGCCTATAAAAGGATTGTGAGGGCATAGGAATGCAATTTGACAACCTGGTTTTAAAAATAGAGAGCTTGGAACGATTTTATGGGGTTCTCGAACCCTAAAAAGTAATAACTGAATTTATTTAGGACAGTAGTGAATAAAAATATTATCCTGGAAACGGCCACGACCGTCCATACTGATTTTTATATCATTGCTTTTGAGGACACATGTAAATTTGTCACTGGTAAATTGACTCCCTTGATCTGTATTGAATATTTCAGGAGGGCCAAAATTGCGGATCGCTTCTTTCAGGGCCTCAACACAAAAGTCGCTTTCCATTGTATTTGATATTCTCCAGG
>JAAEQR010000056.1 GCA_024231215.1 PVC group bacterium | reverse complement strand
TTTTTCTTTTATTTATCCACAATCCATGTAAATGTAAGTAAGTTCAAAATTAGTGCCATTTTTCCATACAATAGCTCTGATTGATTAGCTGTCAGCAATTCTAATTTTAAAAAAACGGACTATAATTATGCCAGAATAGAATAAATCAGTGGACAGCACATATTATAAATGGTATATGATGTTAATATAATATAATGACATCCGCTATCGAAGGTAATAATGCGTTATCCTGAAAAGATCGAGAATGGAATATCAGCAAAAAGAAAAGCGCAAGGATTGCTTTTTGACTCCATGCTCCGACAATTAAGAGCAGAAATTATGGGTTTGCCAGACAGACGAACAGGTAAAAACCTTACTTACAGTATGGAAGACATCGGACCAGGCGCATTTTCGGTATTTTTCACTCAAAGTCCGTCATTTCTATCTTTTCAAAAAACAATGCAAATGAACACGGGAAAAAATAATGCTGATACAATATTCGGAATTGAAAAAATTCCATGCGATAATCATATCAGGAGTATTTTGGATGAAGTCTGTCCGTCTGATCTCTATTCCATGTTCCCTTATATTGTAAATGCTATGGATGAAGCTGAATATCCGGATAGCTTTCGAATCATAAACGATAATATATTAATCGCATTGGATGGGACACAATATTTTTCGTCTGATAAGATACATTGTGATAATTGCAGTGTGAAGAATCATAAAAACGGAAAAAAAACGTATTCACATAGCGCTGTCACACCGGTGATATTAAAACCCGGGAAAAATAAAGTTATTCCTTTAGACCCGGAGTTTATAACTCCGCAAGACGGTCATCAGAAGCAGGACTGCGAAAATGCCGCCGCTAAAAGATGGCTCTGTCAATATGGTCTGCAATATAAAGGGCTTAACGGCATCATACTAGGGGACGATTTGTATAGCAGACAGCCTTTGTGCGAAATAATTCTGAAAGAAGGGTTTCATTTCATATCAGTATGCAAACCTGATTCTCATAAAACTCTTTATGAATGGTTAGCGGATTTTGACAAGATGGGCGCGATCAGCACGAAAGAGATAAGACGTCAGACAGGAAAACGCACAGAAACAGATACATATCGTTATTTTAATCATGTGCCGCTTCGAGACAGTGATGATGCTATTGAAGTTAACTGGTGTGAGCAGACTACGACCCTGGCAGATGGCGCTGTGATTTATCAAAACAGTTTTGTGACTGATCTGGAAATTACCGAAGATAATGTGATTGAAATCGCAAAGGCGGGAAGGGCTCGCTGGAAAATAGAAAATGAAAACAATAATGTATTGAAAACAAAAGGTTATAATTTAGAACATAATTTTGGTCATGGAAAAAAACATCTGTCTTCCACTTTATTGACTCTGAACCTGTTATCTTTCGCTTTTCATACTGTGCTTGAGATAACAGATAAAAAATACCGGATTCTTCGGGAAGCGCTTCCTGCTCGTAAGACTTTTTTTGACGATCTCCGAGCTTTGACAAGATATATATGTTTTGAAAATTGGAATGATTTGTTAAATTTTATGTTACGAGGTCTGGAAATTGAAAATATTGACAGCGGTTAGAATAAATCAGTCAGGCTAACGGTTTGGACAATATAAAAATCAAAATTAGAATTGCTGCAAAAAAGCTTGCATCAACAAAAGAAGCGTG
>JAAEQR010000055.1 GCA_024231215.1 PVC group bacterium | reverse complement strand
GGTCAGTACTAATACTGACCCGGCCATTTACTGGCTCCCCGCTATCGTTTACGAAAGCGCTTCCTCTGGCGCGTGTGAAATGTTCCACGCCCAAGTTTCCAATTGTCCGCTTTGGGCGTTCTCTACGCCGATTCATCCGGTCCGATACCTCGTACACGATTTGTTGTAAATTAATTCGCCTTGTCGTGTTTTCGTGTACATGATCCGTTTTCTCCGTGGTGCATCGTTTTGCTCCATTTTTAAACCGTCTTGTTCCGTTGTGTTTATTCTGTTCTGTTGTTTATGAACTGAACATACCGCGTTGTTAAATAAATCAGTCCGTTATAAAATTTTGTTGTTATAAATCGATTATTTGTCCAAAGAATAAACCTTGTTAAATTTGAAAAGCAATTTAAATGTCTTGTGGGGTGAAAACAAAAGGAGAAATACAATAAACCTGGGAATATTTATATCCAGTTTAGGAATATGTTCCAACATTTACTACGCACATAAACTGTTATTCTTCATGTGATCTGTAAATTTTGATCTAATCAATACTGTATAGAAAATGTCCGCTAATGTGTGTTAAATTGGTGATCAAAATTGCTAAAAATTCAAATTTCTTTGCAAGAGTTAAGTTGTCCTACCTATATGTTTCACTATATGTATTGCTTTTACAGGATCAATTTATCCAAGACACTCTAAGGAGTTCTGCTCTCCTTTAAATAGCTTTTGAAGCTGATCTTAGGTTAAATTTGTTCAAGTCTTCTGAGAAAATTTTGAGCTTTGCTCCATCGATCTTGTAGT
>JAAEQR010000054.1 GCA_024231215.1 PVC group bacterium | reverse complement strand
TCATTATATTTTTACAGGCAAGAGTCTTGAAATAAAGAAAGTCGAAAAGGCAATCAGCCTTTCTGAAGACAGATACTGTATGGTAAGTCAGTCATTAAAAGGGATGGCTAATATTATTACAAGTTATAAAATTATTGAGGAATAAAAGAGGCAAATATTTATGAGCGATCTAGAATATACTATTGAATCAGATAAGCCAATAAATGATGTTTCAACAACATTGGAAAGGATAACTCCTGAACATAATTTTCGGATATTGGCAGTTCATAATGTGACCGAGACTCTTGCCGAAAAAGAATTTGAAATAGAACCTCTTATAATTTATGAAATCTGTAATGCCGGATTCGCGTTTAAGGCATTAAGCAAAGATAAAAATGTAGCGATGTTTATGCCTTGCAAGATTGTGCTTCGTCAGGAAAAATCTAAAACAGCAATTACGCTTGTGCGCCCATCAATGATTTCCAAAATGCTTCCGAATTCCGGATTGGATGAGCTGGCAGGTGATGTCGAAGTAAAACTTAAGGAATTAATTGAAAATATTAAGTAAAAAGCGGTTTGTCAGATTGATTTCTGGCCTTATATTAGGGGCGATAGCTGGAATTGC
>JAAEQR010000053.1 GCA_024231215.1 PVC group bacterium | reverse complement strand
TTAAAAGCACCTACAGCAAATCCCCCATCGTAGGCCTGCTTGAACATTTTTTCTGTTGTTATTAATGGCATGTTTTTGTATCTCCATGATCAGCCAATTTTTTATTTTAAATAATCACACTTTTAAAAACGCCTTAAATTGTGATAAAAAACTTTTACATATAATATACGGTTTATATGTCTTTCAAGTTATCGCACTTCGTGCGTTTTATCGATTATCGTTATCGACATCGAAACTGATAATCGAAAAGCAATAATCTTAAAAGGTTCTTTGAATAGTTTTGTGTAAATAACATTTTTATATTTCTTTGTTTTTTATCCCAGCTCGCGAGCTGGGATAAATTCTTTATAGTCCACTTTATCATAATGGAAACCTATTTTCAAATTTAATTGCAAATTGATTCAAAGCAGATTTCCAATTTTTTATAGGCATCGTCCACCTCCTGGAAATATTCTTTAAAGCCAAATAAAGGATTTTAAATATTGCATCATCATTGGGAAATGCACCTCTATTTTTAATAATCTTCCGAAGTGAATGATTTATTGATTCTATAGCATTTGTTGTATAGATAGCTTTTCTTATATCTTCAGAATACTGGAAAAAAGGTGTGATTCTCTCCCAGTTATTAATCCACATCTTACTGATGGTAGGATATTTTTTATCCCACTTATCTGAAAATTTATCTAAATTATTTTCTGCCTCCTGTAGGGTAGCAGCTCTATAGATTCTTTTAAGGTCTGCGACCAGGGCTTTACGATCTTTCCAGGATACATATTTCAATGAGTTTCTTATCATGTGTACAATACAGAGTTGAACCTGAGTATCAGGGTAAACTGTTTCTATTGCTTCTGGAAAGCCTTTTAAACCATCGATACAGGCTATGAAAATATCATTCAATCCTCTGTTTTTAAGGTCTGTAAGAACATTCAGCCAAAACTTAGCACCTTCATTCAGAGATATCCACATACCAAGAAGTTCTTTTTGTCCATCCATATTAACTGCAAGAGCAAGATAAACTGATTTATTGACTGTCCTGCCGTCTTCACGACATTTCACTACAATGCAGTCAAAATAGATTATTGGATAAATTTCATCAAGAGGCCTGTTCTGCCACTGTACAACCTCATCCATTACACCATTGGTTACAGTAGAAATTAAACTGTCAGATACAGATATATCGTACATATCCTTTAGATGCCCTGTTATTTCATTAGTTGTCAGTCCTCTGGAATACAATGAAATAATTTTATCATCAAAGCCATCAAAACGTTTTTTATGTTTGGGAATTATTTTGGGATTATATTCTCCTGAACGATCACGGGGAACAGATAACGAAAGCTTGTCGTTATCTGTTAATATTTGTTTGCTGCTATATCCGTT
>JAAEQR010000052.1 GCA_024231215.1 PVC group bacterium | reverse complement strand
TTCCCCCCAAACAAATTTAACAACCCTCCAGCAAATAAAAGTTCGTGCATAAAGCAGGAAGTATTACACATATCCACATTATTAACAAAGAAAGAAAAAAAGTACCAAAAAAAGAAAGAAACTACTACTGCTTCAACAAATGTAAGAAAAATTATGAACAAACAAGGAAAGACTTTGGCAGGTATTGTTAATACAATTGAATCAAATTTAATGGATAAGGCACTTTTGATCTCTAATGCAGCTCGACAGAGTTCTCTTAACTCGATAGTATAGGAATTTGCTTTTTGGGAGTATTGGGGGTTGAAAATAAAAATTGATAAGATAATATGAGGATATGGAAGCAAAAGTTGAGAAGAATGTATTCAAGCAAATATTTCGAGATCATTGGGAAGAGTTTCAGGAGAACAAACCAAGATATCAAACAGAATATTACAGTAAAACAATAAAGAAGATGTTAGGGTGTGGGGATATAGCAAATGGGCATATAATTTATAGATGCCTGAGTTGTGGAGAAGAGAAGAAAGTGCCATTTAGCTGTAAGAGTAGTTTTTGTTTAACGTGTGCGAAAGTATATACAGATAATTGGGTTGAGTATGTAGGGGAGGCATTGTTTGAAGGGGTGAGATATAGACATGTGGTGTTGACAGTGCCTGAAGAATATCGAAGATATTTTTACAATGATCCTAGGCTATTAGATGAATTAATGAGGACAGGGCATACGTTTTATAAGGATTTAGTGAGTGACTGGTTAAAAGAGCCGATCGAAGTAGGGAGCATAGTTGTGTTGCAGACAGCAGGACGAAGTGGGAAGTATAATCCACATTTACATATACTTGAGACAAGTGGAGGATTGACAAGCAAAGGAAAGTGGAAAGGCTTTGGATATATCGACTATAAACTATTGCATAATAAATGGCAGTACTATTTATTGGGAATGTTGGAAAGAATAGGAACATCAGAGATAAAGGCAAGAGTAGATAAGAGTTGGAAGAGATATAAGAAAGGATTTGTGGCGTATATTGAGAAAGGAGATGTTCCTGCGGGAGGGAAAGGATTGGCGAGATATTTGGCAAAATATGTAGTAAGTCCGCCGATATCGATAAGGCGGATATTGAGTTATGATGGGGAAAAGGTTCGGTATTGGTACAAAGAGCATAAGACAGGACAAAGGGTAGAAGAAGAGATAACAGCGTTAGAATTTATAGGACGGATGGTACAACATATACTTCCGAAGGGATTTCAGAGGATAAGACATTATGGGTTGCATGCGACGTGTAAAGCATCGAAGATGCGGGAACAATTGAAAGAGATTTTGGAAGTAGTTGAACAGCCAGATAGCCAAGAAACATATAAGATCGAAGGATGCGGATATCGAAATCGAATAAAAAAGAGTTTTGGAGTGGATCCGTTAAGTTGTCCCAAGTGCCAAGAAGAGATGGAATTTGAAGGTATATGGCATTCGGATTATGGATGGATAGTGAACAGGTTTGACGAATTTTTTGTTAATGATATACAATTAAGCAAAAAAGAGGAAGAAAATGTTTGGCGGGAAGAGTCAATGGTACCAGTACAGATGTGTTTCGTGTGGGAATGAAACAGAGGTTGAAGATATAGTTTTTGATGCCTATTTTCATTCGAAGGGGTGTAAAGAAGGTGAAAGTCCGACGCTTACTTGCCCCGAATGTAATGATCGGATGAAATGTTTGTAATAACTAAAAACCCGCACCAACAAAATTATTAAGGTGCGCTAAGTTC
>JAAEQR010000051.1 GCA_024231215.1 PVC group bacterium | reverse complement strand
TATAAAGTGCACTGATTCCAGTGCACATGAGAGTACCCCTCCCCACCTCTGCATTTTATGAATTGAATTCTTAACCAAACAAAACAAACTTTATTTTTGAATTCAGCACAAAAAACTGCCCCTATGCAGTTAGTTTTCGATTACAATTCGCAAACGATCAATTTTTGACGTCATATTTCTCCAATTTTTGCTGCTTTATGAAAAACTTTCTGTACAGTTTATCAGCAGTAGAGAAACGCAGAAAGCTAAAATTTTGCAAATTAGTCAGTTTCCTTCAGGAGAGTGCACTTGCCAAATTTTATCCAATTCGGCTCAGTAGTTACCGAGCTACAAAAAAAACGACAGACCTTTCGATGTACCTGCACAGCAAAAGTACCAAAAATAGCAATAACTATCGAAATATTGATCAGACCAAGGGCTAAGAAAGGATATAGTAACTAGACCCTCAAAGCATTCTACGTGAGTCTACCAAAACCGAAGAAGATATGAGTTTTGACAGTGATTGCTCTAAAAAAGCATACCTGTCTCTCTTTTTATCTTAATCTGGAGTCGCTATCGAGCTGCGACTATCTGAACTATCCAAACGATCCATCACTTGCTTAGTCAACCAGTATGCACGACACAAACATGTACACTAACAAAGGAAGAAAGGCTATACTTACATCATAATTTGTATTGAAATTGTATACTGAATTTAAAATAATATGAATATTGTATGTATATACCCGCAATATGCGCAGTTCGGCATGGTCCAAAGCTGAGTAAACGGAATCGACTTGC
>JAAEQR010000050.1 GCA_024231215.1 PVC group bacterium | reverse complement strand
TCTTTTTTGTCTGTTTGTCCGTACTGTTTGTCTGTTTGTCCGTCGATAACTACTGCGGAGGCTTTATTCTTTTTTATTCTTTCTTTAAGACCTTGAACGGTCTTGCGAACTTTGCTCATAGTCCGAAAGCCTCGTCCTCTGCCAATGGATCAGAGGGATCATAATTCTTTATTCTCACAAACCTTATTGTTCCCGATTCGTTTAACCAATCGTCGATTTTGTCAAAGGCTTCCATATAAGATTTTAATTCGGAACTTTCTAAAAGTTCCAAAACTTCCTTATAATTCTCCTTATCAACAGCTTTAAAGTTTGCTTTGACTTGACGAAACAACGCCTTAATACTCGCTTTGACAATATTACTCGGGGCAGAAGCCCCCTGCATTTTTAATCGCTCATATTTCTCCAAACTATCTATTGCGTAAGCGTGTCTTTGAATACTCAACAAATTATTAATATGGAATTTATCCGCAGAAAAAGCGGCTTCACTATTAAAATCAACCAATAAACTCACCCGTATTAATTTCGTTTTCGAAATACTCTTTAAGTTCTTCAATGACGTTATTCGCTTCTTGGAGTAGTGTTTGCAAGTTTTCCAAAGTAAAAACCATTTGTTCGGGTTTCATTTTGTTTTTTTCCTCCTATATACTATTGCGTGTCTTTCTTGGACGTATTTAAAATCTAACAATCCATAAGCGACAGCCCGATTAAATTGTCTATAAACTTGCGTTGTCGGGGCTTTCTTAACCGCTCGACAAATCTCGTAAACAGAATAAAACCTATTATTCGTCGCTCTCTTTTGTTCCAACCACTTCAAAAAATCATTATTCATATACAACCCTCCAATAAACGAGATAAACCTCGATTATCCAATAATTTAGGCTTTCCTAAAGAATACCTTTTATTCTTTAAAGAACGCTTAAACATTAAAAAAAATAAGTATTTGTATAAAGGAGGTTCAAAAGGATTAACTCTCACATTAAAAAAAATAAATGTTTCTCCTCTATCAAAAATAAGTGTAGCTTTCCCGTCAAAAAAGACAAGAGCGGGATTCTGTCCCGCCCCGCATAATCTTTCGTTAAATTCATTAATAACCTCGGAAACTTTACTATCCACATCTATTTTAACAGCGAACAATACCATATTAAGGAATAACCCCCGAAGTCTTTAAAGCAGCAACTAAAGTTTTAATAATACTTAATTGATAACCTACATATAATAAACCAACGAGAATAATCATTAATCCAACAATCATTATTATACGATCTGTTTTGTCCTCAAGAACGGGCGCTGTTTCTGCTCTTACTATTAAGTTGTCGTATTGTTCTGCGTCAAACTCCGGCGCAGAGGAATAATTACTATTCCTTACCGAATTACTTTCATCGTCAATAGTAACAGAATTTACTCCGAGTTTTCTTCTTACATCGTCCCTTGTAAAAAGTATCGTTTTCTTTTTCTTAGCGGGACTTTTGAATTTAAGCATATTACCGTCTATCTTCCCTATTTTGTAAGTGGTATTTGTTAATCCATCGATTTCAACGAGCATTAATTGTCCTCGAGAACTTTTTACTCGTAAGAAAGTAAATAAGAAATTACTACTTAATAAATTAATAAATACTATTGTTAATAAAAAAACTACTCCATAACCTATTGTTTGAGCTATAATCGGGTTCATCTTTGATAACCTCCCTCAGGAATTTGATTCTGTTTCTTCCCGAGCATACTTCTTTTTTGTGGTTCTAATTGTTGAGAATAAGATTCGTTTGTTATCGTGTTGCTTCTCTTTCGGAAAAAGCCGTTTCTTGACTGACTTAATTCTAAGCGAGTAATAACTTTTTGTAAAGCTGTCTTGAAAGCCTTAACATAATTTTGATTTAAGCAATCTCCCGCATAATCTAACCAATAAGCACAATATACTATTTCTTCTTTATTAAGGTTCCCTAGCCTCATATCTCTTGTGTAATAAGATAATAAACCCCATAATTTTTCTGCGGGAATAACAGTTTCGCCTTTTTCATTAACAAAGGTTTCTTTCTTCATTAAAGAAATAAGTTTATTATCCAATTCCGAAGTGACTTGTTTTCCCCAAACGGGTTCGGTAATCATAAAATTAAAGTCTAAGTCATTGACGGGTGTAATCCTTTGTTGATCGTCCTCCTCAATCATTTTTTAACAACCCCCATAATCAAAGCACCCCAATAAGTAACAACACCCGAAATATAAGAAGCCGTCAAATCATTAGTTAACCACGCAGATAAAAAAGCCACTATTGTAGAAGCACTTACAGCATAAATTATTGTTCTAATATGTTTTTTTGTTATTGCTTTCATTTTGTGACAACCTCGTAATCCTCCCCATAAACAAGCCCCGTGTTAGTGTATTGTTGAGTTATCATTCCAATTTGGGACTTATCAATGGGATTATCGCTTGAGAATATCATTCCGTTATTTTCAAAAGAGAGTTTAATTTTTCCTTTCATAGCCAAACGCATTAAAGGGTTACGTTTAAGATTTTTGTAAACGTCCTTTATTGTTTCTATCCCTTTATTACTTATTCCTTGATGAATAACTTTATTCACTTAGTCGCCTCCACATTTTTATAGAGTTTAACAAACTCTTGCAAAAATAACATTGTTTTCTCGGGACTTACTTTTATATCTTGTAATTGAATTATAGTATCCCCGCTTTCGTCGATATCCGTATCCATAAACATTTTCATTTTCTTTATTACCTCACTATATTTATTTGTTTTTTCTCGCCCGACAAAGAACAACCTTGTTCCGTTTTATAAGACACTTTTATGAGGTCTCTGAGTTTCCCTATGTCTATCGACATTACGAGAGTTGTTCTTCTTTACGAAAGACTAATTTTTAACGAGGTGCTCTCCTCATTCTTTCGTGTCGTTTAGCGAAATATTATTACTTTTTTATTTTCCCCCATACTTTTTTTAAATCCTTTTTAGGATAGAGTTTTTTTGTGTTAAGCATAAATAATAAGTGATTGAATAAAAAAGCTGAAAGAATTATACGCCAAGTTCTCAACTTAAACTTAAAATAATGATCATTAGGTTTTTCTCCAAGAGTTTCGCCCGCAGATAAAAAAGTTCCGTCCCACCTATCAGGGAATTTTTCGTTATTAGTTATTTGATTCTTCAATACCCAACAACCGTCGTGAGAACCTTCGGGGCAAGTAACATAAATAAATTCATTACGCCAATTATTACTATCCGCAGTAAATATAAATAATAAGATAATACATAAAACAGCGTAACGAAAAACCCACTTATTAAAATAATTAGGAAAATACTTATTTAAGTCAAAAGGATTATTCATACAACCCCCCACGTATAAACGGTTTTTCCCGTTATTCTGCATTTCCTTTTATTATAAGAACGAATAAAACCCGACTTTGTCAATTCAGTAATTCGTGGACGTACATAATTAGGATCTCGCTTTCCTAAATTCCCCGCTATTTCGTAAGCAGTAAGTAAAGGAACTCTCTTAATCATTTCGTAAATACGAAGTTGGCGTTCCGGTAGTTCGGGCGATAATTCAGAATAAGCCCTTAAAGAAGTATCCCTCATTGTTGAATACTTATTCCTATTACTTCATAGCCTCTACTTTCTTCAACAACTAAACGGAAAGTTTTTCCTCGCCAATCCTCTATAAACTCCCCGTGAGCACGAATAAACTCCCTTATAACAGGAACCCTTAATTTAAGCCAACGCATTTTTTTATTCTCGATTAACTGAATACTTAATAAGCGCTCAGTATATTTTTCGTAAACGTTCTCCTTAATTTCTCCAAGAACAACGGCAACATTACTATTCAATCCCTTATAAGTTTCTAACTCTATCGGTGTAACATACTCTTTTTTTACCCAATCTAAAGCACTAATCTTTTTTTGTTCCATTTTTTAACCCTCGCAATTTTTCAATAATAGCACACCTTATATAATGGGATACGCTATTATAAACATATTTGTTTTCACTAACTAAAAGCATTAATTCGTCGTATAGATCCTCGTCTAATCTTATTTGGACGTGTTTAATGTATTTCTTTTTTAAAGATAATTCAGGATTGTCTAAGGGGTTTATGCTTTCCACTTGAAAACCCCGTCCTTATATTTTAATGCGTTTTTATGTAATTCGATAAATTCCTCAACGAATCGCTGAGAAAAGCCGAACTCCATTAAAACTTTTAATCGTAAGTACTCCATTGTTCTCGGCGCTGCTGCTAACTCTTGCCTTAACATAAATGTCGCTCTTTTTCTGTTATCATAGTGATTTCCTTTCTTACTTTCCATATTTATTTTACCTCTATTATCCATTTTTCAGCGTGGCTATAACAATCCAAACATAACCATTCTTTAGTTAACATAAAAAATTGACAATTATCGTACTCAAACCAACAACATTGACACTCTCTCAAATTCTCGGGATCTATCATTTTCTTTTTTTTCCTTTATAGATCATTGTTCCGTCGTAATTCTTAATATAGTCAATTTCCATATACAATGTAAACCAATACTTATATATAAAGATTTCGTTTTTCTTTTTTTTTTCTTTTTTTTTTTTAATATATAGATATATTATAGTTCTTAACTTTTGTTTACTTTGTATATGGTTTGTAAACAAAAAAGCTATATATCTTAAAAGAATTTATCAATAAAAAAAAAAGAAAAAAAAAAGAAAGGTTGATATTCTTTATAAAGACTACAAAACATTAACTAAAACTATGAGGTGTTAATAAAAAAAATGGCTAATCCACTTGTAACAGGAATTATCTCGATAACTATCGGGGCTATAATGTTAGCAAATGTATTTATGTCAACTATTAAAGCGACCAACACAAGTACGTGGTCGGCTTCCGAAGTAGCTCTATGGGCAGAGAATTTAAACAAAAGGTTAAATTCGTCCTTTATTAGGGCTTGCAGGAGTAGTTGGTTTGGTATATGGAACTTTCGCAGTTTTCGGACTTGCGTAGAGGCTAATATATGAAAATGGTAGGTAAAAAAGGAATGGTAGGCTACGTTGGTGCAATAATTACGTTCACTATTGCGGCGTTATTATTAGCGAACTTGCTTATCCCTCAAACCACCAATTTCGACACATTAAGTACAACGTCAGAAAACGTTGTCAAAGTAGCGGATTTAAGTAATGAAACGTTTACTTTGACTGAGGACGAAGTTAGTCTTTTAACGATTGCAGGTTTAACTCTTACAACCAATTACACGGTTGATAATGCAGATACAGGAGTTATAACGTTAAATGACGATACAGGTAACGGAACTTATGCAGTAAGTTATTCTTATGAACCCGAAGGTTATAGCGACGACGCAGGAACTCGTGCTCTCGGGGGTTTGATAGCACTTGCAGGAATTGTTGGTTTACTGTATTTTGTCTTTAGGGGCTTCGGTCTTGCTTAATGATATTTTCTTTCTTTATTTTTTTGTTTTTAGTCGCTCTTATTCTTATTGCGTTAGGTTATTATTCCGATACTGATGTTCTTAAAATCGTTGCTTATGGTTTTATTTTTATGTTGGGAGTAATGTTGTTTGCCCCGACGTTCTTCGGTAATGTTGAAGATTGCGAATACTTAGGAAATTACACTAATAGTTATTACGTTTACGGAGATAATTATTCAAGTTATCATTGGGATTACGTTAATGCGCCCTCTCCCTCAGAAGATGGGGTAAGACTATTTCACGTTGTTGAAGAACCAACATACAAATATACTTGTCAAGAAATAGAAAACAAAGCTTTCGGCTTTTGGATCGCCGTCCTCGGAGTTTTAGGCTTCGCAAGTGTTTTCTTTCAAAGAAAAGGAGGAAGGATCGAACAATGAAGAACCCTTTCAAAATAACTATTAAAATGGAAGGTAAAAACATACATCGAGTTAAGTGTTCAGATGAAGCCGACGCTCGTAAAAAAATGGAGGTTTTCTTTAAAAAAATAAGATAATGAGTAATTTCGTAATAATAAGAAACCCCGACGGGGGTAGCACTGTGATTCATGAGGGAGAAACTCGTATTACTGGTGATCGCATTGTTTCTTATGAGGAGGCAAGAGATAATATCGAAAGAAGATCAAGGAGAAATTTAGCTTCCAATTCTTCGATTTCAGAACAAACTCAAGAAATGGACTTAAAAGCGGTAGAAACAAAAAAAGAAATAGATACTATAAAACCCACAACACAACCCACAATACAACCCACAATACAACCCCAAAATGAACAAATTACGCAATTTCTCCAACAACAACAACAAAAAGTGACACAAGAAAGAGCTAAAAGAAACAAATTCGATAAATCAATAGAAGCCTCACAAAGAGCACAAGAAGGAAAATCTTTCTTTGTTTCCGAAAAAATCCCTTCGCTTTATTTACCTTTCTCTATTCCCTCAGCAAATTACGGCAAATTTCTTCCCGCAATAACAGAAACTTCGACAAGAACAGCGGGATTTTTTGCCTATACTACCAAAGGTGTTTGGGAAGCTGCAAAAGATATTAGTAAAGGTAAGAAATTCGATAAATTTACTCCAATAACAAAAGGTAAGAATGAAGGAAAATTCTTAAAAGAATCGTCCTATATTTCTCAAGATACAAGAAATTTATTTGAAGCGGGAAGCAGTTATATTTATACAGGTGGGAATAAATTCATTAATAGTTTAACTTTTGAAGATATAAAAAAAAATCCTATAAACGTATTACCCGCTATAGCAGATGTTAGTGTCAAAGTAGGGGTTATTGGTCAATTAGAAAGAGGCTTCAATATTGGTCGCCAAGAAGCGACACCCGCAAATTTTAAAGCGGATTTCATAAAAATTGATAAAACAGCACAAAAAGTGATTAATAAGTTGCCGAGTATAGGTAAATCGGGAAGTTTAAGGGGTGGAAAGAAACCCATAAGTAAAGCACAATTAAGAAAGAACTCAGCGAAAACAAACCAACAAACAAACGCATATTACAAAAATTTACAAAAAGAAATGAATAAACAACCAAGTTTTAGGTCAAAAAAAGGATTTCGAGAATTACAAAGGCAATTAGGCGCAAAACAAGCAGGTTTAGGCAAAGTAGCGAAAACCACAGGAAAAACCCCTCAATTACCAACTAAAAAAATAACAGAAATTAAGTTTCCAATAACTAAACAAACTACAGTTTCAAAAGCTTCGGCAAGAGAAACGAAAAGAGTTCAAGCGGAAGCAAGAAGATTATATAAATATTATAATCCGCCACCTCTAACACCCACCCCTAAGAAAATAATAAAAGTTACTACAAAGGGAAAACCTATTTATTCACAAAAATTAAAGACCATTCATGAAATAACAACAAAACCTCCAAAAGTAGTTGAAAAAGGCGCAACACAACAACAAACAATATTAAAAGTTCAAAATAAAAGATCTGCAACCGTTGGAGAGTTAAGTGAAAAAGTTAGTTATACTTCAAAATATGGGAAAGGTCGTCAAACAACGGGAAGGGAGGCTATTTTAGAAAATATTAAGTTTAGATTAAAAGAACAGGCGAGAGCAAGAGAAATTCAAAAAGCCTTTTCTGATATTGTCCCAAAAAATAAAATAGATTTCACTCCTAAAACAATATTTCAACCAAAAACACAAAACCCTTATTTATTTTTTAATCAAGAAAGAGCGGGACTTTTAGGTTTCTTTCCTTTGTCGAAAAATAAACAAAATAATATATTCCCCGAAATAGAGATTAATAGAGATTTAAGTATTTCAGGGGATCGAATAGAATTATTACCAAAACAAGACAGCACACTTCAACCCGCTGTTATTGATGTTCAAGAAGAAAAACAAATACCAAAAATAAAAGAAGATACTAAAAGAATAAGAAAACCTTCTCAAGAACATAAACCTTTATTCGATCCTATTGACGACCCCAACCCGCCTCCACCTTCGATAATTCCATTTGAAAAACCCGTTCCTTCTGATCCCCCTCCAAAAATTAGGATTCCACAACATAAAAGAACACCTCAAAAAAGAACACCTCCTCCTTTTAATTTACCTTTCCCGACTTTTTCAAAATCAAAGAGATCGAAAGGTTCTGCTTACGATGTTCTTGTAAGAAGGAAAGGTATATTCAAGAAAGCAAATATTAAACCATTAACTAAACAATCCGCAATAAATTTCGGTACTTACAAAGTTGGTGCGACAGCAGCAGCAACTTTCAAACTTGCGCCCGTGTTCGGGAAAGCAACCACACAACCCCTTAAAGGGAATATAAGCCACTTTTATCGTAAAAAGGGGTTATTCATAGAGAAGAAAGAAAAACGTATTAAAAGGTATAGTATAGGGGAATTACAAGAAATTACTTTCAAAGGAATAAGAGCAAGTAAAAACAAGCGCAAGAAGAAAAAAGGAATCTTTGGAGGAGTTATAAAATGGGGTTAAGAAATAAATTTAATATTCTTATGGCAAAACAAAATCAAAGGACGACGGCAAGAACGAATAAAAGAGCATTAAAGCTTAAAGCTAAAAGGATTCAGTTAGAAAATAAGAATAAAGCGATTAAATCCTATAATTCAGAAGTTTCTCGAATTACAAAAGCCAAAAATGTTAAGAAAACAAGTAAGTTCGGTCAGAGAGCGGCTTCTTTGCGTAAAAAAAACGCTGCTCGTTTCTCGAACTCTCCGAAAGACCCTCGGGGTTCGAGTTCGGGCAGTAATCCTTATTGGTTAAAAAGTAATAATTCGGGCGTTTCTATGTTCGGGCAGTCAAGCACTCCTTATTGGTTACAAGGAGATAAACCAAAAAAGAAAAAATCGAGAGGTAAAACAATAACTATAAGACTATGAATAAACGGGGACAATCTATAATTACTTTATTCTTTTGGGTAGTCGTATTTATAATAGTTTTCGCAGTATTTGCGGGTAAATGGATAAACGATACCGCAACTCAAGCGATAAATGTTGCGGGGCTTACAGGTTTCGAAGCTTTTATATTCGCAAATCTTAATTTTATAATAATTATAGCTTTAATATTCTTCATATTGGTTTATATGTATATAGGGGGCGACAGATGAATAAATTATATAAAGGTTTATGGATTTTAATGTCTTTAGTAATTATTACTATGTTTGCTTCGATAGTAACTGCTGTTACTTGGGAGAATGAACAGGCTCGTTTAACTTGTTCACCTGATACTAGTTGGTCGCCAACAAATGACTATAAACAGTATTGTGAGTTAGAAAATAAACAAAATATTGAGAGAACTATTGACTTGGCTTTCTTATTCGAGCAAGGTTTAGATAGTGGGAGTTTATATTTGGGTAGTTTAAGAACTTTAGAAGATACTGTTAATAATGTTATAAGTTATCCTATAACTACTAACGATTGTGATATTGGGGTAGATGGAACACGACGTCTTATAACAATACAAAATAGTAGTGGAACTTTCCAAAACGTTTATTGTTATCAAAGCGTAGAACAAATAAATAACGAAACTTTCATTTTTACTTATCATGATGGAAGATATGAATACATTAATGATATAAGTAATGATTTTAATTATTTATATAGAGAAAACTTAAACAATCCTTATGCTTACTACTATGAAGATGCAACTTTTAACCCTTTACAAACTCGTTATTTTAGGATAGAATACTCGCTCGATGGTGGAGGAAAATGGGATTTTTGGGCAGGAAATATACAAACACAAAACACTTACTACTTATTAGACCCTTGGGCGGTAAATAGTTTTTTCTCTGACAATTTTGACAGAACAAACTCACCCACAGTAGATAATGGTTGGACAGAAGATGAAGGCGGAACAGCGACGGTTTCAATAAATGGTAATGAATTATATATTAATGATGATGATTCAGGAAATGCTGTCAAGGTTTATCAAGATAACACACTAAGTGGATTAACAGAATTTTTTAATTTTTCTTTCTTTTTAGAAGCTAATAATTTAGGTGCAAATGATTTAATAGATATTTTGTTAATTGAGGGGGCTTTTGCAGATTTACATTTATGTACTTTTATAAGAATAGACAATACAGATATTTATACTTATGATTCTGTAGGTTTAGTAGATAGTGGTTCTGACATAACAGCAGGAAATCTTGAAGAATTTGTTTTAGAAATAAACCAAACAAGCGAAACTTATAATTTATATTTTGGGGGAAACAAAATTGTAACTGGTGAAGGTTATAGAGAACCCGCCGAGTGTAATTCAGGAATAAGCACTATATACGTGGCAACTTCAAGCTCAACCCACGCAACTTATCAAATAGATGACGTAACAATGTATAACCAAACGTGGTCGCCCCCTACATCGTCAACTCCTTATATTATTACTGCTAAGAACATTAACACAACCACATTAAACGTTTTTAACGCCACAATAGATGGAAACTTAAAAGAAACAACAAACGGCACATTACACACAGCTTTAAAGTGGAATAGTTCTCAATTACACAATATTACTATAAGAGCAACCAATCATTTCGACGTAGTATTAAGCAACCAAAACGTAAGTAGTAATTATGAAGCCTCTATGTTTCAAAGCGATATAACTTTTGCTTGCCAAGAATTTATTACAGGTTCTTCATTAACTTGTGATAATACCACAAGAATAAAACCAAATGCGGGGGTTTATGAGTGGAATATGGGGGTAAGCGAGAATTATTACGATAGAACACAAAATTTCACTATAAACGCTTTAGATAATAAAACCGTAACTTTTGCTAATTATACAAATAGTCAAATAAATATTACAGCAAGAGAAATAAATAATAATATTACGATAGCGAACTTTACTATAAACTTTACTGACGTAGATACAGGATTCTCGAACATTGATACTATAATAGGTTATAACTATACTAAAAGCTTAGTTGTTGGGAGGAATTACTCTTTTATATTCTCAAAAAACGGTTATTCGCCTCAAAACATAAGTATTTCTAATTTTTCAAGTCAAAATTATCAGTTTTCAACTTATTTAAGTAGTAGCGTAGATGTCTTTATTTACAAAGAAAGTGATAGCACTTTAATACTACAAAATATTACTATAACCTTTACTGACGAAAATAATACAGTAACTTCTCAAGAAACAGACACAGGAGGTTTCTTATTTGGTAGTTTAACACCCAGTAATTACACGGTGGACTTAACTTCAACAAATTTCTCGACGAGAACCTATACTATTGAAGTAGTTAATAATAGTTACCAAATTTTAAACGCTTTTTTGATAGAAACAGGGGACACACAAACAGTATTTACTTTCCAAGACAAAGACACAGGCGCAACCATTGAGGGAATAAGTTTAATTATTCAAAAAGTAATAAACGGATCTTATCAAGTCGTGGAAAGTTTAAGTTCCGATATTACAGGGAGAGTTGGATTTAATTATGTTAAAGATGAACCTTACCGTTTTATAGCAGCAAAAAGCGATTATATAGGGAAAAATTTCACTCTTAACCCAATACTATTTAGTTCTTACACTATTTACATGGAAAAAGACTATGACGACGTTAATGATATTGACTTTTCGGGCGTTGTCATATATTTCATTCCTCACAAATATTATGACGGTCAAAACCACACGATACAGTTTGTATTCGGCAATCCTTCGGGAACTTTCGAGTATTACGGTTTTAACGCAACCTATAACGCTATAACAATAGAAGCGAACGGCTCGACAAGTATAGGGAGCACTTTAAGTGAAACTATGGAGATTTTAAACGCAGAATTTCAAGACTTAATTACTATAAAATTCCATTACAAGAATACTGACGGCACTCTTAAACAATACACAAAAACTTTTTTAATAATAGATAGTAATACAAGTGGAAGTTTCCTCGAATCTATGGGGAATCACAGAGGTTTGGGAATCCTTGAAAGAATACTTATTGCTACTTTCATAGTCTTATTAGTTGCGGGAGGCGCTGCTTATTATGCGGGAGGGGTAACTGCCGGTAGTATTGCAGCATTATTATTTGGTTTATTAGCATATACGGGCTTTATTCCGTGGTGGACTGTCTTAGTAAGCTTAATAAGTATTTTTATAGTAATAACTTGGAGGTCGTCACAATGAAAATTGTTCTTGCCCTTGCTGTGATGTTAAGTATTAATATGTTCTTATTTTTAGGACAATTAAGCGTAGAAAATATCGCAATTAATGAACTCGGAACGCCAAGCGGTAGTAACTTCTTTAATTATGAAGGGAGTTTCATAAGTGAATACAACGAAGGTGTCGAGGGCGAATATGTTGGAAAGAGCAATATAACACTTCCCGAAGTAGAGGGAAGCATAAGTCCCGATACAGGGAACTTCTTTGTCGATCCGATAGGAAGCCTTAAAGGATTCTTTAAGACAGTAGGGAAAGGTTTTTCTTACTCTAAAATGATAGTGACTGCGGTTCCTACTTTTTTGGCAGCGATAGGTTTACCCCCCGCAGTAAGTTTCGCTCTTGGGTTCTTTTGGAACGGTCTTACTCTGTTCTTGCTTATAATGTTAGTTTGGGGGCGTCAATTATAATGGTATTCATAAACGACACCACAAGCACGGGAATAGTTCTTAATTACTTGACTTATAACGTAACAGGGGATTTGTTCACAACTCTTTTATTGATACTTATAGGAATAATAGTTTTCGCTCTAACTTTCCGTATTCCTATGGAATTTACTGCCCCGTTAATATTACCTCTCTTATTAGTAGCTATGGCTTACACAGGGCAATTTATGGCTGTTGGGGGGGTTATTCTTATCTTTTTAGCTGTTTTATTCGCTAAAATGTTCTTTATCAACCAATAAAGAACATTAATTTAAACGTCCGATTGTTTAATATATCAAATAAGGGGTTATATACCCCCTCGTTTACAGACACCCTTTAATTTCTTTCTCCTTTAATTCTTTTTTGCAAGTATCACAAACATAAGGGTTTGTCGTATCACCTTTACATTTCAAGCATTTGTAAACCTTTCTTGCCTTGTAAGTTCTTTTAAGTCTTGGTCGCCCCAAGACTTTCCCTCTTGCTTTTGCTCTTTCAAGTCCGGCTTTTGTTCTTTCGCTTATTAAATCCCTTTCTAATTGTGCGAACGCCGAGATTATTGTAAGCATAGCTCGACCCATAGAACTCGATAGATCTATGTTTTCAGAATAAGAGTATATACTTATTCCTTTGTTAAGTAACCTCTCGACGTGTTCGATAAGCTCTTTTGTGCTTCTCGCCCACCGGTCAAACTTATATATTAATAATCCGTCATACTCTTTTTTTAGTAGTTTATTATATAGTTCCCATTGTTTCGGTCTTGTCTTTCTTGTGCTTTCTGTTTCGCTTACTATATCATAGTCCCAACCCATCGCTGTGGCGTATCTTATTAATGGAATGGCTTGATTTTCCGTTGTTTGATCGTTCTTACTTACTCTTACATATATTGCAACTTTCATTTTAGTTATTCTCTCTTAATTATTAAAACTTTTAAGAATTTCTTAAAAGCTTTAATCCTCGTTAAATATATAATGTAATATAGCCCTTTTTGGTATGTATATAACATTATAGTTGTTGATTTGCGAGTTCTCGCACTATCCCCGCTTGTCTATAAGACAAGTTAAGGTTTGCCTCTATCTTTGTAATTGTTAGTTTACCGCTTCGGTCATTAACAAACAGTTCTTTATTCTTTAATACTTCTTTAATATAAGGGGAGGGATCAAACCCGCCTTTGCCATTATTAGCAAGTTTTAACCTCTCCCGCTTTTGCATAGTAGAAATTTTGTCGAGTTCGGCGCTTCTTTCTTTCGGTAAATCAAAAAAATGACTTCTAAAGTTTGGGGTGGATTTGAAGTAAGCCATTTGTCTGACGGGAGGTTGTTTTCTTCGCATATAATCTAATAAATAGAAAATCCTCCTCAAATTGTAAACTCTTAAACAACCATACTCCTCTGTTCTACTATGACAATTAAATAATACTCTAACAACTCCACGGTCATAAATACCTCTGTCTAAATCTTGAAAGAAAGGTAAGACAACGATAATAAGGATTTTGTAAGTTCTGAATGTTTGGAACACCATGTCAAGACTTTTATTAAATGTTGTTAGAGTATTCTTTTTACTAAAATCCCCCGCTTCATCGTAAACAATAGCTGTCTTTCCATTATCTACACACAACTCCAACTTTTTAATAAAGTCATCGCCCCCCACAGCGTACTGAATATCAAAATCTATTTTTTTACGGTTTTGGTATTCTTCTAATAATCTAACGGCGAACGTTGTTTTTCCTTCTCCCATTTGCCCGTCAATAACTACTGCGGAGGCTTTATTCTTTTTTATTCTTTCTTTAAGACCTTGAACGGTCTTGCGAACTTTGCTCATAAATCAATGACCTCTATATGTTTGTCTTTTTTGTCTTTTTTGTCTGTTTGTCCGTACTGTTTGTCTGTTTGTCCGTCGATAACTACTGCGGAGGCTTTATTCTTTTTTATTCTTTCTTTAAGACCTTGAACGGTCTTGCGAACTTTGCTCATAGTCCGAAAG
>JAAEQR010000049.1 GCA_024231215.1 PVC group bacterium | reverse complement strand
TACCTTTGCAAATCGCCTTGCAACTTTTGCACTTTTTCTAATTGTTCTTTACTAATTGATAAATTTTCTGATTTCATTTCTTTTACTTTACTCATTTTGATTTAATTTAATTGTTAATAATTATTGCTTATAATTTTCTGTCAGTATTCTCCGCTAGATAACTCATTTTACCCCTTGCTTCATTAAAAAGCTGTGTTTTCATCCGTGAGGCAGCAGCAAATGTGCTATCTCGCTTTTGCCCTATAATAGCTTCATTGTTTTTGTATCCTGTACTAGAATTGCTTATTACTCCTCTATTTTTACCTACTGGTTGATTAGTCTTAACGTTTCTTATAGTTTTTGTTTGGTTTTTGCCGGTGCCTGTTACGCTTACGTAATTTTCTTGGTATCCGCTATGATCTCCTACTTTTAAAGGCTGGGAATTTGAAGTTTTATTTCGCGACTTCCCTTGATACGTAGAAGGTTTTTTATCTGCAGGTCCGTAGTTTTCAAATTGCGATTGTATTGATTGTGAGCCACCTGTTTCTCCCATTTTACTAACAGTTGTGTTTTCGCTCTGTGTAATTGAAGCCTCGTAGCTAGGCAAACCGGGAATTGAATACGTATTTTTAGCGGGTACAGGTTTTCCAGAAGTAGGGTCAACACCTGCTTCTCGCCGAACGGTTTGTATATTAGGGTTGTAGTTCCCGTATGTATCTTTATTACCTTCTGATCCCGTCCTCGAAATTATACCCTCACGAACGTTTGCTGATTTTTGTGCTGCACTTAATTCTTCTTTTTGTT
>JAAEQR010000048.1 GCA_024231215.1 PVC group bacterium | reverse complement strand
TAATTCTTTTACTTCTTATTATATTTTAATTAATACATTATTTTATAAAAAATGAAGATAGTGTTAGCTCTCATTTCTCTTATTCTCCTCTCTACTGCAAATGCTGCCAACTTAGGCACTCAGGTAAGAACTTGAAGTTGTTATAATTTATAATTCATTTAATAATAGTGCCATCCCCAATGCTCCTGGAAATGTGATGATCCTCACTGCCCCGCCATTTGCGATCCTGTCTGTGAGCCTCCTAAGTGCCATACTAGTTGCGCTGAACCCAAAAACGCTATTTGCGATGTCAAATGCGAGAAGCCTGATTGTGAAATTAAATGCCCTGATAAAGGATGCGAAATGTTTGACTGCCCCAAGTGCGTTACTGTTTGCAAGGCTCCTCACTGCGTTACTCACTGCCAAGCCCCTAAACCCGAATGTGAGGCTGTTTGCGAAGAACCAAAGTGTGATTGGAAATGCCATAAGCCTCAATGCCCCAAGCCAAAGTGCGAGCTAGTTTGCGAGAACCCCAACTGCGCTCCTAAGGTTGAGTGCTGCCCATGTGCTGCTGGAGGAGCTAGAGTAGCTCAACCATTCCCTATGTTCAAGGAAACTGAGAAGAATAAAGACTGCTGCTCTTGCAAATAAGTAAGAGGTAATTAATAGGAACAAAACTTGGTTAAACTTTAAGTGAAATGATATTTGTGTAAAAGGGAATAGATAGATAGTTTTAATTTAACCTAGTAAATTCAACTAAAGTTTATGTCATATAAGCATTTATAGTTTATAAATAACTTTAAAGAAATATAGGAGTTTATATATAAAAGCTTGCATTTTTATAAGGAAAAATTATATCTATATCTGACTTTATTATAAAAACCATTGTTTTAATTAATTTTAAACACTTTCAAAAG
>JAAEQR010000047.1 GCA_024231215.1 PVC group bacterium | reverse complement strand
GCGTAATTCGCTGAAGTTCGTCTCGTACAAAGACCGTAAAAAAATAGCAGCCGACCTTAAAACTATGTACCGTGCGACCACTGTAGAACAGGCAGAAACAGCACTGACGGATTTTGCAGAGATGTGGGATACTAAATACCCTATGATTAGTAAGTCCTGGCTGAATAACTGGGATAGAGTCATCCCGTTTTTTGCCTACCCGGATGATATCCGCAAGGTAGTTTATACGACAAACGCAATAGAATCGCTCAATAGTACGCTGCGAAAAGTCATAAAAAACAGAAACAGCTTTCCAAATGATGATTCAGTTATTAAATTGCTTTTTATGGCACTACAGAATATTATGAAAAAATGGACCATGCCGATCAGAAACTGGCCGCTTGCAGTACACCAATTTGCGATAAGATTCGGTGACAGAGTTCCAGCAGATTAAAAGTCCACTACATACCGTACGGTATGTAGTGATAAAAACATAACTGAAATTCCATTTACACAAAATTCCTTACACTGCCTGGCAGATGTATTGACGCTGCCATTTTTTATTACTAAGAATCGAGTGCTGTTCTTATTGTCTGTGCCAATTCTATCATCTTGTATGGTTTATTAATATATCCATTAGCTCCAGCTAAAATGCCATCATGTGTGTATTCCTCACCGTATCCAGATGATATAATTATATTTGCATCAGGACTAATTTTTGTCATCTCCTGAAACAACTGTTTCCCTGACATATGAGGCATCG
>JAAEQR010000046.1 GCA_024231215.1 PVC group bacterium | reverse complement strand
GATTGAATACAACCAAATAAAATCTGTTAGCGACCCAATTCAAAAAAGCAAATTTATACAACATGTATTTCCTTCGTTTATGGTATTAGCATATTTTCTCTAATACTCCCCAAGGAGAAGTATTTGAGAAAATATGGTAACTCATCACACCCACTCCACATGGAGTGGCACCAAAAAAAAATTATTTCAATACTTATGTTGAAATAATGTATGTAAAATCTAGATGTCCACGCTCTGACACCGAAAAATATAATCAATATATTATTGCACATAAAAATAAATGTGGTTGGGTTTCTATTGGGTAAAAGAGGAAACACATTCTTCCAAAATTGACCGCTGTGTGTTCTATCTCTTTGAGGGTGGTTCGCAGTCCAGCTAAGAATGTTTTATTTATAGATTTAGGTTACTGGTAGTAATTGTATCATTGTGCACATAGCGTTTACAATATAGGGGATTTAATCCCACCCTGGTTTGATCATATCTGAACATTTCACCTTTAGGTGTACGTATGAAACCCTTATTCAAAACAGTTTCACATGCGTGCGATGGATCAAGTAGTGTACGCCTAAAATCATCAATTCCTAAAGGGTTTATTCTTTTCATTACACCCTTGCATGCCAACTTCTTTTTTTCATCATCTTCATCCCATATTATGTAGGTTTTCGCATTCAGTCCTACAAATTCTGTTCCACTCGCTTCAATCAAAAATTTTCCAGGAATTTTTTCCTTTAGCTCCATATTCCTCGGGAACCAACGCTCTCTAACAGTTTTAAACCATTCATTTCTCTTCTCTGGTAAAACAGCTTCATCTAATGAATGACATGCTAATGACATTCCAATGCTATCAGTATCTGTATCTAGTAACTCTATCATTCGAGGATCAATGAACTCGCCTAATATATCATAAACAAACTCCAACATATGTTTTTTAGCATTTTTCAGTATAAAATACCCAATAATCTCAGCGCAGTCCATGCGAATTTTGTTTTTAAGCATGT
>JAAEQR010000045.1 GCA_024231215.1 PVC group bacterium | reverse complement strand
GGCTATGATAGCGCATTGGTAAGGGCAGTTAGGCAAGAGAGAGCGGTTTTTGGACGGATGGTGTTGCGGGAGAGAAAATGGGTTCGGCCGATCTATTTTAGATTTCACGCGAGATGAGAAGCTAACGTTAAAAAACGTGGATATACGTTCGCAGTAGGACAAAAGTGACATCTAAACCCGTGGAGTTACTGTATCAGCATCCTTTGTCGTATCTACCAAAAGACTGGATGCTGTTTGTCAGTTCCCATCGATCGCTACTTCTAATTATTATTCTAATTAATAACTTTTTACGAAAATCTGACGGCAATTCTGCAAAATGAATAATATTAAAAAGGAATAATTTCTATCCATACATCATGGCAGGTTAAAGCTGTCATTTTTAACGTCTTTTGCTATCAATAATATGCGTGGTGTTTTTTTGTAAACTAATTGACTATTATGTATCTATTCAATGTCGTGGCAACTCCAGGGCTAATGCTAAACATAAAAGCTCACATAGGAGTTTATTGGGGGACATTTGTGGGGGATATTTGTGGTCGAACACTATCGTAAATGCT
>JAAEQR010000044.1 GCA_024231215.1 PVC group bacterium | reverse complement strand
TTCATGTGGACACAGTTAATGACCCTAATGATCTGAACCAGTTCGCCAATCAGATAGATCAAGCAAATGAGAGTTTACCCGATCCATGTGAAGTAGCCTGCGCAGATGCTGGATACGCTGATACTGATGAACTTGAAAAGGTTGATGCATTAGGCATAAAGGTGATTGTTCCTTCTCAGCGACAGGCATTGAGAAATGGAGAAGGGCCATTTAGTAAAAGTAATTTTACATATAAAAAAGAAAAGGATTGTTATTATTGTCCGCAGGGCCATATTTTACTCCTGAAAAGCATAGAAAAAAAGAAAGGCCGGAAGGGTTATATAATAGCCGATCGAGAACATTGCCACCGCTGTAAAAATTATGGCAAATGTACGACATCGGAAATTGGACGGAAAGTCACCCGTGGACATAATGAAGAACTTAAAGAAAAACTGGAGGTACAGTATGAAGAAGATGCCTCTCAGAAGATCTATGATAGACGTAAGAATCGAGTTGAATTACCCTTTGGACACATAAAAAGAAACTTAAAGACCGATGCTTTTCTGCTTCGAGGGCGAAACGGTGCCCAAGCTGAGACCTCATTATTAGCAACATGTTTTAACATGGCTCGAATGATAACAATTTATGGAGTTTCTTCTCTGATTAAAGAGTTTAGAGATAGGGAAGTAATATTGGCTACATGATGAGAGAGATAATGTAATAATATCTTTAACCTTCTATAGCAGTAACTGATATGTCGATCTCAAGGGATGTGTGAAATTTAATATTTTTAAATGTGTTTGTCTGACTAAATTAGTTGCCATTTTTGTGAATTTTAGATTGAACTAAAAATAAAAAATCTATTTCAATTAGGAAAATTATTTCTGCCCAAATTATTATGACACAGTCTGGGAACGGGTGGTTTGATGAAGACCCCTCGAAGGGGTCCAAAAGCATCACGATTCCTTCAGATTAGAATTCAATATTAAAGATGAAGCCATTATGGACATCGAACATGTTAAAAGATGAACGTCGAACATCGAACGTTGAACATCGAATTTTGAATAAGGTATTCTGCCCATTTTTATAAACTATAAACTGGCGAAGCGGAGCGATTTCATCATTCGATGTTCAACGTTCGATGTTCGATGTTGGACCTTCAAAAAATTCTTTACTCTAACGCTATAAAGTATATTCATTCTCGCCGAAAC
>JAAEQR010000043.1 GCA_024231215.1 PVC group bacterium | reverse complement strand
TAACTTCGTTTTGAGTTCTAGGAATGGAAGAATTACATATATTTGAAACTATGTAAAATATTTGGTAGAAATGTGTATCATACAATATGTAAAATATTTTGGCAGAAATGTTTAGAAATGTGTATCATATTTACCCTTATGGATAGAAACAGAAATAGTTGACTCATTGAGGGAGTTGCGAACGAAAAGATATGGCAATTGATGGGACAATAGTCTCGGGCTAAATGGGTTTCGGATACCGTATCGGCGGGGTTATTCAAAAGAAAGAATGAGCTACAAAAACTAGCATGAAGGACAGAAGAGTCTAACGACTCGGATACCTCATCTTCGAAAGTGAATCGACAGCAAGTGGCGGTTATCGCCTAAAGAAGAAAAAGAAAATTTAAAAATTTTGAATTTTTCTTGAAAAGAAGAAAGAAGAATGAAGCAGCGATGGAGAACATCGGAAACAACGAAGGGCGTTCGGCTAGTGCCAACAGCCGTTTGGCGCCTGAAATGAACAACAACCAGTTGTTTTCCGGTAATGAATAATAACGGTAAATGAAAGGGGGTGAAATCATAAAAAAGAGGATATTTCAGAACATCGCATGCTGACAGAATCGCACACGACAGGCGAGCCGATGTGACGCTCTGCTTGCTGGCCGTTGATCAACACC
>JAAEQR010000042.1 GCA_024231215.1 PVC group bacterium | reverse complement strand
CAAAGCAGAAACAGGAATTCCAAAGTAAGACAGAAAAAATTGCAAGAAAGTTTCACGCGACGTGCGCCTACTAAACAGGACGTTTTGCACAGCACGTAGTGGCACAGTAGACACACGGTAGCAACCAGAAGTTGACAAACCAATCGATATGCCTAGTGCCTATCCTACGTTTGAAAGGATCTTTCTATCAAAAGGATTGATGGAAATGGTCCCAATCGGCATACGCTGCATCTATCCATTTATCGCAAGAACACCCATAATCACAAGTATCTTCACTTTCGGTCTTGCAATCCGCTGTCTTTAAAGAGGAATTCACTAGTGTTTTTTTTAATATAGCTTTTTCAGAAATTTACTATTTTATATTACTAGGGCAACAGGTACAAATTTTAATATAATATTAATATAATATAGTGAACCTGCCATAATTTTAATATGCTATTTACTATACCATGCTAATTATATTTAATAGAATTTTACTATAATTTTACTATAATTCAAACACTTCAAGCGGTAACAATAGTACATGTATAAGTATACATTTGGCAATGCAACGGCAATGGCAAGCGACTAAAGGTCAGAAATATTTATCATTCTGTTGGAGCATGATTTCTTGCTCAAGAATTTCGCCAGTCAGACGGTTTCGGCGGCCCTGCGTCGCGATTCCAGCACAACTGAACAGACGCTCCACTACAGCAGAGCTTGCTGGGCAGCACAAAACGTCCACTGCGTGTGCCCAAATGATCGGAAATTCTTGGCGACGATCTTTCCAGAAGCCGATGCTGTCTTCATTTTCAGTCAGAGGCTCTAAGCGAAACAGCGATAGGAACTTTTCCAACTCCGGTTCCCAGTTGTTCACAGGCTTTTCAGGAGTGGAAGCAGCTTTTCTCCTTTTCTCGGCAAGCAACGACTGAAGACCGACGAATGAAGTCGAAGCTGCTGCAACATCACTTGGGTCTTCCAAGCTCACTGCTCCCTCTGTGGAGACGGATGCTGGCGGCGTCTGCAGACGAGGAAATTCGATTTCAGAAACGACTAATGCTTCTAGTTCCTGTTTGGCCACAGAAATCTGTTCATTTTCCAGAACCCAACAAAAGCGCGGATCAACCATTGTAGCCAATGAGTAAATCGCATCAAAATTAGGACTTTTCGGGTTGATCACAAATTCAAATCGAAGGTATGTATACTTAATATTTACAGAATTTTCAATCGGCAGTTCACTAGATCAGCCTTTTTTTAGAAAAGCTGTTACAGTATGACAAAACGTATGTAGCCTCTCAGTTAGGGTAGGTAGTAGTAAAATTATAGTAAAATTATAGTAAATAGTAAAATTACAAAGTGGATCTTCATGAAGTTTTAATGTGCTATTTAATATACTATAATTGGCCCAAATTATTTTAATATTTTATTAATATACTATAGTAAAATTTTTGGCCCATATTAAAATTAATTTTAATATTTAATATGCTATATTAAAAAAAACACTAGTGAGTGGGTAGGTTGGAGGATACAAAATTGTGCTAAGGTGGGGTGCGGTGATGCAGCTTGGGTTGGGGT
>JAAEQR010000041.1 GCA_024231215.1 PVC group bacterium | reverse complement strand
CATTTATATTCTGCAATTCTTAAAAAGCCAGGCCTTCCATCGCCTGTAATGCGAATTTCTATGCAACCTATTGTGATTGGAACAGCTCCGGATCAATCTCGAGCTGCTTCGATTCCCATTCCTATTAAAGAATTAATTTCAAATGAAGCTTTACAAAAGCAATGTCAAGAACAATTAGATAAAGCTTCTAAAAAAGGGAAGACTGGGAAAGAACTACAACGTCGTCAAAAGGAACCAATTCAAAGGGTTATGTCAGAAATCCCAAAACCCGAACCTATTAAAGAAAAGGAACCAATTTTGCGAGCTGGTCCTGCAATTGGATCAACTTACCAGAAAATTACGACTACAAATGCCTCTAAAATTCGAGTTACTGTTCCATTGAGTGAGGACGAAGAAAGAAAAATAAGATATATCGATTCAATGTCTAACCTCCAATTATCTCCGGATGCTATAAGACTAGATTCGGATGATGAACCAGAAATTGTCGGAGAAGTTAAAGCTAAAGATGCTGCAAAATCTGAAAAGGTTGCAGAAACAGGAAACGAAGAAAGTGAAGGTGTTGCTGAAGTTTCCATTGCAAATAAAGAGGAAGAAATTGCAATGGATACTGAAATTACACCATTAGGTAGTGCGCCAGAGATTACGAATCCAACAGCAGCTACTCCTATGGAAATTTCAATGACTTCAGAACCACAGTCTTCACCTACTATTTTAGATCAGGGTTCTGTAAGATCTCTGATTCCATCTATTTTAAAACGTTCTTTACATTTATATTATCCTCTTGACTCACTT
>JAAEQR010000040.1 GCA_024231215.1 PVC group bacterium | reverse complement strand
GGTTATTTTCGGCCGGTTGCACAATGGAACAAAGGCAAACAAGAAGAGTTTAAACAACGTAAATTGTTCTATCCTGATAAGATCAAAAATCAACTTGTGAGGATTGATTATGATAAAGAAAGAATACAGAATTAAGTATAAATACGGCGACACGATCAAGATCAAACCGATCTCAGATATCCATTATGGAAATACCTATTGCGACGTTGACGCGTTCCGCCGGTTTCTTGCCGAAGATGGCGACAATGTTTATTATCTCGGTATTGGTGATTTGTATGATTCAATATTACCATCTGATCCAAGATATGTCAAACATGGTGACGCGCTCGAAGGAACTGCAGTAATTGACCATGGAATAAATGATATGTGTAACATACTCGAACCGTACAAAGACCGGATAATCGGACTTGGCAGAGGTAATCACGAAAGTCAAATTATCAAACGACACGGAACGGACAGCATCGAAAGGACTTGTGAAAAACTTGGACTGTCTAATCTTGGCTATTCTGGATTGCTGAAACTGGTAATGTCGGAGGAAACCGGACGAACAAGAACCGTTGTTATCCGATATCATCATGGTTGGGGCGGCGGATCAAGAACACAAGGCGCAGACTTGACGAAGTTTAGTAAAGACATCCAATATTGGCCAGCCGATGTTTTTTTGTATGGACACGTACACCGGAAACAAGCTGACAGAATACCGCATATGGGATTATCGGGATTAAAGCTGTATCCAAGGCCAAGGATACTTTGTATTTGCGGTACGTTCTTAAAAACTTATTCTGATAACGAAGATTCAACATATAGTGAAGAAAAAGGATATCCGCCGGTTGAAGTCGGTGGCTTGACTTTAAATATAAAGCCTACTAATAACTGGTGTGATATTTGGGTTGATTTATAATGGATACTAAAGATGAGTTGAAAACAATTCAATCACTTAGTAAAGAATTATATGACCGTGAAAAAAAGCTGACGGAAAAAGTGTTGAAAAGCAAATGCGAGAAATGTAAACACTGGAAAGCAGATATACCAGGATATAAACACTATACGGCACTCAATGAACTTGGAAGGCCGTATGATGTCGGGCCTGAGTGGTCTTGGGGTTTTTTGAAAAAAGAAAATTATAAATGTTTTAAAAAGGTGTTTAGTACAAAATATTCATGGGTAGGCGAAAAGATAGTAGACTGTGATTTTTATGAAAAGAAACTATTTAGGTAATTTATGATAAACACTAAACCAGTTTTAATATCCGAAGTTTTTAATGAGCAAGAAGTCAAAGACAATGAAAAGAAATATCATTGTTTTATAACTGGTTGCAAGAACGAGCCGAAACACTATAAGCAACTAACTAAAAAATTGCACGTTTTGTTTTGTGAAGAACACCATAAAACAGAATGTCAAATGTCAGATTGCAATAAAACGGCATATCCTTTTTTAACACTTATAGGTATGGCCGGAGAAGAAGAAATAGTATGGTTTTGTGAGGAACATTATAAACAATGGAATGGATAAGCGTTAAAGATAGATTACCGGATAAATTATAGTAGGTATATATACCTACTATAATAAGGAGATTATTTATGTTAATCGGGATTATATTAACAATAATTTGTGGTGTAGCACTTATTATTATGTTACACGGATTTGAGCAATTAGGGAAATATTGAATAAAATTTATTTTTTTTGCATTTTCGCTTGACTTTTGTTTCGAAATTGTTATATTGTTGGTACAAGGTTTGGAAGACAAACATTTCCAAGGTACTATGGTTGTTGTACACAGGTTTAAAGACAACGTGAAACCTACCTTTCAAACACCTATTGAAAACAACTTTTTTAATTTAAAATTCTAATCGAGTTTAGGATATTCCACTTGAATTTAAAAAACTTGTTTTCTTACAAAGAAAAACCAGTAGTCGAAACCAAAGAAATTAAAATAGACAAACCTTTCAAGACGGTAACAACTGCCGATTCTTATTTATACGAAGGTTATAATTTAACTCCTATAAATCCGGCCGAGATCGTCCAACAAAAAGGATACACAATCTACGATAAGATGTTGGCAGACGATCAGATACACGCAGTCACTAATCTTAAAAAATATATTATCTTATCTCCAGACTGGAACATTGAATCCGAAAACGAAGATATAGTAGAGTTTATCACATGGAATTTAAACGAATATTTAGATGAGATATTCACCAAAAAATTATACGATATTTTATCTTCAATGGACTATGGATTTTCGTTATCTGAAAAGGTATTTGCAGTCGTTGATAATAAGATAGTCTTATCAAGGCTTTTTTCACGCGCGCCTCATACATTTGATTTCAAGATAGATAAGTATGGTGACATAGAACATATCATCCAGTACACCGCAAACCAAGAATTGCATATCGATAAATCTAAATTTATCCATCATTCATATCAAGAGGATTTTGGTAATCCGTATGGAAAGTCAGAATTAAATGAAGGCGTTTATAGAGCTTGGAAAAGCAAAGACGCTGTGATCCGGTTTTGGAATATATATTTAGAAAGACATGGTATGCCGTTACTGCATGGCACTTATACCACCGGCGGCGGATCAAAAGACGACTTTCATAAATCACTAAAAAATGCACAGGCCAGAACTGTAATAACAACACCTGAAGGATATACCATCAATCCGATAGAGGCCGGAAAAGGTACCGAGTCGTATGAAAAAGCAATTGATAAATACAATCTTATGATAGCGCGTTCTTATCTTATTCCTGATTTATTAGGCTTTGGCGGTTCGGAAACGTCCGGCGGATCGTATGCATTAGGCGACCGTCAAGCAGATATATTTATGGCTGGCATTGAGTTTATCCGACAACAACTCGAAAAGATCATTACTCGTGATATTGTTAATCCTTTGGTACAGTGGAACTTCGGCACGAGTGAAGCCGCGTGTTTTAAATTTCGCATGGTTGACGAAGCAAAGAAATTTGAAATGCTGAAATTATTTCTTGAAGCGTGGAAAACTGGAAAGATACCGGTTAACTTCGAATTGACTAAATTTTTCTTAAACAGTGTCGAAGCACCTGAAATTCAGGAAGAAGAGTTTAACAAAATCCAAGAAGAGAAGAAAGCGGCGGCGGATGCTATACAACAAGGAATAGCGGATAAATCTGACGATAAGAATAACAAGCCTGACAGTAAATCTGACGAAAAGCCAGCCGAAAAAGAAAACACAAAAGACTATGCAAAGTCAGAAATAAAAAAAATCAAACGTGATTTCGACACGATGGAAGAAAAGTATCTGGCAGAATTGGCAGATATTTATCATTTAGTTGTTAATGCTTTAACAGACGAAATTAAGCGTAAAAAGATTATCGAACGTAAACGCTTTGACTTAATCAACAACCTATCTTTAAAACACCAACCGAAAGTCATTAGGAAACTAAAAGAGCTGTTAAACGAGTCTTACAAAAAAGGCCAAGGCTCGGTCACTAAAAAACTAATTGTCGATTCTGATAAACCTTTGGCCGATGATGAGATTGCCGACTGGTTGACTAATCACGCAATATTCACGGCAACAACCGAAGCTGAGTTTATATTAAAAAAAGTAAAGCCGGCCTTATCTGAAGGTATCCGAAATGGTGATAGTGTCCGTGATATTATGACAACTATTGATGGAGTGCTTAAAGGTTATGATATAGAACTTGAAGCAAACAGACTTGAAACAATAGTCAGAACAAATATCAGCACGGCATACAACGAAGGCCGAGCAAAAGAGTTTGTTGATATGGGAGACTTGATAATTGGTTACAAATACAACGCAGTATTAGACGGACGGACAACGGCTTTATGCCAAGGTCTGAATGGTAAGATAATTAAACCAGCTGAGATGAGTTATTATAATCCGCCTAAACATTTCAACTGCCGATCGTTATTAACGCCGGTCTTTAAAGGCGAATCGTTAAAAGGTGAGTCACCACCGCCAACCGAACGCGATAAGAATGCTGGTGGTAATTTTTTGAGGTTAAAATAATGTCAATTAGAGATATGAAAACCGGCGCAGATGTCGGAATGGGTTTTTCACACTGGAAAGTCCATGAAAAAGAATTTTTATCCGCAGATTATATTTATACTGCCGTTGGTGATTCAGTATCGTGCTATTTAATTATAGATGCAACATCAACAACCGAAATGCATTGTATAGTACAAGCAGTCGGTGACGGTAATTTAAAAGCGTACGTAATGCAATCAATAACAGCATCGACAGTCGGTACGGCATTAGCTCCGGTGAATTTTCATTGCAAGGGTGCGAATACAGCGACTACTAAATTTTATCATACACCGACAAGCGTAACTGGAACGGTCTGGCATCAAGTATACAATCCAGGCGGATACAAAAAACGTGCGATCGGTTCGAATGTCCGAAGTAACGGTGAATTTATAATTGAAGATGGTACGTTTGCATTGAAAGTAGAGAATTTAGCCGGAACAGCATCAACCGTCTATATAGGTTGTGAATTTTACGAAATAGAGGAATAAGAATATGCCATTTACAAACGGAGAAGATTTTAAACATAGAATTAGCCGAGGAATAAATAATTTCTCAGTTAAACACGTTAAAGCAAAATCAATAGCACCGAATGCCACGATGACTACGATGTGGGCTGGCACTACAACAATTCAATACTTATCATCAGTGTCAACATTAAGAGTGTCAAGCTCAGAGGCCGGTGACGATCAAACCAACACAGCCGCGCAAAGAGTTTATATCGAAGGATTAAATGAAGGCAGATATTCAACAACAAGCGAGGAAATATGGTTACGAGGAACGACACCGGTTACAACTACAAATAACTATTCAAGGATAAATAAATTCAAGGTAACCGAATGCGGTACAACTGGCCACAACACTGGAACTATCTATCTTTGGCCGGACTCGTCAACGCACTCTTCAGGAGTACCGACAACAACCGCAAAAGTGCAAGCACAAATTGCGCCAAAAGAAGTTGAAGCATGGAATGGTACTTTTACGCTTGGTGTTAATCAATATGGTTATTTGCAGAATGTTTGGTTTTCCGGTTCAGGCGGAAAGGCTAATTGTCGAGTATTGTTTATGAATAGAACCTCGATAACAGAAGCGTTTATACCACTTAGAGAAATCAACGATGCAAACGCGGCGCAGATAGATTCTGAGATACAAGAACAATGTGTCGGCCGGTCAGATTATCAGATAAGACTTCAAGCAAGTTCAGCCGGTTCTTATCCGGTTGCCGCCGGTATGGATATTATTGTTGTCGAAGCTGACGACAATTAGGAGACAGACAATGGAAACAAATACAACTGTACAAGGTTTTGAAATAAAGGATTTAGTTGAGCAAAAGAAATATGCTGATTTAGTTGTTGAGCCAAGTCAGACATATGACATTAAAGACGTTCCTATTTTTAAAGTCGGCAAGTGGAACGGTGATAACTACACCGAGAAAGACCTTGACGACATGGTTAATGCCTTTGATGAAACCAAGTCAACATTAAAACCGTTTGTCAAGTTAGGCCATGATAAAGAACAAAAGCTATTACAGAAGGACGGCTATCCAGCGGCTGGTTGGATAACTGGACTTAAAAGAAAAGGTAAGGACTTACTTGCCGATTTTTCAAGTATGCCAAGCAAGATTAAAACACTTATCGAGAAGAAAGCCTATGGGCGATTTTCAAGTGAGATATATTGGAATGTAAATATTGACAATAAAAAATATAGACGAGCCTTAAAAGCCGTTGCGTTGCTCGGTGGTAATACACCAGCAGTTACGACAATGGATGATTTCATAAATCTGTATATTGATACAAATGTAGACTATGACGAATTAAAAGATTATCATAATTTAGAGGAATCCAAAATGGATGAAAAATTATTTGATTCAATTCAAGCGGATAACAAGAATTATATCAAGGAACTTAATGATAAGGATTTTGAAATAAAGTCTTATGTTGAAAAAATTTCCGATCTTGAAAACGAAGTTGAAAAACTTCACACCAAAATTGAAACTACCGAAGCAGAAAAGAAAGACGCTGAAATCAAGAGTTACATTGATAGTCAAGTTAAGGAAGGTAAGATATTACCATCTCAAGTTGAGATGTATTCCAAACTCGCACAATCAGACATTGACAGCGTAAAGGAAATCGTTGAGAACAATCCTAAACTCGTTGACTTGGAAACTAAGTCGCAACACGAAGAGACACCGAAAGTTAAGGATTATTCAGCAATGAGCGAAGAAGAAAAAGACGAACTTCTAAATGACAAGGCTATGGAATTTGTTAAGTCGAATCCAGATGTTAAATTTGTCGAAGCATTAGAAATCGTTAACGAAATGATGGAGGCAAAATAATATGGCAACATTCGGAACTGGATATGATGTATCGCTTAAAGCCGGTGCATCGGTAAAGACAACTACTTCAGAATTTCTTTGTGTTGGTGCGGCCGCTACTTCCACATCTCTTGATAGAACGTGTTATGTTACCAACGATTCAATAACCGCTGGTACTATTAACGCAAGCGCATTTATTGGTATCAATCAGTCAGGCGCAATGTCAAGTGGTAGTAAAAGTTGTGATGTAAGGATGCACGGAATCTCGAAGGGCATATGTTCAGCCTCAATCACAGAGTGGGGTTGGGTTGAAGCGTACCGCGGAGCATCCACAACTACACGAAGAGGACAACTGCAAGAATGCGTTAATGGTGTTTCAATTTCAGTCGCAACAGCATCAATCGCAAGTCATAGAGTAATTGTTGGGCGCGCATTGGAAGCCGGATCGACTAACAGTGTTATTTCGATAATGGTTAGTCCTTCACTTTATGATGGAAATTTAATCGAGGCATAGGAGAAAACAATGGCACAAGGATCATTATATGTAAGTAAAGCCTTGTCAAATGTTTCTTATAAATACGAAAATCCTTCTTACATTTTCCAAGAATTACTGAAAGATGTAAATGTCATAAATGAATCGGGACAATACTACACTTATGACAAGGATTTTAGACTTGAAGAAACTGAAAGGGCTAATGGTGCTGAGGCAAACATGGCGACATGGAAAGTCAGCACAGGAACGTATCTCGTAAGAGAGCACGCTTTGAAGGATGTCATAACCGATAGAGATTATGGTAACACCGATAAGCCGATGAATCTTGACGTTGATACGACCGAACATTTAACAGACAAAATTTTAATGCGTCAAGAAAAAATGGCGCATGATTTACTTTTTACTACAACTGGTTTTTCTAACAACGAAACACTAACAACTCAGACTAGTTTTAATTATTACACTTCAACAAGTGTACCAATCCAAAAGATGTTGTCTATAACTTCTTTTATCAACGCGCAATGCGGTCAAATGCCTAACGTAATAGTAATGGGTGTTGAGCCGTTTAACGGTTTAAAAGAAAACACGAACATCTATTCAAGATTGGCATATACACGAGATCAGATTTTAACCGAACAACTACTTGCAAGTGTATTTGATGTTAATAAAGTTTTGGTTGGACGGTCAATTTATCAGACCAATCAAGAAGGAATCACAGCAACACAGACCGCCATTTGGGGGAATGATTGCTTGGTAGGCTATTTTAATCCTTCTCCAGGAGTCAAGAAAATGACTGCCGCGCAGAACTACCGTATTTCAAAATATGGAAATCCGTACAAAGTTAAAAAGTATCGAGACGAAAAGATTGAAGGTAACTACATCGAAGTTCAAACGATGGCAGTTCCTAAGGTTGTTTGTTCTTTATGTGGATATCTTATTAAATCCGCATACATCTAAAAAACTATATCCGGTGGGTGTAAAAGCCTACCGGAACTTTATTGAAAAAGGAAAAAAATGAACGAAAAACTAAAAGACGATTTTGAAGCAAAACAACGAGAATTAAAAGTTGAGAATGATAAGATTTACCGCAAACCGGTAAAGAAAGATTATTTTTCAAAAGATGAAAAGCATGGTAATTTAACAAAAACCAAAGTATTAGAAAAAATTACTTATAGCAACGGTGTCGCCAAAACTCGACTTGTCGGTGTTCTTAAAGACGGTCGCGTTCAATGGGGAGATCAGGAAAAAATTAACAAGGGGTTAAAAAAATAATGTTTGGTAAAGAAGAAATTCCAAAAGAAGCGAAAAAAGAAAAACCAATTATTACACCAAAAGCAAAGAAACCAAGTCCTTTCAAGGTTGTAGGTGTTGAATATGTAGGCGAAGAATTCAAGGTTAATGGTGTTTTAAAAACTAAAATTTTCGCAGTAACTACATACGCAAACGAAACCAAGAAAAGACGATTTAAAGAAATAGTAGACGGTTCGGCAAAAAAAATATTAGACGGTTTGAATAAATGAGTTATTGCACATTGACTGAAATATCAACACAGTTTCCGAGTTTTCCGCAAGGCGATGATGACATCGGATATTCTCTTTTTCACGGCACTTGCACGCAGAATATTAAACGCGCTAAAGGTGTTATTGATAGTTATTGTGTAGAAAGATACTCGTTGCCGTTTAGTCCAGTGCCGCCGGTCATTCGAGCAGTTGCACAAGACATCGTTACATACTATACATTCCGATCTTTTCACAGTGGCGACAATCAAAACAGGAGCGAATATTTAGAAGAACTGAATGAAAAAGCATTTGAGATATTGGAAAATATTCGAGACGGAAAACAAGGCCTTGTAGACACGTCCGGTTCTGTTGTGCCTGAAAGAACAACCGAAGCGACCGACAAGATACTGTGTAACAATAAAGACTATCAGCCGTTTTTTGATGTTGACGATTCTAAAAAGTGGAAATTTGACGATGATTTGAAAGAGTCTGTTAATGACAGTCGAGATTAAAGGATTTGATAGAGTTCAAAGACGATTTCAGAAGATGCAGAAAAAGGCGGCCAATCCGAAAAAGGTAATGGATGTAATAGGAAGTATGGGATGGCGCGAAGTAGTACAGAATTTTGATAATGAGAAAAATGAAGATGGAACACCTTGGCCAGCATGGTCAAAGAAGTATGCAGAAAAGCGGAAAGGCGGAAAGATATTGCGTGACAAAGGAACGTTACGGAATTCTACACGATGGAAAGCATCAAAGAACACAGCAAGAATTTACAATAAGTTAAAGTATGCAAGGCGACACGATCAAGGAATCAAAATGCCACAACGCCAATTTATGTGGCTTGAAAAAGCAACATATAAAAAGATGGCAAATTTTATATTGAAGTATATAGTGAAAGGATGAAAGAAAAAGTTACATTTACATTTTTATTAGTTATGCTGATATCAATTATAATTGAGTCAATATCTTTATTACTCGGCTTTATACCATTGACGATGGTAATGATAAGCATTTTGTGTGCTTGTTATGCCGGTTTAATTATATTGCTTTATTTAAAATAATGATAAGCATAGGAACTATAAAAACTAATATAAAGGCTTTTCTCACGGCCAACAATACCACTACCAGTGGCGGGCTGTCCGAGAACCTTTATAACAAAGTCAAGTTAATATCAGGATCGAACGCTGACAAGCAACCGATAATGAAGTATTCATATCCAGTTGTGTTTGTCGAGGCGAAAACAAAGAGCAATGAATTTTCTGTTATTGGCAGTCCTAACAAGCGAAATGTCGAAATTGAAATTGACATTGTGCCGGTTGTTGATTATGGAATAACTGCCGAGAACGCGCGCGAAGAGTCGGATGATGAACTTGTAACACTAACCGAAAATATCGAGACTTTGTTT
>JAAEQR010000039.1 GCA_024231215.1 PVC group bacterium | reverse complement strand
TCAGACAATTCTTAATAAGGTATCCGATCCGATGGTAGTTCAGTGGTTCTTGCAAGTGAATAATTTTTTTGAATTTCGCTTATAGATAATGAAAAATTTCCAAATTTCTCAGCTAAAGTTATGCGTTAAGTTACGTTATGTCGAGCTATGTCTACCCCTTTAAACAGCAATTAGAAATGAAATAGAAAGCAAACTGAGTCAGAATCGATTTCAAACAAAGGTGGAATCAAAATTGAATGGAAAGTTCTACCGACATCATACTAGATGAGTTATAAAAGCTATAGATCGATAGTCGAAAAATTGATTGAAAATCAAGTACGATCTCTGTAGATTAAAGGTTACGTCTAAAACTGATGGAGTTACTGTTTCAGCGCCCTTTGCCATACTTACTAGAAGACTGATATGGAATTAGATGCCATATGATGCCATTTAGCGGAATTACTGTTCTAAATTAATAATGAACAAGCTACTTTTATTTTCTATATGCGAAGAGCGATTGAGAAATATGTTGCCAGCCCGCTAGTCATAAAATGCATACCCTTTACATTGGGTAAATATACCGAATGCGTATTGTTAGCCGTAGTATTTTACAGCGTGTGGATCTGACCTAGTAAATATCATGTCGATCCGCGGACTTCTTCAGACAATTCTTAACAACGTATTCGATCATCACCCAATGCTTCTTGCAAAAGTGAATATTTTTTTAAAAAGAATAATTTCTATATTAAAAGACAAAGATATCTATATTTCTCATATATAAGAAAATGACGCGTTTTTTGTTTGGGTTTGATCTCGTTGATCGGAAACCGACCAATTAAATTTTCGATTTTTTGATATTTTCTGCAATTGCCGCGAAGTTAGCATATGGGTTTTTGATGAGGCTGATCACGAATATGTTAGAGGTTTATCAAAATCATCGATTGATTGGATGATCAAAAACCGATTGATAAATTATCGATTTATCATTTTATGTGATTGCAACGAAACTTAGCACATGACCGGATGAATAACACAAAAAATCGGCGAAGGAAAATGGTAGGAGTTAGCAGAAACCAATTTGGCTTGATAAAATGGCAGGG
>JAAEQR010000038.1 GCA_024231215.1 PVC group bacterium | reverse complement strand
CCAATTGCAAGCTCTAGCAGCCAAAGCAAAAGTATCTAGCCAATCCTGCCAAGTCTCACTAATATCCTCGCCAGTGAAAATCTTCAAAAGCGAATTCGGAGCTACGGTCGGCAAGATATCAGGAAGATTATTCTGCTCTTCTACCTCACAATTAGCAACCTGTTGTTCAATAACCTGAGCATGCGCATCATGAACAAGCTGTATATTTTGATCATTCCTAAGATCAGCAAGCTCATCCCATATACGTTGAAGATAATTGTTGAGCATCCATTAGAATTTTCAATGGGCAGAAAGAATCTTAATTTCCCTTTTGATTTCAGCAGAAAATTTTTATCGACTACGGCGCTATTCTCGGGTTCCTGATCGAGAATTTCGTCGAAGACGTAAACTACCAGTATCAAATTTTGATCATAAAAGAATCCGTTGTTTATGTGTTCTTAATGTCATGCAACTTATCTTATTCTAGTTCTGTTTGTTTGTTCAAAAATTGGTCCGAAACATTCACAAATTTTTCCACTTATATTTTTATAGTGCACTTATGGTCACTTATTCTCATCTGGGACTTACAATT
>JAAEQR010000037.1 GCA_024231215.1 PVC group bacterium | reverse complement strand
TAAAGGCACCGATTTGAGGACAGTAACGGACAAGCAAATTGCTGAGATTGAACGGGCACTAAATGCCAGACCGAGAAAGTGTCTCGGCTTCAGGCAACCTGTCGCGATATTCAATGAATTACGCAAGGCTGCCTAATTTAGCGAGTGGTGCACTTCGGAGTTGAATTCGCGGTACACTTTAGTGTTATTTTAAATGCGCTTTTAAACACCTTTTGAAGTGAACTCAAGTATTGCACCGTTATCATATCTTACCCGTTGAACCCCCTCACTTTGATATATTATTTCCCCTGATATTGTGCCGCCAACTTCTGGAAATAAAGCCCTGGCTCCCAGCCAATACAGTTAAAAAATAAAAAGCTAGTAATAGAGTGACACCCGAAAGAGAAAAAATTACAGATGACAAAAGGTTACTTATATCGGAATTCTTCAGTTTCGTATAAACAACAGTTAATAAAGCAATTACTGGCACAAAACTCAAAAAGTAAAATATATCGATAGCATCGGAATAATCATTATTTCTGTAACAATCTATAAGTATCTTCGCTGACAAACCTGTCCATACTATTCCATAGGCTTTAAACGTAGGTTTTAAATTTTCCAAAAGCTCATTTTTCATTTTATGCGCTTATTTATTAATGGGATGTGAGAGTTTATAACGAATCACTTACTTGGATCTGAGCTATCCCCACGAATAGTAAAATAAAGTCAAAGAGTTAGGGAACATTCATGGCATTTGGTGATCAGATCTTTCGCCAAAAAAAACCAACACAGAAAACACCATGAATGCACGCTCTATATTGAACAATCTTGTCT
>JAAEQR010000036.1 GCA_024231215.1 PVC group bacterium | reverse complement strand
TTAACCCCGGTTTATCACTCCGGAATTACAAGCACTCTTTATTTATTAGGGCCGACAACAGTAAACGGTTCAGCTGTAACATACACAGTATACGCAGCAAGAAGCCCAAAAGAAGTCGGAAAAGTCGAGTATACTGAATTCTTTAACCAAACAACAATCGGAGATTATAGATATTTCTATTTAACCCCTACATCCGGGGGAGCAACAACAGCAAATTTATTGTTTCAAAACGGAGATAGGCTTTATGATTTACCTGTACAATTTTCAAGATCAGACACGGCAAGTTTAACAAACCCGGCTGATGCAATCCAGTTTATACTTGAGGATATGGGCTTGACAGTTGGCTCAACAACATTCGCAAGCGCTAAAGCAATATATACAACCAGAACGCTGGCATGGAACAGAGCATGGAGATTTAAAACAGCTACAAAAAATATACTCGCAGAACTCCAAAACTCTTGCGCTTCAGCTTTAAGAAGTCAAGAAACAGTTGAATTAATTCCGTTTGATGCTACAAGCCTTGAAACAATTTCAAACGATAATGTTTTTCTCAAGGGTGATTTTACAAGCGAAGACACATTCTCACTTCGAAATGTACAGAATAATAGTACTAATGATTCCGGGTATGTAGCAGCGCAACAAGCTGATATACCTCAAGATGAATTAGTAAAGGTTATTGTTCCGGCTGGCGGCTCAACAACAGATAATCCTACATCTGACACATTAGAATTATATGCAGTTCAAGATTCACAAGACGTTCAGAAACTCGGCATAATGTATTTTCAGAAGAAACTGGACAAAGAAAACGAGCTTTCTTTTGACGGCTTTCCTGAATTATTATCTTATTTACCAGATCAGATTTTAACAATAGGCACAGATTACGACAAGGCGGTTTATAATCTTTGTAAAAAAGGTTATAGTGCTTGGCTTGATGATGACATATTGTCTTCTACAATGTCACCTGTCGGCGGAACTGTTGAATTAGACACATCAAAAAAAGTTTATGGAACTCAATCCTTTAAGTTAACAGCAACCACCTCAAATGCGTACCAATACTTTACCTCGGGTGGCGGAAATTACAACATATCCATAACACCAAATAAAAAATGGATTATTTCATGTTACGTGAACTCATCTATAGCTGGTAAGCAGACTAAACTTTTTATAAAGACTCCAACACCAACATGGCTTAGCGTAATAGAAACAATCACAAACGCAGACGAATGGCAAAGAGTTTATGGAGTGATTGATTTGTCTGCTAACTCTTCAACAACATGCATGTTCAGAGTAGACAACAACGGTGGTGCAGGCAACATAATGTGGTTCGACGGCCTAATGCTCGAAGAACAAATCGACGGAGCAACAACCCCATCTCAATACGTCATGCCCGAAGCAACAGGCCAAAGCCCGAAAGTAATAATTGAATCTCTCAACATTTCCTCTGATTTGAAATTAGCTTATAAATGCATTCAATTCTCACACGAGCTTCAAGGATGGGATGATATAACCGTCTCAGGCTACACAGTTACAGAAGATCAGAATCAGACTTTTTACACTCCTGTGTGCGGTTCTGACGTTGAATTTACAACAGCATATCCTTTGAAAAACATTAATTATGAAATATATGATTCAGAAGTATTAAGAACAGATTCAGACGTTGCGACTAATGGCGGTGTTGAAATATCGAACTATGGTATAAAGGCTTATAACACCGACCCTTTGTTAGTTTTTGATTTAAACATCTCAGCCGGAACTCTTGATTTAATTGCTAATCTTAACGTTAAATCTGGTAATGATGTTACAATCGACGGTGGAGAGTTGACGCTGTGGAATGCAGCTCATACAACACAATACATTGATATCTCTAATACCGGGATTGAAGTATTATCGGCTGGAGATATTTTAATAAACGGCGGCTCTCTTGAATTATGGAACACAGGACACACAACTAAATATGCAGAATTGTCAGGAACCGGACTTGAAATATTAGAGGGTGGAGACATAACTCTGGAAAGTGTAACAGGTGGCTCAACACTTGCAGATAGAGGGTCAATATTTTTTCCTGTAGCAAATTCAAATGTTATCAATATAAATTCTGATTTTGATGATGAAGTCCTTGCAATCTATCCAGACAATGTTGCAAACAGCATCTTTGGAATAGGGTATAGTTACGGAGGTGGCAATAAACCGTGGGAATTAATACAGATTAGGGGTGACCAGATAAGCAGTTTTTGTGAGGCTCCAAGTTCATCGTATCAAGCAGGGACCAATAATTTTTCTACTACGACTAATGCTCAAACAGCTTTGTATTGTGAAAAGCTGCCGTTCCCATCATCAGGGTTGTGGGCATACGTTAACACATTTATTGATAGTTCATATGGATATGTAAGGCTCAAGGCATCTGACTACGTCCAACAAACAGCGGCAGATGGTGACCCAGGTTCAAGCCTTGTTTCTGTTAATGGAGATGCGATTTTATATGTATCAGGAGCAAACGTATATTTAAGATATAAAGATTACTCAGGAACAGCAAGAAACATATTATTAGGATAAAGGATAAAATGCAAATAACAATAGAAGAACTTAAAGAAATAATCGCAGATCAAAAAATATTAGAATACAAATTAGGAAAAGAGCTTCAAAAACTAACAGAAGAAAATAAAAAGCTGAAAGAAGAGAATACAAAACTTTCAACTGTAGAAGAAAAACCGGGGGTGTAAATGGCTGGCGAAAAAGTAATACAATACATGGAAGCATTAACAGGTGGTGCGTCAAACGCTGTTGACGGGATAGACGGCAACGACAGAGGTGACGGCGAAGCAATTGCGCTTGATGATATAACTTATGCGAATGTTTCTGGCGTTCACCATATCTATAAGTATACTGCTACCGCAGCGGTTGAAAGTGTGCCTGATATAATAAGGCCAGATGTAAATAACGACCCTACAAAAGCATGGATATTACAAGGGGCAACATTTAACAGCGTAATAACAGCAGGGAGTGGTATTTTATTTGGGTCAGATACAGCAGCGGCAAATACTCTTGATGACTACGAAGAGGGCTTCTGGATTCCTGCTGGACTTGGGACTGGTGGAACATACAATGCGTCAAAATGCATATATACAAAGATTGGGAATCAAGTTGTATTATATTTTGATGTTACCTTTGGAACTTCAGCTGGGACAACAATGACTGGTGCACCTTATACAGCCTCTGTTTCTGGCGCCGGTTTTGTCGGTTATACCGATGCCCCCGTTACTCCAAGTATGTTTATCAATGTAACAACAACAACATTTTATAACGTTTCAGGGGCGGCTTATGATGTTAGTGGTTATAAGGTTACTGGGACTATTATGTACACAACGTAATAAAAAAGGCTACAATCAAGTAGCCTTTTATTAATTTATAAAATCATTTCTTTGTTTGTTTTAACTAATTTATGGAAGTCGTGAAGTCTATTATTTACCATGTCAAATTCATCTTTAAAGTCATTAATCTCAGACCTATAAACAAATAATTGTTTACCATAAGGGAAGTCAGCAGAGTAACTGATATAGTCAATCCATTCTCTGCCTGATTCCATTAAATTAAAAACAAGTTGCCATTTATATTTAGGGTCAAATTTTTGACGCTTTATTGTTGCAAATTGAACATGTCCTATAACAGATTTTATTTCAATTACACCGTCATGATAAACTAAACCATCAGGACTGCATCCGGTTAAACCATTATTGAAGAATCCACCATTTGTAACTTCACAGAAAAACATTTCTTCATATAAATTTCTGGCAATCGGTTCCTCCATGTGGCCTCTTTCCATATGGTGGTTACTATAATTATTCCCTACTGGCTTTCCGGTTACTTGCTCAAGGGCTACTTTTACAGCATATTCTTTTGCAGGATTACCGAATGCCTTCGGAGCGTTCGCCATAACTTTACTCATAGAAGACCCGGTAACCTTTCCAAGTCTCTCTTCAAACCATCTTTCATCATTTTGTTGGATATCAAGAAACATTATTCTGCCTCTTTTTTAATAAGTTCTTTGTTTTCATCTGAAATAATCATATGTTTTTCAATTGCATTAAAATTCTTATCTCTTTTGTAAGCTGCAACAGCATTACCCCATTTTTTAGTTAATGATTTTGTTAATTCATCTTTTTTAATCCTTGGTGGCTCTGTGCTTATTCTTAACCCCTCAACAATTGAACCCATATGCTTAACATTATTATCAACGTAAACCGTAACAGGAGTATTTGACCAGTCTTCAATAAAAGGTGTTTTGGTTAGTCCTTTCATGGTTCTGGAGTTGGTAGCGTTTAAAATCATAGGTTTAAGCGGTTCGCCTTCTCTGATTTCTTTTTCAGTAAAATAAGCGGTGTTAAACTTATCTTTTGTTTTTTTGGTTTTATCCGGCTCAAGAGCTACATATTTAATTGTTAAAATTGTAGGCTCGACTATATCGGCACTTGATAAATAAGGACTGTTGAACGCTTTTCTGAAATGTGTCTTTTCTTCACTCATTATAATAAATCCTCTTCCTTTATATGTTTAAAAATCTTTTCATCATAATTATCCTGAACATGTTCACAAATAAAGGCTGGCATTTCTTCACCAGCATGATACACATTTTCGATACATAGTTCTGCGTCATATCCTTCCTGTTCAAGCGTTTTTTCTTGCCCTTTCATAATAAAGTATTCTATATCAAACACAGTCCCTTCTATTTCGTATTGTATATTATCACTCATGTTTAAGCCCTTTATTATTATGCAAAGATCCTTCATATGTAGCCGACAGCATATTAAAGTGTGGTGAACCCGTGTCAAATTTTTGCACTTTAACAAAATTGGCAAGAGTGTAAATAAAATCTTTACCTTCTTTTTTTATGTGTTCTGAGATATAACAACATTGAAGCTCTGCATCAAAATCACTTTCTTTAAAATGCTTCCCGACTAAGTTAATAAATAATGCTTGTTCATCATCTCCCCAATTAATAAAAATTTTCGCTAATATATCAGGGGTTAATTTTATTTCTGTTTCAACTTTCATATTGCTTTCATTGCCTCCTATTTATTTATTTTAAAATCAGGTAATTCTTTACTCAATACCTCAGTCCTCACAGCATTTGCACCAGATAAGAAAAAGAAAAAGCAATTGTTAACTGACCCGTCAATATAATTTCCTTCAGAATCTTTTTTTAAAAGAAACGTGCTTGTTCCTGGAAGTTCAAGAAAAGCTATTTCAAAAAGAGTTATTTCATCTGAAAGCTTTGTTAAAATATCACTC
>JAAEQR010000035.1 GCA_024231215.1 PVC group bacterium | reverse complement strand
TCGGCAAGATATCAGAAAGATTATTCTGCTCTTCTACCTCACAATTAGCAACCTGTTGTTCAATAACCTGAGCACGTGCATCATGAACAAGCTGTATATTTTGATCATTCCTAAGATCAGTGAGCTCATCCCGTATACCTTGAAGATAATCCTGCAATTGTTGAGTGTCCATTAGAATTTTCAATGGGCGGAAAGAATCTTAATTTCCCTTTCAATTTCAACAGAAAATTTTTATCGACTATGGCACTATTCTTGGGTTCCTGATCGAGAATTTCGTCGAAGACATAGACTACCGGTATCAAATTTTGATTGTAAAAGAATCCATTGTTTATGCATTCTTAATGTCGTGCAACTTATATTATTCTAGTTCTGTTCTTGCTCTAAAATTGGTCCGAAACATTCACAAATTTTTCCACTTATATTTTTATAGTGCACTTATGGTCGCTTATTTCTCATCTGGGACTTACAATTATCAAATTACAATAACTTAAATAACAATCCTGCAAGTTTTTAAGCAATTTCGTTCAGATACTAAAAGCTTCAATTCTCAATTTCTTTCTGTCTTTTCACCGCAATCCTATTCCCTAAAGCAATTTGGTTCAATTACGAAAGGCAAATCCTATTCCTTTTCCATCTCTTTCTCTATCGGCCCAGAAAAATTTGACCTCAAATTTCAGATACGTTTTTTATAAGAGATTCAAACAGACTTGACCGGATGAAGGGTTAACCGGTATTTGTTGACATCGATGCCACCTGTGCAACATCATCTTCGTTTTGCCATTT
>JAAEQR010000034.1 GCA_024231215.1 PVC group bacterium | reverse complement strand
CTAACACTTGAACTCGCACTACTGCTGATGCTTCCAGATACGCTGGAGGAAACTGAAGAACTGATACTTGAACTCGCACTTCCTGACACACTGGAAGACACCGAAGAACTGGCAGATGAACTTACAGAAGATGACGCGCTTACGCTTGCTGAACTGGAAACACTGCTGGAGACCGAGCTTGACACACTGCTGCTTGCTGAACTGGAAACACTTGAACTCGCACTTGAACTCGCGGAACTTGATATAGAACTGCTCGGTGTCGCACTCGCAGAACTGCTAACTGAAGAAGAAGGAGAATCACTTAAACTGCTACTCGGACTCACGCTTGGTGAACCTGATATGGAACTGGAAACGCTTTCACTGGTGGACGGGCTATTGCTGATTGATGTGCTGGCACTAGCTGATGCACTACCTGAAAGAGATGTTGAGGCGGAACCGCTTATAGAACTGCTCGGGGTATCGCTGGCAGATGCGCTTACTGAACTGCTTACTGAACTGCTGATAGACGGACTAATACTGCTTGAAAGAGAAGAAGAAGGGCTACTGCTGACTGAAGAACTGATTGAGCTACTTACACTACTGCTAACTGATGTGCTGGCTGAACTGCTTAAACTGCTTGATGCACTACCTGAAAGAGATGTTGAAGGGCTTGAACTTATTGAACTGGATATTGAAGAAGAAACACTACTGGAAACACTACTGGAAACACTACTGGAAACACTACTGGAAACAGAACTGGAAACAGAACTGGAAACAGAACTGGAAACAGAACTGGAAACAGAACTGGAAACAGAACTGGAAACAGAACTGGACGCTGAAGAGCTTAGAGACACCGAAGGGCTACTGCTTAAGCTGCTTGATGCTGAATCGCTAAGAGAACTTGAAGGGCTGTCACTTAAACTAACAGAAGGGCTACTGCTGACGCTACTGGAAACAGAGCTACTGATACTGGAACTTACTGAGCTACTCGCACTACCTGATAAACTGGAAGAGGCAGATCCACTAACACTACTTGAGAGGCTACTGCTAACACTACTTGAAGCACTGCTGCTAACACTACTTGAGAGGCTACCGCTTAAACTGCTTGAAATTGAACTGCTTGCACTTGAACTTACTGAAACAGATGGACTGCCCGATAAACTGGAAGAAGGACTACTGCTTACTGATGAAGATGGGCCACTGCTTACTGATGAAGAAAGACTACCACTTACTGATGAAGAAGGGCTAGTTTCCTCGGCCTCTGGAGCAATATAAAAAGTCTTTCTTTCAAATATCTGGTAAGGGTTTTCCATGAAGGAAATGACTTCTGAATCTTCCAAGCATTTATTCCATAACCATGTTCCGTACACTATGGCTTCAGCATTGTAATCTGACGTACTCCATGTCAAATCTCTGGTTGTAGTATTTATCGTTGCTGCTGCGGACGTATCTGTGTCTGCATGGACAATTATCCCTGTAGATAATGGCATCCTCCAAGCCTTGACAGTTGTTCCTCTTTTTGTAAAGAAAACACAGTAAACTTCACCTGAGTCTAAATCTCCTGAATAGGCAGTAGCATTATCATTGATCTGCAAATAGATCCCTACATCAGCATCTATCCAAAACGAATAAGCATGATTGTAATCTCCTTTTGTCAGAAAATCAGGATCGCTTCCAGCATTAGTACAAGACAAGATCATACAACACGAAAGATCGGCTGTTATATCGAATACAGAGCTATTGCCAAAATTGATTTCAACATTCCCTCCGAGATCACAGCCATTGCCCCAAGTAAGGTCGTTAGACTCCGCTACTCCATGATTATTCCCTATATAATCATGAATCCTATTTCCTGTATATTCATTGAATAGCCATGCACCAACCATCCCTTTTGCAAGTGGATGAGTCTTATTAAGCTGAACTCCCCTTGGCGGTTTGACTTGATACGGTCGTCTTATCAGTGTATCTGGTTTAGCTGGTAGCTCATATGTCGTTCGGTTGAATATCTGGTAAGGATTTTTCTGGATCTCTTTTATTTCTGATTCAGAAAGTACCCGATCCCATGCATAGAAATATGAGATTATGCCTCCAGCGTGTCTGTCATCAGAAGTGCTTCTCGCCCCTATCTCTACAGGAGAAGCACTGGTAGTTTTAGTAAAAGAAGTAGAATCTTCGGCATGAATATTATCGAATGACACCCTTCGCCAATTATTAGGATCATCCCAACTGACTCCAATCAAATGAGGCTTACCATCTGTCCAAGCAGAATCCACTCCGCTTGTACTAAAAGTCTCTCCATCCATAGTAAAATTTATTTCATCTGATGTTGGATAATTATATATGGTAAAGTGATCAATAGAAGAACAAAACGTAAAGTAATACCAAGAAGAAGGGGTGTTCGTGTTCCTGTAACCAAACAAGACCGTTCCTTGAGTTGGTAAGTCATTGCCTGTCATCCAATCAATATGCTCTCTATCATCATTGATTTCTATGCCCTCTCCTTTCCATGAGGGCGGATAAGTCCCATCAAAATCAAATGACTTTTTACTTACCAGATCAAAAACGTTCTCCCCTGTATTCTCGTTCATTAACATACAGGTAATCATCCCTTTTGCAATAGGATGAGTCTTATTTAACTGGACTCCCTTTGGCGGTTTGACTTGATACGGTCTGCGGATTACACTTGTCGCATCGCCTACTGCTGCTATGTATTCGTCTGCACCGCAGTCAGGTGTGCTTGCATCCCTCGTATCTCCATCGATATCTGTTGTAATTCCAGCGATAGGTGTTCCCAAACCCATTGCACCAGTATCGCTTGAATCTAAATGAAAATCTGCTGCGCCTACAAAAGTAAAAGTCTGGTTAGTCTGATCGTTGTCTCCGCCTGTATCTGTGGCATCGTCCGATACATTGTAATCAGAAGCACCATCAAATGTGCCGTTATAGCCATCATTGCCAGAATTTGAACTTATATTGTTCGTGAGTGTACTTGAACCGTTGCCTTGGTATGAATATCTCCATCCATCCACAGTGTTGTATGAAACATCACAATCATCATCATCAACAGATATTGCTTCATTGCCAACAACTCCGGTTGCACCGCCGTATAGAATATTATTTTTAATTGTTGCATCATTTCCGGTTAGGATAGCTGGCGCAACATAAGCCGATGAAGTGCCTCTTATAATACATGAATCTATTACACAGCCGGGGTGGTTTGTTATAGCTATGATTGTTCTGGCCGCTGTGCAAGAAACAAGCCTAATTTGCATCTTATAAAATGTAAAATAGTCATCCCAACAAGTTAAAACATCTGCATCGGTTACTTCTAATCTGGGCTTAGTCGTTAGCCACGTTCCATCGTGGGTGTCTGTGCATTGAACTTTCCCCCAATATGCAGCGGAAGTCGTAAAACCATTAACGATCGTGGCAGTCGTATCCGCAACATCAGTTGTTGCATCGTGAGTACAAGTCCACGTATCACCACCACCATCGGTCAGGTCTTGTGCCTCCCCGGTTATTGCAGCTTGTAAGCTGGCATAATCACCACTAACACCATCTGTATCAACTGTGCAGGTTAATGCGGCCATCTTTCTCCGTTAATAAATTATTAAATTGTTCTAAATTTATTGTTGCTTCTTTTTCTTTGTTTAAAATAATCCCTGAAATATCTAACGAGGATTTAGCTTGACGTTTAAGATATTTTCGGCCTTCAACCTCTTCTATCAAAGCTCCATGATATTTCTTTACTGCTTCTTCAAATTTTATTTCAGGCACATCGATAAGCGCAAAAGACAACGGTTCTTTACCACATAATTTTGCATCATCCTTACGAATTTCTACAATATCACCCTGCTGGCTTCGGGCATCATACTTCTGAGTTAATTGCACCTGCTTTTCTATTTTCTGAGATGGTGTTAAAACACTATCTGTAATTTTATCTTGGTTACGTTCATAACCAGATTTTGCCGGTTCAGATTTCGAAGGTAATTCGTAGTAATGAATCTTGTTGTAAATTAAAAATTTAGCCATTAGCTCAACTCCGTATGCTCGCACCATGTAAGACTTATGCTTCCTACATCATTTGCGGTGTTTTTAATTAAAATTATTTGCTCCATAATACCTTCTCCGTTACACACTTATTCCGTCTGATCGATACCACGCATCAACTGTAAAAGTATCAGTAGATCCGTCTCTCGTCAAAGTCAGTCTCCATTTGTACAGATTAGAAACTATAAATGAAGCCTTGTTAGGATCGGTGTCATTCCCGATATTAAACGAAAAGATAGGTACGTCGTCCCAATTCTCTGAACTGTCGTCCAGCGTTCCATATACAGCGACTGTCACTTCATCTGTCGGTGTCGCTGGCGGATCAATTTCTACTTCTACATGATCGGATTCACCGGGATTCATTGTTACTGCCGATGAATTTACCGCCGATCCTGCCAGTGATTGATCGTCTACAATTAAAACTTTACTTCCCCATGCCATGATTTTATCCTCCTATGATATATCAGCAGAATAACCAAAGTAGCTATACTGCTCATTTATTACTTTTGTTGCTTGCTCTAAAACATCTGCCCTCTTTGCCACTATTGCCGCAACGATCTCCTGTGTAGTGGAATCTGCGCTGAAATAAACCATTCTCTTTAACTCAAGCGTAATTCCATTCAATACATCCGTATCTTCCGGATCTAAAAGATTCTCGGCAACAACGAAGTTATCTCTGATAATGTTTCTTATAGAGACACCAGCAGAGTTGTTACTGTCTGGTACTGCAAAGTGAAATACTACATTTAATCGATCCTGTTTAGGCCGATTCAGTACATGATAATCACTCATGTTTTCCCCCTTTTATTTTAGTTGTGCTGTTTTATAATTTTCCCCAATAAGGGATCTTCTCACAGTGTTCTTCACCCCTCTTTTTCCCGGTAAAGTTATCACCATGTCTTATATCAACATTCGGAGAATCTGTTTCGAATAAAGAAGATTCATATTTATTGATATGAGAAACAAAATCCTTCTTTAACTCCCCGGTGATCCCGGAACGCTTGATATAATTTCTATACTTGTTTATGTACAAACCAGGTTCTCCATACCATCTTAAGCCTGATTTAATAAATAAACCTTTTTCTAACAACTCTAAAACTCCTTTTGTATACTCCTTCAGTATCTGTGTCTTACATATCAGTTGGGACATAGCTTTTCTAAAATAAATACGATAGTATACTTTTGTCCCCCAATCATATAACCAGTGATTCTTGTTGTAAAAGAATTTGTCTTCGGTAGGAGTGAATAAAAAATGCTCCGGGGTATAGAGGCAGTCATGCTCCGCTATTCCGACATATTCAGTCTTGCAATGTTCTAGCCCGGTATACATTTGTTGATACAGCGAGTTCCATGAACTCCCTATGTCTCCGACACAGAGGTTAAGCCAGGTGGAAGAGATAGACTTCTGTGAAACACAAATAACAGGAATATCTCCGGCTGCTTCAAATAATTTGTCCCTGCAAAAAGCTGCAATTTCATAATCCAGAGAGTTATCTGTCAAATACAGGATCGTTTTGTTCATTCCTATGCCCTTCAAACTTACCCCAGTAAAAAATATTGTAACACCTATTGTTTGACTTGGGCCTTCTACTAAAATTGTTCTCATGGCGGATATCTAAATTCGATACAGCAGTCCGGAAGGCAACAGCACGATAAGACTTTGGGTTTTTCCCGAAGTCTTTGCTTGTTTCCTTATTCTTTTCGAGCAGGGAAATTTTGTCTTTAACTGCTCGTAAGATTAAATTTTTATCCGCTATCATCATCGATAATACTTTCCGCCTGGAATAAGCATATTGACCAGTGTTCCAGTCAACAAGCCAATGGTTTATATTATAATAAAATTTTCTGTCTGTAGGGGGAGTCCAGTTGAAATGTTCTGATGTATAAAGAACATCATGTTCTGCTAAAGCTATATATTTAGTATCAGCAATAGCTACCCCGTACAGTATCTGTTTATACAAAGAAAGGCGACTCCTTCCTATATCCCCCACACAAATGTTTATATCCCCGAACCCGATTGGTTTTTGAGATACGCAAATAGTACGATGAAAATATGCAGCTTCTATCAGTCTTCCTACACAGAATTCCTCTATTTCTTTATCCAGAGAACCGTCTGTGTAATATACTACAGTCGTGTCGCTCATCTGTACTTCTGCCACCCTTCTAATGTATCATTATCCTCTTTTTGTTTAGTTGTCAACCTATTTATTCCGAGAACCTGGGCTATAATCAACCTGTGGTCTCCATCCACAAGTTTGTCCCCTTCCACGAAGAGCGGGGTTAATATTCCTTCTTCTTTTATTGATTTTATTAACAGGTTATGTACGGCTATAATGCTTTCCGGTTTCTTAAATTTTCTCCATTTAAGATATTCCCTGTATTCCCCCGCGTCCCCGGTCTCTATCATCTTTTTGAAAGAGGGATAAAATCTTTCGCTCTTAGACGGTTGCTGGGTTTTAAAAAATTCATTGGTGTCCACTGTTTTCATTAAAGGATTTTCAAAAGATATAGAATAATGTTTTTTACCTTTAATTTCCTCTCCTGTTACCCATCCCTGAAAAGCCTTTTTAAGAGCGGGTAGATCTGGTTTCGAAGCATGAACAGGGTTATAAGCATGTCTCCCCACTATAACAACCTTTGAAGTTTTCCCTCTTAATTTGCGGACAAGGTCTTTAAGCTCTTCATCGGTTAACCAGTAATGCACATTCGCCAAGAGAACTACGGATGAAAGAGGAATATCATATTCGCGGACATCTTTCTCTATTATTTCAACACCTTCAGGCTCTTTCTTTTCCCAGTATCGGGCATGTTCTATATAAACCTTATCTCTTTCCACTCCAATAGCCTCATAGCCTAAATCTAAGGCTTTTCTGCAATAGAACCCGGCATTACACCCGAGATCTATGAATTTGCCCTCACCGTGCTTTAGGAGAGGTCTGATGTACGTTTCCCATCTCTTCCCGGAAGTATCTTTCTTCCTTTCAGTAGGCATTACGCAGCCGCATATAGTTGCTTCCTGATACCATTTCCCCGGAGGACGATCTCCCTGCCATCCAGGAGGGTCAAACTTTTCGACTACCCATTGAAGTTTCCTTTTCGCTAAAGGCCATTTATCGTTCAGCCATAAATCCTTGGAATAATCCCTGGCTCTTTGAACTTTTTTATTAGTAAGTCTATAAGGGAACCCAGCTTTATCCCCGACAGGCACCCCGCCTCCCCTGAACCAATGTGAGAACCATGTCTTCTTGTTGACAACCATTCTCCCGCCACTGATCCATGCTTTCATCGCCTTCTCTATTCCCTGCTGTCCCCATCCGCCATGGTTCTCGTCTTCTCCGCCAAGTTCCCAGAACCTGTCCATAAGCATAAAATAGCATGGCCCCATGATACACATTGTATCATCAATCAGTTTATCGCTTTTAGGCTGATGACGGAAATCATCTTTTGCTTTCCCTTCGTAGTACATCGCCCTCCAGGATTTTTCCGCCCATGGGCTTGAGATATACATGTAGTCAGTTCTTTTGTGGAGTTTAGGTTTCCATGTTGTTACATCGAGGTTATACATCCGGGGAACTACAGTCCAGTCAGGTTCACAGTCTCCCATCATCTTGAGGTCAAAGTCTTTGTCCACAGCACAGTGGGCGTCCAGTTTACAAAAGAATCTGGAATCTGAACGGCTTGCAGCATAATTGATAGACTGTCTTTGTCCTATGGATTTTTCAAAAGAGAAATACCTTACCCGGTTGTCTATGGGTTTATTGTCGGGTTCTGGAGTCCATCCGTCCAGAACAACAACTATTTCAGTATTTTTATTAGTGTTTTCTAATAGGTTTTGTACTGTCCGCCCTAAGTATTTTTCGTTTCGGGCGGGTATTATGATCGATAAGTCTGGCAATAATAAACTCCATATCCTATATATATTTCAGATAATGTATATAATAAATTGCCTAATATTGTGATAAACATGTTTTGTAGTTTCTTCAGGTTATCCATTTCTAAACCTTTATCTCGCCATCCTGACAATAAGTAGCATACCCTGCTAGTCCAAGCTCAACCTTCGTTGTTCCATCCCATCTGCAAGCCCTTACATCAGACCCATCTTTTTGAATACCAAAAGAATAAACTTTACCATTATAATTCCTTTGTCCATAAACTGCTCCATATTCCCCAATATCACCAAGCCAATATCTTGTAGTGTTTATCCAATAACACGCTCTATTATCTCCGCTATATTCTTCAAAGCCATAAGTGTAAACATCTCCATTATAAACATACCCACCATAAGCAATAGAGTCTACTCCGGAAACACCAACCAAAGTTCTTGTTGTGCCAATCCAATAACATGCCCTATCATCACTTCCAACGGCATCATAACCAAAAGTATAAAGATCTTCATTAAAAATGCCTCCCCCATAACCCTTTGATGCGGTTGTTGTTAAATATGTTCTTGTCCCATCTATCCAATAACACGCTCTTGAATTTTCATAGCCTAAAATATAAAGTTCCCCATTATACACAAACCCTTCTCTGGCTTCGGCTGTAGCTGAAGTTAAAAAAGTCCTTGTCCCATTTATCCAGTAACATGCTCTATGCTCAAAAGCATCATTATCATCCCACCCGAAAGCATAAATATCTCCGTCAAGAATAAAGCCACGAAATGCCCGAGTCTCAGAATCTTCAACACTACTTATCCAAGTTCTTGTTCCATCTTGTGTCCAATAACACGCTCTCTGGTTAGCATTGGCAGTATCTCTGTGCCAGCCAAACATATAAAGAGATCCATTATGAAAAAACCCATGAAAAACCCTTGACTCTTGAGCCAGTATGCCGAGCCAAAATTGTTCTCCGTTTTTCCAGTAACACGCTCTATTGTCAGCAGAACCAGACACTTTATCGTTTCCAAAAGAAAACACATCAAAGGCTATGCTACTTTTTACTATATTGTTTATCATTACTTTGCCTATACGCTAAAATTTGTTCCCCCGGTAAAACCTAACCAGATCGTTCCACCATCATGCGTAATTAAAGAGTAGTAATCAATCTGCCCGGACGTATCTAAATTATCCGGCACTCCCCCACCATCACTTGTCCATTTTACTAAATCAGAAAAATTCGCCTCTCTCTCTGTTGCGTTTGCGTCTTTTGTTATCATTAAAGAACAACTTGCGGCAACTCCGCTTGACGGAATATTGGTAAAATAAAAATAACAGTCATTGTCAAGATCAATACTGAACACATTGGATAGACTTAAATCTATTACGCAAGCCTCGCCAAAACCGCCGCCTGAATAATTGGTATCGTCAAGATTTCCTGCCCCTGTTCCGGACGTTATTGTTACATTTTCATCATTATCATTCCATGAATCCGATGTTTCAATCAGCCATTTCCGGGTTGTATTGTTATATGCCCGGAGTGTTCCTTCATCTCCGGACGTACCGCCGACAACTGTTCTCCCTATGTCAGCACTCACGCAATCAGTATAACTGGCCAATTCAAAAGCTAAAATCAGGTAGTCACTATCCAAAGATACAGTTTCAATTTTTTCAATATATCTATTGAGACTATGTGCAAGTTCATCTGTTCTCTCTCCTGCCACTTCTGCAAAAGTAGCTCCAGTCATAGTGAATGAGCCCCAGCAAATAGTTGCTTCACTAGGGCTATTAGGGTCAGCATCTACAAATAAATCATCAGTATCGGAGTTACCTAGAAAACTATCTTCAACAGTATAGTGATAACTAGTTACAGTTTGTTTATGATTTCTTGTTGAAGAACCAAACACCCATTCGTGTTGCCCTGTTACCCAGAGTTGTCTCCCGTCATCCCAGCCAGTAGGCATAGGAACATTTGATTGAGCCGGGAGAATAATAAACCTAACATCATCGTCGCTATTCTGCCCAATAGCTACACCAGCAGATATATCCACTTGCCCACCGCCAGAATCAGTTACTACTCCTCCATAAAGGATCATGAAATCAGCGTCGGGATTAGAAGATAATGCTTTGATAGCTCTTGCTATTTGCCCTTGAGTATAATTAAAATCTCTTGCATAATCGGTTACTTTATGATAATCTCCGTCAGCATCTGGATTATATCCGCCGACTTCGCTATCTTTAAATATATTGGTGTGTTCCATTATCTTATCCTACCACTCTTAAAATATTTTGATCGTCATCTATTAAAATTATTTGATAAAATGCTGGCCTATTAGTTTTTTCCAATAAAAGAGCTTCTATCAAATCCAATTCACCTTCATCAGTTGTTTTAACATTAAAGTATACATTGTATATACTTGCTACACCTATACCTCCCCATCTACTATCTTCTCCGGGAGCCCATGCGCTTTCTCCCCATGTCCACCCATCAACAGATATTGAAAGTGTCCCTCTTATTCCGGTTATAGAAAAAGCAAGATCGATATAAGTATCAGCAAGTCCTTTATTTGCAAAACTGGAAACAAAACTTCTTAATTTAAACCTTTTTACACTGGTCGCATCGCTAGTCGTAAATTTTATTTTACGCAGTTTCAATGCCCTTTCAAGGGCGCGAATTGGCATTTTTGAAATTGCTTTCAACCAATATAGTCGGTACGTTTTATTCATGATATAATCAGTATTATCATCAACTATTGTCTGAAAACTATCCCAGTCTGTGCCAGAACTGCTATTAAAGCTTGGAATTGTAAAGTTGTAATAATTATTTGCCATTATGCACTCGTTACTGTTATTGTTCCTGTATCTATAATTTCTGTGCCGCTACAAGTGATATTACTTGTCGGTGTAACCACGTCGACATCAGTTGCACCATAATCATCAAGCACCTTAGTTATAACCCATAAATCCCCCACGGCCAAGGGTTGCCCCCACTCACGGTGATCTCTTCCTGCAGCATCTAATAACTCCTGCCACGTTTTAATGATTTCTTCTAACGCATCATTTTCATCTTCGGTAAATGCCCAACTTTTTAAAACATTAATTACATTTGTTCTACAGGCATCGATTCCTTCTTCATCATATTTTTCTGTATATTGATTATCAATTGCAGAAGTAGTAAGCATTAGAGCAAATTCCATCAAATTATCAGTTGCAGTTTGATCATAATCCTCTCTAAGAGTATAAGTTACTTCTACATCAGCTTCTTTATAAGTTGTCCCACTCACGGTAATAGGCATTACACCAAATTGTGTTAAAGCGGTTACATAGACATCTACTTCGCTCAATAATGAACCTGTTACTGTCCCACCCCCACTTGGGATTATGTGAATAGATGCTTGTCCTACATCTGGGGTATTGGGTAATCCTAAAGCTTTAACGACATTTGCACTAGCTTGTGCTGCAGCAGTTTCCAAATCTTCTTGTGACCAAACCATACTTCTTAATCTTACATTCCCGCGAGCATTCCTGATTATAGAGGCAATAGATTCAGCATCACTTCCCCCTTCACTGCCTGTATTTGTAATAGAAGAAATATCAGCATCTCCACCAATATTAACAGTAATTTCCCCAGTGTCCATCCTGCCAGCTAATCCTTCGGTGACTTCGAAAGTTCCATAAATAGTTGAATTTATTGCAGGTTTTGCGCCAGTAGTATCGTCACCAAATCCAATTCTACACTTACCAGAACTTTGATATATTAAAACAAAATGCTTATCTACAGACTCTGAATCATCAAAATTATCTACTTTTGTCCATGAATCTCCACCAATTGTTAATAACATGCTATCTTGAATTATATTAATATAACCGTCAATAGGATAATCTGCAAAATCGTCTGAACCAGTTATTGTTCCTAAAGATTTATCAGTATAAGTTCTTTTTTGTTTACAAGCTACAGTAATAGTATTAGTTCCACCGCTATCTCCAACAACAGTTAATTCGTATATTACGGTTTTTCCTGTACTTATGCTTACGCCACCAACTTGATAACCAGTTGCTAATGTTTTCGACATAGCCGAGGCTAATGTAATGGTTAATGTATCGGTTGCCCCGTCAGCTTCATTAGGGGCATAATCGCATAATTCTGCGAAAGAATAGGAACTTTCTCTAGTAATTGGATAAAGAATATCAGTGGCTACAATATTCATTAATTCAGATTGGAAATCAAATAACCCTGCCATTTCCTTGAAAACCCAGGTAGGCTTCCTCGGATAAGCTGTTGTCAATGGTGTATAGATGTCGTAGTAAGATCTTACATTATGTTTATAAATTTTTGGTATCATGATAGTTGCAAAGCCCCATTAGTGTCCATATCTTGATATAGCATATATTCCACATAGACATTATATTTAAAATTATCACTTCCTCGCTCTTCTTCTATAGTTATATCCTCTGCCCCAAGAACGATATATGGTTGGTTGGATTTTTCCTGATTAACGAGGTAAATAGAAGTAACTAATCCTGTTGTAAACTTAAGGCCAATAGCGAGGTTTGTCGGCTCCTGTTCAAGATGCCGGAAGTTCCCCCCTGTTTGCCTGTCGTAATGTATTGTCTCTTCTTCCTGAAAAGCTACTTTAAAGATTTCATATTCGATTTCGTCATTTGTAAGCCCCTCATCATAATCTAACAGGAAGCTTAAGTTGGCAATATGTAGGTCGTCTTTTCTCATTAAATGCTCTATATAATATATTTAATCTTTTTTCAAGTCTTTTTTTACTCTGTGAAAACTTCTTCAGATAAAGCCTCATCATCAAATTCAGAAGCAGTTGCTCCCGATAAAGGACTAATCCCTCCCCCAGGGCCTGGTGCTACTCCAGTACCTCCCCATTGTATGATTGCGTCTAGTGCGTCATCAACAGATTCACACCATTCTTTTAGAGTATTACCTTTTACCAGAGGTTCATCACAGTCTTGGCTCCCCAGATGTAATTCAGTACCGGAAGCATAAATAACCTGGGAGACAAATTTTAGAAGCATCTGCATATCAGTGTCAGGAGTTACCCCATCATCTCCACCGCAATCAGCTATTCCTGTATAGAACCATCTCTTCTTCTCCCCATCATTTTCTACAATGGTCGGTTCTATCAACAGTTTCCATCCGTCCTGTATTCTTAAATAAGGGAAAGATAAACCATATCTGCAATAAACATAATTATCCCCTTCCCATCCAAGTTCAGGTATGTTGCAGAAAATGGCACCCTTATCATATTCAAATCCATAAGCAGAACATTGAGCTTCTACTTCCGCTGGATCTGTAATGGCTGCCGTAGCGATATGTGCTAAAAATTTCCCTCTCATGCGAACCTCGATATTGAACAAATAAATTCACTGTCAAGCTTTCCATTTTTATAAGTAAGAACTGTTTCGTTTACTTTTAACTGAATGTACGGCAACTTTGCTCCTGAGTAAAAATGAATAAAGTATGGCAGATCCGAATGATTGGCTTTTGGGTTTATGGATTCATAATATAATTCCGCATTAAATGGGGGTATTGCGCCAGGATCTCCATCATTTAACTTAACCCGTATTTCCCATCCTGAATCATCACTATCTGAGGCTCTTGCCCCAGTTGGATCATCGGACATTTTTCTGTAAAAAAGTTTTAATGCTATATAACCCTGCCAATTAACAGTTAATTTCGAAGCTACAGAACCATATATCCTAGCGAACTCTCCAAAGTTAGGGTTATTCTTATCCAATGTCTTTGCGAACATCTCTTTCAAAGTCCAAGTGTGTCCATAAGCATCAATTTTATAAGAATCTGGATCAGTTGAATCTCCGCCTTCTCCGAGACCTTTTGATCCCGGGTTAAATGATTCTGCTGCCCTACTGGGATTATGTTTCCAGTTCACACTTTCTACATTACATTCCGCCTGATCTGTCCTATAACCTAACTTATACGGGGTATTGTAGTCATGAGCCTTTGCCGCATCTACAAAATAAAATTTGTTAGGGAATTCAAACCAGCAAACGCATCCCCACTTCTTTGCCATGTTCCCTAAAAGTACAAAGTCAGTTTCCCCTTCTTGCCCGGGAGAATACTTCCCGGAAATAACAACATCTTTTTTTATTTCAACGGTAGATTCATAATCAGGATAATTAGCCATTATTTCTTTCACGATCATACTCTTTGTTTTTCCTAAAAAGGTTTTATTCTTTTCAGTAAGGAACATCCCCGCATCACCAGCGCCATACGCCTTGATAGTGTACCGCAACATCTCTTTGGCTTCACCGCTTGGGTAAGTTATCATTTCCCCTTTAAAAACTAAATCCTTTTCAGTCAGCATTGAACTATACCCGAGGTATATTTTTATAGAGCAGCCCTCTGTAAAAGTATGTTCTACATAACTGTTAGAGATAATTTCGATTGTCGCTTCATAAGGGAAACTGGATTCACTCTTTTTTGCAGGGAAGAGTCTTCGTTTTACTGTTATCCCGTTAACATACGGCCCAAGAATTTTAGTAAAATCTTCATCATGGATTTTTATTTTCCATGAAACCATTCCACTGCGAGAACCGAGAGCATTTACGTTGCGGACTAACCCTCCCAATTTTTCCATTATTGCCATTAAAATGTTGTCCTTGAATCGGCCTCAACCGGGATTCCCAAATCTCCTAAACGATCTACATCTCCCCGTTCTTCTATAAACTTTGTAAAGTTCGTGTTTAATATCTTATATGTATAGAGTTCACTACCAAGAAATTTGTAAGCATAATGATCTAATTCTAAATTCTTTAAACCAGCCTGGACAGTATCTCTTGCCACAAATGGATCTCTATACAGTCTAACAGTTAAGCCATACAGTTCTTTTTCTTCTACAGTTTCCCATCTTAACATAATATTTTACCATTTTGGAGGAATTGGAATTTTATACGGAGGTATTTCTCTCCGTGTAGAGCCCCTACCAAGTAGGGTTTTAGTTTCTCTCACTGTAGACTTGGCAGTGGCTGCGATTACAGCAGCTTTCTTCGCCACTTGGTTCGCTTTATTAAAAATGCCATCTTCGTCTAAAGAAAGAGATATTTCCACTTCACAAACTTTAGGGAATCCTAACATCCCCCTGACCATTCCGGAATGGAAATGATCTTCAGTTATATTTACACTAATTACATCCCAGAACAAAGGGATAAAACTCACTCCAAACTGGAATAGAACTTGGGGAGGGGGATAATTTTCATTTCCCCAGAATGAATTAGCAATACCAAGTAAACCCGGATCAGGCTCTCTTAATTGTTCAAAGTAAGAAATCTCCCCCATCACTCCAGTAGCACTTTCTTTATCTACACATTTTATAGTAAAACTTATTTCTTTAGCGTCAAACCCTGAAAAATATTTTTTCTTGGAAGAGCCACCAATGTTCGGAGCAGTTGCGTAACTGATCTTTTTCTTTGTTTCAATCGATTCCGGGTTAAACTGGAAGATGAATGGCATCCAGTTAGAAGTGTTTATTATTATTGCGTGTCCTCCTTTTTCACTCATTGCTTTTCTCCTCCTGGGGCATTGCTTGGGTTTACTGGTGCTGAAATAGGAGCAACTGTTCCGCCAGTAAAATACTCAACAAGATCCCCTATCCCATCTCTTATCCCTTTTGAAACTTTTTCAATATTCTTTTCGGTAACATTTAATTTATTAAAGCCACCTGACATCTCATCTAGCGCTTTATGTTTATCGTCAATCCATTTATAAATGTCAGTTAAAGTCTCCCAGTTCTGCTCTCTTGCCTTTTCACTTTCCTCTTTATATTTAGGGTCAGCACCTTCCATTATCGCTTGATTAAATGTCGGGGACATAAACCTCCCAATGGTTTGGAACCCTTCCCACAAAGGCTTAAACAACTTGAATTTCGCAAAAATCCCATCTAAGTTATTAGAAATTTTTAAGAAAAGCCAATCTATATAAAGACCCCAGAACTTAAAGGTTACTTGTAGACCTATTGAAAATTGGTACAGCATATCAATAGCTCTTGTTACAAAACCATTCGCCCCAAAAATTTCAAAAGCTTTCCCTATTACTTCCATTAAGAACTTTAAGGTTTTTATAAACGTCTGACCTAAAAATGTTCCTATCTGGAAAAAGATTTTTAAGACTTCTTTTAATATACTAAAGAACGGCGCCAGGATTATAAAAGCAGACTTTATTACTTCGAAGACTGCTTTAAAACCTACACCAAGAAAAACTCCAAATTGCTGAAAGAATGGCTGCATACTTATTATAAAACTTTCACCAGCAGTTCTTATTTCAAATAATATTTCTTTTAATTGAGACCAAAAGGTTAATACACCTTCTCGTTGTCCTGCGCCAGCTATATCCATAAAGATCTCTTCCGCGAAACCTGTAATGGTAGACCACATACCGGACATAGTAAACATCTGGGCATTAGCCAGTCTTAATATCTTCGGTAGTTTTGCTAACTCGGTTAACATAACCCTTATATATTCGGGAGATCCTGATATGCCAGCATCTCTCGCTTTTTGGTAGGCAGCTAATACTTCCGGGCCAAGGGCTTTTAGAGGTCGTATATCTCGACCAGCAATGGCAGCGTTAACCGCCCTGTCTAAACCAATCGGTTGTCCCCCCATTCCCGGCATGGCAGCTAAACCCGCCATCAAATCCATTGCCGTTTTACCCCCCTTTAATCCGTAAGTATTCTTCTCAAACGGGTTGACACCGTATTTAGCCAGCATTGTAGTTCCGCCAACGATGGTTTCCGGTAAAAATTGGGTTCTCCGGGAAAAATCTCTCATCCCTTTAATAGTCCTCACTGCCTGGGCTTCATTTCCGTATATACTTTCGAGAACCATTTTGGATTGTTCAATTATACTGCCGTAATGGAAGGTCTTTTTAAGGCCTACTATCCCCACAATCGCGACTTTAAGCCACCCTGGTAGGGCTCTTAATAACCCGGAGAATTGACCTAATGGTAAGAGAGAAGAATTTAAACCCTGTCGTAAAGTAGCAAAACGGTCGGATGTACTTTTTAATGCAGCACTGGCCTCTTTAGCTTCTTTTTCAATCGCACTTTTCTTTATTGCAGTTTGACCAATACCCCCCATTCCCAGGGCGCCTCCAACAACACCACCTACGACCGAGATTCCTTGCGGTCTAATTCCGGTAGGGGGGATGGGGGCCTGTAATCCCCTTATCTCTTGTTTCACTTTATTGAGCCCCTGAGTTAATCGGGCGGTGTCTGCGGTAAAGCGAATAACTATGTCTTTAGCAAATCCTTTTAGAATATTCAATCATAACCTCTTAAGATCAGTCTAACATGAACTTTTCTTCACCCGTGTCGGGGTCTTTTATCGTAAAATCTTCCATCGTTTCTTCAAAAATCCTTAATAATCTTTTTATTTTAATGTTGTCAACAATGTCCGGAGGCCAGTGATACTTGATCCTCAATATCCGGCAAATATGTTTATATCGTTCAGACACATCCTCTAAAAACTCACACGAAAATTCCCAGTTATTCGTTCTCCAGTCCGTGTACGGATATCCCTTGTTCCCGATGGATGGATAAAATATCACATCGCTTCTTACATGCCTTTTCGGGAAAATGGCTTCGGCAACAAGGGAGAGAAAAAATTTGTTTGATCCAAATAACCTCCGATTTCTCCCCCGCAATAGCTACAGTAAACCTTTCTGTCTGAAGCATCAATACCTTTAGCATTTTGCACCATAGCTCTTTCCATGGTCTCATAATTCTTTGGATCGAGATATGTTTTTGTAAAGAAGGATTCCGGTGTTCTCTTCAGGGTATTTAATTCCCTGTCACTTAAACCCGGCACATTAACAATAGCAATATCCCATGTGGCAAATATTTGATTAGCTTCTGTACTCATCGCAAAATTATCTTTTTGTATGAGCATCACATCGTCAAGAGATACTGGTTGCATGATAAGTGTATCGAATTCTCCTCCTACAGAAATCTGGCTTTGAGGAACAACTATGGGACACTCCAGCTTAACTTCAAACTTCCAGGAAGAGTCATCAGAAAAAACTTCATCGATTAAACCGTCATCAATAAGTTTCTGCCAACTTTCTCTTACCGGAGTATACCTTTCCTCGTTTGGACGACTGCAAACTTCGCAGAAGAAATTTTCCGGGATTATCGGGTGTTCTTCATCGGTTGTTATCTTAATCTGTTCATATCCGATCTTCCAGGCATCAATGGCTCTTATACCCCCGTAGTCAGCAGGGATAAGATTATAACTCTTGCCCTCTTCTGAGTATAAAGTTTTAACAGAACCTTTAACCAATTTCTTAAACCGGGAAATCCCGGTCTTGTCCCCTGTGTCCAACATCGCGAGAGTTCCGCCTTCACATGGGAAAATCTCTGCGTAGTTGTACCATTCTTCATTCCTTGTTAAACCAAAATATAGTCTAATTTTGTCCTTCGTCATAAAAACTCCTTGTTACTTGCTCTTTGTATTTAAAAACTATTTACGGATTTGGTCGATCAGGATAAGTCCTCAGAACTTCTGTCGGCAAAAGGGTATATCTTTTGGTATCAACAGCTTTACTGTTTCTATCAAAAGGAGACTTCTTACCCATGGCACACTCAACATCTGTAAGTTCCCATTCAGCCATTATCGTTCTTCCACCAACCGGAACACCAGTGCTGGGATCATCTCTTCCTTCTCCTCTAGCACGAATATAGACCGTTTCTGAATCACCACTTATAGCCCAACGATCCATGAGATTAACTTCCCTCATGTCGGCTTTGAGATAAACAACTACTTCTATCTCTCCAATATCATAGATCTGATCTCTGATCTTATAACGTCTGTCTCCATCCGCCACATCGATCCGGCCTTCTTCCCCTTCTCCAAATTCTCCTATTGAAGCGGGGTAAACTACCGCAGCAGCACTGCTTCCAATCTGTATTTCGTAATTATAACTTTGTGGTCTTCCCAATTTATTCCTCCTATCCTTTTACTGTTGTGACTGATGCACTAGCCAGAGAAAGAATCGCTTCTTCAATAGGCGGCGGTGCAACAAATTGTAAGAAGATTTCTTCAATACCATTGGATATATTTACCAGAGTATTTATCGTAAAATCATTTATGACTATACATACATCGGTAAAACCAGTGAATGAACCGTCTTCTTTCTGTCCTACAAACAGATGACCAGCGTTATATTTCTTTCTCATATAACTTTCAACTGAAGCCCTGTGCGACAACATAGTAGTTGCTCCAGCCTTGTCTTGTTCTATCTGCTTTAAAAAAGCAACAATTGAGCGAGAATATAAGATCCACTGCATTATCTGATTCTGATACCTGTAACCAGCATCCGTACTAAGAGTCCTGGCACTATTGTTAGTAATCCCTCTTCCTCTTTTGTAACGGCATATGTTAACAGAATAATTCCTGATCATTCTGCCGCCAGCCCCAGTTCTATCATCATGCACTAAACCATTACTGTCCCGAAGTTTATCGCTACTTTTAAGAATCATCTCAGGTTTATTTCCTGCGGCAACTTTGCTTTCTCCAAATTTGCTGTAGGTGTTAAACCAGAATGCTGCGTCTATACCGACCTTCGGTATATCCTTTAATTGACCTCTCCTGAGAGGATCATCAACACCGATCCACTTGTCAGAAGGAATCATTCCAAACTTGATCCCGCCCCTCATTGATGCTCCAAAGTTTTTCAGAGTATCAGCAGAGGCTCCATTTGAAGATTGACAATAGTATAACCCTTTGTAACCATCGGTACAAAAATCTACCATGTTGTTATTGTGAGTAATACTCGTCCCTTCAGGAGCAAGCATGATTGAGAACTCTTCGTCCCCAAAGTAAGTAGTGGCTAAAGAATCCCAGTCCGAATCCGCCGCAGCAGAACCGTCCGCACCCCCTGTTAATGCTGTCCAGGTAGTTAGCGCAGCAGGAGTTATATCTTCAGGATCACTGGTGTTTGTGGCATCAACAGCAAGAATGATATAATCACTCCCGCTAATTACGTCATTGATAACCCCGGCAATTCCAGTTGTATCAGCTTCGGTAAAAGCCTCTTCCCATTCTTCCTGTTTTTGGTAAGAACCGCCATTGTCTTTTGTTGCGACTTCAATCTTCACGTCTTCTCTATTGACAGTAGTTCCTGAAGCGGTAAAACCAGTTCCTCCGCTCAAGGCTGCGAATGTAACTGCTTTCGTAGAATCGTTTACTGCTGTTAAAGCCCTTGTTTCCACATTTGAACCTTCTGTGAAAGTGATGTAGTGTCCTACATCCAGGCTGTCAACACTATTGAGTGTTGCAGTTGTGGCAGTTGTCCCAATACCGCTTGAAATTTTCATCTCAAGTGTCGCTATCTGAGTGACCTTTATTCCGATCTTGTTGCCGAAAGCTGATTTATCATTCTTCCCTTTTCTTCCAGCCTTAACATCAAAAATCTTGTCACTGTCATCGTCCAGCATTTCGTAAGTCGCTTGAACGGCAGAAGCATCTAAATAACTGAGAACCTTTAACTCGCAACTGATATTACTTTCCAGTTCCTTGAAAAAAGACTCTGCGACATAGGCACCATAATAACTGGTATTATGACCTCCACACTTCTTGTAAAAATCTGAAAAAGAGTATATTTCAGAATGGACAATGGGTAAACCATCGCTGTCCACAATTCCGCGTTCTGTCTTAGCCAATAAAGCAAGCTTGTAAATATCTACATCAGCTAAAACCGCCCCACCTGTTGCCGGGACTCGTTTAGCATATGCTCCATAATTAGGCATATCGTAAAACCTCCTTTAATTATTCCTCTATCTAAATAAGAGTAACTTCAAAAAAATTTCTTGCTCTCTCAAATTCATCTTTGTACATCGTAGAAATATCTAAATCAACAAAACCCCCTGTCCGACTTCTCGGTAAGACTACAACACTACCGCCGCTTATAAGGGACAACTGTTGAATACAATCCGTTTTATTTTTAAATCTATATTTCATATCAACTTTCTATAGTGACTGCTGTACTCAAAGATTGCGGTATTACGGTTAAGGTTCCAGTGGTGCCGAAAACTGACTGCGAGTAAGGCTGGGGTTCGACAAAATAATAATAAGCCATTCTGGGGTTATTTCCTATAATCGAATCTGAGAAAACAGAATCCTCTAAATATATAGTTACTTTATCTCCGTCTAACAAAAATACAAATCCTTTTCCATATTTATTATCAAATTCTCTGGATAATTGCAACAACTTTTTTTTGTTGCTACAATCTATGTATATGATTATCCCGAGTGAGCCGAGATACTCAATATACTTCGGGCCATTCTCTGTTTGGAGAATGTCCGGAGTCCTGTCCGCGTGTCTATCGTAAACATTTATCCCGCACACCGGGTCAGGTTCCAACTCATCAAAATCCTCTGATCTTACGGGACAGGTTATTCTCACTTCGTCCCCTTCAGAGTATGTTCCTGTAACAGATACCCCCATGGTCAGGGTTGTTCCTTCCCGACTTTCTATCTGGGTCGGTTCTATGTTCCCCGAGGCATCCTCTAATTCAATCAGGGACTTGTCAGTGATGTACGCAATACTGTCCACTGAAATATCGGTAGCACCAGCAGACACATCGGCGGATAAAGTTGTCGCAACATCATAGTCAAGGCTTATGTGGGCTTTAAGGGCCTTTATAACATCAACGTCCATGTCATAACCCACTTTCCTGTGACCTACATAATCCACGAACAGTGTCAAGTTGGCAACCAGAGAAGTGAAACGAATAGAATAAACAGTTCCCATTTCCGTACAGTCAAACAGGATCTGTTTCCATTTGCCAGCATTGACTATATCGGCTCTACTGAGATCATAATTAGTTCCATCTATCGTAATCCGTAAAACATTATCCGCAGTAAGCTGGTCTCTCATGTAAAGCCATAAAACCACTTCCTGCCATTGAGATAAATCAACACCAGTGAAGGTGAAGTCAACATATTCATTCGCAGCACTTGCGAATACAAGGCTTGTGCATGCCCCGGAAACCGAGGTGTCTGTATTGTCGGCAATTGTTATGAGCCCCGCATCAGAAGGAGTCCACGCTACATTTTGAAATTCATCAAACATTAAGATGCCCCACTGGTAGTTTTCGGACTATTAGATAATCCTCTTAAGAATTCATCAACTGCTTCAACGTCTTTATTCGTCCTGACATAATCAAAATAAGCTTTCCAAACAAACGGTCTCGGCGGTACTATTAACCATTCTGTACTTTCTTTAAATACAATCCCGTGATATTTCCTGAACCACCATCTAACTCTTTCCCCTGCGTCCCCCTTTAAAGGGATGCGAAAACCTGTATGTAAAGCCCTTACCCATCCGGCATAAGTTATCTTTTTCCCGGGAAGCATCCTTGTAGTGTCGTCCCAATACCCAGCTTCCGCAGTATTCTTTCCTGTGGATTTAAACCCCATTTCTCTTAAAACCCCGCCTGTCTTCCATATGGGGCCGTAAGTTCCTCCGGAAATAGCCTGGGTTAACCCTGACAAAGCCTTTAAATCTATTTCCCCGCTGCTAACTGCCTTTATAGTATATTCCCTAAATTTTTTAGCTCGATGCAATTGCAGGTTAGGATCGTTGATCTTATGCCCTAATTCCTGTAATCCCTTTACGAATTCATCGAAACTTCTTTGATCTAATCTACATGTAACCATTAAGCTTTACCGCCAAGCACATAATACAGAAAGTCAGTTCCAAAAGCGTTATATGGTTCTGTATAACGAAGTTCATATGTCTTTCCCCCGTGTCTGATCTTCTTGTAGTTCCGTCTTATATTCTCTGAAGTTAATCCTAAGTCATCTATTTCCTTTTTGGAAACATATGCGATAAGATCTGTGTCTTCCGCCCAGCTTATTCTTCTCGTTACATCTCTATCATAAGGGGTGAGTCTTACCGGAAAGGCTTTAAGGTCTATTGTGCTTTCGGTAAGTATTCCCCCGAATTCATCTTTTGTCGCTGAACCTATAAGAGTCACATCTAAACCCAGTTGTGTAACATTATACACATGAGTTTTTGCTGTGCTTAATTTAGTTGATGTGAGTTGATCGTCAACAGCCATCGTTCACCTGACAAGTTATTATAGGATATGATGGTGTGTGTTCCGGCGCACGTTCTGGCCATTCAATTATAGGCTCCTCATAAATACGAGGCTCAGGAAAAGGGCTACAAGAATACTCCCCCAATTTTATACGAGACTCAGGAAAAGGGCTACAAAAATACTCCCCCAATTTTAAATAAAGCTCTCTCGCCTTCTTTTCTGAGAGCTCCAGAATCTTTCCATCATCAAACTCGATTTTAAATTTGAATTTCATATCAGTCTCCCAATATTTTATTTATCCCTTGTAAATATCCACGATCCAGCCTTTTGAGACCATGTCTGCAATTATAAGAGAACGCAAAATCCGGTGTACCTTCTGCCTCGGCAACGGTCATTATTCCTAACTTCCCCGCAGTATCTTCGTCTAACGCTAATACAGAAACTCCGTTGATTTTCTTCGCAATGATCTCTTGGCAGATCTCCCTGTCTTTCTTAACTTTTCTTGTATTCGCAAGATAAAATTCAAGAACCTTTTCCCCGGCAATTGTCGCGGAAACAACATTGGCAGTTCGGTCTAAATCAAGGATAGACTTACTAATGATACTGTCAAGATAGTTATCGACTTTGAAATGTTTAACCCGATAACCATCCTGCCCATATTTGGATGTAACTAATACATTACCATCTTTGATAGCTTTAAATATGTGCGGGTATCTGTTCTTCAGGTCGGCTTTGAATTCCTCTATAAGATAAGATACTGCTTCCCCTTTGAGGCCGATCTTATTTAAACGTATATTTGCGGTTAACATTTCTTTCTGAAGGGTCTTTATACTGTTTGTAATAAAGAATTGGGTTTGTGTAAAAGTTCCGTCTACTATTTGCTCCATCCCGCCTAAGATCTCATCTTTAACAACCCGTTTCGCTCCCCCGGCTGTCAGGGCAGCTTTTTTGAAAACATGGTCAGCATAAACCTTTTTGATGAAAGTGTTATAGTTCGTGTACAGGAGTGAGGATAATCCCAGTGTTAATAGCGCAGTATTGCGCAACACTCTTTTCTTTTCTTTTTCTTTTAAAATACCCATGGAAGAATAATCCAAATATTTTGACAATGCCTCTTGATATTTAATTCCAGGAGGAAGTATGTTTTGACTAATAAAGTAATCAACTGCATCCTGGGGTCTCCCTTCCTCGATCATACTGGACAATATATCCAAGTCTTCTCCAGTTAAATAATAATCGCTATAAACACTGATAGGGTCATATAATTCAATATCTACATATGGGATCATGTTAAAGTTTCGCTTGAATCATTGCTTGCTGAAGTTGTTCCGAATATACTGCATGTTCTTTCCAGAGAATACATATCAAAACCAGCTAACTTCATATAGCCTCTGGCCTTCTCCAAGAAATAACCTCTTGAAACATCTTCCTGTGATTTAGAACCATAACTGTTATTAACCTGGTATTGATACCCTTCAACTTTTAATGATTCTGAACCAGAACTGGTTTGGCGCTGTCCAGTTGTTCTCTCGTCCAATTTTAAAAATTCGTAACAAATATAATAAATTTCCGCCCAATAAACATATACTTCGTAAGCTGTTAAGCTGACTCTATCCTTATCTTCAATAGTGCCATATCCAGTTGTACCAACAAGAGGGTACATCTGAAGAAATTTTACATCTTCAGAAACAGTTATGAGTGTTGACTCAAACTCATCATCTGAATTAAAATCATAAAAAGAATATGGTTTTCTTAGTCTGTTCTTAACGTCTTCAATAGTATAAGTTTCACTAAGCATTGTTTCTAATCATTCCCTTTTTCAGTCTTTTCCTCTTCTTTGGCTATCACTTCTTCTTTGTTTTTAGGAGGTCTCCCTCTTTTTTTAATCTTTTTATTTATAATATCTTCTCTTGAATCGGGGACATTTTTACCAATTTTAACTTTCATGTCAAAATCTTCCGGTAAAAAATGTTCCGGTTTGTAATCTATGTCTTTTCCTATCACTCCAAATAATGCTTCTTGAACATCAATTGCGTGATTAAATTCTACTTCCTTCCCCTCTGAATTCAGAAGGAAAAACTTCCCGTCTTTGTTTTGGGGTAAGTTCATTTTGGTCTCCTTTGTGTTTTTATTTCTATGGCCGCCTTTTACAGCGACCATAGAAAATTAAGTTCTACTTCTTGACTATGTAAGCTGTAGCGGTAAATGCTGCAATGGTTCCTGCGAGCGTAAAGTACAAGTGCATGTACCTTTTACAACTTCCGTCTTCGACAATATTATTGAAAGGTATAATATATCGACCAGTGGTTCTATCAACATCTCCCGAAACAACAGCAGAATCACCCAACTCGTATTGAGTCGCAACATAAACTTCAGTTGCTATCTGAGTGTCACTCAGCCTTACTTCAACAGTTGCTATTTCATCACCGTTGGCAACGTCCAGCGCGCTTACATCTAAAATAAGATCAGCGTCAACAAAACCAGTACCAAGGTCGAGAACAACTGCGGCAGAATCAACAGTACCAGATGCAGATGCAGTCAGAGCAGTCCCGTCGTGCAAATACAGATCATAATCAAAAGTTCTAGATCGTCTTACTGTACTCATATTATCTCCTCCCTATACCGTTACCGTGTCGTCTTTGATGTACCTTAGACGAGCAACAGATTTACCGTGGAAAACGGCTATGCCGTTATACCATTCTACCCTTGTTCTTAAAGCTGGTTTAGTATCGAGTTCACCAATATCCCGAACATCCATCCCGCCATTTTGAAGACCCATCAGTTTACCATCTCCAAAAGAAACACAGTAGATTGATGAGGTTACGCTATCGCCTGATGCGGCAGCTTCAGTAAAAGGAAGAATTTGATTTCCCTCATTGTCCTCATCACAGATGAGAATAGGCAAATCATTATAAACAGTTTGAGTCCGACCAAAAGAATCTTGTGTGTAAGTTAAAAAACCAGACACAGTGTAGGTTCTTGCAGCTTGAGTCAAACGCCTTCTCATTGCTTTATTCATGAGAAGATATTGAGGTTCATTAACCTGGTCAATAAGTGTATCGATTTTAGCGAGAGATAAGGCTGTCCCGCCAGCGTCAGTACCATTACTTATTACCTGATCCCCTGTACAACGAACTTGAATACCATCAAATTCTCTAGGTTCAGATTGTTGATCCCCTTTGATAAAAGTTTTAGTCCAATTCAGAGAAAGAGCCTTAACTTTCATTGCTTCTTGAACCGATCTTTGGCTTAGACCCATTGTATCGACAATAAACTTATCGACATCAAGATCGCCACCAGCAATCACAAGCGGTTCAGTTATCGGATTAAGAACGCCTGTAGACTCGCTATAAGCCTCGTTAACCCCTCTAAATCCTATACCCGGAAGAGTTTCTTCGCGGTTATACTTGTAAGCATTGCCCTGAATATCATCAAAAGGCAAATACTGTAATACATCCGAACTTCTAGCATAGAGTTCTATGATAGCGGAACGGATAACATCTCCAGAGTTTAGCTTTGCAGCTTCAACCAATGTGAGTGACATGTATAATCCTCCTATGTTTTCACATAATAATTATCTGGCTCTATGTCTGCTCTCACTTTAAATATAAAAACTATTTACCACTTCTCTCTCTTTCAATATTCATTCTTTCAACAGGATTCTCAATCTGTGAAAGATCAACTTTTTTCCCGTCAGGCATTTTAATTTTATGCCCTGAGCCTGCTCCAGGCTTTAAATCATTTTGAAGATGATGACTATTTACATCCATCTTTATCCATTTACTAAACAATTCTTTCGGGGTACCGTCAAGGACATCATAATTCCCTTTATCGTCTTCGATAGAAAGGGTAATTCTTGTTTCGTATTTCCCTGTGGGCTTGCCCTCAGAATCAACTTTTTCTTCGATATGTGCAGTTCCTTCTCTTTCAAGGAGGATAGCAACCTGTTCAGGATTGCAGAGTTGATTCCCGGCGAAAGAAGACATTATTTCATTCCTTATCGTGGTTTCTTCAAAAAGTGTCTTCCAATTGTCCCTTTCTGCCTGGGCAGTCTTCATTGTTTTTTCATAGTCTTTGATGACCTTCTTCGCATTAGCTTCCGCTTTTTCTTCAGCAGTCATCTTTTCCATCTTCATCTTTTCCAGTTCGTCTTTAACAGAATCAATCTCCTCATTTTCATTCTGGAGTTTTTCTATCTTCTCTGTCAAAGAAGAATACTCGGATTCAGTTTTCTTCCTTGTTGCTGAAATAACATGACCAATAACTTTCTGGATCTCAGCAGGAATTTGAAGAGATTCTTTGGTTTCCGGATCAGTAAAATCTACAAGATTTTCAGTCCCTTCGCCTTCCCCCTCACCTTCACCTTCACCTTCATTATGACGTTGAAGATCAAAATGCAATTGATTCTCTTCCCCTGGTCTCATCGAGAAATATTCAGGGTACTTTTTAATTTTAGGCTTCATTTGCTACTTTCTCCTGTGGTTTATTTAAAATTTTATTTGCCACCCCTTGTGTATTTTGAGGGGCAAAATCATCTGTTTTAATAACGGTATTCGTTTCTATATCTTTTTGAATACTTTCCAGAACTTCTGGTTCAAGGTAGTTGCCGAGCAGTTTCCGAACAAGGAGACTGAGGACTTCTATCTTCAAACTTTTAACTGGATGAACCAGTAGGCCTGTTAATAGTGTAACTTCAGTTTCAAGGTCTTCATCTGAGAAAGATGATGTGTAATCAACTCTTCCATCAACAGACTTCCCTTCCCATTTAGCTGCGGTAAACATCATCCATTCTTCCAACTTACTCATCATCATCGCGCCGGAAGTAAGAAGAGCCCGCATTTTCTCCATATCGATTCGTTTAGCTGTACCAGATTTAACAAATTCCTTCATCTCATCTGTAGATAAACCGACTTTTTTAAGAATTTCAGTCATATAAAAATTTATAGCTTTTACAAAAGGATCTATTCCGGATAACTCAGCACCGATAAAGCTAGGCTCAGTGTGACTTATCAGATCATAAGGAAGGATGGATAACGGGCCAACACCTCCTTGTGACAATTCATCTGGGGTACTCCCATCTTTTGTCGGGTAAGCAAGCATTTTAAAAGTACCAGAAGCAAGCATTTCATCCATGTAACTCATATTGTTGTATATAAGTTTAGAAACCATTGCTATGTCTTCGCAGACTGTCTCGGCTATAAAATCACTGTTGTCATCTCTCCATGAAACAAATCTAAAAGGAACAAAACCCAGGTTATGATATCTTTCTTCCCCGGGGAGAACTTCGTTTCTTTCACCCCTTCTTGTATAATCGACAGCTTTTTCTCTGTCCCAGAGAGTGTACTTATATATATTTTCGCTTTTTAAAAACGGGTCACTATGATCTATGTAGGAGTTATCCAATAAAATCCATTCAAGTTCTCCGCTTTCTTCATTTACATAAAAATCCCTTATTTTAAAAGGGAGATATAAAACAGAATATGGATTAAGTTTATTATCCACCCTGTCTTTTTTTGTTTTTACTTCTTCCGGGTCAAACTCGGGGGAGTCTATCAGTACTCCGCATGTGAACATAAATGAATACGCAGCAACGAGGCGCATAAATTCGTTCAGGTTTTTATCGCCAGAAGGTGTAATTGATGTTTCAAAGTATTTAAGTTCTTGAGGGATCTCTCTGGTCGGCTTGTTCAGGAACAACATCCCGGAGATCATATCAACGATGGGAGACATCTGATTAAAATAGACTGCCCTTTCTTTCCTCTTAGTAAAACTTCCCATACTCTCTTTTGGATATTTAATTAAATATCCGGCTTCAGAATATTCAACGCCGCCAACATAGGAATGATAAATAAGCTGCCAGTTGTTTTCGCGCTTCTTTAATTCAGGGTGTCTTATTGTGAATAATGTATCGTATTTGTTTATGGCCATTCTATAGATATATTTCTTAAGAAAAATGGCCCTGTATCGCCGGGCTACGCGAGGTTTGCCTTGTATCGTAAGGCCGTCGATTAACACACAAAGAGCAAGTTTTGAGAGCCAAAATTACTCTTTATATACACAATTTAAAAAAGTTTGTCAAATACTTTTTTCAGATTCGTGTTACTTTTTTAAATTAAACCATTTGTTATCATTTATTTATTTTGTTTAATCTAATAAATCATCAAACTTTATCCAGCCTTCGTTGATACACACCAGCATTAAATACCCCATCAAATCGACAACATCATTCTTTCTTAGAACGTCGGAGTTTTTAATCCTGGATATTTTATCATCCATCCGAAGATTAAACCCTTCCCGGGGAGAAAGCTTACTGAAAACTCTGAACGGGTCTAACCCACTGTTCCCGTATCGCCTGTTCTTCTCTTGTACAAATTTTATCAGTTCCGTTCCGACACCTTCTATCTGCTTTCCAATGCTGTCTTCCATCTAATTCTCCTTTATCCTGTAATTGATATGAACCATGTCACCCAAGGTCGGGTGCCACAGAAAAGACTGTGTTTCTCTTATTCTTACATAGCCAGCATTATAGTGATACGCATCTAAGGGTATTAAAGTGTTTAGCCTTCTGATTTTTATCCCCCTCTCTGACTTTAAATTATGCTGCATCTTCGCGTCATGGTGGAGATGTCCCAAATGCCATTCATAGTTACTTGCCAGAGGCCAATCCTTCTTCGCCTCCAACGGCATTAAGCCGAGCAGTCTGTCAAGTTTTAGATTCTTGTCCCCGTGGGCAAAGCCCAACAGGTTACTTCCATACCTGTAATATTTTCTTGACATCGGGCTGTTATCTATAAGAACATTCTCATCTCCCCTGTACCACGCTTGTAGAACAGATCCTAAATAAAATTCCCGTTCCGTTGAATGGTTTCCGGGAACCTGGAGAACATGAACATCCGCAACCTTCTTAAGCCTGTTGATGGCGTCTACATGAATATCTACACCGCACATGAAAGACCTGTGATACCTTCCGTCTTCATCCTGGGTTGTTCCTCCAGTAGTAGTATTATCTGAAGATGCAACATTCAAATAGTCGTTTCCGATTATATACAAAACCTTGTTTATTTTGTAAGGAGTAATCTTGTCACATAAAAATTCAACAGCCTCTTTCGCTATTCGCATGGCTATATCTACATCATAGTCCTCTCCGACTTCCTTATCATAACTGAGTTGCCCTACATGGTGGTCAATGAGTCCAACCTCCCATAGAAACCCTTCTTTGTCCAGTTTCCGTTTGATCTTGGATGGTTTACTGTATTTGCCTATCCTTTCGATAACCTCTGAACAGATTTTTTTAATATCTATCTCACATGTCTTTCTTTTAAGCCATGCTTTAACCTGATAGTTTGGGTTAACAGAAGAACCCCACACGTTTGTTGTACTCTTCCAGACTTCCCACAGATCAGTGTCGATTTCCGCGTAGGCAAGCAATTCATCTATCGTCTTTATCTCATGGGTTTTTAAAGAAAGTTCCATTGCTCCATTATTTACTACTTTCTGAAAATTATGCTTTTCTTTTTGACTATAATCATATTGATCCTGTCCCTCTCTGGTTTTAAACCTGATATGGTATTCTCTTATTGTGCGAGAAAGGGTTTCGTGTTTTATCTTAAAGAAAGCACATGTTTCATTCTCTCCATGCTCCCGAGAATAGTTATAGATCTCTTGCAGTCTCTCATTTGAATAGGGCATTTAAAACCCCCTGCTACCCGCTACATGGGCATATTTTTTATCTTTCTCCATGAGCAGATATTTCCCGGTAAAAAACACCACTACGGGAACTCCATCTTTGTTACTAAATCCTGTACAAACTGCGGAGGTCTGGTTATCTATTAAAGACTGTAACCCCTCGCCCCCCAAAGCCTCTACGAGAGCAGCTGACAGTTCCTCTTTTTTCTTTGTAACTTTCTTGGCTGCCTTAGACCTACTCTCTCCGAAACATTTTTGTTCTTCTCTTGTTTTAAAAGACATCTTCATCCCCCTTTTTTCTGTCAGGTTAAAGACATTCTTCGTGCCTGACAAATTTAAAATGTTCTTGGTTTAAGTAACTGATTCCCATCTCCATTGCATCCGGAAAATCATCGTGACCATAAGCCCCGTAAAAAGCTACTTGATTCATAGCCTCCGGGTATCTGTTCTCATAATCATTCATAAACTGAGCTACGCCACTATACAATACGTCCTGACAGGAAACAATTCTTTCTCTCTTATTGCTGCCGCTCCCATGGTGAACTGGGTCTAATACTATTTTGTGGTTTATTCTTTTGTGCGCTTTCTCCAGACTTTGACCGATAAGCATTGCATTGTTGTCTTCATACACTAAAGTCCGACACCCGTATAATTTATTTTTAGAGGCGATTTGATGAACGAGTAAAGCTATTTCTATTTTTTTATCAATTGCGTCAAAGAAAGTGATTGTATCATTGTAATAATGAATGAACCATACTGCGGGGTAATCACCAGAGGCCTTCCCCAGTGCAGGGTCAAAAGCACAGATGATTTTTCCGTACAATTTTATCGCGTCAAACTGTTCCTGACGAATAAAGTGCAGTTTCCCTAAATCAAAAACAATCATCCCCTGGGCAATTGGGTTGTTAAGTTCTTGTGCTGCGAAGAACTCTTCTGACATACTTATACGGAATTCTTTGATCTTTTCTGCTGGCATAAAATCGGGATAGGATGGTTCACCAGTGGGAGTACCGTCCTTCGTTATTGATTCAGATTCTATATCCCAAACCTGACCTTTTTTCTTTACTAATTCCTCTTGTATATGCCAGACTAAATCTCTTAAGTGCCACCTTGTCCCTATGTAAAAAATTGATTCAAATTCTATCCCGGTCTTAACATCATAGAAAGAAACCAGAAGAGGTTGCAGTGTATCAAACCATAATTCCTTTGATTTTCGTTCACTCTCATATTTCCGGTCATCTTCCCCGACAGGGTCATCTATAATGATTACATTTGGGTGAATACCAACTGTGCTTCCCCCGGAAGTTCTAAGGATAAGAGAAAAACCTTTTCCCTCTCTCCCTTGAACATTCATAACATCGCTTGTATTCTTGGCTTCCGGGTCTTTAGTTACTCCGAACAGATATGAATAAAAAGTCTCATTTTTCTCTGTACCAATATATTGAGACAGCCCATCCGCAACTTCGTCTAAAAGCAGTTTGTTGGAAGAGGTATAGAAAAATCTTATTTCATGACTGACACAGCCCCAAGCCCATAATAAAAAGCCAAGTCCATAAATTGTAGTCTTAAATGTCTTACGCGGCTTTAATCTCATAACACGTTTTGTGTTTGCCAAAACAGTTTTTTGATGATCATCACACCATCTACGATGAGGCTCCCTCATCATCAAATCATTCCCCAATATATACTTACAGAAGTAATAAAAATCATCTGTACACTTTTTAACAACAACAGCTGTTAAAGCTTCTCTTTCATACTCCTCCAGGATTTCTTTCCCTGCTGCGAAATCCATCCGAAGAAGTTCAACAGCCTTTTGAGCCCTTTCAAAAGTTTTTAAATCTTTCGGATCTTCCCCGGCATCAATCTTCTTCTTCCGCTCTTTCCACCTCTTCTTCCGCTTCTCCCTCTGTAGCTCTTCCGATGTCTTCTGAGATTCTGTTTCCAGCATTATTATTCTCTTCCTCTGCCTCTTCTTCGATCACATAATCGGCATCTTTAAATAATTTAAAATCACCCTTTTCCTGCATTTCCTTCACTTCATCCAGATCCAGTTCATCAAGTTTCCGGACAATGTTCATAACAACTTTCCTCCGGTCGATAACAGTAGTTGGTAATAGTGGCGCCCCGCCGGGGCCAGTGATTTCCTTTGCCTTTTTATCAGGAAGTACCTTCTTGATTAGCACACAAGCACAATTAAATCGGTAATAATTATCTGGAACATCTTCTGCAATTATTTCTCCGCTTTTATTGTAAATATCTTTTGTTGCTTCTAAACCATCAACCAACACCCCTAAAGCCTTCTCGATATTATCATCAAGAATTTTTAAAGCTTTGTCATAGTTTTTTAACTGTTTGCTTTTTGGAGGTCTGCCCTGACCGGGAGCGCCACCAAAAGGGCCTCTACGAGTTTGACTTTCTATGTTTTTTGTTGCCATTTTTCTTCCTTATTTTTGGTTTTAAAAAATCCTCATATATTGTATTCTCAAGCGTTCTTATTATATTATGTACCTCTGAATCTATGGTTCCGTATGAAAGATGCTTGTCCCGATATTTATTATAATTCCGCAAAACCATTAAAAGGATTTCCATAACTTCGTGGAATGCAGACCTTGATATTTCTTCATAAGGAATTTCGCTATTTATCCATTCCTTATCATATTGAATTAAAGCCAGCCTGTCAGACAAAGAACCGTCAAATGATTCTCTCGCAATACAGGAAGCCCGAGAATCATCGGACTCCGTTCGGCAAATTTCTATTTCCCAGTTTTTTAAGCCGAAATACTCTATAAACCTTTTTGTTTCAGACTCAAAAAACTTTTCTTTTTTATTAAGAGATTCTTCCATGTCCCCTATCCCCCTGAGATTTTTCTAAATGATCACACACGATTTTGGTGTAATTAGCTAACCTGTATTCATTCCCCGCGTCAAAACAAATGTACGCATCCGGGAAAGCCCCTAGATTCTCTTCGCTCCACCGAAAAGGATATTTTTCGATCACTTCTCTTTTATATAAAGTACAACCGGAGAGAACATGGTGCGTCGGGACAACTCTTATTTCCCCCTGCCATAGTCCGGGATCATGAAACCCCATATAATAAAGCCCGCCGATTATATCGGCTTCATCCGTCACCTCCATAAAAGAAGTCAACCATTCATTGTCTTTCGGCAGAACATCGGATTCAAGTATAATAAAATATTTCCAATTCCCCTCTAAAAATTTTTCTCTCAATAATAAAACACTTTCAGTAACATTCCGGAGAAAACGGACATCTTTCCTTTTCTCATCTATATCAATCCTATACACATTGGCTTTGTCCTCGCAAATTTTCTCTAACTTCTTTGTGTATTCTATATCAGATGAATTATCAACAACATTAACTGAAGCATGATTGAGATTAGAACTGAAAAGGTTACTGAAAAATCTTTGATCACAATATTCTTTACACTTATTGGTGTAAATAGCAATGAACACTGAGTCATGGCAGATCGGCTGTTTGTTCTGTTCTACTTTTCCCCTAAGTTCAAGGTAACTCATATTATCCCCTCTCTCCAAAAATTTTCATTATTTCCGGGCTAATCCCAAATACCCCTGGATGAAAAGCCAACTCCAGTGGAATATAATCCACTTGCCTGTTTTGTGTAACCTCAACAAACTGGAGGAACTCTTCCCTGTTCTTTTTCATCCTTTCATCATAATCCTGTTTAAAAGCTGGCAGTTCTAAAACCGCCTGTTCAATAGTTTTATCATCATTTATTATTATCCCGTTCATTCCCCAGTTATCATTACGATAATTCTCCCATGACAACATACCGGGTTCTATCATCCTTACAGGGCATCCGCATAATCTCGCTTCAACCGTAGTCTGTGTCATATTATCCGCGCAGACTAATAATTCAGAAGTTTGATATAATCTGGCCAGATCTTCTCTGCTTATGTTGACAATATTTAACCAGTCCGGATCAGAACATTCTGTTTTTCCTTTCCCTTTATAATAACAGGTTCCTCTTCTTTCTTCTTTCTCCGGAAGCTTAAACAGGTCTTCCATGTATATTACCATCATAGTCAAATCTGGTTTTACTTTAGAACCGAAACAATTCTCCAGCGAGACACCAAGCATATTAGACTGGATCGGTCTCATTTGCTGTAAATCATACTGGACACAGTTATTGAATTTAAGAGGGTTCCCCCATACAACATCCGGATAAACAGCTATACCAGTTTGTTGTATTTCTTTCATTTCGTATGGCGTCAGGTCTTTTAAGAATCTTACATTCCAGTCCGGCGGAGTCCCCCCCGCCGTTGAGTATGCGGGAATTCCATGCTCGTTCAGAAAATGGGTTAATCGATGTAATACTTTTATTCCCCCGCAAAAAGAATTGTAGCCGGGTGTGACGACAACATATGGTTTCATTTGACCCCCTTATATTTATAGATAAAATCCTGTTTGTTCTCTCCAACTCTATCAACTAATTCATAATTTAAGTAGCCCAGGAGGGAGTCAAAAAATGACTCTGGAAGCCCAGTTGTTCTCGGCCCCCAGTATCTTTCTACACACAATACGGGGTGGAATTTCTGAATTGTTTCAGATGCTCCAAGAACGGCTTTATACTCATTCCCTTCAAGATCGAGCATCAGTAGGTCACAACAATCTAAAGCGAGATCATCTACAACCAGCATTGGAATATTTCCCCTGCCCTTAACATACTTTGCTCCAGCATGAGGGCAGATAGGATTTATTTCCATATCAACCATTTTGTGTCTTTCCCCCAGACAGGCTTGAAACTTATAAACATTTTTATTTGGTACATTCAAGCAAAGAGCCAGGAACATTGTGTTATCCGGTTCAAAAGTGTAAATCCTTTTGAAATGTTCTTCTAATTCTTTGATCACGAATCCGCAGTGACCGCCAGCTTGAACGGCAACTTCATTCCCCACAAGATGTGGGAGAATACTTTCCATTTCTCTTTTATGGCTATCTTTTAAATACTCATACGCAGGGATGTCTTCTTTTGTCCAGAACAGATCCCCTATTTTTATTAAATTTTCATCATTGAATATTGTGTTCTTTACCTTTACGAGTTTGTCATCTTTGAACATACCTCTCTATTGCCTCCACAATGTAATCCATGTCTTCATCTGTCATTCCAGGATGGCACCCGATAAAAAACGCATTCTCCATTATATAGTCAGAATTTTTGAGATCCCCCACCACCCTGTAGAGCGGAGAAAGCGTTTTGAAACATTTTTGTTTTGTAAGATTCCCGCCGAAAATAACTCTCGTCCCTATTCCGTTTCTTTCTAAATATTCTGTTAAGTCGTCCCTGTCATGTTCTTTTGCTATTAAAACAAAAGAGAACCACAATGGATCAGAATTGGGAGTAGGGCTTTGAAAAGGAAAACCTAAACCATCCAGCTTAACTCGTAATTTCTTCCAGTTAAGTTTCCTTTTTTCAATTATCATGGGAAGCTTATCTATTTGTTTGTTTAAAATTAAAGCTTGCATTTCAGTTACTTTTAAATTATATCCAAAATGAGAATATGTATATCTGCAATCATACCCGGAATCAAATCTTTTCTTGCAGTCCCAGGTACATTCCGAACATTTATAATCTCTTCCCCAGTCTCTCATAGAGCGCATTATGTTATGCAGTTCTGTATTATTTGTGTATACCGCTCCACCTTCGCCCATTGTTATCGCATGTGCAGGGTAAAAAGAAGAAGTTCCAATATCACCGAAAGTGCCTGTAAGTTTATTGTTATATTTACTGCCTAAAGAATCACAGTTGTCCTCAATAAAGTATAACCCGTTTTCTTCACAGAAGCCCATTATAGCATCTATATTGGCAGGATTCCCGAGAGTATGCGCCACCACTACAGCTTTTGTTTTCGGAGATAAAGCTTCTTTCATTCTTTCTATGTTTATATTCATAGTCCATAGATCAACATCCACAAAGACCGGGACGGCTCCATAATTCACGATAGGAGAAATAGTTGTAGGGAAACCTAACGCAGTGGTTATTATCTCGTCATCTCGCTCTATCCTTCTCTCTTTTAATTCAGGGGATGTCAATGCCATAAAAGCCAACAAGTTTGCGGAAGACCCCGAATTAGTCAGAAGACAATGTTTGACTTTTAAAAAATCAGCTAACTTCTTTTCTGTCACTAAAACTTCTTCTCCATATGCAAGCCTGTTGGCTTTCCCTGTTATAAACTGGCATATAGAATTTATTTCGTTTTCATCAATTATCGCTTCATTGTAATATATTTTTCTCACTAGTAACTCTCCACTGTTCTTTCTATACCATCTTCTAAGCTGACTCTTTGTTCCCAGCCGAGATTTTTCAATTTTCCTGTATTCATCCATGTCCTGTTGAAGTCAACACTCAACCTGTCTGTCCGTTTTAGGTAACTCAATTTTGAGTTCGGGTACATGGAAGAAAACAATTGGGCTAATTGAAGGATGGAAATTTCTTTGTCTGCTGATACATTATATGGGCTATTTTCCCCGTGGAATAAAATTGTAAAAATTGCGCTAAGAACATCCGTTATATACATAAAACTCCGATAGACATGCTCATTGTATACAGGTAGTTCTTTTTTATCAAGTATTTTCTTTATAAAAGTATTCATCACGCGACCATCATCCAGGCTTAACCCCGGGCCATAGCATATCCCCAGCCGGAGAATCTTGATTTCTATATCATACTGATAACTGTGAGAAACACACAACTGTTCCCCCAGTCTTTTTGATTCAAGATAACAGTTCTTTACTTCAGAACAATCAAGTCTGCCGAATTGTTTTTCGGACAAAGGGTAGTCATCAAAATCATGCCACCCGTAAACCCCCGATGTGCTGAAGTATACAAACTCAGCCTCTTTCGCATCTGCCAATTTCAACAGGTTATGAGTACCAATCGTATTCGGCAAGATCACATCTACAGGATTTTCTTTGAACTTTAGAGGTGACGCATAACTGGCTGCATGAAAAATATAATCTACTCTCTTGGGGACACCAATACTGAACAGAGACCTGTTAATATCATATTCAGGTTTATTGATATGCCAGATTGTAATATTATATTCTTCCTGTATTGATTCTAATAATTTAACTATCCACGAAGCAATAAAACCTCTTGAACCGGAAACCGCTATCGTTTTATTTCTCAGCCTGTTCCATGGCAGATTTTCAGATAATACTTTTTTTATATCTTCCTCTACAATATCTCTTTCACCAATCTCCATTTAGCTCCCCTTCTCAGTAATTTTAGTGGAACTCTTCCTGAAGTATTCAAAATGCCAATTCAACAATTTCCAGTCAACCGGATATCCAAAGAGATCGTGGAGTTCATCTAACTGAGAAACAACATTTTTATAAAAATAAGAATCCTGATTTCCCGAATGACAAGTGTGTTTATGCTTCCAGCTAAACCATGGATTCATCAACGACCCTGTTATAATTGTTTCCAGTTTTTCTTCCAGTACGTTCCCCATAGAAATCGGGAGCCATGGACAGGGAAGGACTTTCCCGTTTGGCAGTATTGAAAAGTGGCGCTTGAAACACAGACAGCCAACATCTCTGCCGTAAGCGGGAGTAAGGTGAGTTGAACAGTTATACTTTTTCGTTAAAGTTTCAAGATATGCAAAATCTTTTTTGTTTAAAACCTGGTCTCCAGCCTCTTCAAAATTACCAACTGGTTTCGCATAAATCAAAGAAGCATGAAAACCAAACTTCTGTATAAACTCAAGTTGTTCTTCTATTTCTCTGCTTCTTACCAAATCTTTAGTGGCAACTATGTTCACAACAACTCCAAGCCCATACTGTTTACAATATGGAAGCATGTCTATATTATGCTGCCATGCTCCTTCTTCGTGTCTAAACTCGTCGTGATTTTCCTGTAACCCATCAATACTCAGGTGAATACGGTCAACCCCTTTCGTTACCAGCCATTTTATCTCATGTTGAGATAAAGCCAACCCATTAGTGTCCATTGATAATATGAATCTTTCTGGGCCGATAGCGTCTATTACCTGTTCCAGATCATGAAAGATTAACGGTTCACCTCCCGAAATGCAGATAGAAAATAGCCCATACTCATGAGCCTGATCTGCAATATCTTTCACATCGGCAGGAGTTAATTTTCTACCTTCCAAGTTAACTTTAAACCGTTCTATAGCACAGTGTTTGCAAACTTCATTACAGACATATCTGTATTGCAGTTGTAAAAGGGCGATGCTTTTTCCTTCTTTTACTCTCTGGTCAGTTTGCTGAATCTTAGCCCATGCGACAGGTTTGCGAACTTCAATAGACTCTCTTACTTGTTCTTCTCTCTGTGTATACGACATGCTACCCCCAGATAATTATATTCTTTCCTTCCGTAAGTCTTTCAATATTTTTCTCCGCTTCTTGATTGTACGCCCCGCAACTTATAATAATATTATTAAATTCACAATCCCGAATCTCTCCCTGGGGTAAAATTTTCACTCCACAAAGAATTTTCCCTATCTTGTCGGGAACGGAATCATATATTTGTACAGGCTTATTAGCAGTCTTGTTTAACAGTGTTTGAGTATAATGTCCTGCGCCAACTATAACATAATTTCCTATCTTGTTAGTTAATATATCAAAATCGACTATGTCTTTTTCCATGCTTTCCCGGACATTCTCGAAGTCGTCCGGTTTCTTCGCTATCACTTTTAAAGTCAAGTCTCCCGGAGTTATCTTAAGCAATTTGAAGCCAGTTTTTGATAATAAAAATCTCATAGAAGAAAGGTCATAATAAAACCTGTGGTCTCTTGTGAACTCAAGCCAGAGCCCATCTTTTTCTATGTACTTATAGTTCGGGACTTCTATGTAAATCATCCCTCCGGGGTTAAGCTTGTCATAAACATTTGTTAAGACATCCACCGGATCAGGCATATGCTCTAAAAAATAAAAAGAAAAAATAACATCATATTTATTAAAAATTTCCTCTTTAAAAGCAACACCGTCGGAAACACAATACTCTTTGTCTATACATTCATCTATGTTGTCTTCATTGGCTTCATACCCGTCGCACTCAACACCTATTTCCCTGAGAATATCCAAATACTGTCCATTGCCACAACCCATTTCGAAAAACCTTTTGCTCCACAAACCAAACTCTTCTATAAAATCGTCCAAGTCTTTCTTCTTTTTCATCCGGTGGCCGGGCATTGATTCTATACTTCGATGGACATCCCTGAAATCATCGTTTAATGGAACGTCAAATAACTGCACTACTCCGCAGTGACCACACTTCGCGATGTTTAAAGTAACAGTTTTGTCTGAGAAACAGAATGTTTTTTCCGGGATATTCTCCAGAACCAGAACGTCTTTGTTTAATTCATGACCACATATTCCACACTCACCCATTGACTCTCTCCTCCAACATTTTTATTCTTTTTTCGTCTTCAATTGCTATCAGATGATAATATCTCTCTTTACTTTTCAACCACTGAAGTTCAAATTTTATTCCTTCCTCTAAACCTTCCTTATAGGTTTTTAACCCTTCGATATCATATACAATTTTCCGAGTTTCGTATTTGTTCAATAAATTTTCTTCAGTTAAAGTTTCCAGGAAAGTTTCTGACGCAGAAGAAATAGCCCCGCCCAAAGCTGTTCGTAAATTTTTAGCCTTAGCTTTAGAAAAGATATTTTTGCAAAGTTCACGCATTGTTACTGTATCAACATAATTTCTATCTTCCCCGAGTGAACCTGTAAAATCCACCCGCCCGACTGTCACGCTTTGGAGAACATCAATGTTCTTTAATTTAAGCATTTTTTCAAAATTTTCATACGCTGTAATAGTCTCAATGTTCACGGCAAATTCAACATCTTCCCGATTATCCTTCGGAACGAATTTTTCCACAGCATCAATAAATTTAGAAAGCGCGTAAGCAGTTTCGGCCATGGGAGCAACTATCCCCTTCGCCCCTATCGTCAAGGCCTCGTATATATCTGTTACTGCTTCTACACCGCCAATCTTAAGAATTAACGGTATGTCTACTTTGCTTATTACATCTTTAAGCCGACAAAGTTCTACCTGACGACTTCCCTCGTTCTCGAACTCAGCCTTAATCTGTATACACCCATAATCATTCTTCAAGCGCTTAAGAGTTTCAATCATTTCGTATTCTAACTTATTCATAATTATACCTCTCTTTTAATATAAATCTTCCGAGAATAACCACTCACACTTCTGATACCCTTCCGGATTAACAGATTCCCAGTCGATAGATTTCATCAACTCGTAACCCTCTATCCTGTCAACGAACCTCCCGTAAGAAGTGATAAAACCATCTCCAGCCCATTCTTTCATGGGTTCTTTCCCTCTCCTTATTATCCCATCTCTACAATCCCTGTGCCTGTGTCCACGAATAATGGTTCCATCAACTGCTTTTACTGCTGCGCAAATACATATTTCTTTTAATGAGAATTTTTCTGGTTTGGGTACCGAAAAGAATTCTTCATCATCAATTATTTCAACTTTTGCCGTTGAACCCTTTTTTGGGAAAGCAATACCGCATTCAGGACATTTACAAAAGTCTTGAGAAATCGCCCCGTTCGTGAAGACCGAACAGCCGGAAGAAAGTGTCCCGCATTTAGGACAAGGCTCTTGATAACCATTCATAATTCCTGCCTCCTAAATTTATATTCACCTAATTTAACTTCAATAAAAACATTTTTAAACTTATTAAAAGGGAAGTGAGCAATCACACCTCTATCGTCCCCATCCATAACAAAATATGGGAAGTTGAATGTTTCCGCGACTTCTTCCCAATCCGGAAAACTAACATCTCCCAAGGCACTGCCATGATAATCGCCTTTAAAAAAAACATCCTGAGTTTCCTTTATTGAGTGATAACCACCATTGTTAAATACGAACAATTTAATCGGGAGCTCATGGTGGTCTATTGTCTGAAGTTCCTGTAAATTAAACATCAAACTCCCGTCACCCTCTATGCAGATTACTTCTTTGCCACTTGCATAATGAGCCCCTATCGCAGCAGGAAGGGCATAACCCATGGCAGCACATCCGGAGTTCCAGAAGATCCTCTGCCCCTTCTTGACAACACCTTCTTGAAACATTGTAACGCATGGGGTTCCATTAGCGCAAACCACTATAGCGTCTTCCGGTAAATTTTTTGTTAATACTTTTATAAAATTATATGGATCAATCATCGTAATCCAAACACTCCTGAATAAATTGTTTCGCATCCATGCAACAGAACCTTCTCACTTTTAAACCAACGCCAGTTTTATATAATTCATCTTCATCCACATCCACAAGAACCACTTTTCTTGCACTCTTGGCGAAGGCCTCTTTCTTATAACCTATTTGCCTGACATTGTTCCGAGTCCCTATACACAAAACCAGATCCGCTTCCCTTAATATCTTATTCCCTTCGGGAGTACCCATGGTTCCTATTCTTCCTGCAAAATTCGGATGATCAGAAGCTACTATATCAAATCCATTAAAGGTTGTAACTACGGGGATATTTAACTTGTCTAACAATTCGTGGAATAAATCTATCGCGCCAGATAAGCGTATTCCGTGACCAGCTATTATCAGTGGGTTCTCATATCTTTCTATATTCATTATACCTTTTCTTTTTGAACATCCCAGGGGATATCAATCCACACTGGCCCTCTCCTATGCGCCATCGCCGTGTTAATCATAATACGCAACCAAAAATACAAATCAATACTATCCCTTAATAAAAGAGAGAATTTGGTTATTGGTTTAACCGCACTAATTATATCAACTTCCTGATCCCCCAACTGACGAAGATTACTTGTTTTGATTGTTCTTGAATCAACCTGTCCTGAAATATACAGGACAGGGACAGAATCCGTCCATTGCCCCATTACCCCTGTAAGACAGTTTAATCCTCCGGGGCCAGTGGTGACACAAACCACAGACAAATCATTATTCACTCGGGAATATCCCTCTGCGGCAATCGCGCAAGCCTGTTCATGGTGCATATATACAGTTTTAATTTTCTTTGATTTTCCGAAAGAGTTGTTCAACCACATGCTCCCTCCACCGACAACGGAGAAGCAGTGTTTTACTCCATAATCTTCAAGATACTTGACTATATAATCTGCAACTATCATTTATTCCTCAACTCGTTTATGATATCCATCCTTTTCCGGTTAACCTGACTTAACAGTAAGTTTTCCTTTATATACTTAAAGGATTTCTCATAATTTTCCTGACGAAAAGCTTTAGATTTAATACATTTCTCAAGATAATATTCAAACTGTTCTTCTCCTTCATAACACAAACAGCCCGGCTTATTAAACTCTGGGAAGTTCGGAGCAACCGTAGTCATTCCCCCATAAGTAGCCTCTATCCAGGATATAGAGGATTTAGCACGATTAAAATTATTATCAACGAGAGGGACAACCTGTATAGAACTGCCGACGGTTCTGAGGAGTTCAAAGAATGTCAGAATAGGTTTTTCGGGAATCTCTATGGCGTTCCCTTTGAGAAGTTCTGTTATATACCATAAATCGTTTCCGACAAAAATCCATTTCCAGTCTTTATGCTTTTCACGGACATTCACTATCTGTTGAGCAACCGATAGAACGTCCATCCGGTGAGTGTTGCTCCCTCTCCAGTTTATTGCCTTTGCTGAATCCCCGATAAGTTTCATAAAAGGGAAAGCATAATCATTGTGAGCGTTTTCCACTATCTGAACATTCTCATTGTACTCAGAATAATAATCCTTTAAAACTTCAGTTGTAACAGTAACAACATCCGCTCTTTTTACTGAGTTTAAGAAATTATCCAGGAATTTTTCTTTAGGATTGTTAAAAGTTCTGTGGTTAGGATTGTAATTCGGGATTTCATGAAGTAAATCATCTGTGTCAACCCACACTTTTACATTACATTTTTGTGCTTCAACTATCGCTCCAAGATGATCGTCAGCGTATGGCCTCTGCACATACAGAATATCTGCGCCCATCCATGTATTCCAGTTGTAAACGGAAAGCAGTTCGTAATGAACATTTGGGTCTAACCTGTGAAGATATGAAAAAGTCCCGATACTGCGATAAAAAGAAACTGCAGATTTAGGGTTAGGATCAAGCATTAGTATCTTTGGCATCTATGTTGCTCCTTTATATGTATATTTAATTTATAATATCAAATTATTTTGTCAAACACTTTTTTTATTATTTTTTCGTTCTTTCCAAAGCCTCTTTTAAGTAAGAAATTTCCTTCTCTAACTGTTTCAGCCTGATGTTTGTAGCAAGTTCTCCCCTGCTAGTCCACTTGCGGATAATCGTTTCCGGAGTGTTACAATCCTTACACCATATATGATAAGGATAACCATCCGGGTTAAGATATGTGTTTTCCGGTGTAAGATCTACTCTGCACCTCTGGCAGACTTTTCCTTTCAGCGGATCTGCCAATGCGCGTTTCCCTCTATTCATTATTTTCTCCATCTTCCGATTCTTCAGGGTCAAAAAGCCTTGCGGTGCAGACATCACATTTCCACAGAACTCCTTTCTTATACCTCACCCCTGTCATTGTTCCTTTACAAGTCTGTAGTTCACATTTTCTGGTTAATTTTTCAGCTTGTACATCCATATTAAAACCTCGATATTTCCCATGCTATATACATCAGTATGGTTGTCCCGATTATTGCTCCATACAAAACCATTCTTAAGACAACTCTCATATTATCTCCCGAGATTAAGAAACGCAGAACAGATCAAATTTACGTTCTTGCAGTATCTCATAAAACTCTTTCTGTAATTCTTCCAATAGGTACTTTTCGATAAAAGTGAGAGGATGTCCTTTCAGCTTGTCGCTGAACATCGATTCTATATCAAACAGGCAGCCGTGCATTTTTCCAGCCTGGCTCTCTAAAGTGAAAACGTCCACATCCTCACTCCCGATTTCCATGTTATAAGTTTTTGTTAATATCATTTCGTTCTCCTAAATCATGAGGCTGAGCATCAATATTGGACATCGCGCTTTCATTTCGTTCCACGCAAGCCTCACTATAAGCAATTACGCTTTCGGTCATTTAAGACGGACTGCTACCGCCACCTCATAATTTTGATCTTTTAACCATTATCCGCTATATATTGTTTTACTTTTTTCGCCTTTCTTATCCATGTCCACCAAAACATTGTATCATTCATTTCATACCATAGACCACCACAACACTCACGGTTTTTACTTAAAGGACATTTATAACAACCGTCATCAAAGTCTTCGACACTATATGTAGTACAATAATCACAATCTTCTGAAAACCAACATTCATGTAAATGATAATACATGGTGTGTTTATCCGGTTCATTAAACCGCCGTTGGCTTTTCGCCCAGGCAATCATTCCGTCATAGTGGGCTAAAGCGCTTTCTTTTATAAAATTTCTTTCTCTGGTTCTCGTAATCGTTCCCATAATTGTCCCTTCTCTTTATATATATCACGGATATAGTTTTGAGGAAGCTTTTTTCTTTTTATTCGCCTAATCTGTCTAAAAATCTTTCTATCAGGGTATACCGGATGTATCTCCAGAAGAATATCTCAAAACGAAATCCCCCTTGATAAATCCCAATCTCTAATAAACTTGAATTACTATGATCAAGATCGATATTTAACAAAATAATAAAAAGAGTCCTGCCAAAAGATCCTCGTTCAATTTCAATTTCTAACGGTGTTATCCTCATTATCTTCTCCTTACATAAATATATCTCTGTAGCGTTGAAAGCAGGGCGCACACACTTTAATGTTTGTATAAGTGGGACAACCGCAAATCAAACATCCCTGGGCGTCATCTGCTATACACCCTTCCGACTTTTTCTTCTCTTTCTCTTCAAGAAACCTCTCTTCAATCGTCTTTATCCCCGAATTCGCCATAATCATCCCCTTGCAAGCGTTTTTGCAAGTATACAGGCGTAAAAAAAAGATTCAACACTTTTTTGTACTGTGTCATTTTCTCTTTATAGTAGGTATATATACCTACTATAAAATATCCCACCTATCTATCACAGGAATACTCCTCTATATGCGCTGCAAAATACTCCCCGTACAAAGTGGTGGTTACCATAAATCCCGCAAGCCCTACCCCGAAGATAAAATTCAGATTAGAAGCCCCTAAAAACGCGCCTTCTAAGAACGAAGCAACAACACAAAGCACACAACAATTCCGAAAGAATTTAAGAAAAGAACTAAAAATAAATCTCTTAAAAAGTTTACTTATTTTTTTCATATTTAACATCCTTGAAAATTATATTTAACATTTTTTAAAAAATGACCAAAAAATTATTGACAGAATGTACTACTATAACCATAGTACATTTATCATCCCTATGAGTCGTTAGAGTCTCATGGCCCCCCGGAAGCTTGTGCTCCGGGGTTTTCTTTTATAAGGGAAGAATCTTTGAAGGTTCATCCCTTTCCATCTGTCTCCCTATTAAAACCCCGATCTCCACCAGAAGAGACAAATCTCTTTCCAGGGTTAAATCCTCCGGATAATTGATATTCGCGTCCTCATCCCATGCCCCATAAATCACACCATTGTAACTGATCCGAACAATCCGAACACGGGAACCATCTGTAGTTTTGGTATACGTTATAGTCATTTTATACCTCTTTTTTTATATATAGCCTTTATAAGGCTGTCCAGCCAACCACTTTTTGTAGATTTATCCACAAGTTCGTCACCAAACTTCTTGATTTCCTGTTTAATTATTCTTAAAAGAATTTTTCTTTCATGATGGAATATATTTGTTTCGTCATCAAGCTGTTTTTCAATTTCTTTTTCCCATTCTGTCATATCTCCTCCTCATAGTTTATCTGAAGTTCAATCTTCTTCTCTATCCTCTCCAGAGAACATATTATTTCCTTCTGGCTCCGGAGAGTCTCCGATGCTATGAGAAACACTACAATCAACAGCAGGAATATTATTATAATCCTGACATCTCCCCCATCTATACTCATCTTTTCAACCCCTCAAATTTATTTCCAATAACCACATCATCCAGAATCCGTAAACCGGACTTCGTAATCGCAGGCCTCCCTAAACCTCTTTCCCATTCCGCATATTCCATCCTGAAGCACCCATCCTCAAAAATAACCTGGTAAGGGGTAGTCTCATCCGCATACTTCAAGGGATCTGCAATCAGAATATCACCTTCATATATCGGAACATCATTAAAATCATACAATCCGGTAAACTGTAAGATCTCAATATCATTAAAATTCCTTAACGGCACCCCGTTAAGCATATTGAATACAGTTACCTCACCAATGATATGAAATCCCTCCGGATAAGGCCACATCCACTTCTCCTTCACCCTGTCATAAGCCCTGAACTTAATTTCTCTCATATTATCACCCTCTCATAATATTTTATTATCTCTATTAACTTAATAGGTCTAAAGTCCCAAACATCCACACCAACATTTATCATTGGAATATTCAGCCTATAGTTAAACTCATCATATAACCATTTCTGTTTCCATTTCTCATGTACATGACCTACTAACGCATAATCTATTTCCGAGGGAATTTCATTTGTATTCTCAAAGGGTACATGCCGAGCTATAATTTTTTTATTACCGAATTCAAAAATAGCTTGAGTAAGAATTGATTTTGTAGAATTATTTTTATCATGATTTCCAGATACATGAATAACCTTACCATTTAATTGATTTTCCCAATATCGAGCTTTATTCCCCCCACCTTCCCATCCTCCTTTAAAACAAAAATCTCCAAGATGGAAAACTGTATCATCATCTTTAACTCTTTCATTCCAATTTCTAATAAGAGTTTTGTCCATATGCTCACCATCTTTAAAAGGGCGCTTACAATACTCGATTATATTTTCATGTCCCAGATGTAAATCTGATGTAAACCATGTGTTCATCTTATGCCCCCATCATCCCTATATATCACTATAACGGGAATGACTAACACTTTTTCTCTATTTTGCCAGTATAACCGGAATCACTGCATGTCTGATCAATCTTATCTTTCACTTCTTGAGGCACAGGCCATGGTTCCAGTTCATCAACTTCCCCGGTTAACGCATATCTTGCAATAGCTGCCATTTTTGCCCATAAGAAGTAACTTCCCATGGATTGCAGATCTACAATACATTGTAAAGCTACTTTACACCTTTCATCCGTTCTCTTCATTGTTTTAACCTTCCCCCACTAAAAGACCAATAAACGCTATTATCAGACCAATAGATATAATAGTGCAGGAAATCGTACCAAAAACCTCTAACGCAGCCGAAGCACTGATTTCTCTGACGAACCAGCGATTAGTAACTTTTTCCCAAAACCAATGCCAAAAAAACAAAAGTGCAAGAATTATAGAAATCCACACACCTCCTATCGCAATCTTACAACCTATTTCAAAAATTGAGTTTATTTCCATCTTTACCTCTCTAACCCCTATATATCACGTATAGGTAGATGACTAACACTTTTTTCTGTTTTTATGGCTTAAGCGATGGCTATGTTCGGATGGCTTAAGCGGATGGTTATGTTCGGATGGCTTAAGCGGGGGATCCCCCAGAAAACACCACCCCCTAAAAAATTTCCTGGGAAAACACGCGGGGTTAAACAGTACCATATATAGTGTGTGACATGGTTTAGCCTTTTATTATACATAATATATGATTATGTATAGTTTATATAATAAGACAAAATAGTAATTATGTCTACTTGATTATAGTGTTAACTATATCGCATTATTGCAATATTATAATTTTTGGATTGAGTTCCGGTTATAATATCGCTATATGTCTTTATATACCACTCTTAAGCCGTCAATCAGCTTACATCCTTAATATATCCCCTTCTTAAGCCATTATTATATATGACACTCTATATGGCTTAATATATACCCTTCTATAGCCATTATATTAAGCACTCTATAGTATATGGGTATAGAGTATTCTATATGCTTATGGCGTGTCTTATATACAGTATGAGGGTATATTATAGCAAGGTCTATATGATTGTTTATATCTACTCTATAGCTTTTTTTAACATTTTTAATAATTACTTCATTTTATTCATTTTAAGTACTTATTGTAATTGTTTGTAGTATTTTGTAAGTTTTTTCATTTATTCATTTTAAGTAATTGTTTAAAATGGTATTGGCTTATTTTGTCTATTTTTAGTAATTATTTAAAATGATTCAATTTATTAAAACCAGGTTATTTATTTCATTTTTTGTAATTATGGAAAATGGTTGTTCTGTTCATTTTTTGTAATTACTTAAATTATTGTAATTGTTTATTATGATACTGGTATTTTATTCATTTTCTGTAATTAGTTTAATTTTAGTAATTGTTTATTATAATCATTTTCTGTACTTACTTCATTTATTGTAATTACTTAAAATAGATCAATTATTTAAAATGCTTGTTATCCCGATTATAGCCATTTTATTCATTTTTAGTAATTATTTAAAATGATTCAATTATCCTGGATTATGTAATTATTGTAATTTCTTAAATTGTGTAGGATAAATCGTGTTACTACTTTCTAATTAGTGTTATAATTAGCTAAATTAGGCTAGACTAACTTATTGAATTTTTTTCTAAAAAAAGGCAATTTTTTTAAAATAGCTATTGACAAATTGACTATATATAGCGATACTATATACAGTTAGTAAATAAATATTTAATGATTTTATATGTTAAATGTTTATTTCAAAATAGTTGTTTTTAACTATTGATCTTTGAAAATATACGGATGAAAAAAAAGATGTTTTAAACATCTTGATTGATTGAAAACGGGCAAACCGGAAATTTGCAAAAAGCAAGTAAATCAAATAAAGTAATCCCAATCAAAACCCTTTAACATAATAAAAACCCTAAAATCTAATTACAAGCGATATGCATTTTTTAATTGTATATTTCAGATTTCAATGTAATTAGTTGTAAAAACATTATTTATAATGTTTTTACATAAAGTCATTTTATAATTATTAAAATGATTTTATGTTTAAATATTAAATTAAAAAAGGGGCTTATTATGTCTAATGAAAAGTTATATCAAAAAAGTAGTAAGTATATTTTAGATAGTATTGATCATAGCAATTATTTTTACGGCAATTTGACCAATGCTTCAAAGCTTGAATTTCTACATGATATTTTTATGGAACAGTATGGTTATTATCGAATAAAACCATATAAAGGGCTAACTAAACAATTAGCCTTTAAAGAGTGGCTTTCCAATAAAAGTTCCTGTTTTAAAATTGCTAAATCTGAAAAAGATATTGTTTCACTTTTTGAAAATTGGGAAAATATCAAACTTTGTAATGATGATAAAGATAAAATAATTTTTAATTATTTTAATTTTATTACAAGTAAAGTTTTTTCTCTTTTCCGTAAATATGATATAATCTAGGAATAAAAAAAATGAAAATTATCAAAAAAACAAAATGGATAAAAGCTGTAGACTTAAGAAATAAAATTATTTATGTTCAAACCATTTTTGAAGTTGATAAAAATGGTAAAGTTTTTTCTAGACGTAATGCAATCAGGCAAAAAATAGCTTAATAAAATTTTGTATCTAACTATCAATATTATTTGATAGTTAGTTATAAAGTTTTTTATAAACTTTAAATTTATAATTATTTAAAGGGTTAAATATTATGAAAAGATTTTTAATAACAATGGTACGAAATGGCGGAACGGTTTATGAGTGGACATACTGTTATAAAAAACAGGCGATTGATCGTTTTAATGTTAAGTCAAATAACAAAATTTGGAAAGAGATTACATTATTTGACCGAAAAGAAAAAACGTATCTAAAAAATATTTTTAAGTGTAGCCATTGCAATGGATATTTTGAAAGATATAAAGAAAAGACAAATAAAATAAATGGGAAAAATTATTGTCTAGATTGCATATTATCCGAGTCTGTTTAATTTTAAAATTTTGTATCTAACTATCAAATAATTTTTGATAGTTAGTTATAAGGTTTTTATAACCTTAAATTTATAATTATTTAAAGGGTTAAATATTATGGAAAAAGAGGAAAAAGAAGTACAAGCGGAAAAAGTTTGTTCTAGTTGTGGACAAGTTGTAACTGAATATCACAATGAGGATTTTTCTTATTGTTCAGAATGTTTTAAAAACAATGTTTTTAAGTGTAGTCATTGTAAGGAACATTTTGAAAGAGATAGGGAAAATCTACAGCGAATTAACAGAAAAAATTATTGTGAAGAATGTTTTGAGGAATTATTTTTTGAGTGTGACGATTGCGGAAATGTTCATCTTAATGATGATTCTATTTCTATAAATGATGGAAATAGAATAGTTTGTCAAACTTGTTATGAAAATGATTACCTAGTTTGTGATAGTTGTGAATGTGATATACATCGGGACAATGATCATTATCATTATAATAATGATCATTGTTTATGCGAAAATTGTCTAGAAGAATACTTTACGTGTTCACGTTGTGGTGATTTATATCACGATGATCAATCTTATTATTGTGAATCATGTCACCGATCTTATTGTGAAGATTGCTATAATGATCATGGGTGCATTGAACACTTACATAATTATGATTATACACCGAATAGAATGACTTTTCATTCCATTTCACAAAAAAAAGCAACTGACTTGTTTTTAGGTTGGGAGCTAGAGATTGAAAAAATTGATAATGTACCCGATTTAGTTTATGAATTATATAATTTAAGTGAAAATGAAAAATATTTTTATTTAAAAACAGACGGTTCATTGTCAGATCTAGGAATTGAAATTTGTTCACAACCTTGCACTCTAGATTTTTTTGTCAATAAATTCCCTTTACAAAAATTAGTTGAAATATGTCGTGATTATAATGCCGTTTCTCATAATTCGGGAAATTGTGGATTTCATATCCATGTAAATCGTCAATATTTTTCAAATTATGAATTGTCAGCAACTAAAATTTGTTTAATTTTCGAGAAATTGTGGCAACATTTATTTCTTTTCTCAAAAAGAAATAATCTGAATTATTGTCATAAAAATGAAGATCTAGGAAAATTAAATAAAAAGCTTGTCACTGGCATTAAAGAAAAAAATGTCAAGCAAGGACGCTATCAAAGTGTTAATTTAATACCCATTTCAACAATTGAGTTTAGATTATGGCGCGGAACATTAAAAATAAATTCTTTAATTGGATTTATGCAATTAACTAATTTGATTGCTATTATCGCCGAAAATGATAGTATAATGTCAATTCAAAAAATGAACTGGCAAAATGTTCTTGAAATGGCTAGAAAATTAAAATACAAGCAATTTTTGCAAGCTTGTATTGAAAAGGGAATTTAATTGAAATTTTGTAGCTAGCTGTCAATTTTTATTATTGATAGCTAGGTATAAGATTTTTATAAATCTTAAATTTATTATTAAAAAGGGTTAACTATTATGTGTATTATTATTTACAAACCGAAAAAGCAATTTTTACCGGATAACAGTATTGTTAAAAATTGTTTGATAAATAATCCCGATGGCGCTGGTTATATGTTTAATATTCCCAGTAAAGGAGTATTTATTAAAAAAGGTTTTTCAAGTGCGAAAGCATTAAGGAAAAGTTTGAATGCAAAACTTTTTGATTTTGGATTACATGAACAGGATGTCAGTATAGTTATTCACGCTAGGATAGCAACCGCGGGAAAAGTAAAGGCGGAAAATTGTCATCCTTTTCCTATCACTGACAATATTTCATTATTACAAAGTACTGAAATTATCAGCGAAAAAGGTTTTGCACACAATGGAGTTATCTCCATTACTGACAAAAAAAATGAAAATTTGTCAGATTCTCAAATTTTCGTGAAAGACATTTTAGCAAATTTTTCTAATTGTGATTTTGAAAAAGATCATATTAAAAAATTGTTGAAAATATCTTTAAAAGGATCTAGAGTTATAGCACTTGACGAAAAAGGATATTTATTTTCTTTTGGTGATTTTGAAAAAGACAAAAATATTTATTATTCCAACACTACTTATAAACAAGAGAAATATACTTATAAAAATAAGTATATGTCAAACGATTATTATGATCGATTTTGCGGGAGTGTTTATGGAAGTGGTTATGATTATAATAAATATACTGGTCAAGTTTACGGTAAAAAAAGTAATAAATCAAAATACGCTGATAAAAATGTTGTCACAAAATGCGAATTTTGCGACACTGATCATCAAGTTGATGATTTAGAGGCGTATGAGGGATTATTACTTTGTGAAACTTGCATTGAATTTTGTGAAAATGAATATTCTAATAATCTACATTATAATAACAATGTAGATTATAAAGAAAATGATTAAAATTTTGTAACTAGCTATCAATTTTTATTATTGATAGCTAGGTATAAGATTTTTATAAATCTTAAATTTATTATTAAGGGTTTTTTAAAAAATTTCAAATTTCGAAAAACCTGGTTTTTTCGATTCTGAAAATTTTCGGGATAGTCTAGGAACATCAAAAAAATGTTTCTTTTCGGTGCTGCAGAAACATCAAAAAATGTTTCTTTTCGGTGCTGGAAAAAATTTCGAAAATCCAGGATTTTTGGTTTTGAGAATTTTCGTTACACTCGGCGAGAACTCGGAAGGCGAGAACTCGGAAGGCGAGAACTCGGAAGGCGAGAACTTTATTAAAAAGGAGAAAGAATTATGTACAACGAAAAGACAACAAAAAGAGAACTCAAGTTTTTTGTCACTGGTTGCCGATGGTTTGACAAGATTAACGGCAACACTTACCATTCAGCGAGAATTGTAAGGGCTAGCGATAGCAAGGTTTTGTATTGCCCTTTTGAATATGGTTACGGAGAACAATACAAAGAAACGGCATTGCTGGCAATGGTGAAGAGTGGTTGGATTCCAGAGAAAGATTATAGACAATATGAAATGAACAACAATTACCCGATTCTCTGGAATGTTAAGGACGGATTAAAAAGAGATTGCCTCGAAAACGGTTTTGATCCTAACCTTTAAAAGTCATTATGGTAAGGCTATTAATTTTTAATAGTCTTACATAAGATTTTTATAATCTTAAAAACTATTATTATTAAAAAGGTGATTATTATGAGAAAAGAAGAAATTATTATTTATGAATTCAGCGAACTGTCTAGAGAAAGTCAAGAAAAAGCTATTGAAAAATGGTATGAACTAGAAGATTATCCTTTTTTACCAGAAGACCTGACAGAATATTGTAAATATTTGTTAGATGAGAATAATATAACTTTTGACGATTTAAAAGTATATTATTCTCTATCCTATCGTCAAGGAGATGGAGCTTGTTTTATTGGTCAATTTCAATGGAAAAAAAACGATATTACAATAAAACATATAGGACGTTATTCTCATCGGAATAGCGTTAATATTTTTTTTGATGAGGGTACAGATGAGGACACAGAAATTGAATTCAAGTCTATTTTCGATGATATTTGTTACAAAATTGAAAAGGACGGATATTCAACACTCGATTATAGAATGTCAATTGATGAATTTAATGAACATTCAATAATGAATAATTATGAATATCTTGAAAATGGTGATTTACATTAATTAAACTTTAAAAACTATTATTATTAAAAAGGTGATTATTATGATTAAAACACAAAAGCAACTAAAAAAAAGGCTTAAGCAATTACACAACCATTTTCAAAAAGAAGTACATTATAAAATGGTTGAGGCAGTTAGCGAATATTTACAGAATAACGATTCTTTAGATAATTCAGATATTCAATATCAAGTCAAAGAAATTGAAGAATTGACCGATAGTTTAATTTTATCCGGTGCGTGGCTATATGACAGAATCCAAGGAAAAATTTGTACTACCCATAATAAAGATTATAAAGGTAGTTTGACGAAAAAAGTTAGGAAAGCACTTGGATTTAATATTTAATCAATTAAAACTTTAAAAACTATTATTATAAGAGGGCAACATTATGGGAGATACACAACGAGTAGAAAAAATCCAAAAGGTAAAATTAAAGTTGACCGACGGATCATATGCTTATGATGTATATTTTTTAGATTACCACTGTGAATACATCGGTCAATATGATTGTGCATCGGAAGTGGAGGCAGATAGAATTATAGACAGTTTGGTTAAAATAACCAATTCTCAGATCATCGAAATTGATGGGATCGAAAAAAATCACTAAAAGTCATTATGGTAAGGCTATTAATTTTTAATAGCCTTACATAAGATTTTTATAAATCTTAAAAACTATTATAAGAGGGTAACATTATGGAAAAACTTTATCTAGATTCAAAGCCTATTATTGATCGTGCAGTATCTTCAGTGATGAGAAAAAATCGCTTGGAAAGAGAAGAGATTTTGTCTGAGGCGAATTTAATTTTTTGTCAGTGTGCTGAGAATTTTGATCCCAAAATTGGAAAGTTTGAGAATTTTTTATCAAACTCTTTATACTTTGGACTCTATACAAAATGTCGTGAATTGTCTGGGGAACAGAGAAGAAGAGAAGGAAAAAACCATTTTTGGGAAAGGAGAATTATTGTTGACATTGATGATTTTCAAGTTGAAGATAAAAGACAGGAAAACGTCAATAGCATTATTGATGCGACGATTCTGAATATGTCCCAAGATTCTCAGGACATCGTTGACATTTTCTTTAACCCGCCAACAGAAATCAAGAAAAAGGAAAAAGAGAATTTTTGTAAAAGATTAAAGAAAGAAGATTTATATAAATATCTTCGAAGTATCGGCTGGGAAAGAAAAAGAATTTTACTAGGCTTTACTGAGATTAAAAAAGGTCTCAATGAAGTCTGGGTATAGGAGGCGGTTATGAAAATACTCAAAGTAGAACAAAACGGCAAGCCTTATTATTTCAATTACAGGGATGAGGATGTCAAGGAAGATTGTATCTCCTGTTTTCCTCTCGGTGGTGGGTTTTCTTATTCTATTCCTAAAAGTGATATTGTAGAGATGGATGTAATTTTACCAACAGACATCAAAAAAATCAAGGTTGGTTTCGACTACATAGAAGGCGGAATTTATGATGCTTATGTAGATACAAATTGCAAATGGAATGGCTGGGAATGTCCGTGGATGGAAAAAGATCAAATTTTAAAGTTTATAGAAAATACAACAGATTTTACCGGCAACAATAATTCTCCCATGTCTTTTAGAATGGAAGGGGATGTATTGATCCATCATGATGGTGAGGAGGAATACCGGATCGAGAAAAGGATATTGATCTGTGATACTAAACCAATCAAAGTCTGGGACGTGTCTCTAGGCTTATGTTGGCAAGAGTGGACACAAGAAGAGATTAACGATAATTTATAAGTTTTACTCTTGTACTTTCCAGTACAGGAGTAAGCTTTATAAAATTAAGGAGGTCTTAATTATGACAGACAAACAAAAAGAAGTAATCAAATGTGCCTATGCCGATCTAATTGGAGCATATCAATCTATGCAACAACAAGATTATTCAATCCATGATTGGGAGGCACATCGTTTATCTATTGAAGAAATGGAAGAATCTTTTCCAGAGATAATCTATCATGTGCCGTTATAAAATTATTAAAAAGGAGAAAGATTATGGAAGATACACTAAATGATTTATTAAAATCGGTTAATCAATATAATGACACCGATAATAAAATTACCATTGAGGAATTGAAAAATGAGTTGTCTGTTGGTGGTTCAACAATTGAACAAATAGCAATTGATATATTAGAACGGCGTAAAAGAGATTTATAAGTTTTACTCTTGTACTAATCAGTACAGGAGTAAGCTTTATAAAATTATTAAAAAGGAGAAAGTATTATGTCAAAAACAATTTTAAATTTTAATCTGGATGAAGTGAAAAATCTCGTTACAGGTTTAAGCATTGATGCAGAAATCTTTCTGGTTGGCGATCAAGGAGTATATTTAATGTGTTTTGATCAACCAGCCGAAAAGAGAAAAATTGTTTATGCTAAAGGAATCAATCCCGCTAAAGACGACGATTGGTGGGAAGAGAAGAGGGCGGTCTACGGTGGCGACGACGGTGGTGATACAATAGCGACCGTTAGGGAATTAGCCTGTATGACTGGCTTTACTACAGGTAAACTTTTAAAAGTTTATCTGACTCCGACAACAATCGAAACAAAGATTGGATCGTAGTTTTAGACTTTATGCTAGCTTGTTCAACAGGCTGGCATAAGTTTTAAAATTATTAAAAAGGAGAAAGTATTATGTCAAAAATAATTATATTTGTAAAGACCGGAATAGTTCAAGAGGTTTATTGTGACGACATAGATGCCGATGTTTCTGTCTTAGACTTTGATCTTTGTGAAAACAAAGAAGAAATTAAAAAAACAGAAAAGAAAGCTGAAAAATTATTTTATGTTTTTGGGATATAAACCTAATTAAAAGCCTCTATTAAAATGCTTAATAGGGGCTTTTTTTGTGTGACAAAATTAAAAGCGTGATATATATAAGGTGTAGGATAAATTATGAAGGAAAAAGAAAATTACATCGAATTGAGGGAAGCTTTAAGTGCAATTTTATTTAATTGTGATGGAGCGAGAACAGTTGACGGGATAGGTTTTAACAAATACGATACTATATTCGCCAGACAACTCCATGGAGAGAATAATTGGACAGTGCTTACGGCAATCGCAGCTTACAGTATGATGGGAAAGTACAGAAAACAATTATCCAGTCTGGGGATAGAATACAACAATATCCCAGACCCGAAGAAAAAAAAGAGATCGACGAATTCAAAAGCGGAAAAAATTAAGAAGGCTGAAATAAAAGACAACAGGATATATTTAGAATTTAAACTACCGAAAAAAGAAGAGTGGGTAAAAGTTTTACAAGAAGTAAAAAATTTGCCTGGTCGGGAGTACCACTCCAGAGAAAAGTTGTGGAGTGTTCCTGTGTCTGAGTACACAGTCAAAGAAGTTAAGAATTTAGGTTTTACAATTACAGGAGAAATAAAGGAGAAAAAGCCGACTGTCTTAATGACAGATGATATTAGCAAAATGGTTAGTCTCTCCGGTAAAAGCCCTTTCCCTTTTCAAGTGGAAGGGATAAAGCGCTTGAACGAATTAGATGGACGAGTTTTGCTATCTGATGATATGGGACTAGGCAAGACACTGCAAGCTATCCTGTATATGAAAATGAATCCAGAGTTAAGACCAGCTATAATTGTTTGTCCGGCAACATTAAAAATAAATTGGAGTAGAGAACTGGACGACTGGGTTCCGGAAGAAAATTATAGAATTTTTCAAGGCAGACATGAAGTGATAAGGGGAAGAGACGAGAACATAATAATAATCAACTACGATATATTAAAAGATTATTTAGAGTTTTTAATGGACATAAACACTCAATTAGTAATTTTTGACGAACATCATTATCTTAAGAATCCAAAAGCAAACAGGACAAAAGCCGGATGTTCTCTCGCTCATGGAATAGATCATATCCTATGCGTTTCCGGAACACCGATAACGAACAGACCATCGGAATTTTTTACAGGGTTGAATATGCTTAAGCCTGAGTTATTTCCAAACTGGTTTAGGTATACTCAGGAATTTTGTAATCCTGTACACAATGGCTTTGGCTGGACGTATAATGGAGCGAGCAATGTTGAGAAATTAAACTCCATTATAAAATCTTTTATGATCCGTAGAATAAAGGAAGATGTATTGAAAGAGTTGCCTCCAAAAACTAAAACTGTTATTCCTTTGGAGATCAACAATAGAAGTGAATACAAAAGGGCTAAAGCAGATATAGTCAGCTTTATAAGAAGTCTGGAAGGGGATGATGCTGCAAGACGGGCTCAGATGGCAAGAGTGTTAGCAGAATTCAATAAGCTTCGCCAGTTAGCGGTTACGGGTAAGATGAATTATATTTCTGAATGGATAGATAATTTTCTGGAGACTGATCAGAAAATAGTTTTGTTCGCGGTTCATCATAAGACTATTGATTTTATAATGGAAAAATATGGGGACATTGCTGTTAAACTTGATGGAAGAGATACACCAAAAAGGAAACAGAAAGCGGTTGACTCATTCCAGGAAAATCCGGAAATAAAAATCTTTGTTGGAAACATAAAGGCTGCGGGAGTAGGAATCACATTAACGGCTGCAAGCACAGTGGCATTCTTAGAAGTAGACTGGGTGCCAGCTTTACATATTCAAGCTGAGGACAGGTGCCAGAGGATAGGGCAAACAGCAGATCATGTTAATATTTATTATCTGGTTTCCGAGAACACTATCGAAGAGGATATGTTAAAAATAATAGATGAAAAAAATAAGGTAATAACGGCTATTATTGACGGTAAAGATGTAAAAGATAGTAGCCTGTTATTCGAATTATTTAAAAAATACCAAGGAGGTTAATTATGGAACAAACAAAACTAATAGTCATAGCTTCAACCGTAATAGTATATTTAATATCCATAGCCGTATGGGCAACATTTTTAAAAGCGGTAATAATTGGAAGTGATTTTGACTTTCATTATTGGATTAAATTTGGTAAAAGATATCGAAAATGGTATGGCGAGAGAGAAACATTTGAAGATTATTTATTAAAAAATACCAAGGAGGTTAAGAGGTGATAATATGGATTTATCTATTAACGCGGTAGAGTCGTTTGTTGTTGTTATATTTCTTGGTTTAGTTATATTGGCAATTGTTGGATCGGTAATAATATTTATTTATTTACTATGTAGTGTGATAAGGGATTTGATAGAATGAATGAATTTTGGAAATGGATGCTGGAAAACAACTATGCTATTGATGATTGTACTTTGCTCGATGGAGCACAGAATTGGTGTACACCAACAGATGAAATGTTGGTGGGTTATATGTTAAAGTATATAATAGAAAACGGCGATAAAATGCTGTGTGTTCCTTTGGTCGGGTATAGTTTTTTAGAAAAAGAAATTGAAGAATTAAAAAATAAGGAGGACTAAATGAATAATTTAACAACATTTAAAAACAAGCTTTTAGGAATAGAAAAAGTGGAAGACACTTCTGATATGTTTATTTCAAGACTACTTCTGACCTTTAAGAATGGGATGCAATTATCCATTGTACGCGGGTATACCACTTATGGTGGGGAATTAGGGCTTTATGAAATAGCACCAATAAACAAAGCTGGGCTCCTTGATGGTTCTTTTCTTGATGAAGAAGATTCCGGGGATAATGTTTGTGGTTGGCTTGACTTCGATAGAGTTTGTTATTATATAAATAAAATAAAAAATTTAAAATAGGAGGTTAAAGATGATTAGTTTAGCGTTTACGTCAGTGCTTGTCTTAGGTATGCTTTCAATCTTAGGCATATTGGAAAAGGTATATGTCTGGTATAAGAGAAGGAAATATACTGATGAATGGTTTGATCATGTAGTCAATGACTATGCCTACATGACAAGAAAAAATTCAATAGAGAGGATCATCAATGATATATGATTTTCCCAGAATTTTCAATGATTACGACGTTCAATATTCAGGCCCAAACTCTCGGGGGTATTATGAGGTGCAATGTCCGTTCCCGAATTGTGGCTCCAGCTCCGGTAAAAAAATCGGAGCAATACACCCCGAAAAGTTTGGGTTTTTTTGTTTTAAGTGCCATTATCATCCCCTGAACGAAGCAATGCTACACCTTGTCGGGGAGAACTGGCTCGATGTACATTTGAATTATAAACTGGAACTGAATGTCCGTGATCACCTTTTAAAACAGCACAAGCCAAGGGAGGCTGCGAGAACTTCTCTCATTTTGCCAAAAGGTCAGGAAGAACCCTTGAACAAGAAAGCATTCCAGTATCTTTACGGCAGAGGCTTTGATCCTAACAGGCTTATAGAGAAATATAAAGTATATTCCACTGGACATTTGGGGGATTATAAGTTCCGGATAATAATTCCTATCTATTTTAAAAATAAGCTTGTATCTTTCCAGGGAAGAGGGTATACTGACCAGACTGACTTGAGATACAAAAGCTGTTCCAAGAAAGATGAAGTTGTACACTACAAGAATATCGTTTATGGAATAGACAGCGTCCCCGGAGATCATTGTATTGTCGTTGAAGGGATCTTCGATAAGTGGAGGCTGGGCGATCACTCCGTTTGTACCTTTGGGATTAGTTACACTGACAGACAAGTGCTGTTATTAGCGAACAGGTTTAAAAAGGTTACTATCCTTTTTGACACAGAAAAACAAGCTAAAGCACAAGCGTTTAGATTAGGCTCTGAATTATCCGGTTTAGGAGTCGGGGTTAATATTATTTCCCTCGATGGTGTTGAAGACCCGGGAGATTTTTCCCAATTAGAGGCAGACAGATTCGTTAAAAAAATATTCAGGGGTAGTGTATGACTTTAGAAGAAAGAACTGATGATATTGAGAAGTATATTAAGCAAATGAATGAGATGTGGACAGTTGAATATTTATCAAAAAAGGCAGAAGAGAAAGAAGAAGAGAGGAGGGAATATAACAGGCTATACCAGAGACAGAACTACAGCAATAATTTAAAATCTATGGTAAGAAGAAAATGGCCTGAGCCAGCTAAAAGAAGATTGTTGATAGAAAGACCATAAGGAGGATCAAATGGAATTAAAAAACGAAAAGATGAAATGCAACAACTGTGGAAGATTACATAATAAACAAACATCAAATTGTTGTTGGATAGAATGTGCGTGTGGTGCTTCTATATGTGGGAAATGTGGTTCTGTAAATATAATGGAGATGGATTCCAAGAATGACGAGGAACAATATTGGTGCTGTCTCCAATGTACTGATTGTGGTCTAGAAGGTTGCGAAATGTGTATTTAAAAACTAAAAAAAAAGGAGTTTGAAAATAATGGAACAAAAAGACCATAAGGAGGATCAAATGAAACCATGATAGAAACAAACAAAGTCGAAAGAGAAGGAGGTCAAAAGAAAATAGCCATTCCTGTCGAGAATTACTCTCGCGTATGTGGCTATTTCTGAATTCAGACCAATAAACCAGTGGAATAAAGGAAAAAAAGCAGAGGCTAAAGAGAGAAAAGAATATTCACCGGAAGAGATTGAAAAATCTTTACTTAAAAAAACAGTTGACAAGGTACAAAAAGCGTTTTAAAGTCCTATCGTAAGTAAATTATGTTTACTAATTCTCGGGGGAGACTTTCCGTAAACCAAAAAACCCTTTTTAATAATAGCCCCCGAGAATTTTTTAAATCGGAATTATAATTCACACATACACCCTGTAATGCAGAATTTTTTGTTCTCTCAATTTTCCCACCTTCTTACAATTTGACAAAAAATAACTGCGTTTCGGGGTTTTTTAGTTTATAGAGCAATTTAATATCAAGGAGCAAAAATATGGCAGACCTAAAAATTCTACGAGTAAATAAAAGTGAATCATACAAAACAATTAAGCTGGATTGCATCGAGGACAGCAACCTGTCCTGGAAAGCAAAAGGCATTCACACCTACCTGATCAGCAGACCCCCCGACTGGAAAGCATGGAGAACAGACCTCATAAACAAATCAAAAGATGGCAAAGACAGCGTTTCATCGGCTATAAAAGAACTGAAAGAATTCGGGTATTTGTACAATTATACTATAAAAGGGTCAAATGGAAGGTTCTTATCTAATGGGTATTATGTGTTAGAAACACCTGTTTTGGACAAAAAGGTGATAAAAGAACACCTTGATCGGTGGAATATAGACGAAAAAGAGGTAAATTACACCCTTATTGACTATAATCAGGCCCCACCGGATGACGGGTTTTCCGGTTCTCGGTCGGGTCGGAATGCGGACGACTCGCCCTATAGTAATAAAGTATTAGATAATAAGAATAAGGAAGTATCTTTTACTAACGTAAAAGATATAGGGTTTTCTGAAAAAGAAAACCCTACGGAGTCTTCGGATAAGTCTTTTAATTGTGCCACTCTTTTTTTTACCGATAAAAAGATCAATAATGCCGAAAAGTTAGACGAGACTAACAAATATGTCGAATACTGGAATTCCAAATCAAATCTAATCACCCATAAAACAAATACCAAAGTCTACCAGGATTCCGCAAAAATGTTCGGAGAACTTGAGAAAGGTATTTTTATAAAAAGACATAGAACTTTAAACTTTAAACACCTCGAAGATTTTGGAGTCCCGGCTGAAATGGGTCACAGGGAGTGGGGAGAGGAAGAACTTTACAAAGCAATAGACAGAGCCGACTTTCTCCAGACCCCCGATGCACAGGGACATTACAATAATAAAAGTAAACAATACCGCAGTTGTAAAGCGTGGTTATTAAATGAAAAAAATGGTTGCAGTTGCGCCCTGATACATTTATATAAAGACCCTGACCTGAAAATGGAGAAAATTAAGGATGAAAGGGTATTAAAGTTGTACAGACAGGCTCTCAGAAGCTCTCAGATCAACGATACGGAGCTTTGTGCGCTTGTCAAGGGTGTTAACTATATTGTGTCTCAAAAAGCCTTATATGAGCAGAAAATTGGAAAATATATAAACCTTCCTTTGATAAAGGGTGACGGATTTTATACCCAGCATATAAATTTTTTACAAAAAAAATTCAGTGACTTCCGAAAGGGTGGTATATATAAGTTGTACGGACTTTGGCTGTGGAAAGAATTTGTGATTTGGATGAAGCAGACGAACGGTAATTCTTATGATTTAGACCCATCTGAAGAAAAGATTCTGGATGCAAAAACCGCTTATGAAGAACATAAAGTGGGAGCAGAGATCCGAGAAAGAGAAAAAAGAGAGCATGAAAAACAGCGACAGAATTGGGCAGAAAAAAAGAAGAATCGAGGAGTAAACAAGTTCCAAATGGCTGCTGTTTAGTTTTAAAGAGGTAAAGGGGATTGAGACATGAAGGTTTTAAGCTTGTGTGATCATACAGGGATCATGGTTAAACCATGGGCAGACGCCGGACATGAATGTTATTGTGTTGATATACAAAAGGCTGAGGATGAAGACAACATTCACCATATCCAGGCAGATGTTAACAAGTTTTTCCCTGATTTTGCACCAAGTATCGTTTTCGCATTCCCACCATGCACTCATACGGCGGTTTCCGGGGCAACGCATTTTAAATCAAAAGGCCCACAGGCAGCAGTCGAAGCATTCACTCTTTTATCAAGTTGTTTAAGAATAATTGATCGTTACAAAAGTCCGTACATGGTTGAAAATCCGGTAAGTACGTTCTCAACATATTGGAGGAAACCAGAGTATATTTTTGACCCTTTTGAATATGGAGGGTACTTACCGGAAGACGACCAGCACCCTGACTGGCCTGAACACATAGCACCAAGGGACGCTTACCCGAAGAGAACTTGTTTGTGGACTGGTAATGGGTTTGTTATGCCAGAGAAAAACCCAGTGATTCCTGAAGCCGGTTATTCAAGACAGCATAAAAAACTTGGGGGCAAAAGCGATAAGACGAAAAATATCAGAAGTGCTACTCCGAGAGGTTTTTCTATAGCAGTTTTTGAACATAACAGGGGAGAATTAAAATGAATAAAAAAATAGAAATATATTTAATCAATTGTTTTAAGCAGAGTAAGTTTGACTGGAAAGCTTTTTATTTTACTCCGTCACTTGCCATGGTTTCAGCAGATGATACAAAGGGTGTCTTTTTGTGTTTTCTTATCTGGTCATTTTTTATAGGGAAAGTTGGAAAGGTGAAAAAATGAACACCTAACAGTATTGGTGCAGTATGAGTTAATTTACATAGGAGAAATAAAGAAAACAATCATGCCTATCAATTTTGAAAGTCAAGAAATAAATAAAAATGAAGAGCAGGATGTTGTTTTGGGATTGATTATTTCGACAGATTTTATCAAAAGAATTAGACCTATGTACCAACCGGAATATTTCAATATTTTTTATACAAAGACCGTCGCTAAATGGTGTATAGAATATTACGATAAGTATAAAAAAGCCCCCCTTAAAGACATCAAAAGTCTGTTCGAGGCAAAGAAGACTGCTATAGCGAATGAATCAAAGATAGAATTAATAGACACTTTTTTATCAAGGATAAGTGACAGGTTTGAGGAAGAGGATCAGCACTATAATGTTGATTATAATGTTGATAAGGCAAAGAATTATTTTAAGGGATCTGCCATTGAAATTCTTGAGGAAAGGATAAAAGGTTTACGGCTACTCGGAGACTACACGGCAGTAGAGGCAGAGATAGCCAAATTCAAGAGAGTCGAAGAAACTGTGTCAGACGGGTTTAATTTCTGGGACAGTAGCACAGAAGAGATAATGACCTCCCTGAACGCTCTTGGTCAAACTAACGCCCTTCTCCGCTTGCCTGGGGCGTTAGGAGACCTTATCAGGCCTTTAAGACGGGGAGACTTTCTTGCTGTTATTGGCCCGGCAAAACGGGGTAAAACATTCATGCTGATGGAAATGGCTTTGTGGGCGACTTTGAATAAATGTAATGTTTTATTCTTCTCTTGGGAGATGCCGAAACATGATTTGAATTTAAGATTTTACCAGAGGTTGACCGGGGGAGTTGTCCCTTTTCACGAAGAAGAGAGTGAAAGAGAAGTGGAAATCCCCTTCTTTGATCAGAATGGCGATGTCTTTAAAAGAAAAGTTATCAAGCCTGTTATGAATTATAATCAAGTGTATACCAAGATCAATTCCATGTCTGGTTTCGTTAAGAACTCAAGGCTGAGGATAGAGTGCGCCCCGAGTAAATCCACGACCCCAGACGATATGAGAAATATATTAGACAATCTTGAATATTATGAAGACTTTGTTCCGGACGTGATTGTTACAGATTATGCTGATATATGTAAACCGGACACTAAAGAGGAAAGAAGGCACCAGATAGATTCTGTCTGGATGGGACACAGGGCGATTGGTCAGGAGAGGAACTTATTAATGGTAACTGCTTCGCATTCCAACAAGCAGACACTGGACAGGGATATTAGAGAGAGTGATCTTTCAGAAGATGCCAGGAAATTAAACCATGTTACGATGGCGCTGGCATTGAACAGTTCAGAGGAAGATAAATTAAATAATTCTATAAGAGTAAGAACTCTGGTTGATCGGCACAGAGGTATATTGCCGAACAAAGAAGCTTTGGTTTTACAGTGTTTGGAATGCGGACAGCCGTATCTGGATGGAAGAATTACAAATATGGGAAGAACATGAAAAAGGAGGAAGCATGGCAGTATTAAGCGATTACGATTTAGCCGGGGGAGAAACAATATTCACATATTGTGATAGCTGGTTACACAAACACATCTTCTGGTTTTCTAAATGGAGAGTATCAAGAAAAGATGCGGTTCCGATAGCTCATGTTGCGCTGTACTTGGGAGAAATAAAAGGTATTCCCATGATGGCGGAAGCTGGGATGAACGGAATAAGAATTAAGACAGCCACTAAGTATAATAGCCTGAAGTATCAAATCAGGGTGGCTAGACCGAAAGGTGTTGCTTTAACAAAGAGAAGGCTTGAGAAATTACAGGCCTATTCTTTCCGGAAGCATGGGGAGAGATATGCTTTTCTACAATTGGTTGCCCTTGCTGTAAAAGCAATACTCGGTTTACGGAAAGTTGGAGACTGGGACAGGGACGCAATGGTGTGCAGTGAATTTGTTGCCATGGCATACCAGGCAGGCTGTTCTCACAGGGCTGTTGAGGGTCAAGAGCCTTATGAAATAAACCCTTTAGATTTATATGTTAGTAAAAATATGGATAAAATGATTCCGAGGTGGTAACATGACAAAAAAGAGAGCCAAAAGACTTTGTTTAGAAATGTGGAAACACTTGAGAGATCATCCGGAGATTGAGTTTAAAGAAGACCTTCCAGACGAACTCTACGAGAAGATTTCCAAGGCGGAAGCATATTGCCCGTTGTGCGAGGTTTGCAGCGGTTGTAAGGAGTGTCCTTTAGGACTGGTAGAGCCCTGTGAAGATTATGAACAGTGGCAGGAAGCTCATACAGAGAAAGAAAGAGGTGAGGCAGCTGGACGTATTGTAGAGAAAGTTGAAAACTGGAAGGTGTAAGAGTTAACTATTCGGGGTTCTGGGGGGATCTCGAATTAAAAAGAACAACAAAAAGAGGTGAAAGACTATGATTAGATCTTTAATTATGTGGCTGTTACAGAGGTTTCGTTCAATTCCATGCAAAAAAGATTATGGGTTGAATGTTCATTTGCTCTACGATTTACAGCAGTTTGAGAAACTGGGAGAACTTAACCCACCGCTTGTCCGGTGTGACTTCAATTGGTTTTTGATTGAACCAGATGAGGGGAAGTTTGACTGGGAGGCTACAGATAATATCGTTTCGTTTTGTGAAGGAAGAGGAATAAAAATCCTGGCTATATTGGGCTACAATCCCGAGTGGGCGGATAAAGGGTTTAACGATCCAGAATTTTTTATTGAGAAATGGGTTAACTTTGTTGAGACAGTGGTAGAACGGTATAAGGGGATGATCAATTTTTATGAAATTTGGAATGAACCAAATCTGCCCCGGTTTTATCAGGGTTCAAGGTTCTTTTATTTCGAAAATATTCTTAAGCCAGCGAGTGAGGTTATTTCAAGGAAGAGTGACGCCCGGATAGTTGCGCCTTGCGTTAGTGTTATGGACAACAATGACTGGTATGCCTGGATCAAAGCTGCGGAAAGGTATAAAAAGTATTTTGATATTGTTTCCTTCCATGTATACCGAGACTCGGCTTTGTCAGTGATAAGGAGAATTGTTTTTGGAATACCTTTCCGGGGTGGTTCATATAAATCAATTCTGGGAACTCTCCAGAAACTTCATAAACCCATCTGGTTAACAGAAACGGGGTGGAAAACAAGCAATTGCTTTTATGAAGAACAAAAAGAATATATAGAATTATTACTCAATTATATTCAGCATAGTCCTATTGAAGAGGTTATCCTATATGATATAGCGGATTCAGTGGATAGTTCTTATGGAATTCTTGAATATGATTTAAAAGAGAAGCCAGCATTTAAGTTCCTGGAGGAGCTAGGATGATACAGGAGATAAATTTTGGAGGGAATAATGAGTGTTGAAAAAATGTTAAAAGTTGCGTTGTGTAAAAACGATGAAAAACAGATAACAGTACAGCGAGATTTAATTGAAGAGGCGATTGACAAAATTGAGCAATTTAAAGCCAGCATTTCGAATAAGCCTGAATTAGAGGATGTACTTGCGGAGATTCGGAAAATAGATTTACGTTTAGATGAGGATGGAGATACTTTCTATCAAAAAAGATTGAAAGAAGTATTGAGCAAGTATTTCATCTAATTGATGAACAGTAATAGGGAGAATATATTATGAAGAAAGTTTTAAACTTGTACGCTGGGATTGGCGGTAATAGAAAACTATGGGAGGGTGTAGAAGTTACAGCAGTTGAACTAAATCCAGAGATAGCAGAAATATATAAAGATTTGTTTCCTGATGATACAGTTGTTGTTGATGATGCACATGATTTTTTATTAAAGAATTACAAGGATTACGATTTCATATGGTCAAGTCCACCATGTCAAAGCCATTCTGACATAAGAAGGATGGGTGCTATTGCTGAAATGTATGATGCAGTTTTTCCAGATATGAATTTATGGGGAGAAATTGTTTTTTTAAAGCATTTCTATAAAGGGAAATATGTTGTTGAAAATGTAAAGCCATATTATAAGCCGTTTGTTGAACCCTCAGAGATAATTGACAGACATTGTTTTTGGTCAAATTATTCAATTTCAAATTCATTTCAAAAAAGTGAAAAATTTGATATACGGAAAAAGGGCAGTAAAGGATTCGGTTTTGATATTTCAGGGTACAAAATTAAGCACAGGAAGGATCAAATTATTAGAAATTTAGTTAATCCAGATTTAGGGCTACATATTTATAATTGTGCGTTTGATGTTCACAGTGAAACCGAGGCTCGGCATCCGTGCCTATTTGACGAGGCCAACAATGGCATTTAATGGTACAGGTATATGTGAAGTTGCGGGGAAAGGAGATAGGCAATGAAAAGGTATGAGATAGGTATAGATTGTTTTGATTGGGATAGGCATAGATTAGATGTTGAAGAAGATGCTGATGGTTCTTGGATAAAATATAAAGATTATGCTAAAGAAAAAGCACAAGCAATTTCATCATATACCGAATTAGGGGAAGTTTTTGCGGAGCTTGAGGAATATTATTCTCATCGTGATAACGATATGATGCGTATAAGCAGACAACAATTTGAGATAATTAAAAGCAAATATTTACCCTAATGGCTAAGGCATATGCGATGTTGCGAATAAACGAAAGGAGATAGGCGATGAGCAAAATGTTATTAGACGAAATATACATACAGTATGATGACGACGGCGAGGGTGACAGATACCATACGTGGTGTGAGGACAAAATTGAGGAAACAGATGTAAAATACAAAAGAGCAATTTCCACATATGCCAAATTAGATGATGTACTTGCGGAGATAGAATCTATAAATTTGATCGAAGAACGTTATACTGTGGAATTAGATAAAGAACGATTGCAAGAAGTGCTTAGCAAGTATTTCATTTAATGGCTAAGGCGTATGCGAAGTGCGAAGAAAAGGAGATAAAAAATGGAAGAACAAAATTGTGGATGTGCTTGTTCGATAGTAAAATATAAGCCAACAATTAGTAGTAATGGGACTTATAACGAAAGATGGGAATGTAATTCGTGTGGGGCAAACTTTAAAAAGGAAGCCAGCATTTTGCATAAGCATGAATTAAGTGCTGTTGGCGAAGATAAAATAGCAGAAATGCAGAAAAAATTGAAAAATGTTTTGTATGTTCTACAACAATTTTATTTGCATACCGGAAGTGACAATGAAAATGCACATGAACAATATTATAATGCCAGCAAAATTTTAGATGATTTGATAGCCAATGGCATTTAATTGGGGTATATCCGAACCATGCTTTAATTTGTACAAAGTTTTTATTAAAAAACGTACAGCAAAATTAATTCCGTGATATATATAAAGAGAGGGGGAAAAATGGAAAAATGTAGTAGATGTAAAAGAAGGAAAATAGAATACGAATTAGAGACCCCGTTCCAGGATGAAAAAATTTTCCTGTGTAAAGATTGTTATATCCTTGTTTGGGAACTGCTTTCTAAGTGGCTCAATGTTTACGGGTGGCACTCTAAGTTGCTGAAATTTGAAGAGAAAATAAATCAAGCCATTCTATCCGGAATAAAAGAGATTCCCATGAAAGGCAAAAGAAAGAAAAGCGTTGATCCTAAAAAATACTTTCTCGCTTATTTCGATGAAGATTATGATGATGAAGAGAAAGGAGGCTGGGAAGTAGGGAGTTTGATGTCTGAGGATTTAGATCATATAAAGAAAATATATGATAAGGTAAGCGAACATCATCCTTGCAGGATATGTGCGACAATTTACGGATGAGGTGGCTCTATGATAGAACTACAGAGAATAGTAATAGTTAATTGTGACGAACAAAGGGATAAAGAAGGCTGTTACGGTGAAGTGATCGTCAGTTTAGAATCAGAAGAAACCGCGACAGAGGCGATGGAGTTTTTAGAAAGTCAGGGCTGGACATTTGATTCTAAGTTTTTTATGGAAGGTGAGGGAATACGAGCCTGTTGTCCGTACTGCAAAGAATAAGGAGAAAAAAATGGAAAATATAGTTGAAGATTTATTGAGAACCAAAATTAGTTTTATTATTGATAAGCACCCGGAACTTGAAAAAGAGTTGGAAAAGGCAATCGTAGCGCAGTTTAAATCTGCCATAAGGGAATTAAATATAAAGAAACACATCGGGGTAAAAATAGGAGAGTTTCTCAAAGAGTGGACGGATGGGTTAGACTTATATTTAGACAGCGAAGAGTTGGATATGATGATAAGTAAAAAATTGCAGACAGAACTAATAAAAGTTTTTAAAGCAATTAATATAAAAGCAGAACTTTAAAAAGTTGAGAGGGAAAAATGGAAACTATTTTTTGGCTTTTTGTTGTTTATTTATGTATTAGATGTAGTTGGTATTTTTTCTCTCTCCAGTGGATAAAGGTGTTTTATTACCTGTTAGGCCTGATCGTGCTGTTGAATATTATGAGTGCTTTGGGATATTAAAATGGATCAAAACTTTTGTCACCTACATTGCCATTCACAATACTCGTATTTAGACGGGTTTGGCTCTCATAAAAAATATGCTTCAGTGGCAAGGAGGGCGAGGTTTACCCATCTTGCAATGACAGACCATGGCAACGTGGATGGAGCGATTAAGTTCCAAAAAGAATGTGAAAAGAATAATATTATACCGATCTTCGGTGCGGAGTTATATATAGTTCCAGATATTATTCTCCATGAAAAAGGAGAGAAACGGGCTCATGTTTCCTTGTTTGCCAAGAACGAGGTCGGCTGGAACAATCTCCTTAAGCTTATTACCCTGTCAAACATAGAAGGGTTCTATTACCGACCGAGAATATCTCCAGAACTTCTCGCGGAGAACCGGGAAGGGTTGATCATATCTACTGCCTGTTCCGCGTCTTTCCTTTCTTTCCCATGGGGAGAAAACTTTTTGAAAAGGTTAATAGACCAAAGCACGGAAGATCTCTACCTGGAAATCATGCCTCATAATTTTCAGGAGCAGAAAGATGTTAATGTATTATGTCAAATGTATTCAGAAAAGTATAGTTTGCCGTTAATAGCGACAAACGATTCTCATTTTGTTAATAGTGAAGATGTGCTGAACCATGAAGTTTTACTCGCGGTACAGATTAAGAAGAAATGGAAAGACCCGAAAAGGTGGAAGTTTAAAGATTCTGGAAGTTATTTTTTGAAAACCAGAGAAGAAATGATTGAAAGTTTTGAGGCTCAGGGCGCTCTCTCTTCAAGAGAATGCCGAAGGGCTTTGATAAACACGATGGAAGTGGCGGAGAAGTGTAGTGGGTTCACAAAAATACCTGAGAAAAAGATTCATCTTCCTTTGCCTGAGAGTTTAGCGTGGGAAGACGAAATCTTTTTCTTAAAAAATTTATGCGAAAGCGGAATGCACAGGATAGGGAAGAAAGGAGAAGACGCATATCAGGAAAGGCTTGAAGAGGAAATCAATCTAATAGTGAGACAGGATTTTGTCCGTTATTTTTTGATTGTATGGGAACTTATAGAATGGTGTAAGAAGAATGATATATTTATTTCCCCGGGAAGGGGTTCCAGTGCTGGCTCTCTTGTTTGTTATCTGATAGGCATTACTGGTGTAGATCCTATAAAGTATAACCTGTTGTTTTCCAGATTTATAAATCCAGACAGAATTTCTCTGCCTGACATAGATATTGATTTTCCGGATGTTAAACGGCACCTTATACGAGATCATCTGGGAGAGTTGTATGGGGAGTGGAATGTAAACAGTGTAAGCACTACTTCTGTTATGGGAGGCAAACAGGCTTTAAGAGATGTCTCCAGAGTGTTTGATGTGCCTTACGTTGATGTGGATAGAGGGTGTTCAGCTATAATATCAAGGCTGAAAGGCGATGAAGGTTATGGAGAGACAATCAAAGAAGCATTTGAAATGTTTGAAGATGGAAAGTGGTTCGCCAGGAAATATCCTAAAGTGGCAAAAATATCTGCTGAAATGGAAAGCACTATCCGGAATAAAGGGGTGCATGCAGCAGCCCTGGTTATTTCAGATGAAGACCTTCGTGGAGGGACGAGGTGTGCTTTCACTGTTGATAAAGATAAGAACCCGGTAATAAATTGGGACAAAGACGACATCGAACATGTTGGGTTGATTAAGCTGGATGTACTCGGGTTGTCAATGCTATCGGTGTTAGAGGAAACTAAGAGGCTCATAAAAGAAAACCGTGGAGTAGATTTAAACTTTAAGGAAATCCCTTTGGATGATGAGAAGTGTTTCAGTGAGTTCAGTAAAGGGAACAATGTAGGCTGTTTTCAAGTGGGGTCTCGGGGGTTACGAAAATATTGTAAACAGGTTGGCGTCGATAACTTTAACACTTTAGTTGACATCACCGCTCTTTACAGGCCAGGGCCGCTTAACAGTGGCATCAGCGATTTATATATAAAAAGAAAAAAAGGGTTAGAAGAGACTCCGGGGCTCCACCATATTTACGACGAGATAACGAAAGACACTTACGGTCTCCTTATTTACCAAGAACAGATTATGATGGTTGCGAACCTTCTCGCGGGATTAAAGTGGGGTGTTTGTGACAAGATAAGAAAAGATATTGCCAAGAGCAAAGGCAAAGATGCTCTCAGGAAATATGAGGAACAATTCGTGGAAGGGTGTGTAGAGAAGAAAACTTTGACAGACGAACAGGCTTATGGCCTCTGGAATAATATTGTAGAATATGGAAAGTATTCGTTTAATAAAAGTCATTCAGTTGTTTACACAATGCTGACGTATTGGGATCAATATCTGAAACAAAATTATCCCACGGAGTTTATATGCGCCCTTCTCACATACGGCGCGTCCGGGACAGAGAAAGACGCGAAGAAGACAGAATTCGTTCAGGAAGCTTTCCGTTTAGGGATAGATGTGCGGTTTCCGAAGGTCGGGATAAGCGATCCGTTCTTGTGGAGTATAAAAGATAACATCCTTTATGCCCCGTTTATAGAGATCAAAGGTGTTGGCGAAAAGACCGCAAAAAGCTTTAAAAAGCTTGAAGCCAAGGGGTTTTATGAGGGTTCAGAAGAGAAAGAACCAGTGACAAAAAGGTTCCTTAATATACTTGACATTATAAATGCGTATGATAATGTGGCTATTACCGACGAAGAAGCCGATAGATTATCTGAGTACACAGGACTCTCTTTTGTACGGGATAGTTTGTATCAGTATAAGAAATTTATCAATTTTTTAAATGGTTCCGGAATAAAGATAGAAAAAGCAAAAGACATAAAAGTATACGACATTGACTCTAATATGAGGTATTATTTCGGAAAAATAGAAGAATTAAAGCTTAGTACATTTAAAGGGAGTAGCGGGAAAAAAGCCAGTGTAAGCGTATTATTCAGAGATGAAACAGGGGATCTCCAGTTTTCTTTTGATAAAACGTATTACAATGAGAATATAGAAGAGATAGAACATTCAGAAGATTCATATGTTCTTATTAAAATAAACATGCCTCAGAAAAGCGGTAACATTGTCTGCCACCGGATGTGGTTCGCAGAAGATTTACTGAGGGGCAGACTTGAAGGATTAAAGTTGAAACCTGTAAAAAGGGCAAGGTACAAAAACACGGAATTACTGGAATGCAAAGAGTGTCAACTGGAAGGAGAATGTACTCTCCCTGTCCTCCCGAGCCGTTCTACCCGGAACATTATGATTATAGGTGAAGCACCTGGAGCGGATGAAGACCGTACAGGCGTAGGTTTTGTGGGAGATTCCGGTAAGAAATTATGGGAACAGGTAGAAGATAATTCTTTTACCCGAAGAGATTTCCATGTAACAAATGTCTGTAAATGCTATCCCGGAAGGACAATAAAGACCCCGACAAAAAAGCATATAGAAAAATGTTCTATGTGGCTGGACGATGAGTTTGAAAGAATTGAACCGTTTGTTGCTCTGGCTTGTGGGAACACTTCAATTAAGTTTTTTACAGATGAAGAAAGCGGTATAATGAATAAGAGCGGTGAGTTGGAATGGAATGAAAAGTATGGTTGCTTTATCAGTTGGGTTATTCATCCTGCTTCAACAATATACAATCCTGAGAACAAGGAAATGTTTCGGGATGGTATCAAGAACTTCTGTGACTTCATAAAGAGGTTTGAGTAAAGTGGAAAAGAGAATAAAATTTGATTACATAAAATGTCCCTTGAATAAATATACATTCAAAGTAAGACCTATACGAAAATGGGTTGAAAATGAATGTGTCGGATTGACTCTGAATTTATTTTCTGGATATACAAAACTTGATATTGATGAAGTGCGAAATGATATAGATGAAGATGCTCTTGCCGATTTCCATGAAGACGCATTACAACTTGTTATGAAATGGAAAGGAAAAATTTTTGATACTATTCTTCTTGACCCACCTTATTCGTATAGAAAAAGCATGGAATTTTATAAAGGAAATAAGGCCAGCCCATTTAAAAGATTGAAAGATGAGGTTCCGAGAATTTTAAAAAAGAACGGCAGAATAATAACTTTTGGATATCATAGTAATGTAATGGGAAAAGGAAGAGGATTCCAAGTTTATAAAATAGGTTTATTTTCCCATGGGGGAGCAATACATGACACAATTGCTTCTATTGAAATTAAAAATTAAATAAATAAAAAGGGAGAAAAATTATGAGCGAGATCAGGAAAGATTTTGACATTGAATCTGAGGCATTAGATGTCGAATGGTTAAGACAACCCCGGTTGAGACTAAAGTACGGGGAACTTTCTGCGGAGACAAAAAAGAATGCAAGAGATCTCAAGCAAAAGGTCAAACAAGTATCTGCTGAAATAAGCAAGGAGGTGAGAGAAAGAGGAGGAAAAGTAACTGATTCATTGATCACGATGAGCATTGAATTAGATCCGCGCTATCAAGAGGCAGTTTCCGCGTTAAGCCAGGCGATGTATGAAGACGATATTATTTCTGGCAGACTGGATGCTGTTACTGATAAAAAAGTGGCGCTGGAAAATGAAGTAAGAATGTGGATCGGCAATTATTTCGCTGGGCCGACTACACCTAGAGATTTAAAAAAAGAATTTGAACCGTCTGGTATATCGGCGGAAATAGTAAGAGAAAAATTGTTGGATCATGCAAGGAGGTAAATTTATTAAATGTCACTTGAATTGTATTTTAATCAAAAAATCAATGACGCTAAATTTAATCTAACCAAATCAGCACCTTCTTATGTTCCTGTAAAATTTATTGCAAACTTAAATGAGCTTATTATCAATTATGAAAAACTAATTAAAACTTTAAAAAAGGAGATTTAAAAATGAGTACAAAAGAAGAACGAGTAAAAGAAGCACAAGAAAGATTACTGAATAATTACAAAAAGGCTACCGGGGATGGATTTTCCGGAAAAAGGCAGATTTTAGATCTGGATTTGATCGGCGGTTATAGAAAAGATCTGTTTTATAAACCCGAAGTTGGTGAAAGACCAAGTGATCCTGTTTACAACAGAATAGATATTCTGCCGTACAGGGTTAAAACGAAGAATCATCCTCAGCAAGTCCCGGCAGGGAAAGAAGATTATATCCTGGATATATGGGTACACAAAAATGTTGGCCCGAGTGAAGAAAGAGTTCTGTGTCTGGATAAGACCTTCGGCGGTAATAAAGGAAAATGCCCAATCTGTGAAGAATTAAATGAATTAGAGAAAGACCCTGATGCAGACAAGGAAATGATTAAGAAACATCAGGCGAAACATCGGTGCTATTACAACATCATAAATCTGGATGCTCCCGAGTCGGAAGCTAAGGTTCAACTTTTTGAAGAGTCTTATTTCCTTTTCGAGAACACTCTAATCAAAGAAGCTGGTTCGTCTAAGAAAGGTGACGGGGTTTTAATATTTTATGATCGGGAAATTGGCAAGACAGTTGAGATGAGAACCATCCAGGTTAATAACCAGTTTGGTAAATTTTTCAAATATGAAAGGGTAGACTTTCTCGACAGAGAACCTTACAAGGAAGATGTTCTTGATCATACTTACAGCCTTGATGAACTTCTTATTGTTCCTACTTATGAAGAGGTTCGCAATCTTTATTATGGAACACAAGAGGTTGAAGAAGAGGAGAAACCAGTGGACACTGAGCCGAAAGACGCACCTGTTGGCGCCAGCCCGTTTCAAAACCGTGGCGCGGTTGCTGGTTCGACTGCCGAGGTTGTAGAAGTGAATGATGCAGATTCCGAGAGAAGGACTCGCAGAGAAAGAGCGAGGGTTCGCCCCACTGAAGATAATCCTTGTCCATATGGTCATGATTACGGAAGAGATAATGGCAACAAATCAGAATGCCGTAATTGTGATGATGCAATCTGGCAAAAGTGTGCTGACGAATTTGACAAATTGGATAAGAAAGATGAGGGGTAATTCAAGAATTCAGTTGGAAGAAGCTGCCTTTGAAACAGAAGACGCTATTTCTGTTACAGAGGCAATGAGAGAAGCAGGAGTTTCCCGGCCTACGCTAATTGCGTGGGCTAGGAAATATAAGATTGGCATACAGAGAGTTGAGCGGGGAACATGGATTATCTTCCCCGATAAACTTGCTCTTTTGTTGCGAGGTGAACTAAAAAGCGGGAGCAAATATTAATGACAATCACAGAAAAACAGAAAGCAATAGATGAAGCAGTTGCCCAGGTTGAAAAACAATTTGGCAAAGGCTCCATAATGAAGTTGGGGGACGACGCGATAAACACGAAAATAGAATCTATTTCCACTGGTAGTATAGGGCTAGATGGGGCTTTAGGAATTGGAGGGCTACCAAGAGGAAGGGTTGTCGAGATTTACGGCCCTGAAATGGGCGGAAAGACTACCCTTACCCTGCACGTTATCGCCGAGGCTCAGAAAGTCGGGGGAGTAGCAGCTTTCATTGATGCTGAACATGCTCTTTCTACAGAACACTCTTCTAAGCTCGGTGTAGATGTAAAATCCCTTTACATTAGCCAACCGGATTACGGAGAACAAGCATTAGAAATAACTGAAACATTAGTCCGGTCTAACGCTTTTGACATTATAGTAGTTGATTCTGTTGCAGCTCTTGTGCCGAAAGCAGAAATTGAGGGAGACATGGGTGATTCACACATGGCTCTTCAGGCAAGGCTTATGAGCCAGGCTCTCCGGAAATTAACAGGGGTTGTTTCAAAATCAAAAACTTGTCTTATCTTTATCAATCAGATAAGAAGTAAGATCGGCGTTATGTTCGGTTCTCCCGAAACTACAAGCGGAGGGAATGCGCTTAAATTTTATTCATCAGTCCGCCTTGACATCCGGAGAATAGAATCTATTAAAGTCCGAGATGAAGTTATAGGTAACAGGGTCAGGGTTAAGGTTGTAAAGAATAAAGTTGCTCCGCCCTTTAAACAGGCGGAATTTGAACTTCACTTCAATTCGGGAATAAACCAGGAAGCCGAAGTTGTAGATTTGGCAGTGGCTGCAAACATTGTAGAGAAAGCTCATTCATGGTATTCCTATCAAGGAGAAAAGTTGGGACAGGGAAAAGAGAGTGTAAAAGATTTTTTGGAGAATAATCCTAAAGTTTTAGAGGAAATTACCGAAAAGATTACTAACTCTCTTTTAAATAAAAATGAAATATCTGATATAGCTTTAGCAGTGGAGGTGCTGTATGATCTTCGCGATGATGCTAATATCATGGTTAAAGACGCGAAAAAAAGAGAATTAGAGTGGGACGGAAAAAAGTTCACTTACAGAAAGCTTATAAAATATATAGAAAAAAATGACCTGTACAAAAAATTAAAAGAAAAAGTTGAAGAAAAAAATAATCAAAAAGAAGATGAGGAAAATAAAATAAATAGTTAAAGGACATCTTTATGATAACAACAATATCTTATAATCAAGAAGAGATAATTAAAAATATCATCCAGCTTTATTGTCCACAAGGGATTGAATTAGACCCAACTTATTCTAAAGGTGTTTTCTATAAGAATATAGAGAAACCATTTCATAGATTCGATCTACACCCGCAAATAGAAGGGGTCAGGGAAGCAGATTGTAGAGAACTACCTTTGGGGGGCGAGAGTGTGAGTTCTATCATGTTTGATCCGCCTTTCGTGGGGGCTTCTCAAAAAGACGGTAAACCAGGGGTGATAAAGACGAGATTTGGTTATTACAAAAATATTCCTATTCTATGGGATATGTATATTGATGCGTTAAAAGAGTTTCATAGGATTCTTAAAGAAAACGGAATCTTAATTTTCAAATGTCAAGATACAATAGAGAGTTCTAAACAATACTTTAGCGAATTTAAAATAATCAAAGAAGCTTTAGCTTTGGGGTTTTATCCAAAAGATAAATTTATACTATTGGCAAAGTCAAGGCTGATGTCCCCCAACATGAAGGTTCAGCAACATGCTCGTAAATTTCATTCTTATTTTTTAGTATTTATAAAAAAAGATTGCAAAGTGGCATACTAAGGAGAAAAAATGAAGACTATAATATTTATGCTAACTGTATTATATTCTTTGCTTATATTCAATAGCGATCATTGCGTTCAATCTGCCTTCAAAGTGAAAGACGACTACATCGTTTCTTATATTAAGTACAAATGGATAAAGTGGGATTTGTATTGCTGGATAGATCACTATTCAAAAAAATACAAGTTGCCACCTTTACTGGTTTGTGCTATAATAGAGAACGAAAGCGCCGGGGAGAAGTTCACTCGGGGAAGAGATGGCGAGTATGGATATATGCAAGTGCTGCCAGTACACTTCAGAAGTAAAAACATACCTCCGAAGTTGAGGTGTGAACCTGAGTACAACATCAAGCTAGGGTGCTGGTATCTAGGCGGAGCAGTAAGGAAAGCTAAAGGCAGTTATAAGAAGGCTATCAGGCTATACAATCAAGGGCATTACGGCAAGAGGTGGAAGTACAGGAATTGGCGTTATGTCAGGAGAGTATGGAAAGATTATGTAGAGTCTTTAGAATTTAAGAAAAAGGAGTTTGATACAGTATTATGACACTTATGATGATAACAGTTCTATGTCTATTAGAATTAGTAAATTTATATTGGACGATTTTTGTTGCCGGGGGAAAAGAAACAATTCACTTAGCCCAGCTTATTTCATGGGGGATATTATCAACGATAATGTGGGCATGGTTGAGTAGTTACTTTATGGCACTTGAAGTCCATGAGAAGAATGAAAAAGAAAATAAACCCGCGATCTGCAAAAAATAAAGGCGCTCGTTTGCAATTGTGGGTTTGTCGGAAAATAGCCGATTTACTTAAGATTGAGTTTAACAACCAGGACGACCAGTGCGAGATTCATAGTAGGGAAATGGGTCAGAGTGGTGTTGATGTAATTTTGCGGGGATTCGCGTATGAGAATTTTCCTTTTGACATAGAATGTAAAAATACAGAAAAACTCAGTCTTTACAAGGCTGTTGAACAAGCTGAATATAATACTTCTGCGGAAAGAGATTGGTTACTTTTTCACAAAAAGAATTTTTCTGAACCAATTGTTGTAATGGACGCAGAAGTATTTTTTAAATTATATGGAAGGATATTAGATATTGGACAAGAAACAAAGATCGACTAGAAAAATGAATCAAATATATCGCAAGAAGGGGCGGTTTCCTACTGAACAGGAAATGCGTAATATTCTTTCGTATAGCCCGAAACAGACTCGGAAGTATATGATTGCTTTGGAAAAAGATGGGGAGATTGTAAAAAAGGGGTCTTGGTACGCATTTGCAGATGCTAAAAAAACCCCTGAACCTGAAGTTGTCGAAGTTAAGAATGAGGATGATTTGGACGAAGGTTTAGACGTAATAGGATCAGTGGAGATTAAGGAAACCGCCCCAAAAGTAATTAAAAAAATACAACCCATCCCAGTTAAAAATGTTGAATTAGCTATAAAAAAAGAAGAAAAGAAAGTTGTCTTAAAACCAAAGAAACCTAAAAAATCTAAGAAGAAACCGAAACCAAAGCCCCGGGCTAAACAAGAGGATATGGGGTTGGCAATGTATGTTATCCGGACGGTTATGCTTGTTGTCGGGATAGGTTCTATAGCTATTTCTATCTTCTATAATATAAAATTGTCTAAACATTTTTTGCCTGAGCCCTTCTCAACAATCTCCGGGATTATATTCGTGTTGTTTGCGGTTATAAGCTTTGAGACTATAATATATTTCCTGTCTTTCCGCAGGATGGCAATGTGGGCGAAAACTATAGCTGTTTCCGGTTTTATATTCTTGTGGCTTGTGGTGACTCTATTTACAATTAGTGCTACACTTTCCGGAAGATATGAACGGTTTATGCTGAATGAAAAGCTACAGACTGGCAGTAACAGGGAAGTGAACGCTGGCAAACTGAAATGGAAAAGTATTCAGAACAGGAAAGAAGATGTTAAAAAGAGGATAGGGGAAAAGAGAAGGCAGCTTAACCAGTTATATAAAATCTCAGAAGGCGTTGAAAACCTGGAAGACAGGGAAGAACATGGAAACCTTTTCAAAGATACACAGTGGAGGATTAGCCTTGTAGAGAAGCACCTGAACAGGTTAAGCAATAAGCTTGAGGGTGTTCGTGGAGAGGAGATCCGCCAGTTGGAGGAGAATCCTGAAATGACTTCTGCTGATGAAAGCTCGGGAAGTAATGATGATTTTTACAAATGGCTCGGAGGGATATTTAATGCTTCAAAAGAACAGGTTCATTTCTATATCTCGCTATTACCAGCGTTTTTCTTTGATATAGTCAGCTCTATAAGTATTTCAGTGTTTTTATTCCTTAGAAGGGAATAAAACGTAAGACAAAATTAAAAGCGTGATATATATATAATGAGAGCCAAAAATGAAAAAATTAAAATCAATAGAATTAGGGAACTATCAAAGCCATAAATCTACAAAATTAGACTTTTCCGAGGGGATAAATGTAATTATCGGAGATTCTAAGAGCGGAAAAACCTCTATCCTTCGCGGAATAAGATCAGTCAAAGACAATAAACCTACCGGATTATCATACAATTCATACTGGAACAGGGATAAGAAGAAAAGACCTGTAAAAGAACATTATGCCAGTCTCTTTTTTGACGATGTTTCTATTGTTCGTCTGAAAGGCAAAGACAGGAATGATTATATTTTAGATGATGATGTTTTTGAGGCAGTCGGCAAGGGCGCCCCACCGGAAGAGATCACGGAAGCCCTTAATATAACTGATGTTAATTTCCAAAAGCAATTTGATCAACCTTTTCTCTTAAATGAAAGTTCTGCGGAGATAGGGAGATTTTTTAATAAGATCGTTAATCTTGACCTCAGTGACACAATCCTGGCAAAGGCGGAGAAGGACAGGAGAGATACTGCTTCTTCTATAGAGAAGACTCGGGAAGAGCTTGAGTCCGGTAGAGAGGAGTTAAAGCGGTATGACTGGATAGATGAAGCAGAGTTGATGATTGAGGAGTATGAAGAGCTGGAGAGGGACTTGAGGGAGAGGTCTATTGTTGCTGTGGATGTCCGTGAAAAACGATCGCGGTTACAGGAACACAAAAAAGACCTTGAAGAGTTTAACAGAACCCCTTTCGAAGAGATAGAATTACTATTAAGCGAAATTGAAGAGACTGACCAGGAAGTTTTAGAATTACAGCAAAAAAGCGAAGCAGTAAAAAGTAAATGGGAAACATCCAGAAAGTACAAAAAAGAATTAAAACAGATTGGTGATATACAATTTGAGAAGATTTATAAAATACTGGATAAAATAGATTCTCTGGATAAAGATGTGAAATCCCTTAGAGAAGGGAGATCTGCGGTCAGCATACTTGTAGATGAAACGAGCAAAAAGACTATACAGTATAATGAAATAAGAAAAGAGATTAGAAGATTAGAGAAGGAAATGCCTGATTCATGCCCGTTGTGCAACAGGCCATTTTAGAGGTAATATGAAATTTATATTTTGTTCAGATTTGCATTTACGTTATGACAGACCAATCTGCCGGACAGACGAAGATTGGATAGAAACCCAAGAAGGGCAACTTCAATTTATAAGGAATGAATGTTTATCCAAAAATTGTCCTGTTATCATCGGGGGAGATGTATTTCATACCCCGACAGTTTCAGATTATATTAAAAATCTGTTTATAAGGTCTTTCCCTTTGGGTGCATATGCCATTGCAGGGCAGCATGATTTGCCATATCATTTGTGGAGGAATGTTGATTCCTCTTCTTATGGAGTATTATTAAACTCGGAAGTTATAAAGCCTCCGATTCAATTTGGTAAATATGCAAATTATAATGAACAGATGTGCGGGACTGACACAGGCTTATACTTTTTTCACAGGTTAGTATTCATAAACAAATCAGACATGCCTCCAAATGTAAAGGCAACAACCGCGATGGATTTACTGAAAGAATACCCGGACGCAAAATGGATCTTTTGCGGAGATAACCACCATGGGTTTCACTTTGAATCTGGAGGGAGACATGTTGTTATGGGCGGTTGTATGAACAGGCAAGCATCCGACATGGAAGACTATCAACCTGTTATATGGTTTATTGATACATCGGAAGGGAAAGTAGAAAAGATTCCTGTTCCCGACAATGTGGAAATAGTTGAGAATGCGAAGGTTAAAGAAAGAGAAGAGATCAAGAACAGGATCGGGGCATGGATGGAAGTTATCAAGGGCTCGAAACCCGGAGAGGATGGGCCAGCTAACTTTGACTACAAACATAATGTTGAGACAGAAATGAAGCAGACCACAGAGTTAACAAAAGGTTCTAAAAATATTATCAGGGGGTATTTAGATGAATAACATACAATCATATGCAAGTAAGGCGGATCTTCGGAAGACAGCATGGGATTCTCTTTCTGAAAACACTCAGCTATCGTATCAGTATGATCTTAAAATCTTTACTGAAAAGTATGATATAATAAACGCAGATAGCGACACTATCCTGGATTACATAAAAGAGATGAAAAAAGCCGGGCTCAAAAACAACACTATTAACCGGAGAATATCTTCCCTGTCCAAGTTCTATAATATGCAGATAGCTGTTGGAAAAAGGAATGATAACCCGGTTCAGCGCTTAAAGAGTATATCCAAGATAAGCTTTAAGAGTGTTCCTAATACTAATATTCCCTTAACAGAAGAAGAGCTTTCTTATGTTATTAAGAACGCCCGTCCGAAGATGAGTGTTATAATAGAGGCTCTGTCTCTTGATACAGCTTTAAGGATAAGCGAACTCATAAACATAAAGCACTCGGACATAGAAGACTACGACAAAAAGAATAAGATAGTTCATGTCTGCGGTAAAGGGAACAAAGAGGGATATGTTTACATTGATAATGTTTTGTATAATAAGATATTAACTGTTTTCCCGAGGATAAAAGAAACGGACTATCTGTTCTATACAAAGCTTAAGAATTTGTATAGCCGTAAAACTTTATGGAAACTTATCACAAAGGAATTTCAGGAATTGATCGGGAAACATGTCAGACCTCATGCCCTTCGGCACTGGTGGGCTACAAGGCAGATTGAGAACGGCAGAGATATAAAAGAGGTTTCAAAGTATCTCCGGCATGCGAGTACCGCGACAACATTAGATTTTTATGTTGATACTGCTCTTGGCGCGGATGAATTTAAAATAGAATTGGGAGGGCAAACATGTCTAAAAGAATGGAAAGATTGAAAGAAAGAGCAGAATGCCTCGAACAGCAAATCGATATACTCGATCTAAAAGTATATCGATTAGAGAACCCCTTTGAGTTTGAAAAAGGAGAAATGGTAGTTTATAAAGATACTCCTGGAACCCTTCGGAAAGGGAAAATTTTACGGAGACATTGGTATGACAAGAAAAAAATATATCACATAACCCCCCCAGATCCTAAATTTTCCCATTACATTGATATCGAAGAAAAGGAGCTAACAAAATTATCTGATGTAAAGGAGCAAATCTGTGAAAACGACTGATTATGAAATATTAAGAGATAAGCTTGATACAAAAAAGCAACAAAAGGCAAGGATTGAAGGTGCCATTGAACAAATCCAGGAACAGTTGAACAATGAATATGGATTAGATACAGAAGAGAAAGTTGAAAAGTTCCTTTCTCTCCACGATTCGCGAATAGCGAATGGTGAGAATAAGCTGGAGGATTTGAACAAAAGGCTTGATTCTATTGTAGATTGGGAGGCTTTATGATGTTTTTCCAAATTATTAGATTTATATTTGCTTTGCCTGTTGCTCTTCTTGCCTTACCATTCTTGTTTATATTTTTTCTTGTGGGATCTTTTTGTGATCCTGAAAATTGGGATTATCATCTTGGGATAAATATAGATATACTATATGATATTTTGGGGGTTTCATGAGATGATACAAAAATATAAAGAAAAATTATCTGAGTCTAAAGGTCGAAAAAACTATATTGACGAACAAATGTCGTTAAAGCTGAAAGAATATGATCGTCTTATTGGTTTTCAGGAAGATCTGCAACAGGCTCAAATGTTTCTCCAGGCAGTTGCTCAAAAGACTCAGGAACAATTAAAATATCATATTAGAGACATTGTTCAGCTTGCCATTGATACTGTATTCCCCGGGGAATGTGAATTCGATATAGTGTTTGAAATCAAAAGAGGGAAAACAGAAGCTCGGCTAATCTTCCTTGAAGAAGGGGAAGAGGTAGACCCGTTGCGGGACAATGCAGGAGGGTTTGTTGATATGGCGAGTCTGGGGCTCAGGATAGCTTCGTGGAGCCTTGGGGAAACTCGTCCGGTTATAATACTTGATGAACCAATGAAGAACCTTGATAAAAATAAAAGGCTCTTCGGGGCCCAGGTTATTAAAGATTTAAGCACCGAGTTAGGTTTACAATTCATTATCGTTACTCATGATAGTGAGATCACTAATGTTGCCGACAAAGTGTTTGAAATACAAAGAGAAAGAAAGGGAGGCTATTTAATCAGTATAGGGGGATAGATGAAAAGATTACTGTGTTTTTTGTTTGTTTGTTGTATAGGTTGTTCTTCGTTCCAGAAAGAGAGCGAAGATTCTGACAGGATGTTAATCTTTTATAGAGGAGAATTGATTCAAACTCTTCTGCCAAAAGAATACTTCCAGCTTTATTACGGGTACAGTCTGTTTTTTGAAGTGACAAAGTCCGAGGATGCCGGGAGAGTAAAAGCTTTGATCAGCGCAGACCATGTTTTAACAATAATATGGTATGACGAAGACGGGGTTGAAATAAAAAGAGTTATGCTCCAGTATTCAGGGGGCAAAGCATAAGGGGGTTAAACCATGAAACAGAGCATGGACAAAATGAGTTTGGGCAATAGAATGAAGGAATATTATGAAAGTCCTTTTAAAATAAAATTGCCTATGAGGATGCCTGTTATCGTTAGGCTTGACGGTAGGGCTTTTCACACATTAACACAATTTATGGTTAAACCCTTTGATTCAGGTTTTGCCATCAAAATGAACAGCACGGCTAAATATTTATGTGAAAACATACAAGGTGCGGTTCTATCTTATGTTCAAAGTGACGAAATTTCTATCTTATTGCACAATTACAAAAGACTTAATTCTCAAGCATGGTTTGGGAACGAACTTCAAAAAATAGTAAGTATTTCGGCGGGTTTAGCAAGTTCTTATTTTTCAATCAACCATCACGCTGAAGAGACAGAAACAGGATTTATACAAAAACCAGTTCAATTTGATTCAAGAGTTTTTGTTTTACCTGAAGCAGAAGTTTGTAATTATTTTATTTGGAGACAACAAGATTGGGAACGGAATTCAATTCAAATGCTTGCACAAAGTTTATATTCCTCTCAGCAATTACATTTAAAAAAGAATTCTGATATGAAGGAAATGTGTTTCAAGAAAGGCAAAAACTGGGATTATTTAGAAACTTCTCTGAAAAGAGGGAGATGTATTATTAAAACTCCAGATTTGTTTTCATGGAAGATCGATAATGAAATACCTATTTTTAGTCAAAAAAGAGAATATATTGAAAAAGAGCTTAAAATTATTGAAGATTAAGTATGACAAAAATTAGACTTTGTTTTAAAAGGGGGATTAAATGAAAAAGGTATATAGATACCATATTGTATATCAGTTAGTGATGCGTAAGGAAGATAAAGCGTATAAAGAATATTGCGTAATTGAACTGGAGCTTTTTGAACCGATTCAATCCACTATTCCGGTCAACGAAGTGATAACAGAGATCATAAAAGACAAGATTCCGGAAGAGGTAGAAGCCTACGAAGTGCAAATTTTCAATTATAATCTTTTAAATGAATACGAGGTAGAGGACGATGAAGAAAAAGAAGAACAATCTGCATAACCTCTCTTCGTCACAGAAACAGGTTGTCTCGATAGAGAAGGCAATCGTTAATGCCGTTGTGACAACATCAGTGGCTGTTCATGAAGAAAAGATAACAGAAGAAAATTATGAGAAAAATCTCCATTCCCGCTTAAAGGAAGTGAAACAGAAATACGGGTTTCATTTTTTAGGTGAAGCACTACCAGGGATTATAAAAAGGATGAAGGAAAAGCCTGAGATAACTTATAGCGGAAAGAAGATAAGGCTCATGTATAAATATCTTGAGAAGTTTTTAGAGGACGATCTGGGTATCAAAAACCTTTCTGAATCTTAATATTTATACCCGGATTAGTTTTAGAGAGGATGATTCCTCCCCCTAACTGGAAAAGATCGAAATTATACAGGTAATCAATCCCGTAAGCATTACCTATATCATGCTGAAATATATATCCTAAGCCTATAATATGTTTGATCTTACTTTTTGACTTTAAGGTGAACTTGAAGTCCATACTCTTACAGTCATCGTAACATTCTCCGTACAAAACATTCTCTTTAATCTCCCCTTTCACACCGAGGGGAGATTCCACACACTCTTGATAAGTGTTATCCCCAACATGATATTCTGTTTTAGAGGTTTCTGTTTTAACAATCTCAATGGTTTCGACATCAGGCCAATAATACTTTGTCAGTACAACTGCCAACAAAATTGTTAATGGCCATAAGATTGTTACAATTCTTTTATTCATCTTTAAATGGATTCGTCACGGTTTTTGGGCCACGGTTCTTTGCGTAACTGACTGCGCCGACTGAACCCCATACTATAGCCAGGATGCCAGTCTGGGCATAAGCTATAGCAACTAAATCTGTAAGTGATTCTTTATCCTGCCAGACTTTCATTATTCCGATCACTGTTATCGCGAGAAGAATGATCTCACTTATCGCGAATCCGACTACTCCTATTTTTTTTGATAATTTCATATTATAGCCACCCTGCTTTGACCGCGAGTGTTGCTCCGGAATATATTAACACTATAACAATCTGGGAAACAGTAAAGATTGTGACAGCCCGATCTTTAAACTTGGTTAAATCTTTAATTGCCTGTTCCTGTTTATTGATCTGGTCAACTATCCCCGGTCTATCCTTTACACCGGATAGAACAAAGTCAAAGCCCTTCATCTGGTCAAGCACTCTCCCGATAACCTTCTGGGTGTCTTTGTGTCCTGATATAGCAACACTTAATTGTTGAGTCAATTTTGCGTTAATTGCTATTTGCCCGGTAACTGCCTTATCAATTAATTTATCTGTTTCATTAAGACGTTTTAAAATTTCATTATTATCGCTCATTATTTTTCCTCTAAAATTCTGATCGGCTCTTTGCTGAAATACTTGGAACTGAAAGATCCATATAATACCACGAATATTAACAACACAGTCAAGGCAAGTGTAATCAATCTCCCTGTATAGTTTTCCGCCATAAACCAAAATCCATCCCAGAACCCGTTAAATTGCCGTTTACTCGGTGTCATAATCTTTCCTCTTCATAATCTATATTTTTATCAAAGTCTATAAACTCTCTCGGCATCGAGTCTAAGGAATTCTTTTTATATTTCCTATTGCAAACAGGGCAAGCATAAAAGGTTTCTGTAAAGTCAACTAAGCAGTGACCACAGCCCATACATCGCCAATTCACTTTAGGGTATTTCTCTGTTTCCCCCATGTATCACATCCCGATTTAAAAATTCGTGTTAGTAGTCTTTCTTTTCTTCATTCTTGACAAACTCGTAAATGTAGTCATAGAATTTTCTACTGAACTCACTTAACCAGTAGTTTCGCGCAATTCTATGGGCTCCATTTGTATTCCCCTTGGGTTCAAGTCTATTGATGATCTTGATGAATTTCTTTGCCACTTTTTCCGCAGCAATATCAGGGTGCTCCAAATAGTAGTCAATAAGAATAAGGGCGGCATTTTCAAATATTGTGTCACGCATCTCATTTTTTAACCTTTTCCTTTCTTTTTGTATTTTCCATATTTCATCCCTTTCTGTTAATGGTCGTTACCCAAATTTTTCGACTCCTATCCATGAACCATTTATCTACCGGATAGGTTAGATACGCCCCGAGTTTATGTGTAGTGTATTTTTCTTTTGCGTTGCCAAATGGATCATTGACAATTATTTCTCTTTTTTTACGGGAAAAGCCGACCGCGCAGCAGATATGTCCACCGCCAAGCAGTGCAGGGAAATATCCCCGGACAGGCATAGCCAACTCTTCATCTTCCATGAGGTTACAAAATCCCCCCCATGATAATAACTTAAACTTCGCTTGATACCCCAGTGACTCCATTAGAATATTAAAGACATGTTCTTCTACATAGGCTATCGTTCTGGGTTTATACTTAAGCATCCATGCGCCATACTTGCTGACGTTCCGCTTTATCCATTCCCGGACAGCCTTCGATTCAGTCATAGCAGTTAGGTGGTCTTCAAGCTGTACTCCTCTATCACATCCTATATCTTCTTTAGTAAGCTCTTCTATATTTAAACAATATTGCATAGCCATTGCCACGCTGGTTGGATAGCAGGCGGAACGGGCAAACAATTTATTATCTATTTGTGCGTAATAAGGTACGCTTTTTAATACAAATTCATCCCCCATGGTTTTCTCCTTAAGCTGGTATTCTGCTTGTAGGTGCGGGTTTAACACGGAAACTTACCCTTTCCCACAATAATTTATCTCCCCATTGAGCTATAACCCAAACAATCCATACTCCTAATTCATCAATATCATCTTCCTGGAGAAGATAATAAAAATCTGTCCCGGTTATTGTGGCAGCCCACTCCCCTTCAGTGCCTTCTGGTTTAGTGTATAACACAGTTATGGTTGCAGCCGATATATCTATATCGTTTGTTTGAAAGAAAGTAATTGGGATTCCATATTCCCCTAAACGTATACTTTGCATAATCTATACCTCGTCTGTCATAAATTCTATATTGTAATCTAACCCTTCATTAAATGTTATGTTAAATTCTAGCCCTTCATTAAATGTTGTATTAAATAAAATTCCTGTATTAAGATCCAATGAAGCGGATGCGCTTGCGCTTACACTTGTGCTTGGTGAATGTGATCCAGAGTCGCTAAGAGAGCTACTGGGGCTGTCTGACAGGCTTGTCGAGGGACTGGAACTGGCAGATGAGCTTATACTTGTACTCGGTGAACTGCTTACACTGGAACTCGGTGATGTACTCGGTGAACTACTGAGACTTGTGCTTGGACTGTCACTTAAACTGCTTGAAGCGCTTGCAGATGCACTACTGCTAACACTTGAACTCGCACTACTGCTGATGCTTCCAGATACGCTGGAGGAAACTGAAGAACTGATACTTGAACTCGCACTTCCTGACACACTGGAAGACACCGAAGAACTGGCAGATGAACTTACAGAAGATGACGCGCTT
>JAAEQR010000033.1 GCA_024231215.1 PVC group bacterium | reverse complement strand
TGACATGCTACTGAATCAGTACCAGAACCCCAGAAGGGAATATATACAAGGGTATCTTTTCTGGTAGTTGCCTGTAATAATCTTTTTATTAATCCTATAGCTTTTATAGTTTCATGGTCATATCCTTTTGATATCCTTGATTCTTGAGAATGTGTTATAACATCTTCTAGCTTTTCACCATTATTAAAAGGTCTTCTAAGCTCTTCATATTCTTTTCTAAGCTCTTCATATTCTTTTCTGAGATCTTCATATTCTTTTCTGAGATCTTCATATTCTTTTCTGAGATATTCATATTCTTTTCTGAGATATTCACCGTTTAAAAAATCCCTTATTCTGTTATATTGTTCCAGTGTTGGTATATTATCACCGTTTAACCAATTAGAAACACAACCTGTCAATCCTCCTGTTTTACTGGGAAACAGTTCCGCTATTTGCCTGTTTTTTACTCCTGCTTCCTTGAATTCTGATCTCATATAAATAGCAAAAGGATTCTTTGGCTTTAAGAATTCCTCTTTTATTCTTTCTGTTCCGGTTTTATTCCATTCAGATGGTTCATAATCATTACTATAAAATAATACTCTTTCATTGTGAGTATTAAATCTTCTTGATAGTTCAACTGAGTAATATTGATATTGAATAGAGTCAGGCTTTCGCCATGTTATATGATTTTCAAACTTAAAATATTTGTCTATTATTATCTGGCTATATGCTATTTTCTCAACATTCCCCCACCAAAACAAACTACCATTATCAGCAAGTATTCTTTTACACTCAATAACCCACTTTTCCACATCTTTTAGATAATCCTCAAAACTATCCCAAATAAAATCAAAATCTCCTTTAACTTCAAAATAAGGAGGATCTGCCATAATCAAACCAACAGATTTATCTGGGAGTTCTTTCATAAACTCCAGACAATCACAATTAAAAGCCTGATTTAATTCAATCTTTTTGCCGTTATTTAGTTTTATTGTTTTCATTACTTCTCCTTAAAGACATGTAACCCAACCAGCCATGACTATCTAAGCCACAACAGAACCCTACTATGTTATTTTAAATTTATCTCTATATTTTTTAGGCAACATTATTTTAGTCATTTTTTCAAATGTAGACAAAATTTCATCACTATAATCAAACCATTCCCCTGATATTCTTATTTTGGAAAATGATTTATGCAATTCTTTTTCAACCTTCTTTCCTCCGGGGAAATAACTTACTAATAATAATTTTGTAGAACTTCCTGTCTGTAATGTTTTTAGCCTTGATATAGGGTTATGACTCTGCCCTATTTTAAGCCTTCTTGTATCTTTATCTATTATTAAATAAACAAAACATTTCCCACTGTGTTTTTGGAAAGATAATCCAAGTAGATCTATATTGCTTATTTTTGTTATACAGTTGGTGCATATGTTATTTATTTTAGAATTGCTTTTTATTATAGTCATGCAATTGGGGCAAATTGTTACATATCGCTTGTCAAATTCTTTTATTTTAATGAAATGACATACCCTGTCTACCAATTCATTAAAGCTTTCTATTTCTGAAATGTTTGTCCTTCTTGAACAATTTGAATGTTTATATACACCTATCGTTTCTTTATTGTCTGGATTGATAAACGTAAGGTCTATATTTAATCCACCATGTTCTCCATGAGAAAAGCTTGAAGTTGCATTGAATAAATTTTTGTTATTTTTAAGATATAACAATATCCGTTCTAAAAATCTTGTATAATTATTAGTTTCCATGATAACACCTTTAACACCTGTTTTAAATCGGTATGGGGAAGAAGGTGTTTGACTCCCCCCAGTATGCCTACTGCCGATACTTAATATTACTATTTATTTGCTTTTCTGTCAAATAGTACTATTCAGGTGTATAGTTATTTATCACTTCTGGTTCTGGTTTACGTATATCAGCACCGCAGAAAGGACAATAACTTACATCTTCCCACATATAGTGATAACATTCATGTCTCCGGTTTTTGCTCCACATCTCGCATTGTGTAAACTGATCATCTTTCCATTCGCATTTATTCATATTATTCTCCTTTCACCCATGTACATGCAAAACATATTTTCATCATCCAGCGGATAAACCAGTTCGGAACGTTGTCTATTGTTGGTGTATATGATATTCCATCAGATCCATCTGTACTGCAACCCCATAGATAACATGTCCATTTGCTATATTCAGGGAGATTTAATACAAAATAAGGCTTATCTTTTGACTCTTTAAGCAGTTCTTTCTGATGTCTATTTACCTCTTTAATGAATAACCGGAATATTACTACCACCACCACTATTGGTGTTGGTATAAAATATATTGTTCCTGTAGTTATTTCTAATATATCAAGGCTTGCTAGTAATACGCCAATCATTGAGGTTATGATTGCACTAATCATCAATATGATCTCTTTTCTATTCATTTTCATCCTTTCACCTTCTCGTTGCTTAAAGCTGTTTCAATACAAGCACTACAAACATCATACATTTCATCTCCAATATTTATTTCTTTGCCACAATTCCTGCAATATCCAGGGGTTGAGTCGAGCTTATAAAATTCCAATATTATTTCATATCTCTTCTCTTGTATTGGCGTTAACCTCAAAAAACTCATTATATTTAACGCTTTTTTAATATCTACTTCCCCTGTTCCTTTATTTGTTGATCCTTCTAAAGCTAAATTAGCAATACATTCTTCATATTTTGACATTATCCTTTCACCTTCTCTCTGTATTTATAAATTCTTCATATATCATTCTCAGCACCTTTTTGCGGTCTTCTTCATGCATTGATCTCAACATAAAACATATCTTTATCCCTGTATTTGATGGGGTAGGGTTGTTCCTTTCGTGTCGCTCTGATGCTTCTTTATATTCTACATCACTGTAATCATAGTCATAATCAATCATCCTTTCACCTTCTCGTTAAATAGCTGGTCAGAAGTTGACCATTTCATCTTATGTTTAACTTCAGGTTTGATATTGCGCCCATTCCATCCTTTCCTTTTTCCTATATATTTGTATCCAAACCTTTTAATTCTTTTTGTCGCAACTGTTTTTCTTCTGCTATATAAATGAAAATAATTCTCAGTGTTCATTCTACTTAACAGCCACTTTTCTGCATCAATTTCTTTATTCCTGAAACAACCCATCTTTTTAGTGCACCTAGAACCATTTTTCATTTCAAATCGTACTTTATATTCAAAATAATACACATCTGTTTTATGGTAATCACATCTTGAACATATTTTCTCATTTATTGTAAAATCATGACCTATAATCTTACATGCCAATCTTTTATATTTATATTTTTTTGTATATTCCTTTACTTCACATTTTAACAAATCTCTTTCTTCTCTAGTCAACGTCCTTGAATATGTCATTTCTTCACCTTCTCGTTAAATATCAGCTTAGCCCGTGTTATTATATCGCTGCTGTCTTTATGCTCCCTGACTGCCTGTTTTATACATTCATATTCAAGTAGGGCGGCTTGTGCTTCGTTTGCCATATCAGCCAGTATCTGCATAGTCTCAGCTCTTGTCTGTGTAGTCCGCTTACGGTCTTTTGGTTTGGTGTTAAGTGCTATTGAAATCATTGTTTGTATGTCATTTATCTGCATTTATTCCCCGTTTATTAAAACTCCATTTCATATAATTATATATATCAGTCACCGATTGTACCCCTTCAGGAACGGGAGTACCAAGAGCCTCCATTTCTGCCTTATATTCCTTCCGTTCTTCCCATGATTCTTTCTGGTCTTTCAAGTATTGTTCGGCTTCTTTTATTTGCCCGTTTTCTATATATTCTAAATAGATACTCTTGTTATAGTTTTTATCCATTATTCCTCTCCCTTTATCCCTTCCAGATAGCTAACAGCAAAATCAACAGCTGTGTCCCGGTCTTTATACTCGATTATAGTTATCTGCTCAGTTCCCTTGATTAGCTGTACCAAGTGAATCCCGTTGTATGAATATTCATACACTGCCAGATTATCCATGTAGCGGTATACTGCTGTTTCGTTTTCTATGTATGAGTATATCTGGTATTCTTTTTGTTCTGGCTGTGTGTTTGGAGGGTACATCACCACAATAAGAACAGTTAATAATACTATTACAATTATTACAAACAGCATTTCTTTAAATATTGCTTTCATTCTATCTCCTTAGCCTTAAATAATTGATTTAATAGTCCTTTCTATGGAATTTGTTATAGCCTCGTTACATGTGGGGCATATCTCAATAGATTTATGTATTGCTGGGCTTCCGTTATATTGTGGTGTATCATCCTGATAGGAAATGTTTCTTATCATGTAATTTTCTACTTCTCTTTTGCATATATCACAATAGTTCTTCTTCATGTTATCTCCTTCACTTCAAACAACGGCTCGATGGTAGCCTTTATATCATCATATTCATTACCTAATTCAGGACAAAGAGCTTTAGTCAGAGCATTTCTTTCTTTTATTGGTGTCACTAAAGACATTTTAACATGCACCATCCGTCCATTGCTTGACTTTATTTCCGCCATCCCTTCTGCTATTTCATCTTGAAATATTCCTGATTTCTCAGACATTGAAAAGCCTTTCCCTTTTTTAGTTGTTTTAATGTATTTTACTTTATCACCTCTTTTCATTCTCTCCCCTCTTCTATCTGCATTGGTATGCTGGTTTATTTGTTTCTCATCTTTGATAATGCTTTAGTTAAATCCATGCTAGATCTTTTAACCGCTGCCCTATCAGGAGAATAAAAATAAGCATATCCGTCATTATTCTCATTATAACAATCTGAC
>JAAEQR010000032.1 GCA_024231215.1 PVC group bacterium | reverse complement strand
CGCAAAATGGACGAAGAGATAACATGGGAGCTTGAATATGAGCCCGGTTCACTCTTTGTCCACAGATATATCAGGCCGAAATATATTAAGAAAGATGATAACAGCATAATAATCGGAGTTCTTCCAGCCAGACCAATAGAAAAAGGAAACTTCGGCCCCGGCTTTATAGCAAATATGATAATAGAAAAATATCTCTACCACATGCCTCTATATCGTCAGGGACAAAAATTTAAGCAACATTATAGAATATCTATTTCAGATTCAACTGCCTCAGATATAATTAAGCGAGGTGCTTTCTGGCTTGATGCCGTTTATGAAGCCGCCAAAAAGGATCTGCTGAAATCCAACTATTTAATGGCGGATGAAACTACCATTCCCGTAATGATAAAGCTTAGTAAGAAAAAACTAAAGAAATGTTATTACTGGGTGTACTATGATCCGGTGAAAAAAATCATAATCTTTGAATACCGTAAGGGTCGCAGTCGGGATGGACCCGATGAGTTTTTGAGTGATTTTAATAATGGCATACTTCAGATAGATGGTTATGCAGGATATAACAATGTTGTTGATAAAAATGATATTGTCCGTGCAGCATGCATGGCACATGTAAGAAGAAAATTTGAAGAAGCTCTTGACTATAACCGTGAGAAAGCGGAATATGCCCTAAAGCAGATAGCAAAATGGTTTAAGTGTGAAGCCGAAGCAAAAGAGAATAATCTTTCTTATGAGGAGCGCCTTTCGTTGCGCAATAAGGAGGGTCTTAAAAAGTCTTTTGCTGAATTTGAAAAGTGGATGTTTAATCAGTGCATGGAAGAAATACCTTCCAGCCTTATTCGCAAAGCTTGTAATTATGCTATTGGCCAATGGAAAGGCTTTAAACCGTATCTAAATGATGGCCGCGTTGAGCTAAGTAATAATTTAGTAGAAGGCGCCATTCGTCCTGTTGCTATTGGGCGGAAAAACTATCTGTTTAAAGGATCTGAAAGCTCTGCTCAAAGAGGGGCTGTTATTTATTCTATCATAGCAATGGCAAAAATGCATGGGCTGGATCCATTTAAATACATTAAAATGCTTCTTGAAAAACTACCGCAGGAAAAGTCATCCAATATCCAGAAATACCTGCCTTGGAATATTAAATAATTTTTTCTAAAATTTTATTACTTCAGCAATTATTTTTCTCTATAGGGAGACTACCGGAATATTGCAACTCATCTATAATAAAATATACGCTTTCAAACAACGCACCGGTTACTTTAACGGTTTTTACTATCTCAGGAAAAAAATTATCCACTCTGGTTGATTCATACAAACAGGCTGGAGAGCACAGTGTCAGTTGGAACAGCAAAAGATACAGTTCAGGAGTTTATTATTTGAAGCTTACTGCTGGTGGAAATTCAGTAATAAATAGAATTAATATAATCAATTAAAAAAGCATGGGCCCATGCCACACCTTTTAAAATTTAATATTTATTCCAGCACAACGCCTTAATGAAGTGGTCTGCTTTTTAGCGTCACCTCAATTTAATGTTAGGAACTATCTAGCTTTATTACCTGAACGTTTTTTTTGGACTTTTTCGACAGCCTCGTTGGTTGATGTCGCAGTTCAGCCTCATTCCTAATCTATTGCGCGCTAATTTATCACATTTATTCCATTTGTCATTTGTATTACAATATTTTCCTTTTGTGTTTAATAAGCAATTATTGTTCAATTGTTGAAAAACAAATTTCATTAATCTTGCATTCTGCTGGAAGATTCAAACTATCTAAAACACCAGCCCAATTGTTTTTAGGTGCCCATATGTTAACACGAACTTGTAGTCTTTTGTTAGGTATGTTGTTTAAATACTCCTTTACTACAATAT
>JAAEQR010000031.1 GCA_024231215.1 PVC group bacterium | reverse complement strand
GGCGTTCGGAAGAGTAGCTCTAGCTAGATTATTTATATATAAAAACGGCGCGTTTTGTTTGGGGTTTCATTTTCTATTAATAAATAGTTTTTTTGTCATTTTGCGATTGCCGTGAAGTTAGCATATGGATTTCAATAAAGTTGATTAGGAATATGTTAGAGGTTTTATCAAAATTATCGATTGATTGGATGATTAGAAAACTTAAAAAATTTAGATGTTAGTCCGCCAGCCATAAAACGCATGTCCTTTACACTAGGTAAATATACCGAACGCGTATTGTTAGCCTAGTTGGGTAAATATATCGAATGCGCATTTGCTAGCCTAGCATCTTATAGCATCTGGATCTGACTTAGTAAACATCGTGTCGATCCGTCTAAACCCGTGGAGTTACTGTATCAGCACCCTTTGCCGTATCTGCCAAAAGACTGGATGCTGTTTGTCGGTTCCCATCGATCGCTACTCCTAATTATTATTCTAATTAATAACTTTTTACGAAAATCTGATGGCAATTCTACGAAATGAATAATATTAAAAAGGAATAATTTCTATCCATACATCACGGCAGGTTAAAGCTGTCATTTT
>JAAEQR010000030.1 GCA_024231215.1 PVC group bacterium | reverse complement strand
TGAAAAGACGTGGCCATGACAATAGATCATTTTGATCCATTGAACGAATTTTCCCAGGCCAAAGGCCTGGAGCACCTTATAAATATATTCCCACTCAACAACATCGAAAGCAGCCATATGATCAACTGAAAAAAGGAAACCATGCCTGCTCTCTAATCTAACAGTTTCTACGACATTATATATATTTAATAAACCATCCCTGATATCTCGTTCAGGAACGGCACATGTTTGATCAGGATGAATTAATAATGGCATAAATATTTTTATCCTATTTATCCAGACCTTAGCCAGAACTTTATAATCCCCATTCAGCATAGTTAAAGGTCTCCAATTTACTCTGTCGATTTTAAGACCCTTTCCCTTATACAAAAGAGAAATAAGTCCAGAATGCATAGTTGTTGTCATGTGTCCAATTTTAAAGCATTCTTTATATAGCTTCAATAAAAGGGGGATTAACTCATCAGCAAAACACTGATAAAATTCGATGGGGAGACCATCCCCCCCAGGTGTTTTGCCTTTTGGCATGCTGCCAATAGCATCCCCGATTTCTTGGTATTGAATTTCCTCCTCTAGCGATTGCCTATCAACCTCAGAAAGTTGAGGCAAATCGGCAGAGAGAAATTCATCAGCGTTTTCCGCAAAGGTTTTTCCAGCTGTGAAAACCTCTGCCATTTGATCCCTAACTTCCTTCACTATTTCTTGCGATTTATAAATTTTTTCTCCATTTCTATTTTGTAAAGCGTAAAAGTGTTTACTTTCAGCTGACCGTTTTTGCAATTTCTTCGCCGTGAATAAACTGCAACGGTCCAAACATATATCCCTATAGTTTGAATGGAGTAACACTCCTTTAACTTTCTCAATTTCTATCCTTTTTAACTGTCCGTACAGTTCATCAAGCTGCTGGAGGAGGCCTTCATTGTCAGGCCTTTCCTGCAGCTTGAGCTTAGTAGTAGCCAATAGTTTTTTTTAATTTATCATTCAGTACTCTTTTTTTCCTTGCTCTCCGCCTAGAGAAGAAAACAAGGACACTTTTCATAGACATTTTCAAATATTCCCAACCATCTAAAAAGGCTATCCCACTTTTTCCACTAAGTAAGGAGTGAGTGATGAGGCCCCTTATTTCCCCTCTGACTTCTTCTGAATTTAGTATTGAAACATTCAACTTCCAGTATGAAGGACCCCTTGGTTCAATCAAGGGGTCTAGCATAAAAGAACCAAAAACTATCTTATGATCACTATATGATACTGTATGAAAATCTGATTCCAGCAAACAATCGATTAAGGGGGGATTACCATAGATACGGTCAATTCTTGATTGCGTTTTATACTGTTTAGAATAATGAGTAAAATCTGCCCCCTTCAGATTTTGCTCTCTATAAATGTCCTTAATGCCTAATAGGTTTCTTGTGGTAACAAATTGCTCAGATCCTGGTTCATGTCTCCCTCCAGTTATTGAAGACCTGTCTTTTATCGGGTCTTCAACAAAATTGAAATCCCCCAAACAGAAAACCAAATCTGTATTTGCATGATTCTGCTCTATGAGGTCATTTA
>JAAEQR010000029.1 GCA_024231215.1 PVC group bacterium | reverse complement strand
GACGGGTTAGAGAATGCAAAGAATACAAAACGTTATCCGCAAACTCAGGTGGTTCAGATCCGAAACTTTCTTTTGCACAATCGAAAGAGCTTATCAATCACTTAGAGAAAAGTACTTATCTTAAGGTGAGCGATATTTGTATATATATTCGAGAGAAGTACAATATCATCTATACTATTGGAGGGGTAACAAATTGCCTAAAATCAAATGATTTCTCTTATAAAAAGCCAAAAGGCGTGCCTTCAAAAGCAGACTCGAAGGAGCAAGATAAATTTGTTCATGAATACAAATTAATATTGAAAAAATCATCAACAAATGAGCCTATATTGTTTATGGATGGCGTTCATCCCACCATGGAGACCAAGATAACATATGGATGGATTAGAACCGGGTCCCAAATAACCCAATAGCTACTACTGCCTCAAGAACTCGTATAAATCTTTTAGGTGCAATTAATCTAAAAATAATGCGAGTACAGGTTAAGTCTAATACTACCATTAACGAAGAGTCTGTATGTGATTATTTTTTCATCCATAGAAAAGCTTATCCACAAGCAGAATATCCTAAGATACATATTATTGTAGATCGTGGATCATATAATACTAGCAAGAAAACACAAGAAGAGGCTAGGAGGCCGGGAATAATATTACATTATTTACCTCCCATATAGTCCTAATTTGAATGCAATTGAATGAATATTCAAGAAATAATCAATTTTTCAAAACAGCGAAAGAGTTTCGAGATAAAATTAACAGCTTTTTTGATATTACATGGCCTCTGATTTCAGAAAATACGAGAAGCCGGATTAATGACAATTTTGAACGTATCAGCTCGGTAGTTTGAGATTAATTGTTCATAGTATACTAAATCCTCATTTTTCATTTTTACCGATTTTGGGGATATATACCCCCCCTTCCCTTTAGCCAGCTTCAGATGACATTATTTAGACTTCTACTGATTTCAGTAATTGATTTTACTTCTTCTCTAAATTATTTCCATAAGATTTCACTGTCTCACCATCAATTCTGCAAGCTTTATTACGTTTTGAGTAATACCAAATTCTGCAAGACCTGCTTCGTTCATATGCTGAATTAATGATGTAAAATTTGGTTATTTTTCTTGCCTCGCTTTTTTAGCTATCTGATTAAGTTTAACCTGCATCATTATTATAACCTCTAGTACGTTATTATGACCCTACCTATAAAAAACCCCGCAAGACAACTTAAAATTAATAAAAACTTATAAATTTGCCTAAAAATACATAATTTTGTATTAAAACAGTCTTAAACTTAACTATTTTTTCCTAAATGTACATAACTCCTTTAATACTCCGAGTACTACCAGTCAGTTCGGCTTTTTTTGTATCATTTTCTATTTTTAAGCTATTTTGACTTGGTTCCAGAATATTTTTACAAAAATACCGGACTAAACCAACACACTTAGACTGGCTCTATATATACAATGAGCTCAATATTTATAAGCTTAGCTTAGCACCAATTAAAGCAATAGTTCCACGGGTTTTCCTCTTGTCCAAAGAATTTTTATATTCTGGCCTACCTTTTAATTTAAACCCTGAAACTCCAGCATAAGGCTTAAAGCCAGGTGCTAGCAAATAATGGGTGCCAAGTGACACTGTATCAACAATATTTTTGAAGTGAGATGACTTGAAGTATGAAACAGAAGCTAAAAAGGGTCCCTGCTTATACGCAAACGTACCTCCGTAATAGTGTGTTGCACGGCCAGTTTTGTAATACTCCGGGGTGGTCAAACTTTTACCTAAAGAACCTAAAGAACCAGCATACGAGAAATTACCAACACTTAATATTGCTCCGATATTATATGTTCTTAGATTGCTGAGTTTGGATTTGACAATTACATCAGGCTGACCAGCTACTTTATCATATCTTTTTATTTTACCAGTAGTTTTCCCATGCTCTCCGGTTAGAGCAATTTTTAAGTCTACACCATCAGAAAAAGTTTTTTCTATAATCATACCCGCGGAAACAGCATCTTTTACTGATTGATCAAATTCAAATTTATTTACAGTGCTACTATCTCTAACTCCCATCACTATAACATCATCTTTTCTAGAATTGATATCAGGGCTACTTGCTCCAGTATTTTTAGAATCAGGAGCATAAGATATCCCTCCCTGGAGCTTTGTTGACCTTGTCAGGTCAATCTTGGGCGTATAATATGCGATTCTTCTTACAGGTTCATTAGTATATGACTTCCCATCTAGCTTAGTTACTAATTTATTATCAAAAAAGAATTCAGCAAAAGTTGAAAATTGTGGCTTAATTTCTGACTTTTGCATTAAGTATTTTGTTGCAAACTTAGCATGTCTGTCCCACTCACCAAAACCAGCCGCAGCTACTCCACTGCCATCAAGCACCATACGGGCTACAGGAGACACAGGTGAACCAAGTTCTATTCTACCAAATTCAGTTTTTACGTATATATGAGACCCGTTATAGCTAGGGGAGGATTTTCTTTTTGCAGTCGGAACTAATACTATCTTACCACCATAAGTAATTCCATTAATATCATTTGAAATATCGGCAAAAACCGCTGCACTATTATAAAAGGCAACCCCCCCCGTGGTGTTAAAAATATTCTTTTCAGCTTTGGTCAAGCGGTTCTGGGTTCCAACCCCAGCCTGAAAATCAGCATAAGCCGAAATATTAATTTTGGGACTGTTTTTATCAGCAACAGTATCCTCAGCCGCTAGAGTTGAGGTAATGATCGCTATCGAACTTGCTGTTAACAACAAAATTTTTTTTAATTTTTTCATTTTCTATTTTTCATACATATTTTTTAAATTTCACTCTCTATGAAAATATTACGGAACGTTCCATTTTACAAATTAATTTTATGAATAATAGATTAATAAGTTTAAATCGTTATTTATAGTGTTATTTATAGTGTTATTTATACCACGGATGCATTTAGAAAATGTATATTAAGTTGGTGGATCTTTATATTTGATATTGCAGGAATATAAAAAGTTTTTATATTGAGGCCAGTATGGGGTATCGTAATTTAGATGATAAGGAAGTGGTAGTTCTGTTAGTAAAAAGTGTTAATTAAGCTGTGAGTTGTGCAATATGCCTATTATGTCCGATATATGGATAAAAGAAAAGTCTATTAAAGAAGCTATGATATCACCTTTTATAGAAAACCAGGTGAAAGAAACAGGAACAGGGAGAATAATCTCATACGGGGCTTCTTCTTATGGATATGACGCAAGAGTTTCTAATGAATTTAAAATTTTTACAAACATTAATACAGCTACTGTTGATCCGAAAAATTTTAATGAAAAAAGTTTGGTGCATAGGGATAATGACGTATGTATCATTCCACCAAATAGCTTTGCTTTAGCCAGAACAGTGGAATATTTTAAAATTCCAAAAGATGTATTAGTACTTTGTGTAGGGAAATCTACATATGCTAGGTGTGGGATTATTGTAAATGTGACTCCTCTTGAGCCTTGCTGGGAAGGGCATGTAACTTTAGAAATTTCAAACACCGCTCCATTGCCGGCTAAAATTTATGCAGGAGAGGGCGCCTGCCAATTTTTATTTTTGCAAGGAAACGAAGAATGTTCTACATCTTATGCAGATAGAGAAGGTAAGTATATGAGACAAACAGGTGTTACTCTGCCACGTACTTAAAAAATAAAAAAATTTTATTAAATTTATTAAAGAGGATATAATCAATGACGAAAAAAGTTGAACAAGACCAAAAACTACCACATATTGCAGTTAATGTACAATACATAAAGGATTTTTCATTCGAAAACCCAGGTTCTCCAGGTATTTTATCTAAAATAGATAAAAGACCTCAAATTGATTTATCTCTTGACCTTAATATAAAAAAGTTACCGGAAGAAAATTATTATGAAGTTGAAATTTCTATAACTGCAAAAGCTGTTATAAAAAAAGAGACATTATTTATTGTTGATTTAAAATATGCCGGTATATTCAACCTAATTAACATCCCAAAGGAACAGGTGAAAGGACTCCTTGCTGTTCACTGTCCTGCTATAATTTTTCCTTATGCTAGAAAAATTATAGCAGATGTTACTCAAGATGGTGGGTTCCAACCCCTAATGATTGATCCTGTTGATTTTGGACTATTATATAATAAAAAAATGATAGAATCTAATTCCAGTTTTAACAAAACTCCTGAATACAAAATTTAATAACAAATAATTTTGCTTGATATTATGTAAATGTGAATTTAATTATTTTTAATCTCAATACAATAGACATCTTTCCTTTTAAATTACAGATTCCCCATATCTAAGATTTACTAATCCAGCAATGAAATTCCATATTTTTCCATGATTTATATATTTGCCTCTATATGTTTCTTTTGTAATTCTAAAAATCTTATAGCGTCTAATTATGTTTTCTACTACAATATGCTTGTTGGAAAGTAGATGATTATAAAGTTTTTGCCTCTTTGTTAACTTCTTTTCTTTTTTTGATGGAGGGGGGGGGGAACGGCTGTTGAAGTGAATGTCTTTTATCCCTTGATAACCTGAATCACCAAGGATTTAAATGTCAGAAGGAATATCTTAAGTTTTGACAAAAAAGATTAAAAACCTGATTTTAACTTATCAGTACATATCTAAAAACTCCGAACTGAAGTTATTATATTCTCTTAAAACCCAACTTTATAACAAGTTCATGCAAAACAGGCCTTATAACCATTTTTTCCTATTTTTAACAAAAATTTTCTAATGCTATTTTCATAGATAGCGATATCTTGTTCCACACATTCATAACCACAGAAATACTATCACTAGATATTCTCTATTAATTATTCAAATGTTACAATTTTAGATAAGGTTTATACATTGCCTGCAAGATGGTTACTCAAAAAGAAACTCCGTAACATCTCTTGTTATTTGACCTAGTTGATGTCTCGCTACTACATTGCCTGATGTTGTTTTTACTGAATCTTCTCATTTTATTAGTTTGCTTAATCTATATGATTTTTTTTACTACTTAATTCTTCAAAAACTTTGTATTCAAAATACTTCTCTTATTTTTGTGATTTAACAACATTTTGTATTAGCTCACACATTCAAATTCACAAGGCTATGTTCACATGTATTACCATTTTTTATAAAATTTTTAGTATTACACTATCTTTTTTTTGAGTATACTTTCATCATCTATAAATTTAACTTTATTAACTAATAATTGGTAACTTTATCCACGTTTGCGTACTATTTGATAACCAGAACGAAAAATATATTTTATTGGTGCTGTCACCCCACTAAATACATGCACCATACGTGTAAAGGGAAAAAGTAAAAATATTGTTGTTCCAAGAACTAAATGTAACTTAAATATTAGTGCTTCTTCCATAATAAAATCAGCAGCACCGCTTCGAAATGTAATGATATGTTGCGCCCAGTTAGCTAACGCAACCATAGAGGCACCATCCATATGTTGTGCTGAAAATGGAATAGTTATTAATCCCATAATAAGTTGCACATATAACACCAATAGAATCATAATATCGGATGGCTTGCTGGTAGCACGGATACGGGGGTCAAACAGTCTACGCATTAAAAGTATAGTCATCCCGATAAAACAAAGCATGCCAAAAACACCCCCGGCAACCATTGCCAGCACTTGTTTAGTGCTTGCCTCCATAAAGTGATGATATACTTCCTGGGGGGTAAGAAGGCCTATTAAGTGCCCAAAAAACAGCAAAATAATCCCAATATGAAAAAAGTTATTGCCGATACGTATCCCCTTTTTACGCAAAAGCTGGCTAGAATCAGCCTTCCATGTATACTGGTCACGGTCATAACGTAAAGCACTCCCCAGCACAAATACCGTCATACAAATATAAGGATAATAACCAAAAAAGAATTGATGTAGATAATCTGCTACCATTTTATACCTCTTACTATTTTTTGTAATGCTTCCAATGTGTTAAATTTTTCCTTATATGTATTACAATTCACCACGACATTTGTCGGTGGATTATCATTTGTAAACACCTCTGCTTCTTGCACTTACATCAAATTATTCAACGACTTTGGGATCGTTTTTCGATACTTCCTCTGGGCTCAACAGGGCCCTCTTTTTCTTTCACGTTATTTGCTTTTAAAACGGACAAAACCTCCCATATTACGAACATCATGGAATAAGGCACTTTTTGTTTTTTCGACTTAGCTCCAATCATCGCAACAACATCAATAACTTCATTACGCAACATCTTCAACAATTGCTCCGATAACGAGTAAATAGTTTTCTTTGGAATATGTAAGAATTAAACCCTAGTAATTTTAATATCCTCATGAACAATCCTCTAAATCACGGCATTTTGATTGCTTTGGTATTTTCCCACTCATTGTATTTTTATGTGTTTTTGTGCCAAAAAGGCTAATTTTACCTTTATCACCAGAGCATCCATTCCCAAAACTAAAACCACATGAAGCGCGGGTGTCAAAAGCTACTTCATTATCAAATGACGTATCTCCAGAATATTCACGGTGATTAGTTGGAATCACAAAACGATCTTCATAATTAGCTAACGCCAGGATGCGGTACATATCGTTAAGCGCATTCTCATTAAGCCCCACTTTCTCTAGCAACTCTATATTTTTAATTCCATCAACATTTTTACTACGCATATATTCACGCATGGCAATCATTCTTTTTAGTGCTCTAGCTACAGGTTCCTCCTTACCCGCTGTCAGTAAGTTTGCAAGATATTTTAATGGGATTCGTAACTTGCTAATGTCTGGAATCATACCCTCCATTTCAATATCCCCTTTATTGACAGCGTTCTGAATAGGAGAAAGAGGAGGAATATACCATACCATAGGTAATGTACGGTATTCAGGATGAAGAGGAAGTGCTATTTTCCATTCCATCGCCATCTTATAAACAGGAGAATTTTGTGCAGCGGTAATCCAACTACAAGGAACACCAGCCTTTTTTGCTTCTTCTATTATTTGGGGATCATGGGGATCCAAAAATATATCCAGTTGAGCTTGGTACAAATCCTGTTCATTTTCTGTGGTAGCAGCTTCTTTAATTTTATCGGCATCATAAAGCATTACTCCAAGATAACGTATTCTTCCTACACAAGTTTCTGAACATACAGTTGGGTCTCCTGCTTCAATACGTGGATAGCAGAAAGTACATTTCTCTGATTTTCCTGATTGCCAATTAAAGTAAATTTTCTTATAAGGGCAACCTGAAACGCACATTCGCCAACCGCGACATTTATCTTGGTCGATCAATACAATTCCATCTTCTTCTCGCTTATAAATTGCACCTGATGGGCAAGAAGCAATGCAAGTTGGATTTAGACAATGCTCGCATAACCGTGGTAAATACATCATGAAAGTATTCTCAAACTGTCCATAAATATCCGCCTGAACACTACGAAAATTATAGTCTTTACGACGTTTTTTAAACTCACCACCAAGTATTTCTTCCCAGTTGGGCCCCCATTCTGGCTTTTCCATCTTTTCACCAGTAAGCACAGAATGCATACGAGCCGTTGGTACATTCTTTAATTCAGGAGCTTTTTGCAGACGCTCATACTCAAACGTAAACGGTTCATAATAATCGTCTATTTCTGGTAAGTCTGGGTTGGCAAAGATTTTTGCTAATAAACGAAATTTACCCCCCATTTTTGGAAAAATGTTCCCGTCGGTTTTACGTTCCCAGCCACCCTTCCATACTTTTTGATCCTCCCATTTTTTAGGGTACCCAATACCAGGTTTACTTTCAACATTATTAAACCATGCATATTCAACACCCTGACGAGAAGTCCACACATTTTTACAAGTTACTGAACAAGTGTGACAACCTATACATTTATCAAGATTAAGGACTTTTCCAATTTGTGCACGTATTCTCATTACACCCCCCCCCCATGATCTAGGTTTACTTTAGATTCTTCAAGCCAATCTAGCTTTTCTAGTTTTCGAACAACAACAAACTCGTCACGATTAGAACCAACTGTTCCGTAATAATTAAATCCATAAGACAGTTGCGCATAGCCTCCGATCATATGAGTTGGTTTGGTCACTGCACGGGTAACAGAGTTATGAATACCACCACGCATCCCTGTTGTTTCTGTTCCAGGAGTATTAATCATTTTTTCTTGTGCGTGATACATCATACTCATTCCTTTTGGTACGCGTTGTGAGACTACTGCACGTGCAACTATTGCACCGTTTGTATTATATAATTCAACCCAACCATTATCTTCTACACCTATTTTTGTAGCATCAATTTCACTGATCCAGACTACCACACCCCCACGATTAAGTGTCAACAATAGTAAATTCTCAGAATAAGTGCTGTGAATACCCCATTTTTGGTGAGGAGTTATCCAATTTAACACTACTTGTTTACGGTTTTTTCCATATTTATTAATTACAGGTGCAATTGTCTTAGTGTTAATTGGTGGTTTATAGACACAAAGAGACTCACCAAAATCACGCATCCATTCGTGATCCTGATAAAACTGCTGACGACCAGTAAGCGTACGCCACGGAATTAACTCATGGGTGTTGGTGTACCCGGCGTTGTAGCTAACATGCTCATCTTCTAGTCCGCTCCATATGGGAGAAGAAATAATTTTACGTGGTTGAGCCTGAATATCACGAAAGCGTATTTTTTCTTCTTCTTTGGATTTTGCCAAGTGAGTGTGGTCTCGCCCCGTAATTTTACCTAGAGCTTCCCAAGCTTTTAGTGACACCCGACCATTAGTTTCAGGCGCAAGTGATAATACTACCTCCGTAGCATCAATATCAGTTTCAATACGAGGCATACCTTTAGAGATTCCCTCTTCTGTTACTACGCAGTTTAATTCAGCTAAAAAATCTACTTCTTTTTCAGTGTTCCAGGCAATTCCTTTGCCTCCATTCCCTAATTTTTTTAATAATGGGCCAAGGGCAGTGAACTTTCTATATGTATTAGGGTAATCGCGTTCAACTTCCACAAAACTAGGCATAGTTTTACCAGGAATAAGATCACATTCACCCTTTTTCCAATCTTTTACAGAAAACGCCTGCGCCATTTCATTTGGAGTATCATGAAGAATAGGCAAGGCAACTACATCTTTTTCAATCCCTAAATGACCTTTACATAACTCAGAGAATTTTTTGGCAAGTCCTTTATAAATATCCCAATCACTACGGGACTCCCATGCTGGATCCACTGCACGAGACAGGGGATGGATAAATGGATGCATGTCTGAGGTATTAAGATCATTTTTTTCATACCACGTTGCAGCAGGTAAGACAATATCTGAATATACACAGGTAGTGGACATACGAAAATCTAGCGTCACAACAAGATCAAGTTTCCCTTCGGGTGCTTCTTTATGCCAGACAACTTCTTTTGGTTTTCTTCCACCAAATTCCCCTAAATCCTTACCCAACAAACCATTCTTTGTACCGAGTAAATGCTTAAGCATATATTCGTGCCCTTTGCCTGAGGATCCTAACAGATTAGAGCGCCACATAAACAGATTACGGGGAAAGTTGTACTCATTATCTGGGTCTTCACACGACATCCGTAGTGACCCTTTTTTCAAACATTCAACAATGTAATCTTGGGATGATTTACCTGCTTTTTTTGCTGCCTTGGTTAATTCAAGTGGGTTTTTTTCAAGCTGCGGTGCCGAAGGTAACCACCCCATCCTTTCTGAACGTACATTACAATCAATAAGAGAGTGATTTTTCCATTTTTCTTTATCAGCCAATGGGGATAGAATTTCATCAACCCCTAGTTTCTCATAACGCCACTGATTAGAATGTGCATAAAAAAAACTAGTAGAATTCATATGACGTGGAGGGCGATGCCAATCAAGTCCGAAGGCAAGTGGCAACCACCCCGTTTGTGGACGAAGTTTTTCCTGCCCCACATAATGTGCCCACCCCCCCCCTGATTTTCCAATACAACCACACATCATCAACATATTGATAATTCCCCGATATATCATATCCATATGATACCAGTGATTTATCGCCGCGCCTAAAATAACCATAGAGCGCCCTTTTGTTTTATCAGCATTATCAGCAAATTCACGGGCAGTAACAATTACACGTTCGGCAGGTATTCCCGTTATTTTTTCTTGCCATGCTGGAGTGTAAGGAATATCATCCTTAAAGGAAGAGGCAACATTATTCCCACCCAGGCCTTGATCAACACCGTAATTGGCTATCATCAAATCGTAAACAGTTGCTACTAAAATTTCTTTCTTGGCATTAACCCTGATTTTACGAGCAGGCACGTTGCGTTGTAACACACTATCGTGATCTGTATGATTAAAAATAGGCTGATCATTTTCTAGATTACCAAAATACGGAAAACTAACTGATACTACTCTATCCGAAGATTTAACAAAACTTTTTTCCGGTAAAACGCTTGAATCATCAGCTACATTTTTAGATTCTAGATTCCATTTTCCACTTTTATCCCAACGCGAACCCACCGTTCCATTAGGAACAACAACTCTATTAGTAGTTTTATCAAAAACAACCGACTTCCATTCTGGGTTTTTCTTTTCACCTAGCCCCCCTTTAAAATCCGAGGCACGTAAGGTGCGAGTCGGTTCATAATTATCACCCTTTCCTTTTTCCAACATTACAAGGAAAGGCATATCCGTATACATGCAACAATAACTATCAAAATACTCACTTTTACCAGCAACATGAAATTCTTTTAAAATCACATGACCCATGGCCATGGCTAAAGCAGAATCTGTCCCCTGACGCGCGGGAAGCCAGTTATCAGAAAGTTTGGCAACCTCACTATAATCCGGCGTTACAGCTACGGTTTTAGTCCCGTTATAACGCGCTTCAGTAAAAAAATGCGCATCCGGCGTGCGGGTCTGCGGAACATTGGAGCCCCATGCAATAATATAGGAAGAGTTATACCAATCCGCACTTTCCGGCACATCAGTTTGTTCTCCCCAAGTTTGTGGCGAGCTTGGTGGCAAATCACAATACCAATCATAAAAACTCATACAGGTACCACCAATGAGCGATAGATACCGACTTCCAGCTGCATAAGATACCATTGACATTGCGGGAATTGGTGAAAACCCAACAACACGATCCGGTCCATATGTTTTTGCAGTATATATATTCGAAGCAGCAATAATTTCATTTACATCATCCCAACTAGCACGTACCATACCGCCAAGACCTCGTACTCGCTTATATTTGTTCGATTTCTCTGGCTGAGAAACGATATCCCCCCACGCCACCACCGGATCCGTATAGACCCTTTTACTTTCACGCCAAAGCTTCAGCAACTGCGAACGAACCATAGGGTATTTTAATCTTGCCGCACTATAAAGATACCAGCTATAGCTTGCTCCCCGGCCACAACCCCGCGGCTCGTGGTTAGGTAAATCCGCACGGGTCCGAGGGTAATCCGTTTGCTGGGTTTCCCACGTTACTAGTCCGTTTTTGACATAAATCTTCCAGCTACAAGAGCCTGTACAATTCACCCCATGCGTTGAACGTACTACCTTGTCGTGCGCCCAGCGCCCCCGATACGCGGACTCCCAGTCACGATTTTCGTCCGTTGTAACACCATGCCCATCCGAAAAATTCTCAGGTGTTTTTTTAGTAAAGAATGTAAGTTTATCTAAAATATAACTCATAACTCTATCCTCTTATTCTTATGGGTTTTGTATATAGGCGTTCTTACGGAGATAAAACCACCAATTAATAACGATACAAACAATATAAAAAACAGCAAAACCATATAGTGCATACTCAGGTGTTGCTAAGTTAATTTGCTCACCAAATATTTGTGGAATAATAAATGCACCATACGCACCTACAGCAGAGGTCCAACCAAGAACAGGTCCTGTCTGCTCCTTATCAAAGACTTGTGCAATAGTGCGAAAAGTTGATCCATTACCAATCCCTGATGCTAAAAACAAAATCAAAAATAAAGCAAGAAATGGATAAAAAAACTCTTCCGGGGTTGCAGACATATACGCCTTTTTTAAAAAATATGCCACCCCCAAGGCACTAACAACCATAATTACAGAAACAATTTGAGTGATTTTCGCACCACCCATTTTATCAGCAATCACCCCCCCCACTGGACGGATTAACGCCCCGATAAAGGGGCCAGTCCAAGCAAACATTAAGGCCGATGGCCCATGAGGATTAATAAGATTATGTGTCGGCACCCCGCCCACCAATACATGCTGATAACCGAACACCACTTTAATAGCAAGGCCAAAGGCTGCTCCATACCCAATAAAAGAGCCGAAGGTCATTGTATAGATTATCGTCATAGCCCAAGTGTGCTTGTTATTGAATATCTTATATTGACGATTGATTGCTTTCTTATAATCCGCCCCAATAGGGAGAAGTTTGAGCGCAAAAAGCGTAAACATAATCACAATTGGCAAGACAAGCCATTTGCTCATCATGATTCCACCTCCATTCGCAGATTTGGGCAACATCAACCAGAGTCCACATACTGCAATTATTAATCCTACAATTAACATTAGACTAATTAGAAAAAAAGCTTTGAGGGAGCTCCCAATGTTTGGTGAAACATGTTCATCACGGATGTTATTCATACCAAACCACCCTGCAAAAGCAAGGGGAACAAGAAACAACAGCCAAACAAACCCTGCATTATGTATGTAGGTTTCTGTTCCAGCCGGAATCTTACCAATTAACGTACCGCTAGTGTTTTGCAAAATCATTGGCTCCCCACCAAAAACACCTATTGTCATAAATAATGGCACAAGAATTTGCATAGTGGTTACACCGAAATTCCCAAGTCCAGCATTCATTCCTAGTGAATAGCCTTGAATCTTTTTAGGAAAGAAAAAACTAATGTTTGACATAGAAGAGGCAAAGTTTCCGCCACCAATACCAGAAAAAAGAGCTAGAATCTGAAATTGCCATAATGGTGTGTTGATATCTTGCAAAGCGAAGCCAGTACCAATTGCAGGAATAATCAAAAGGGCGGTTGTGAAAAAAATCGTATTACGGCCACCTGCAAGCCGAATAAAAAAAGTACTAGGGATACGCAAAGTAGCCCCTGTTAGCCCGGAAATAGCCATGAGCGTAAAGAGTTCGGAATTAGCAAAAGGAAAGCCAAGGTTGAGCATTTGTACTGTAATAATCCCCCAATATAGCCAAATTGCGAAACCACACAGAAGGCTAGGAATTGAAATCCATAAATTACGATTAGCTATGGTTTTGCCCGTTAAATCCCATTGTTGGTTATTTTCTGGATTCCAGTTTCGTAGGTCTTTTGCCATATTAACTCTTCTATATTTTTGCCAATTGTTGGCTTTTTATTAACATTTCAGCACTCTGCTTTTTTAGTTTATTTGCACGATCTTGCATATGATTACCCTCTTCCTTTAATAGTTCACTACGGTGTTTTAAAGCCTTACTTTCCAAAAAAGCCACAACACTCTCTCTATCAGCTACCAACTCAGGTAAATATTGAGGACTGCGAAGCTCCGGATGCTTCTGCTTTTCCATCTGTCTAATGGCAAAATGCATCCAAACTAACGCAACAGAAATCAAAACAAAGAGTAACATAAAGCAACCACTCCATACCCTTATCAGATCATTCATAACGCCGAAAACTACAGGTAAAAAAAAGCCACCCAGCCCCCCTACCAAACCAACAACACCACCGACAGCCCCGACATGGTTTGGGTAATAAACCGGAATATGCTTGTAAACAGCAGCTTTACCAAGGGACATAAAAAAACCTAAAACCATTGTTAACGACACAAATAGCCATAGAGGTATTGCCAAATTAAAATTTATTGATCCTTTAATTCCGGTAATTACGTAATTAGTGGGGGGGTAAGACAGAATAAAAACGCATAACACGGAGGCAACAAAAGTCCAATACATTACCATACGAGCGCCTACTTTATCAGATATCCAGCCTCCTAATGCGCGAAAAACACTCCCCGGCAGGGCATAACACGCTGCCAACATTCCCGCTGTTCCAAGCTCCAAATCATAAGCCCCTACATAGTACCTGGGGAGCCACAACGCAAGAGCTACAAAGGCTCCAAATACAAAAAAATAATAAAGAGAAAAACGCCACACCTGTGTGTTTTTTAATGGTTCAAGCTGTTTAACAAAGGAAACGGGCTCCAGTCCCTTATCTTTACGTTCCTGCAAAACAGGATCATCTTTAGTAAAAACATAAAAAAGAATGGCTGTTATACCGATAATAACAGCATAAACTTGTGCTACTTTTTCCCACTCATTGCCCATAGCTGCCAGCAAAATTGGAGCACCAAAGTTAGTAAGAGCCGCCCCAACGTTGCCTACACCGAAAATACCCAGCGCTGTACCTTTTTTTTCTTGCGGATACCAGGTGGAAACATATTGCACTCCTATCGCAAAACCACCCCCTGCAAGCCCCAGACCAAGGGCTACGAGTAAAAACATGGGGTAAGTAACTACTGTTGTTAGTAAAAATGTGGCAATTGAGGTTGCCAACATTTGAAGTGTAAACACTAGGCGTCCCCCGTATTGATCCGCCCAAACTCCGAAAAAAATACGACTTAAAGAGCCCGTAAGCACAGGGGTTGCCACCAAAATACCAAACTGTGTATCACTCAACCCAAGATCTGCTTTTATTTTTATACCGATAATAGAAAATATTGTCCACACAGCAAAACATACTGTAAATGACAACGTACTTGCCATTAACGCACGAGTTTGTAATTCTGATTTTTCCTTCTTAAGTGTCACACCACATAACTCATTTTACAAATTGCACAAGTTTAATTCTATAAAGAGTAACGCCAGCTTTAACCAGGGTAGCCAAACAGCACTCTTCAAGTATTCTAAGCTTTTAAATCTTATATAGTTAAGTCAAAATGTCTTTTTCTTTATAAAACATACACTAACCCAACGTCACTGTGTTTACCGTCATAATAATATATATATTCTGAAGCTCTGTAAACCTAAATCAATTTAGATATGGTTTTTTTATCTTGCGGGTGTGTCAGGGTGATTACAAAAATTTTAGAAGATTATGTAAGCAAAAACCACTATAAAAAAATTACTGTTGTTGTCTTTTTGGAACAGCCTTAGTTCAGAATTTTAGCTAAGAGCTTAATACCAGAGATTTTAAGTGGTTCATGCCTATATTCAAGTAGCAAAAAAAAGTCCGTCATAGCCGTTCAACAAAAGATGATATTTAAGACATCTTCCCTATTAAATTACAGATTCCCCATATCTAAGATTTACTAATCCAACAATAAGATTCCATACTTTTCCATGATTTTTATGTTTCCCTCTGTTTGTTTTATTTATAATTCTAAAAATTTTACAGCGTCTAATTATGTTTTCTACTACAATACGCTTCTTGGAAAGTAGATTCCTATAAAACTTTTGCCTCTTTGTTTACTTTTTTTCTTTTTTTGATTTGGGGGACGACTATTGAAACAAATATCTTTTATCCCTTGATAACCTGAATCACCAACAATTTTAACCTCAGCAGGAATATGTGGTTTTGTATCTTTAAACATTTTAAAATCATGAGTTTTTCCTTTACTCGAAGCAATTTCGTAGGTCATTTTACTTTTTGGAGAGACCAATAATTGAGTCTTCATGGTATAT
>JAAEQR010000028.1 GCA_024231215.1 PVC group bacterium | reverse complement strand
TTTATGATTAACATACGTATGAACTCGAAGATAAATTTAGGATAATCGGCAGAAAATGCGAGGGATAACAAATTACCAAATATGGTTTTTTTTCGTAAAGCCAGATTTTTCGTGAAAATTTATGAATTAGAATAATGGTTAGGAGTAACGACACTCAGAAGCAACATCCAATTTTTTTGGAAGATACGGCAAAGGGCGCTGATACAGTAACTCAACGGGTTTAGATGCCACCTTTATCCTACTACGACCGTGTATCCATCTTTTATTGTTAACCTCTCATCTCGCACCACATGTGAAATCTGAAAATAGATCGGCCGAACCGTTTTCTCTCCGCAATGCCGTCCGTCTGAAAATCGCTCTCTCTTGCCTAACCACCTTTAGCCACGCGCTATCATAACCATTGGAAACTTAATGTCCATACGTTTTTAACTATACAGTATGCTACTGCCAAATTTGAAAATTATAGATTAAATTAGTAATTGAGATCATGGTGGTAGTGAACCGACAAGCAACATCCAGTCTTTTAGCATATACGGCAAAGGGCGTTGATACATCAACTCCATGGGATTGAATGCGATCTTGTCCGTGTTCGAGCAATTTTCAATGCTGGCAAGAAATAAATCGATCAATTACTCCCTATCACCATAAAAGTGGTTAGAACACAACCATAAATGTATAACTAAACTAAAAGACTTATTTATTCAAACATTTACGATAATGTTCGACCACAAATATCCTGCCATAAAATTGTATGAGCTTCTATATTTAATACAAGCCCTAGAGTTACCACGACATTAGATAGATAATAGTTAGTTTACAAAAAACACCACGCACATTATTGATAACAAAAGATGTTATAAATGATGGTTTTAAATGATATCTAAGTAAAAATTTTTCATTTTGCAAGAAAGATTACGACGTCAATACCATCGAATATGTTGTTGAGAATTGTCTGAAGAAGTGCATGGATCGACATGATGTTTACGTGATGTGAATGTGATGATGTGAATGCTGCTTAGATGCGAAATATAGGTTTTTTAGAGCTCACATATTTGCAAAATATGTTGTTTCCAAAAAAACATATG
>JAAEQR010000027.1 GCA_024231215.1 PVC group bacterium | reverse complement strand
GTAGATTGAGGCACAGGGTCAGACGCGCATTCAGAAAAACATGTTGTTTCTCTAAAAAATTATATAACCATATAAAAGCATTTGATTTAGCTTTCTTTTATATTAATTTTGGTTATGTATAATATTAGCATACAGTGTGGATCACCACCGACAAGAACTCATCAATTGGTCAATAAAGATGGCCTGTAATTAATAAGCTTAATCCAGACAAATCAAAAAGTTGGAAGAAATATCGGTATTTTTGTTGTATTTGTAGATATGTTTTTCAATCGCCACTTAATTACTAGTAAGTAATCTTTCCTTAACAAGGAATACCTTCAGTTTATTATTTTTACTAGATAAGTTTTGTGTGATTGACTTTACTTACAAAAACACATAACGCGTTATTTTTACATGCAAAGAGATTGGTGAGATCTGGGCAGGATAAAAAATAAATAAATTGTTTTATGATTTTATTGGCCAATCGATAAGAATAAGTGATAGGAATATATCGCAGGGCTGCGAATATTCTAAAGTTAGAAGACCTTGGGAGTGATGAAAGCAGGGATTGAGCAGAAAGAAGATAAGTATCCTCTCTAAAATTTAGGGTAAAACATGTTTAGCGACCTTTTGCAGTGTCGCAACTAGCTGTATTTCCGTATTGAATCTTGCGTTAACGAAAATTACCCTGAGATTTGGAGAAGATACGAAGATAACTCGGCTTGGTGGTGAACTGCTGCTGATTCTCCTTGCCTTGTTCAATCAGGCGGGACTCCGTGAGTGCG
>JAAEQR010000026.1 GCA_024231215.1 PVC group bacterium | reverse complement strand
GCTCGATGAACAAATACTTATTGCAAAAATTTCTGCTCTGCATAAAAAAGTTACAGCAAGTCCGGAGTCAAATATGAAAAAATTGGGATAAATTTTACTCAATTTTCTTATCAATTTATCAAATTTTGTATACGCTGGTTTTGGTAATAGGAAAAATTTTGTCAAAACTTGAGTTTGTTCCCTCTTAGTTTTTGTTTTTTTAAAGTGAAAGGCTAAGGTTAATAGTATTACAAAAACTGTTTATCAAATTAAATTAGGACTTTTTGATGGTTATATGCAATAACAACCAAGATCACCTGCTTTATGGGACTTAGAAAAAAGCATAGCGTAAATTTTGCTAGTAAAACAGAGAATCAGAGCTCATCATTTTTAATGATATAAAAAATTATATTATAAAAGCTATAAATTAGCTATTATTTAAAAAATAATATTTGACAAGGTGAATGAATGTTTGTATAAAGAAGCTCATGCAAGAAATAACAAAACTTGTAGCTGTTTGAAAAGTTGATAAAGAATAAAAACTAAATACACACCGCAATTTAATTAATTGCGAGTGGATACTGATAGCGTGTAAAATTAATTCTACATGCATCGTATAATCTCAAGTTTTTGATAAAATAAATAATATAAGAGCATTTGGTGGATGCCTTGGTGTTAGAAGGCGATGAAGGACGTGATACACTGCGATAAGCTCCGGGGAGTCGTGAATAGACTTTAATCCGGAGATCTCCAAATGGGGGAACCCACCTGATTTATCAGGTATCCTATAGTGAATACATAGCTGTAGGAGGCAAACTCAGTGAACTGAAATATCTCATTAGCTGAAGGAAAGGACATCAACCGAGACTCCGTTAGTAGTGACGAGCGAACGCGGACCAGGCCAATAATTTTAAAGTAAAAACTAGAACAACATGGAAAGGTTGGCACTAGTAGGTGATAGCCCTGTATAGGTAAAAAGCTTTATAATTTTCGAGTAGGGCGGGACACGTGAAATCCTGTCTGAACACGGGGGGACCACCCTCCAAGCCTAAGTACTCTCTAACGACCGATAGTGAACTAGTACCGTGAGGGAAAGGTGAAAAGAACCCCGATTAGGGGAGTGAAATAGACACTGAAACCGGATGCTTACAAGCAGTAGGAGCAAAAGCTTGCTTTTGTGACTGCGTACCTTTTGTATAATGGGTCAGCGACTTAATTTGTCGAGCGAGCTTAAGCCGTTAGGTGTAGGCGTAGCGAAAGCGAGACTGAATAGTGCGAATATAGTTCGATGAATTAGACCCGAAACCGGGTGATCTAGCCATGGCCAGGTTGAAGGTTGAGTAACATCAACTGGAGGACCGAACCGACTGTCGTTGAAAAGCCAGCGGATGACCTGTGGATCGGAGTGAAAGGCTAATCAAGCTCGGAGATAGCTGGTTCTCCTCGAAATCTATTTAGGTAG
>JAAEQR010000025.1 GCA_024231215.1 PVC group bacterium | reverse complement strand
CGACAATGAGTTAGTATGTAATAATGGAAATTGTCCAATGTCCTTCTTTTCTCTTCTTTAGAACGCATTAGTTAATTGGTTTGTTTAAGCAATTCTTTTCATATTTCTTGAAAAGAATCATCTTGCCAAGTGTGAGGTTTGGCGGTGAGAAATAAATCAGTATCTATTAGTAATATATGCAAAATCTGAATTTTGTCAAAGAAATAAAAAAACCCGACGGGTAGAGCACGCATCCCGCCGGGAGTTTCAATTCGACTTGGCCAAATTGAAACTACTCCCCCCTCCAGCCCAAACAAGAGAGCATCTTTTTACGTAAATCGGCTATTATTACTAACACAATATGAATAACCTATAATCTTATGTCTAAGTTGTCTTTGAATGCAGTAGTACAACTTAGAAATCTTTATGTCAAAAATGTAAACTAACTGGCGGTGTGCTCAAAAGTGCCAGCTCATTTTCGGTTTTTTCGAAATGGAAGGAATTCAAGGGCAACAGGTTTTTGAAAACAATTTAATAACTTTCCGGGTCATAAAACCTGCTTTTGAATTATCAATTATACTCTAATATAATTCTCCTCTTCTTTAACAAGCTATAAATCTTTCAAATATTTTGCATGCTCGAAATCGAGTGGATGCCATAGTTGGCGCAGACCCCAAAAAGCCTGTCTTTTTCGTCGATTTCTACAGTTCTAATATAGGCTGTGTTGTCGTTTATGTCAATTAATTTCTTATAATAAAGTAAAATAATTGTACTATAATTATTAACAGCAACAAACTTTCTTGACAAATAGCTAAACAGTGCGCATATAATATTTTCGATCCTATAAAAGGAAAATAGAACTGAATGAAAAATAAATTTTATACTGCAAAAAATATTCAAGAGCGGGCAAAATCAATAAAAATGGAAGCAGAAAACTATTGTCCAGCCAATAATATTTGCTACCATCCAGAAAAGTCTGCACTGATTGTTATCGATATGCAAAATGTTTTTCTGGAAGAAGGTCAGTCTTCGTTTATTCCATCGGCACCCGCTATTATACCATACGTTAAGCAGTTATGTGAAAATTTTATTTTAAAAGATAGACCGGTTATTTTTACAAGGCATATTAATACTGAAAAGAATGCCAAAATGATGTCCCGATGGTGGAAAAGTATTATTGTCGAAGATAATAAATCGAGCCAGCTAACCAATAAACTCGATTATTCAAAAGGTATCTTAATTAAGAAACATCAATATGATGCATTTCTTGAAACTGATTTGGAATCGATATTAATAAAACAAGATGTATCTCAATTGGTGATTTGTGGTGTTATGACCCACCTCTGTTGTGATACTACCACACGGTCAGCATTTATGAAGGGGTTTGAACTGTTTTTCACAGTTGATGGAACAGCAACTTATAATGAACAGATGCATCGCGGAACAATAATAAATCTTGCTCATGGCTTTGCAAAACCTGTTTTGGTAAACGAAATACTGTCTGAATTGGATAATTATGATGTCATCAAATGATGTTATTATAATTGGTGCCGGACCCGCCGGAATCTCAGCGGCTATTCAGCTAAAACGAAGCGGATTAAACCCGATTGTTTT
>JAAEQR010000024.1 GCA_024231215.1 PVC group bacterium | reverse complement strand
GTGATCACGAATATGATGGAGTTTGCCAGAATTGTTGATTGATTAATCAGAAATCGGTTGATAAATTATTGACTTTGTCATTTTTTCCGCTGCAACAATGGTTAGCATAGACACATTTTCGATGATGCTGATTATGAATATGGTGAAGTTTGCTAGATTTATCGATTGATAAATTATTGATTTTATTATTTTTCTCCGATTGTGACAAAAGTCGGGCCACTTCCCCACTAGTGATTATTCATCATAAGACTGAGAGAGATGCAATTAGCCTTTATTGTTGGTTTTTGAAGGATGCTTTTTTATTTTTTATTATAGCACAGCACCATTTTGGAGGTTTTCAGATAAAGGGCGTGCTAAATCGTTTTGATTGAAGAAAGTCCATGATGTTTTGATCCTAAAATATTGTTGTGTTATAATGAAAACTAAAACATCTTTCGAAAAACGGACATCTTTGATATCTTTGTAGGATTCCCTGAATCTGATCGCGTATGGGTGGTTCATGGCACACAACTTCGTTTTGAATTGTAGTATTGGTAATACATTAACAATGGCTGCTTTTATACTCTCCTGAGATGGGAAGAATTCTCAAGTTTGGACATCCCACTAGCTGTTTTCGGCTTTTTATCGAACCACCTGAAAGAATATATAAAATATCTGGCAGAAATGTTTAGAAATGTGCATGATATCTACCCTTATGGATTGGATAGAAACGGAAATAGTTGACTCACTGAGGGAGCTGGGAATGAAAAGATAAGGCTACCGAGGGGACAATAGTCTTGGGCTAAATGGGTTTCAGATACCGTATCGGCGGGGTTATTCAAAAGAAAGAATGAGTTATAAAAACTAGCACGAAGGACACAAGACTC
>JAAEQR010000023.1 GCA_024231215.1 PVC group bacterium | reverse complement strand
CTTTCGGTTTTTTCTTCAATGCAGCTCTATGCTGGCGCGCTAGTTCTGAAGATGGGAAAGAAGCAGTAACCCGTGGAATTTCTATTGCTTGGAAAACTGGAAGCCATTTAGGGCGTAAAACAGGGTCAATAAATTTGTCATACATTTCAGCCAAATCATACAATTTTTCTTGGGATAAGCCCTGATTCATACCTCTCGCTTTATATGTGAAATTTTCAATTTCGCTTCTTAGATCCAAACGATTGACATCTTTTCTCAATTCTTGACAACTATATTCCCCTTGGTAACAACATGATTTACAATAAACAACAACTTTTCCATAAGAATTGCGCTTAATCAAAAAATCACGATGCTGCTTAATTTCTTTTAATGCCGTATATTTTTTATCCAAAATACTTTTCCAATTTATAATATCATGGCTGCTTACATGGATGCATGTGCCTGTTGGTTCAATTGTATTTTTAATTAGAGTGATAAGATGGTCTGTGCTAAACACATCATTATTATTAAAAGCATGAGAAATCCCGGAAAAAAGACGATCTGCATCACTCTTTGCATGTCCGGGAACAAAAAAACACATTCTTATCGTATCATAATCACCTCTTTCCACAAGCTCCATTCCCCATTGAATTAAAAACTGATTTTTGTTAGTTGCTCCATTATCCATGAATAAACATAAGTGGCGTACCCAAGAAGGTAACTTTTGAATGTAATTATCGGCAAATGAAATGGTAGTGTCTGCATTTTTGGTGTTACAAACACGTTCCTCTAACACATAGACAGCATTTTTTTCAAGTGTATGATCAATAATGCCAAAAATGTTATTGGATAACTTTCGTAAATAATAGGTTTCACCGGGCTGGGGAGAAAAGCCCCAATGCGGAATAAGCATGGCTTGTTGATAATCTAAAGAAAAGGTAAAAACAATCTTTTTCTTAAGTTCTTGCAGCGTTCTATTATCTTTTTCCACCTTTACTCGTTTTTTCTGTAATTTTTCAATATGCTGATACAAAGCACGAGATTTTTGGGTTTGTTCCCGATAATGCCGGAGTTCATTGCCTGCATCTATCTTATGCTCTTCCAACAACAATCCATATGATTCTGCAAGCGCTTGATTTTCATGTATTTCATCTTCGTTGCCATTTCCGTTCTGTTGCAGACGCATTGCAATTGTCTCACATCTTTTTTTCTGCTCCATACATTCAGCACACATTTCACAATAGTCTGTTTTTCTAGGGGAAATAGCATGTTTTGGCTTATATTTTTTCAGCCATTTTTTTGCTGTTCCATTGGAAATCCTCTTATTACCATCAAGCGAACGATTAAACTCATAGACTAAAGAGCGTCTTTTCCATTGCTCTGGTTTGTCTGTTTCACTCAACGAAGGCTCATTAATTCGATCAAACTTTGAGTTGAGAAAGTAAAGAGCGCCATGACTGCCAACTCTGCGACCATTTGCCTGGCTGTTATTATCAATAAAATCCAGAAAAAAAGGAAGAAGGCTTTCTTTATGGTTATTGCTTTTTCCATCATGAAGTTTTGGAAAAATGCGCAACTCTACTATACTGCTGTTTTCCAGATTCATCCACCAAGCTAAAACATTCGGTTCACTAACAGGTGAAACAACATCACAAATCTGATCAATTGAAACTTGATCTTTTCTCATTTGAATGATGGGTGTATTAACCTGTTGCCGTTTGATTTCACGCAAACGATGAAGTCTTGTGCCTCCAATCCCTAATATCTTTGGCTCTCCCGGATCTTGCGTTGCTTTAATTTTTCATGTAATATAATGATTTTACTATTTAAAATATCATAATCAACGCAAAATACATGTGAATATACAGGAGCAGATTTTCTATATTAAGAATCACGTAACACCCTGAATACATTGCTTTTTTAATTACATTGAGATTCAGCAGGGCAAATAAGGTGCAAAAACGGGTATCGTTGATGGATTCCATGCTATAGGATTATTTCTATATCATATTGTTTTTACTTTAACATTTTGCAATGCAAATTACCAGAGAGCCATATCTTTTTAATACAAGAAGAGCAATAAACATAATTCCCATATGAATCGAAAATATTTCCAAGAAGCCACTTATTTTGCCTGATTATATCGATGTGTTTCTTTTTTTCTGCTGTTCCTTTTTGATTTGATGATTTATTAATCAAATATTGATCAGTATGAATCATATTGTTAAACATATCTGAAAATTGACCTAAGGCTTCCTGGCAAATACAGGAATTATATTTCCTTCCATTTTTGTTTTCATTTTCTCCATTTATCTGCGTTGCCCGATTCTTCAATCCACAGACAATATCTTCTCGAAGAACGTAAGGTTTTCGTGCTTCACCACCTAAAAAATTTTTTACGCTGCCTTCCTTTCTCTTTTCACGATATGTTGGCAGCTTAGTCTTCTTTTCCTTCATAAAATCTATCAGCTTTTTCCATGGGTGTTTTGTGTTGACAAATATTGTATCAAAGAAACATAATTAAAACAATAAAATTTTGAGACAGCATCCCCAAAATTATTGCCTTCAAATAGCGCACATAAAATCCTATTTTAGAATGGCCGGTTCACATTTATTATTTTCCGCAAAATCTTCGATCCCCGTGTCAATTGCTATTTCGTTTATATCAAGATTGTCCCACGGATCATCATTTTCCGAATTCTCTTGTTTTATTTCAAAAAACACCCTCTCTTTTTCAAAAAGCTCTTTTATTCCTGAAATCAGCTTTGATATTTTCCTGTTTGGAATAATATCTTGTATATTAATTATTAATTGCATTGCTTTTGCCTGGTTTTGTCTTATGAATATACCATATTAAAATGCGTCTGTTTCCGTCAAGCACGCCAACAGAATATGAGGACGGTAATGTGAAAACGTACCCAACTGGAGCTTTGCATGAGAAACCGTACCTATCTCAGCGAAGTCCTTCTAACATATGTGAACCAAATATTTTAAAACGCAATATTATGCGTATTTTAAGAAACAGGATATTCATAACAATAACAATTGATTAAGATTATTTCAGGGCGCGTAATATTGTGTTTTAGAATGGCCGGTTCACATATTGATAAAATTATTTTATCAAAGAATTTTGTTCTCATCCCCCCACTATTCGCTCAATAAATTTGCTAAAAGTCTAATTTTAAATACAATAAAAACAATAAGTTGCGAAAAATTGCATCTATATCAATGAGTTACATAACTATAGCAATATCAATCGGTTACTCGAAGATGGCTGCATAAACCGACTTCTTTTTACCCTCAAATAACCACGTAAAACAGAATGTTAGCTTATTTTTCAATGAGTTATATTAAGTGAATAGTCAGTCCTACTGTTAATGTTTTTGCAATAGGTACATTTTTAGCTACTAAAAAATGCCGTTTGTCAAATTTAAAAGATTGGAGGGGAAATCTTCCAAGCTTCTGCTTTTACTCAATATTCTTTGTTGGCTGGGAAATTAAGGCGTTTTTATTTAAACAGATAGGTACGGTTTGTCATTCAAAATGCTCGATAGGTACATTTTCATATTACTGTCCTCATATGTCCCCTTGAACGGTTTGTCAAGGGGATAGACAATCATTCGCCGGAAGCGCCAATGTACAAGCAGGAGTCGGGAAATTATACACAATATATATAATACATGCCAACTTGCGCGCTGCACGCACCGTATCTTACTGCGGCTTATCGAAGCGCAAGGCCGTATTCGCGCCATCGAATTCTGTGCATGCACATGGTTTCATGCCGTTTTTTGGCTTACGGTGCATTGCGCCCGGAGGGCGAATGCGCCCTTGCCCGGCTTGCTTAAGACAGCCGCCTTTGGAATATCGAATATCGAATATTGAAGGGAGTGTTCGCATCAGCATGATTCCAGCCGAAGGCTGGAAAACTTCGACATTCGACATTCATAATTCGCAAATATCTGTCGCCGAAATCACGAAATCATGAACCGTCCCCTTTCCTGCATTTTTAACCCGCCCGTTTTACCGCACTTTCAGAGAGCCGCTGGCAGCCCGTAGGATGGGTAGAGGCGCGCCAATGAAGTGGATATGCACCAACAATCTTAACCGCGCCGAAACCCATCAT
>JAAEQR010000022.1 GCA_024231215.1 PVC group bacterium | reverse complement strand
GAAAGTTATGGATTAGATTAGTAGTTGGGATCATGGTGGTAGTGAACTGACAAGCAACATCCAGTCTTTTGGCATATACGGCAAAGGGCATTGATACAGTAACTCCATGGATTTAAATGCGATCTTGTCCGTGTTCAAGCAGTTTTCAGTGCTGGCAAGGAATAAGTTGATCGGTTGCTCCCTATCACCATTAAAAGCGGTTAGAACACAACCATAAATGTGTGACTAAACTGAGAGGCTTGTTTATTCAAACATTTACGATAGTGTTCAACCACAAATGTCCCCACAAATATCCTGCCATAAAAATTTGTGCGAACTTCTATGTTTAGCACAGGCCCTAGAGTTACCACGACATTAAATAGATAGATAATAGTTAGTTAATTTATGAAAGAACACCGCGCATATTATTGATAACAAAAGGCGTTATAAATAACGGCTTTAAGTGATATCTGGGTAAAAATTATTTTTAAAAATTATTCATTTTGCAAAAAGCATCAATCAGTGTCCCATCGGATATGTTATTAAAATTGTCT
>JAAEQR010000021.1 GCA_024231215.1 PVC group bacterium | reverse complement strand
GCTGTCATGCATTATACCAGTCTTTTTTCCACATTTATCACAACGAAGAATCTGGCTTACAAATCCCCGACCTTCATACACATCAAATTTATGGCCACATTTGTTACATTTTGCTCTATATCCTTCACCCATAAAACCTCCTGATCTAGCCCTCACTACTATATAGCTGTAGGGAATAATCGGAACAGGACCAAAAGCAATAAGGGTGGGGTGAGTGTGGATATAGTGGTGTAGTGAGATCTCCAGAATAATCAAAGAGGTCACGTAATATAAAACGATAAAATAAGCGCGCAATAAATACAAAAGTGAATAAAAATAAGATTAGTTTTTTCTTCTAAAAGACCTTCCTTCACATTTAATAAAAGTTCCCTTAAAACTAAGCCTGTCTAATATGGCAGTAGCAGTAGCAGCTTCAAATATCTTGCCCCAATCAGAAGGTATTAGATTAGAGGTAATAATTGTAGGCAACAGCTCTGCCCTTTTAGAGATAATCTGAAAGATATCATTGGCTTGATCTTGATTAGGAAACACATATCCTAATTCATCGATACATAATATTTTGACGGTGGAATAATAATTTAAGAGATTATATTTGTTACGGGATTTTTTAAGTTTTTCTATAAGGTCAAAACAAGTAATACGTGTAGTAGGTATGCCATGTTGAGTAATCATGTGATAGCAAAGAGCATCAGCAAGATGAGATTTGCCTACACCAGCAGGACCTATAAAAATAATATTTTGAGGTTCATCAACCCAGTTATCTGATGAGAAAAAAGGCATAATTTTTTCTCTGGGTATTTTTGGATTAAACTGCCAGTTAAAATCTTCTATACGCTTAATTCGTTTAATGCCCGAACGTTGCATAAGATAACGGATACGCTTGAGTTCACGAGCCTGTAATTCTTCATAAAGAATAGGTTCAAGAATCTCTTTTTGAGATTGGGTAAGGTTATTATAATCAGAAGCAAACTTTAATAATTTCCATAATTCAGGTAAATTTATCATAAGCTTCTAAGCTCCTTTGTTGGTAGTTGAAATTTAAGAGGTGTGAATCTTTTGGCCAGAGAATATCACTGTCTTTAGGTTGGGGTAAATTCAAAAGACTTCTTAGTGCTTTAAGTTTAAAACACTGCATTTTATTCAACTCTCCTACTGCAGATATAAGCATTGCTTTAGAATGTGATTTTAATAGTTTGAACAAAAAATAAGCAGTTTCTATGCGCTGTGTATCATCTTGCTGGTTGTGTAAAAAATCACGAAATACTAGATTCATAGATTCAATTAGTTGATAAATACGTTGCCATTTAAATTTAGAACTTCTTTGAAGAAGTTTTTCTTCATGCAGAGGATTACGAATAATTTGTTTTTTGTTGAAAGAACGTTTATGAGAGGCAACTTTTTTCAAACTAACCCATATCTCTACTTTATCAGGATACGCAATAATCTGAGCGGGTTGACTACAGCAACTGCTTGGCACAGAATATTTATTAGTTTCAAATTCAACCAGAGCAGTTTTAGATATGCCTATGCCGGGTATAATACGAGTTGGTTGATATTCTTTAGGAGGTAAACCTAATAATTTTTCCTTCTTTAAAAGTTGGGCAGGTGTAGAATTGGTAGAGCGATGAATTGTGTTATTACGTTGATTTAGCCATGTGTGAAACTTTTTATTTAAATCTTCAATAGAACTAAACTCTTGCCCATAAAGAAATACCCTTATATCTCTGATTAATCTTTCAACGCGGCCTTTTTCATTGCCTTTACCTGGATTGCATAAATATATGGAAAATCCATAATAAGAAGCAAAATCTAAAAACTGGGGATTATATTCTGTAGAAGGATTTCGTCTTTTTACTACAGAAGATAAATTGTCATATCTATGAGAATGAGCTAATCCCCCGAGATGTTTAAAACATTGCAAGTGTCCATCTAAGAAAAATTCAAAAGTTGTTTTAGGATAAAACATACCCCATGCATATCTTGAATAAGATAAAACATAAACAAACCCAGCAACTTTTCCTATAGTTTCATTGTTAAAGAAGAACCAGTCAACTTGAGCTTCCTGACCAGGCAAAAATGTTAATGTGTGATAAGCCGTGTGTTTCTTCTTACGATATTCTTTAGTAAAATTAGCTACAGTAGGGTAACTCCCATTAAATCCATAAGATTTAAGACGCTGATAAATTTGTGTTGCTCTAAGGCGTGGATATTGTTTATACCACTGGGCTATAAGTTGAATATACGGCTCAATCAGTATTGGTTTAGACAAAGCTCTGGGGGATACTTCGCCTTGGGCAAGAATACGCGAGATCTTCTTACGGTCAATATTAAGCTGACGCGCAATCTGCCTAATAGACAATTTTTCAACTTCCCGCAGGTGATAAATCTGTTTTCTAAGTGTATCTTCTTCCATAAATAAAACCTCCTTCTTTTGTTATGGGCCTGATACAGGCTGATTAAATACTACTGAGAGATCATAAAGTTGCTCCTTTAGCAAATATTTGCTCCTATATCTTCTCTGAATAAGATTATCGCTTCTAGTATACAGCTTTGACAATGGACTTGCTTTTGTCAAACGCACATATAACCACTTACTCCCCTTAGTTAAGTAGCACTTATACTCTTTATTTCCAGAGAGTTGCGACAATATCACCTTGCTTTTGTCAAACAGGATATTTTTTCTGATTTTTTGCATACGAATACAGGTAGTAATACGGTTGTATTGTGCGAGATGGGGATTTTTCAATCTTCTATTGCGGCTATAATCAGGATGAGATTTATACCATATGCGGGTTTGCTCCTGCTGTAATTCTAAACACTCAGGATTGCGCCTTCTCCAGTTGGCTTCATTCTGACGCTGGCGCTTTTTCTGGCATTCTTCTTTTGAGCAATATTTTTGCTTACCCTTTGTGCGAGGGTTGGGCTCAAACAGCTCTTTACAATGAAGGCAGCGCTTCTGCCTCTTTTTTGACGGCTTTTTCACTTGCATATATATCTACCTCCTATATATACAAGTTTGCCATCTTATGCTTTTACATAAAATCTGCTTATTTATCTGATTTTGTTTGAAAAATATTAGAAACTGCTAAAGATAGGATTATTCTTTGGTAAATGAGGATAAGTTTTTGTAAAACTATGAAATTTTTATAATTTCGCCCTTTACTCCACCTTTATTATTTTTGGTTGACATCTGCTTGACAGATGTCAACTTTTGTGTGCGCCCAGCATGGGCGCTTACTAGTCGGTGAGAGACCGATACGGGGGTTGATAGTGCCAACCGTTAGCTAAAGACAAGGGTGTCCATCGTGAGGTGGAATCTGAAGGAAGTCGGCGGCAAAGCTCCGGTCTGAGGAACACGAACCGCATAAAAGGCATATGCCTGGTGGGTGAGTTTGCATAACAAAACAAAGCCCAAAACTATTCGAGCTAGGTGGTGTAGATGCGGCAGATATATGGAGTGAAAGTAAGCGTTCTTACCTGGGGAGGTCTGAGCGGTAAGCTGTGGATATGAATTTAGAAGCAGTAACCTATGCAGCGATGTGTAGCAGAACGCTCAGAAGTCAGCAGAGGTCATAGTACCTAGCAATAGCGAGGGAAGGACTGAACGATGAAAGGTTTCAGGAATCTGAAAGACACGGAAAGCATGATGAAAGCAGAAAACTTCAAAAGACAAGAAAACTACTCGCAGGAGATAAGAGTGGAACTCGGAAGTAATGCGAGAGAGCAGAGTGTTTTGCCTACGTTATCAGAGGGAAGAAACGATGTTGATGAATGTAGAGGAAGATTGCTTGAGGAAATACTAAAGCGCGAGAATATGAATCGAGCGTATAAACGAGTAAAGTCCAATAAAGGAAGTCATGGAATTGACGGTATGAAAGTAGAAGAGTTACTGGAGTATCTCAAAGAACATGGCGAGGAAATCAAGCAATCAATTCTGGAAGGGACATATAGTCCTGAACCTGTGAGGCGAGTAGAGATATCAAAGCCAGAAGGGGGAGTGCGATTATTGGGAATACCTACAGTGCTTGATAGAGTAATACAACAAGCAATAGCTCAAGTGTTAAGCCCGATATATGAAGAGAAGTTTTCTGAGAACAGCTATGGGTTTAGACCTAACAGGAGTGCGCACCAAGCCGTAAAGAAGAGTAAGGAATATATAGAAGCAGGTAATGCATGGGCTGTAGATATAGACCTTGCGAAATACTTTGATACAGTAAATCATGATAAGCTGATGAGAATACTTTCAGGAAGAATAAAGGATGGACGAGTACTGTCTTTAATAAGGAAGTGTTTGAGAAGTGGAGTTATGATTAATGGTGTGGTAATGGACACAGAGGAAGGAACTCCACAAGGAGGCAACCTCTCACCACTGTTAAGTAACATAATGCTCAACGAGCTGGATAAGGAACTGGAGAAAAGGGGCTTAAAGTTCTGTCGGTACGCGGATGACTGTAACATATATGTCAAAAGCAGAAGAGCTGCAGAAAGGGTGATGGCAAGTATTACAAGATTTATTGAAGAGAAGCTAAGGCTGAAAGTCAATAGAGAAAAGAGTTGTGTAGATAGACCATGGAGACTGAAATTTTTAGGATTTTCATTTTACCACAAGAAAGGTAAAGTGGGGATACGTGTACATCCAAAGGCTGTTAAGAAATTCAAAAAGAAGTTGAAGGAAATAACAGGCAGAAGCAATGCGATGAGTATGAATCAGAGAATGTTAAAGCTAAAAGCAGCGATAACAGGATGGGTTAATTACTTTGGTATAGCGGATATGATTGGGCACGTAAAAGCATTGGATGAATGGCTAAGGAGAAGGATACGAATGTGTTTCTGGAAACAGTGGAAGAGAATCAAAACCAAACATGACAATCTTGTTAAGTGCGGAATTGAGAACTCAAAAGCATGGGAGTATGCAAACACGAGGAAAAGCTATTGGAGAATTTCCAGCAGCCCTATTCTTAATAGAGCAATCACCAATAACTACCTAAAGAAACTAGGTCTACAATCAGTAGCGCAAAGATATTCATTCGTACATTAATTTTATCGAACCGCCGTATGCCGAACGGCACGTACGGTGGTGTGAGAGG
>JAAEQR010000020.1 GCA_024231215.1 PVC group bacterium | reverse complement strand
CCAATCGACTTGAGCTATTTTACAAACTCCCTTCTGCCAATCAGTTCCGTCGTGTTTAGGTCGTGCGACTAAGTACGCTCTTGTCTTCCAATGCCAAACGAAGTCTTCGGTATTATTATCAAAGAATCCTCTAACTTTCAATGGCGTGGTTGCCAAGTCAAACGCATTTTCATCTACCATTACCACATCAAACGCAGTTAAAGCCGCGTCGGGGTCTACTAGGTCGGTAAATGTAATCGGATAACCTGCGATGTCGTGAATCCAGTCTCTATAAGGTGTCCGTGTGCTTGTCATCACGTGAGATAACATTGGTTTGATGATTGTTGGCATGAGTAACCTCTTAGGCCCGAAAAAGCCCTTATTGATGAGATTTGCTTCTGCCGTGCCGATGTCTTCAAACATTGCTGCTTGAACGTCCCATTTTCCCGTAGTTGTAACGTCGGTTATCTTATCGGGTCGTGCGACTGTAGTACTACCAGTTCCTGCGCCTGCGTCCAATAACCCGTAAGTTAAAGGTGCGACTGCTGTCCCCGTATACACGAAGTTTGCGAGACCGTCTTGAAAGTTCTCAAATAAATCACTCACGTGACCTACTGCATTAGCGACGTCTGCTGCGTAATCTTCCTCTGGAATTCTTAAAGAGTCAAATAACGCAGGCATGTCTACTTTCTGAGGAACCCTCGTTGCATCCTTGTCCTTATATTCCACTTCCTTGGCAATTTGAATCCGTTGGTCTGGAGTTCTAATATTCCTTTGAAAGATCTTGTTTCCAAAAGGGATATTAATCTTATTAACCCATCCGATTGGAGATGAGGGATAGATTTGTAAGTTGCTAAATGTCGTGGGAAATAGCGTTTTGAACTTGTCTGCGTAGTCGTTACTCCATTGTGCAATAACACTTGCCATTTTAGTTCACCGCAATATAAGCGACTGTATCGTATGCTGCACTTGGATCCGTCTTAAAGTACGCTTGTTTTAGGAACGTACGGTTCTTTGCTGCTGCTTCTTTATCAGAGATAACAACACCTGCACCATAAGCTTCACCGTCTGCGCCATCTGAATCAACCATTGTTGTTTCCGTGTGGTAAGCAATGAATGCTCCAGCTGTACCACTATCAGTTGATAAAGGCTCGTCTGGTGAGACGTCTGAACTTACAGGATCAACACATACAATATTTCTCAAGTATGCTCCCGGGTTCATGTGATAAGGGATTGCAGGTACTTCCATCGTGGTGTGCGTGTAGTCGTCCGAACAATCGTCGATTAATAAGAAATCAATCTCTAATATACCGTAACTATAAGGCGTTTTATCTGGCCCGATTATGTAATAATCTTCGCCTCCCGTGGTTTGGACGTGATCGACGTGCTCACCTGGATGTGCTGCGGTTGTTGATAAGTTCCGTACCTCTAACACTGGCCCTAAGTTGTATGCTCCGTGGACGAACACGTGTTTTGTATCGTCGCATGCTATTCTTTCTCCTGAACTAACTATTGTGCTTCCCATATTTTGTCACTTCTTTTTTTTTAATTGGTCGGTAGTGTCGTATGTATCCCACTTTTGTACACCTGTAATAGAATTTAATTACCGTGATCTTACGCTCCTTATTTCCTTATTTTTCTCGGGATCGAATAGATCCACCATTGGGATCTCCATCCTGATTTCGTTTAGGTTTGCATCAAACTCGATATACTTATCGATTCCAAACGTCTTGCTACTCTGTCCTATTGGCAAGGGATTTGGAAGTATTGAACTATTGCTCGCTGGTGCTGGTGCGGGTGTCTCCTTTTGGATGCGTAGTTTATTCTTTAAAAGTATGATCTTGCTCTTGTCGTCCACACCTTCGAACTCCGAGGCTTTGGAGCCCGTCTGAGTCATCATCATCTCAATGTAATGTTGCGTTTGCGAGTCTGTCGCTCCCGTGTTATTACTTGCTGCGGGAGGTGGTGGAGCTTCTACTTTATTAGCCTTCACCTTCCAACTCCTTAACGTGCTCTTATGCACGGTTGGAAATTCCACGTATAATTCTGCATTATCCATTCCTGGATGCCTATCGTAAAACGCTTTAAAATCTGCGTACGATTTCTTTACTGGTTCTTCTTCTCCCATATTTCATACTCTCTTTTTATTAATTCTTCGTCAATACCTTCATTTCTACAATAAAGACTATAACCCGTATAACCCGTATAACCCGTATCTTTACAGAATGATTCCCATTTTGGGTATTCTTCACTCATGTTTTTCAGTCACCACACGCTACCTCTTCTCTTGTTATAATCGCTTACAGTTTGTTTTTTCTTAATACTTTTATTGCGAACTTTCATCATTTTATCTATATCTTTTTTTAATTGCTTGTATGATTTTTTCTTTGCCATGTTTTTCACTCATTTTCTTTCTCATCGTTTATTATTTGCATGACATCATGCATGATAACGGAAATAACTCTTGTCATGTCATTTGCTAAGTCATATAACATGTCGTGATTCATTTCTGTCACTTTCTTTATTATTTCTTCCATGTTTTTCACTTTATTTGGTTGATAGGGTAAGCGTGGAAAAAACCGTCCAAACCTACCATTTGAGGCGTTAATTCCTTCCCCGTCGGTAACTTCTTGAGAAGCCAATGAGGCGTCTTAAAGCCTGCAATGTCTTTCTTATACCCGTAAATCCTCCACGTCGTATATTTCGTCAAGGGGAAGTTATGCTCCCCTAACGGCATGTTCTTATTAAACTGCCCGTCGTTATACGTCGGAGGTGTCTTACTCTTTATTCCCTTTATTATCCGCCTGCTGTCCAGGATTGTCATTATCTTCTCCTTCGAACGTGTCCCACTCGCCCTCCTCTGCTAAGGTCACCGTGGCGTCGGAATCGTTCTTTTCTAAATATATGTTAAATTGATCTATTATGTCTTGTTTTGCGACAAGTCCATCAAAAGCCTCTCGCATTGCTTTTAAACCGTCCATCAAGCTAATGAACGTTGGTTTGGAAGGGTCCATGAAGTTCACTTCTTCACTCGCTCCTAAAGCTTTCCAGACACCTAAGAATTGCCCTCTCCAATAGGCTTGCTTCTCACCTAACTTGGACTCCCAATTATTGATGGAGGTTTCTGATGCACTGAGGTGTCCCGCAGGATCGCCTTCTAACATTAGCTTGTTCATTTGGGACGCTCTCGCTAATATGGTATTTAACCATTGGAGCATTGGAAATGGATCGTAAGAACCTGCTCCGGGGCTCATCCACTCAACCGCGTCCTCGTTGCTGATTATCAGGATTCTGTTATTTGTTGGTTGATTGGCAAATTGAGCTTTCACGTTCGTTCTATTGGTTTTATCGTTGGTCTCAAGTCCTATGATTGGCATTCCCCAACCTTGTTTCTCTGCGTAAGGAGCATATGCCAAGATAATATCCCATTGGATCTTGAACGTGTCCATTAGATGCAGGTACTGTGGTAATCCTTGAACTCCCTTAATATTGCCTTGCGTTCTATGCTCAAAGAATCCATATTGACCTTCTATCGGTCTATCGTTTATGAACTCTCCATCTGCATCTTTCTCGCAAGGATAGTGCGGTATATCGTAACTAATCGATCCACCTGCGGATTCGTTAGTATTGAGATAAACCGTGATTTGTGTTGGTTTTCCTTTCCTACTAAATCCAGTATACTGAAATCCTATCCCGTTAATATATGGATGCCAGGCTTCTACTTTCTTATTATTAGGATCTCTTGCATCAACTACAGATACAGAGTATCCCGCCATTAGAGACCACCTGACCGCTTCCTTATTCTCTAACTTCCTTGAATGGTCTATTGTCTCGTCTTCGTTGATACCGTTGGAAAATATGGCATCAACTTCTAAATTAAGCATGTCGCGAAAGCCTGGATACCAACGATATAAACTCCATATGTGTTCTATTGTTATGTTAGATCCTATGTCGCGTTGTAATGGCTTCTCTCCTCCCGCTATGTCTCCTACTATTGTTTTATGTACTGTCGTCATTATCTTACTCTTTGATATTTATATTTGTATTTTATATGTCGATTAAAATACCTTCCCTTGCTACTTGCGAGAATTAAACCTTCGTGGATTCTTTCAGGAACGTAATGGTATAAATATTGGTTTCCTTCTCGGATGCTTACTACTTTGCCTTTTTTAACTCTTATTTTTGTAAACGTGATTAATAACCTCTGTCTAATGTCGTCGTATACAAACTTCCATATTGCCGTGCTTTGAAGTCCTACTCCCGCATCACGACCGTGTATGAATGCCGTATCAGGATCCATGAGATGTGCTTTATGTCTCGGACTAATAACCTTGTCTGTGGTCATGCCTCTCAGGCGGGCTTTCTTGGCTTGTCGGAGCGATTTGGCTCGCTTTACTTTCGTGAGCTTCTTGAGCTTAGCCATCAGTTATCAACTCCATGTTATCAACATCAAGTGCAAACAATAGTTCGTCTATAATATTTAAGAGAGGTTTAAAAGCTTCTATCAACATGTCAAGGATCTCTTTTTCAAGTTTATCGGTCATACTCATCAGTAGAACCTCACTTCTTCTAATTTATTATCTCGTATGATGTATTGCTTCCCATTCTCTTCTACAATAGCACCTTCGTTAAGATGTAAAGGAAGGCCTCCATCAATATATATCGGAGGTAAATCATATGCTCCTTTTATAAACTTCAATAAAACCTCCCCATCTCGATGTTATAATCAGACCGATTCTTATCGCTGATTGCGTGTAGGAAAGTGTCTAAGAAATGCGGACTATTAGATTTATCTTTCGCTAACTTAGGATTTGAGCCTTTAGCGTCCTCGTCCCAGTGTGTTTCTCTTATGCATTTCGCAGTATCTGGAAACCTCACTTTATCAACGTAAATAGTAATACCGTGCTGCATGATGTAGGTACAAGCTGCCATCTTGGCAATGTCTTGATTGTCCCACTCTTCTTTTCTCCAAGAAGGATTAGACCAAGAAACATTAAACTCGTTCAGTTTTTCCTTGAACCATTTCACATAAGGTATGTTGATACCTCCGTCCTCAATTACTAATTTATTGCCATTAGTAAACCACGGAATTATTTTCTTGAACATTGAGTCACTAAGTTCTAAAGCGTATCCAGGCCCTAAATTAATCTCGTGAGTCACCACGACAGCACTATAATCTGGAAGCCATTTAATAGAGCCGAGGCAATGCCCGGCAGCAGGGTTCCAATCTATCCCCGAACAATCAATTTGATCTCTTATTAATTCTTGTAATTCGTCGCTATATGGTTCGTATATGACGTCTCTAAAGACTGCTCCGCTCCTTAACTCAAATGAGCATTCATTCTCTTGTCTAAAGAACCAAGGTGCTTGTTTGCGCTTCTTCATTTCGTAAGCAGCGACTTTCTCAGGTGTATCTACTAAGAAATGAATCTCGTTATATTTCCTTTCAAATACTAACTCAGCACCTATTTCTGTTTCTATTTGTTTTAATCTATCGTAATTTTCGTTAAATGTCGTACCTAATACAGGAGTACTTGTATGAACAGTAAGACCTAAATCAGAACCTTGTAGCACGTATTCCGCAGCATTATAAGCGTCCTCGTCTACTTGTGCTTCCTCGTCAAATACTACGACATCTGCACGTGGTGACCTACCAGCACCTTCAGATAAGTTTTCTATTGTTATTTGTCCTTTACCGTAAAACTCGATTGACTCCTTGAGCCATTCAGACGGTATAACACAATATTTCAAGAATGAGTATTTAATGATGTTTCGCATGTACTTCTTAGGCCTTTTCATTTGCTTGCCTTCAGAACAATAATATATTACTTCGAATCCTAAATATACGAAGAACAGGCATACTATCATTACATCGTGAGATTTAGATCCACCTCTTGCACGTATGATTAGGACTTCTCTATATTTATAATTAACTGCAAAAAGTATGCCTTTCATCTGATATACTTGCCAACCCTCGTGTATGTAGGGTTTTCCTGCTCCATTCTTGCAGTTTAATGCCAATAGGAAATCATCGAAGTTTAAAGGGTCTGTGAATCTTGTGGCTGCAAGGTATTTCTGAGCTGTTTCCTTTCTTTCACGTCTACCACGTTTTGATGCCCAATAGCTTCCATCACTAATTCCCTCGGTGTCATGTACTTGAATGTCTCTTCTAACTCTTCTTCTTTATTTGTCTTATAATCTGATAACTTGCCTGTTTTATCTAAAAATTGAACCCATGATGTTAGTAAATTGTATTTGCCTTCTTCGATGGCTTTGACATATGCGTTGTGTGTGAATTTAAGGTCGTCACCATCGTATTTTATGGTATGGGGATGAGAGGGGGTATCTGGAGGAATACTATTGGCCTTGCCCCTCTGGGTAGATCCCCTTGGTTTTTGTATACTTTGTCTACCTTGCTCTTTATACTGTTTTTTTATTTTGTAGAAATTTGGCTTAGTAAGCTTCTTAACTACCTTCTGGCAGTCTTTCAGTGATATGTCTTCATTGATGGAGAACTGTGCTATAACCATTTCCTTAATAGTTGGCAAAGTAGACAAAAATATACTGTTTAATAATTAATATATAGACATTCTTGTATTTAAATAATACTATTCATATTCGTAAAAGTATGTACATAGTTTTGTGATATCAGGAACTATGATCATGTTTTCTGAAATACATACTAATAATAGTGGGAGTAGTATGTACATGATCAGTATTGAAAAAAGTATTTGGTATCACGTGAAATCACATGAAATAATACTAATCATACTCGTATAGATATGTTTATATATGAGCATGATCATATATTAATTAAGGTGGTAGTATTATGGTAGAGACTATAAGAGTGAGATGCAGTCACGTTAATTGTGATTGTTATCCTAAGGATGTGTTTAGGAACGAAGATAACGAGTTAATGTTATTGTGTCCTGAACATTCTGAAAAATAAATAATTGTAGTTTATATTATTCTTTTTCTATCATATACTGTGACAACAATCGTAACATCATTTCATTGCCCAGTTAAAGAAATGGAAGAGATTGAGGAGTTAGTTGCTCAAAACTTCTATTGTACCAGGGCTGATTTCTATCGTACTGCAATAAGGGATAGATTGAGATATGAAATTGTAAAAGCAAAAGATAGAGACGCTTTAAAAATTAGGGAAAAGTTTGGTTTAACCTACTAAAGTTTCTTTGTCTAAAATGTAATTATATATCTTTCTTTTTTTTTTGGTGAAAAAGAATGACAGGAGAGATAAAAAGTATTGATAAATATTTATGTGTTGAATGCACTTTGGAGAACTTTGATTTGTTGGAAGAAGCCAAGATTAAGTATCTTGTCGTGGAGATTGTCCAATATTCGTAGTGTGTTATGTTCGTATGCCGTTTGATCGGTAAAGATGGATTTCACGATCATTCGTAACACGTAAAAATGTAAGGTTGGTAGGAGTTGTTAGCTACCTATTTTCTCTTTTTTTTATTATTTTTTTTATTGTGTTACCTGAATATTATATTTTTATGATCATGAAAAGAGTATGTACATACTAATAACAGTATTATTATTATGATGATATTTATTAATGATGAAAGATAGATAGGTAACGGGAAAGGCTATTATAATATTATATTCTTAGCAAGGGTTTTTTACCTGAGCCCCAAGATTTTATCTTTGTATGATCATGTACATACTATTCATACTCTTATTAGTATGTATGTTAACTATTATCCTTTTCCTTGGATGATAGGTCTATGTAGACGATATATCTGAATCCATTTTCAAGAATCTCATCGTCCATGTATGCTTTCTTTATAGAAAAAGCGTATTGATCTCTCGATTTCTTCCTGATAGTCAATTTCATCTTTAGTAATTTGACTTTGTTGTCTTCATTTATCATTAGTTAAAGTATAAAATGAAGGTTTAAAAATATGATCATAATCATACGATTCCGAGTATGATCGTGATGATTGCATTTATATATGATCATAAGTATTTGTGATCATACTAAAACAACTATTAAAAAGTGTATGATAAAAAATGACTAATGACAAATATAAATGGTATAACTTCTTGAATGAAAAATCTAATCACGAGCTTTTCGCTTTATTAGAAACGCTCTCAAATTCCCCTATCGATGAAAGTCAAGGGATTCAGAAAATTAAAATTGTTTTAGCAGATAGAGGGTTTTAAAAATGAATCATAAAAAAGATGCTAAAATATTTTGTACTTGTAAAAGATGCCATAGAAAATTTGAGATAAATAATCTAATGGATATACTCGAGAATAAAAATCCTTCAATGGTCGCTTATAGCGCTAGAAGTTCAAGTTCTAGAATGTTTTGTTCTTGTGGTGGATCTGATTTTCAATTAAGTTATGAATGGGGGAAATAATGTCCGTTAATATCTACTCGGGAAAATGGCCTATCAGGACTAATTTAGGAAATATCAAAAACCGGTTAATGCCTGGTGACGATCCGAAAAAACCTAATTACGCTCGTACTGTCAAGGCATTGATGATCATGACTCTAAACATGATGAATAATTCAAAGCCGGAACAATTAAAAATAGTCCAGAACATGTTCTGCAAGGCATGGGACGAAGTAAAACAACGGGAGGGTAAATGAAATGATATACACCGAGGAAGAAAAGGCAAGGTTTCAAGAAGATTTTAAAATGTTTGACGAAGCAGAGGCGTATAATCTAATGATGACGCTCCTGAAGGAATTTTCCTTAATGGTTAATCATACAAGAAAGGATTGGAACGGTGAGAAAAAAGAAAACGGTAACGTTTTGGTAGGTTTTTACATGTTTGAGACCTTGAAGGCCGTGAAGTTTGGATCTGATCCACATGACACACATGAGACGGAGATACAATGGGTTCCTAAAAGCGTCATGTTAGACATACACACAAAAGATTATAATAGACCGCAAAAAATAAGGTTAAAACCGAGTTTTAAGTGGGAATTTCATAAAGAAGATGGTTATGGGTGGTAAATAATGGAAAAGAAAGGAGAGTTAAAAAAAGATTATTGCGGAACCAAAACAAATAAAGAAATACGATTAATTATCGCAGTAAAAATGATAGCTCAGATAGACGAGATCGTATATAATCACCCTGAGTTTTTGAGCAGGTCAGCTTTGATTCGGTTTTGTGTGGAAGAAAGATTACCAACAATAAAAAGTGAGGTCAAAACATATGGAAGAAATTTTTGATTTAGAAAGGGATATAGTAAATATATTAAAAGGAGTAAGATCTCTTAGGCGGTGTGAAATTGTTCGGAGGACGGGTTTTGCCAGAACTACTATATACGATTATCTTAAGAGGTTGGAAGAGAAAGGTATTGTTGAAAGGTACACGTATAATCACCATAGAATAGGCAGGTCTCACGTCTTTTGGAGGTTTGTTGAACAATGAGCCGTATTAGAAACGATGTTATTAGTAATTTCAGTCACAAGCTCCCCTTTAACGAGGTAGGGTGGGGGGACTTTACTACTGTGATGGGAACGGAGTCGGAACAATGGTTATTCTCAAAGTATCAGAGGTTATACAAGCTCAACGACTGCCGGAGTAATGAGGGACAAAGGAAAAAGAAAAAGCATTACGAGTTAAGACGGTTATTATCTGGGTTGCAATTACCTATAATGTTATATGAATCTATTCTTAAGAAAGATGCACTTTATTACTCACAGGCTCAGGAAGATAAATTGAGAGATGTTTTTACATCGCTTCCAATTGCACTCTATTTACATTGTACTGAAAATAATATATTTGTCAATAGGCGGGATCTCTATTCCTTAATGCGTTGTGATAAGAAAAAGTTTAATCAAGGATTATTGAAGGTTTTGGAGCGTAATAAAGAATTAACAGGAAAATTAAGAAGCGAGGATTTTAGAAGGAAATATATTTTGACGATCTTGCACGGGTTAAAAGCCTCATTGAATTGTCCTCATGGTTTTATAAAATTATCTTATTTGTATATTCTCGAATGTTTTGAAGAATTGAAGGGAAAAAAGGACACCGTGATCGTGAGTTTTATTTATTACATGGTAAGACAAAAATTACCTGAACTTCCTCCTTTAAGAATTGCTTGTAGATTTTTAGGGATAGAACAGTCTACAATTTCAAACAATAAGAAACTCATTAATAAATGCTTAGGGAGGTTAAGATTTTAATGAGAGCAATAGAGGTTTACGAACAAGGTCATTTTTTTGTATTCAGGTTTGAAAACGAAACGATTTCTTTCGTTCTTAATCGAGAAATATTACCCGAATTACATAAATGGATACAAGAAGATTTAGGGTTATTTACTCCTGAACAATGCGCTCACTTGTTAGTCAAGTACTGCATGGGTGAGGTGCTAAAATGAGCGAACCAATGAAGAAAACACTCCTGGATTATATTCACGAAATCGATAACAAGACGATCGAATTGGACGAGAAATTAAAACGATTTATTAACTTCACTCATTATTATGGGAGGAGTGAGAAGGAAGGTAATTCAAGAAAATATTACTGGGGGAGATATAAAGAATGAGCTACATGACAACCGTGCAATGTCCCAGTTGCACTTTTATTTTTTCCACGGATAAAAAAGGAACAGTAAATTGTCCTAAGAAAAAAGGCGGATGTGGTCATAAATTAAGAGTAGGAAGTAATTTAATTGATGATACTCCAAAAAAAGAACAAAAGGAACAGAAAAAAGAACAAATAAGAACAAAAAAGAACAATGTTTTAGACTACGATTTTATTGATACTCTAAACAATAATTATTTGAATGGGTATAGATCGGCTTATAATAGAGCCATGAGTAACTTGAGACTTAAGGATAGTTCTGAGACAGTCAAGAAATATAAGAAAGCGTTAAAATTAAAGATACAATTGGAGGAGATTTTGAAATGAGCGAGAAGATAGAAATCTGTTGGATGTGTCAACATGCACGATGGGATGACGATTTAGATCTTTACGATATTAGATGTTTAATTAATCAGAAAATATATGATGAGAATTCTTCTTGTAAATATTTTGATTATAATCCCTATTATAGCGAAATAAATCCAAGAATAGAGAAGGTGTGGGATAAATGAGCGAGAAAGAATATTGCTTGGAGTGTGGAGCTCCAATGTATGAAGAGGAACAATGGAAACGATTTGCAACAAATCTCTATTATTTAATTAAACATAAAAGAGATCGTAAAATGCCTGTTTCCCGAAAATGTCCAATATGTGGTGGGGAACCTCATTTTAGTTCGCATTATGACAACAACCCATCTCATTGGAAAGATGGTATTTATTTGCCTGAAGAGCCTGTTTCACGAACTTGTTCTGGATGTAGTCATTTTTTTAATAAAGCTGATCTTTATCCTTGTAGAAACTGTAAGAGAAAATATGTAGAAGATAATTACGATCCAAGAGAAAGTAAAAAAGGCGATACTGTGACAGTCGATATAAACACGAAAAAGATACTGAAAATAGAGAAAGAGGCGGTTTCACGAACTAATTTTTGTTCTAACTGTCAATATCTAAAAGGCGTTTTTTCTTGTCGTCAGCAAAGTGATTTTACTATTGGAGATATTAATGCTGTATGGTGTGATAAACACGAGCCGAAGGAGACTAAGATCACTGAACAAGATAAAAAAGATCTTAAGGAAGCAATCGGATTTGTACTTTATGGAATAGAGCCGAAGGAGGATTCTACAGGAGACAAACCACCAAATTATAAACCATGGATGAATAGTAATAGTAATAAGGAGGATAACGATGAATGATGAATCTTGGACTTTTAAGGTTTTTTGCTCTTGGTTTGATTTTGTAAATCATTTTTTATATGAAGTTGAGGAAACTAAAATAAAAGTGGAGGATAACGATGAATGAAAAATACGAAAAAACAATTGACCAAGTAGTGTCAGATTGGTTTAATAAAATTGTCCAAATCGATCAAGTTGTTGAATATGATGATATTGATGAATTAATAAATATGCTCGAAGATCGTGAAACGGAGGTTTCACGAAATGATTAGATATTATATGGGAAAGTTAAAAATAGAAAGAATAACGAAAGTAGCACCGAACGGAAACGCTTTATTTAAAGCCCATGAAGAAGGAAAAATAGGTACAAAAAGATATGGATTTAGAAGAGTAAAAAGAGGCGAAGCGTTTACGGCACCCGCAAGAATTTGTTATAGGAATAAAAAAAGAATTATTTTAACAGAGGAAGAATTTGCTATTGCTAATTTAGGAAATCCCGATGGAATAAGTTATAAAATATATCGTGAAACGAGGCTTTCACGAACTGGAGGTGAAAACAAAAATTGATTGAAAAAGCATTAAAATTATGGAAAGACGGTCATAGTCTTAAAGAGATAAGTAAAAAATTAAAAGTGGCGGTACCGTCATTGATTTTAGAAATTCATAAAAATAAAATGGAATCACAATTTCAGCGTGAAACCAGAGAGGATAACGATGAATGATTATGAAGACTTGAAAAGAATAAATAATGAATTATGGGAGATTGAAAAACAAGATTTTGATGAATTTTGGTATTTAGGATTTGCAAGAGAATATATAGGATTTCAATTGAACAAAATAGAAAAAGATCGGGAAACCAGAGAGGATAACGATGAGTGATATCAAACTATTTGAGAAATTATTAAGAGAAACTAAAGATAAAATTAAAAATCAAAAAGCAATTTTGAAAAGCTTAGAAATAGCAGAAGCAATTTATAGTAAACAATTAAAAAAAGTTCGTGAAACATAGACTTCACGATAAAAATAAATAAAATGGAGATGAAAAAGTATTATGAAAACATTAGAAGAGATTTTAAATATATTAGATAGGAGATGTAGAGAATCAGGCGGAGATTGTAAAAATTGTATATTTAAGTCATCATGGGATAAAGAAGGAGATTCCATTAATTGTTTTTTATGGCAATTAATGAACTTGTTTAATTTTAAAATTAAATTGAAAAGGTGAGGGAATGAAATTAAAATGTAAAAACTGTGAACACGAAATGATTCTTTTAGGAATGCCAACTTATGTTCAATGGATTTGTGAGAAATGTTTAGAACCAAGCGATAACTATGATGCTGATCTAAAAGAACAAGAAATATACATAAT
>JAAEQR010000019.1 GCA_024231215.1 PVC group bacterium | reverse complement strand
TATCATACAGAGACTTATGCAATTTAATACTAAATGAAATGCGATTTGAAATTTCAATATAAATTACAAGTTTTAGAATAAAATAATGTAAAATAACACCTTGCTAAATAAACCTCTATTTATAATTTTACCTCCTGAAATTACATCCTTATAATTCCTTATACTTATTCCTTAAATTTAAATTAAATAACTGCAAATAAAATAAATTTTAAATTATTTTTAAACATCACATGCTTAATTAAACTATTTCTAATGATCAAAATAAACATTGGGAATACAATCTTGCTTGAGTATATCAATAGTAGTATTAACTTCGTTAGGTTTGTTAATGTATTTCACTGGATTATATCCCATAATAATAAAATCGATATAATTTGTCTCCTCTTTTAAATGATCCTTGATCCAATTATTTATCAATTGATGAATATTTTCTTTTGGATCCATTTCAATAAAGGAGAATTCAGTATTCTTGCACTCAAACGTTTTCATTTGGTCTTTAAACTCCTTGAGAACGGGGTGGTTGTCATTGCACTTGCTTTTACCTGTTTCAACGTGAAGCCCGTGAACTATATCGGTTTCAGGCTCGATAAATCGGCACATACTTTTTAATGCCTTGAAGCTTCTGGAGTCGCTTCCTTCTAGGCAAACAAGCCACTTAAACTCTCTGTCAGTTCTGAATTCTCTTACCAATTTCTCTCTGACTACTAAAACTGGGATTTTAGGCTGATGAACTAAGTAAGCAAGCCCTTTAGAAAGCACATCGGGTCTGGACTTTGAGCCGCTTGATCCTCTATATCCTAATACCATAAGGGTTCCGTCTTTGGCTTCAGCGATTTCGTTTATTTGTTCAAAAACATTTTCGTTTTTCTTTCTTTCATCGAAAACCAACTCAAAATCGTCTTTTTTAACAACGCTTTCCATATACTCATGGTATACTTTTGCAATGTGTGAGGAGTGATATTGGAGGCCTTTATGTTCATCGTCTTGGGAAGCGATATGTACGACGTAGATTTTATCAAGGCCTTTTCTATAAAGATTCTTCACAACTAGTTCAATAGCATTGTGAGAGCCGTCTGATCCATCAACACCTACAATAAAGACGTTGCATAGGGAAGGGGTTTTGGCTTTCATTAAATATATATTTATATTGTTATTAATTTATATACTCAAAATTAATTAAATCCGTTTTACGCCAAGAGTTTCCACGTGGCGGCCGATATGGCTGCGCAGCACCTCGTAATAATCATCCTCGTAATCGTAAAGCGCACCGTAAATTCTGT
>JAAEQR010000018.1 GCA_024231215.1 PVC group bacterium | reverse complement strand
TGAATCACGAGAAAAGGTCTTCCATGGAAATGAGAGGACGTCGTATGGAGTGGTTCAGTAATTTCTAGTTTATTGTGCATTTCTGCAATAATACTATAGGCTCTGCAAAGATTGCTCTCACGTTCCTGCCAGGTTTTAGCCTTTATAATTTCAGCTAAAATCGGAGTTAGAAAATTTGCACTTTTAACCCAAGTTCGACAACTATTTTTTAAATGTATTGTATATTCAATACGATACGAAAAATTGGTGTTATTTTTCGTCACTACATTTTTTGTTTTTTTGTTAATGGCGTTACAATTTTTATCTTTTTTAACGGTTGCTTTTTGATTTTCAGAGCATCGTAAATCGTTTGCTGTCTTATTGTCGGGTTAATACTGTTTCTTACATTTATTGTGGATTCATCTTCAGTTTTAAATGTTGTTGTCACTCTAACATGCGTAGACAATATGTTTCTGATTGTATTCCAATTGTAGTGAATACCATTCCTGCGTAATTTTTTTAATATCCCGGCAAGAATATGATAAGCAATGACCGTAATGAATATATGAGCTGTTGTCGCATCATCTCGCTTATGATGAATCGGTCTCAAACCTAAATGTGATTTCATACTTCTGAAACTATCTTCAACGGTTGTCAGGGATCGATGAATTTTTGATATCTCTTCTTCTGTAAGATCAAGGCGATTGGTTCTCAGAATATAGTTCCCAACTTCTTTTTGTTTTGCCTTTCCCTTGGGGTTTTTACTATATTCAATTTTTATTACTTTTCCTTCAGCTTGTTGAATATCAATATCATACAAACTGCCAACGCCATATCGTTCTTTGATTCTTCCAATCCTTTCGATAATATATTGATATTTTTTCCGGGTTCCTTTTTTTTTCAGCCCATCCCTGATTCCCTTTAATTCCTGTTCAAATTTTTCAAGTTTTTTTTTAAGGATAGCCTTTTCTTTAGCTTCTTTTAATTCACTGTGGCAATGAAGCCAAGCTTCTCCATCCTTCTTGACCAGTTTCACTTTCAACATGGTTTTCTTATCATATAGCTTAAGATCTTTTTCTGTACAATCGGACCAAAAATCCTCAGGGTATGATCTCTTTCTCGATACGGCTAAATATTTAAATTGCTTTTGTTTTATTATTTTAATGTTATCATCTGATGCAATACCGGCATCAATTACTATTGTTTTTTCAGCACCAAAGCCATCTTTGGCTTTCGACAGTTCATTTAATATATCCTCCAACGTTCCCGGTTCTGACACATTACCATCAAGGATTCTGCTTTGCTTAGGAAATCCATCAGCATCAACGGTTAATGCCAGCGTAACCAATGGCCTGTCATTGCGTCGCTCTTTTGACCTTCCAGGTTTTGCTATTTTGCTGTTTCGCTTACTCCCTTCAAAGTAGGTATTGGTAAGATCATATAAAATAACGGTTTCTTTTAAATCGAAAATTTCTCGAGCTGTTCCCGATAAACTCTGTTCTATTTTTTCATGGTTTTCCATTAACAAACAGGATGTTCTGTGCAAGGCGTTATCATATACTTTTACATCTGTTTTTAACAGTTCACATATAGCACTGTTTTCATTAATCCATCTTACAGTTTCGCGTTCACTTCCGGGATGTGCAAGCCTTCCGGCAATCAACATTTTGGCATAATCAATCTGATTTTCATTGAATTTAAGTTCTTGAAAAATCTTGTCTAAATTATATTCCCGCATACTGTTTGTAACGATGTGTTCAACTCCAATTGTTCTACTGTCGGAGTTTGATACAGAGTTTATATCAATCGTTTCATATACAATTTCTTTATCCGGTTGCTTCTCAATTTGTTCTGATTCTTTGCTAAGTCTCTCTTTAACGATGATTCTGGCATAATGCTTTGCTAAACTTTTAATTTCCGGATCCAAGGCAAACAAGCCTTGCTGTCCATGAAGCTCATCCTCTATTGCATTCGCTAATTCTTTCCACTTATCTTTGGGATGGTCTATCTTACCAAGGTTTAAAACAATTCTTTGCCTTGGGCCACTGGGTGTTCGAACGGATTCAACAAGTTTATGATGAATGTAGCTTTTATTTTTTCTGCGTTTTATTGTTTCCCGGATAAACATAGCCGGGGATATATAACACGAGTAACAGAAAGTCAACAAAAAAATTCAAATATATATATTTTCAGTCACTACATTGAGAAATCGATGTTCCGCACATTGTAATTTCAATAGGTTATACAGAAAATAACTCGAAATTTTAATGAATTATTGTAATTTTTGTCGAACTTGGGTTAACATAGCAAATGATATGAGTATCCTGTAAAAATCACAGAATTTAATTTCGATCTGACGACTATGATATGTGTTTGTGATAGGCAATATATAAGGGGTTTGGATACTGGCAAGATATCTGTAATTTGGGAACTGGATTTTCTGTCGTGAATAGCGACGATATATCCCAACCGATGGAAATTGTGGATTTGTTACATATAGAGTTCGGTTATCACAGATCTGATGACATTTAATTCACGGTGTAGATAGCTCAGACTTCAGTTTTTCAAACTCATCCAAATCCCACTGCAGGTCCATTTCTTCAAACATGGTCCTTGCCTTTTCTAAATATTCATTGGCAGAGATGCCATTCCACTCTTTGTAGTTACACTTCGGATTAAGCAAGCTTTTACCGATTTCAAAATATGTTCGTGATAAGTCTGGTATAGCTCCTAATTTTTCTCCCTTTTTAACCGCCTTATCCCACCACGAGTAGGCTTTTTTCTGCTTGCCGATGAGCCAGTAATATTCCCCCATCAATCGAAGAGTTTTGGTCTGATATGGCGCATACTTTTTTAATTTTCTTAATGCAGCCCTCCCGCTTTTATAGACTTTGTTTTGAAGGCTTGTCAGATTAGAATTGTCATCAGAGGCCATTACTTTCTTTAATATTTGAATATCTACAACAAACCGAGCTACAAGGCAAGGCGCAATTATAAAAGGAATAACAAACTTTTCCTTTTCGACTATCTCATTAGCCTGGCGTATAG
>JAAEQR010000017.1 GCA_024231215.1 PVC group bacterium | reverse complement strand
ATCTAGCTGGTCGCAAAAAGAGGCCTACAATATGTCAAAAAGGTTGCCCAAACGTGTTGGAACTTCTAATGCCGAACCCAAAGATGATATTAGTGAGTTTCCAATCAAAATTTAATTTTCTCCTTAAAATCACTGCGTAAGGGAATTATTACCCAAAATCAAGGTCAAAATTAAATTTTAGTGTACGTTCAATTACGATTTTCTTGAGAACCAGAAAAGGTATGATCATAATTCTTCTTGCATGCTACCGAGGAAGGCCTTGGGTTCACTTCATACGCTGACATATTGCTGAAAGATTCTTTCGTTATATAACAAACATGCAGCAAAGTTTGGCATTTCATGTAGTCATTGCCCTTATACTTATTCTGATTTGGCAACGAATTGTGTCTCTTGATTCAGCGAATTGGAGCTGATTTGGAATTGTGTCTGTTTGTTCAGCAAATTATGTCTGATTCAATGAATTGGAATTGTGTCTCTTGATTCAGCGAATTGGGGCTGATTTTGACAAACTGCATATACATTTGCTTTTGATACACCAAGTCTGGGGCCCCCCTGTACTTTCTGCTGCTTTCTTACTCCAGGAAAACCGTGTGATGTCATTGATGACATCACTTTTGCGGTCTAGTGCTTAGACTGTGTGAAGGTTCATCATACGAGAATTCAGAAGTGGGATTTTAGAGTCTCTAAGCTGGATGCAGCAGTTGCAAAGTCATCAGCTGTTCTTCTTTCGGAGCTGAGCCAACCTATGTTGGCTTACAACATTATTTACAAATTATGTATTACAACAGCTGTGAATTTTGCAACTGCCGCATCCAGCTTAGAGACTCTCAAAACCCACTTCTGAATTCTCATACGATGAACCTTCTCAGAGTAGACCGCAGAGTAGACAGCACTAGACCGCAAAAGTGATGTCATCAATGACGTCACACTGTTTAGGAGTAAGAAAGCAAGAGAAAGTACTGGATGGCACAGGCCTAGAGTATCTGAAGTAAATGCTTGTTTCTCTGCAACCATCAAACCGATTTTGATGATTTATACATCAAATGAAAGCCAGTGCTCTATCATTTTATCCTGCCGAGCAGTTTTCGGTTAGCTCCTGCCATTTTATTCTTTCATCTGTTTCTAGCTGGTCTCAAAATGAGGTCTAAAATATGTCAAAAATGTTGACCAAAAGTGTTGGAACTTATAATGCCAAATCCAAAGATGATATTAGTGAGTTTCCAATCAAAACTTAATTTTCTGCTTAAAATCACTGTGTAAGGGAATTATTACCCAAAATCAAGGTCAAAATTAAATTTTAGTGAGAACTGACATTATTTCTGGATTCACTATGAAAGTTGCCCCCAAGTGGTAAGTTTCAACACTTTATTTCTTGTCCAGTCCTAATTTTAGCCATATAGGATGGCTAGAAACAGATGAAACAATAAAATGGTAAGAGCTAGTGGAAAACTGTCTTAGTCATAGCTGAGTCTTAGCTGTACTGCAGTGGTTGTAAAGTCATTCCTTTCTCGGAGCTATGCTACCTACATATCTAATCCCACACAATTGAGATATGCTGGTTGGCTTAGCTCCAAGAGAAGAACAGCTAACGACTTTGTAATTGCTGCATCCAGCTTAGAGACTCTAAAATCCCACTTCTCGATTCTCGTATGATGAACTTTCACAGAGTTTAAGCACTAGACCACAAAAGTGATGTCATCAGTGTGTTATGTGTAAGCAAAAACGTAATTTACATCAACACCTGATTAAAGAAAAATTACTACCTAGTAGTGTAAAACAAGGCTACATGAATAGAAAATGTTATTGGACAAATCACGTCCACTGGTTAAAAAGGTAGTACCCCTCATGGGATACATGTTTCTGTTTTGTTTTATTACCTCACTGTTAGTTTTCTGCATACAAATGAAGTGTCAAGCTCAATATCCCAAAAATGTTACAAAAATTGGTGAACTTAGATGTGTCCAGGAAATAATATCTGGTAAAAACATTTCGATCTGTGCAGTCCCTTACTTTTACTTGAATAGAAACACTGCTGTAAGGCTAACACCAGAAACTATGGCTTTTGCAAATAACTGTTTTCAGAGAAGAGACACGTGTCCAGATAAGTATGTACACAAAACGCCACCAGCCTTTAAAGACCAAAGCTGTGACAGAATTGCACCTTACCAGGCACTGTTTGTGGTTTGTTATTCTCTGGATGGTATTGCCAAATATGTACTCATGGGTGGACAACATGTTAGAAATGAAACAGAAATTCAGAAGCTGCAGCTCCTACTTGGATTAGAGTAACAAAAACGTAATTTGTTAAGGGGATATGTTCTAGTTGTTCATAAATTACTGCTTTTTTGCTTACTCAAAATAAAGAAAGTAAACCAGGTATGTCTACATTTCCTATTGGTATCTGCTCTCTTGAGCATTTTCAGAAACGAGCTTTCATTCTCCCAGCAGACCAAGTACCTTCTCTCCAAAAACCAAAACAGTCATTAAAGAGTCAAACATTGCAAAAAAAAGTTCCTAGTAAAAGGGTGGTGGGAAAATTTCCCCTGACACAGCAGGCAAATAAGAGAAAATGATAAAATTAAAAAATAGAAATATTTAATACCTAAATATAGAAATATATACTTCATTATTATTAATATTATTATTATTATCATTATTATTATTATTATTATTATTATTATTAT
>JAAEQR010000016.1 GCA_024231215.1 PVC group bacterium | reverse complement strand
CCGATGACCGCGCGCTTTCCCCACAGGACTCCCCACGCGTGTGGGGGTGTTTCTTACGTTGCCCGTTCCCTTACATCGAGGGTAGAGTATTCCCCATGCGTGTGGGGGTGTTTCTGATTCTCGAAATGTGTGGTGGTGATATTGAGAGTATTCCCCATGCGTGTGGGGGTGTTTCTGCATAGGCCGTCCTGATTCTTTCTTTAAATGGGTATTCCCCATGCGTGTGGGGGTGTTTCTGATAACTGGTGGAACCCAGCCGAATGGGGCCTGTATTCCCCATGCGTGTGGGGGCTAGTAATATTTTTTATCAAATTTTTCTTATTAACTTATAACCAAATGTTTTTTTTAAAGTATTACAGAATTATTTCATTTAAAATGCAACAGATACATTTAATCCTAATACTCTTATTCCTCACCTGTTCCTACACTCCGGAACAGCCAAATACCGGCATTATTCCTGATTTTGTTATTTACGACAATGAATATTACCGATGGTTCAGAGATAGCACATTAAATGACTTCATTACACCTAAGGAGTGGGAAAATGATACCGCTGACACTGGTAATGGAATAATAGTAGTAATACACGAAGGCAATCCTGATTATACAGAAACAGAGTTCCCGGATACTTTTTGGGGTGTTTATTACTCTTATTTTTTCCCCGGAGAAACTTTATCCTGTGTGAAGTTCGACTGTGAGAAGATAAACGATACTGTTTTATATGACTATAAGTGGTATTTTGATAGCTTGGAAATTGAGTTTTTGTCTTATATTAGTAATAGCGAAGGTAATACTTCAAATAACAATTAAAAGAAATACTTACAATGAGAAAGACACTACTACTAGCAATTTATTCTGTTTTCATCTTTTGTGTGTTGTTAAGTTGTGAAAAGAATCCCACCACAATAAAAGAGGGCGAGGACGGGGACACAGTTACAGTTTCAGATATAGACGGCAATACTTATAGAATAATTAAGATTGGCAATCAATGGTGTACTGCTGAGAATTTAAGAACTACGAAATATAATGACGGTAAAGAAATCCAGCATGTATCAGATAGTGCAGCATGGGCCAACCTTTATAGACCTGCATATTGCTATTACAATAATACAATCGATAATGACAGTATAGTAAAATATGGAGTGTTATATAACTGGCATGTGATAAGCACCGGTAAACTTAATCCTGAAGGCTGGCATGTGCCAACAGATACCGAATGGACCGAATTAGGAAACTATTTAATTTCAAATGGCTACAATTGGGATGGAACAACATCAGGAAATAAGATAGCAAAAGCAATGGCAGCGAAGACAGGTTGGGAACTTTCAAGTAGTAAAGGTGCCATTGGAAACAATCTGTCAACTAACAATAGCAGTGGATTTTCGGCTATGCCAGGTGGTTGTCGTGACCATTATGGGGATTTCTACCACCGTGGTTTAGCCAGTCATTGGTGGAGTGCTACGGATTACCTTGGATCTTTCGCATATCTTCGAAACCTTTACTACGAGGATAGCGTCCTTACCGGGAGCATCAATGGTAACAAGAACGGTTATTCGGTTAGATTAGTTAAAGATTGAATATTTGACTATTTGATTATTTCATTTCCCACGAAGCGGGTATCAGACTATGCTCCTAAAATTAACCTACACCAACGAATGGCGACACATTCCCTCTGAAGAAAAATATCAGGTTAAATCTATGTATGTATGACTTTTACAAGGCTGTTGATCAATTCAGAGAAAGGCATGATTCCTCCGGTGCTGTTACTGTATTCGGTTCAGAAAATGACGGTATTAATTGGAGAATTGTTAAGAAAATAAAGGGTGACAAAAATTACCAGTGCCGGAAGTGCAAGCGTTACTTCTGTGAGGCCTCCCTGGAGCCTGCCAGAAAATTTAAACACCTGTCAGGTTGAAAAGCATCCTGATAAAACATTTATTGGAAGGATTGAAAAAGAATTTAATTTTCTTGGATTCCTTTTTTTAGTGACAATATATTTACTATATCAAAAAAGACTGTTGATAGATTTTTCGAAAATGTTTCCCGGCTTTATGAGCAAGGTGCGAATTTAATGCGCATTGGGAATTATTATAAGAATTGGAGTAAATGGTTAATGATATTTTCTCCATACTTTACAAATATAAAGATCGGTTGAATAAAAGGATTGACTGGATCACGAAATGAATCAGGGTGTCATACACTTCCAGGTCACTAGGGATTTTCGTGAAAAACTTACGAGCCTCATATAACTCATTATACATTAACTTTTCCTTTCTCACCCGTTCTTCCTCACTTTGATTTTCATACCTAAGCCACTTCTCGTGTTCCATGTTCGTCATTAGTGCTGCTTGTTCTTTAACATAAGTCGTTTCGTCAATACGTTTAAAATTTTCCTCTAGCTGGCGACATATCATGTAGTTTTCTTCTTTTTGGTGATCTGTAATATCTACGTAACTTTCCGTTGGAAAAGCACAAATCCTGTTAAAATGAATTAAAAGACATTTTAGAATTATCGTTCTGATAATCGTATATCCTCTCTGATACTCTCTATATTGAGGATTTATTTCTTTTAACATCACCACATCTTTCATACTTTTAATCCATTGTGTGCATAACTTCAATAACAACTTACCTTCATATATCCTTTCCTTTATTGTCCGAGGGAAAGAATGCGATTTCTTGCTTGTGTCTCCCTGATCTTCTAATACTGTGTTCGAGTTGTCCGTTACGTTTTCTAGTGTGCGTGTCTTTCGATTTAAATACTTCCAATTAAAGTCGTTTCTTGGACTCTCCAACATATTAAAAGTTTTGATTATTGGGATTTGCCGCGTTACGCAAAACCTCTTTATACGAACACTATCTATAAAACGATACAAAATAAATGTAATATCTCGTGAACCAAACACCATATTATCAATTAGAAAATTAATCACATTATCGGTTAAATCAATATCTTCATCGAAAATGTGATCATGGATTAATAATTCCGCGATGAAGAATTCTAAGAAAGATCGGTGAGAAAATTTTATATTCCCGTCAAAGTCTTTATTCAATAAACTTTTTACTTCCATCGTATAAGGCGATACTTGATATTTTGAATTCTCATTAAAAAAAATGTTGAACTCTTGATAAGATAGATATTCGCCTCCTTTTTCCTTTCCTTTTTTATAAATAGTGTCCGCAATTTGCTTAGTGCATTCTAATATTTGCTCTTTGTCGTATATGTCAGATTTTTTTTCTTCTCTTGATAGCCAATTTCCTATTATTATCTGATATAATTGTTGTGTCGATTTAATCTTAACCTCAGATTCTAATATATCATCCATATAAGTCAATATCATTGGCCTAACTATGAGATTGGGTATACGTTCAATTATCTCCAATGCCTTCTTATAGTTTTTACGCTTTGTAAATATCCTGTGTGAAAAACAATATTTTTTTCTCAAATATTGCTTGACTTGCTCGTTTGAAAAGGGTGTTAGATAAAGCTTGCGAAAATAATTGTCATCTAAATTATGTCTTAGTCTCCCTGGTATTTTAAAAATTTCTTCATCTTTAGGAAAAAACTGAGTACGACAAGTAATTATTACCATATAAAATTTTTGAGTAACTTCCAAAATGTCATCCAGTCGTTTTTTATAGTCCTTCCTTGCTATTACATCCTCATCAAATGCATCCAACAACAAAACAGTTTTTTCAGGTTTTTGAGTTTCTTTGATTTCTTTATTCGGGTCATATCTATCTATTTTTCCTAAGTCAATTAGAGAGATGTCGTGATTTAATTTTTTTTGTAGGATAAATTTTCTATAATAATTATAAACAAATGCTGATTTTCCCATACCCGAATCGGCTAAAATGAAAATATGGTGAGGTTTGCTTTCTTTATCTAAGTCAATAATTTGGTCAATTTTATTAAACAAATCAGTTGCAGTATCTATTAGATGTTTTGGTTCGTCTCCCCCGCATGGATCAATGCTTTGACAATTGGGTTTTATGTAGAGTTTCGAATAATCATTGATTTTTTCAAGTAATAATAGGTTGTCTTTTAGTAAATGTTTTAGACTCAATCTATTGAAACCCGACTTAATCTTTCTAAATGTTTTCTGAGGGAGTTTAATAAGAAAAGCTACAATAAATGCAAATACCATCGAGAATAATTTGAGTAAATTAATTATCTCCTTTGGGCTTATAGTTCCATCATTGTTAGAATCAACAAATTTGAATATTATAATAGTGTATGAATTACTATCTGACAGATTAGTATTTAAAGTATCAGAATAAATAAAACTATGTGAAGAAAATAACAATAAACTCAATATCATTAATTTTCTAACCATTTCTTTTTTCCTTGCTGAATAAATGTGATACATTTACCATTCAATTTTCTTCCCACCATCATATGCATGAGCTAATCCAGCTTTTATCAATTCATCACCTAAATTCACATCATCAATCCACACATCTGCAACGATCCTGAAGTACTTCCCTCGCCTCATGTTTCTGAGTTCAATAACCTTACCCTCTCTGAGTCTCTTAACAGTATATTGCTTTGCCTTTTGAGCAAGGGCCTTTATATCAGGTCTCTTATCCCGCATCTCAGGTGTATCAACGCCAGCCACGCGAATACCAATGTGCTCACCAATTATAGCAGGATAACCCTTTATGTTGCACCTGAATGTGTCTCCGTCGTAGATACTGGTAACTTCGGACACTGTTACATTGCCGTATAGCTTATCACCGGCGAATAGGAGTAACGGTACTAAAAGTAATACTACAAGTTTTCTCATTAATTATTCCTTTATAGTTTCAATGATTAGATTAAAATCATAAAAATGACGTAGGATAATTAAATAAAAATGGTTTCCCTCCATGCCAATACATTTCCGCACATTCACATCCTATTCTTTTAATACAATCTTCAATATTCACTTTATAAGCCGGTGGAAACTTTACACCTAAAATAATAGCCAGAATTGAATCTCCAAAGCATATATCCGTATAAGTATTCGACAAAAAAGATTCATGATATATAGCAAAACGATATTCCTGCTCATCTTTATAATCTACTAGCTTTTTAAATAAATATTCCTTAGAATGCTCTTTAATCCATTCAAGAGGAGATTTGTTTAGACCATTACCATCGAGACTTATATGAAGTGCCTCCGCTCTCTCCATTAAAGTATTATCATATTTAACACTTTCATTAAGAATTACAGTTTTATGTTCACTGACTTTTCTCTTTACTTCTTGAGTAATATTCTTTAGCAAACTCTTTTTAGAAAAAACGATACAAATGCCCGCATGACCTTCAGCATACTGGGACCACATTCTTGACCTTGCCCAACCTCTATTGAAGTTAATACCAGAATTATGACATTCATACAATTCCATATCTTTACAAAAACAAGCAACACGAAATTTCCTTCTAACTATTTCATTAATATCCAAATCACGGGTATAGAGTTTTTCAAGCTTATTTCTATCTACACCTTCCATACTATATGCAGAGTGGTAAGCATCAAGAAACTCTAATGGATCATGCATCTTTGAAAGAGGTGTAAAACGTAATTTCTTTTCATAAAGTATATGTTCAACAGCTGTAGAAGTCTTAGTATAATGAAATAGATAATCACTTTCCGGGGCGGCCGAGTTCATATTGTCAATTAATGACATAATTATCTTCCCTCTTCTATTCCTTTATGGTTTCTATGATTTGCTTTGCTCCGGAATCCCAATCTTTGGACAGAGTACACAAAATACATTTTAATAATTATTTATTATTAACATTATGCACTGCACAGAAAATATCATGATTAATATACACTATATGTAAATCTATAATCCATCAAAGTGGAGTTAATGGAAAGGAATATCTATACCAGGTGGTCTCCGACATATTATTAAAATCCGGCCTATAAAGGCGAAAAAGCAGAAGTAGTAAAGTCCCTTTATTTACCGGATCTCATTGAATAGCAGTTTCACTTCTTCGGTATTTAGTACACGATTGTAGATGCGAACATCGTCTATTGAACCTTTGAAAAATCCACTTATATAACCAGATGTTCCAATAGTGATTTTTGCCGGACTACCGTTAACATCGCCAGAAGATGTAGATGCTTCAAGCTGTCCATCTAGATAAACATTAATTGCCCCAACACCATTTGTTGTAACTGTAATATGATACCACTTATCGTTTGCTAATTTAGTTGTTCCGTCAACATAGGTACCTCCCTCTCCAAGACCTGACCTTATAAATGGCTGTCCATCATCATCTTTATCAATTATCTCGACCCAATGATTATTGCCTCCTTCATCAAAAGGATAATATGATTCAATGGAAGCATTAAAATCTTTCATATAAATCCATAAAGATTTAGTTTGTTCAACTGTCAGGCCGCTAATTTGATTGACTGCGATGTAATCATCAACGCCGTCAAAGCTATAAGCGCTATTGGCGTTACCATGCCGATCTTCTGTTAATGTAGCTCCGGTAACAGTGCCATTATTACCATTTCCACTGCCATCATCTGCGTTACCGTTAAAGAGATACTCTGCGACAATATCTGACGTAAAGGTGATACTATCAATACCTATGACACTTTCTATAATAGTTGAACCATCCTTTTTATGTATTACTATTTGCTTCTGAGCGGATACCAGTGATACTAATACTATAATGATAATTATGCCTCTCATATCTGACTCCTTTATCTCAAGATTACTATTTGTTTACTTTGTACATTTCCATTGATTTCAATTATGGCGGTATATACGCCATTAGAAACATTACGACTATAAGAATCTTTCCCGGTCCATTCCAGAGAGATACTTCCAATGTTTTCACCGGATAATAAATTGACTACTTTCTGACCGATTGAATTATAAACCGAAACATTGACCTTTGAGGATTTTAATAAAATAAAACTTATATAAGTAGATTTCAGATTGGACCTAAACACCGCATCATTTTCAAGCCTCTTACCGGCAAAATATTCTACATCTTCGTATACTGGAGTGGGATCATTATCAGAGAAGGTAATCCTCTGTACATCATTCAAGTTATAATTACCGTTAACACCTTCCAGATTCATTTCATTACCAGTAAATGTAATCTTGGAAACAGAATCAATTGTGTATATATCATTCTGGCTGCCCAATAACAATATTTCTACGGATTTCTGAGGATAGCCAGAGTAGATAATAAATAATAGTAAAAAGCTTACCTTCTTGAAACGGTTCATGGAGAACCTCCCTTAATAAAGTGTGACTGATGCAGAATGATACTTATAGTCCGTAGACTTATATACATCAATATAGCATCTTGTAATAAAACACATCAATTATTTATTTACAAGCGTCAGTTAATGAAAAAGAAAAAACACCATACTCTAATAAAATTCGGTGATAACATCAGAGATGCAAGGAATAAGCTTGGATTATCACAGGAGAAACTTGCCATCGAGTGTGATCTTGACCGGACATACGTTGGCGGCGTTGAGCGTGGTGAACGTAACGTATCGGTATTAAATATCTGTAAAATTGCAAATGCACTTGATGTCAAACCCGCCGCCCTCCTAAAGAACCTTTGAAACTTCAAGAATCTTCTTAGTAATACGATCTTTTCCGCACTCTTTCGTTGATTCTCTTAATACATCTATACAAATTCTAATAATATTTTCTTCACTGATATCTTTACCAGTCTCTTCCTTATATGTCCGGCAAATATCATCAAGCCAATCTTTGCTTACACTTGGTAACTTAATTTCCATTGTGATGGCCTCTCGTTTTATTGATTTATATAAAACAAACCTAGATAAAAAAATAGAATCGGATGAATCGATTCATATAAATACTACTTCCTTATTGATTCAATGATACGTTTTTTAAGATCCTTCTCATCTTTAATACCTGAGAGATTAAGCTTAAGCGTCGCCAGGTAATCAACTAACGCTCTTATTATTTCTGTCCTGCTCATTCGCGTATTACTCTTCTTAGCGATTTCCATCCTGAGTTTGTCCAAGAATTGTTCCTGCTCTTGAACTAAGGTAATCATTACTTTTCTATAATTACCGTCAGCTAATTTCTTATTCTTATTCATAGTGATTTATATATCTAATGATTTATTGATATCAATAATTTAATAAATTTCCGTTGATAAGTCAAATAGATAATATTTACAAATTAAATATATAGTACATGATTTATAACTAGCTCCACAAAAATGTGAATATTATATTATCTGTGGGAAATCAAATTCTTAAATTAGGATATATTCCATGTACATGAGGAAAAAAAAAGGGTGATCGATCATCTAGTGATCCATCATTTCAAAAAGCCCCTTCATCTGATCCACCACCATTAAAACCAGAAGATTTAAAACCACAAACACCACCAAAACCAGCATTTAATTCCTCAATACCGATTCCAACGTTTGAAACACCACCATCTTTTCCTTCGTTTGAAACACCACCATCTTTTCCTTCGTTTGAAACACCACCATCTTTTCCTTCGTTTGAAACACCGAAGGTTAAAGACTTGAGTAGATTTGATAAAAACCGTAACGATGATGATTTTAAACTTAAAAAAAAGAAACTCCCTTCTCCTATGACTTTTACGTTAATAGCAATTATATCAATTCTTGCTTATGGTGGATATTATATCTTTAATATGACATTCGATAATAATAACAAAAAAGGATTTTCATCATCACTCAAAGAAGCCTCCTATCTTCAAGATGAATTAGACAATATTTCTGTAAAAATTGACAACGTAAAAAAATCGCTATCGAACATTGACAACTTGACTATACAAGAAATCCAAATTATACTTAAGGATGCTGGTAAGTCTCTTGAAGATTTAGACAATACTATCTTAAGACAAAGTAAATATATAAAGAACTTTAAGAAATCTATCGATAATGAAACGAATGATTTAATTACTACTCAGAAAGAACTAGATGAAGCAAGGGAGATAGCAGATAACTTAAAAACATTAAAAAAACAGGAATTGCACGCAATAAAATTTCTAATTATAGAAGACGCTAAAACTCAAGCGAATAGATCCTTTTGGATAGGAGTGATTATTTCATTCCCTATGGGTATTTTTACCTCTATGATAGCGGGAATAATTATCAAATCTAGACAAAAATCAAGATAGTTCAATTACAGACATATTAAAATTCTTTCCATTTTTAGCTATATTAAAACTAATTCGAAATAATAAAAATATCATAAAAAACATCTAAGTCTAAACTTTAAATACGGTTGAAATTAACTAATCCTCTGCTACCTGCGGTGACTTCTTCAATAGTAATTCTAATTGAACATTGGTAAGGAATTTATTACTAACACTGTATCGATTACAAAATAAAAGTCCAAATCCTGCATGGTAAAATTCTTGTCACGTTTTGCCTGAAAATAATACAATTTTAAAAATTTTCACAACTTAAAGATTCAACTGCTTTTCTAACAGCATCTTCTGAGAGGTGGGCATAAATCTCTGTTTCTCTTACTGATTTGTGTCGCAGTACATCTTTTACTGTGTATATCGAGATTCCTTTTATTACCATGTGGCTTGCCGTTGTGTGTCTGAATGTGTGTGGACTTGCGTCTTTAATTTTTCGGTGTTTTAGTATTCGTTTGAGATTCCTGTATATGTTTGCGTTGTCTAATTTGTTTTTTTCTGCGTTTACGAATATGTAGGTGTCATTATCTTTGGCTGCTTTTCTTTTTCTGAGTATTTCCAAGGCGTCATTGTTGAGTGGAACGGTTTCCTCCCTTTTGGTTTTATTGCCTGGCATTACCCGTATTGTGATGTACTTCTGTTTTTCGTTATAGTCTCTCCATTCAAGGTTGCCTAACTCGCCTATTCTTATTCCTGTGAGGTAGAGGAATTTGTAGATGTCGGTGTATGGATCTTTTGAAGCGACAAAGATTTTTTTCAGCTCTTCTTCTGTGAAGTATCGCGGGTGCTTTGGAATTATTTTCACTCCTTCAATGCTCTCGACCGGATTTTCTGCGCAATAGCTTTGTTTTACAGCCCAGCTAAAGAACCTGTTCAGTATACGCCTATCTTTTACCCTTGTGTTTGCTTTCCTGCCGTCCTGAAACCTTTTGTTTATGTAACCCCTGATTGTTTTCTCCATGATTTCTTTGAAAGATTTTATTGAATTATCTTTGAGGTAATCAGAGAACAGGTCAATGATTGTCTGTTCTCTAATAATAGAACTTTTTTCTTTATCTACTCTGATTCCAATTGGAATAACAGTATCGCGGAACTCTTTTATTGCTTCCAATAGCTCAACGTTTATGATTTTTACTGGCGCTTTATGTCGGTAATTCATCTCTTTTGCACCATACATTTGTACCAGGAATTCTGCGTCTGCCTTGATTGCTTTTTTTCCGCAGCTTTTCTTGCGCCACCTGCCATCCCGGTCTTTGTATCGGACGTACCAGATACCATCACGTTTGTAAGATTTGGCCATTGCCTTATTTGCTCCTAAAAAAGTTAGAAAAAATTAAGAAAACAGACCTTTCTTTTAATTAAAAATATATAACTGGGACAAATTTGGAACAATTACTTTGAGAAATGATAGGAATTAAAGGGAATAACGGGAAACAAAGAGAAATCTAAAATCTGGCTGGAAACCGCTATTTTAAAGGGTTTTCGGCATCAAAACAGCCCTTTCAAGACTTTTTCGAAAGGGCGTGATTTTAGTTGGTGGAGGTGAGGGGAGTCTTAATTACCCCTCTAAAACCCTCTATTTTAAAGCATTGTTAGAATTGTTGGGACAAGATAGGGACATGAGAGATTGCTTCTAATTTACTAATTTCTACATTGATTGCGTAACCAGGTATCTATCTCGCTTTTCCTAAAACGTAAATGTCTTCCCGTTTTATAAACAGGGAAACCATTTATTCGAGACTCCGATGACCACTTATAAACCGTTTTCTTGGGAATGTCTCCAAGATATTCACAAACATCATCAATGCCAATAAGCGGCTCGAATCCGGAAGAAATTTTACTCATTGAAAAGTCCTCCGAATTCACTTTCAATAGGACAATATACATGTTGTCCTTTATCATATGGCCTGTTCATTTACCCCCTTATAAGGAAGAAATCCGCCGCAAACTTTAACAGCGGATTCATTAGACAAGATTTATATTACTTCAAATGGAGCTTTTTTGTTTTCTTCATACTCAGCTATTCTTCGTTCGATTTCCCATTGATGAAAATCGTTCTGATAATTCTTACATACTCGGAATATTTCATAATCAGCAAATTGAAAGACATCACACGCTCTCATATCTTCAAGGGTAATATCTTTAGCGCAAATAGAGCATTCTAAATCCCAAAGGCGCAACATCTTTTCATACGCGTCATCATATTCTTCATCAGTTAAATAATTGCGTATTTGATTCAAACGATTCCTACCAACTATCTCCATCCTAACATCAGACATTGAAACAGAATTATTACTATACCATTCTAACCAGCCATCCATCTCTCGATACTCCCAATAAATGACAATTTCTTTCAGCGGCTCATCAACGAAACTACCATCCTCATTCATACTTACGACAATTTCAAAATTTGTGGGAATATATCCTTTAAAAATCTCCGGAAAATCATTATTCTCACTAGCTTCCCAATCATTTATCGGCCAATATACTAATTTAACCCAGCTCCAATCTTTTCCAGGCCACTCTGCGGTATATCTCCTTATTATTTCAAGATATTCATTAAGATTTCTGTTATTCACGATTCCTCACAATAAAAATTAATAGGAATGGCCTCGTTAAAGACCATTCCAAAAAAACTATTCCCATGTTAAAGTTAAAAGTAATATGTTTTTACAGTTGAGTTATCAATCTCACACAGATAACCCACAATAATCAGGTCATCACGACCGTCTTTTAATCGAAGCTTTGCTCCGACTTTCTTTCCCGCCAATGTCTGTGGATCAAAATTCTTTGAGAAAACCTCTTCTTCAGATAATTCTCCGGGATTGGAGTCAATTATCTTTTGCAGGTCTTCTGCCATCCGAGCCTTACACGAATCGTTATGAAATGGCATGAAGTACGGCCTCGGATATCTGCTGAAACACTCTTTATAAGGTCCTTCCGCTACGTCCATGGCTAATACCAACATGTCATTGCCTTGCTTACTCACTTTTTTCTCGACGGTCTTTATGACCATCTTATAATTACCAACCGGTGGTTGGCTTTTGCTTGGACTTTTACAGTCCGATAAATCAATAGAAAGATTATCCATTGTGGATCTCCTTTCAGTTAATAATTAAAAAATTAGTTTAGTTCGCTAAAACCAAACCGTATATAATGAAGCCTCTATTAGTTAATCTGCGGCCTAAAGTTACTTTACTTATCCTTTTATGGCCATTATCCTGTGACCATTTCGAATATTGTTCGTATAAAACACTAATTTCCTCTTTCCATCCTTTTCCTTTACCAAAAAAAGGCTTATTTTTACCATCATCACCAATATTAACTCTCGCAGGAAGAGCCTTTAGCCCTTTAGAATGATAGGTTTTAATCCGATCCTTCAAAAAATCTTTTGATATCATAAATCCTTCCTACAATGACAACTAAATATTAGCAAATATGCTTAATTGACAAACTAAATAGCAAAATTACATTAATTACGATTAATTGTCAATAAAGTTCAAATATTAAAACAGACAAAAGAGGATTTCAATATATCCTAAGAACATGTAATTAAAGAAGATGCAAGGTTGAGGGGAGAAATAGTTGTGTAAAAGTTGTGGTGTATTTAGAAGGGTATTTCTTAATGAAATATTGAGCTATTTCTTTTTCCTAGGGTATGTTTTTTCCGGAAATAATTTTGGGTACTTCTTCTCTCTATAAGATTTACTTCCATATCTATCCGACACATGTCTCGAATAAACCGAAGGACTAATACCGATTAAATCGGCACGATCTCTATCATTACAATTGTTGTATTTTCTTGTTAATTTTTCAACAATCTCAAATTTATCTATTGTATTGCCGGGATAATTATTAAAAAATTTACGCAGGTACTGTTTTATTAAAAAACGTGGTGGTCGATGTGATTTTTCTGGTATAATAGGAACTAATTTATTATATAATGGTTCTCGTGGACCTTCAGGACTTTCCACAAATTCAATAAACGGTGTTCCCTTTTCTTCTAAATCAGATTCCAAAAGGCTAAAATCAGAAGGCACCTCAATTTTTTTTAAAGATTTATTACTAGTTTCTTCTCGCGATTTAGATAATAAAGCAATTGCACGATTTCTGTTTTCTGGATTCTTAAGAAGTTTCTCAACATACTCTATATCTTTACCGGTGATTTCCTTAAACTCTTTCATATATTTCTCATCTGATTTAATAAGCCTAACAAAAGCATTTGGATCACTTAAATTATAAATTTCACCATTGTAAAACTCATCCATATTCCGCTCCTTATATTATTTAAAACTAAAATAAGTATTCGCGGAAATCAAAAGAGGATCTTGATGGATGCGGATTGAGAAATATCCTTAATGTAAAATAAAGTTACCTGAAAAATAATATTGATTAAATAGGCCCCATACACACCGCCTATTTAGCTACTGACTCGGGCAGCTAAACAAAATGGAGGACTTCGGTGAGCAAATGTGCATAGGGCTATATTGACTAGAGTGACTCTCCTTCTAAAATCGGATCCCATTTACTGCTAGGTCGCTCGTAGCAAGCACAAATGTAAAGGATACCAAGTAATAAGATCTTACTATTAACATGAGGTAGATCCGTACCTTTAATCAATGGAGCTAAATCCCTGTCTTCGGAGAACTTCTCAAGTAATTTAATAATTTCTATACTTATATCACCTTCGCAGTGATCGTTGAGATACTTAAGAATTTGATAATCCGACATGCATTTTTCTTCTTTTTTTTTCTTGGCAGTTTTTATTGAATTTGTGAAACTAACGAGAATACCACGACTGATCAATGGTATATAACTGTGCATTTTTTCTACATCACATTCCATTCTGTATTTACGAATTACCTTTCTTTTCTGATTATCATCCATCATTAATCCTCATCAATCTTACTTATAAGTTTGCAGAGTTTTATCACTGAGAGATACTCCGGCCTCCACTCCCCGCCCATATGATTCCAGATACCGAAGATTATCTTATCAATCAACCATTTATCTCCAAGTTTTAATGAGCCTGGAATTTCATTATTACGTACCAATTTATACATCATGGCTTCAGACGTTCCCATACGGATGGCAGCTTCTCTTACACTTATATACTCACTTTTCCTATTGCTTTGGTTCATTTTTAGCTCCTTTCTTAATCTTAATTTCTGCGACCTCTGCTTCAACAGCGAGAACGTATCTTGCTATCTGAGCTGGTGCTGGTACGTGCGCTATTCGCTCTATGACGCTGACCATTGTGACGTTCTGTCGCATTCTGAGGGAAATTCGGCCTTGTTTAATGTGATGCCGGATTCTGAGTTCCCTACATCTAACCAAATCATTTATTCTTTCCTGATCAGACTTTTCTTTGTACTGTTCGATGATTTCAGATGTGATCTCCACCTTGGGTGGTAATATGTGTTCCATATAAACTCCTTTTTAGTTATTTGCCGTAACTGGCGTGTGAAATATGTTGCCGTATATATAGTATCGTCTTTTATAAAAAATGGGAGATAAAAAAGTTGAAGAAGCTACAGAAGAAGCTACAGAAGAAGCTACAATAGATATAAAAATAATAGAGATAGATATTGCAATAAATTAGCATACTATAGGTGTAGAAAAATATTCAGGAAACGGTTCAAGAATATTTGGAAGATTTTATCAGGATAATCCTGAAGAGAGATGCACAGATTTGTACAGTAATTTAAAAAATAAACTTATGTTTTTGAGTTATATGAAGGGGGGAAAACGTAAATCGAAGGTTTTTTACTTAGTTTTTCTCCGCGACTTCCTAATAACCAATAAAGGTGAATAAACATAATTCTGAATGGAGGATAAAATGAATAATTCTACAAATGATTTTAAAGGCTGGGGCCTCGCCCCTAAAGCAATATTCGCAAATCAAAGTATAAGTATAGGTGCAAAAGCACTATTTGGCTTACTTGCCAGCTATCAAGGGACAAATAGCACTGACTCATACCCTACTCAAGGGTTATTAGCATTTCAATTAGGTTGCGGTGAGGACACTATAAGGAAATATGCCAAGGAACTGGAACAATTTGATTGGTTTGAGATCAGGAAGGAACGAGGACCAGGTGGTAAGTATACGCATAACGTATACACTATTAAATTTAACAATTTAGTAAATATGAAGCATGAGGTCCATGTAGGAGATTTACCACACCGGTCTGAACCAGGCATGGAAAAACCAGGCATGGTTAATACGGGTACTAATAATACCATTATAAATAATACCAATCACAAAAATACCAGACTTAATATTAGTCCAGAAAATGAGACCTTATATGATGAAGTAAATACTGCACCCGAAAAGATAGATTCAATTCCGTATAATACTGTAGAAGAAGAAAATGTTCCTGTTGTTTGTGGTGAGGCTTTGGAAGCCTCACAAAACAAACCTATATGTAATTTTAATGCTAAAAATTATGTATTAGGAGCAAAAGAAGGTCTACATAATGATATTGCAAAATTAACCTTTGATCAGTACGTTGATTGTATAAGAGAATGGTATAATAATTATCTATTAAAGGACGAAACGATATTAAACGAGTTAACCGAACTCAATCGATCAAAGTACTATCATATTTCTGATAAAGAACTAGATGAATACAGAAAAAAACAGGACCAGGGTGAAAAAATACCTGGATTCTTTTATGATTTGTTATGGAGCAATACACTTCCAAATGGTATAAAATGGATTAAAGACACAATATACGAGAAAATAAAAGATCACATCGACTGGGCAAGACCAAAGGATGAACCTAATAAAAGATGTAGAAATTACTATAATTGGTTACATAAGAAGTTACGGAAATAGAATAATTAATTCATTACCGTATACGATATTTTATCACAATTATGCGGGAGCATTTATTACTGCTTTATAGAATTTTCACAGAAATTCAATCAATGACAGATACACTAAAACAATTCCCACTATGGTTTTGCTACAAAGGTTCTGGTGTTTACATATAATTTATTTCCTGACAGCATCTAATCTTACAGCCCTCATAATGATGTGTGGAGCCAGGAGGCAGAACGAACATGAAATACATTATATGTAAAAAGTGGAGTCAGGACGACGGAACTGTCACAGAGAACCGTCATATAAGGGGAATTGTGCTACGCCCGCCTGCTTAACGATCGATATATCAATATCCAAATCAAGCACACTATTTTTACAAATCGAATGAAATCGTTTCTCAAATATTTCATGAGGAAATGCAAAAAGGCATAATGATTTCATATATAGGGGAAGGCAGCCGGCCAAGCCACCTTCTCCTTAATTAAACTCTAATCAAGATCATCTACTACTCCGTCCAGAACAGCATTCATGGTCTTCTCAACCATCTTTAGGACATGAAGCGTTGATGCAATGCTACTGAGCTTTTTATACCGACCGTATACTTTAATCTTATCAATTAAAACGCCGTTGTAATGCGCCTCAAATCCCAAGAGCCTAAGCAAAACAAGTGCGCTAATTTCCTCAACTAATAATCGCTCCATCTGATCTGTTTTATCTGGATATACGTCACGATAAACTTTATTTACCAATGTCCATGCATACTTCTTACCAGAATCAAATGCCTGATCAATAATACTCTCATCATAGAATGTATTGATCCTATATGCAGTTTTCAATCCCCGCGGGTTAACATTCCACTTAGAGGAAAGCTTTGTAATATTTAATAATTTAGCACTTGGCGTTTTTACTTCTACCGGATCACCATAACTCTGGCTAGAAACATCGAAGACTTGAACAGAACAAAAACCTTTGAGTTTCTTTTCTCTATTTCCGGATTCATTCTGATGATTAATTAATTGTGGCACTATTATATGGATTGGCCGTGGGCGTTTTACTAGAAATCTCTGAATTTCCTTAAGCTGATTAACACTCCGGGCATCCCAACTGCCATTCGAAAAAGTTATTACTTTATTAACGATTCCCCATGATGACATTGGTATATCTTCTACTGGGAATAGACTATATGCAATATTCTTTGGTAAGTCACACCATCGTAGTGACTCCATTATTGATTTAACTGCTACATTATCAAGCATGGATACCTCCTGTTAATTGTGAATGTAATTTCTCAGATATTCTTTGTATTTCATTGACTACGTTTTCTACTTCTGTGAAGAAATGATTGCAAGCAGTGAGTACATTCATACTCTCTTTCTCGGCGTACCGCTTTATATATTCAAAGTGATTACCCATGGATTCAGGCAACGATTTGTTGACCATATAAGCCAACGTACAGGCACTTAACTCCGCGATGATCTCCCGGTCTAATTGTTGACCTGCCTTTGCTGTAAGTCCTCTCAGACGCTTATCAACGGCATGTGATAGCTCATGGAAGAACACTGATTCATGGTCTGTAGCTAAGCAAATCTTGTCATCTTTATGTGAATAATACCCTAACCGATTACCTTGATCAGGGATCGCAACCACCGTCACTCCTAAGTATTCCGCTATGTCTAAAAGTGGTAAATCTGGCAGTGGAATCTCATTGTATTCAAGTTCCTCGCCGTCTGTATCTTCATACCTGAATACCGGACAAGCTCTGAACCCGGTAATTACCAGTTTCTCCTCTTTATCGCCGGAGTCATTAGTTTCAGTTTTCTTCCTGGTGTTGGGTGCAATGATATATATGCACTTTGCTCCTTTCTTTACAAATCTGCCAACACCCAGCCATTGTCGAAATCCCCTCGCGTCCAAAGTCCCGGATAAATACATTATTATCCTGTTATTGAAAGACCAAGCATTTGAGGGACACTCCATTGCCGGGTGCATGCTATAGGCCATTGCCTTGGGTAAATTACCGGCTTCAAATAAACTTACTACTTTTGTAATTGCTTCTTGTGCTTTCATGATATTTTCCTTTCTAATAAATAATGAGCCGGGCCATCTGTTCCACCCGACTCTTTGGTTCATAAGTTTGAATTCAAACTATTGATTATTCCCAGTATTCACTGTTTACTATCCTACTGGATTCATCTTCTAACAGTAACGCGTACTCTAAGGGTGAAAACGGACCACACACTCGTTCTACCTTACGAATCCGGCAAATAGCCCTCCTTGTTACATTGAACCTGCTACATACAGGCCAAAGGTAGCTATCATCTTGCTTGTGGAATAGCTTAGTTATCTGTCGGCGTACTGCTAAGGGTGTGTCACTTTTTGCCTTACCCTCGGCTAACTTCACTATCTGCTCTGCGGTTAAAGTTTCTTCAAACATTTAGACCTCCATTGGTTTAATAAAAAAAGGGCCAAGCGTTAGCCCAGCCCAATGATCATAAGTTCGATTTCAAACTTTTGATTACACCGGTATATTTTCTGCTCTGAATAAAGAGACTATGTCTTCTACAAGATACTGATCACTGTCACCTTTCCAAGATATTACCAATGAATTCCGGTCTATTTGAATGTAGTAACTATCCAGGATTTTGTTTGCCTGAGATTTAATTCTCAAGATCATGTCATTTGTTACTATTCCGTTAAGTATTATATGGATGCTATTCACGTTTTCCTCCTCCTTGCGGTTAAGATTATCAGACTAATTCCGTTACTTATTGAAAGCCCGATTATGCTACCAAGCAATCCACCGAATGATAGCTGAGTTACTAAAACCAAAGTAATGAGCACATCTATTACCAAGCTCAATCCGTACCGTGCGAAAAGCGCTAGATTCATTGTAACCGCACATATATAATGGAATAGTGCTGTTACTCTGTTTACCCGGTCATTTATGGTTTTGATTCTTGAGATAAATGGCTGAGCTTCGAGGTACCAGAACCACACACTGAGGCCCGACATTATTAAGCCAATTATTAATATTCCAAACATTGTAACTCCTTTTCTGAATATTTTGGAAGATCCCATATACATTGCATCCAGGAATCTTTATTAAGACATATCTGCTCTTCGCAGCCATCACATGGATCGTACTCCATACTTATATCAGCACTCATAAAATCCTCTCCTTTCTGACCTTAAGTAAGGTGGTTTTAGTAAAGTATAAATCTCTCTCTACAGGCAGCCCCAGAGGCCCCGTAACGCTCTCTAATTCATCTAATGAGAAGTACCCCAACTCAGCTTCAAACCCATCCACAAGGCCGTAACAGAGCCTCTCGCAAGGGTCATATTCTGTGATATACCAGGACCAATCAGAATCCGGCGTGAACAACCTTACGTACACTTTTACTACATCTTCATTTTTCCCATCCTGTGAATACAACGCAGGTATCAAACAAGCAATTTCTTTAGGTAATAATTCCATTGGAAACTCCTTTGATTTAGTGTTAAACAATAAAAAAAGGGCAATCACTTTACAGTAACCGCCCTTTACATTAATAAGAATTGTTGTTTATATGTATATCGTACTTTGTACCTCAACAAGACCTCCTCCCTTGGGTTCAAATTCACGCAAGCAGACAAGGCAGAGCAATGTATTATTTACCTCATCTACGATTAATATCTCAGAACAATGCGGACAATATTGCTTATCCATGGTACCTCCCTTGGTAAAGATTTATAGTATGCCGGATTTGGAGAATGAATAGTAATCTGAGCAATCACAGTTGACTATTAAATGATCGAGAATAGGGATATCCAATAGTTTACCTACCTCTTTGAGCTTACTAGTGATTGCTTTATCGCATGACGAGGGTGTTAATGTATCGCCTGGGTGATTATGCACAAGTAAAAAACCGACAGAATTAGATAGAAGTAAAGGTTTAAAGACACTGCCGGCGTATACTGAGCTTTGATTTGGTGAGCCATATGAAACAATATGAATGACACTCGGAACATTGGAATTGTCAAGTCCTACGACAACAACTAATTCCCTATAAGAATCTTTAAAGAGTGGCCTGATCATTGACACCACGTCATCAGCATTTGAAACTGACTTCTGATATTTAACTGTTTTCTCTCTGACGATCTTAAGAGAAACTATGTTCACATTATGTGAAGTGTTTGGCCTCTGTTCGAAGAGACTTTGCTGCTCTGCACGCATTTAGAACTCCTTTGTTTAAAGGACATAAAAAAAGCCGGTGATAGATTTCTCTACCAACGGCTATGTTAATTAGAATTGTATTTACTTAATAGTTATTACTCGTGGCTGCCATAAAGGTCGGGACCTCGAATTGACAAGGGGTAACATACCCTATAGTACTCCCTTACTGGAAAGAAATGAGAATTCGAGGCATATAGGAGAAATTTAACTTGTATATATGGCTATATATGCAAAGGTTAATAATCGAGATCCCAAAAAAATTATTATTGAAATTTGAGGTATAAGGGCTTTGGTTAGACAAAGTGGAGATGATTATATTAATACAATGTTCTTATCATGTCACCATTCATTCATGGAATACGCATGAAACTATTTAATTAAATATGGAGAACAGATTAATGAATAACGGAGAAATAACTGCTTCTGTAGGAGAGAAATTAACTAACGATGGATACAATGTTTTCTATGATCACGGAGACGCAAAAAAGAATAAAAATGTAAGGGCCTGCCTTGCTTTACTAAAGAAACCAGCCAAAAATGAACACAGATTATCAGACGTAGATATTGTTGTATGTAAAGAAAAGAAAGTTAAGGCTATAATTGAGATAGAAGAAAGTAGTTTCTCTCCCAAGACTATTCTTGGAAATATACTTACAATGATGTTGACAAAGTATGTTGCTATTAAAAAACATCATGAAGAACAAAATGATGATGAAGAACATGATTATTACGATGTTGACAAAGGAACTTTTAAATTAATATTCGGTATTTTTAATCCTAATGGAAAGAAAAAAGAACAAGTAAAGGATAATCTTGAACTAAAGTTGAAAGACCTTTTTACGAAAATTGGGACAGATCAAATTCCAAAATTAATATTAATAAAAGATGAGGATGACATAAGATCAGAAATAATTAAAGTTATAAAAACTTACTTGAATCCCAATAGAAATTTATCAACAAATGGAAGTTGAATATATTAGTTTTATAAGCATTAATATTTAGCATATCTCGTTAACACATCAGATAGGAAGCAATAATGGAGAAATATTATCCACCTAAATTTAAGGGAAAAGCATTTCATTGTATTCATTGTGGAGTATATGCTAAACAAAAATGGCTTTGGTTAAATTATCCGACAGGAGCTAATTCTAATTTTCGATATTCATTATGCGATCATTGTTATGAAAAAAGTTATTGGTATAAAGAAAAAATGATTGTTCCATTTGAGGCACCAGTTCCCCCCCCACATACAGACATACCTCAAAGATGCATCAGTGAATATAATGAAGCTAGAGATATTGTGGCTCGTTCACCCAGAGCTGCTGCCGCACTACTTCGCTTATGTATCCAGAAGCTCATGTCTGAATTAGGTGAAAAAGGTAAAAATATAAATGAAGATATTGGTGAACTAGTAAAGAAAGGTTTACCAATAGAGGTTCAACAGGCTTTAGATTTCTGTAGAGTAATAGGTAATAATGCAGTGCATCCGGGAGAAATAGAACTGTCGGATAATCCGGACATAGCATATAGCATATTTGAAATGATTAACTTCATAGTTGAAGACAGAATCACCAGGCCTAATAAGATAGCAAGCCTTTATAAGACTCTTCCGGAAGGTGCACTTAATGCTATTACAAAAAGAGATAATAAAGAGTAACTTATGAGTGCTGTTTCAGATAAATGCATATTCTGTAACTCATCCATAGACCCAAGTCAAGTGCCTCCAGAACATATAATTCCTAGTTCCATTGATGGAACAGTTGTAACCTATAATGTTTGTTTGAAATGCAATAGCACGTTAGGATCACAAGTAGATAAGGAACTTAACGAACATCGGCATGTTTGGGATGCTCGTAAAAAACACAATAAACTGCCACCTTCAAAGAAACCTTTCAGATTCAAAAAGAAATATACCATTTCATCTAATGGAAGCAAGACACCTTTAGTACCGCTGTCAAATTCCAATCAGATAATTACTCACTATCTTCCCGATGGAGGAATAAGGGCAGACAGAAATTGTCCACCAAAGAACGATCCATACATTATTTGGTTAAATAAAGAAAGAAAAAAGGTAGGATTGAGCGATGAAGATTTTCAGCCTCATATCGATCAGTTTTTAGAAGCGAGAGAAAAGGGTAGTTACCAAGGCAGAAAAATTTATAGAGATTGGTTCTTTACTGGTCAGGATTGTTTTTTTAATGAAGAACAAACTCAACGAGCTGAATCAATTATGGCGACTGACACACCTCATCGTTTCATTGCTAAAGCTTGTGTGGAATATTCACATTTGCTTCACATTGAGGATGAAATTAAAAACATGGATGACTTAAAGAATCATGCGTTTCAAGGAGGGCTTGAAGGGACGAAACCACATTTTTATCAGCAAGTTCATGAGGGGGATATCTATTATCCATGCCATACAATTGCCATTACGGATAATAAATTCATTATAGGGATTTATGATATATACTTTGTTGCTGTTGATATTGAATGGTGGTCGGAACCAAAAATCATAACTTTCATTGATGATTTCACTAATAAGACACTCCGATTATGCACTATGAAGAATGATACAATAGAAATAAACACGATGGAAAGCTTTGACTTTAGAGACCATGACGATTTAGGGCGTCCAACCCACATACGTAGATAATAGTGTCATACAAAAAAATATTAACATCACCTCAATATTCTTCGATATCCAATAATGCTATTTAGCTTACTATTATGGAAAGCTATTATATTTACTTACTAAACTCATCAAAGAATAATAAGTATGACTCCTGAAGAAAAAGCACGTGAGAATATTGATAGACTATAGATAGTAATAAAAGTATTGGAAGGGTTAATTATATGCTAAATATTTCAAAAGTGTTCATAGGCCACGGTCACTCAAATGTTTGGAAAGACTTAAAAGATTTCCTTTCCGATAGATTATCTCTTGAATGGGAAGAATTCAACCGTGAAGCAACAGCAGGAAAATCCACAAAGGAGAGATTAGAAGAAATGCTCAATGAGTGCGATTTTGCATTTCTTGTTATGACTGCTGAAGACGAACATGGTGATGGAAAAAAACATGCCCGATTAAATGTTGTACATGAGATTGGTCTTTTTCAAGGTAAATTGGGTTTTAAAAAAGCAATCATATTAATGGAAGAAGAATGTGAAGAATTTTCTAACATAACCGGAATATCCCAAATCCGATTTCCAAAAGGCAAACTTTCATCCATATCTGAAGATATCAGAAAAGTATTGGAAAGGGAAGATGTAATTGTGAAAGAAAATAAAAAGCTAGAAGACCTATCATCAGAACAGAATCAAGAAAATAAAGTAAATCTTGATGAGACCGAAGAAAGAATATTAGCTTTCTTTTCAAAGATTGACCAGGGTGGTATAGAATTGGAACAACTAACGAGACATTTTGGAATACAAAGCCAAAAAATGCAGTATTATCTTGATCGTTTTTTTGATATGGAATTTATTTATGCAAATCACAATACGTTTATTCCAACTAAATACGAGCTATGCCAAAAAGGACGAGTTTATCTCGTTAAGAATAATTTAATGTAATATATAGGGAATTATCCGCAAATAGCTTTTATTATAATAAAGTATTTGAAGGCTCTCCTCCACATCCGCCGCATAGCTTTAATGTTAACAATAAATCAAGAAAGTTATTAACAAGAGGAAAAGGAATATAGTAGATAATTATAGAGATATCCCGTAATTGATTTTTTTGAGCAATGAACACTTCTTTTTCTGGTTAAAAATTATGAATATTTTTAGGATAACTATACCAGAAAATATAGAGGAATAACAATGAGGAACAATTATATTAATTTATTGACACAAAGAAATGATGATATTTATGACACATTAAACAATGAGCCTTGTTTGTATAAAAGATTTTTCTGAGAAAAATGTTTGTTATCGTTTTTCAGTGAGGGCAAAAATGCATGCTCCAAAGAAAAAAAAATCAGTACAAGTGAATTTTAATCTGAATGAATGCATTGCAAAAACGGTGGAGATTGATAACAATACTTTGCAGAGAGGAGTTAATGTTGCCGCTCATTGCAAAATAATCGGAAAAATAGCCTTAGAATTAATAAAACGAGAACCTCAATGGCTACAAGATGCTTTTTTTCCACCAGGAAGCGAATTAGTAGCTGCATCACATGATATTGGAAAAGTAAGTCCTGCCTTCCAGGAAAAAATTCACCGTTCGCTAGGGATCATATTAAACCTCGCAAATCCTGAACTTGATAAAATTATAGGATATCATGCTACAGTGAGTCAATCCACCCTTGTGTGCCAAAACGAGTATATTCCTAGAATAATAGGCAAACACCATGGAATGTCTCCAGCACCTCAGAATTTAGGTATTCCTGAAGATGAAAAATATGGTGGAAAAAATTGGCAAAATTTGCGTGAAGAGCTAGTGACTGAGTTAAAGAATACTTTTAAAAATGATTGGCCTGAAATACAAACATCATTGCAATCTGATGTACTTTCTGGTTTGACATGCGTTGCAGATTGGATCGGTTCAGGATCTCTTTTTGATAATAAAGAAAAATTATCAGATACTATTATAGCTGAAGCTGTGGATAGAGCGGGATTCGTTCCACCACGAATAAATACCAGGCTCAACTTTGAAGACATTTTTACTTTTTCCCCTAAGCAATCTCAGATAAAACTTATTGATACTGTTACTTCGCAAGGAGCGTTTGTGCTTGAAGCACCAATGGGTTCCGGTAAGACTGAAGCAGCCCTATACGCAGCATATAGAGCAATGGAAGAAGGATCGGCAAAGGGTATTTATTTTGCTTTACCAACTCAGTTAACATCAGATAAGATTTATCACCGGATGAACAAATTTCTCGAAAAAATCATAGCTAAAGACTGCCCGCACAGACATTCTTTGCTACTTCACGGCTCAGCTTGGCTTAAATATACAGAATTGGGAGAGGAAGGACAACCAGGCCGTTCCTGGTTTAATAGTAATAAACGCGGATTGTTGGCTCCCTTTGCAGTTGGAACCATTGACCAGGCTTTAATGGCTGTCATGAATGTCAAACATGGATTTGTAAGAGACTTTGGTTTAGCTGGAAAAGTAGTTATCCTTGATGAAGTCCACAGTTATGATAGTTATACAGGTACTCTGCTCAACCACCTAGTTAAAGCATTGCGAGAACTTTGCTGCACAGTCATTGTCTTAAGTGCAACCCTTACTGCTGACCGTCGCACAGAAATTCTTACCTCTATAAAATCTAAAGATGTAGCAAGTGATGAACCATATCCACTTATCACTGCATTGCCAAAAAATGGTTCCTTAAAATGTTTTGAAATTGGGAATACGGATAATGCAATTGTAAGAATAAAGATAATAAAAAAGGATGAAAAGGCACTTGAACAAGCCTTATTGCGTGCTGAGCGTGGTGAACAAGTGCTCTGGGTAGAGAATACAGTAAATGAAGCACAGGATCATTTTCGTCAAATCGGAGCACGGGCAAAGGAAATGGGGATTGAATATGGCTTGCTACATTCGCGTTTTCTTAAAACAAATCGGGAAAAAAATGAAGAGTACTGGGTAAAACTCTATGGTAAAGAAGGTCGAGAAATGCGCCGGAATAAAGGACGCATATTAGTCGGCACTCAAGTTGTTGAACAATCGATAGATATAGATGCTGACTTTTTAATTACGCGATTGTGCCCGACCGATATGCTTCTACAGCGTATAGGAAGGCTATGGCGACACAGGGAAAATGATGCAACACGCCCTCAACAAACAAAACAAGACATATGGATTTTATCTCCACGATTACAGGATCTCATTAATGAACCGAATAGTTTGGGAAAATCTGTAAAAGTATATGCACCTTATGTGTTATGCAGGACACTGGAAGTATGGGAATCGATGAAGGTTCTTTATTTACCTGCACAAATTCGTACTCTTCTTGAAAAAACTTACAAAGAACAGCAAGAGCAAGGTTACATGGCTATTTATAAAAAAGAAATAGAGGATATCAGGGATAAACTGGAGCGTTTCGCATTGATTGGTATTTCAAAAGATGGTTTGACGTTGCCTGAATCAAAAGCCTCTACCCGATATTCTGATATAAAGACAGTAGAAGTCTTGCTTATACGGGAGATGCACCGTAATGAAAAAAGGATTTCACTGAAATTTCTTGATGATACAACATTATTATTGCCAGCACACCACAAAGATATAGATCACAAAAGGCGTAGAGAAATAGCCTCTGTTATTTACCGTAATACAGTTCACGTCCCTGAATATTGTGCTCCACAAATCTCATTGTCAAACATAGCTTGGTTACGGGGATATGCTTATCTAGGCAATACTGAAGAAAATCCGTTTCGTGCAACGCTAGTTTCTATGGATGGTTCTATAACGGGATTTGATTATAATGTAGTGAATGATAAATATGATTTACAATATGATTCAATGTTAGGTTATGTCACACAAAAAAAGTAACTACTTTAAAACGAGAAATCGTAGAAAGGAATAAAATGGGAATACACGATAAAAATCACTTTAACCTTGTAGAAGAACCCTGGATACCGGTTGCAGATAAAGGACTCGTAAGTTTGTGTCAGGTTTTTTCTGATTCAAGCCTGAAAGCTTTAGGAGGTAATCCAGTGCAAAAAATAGCACTTACAAAATTACTTTTAGCAATTACGCAGGCAGCCTTTACACCTAAAAATGCTGATGAATGGGCAACAGCAGGTATAGAAGGAATGACTTCTAAAACTCTTGCATATCTCGAACAGAAAAAAGATTTATTCTGGCTATATGGAGAGAAGCCCTTTCTACAGATGCCTAGTATTACAAAAGCAGAAAAACAAAGTTATGGAGCGGTTTTAATTCATATCGCAACAGGGAATACAACGATATTGCTTCAATCGCAGACCGACCATAATTTAACTGACGCAGAAAAAGCTCTTATAGTTGTTGTTCTAATGGGATTTGCCCCTGGCGGAAAGAAAACAGACAATAGTGTAATACTTTCATCGGGGTATAAAGGAAAAGAAAATAAAAAAGGTAAACCTTCCACAGGTAAACCAGGACCTTCACTTGGTTTTATGGGATATCTTCACAGTTTTATTAATGGAATTTCTTTGAATGAAACAATCTGGTTGAATTTATTATGTCAAACAGAGGTATCTTCTATTAAGATCTTCACAGAAGGTTGTGGTGTTGTACCGTGGGAAAAAATGCCTACAGGAGAGGACGATTTGATTGCACGCAATCTGAAATGTTCATATATGGGCAGACTTGTTCCTGTCAGCCGTTTTGTATATCTTGCAGAAAATGGCATTCATTATTCAGAAGGTATTGCACACCCCACACATAAAGAAGGTTGTTTTGACCCAAGTATCTCTGTTGATTTTTCGAATAAACCGAAAGCGATGTGGGTTGACCCGGAAAAACGACCATGGAGGCAATTAACCTCACTATTATCTTTTGTTGCGGATGGTAAAACTGACACATTTGAATGTTTACAGCTTCGTACCTGTATATCGCGAGTTGGACGGAAAATCCATTCGATCGGAATCTGGTCTGGGGGTCTCAGGGTTAAAAGCAATGCTGGTGAGCAATTTGTCTCTGGAATGAATGATTTTGTAGAATCTGAAGTGTTTTTACAGACTGAATGGTTTGGGAAAAATTGGTTTGCTCAACTAAAAGCTGAAATGGATATTCTTGAAGAATTGTCTAAAATTTCGTATAGTGCCACAAATCGATATTTCAAACATCAGTTTGCTGTGGGGAAAAAACAGGCAGGACAGGCAACAAATCTTTTCTGGCAGCTCTGTGAGAGAAAATTCCAGAAATTAGTTGATATATGCGGTGAATCTACAAGTGAATCGGTTAAAGAGACTCGAAAAACCTTTGTGAGATATGTTGATAAAGTTTACAATACATATTGCCCGAGGAATACAGCTCGTCAACTCGATGCCTGGGCAGCGAACCGGCCGAATTGCGTAAAATTTTTGACCAAAACATAAACCCTATCAAGGATTTTTATGGAAACACAAATAGCTTCAAAACAGGAAAAAACGAAAGGGCAGGCATTTACTGAATATGCCATAATGCTGTTTAAGAAAGATACCGCTTTTACAGCGGCATTACGCAGAGCAGACAATCCTGCCACAGAAAATCAGGCATGGGAGTATTTAGTAAATTGGTGTGATCTTAAAAAACCGTGGGAGCGGCTTCCTTTTGCAATTGTTGGTGCTGCCCTTGCAAAAGCCAAACCTGCTACAGACGGAATCAGATCATTGGGACAAGCTATTGCTGATAGTTTTGAAGGCGGATGTAAAGCAGATTCGGCAAAAGCAAAACTCCGCAGATTGTTGGCGTGTGACTCTATTGAAGAATTGTGTGTTATTTTGAGACCGCTTCTAAGTCTTGTCATTTCCCGTGGAGTGCGTATCTCTTTCGCCCGGCTACTTGATGACCTGAGATTCTTTAATGAATATACCAAAGCCCGTTGGGCGAGCGATTTTTATGGAAGGAGGGGAGATAATGATAGCCTCGGTATATGAGCTTTCACGAGAGGATTTTGCGGAGTTAAAGATTTCCGATGCTTATTCTATTCATAGGATTGTATATGAACTTTTTCCGGACCAGAGGACAGACCAGGATAGAAATCGACAAGTGACGAAAGGATTTCTCTTTGCAGATAAGGGTGGCACCTGGGAACATAGGAAGATTCTGATTCTTTCCGACCGCAAGCCATTGCAGCCGAAAAATGGTACAATAACATCGCGTGTGATTCCAAAAACATTCCTGAGCCATGACTACTATGGTTTTGAGATAACACTTAACCCTACAAAAAGAGATAATACAACAAGAAAAACAGTTGCAATACGGGGAAAAGAGGAATTAATGCAATGGTTTATCAATAAAACTCCACAATACGGATTCAATGTTGATCAAAGAAGCATTCAGGTGCAAAATATTGGGTTCCAACGATTTAAAAAAGATGATGCAGTGCTGACTCATAGCTCTGCAACCTTCAAGGGGAAGCTGAAAGTAATTGACCGTGAGAAATTCATAAAAGGTTTTGAACTGGGCATAGGCAGAGCTCGCGGTTTTGGTTTTGGGTTGTTACAAATAGTACCACTACAAATAAACAATGATTTTTGAAAATTCTATATCTATAAACATTAAAAGGAAGAGGATTAATATGAGTAACGCAAAAAACGAATGCAGTAACCTACGAGTTGAGTTTCACATCCTTCAATCATTTCCAGTCACCTGTCTCAACCGTGACGATGTTGGTGCTCCCAAAACTGCTGTTGTAGGGGGATCAACACGGGCACGAGTGAGTAGTCAATGCTGGAAACGGCACGTTCGGCTTGCTATGCATGAAATGAATGAGAACATGCAATTTGGAACGCGTACAAAACTTATTGGGGCATTAATAGAAAAGGAATGTAGCAAAGCAGGTGCAACACCAGAGCAGGCAGCATTATGCGGAGAAAAGATTGAACAAGTATTTATTAAAAAAAACGAGACCAAAAATAAGGTAAGTAAAAAAGATGATGGTGAAGAAGATATCCAACCACCGGGAGAAAAATCAGACACATTGCTTTTTTTAAGCCCATCAGAGGTTAAAAAGATTACAGCGGCCTTTAAACAGGAAAACTTTATACCTGAAAAAGTTATAAAACAGAAAGACGTAAAAAAACAGGCGAAAGAGATTGCTGGTTTGATTGGTAAACCAAATTATGCTGTTGATGGAATAGACATTGCACTATTTGGCCGTATGGTAGCGCAGGCTGCCACAATGAACGTTGAAGCAGCAGCTTCATTTTCGCATGCTATCTCAACTCATAAGGTGACAAATGAAGTCGAGTTTTTCACTGCATTGGATGATATGGATGAAGAACCAGGCTCTGCGCACATGGGCAGTCTTGAATTTAATTCAGCAACCTATTATCGGTATATTAGCCTAGACATTGGTCAGTTGTGGGAGAATCTTGCCGGTCAAAATATAAATGCCGCTGTCGAGGCTTTTGTAAAAGCATTATATGTTGCAATCCCTGAAGCTCGCCAGACTACCCAATCCGGTGCTTCACCATGGGAATACGCCAGGATTATGGTTCGTAAAGGTCAGCGTTTACAGGTTCCTTTTGAAACCACTGTGAAGGCAAAAGAGGGGGGGATTATTGAACCAAGTAAACAGGCATTAAATGTATATCTCGATAAAAAGGAAAAACTGGCAGGATCTCTTTTCGGTAAGGTTTCTGATTTTAGGTTTGGAGAAGATGAAAGTTTCTCAATAGATAATCTGATTGAGTCTATAAAAACCGTTTTACAGAAAAGTGTCGAAACAAAGGTCACATTATGAATACATATTTGTTATTATGGCTTGAAGCCCCCTTGCAATCATGGGGAGTTGATTCGAAATTTGACCGCCGAGACACTCTCAATTTCCCGACTAAATCTGGAATTCTGGGGTTGTTATTATGTGCCCTCGGAGCTTCAGGAGAGCAGAAAGAGCTATTGAAGCAGTTCGCTTCTTTGCGGCTGACAATAGTATCATACGCACGGACCCGAAAATTAAAAAATAATACTGTTATGGCGGTTACGCGTGAGGTTCTACTTCGGGATTTTCACATGGTTGGAAGCGGATATAACGAAAAAAATCCCTGGGAAACATTAATGATTCCTAAAAAAAGCGATGGGGGAAAAGCTGTCGGAGGTGGAACAAAATTGACTTACCGCTACTATCTTCAAGATGCACGATTCTCGGTTATTTTGGAAGTTCCAGAAACTTTAGCACAAACCTGTGCTGATAAACTGAAGAACCCCGAATATGATCTATATCTTGGTCGTAAAAATTGTGTACCTACAGATTTTATATATCGAGGGACTTTTTCATCAGAACAGGAAGCATTTAATTCTGCTAAGCTTATCGCAGATGAAAAGATTTTACGGGAAGAATTCCGGGTAATTGAAGGGGCTGGTGATGGTGAAGTACTTACTATTAATGATATCCCAATGCAATTTGGATTGAACAAAAAATACCGCGACAGACAAGTGACGGTTGTACAGCATGAGTAACCGATTATTTGTAAAAATAACTCGGAATAACTTGCCACAGGTAAAGGATAAATATCCATTTCTTTTTCTTGAGCGTGGTCGTCTGGAAATCGATGACAGCAGCGTTAAATGGATAGATTGCGACGGGAATGTAGTGCGTATCCCTTGCACAACCATTAACACAATACTCCTTGGCCCTGGTACCAGTATAACCCATGAAGCAGTGAAGGTCCTTGCAGCGTCAAACTGTTCAGTGTGTTGGGTTGGTGAAGACAGCCTATTGTTTTATGCGGTAGGACAAAGCCCAACCACAGATTCACGCAATATGAATAAGCAGATTCTGTTGTCTACTGATCCGACAAAATCTATTGAGGTTGCACGGAGAATGTTCGCACGACGATTTTCTTTATCCGAACTGAAAGGGAAAAATCTGAAAGAAATGATGGGTATGGAGGGATATCGTGTCCGAAAGATTTATAATAAGATGGCACAGAAATATGGTGTTGGGTGGAAAGGTCGCTTATATGTACCTGGTAAATTTGAATTGGGTGATACTACAAACAGACTTCTTACTTCTGCGAATGCAGCATTGTATTCTATTCTTTCTTCAGCTATTTACAGTATGGGATATTCACCGCATATTGGTTTTATACATTCAGGAAGCCCGTTACCTTTTGTTTATGATATGTCTGATTTGTATAAAGAACATCTTTGTATTGACCTTGCTTTTTCACTAACTCTTGATATTGCAGGAGAATACAATAAAACAAAGATTGCATCAGAATTCCGCAAGCGGGTTATTGAGATGGACCTTCTGCGTAAGATTGGTATTGATATTGAAGAAATGTTATATGGAGGTAAACATAGTAGTAGTAATAGCTAACTATTTACCACCTGCTGTACGTGGAAGAATGAAATTATGGTTTATTGAACCGCGACCTAATGTTTTTGTCTCTGGTATAAAGGATTCAGTGGCCAATGATGTAGTTGATTTCCTATATGAGCATTGCCCGGTTAATTCTGGATTAATTGTGTTCCAAAAAATAAATAAACCACCAGGTTATAAAATTCGTGGAATTGGCGACACTCAAAGATCCTTAACACAGATAAGTGGTATGCAATTAATTATGGAAAAAGAAGGGATCACCGAATAACAACTACGTCTTGTGTTTTCACTTTTGGTATTAACTATTTATTGGTGTATTCCCCATGCGTGTGGGGGTGTTTCTGAGTCAATAATGGCTATAAATGTATAATAAACGTATTCCCCATGCGTGTGGGGGTGTTTCTGGTGCAATCAGTGTAATGGGTTTGTAGAAAGGGTATTCCCCATGCGTGTGGGGGTGTTTCTTCTGAGTATCTTTTTAAGTTCCCTGGAGTAGAGTATTCCCCATGCGTGTGGGGGTGTTTCTGGTTGCGAATTATAGTAATCTGTATTACGCTTGTATTCCCCATGCGTGTGGGGGTGTTTCCCCTGCATTAGAGAGTAGGCTGTATGACCTGTAGTATTCCCCATGCGTGTGGGGGTGTTTCTTTTCTTTTTCATTAGTCCCCCTGGTCGGTGGTGTATTCCCCATGCGTGTGGGGGTGTTTCTAAGTCTCACTTAGCTGGTGGGAATGGAGTATAGTATTCCCCATGCGTGTGGGGGTGTTTCTGGGACAAAAACTGAAGAGCTTCGTCTTTACGGGTATTCCCCATGCGTGTGGGGGTGTTTCTATATAAGCCCGTTTGATAAGGCAGATAAATTTGTATTCCCCATGCGTGTGGGGGTGTTTCTGCGCTCAAACGTCAGCGTGCATTTCGTTTTATGTATTCCCCATGCGTGTGGGGGTGTTTCTACAGTACAGATCATTGATACCACAGGGCAGAAGTATTCCCCATGCGTGTGGGGGTGTTTCTCTTATGCTGGATTCAATTTCCTTATGTTCGTGGTATTCCCCATGCGTGTGGGGGTGTTTCTGCTGTTTTCACATTTCCCCCTATGCTGAATATGTATTCCCCATGCGTGTGGGGGTGTTTCTGCATCTCCAGACCTGATTATCTCAGATGGGAAGTATTCCCCATGCGTGTGGGGGTGTTTCTGCGTTGGCCGCCGCATCTCTATCAGACCAAAAGAGCTTCCCGT
>JAAEQR010000015.1 GCA_024231215.1 PVC group bacterium | reverse complement strand
TTAGCAATAAAAAAAAAAAGAGTATAAATGTATTACTTAGAATATTTTTCAGTTTTTTCTAAATCTTCTTCAACGCTCAAAGAAATGTTAATTTCACAAGTTTCGGCACGTTCACAATACTTACATAACCATCGTTCTTTTCTTATAAAATCTTTAACTTCTTCTAAAAACATTTCAAGTGTATATAATTCTTTATTGTCGTATGTTAACATCTTTACTGTTGGATGATTCATCAAAAATTCTTCAAACTCGTTTATACTCATCATTTCTACTTCTAACGAGAATTTGTTTAATGTATTATCCCGATCGATTTTTGTTATGACTGCTCTTTCAATTATTACACCAAAAACAACGTAATATAACCATCTATACGCACTTACTTGAATTCTTTCACCAGTAGAACCTTTTTCGTTGTTAAAAAAATAAAAGGCTCTCCTGCTACACGATTTTAAATCTTCAATATACAATCCGTTTTCATCGAGCATTATAAAATCTGCATAACCTGTAAACATGTATTCGCGGTCGTCCTTAATGCATTTCATTCTTAATTCCGTATTGACTTGCTCTTTACTTCCAGTACGGTAAATACCTCTAAGAACGTGTATTTTACTCCCTTCGGCAAATATATGTTTGGTTTTTTCTGAAAATTCATACTCGTGTAGACCTAGCTTTTTATCCCGTAATATTATGGGACATTTAGCCATGTCGGTAGGGCTGAATCTTAATACGCCCTTTTCTGACTCTCCGTGTTGTAATCTTCTAAATTCACTCATTTTTTACCTCCTTTCTTATTTTGAATTCTACCATCTTTGGTTCGTCTAAAAACCGTTCTTTGTAGACCCTAATTGACTCCCTATCGGTTGCCATTATGAATATTGATTCGCCATTAGTAAAGGTTATTTTTATGCTATATATCATTCTATCTCTCCTACTCCTCTTATAGTAAAATCCATACCAATACAGATAGGACAATATAAATCTGCTTCTCCATTTGCAAAATCAATACCCAATTCTCTTATATTAAATACCTTTAAACAATCATTACACATTACAAAATACATTTTAAATATCATTCAAAATCACCTATCTGTTTTTGTATTCCGTGACACTTACCTTTACACTCACAAGTACATTTGTCTTTTGGTGTCCGTGCTTCCGTACAGTGTTTCGGGTGTTTCTTCCAACCTTCTTTTATTCTCACGTTATAACTCATTTCTCCTCACCTCTTCGTGAAACAGTCTCCTTCGGCTCGTAATTATTTGTCCAATATCCTGAACAATATATACATGGCTCACGTCCAATAATTTCCTCATGTTTACAAGTTTTACACCATCTTAGAATAACTTCTTCCATATATTCGTATTCATTCATATCATAACATCTCTGTGTTGGTAATTCACAAACTGGTTCAAATGTTTGGTGAATACAATTTTCACACATCTTTACATTTTCAAAAGGACTTCGTGAAACAGGCATTTCGCGATCAAAATATTCCTTAAATAAAAACTCTACTTGGCTTAATAAACGCCCTACTCCAATAGAGAAGGATCTTAAAACTCGGCTAATATCTTCTTTCCTTTCTATTCTCATCGTTCTCAAATTAAATTCTTTCTCGCTCATTTATATTTCCACTCCAATTGTTTTTTTATATTCTTGACGTGTATGTCAAAGTTCTTGGCTGAACGGTACACGTAATCGCCTAAATTATTACGGTCCACGTACCAGTCAGGAAGTTCGTATATCATGTAAAATTCTCCTTTTTTGCGATCAATCCATACCTTTTCTTGCGATATTATCTGGCTTTTCGGCAACCATAACATTCTATACATCAGAATATAACCGTCCTTCCAGCGCGTTGCGATCTTTACGAGCTTTGCTGTTTTACTCATCGCTTGTAGTACAAACTCGTCGCTATGTAGTAGTATTTTCATTTAATCACCTACAAATTCTATAGTTTTTTTTGATATATTAACTTCACCTTCATCATTCAATATGTTTTTAATAGCTGTAAACGCCTTATCTAAACTCTTGTAGTTATATTCTATTATTCTACGTGTTATATTGCTATAATATTTTATTGTATATATTTCCATTTTATCACCTTTTTTTGTTTAGTACGGTCGGTCGGGAACGTTCCCTTAACCTCGTATATCCTTCCATTATCTTAATGGTGACTCTTACTTAGCTTGTTTTTTTACCGATGTCCGTAAAAAAAAATTATTAGATGTTTTATTTAAACTGTTTTGACGTTATACTTCGTTTGAAAACCAGTACCAGACCGTAAGATTTGAAAGGTCCGTCCTACTAATGGAGCTTCTGTCCTTAATTCTGCTATTAACTTCTTACTTGAAGTCAAATACAAAACTTCCGAAGGATTGCTGATATCCATTCTCATGCACGACCATTTAAATTGCGTGTACGAGTTACCTTTATCGTCCATCTTACTAACCTTTACACCGTTATCTAAAAATTCCAGTGTAATGTCGTCTACTTCAGAACTCCTTATTTCGTCAAAAGGGTTCTCCCAGTCAATTGGTACTCCATATTCTTCACTCATTTTTACATCACTTCTCCTTATTTTCTTTTATTTTCTTATATAATCTCCCACGTGAATTTCGCGAGTAGATTTCAAGTATTCCATCGCCTACTAAATCGGAAAGCGTTCGAGCTACCTTCCGCGTCCAACTCAATACTAACTCATCGAACTTGAGTATTAAATGATTTATACCATATAATTCTAAAAGCATTGTTCGTGTCAGCGTCCGTGCTTTAAAGTATGTACTTTCTGCAATGAACGGTGCTACCAATTCTGCTACTTGTTCCTTTGTATATTCAAACAAATCTGTCACGGATACCATTATTCAATCACCTTTCCTGCACATTCTTTTCCTACTAACTCGTCAAATATCAAAAAATTATATCTCTTACACCATCGCGAATGTTCGTATCCGTATCCAAGCCATATACAATCTCGGCACACGTCAGGAATTGTTGTCACGAAAACATGCCTCCAAAATCTTTTTTGTTTTCTGGATTTTTATTCGATTCCATTTCCATTAGTCCGACCATTAAATCTTTCAATTGTATTATCAGGAATTCGAAGTCTGCACGATAGTTAAATAACATCTTAGCAAGAAACCTTATGACAGTTGACGGATTTTCAAAAATACCTTCACTATCAGCAATCTTGCTTAAATGTTCCATCATTTCTCTTTCTGTAAGATCGCGTTCTTCTTCTTCATTATCCACTCGTCACATAACCTCCTCACTATTTTTAAGTAATTAATCTCTAAATATGGTAATACAGCTTCAATTGATTCTAAAATAGGCATCATGTCCATTACATCCGTTCTGTGTCTTATTTTACGTCCTAAATTTCTCATTCTAATATCAACTCCATGTCGTTTACGTCTATTGGAAAATTTTCTGATGTTATTAATATATATCCCATTTCTGTCCAAAAATCTTCATCCATTGTCCAATTCCATATGTCGTCACTCATTTTTCTTTTCCTCCTCTTTTGTACATCGAAGATAATCCAGAGATATTAAACCTCTTGTTGCCATGTACCACACTATTGCGTTATAAATGAAGTTAGTTTGTGATACTCCAGATATATCTTTGAATTCTTTTATTATCTTATGTATGTGATCGGGCAGTCTTAACAATATTTCCTTTGTCATTCTAACCATCCCTCCATAGCTTCCACGTTAATTTCTTCTATGTACTCTTCTTTCAATTCAATTTCTTGATAAAAAGTGTACGTGTTATCGTCTACCCTACGCCTTTTTCCTACTATACCGTACTGTCTTAACCAATATCCGATAGACTTACCGTTTAATAATGGCACGTGTTTTTCTTTACGGTATTGATTTACTGCTTCGAATAATTCTTTAGACCTTATTTCCTTACCATCTTCTATATTACAGCGGTTTAATATGAAATCACCAATAGGATTTGTTTCTAATTCCCATAAAGATTTTACCTCTAATTCCGTGTTCTCAAAGCCGTTATTCTCTCGTAATCTTTCAATACCTTCCAATGCCCTATTTAACAAGCCTGACATCTCTTCTTCAGTAGTTAGTTTATCGTATATGTGAGGATCTTTATTCTCACCTTCAAATACATTATCACATATCTTCATAATCCATCTACGATAAAATGCCGTACTCTTATCTTTTGTTCGGGGCAGTTCATTCACGGAATAGAGCATTTTGCACCTATTTTCAAAGTTGAATATTCCTTGAACATTTTTTATATTACCACTTAAGATTTGGTCCGTCACTATTCTTTTGGCATTACCAGTGTCTTCTAACGGTTTAGAGCTTAAATCACCTACTATATTAGCCATTTTGTTTTTTAGGTTAATTAAAGCAAACCTACCATCTAAATCTTGTAATGATATGGCACATATATTCTCTAATCCTAAGAAATGGACCAACATATCTAAAAATGTAGTTTTTCCATTCTTACCAGAACCCACCATCATTATCGCCCTTTGATATCTAACGTGCGGAAGTAGTATATAACCTATAAACTCATATATTTCTGCGCAATTCTCTAAACCGAACACATCAGTAATGAATTTATCTATTGTAGGACATGTTGCGTTTTTATCATACTTTACTGGTATTTGATTAAAAGAATAATAGTTTTTTACATTTAAATGATCTTGGAAATGTTCTTGCGTTGTCCAACTCTCACCAGTATCGTTATTCACGTGTAGTTGTTCAAAAGTCTTATCAAAGAAATATACACCGTTTAATAAGTTTACCGAGTTTTTAGTTGATTCGGTTATGTGTTTACTACTCATATAAGTACTTGTTTTCAAAAAATCGTACGTTACATTTCTTCTAGCACGAGTATATTTTATGTCGTTGTCTATAAATTCCGTTATAATTGAATCATATATTTGATTATCGCTTAATTTCTCATAAACGCCGTGATTCTTACGATATATATAACCAGTATCACCATCGGTTAAGTATGATTTCTCTCCGATTATTTCTTGTGCAATCCTTAATTCTAATTGTTCTATTTTTTCCTCTTTCATAATTTTTTAACTCCTGTACTTCTTTTTTTCTTCTTAAATAAAAAAAATAATGTTTGGTGGTATTTAAATATGATTCTCCTTACCATCTCTAGCCAGAACCTCCCTTCTCTTGTTTTAAACATTGTTCAATTTCACGTGAATAAATACTCATGTTCGCTAAGCTTATCGCCACACCTATATTATTCTCAATAGCTTCTTTGATTTTGGTCATGCTGTTAAATTCCGACCAATCAAGTGATATAGGATTCTTACCGAGTTTTGAACATCGTTGATCACAGAGATATTTCCAATTCCTACTATATTCTGGGCACGTTTTACATATGGTCCATTGATGTACGACCATTAATCAACCCACTCCTCGCCATTCATATAAGATACCAACTTATAATACATATCATAAGCTTCTTTTGGTAAAGCGTCAATTATTTCACTCCAATCACAATTATATTCAATAAATCGATTAATTGCGCGTTTTTCCAATACATCAATCATGTTTTCTGCTTCTTCTACGTTCATTCTAATGACCACCCGAGTTTTTTCATATCTTCCCAGACCTTTAAAGAATGCCAGTCCATATAAGATTGTGGATAGCCAGACCTAAAACGATCCTCCCATTCTTGATAGTACCCTGTTTCTTGATCGAACTTGTACTTATCCACACCGAAACGTCTTATGAAGAATTCCTTACAAGCACATTTATAACAGTTTAATTCATTCATTTTTGTATTTCACCTCCTAATTTTGCTTTATTTATTAACACGTGTTCTTTTGCGTGATGATTACAACATAAAACTTGTAATCCTAAGTCTTGCGGATATTTGTTATTTTTTAACCATAAGTTAAAAGCTACAGCGCCGACGCAATCATTATCTTTCTTGAATTTAGTACCGTCTAAATTCCTATGATGTAGTACCAACATGTCGATATCCTTTTCAAAACAGCGTACACACTCACCACCGTAAGCGTCAATAGCGCCATGCTTTAAAAATCTTGCGTAGTTATGACCCGAACAAGCCCTTGAACAAAATCTTTGCTGTTTTCCCGTCAAAAACTTACCACAAACATCACATCTTTTTATCTCCTCAAGAAGCATGGAGATTTTTACATTATCCATTTTTTCATCACTCTTTTTTTAATATTTCCATTGTAAATTTGTTTACAATGACTTCTTCATTTAAATCCTCATCAAACCATAATTCAAACTCACTTTCTTCAAGGATTCCATCAGCATTATTGCTATACTCTTCATTGATTAATCCATCATTGGAATAAACCATCGTATCAAGGCAATAACCATTTTCTAATATTTTACCCATTTTTCATCACTCTTTTTTTATTTTTTTTTTTTTTATGGTATATAAAAATAAACAGACATTGTTTATAAATTTACCCATTTTTGAATTTTATACTTTTTAGTAAAAATAATACTAATTCCATTTTTTCCGTATCTTCCATGTTTGAAGTATACTCATATATATCTTCTTCTTCAATATATTGATAATAATTTTCTGCCATGTAGTCACTTAAACCTTCATCCCAATTCATTTTTTTTTATCACCTTTTTTTTTATTATAATTTTTATAATCATTTATCCTTTATAAACTTACCGAGTTTTACGTTTTTATATACCCAGCAATATTTACACTCAATTATAGATTTTGAACATTTAGTACATACATTAATATCGTATTGTGTATTATCCATGTTTATTTAAGCACCTCGTTTATTTGTGTTATGTTATTTTTTGTATAACATTTATGACAGTTATTACACTTCATTAAACAATTAACATCTAAATCGTGTTCTTTTATCCCTTTTTTAGTATATACCGTAAACATTTTATCGAACATTTTAGGTTTTTGAATTGATACATCATTCAATAAAGGGTTTGAGTATATTAAAATAAGGTTCTCTGGTTTATCCTTGATTTTCCTTACTAAATCTACTCTTTTTGTCCATAATGTAAAACTTGTTTCTGGGTTTTTACGGCATATTTCAAGGTAGTTTTCTAAATGTATCATGTTTTCCAATTCACCAAAAGAATTAAACCTAAATCTTTTATCGGTTATTACTGGTAAATTCTTACGAGGAATTATACTTGTTGTTAATAACCTATAATTATTCTCTAATCTTTTGTTCAATTCGGCACGATAGGATAACATGTCTACAGCATAACACTCACTACATATTGTTTTACAATTTTTTCGCATGTTGTTGCAAAACTTACCGAGTTTTACCGAAATTGATTTTAACGCGGGAAAATTACCATATGGACCTAGTTTACCGCCGTGAGTAGTTTCCCATAACTCGTGAAGATCTGAATATTCTTTCATTTCTTTCAAAACCTTATTTTTAGCCGAAATAAAATCAGATTTAATAATCTGATTAATTTCTGATGTTAAAATTTGTTGTATATTCATTATTTTACTACCTCGACATTTCTTTTTTGAAAATCTGTTATTTCTTTTTCTACATGTTTTATTGTAGATTCCATGATATTTACTAACTCAATAAAAGAGAAATGCTTATATTTAATTTCCCCTAGATCCTCTAAATTATCGATTATATTTAATGCTAGGATTCTATAATCTTTTCTTGCGATCATTTTTATTTACCTCCGTAAAATTCTTTCATGATTTCATAATCGTTCACGTTCATTGTTGTTCTTCTCACGTCCAATGAGTTTAATTTTCCATAATATACGTACGTTAATTTAGTCATTATATCGTTCTTACTCACGTAATATTTCATGACAAATTTTACGGTTGATTTAGACACACTTGAAGATATTCTGACATGAAAAAGTTTATTTCCTACATCGGAAGATCGGTTAATTGTTGTACTATTCATTTTTATTTACCTCGGCATGTTTCGCAATCTAGATTTTCATTATTTTCAAAACAATAAACGCAAGGAAATTCTGATTGAATATACATTAATCCGTTAGTGTATAAAATTTCCAAACTCTCAAATGTAAAACCAAATCCTTTATACTCGCTGATAAGCACGTTAAGAACCTTGATATATGTATCGTGCGTATATTTGTAAGCGTATACTAAATCTCTCTTTAAATCATTAAAGAAAGCGTCGAGCCTTGATTTATTCAAGGTCTTTTTTCCGTAAGTTTCTTCTATATTATTCATTATTCTAATCTCTATTTTTAATATTTGTTATTAATATAATATTAGTTACTTAGCTTATAAAGATATCGAAAAAGCCCCTAATACCAGCACGGCACGGCACGGAGCGTTCTAAAGGCATATAGCTTTAAAAACGTCCTTCTAGTACAATGATGTAATCTTTCTTTATATATTCCTAATAACATAAAATATATATATATATATATGCAACATAACATTGTAAAGATTGTATATATATAACATTTGTATCACAAATCATATATAAATAATTCCCCGCTTTACTTTTATTGTTAATTCTATATAGCAATTGTTGGTTCTATATAGACACCAGTGTAAAGTTGTTAGATCTATATAGCACTGTAACGCATAACACAGCGGATTAATATCTATAAGCTATATAACATATCCAGCATAGAGATAGATCTTCTCAAATTGGAACGATTATTTTCTTTTTGATATAATATATGATTATTTTGAATATTCATTTTAAGCATTAATAAACCGTCACATTTAAATATATAGGTAAATATATATAAGTATATATCATTGTTGGGTCTATATAGGTTATTTCAAACCATACACCTATTATAACCCATATGTCGCCCGTGTCCCTGAGGCTGTACGGTACTGTATAGTACGAATGTGTGATAAAAGTACGAGGCGTGACGGAACAGTCTAGTGCGGATGGAACGCTGCTAATACCCACTAAGAAAAAAAAAAAAATCAACTAAAACATGAAAAAATCAGAAGCGTGTATTGTGTTCTCTAAGCAGCTCCGTACGGTGTGGTTAGAGGAAGGAATAATTATCGCTTTTTTCGCGTATTTAGGATTTTTGCGACAATTTACAAAAAATAAGAAATACACGGAATGGACGGACTGGCAAGTAGCGGACATGATTATGTCGCTATACAATCCAGAAATCGATCCGTCCCGTGAAGCATTGGAAACTTTATGGAATTATACTCGTAGAGGTGGAAAATCGCGTGGTTTAACTATTATTGCCGTTTTCTTTGCACTTCTTGGACTCCAAGTTGTATGGAGAGCACCGCACAGCGACCAACTGATACAAGCAGCGGACTGGTTCTCAATGAACCCATTTGTCGAAAGTCAAAAAATAAGGACACAATTTCGTGTCCAAATATTTGGTTCACCTGAAATCAGCGTCGCCGTACTAAGTGAGGGGAGAATAGCATCAAGAGAAGCAGATGTATTAATATACGACGAAGGCGGGAGTATCATGTCGTGGCATCAGAACTTCGATTATTACAAAAACAGCAGACCAATGATAGCAGCGAGTAAGAATAAGTATGTTATTCACGCAAGTACGGACTGTCAAGGTTCTGTTTTCAATGAAGAGTATAAAAGTTTAATAAATAAACAACACCACTTGAACACGCGGTTCGTATCAGTTCATACTTGGCAAGATACCACGTGGATAACAGAAGAGTGGATAGAACAGGAGAAAAAAGCACATTTAGATTGTAGTTGGTATATAGACCAAAACTATAACTGTATCGCAGTTGTACGGGGCGGTCGTATATTTAACAATCTCATCGTTGTAGGTGACGCTAATCAGCCGAGTTATCCTTTCGGTTGTTTGGACGAAATGAATCCAAGATTCGCAGGAGTGGATTTCAATGGTGAAAATGTAGGTCATTACGTTGTATTATGCGATTACGACGATGATTACGTTTATGTGTTAGAAGAATTGAACTTCAGAGATTTAACATATCTCGATCAATTTCAAAAT
>JAAEQR010000014.1 GCA_024231215.1 PVC group bacterium | reverse complement strand
CTGATCCAAATAAAAACACAAATCCTTCAGGACCTAAAGTACCAGTGAAAAAAGTAGATCCAGACAATGATAATACACCGATAAAAGATACAACCTTAGATACCAAAAAAGATAATAAAAAAATGATTCTGATGTTGATGATGACGATGATGATCCAGCCCCAACTCCTACTAATAACAATAATAACAATAATAGCAACAATAATAAAAACAATAACACTAATCCTAGTAATCCTTCTTCAAACCAAGACAAAAACAATAATACAGGGACATATGAGAAAAAAGAAAAAAATGACTTTAGAAAATTTTAGCATTTATACAGGCAGAACACTTAAAAAGAAAAAATTATAAAAAATTATTATAGAATAACAGCTTAAATAATTATAAATATGTTATATAATAAAAATTATTTTAACTAATATAAAGTTAAATCATTTAATCTGTCCTTAAAAAATCTACAGAGAGATTAGGTAGATTACCTGTGTTTGCGGTTAGTATATCACGCAACAAGTATTCTCCTTCTTTATTTTAATCTTCTTCAGCTCATTTATGTCAACATAGTGATCCATTTCGCATATTTGGCAGTAGATTACGTCTCTTCCGTTCTTCTTTGCTAATGAGTTGTTATTCTCGAAGCACTTATGGCAAATTACGTGTGTGTTCCTTCCGTTGTGGTTAGGATCCTGCTCTTCGACGTTAGCCTTTGTAAGGTGTTCGTCACTTTTTATCTTTATATACTCACAGTTTTGGGGAGTTCTTAGTAAGTTGACGCTCCCTAAACACTCGTAGCAAGTGATTAATATTATCGAATTAAGTCTTAAACTAAGGTCGTTTTCCAATTTATCCATTTTGTTCTTGTAGACCTTTTCTATTGCCGCTTCGAGATTGAATGGCTCGGAACAACTGCAGTAAGTGGGAAACTCAACATTCCTTGTATTAGTGAATAATTTACTTTTCTCGAAAGAGCTATTCAAGATACAGCCATTAGTGGCTCTCTTAATTTTCTTAATAAGACATCTGTCACAATTAGTGCACCCACATCTCTTAAACTTAAGGATCTCATTATCATTGAAGATCGAATGGCAGGTGAGGCAAATTTTCTTTAAAAATGAGGCAAAAAGTCTTGAAGTGCTCATTTGGTCGAAGATACTATATATTTCATAGTCGGAAAGAAGAAGATTCTTGAACTTAATCGGTCGGGTGTAGTCTAGGGTAGTGAGAAAAAGGTTATCAGGAAGTAAAGAAGTAAATTATTTTATTTTATATTAAGTGTTAATCCTTACACTCAAGATTGAAGTACTGCTCACTCAAGAAATATTTAACCCTTTGCTCCATTATATCCTTCACATAGATCAAAAGGCACTCCTTACATACAGTTCCGTTTAAATCGGGGAACTTAATCATAGTGGAATTTTCCTCATGGCAATCTAAGCATCTCACATTTTCTTCTTTTACCAAGTATCCCATCTCTATCTTAAGTTTATCATAAGTAGCCTCATTATATCTAAAAAAGTAAAGATTCATTTTATGTTGCTCAACAAAGATCTTAGGATAGACTATATCGTAGTGTCCAAATCTCTTGAAAAGGTTAATAGTTGGGCTTTTATTTTCGTCGTGTGAACTGAAGATGACAGTGTTGTTATTATAAATGTAAGAGCTATGTGAAGGAGAATAATTGCAGTTCTCTGCGATGAAAAATTTGAAGTTAATATTCAGTAAAAGCGCTGTAATCAAAAGCACTAGCCTTTCAGCTTCTGAGTTGAGATTCAAGACTGATTCTTCGATGTATCCTTGGTAATCAAAGTCTAAAGAGGGTAAAAAATAATCGTACGGTGAACACTCACATAGGAAAAAGGAAAGACATCAGAAATAGCGATAATGAAGTCTTGGTGGGCTTCATTCAAATTCAGCCACATGTAATCAGCGATTGCCAGTCTTAAGTACTTGACAAGGCCCTAAGTTTAAAGAATTTATGTACCAAATCGAAAGACTCAAAAAGGTAGTATGCCTTTAAGAAGTAGGCATAGGCTCGTTCGATTAGATTCTTGTCTATTAACTCAGTAATGATATACATTATAGCGAGGAACTCGTTTTTGTGAATTTGGATGTTTCTTCCTTTAAGCGTCTTATCAATGATGTTATTGAAATCATAGGCGAATTTTTTTATTTCATGTAGATTTTTGTTGAGGATATGGTACTCTAGATAACTGAACATAACCGCACGATAGAATCCATTTCCATCGTTATAAATCATTCTAAAACCATCTAATTCTTTCTTTGACTCCTCAGAGAAGAAATTGGAGCAGTTACTCAATCCGGTTAAGAGGTTGAATGTCTCGGAGTTTCCTATTGCTCCTATAGGGTAAACCTCCAATAGAGGTTTTATGTTTGAATTTAGCAACTTCTCATTTATTTTCTTTAAGTCTTAAAAATTATTAAATATTTGCTTACTTATATTAGTGCAAACCTCCAGGAACATCTTTTCCAAAGGTAAGTTACTAACGTTGAGGTTAGTACAAGGGTAACTTAAAATTTTGTTTTTTCTCTGATTGAAAGAGCTTAGACCATCCTCTAAGTGCCCTACAATTACGTCGTCCATTATCATAGATTTTCTGTACTCAAAAATTTCTTTGTCCTCCTTACTATGAGAGGATTTCCCATGGGGTTCTTCAACAGGCACTTTAAGCCTTGACTCAAATTTAGTGGATAAAATATTTTTTTGATTCAATTTATCTTTAATGTCGTTTTCATCAAAATTTAGAGCTTTCTTGTCGTTACTATTAAGTTGATAAGTTACTTTCCTATCTCCTTGCCCCTTTTTATCTGAGGTGCTCAAGTCAATATTTATCCCAGCAGTCCCATTCATCTTAAGTCTATTGTTGTAAAGTGGTTTGTTATGAATGTTTATGTTCTCTGAGCTCGAGTCGTGAGCACTCACCATCTTATCAATGTGAGATTGGCTTACATTATTCGTTCCATCATCTGAAACTTTTACACGAGGTGGGCTTCCAGCATCAGTAGTGTATTTATTTTTTAAAGGAACCTGCTGATTGACAGAGCCATTTTTTAAATTTTCATTGAAATTTACTTCAACATTTGTGGGACCAGTTGAGGAGCCATTTACGTTCGAAGTGACATTTTGCTGGAAATTAACATTTGGATTTAGCTTATCATTGGTGTTGAAATTTTGATTAGGTTGTTGGGCAGTCGCATTGATATTTGAGTTAACATTCAGATTGACTGGATTGACTCTGGCATTCATGTTCACATTAGCATTAAGATTAAGATTAGGGTTAATATTCTGATTGACACCTGAATTTACTGTGTTAACATTTTGAACTACCTCACCCTTCACATTAGCATTGACATTTGGGTTACTTGTATTCATGTTGGGTCTAATAGCGTTAATATTCTGATTGGCATTTGTATTTGCGTTTACATTTGAGTTGATATTTTGGTTAACATTTTGTCCAACATTTGGTTTTACATTTGTGTGGAGATTAGTCTTGAAATTAGTGTTTACATTTGAGGTTAGATTGGTGTTGGTGTTATCATTAGAATTAATGTTTGGGTTGACATTAATATTAGAATTGATGTTTGGACTTGTTGGCCTCAGATTAGGATTGATATTTGAAATAATATTAGGATTTGCATTTAGATTGACATTTGTATTAGGCACTTCTGGGTTGAATTTAGTATTGACATTCAGATTAGCATTTTGGTTGACATTATTCACTTCAGGATTAACTTGCGCGTTCAGATTAGAATTTAGGTTGACATTTGTATTAGGCACTTCTGGATTGACTTTAGCATTGGCATTGAGATTGGCATTAGGGTTGACATCATTTACTCCTGGGTTAACTTTAGCACCGAGGTTGGCATTAGAGTTGATATTATTTACTCCAGGGTTAACTTGTGTATTGGTATTAGCATTTAGGTTGACATTTGGATTAACATTTGTAGTAACCCCTGGGTTTACTTTAGCGTTGGCAGTTAGGTTGGCATTTGTGTTGATATTATTCACTGCAGGTTTCACTTGTGCGTTAGTATTAGCATTCAGGTTCGAGTTGACATTTGGCTTAGCATTAAGATTAACATTGGTATTCATATTTGGAATAGCATGGATACTTGCTATACCGTTTGAGAGGTTTGAGATGGTGTTGGCGTTAGCATTCACATTTGTACTTACGCTTGGATTCACAATGGTATTGGTGTTAACATTATTGGCATTGGGCAAATTGACAGAAGCATTTACGTTTTTAATTAGGTTTATGTTGTTATTCTGAACTACTTTTACGCCGTTATTATTAATTTGACTTGTATTCTCTAAGATGTTAGTTATAAGATTATTACGTATTAAGTTATTTGAACCTCCGATGTGATTATTTGTAGGGTTAACTTGAACAGCGGCTTTATCATTCATTTGGGCCGGAGCATTAATTTCAACCTGCTGAGTGCCTTTTTGGATAGGATTCAGGATAGTTGCTTGATTATTCAAATTGATTCCGATACTTCCTTGTGCTTGTATGGACATTTATTCTAATTTTATTGATTAATATTATTTTTGATTTTATTTTATATATTCATTTAAAATTATAAAAAGAAGTTATATTTAAAACAATTATTT
>JAAEQR010000013.1 GCA_024231215.1 PVC group bacterium | reverse complement strand
TCGTTGACGTCAATAGTCATAACTGAACGAATCTGTTACACCAGGCTATTTTATCTGGGTGCGTAGATGAATAATTCCTCTGACGGGCCAAAATAGGCTCCGCTTCTGCATTGCAAAATCTCCTTTGTAGTAGGTCTGAGGTCGATAAGGAGAGGGTAAAATTGAGGTAAATCTTGCAACACTTGAAGCAGGAATTTGTCTTTTTTGAAGATCTGCCTTGAAAGTACCCTCAACCCGTTCCGATTTCTAACATTTTGAAAAAGGAGCATGTGTGTACTCTGCTCCAACGCCAGTTTTTGAATGTCAGTCCTCGCGTAAAACAAAAACTGGCTTATAAAAATCAATGCCAAACCTATAATAATAATAATAATAATAATATTTGAGCCCAGAAAGTACAGGGTCCAGAGCAGTTTTACTTTTATGGTGTATTTGCCCAGTGAAAATAGGCAGACAGCTTCTATTGTGGCTAAGCTGCTCTGCCAGATCGTCAATAACTAGACCAATTGGCGGATCTGATTCAGTTCTATCGTTCAAACCCAATCTTTCGATGACATTGCTGTGCCAACCTTGTATAAATGTGATATTTTCAGCGCCGAGAGCGCTTTTTAATTCGTCGTAGC
>JAAEQR010000012.1 GCA_024231215.1 PVC group bacterium | reverse complement strand
TTTAAAAAATGAAAATGGAAAATTGATTGGTAGATTAATAAAATTGAATGAAAATAAATATGTGAAATTTTTCTGTGATTCGAATGATGTTTGGATTTCAGAGATTAAGAGAAATTCAAATTTTCAATTTTCATTAAAAGAGAAAAAAATAGGAAATGAATTGTTTTCAATTTATGGATTAGAAACATCTAAAGAATATAAAGTTGAATTCATTGATGAAAATACATTTGGATTAATATCAAATAATGAAGATCCATTAAAATCAAAAATTAAATATAGGAGAATTGAATAGCGCAACAAACGGTAACAATGCGTTAAATTCAATTGGCGGGTTTTGCCATCGCGCTGAAAAGATTAGCCAACTCACGTAAAAATTATGTTTTGTAAAACCAATAAATATTCTACTGCTTCGATAGGAAAGGTTAACTTTAATCCGCCAACAAAATTTAGCGCTGGCGTTGTGCTCAATTAGGTACGATATAGGCACATCCTTTACACTTTTATAGGCACATAGTTTACACTTTTTAAGTTGTAATTTGAGTAGAAAAATCAGATTACTATGCCTTGGAAAGAAACAACAACTATGGAACAAAAAGTAGAATTTATTTGCCTTTGGAATACAGGGAAGTATACCATTACAGAATTATGTAGATCTTTCGGGATTTCACGTCCAACAGCTTATAGATTGATTCACGGATACGAAAAACATGGTATTGAAGGGCTTTTAGAGAAGACACGAGCACCCAGGAATCATCCCAATAAGACTAGAAAAGAAATTGAAGACAGGATTGTTAAACTGAAGGGAGAATACAAGCTGTGGGGAGCTAAGAAGCTGCATACGCTATTGTATAACCATTTTGCTGCATCAGAGATCCCGACTATCCTAACGGTTCACAATATCCTTTTAAGAAATGGCCTTGTATGCCCACAGAAACGTTGCAGAAGGGTTAAGCCTGTTTACCCCATATTTGATCCTAAAGACTGTAATGAAGTATGGAGTGCCGATTATAAAGGCAAGTTTTTGATGGGTAATAAAAAGTACTGTCATCCATTGACTATAGCTGATTCTAAAAGCAGGTATTTGTTTGCCGCAAAGGCACATTATCATGAAAGATTTGAACCAGTAAAACAGGAATTTACCAAGGTGTTTAGAAAGTATGGTCTTCCAAAGCAAATCCATACTGATAATGGCGCACCATTTGGATGTGTTGCTGCTATACAGCGTTTTACAAAGCTATCGTATTGGTTTATAGAACTAGGAATATTACCTGTATTCTCAGATCCAGCACATCCTGAGCAGAATGGCCGACACGAGCGCATGCACCGCGATTTGAAGGCGGCATGCGCCCAGCCCGCAGCCCAAGAGCTGAGATCACAACAAAGGAAACTAAATCATTTTGTAAAGGAATATAATAACATCAGACCACACGAAGCATTAGAGATGGAAACACCAGCAAAAGTACATGAATACTCAACAAGGAAGTTTCCGGATAAGATAAAGCAGTATGATTATCCAGCACATATGGAACCCTGGTATGTAACTAAAAATGGAGCAATAAGATGGAAATCATATTATTGGGTGTATATTAGTAGAGCGCTTTCAGGAAAACACATAGCTATGGAAGAGCTAGGGCAAGGAATTTGGAAAGTCTATTACAGAGATGTATTTTTAGGATACTTTGATGAAAAACGAATAAAAATGAAAAATAAATCAGTAAGGTTAAGCACAAATTTAGTGTAAAGCATGTCCCTATAAAAGTGTAAACTATGTGCTTTAACAAACAT
>JAAEQR010000011.1 GCA_024231215.1 PVC group bacterium | reverse complement strand
GATAATCCCACCATTGGAACGTCACTTTATCATCTTCCAACTTTAATATGCGACGATTGGAGATGGCAACTCGATATGAGTACCTGCCCAGGTATTCCAGCACTTTCTTTGCTCCGCTGGCTGGCTTTTTACAATAGGTGATCCACTTCTTAGCATATAATTTGTCTATTAAAGCTTGAAACTCTCTTTTCTCTCCTAAATACTTTGTCTGCCCCACAAATTTTAATTTATGCTGTTGATAAGCTTCTTTCAAATAGGCTAAAAACTTCTTCTTGAATAAATCCGATATTATATTGACATGGATAAAAAAATCTCTTTTTTTTGTTGTTTTTTTCGGATAAATTACCTTATTTTGATCATCTGATAAACCAATACTCGGCACAATACAATGGAGATGTGGATGATCCATCATATTTTGACCCCAGGTATGCAAATGAGCTATCAAACCGATCTGTGCGCCCATATGTTTAGGATCTTTGCATAAATCAATCAGTGTTTCAGAACCTGACTTAAATAATATGTTGTATAATACTGTTTTATTAACCAAAGTTAGTGCATTTAAATCATCGGGAATAGTAAAAACATTATGATAATAAGTGACCGGCAGAACATTCTGCTTCCGTGCCAGCAACCATTTTTCTCTTTTCAAAAAATCACAATTAGGGCAATGTCTATTACCGCATGGATTATAACATGGTTTCTCATGTCCGCATTTATTACATTCATACAAATGTCCACCGGCAGCTTCGGTGCGACATATTTCTATCTTGGACATTACTTTTAGTATGTAGCCGGGCAATCTGTATTTTTCCCGGTATGCTGCGCCATATTCACGAAATATTGTCCCAACATCAATATCAGGCGACTGTTTCGGAGTGTTCATATCTTATCCTCCATCATACGGTCGAGTGGATTGATGATGTCTTGTAGTCGCTTGCGTTCTACATGGATATAGGTACTGGTGGTCTTTAAATACGCGTGTCCCAAAAGCCGCTGTATGGTGAATATATCGACGCCCGCTTCCATGAGGTGCGTGGCAAAACTGTGACGTAGAGTGTGCACTGTAGCCGGCTTTTTAATTCCGGCTTTTTTTTTGGCTTTTCTGAACACTTTTTGAATTGTGCCATCGGAAATTGGATTATTCTTGTTCTTGCCTTCAAACAGCCAATCCGTTGGTCGGTAAATTTTGTAATAGTGGCGCAGTTTGTTTAACGCCACCTTCGACAGCAGCGTATACCGATCTTTGTTGCCCTTGGCTCCGGCTATACGAATTAACATCCGCTGGCTGTCAATATCAGTAATCTTCAGGTGTGATGTTTCACTCACTCGTAATCCACCGGAATAGGTGACCATCAGCATGGCACAATTTTTCAGATTAGTTGTGGCATCAAAGATCCGTTGTAACTCCGATTGAGCTAAAATATTCGGTAAGCGTTTTTCTCCCCGGGGCCGCGGTATATGTTCCACATCCCAACGTCGATGAAGGACTTTTGTATAGAAGAACTTTAAACCGCAATAAGCAATGTTAATATTAGACCAACTGACTTTCTTTTCTTTTTTTAGGTGATGCAAATACTTACGTATTTCATCTGTCCCCATCTCTGCCGGTGATTTATTAAACAACCGGGTAAAATTCTTCACATGGCGTATATAAGCTTTGATGGTTTTCGGGCTGTGGTTCCTCAACTCCATTTCCATTATCATTTGATCACGTAATTTTCCCATAATAGACCTCTTGTTATTTGTTTGTTTATTTATAACTAAGATGCCATTTTATTGAAAAAATACCGTGATGTAGATCATCTTTTTGTCAAAGAACTGTAATATATTTTGTACCAAGGAGATATTTAGCTACCGCGAAGCGGTTTCGTCCAACATATCATTAGCGTAGACCAAAAACAAAAGGGCGCAATAATACCTCTTCAACAATCTGTCTCAGTAGGTTGGCGAACCATAAAAAAAGAGATACTGATCGAGGACTCTATTATGTTAATTCAATATATAATCTAATTTATAGAAAAGGATGCAGTCGCGCATAGCGAGTTGAATGCGGGATATCACAATATTCTTTATTTAAAAATAAATAAAAAAGCAGGGAAATGCATAATATTTTAATTATATAAAAATTATATGCAATTAAAGTTAAATGCGTGCCTGTCCAATTATCATTAAAAATTTAATCTTCATAAATCGTAATAGTTTTCATAACTGGAATTCTAAATTTTGCAGTGACCACAATTTTTACTTCTGTTGAAGATATTGGCTCAATTTCTATTTCTACATTTCCATCTTTATCTGAATATCCTGTACCAATTAATTTGCTTTTAGAATTACTTAAAGCTATATAAGCATATGGAGTTGTTTTTATCTTAATTTTTTTATCACCTTGTGTGATCTTATCACAAGAAAAATTTTGTTTTTCTGGTATTCCGATGTAGGGAGTCAAAGATGGATCACCAAGGAGTGTAATAAGATAAATATGTCTGTTTTTCATATTCTCTTCATCATTTATCCTTTCAATAGCTTTTCTCTGTTCGTTTATCATCTCTCCAATATATAAATAGTCTTTATGCATTAAAGCATCAAACAGTCCCATCTCATCTGGTGAAAAAGGTGCGTCTAAATTTGTTGTTCCATTTGCCTCTGCGACTGGAAATTTTACAAATGCAGTTGATGAATTTCCAATATAGGCTACTGCACCTTTATCTTTACCATTTAACCAAGTTTCTGCAAACGATTCATTCGCACGGAATGAGGCAGTACATCACCCGAATACGCCAACAATCGGATATTTATTATAATTTGTAAGGTTATCTACATCTTGCTTGGTAAAGGTAGGAAATTTCAAACTATCAACAGCACCATTTCCACAATAAAAAAAGAATCCAATTCCTTCATTAACATGGCCTTGTATAGTTTGAACCATATTTATACCATCTTCATGAGGGCATGTATACCTTATTCCATTTACCCCATTTGTTTTACCAGTTGTGGGATTTATATATGTATCATTAAAATAATAATCCCAACCATATTTTAATGTGGAATTAAAACTATTAGCAGCTTCAATTTTATTACCGGCTTCACCTAAGGCATTTTTTAAATAAGCAATATCAGTTGAATTTTGAAATTGTTTTTTTTCATACCAAATTGTTTTATCAACCTGAACTTCTAAATCCTGAATTGATCTGATAGTGAACCTTCCAACATGAATTTTAGGAATACGATTAGAATTTGTTACCTCTCCAATGACCCCATATTCCAAGTCAGATATGAAATCGTCAATACCTGAAATAAAACCGGATTCTTGTGTTTTAACAGTAAACGATCCGTTTGCATCACCAATTAAAAGTAAAAACTTAGGTTTAATATCTAAAGAATCATATTTCCTCTCAACCCATGTGTCAATTTCCTCTAATGAAACACTAGAGTTAACATAATTTGTAATAATATTAAATCCTTTTTCTGTTTTCCATGAAATAAATTCATTGAGTTTTTTAATATCCTTTAAACCGATATTTGCAACAATTAAATAATTTATTTTTCCTTTCCCCTCTGTATCTACATCATTTTGAGTATTTGTTGGATTATTACATGAAATCAAGAATAAAGTAAAAAAAGTAAAACAGATCAAATTGTGCGTCATAATAATATTCTTTCCTAATAAATATTGATCTTTGTGACTATAACATATAGATTCTCCGATTAACGAACAATAGGCAGTTTACTGCCATTGTGAATTATGCCCTTTGGGTAAAACTGTAATAGCATAAAAATAACACCCAAATATTGCCCCACCAAATAAAACATTAATATAAACGACAAATAATTCGACAATTCGTGCTATTGATCCATTTTATCCGAAAACAACAATAAATGTATAGACCTGGTTATAGTTAGTATTCTTAATATTACTTGATCAACCAAAAATGATTAGTTGAGGATTTATGTCGCATTTCTGAAGAAACCTGAGATAAAGATCTCTCATAG
>JAAEQR010000010.1 GCA_024231215.1 PVC group bacterium | reverse complement strand
ATGGCAATATCATCACTCTACTCCCAGATTTAAAAAAGTCGGCCCAGGCCCAATTTTGCACAGTAGAAAACTAAAAATTTTAATTTCCTGCCAATGGACTACGAATATCACGTTCGCCCACTAGAATTATGAGTTCAGCTCACAGAGACAAATCCATAGACACCAAACACATATTATTAAATATTATACTGCAAAATCGCCTCATTGAGCCCTAATTTGAAACTTATTGTTCAATTTCTGATCAAACCACCAGGAAGAGTGGTATATTTGGCCTTGCTGCTGTGCGTATTTGTGAGCATCTGCGAGTGTACATGCAGTTAGGAAATTTGCATGTCCTGTTGTCTCTGTGCATACTCTGCTTACTACCGGTATTCTGCTCGCTCGGCTCCTTGTTTTTGCTTGCCGCCTGTCTGTATTTGTTCCATAAAGACGCCTCCCTTTCTGCCACACTTCAGAATAATTCAGTGGCATAGCGAAGAAATACCAGAAGATGGCTACAACGTAGTGTTGTTGTGCGTAGTAAACTACCTTTCACTAGAATTTACTATACTAGACCCATTTTTGGATAGTATTACTATACTATTCTATACTATACTATTGCTTATTCTGAAAAATACTATTATTTACTATACTACAGGGTGTTTCATGGTGGGTGTTCCACGTTTGATCGTTTGCAGTGCGTCACGACTTGAACCGATTTTGCTGAAATTTTCCACACTTATTGTCGATGGTCCAACTTAGATTTCTGCCAACTTTCAATAAGATTGGTTCTGTTGTTACAAATATCCAGTCTATTTTGTAAAATTGCGCGTTTTTCAACAGAACACATGGTATAATTTTGATAAATTGTGTCGTTTTTTAAAGAATTGTGTCGTTTTGCACATCATTCGATTCCCCCCGTCGAGCTCTTTCCGACAATGTTAAAAATATTTTTCTAACCCTCATTCTAACTATTGTTTTCGTTAAAGTAAATTTTTGAGCTTTTTCTGTCAGACTGCACT
>JAAEQR010000009.1 GCA_024231215.1 PVC group bacterium | reverse complement strand
CATGCTGTTCAGTGTTGTGCAGTCTCGCTATAGGCTCTCTCTCTTGGGTTACGAAACTCCGAAACCCATTAAAATTGCAAAATGTTCTAAATGAAGTTAATAATTTTTGATATTGTTTGTCTTCAAGAAACGCATTTTCAAAGGATAAATGAATGTATACAGTTCAATAATAATCCATTTTTTCGAATTTACCATTTGCGCTCGGTGACTGAACAAAATAGTAGGGGAATGGCCTAATAAATACCCCCGGGAACCTGGCCCTGAGTTCTTTGCAGCTGATGATAGTTGGTCATGTTCCAGCTGACGAAAGCGGGAAAAGTAAAATAAAGGACAGTTAATGATGTTTTGTTGAACAGAATGTGTAGACAGTATAACGCAGACAGGAATGTGAGTTTATGGGGTTGAGATAAGCATGAAAAAGGACTAAATTCGATTTTGTTCCATCAGCTGACGATGATAGGCCATTTCTAGATTGAGTTAGCTGATGAAAAGAAAATTGATGGTCAGCTGATGCTAGCTGATCATAGCTGTTGATAAAAGGTAGTTAAGTATTCACCGTAATGTCTTTTAGCT
>JAAEQR010000008.1 GCA_024231215.1 PVC group bacterium | reverse complement strand
TCTGCTCCTATGAGCGCCATGATGAGAAAATACTTCGATTCAGTGTTTGTCAACGAAGTCCTGGAGCCCTTTCCAAAAGATACCAAACTGAAACGAGACAGAGTGGTGCTGAAGGCGATTGAAGTCTGATGTGCTATTGCTTTTCTGGCCATTGTTGCCAATATTGTAGTCCCCAGTAAACTTTGCCAAACTTATCCAGTTTATTTTTTCTGCTCAAATTCCAATCAGGACTGAAATCTTTGACCATATATAGTTTGCAATGTTTATATTTACATGTTGGCCATTATCCCTCATCTAAAAGGTAATAAGGGTTGTTTAGATGTACAATTTTCCTTTCAATTGGCAGATAAATTTGCGCACCCCGTTTCTCATTTTGAAATTCCCCAATGAAAAGACTGTAAAGCTGAGATAACCAATATTTCCGAAAGACTCGACAGAAACGCAACACTGTTATTGTGCAAGAAGTTTATGTCCGAGCTATTGTTTGTCTTTTTCCATTTTCTTGTCAATTTTCTGATGTTTATTCCAGTAAAATGTGCCAATGCTATCCAAGTTTTGTATTTAGATTCCACCCGTGGTTGACATTTCTGTACAGGTTTTGTTTCCGATGTTAGGTGGATACCAGAGAACTACCTATTAGTGGTTTATGTTTGATTTGCAAATGGTTTAACGTTTATTTTTAAAGTTTCACTTGAATCATGGCTCCCTGCATTTGTCATTTCGAATTTTGATTTTAAGTTCGCGCTTCTCGCGCGCATTATCATGAAAATCAAAGTAATCATGTGTGTTTCGGCGCTCCACAGCTGTCTGTATGCTTTGGAGCTGTGAAATGGATTACAGTATATATTTCTCCATATGGTGTGGAAGGTTGGGTACAAGGTAATATATACCCCGAATTTCCGATTTTCCGAAAATTTTGCGGATTTCAGATTAG
>JAAEQR010000007.1 GCA_024231215.1 PVC group bacterium | reverse complement strand
TTTTAGTAAGGCTTTTTCGTCGTTCTCTCTTCCTGCCTCGGAAAATTTCGTTCCGAAATGACTACACATTGCACGGCCAATTTCCTCAACAGTAACACCGGCCTTAATGACATATTTAGGCTTGTCGGTTATCTCTTCGATAATGTCGCCACCAGACCAATCAGCTAACATCTTACCATTTCCGTAGTACGCCCATTTACCCTTCTTAGCCAAACAACTTTTCATTTCGGGTAACTTATCCTTTACGCTTATCCAATTCATACTCCCTCCCTACTGTGACATGTTTTGAAACTGCATTACATTTTGACGAAACCATAAATCAATTTTGCCGAGTTTCCCGTTACGGTTTTTTGCTACTATGACAGTCCGCTTATTTTCCTCTTTCTCACCGTGAAGAAACATAACCATGTCAGCATCCTGCTCTAAGTCCCCTGACTCCCGCAAGTCTGACAACTTCGGAACCATGTCAACCCGTGATTCTACCGACCTATTAAGCTGTGACAGTGCCAATACCGGACAATGTAATTCCTTAGCCAACATCTTAAGACTCCTTGAAATTTCCCCCACTGCAATATACCGCTTTTCCTGACTCGGTACTTTCATCAACTGTAAATAGTCTATCACTATCAGTCCAGGCTTTTTAGGATACCGTTTGCAGGCGTTTATTATCTTATTCAATTCAAATATAGTGTCATTGATATACAAGTCTTTCCGGCTCTTTCTGAACTGCTCCCACCTTTCCATAGTAATCGCCATGTCATCACTGTCAAGGCGGTTACGCCTGAATTTATACAAGTCAAGATTCGTTATGTTTGCAAGCACTCGCTGGCCTAACTGTCTGGCAGGCATTTCCAGCGAAAAGAATAATACAGGATATTTCCGGGCCACGTTCATCGCTATTTCAAAACCGAGTGCAGACTTCCCCATTGACGGCCGTGCAGCTAACAGTATCAATTCATCATCATGTAACCCGCCAACTCTACTGTCAATGTCTGAGAATCCTGTCTTAATACAATTCTCTGTTTTCGTTATCCAGTCAAGATCCAAATCAATAATCCTGCCTAACTCATCTTTCCCAGTGTCCATAACATCCCTGACAATATTATCAACATCACTGATAATATCGTCGATGTCTTCAACGCTCTTCATTCTCTGGATGGCATCTTTGTATGCATTTCCTATTTCTCTTTTTCCTGAGAGTGACTTAACAGTCTCGTAGTAACTCTTAAAATTGCCAGTCTGCGCCCTTGACTGATACAACTCCGCCAGAAAGACATCCCCCCCGGCGTTCTGATAATGTGACTTGCCAGCTAACATGTCATTCAGCACAATAGCATCAATATTCTTATTGCTCTCATGCAGTTCAACTATCGCCAGAAAGAGACTCTTGCAAATATCAAAGTAAAAGTCATCAACTGACATATCAACAACTGTGAGTAGAGCGTCTCGGTTAAGAATTGCACATGCAATTAAAGCTTTCTCGTATTCGTAATTAGCTGGAATTTTCAATATAATTTCTCCATTGTTTTAATATCGTTAATAGTCTGCTCTGTAGGTGTACTCTTTGCTCTCCCTAACCAACTGTTAATAAATCTCTTGTATTGTTTTTTCTGCTTTGTAGGGTTGCTGATAAGCCAAGCAGTCATTTTATCATACTCTGATAGTATGTTAATATTAGGGTATGCTTTTTTGTAGGTGTTATGTTGCTCTTTAGTAACAACAAAGAACTTGCTTTTGTACAGTATTTCTTTCTCTATCTCTTTCTCTATCTCTATCTCTGTGTTACTAATTTGTTTCATTTCGTTACATTGTAACAAATCTTTCTTTTCTCTGTGTTTCCTGACTCTTTTGGCCACTTCTGTCTCACTTCCTATAAGCTCTTGAATAAATTCATCTATAATAATATCACCATTCTGAGTAATATCTATCATTCCTAATTCCATAAATAACTTCAATGCTCCCTTTGTTACATCAATATTAGTTCCTGTAATAGTTGATAATATCTCTGGTGTATAGGGGATGTTTTCTTTATACCTCAACACTCCAACCTCTTTTGAAGTTATCGCTTTTAGTAATAACTTTTGCCAAAATATTATATACTCAGCTCCGTTTTTCTGTGATTCAATTATTTTCATATCATCCGATTCAAAAAAGTTCTCTTTGAGTTTAAGCCAAAAATAACGTCTATTCATTTACTACCCTTCCAGTTATATTGTATCTATGTTGTTGTGTTCAATAAAACTAATTCTTACGTCAACTTAGGTACTTCCCCTATTTGGGGTAAGTCAGTTTGCCACCTTAAAGATGTATCTTCAACCTTTTTATTGTGGTTTTCAACTCTAGTACCTGTCTCATTATGCTCTCGTTTCAAAGTTCTTTCCCATTCACCCTTAGTCATAAACTTCCATATACCTTTAAATCCGCCGTCTTTATCTCTGAGAAAATCAAAATACAATTTGTACTCTTCTCTCATGTATTCTTTTACATCACTCATATGGTCTTGCCAGTATTCTTGACTTGATTCCCATTTATAACTTGCTGAGTCATAACCCATTGTTGAATATTCATCACAAACATAATCCTTTACGCTTTCCCTGTGATAGTATTCGTCCATTACTTTTGATAGTCTTTTAATGTTTGGAAGTGGTAAATCTTCATTACGTTCCATCAACATCAATAATTCATAACCGACTAACATCCTAAATTCTTTTGCTCCACCTTCTTTCATACTAATTCCTCCAATTTTTCCATTAGTTTTGTAATAGCATTATGCTTTTTGACAAGGAAGTTCTTCCCCTCTGCGGAAAAGTCTCCATGTTCTGCTGATATAATTGCACTCTTAATACCGGCGGTAAACCCTTTTAATACATCATAGTAGTCTTTAACTGCTGTGGTCTTTTCGTTTGCTATTTTCTTGTTGCTTTTTTTTGTCGCTTTCTCGTTTATATTCTTTCTATTCTCTGCTTTTATTCTTCCCAGTACCGCTGTTTTTGTAACTACTTCATCACGCTCTTTTGATGTCTCAATTACATCTTCAAGTATATCAAGATTCTTTTCAATTTGCTCTGCCTCTTTCCATTGCCTATGTGTAAGACTTCCCTTTTTTCCATCACGTACAATCCTTGTTTTATGAAGACCACTATCGGTCTTCATGGGTCTTGTGTTTTTTTCTGGCTCAATATCTTTTGAAAGTTCACCTATTTTCACATAAGCATACATAGAAGAAATACTCCATTGTTGCGCGCTCCTTTTTGCAGACTGATAAAGTTCTGTTTGGTCTTCTAGTTTACTCATTTTATCAGCTAATATTTTCCACGCTTTCGCTTTAAAGTCTGTAAACTCAAATACATTGATAACATCTTCAATCTTTGCCGGCAGGTTACTGCCTTTAGATACTATGATTTCTCTCATGTACTCGTCTACATTTAACTTTACTCCGCCAAGTGTTGTTAGCATTGGCATTTCTACGGTACATATTTTTGAGTCTTTCATTTAATCCCCCTTAATGTTTTAAGTGCTTCTTTAAATTCTCTAACTTCATCCATAAGATCTACTATCTCTTGCTCTTCTGACAATAGTTTATTTTGATATTCTTTCATGGATTTTTTTAATCTCTTTATTTCTTCCTCTCTCCCATCTATAAGCCACTGCAATTTTACTTCTGCTAATCCCATTGTTTCCTCCAATAAAAAAACCGCTTCGGTCTGCCTCCGGTATCCTAGCCCCGGAAACAAGTTGAAACGGTTTTCTGGTTATTTGCAAACCATAAGGCAAGCTAGGATTCCCTTATGATTTCACTGTCATACTATCACACGACTCAGCTTTGTCAACATTTATTTTCTTGCCGGTGTTCTTTTCGATTATTTTTCCGATATCAAACATCATACCGAGTGAAATATCCAATTCAGTAGTTTTACACCATTTATACAATTTGATGTAGTATTTCAACATTTCAGCATTGCTTTCTTCAAGGGCTTTTATGGCTCTGATAAATTCGTCCATTACCCACTCGTCCGGCCTTTCTGCTCTCCATTTCATCATACGCTCAGACAATGGTTTTTTCGCTTTCCGTAAACTCATGTTACCTCCATCCCCTTTCTTTGTAACTTCCCACACATTTATGAGTACTCCAACACTTAAGACAGAAATTGTATTTCCTGACGCCATATTTTAAAACGTGAATAGTGTCTTTCGTATAGTAAACCTTGCATTTTTTACACTGAATTTTCTTATTCCCTCCGCGTGTTCTACTCTTCTGTCTGTCCTTACGCCATTTTTTTACATGCGCTGTTGTTCGCTCTCT
>JAAEQR010000006.1 GCA_024231215.1 PVC group bacterium | reverse complement strand
ATTTTCAATCTCCTGTGTAAATAATTTTGCAGTGATTTTATGGAATTCCTGTTTGATATCATTTACAGATATATTTACATATCCCATGGTAGTTTGGATACTGGAATGACCCATGAGTTTCATAAGTGATACGACTGATATTCCGGCTTTTGCCATAACAGCACCGAACGTATGTCTAAATCTATGTGGATTTGCATTAGAGATACCGGATTTTTTACGGTAGTAACGAAAGATAGAACGAAATCCCTCACGAGTAAGGGGACAGCCTCTATTGGTACCCTTCAATGTGACAAAGAGATTGTCAGTACATATTTTGGGTCTTTCTAAGTTGAGATAATTTTTAAGTGCAAAGATAAGAGTTCGTGGCAGCGGGACAATACGTTCCTTATTACCTTTACCATGAATTAGAATCTGGTTTTCTGAAAACCGGATATCATCCATCTTTATGGTTATGGCTTCATTTGATCTCAATCCACACAGAAGCATAAAGGCAGTTATCGTAATATCCCGCCAGGTTTTTAGCGATTGAATGAATAGCGAAACTTCGCTATGAGTAAGCGGCTGGATAATATGATGAGATACTTTAACTCTGAGAGAAGGATTCCGGGGCCGGATAGCATAAGCATAGCCTGGGTCGGAAGGCATACGTTGAGTAAAGAAATGGGGGTTTTCTTTAGGAGAACGAGTTCCTGAAGGAATAGGATTGTTAAAATGAAAATTATACAGACATCTAATTACAATAAGTCTATGGTTAATTGTAGTTGGAGCAGTTTGTTTACCAAAGGATTGCTCTCGCTGATAACGTATGTATTGAAGGAGAGAGGTTTTAGTAATTTTATTAAGTTGCATGCTGTTTAGGGCAAGCCATCTGAAGAAATTAAGTAAATCATATGCATATGCCCGCAATGTTCTCACAGATAATCCGCGGGTAGCCAGCATATCAAGATATTCATTAACCTCATCTATGCTGGCGTCTTTTCCGTATACTAAACGATATGGTGAAATACCATTTGCTGCATTCCGATTAACTATCAGGCAAATATTTGATTTTGATTTATTTTTATCCATAATTAATGTTCCAGCAGCCATTTTATTTGTTTAGTAAAGTTTTTGAACTCAATAAATTGTGGGTGGCTTTATATCGACTGTAAAATTCTGTTTATTTTATGTGTAAGCCTTTACTTTAAGGTAGGTATTTTGCTTGACCGGAGGAGTATTTGGGAAATATAACAATGGTACTGACACAAAAGAAATAGAATAGCAACTGCCAATTGATACCGGATAATTTTACCGGGAAAGAGCCACAGTTTTAAACTTTCTGATTAGTAAATATCCTGTTCCATTTGGAAAAGGTATTCATCGCAATTTCAATTGAAATCATATGTAACAGTTTTTCGGCCACCTGATCATATGTGTATTTCTTCAGTTCTTTTACAGCAAAGAAAACAACATCCTTTCCATACCGATAGAATTTTTTAACAAACTCCGGAAGTAGAGCAAACGTATGCATGCAATGAGGACAATACAGCCGCCGGATCGGCAATTTATATATACCATTTAATGTGATTAGTTTTCTTGTGTATTTTGCGTGCCAGGTCAAATTATTTTTATTGCCGCAGATTTCACAGCAATCTGGTTTATTAATCCTGCCCTTTTTAAAATCATTCTGATATTGCTTGATAGACTTTTTTGTATATGATAGAATACTCATTGTAGAGACCACTCCTGGATTGTCTGCATTAACATTCATAGAAGTGTGTCTCTACATTTTATCTTATTTTATGTTTACTTTGAAAGAAGATTAGTTGAAGGAAGTTATGAATAGAATGTTATTTATTAACCGGTTAATTGTAAGAAATAAAGATTTTCTGAAGAATGATTTTTTTGTATTTTTTATACGAAAGGTGTAAAAAATGAAATCAAGTAAAGAACATTGGGATTCAATATTTTCAGGCACCGAAGATCAAAAGTTAGGATGGCATGAAAAAAACGCATCCAAAACATTGGAATTGCTGAATCATATTCCGAAATGGGAGAATTCTAAAGTATTCATCCCGGGAGCAGGAACGTCAGTTTTAATAGAGGAGCTGCTGTCGAAGGGCGTAAAATTAGTGCTCAATGATATCAGTCTTGAGGCCTTAAACCGAGTTAGGGAAAGGTTAGGAGAAAAATGCAAAGAAATTAATTGGCTTTGCCAAGATATCTCCCAACCTATTCTAAATGAAATACCGGATATTGATATATGGATTGATAGAGCTGTTCTACATTTTCTAACAGATAAAGATGATATAAAAGGATACTTCGAGAATGTAAAATCAATATTAAAGGTAGACAGCTATGCCTTATTTGCCGAATTTTCAAAAACAGGTGCACCAAAATGCGCAGGCTTAAAGCTTCATAGATATTCCATTGAGAAGATCTCCGAAAACTTGGGCTCATCGTTTAAGCTTGTCTCACATTTTGACTATACATATATAAATCCATTGGGTGACCCAAGACCATATGTCTATGCACTTTACAAAAAAGAAAATTAAGGAAATACTAACGAAGTTTTATGAAATATACAGAAAGGAAATGAATGAAAGAATTCAATATTACTCTAACAGAGAAAATTAAACTAATAAACTGTAAAAAGGTGAAAAAGTTACTACCCGGCTATATCGACGATATGCTGAAAGAAAAGGCAAGAACGAAAGTAAAAGAACATTTGACAGGGTGTTCGAATTGCAAAATAGCGGAAGAAGATTCTAGAAAAATTAAAACAATAATAAAGGCATTTCCCAGAATCCGCTAAAAAAGAAAGGTGACAGTTCTGATAAAAGATGAAATCTACAGAAAGAATTTTGTCATAGAAGTGTGTAATACTCGAACTGATATGTGGGTTGTAAGGAAGAAGAAAAAAGGAGGGTTCTATGCCGGATAACTGGTTATTATGTGATTTACATATTCATACGGATATGAGTGATGGCAAATTACCCTTAAGTGAGGTAGTTGATCTGTTCGGTGAAAAGAAATTTGATGTAATAAGTATAACAGACCACGTTACAGATAAATACACTATTGAAGAGCGAATTAAGAACAACAGTGATATATGCACCATTGAAGAAGAAAAGTTTTCGGATTACCTGCATCTGCTGTGGAAGGAGTCGAAACGGGCATGGGAGCAGTACAGGATGCTTCTTATACCCGGAATGGAGATTACCAATAACCATGACCTGTTCCATATAGTAGTAGTAGATGTCAAAGAATTTATAGAACCCCTGCTGCCGGTAAACGAAATCATTGAAAAGGCCCACAGCCAGGGAGCAATTGCCATTGCCTGCCATCCGCACAACAAGGATTCGGAAGGTAAAATGCCTTTTATGCACCTGTGGAATAATAACGAGAAATTCGCCAGCCTCTTTGATGCGTGGGAAGTAGCGAACCGCGATGACCTTTTTAATGTAGTAGGCCTGAAGAAGTTTAACTATATAGCTAATTCTGATTTTCATGAAAAGTGGCATGTCTATTCATGGAAAAGCCTCATAAAGTCCGAGAGAAATAAAGAGGCGGTAAAAGAGGCAGTAAGACAGAATAAAGATATAGCTATATACCTGTTCAGAAAAGAAAAATAGTGATAACACAAAATAATGACCCTGTGATATTGATTTACCTATGACGACAAACTCAAAAGCAATAATCATTACCGGAGATGCCCAATTAAAGGATATTGCTGATAGGCTGAGCGCAGACCCCATACTGGCGGTAGATACAGAATCCAACGGCCTGCATGCCTACTCGGAACAGGTGTGTCTTATTCAGATATCTTCAAAAACCAGTGACTATATTATTGATCCTTTTCAAATCAAAGACATGTCTCCACTCGGCAGAATATTTGCCGATCCCGGCACGGAAAAAGTATTCCATGATGCAGAATACGATCTTATCTGCCTCTTGCGTGATAACGGTTTTAGATTTGTTAATATATTCGATACCATGATTGCCGCAAAGACCCTCGGACGAAAAAAAGTAAGCCTTACCGATCTTCTTGGAGAAGAATTCGATGTTACAATCAATAAAAAGTATCAGCGGGCTAACTGGGGGAAACGGCCTTTAACCAGCCAGATGCTCGAATATGCGCGCATGGACACTCATCTACTTATCCCCCTAAGAGACAAATTGAAGCAGGAACTGCATAATAAGAGCATGCTCCAATTTGCTGAAGATGATTTTAGGGTGGCCTGCAATACAGAGGTACATATCAGTTCACTGGAAGAGACTTTCTGGAAGACAAAAGGGTTACGACATCTTAAGAAACAGCAAGCGGCGATTTTATGGGAACTTTTTATCTACAGAGATAAGGTTGCGAGTACCCGTAATTTACCACCTTTTAAAATACTGGAAAATAATACGCTTATTGAGCTAGCGAAAAGATGCACGAAACACGCTAAACAATTAAGCGCAATCCCAGGGATGTCCTTTTATAATATAAAGAAACACTCTGCCGGTATTCTCGATGCAATATGCAGGGGTTCTTCTTCTAATCCGCCGGTAAAATCCGTCGAGAACATAGATAACAGGGATTTTTATTACCGTCTCGATAAACTGAAAATATGGCGGAATCGTACCGCGAAAAAATCCGGCGTTAGCGCGGAAGTAGTATTATCCAGGAAACTGATGCATAAACTGGCTTTAGAAAATCCAAAGGATAGAGATTCTCTAAAAATACTTATGTGCGATACCCCATCAAGATATTTAAAATATGGAAAAACAATTCTTGAACTGATTAATCTCTAAAACCTAATTCTACATGAGTCAAGAGCAGACTTGATAATATGTAAATAAATAGGCAGTTCCTCACAAAATTGTTAAAATATTGTTGAAGGACAAGTATTAACAAAAGGAGGAACCGCCAATGTTTTATGTAGGAGTCGATTTACACAAAGAACAATCATGGTTTTTCGTTATGGACCAAGAAGGTAAAAAGATCTCTAGCAAGAGTATAGCAAATTGTAATGATAAATTGAATAACTATTTTAAGACAATACCCAAACCATTTGAACTGGCAGTAGAATCCACATATAATTGGTATTTCCTTGTGGATATGGCAGAACAATATGCAAATGAAGTATTCTTAGCTAATTCTTACGAATTAAAAGCTTTCGCAAAACGCCACAAGAAAACAGATAAAATTGATGCCCGCTTAATAGGAGATATTTTAAGAAAGGGATATCTTCCAACTGTAACTATCCCGGACAAGTATATTCGTACAATAAAAGAAGCGCTGTCATTCAGATTAAATATAGTTAAAGATCGTTCTAGAAATATTTTTCGTTTAAAATCTCTATTAGACAAATTAGGCGGTAAATGTACAGGTAGGATCACATCTTATAAACGTCTAGATCAACTACGTAGCGCAGATTATCCTAATGAATACAAGCATATAATATTAGGTTATATCGATAGAATTTACTTCTTAAATCAAAAACTCAGCGAAAGCGATCAACATATTCGTAATTGTTTCGGTAAAGATCCTGACGTAAATAATTTAAGAACTATTCCAGGTATAGACTATTTCAGCGCAGCGTTGATAAAGAGTGAAATAATAGATATAAACCGGTTTAAATCATTTAACCGGTTATGCGCCTATGCGGGTCTAGCGCCTAGAGTACACCAGAGCGCTAACAAATTAATTCATGGCTCATTAAATGTTAATCGACGTAAAAAATTGCAGTGGATACTAATTGAGATTGTATATAGTTATATCCAATCGTTACCAGATAAAACCAAAAAATATGAGGTAATAAAGAAACGCCGTGGCAGTAATGTAGCAAAGGTATCTTTGGCAAGAGATATGCTGAAGATCATTTATCATATTTTGAAGGATAAAAGAGAATTTAGTTTTATATATTAAATCCGAATATGTCCGGCTTCTGCGCTCTTAGGGGTCTGAAGTGTCCTGTAGGGCAGCTTCCTTAGGCTTGATTAGCGGGTAGCCGGGCTCCGAGATTATCATGCAGGTTTGTTTATCAAACGCTGCCGATGGGTGACTGAAGTTCGGTATAGCCGGAGCTTCTTCAGATAGCGAAACTATTTGGATAAAGATTTTTACAAATATTTTATTATTTTTGGGGAATAGCCTGTAGGAGAAGTCTTTTTATTCTTGACTTTTTATTACATAGGTGACCCCTTACTTCTTACTTAACGCAAATTCCTAAAATAATCACACTACTGAATGCAATTTGTTAAAATAATTATAACTTTGTATTATTATAAATAATATATACTTGTATTGAGCATGGTATGTATATTGTTATAAAAAAGATAGCATTTGAAAGAATTAAATCTTTCTGCGGTTTTTAACTAACAAGTAGAGGAATATTATGCAAAATAATATTAATGGAGGAGAGAAATCCTCCGCCTTTCTTGGTATGTACGGATATAATAGAATATGATTAAAAGGAGTGTTAACTATGGGTAATGAAGAAGAAATCAAAGCATCGCCAGAAGATAAAGAAGAAAAAGTTGAAGAAACTTCAAAGTCTTCGGAAAAAGTAGAGGCCGAGAAAGAAGAAAAGGCAAAAGAACCAGAGAAAAAACCAGAGCCTGAAGCTAAGGAAGAAAAAGTTGAAGAAACTCCAGAGTCTTCTGAAAAAGTAGAGGCCAAGAAAGAAGAAAAGGCAAAAGAACCAGAGAAAAAAGCGGAAGAAGCAAAAGTCACAAAAAGT
>JAAEQR010000005.1 GCA_024231215.1 PVC group bacterium | reverse complement strand
TGGGGTTCAATTTCAAAATGAGATGCGAGAAGAATAAATGGCACGCTATGTTATTTTATAGCAGAAGCTTTAACGAATGCTATGTTAAAGGATGAAACATTAAATTAATTAGGATTACAAAATGTTACAAATAAATATTTCAAATAGTTTAACGAATAAAATATCTGAGTTTGCAAAGATAGCTCATCAAACACCTGAAGAATATATAGTTGAACTCATAGAAAAACAGGTTGAATATGACAGTGCTTATCAAGAAACTGCTTACCTAGCCAAATCACAAATTAATAAGCAACGTCTTGATAAAGCCGTAAAAGATATCAAAAAAGGTAAATACGAATCTCATGGATTAACAAATGATTAATTGGCATTTTCAAGCATGGGAAGATTATCTTTATTGGCAAAAAACTGATAAACGTATTCTAAAACGTATAAATATTTTGATTAAAGATATATTACGAGAACCTTTCGATGGAATAGGTAAACCTGAAGCTTTGAAATTTGAATGGAGTGGATTTTGGAGCAGAAGGATTAATGATGAACATAGACTAATATATACTTTCGATGAAGGACATCTTATCATAGCGCAATGTCGTTATCACTATGAAAAATAACCATATAAGAAAATAAAGGAAATAGGCTCGAATTAAATCTGATCCAAAGATTCTTGAGAACATTTCGCCATTAGAACACTACAAGACCTATTGGATTTGGACACCAGTTAATTCTTATGGTACAGCAGAATCTCTAATGAATACTTTACTAGAGGAGAGCAATTAATGAATCGAGTTGAAATTGAAAATAAGCTATTACATGAAATTCATAATCTTTCAGTAGAAAAACTTGAAAAAACTCTAGATTTTGTTTTATCTTTTAAAAATCAAATTTTTAAAGGTGTATATCCTCACAATGGTGATAATGACTTGATTCAAAAAACGGCTGGAATTTGTGGTGGTAGTCCATGTATTCGCAATACTCGTATTCCGGTCAGGAGTTTAGTGCAATATCGTAGCTTAAGCACGTCTGATAACGAACTTTTAGAAATTTATCCCACCCTAAAACAATCAGATTTAACCGCAACATGGAAGTACTATGAACTTCATAAAAATGAAATAGAGCAAGAAATTGCAGAAGAAAATTGTTTATGATTACATAAATTAAGGAGTGAAAATCATGGATAATATTTTAACAATAAGACTACCAAAATCTCTTCATGATGGAATAGAGCAATTAACAAAAACAGAAGGAATGTCAATTAATCAATTCTTAATTACAGCAGCAGAAAAAATGTCAGCCTTATTAACTCAAAACTACCTCGAAAAAGAAGCTTTAAAAGGAAAACGGGAATATTTTGATAAAGTTTTAAAAGCAGTACCAGCAGTTGAGCCAGAAGATTACGATAAAATAGACTAACTTTAGCCATTCCTCGACATGCCTTTGAGGATATATTCAGCCGGCAAGTCGGACGCGAAGCCATTGAAGAATTTCATCTTCTATTATTTGTTTATTCTTTATTAGAAAACGAACCATTAATATGGAATCCACAGTAACTTTTTACAAGCAATGTGTTAAAACTCTCCTCGCACATTATGAATCATTACGAATAGAAGGGACAGATATCGAATTGCTCTATGATGATGAACGGATGCGCTATATGGCTCTTCGAGTAGGATGGATGAACCAAAAACGTTTGTATCTCTGTTTACTTCATATTGATATTGTTGGCGAAACTATTATAATTCAATGCAACAATACAGAAGATATGGTTGCTTCAGAACTTGTTCAGATGGGAATTTTGAAAGAGCATATCGGACTTGGATTTATTCCACCAGAGACTTGTTCAGATGCTGAATTCAAAGCGGTAACGAGTAAAAAAGAATAGGCTCGAATTAAATATAAAGATTCAGAAAGAAGTGATTATATTCTTCAAAATTGGATGAGAAATCGCAGCACTATTGAGTTTATTGGACTATGGGAGCAACTGCATAATCCTGATTTTAATTCCATCGAATTCGATGGGTTTAAAAATGAGTCTGGCTCAAATAGCTTTTCTCTTACACCAAAAAGATGGATAACGGCCACAAATGCAATTGGCATAATTAATTCTACTTTGTTAAATTTAACTTTATGAGTTATAATGAAAAGTTATATTTTTATAACAAAGGAGAGCAACCAAAATGAGCCATCCAAAAGACATACCTGATATAAATACTCAGGATATAGGTAAATCAGTGGGAACTCAGGATATAGAGAATCCTCTTATCGGTATAGCAAAACGTTTTGTGGATTTTTGTAAACGTTTTGCAACTCCTTTTCAGAGTAAAACTCGTTCAAGAGAACCACAGATGCAAAAATATGTCAGTGGGCTAGTGCAATCTGACAAAAAGAAGAACATGGAAAGAATGGCAGAAGTCGTACCTGATTCCGATGCACAATCTTTTCAACAGTTATTGTCTGATTCCGAATGGGATGAACGAGAAGTACTCGACTTAGTTGCCACAGAAGCTAATAAGAGTCTAGGAGACCCAGAGGAAAGTTGCTTGACTATAGACGAAAGCGGTATCCGAAAAAAAGGTACAAAGTCAGTTGGTGTTTCTCGGCAATGGTGTGGGCAAATAGGGAAGGTTGAAAACTGTCAAGTTGGGGTATTTGCTGCGTTATGTCGTGGTAATAACGTTACTCTGACGGACGTTCGTTTATTTCTGCCAGAGAGCTGGATCGATGATAAGGAACGCTGTCTTGCAGCTGGCGTTCCGGCTGAAAATATAGTTGCTAAACGTAAGCAAGATTTAGCATTGGAGATGGTAAAGCATGCTCGTGAGTTAGGACTTGAGTACAAATGGGTAGGTTGCGATGGACTTTATGGTGAGGATCCAGCGTTTTTACGTGCTTTAGACACGCTACCGGTGCCTGAAATTTTTATGGCGGATGTACACAAAGATCAACGTGTTTATCTTGAAGACCCAAAACCAATCGTGCCTTCCCCGAAGCCGGGTAAACGTGGCAAAAAACCGACTCGCTTGAAAGCTCAAACGAAGCCTATTCGGGTAGATGAATGGGCCTCTCAACAATCAGTTTATGCTTGGAAACGCATGACTTTACGCGGTAGTACCAAGGGTGAACTTCAAGTAGACATTTTACATGAGCTTGTTTGGTTATGGGATGGAAAAGAGACAGAAGCACATTGCTGGCATTTGGTGATACGTCGTGAAGTTAACGCACCCTCCAAACTCAAGTATAGCTTGTCTAATGCTGATGAGGAGACTCCGATTTCTAAGTTGGCTTTCATGCAAGGCCAACGTTACTGGGTAGAACATGCTCTGAAAAATGGGAAACAGGAGGTAGGGCTAGGTGATTATCAAATGCGTGGGTGGCGCGGGTGGCATCACCATATGGCTCTAGTTATGATGGCTATGTTATTCATGCTTGAGGAAAAAATGTTACATCAAGAAGACATACCATTGTTGAGTTACAGTGACATACGAATATTGCTTACTTTTTTCCTTCCTAGACGAGACATTACATTTGATGAAGTATTACGACAGATGAAACATCGTCATAGGCAGAGGCAATCATCAACTGATTCAGCCTATAAAAAACAGCGCACTCAACAGTTTGACGTTCTAAATGAATAGTTTTTGCTGAAAAAATTACACAGTAAAATCAGTGTGTTAAAAAATACGGCTAGATGCCGAGGGTGTTGCTTGCCTTAAATTTGGTAAAACAGACTATTTTAAACTCAAAAGAGTGGTATGATTGTTTTGTTCCAAAAATATTAAAGAACAAAATACTTGTTTCAATTTACCGGAAGCAGTTTTGAGTCATTATCGGACAATTGATGATGCTATAATGAAATTAATTTTTATGATATGAACTTCTTCTAATTTACCAGACGAAAAGTACTGACCCCAAATTATATATATGCCGTAGGAAATCATAGGAAATTGAATGTAACAAAGTAGAATTAAGAAGCTAAGTTATTGCTGATTAAATCAAAGTGAATTAATTATGATGACAACAACACAATTAGCTAAAGCAGAATTTTCAGGCTATTCAAAAATATCTTTTGCTGAACTACTTCCAATTGTCCAAGCATTACCACAGCAGGAAAAGTTACAACTTATAGAAATTTTACAAGATGAAGTTATTGAGGATATTTCACCATTAGAACACTACAAGACGTATTGGATTTGGACACCGGTTAATTCTTATGGTACAGCAGAAGCTTTGATGGATGCTATGTCAGAGGATGAAAGAAATAGAGAATGAATTTGCGCAATTTCCATATTCGACTGTTGATACATCAGCGCATGAACTTGATAACTTACCTCGCTTGCCGCTGAATCTTCAGTATAAAAATAATATGATAGAGGTTGTTGGACTCATAG
>JAAEQR010000004.1 GCA_024231215.1 PVC group bacterium | reverse complement strand
GCATATTAACTATGCACGCCAGGGTGCCATTGGTTCTACTAATTTTCCTCAACTCCTAATTTTTGACCAGTTCTGCACCATAAAAATGAGCAAAACTTTGCAATGCCGCGATTTCCTCAATTTCAAAGAAATACAGTTGGGCTTTGGTGACAACAAATTCCCAACAATTGGCTTTTATTTGGTGGAAAAATCACTAAAATCGGTTGGGTAGTCGCAGAGAAACAAGCATTTACTTTCGGAACACTATTTCTGGGACACCCTGTATATCTCCTTTCACTCGAAACCCTATTACGAGTGTATTTTGAAGAATTTCTACACATAACATAAAGCATTGTCAACGATGTTGTCCTTCTATATCTCGTACATAAGTTAAGAGATTTATTTTCAAATAATATACACAAAAAAGAATTCAAAAATAGAATTATTATTCTGCGGTACAAGAATGTCTGTATTACACAGTAATGACGCTACATTTGTTCGTTACACGCTGACTTTATATTCAAGGACATCTACAAAGACAAAGGATGGAATACTATTATACGCTGATAGCGTTGTTGCGTCCAAGTAAGTCACGCTTCTTATACGCTCATCACTAAAAAACAGAGATATACGCTAAAATGTCCCTGGTGTTACCCTATAATAATCTAGAAATCCATGAATGAGCACCGGAGTGACCACGGAACACGGAACAGGGACCGCCGAAACAGACTGATTGACAAGTTGAATGAAAAAGTTTTACAATGCGTGTTACTGGTATCAATGCGTATTTTTACATGGTTTTACACTAGTCCGCTTCTTTTGTTCCTTTTACTTTTTGCATAATCTTACCCTTCTTTTCAATCTTTCAGTAACAAGGATAGAAACATATTAGCCTTTTTCTGCTCCGTATGGGCATTTTTCAATTAGAATAACATTACTGTTGCATTTCACTTGTAATGTTTTGCAACGTTCAATTGACTGCAGTCGGAGACGGTCTTGTTCGCTGCGAATGAACTGCAAGCAAGTGGT
>JAAEQR010000003.1 GCA_024231215.1 PVC group bacterium | reverse complement strand
CTCATAAAGAATACTTAGAAACATTAATTCGTGATAAATTAGGGCTTAATTGTATTGATGGTTCAAGAATTAGTGATTTGACCGAAAAAAGACGTAAAGAAGGATTATATAAAAACAGATAACAACGCACTTCACCTAACCTTCACCCGCGCCCTATCGGGCTTGGTCTCAGGCAGGTGAGCTCAAATGTTAGATCTTCTCCACTAAATTATTCAAAAACGCATTAGTCATCTTAAATCCTTTTTCGCGCAACCGCCTAATAAAATCAGCTGTCCTCTCAAGAACTACCTGATTATTATGATAACCATATTTTTCTTCTGTGTCTGTGCCGTCATAATAAACAAATGGATTCACCTGTTCAATTTTTGGTATTATATCTTTATTATCAATAAGAAATTTTAAACTCTCTTCTGACTCTGCTTCTGTCTCCCCCGGAAAACCAACAATCAAACTAACTCCAAAAAAAAGACCGGCACTTTTTAATTGTTTAAAAAATTTTCTCGCCATATCTAATTCAAATCCCTTATTCATTCTTTTCAATGTCTGCTCTGCCCCAGATTCTAACCCGATAAATATATTATAACAACCACTCTTTTTCATTTTAAGCAAAAGCTCATCCGGCATATTCGCTCGTATCCCCATTTGCGCTTCCCAGCCAATACTCCCAAAGGTATTGATAACCCCGTCACAGAACTCTTCTAATAATTTCAAATCGGCATTTAACATCGAATCGTGAAAAACAAAAACATTCACCCCGTTTTGTTTATGAAAAGCTATCTCCCCCAGAATATCTTTAATCGTTCTGGTTCTAAATCTTTTATAAAGCAAGCGTTCTGAGCAAAATCGACAATGTCTTATGCAACCGCGTGATAAAAGCATTGATATTGTCTGCTTACGAGGATAAGAACTTATATTTATTTTGTTATAGGCGCAACTATATCCGTTATGATTTAAATTATCTACCTCGGAAAAAGCAACAGTCTTCTCCTGTTTCTTTCTTTGCACAAAATCAAGTAAAGACTTCTCCCCTTCTCCAATAACAATAAGATCAGCCAGATCATTAATCTCTCTTGGAAAGACCCCTTGAGTCTTAAAATTAAGTCTGGTTATTTCTGGACCACCAAAAGCAATTTTTATACTCTGATTATTTTGCTTAACCGCCTGGGCAAGCATGATCGTCGTCTTGATATTACTTTTATAACAGGAAAATCCAATGTTTTCATACTCAGCTAATCTTATTATATTTTCATCCAGATATTTTTTAAATCTTGTTTCTAACATATCCGGCATGGAATCTTCCAGCCATTTATTACAACTTTTCTTCCAAGCCTGCTGCAACTTCTTATCCGCATAATTGAAAAATATATTATTTAAGTCAAAGATATCTACTTCCTGATTATTAGAAAACAAATAACCGGCAAGACTAGTAAGACTTAACGGAGGAAGATTAGGCCAAAAAGGTGGGGCAAGAACAAGTGCAGTTTTTCTTTCCATAGTAACAGAAATTAAATTCCTTTTGCTTTTTTAAGTATTTTACAGGCAGCAGCCCAGCTAGCAGCAGGATCTTCGCAAGTTTCAGACGTACCAAGTTGCGCCTGATAGGCCCAAACGTACAGAGTATCCGGCTTTTCCCTTAATAACACTTCTCCCTGCTCCCTAATCCGCATTTCTCTGCCTTTTTGAACCCCCCAGGCCTGCAGCCACTGATGATGTTTTTTATTATTATCCCGGCAAAGGCAAGCTAATTCATTAACCATCGGAGACATCTGTTTAATATCTGTATCTTCGTTTACCCAATAGATATCTGTACCCAGATTATCAAGCGTTTCTATGCCTGCTGTGCTTGCCCACAAGACTCTATCGCGTGGCATTACACAACACAACGTTTCCATATTAGGATCTACCAGCTTAACATGCTCAGTTATTGTTTTTACATAATTTACAACGCATTTTCTGCGAAATTCATAGATCAATTTAGTTTCTGCATCATGTAATGCTTGTCCAAACATAAGCTCAAAATCCTGCTGACAAGAAAGACAATAACAATCAAGCAAAGACGGCTCATCAATAAAATAGCCTTTAAATCCCTGCTTAATACTATAATCAATTAACTTTTTTATATATTCTACACAAAATTGATTATTATAACATCCGGCAGGATCATACGAACCATCTTTATGTACTTGATGTGTTTGAGGGTTATCTAATAAGAATTGGCTGGATTTACCGCCGCCAAAAAGATTTAATGCTCCCCATAAAATCATTAACGGCCTAATGCCCGCGTTTTTTGCTAACGCGGGGAAAAAATCAGGCTTGCCTCTCATATATACAAAATCATTCTCCTGGCAAGCCAACAAAACATCATCACAACCAAGGGCTTTTATATCTTCTAAATCCGCCGCAACATGCTTTGGATTATGATGTCCCATATAGGAAATTCCTGTGCGCATACAAAACCCTCTAAATACCTACTTATCACTGTCTGTCTCTTCCTCTGGGGAATCTTCTAATAATAATTGCGCCTGTGCCTCTATTGTCGTAATATCGATAACATTCACATCTTCGGTGGGAACATAAGTAAATAGTTCATCTTTTAGGGTTGAATTAACTTTAACATCTGTATAATCAACCCATCCGATAGCCTCCTGATCAGGATTAAATGTTTCTACTTTTATCGCGTATTTTTCATTTTTATCCCAATAGAATAAGATCTTCTCAGGAATTATCTTGCTCGCTTCCGGATTTTCTGTGGCATTAGCCATCTGTTCAAATACTTTTTTTTCTTCTTCTTTAAGTTTTAATTCCAGAATATAAACCAGCCGTGAATCCATTTTTTTCTCTTTTGCCGAAACAACATCATATTGAATTAAAAGCTGATTAAACTGATCAAGCTGACTAAACTGACTAAGCATACTTTGTCCTTCCGGAGTATTTCCATCAATTTCCGACTTTACCGCATTTACCACCTCATCTTCTTCGGACAACTCTATCTCCCACATAGTAGCCCCATCAAAGACAACACGATGTTTTATTTGATATTCTCCGTTGGACATAGAAATTTCTGCACGTAGATTATGTGGCATTTTATAATAAACTTTAGCATTCACTTGCATTTCCATATCCCGCACAACACTCCGCTGCAACGCTGTAGCGGAAAAAGTTTTCAAATTCTTTAAATTAGATTTAATATGATTAACTACCTTATCTGTATCAACAGTTTTTTCTTTATCGGCATCTTTGGCAAACAAAGAACAATTCAAAGATAAAAAACAAATCAACATTAATCCTAATATTTGTTTCTTCATATTACCTCCAATTCCATCCCGTCACTAGCCGCTATGCTATTAGAAAAAATTTCTACTGCCTGCGCTTGTGCACGAGTTCTTTCTTCTTTATTATTATAATTATATGCATCAAAATGAGTAAGTGCCAACTTTTTTGCCTTTGCCTGAACAGCAAGTGATGCGGCTCCAACCGGATCCAGGTGAGGCCATCCTAAATCACTTTGTCCTTTCCTGAGCGCACATTCAGTAATCAGCAGATCTGCGCCTTTAGCTAACTCCACAGCGTTATCACAAAACCCTGTATCCGTACAATAAGTAATGACTTTATTATCTATTTCCAATCGATATCCCAAACATCCTCCGGGATGGACAAGATCCTTCACTATGGCTTTCCCTCCGGCAAGTTCGAACGTATCCTCTACATTCTTTATCGAAGCTTCAAAAGGAAGTTGATCCATGGTCATTGTAAACGGCTGTTTTAAAATAGCCTCTAAGCCTACACTCATATCCTTAGGTGCGTAAATAGTTAGTCCTTTAGGCAAAGAAAACTGTGCCAGAGCATGAAGACCTACAATATGATCTAAATGTAAATGACTTAACAGAATATGCGTATGTTTTGTTTGATCAATGTACGACGCTGCTTTACATAAACCAAATCCGGCATCAAGAAAAATATTCGCACTACTAGTTGTAATCAAGGTAGAAATAGTGTTACCTGTTTCCGTATCAAACCATCCATTTGTGCCTAAAAAAATTATTTTCATTGTTTTCATCTGCCTTTTTTTATGGGTTAGACTTTATCCGGAACATCATTCCGGATTAAAGCAAGAAGCGCCGCCTGCGGAACAATTACATATGTTGTATCTTCAAATTCTATTTCAACCGCCGAATTTTTTAAAAATATCGCGCGATCATCTATTCTGGCCTGAAGCGGAAAATACTGTGTTTTATTTGCACTCTTTTTCCAATCTTCTTCTTGCAAATCTTGAGGTTCCGGAACCGGAATCCCAGGTCCTACCTTAACCACCTTCCCGCTATGCACCTTTTCTTTTTCATACGCCCCCTGGGGAAGATATAATCCGGAATTAGTCATCTCTTTACGATTATCCGGCTTTATTAATACCCTGTCTCCAATAACAATTAACTCTCTACCCATAATGAATTATTTTTTTGCCTTTATTACGGGCGGGGGCAAGCCCCGCCCCTACAGGTTATCATTTATTTACATATAAAGTTTGCGTCGGATACGCAAACTCGATACTCTTCTTTTCAAATTCCTGCATTATCTTCATATTAATCTCCTGCTGAATATCCATATATATATTATAATCCGGGCTTAATACATAATATACCACTTCCACATTTAAACTAGAATCACCGTAAGAAGAAAAATGCGCACGATCAAATGTAGTCGCCTCAATACTTTCAATAATAGATTTGATTATTCCAGGAACCTCTTTCATCTGCGCAGAAGTTGTCTGATAAGTAACTCCCAACTGAAAAACAACACGACGTTTTTCCATGCGTTTATAATTACGTACACGCGAATTAGTCAAATCAGTATTGGAAAAAACCAACTGTTCTCCTCCCAAACTACGAATACGTGTAGTCTTTATCCCGATATGCTCTACCGCACCTAAATAATCTCCGATAATAATAAAATCTCCCACTTCAAACGGCCGGTCAAACAGTATAGAAAAAAAGTTGAACAAATCCCCTAATACTGCTTGTGCAGCCAATGCTACGGCAATACCGCCAATACCCAATCCAGCGATCACCGTAGAAACATTAAATCCTAAATTATCCAGAAGAAATACAATCCCTCCGCCCCAAACCAATGTTTTTATAACTACAATAATACCTTTAAGACTACGCTCGCGCGCCTCATTTTTATCCTTGCCGGACATTAAAGACAATAACGTATAATTAGCTACGGCTACCAAAGTCCGTATAGCCACAATCGTAACCACAAAAGCACCCAGAACATCAACCCCCTTTTTCACCACATCCGTTAGGGTTAGATTCTGTAAACTTAGATACAAAACTCCAAAATACAGCAAAGGCATCAGATTCCTTTGGATCATCTTTACCAGAAGATCATCAATCTGAGTAACTGTTTTTTTAGTCCATTTTTTAAGCCGGGCAAGAATAATACTTTTTATTATTGCCAAAATAAGAACCCCGGCAATAAAAGTTCCCAGACATATCAAATAATTCAATACCGTATTTTGAAAAAGTACTTTTTGTAGAATATCATCCCCCATGTTACAACCTCACTCCTGTTTTTCTTTAATTGCTGCTTCAACAAAACCTGTAATTGCTCGTTTATCTTCATTCGATATCTTAGTAAAAGCAATGCCAATACGATGTCCCATCTCTTTCCAAACAACATTGTATCTAACTTGTCCGAGTATTTCCATAGATCTTACCTGTTCATCACTCTTTGTATTAAGATTAACCAGAGTAAATTTAATCACAAGAACTGTCTCCACCGGGATATCATACTCTGTAGCAATAGCCATCCCCTTTGCACTCAAGTTGACCATTAAAGCAATGATTCTCAATTTACTACCGATTCTCATGTGAGCAATCATAGCACCGTCCGGCTTATACGTAACAATGAAATTAACCGCTACCCGTTTTGACCGTCGATTTTCAGCTCCATCATAGGAACCATCCATGCATAAATCTCCTCTCTAAAACAATTTACTTAACCACTAGAAACATATATATAGCTTAAAATATTGTATAATTTTTCATGTATTTTTTCAATATAAATGTGTCATCTACTCCGTCAACCTTTACAACATTTCTTCAGCCTGTTTTAACCGTTCTTTTTTCGAAGATAAAGTAACCCGGGTACGCCTTTGGATAGATTCAAGAATGTAAATCAAGTCCTGTTTTACCTTTATCTTCCGGACAAAATCGTCATTATTAGAATATCTCTGTTTATATTCCTGTAACTCTACTTTTTTTTCCTCTATTTTCTCTGCCTGTTGCTTGACCCTGTTTTCAAGCTTTTCAATTGACTCTGAAAGAGCCTGCGCATGTCTGGGCCAATATTTTTGAGGAAAAACCGCTTTCTGGAAAAACGGCAAATTCCAAACTAAAAACATCAAAATGCCAACAAATATAAGTCTTTTAATTGCTTTCATGTTAATCTACCTGTTCAAAGTAAGCCGAAAAATAATGTTCTATTTCACTCAATATATTCATATCCAGCTTAAACGCGGTAAATTCGATAGCTGAGCTAAGCTTTACTAGTGCATTCAATACTGCATCTTCCTTTATAACCTTACGCAAATTAGCACAAATATTCTGATTGGCCTTGAATATGTCAGTAAATACCTTGGGAAGCTTCTTTAATTCCCAATCCGACTCTTTCCCCTGCCTTTGCAAAAAATATTGTGCTAATAAATACATTGTTATCGTGCGATACATGGTTTCTTCCGGCCTGGCAAACGGCAAATGATAACGCACCATTGGTTTAAGCGTTTCAAAAACCGGACAACCGCTAGTAGCCATGTATATACCTAAGAGTGAACTTACTCCTACCTGCATTGAAGTATGCTTCAGATAACTTCTATTTTCTGTCTCAATCAATAGATCGATTTCATCACAGGAAACCGCATCTTTAAAAAAGTCAACCAGTTCCAGAATATTGACAGCTACCGGACAATATTCATGTGACTCATCAAGTGTACAATGAGGACAACTAAATCCTTCCAACCTTGCCCAATCCGGGGTAAGCTGTTCCTGATCATGGACTAAATGCATCGTTTCATTATCTAGTTTTACAACGAATTCTTTTTTAGTCCCGTCGGCAAAAGTAAAACTGTATCTTAAATCTGTTGTTTTTGGAACTACTTTATTATCATCTACCATAATACCCCTTTCTTTATAACTAAGATTATATCGTATAAATGGAAAAAGCCCAAATAAAATCTGATATTTTTCACAAATTACCTGCTAAAGCTTAAATTCGTTGAAAAATCTCAAAAATTGTGTAAAATAAGATTAACATGAAAAGAAAAACACTTACCATTCTTTTTGCTGATGTTCAGGGATACACCCTCAGAACCGGCCGACAAACACGGTCGCAAAACGAAATATTTGTTAAAGAAATCAGGTCTTTTGTAGAAAAACACGCCAGGGAAAAAGGCGGAACTTTCGTAAAAGCCATGGGCGATGGATTTCTTCTAACCTTCGAATCTCCTACCGACGCAGTTGCCTGCGGTCAGCAAATGCAAAAACAAATCGAACAACGCAACGCCAATATTTTAAGCCAAGATAATTTCATACGATTTCGTATCGGCATAAGCACCGGAGAAGTTACGGTTGACGACCATGAAGATGTTTACGGTGATGCCGTAAACATTGCCGCACGCATTCAAAGCTTTGCCGGGCCAAACGACGTATACATTTCTGAAACAACTTACCTAGCTATGAATAAATCAGAAATAAACGCTATGGACTTGGGGCCGCAAAGATTTAAAAATGTTGTGCAGGAAGTCCGCGTTTATAAAGTTATGGACCACCTCCAAAAAACAATCCAACAAACATTAACTAAAAAACCGGCAAAAAAAAGTCGATTCATAACCATATTTATTATTGCCAACCTTATTCTTATGTTATTATTTTTTGCAAAAGATAAAATTTTAAAAGTTATTAAGGAATTCGATGCAGAAAAAATCAGGATTGAAACATTCCTGCAAACCGGAGATTATGAATCAGCTATACGTTTAGCCGAAGCAAAACTCGAAGAATCTCCCGAGAATATCGGAATATGTCTTCTCGCTAGTGAAGCTTCTCTAAATCTCAAAGATTATGAACAAGCCGAAAAATATATAAACAGAGCTTTGGAATTAGATCCGGAAAACTATGACCTCTATAATCAACTAGCCGACATACAAGAACAAGCGGGAAAACGTAATGAAGCAATACAAACACTTGGCGAATATATAACAAAAGAGCCCGATAAACATCTTCGGAAAATCGCCTTACAAAAACTTAAAGATCTAGAAGCAACACCGGAAGCAACCCCAATAAAAAGCCCTCAACGCAAATATCGTCCAAAAAAAGATACCTCCGAAAAAGAACAACCAAAACCACAGGATAACGAACCGCCAATACTGGAACAACTAAATGAAATAAAACAACTCATACGTGACAGTAATTTTGATCAAGCCGTTGAACAGATAGACGAACTTCTGGCTGAATATCCAAACAACTTAAAACTACTCACCTTAGCCAGCGATGCCTTTTTCAGAATACGTGATTACGCACAAGCAGCAACGCATATGCGCCGGGCTATAGATATTAACCCCAGACGTCCTATACTTTATTATAAAATGGCCATGATTCATGAGCAAGCCGGCCAAACCGAAGAAGCAATTCAAATGCTTCGGGAATATATCAACCGGGAACCCCGCGAACGCCAGAGACAAAAAGCTCTGCGCGACCTAAAAATGCTGGAAAAAAAAAGATAACTATGATTTGCGAATGAGGCAGCGATAGAAATGCTCCGCGTAAACTCGAATAATACTATCAGGTCTGGTTTCTTTATTATCTCTAATTGTCTGTTCCATTAACTCATATTCTTCTCGATCATATCCTTTAAACAAGAATTTATTTTCCTCATGGAACTTAACAAGATCCGGTAAAGAACACATAGTCTTAACAACCCGAAACCTGGCTAAAGCAAACAGCCTGATCCAGAAATCCTCCCGAACAGCAGTATCTTTTAAACGGATATCTGTTTCTACTGCCAAATGCGGAAACCTTTTTAAAACTTCTGCAGCAAAAAATCCGCTTGTTTCATCCTTAATTGTATCCGAAGTCATATCAGCATATACCTTACTATCTCCAATCCCGCAGGAAGGAGAACCAGCCTTAAGAATAACACCATCTATTCCCCTCATGGATTCAAGGAATGCCTCTGAAAACTTTTTCATAACCAAGGTAAGATCTTTATTCGTATTCAACTGTAATAACCGCAATTCATTATCTTTTGAGATAATTCTTACACGTTCCCGCGGTACCTCTAACCCTATTTCAAGCTCCGGACATACAGGAATAAAAGACACCAATGGCTTTAGCTTGTCAATAATGTCATCTTTGATTATTTCCGCATCCCATCGACAAGTATCACCGGTTAAACATCTGCTTAAAATAACTCTTGGTTTAACATAATTTCCCATAAAATAGCTCTAATGCTTGTATTTTACCATCGACCTGGAATAAATGCAAAATAAAATAAGGCAGGGACCCCAAGCATTGAGCTTAGCGAAATGCGCAGGCGCCCAGGGATTACGTCCCCGTCGTTTACATCTTCCGTTTGCCCTGAAATACAGGGCAGTACTCAGATGTTTACTCCATAAGAGAAAACCCTTATGGTTTTCCCTTATCGCTCCCTTCGGTCGCTGTTCCCTTTCCTTCCTCAAAGAAGTTCCAGTACGCCGATAGGGAAAAACAATCTTTTTCCCTAAAACCCTTTTTTAGGGTTCGCCTCCCTGCCTCTCCAGAAAATAAAAAACCCCCATAAAGGGGGTTTGTATTTTCTGGCGGAGAGGCAGGGATTCGAACCCTGGGTACCGTGAAGCACACACGCTTTCCAAGCGTGCTCCTTAAACCGCTCGGACACCTCTCCTAAATGAGCCTATTACTTATGGAACAAAGTGAACATAAGGAATCTAGGCGAATTTATGTCCGTGGCACTGTTAGGGAAATGTTCAAAGAAGATTTACCTAACTACCTTAGTGCCCGGAATCCTTAATATCTGAAATACTATCATAATTATCGTTGAAAATCAACCCTTCGACAAGCTTAGGGTAAACCCACTACTGCTATATTTTTCAAAAATTAAATCGCACCCTGGACAAGTGATATATTAGTCAAAAATTCTTGTGTATGTACTTTTTGAGCTAAACTTTTAAGCACTTCATCCGTAGCTTCAATACATTGTATGTATAATATAGCCTCTCGAGTAGCTGTTCCATCTAAATATTGTAAATCAACTAACGGTAATTTATTCGCAATGATTGAATCCCGATCCCCTGACCTCAACAGTTTCAAATAGTCTTCAAATATTGTTATCTCTGTAAAGGGATTAAATCTAACATATCTCCCTGCAAAAATAATAGTAAGAAGCACACCATATATAACAGGAGAAAAAATACTATCGCCAATTACCACGCCCAAAAAGACACCCACACAAAGACCAACTATTCCATATATTAAACCCCTATAAAGCACAGAATCATTGTAAATTCTCTCTTTTTCTATACCTAATTCAAAAGCTCGCAAAGCTGGGCTCGATGATCCACTTATACCAGCTAAGACTATATCTGCCGCCTTCCCCTCTAAAGCAGCCATTATAGATTCACTGCCCGATTGTTCATTTAGATATTCAAACACCTGCTTTAAATTTACGTGTTGAATATGCAACGATGGAGACAACATAGTTTGAGGAGAATTGTTTTCTTCAGGCATAGCACAGACAATTCCGGAAACCAAGGTAAGATTAATCAGGATTACTGAGATAATTTTTATCATTCGCATATATCTATACCACCGGTTCTAAAGGCAAGGAGCCGCGTAAAGTCCGCGCAAGATTTCTGATGATCGTAAAGAAATTTCCGCTCTGTATACCACAATGATATAAAACTTCTTCAATCTGCATTTTGGGACGTTCATATATCCGTTCCGGTTTATCTCTTGAACAGCTGACAAGCTCAAGAAATACTTCCACTACTTCCGGATTATAAAAGATTTCTTTTTTATCCTTAATCTCCTGAATCGATACAGTAACATCCTCGCCATAGGAATTAGGATACGGGCGTGAGCCGTGCATAGCACTAAAACTATCAACCACCCGCAGGATCTGAGCTTCTACGGAAATATCCTTACCTTTTAACCCATAGGGATATCCTGTCCCGTCAAAATTCTCATGATGCAGTAAAACCGCCTGCAATACAAGCTGCCAGGATATACCATTTTCTTTCAGTACATCATAAGAAAAATCAACGTGATCTAAAATCTCCTGGATTTCTCCAACACCTAATTCACCATCACGATCTACAATATTCCGGTCTATCTTACTTTTGCCAATATCGTGAAACCGGGCTGCAATTGCCAGTACTGCCAATTGAGTAGCAGACAAACCTAAAAGCTCTCCCATGCGATAAGAAATTACCGCAACCTCTTTTTCATGGTCAATTACCCATTGCGGTAAATATTGACGTTCATAATTCCTTAGCTTACGGATAACTTTGGCTAAGTCTAAATCATTCACTTTATTTTCCATTATCTATTCAGCTCCTCCTGATTTTTCATAAGCTGTTTGTTTATAACTACATACAAAGATGCCTGAGCCTCTTTTTAAAAAACGCAATAAAGTATACCATACCTTTAACTATCTCGCAACCAAATTCCAGGTTAAAACAGAATAAAAAATATCCAGCTGTAACTTATTATATTACAACTGGATATGTATTATTGTTCGGGGCGGACAAGCGCTAAATACTGTCTTTCAACACTGCGCCGGTATCTGCGCTGGTAACAAAGACTGAATAACGTTTAAGCCAACCTCCACGAACTTTAGATTTAAACGGCTTCATCTTGCTTTTCCTGCGCTTAATTTCTGCGGCTGAGAGCTTCACATTAAGCTTCTTTTTAGCCACATCGATCTCAATAATATCACCGTTCTTCAAAACACCAATTTCTCCGCCTGCCGCAGCCTCAGGCGCCACATGGCCAATGCACAGCCCCCGGGTTCCCCCGGAAAATCTGCCATCCGTAATCAAAGCTGCTTTTATATCCGCCCCTCTGATTGCAGCTGTAGGAGAAAGCATTTCCTGCATTCCCGGGCCGCCTTTAGGCCCTTCATACCGGATAACCACAACATCTCCGTCTTTGACCTTTCCCTTTAAAATTCCCTGCAAAGCATCCTCTTGAGATTCAAATATTCTAGCCGGACCAGAAAAAGTCATCATGTCCAAATCAACTCCGCTAGTTTTTACAACCGAACCATTTCTCGCGATATTGCCAAATAATATAGCCAACCCGCCTTCTTTGGAAAATGCATTACGCACTGAACGCAAAACATATCCGTCCGGCTTACGAGATTTTAATACATAATTTCCCAAAGTCCCGTATATCGTCTTTGCTTTAAGCTTTAAATGAGTTTTTCCTCCGTCATAAACAGACCTGAGTATTGCTCCCATACCTCCGACTCTATGTACATCTTCAACATGTATCTCCAGACGCGACGGTGCAATCTTAACCACATTAGCCGTGGTCTTAGCAAGCTGATTCAATCGTTTTAAATTATACTTTATTCCAGCTTCATGCGCTAAGGCTAATATGTGTAATACCGTATTCGTTGAACCTCCCATAGCCATATCCAGAATAAACGCGTTATCAATAGAATCTTTAGTCAGAATATCTAAAGGCCGTACATCTTTCTTTAATAATTGAATGATTTTTTTTGCTGCCTGTTTAAACAAATCTATACGTTTTGGATTAAGTTCATATTGTCTCTTTTTTCCAGCAACCCTGCGCGTCGCCGGAATCGTTCCGTTCCCGGGCAAAGCAAACCCTAAAGCTTCTCCCAAACAATTCATAGAATTTGCCGTAAACATACCCGCACAGCTTCCATATCCGGGGCAGGCATATTCAGTTAAAGATTCCAGTTTTTTTGTACTCATCTTACCCACACTATTTTTACCCACGCCTTCAAACACAGAAATTAAATCCGTACATTCTTTACCCGCCAGCATCGGCCCGCCGCTAACATACATTGCCGGAATATTTACCCGCACCATGGCATTATACATCGCCGGAACAATCTTATCGCAATTACCAATACCAATCCAAGCATCACACGGATGCGCACCAATAATTGTCTCAATCTGATCAGCAATAAGTTCACGCGAGGCTAGAGAATATTTCATGCCAAAATGCCCCATGGCAATACCATCGCACACCGCAGCCCCGATATTTGTATACCAGACATTTACTCCCTGTTTTTCCAACTCCTTTTTAAGAATCGCACCCAGCTGATCAAGATGCGCATGCCCAGGTATCTGTGTAGTGTACGAATTCACTATTGTCACAAACGGCTTCTTTAAATCTTTTACTGTTTTAAGCACTCCCTCGGCAATCATCAAAGAAACACTCGGCAGCATATGAGCACCTTCTCTGAACACACCACTACCTTTTTCCCGTACATTCTGGATCCCTCGATTTACAGCATTCTTTTTCATATTGACCCTCCTGTAGGGGCATCATTTATTATGCCCGTTTATATTCATATTTTCCTCCCTATTATATCCCTAAATACCCACTTCTTCAACAACATAAAAAAATATTAAGAAAAATTTGCAAAACCCAGAACTATATGGTATATTTTATAAACTTTTAAAAAGGCTTAATTAATGAAACCACACAAAATCGGGGGGAAATCATGAAAAAGCTATCAATTTTAATTGTACTACTTACAATGTTATTTAACGCAAAGGTATTACTGGCTGAAGAAAACAGCATTATCTCGACTCTTTTCCAATCAGTAGAAGCTGCGTATTGCTCAGTAGCAATACATGAGGCTGGACATTATAAGGAAGCACGTGATATGAGCATTGCTCCCCGTGTAAAATTCGGGTTCATAACATCAAAAGCTGAAAATGGCAGTGCTTCTTATTATTTAGGTAAAACCGCATATGAAAAATATCCGGAAAAAAGAAAAATAAGAAGACAATTAGCCCTAGCCGGACTGGAAGCCAGCACAAACACTTATGCAACTATCGATAAAAAAATAAAAACCGGGGAAATTAACAGCCGCTTTGGATCAATGCTTGCATTATTATGCAAAACAGATTTTGCCCGCTATGCATTGATACACGGCACACGAAATAACCTTGATCCAAACAATGATCTTGAAACCTATATCCAGAATTCAGATGCTGATAAAAATTTCATTTATCAGGCAGCAGTATTAGATATTCTCTTTAATCTGCAAGATATCATGTTCCACTCTAAAAAAATACTGGGAAGAAACTCTCTGGCGCCACAGCAAACCGAAATCTGTGGATTTAAAGCAAAACCAGAAGTATTCATAAGACGCTATTCCGGAATATCCGTTGGCTTTAGCTTGAAAAAAAACTGGTAAACAAAATGTGGTTTAATCTTTTTTCTTAGTTACAAATAAAAGCGGAAAGACAATATCACTGATACAGCAAGGCAGCCATACCGAAAGGAATAAAAATAACATCACCCCAGCATAAACAATTGCACTTAAGCCCTCACCTTTTGCGGCCATGATATGGAAAATAGACGCCCACGTACTCAGCAAAACATGTCCTAAATGAGGGAATTTTGTGTTTGGATTAAAATACGCTATTGCCACGCCAATAATTGCCACCAAATTTATCAACCATGGCCTCTCCAAAAACCCTACATGCATATGCCTATGCGGCATGTCTAAAAAAACTTCTCCTAAATATGGCATGAGAGAATCACTCAAAGTAGCAATACCAATTGCTCCCATGTAACCAATTATCAGCAAAATAAAAACATTACACCGCTTTTTATTTGCCGGGCATTGATGCCGCTGGTACATAGATGCCGTAGCCAGAGCGCTTAATAATACATGCATGGGATGGAATACGAAAAACATCTGATGCGCTGTCTCTTGTGACATACCTCGGAATAAAAACATGAAAATTATTCCGACAAGCGCCCCGAAAAACGTAAACGGAGCATGCTCTTTAAGTTCATCTTTGATGGTTTCTATTAATTTTGCCATTTTATTGGGCTTTTTTCTTCTTGCGTTTATGCGAAAAATAGGCTTCCAGTTCTTCCGGCCGGGAAAACATCACATCGTAAAACTTACCATGTAATTCACAATCCGGCGGATTATGTATACGGCATTTATCCGGCCGGGTCTCATATGTAGAACATAGCCCCTCATCAGTTAAATATATACACTTACCCTCTACCCACTGATACCAGCGATGGCTGCGAATATATACCTTAACTGTATTAAAATGAAGCTGCCACTTCAGATCATCTATTTCCGCCCGGTTAGTCGGCCGGCCAATCTGTAATGCCAAATTATGACAACATATTGAAGGACAACCAGTACAATCTTCTTTTGACGTTTTCTTTCTGTTACTCATATCTACCGTAATACTCCTATATATTTTATTACCGAGAGAATTAGTATAATAAAAATCCCCTCTTTCATAAGGGGGAATTTTTATTATTACTACATTTATATATTACCAGCGGGTATCTCTCTGTTGCCTGTTATCCGGCCGGCGATTTCCTTTTGAGCCACCTTCACTCGGACGTGCCTGGCTTATCTTCAAAGCACGGCCGCTGAAATCCTGACCATCTAAGGTTTCTATCGCCTTCTGCAAATCCTGATCAGCAGTTAATTCTGCAAACCCAAAACCTTTTGATCTATCTGTATATTTATCCTTTATAATGCGTATAGATTCAACCGCTATACCCTTTTCTGTAAAAAAACCATTAAGTTCATCCTCATTTACATTATAAGATAAATTTCCTACATATAATTTATTATTCTGCTCAGTCATCTTCTTCCTTTCTATATACACATTAATTTATTTCAACTATAGTCACGTCGAACTTTAATTCTTTTCCAGCTAAGGGATGATTTAAATTAAGAATTACAGACTCTTCTTTAACTTCTTCAATCATTGCCGGAAATGTCATTCCATCAGGGGTACCAACACTAATCATCTGGCCTGCCTTTAAGGGAACATTTTGTGGAAATTCCGACTTGGGGAATTCTTTAAAAGCATCCTGCTTTATTTCTCCATATCCTTCTTCCGGAGAAACAACAACAGTTTTTTTATCCCCTACACTCAGCCCTTCCAATTCCTTTTCTAATCCTTTGATGATCTTCCCGTCTCCATGAACATACTCAAGCGGACCATTTTGTTCGGAACTGTCAATCTTTTGCTCTTCGGTTGTAAGCACATAATCAAACTTCACCGTCTTTCCCACACTAATCATTACTGCGTCTCCTTTCATCCCTTCTTCACAATACCCTGGCTCACAACCAAAAATAACGCCAAAAATCATAAAGAAACCAAAGATTGCCATTAAGGATCTCATATTCTTGTCCACTCTCTTCCCCCTCTACTTAAGCTTCTTTAGCCTTATTTCGCATCTTTCTTTTACTCTTTATAGCATCCTGTCTTTTCTGAACAGACGGTTTTGTATAATGCTGCTTGTCTCTAACCGATTGCAAAATACCTTCTTTTTTACAACGCATTTTAAAAGAACGTATTGCTTTTTCCAGATCATTTTGATTTTGAATTGTAACCTTTGCCATTTTAATCAACTCCTTTCTAAAATCGAGGTAAACCCAGAATTGCATTAGCCCACAACGAATAGCACTAATCCAAAATCTAGGTTAAGTAAAGAACTCCATTTTATATAGGGCTCTTTATTTTATGTTTATTTCTAGTTGTTATTCAGTCTTGCTATAATCCATCTGTGCAAGATATTGATAACGTTTAAATCTTGCTTTAACTTCTGCCTGAGATAAATCAAGCAGCATTTTCGCGCGTTCCGGATTCATTGTCTTAAGCGCTTTAAACCGGTTTTCCTGATAAATATAATCTGCCAAATCAATGCTCGGTTCTTTACTATCTAATTGCAACGGATTCTTGCCCTGTTCGGCCAGATCCGGATTAAAACGCATTAATACCCAGTATCCTGAATCTACCGCCCGTTTTTGCGCGTCAATACCTTTAGTCATATTAATACCATGCGCAATACAATGCGTATAAGCAATAATGATTGATGGGCCATCATAAGCCTCAGCTTCCATAAATGCTTTTTGAGTCTGTGCCGGATTAGCGCCCATGGCAATACGTGCCACATAAACATTTCCATAAGTCATAGCTAAATAAGCCAAATCTTTCTTAAATAACGGCTTCCCAGCTGCAGCAAATTTGGCAATCGCACCCATCGGCGTAGCCTTGGACATCTGACCACCGGTATTAGAATACACCTCGGTATCAAGCACCAGAACATTTACATTTTTTCCAGATGCCAATACATGATCAAGTCCACCATAACCAATATCATAAGCCCATCCGTCACCGCCAAGTATCCAAACGCTCTTTTGGGCTAAATAATCTATGATGCCAAGTAATTCTTTTACTTTAGGATCATTAGACTTCTTAGCCAGTATTTCTTTCAACTTCGCAATGCGTTCACGCTGTTCTTCTATCTGCTGATGAGTTTTTTGCTCAGCTGATAGAACATCCTCAGTTAAACTATCTGAATTCACCTCCTTCAACAGTGCACGTGCGCGTTCGGTAAGCTGCTCAACTGCCAGCTTCATACCAAACCCGAATTCAGCGTTATCTTCAAATAAAGAATTTGACCAGGTAGGACCTCTACCATCTTCTGTCACACAATAAGGTGTAGTCGGTAGATTTCCCCCATAAATAGAAGAGCATCCTGTTGCATTAGCAATAATCGCCCGGTCTCCAAACAATTGGGTCATCAGCTTAACATAAGGAGTCTCTCCGCAACCTGCACAAGCACCGGAGAACTCAAACAAAGGACGCATAAGCTGTGCCCCTTTTACTGTATCAATACCAATCGGTAAATCTTTTACCTTCATATCCGGGATAGACAAGAAAAATTCAAAATTCTTCTTTTCCTGATCTCTCAATTCAACCTGAGAGACCATATTGATCGCCTTTTTCCCGGTAGGTTGTTTATCTGCATCTTTTTCCAAAGCCGGACATTTATTCACACAAACTCCGCAACCCGTACAATCTTCCGGGGCCACCTGTAAAGTAAACGATTTATTATCCAATCCTTTTCCTGTAGCTTTAGAACTCTTGAATTTTTCCGGAGCACTTTTGACCAGATCTGAATCATATATTTTCATTCGGATAACACCATGTGGACACACAAAACTGCATTGTCCACACTGAATACACAAATCCGGGATCCACTCCGGTATTTGCACCGCAATATTACGCTTTTCAAACTTAGAAGTAGCAGTCGGCCAAGTTCCGTCTACTGGAAACGCGGATACCGGCAAATCATCTCCACGACAAGAGATGATCTGAGAAGTTACATTCTTCACAAATTCAGGCGCATCATTCGGAACTATATCTGGAATAGTTATCTTACTGGTAGCCTCTGCCGGAACTTTCACCTCTTCCATCGCGTTTAAGCCCACATCAACCGCCTTATTATTCATCTCTACAATCTTATCACCTTTTTTCCCATAGGTTTTCTTAATCGCATCTTTGATCGCCTTTACTGCGTCATCTGTCGGAATAATATTACTAATCTTAAAAAACGCAGTCTGCATTATCACATTTATTCTAGCCCCTAACCCTATCTTTTTCGCCAGGTCATATGCCGCAATAACATAAAATTTTATCTTTTTATCAATGATCTGTTTTTGCACTTCTTTTGGCATCTTATCCCAAACTTCATCTTTGCCATACGGGCTTGCCAGCAAGAAAGTAGCTCCTTCATCAGCCCCGGAAAGCATATCGTACTTTTCCAAAAAGCTAAAGTTATGACAAGCAACGAAATTAGCCTGCTGAATCAAATAAGTACTGTTGATTGGTTTCTTGCCAAATCTCAGATGGGATACCGTTCGTGAACCAGCTTTTTTAGAATCATAGACAAAAAATCCCTGCACGTAATTATCAGTCAACTCACCGATTATTTTTATCGAATTTTTGTTTGCACCAACAGTACCATCAGACCCTAACCCGTAAAACACCCCGCGGAACGTATCTACATCTTCAGCTGAAAAACAAGTATCAAATTCAATACTTGTTTTAGTCACATCATCATTAATCCCAACAGTAAAATGATTTTTAGCCTTTTCACCTTTTAGACTGTCAAACACTGCTTTTGCCATACAAGGATTGAATTCCTTAGAACCTAAACCGTATCTACCTCCGACAATCACCGGCCATTCTTTAAATGTAGCAATACCAATTTCTAAAGCCTCTCCAATTGCAGAACGAACATCAATATATAAAGGCTCTCCTATTGCACCCGGTTCTTTAGTTCTATCTAATACAGAAATCTTTTTTACACTTTCCGGTAATGCTTTGGCAAAGCTTTCTACGCAAAAAGGACGATATACATTAACTTTAACCATCCCGACCTTCTCTCCGTTTTTATTCATCTCTTCTACTGTCTCAAGCACTGCACCGCTTCCGGATCCCATAATTACAATCACACGCTCTGCATCCGGCGCTCCGAAATAATCAAATAACTTATATTGACGACCAACAACTTTAGCAAAACGATCCATTACGCCCTGAATAACAGAAGCTGCTTTATCATAATACGGATTAACCGTCTCTCTTTCCTGAAAAAATACATCCGGGTTCTGAGAAGTTCCTTTTATCGTCGGACAATCAGGATTAAGCGCACGGCTGCGATGTGCCTGCACATACTCATCTTTTATCACCTGACGCATATCATCAAATGTAAGCTCTTCAATTTTCTGAATTTCATGCGAAGTCCGGAACCCGTCAAAAGACATAAGTAAAGGAACGCGAGCTTCTAAGGTTGCCGCTTGAGCAATCAAACCCATATCCATGACTTCCTGCACACTACCTCCAAACAAAACACCAAACCCCGTAGAACGTGCAGCCATAATATCCGAATGATCACAAAAAATAGATAACGCATGCGATGCTACTGTACGTGCGGTAACATAAAACACTGCCGGAGTAAGCTCTCCGGAAATCTTAAACATATTCGGAAGCATAAGTAAAAGCCCCTGAGACGCAGTAAATGTAGTCGTCAAACTACCCGCACTTAAAGCCCCGTGCACTGCTCCAGAAGCCCCGCCTTCGGACTGTAATTCGGATACAACCGGAATTTGTCCCCATATATTCTTTTCACCTTTAGCTGATTTAGCATCAGCCATTTCACCAATACCAGAAGAAGGAGTAATTGGGTAAATAGCAATTACCTCATTAGTCGCGTGGCCGACATATGCCGCCGCGGTATTTCCATCCATTGCAATTTTTCTTCGTGCCATCTATTTCCCTCCTTATAAAAAAATAACAGGTCCCTACGGACCTCTTTATGTTTTGATTAGAGACAAAAAGCCACCTACTTAAAAAAATATTATAACTAATTAAAAATACAAAATCAAGGACTTATTTAACTATAATACCAAACACTATCTTTATTACATAACCAAATTATTTACAATGGGATAAGTAAAAATATGCTGAATCTTGTAATTTGTCACCCTTTACTTGCCACTCTTTACCTGTAACTTCCCTCATACTCCCTGTTCCACTAAGATATCATTCGATAAATCTAACTCGTTCTCTCTCCACGCGTTACCTCTTTCATGCTGAGCATCCAATTCTCTTAATTTTCGGCATAACTTTTCATATAATCCTTCTGCCTTTTTCTGAAGATACTCAATTTCCAAAGCGAAAGCAAAACTAGCTTGAGATTTCCGTACCGACATTTGATAATAAAGCTCATTCCATAAAATAGAATGATCTCCTTCTATAATATTTTTCCACAGCCCCTGTTGATCTAACAAATATTCTGCTCTCTCTTTCCCCTCTATATTTTTCAAATATCCGGATTCTGTTTCATGCAACTGAGAAATGTCCCGGATAAATTCATCCGGATCCCAAAATATACCAAGCAATTCAATAAGTTCAATAAACAACCCATGTTCCAGTAAAAAGTAAGTAATTCTCTTCTGGCACATTACCGGCCAGGCACCCAAATCCAACTCGGATAATTTAAGCAGTCGTACAACCTCCAAATAATATTTTCTTGCTTCATCAAACTTCCCAGCCTGGTCCAGGTCCTCGCCAATATTTTCACATAACGGAGTAATTTTTAAAATCTTATCCCGGATTTGATACCCCAGCAAGTTCGGCATTTGTTTTTCCAAATTCATTATCATTTTCTTTACTTTTCGTTCAGCCGTCTCAACTTTCTTGCTCAATTTCTGTTCGATAATATTATCTTTTTCTATTAGGCCGGCCAGCACTTTTCTCATCGCCTTTTTGGAAAAAATATTTCCCTGCTTCCTGTTCTCATATAGCCTAGTCAAGGGCAACAAAGCTTCATACATAGCATCTGAATCTGTCGGATTATTCCTGACCTCTTTTTTAAGTTGTTCATATTTAACAAAAAATTTAATTGCCTGGTCAATATATTTAGCTAAGAGACGAATACCATTATCTGTTTTTACATCACACTGTTCAAGAAACTTCATGGAGAATTCAATCAGTTGGGCTCTTCTGACTATATGAGCCGGCACACATAAATTATACACAGGATCGTAATATAATAAATTGGTTTTCATATCTACTCCGGATATACTGATTTTCTTAAGCATTTCAGCTTTAGCACCAAATTTATCTTCTTTTTTATAATATTCTCTTAAAAAACTGCTTGCCCTTTTAAGTTTGAGGGCATTATCCCGAAATTTTCCGGAACCTACCTTTGGGATCTTACCTTTTGCTAACAATAGTACATTGTCTTTGTGGCTTAGAATCCTCCCCTTTGCGCCAGGCAGTTCAATTGCCGGCACTAAATCATCAATATTAACTACCGGCTTACTGTTTTTATTCAATGCCGAAGCAAATGGCTTCTTTGTTTCAGCCTTCCAGCATTCTAAAATCTCCTTTTCTAACAATGGATTTAACTCAATCGCCTGAACAAAGTCTTTTCTTGCCTCTTGATTCCGTTTCATTTCTAAATATAGTTCCCCACGAAATTGATATAAATCAGCCACAAATTTTCGGGGAAAAATATGTTTGGTCAATTGAATTGCCGTGCTTATGTATTCAACCGACTTTTGATAAATTCCAGTCAAAGCATAAATATTAGCTAAGTGTAAATGCACTAATAAATCATCATGGTCTATTGCTTTAGCTCTTAGAAAAATCTTGATTATTTTAGCAAGTTCCAACTTTCTTAAAACACTCTCCTCATCTTTATATTTTTCTTTGCTAAACTTCCTATAGGCCAAAGCTCCTTTGACATCCCAAATATACGCTGGTAGTTTAGAAAAAGACTCTATACGAATACACGAGTACAAAGATTTATCTGCAGAACTTTCCAAAGGGATAAAGTAATTGTCTCTAATATAATATTCCTCCGTTAAAAGAAAAGGCCCCTTTATCAGTAATCGAGTATTAATCAGATCGACCCGAACAAATTTTCCTGTGATAAGTCGGACATAATTCAACATATTAAACTTCTTATCCAGATTTTCCACATTATACATTGTCGATGCGGGAAATGCTTCCAAGCCGATGGCTCCGGCTAAAATACAAAACAACTGCGTATAGCCTAGTCCCTGCGCCTTTTTATTTTTCAATACATCTTCTAAAAACATTCCCTCAAATTCATCATAAGTAGGCTTGATAACCGCAGTAATCATATCCATCACCTGGATTATAATTTGCATCTCCTGATTTTCAAATCTTTCTGCCGGAAAACTATCTTTTGATTCTTTCAAAACTGCCAACTGCTGCTTTAATTTCAATAAACTTGCACTTCCTCCGTTATCTTTTTGAGATAGAAAAAGATCAAGCAAATTATTAGATATTTTATCTATCTCCCTATTCTGGTATCCAAGTTCCCGAACACGTTGTTTTACATATTCGGACAGTTTAAAGACTTCATCTTCTGTGGAAAGATATTTCAGATTAGTTGGATGTTCAGGGTTAAATGCAGCAAGACTATCCTGTATCACAGTGCTATTGATTTGAAGAGTAGGAGCAAGCATTTCTCTGGTATCTGGACATAAGACTTCCCACCCTCCAGCCCAGACAATATTTGTCATCAACATCGCCTGCACCAGAAGCAATACAAAAAGCTTAGTAAGAATCAATATTTTAGAATGTTTTACTAACAAAACCTGCACCCCGTTTTTCACTAAAATTCATAACTCAAATTATCCCAATAAATTACACATTAAAAATGGTTTTAAAGTATACCATATATAGGCAGGCTTGTCAAGGCAGGTCTATTTCTGTAAGCTATTTATTTACAATTGGTTGCAATTGATATTTATTGGAAGGCGTAAAGTTATGGAGCTAAACAGCCTGTTCCAGCAAAACATATGATGTACTACAATTATTCAGCCGGTTACGATGCACCTGTTCTGCTTTTCGAAAATCATCCCAGTTTGTAGGATAAAGAAGCGCCCCGAATTGTTCCATATAAAGCTGAAGCTCTCCCTGGGCAGAATTCTTATCCGAGAAAAACACCCCTGACTGATCCAACACAGTCTCAGTCTCTGATGGTAAATCAGCTATGTCTGATTCATTAATCGTTACCAGCTGGCCTGCAGATTGAGATGACGCTTTCAATATCTCAATTATCTCCTCTATTATCGGGCCCCAGAAAGCAAAAGATATATCTATTAATGTTTTCTGACCTCTTTTATTTTTGTTTATTGCATGATCAATTAAAAAAATCCCTGCAAGCATGAACAATACAGCCAAGACAATCTCATTCTGATCAAGTGTAAAACTCTTCTGAGGAATATTATCTCCTACTATCTTTCCGTTTATAATTACATTTTTCCTTGTTTTTCCTTTTGAGGTGAATTCTTGTATTACTTCCGAATGCACCGCATTTGTCTGTATGCCTACTCCAGGGAGTCCTAATTTGTGCTCCATAATACTCTTTTGTGTCGAAGTCTTCATATCAGGCATAACATCGGGAAAGAAAAAGTCTTGTACTTTATTGCCTATATCACTGCTTAGAACCAAATAACCAATCAAACCAATCAATATCACCATTCCCAGATTGCTTCTATCTTTTTTACTTGTCATCAGGTTAGCTACAACAAAACTCGCGACTAAAAAAACCATTGCTACACCTGAGATAACCAATACAGTCTTAAAAACAACTGGATTTGTAAAAAAATTACATGTCCGATACCACCAATACGACCATACGTTATCAAAATAAGGGCCGTTATATTCTTCTATATGCTCCTGCGCCCAAACAAGTCCAGTCCACCCTAACAATATCTGTCCTAAAGAAAATGTGATTTTTAGAAAAAATCTTTCCATCCAATTTCTGATTTGAGATAGGATGGATGAGTTAGTAGTGTTTTGCTCTATACTCTCAATAGTTTCAATCTGAGCAATATCTTTCACAGCAACCTTAGTAAATAAAACAGAAAATCCGGCCTGCAAAGAAATATTTTCGACCTGGATATAAGGAGAAATAGTATCATCCGCTTGAAACGAACGCAGATTCCCCTGCGCAGCCCAAGCAAGATCTAACGTCAAAAATGCCTGCACAAGTACTATTACAATGATTTTAAATATTACTCCAAATCTACTACTCATAATTTAATTTTTTTCCTATAAATATTAACTATATTGCTGATTCCACGAAAGATAAAGCAGGACGAGAAATCTCTTTAATTGATTTCACCGAAGTGATATTTTCCTCGCGTCTATCGGATTGCGAAGAAATATAAGACATAACCATCTTTATAACAGATTTTTTATCTTCGGCAGTCAGGCGGCTCGCCTTCGAAGGAGAGCCCATCAAAGACGAATATTTTTTAAATTCTTTTGCTAATAATTCCGGATTCGAATATATATTAGCCTCCTCTTTGCTGTTTAATATGGTATTTATCTCTTCCATCTTCTGCTTTAAGGTCCTTTTAAATTTACAAAAGTTACGACAATGATTATAGTATTCAACCACCTTACGAAATAACTCATCTTTTGTCCGATTCAATTCTCCAAACAAATGATTCTTTATTTCAAACAAGGACATAATCTCATCATAGCTTCCCGGATGAGGTGAACCAAATACCCGATGCTGGCGTAAAGTCTCAGTGTACTGCGCATTTTTTTCTTCGAACTGATTATTAATATAAGACCACTCTTTTTCCAGTCTTCTTACTCTTAACATTCGAGAATTACTCTGCATTTCTATTTTTAGCTTTTCAACCTTTACTGCTATGTTAGACATACGCAAAAACTTCTTTTTTAATACTGTTAATATTTTCAACAGCGGCTCTTCATATCCCAATTCCATTAAAAGACATAAACTCTCCTGCTCTTCCATTATCTGATTAAGCAAATCAAACAACTCACCACCTATTTCTACTTTGGAAACATCTTTCCTTTTGCTCTCTTCTGAAATCGAGTAAATTGCAGACAAAAACACGCGAATTTGTTCCGCCTGATACGAAGTTAAGTTAATTGGATATTCCCCTTCTTTATATATAGGGTATATATGCCGGTTATACACAGCATTTTCTTCCTGCCGCACCGGAATATTTTCTAAAACAAATTCATCTATTTCTACTTTAGCATTATGACCAACCGGCAATACCTGTACATAAAACTGATCCCCAGCCGGCAATCCTCTGTCCTTAACCAGTTTAGATAAGTTTATAGTGATCTCCCCTGTTTTATCCGTATCATAGACAAGCCGCACATAACTATCATTCTTTAATTCCGGCCATTGCAAGGTAAGAGAAAACTTTCCGTTTTTAGATACATCTTTTATACGCATTTTCAAAAACACACCTTTATCCTCGTCTTCAGAAGGTATTATTTCATACGGAACCTTAAATAAAACACCGCCCCAGCATCGGATATCTTTCTTGCTCTGAGGCTTATATACATTATGGATAAATAAAAAACCTTTCCGTCGTCTTACTGTTCCGGCAAAATCATGCTGGCCAATTTTACCTGAAATATAATTTTCTTTCTTGAGTTCTTTAATCACATCATAGGTAGGAAAAATAGACGCAGTATTATCTTGCTCGGATACCTGAGATATCCTGTCCTTTACTCCTTCACTAGCCATGGATATCTCAGGGGAAAGATAGCTATTCGCTCCCGCGCCAAAGCACAAGGTAGTAAATAAAAATATCTGTATGATTATACTTGTAATTATTTTCATATTAATTATATATCAGTTTGGGCCGGTCTCAACCGGCCCAAAAACTATTCACGATCAACCATTCACCAATTAAATCGCCATGCCAATTAATTCCAGCATCTTTTTATTTCTTTTTACTGCTTTTACATTTGCTTTTACAGCATCCTGTATCTTTCCTCTTATACTATCAATCTGTTGTTCGGAAATATTATTATCGGACAAGACTCCTAAGTCTTTAAATAACCCCTTAATAGTATCGTTCATCAAGTCATTCTTCTCCATGATTTCAGTGATAAAATCACGTATTTCAGGATGTTCCATATATGCATTCAATATTTCATTAAGAGATTTTCCTGCCGCGTCAAAATCTTCAGTTACATAATAATTACCACATGCCTCAGCAATAAAGTTTACCACTTTCATTTTCAACTGAATAATATCATTCTGCTGTCCATCATCCGGCTGTTTCGGCTCTTCTATCTGTTTAAGAGCTTTTTGTGCTTCGGTTATTTTACGTTTTAAAAGATCGAGATACCCGGCATCCCTGGAATTCACATAGTCCCGGAAGTGTCCTTTAACTTCATTAGTAGTTACTAATTTCTGTTTTTCCAGTTCCGTCAAGATAGCCTCTGCATGCTCATTACAATCTAACGCCACAGCCAAAGGATAATTCAAAAGATCCTCTGCTTTCTTATAGTCTTCATCTTTTACCGCCACCTCATAACGATCAGCTATAAGTATAATAGTGGTCTGCGCCTTATCAAGCCGTTGCTCCAACACATGGGTTAACATATTATTCTCGATAGCGTCTAGTGCATCCTTTATTTCATCATCAGAAGAAACCCTATCCAAAGCTCCGAATAATCTATTCACATCCTCTTCTGTCATTAAATCAGCTTCTATAATTTGTTCTTTTATTAAGCTCCGCAATGGCATAACCTTAACATATGTTGCTAACAAATCATCCCGTGCCTGTATCGGAAGATCCAGATCATTCGCGTAATAGCTGTTACGCATAATTATTGTCAAACTGCTAACTTTATCTTTCGCCGCAACTTGCTTTACCTTCTCTACTTTCTCTAACTGCGCTGTTGCATAAGTTTTTATAGCCGCTTTTATCTCACCCTTTATCCCGGTTGTATTTTCATTATTTTTTATCGCATTATTAAACTTCCCAATTAATTCATTTCGGGTAACATTATCCAGCAATGCTTTTTCCATGGTTAAAGCTACTGCTATTGAATCTCTCACCCATGCATTTTCCTCATAAAGAGTTAAGGCTGAATCAATCGACTGTGACGCAACTTCCCAATTAAACTTTCTTTCGTAACAAAAAACTTTTACAGTATTAATATATTCGGTTGCTGATCTTATTTCATTTCTATGTTTTAATACGATTGCAGAAATCTTATCTTTTATCCCCTGCAAGTCATTTTTCTGCAATAATTCCGAAAACAACTGCTTATCCGCATCATTCCATAATCCCGCAGTCACCAGCATATTGGATATTGGAGTTATAACCTCTGCATTATCTTTGTGAGTTATTGCCAGATTCAGTATCGATCCTAATATTTCTTCCGCAGTATTATCTTGCTTTTCTTTATATAAATTAACGACCTTATTCACATCCCTCTGTATTTTATTCAAATCCGGCATTTCCGGAGTCGGATCAACTTGGGACTTCTGATAAATAGTTATTTTTTCTATAATCGCAGCTATCAAACTTTGTTTATCTTCATCCGGAGTATTTTGATCGGCAATTGATCTAAAAAACGCTTCTAACTGCTTATCCTCTGTAGGCAACAAAGGCTTAATATTATCCATGACAATTGTACGCTCTCGTTCGCTTACTGTATTTAATGCATAAAACTGCAATACTTTAAGTAATTCAGCTTCGGCTTCTTCATATTTTTTATCCGCATATAACCCCGTCGCTTCTGCTATTGCAGTAAGTGCCTGATCTAAATCAGGCACTTCCGGAGTTGTGCCACTCATTTTTTTCTGAATGTAACTTTTGATATCATTTCTAATCTGCTCATAATTCTGCCCCGGACTTCTTAATTTTTCAAATAATACATCCAGGGTATCGCTCCATATATCATGTTCACGAAAAGCACCCGCAAAACCATTTAATACAATCTCTTCCTCCCTAGGCTCTTTTACCTTTTCATAAAAATTCAAAAAGACATCCAGGGCAGCTTCCAAACTAGCCCAATTCTTATCAATATATGCTTGCTCTGCCGCCGGAATTATTGTTTCAAGTATTACGTCTACGCTCGGAAGAGGATCCGGCTGATTCATGCTTATCTTTTGTACAATCTCCGCCTTCACAGATTCTTTTTGCGCATAATCTGTGCTTTGTGCCAACTGATCAAACAAGCTATTCAACTCTGTGTCATCTTCCGTAAGAAAACCATTATCTTTAAAAGCCTGCAAAATTTTAGCCTGCGTCTGTTTTGCATCTCCAAAAGTATCTAAAGCTGCATCTATTTTTACTTCCGCGGTTGGTTTATCACCCTTAGAATACAAACTAACAGCCTCTTCGATATTTTTCCTTGCGGCAATAATCAGCTGCTCAATCCGTGCTGATTCTTGTATCTGACGATGAGTGATGACTATTTTTACCATGAATTTAATCAACAATTTTGCCGGATACTGTATAAGTAATCCGATTGCACTTATCGGAATATTTATTAACCGGATAATAATATTAGTTGGTTCAAACGGCTTAGCTCCGGCTAAGAACCAGAACATTGCCTTCATCTGAATCGAATTATCAATTAAATTTGCCGCTTCCAGTCTCTCAGTTATAAATTGCCTGGCTAAAGGTTCTTTGACATATATCTTTAACGCCGGATCCAAAGCCTGAGCTGCCTTCGCATAAACTATAGCCTGCCCCCCGAGCTTCAGCTTCTTTTCACCTAGCACAGAGTAAACTTTACCCAGGATCGTTTCTTTTAAACGTTCCTTAATTGCAGCAAAACGCTTAGTAAGCCCAAGCTTACTGAAAAAATTGTGAACATTTACCCAAAAACCATCCAGCAATCCCACTTCTTTTAATATCTCAAATATTCTTTTCTTTTGATCAGGCCTAGCTTTATCGTCTTCATATAAATCAACTAAGAAATCTATTTTTTCTCCTGTCTCCATCCTTCGGATACTCTCTAATACCTGTTCAAACGAATACTCCTGGGTAAAATCACTTATAACTTTAGCCATTTTTTCATTAAGAAATTCATCAATCTGCTCCTTAGATAACTCCGCAGCTTTCTCATAAAGCTCTACTGACTTATTCACAGCTTCACGAATTTCAATAAAAGACTCTTCCAAATCTTTTTTGCGCTGTTGTACTTGAGCCGTAACTGCATCTTTAATATCTTCGACTGCGGTTGCAGAACCTGCATATAGCAAATCAAATAATCCTTTATGTTCACGCGTTACTAATCTTGCCTCTATCAGCATTTTAAAAATAATATTTCGTTCCATACGATATTTCGTCAGTTTATAAATACTTAGGACATCTTCTAATATCTCCCCTGCGACTGCATATTCTTCTGGGGTTGCCGCGGCCAGGTATACCTTATCCGCTTCCATAATCAGGTTTTGCGCCCGCACAAACCTATCGATAACTCCGATTAATTCTTTTTTATCTACTGATTTTAATACAGTCTCATCAGATACCTGTGCGTTTATTTTGGAGACATATCTATATTTATCGCTTAGAATCTGTTTTATCAATTTCTGTCTTTTCGACTCCCCGGCTCTCTTTGTCTTTACATTTTTAGTCATGGCAATAATAATTTTTTCAGTAACTCCCGGCTTTGATTTCAGCAACTCACTAAACAATGCTTCATCTTTATCGCTGAGGATCAATTCCGCGCGTTTCAGTCTTTTAATAATATCCCTGCGAGATTCAGGAGTACTTTGCTTATAAAAATCAAATAACTTACCAAACCAGTTTTTAGCTTCATATAAATCAACTTTTCCATCTGCAAAAGCTGTCTGCTTTATCATTAGAATATACTGGAGAATTATTTTAAGGTTGTTGCCAGCTGTAGTTATGGTGTAATCGTTTTTGTCTAATTTCCCGGATAATATTTTCCGGTTATCCTCTATTCTTTCTCTGATCTGTATTTTTACATCTTCAAATATATTTTTATCGCCTATCCGGCTAAATAAATATTTGTCATTCTCTAGCAGCAGTCCTGAATTTTTAAACATCATAAATACCATATCACTGATAATGCGATATTTAGAACACATATCAAACACCGTAATTAACGGTTTCTCAACCACGCTTAAATATACTTCAAAACGCTTATCCAGCATATCCCAGGCTTTTTCATCTGTCCGGGAATTTCCTGATAATTCGTATTGAGAAATCGCGATTTCTGCCCGGTCAATTACCTTATCAAGCATAATTGTCAATTTTTTTATATCTTCATTTGTTAATCTCTTTTCACTTGCTGTCTTAGCAAAGCCTTCGATGTTTTCAGGCACAGGCTGTTTTGAAACCATTGACGCAAATAAAAGCTTATACTCTTCCGGAACAATCCCTTTTTTTCGCATTTGGTCAAATATATATTCTCTTGTCTGCGCCTGGTCAATCTCAGCATCCTCACGATCAGATTTATCTATATAAAGACGAAGTAAAGTATCAAGCCAGTTACGCGCTGTTTCGAAATTATACCCTGAGCCCTGGGAATACTGGAATTTTATTCCTTTTATATAGTTAATAATAAAACTTTTAAATGAGCCTTCCCACCAAGCCACAAACTTTCCCCAGAATTTAGAAAGCAAATCATTCTCTTTTACAAAGCGAACTATTTTCACCCCTAACACCGGCCAAGACATTTGTCCGATCTTACACATCCATATTCCTTTAAATAGCTGCACCCCCCACCATTCTTTAATTTTGTATTTATTATCCAGATATTCTATAGCCAAAGAGGGAATTTTTTCTTTACTTGGAATCTGGGTTAAAATGTTTTTGAGTTCTTTACGGGTAAGTTTTACACCAAGACCTATTGTCTGCTTAGCATCATTTATTGCCTGCTGCTGCGTCTCTTCATCCACGCCAAAAGTTTTCAACAACTCACCAGCACTATTAGCCGTAAATACCTTTTCACCAAGTTGTTTTTTCTTAAGCACATGTTTTATCATTTCCATATGCAGAGACTTTTTAGTCAGCATTTTTTCCACTTCTTTATATATAGGAAGTTCTTTACCAGCCTTGCGAACTTTAGTAATGATCGCACTACGCACTTTATCAGTATCCGCAGATGTATACTTTTCCACGATCCCCAGCATCGCAGTTTCTAAATCTTCAGCTTTTTTCACAGCATTAACCTTGCGAGTCAAGTATGCCCGACGTACTGTCTTCATAAAATAATCTACGTCGATTAAACTTTCCGGCACTTTGATCACCGGAGCTTGTTCAACCATAAACATGCCTTGCAAAGCATTATGGCTGATCGCAATATTCGGAGCGAGTGTAGTTTGATTTTCCACGCTGTTTTGAGCCACAGCCAGTCCGGCAAAGGCACCGGAAACATTCATTAAAAGAAAAGCCTGGATAAGAACAAAAGATATTAATTTGAAACCAATTTTTTGATTATTTTTCGTCGATAACATAAAAAACTCCTTCTTTCTTAAATACACTTTAAAAAGTTGCTAAAAAATGATAAATAAAATCGGTAAAGTATACCATATGATTTGGCTTTTTTCAATAGCTAGAAGGGATTTTATTATAAAAAAATGGAAGATTTAAGTGTTTTATTCGCAGAGAGTTAAAGATGCGCTGCGGCTTAAGCGCCACATAGCGATGGATGATTGCCAAACTATACGAGTACAAAACAAAAACCCCCTCCCGGATATTCCCGGAAGGGGGGCATTAACTTCTCACCTGTCACTCGTAACTTGTCACTTAAATTGCTATATTCACCAGATTATTATGCATCATCAATGGTTGTTTATATCCACCAAAACTAGGTACATAACGAAGGTCCAGTAAATTACGTGTTTTAGCTTGCTTATCTTTGCCAAAATATTTCTCCCAAACATTCCTGCCGACAAAGGGGATTTTTCTATTCAAAGCCTTCCTATGCTTTGCTGTCTCTATTTCTAATACATCCTTATCCTTTAATATCGGTTTTAATTGTTCCGGGGTCTCTCCCAATATAATTATATGTTCTTTATTATTAATAATTGTTGCCCACTCGGCTTCTGCTTTTTCCCCCAATTCTGTAATTTTGTAATTACCTCCAATTCGAGAATATTTATCCAGCATCTTTTTAGTACTAATTAAAATTCCTGAATTTAAAATAAAAGTTTTTAAAATAACATCTCTGTTATATTGGGTAGATTTATGTAAATCAATAGTCTCTTTTCCTTTTGTATAACTTGTTCGCAAAGCTTGTCCAGGGGTCTCTCCATGTGGTGCTTTAAGAATAGTAATATCTTTTCTATACCTACTAATCACAGACATTGCCTCAAATGAAGTTTCTAAATCACTACCTACAATAACTGCAACCGGCTTCTTAGAATTAGCTATTTGCTCCAGCCTTGCTTTTGTTTCCTTTAAATTATAAAGTTCATTCTCTTTATATAAAATATTATTACGCATATTTAGCTTTAAAGACTCGACTCTTCTTGCTTTAGCATTTTTTTCATCCTGAGGAATATGAAATTGTTTTGCCAGCATTTTTTTAACAAATATTAAAGCACCACTAAGCAGAATATTTCTTCCCACAATCCCCGGCTGAGCGAATATTTTACCCACCAAGGACGAATGTTTTTTGCTTAAGATAGTTTTAACAATAAGTTTTGCTCTGGCAATAAGCATATTTACTATTTCTTTTCTTTCTGTCAAAGAAACATTGCTATAAGCAAACTGATAACCTTCCGTCTGCTGAACCGATTCCTGCCGGCGCAAACCAGAAAGATCCACACCTAAAAGCGCCTCCAATGCCAATCGTGCATCTTCATATCCCTGATTAAAATCAGCCTGCCTGACATCCTCACTCAAAAACCCGAGCAAGAGATCAGATGCCAAAGGATGCTTAGTTGGCGCAATCTGATGTACGTATACTTCTTCCCTGCCTCTTAAATCACGACCGCATTCCTCGACAAACGTAAAAAGTGCCAAGTAATCAATAAACAATTTATCCCGTTCATCCTGACTGTTAAGCTGTGCTTCGGTAATAATTCCGTTGGCCAGCAAACGCTGCCTGATTACACGTTCTTTATTTCTTTTTATATACCAGGCTACTTCATCCTTGGTCGCTTCATATTCCACTTCTTTTCCTGTTTCCTTTAGAATGTGTCTTTTGGCTCTATTTTCACTTTTGCGTTTAATAAGACTGTAACTTGATCCGAATAATAACTCATCAATCTCCTGCTTTAGTCGCTTCTTACTCCATTTATAACGCTTTACTTTTTCAGCCTGTTTCTGTATATCCTGTATGAAATGCGTAATCAGCGTGTTTTTCTTATTTATCTCATCAATCTTTTCATTCTGATAAAGAACTTGCGCCATAACCGCACTAAGGCTCTTCATAGCAACAGAAGGGATATCCTGTTTATCAAATCTTTCTCCTTCGGTATCATCTATTACATTCGGTGAAATAGCCACTTGCAATCTATTGCGCAAATTGCTGTTCAGCATTCCCTCTTCAATATCCTTCTTCCTAGCTAGCTTTGCTACTGTTTTTATCGCCTTGTTGTCTACAAGCATTCCATCGACAAAAATTGATGTGATTTTTTCGGTAAGCCATTTCCCGGCTTTCACAGCCATGTTTGCCAAAATGCTGCCAGGATAAGCTCTAACTGACTGAGCTATTTTTCGCGCTTCAAAAACAATTGGAATTGATGCTGAAGCTACCGCAACTTTCATCATCAATGTAAGCATTTCCATAGTCTCAGGACTGTAGCGGTCTTTCTTTTTAATTGTAAAATGGATTTTCCCCTGGTGGTCATATCTAATACCTTTTTTACCATCCAGAAGATTCTTCACTTCATCCCAATAAGGAGTTCCACTAAGATTGGTTACTGAAAAAACAACTCTTATCTCTTCCGGAGCATAAGAAAGAGTCTTGTCGTTATTCTTACACTCTTCCAACTTTTGCTCTATGGCTTTTATTGCGCGATCTATTATTTGGCTGGAAAAAACTGCGTTCTTAGGATTATAATTTTGGCCCGGTTCTAATAAATTCTTTAAATTTAAATGTTTTACCCAGGTAATTTCATTATATTTAACAAAAGTCGGATCATACATTATTGCTAAACTAAAAAACAAAGCATTAATTGCACCTGCGGAGTTACCCCCGATAACATCAAACCCGGTAACATCTTCCTTGCCCTGGTTTTTCAAATGCATCCATGACTCCATAAACAGTTGTCCAATCCCTGCTTCATAAGCGCCTTTGGGTCCGCCGCCTTCAAAAGACGCAGCCATCCATTGTTCAAGCTGTTTTATTTTTTCTTCTTTAGATAACCCGGCAAAGAATTCTGTTTTTTCTTCTTTGCCAAAATCAATAACATCCTGAAGTGATTTCTCACGCGCCATCATATTTTGCAAAGTTGCCTGAATCGGCGCGCTGTTAATAGTTAATGTCGGAGCAAGATATTCCTGTGCTCCGGCATCAAAAAATCTGGCATCAGGCCCCATGGCCCAGGCAAAGTCCAAAACCAAAAATGCCTGAATGATTACAATTGAAATAATTTTTACGAATCTCTTAGATAACATATTTTTACCTTCCTTTATATTGATATACTGATTGCAGCAATAATTGAACTCTGCCCTGAAGCAGGCTTACAAACTTCAATTGACTTTATAGTAGTACTAAGCAAATTCTGCATTTTTACTTTAATTTCATCTAATTTAGAAATGTCCATATTCTGTCTAGCTAAATCCTGCACTTCCTTAATCCGTACAGCAAGCTCCCGTGTATCTGCACCCTGAAACTGTTCTACAAATAAACTGATTTCTTTAATTTTGTCTCTAATTTGATTCGCCGCTTCCTGATTCAAAGAATTAATCATCATATACCCCTGGTTATTTGCTCTATCCGGAGTGATTTTATTTAACTCTTCTACTTTAGCTGTAAGATTTTTTGTAAATTTAACTTTTGCTTTGATCGGCTCAATGATATCATTATTTGCAGCAACTGTTTTATTGTCCGCATAAAATCCAATTTTTTCAGCCGCTTCATTTAAAACAAAGATACCTCCCGTAGCCTCATTCTCATCATTAGACACAAATTTATACCCCGGCCCAATAAGTTCCGGATCATGCTGGGGCAAGGAGGATAAGTCACTTCTAAGTAATTTTAGAAGATCTCTTCTGAATTCAGTTTCTGCTGCATTAATATCTAAAGACTTGCGTCCGTATTTGGTTAACCACGCGGGATTCTGCCTTAATGCGCTAAATACAAGCATCATTGCCTTGATTTTAGCGATTCTACGACTATTCCAATACTTAGTATGAGAAGCAATTGTATGTGATAATGGGTTTAAAAAACTTCCCACATTAAGATACCCATCAGCAAATATCGCATCCGCAAATTCAGGGCTCAATAGCCTTAAAAATCTTCCAATTGCATCTTGCGGGTCTTTAATATTTACAATCATTCCTCCAAATTTTTGAACTCTTAAAGGATCACTTAAAGGTCTGCTTCTAAGAATTGATTTGAGCCATAACACCCCACCAATTAATATTATTTTATCTGTCTGCAATACATCCGGCCACATTCCTTTTTCTAATCGGTCCTGGATCCATTCAGTTCCGGTGACCGTTCCCTGGCTGTGCATTATTGCATTTAATGCTGTCGGCCAATCGCCAGTCGCTCCTTGAGCTAGAGCTATCTCTACTATCTCTGCTAAAACCGCATCTAATTTTTTATACATCTCTTCTCTAACACCTGCATCCATGTATGCGTAGGGCGTTGCCGCAAAATTACCTATCGCCTTTTGAGTTAATTCTATTTCACGCACCCCATAACGCTCTTCTTCTTTATTGTATTTTTTTACCATAGGATTAACCCGGCTAGTAACAACATCCGCATATACTGCCTCGAAAAAATAAACAGCTTCAGCTGGAGGCTCTACCCCAGTTATCTGTTTAAAAAGAAGCCTAAACCATCGTTTGACATGCGGGATATAGTCCCGAGAATATCCTGGTTTATTCGGACCAACCCCGTGAATAATCATTTCAAATATTGAACGCCATTGCTGAACTGAATATAAATCCGTAATAATATTTACATTTTTCACCGGCTCTACTAGCTTCTTTTCTGTCTTCTGGTATTTAAAATCACCCAATAAAGCAACTGCTACGTCTTCATTATTAATAATAACTTCTGCATTTGTTAATAATGTTTTTGAAGCATTATTAGGATTATAAACGTAAAAATAATTATCACCTGATTTGATAACAAATTGTTCCTGAGCTCCTTCTAATTCTTCAAAAATCTTAATTGCCTCAGAAATAATATTGTAATGAGAGGAAAATTGAGTTCCGCTAAAATTCAAAGAAGGACTTAGACAATCCGCTGCCCAGGCAAAATCCATAAATAAAAACATCTGGATAATAACAACTGCAACAACTTTTATTATTCGTTTGGATAGCATATTTACCTCTTCTATAGACTATTCGGGCCGAGCCGAGCGCGGCCCCTACATTAATTATTATAAAAGCGGTAAAGTATACCATATGAAATACAACCTGTCAAGGTCTGGCGAGATTTTTAAGTCTTTTATTTTCAGATGGTTAGAAATAAATTTTGCGGCGGGTTTACGACTGGGTACAAATTGATCAAATAGCCTGTAAGACTAACTCTTTTGCTTGAATTCCAAAAGCAGCATCAGCGCCCATAATTTCATTGCGGAGGTTCAAACGCAATGTCCTCTCAGCTTTATTTATTCTGATGATTTCCGCGACTGCGCCTTCAACCTCATTTTTTATATTCTTCCGGGAAGCAAATCCAGGCATTTGAACCCTGCGCGTTCTTTCGTTTTTTAATCCTATTTCCTCGATATATATTTTTTCCGGCTTCATTACTTCCGCATGTATCCAGGATATGCCTTTTGACTCCAGAAATTCAATTATATCACTGGTTATTTCATACGAATAATATCTATAAACCAAATCCCTTTTCAATCTACTTCCATAATCTTGTATCAAATTGCTTATCTTTTCCATCATCTGTTTCTTGGTTGATCTATCCAGATTAAGATCAAATTGTCTATAAGCTCTATTCAAAACTCTCACTGGATTCACCGGAGAGTCTTTCTGGTACGCATGTATTGCCGGATTCACATATATCGACCGCACCAGCCCGATCCTTACCGGACTTTGATACATCACCTGGCTAATAATCTGTTCTGCCTTAGCCCCATCTGGGTCATCTTTACATATTGCATAAAATTTACTGCCATACTCAGACGGATTCATTGAAGATACCATCCAAACAATAGCTTCATTGTCATCGTTTTCATTAAGTTTATTTCTCATGCCTTCGATTAATTCCATTTCTTTTTTCTCAGACAACTCTTCCCAAGATATAACTTTTGACTGGCCGAATTCAAACCCATTATATGTCTTACAATCCCTCAGCCATTCCTCTACATAAGAATGCCGGTTCAGATAAACCCTATCAACTATGATTTCAAAATAGCGTTCCATTTTTTCAAAATCAATCTTACCACTAGAGCCTATGCCGCCATTTAACTGCACTTTTTTTAAAAAACCCATATCCTTTGCCATCCGAGATAAAATCCCGAGAGTTTCTTGCTGTGTAATATCTGAATTTAAACAGTCTGTATCTGAAAGCAAGGTAGCCATAGTCAAAAACTTTATCTGTGGAAATGATCTATGGAAAATACGATCTTTCATGTTTTCCTGAGCAATTATGGTTGTCGTGGAGGCTTCAATGCGGACATAATCATTTCCCGGGGCCAATTCCGGCATATCCACTTCCGGGTTATGATGATCATATATCTTACGTACTTTAAAAGGTTTTAACCAGTCAACCTGTACCGCATTATGATCGAGCAAATCAATTTTTATTCTACTCTTATATTTTGTTTTAGCAATAGCCTCAAGTTTCTGCTGTATCAGGCTTTTAACCTCGCCTCTTTTCTCCATCTCTTTACTAGGAAAAGCGTATATCAGATCCTCTGCTATTATCCCACAAATATGCAATTGTCTCTCTGTTTCAAGATTTATATCCCTGTCCTCATTAGAGATCAAAGGAATAAAAACCTTTCCTCGATTCTCTGCTAACATTCTTTCCCGTTCATACCACGTAATTGCCGCAGCCACAGAATCCGAATCCGCAGCCACATGACAAGTGCCGATAACTACATCCTTATTCTCTAAGTTTTCAGGGTTTTCCAGGAATTGAAGCCCTTCTTTCATCGAAGATATAAAATGTCTCCAGGCTGGGTTATGGTTAGGATATCCAAGCTCTTTAAAACGTATCTGCAAAAGAACAGCTTGGGCTTCAAAATGTAATGGCTTAAGTTTATCTTCTGCAAGTATTTGTTCTAAAAACCATTTTGCATTGGGTTGTTGTACAATTTTAGGAACTAAATCTGTTTTAAACTCATAAGCGATAGATTCATTGCGACCAACTAACCAGTGATCTACCTTATCGATGTCTAGAATACCCTCTGCAAATCCTTCAAACAAATCATTTAAATTAAGCTTTTTAAAGGTACTAAAAGAATTTTTGACTAGCGCATTAGATATATTTACACGGGGAGAAAGGCAGGTTTGGTGAGTATCCGCAGCAAAGCTATTGCCTAGGGACAACAATCCTGAGACAAAAAAGATCTGTAGAATTATCAGGGTGATAATTCGTGAAGATATTGATTTGCCCGATCTTTTTTTACCAGAAAATCCCATAATATCCTCTTTTATATTGCATACTCATGCACTAACACAGGAGCCTTCGATGCCTGCCCCCTTTTCTTCTGTAACGACATCTTAACTTGTCCCTGTAGAAAAGGCTTGGCTAATTCTCCCATAGAAAGCACTATGTTTTCTATTTCATCTGCTATTTTCTCATCAAATTTATTCTGATCATAACCTTTTCGATAATCATTAAAGATATCTTTAATGCGTCTAGTATCGACATGGCGAATAAATTCTTTGACGTACGCTATAGAATCTTTACCAACGCTTAGTCGGATATCAAAAAGCGACAACGACTTTGCATATAGTGAAAATAGAATGAATTCAGGGGTAGACGCAAGCTTACCACAGATAGAAAAAGGTACTTCCTTCTTCCTGCTCATCTTACCTGCCGCTAATGCGGTTTTTACAACCTCAGGCGTAAATGAAATCAATTCTTTGGTCGTTCCCTGAGCACCTCTTGACTTCCCGGAAGAAGCCATCTTCCAGTCATTACTCCCCCAACTTACAAAATCAAAAATCTCCATAAGCTCTTTTTTAAATTCAAAAGCCTGAGGAGTTTCAAACATCGCTCCCACGGAAAAGCTGTCTAACGCCTCTTCCAAAGCTTCCCGCTTATTTTTATTTTTTTGTTCAAAGATTAAATTCTCTTTTATTTCTTCGACAAAGTCGATTATTCCTTCGGCTCTTTCTTGCGAAACCATGGGAAAAAGAGCACCTACGACTCCGTCTTCTGCATATACTCTCATAAGGGCCCTTAATATTATCGTTGAGATTCGCCTGCCCTTAGCTCTTTCATCAAGCAAAAAATCAAGTCCTTCAAGATTACTTTTTCCAAAAGCTTTAGGATTTTTTATATCCCCACCTTCTCCGGATACTTTTCTATCCGGTAAACGTACAGCGATAAAATCGCCCTCTGAATCTTTAACAATTTTCTTAAAAATTTTATACCATGCTTCTTCTGTTAACTCTCCATGACGTTCATACTCATATTCTGTACGATAAAGACCTATTTTCCGTATTACCCGGCTCGGCAAGTCTTCCGCATCTTCGGCAATATCCAAATTCATCATTATCTCAGGCGCTTCTACTCCATCATACGTCTTTAATTTCCCATCTTCTCCTTCTAAATCTATATTAGCTTCACACAATATTTTAATTGCCTGCGCTGTTTTTATAATAGTTTCCGCCTCAAGGGTATCCCTCAATGAAGGGTTTATATATAAAAACGCTTTCCCTCCCCTGCTAATACGCATAATTCCATTAGTTTTCTTTTTTAACACCAGCTCTAACGGCAATTTTCCTTCGCTCATTTCAATTAAATCAATTTTATTAATCACCGGGAATCCGTGATCTCCGGCCATTACCGCATAATGTTTAGCTCCTTCTTTAACTACAATCCCTACCATATTCGGATAAAGACGCCGAAAACGCAAATATTCCTCCGGCCCTCCTAGGTCTCCCGGCACATATAATATAAATGGCTCCTTCTCCGAGTCATTATGTACCACTACATGCCGCGATTCATACTCTCCCAGTTCCAACAATACAGTATCCACAAAAGTACAAAGTTCGGTATGGAGATTTAAAGAAAGCCCTCCTTTCATTTGCGACGTATGTTCTTGAGCTTGAACTAACTGGTCTACAATAGGTTGCATAGACCGAAAAAACGCCTCATGTAAAGAACAATCATATTTTCTTAACCAGGCAAATAACTGCCGCGGCAGATCTTGTAATACAGTATCGACCATAGACCCAATTTGAGTATCTGTTGGGACTGCCTTCCTCGCATTTTCAATCGCATCTAAAGCCATCTGCTCTTTTTCATTTTTAGGTTCAGGGTCCACTCCTTCTATATATTGATATATATTACCCACAATTTCATTTGCTTGAGACATGATGTTATCCCATAGCAAATCCTCTTGATTAAGCCTGTTCAGTTCTCCCCAGATATACATATTGTCTTCGTAATCTTGCAGTTCCGCTAACTCAGCTAGCTCTTCCTCCATGATTTCCGAAATCTCTCTTGGCTCATTGTCTTTATTTAACATCGGCGTATATGTAATAATCTCCAATAATTCCTTTCGAATTCTAACCCGCACTGCCTTCCGCTCATCCATAAGATGCGATAAAAATTGAGCTGTCGGAGCCTTGCGTGTTTCCCGAGAATCATGTCTTGCAAACGCAAAGGCATCCTGCAAAAAATGATGAACCGTATTAATATCTATACCTTCATACTTATACATAGCCGTATTTATAGCATTATCTAATAATCTCAGATCTTTCCTCAATGTTTCCGAATAATATGAAACTAAAGGATATGTCGGCTTTTTCTCTTTTTCTACCACTTCCGCGCAAATAATCTTTCCCACAAAAGCCTTCTCAGTAATCGGGGTAAAAGAAGATGTCCCTTCCGCAACAATACCTGTTTTTATTTTCCTCTCTATGGCTGGGGTTATTTCTTTTAAAATATCCTGTTTTTCGTAACGATCTCTGGCCAAATTAAGTAATCTTTTATGCGCAATTCTTAATTCCGAAATATCTATATTCTCTGCGTTCGGCGGCAGCTTCTTCACTGCTCGGGTTATTTCCGATGGGGTAAGCACTTTGTTATTTTTTGAAACCCCGTAAAAACTAACATCTATACTTTTATTTCCAGTGATTTTTTCTATCGGCCCGGACACTGAGACAATATTCGGCATTTCTGCATCAATTTCTTCGGCTATAAATTTTGATATTTTAGCTTCCACTCCTTTTTTCTCAAAATTAACCGTGAGTACATATGTCTGTCCTTTTCTATCTTTAGAAAAAGTATAATTAGTGCATGCGATATAGGTATTATCCTGTCCTTCTTGTTGTTCTAACACCTTGTTTAAAAGAATAAACATGTCTACTATAATCCTTGTTATGATTTCATAAGATACGTTCTTCTGAGACATGTCCTCTTTAATCTTATCGGTAAAGATAGTCTTTAACACATACTCCGCAAAGTCCAAATCAACAAAAATGAAATTCTCCTGCTCCTCCCTTGATAAAAAATTAAAACCTTTGAGATTAATATTTCTAATTCTTTTAAGAACATTTATTTCGAGATCATCTCTTTTGCGGCGGGAAAGTTTTGATAAATCATCCAGATTATGAACAAAACGACGACTTTTTACCTGAGGAGTTTCAAACGAAGTCTTAACCAGCTTATTATTTATTTCTAAAACCGGCGACAGGAAGTTTTCTGCGCGCACTACTCCGATCAAGCCGCTGTTACCAAACAAAACCGCCTGTATTAGAATACATGCAATAATTCTTAGATATAGGTATTTCTTATTGATACCCATAACTTGTTTTCTCCCAATAGGTTATTATTATAGTTTGGATTATTTAAAAATAGGTAGTAAAGTATACCATATAAGGCATACTTCGTCAAGGGATAGAATGTAACTTATTTATTTTAAGATAGTTATAAACTATTATCGCTAAATCGCCATTTCAACCAACAAAGCAGGTTCGGTAATCTCAGAAGACCGCTCTAAATCATGGTCGATTATTGCGTTTCCCGATAGGGGGTCTTCCCCGCAGGAAAATTCGATATGCTCAGCCTTTTTCTCTTCAAGAAACCGGCGCAAATTTTCCGTTCTTAACTTAGCGATATCCAAAGTCATTGTTTCTCCGCTAAGATGATAAGAGGTCTTTCCCGGTTCCGCAGCTCTATCCGCATCCAGCTTGATGATAAAATCCGCTATTTTGCGATCTATCTTTTTCCATAACTCCTGGGCCACAGCCTCTAATCGCTCAAGCTTAGACCCGGTGTCTCCGCCAAAATATTTACTGCCCATATGCATCGTCGACTTTTTAACCTCTACAGGCTGGTATAACTCTTGCTCCTGATTAAAAGGATTTCGCCCGGCAGCGATCAGTCCGATATGCTCAGGGGTTACGCTCTCCTTATCCATATTAAACTCTCGCGCAATCGTTTCCAGTAAGCCCATCTCTTCCGCCGCCTCCAATATTGCCTGATCACTGATCAAACTTTCTACCGATTTCCCGGCCTCGGAGCTAAAATCAATCAGGTCACGCCCTAATTCTGTCGGATAAGAGGTTACCCGAATTGTTCCGATTTTTTCATCTTTGAGCAATTCCGCAACAATCACTCTGATCTGCGAACCAAGGTTGATCGAAACTAAAGATTTAACCCCTTGTTCCCAAAGTTCATTAAGCTGTCCGGTAGCTTCCAGTATCCTTACCTCCCCCTGACTAATCCTGGATTTCACCGGCGTACTTCCCTCCTCCGGCATGGGTACTACAATGTCAAAATATTTATTCATAACTAAGGCCAATTCGTTTGCTGTAACTGGTCTGACTTGTCCGTCCGCTCCTTTTACATCAACCACCAGACGGGTTTGGGGATTTTCCAAAACTAATCCCTGTGCCTTGTACATGGCGATAATCCGGTAAAGCTTATACATAACCTGATCATCGGCAATTTCTCTCGGATCCGGGATAAACATTTTACGTGTCCTGCCGTTCCCTGTGCTCAGCGTTACCTCGACCAGCATTTTTTCAAAATGTTCTGTGATCTTATTTAAAGTCTCGGTCATCTTCTCCCAGGAAGTGCCGGATTTTTCTAAAGCTGTTTTCAAAAATTCCGCTCCGATCCTTCTCATCACGTCCTTTTTGGCAAATACCAATGTGCTGGCATCTTGTATCTTTACATATTCAAAACCATGTTTAGCCAAAACATTCACAACCTCTATTTTTCTCAGGCCAAACGATTTTCCCACCATATTCACATATACAATTCCCTTAGCCATATCCTGCTGTAATTTCAGAGTCTTTCGGATAAAAACAGCCTTGGGCCCAAGCATCCTAAAACGTTTATAAAAATCAATCTCTTTTCTTATTCTGTCTCTAAAAAAGGATATTATTCCTTTCCTATTTAAAAAACCCGTCCACCCGGTAAGACCAATAAAAGCTCCTTGCCACGGGTAGTCTTTTCCCAAGAACCATCCGGCTATCCCACTACCAGCAAATCCAAAAAGTAAAAGCACCATATCCCAATCGGTTATGTACACAAAAATCTTTAACGCTATTGCAATACCCCAGACTAATGCCCCTATTTTAATTCCGAGCCATGCACTGCCGGCCAACCAACCGGCCAATACTCCGCTTATTGTCAAACTGGAAATAAAGAAAGTCCATTTTTGCCAGGGCTTCAAATCGTTTCTGAAAAAGTTATTTGTGATCTTATTTTTATTTAAATGCTCTCTCAAACTGCCGGCAAAATACTTAGTCCCGGCTGTCGCTCTATAAAAAAGATTTTCTAATATATCCAGTTTATCAAAAATATTTCCTGCGGTTTCCATCACTTTTCCCCATTTAGAAGCACTCTTTTCGCTTTCTGGTTTGGGTTGAGGAATTTTAGCCGGATCAAATTTCCAATCTTTGTATTTCATCATTTCCTCTGACGCAATATCTGCCTGGGGAATTACTTGCACCTGTTGTTTTAATGCACTTTTTTTAGATCCAGGATATGTCGCAATCAAATAATAGAACATCACCGCAAAAAGTCCGGCCAAAATAAGTGAATGTGTCCCAACAATCGTTACACCTGCCGTAATCATTAAACCCCAAATATAAACGTTTTTTAAAAACCCCTCATATTCATAAACAATCTTCTCCCATAATCCCGATTTATAATTTACTGCCTTTAAAATCCTATCTCGATAACTCGTTTCATGCGGATGACGATCCGCTCCGCTGCCGAGCATATTTTCCTTTTCCAGATCTACACTACCGCTGAAATTAGTTCCCGGCAGAAAGAAAAGCTCACTCTGTTTATAAACCGGATGGTGTACGCAAAGCCGGGCGATATACTCCATCAGCTTCTGTTTCTCCGGACTGTCCGGCTCATCAGATTTTTGCTTTGTTCCTTCATAATATACGACCCCTAATACGGACCGCAACGGGATCCTGCCTTTAATTACAAATTCCGCCATGCGTTCAAAAAATATCTGCGCTGCTTTTAGAGATTTATGAGCATCGGCTAAAGCAATCTTTCCGTTATATACGTATAAAATATGGGCGAGTTCCTGTAACATAAACGGTCTTCTACGCGCCAGCAAATCCTGAACAGTCTTATCGTTCGCCAAGTTACGTGAATTTTCCGGCAGATAGATAATTACCGGAACTTTCTCTCCGTCCAGAGACACGACTAATTCGATTCCCGGAATATATTTCAGCGGTTTTCTTTTATCTTCATTTTTCTTTCGAGAACGCTTGATATGTCTGTTCACAATCTGCTGTGCCTTAGCCGCCTCAGGAGAAGGTAATTGCTTAGCATCGGTAATCGAAATAGCGCTAAGCCCTTCCCGATACGCGCGTAAAAATAAAGCGGCAATGGACTCCTCCCTACTTTCAATTCTCATGTCCATCTGGCCTTCTGACTGGCGGTCTTCGTATAATTTAACCAGCGGCAAAACAGTTTCTAAAGCCTTCAGCCTGAGTTCTACATATTCATCACCTTGAAGACCGCTAAGGATTTTTAAAGCTGCATCTTTCTGAGCTTCTTTTATTGCGTTTTCTACTTCTTGTCTAATTGTTTCCGGCTGTTTTTTCTTATCTGATTCCAGCTGTTCCAGCCTCGTTTTATCTTTTTCAATATTTAAACCAGCCTGATCAAGCTCTTCTTTAAGTTTATGTGTCCTTTTATCTTTTCCGTCCCTAACCGCTTCTATCTCTGCCTTGGCAGATTTATTAATTTCCTTAACTTCTGCCTTAAATCTACTACGAGACTTGCTAAGATCATAACCTTCATGAGTGCTCAATTCAATCTTTAAAACAGCTATCTTACCTTTTGGCCAATACCAGGCGATTTTAAACACGCCAATAATAATACCCCTGACTGTATCGCTTAAAAAGCCCTTCTCAGTACGCATATCCGCAGCTATCTTTTGGATCCTGGCATTTGTATCCTGCTTGATTTTTTCAATATCCTGAGCCAGCGAATCAGATATGTATATTCCTTCAAGCAGTCCCTCCTTAATTTTGCTAACACATTCCTCAATTTTGCTAACACGTTCCTTATACTCTTCCTCTGCCTTTCTTTTTTTTGATTTCGCGGCATCTTTGATTTCTTTAATAAGCTTGGCGATTTCCTGATCATATGCCTGCTGAGCTTCTTTCGCAAAGTTTTCTCTTCTCTCTTTGCCTAATTTTAGCTTTGCAATTTCTGCTTCTATTTTCAACTCTTCTGCTTTAATTTTTAACTCAGCTTTTGCCCTCTCCTGCACAACAAAATCAGCCCTTAAAGTATCAATCGCTTTATTGGTATCTCTTACTACCTGATTCAAAGCTTTTTCACGTTGCTCCTTGTTCTCTAACCCTTCACTAAACTGATCCATTATTTTAAATTGTTCTTTCTTAATCTCTTCAATCTCTCTTGCTGCTTGCTTTTCATTGGTAAGAGTTAGGCCAAGTTTATATGTTAAGGTTTCGATTTCTGCAGAACTTAAACTACTGAATTGATTCGCAGTAATATCTTCTGGACTAGAAAAATAACTTGAAAAGTCAGAGTGATTAATAATTAAGGAAGGAGCAAGGTAGTTATCTTCAAAAACCTTACTGTCATCAATATCATTAAGCCTCCCACCACAGGCCCACGATATGTCTATTAATAAAAATGCTTGAATTAAAATAATTGCGGTTGTTCTAAAGAAAAAATTACGACTTAATACTGAAATCATAACAAATCTCCTTGTTTTTTTATATATTTTTATTAGGTAAAATAAAAAGACTCAAAAGTATACCATAGGTATATACTTCTGTCAAGGTAAGGACATGTTTTACATATCCCTTTTACTCGCAGCTAGTTACGGCTTAGATTTGACAATTTTTTAAGTAGCTTGTAAAAATGGGGTGGATTCTGAACTTTATATAGCCATTTCAATCAATTGTTCTAACGGCTGAAGAGAAACTGAGGGACAGAATATTCTAGAAGAATCTTCGGAATCATAATTAATAAAATCAGCGTTGATAATATTCGTAAAACAACGAATACTTCCGCCATGCTCCCCGTTACAAAATGCCTGAACCGGGATAACCTTATAGCCTAATTGCTCCCAAGTCATTATGGCTTCCTTATCTGCCGGTATTCCATACTGAGGCAAAAGTATTCTATCACGGTCTAAAAAGACAACATTATTATAAGAGATCAGCGTAGTCGTATCAGCATGGCCATGATCAATTTCATGCGGCCGCCAGGGGATATCAATAACCGCATATCCTAACTCCAGTAAACGTTTTTTAATGTCACCAACTTTTTCATGATAATGGCCCTTTAAAAAACTATCAAACTGCTCATTATTACCCAATACTGCCCGCTTGCCCGGTAAAAGAGTAAGCACATTATCAATATCATTTACATCTAATTGCAGAACTTCTATCGGATTTCCAAATAAAGCCTGCATTTTTTTAGACGTTTCCTTCCAAGACATTTTATATCTATTAAAGTTATCCTGCATAGTAGCCGCACCGACAAATATATTTTCTTCATCCGTCATAATATCACCCGCGGTAAAATGAAACTTTGCCTGTTTTATTTTTATTTTCAACTTCTTCGCGAGTTTATAGATAGCTCTTTTATCTGTCGTCAATTCTATCATATTACGCAGCAACTCTCCGTCTGGAAACACCATTATCGGTTTGTTTTTAGAAAAAGAATAGATATAATTATCTCTTGCCCAAACGCTGATTTTTTCAGACATTATAAATCTTACTTTTCGAGAAGATAACTTGTTTTTAGCATAATCTAAATACGGCTTAATGCGTTCATTAAAAATGATAACCATCGCAATATCTTGCGGAAGTTTTTGATGTATTTCGTCTATCACATATTCCATAGTTCCCCAATAATTCACCTGGACAAGTATTTCCTTTACCTCCAAACTATAATCCGCAGGTAAATAAGTAGTTTTACTATCCGTAGTCCGTCTAATAGCCGGAATTTTATCTGCAGAAAAAATCCTAAGAAAATGTTCCTGCTGTAATGAAAGCCGCGGAGATAGTAAATTATTAGAACACGCTTCTTGAGAAACCCCAATTTGCGCATTACATAAAACTCCCGCTAACAGGAAAATACATCCGGTTATTTTTAATATTTTTCGCATTTCATATCCAGTCATTTTTAATTTACATAGATCTAAAAAAAGTAGTGAAGTATACCATATTTTTCTATTCTCAGCAAATCAATAATCCTATCTTATTACAAATAAAGAAAATATGTATTAATACATCTAAAGGAAGGCTCAAAAAAAGAGGAATCCCCATAAAGGGAATTCCTCTTCTATCTACTACTTTAAAACACTTACAATTTATTCTTAAAACCCAATGCTCAGCTGTGCAGTAACACGACTTTCTTCTGGAATACTATCTCCGTCATAATCACTTTTATCAGAAGACATCGCCCCGGCTACTTCCAGGCTTACCCATGGCAGATTTATACCAACACCAGCTGTATATACCCAACCGATATCGCTTTCTTCCATGTTATCATACATACCACCACGTAAAGAAAGAATCCGCATAAGCATCCATTCCACACCTAAAGACAGGTTCTTTGTATCATATCCCGGCAACCCTGTTTCACTCTTGGTCAGATCATAATCACACTCTAAGACCAACCCGTTCCACGGAAGATATGCCACACCCGCAGTAACCTGAGGATCAATAGTGACATCATTGAACACTCTGGCATTAACCGTAGGCCCGTCAAATTTTGGAGAATTTAAATTGCGGCCAACAAGCCCGTAGCTAAATTTTCCGTATTTAGCCATTACACCCAGGTCTAAACCAAAAGTCGTAGTCTCTTTATAATTTTCATCCGCTTCCTTCATAATATCGCCGGAATCATTTTTAAAAACAATCATCTCGGTCCCGTAGACTTTACCCTTCATTATTTTCAGATTTCCACCAATAGATACATGCTCATTCAAGGCACGTCCGTAAGAAATCGGGATCTCATACACTCCAAATCCTTCTAATACAGCGCTGGTGGTGTTATTTTCAATTTCTCCACCAGTTGCACTGGCTGTTGCCGTAGCAACGCTACCAAGCATGTCAACTGCCTGTTGTAATTCAGTAGACCCGCTACTAACCCCTGCTTGCCTTGCCGCGAAATCAAGCTGTTGAATCGAAGCCGCATTTAAACCTGCGGTTGTCAGCTGTGTTACCTGCGCTCCGGTGAAAAGAGATGTCAGTCCATCATCGCCCGTTAATGTAACAGCATTAATATCAGTATTTAGTCCAGCAATATTAACTCCAATTCCCAGATTGGCTATATCAACAGTGGCAACTCTTGCGCTAGCCTGATACATAGCACGCACCCCGATCGCGAAATTATTTATCCGAACACCTGTGCCGGCATTGCCATCCACACTAATCGCGTTTCCCTTATCATCAAGCCGGCTAATAAACTCAGCCGCCTTAGTCAAGTTCTGCAAATCTGTTTCGTTCTGAATATCATTTGCACCCAATTCCGTAATATCTATTTTAGATAAATCATCCAAAAGTTTTCCCAGATTTTCATGGACACGATATCCAAGCCCCATATTAGTATCCCATGCAAAATTACCCGGATCAGTATCTTTTTTTCTTTCTTCAACCATAAAACCAAACGCCGCCGGATTATAATACTGCGCGGTTGTATCATTTACACACGCTACATTAGCTCCAGCCATCCCTGCGCCGCGTGCTCCAATTAAAAATCTGTCCAGCGCCCAAGCTGACTGAGTCCCTGCCAACAACAAAGCAACCGCTACCGCAACGACAACAACATACCGTCCCTTCCTCATGTACTGCCCCCTTTCTTGTTATAAAAAAACATTATCTATTAACAATATTTATAATACTACTACAATCTTTTATTTTCAAGCCGATTCTAACTCTTCAGCAACGCCAGAGCCCGACGATTATCCGATGTTGCTAAAATAATCTTGGCCGGACATCCTTTGTTACAAGTAGTTCCATATATATATATAATATTTAGTCCGTTCTGAGATAAAAGCACAGAAATATTCTTTAATGCTCCCGGAGTATTTTCAAGTTCCACGACAAGCACATCGTTTTCCTCCACAGAATCATATCCAGCTTCAGTCAATATATCAATTGCCGCCAGGTTATCATTAGTTACAAACATAAGTTCAGCTGGTTCTCCTATATTCCTCGCGTAACCGGTAACCGCCTCTAAATTTATACCATTATTTACTAAAAATGAAGTTGTCCGGGATAATACGCCAACTTCATTTAAAACACTCACACAAATCTCTCTACCTATACTTATTTTTTTAATCACTTACTTACCCTCCGTCAAATTATACTCTTTTATTTTACGATCTAATCTTGGCCTCGAAATTTCAAGAATCATTGCCGCCATTTTCTTGTTCCATTTCGTTTTATTTAATATCGCGGCAATATGACACCTTTCTATCTGTTTCAAGGAGAAATCGTCTTTAAGATAATCTTTTGCCTGCAACCTTACCTCAAACGGCAGATGCTCCAGCCAAATGACTTCTGATTCCATTAAAGCAATTGCCCTTTTAATCACGTTTTTCAATTCCCGAACATTACCAGGCCAACTATGTTTAATAAGATAACTTAAAGCAGTATCAGAAACCCCTTTTACTTTTTTGTTAAAATCTTGATTAAACAACTCAATGAAATGCTTTACCAGCAACGAGATATCTTCTTTTCTTTCTCTTAGCGGAGGCAGGTCTATTCTCATTTCATTCAGTCGGTAATAGAGATCCGACCGAAATGTTCTCTCTTTTACTTTTTGAAGAAGATCTTTGTTTGAAGCGGCAATAATTCGGATATCTACTAAAATACTCTGCTCTCCCCCAACCGTCTCCAACTTCTTTTCTTCAAGTATCCTAAGCATCTTGGACTGTGCTTCAAGGCTCATATCCCCGATCTCATCTAAAAACAAAGTACCCTTATCCGCAAGTTCAAACTTCCCCTTGCGTTTTGCCTGCGCACCGGTAAACGCCCCTTTTTCATGTCCAAACAATTCACTTTCCGCTAAAGTATCCGGAATCGCAGCACAGTTTACAGCAACAAACGGCATATCTTTTCGTGCGCTTTTACCATGTATTGCATGTGCTGCCAACTCTTTACCCGTTCCACTCTCCCCGATCAATAAGACCCCGACATCAACCGGAGAAATTTTTTCTATTAGTTCATAGACAGTCAGCATCGAATTACTTCGACCAACCAAGCTATGCTTTCCACTTTGGGTATTTACTAATCTCTCCATTATATCGTCAGATTTTCCTTTTTTCCCGGCAACTAAGAACAAATAAGAGTTATTTTTATATGTTACTTCATTTACTGAAAACTTTCAACCTTTCTTTTGTTGATCGTAACGCCCAATTCAATTTTACTAAGTTTATAAGATTTTTTAAGATTATATTAATATTTAACTCTATATGAAATAATATTGCACCCAATTATATCTTATGATACAATCATCAGTATATACTAAGTTACATCTTGATATATTGGTCTGATTTAATGTTTACTGCAGAAGAAGAAGCATTGAATTGGCTAAAAACTTTCCAGAAAAAATGCGATACATGAAATGCAAAATGATCCGAGAATTGCAAAAATATTTGAGATTTTCCAAAGGCTTGAAAAACGTAAGAATTCTGAAGGCACCGGAGCAGGCCTTGCCATCGTAAAAAAAATCGTGCAAATGCACAAAGGAACAATTTGGGTAGAATCAATACTGGGCGAAAATACAACATTTTATTTTACAATACCTAAAAAAACACTCCCCTATTCACCACGCTTAAACTCTGCCAAGCACTCCACATGATATGTACGGGGAAACATATCAAAAACCTTAAACCTTTCAAGCTGCCAACAACTACCAGAACATAACAGTTTTATATCCCTAGCTAATGTAGAAGGATCGCAGGACACATAATAGAACGCATCGATATCATTCATAGCTGTTAATATTTTGATGAGATTTTTGCTCAATCCTTTACGCGGCGGGTCTAAAAGTAAAATGTTTTTAGCTTTTTTATTGCGATTGAAAACAGATTTGAACAATCTATCCACATCACCTTTATAAAACCTGTGGTTTTTAAACCCAACATTTTTCAATGTTTTTTTTGCGCAGTCAATAGCAATACCTTCATAATCCATTCCCACTTTTAAAACAAAATCCGGCAGAAGAAACGAAAAAAATCCCGCACCGCAATACATATCAAAAAATGCTGAATCATTATCTGTCTCCTGAATCCATCCCTTCAACTCTTCGGCTATTTTTAAGGCAATATAGCGATTGCACTGTGAAAATATGCGAGGAGAAAAAACCATATCCTTATCTGCATATGTATCCGTGAAAAACTTATCTTCTTTTCTATCAGAACGCCAAACCCTTCCGCTACAATCTTCCTTCAATGTCAATCTATCTTTCTGCGCTCCTTCGCCGGCTATGGGCAATAACTTATTTATACTCTTAGATGCTATTGAACACTGATCTATTCCTATAATTTCATTTGAATTATACCGACAAAACCCATACCCTTTATCCGCCTTATGCAAGGTAATACTACTACGATACTCATAAGGATCTTTTGAAGCTATAATTTCGGTTTTAAAATCATTGATGCCGCCAAACCTTCGAACTAAATCTTCAACTTGCAGTTTTTTATAGAAAATTTCTTTTTCATAGGTAAGATGCTGGTATTGACATCCCCCGCAAACATTATAATATTTACATTTTGGTTCGATGCGATCAGAAGAAGTATTAAGCAATTCAATAACCAAACCTTTAATATAGCTCGAGGTCTCTTTCTCGACGTTAAAAACAACTTCTTCTTCCGGCAAAGCCCCGCGGACAAAACACACCTTACCGTCAACCTTGCCAACTCCGGCACCGCCAAATGATAAATCATATATTTTTGTTTTATAAGTTTTCATATATTTCACTTTAAATTAGCTAAAGCAAAAATACTCTTTTCGTGGCGCTTTAAACCATAATTTTCAATAGAATGTCTGCCCTAAGAAAAGATACAGCCTGCCGTCAGAATACCCCTCAGCCAGCCCATAACCAAAATACAATGGACCGAGCATAGTTTTCATTCCGACAAAAACCGTGCCGCTTAAACGCGAGTCATTAAACGCAATATCATCAAAGTCATCCCAGACATTACCATACTCAAGCGCCGCACCTAAATGAATATTGCGAGCTACCCCGGACGCATCGTCACCCAGCGTGTAAAAATAAATCAATCTTCCCAATCCGCTGTGCTGAGCTCGCAACTGGTTTTCTTCATAGCCAGAAAGAGACAAGAAACCACCCAATGTAAACTGATCATAAAACGGAGTATCCTCGTCCACACTCATCCCGGCCTCGCAACCAGCCACAAAAGTATGCTTTCTATAATATGTTCTGGCTTTCATCAGATCGAATTTCAATTTTTCATAATTAAAATCAGCTCCGAGTTTTTTATCGGAAAGATATAAAGCTAACTGCGATTGAATTCCGCGGGACGGAAAGATATGACTATCCAGCTGATCATATATTAATTTCGCCGTAAAAGCTCCTTCCTGAATACTATTAAATTCAGGAAGAGCCACCCCTCCTATGCCCGAATTTGCCTCTATACTACCGCGTGTTAATCCCATTTTAAACTGTGTATATGAACTAACATTCACTCCCAAATTAACTCCGGCTCCGTGATAATCAACCCGGTATTCCGCAACTCGATCATCATTCTCATATACATCTGACAAATACCGTTCAATTCTAAAATTAGGCGCGATAAAAAAACGATTGTATACGTCCAGGGGCTGATGAAATTCAGAAAAAAGTCCGGTAGTCGCTCCAAACTGAAAGATATTCCGCCATTCTCCTCCCAATGAGTTAATCTGGGTCATGCGATAATCTGCAAGTGCGGTATATTCACTATCACCCGTAGAATCACTATTCAGATTAAGGCCAAAACGCAAATAATCCGGTCCCCATTCTTTTTCTTTGGTTTTAATATACAACCCCCGTTGACTATCCCGACGAACAACATCAAACTCTACTTTTTCAAAATCACCCATAGCATACACACGCGTAAGATCTTTTTGTAACCGCTTCAAATCAAGTTCTTCTCCGGTCTTAACAGAAAGCCTGCCTTTAATTATTTCCGGTCTTAATTTTTCAGGATTTGCCACTTCAATAAAATCTATAGTTATCGGATCTTTTTTTTCTGGACGCAACCTAGTTAAATATGCCTCATACTCTTTTGCCGAAACACCAAACTTACTAAAGCTATTCTCAGCCTTTCGTGCAGCTTTTTCTCCGGTAATAACCGCTTCCGGGGCCTGATAAAAACTTCCGGTTTCAATACTGCCCACATCCGGCTGAATTAAAATATCATCCTCTGAAAGTAAAGCAAGCTTACGCTGTACATCCCCCTTGCCCAAAATATCAAGAGATTGCATCATAATCGCTACGGCAGATTTTAATTTTTCGGTATTTTCAAGCACCGGCCCAACTTCAACCACAATAATAATATCCGCACCCATATCTCGGGCAACATCAATCGGCACATTATTTACTACCCCACCATCAACCAGTACATGCCCATCAATCTCCACTGGTGAAAATACCCCAGGGATAGTCATGCTTGCCCGCATAGCTTCCGCAATATTACCATGATCAAATATAAAAGCATCTCCTGTGCCGATATCAGCAGCTACCGCACGATAAGGAATCGGCAATTGATCAAAGTTTTCTATATCCGAAACCGGTAGAGTCATTTTTTTAAGAAAAAAACTGAGTTTTTGCCCGGCAATAAATCCGCGCGGCAAAACAATCTTACCTTGCTTGATACCTGTCTCAAGTACCATAAAGCGCTGTTCATCACCTTTTAGCCGGAACGGCAAGTAATCATCGGTCGGTTTATCCTTAAAAAGACTATCCCAATCAATTTCGTTAAATAATGTTTCCATCTCTTCTGGGGAAATTCCAGACACATACAATCCGGCCACAAGTGCCCCCATGCTTGTCCCCACAATATAATCAACCGGAACACGCTGCTCTTCGAGAACTTTTAGAACTCCTACATGAGCCGCTCCGCGTGCTCCCCCTCCTCCCAACACCAAGGCAATCTTCGGTCGAGTTACCACATATTCCTGCGCAAAGACCGGGACAGCCAATACCAGGCAAATGAAACAACAAACACATTTTAATTTAAATAAACTTCGGAAAATAATCATTTGTACTAACCCATTGTTTTCTTCAGCCAGCCTAGTATTAACCGCTTCATCCGCTCCGGGTACTGCTGAATCAGCCGTTCCGCGTGCAAACCACCTTTTATTAGTTCTATTTTTTTCTCTCCCGGCGCTGCATCAAATAACTTCTGAGAATGATAATCTTTTATGATCCAATCTCGTGTACCATGAATAAGCAGTATCGGTGTTTCTGTAATACGTTTTATCTGTGTAATTGGTTTTGGCTTAGGAATAAACAAACTATCAACCCGCGCACCTTTTCCCTCCCAGGCACAATCAATATTATCCTTTAAATCCGAAATCACCTCCGGCTCCCAGAAATGATAATTTATCTGCCAGAAATCATACGGTCCACTAATCAGGATCATACTCCTTATATCCTTCGTATAACTTACCGCATTTACTGCGGCGGCGGCACCTAGAGAATATCCCAAAATCCCAATCGATTCATAACCGCAAGACCGCGCGTATTCAACTATTGCCTGAACATCATAATAATCTTTAGCAGACCAGGTAAATAATCCTCCGCTATCTCCATGCCCGCGAAAATCAAGCACAATCGCATCATGCTCTTCACTGACAATATCCACAGTCCGACGTATCCATCGGTTCTTTTTACTGTTAAAAAAACCAGGACACACGATCACCACCGAAGGAAATCCATTCTGCCGGTGCTCATACGATATTTTAATATTATCTTTTGTTTTTACTATCCCTAATAGTTTCTTTCCCATAATGTGCTATTTTACCATATCCCCATAAATAAAAACAGCCGGCTAATATCTTGCCGGCTGTTCTAAAATTATTATCGTTTTAGATTAATTTTTTTTCTCTAAAGTCCTATCCAGTACTTTTGATGCCCAACCAATGCCCCCCGTACCAAAGGCGATAACAAAAGTAATACACAAAGTCACAAAAACAATAGTAATAGCAATAAGCACTATCTGCGGAGGTAAGCCGATTTCCATTAAACACACCATAGCCGTAAACACAAGAACCGTCCACTTCGTTAAATTTGCAAACAATTCCGGTTTCTGCATCTTAAGATTTTGAGCAATTACTCGTATTAATTTTGCCGCGATAAAACTCAAAAACATACCAATAATAAAAATAACCACAGTGCTGAAAATAGTAGACAGAAAATGCAGCAACCCATCTAACCTGGCTGAAGCAAGCCTAAGCTGAAGCTGATTTAGACTTGAAATAATACTTATTACAATAACCACCCAGAACGACAAATTACCTATCCAGCGATGCGGCGCAATTGGTTCTTTTCCTTCACCTAATAATTCAGTAATTCCCATTTTTTGGGCAAAGTTATCAAATTTTATAGATAGAAGAAAACGGGATATCACAAACTGCACAATTTTAGCTATTAACCACCCCGAAACCAAAATCAACACAGCAAAGACAATATCCGGGATAAAACTTACAGCATCCACCAATGCGTTTTTAAGCGGCTGCAAAACCTGATCATTCCAGTTAATCTCACGCTTACTTGTATATGCATAAGCCGCAGTCTGGCTGGCCAACAATAATCCTATTGTATTTCTAATAACATTCTTCATCTCTTCCCTCCCTTTATCACTTAAAACACAACATCCTGACCTTAGAAACTCCCTCTACCGCGCATATAGCCTTTATCAGCTTCTCACTCGGCTCATCAGAAGCGTCAATAATCGTACAGGAATAGTTTCCTTTACTCTTATTCAACATCTCGTTGATATTGATCTTTGCATCTGCCAGGATTTCCGTTGCCTGACGTACCATATTCGGAATATTCTCATGCATAACAATAACCCGAAAATCCGTACTCTGATCTAATTTGCAATCCGGATAATTAACCGAATTCTTGATCTTTCCTGTCTCCACAAAATCCCGCATCTCTTTAGCAATCATTACCGCACAGTTGCGCTCTGATTCCTGGGTTGAAGCACCTAGATGAGGGATGGTTAATATATTCTTCATGTTTAAAAGCTCATCATCCGGAAAGTCAGTTACATAACGTGCTACAATATCCTTTTCAATTGCCGCTTTTAAATCATCATTATTCACAATCCCACCGCGGGAGAAATTCAGAATACGCACGCCTTTTTTCATGCAGTTAAATTTATCCACATTGATTATGCCGCGCGTTTTGTCTGTTAACGGCGTATGTACTGAAATATAATCAGCTTCGGCAATTAACGCTTCCAACCCTTCGGCTCTCTTTACCGCTCTGGATAATCCCCAAGCAGATTCAACCGAAATAAACGGATCATACCCCATAACTTCCATGCCCAAATCAACCGCGCTATTAGCAACCATTACACCTATTTTGCCCAGACCAATAACAGCCAATTTCTTACCCATTATCTCCTGCCCAGCATAATTCTTTTTATTCGCTTCGACAAGTGCCGGAACCTCAGCTCCCTTATCTTTCAAAGTTTGGGTAAAATTAACCCCGCCCACAATATCCCGCGAAGACAAAAGAAGACTAGCTATAGTCATTTCCTTTACCGCGTTAGCATTTGCCCCGGGAGTATTAAACACAACAATTCCCTTTTTCGAACATTCTTCAACCGGAATATTATTTACACCAGCTCCGGCTCTGCCAACTGCCAATAAGTTGTCTCCCAACGTCATGTCATGCATCTTATAGCTACGTAACAATATCACATCAGGATCTTTAGTCTCTGTTCCAATCTCATACTGATCTAACGGAAACATGCTCAAACCTTCAACCGCAATCTTATTAAGTTTTAAAACTTTATGCATTTCCAACCTCCTTCTCAAACTCCTTCATAAATTCAACCAAAGCCTTAACTCCCTCAATCGGCATCGCATTATAAATACTTGCCCTCATCCCTCCAACTGTACGATGACCTTTAAGTGTTTTTAATCCACGCGCCGAAGCTTCTTTAATAAACTTAGCATCAATCTCTTCATTACCAGTAACAAAAGGAATATTCATCAAGGATCTATTTTCTTTCTGCACCGGACTACTAAAAAGTTTAGAATTATCCAGATAATCATATAACATATTCGCTTTTACTTCGTTGATCTTTTTCACCTGGGCCAAGCCGCCTTTTTGCTTAATCCAGGCAAATACCAATCCAGCCATATAAATTGAATAACACGGCGGCGTATTAAACATGGATCCGGCATCAGCATGTGTTTTATAGTTCAACATCGTTGGGATATTATCCACAGCATTACCAACTAAATCTTCACGAATAATCACAATCGTTACTCCGGCTGGGCCTATATTTTTTTGAGCTCCGGCGAAAATCACGCCAAATTTTGAAACATCAATTGGCTCAGATAAAATATTCGAGGACATATCTGCTACCAAAGGGACATTGCCCGTATCCGGCAAATCATTATAAGTAGTACCATAAATAGTGTTATTGCTTACAATATAAAAGTAATCAGCATCCTCAGAAAATATAGCAGGATCAAGCTTTGGAATATTAGTATAATTATCCCCTTCCGAACTAGCAACGATATTTACATCTCCAAATTTTTTAGCTTCAGCTATTGCTTTTTTCGACCACTGTCCTGTATGCACATAATCAGCTTTTTTATTTTTATTCATTAAATTAAGCGGGATCATTGCAAACTGTAAACTCGCACCTCCCTGTAAAAATAACACCTTATAATTTTCCGGAATCCCCATTATCTGCCTTAAATTAGATTCCGCAGAATCAATAATGTTTTTAAAATCAGCGCTTCTATGGGACATCTCCATCACAGACATACCTGATCCATTATAATTCAATAATTCATCAGCTGCTTTTTGTAATACCTCTTTCGGCAATACTGCCGGACCTGCACTAAAATTATAAATCTCTGTCATAACTACCTCCTCAATGAACGCATAAATTACAGAACAAAGTGATGTAATTTATATGCGTGAATTATGTCCGTGGCACTGTAGGGTACCCCCTACTCTCTTAGTGCCCGGAATCATTACTTCCTCTCCACCATAAACCTTGCGGCAATAAACCGCAAAGCACTTGTAAAATCTTTATCCAGATGAACAATAGATTGCGGCACATTTATCTTGGCCGGAGAGAAATTTAAAATACCTTTAACTCCCGCCTTAATTAAAATATCCGCAACCTTTTGAGCTGCTTCCCCTGGCACAGTAATAATGCCTAACTCTATATTTTTACTTTTCACAATATCCGGCAAACGGCTTATCGCAAATACATCAATATCTGTCTGAATACGCTCTATTTTATTAATGCTTATATCAAACCCGGCAATAATTTCAAATCCGTCTTCCTGAAATTTTTCATAATCAAGTAATGCCGTTCCCAACCGTCCCAACCCGACAATACACGCTCTTCGTTTTTGATTTAAAAGAAACTTATCGCCGATTTTATTCTTTAATGATTTAACCGCATACCCTCTTCTTGTATATCCCTTAAAATTTAAAGTACTAAAATCCTTGCGGATTGTATATTCTGTAGCTCCGATAGCTTCGGCTAACTCTTTTGACGAAATAAAATCAATACCTTTTTTCTCTAATACTGTAAGATATCCAAATATCCGGCAAATCCGATCAATTGTGTTATTCGAAAAATCCATCAACCCCTCCAAGTATATCTGTGAATTTATTCACTAATATACCATAAAAAATTACTTTGTCAACTTGTTTTTTGAATTTATTTTGAATTGTGGCTGGAAGTCTGAATCAATTTATTTGTTTTCAACATGTTACATAACATTGGTTTTTAGTGATTTTTTTCACCCGTGGTAAGGTCAAGCTGCTTTTTTTGCTAGAATTGTACGATCTTCTTTACAATCGTCAAAGCGGATAAACTCTTTTTCTCATTAACATAGAAGCCTTTATTCCTCGCTATCGCTAAACAACACCATTGTACTTACTAAATTACCATGCATGTTACCTATCCCGGAAACATAGCCCTGCTCTCCAAACGTAAATGTTCCAACATAAGGAATATCTTTTAATACCCTATTTGCTAACAAAGACAGTTTGGGTCTCTCGCTTTCCGGTATAGCCAGCATAGATCCCCCGCAAAAAGTATAAATACCAAAAACAATATTATCCCTATCTAACCCTCCGTTTTTTAAAGCCAGCTTTGGTGTTGACATTCCTCTATTAAGAAGTATCTCCCAATCCCCCCTCATAAGAGTTAGATTGTCCCCTTCTTCTACCTTAACAAATGTGGATAATGACTGTTCCGGAGCATTTATAGTACTCGGATGCACAGTCAAAGAATACCAGACATCCCCGCTCCCTCTAATGCTTTTAGCCAAAGGATAAAAAGTAGCCCGGGATAAAATATTTCCTCCGTCCGTTAAGACATCTTTAAATTCACCGTTAACCCATTCATTATATACAACTGCCGCAGGCCTGTTATTTATCTCATATATAACCCTGCCTTCAGCTTTAGTAACAATACCAGTATTAACCGTCCGGCCATATCCTCCTTCAAAAGAAATGCCAATTTTTAATTTTGTATAGATAGCTGTTAAGACAACTCCATTGCTAAAAAAATCACCATTCGCATACTGCAGCCATTGACCTTCGATCGAATTATCCGCGGAAGACCCCCCGGTAATCGGGACATCTCCTACAACACTTTGAATCCCTTCGATAATAAATTCTTCCGCACCGGGAGCAGCGGTAATTAGAATTAAATCAGGTTTTTCCTCTTTACTTCCTGAATTTTCCATGGCTTTTATAATCGCTGTTTTCCCTGCTTCAAAAGGACTGGTTGCATCTAAATCAGCCCCGCCTACTCCGAATTTTATTTCATCAGACGAAACCGCTAACATCGAAAGAGAAGCAATCTCCCCCTGATGAAACCCATTCTGATCAAAAACAGCCAAACAAGAAGTCCCCCCGTATATTTTGACATTCTTACCTAATTCATTTTTTACTTCTTTTAACAACTCTACCGGATTATATCCTATTGTCGAAAATAAGATTACATAATCTGGCTTATATTTCCCCAGCCGTTCTTCTATCTGAGCTCCTGCTTCCTTTACTGCTTCTTTTAAATCCGTATTTACCGAGCTGCCGACTCCCACCCACACGTTTTTATTTTCTTCGGCCAAACCGTCCCCATTGATCGAAAAAAATAATAAAGACAACAAAACTAAAATTGTAATTTTCTTTAACATAAATATTCCCCTCTGTTTTTTAATCTTGCATTTTAAAATCCCGAATATTATTCGGTATTTTATATTATATTATATCTCTCTAATATTTAGAACCATTTATTTATAACTAAATAATAAAGCCCTTACCGGGTTTTTACCAGTAAGGGCTTGCTATAAACTCATATTATCTCTGATTGTCCTGCTTTATTTTCTTCCCCTACTCCTACTTTTACTTTGTCTATCTTTACGACCTTTACCACCACTTCTGCCCGGCCTACTACTTCTGCCTCTTCCCCTGTCTCTGCCTTTTCGATCACTTCTCCCTGTTCTTTCAGTCTTAGCTTTCACAATTAACAAATCTGACTCTTTCCGTCTTTTCTGAAAATAAGACAATACCTTTTCTGCCTCATTAAACGGAAGAGTTACAAAAGAAAAAGCATCAAGTATTTGGATATCTCTGATTTTATCTGCCCGGATATTGCATTTATCCGTAATGATCTCTACTAGACTTCTAGCTGTCAGCCCGTTATTCTTTCCCTGTTGAACAAAAAGACGCGTCTTACCCTGCCGGTCTACCCCACCGCCGTCTCCACCACCTCTCTCTTCTATTGGAGCATAATTCTTTTCACTTAACTCTCCGCGAAAAGAATACTGTAAAAGTGCCGCAAGAACTTGTTCGGGAGCATGATTATTCAAAAGGTCTTCAGACATAGCAAGATAATCCGGTTGAAGGTTTGTCTGCATTATTTCTTCAATCTGGGTCTTAACTCGAAGTTTTTTTGCGTTAATAACATCTTTGACCTTCGGCAGTTTCACCTTGCGTATATCTGTCTTAGCTTTTTGCTTTATAAACTGAAGTTTTCTGTACTCCGAAGGAGTAACAAAAGTTATAGCAATTCCTTTTTTCCCGGCCCGGCCGGTCCGCCCGATCCTGTGAACATATGACTCCGGATCCTGTGGAATAGCATAGTTGATAACATGCGTCAGATCCTGCACATCGATTCCCCTGGCCGCTACATCTGTCGCAACAAGGATATTGATCAAACGCTTTTTAAGTTTATTAAGTATTTTCTCTCTTAAGTTCTGAGTAATATCACCATGCAAAGCTTCAGCATCATAACCTCGTTCACTAAGATGCCTGGCAACTGTATCAACATCTATTTTCGTCCGGCAGAAAACAAGCCCATAAAACTCTTCCTCAATATCAATAATTCGGCACAAAGCCTCAAATTTATCCGACATTCTAACTTCAAAATATATCTGGTCGGTTGAATTTACCGTAAGCTGGCCATGCGCTACTTTGAAAACATCATATTCACCCATGTACTGTTTTGCAATCTTCATTATTGCCGCAGGCATGGTCGCGGAAAACAGCAATGTCCGCTTATCCTCTGATGTTTTCTTCATTATTTTCTCTACATCTTCCTGAAACCCCATATTTAACATCTCATCCGCCTCATCCAGGACAAGATAAGAAATATTATTCACCTTTAATGTGCCTCTTTTAAGATGATCTAATATTCTGCCTGGAGTACCAACAACCACATCTACCCCTTTTTTCAAGCTTCTCAACTGTAAAGAAATTGATTGCCCTCCATATATCGGCACAACACTCAGCTTTTTTTTACCCTTTAATGATAATATCTCCTCTGCTACCTGAATCGCCAACTCACGTGTCGGAGTCAATACAAGCGCTTGAACTACACTTGAATTTTCCTCTAACAACTCGATTATTGGAAGACCAAAAGCCGCTGTTTTCCCGGTACCCGTCTGAGCCTGTCCAACAATATCTTTATCTCCACTCAGCACAGCCGGAATCGTCTGTTCCTGGATAGGAGTAGGCACTTCAAACCCTTTTCTCTTAAGTACTTCCAATATCTCTGGAGATAATCCCAAATCTTTAAACAATTTCATAACACAACTTACATCCTTTCTACCACATTATATAACAATTAAATAATATTTTACCACAGCATCATCCTGGATAACAATATTTATTAATCCATTATGTCAATAATGAATTTTGCAATATTTTCCGCCAAGAGCCGATTCCCTTTAGCGGTACAATGCCCAAAATCTCCGGCAAATCTATCCGTAAAATACTCTTTATATCCGTCTTTCTCAACTGCTTCTTTTAATACTAATTTATTATCGATAAAAACAATGTTTTTCCGATAAGATTTTAATATTCTTTCTAAATCACTAACTTTACGCATGGGATACTGCACGCACAAATGCCTGATCCCCCTATCTGCAATCATTTTTGCTATTTTTTGATAATTATAAGCTGTAACCGGACTATTTGATTCCAATCTTACCTGATTACTATTAAAACCATCTGTTTCGAATTTAGCCCACTTATTTTTCGGATCAATTAAAATTGCCTGTTTGATCATTTCTTTAGCTTCATCATTTCGGCCCTCACTTCGATACAATCGCCCCAATTCTATATATGGCCAAACATGATCTTTTTTCTGATTTAACTCTATTGCTTTCTGCAAAAACAACTTGGCTTGCTCAGTTTTCCCCTGTTCTTTGCAAACCATACCCAGCTCAGAAAAAAGCCAATGTACCTCTGGATGTTTTTCAATAGCCTCTTCCAGTATCTGCCGGCTCTGTTCATATTTTCTTTGACTTCTATAGCAAGCTGATAACTGGACATACGGCATCCAATTATCCTCGGAAATTTCTATTGCTCGAACAAAAACTTTTTCACTCTCTTGATATTTTCCCTGTTTTTGTAAACATACTCCCAATTCAAAATATGCCCGCATACTTTTCGGGTTCATTGCCACAGCCTGCTTTAAACTCTTTTCACTCTCAAAATATTTCCCTTGATCCAGATAGCATATTCCCAAATCAGTATATAATTCATACTCTTGCGGGTTGGATTCTATTTTCTTTTTCAAATCTTTTTCCATAACCTGCAAAGATTCTAACTGTGCATCGCTCAAAGCAACAGCTATATCCTGAACATCCTTAGGCTTATGTCCTTTATTGCTTAAGCTGGAATAAATAAATTTTGCCAACTTATATACTCTAAATGAAGTAAAATAATTATCTTCTTTGTTTCTTATTTCCCCCAATTTATCATTTATTCCAATCATGGTAATAACAATATCCGGCTTATATTTATCTAAGTTGTCCTGAAGCTGCAACAATAACAATCCTGTATTAATTGCCGGGATTCCCTTATTAATCACTGTAAATTTTTTATTTATATCTTTACTTTGATTTAGAATTTTTTCCAGCTGACGTGGATAAGAATAATTTCCCCCTAAAGCTGTAGTAGATTCCCCCAAACAAAGGATCCGACATGAATCCTTTTGTTTTAAAGAAATTTCATTACGATGTTCCTGCAAAGACAAAAAAATCTGGCCTCCAATCCTCAATCCAAATTCGAGAATAGCCAGAAATATTAAACACCCGAACAAAGTAAATAAAAGTTTCTTCCAAAAAGATATTGCTTTCATCGATCAATATATTACACCAAATCGTATCCTATTGCAAACACTTTAATTACAATATATTAATTCCTGAATTTAACCTTAAATAGCATATTCTACTAGACTAGTATCCACACTTTCAATAGATATTCCCTGACGATAAAACGAAGAAGTGTCTAGCATATTAATTTCTGAGCTGAGAAAGCTTCTCTTTGGTATTTTTTTACTTTCTACTATACGCAATGTTCTCCCTTTACTTACAGCTTCAATCAGGCTGCTTACTATTGAGCGAACCTCTATTGTCTCTCGGTTATATTGCTCGTCTTTCATTATCTTTAGAACTTTAGATACCTCAACCGCATAAGCACTAAACCCAGCAGAATTCAATCCTTTCTGAGCATCAATCTCTTTGGCCATGCTTAGGGCATAATGCATCTCATACCCCTCAGACACAACCGTCTCAAAAAAATTCATCACAGCAAAAAAATCTTCATCAGAAAAATCGCTTGCAAACTTGACACAAGCAAGTAAAAGCTCTCTGGTATCACTTATAGCAAATGTCGATGGCCCTGGATCAAAAGCATCACAAAGCTGAACATTATATCTCAGGCAATTCCAGTTATGCTTAATATTAAGCCCCAAATTAATAATTGCTTCCAGCTTCTCATTAGTAACCTGATCATTTAGTAATGCTTGAGAAAATATCCAGTTGAAATCAGAGTAGGTCAAATCCATGTGCTTTCTTTTACGTCCTCCTACGTTACCCTTAATTGCATATGCTTTATTTATCTTTCTTATCAACGAGGCTGTTCTGCTTTGCTCTGATTGCATTCCGAATTTTTTAAGAATCTTAACTTGCCAAAACAATATTGGAGTAAACTTATTGAAAACATTATTACTCTTAGCAAATGCAACCATATCAATAATCTCAGATCTTACCGCCTTATGGCTGATCTGTATCTGTGGACTTAGCATGTTATCAGCACTTCCTCTAGAAATACTATTTTCAAAAGCATAAACCGGACTTAGAAAAACTAAATAAAGCAAAAATAATGTACAATAACTAATCAATCTTATGTTTTTTTGTAAAATCATTATTTTCCTCCCACTAGATATTGGCTTCTATTCTAAAAAGACTTTAAAGTATACACTAGTTTTTATTTATTTGCAACTTTTATGTTTTATTGCAACTTCATATACTACAATGCTTTATGTTCTCAGATATATTATAACAAAACTATACCAATCCCTGCTGTTTTTCCAAAAATATGATATACTTTATATTAGAGGGGATTATGAAAAAATATATCGCATTATTAATTATAAGCCTATTTTTGCTCTTGGGCTGTGCTGAATTAGCGCCTTTTATTAAACAAAGCGGCGATATTCCGAACTTCCATCAGGTTGACGAAAAATTCTATCGAGGAAGTGTGCCCAATGAACAGGGTTGGGAAAAATTACAAACAATTGGCATAAAAACAGTTATAAGCCTGAAAAATAATAAGGAAAATTCATTGCAAGAGCAAAAAACAGCCAAGGCTTTAGGTATAAAATTTTACCATCTTCCGATGACTTTATACCAGCGGCCGGACGACCGGACAGTACTTAAGTTCTTGGAATTAGTTTTAACTAAAAACAATCAGCCAATCTTCGTATATTGCCCGGGAGGTAAAGACCGCACCGGCGTCATGATCGCAATGTACCGTGTGGTTGCCTGCGGCATGACCATACAACAGGGCTATCAAGAAGCAAAGAAATACGGTTTCTGGCCTTATTACGGAGAAACGCCTGAACTGAAAAATTTCATTCACCAACTTAAAGATAAAACTATTTACTTTGAAAAAGCCAGGGAATTAATCAATGCGCAAAATAATTAGTATCTGGATTATGTTAATCTTATTAATCACAACAGCCGGACAGCCGGTATATGCTTTTTCAACGCGGCATCATCTCATAAACATAGGAAAAAACCTCATTAATATACCCCTTGCACCGCTAAAAGGCATTTTCATAAAAGGCCCGCACAATATAAAAGAAATATATAGATACGAAGTTTACGGAAATGAAAAACCGGAAAAAAACGGCTGGCTGATAAAAAAATTGTTCGCTGTCTGGAGCGCGCCGGCAGGAGAAACCAGAGGCGTAATCGACGGAATGGTAGAAGGAGTAGATTCTGCCGGCAAAGTAATAACCAACACCATCGATATCGTCACCAGTGATTAGCAATCACATCTATTTATCATCCTTACTACCTTCGTAAATCTTATACTCTAAAAGCCGGCATTCTATCTTAGCATTAAAGAATATCAGCCGCAGGCTAGTTTTTAAACCAACCTGCTTTGACAACTCCTTATTCCCCGTAAAAATATATCCGGTAAACCCAGGGCATTTCTGTTTAAAAAAATCTCCGATACGCTTATAAATCTCGCCAAGTTTTTTTTCTTCGCCCAGCCTCATCCCGTATTCCGGGTTCATAATGATAATGCCCTTCTCGTGCGGCAATGGAGTCTCGCTAAAATCACAGACATGAAATTCAATCAAATGGTCCACTCCAGCTGTCTGTGCGTTCTTTTTTGCCGCAATGATCGCCTTTTTGTCTATATCTGAGGCAATGATCCGGCTCGGCAATTGTTTGCGAGTGTTAAGAGCCACTTCTTTTCGTGTCGCATACCAACTTTCCTTATCAAAATTCTTCAGATGCATAATACCAAAATTACTACGCAATAACCCGGGAGCTCGGCGGGAAGCAATTAATGCCGCTTCAATCGCCAGAGTACCACTGCCACACATCGGATTTATAAAAGACATTGACCCATCATAACCGGAAGCGCTCAGTACTGCAGCCGCCAAAGTCTCCTGCATAGGGGCTTTATGCGGAAGTTTGCGATAGCTGCGATCTGCAAGTTTTTTTCCGGAAGTATTAAAATATATCCAACACCGGTCATCTTTCCAATAAAGATTAATTACGATATTATCCCGATCCGGACCTGAATCCGGCCGGCTCCCACATTTCTCCGTAATCCGGTCGACAACGGCGTCTTTTGTTTTCTGACTGGCAAAAACAGAATTTTTAACATTTTTTGTATTCGCAGAAGTTACAATGCTTAAATACTCCTCTGGAGATATTATGTTCTCCCAATCAATCGATTTGACCTCTCGATAAAGTTCATTTGGACTGCGACAGGCGAATTTTTTTAAAAGATATAAAACATTAAATGCCGTACGCAAACAAAGATTAAGTTTTTCCGTATCGCGTAAAGATGCAAACATTTCTATCCCAGTCTCATGTGAAGACTCAACTGCATATCCTAATTGTTCTATTTCCTGGGTTAGATAAGGAACATTTCCCCGCGCACAAGTAATCAAAACACTTTTCTTTTTATCGTAATCAATCATTTAATTTAAACACCCTTTCATCATTCACTTTCCTGAGCTTTCAGCTCCGCCAGTCTGTGACTGAATTTATCACTCTGTGATTCATATTCCTGAAACACCTGATCGAGTATTACATAATGCTCATCAATTTGCAACGGCAGTTCTTTAATCCTGCGTGAAAGCTTAGCAATAGCCTGGCTGTCAGACTCATATGAAGCAGTCACAAGATCTTCATTGATCTTTTTCAATTCTGCTTCCTGATTATTTATCGTTGTTTCCAGTTTCTTTATTTTTTCTTCCAGCGGCTTTAGCACTCTGGATTTCTCATGACGCAATTCTGCAACCAGCCGCCTGTGCGTACGCCGATCCATTTTAGGATTTTCCCGGGTTTTGCATTCCGGAGATGCTTTCAAATCCCCTTCTTCATCCTGCCAACCAACTCGACTCAAGAAATCCTGATAAGTCCCGTCAAAATACCGAACCCCATCTCCTTCAAATATAAGTAACTTCTCCGCAATCCGATCTAAAAATAATTCGTTATGTGTAACCATGATCACCGAGCCTTCAAATTCATCAATCGCTTCGCATAAAGCTTCACTTGATTCCATATCCAGATGATTTGTCGGTTCGTCAAGAAGCAATAGATGGCTTGGCTGCATCAAAACTTTCCCCAGCAACACCCGGCTTTTTTCTCCCCCAGAAAGCACAGAGATAGGTTTTAGAGCCAAATCCTGGCTAAACAAAAGTGATCCGCAAATAGTACGCGCTTTTTGCGGCAACCCAGCCGGATCAGCACTTAGGATTTCCGCAAGTACAGAACGCTCTGAATTTAATTCTGCCGCATTACTTTGCGCATAATATCCAGTTTCCAAACGAGGATGTGATTTAATCGTACCGCTTAACGAATTCAGTTCTCCGGCAAGGACCTTAAGTAATGTTGATTTCCCCTTACCATTTTTCCCGATCACACACAAGCGTTCCCGCCGGCCAACCTGAAAAAAGATCTTTTCAAATAATAGCGGATATTTCTCCCCATAAGAAAAGCTTATATTATTAACACCCATCATTGTTGCCGCGCTAAATGATGCAGCATTAAATGAAACATCAAATGTCTTTATCTCTTCCAGTTTATCTTTTTGTTCTAATTTCGCAATACTTTTCAATCGGGATTGCGCTAACCCTGCCTGTCGCGCCTTCGCGCGGAATTTACTAATGAATATTTCTGTATGTTTACGTTTGCGTTCGTCACGTTTACGGGTTTTTTCATATATATCTTCTTCCTGCGTAATCTGCTGATAAAACCTGCTCGTAGTCCCGGACATCTTACGCATCTTTTTACGATGAATTCCCACTATATGCGTAACAACCGCATCCATAAAACAACGGTCATGCGTAATCAGCATTAATTCACCTTTCCACTCACGCAAAAATCGAATCAGCCAGCGAATCGCTACAACATCTAAATAATTATTCGGTTCATCAAGTAGCAACAGGTTTGCCTGAGAAACCAGAATCTTTGCCAGATTAATGCGTACTTGAAATCCCCCGGAAAAATCCAAAGGAGATCTCTGCATATCTGAAACAGAAAAACCAAGCCCATGCAAAACCTTTTCCGCTTTCCAGGAGTCCTCACTCTCGCTAGCCGGCATTTCCAGGCATGCTTCAGCAAGTACCGTATCTTGAGAAAAACAAATATTTTGTTCCAGACAGCCAATGCGGTAGTTTTTAGGAATGACTATGGTTCCGGCATCAGGCTCTAACGTCCCGTTGATTAGACTAAACAAGGTTGTCTTGCCATGGCCGTTACGGCCAACCAAGCCGATTTTTTCATTTGCCCCGACAGCAAAACAGCCCTCGTCAAAAAGATCCTGACCGCCAAATGATTTGGATATATCACGTATTTCAATCATATCCACAAACCGGACAGTTTTTGTTCTGATTAAATTTTACTTTTCTAAAATCCATTGTCTTTGCGTTAAAAATCAACAGCTGATCTGTCAACAGATCTCCGGCACCAGTAAGAAATTTTAAAGCCTCTGCTGCCTGTATTGTTCCGATTACCCCTGGAACTGTGCCAAAGATACCGGCCTGTGCTCCGGAAGGAACAGTATTTTCCGGCGGAGAACTATTAAAAATACATCGATAACAGGTTTTACCCGGCAAATAAGTCATTGTCTGAGCTTCAAAACGCAAAACCCCTGCATGAGAAAACGGTTTCTGCCCGATAACACAAGCATCATTGATTAAAAACTTACCTGAAAAATTATCAGTAGCATCAATAACAAAATCATAGTCTTTTATAATATCTGCGATATTATCAGCCACTACTCTCTCTTCATAAACAATAACATTAACATCCGGATTAATCTGTTCTATCTTCTCTTTAGCCGAGAGAACTTTTGATCTTCCTATATCAGCTGTGAAATGAATAACCTGACGCTGCAGATTAGAAAGGTCAACTTTATCCGCATCAGCAATCCCAATCGTTCCCACGCCAGCTGCCGCTAAATAAATCAATCCCGGTGAGCCCAGTCCCCCGGTTCCAATTACTAAGACCTTGCCCGCGCTAATTTTACTCTGTCCTTCAGTTCCAATTTCCGGAAGTAGAATATGCCGGCTATACCGCTTCAATTGTCCTTCATTAAAATTCATCACATCATCTCCAGAACTCATTGTATAACACCACCACCGACAACTGTTTCATGATCATATACCACGACTGCCTGCCCGGGAGTTACCGCGTCTTGCGCGTTATCAAAAGAAACATTTAATATATTATCCTTATATTCAAGACTGCAATCCGCTTCCTGATGAGCATATCTTATCTGCGCGCTCCCTTTTTGCGGGAAAGCATCAAGTAAAAGATTAATATCTGAAGCAATAAGATTTTTTTGAAGGAGATCATCTCGGTCTCCAAGAATAATCTGATTTTTCGCCGCATCAATTCCAATAACATACGATGGTTTTCCGGTTGCTATTCCCAGGCCTTTACGCTGTCCTTTTGTATAATTAATGATCCCCTTATGTTTCCCTAAAACCGTCCCGTTTTTATCGACAATATCTCCTTCTTCCTGCAATCCAATACGTTTTTTAATGAAATCCTTATAATTTGTTTCATTAACAAAACAAATATCCTGACTTTCCGGTTTTTCGGCAACCGGTAAGTTAGCATCTTTGGCAATGGTGCGCACTTGGTCTTTCATATAATCGGCTAACGGAAAAAGAATCGATTGTAATTGATCTTTTTTTATGCAATATAGGAAATACGTCTGGTCCTTCTTTTTGTCTTTAGAACGTTTTAAATAATACTGCTCATTTAAATTTATGATTTTTGCGTAATGCCCTGTGGCCAGATAATCAAAACCCAGCGTTTTAGCATAGTTAAAAAGCTTCTCAAATTTAAGAAATTGATTGCATCGAATACATGGATTGGGAGTATATCCTTTTTTGTAATTATCAATAAAATTTTTAATTACAAATTCTTCTAATTCATTTGCAAAATTTAATACATAATGAGGCATATCAAGCTTCCGACACACAGTCTTTGAATCCTCAATAGCTTCTACTCCACAGCACTGGGCTCTGGAACTATCGCCGGAATCAGAGATGCCAAGACACATGGTTACTCCGGCAATATCATATCCCTGCTCTTTTAATAAAAAAGCAGCTACCGAAGAATCAACTCCTCCGCTCATAGCTACTAAAACCTTTTTCTTCATACCCAATCATCCAATACGTAGAGACGCGACATATCGCGTCTTAGGACATCATCCCATATCCACCAAATTCATACTACCACTTCTATATCCTTCTATATCAATCGTCACATAAACATATCCGAATTTTTTAAATTCAGCTATTATCTTCTTTCTTGTCTGTTCCTGCAGTAATTTAGGCAATTCTTCTTCCGGAACTTCAATTCGCGCCAGATCATCATAATGTCGGACCCTGACCTGAGAAAACCCTTCCTGCCTTAAAAACATCTCCGCTTTGTCTATACGATTAAGAGCTTCTTCTGTTATTTTCGTTCCGTAAGGAAATCGAGAAGATAGGCAAGCCATGGAAGGCTTACTCCACGTTGAAAGCCCTAGCGATTTAGACACCTCCCTGATTTCATCCTTGGTAAATTTCAGATCAATCAATGGGCTTCTTATCTCTAACTCTTTTACTGCCTTAAGCCCCGGACGATAATCAAATGTATCGTCATAATTACTTGCCTCGACTACATATTTTAAATTTTCCTCTTTAGCAATATCGAGGAACTTTGTAAAAAGCTCTTTTTTGCACCAATAACACCGATCCTTATTATTTTTCACAAAATCCGGATTAGCCAGTTCATCAATCTTCACTAAAATATGCCTGATACCCAGATTATTTGCAATTTCTTTCGCATTATCTTTTTCCCCGGAAGGATATGTTGGAGATTCCGCAGTTACCGCCATAATACTATCAGGAACAACTAAAGACGCAGCTTTAAGCAAAAATGCACTATCCACCCCTCCGGAGTATGCAATCAAGATGCTTTGCATCGAAGCTAGCATTGACTTCAATTTTTCAAATTTTTCTTCTAACATTATATCCAATTTCAAAATCCCTTCTATTTAAAATGATATTATTCTTGTATCATGTTCCGGGGGAAAAGTCAAAAGAAAAGGGGGAACTCTTTCTGAGCTCCCCTCCCTTATAAATCTAACGATTATTGTTTTTTGGAAGATTGATTTATTTTATGAATTTTCTCCTGAAGAGTTCCCATGGGACATATCATACACCATCCCCTATGCTTTGTGGCAACACCGATAACAATTGAGATAACAGTTGTTATTGTGCACATCACCACAAAAACTAAACCTATGGCAATGTAATTTCCACCGGTACTAATAATTCGAACCGTCAAAAAACTCATAAATAAAACAAATATTATCCAGCGAAACCATTGCTTTGTGACAAGCCTAGGCAAAGGCTTTTTAGCACTAACTTTCGATAATACAATATCTAAAAAAGCACCTCTGGGACATAGATTCCAACACCAGTATCGCCCTTTAAAAAAAGACATGATTAATAAAAACACCATCATTGCCAAGACTAAATAACCAAGCAAAGGATTAAATAGCCCACCAATAACAATTACAGGAAGAAACCATATCATTATTTTCTGAGAGTTTTTCATATAATTAACCTTTATGTGTAGGTTCACGCCAACATGCTACTGACAAACCATTCTAGCTAAAAACACTAAAGGGGTCAAGTAAACTCTACTCACTGCTCTTAATCCGTCATGCTGCGCAATATAATCAGCCATCGGAGGACTATATCGGTAATACTCTCTAACAAACTTCTTCCCCTGTACATTAGTCAGTAAATAGCGGTCTCTAAACTCGCACAGGATGATCACTTCATTCTCCATTTTTGTTCCAAACGCTGCGGTCGCAATAAAACAACCTCCTCCACCGCCTCCGCCATTGCCGTTGCCGTTATTCTCACTATCTTCTCCACCCTGAGGAGGCCCATCATCCGGTAACGGAGGAGGACTCGGATCCGGAATTTGCTCTGCATCGGCTCCGGCGATCATATACATCGACAGATTAGATATATTACCCGCAATACTATTATTATCTATATCTACCAAATTCCCAGGCAAGATTTCCCAAGAGAGTTTACCAATATTATAATAATAAATCTGCAAAGAAAATTCATCACTTACGCCGGAGACAATAAAATCATTTTCTTTATAAGGAATCTCTATTTTTGCCGGGAGATTAAAAAATGTTTGCCCTGGCCCAACATCAATGACACTACCCACCCTTATAAGACCAGCCGTAGCATCCGGGGCTCCCACCACTTCGGTTATTGTAATCGTAATCGGTGCTTCAATTGCGTCTGCTGGGACATCAAGGATAGTTCCGGCAATTGCTCCGCTATCAACCGTAATTGTTCCACCAATATCATTTTCTATTTTTTGAGAAGTAATCTCATCAGTTACTATAAATGTATTCCGACAAAAATAAATCGCATCATAGCCATTACTATTATCCGTCCAACTAACATAATAATGTCCGCCATTTTCATCCATGGACACAGAAGGATTTTTCTGTTCTCCGGGAGTGCTAAGCGCGGTATATTCAGAAAATTGATAACTATTGTATGATGCCCCGGCCATACAAATCTTCCGGTTACCTGAGCGTACCTCGCTCCATACCACCGATACATCTCGACCATTATCTATAGATAACGCATAATCTCCCAAGTCCTCATTATTTAAAGCATTAGCATTAACATATCTATCCGCTGTTAACACATACCGCCAACCACTATAGCGGTAATAAGAAAATTTAAGCCGGCTCAGCCCTTGTTTTAATTCTTTCCAAACCAGATAAACATTATTGCCATCAGATGATACTGCTATATCCACCCCAATATTTTCGGCAGTCTCACTAGTAACTCTCACATCATACCCAAAACTCTCCCCGCCATCTATGGGAATCGCACTCGCATAATCGAAATATAGACTCGATGTATCATTGGTATTTGCACCTCTCCAAGCCACAAAAGTCCTACCGCTGTCATCTATTTTTATTTCCGGATCAGCCGGCATTTGCGTCCCTCGATAATCATCCACCCGGATGCTAACAGGTACAAACTCATACCAAAGATCACCATAATTTGCAGTCGTCCGGTTATAAAAAATCTGCGTAACAGTTCCATTATCTTCTACCCATACTACATATACAGTAGCTGGTTCTAAAGTCGCAGGATTGCCATCCCCCGTTAATGCCGGACCAACTGCAATTGACGGATGGATTTGATCCGATCCCCCAAAATCTTCATAAACACAATAGCTATCACCAAACACACTTTCACTACTATCCATCTTCGAGATATAAATATCCCAATCTCCTAGCAATGATCTCTGCTGCCAGGAAATATACACATTATCTGCACTATCAATCGCTAGCGCAGGAAAACGTTGTTCTGATTCTACTGCTGCAGGATTTACCATAACTGGCATTTCAAAACTCTTACCAAAATCAGTTGACCGCGCACAGTAAATATTCCAGACCCCGTTCACAGAAAACTGCTCCCAGCAAATAAAAACACATTTTCCGTCCTTTGAAGTTTTCACAAACGAATTCCCCTGTAGAGATTGCGTTAACGCAGTCTGCACTTCCACTCCTTCAATCGAAAAATCAAATGTCCCGCCACTGCCAAATGAAGTAAATGAACCGGTCATGAAATTTTGCGTTCTAAAAGCATAGCTGTATCCATTAAGAACATTCCCCTCGAAATCAGTTGCACTTATACTAACTATAATATCTTCTTCATAATTAAGATATTCCTCTGGATCATACATCAGTATATATTCATTAGGAGTTTTCTCGATGATCTCCGCCGCATACGCAAGCATATCACCGTTAATATCCTGATACATCTGTGTAATCCCATTATTAATAATTGTAACCCCGTTCACCTCAAGGTCTATGGAATTGATATCTACTGCGGAGCTGCCATCGATAATATTCATTTGAATATTTGTAGAACGAGGAACATCTGCGGCATTTACTTCCGGAACACACCCTTGCACTATAGGAGCCTCGTCATCAAATTGGTTAATAATGATCTCAAATGAATAGTTATCAGGTAGCATTAGATTAGCAGCAAAAACAGTACAATCTCTTACGATACCGCACACACACATTATCATTCCTAAAACTAAAATAACTTGTTTAATATATCTTATTTCCATTTTTCTTCCTTGAACCTGGAAATCACAAATAATACCTTATCTCTTTCATAATTAATTATATCTAAACAATCATTAAGAGAAGGTGAAAATAAGATGAATTTTTTTTAATCTTTGGAAAAATAAAGCGATGAGATTTAGAGGATAGGTAATATTACAGTGAATACAGCGCCTTGCATAGGCACACTTTTCACTTCAATATGCCCCTGGTGCATTCTAGCAATAGATTGTGCAATAGCCAGCCCCAAGCCGCTGCCTGTCTTAGCATTTCCTTCAGCTTGAGCAGAACGGTATGATTTATTGAATATCTTGGAAATTTCTTCTGAGTTAATACCAACACCTGAATCACGAATAGCAATAAACACTTTTTTATTCTCACATTTAACACTCAGGTCAATGGTCCCTTTTAAGGGGGTAAACTTAATTGCATTATCTATAAGATTAAGCAACAATCGTCTTAATTCCATTTCATTTGCCATGATCATAATTTTATCCTGCGGCACATCAAACTTCATACTAATATCTTTTTGCACGGCAAGCAGTACTGCTTTTTCTTTGATATCATTGATGAATTCTAATATATCTAATGGCTCAACTCCTACCGCCTCTTTGCGAAAATTAATATCTGAGAGTAATAACAAATGGTCAATGATTTCAAGAATCTTATCAACTTCCTGTAAATTCGATTCCATTACACTAGTACATTCTTCAAAACTTCTGACAGTTTTTAAAGCAACTTCTGTCTCTCCTTTAATTATAGTCAGAGGGGTTCTTAATTCATGTGCTATATATGAACTAAATTCTCCCGCATAAGTAAAAGCCTTCTCTAAACGTGACAACATATCATTAAAAGATTCAGCAAGATATTTCATTTCTGCGTCGACATTCTCTACTTTTACTCTTGCTGTTAAATTACCGCGAGAAATATCATTCGCAATTTTTGTAAGTTGCTTTACCGGCTTTAAAATCTGCCCGACAAAAAAATAGCTGATAATAACCGCAAGAAGTAGAATCAGGGGGATACTCATCGCACTTTTATTAATGCGCTCGCGTAAGATATAGATTATAGGATCGGTAGATATTCCTACCTGGATGGTATAGCGGCCCAGTTTTCCAAAATTCACCGGCAGAACAATAATTCTTAAATTTAAACTTTCTTTATAAACAATATTGTAAAATGACTTCTTGCCGGGTTTTTTACTTACATATCCTTCCAAAAACTTAGCTAAGCCTCGGTCAACATTCGGAGAACTAACTACTGTTTTCCCATTTTCATCTAAAAAATTAATATAATCCCGATTCAGCCCCAGCAGCATCCTTCTATTTTCCCATCCGGCAACTGATTTTTTCATTTTTTCTTCATCGGGAAAGTTTACGTTCACACCCATTATTTTTCGTGCCCCAAAAATCACAGCTCTTTTAGATTCTGCGAATGGAACCGTAAAAATTCGTAGAGTTTTATGAACTTCCCGGACTTTTGCAATCAACTGTTTATCGGAGTCTCGATATAATGTTTGGTATAAATTGTAATACAGCAACCCCCGGTAGGAAATCAATATCAGCCCTAATATGCCAACATAAAGCACGCAGATTTTAAATTTTATAGAATTGATTTTCATGATTACTTGCTTTTCAAGACATATCCTACTCCGCGAATTGTTTGAATCAGTTGCTTATCGCGTGTCGGATCAATTTTATTTCGTAGATGTTTGATAAAGACATCGATTAGATTTGAAATGCTGTCAAAATCCTCATTCCATACATGCTCTGAAATCATGACCCTGGTCACAACCTGATCAACATTAAGCATCATATATTCAAGAAGACTATACTCCTTGGGAGTCAAAACAATCTCTTTGTCCGCCTTAAAAACCTTATGCGACACCTGATCCAGCACAAGATCACCGATCTGTAAAAAAGATGTCTTCTCTCTTCTTTGACGCCTCAATAAAGCCGCGACCCTGGCCAAAAACTCTTCAAAAGAAAAAGGCTTAACCAGATAATCATCCGCTCCTGATTGTAAAGCAAGTACTTTTTCGGCAACTGCACTTTTGGCAGTAAGCATAAGTATCGGAGCATCAACCTTATACTCCCTTAATTCCTGGCAAATAGTTATCCCATCTTTTCCCGGCAGCATTATATCCAATATTATCAAATCATACGGATTAATCTCTGCCAGTTCCATCCCATTCTCTCCGGTATAAGCAATATCTACCACATATCGATTTGCTCTTAACCCGCGCTCGATGAACCTGGCAATTTTCTTTTCATCCTCTACTAATAAAATTCTCATGGCTTTATTCCTATTCAATGAATCAAATCCCCTATTTTTAATAACCACGTTATTATCCTTCAAAACCCCCAATCATACAACATTTTTTTATCTTATATCAAGCAAATAAAAACCCCCTGCAAAACATATCATTACAAGGGGTTAAAATCATGAGATTTACAGCTCTTTTAAGAGTAGAGCTGCTGCTGTTTTTGCTTAACATTTTTATTAGACAGATATTCATCGAATGTTGTCCCTGCTCTATCGACACACCCATTCGGAGTAATCTCAATAATACGATTAGCCACAGTCTGCACTAATTGATGATCCTGGGAAGAAAAGAAAACAGTCCCTGGAAATCTTTCAAGGCCTCTATTTAAAGCTGTAATTGATTCTAAATCCAAATGATTAGTCGGTTCATCCAGGATTAATACATTAGCCTGCACTAACATCATGCGCGCTAACATACATCTGACCCTTTCACCTCCTGATAATACCTTAACCTTTTTCAAGGATTCATCCCCGGAAAACAACATGCGGCCTAAAAATCCACGTACAAAATTCTGATCAGTATTATCTGTATACTGACTAAGCCACTCAACAATATTAAGATCTACTTCAAAATATTCGGCACTATCCTTAGGATAATATGCCCTGCTAGTAGAAGCACCCCATTTGAAAGTACCTTCATCCGTTTGTTCCTCCCCCATTAAAATTTGAAACAACGCTGACTTGGCAAGATTATACTGACCGACAAAAGCAATCTTATCTCCCTTATTAATATGTATCGTCAAATCATTAAACATAACTTGTCCATCCACTGATTTTGACAAGCCATCTATACTTAAAAGATTATTACCCGCTTCACGTTCAGCTTCAAAATTAATATATGGATATTTCCTGGAAGACGGTTTAATATCCTCAAGGGCAAGTTTTTCTAAAGTTTTTTTGCGGCTGGTCGCCTGCCTGGATTTAGATGCGTTAGCACTAAAACGAGCTATAAATTCCTGTAATTCTTTTCTCTTCTCACCTATCTTTTTATTAGATTCAGTCCGCTGCCTCAATGCAAGCTGACTTGACTCTGACCAAAAACTAAAATTGCCAGAATACAATTGGATCTTACCAAAATCAATATCAGCAATATGCGTACAAACTTTATCTAAAAAATGACGGTCATGCGAAACAACAATAGCTGTATTTTCAAAATTACACAAAAACTCCTCAAGCCACATGCATGTTTCAACATCCAGATGGTTCGTAGGTTCATCCAGCAATAGGATATCAGGATTGCCAAATAGCGCTTGTGACAAAAGCACCCGCACCTTTTGCCCTGCCTCAAGCTGCTTCATCTGCATTGCATGAAATTTCTCAGGAATTCCCAGATTACTTAATAATTTAGCTGCATTAGGTTCAGCGTTCCATCCGTCTAGTTCAATAAACTCAGCCTCAAGATCTGAAACACGAAGCCCATCTTCTTCGGTAAAATCTTCGTTAGCATAGATAGCATCTTTCTCGGTCATAATATCATACAGCTTACTATGCCCCCTAATCACCGTATTTAATACCGTATATTCGTCAAAAGCAAACTGATCCTGTTTTAAAATCGATACCCGCTGGTTCTTAGAAACAACAACTTCCCCGGCTGTATAATCAATTTCACCCGAAAGTATTTTTAAAAACGTAGACTTACCAGAACCATTAGCACCAATCAGTCCATAGCAATTCCCCGGATTAAAAACTATATTTACATTTGAAAAAAGCTTCCGCTGACCATACTGCAGCGACACACCATTAGCTGAAATCATAACCTATTATCCATCCTTACAATTAAACCGAAAAAAAACCACAAGGTAAATGCTTCTAAACCTCTGTGGAATTTAATAAACCTAGATTTTGCGTTAACCACTGACGAAAAGTGCTAAAATTTTTAAGTTTAAACAGTTACAAAAAATGCAGACATACTCATAAGTACGTCGAGGCTTTTTGGAACTTGTTTAAGCTAAAAAGATTAATGCTATTCGCTGTGGTCTAATGTAAATTCTGGGTTTTATAAATAAGGCCCGGACATTTCTGGCCGGGCCTTATTTGCATACCAATTATATCTTTACTACATTGGTGGCTTGTTCGCCTTTAGGGCCCTGTTGAATTTCAAACTCAACTGCCTGGCCTTCGTCTAAAGACTTATAACCATCACCCTGAATTGCACTATGATGTACGAATACATCATCGCCTGACTCAGGAGTAATAAATCCAAAACCTTTTGCACTATTAAACCATTTTACTGTTCCTTTTGCCATTACTTACTACACCTCCTTCTTATTAAAATAATAGTAAATAATTGCAGAAACAAAAAAACGCAAGGCAAATATTCTTCTACCTTGCGGACTAAGACATTACTTCCCTTATTTACTACCAAAATTAAGTATACTCTAACTTCTAATACTTGTCAACTAAAATATAATAATATATTAAATATGCTATTATTTTGATTTAGCGCTGCGGCTCACCCTTTTACGATCTACTTCTGTTAATTTCAATTTCCGAAGCCTTATATGTTTGGGGGTTATCTCAACCAATTCATCATCCTCAATAAACTCAAGCGCAAACTCAAGGGTCATTTGCCGAGGAGGAATAAGTGAAATCGTGTCATCACTTCCTGAAGCACGCATATTAGTTAATTTCTTTCCCTTTAAAGCATTTACCACAAGGTCAACTCCCTTGTTGTTTACACCAACAATCATTCCCTCATATAATTTCACTCCCGGCTTAACAAAAATCTCACCACGCGGCTGCAAATTAAAAAGCGAGTATGCCACCGCATCACCTGCTCCATGTGAAACAAGAACCCCACTTTGACGGGTAGGAAGATCGCCTTTATAGGTCTGATATTCAAGAAAGTTTTGGTACATAATCCCGCTACCCCTAGTCATTACAAGGAAATCGCTTCTAAACCCAATCAATGCCCTTGAGGCAATAACGAATTCCATACGAATAGCACCAGTAGATGTTGTTTTTAAATCACGCATTTGAGCCTTGCGAACGCCAAGCACCTGCATAACAGCTCCCTGATATTCCTCATCCACCTCGATCACTACCTCTTCAACCGGCTCAAGCGTCTGCTTGCCCATTTTCTTTAAAATAACCTGCGGTTTGGAGACCTCCATCTCATAGCCTTCACGACGCATTGTTTCAATAAGAATAGCCAAATGCAGCTCACCACGACCGGAAACCTTTAAACGCTCAGATCCCACAACTTCCTCAACCTTAATCCCAACATTAATCATAGCCTCATGCTCAAGCCGTTCCCGAATATGCCGTGATGTCAAAAATCTACCACCGTCTTTACCTGAAAGAGGGCTTGTATTATGAGAAAAATTCATCGAGATCGTCGGCTCATCTATCTTAATCGTAGGTAATCCTTTAGGCTCATTAACACAAGCCAATGTCTCTCCAACCTCTACATTTTCTATCCCAGCGATCGAGATAATATCCCCTGCTATAGCCTCATCAGCTTCAACACGGGCTAGCCCTTTATATTTCATAATCTTAGTTGCCTTGCCTCGGGCAATAATTCCATCCCGCTTTACAAGCGCAACAGGATCACCAATCTTAACAGTCCCATGAAAAACCCTGCCAATAGCAATTCGCCCCACATAAGAATCATAATCAAGCATTGTAACCAGCATTTGAAACGGCAAATCAGGATTAGCTACCGGCGGTAACACCCGATGCAGAATAGTCTCCAGAAGAGGCTTCATCGAATCTCTAGGCTCATCAAGGTCCAGCGTCGAGTAACCATCTTTTCCCGAAGCATAAACAATCGGAAAATCAAGCTGTTCGTCAGTTGCGTTCAGCTCACAAAAAAGATCAAATGTCATATCCGCCACTTCATCAGGACGAGCTCCGGGCCGGTCAAGCTTATTTATTACAAGTATTGGTTTTAGATGCAGTTCCAAAGACTTCTTTAAAACAAATTTAGTCTGCGGCATCGGCCCTTCAAAAGCATCGACTAAAAGAAGCACACCGTCAACCATCTTCAGAATTCGTTCAACTTCACTGCCAAAATCAGCATGCCCGGGAGTATCTACAAGGTTAAATTGTACCCCTTTATATTGAAGAGAAGCATTTTTAGACAGGATCGTAATACCTCTTTCTTTCTCCAGAGGATTAGAATCCATGATCGCAACCTCACCGTCTTTAAAATCATAAGCGCCCGTATATTTAAGCAGGGCATCTACAAGCGTAGTCTTCCCATGATCAACATGCGCTATAATTGCGAGATTTCTTAAGTCTTTTCTTCTTTTTTGATTTGGCATATTCTTTATTCTTTCTTCTTAAAAACAAAAAAGACGTTAGCCTTCTAACGTCTCCATACACTCCTACTTTTTCTAAGGTTGTGTTATTTTAACAAACAAGCAGAATTTGTCAAGCTTTTATACTCTGAGCCCTGTCGAATGGACTAGCGAAACGGCTTCAACAGATACTCCAACCCATTGAGTTTTATCTCGTATACAGATTGAAGCATTCTACCTAGAGAGTCGTTTTTAAAACCTTTTTGGGAAAGCCAGACCATATAGGGTTCCGGCAGATCGATCAGTAAGCGACCTCTATATTTACCAAATGGCATTTTGGTTTGAACAAGTTTCAGTAAATATTCTTTATCGGGCAGCATTAGTAATGTGGCGGTGGTTCTTCATTTTCAACATCCTTAACCAAACTTCCGCTTTGCTGATGTGCCTTTAGCTGTACAACCATCTTTTCAAGTTCATCGATCCTTTTCTGATGTTCTGTAATAACTTCATTCAATTTTTCGATCTCATGATCCTGAAAAGATAACTTCTTTTCTAATTCAATTATTCTTTTTTCCATATACTTTTTCCCTTCACTAAACTCAGCTAGCACAATTAACACATAACCGAACTTCAGGAATAGCCAGGATACGCTCAAGTGGAATCTGCTGTTTACACTTACCACAAACTCCAAAACTCTCTTCGTCAAGATTGCTAAGAGCATGCTCAAGCAAGGATAAACATTCTTCGGCTTCTCTAAGATTAGCTTCCGCGATACTCCTGCATTGGATCGCATCCATCCTCGTCACCCTACCAATCGCCCCGTCTAACGGAATCGGCTTTATCTGCTTACGCAAGCTTTCAATAGTTTCCTTAGTCTTAACAATTCTCTGCTCTATTTCATTTTTAATCGATTGTTTTTCTTCCGGTGTCATAATATTGTCCTTTCTACATATAACATATACTATGTGACTGTTGCAAAATGTACAGATGCAAGGCCTTGACGAGTGAGCTTTGAAAAAACCCCTTGCAACTAATTCCATTGCAAGGGGTCAAACTTTCAGATACCTACCCTTGGAACTTTTTAAAAAATAACTCCAGCCGCAATCTGTCTCCGTCAAAATCAACACCGGTAATCTTCACCCCATGCTGAACCTTGATCTGCCCTTCTAATCGTGCCGACCATACAACTACAGCTTTCATCTTAACATCCTGACCATCTATAGAAACAACAAGTTCCAAAGCCTGTCCTTCATTAATCTTCTCATCGTAAACAAAACGCACCCCAGAAAAACTAATATCCGTTACTATGCCCTCACAAGCCTCCTGAGTTCCGAATATGATCACCTTAGCCGGCAATGCTACCGGGTATCTGCAATGTTCTCGTCTTTCCTCCATCACTCTACCTCCCTTTTCTGAAAAAAACTTTCCAGCAGCTTCCTGTCTCCGTCAAAAGCCACGCCGGTAATCTTTAAGCCGTGCTGAATCTTCTCTGCATTTTCTAAACACCCCAGGCATGCAACGACAGCTTTAAGCGTAATATTTTGCTCATCTATAGAAAACGTAATATCTAACTGCTGGTTTTCATCGATCTGTTTATCATAAACAAATCGCACTCCAGCAAAACTAATATCCGTTACTACTCCCTCACAGGCCTCCTGAGTTTCCGCAATAATCGCCCGCGCTGGCAATGACACCGGATACCTGCGCGCTGATCGTCTCTCCTCCATACCCCTGCCCCCTTTATCTATCTTCTATTTTTCTAACCTTTTTTAGCTTTCTTCTCAAGCCGCTTTTCTTTTAACGTTTTCGCTGCTGGCTTTTTCACATTCTTCTTAGCATCATGACCTTTAGACATATTTTCCTCCTTTAATTTTCCGCCAAGTTTTGTGGCGGGTTTTCCATATTCTCTATTATATTATTTAATTCTTTTTAATGCTATTCTTTTTAGCGGAATTTCTACTTTCAAGACTTCTACATGAACCTCATCGCCGACCGATACAATATCCTGCGGATTACGTACAAAACGATCACTTAACTGTGAAATATGGATCAGCCCGTCCTGATGCACTCCAATATCTACAAAAGCCCCGAAGTTTGTTACATTAGTTACTACCCCATCCAAAGTCAACCCCACCGTAAGATCTTCTAAAGCATTGATCGAGTCTGAGAATATAATACTTTTAAATTCCTTTCTCGGATCACGCCCCGGCTTTTTTAATTCCTTTAAGATATCCTCTAAAGTCAGCAGCCCAATATCTTCGGTTACATACTTTTGGATCCTTAGCTTATCAATCAAAGGCTCATTCCCGATAAGCTTTACCAAACTCACTCCATGATCAACCGCCATCTGCTCCACAACAGGATAAGCCTCAGGATGAATGGCAGAGTTATCCAAAGGATATGCCGTATCCCTCAATCTTAAAAACCCTGCACTCTGCTCAAAAACTTTAGGCCCAAGCTTCGGCACCTTTAATAATTTTTTGCGGGTTTTAAACGGACCTTTCTGGCGGCGGAAATTAACAATATTTTGCGCTACAGCCGGCCCAACCCCGGAAACAAAAGAAAGTAATTCACTAGACGCAGTATTTACATCCACCCCCACATAATTGACACATGATTCTACTGTAATATCCAATGCTTTTTTCAAAGCCAATTGATTCACATCATGCTGATACTGTCCTACTCCAATTGACTTAGGATCTATTTTAACTAACTCAGCCAAGGGATCCTGTAACCTACGCGCAATACTAATTGCACCGCGCACTGTTACATCCTGATCTGGAAACTCCCGGGCCGCTACCTCAGAAGCTGAATATACCGATGCACCTGCCTCACTCACTACCACAGAACTTAATTGCAGCTTATGTCTTTTTATTAACTGCCGGACAAAGATATCTGTTTCCTTAGAAGCCGTACCATTGCCAATAGCAATAAGCTCGACCTTATATTTTTTAATAAATCCCAGGACTATTTCTTCAGCCTGAATACCTCTGATATTTTCATGCGGATATATTGCAGTATACTCTTTAAAATCTCCCTGCTCATCAATCACAACTACTTTACACCCAGTTCTAAATCCCGGGTCAATACCCATAATCACTTTATTCCCGGCCGGAGCAGATAAAAGAAGTTTATGCATATTATCACTAAAAACACTAATTGCTTCTCTTCCTGCCTCTTCAAATTTAAGAGCAAAAACCTCCCGTTCAATCGAAAGATATATTAAACGATCAAAACTATCCACTGCTGCAGCTTCTATTTCTTCTCTAAATAAACATCTGGGTTTTTTAATTACCTGCTCGTTGATAAAATCAATAAACATCTGTTTATCAATATCAAATTTCCAAACCAGCACACCTTCTAACGTCCCCCGGCGAATAGCAAGCACACGATGCGACGGAGCACTTTTTAACAGCTCGGAGAAATCATAATAATTTTTAAATTTTGATTCCTTATCTGCCCATTGCTTTCTCACCTGAGAATGCAAAAACGCTTTTTCCTGCACCTGATTTCTCACCCAGCCGCGAATAAAAGCATCATCCGCAATCTGCTCGGCAATAATATCGCATGCCCCTTTAATTGCATCTTCATATGTCGGCACTTCTTTATCAACATTTATATATGGCAGAACGATTTGCTCTTTAGTTTCTTCAGCATGTATTTTCTGCTTGAGCATGAGCTCAGCCAACGGCTCCAGACCTCTTTCTTTAGCAATCATGGCCCGGGTTCTGCGTTTAGGCTTATAAGGCAGGTAAATATCTTCTAACTTTGTTTTATCCCGACACTCAACAATCTGTTTTTTTAATTCAGGAGTCAGCTTGCCCTGCTCATGTATCGTTTTAAGTATCGTTTCTTTTCTCTTTTCAAGCTCCGTATAATAATCCCATTTCTCTGAAATAGAGCGGATTACAATCTCATTAAGACCCCCGGTTTTTTCTTTACGATACCGGGAGATAAACGGGATTGTCGCATCTTCTTCTAATAATTCGATTGTATTATTAACAGAAGAGACTTCTTGATCTAATTCCCGACTAATATATTTAATAATGGATTGATTATCCATATCATCTACTCCTTTAAATGATTTTTTAATACTGATTGGACTTATTAATCGCGCGGTTTTTTTCTAGAGAAAAATGGCTTTTTCCCCTTGCGAAAATCTACTGGGCCTGAACCATCATCGCGGGATCCAGTCTTATGGCGGTTGAAACGTCCATCTGACCGAGAGGGGCCTGATGAAGACTGGCTGATCAATGTATCTATTTTTCTTTCTAAAAACATCAACTGCTGCTGCATCTTCTTAACCATATCAATCACACTAGGCTCTCTTTGCGGTCTTTGAGGTCTTTCTGGAGCATCCTCATACTTAAAAGTTTTCCTGGGCCTGCTATTTCTTGATTTAAACTTAGATTCTGCCATTTCATCCATCCTTTCTAGTATCTCGTATCTAGTATCTCGTAACTTGTGCATTGTATCGCACTAGCCAGATTTCGTCAAATAATACCTCACCATCTAAGCCCAGCACCCACAGTAACAGCTGTCTTATCCTTTGACTTTAGGAATCGCAAAAAAGACAGGCCATCCCCTTTTAACATCTTGCGCGAAAGCTGTACCTGAGCGCTAATATCTTTATTCAACTCATTCTTGAGTTTAAAACTTATACTGTCTCGGGCAGTAAGTTTAGCTTCAGCACCAAAGATAATTGCATAGGGTTTCTTATCTTTATATTTTACTTCAAATAGTAACCCTACGCCTTTTTTTATTCTCCATTTGCCGGATAAAGTAAGCTTCCATTTTTTGGCAGTGCCAATACTAATTTCATATTTTATATACTTATCCTTGAATACACCCACACTGGTTTTAAAATCAAAACCAGCATCAGCTCTCCGGTCCAGCACATAAAATAATCTACCTTTGCCTTTTATATTCCAATGCCCCTTAAAAGTCAGGGTATGCAATTTTTTCTGCTTTCGGATAAGCTGGGCTTTTTCATATCTATAAACGATCTGATGATTCCTGTCTACTTCCCAAGCCCCTTTAAACGTCAGGATATCATGTCTTCCCCGCTCCCTCTGCACTTTAAACGTAAGCCGGTTATGTTTATCAGCCTGCCATGCTCCTTGAAGTTTGAGGGTATAAATAAATTGGGTGTTTTCTTTGGTGCGCGTGGTAACTGCAAAAACCAGGGAATTTTTAGTTGTATCGATAATATCAGCCTGCAAAGTAAGCTTATCGCCTAAGGTATTCCTTCCCAACTTATCAAGACTCAAGCACAGATTATGATCTTTAGACAAAGACCATTTCCCCTTTAATTTAACCTGATGCGGAATTACTTCACCTTTAGGCATCGGAGATTTTACAGAATAAATTATATTATTATTCTTATCAATTTTGAATCGGCCGTCAAAAGCCTGTCTAAATCTGGAAAGATTACTTTTCTTGCCTGTTTTTTTAATGATAAGTCTGTTATAAGGATCTATTTCGTAGGTGACTTTTTCGGAGTTTTGTTTTTTGGTCATGATATTTTCAATCTACAACTGATTGTATTTTTTATTACTACCTCTAGATTTTTCAATCGGATATTTGGCTTCATTTTTCTTAAGCTTTTTCTCCATAGCATCTATAAGATCAATTCCCAGATTATCTGCCAATTCAAATAAATAAACAGCAACATCAGCGATTTCATCTTGAACAGCTTCGCCGTTTTTTTCAATATATTCATCAACCTCCTCTCTGGTTTTCCACTGGAAATGCTCAAGTAATTCCGAAGCCTCCAGAACAATTGAAACTGCCATATTTTTAGGATCATGAAATTGCAGCCAATCCCGATCATCCCTAAATTCTTTTATTTTTCCTGTAATCTTTTTCACTTCACTCATTTACAGCCTCCATATTTTCTATTAAACAAGAAAAGACGCTAGTAATCCCTAACGCCTTATGTTAAATCCTTTTAATTAATTTTATATCGTTTCTTATTTTAACTCTTTACCGGGGAAAATACAAGAACTCCCCCTAAAAACACAAAAGAGACGCTAAATTTAGCGTCTCTTTTGCTTTAATTATATTTATATCGTCGTTACTTCGTTGCTTCTTCCATTATATCGATCATGCGCTTGACGTAGTCTATCCGCGAAGGAAGATCTCCGTCAATAAGTCTGGCGCTTTCATATAGCTGAACAATGCATTTTTCAAGCAATCCATCCGTTGCATTAGCCAAATATCTACGTGACAGGTTTTTAACTACCGGATGATCTACGTTTACTTCTAAAATCCTTTTTGCCTCCGGGATGTTCTGGCCCATCATCTTCATCATTTTTTCCATCTGATGATCCATGCCTCCGTCTTTAACGACTAAGGTGACAGCTGAGTCAACCAAACGCTTTGAAATCTTTACATCTTCGACTTTTTCTTTTAAAGTTGTTTTAAACAAATCTATCAGCGATTTCGAAAGATTGTCGTCTTCTTTTTTATCTTCTTTATTCCCGATATCTAGATCAATATCACCTTTATCAATTGCTTTTAACGGCTTTTCATCATATGCCGGAATTGTCGGCACAACAAATATCTCTACAGCTTCAAGCAGGAAGATGACTTCAATGTCATTTTTCTTAAAATATTCCAGGTTTGGATTGCGTTCTGCGAATTCACGGCTATCCCCGGAAAGATAGTATATATCTTTTTGATTTTCCTTCATCCTGGATACATAATCTTTAAAGGAAAATAACTTACCCGCTTCCTGCGTAGAAGTCTCAAACCGAATTAGTTCAGTTAATTTATCTCTATTCATAAAATCACTGTTTAGCCCAGTCTTGAACATCGGGCCGAACTGTTTGTAAAATGTTATGTATTTATCGGTTTCCTGCTCGGACATTTCTTTTAACCATTGCAAGACCTTCTTAACCAAAACATCTTTCATCTTGGCCATGACCGCAGATGCCTGGACTGTCTCTCGTGATACGTTTAAAGGGATATCACTGGTATCTACTACTCCCCTTACAAACTGAAGATATTCCGGCAGCAATTCCTTGCAATCTTCCATAATCATGATCTTATTAGAATAAAGCTGTACTGTTTTATGCAGACGATTTTGCATTAAATCATAGGGTGCTTTGCTCGGAATAAACAGTAATGCTTTAAAAGATACATCCGTCCCCTCAAGTGATAGATGCAGATGCGCCATTGGATCTTCAAAGTCTTTGGTGATAAATTTGTAAAACTCGTTGCGTTCCTCGTCCTTGACATCCTTCTCTCTTTTGCGCCACAAGGCTTCTACGGTATTGACTTTCTCTTCACCTAAGAGAATCGGGAAATCCGCAAAGCTTGAATATTTCTTTATAATCTCCTGAACTCGAAATTTCTCTGCAAATTCAACTGCGTTTTCTTTTAAAGTAAACGTTATTTTTGTACCTCTGGTTTTCTTATCAATTTCTTCGATCGTATAGTTTCCTTCTCCAGAAGATACCCAACGCAATCCTTTAGAATCTTTATTAGCATGGCGGGTTTCGATCGTGACTTCATCAGTGACCATGAATACCGAGTAAAACCCCACTCCAAACTGACCGATCAGATCGCCTGAATTTTTGTTCTCTTCTTTGATCTTCTGCAAGAACTCAAGCGTTCCGGAACGTGCCACTGTACCAATAGCTTCAGTCAAGTCATCCAGGCTCATTCCGATCCCGCTATCTTCAATCGAGAATGTTTTAGCTTTTTCATCTAAAGTTATCTTAATATCCAGCTCTTTGTCTTTATCCAAAAGGGTATCGTCGGTCAACTGCTGATACCGGACTTTGTTTAGAGCATCCGAAGAGTTGGAGATCAACTCCCGCAAAAACACTTCCGGATGCGTATACAAAGAGTGCACAATAAGATGCAGCAATTGCTTCATCTCCGCCTTATACTCGTATGTTTTGATATTTTCTTCTGTCATTACTATTCCTTTCGTATTAAATTATCATCCCAATAAAAACAGCGGCTTTTATAATATCATATTTTTGCAAAAGACCAAATTATTTTTTAAAAGAGGGGGTAATACGACGTGTTTAGCTCTTATGTCCAACCCATACGATTATACCGCTAATCGCAATTAGTCCGGGCAGGAAGATCAAGGCCAATGCAACCATGCGCTTTTGTTTACTGGTTAGATCAAGCCGTTCCACTTCAACTTCCTTTTGATCGATGAAAGACTGGTAATCCAACTCTGAAAGCCATGTAATAACATTAAGTCCCATTGCCGCGTTACTGTATTGCCCAATAAAGGCATTAGATAAAAAATCCGCATCTGTAAAAATGATTATCCTTGTATCCGAAGATTTATTTTCATCTTTAGGCTCGATCACCATAAAGGCAACTGCGATCGGGCCGGGAGAGTCTACTCCCTCATCAAATTTTACAACCAGAGTTCTGTCTGTTTCTGCCCAACTGCCTTTATCATTGCTTGTTAAAACCAGCGGAGCAGCTCTAACTGTTTCTCGTCTATCCTTTACAATTTCAATAGAACGCGGCCGGACATAAAAGGTATAATCCAGCCCCGGAACAATCACCGGATACGGTAAGTAATTACGCGTTGCCGGACAGCCAACATCTGTGCTTATATGATTATTTAAATCCACCACAATATCATCACCAATCTCTACTCCCCAATTATTCAAGATATTGTTTAAAGTTGGATTTTTGCGTTTTTCTTCAACTGTTAGCGGTTTATCCGGGGTGGTCAATGGCATGTTTTCAATTAAAAAGAAAGCGTCCCCGCCTTTTTCCAAATAGGTATTTATGATTTCTTCTTCTTTTTCCGTCGGAGGATCTTTCATGCCGGCTAAAATAAGCACATCACAATCATCCGGCACTTTACCTTCTATTCCCAGCATTGTTTTTTTTACTTCTACGTTATTAGCTTCTAGTAATTCAACCAGCGAACTTAATCCTTTATCTGCTTTATCTAAAATATCGTATTCTCCATGCCCGGTAACAAAGTAAATCTTGCGTTTTTCCCGGGTTACGCTAATGACCGCATTGGTTAATAATTCCTCACTTAAAGGGTTTTCTGTAAAATCAATATCCTGGCGTTCTTTGCCTGAAGATACAATTGCTTTTTTCTCTTTTCCGCTGATCACATTCCCAAACTCTGAGGCATAGCCAATCTGCACAATCGGATCAATAATCTTACCTTTGATCTTTCCTTTAGATTGCCTTTCATAGCCTCTTAAAAGATCTTCCAGATATTTTGGCGGTATCCCCACATGAAAAACTACAATTTCAACTTCTTGCTTGATCTCTTTAATAAAGGAACTTGTTTTTTCAGTCAAGGTATGCTGTTTGGATTTAGTTATATCCCAACGCAAATTATATTTATAGCTCAGGTAATTTATTCCAACCACAAAAACTAAAGCTAAGATAATGATAATTGTTTTCAAGGCATATTTTCCCCAGGATAAAGATTTTGTTAGCTTGGGCATATATTTTCTTAATTGCAGAAAACAAACCACAATGCAAACCAAGCCAACTAAAGAAATAATACCGGTCAACTTGCTAAAACAATTATTAATATAAGCAAGCCCAAGCCCAGCCAAAAGACTAGCTGCCCCAAGCCCTAATAATATCTGAAGATTTTTATGTTCTTTATTTATCGCCATAATCTATTCTCAACACTAAGCCTGGTAAGCATAATACAAATAAAAATTCCGCTTAAGTAATAAACCAAATCCACAGTAGCAATCATTCCCACGGCAAAATTCTCCATATGCATACTCGTACCCATATATCTGATTAAAAATTCTAAAGTACCGCTAAAATATTTTATAAAGGTTACTGAGAAATACAGCAAAAATAAGATCACATACGAACTTATCGCTGCAATGATTTGATTTTTCGTCCAGGAAGAAGTCATCATGCCGATCGCAATGAAAAATGCCCCTTCAAGCCAAATGCCTAAGTATCCGGATAGCACAGTCAATCGCTCCGGCTGTCCAAAAAGCTCAAGAATAAAATAATAGCTCAAGGTCATCCCCACGATAAGCGTAAAAAACATTAAGCTGCCTAAATATTTTCCCAAAACAATCGCTGTATTTGTTGTGGGAGTGGTCATTAAAAACTCCATTGTCCCGCCGGATTTTTCTTCGGCAAATATCTTCATGGTTAACAAAGGAATAATAAAGATAAACAGGAATTCCATGACTTTAAATACATCACGCAAGCTGGCTTCTCTGTTTTCATCGATGATCAAAAAAAAGAATATATTAAAAATAGAGATCGTAACTATTAATACAATATACGCAATCGGCGATTTAAAGTATGCTGCTAGCTCTTTTTTAGCAATCGCAATAATCTTGCTCATTATTATTTATTTTCTCCTCCTGCATGCAATTTTAAAAATATATCTTCGAGATTTTCACCCTTCTCGATTAAAAGGTCCTTTAAATTTCTATCGACAATGATCTCTCCGGATTTAATAATTAAAACCCTTTGAGCTATCTGCTGAATCTCAGAAAGTATATGTGTGCTTAAAATTACAGTTCTCTTGTGCTCTAAACTTTTAATAAGATTGCGAACTTGAATAATCTGCACGGGATCAAGCCCGCTTGTCGGCTCATCTAAAATCAATACTTCGGGGTCATCGATTATAGCCTGGGCAATGCCTACTCTTTGCTTGTAGCCCTTAGAAAGCACTCCGATATTTTTATCCTGCACGTCATTAAGATTACATTCTTCTAAAACTTTATCTACCTGCAAGCCCTGCTGAGAAGGATGAATGTCTTTTAACTGTGCAGCAAATAATAAATATGCTTTTACCGTCATATTAAGGTAAAGCGGCGGAGTCTCCGGCAAGTAGCCTATTTTCTTGCGGACAATTAAAGAATCCCGAGCCACATTTTTACCATCAATAAGAACTTCACCTGAAGTAACCGGTAAATATGATGTTAAAATTCGCATAAGCGTAGTTTTGCCGGCTCCATTCTGCCCCAGAAAGCCAACGATCTCTCCTTTACCAATTGTAAAGGAAACATCTTTTAAGGCACAAAACCCACCAAAATATTTTGTAATGTTTTGTGTAATAATCATATTTTAAATAAACTCATATTCGTTGTAAAATTTGCACTAAGAGTTATTGTAGGCTTCTAGCATAACATTATCAAGTAAAAAAAGTACTGTCTATAAACTAACCTTGACATCTCTCCGAGAAAGGTATAGGATAATTTAACATGAAAAGGAGGTGACCATGGATCCAAATAAATTCAACACTCCGGAAGAGCTGTTTAGAAAAATGAGCGACAACGTGCCGAAATTCCAGTTCAACAAAGGGATACTCCCTATTATCGGAATTTTTATCGTAATCCTCATTATCGGAACAGGTGTCTACTCAACCGGTCCTGATGAAGTAGGTGTCATACAACAATTTGGTAAATATGTAAGAACTACCCAGCCTGGTCTTCACATCAAAATCCCAATGGTAGAAAAATTAACTAATGTAAAGGTCAAATATATTTTCAAAGAGGAATTTGGATATCGGACTACAAAAGCCGGCATTATAACAAAATACTCCTCCCGAAATTACTTTGATGAATCCCTCATGCTGACAGGTGATCTGAATGTCCTTGTTGTTGAATGGATAACTCAGTTTAAAGTTAAAGATCCTGTAAAACTATTATTCAATATGCGCAATCCGCAAAGAACAATACGTAATATTTCTGAAGCTGTGATGCGACAAGTTGTTGGCGATCACACAGTGAGCGAGGTTCTCACAACCCGCAGAGTTGAAATAAACTTGGCAGTTCAGGATAAATTGCAAAAAATACTTGATACTTACGATAGCGGAATACAAATAGTGACCGTAAAACTGCAGAACGTAAACCCGCCTGATCCGGTAAAACCATCTTTTAATAAAGTAAATGAGGCAAAACAGGAAAAGGAAAAGGTTATTAATCAGGCATGGGAAGCTTATAACAAAATTATTCCTAAAGCACGCGGTGAAGCTGAAAAAACAATCAGCGAAGCTGAAGGATACGCGTTAAACAGAGTAAATTCATCAAAAGGTGATGTGGCAAACTTCACTGCTGTATGGGCAGCTTACAAAAACTCCAAAGAAGTTACAAAGAAAAGGCTGTATCTAGAAGCAATGAATGAAATCATGTCCAAAGCAGGAAGAAAATATGTTGTAGACCCGAGCCAAAAGGGGATACTTCCCTTTTTGAATTTAAATGATCAAGGAGGCATACAATGAAACAGATACTATTTATTTTTATTGGTCTAGCTGTTATCATTTTCCTCCTTGGCATAAGCGGGGTCTTTTATATAATCGGCGAAACCCACCAGGTAGTCGTAACACAATTCGGACAACCAATCGGTACGCCGATTACTAAGGCCGGGCTTCATTTTAAGATGCCGTTTATACAACAAGCAAACTATTTTGATAAATGGATATTAGAATGGGACGGCGAACCAAATCAGATCCCGACAAAAGACAAGAGGTATATATTGGTTGATACTACAGCGCGGTGGAAAATAGTAGATGCTTTAAAATTTCTGCAGTCAGTTGGGAATGAACGCGGCGGACAAGCACGGCTTGACGATATCATTGATTCAGCTACCAGAGACGCAGTTACAAATCAAAACCTCGTGGAAGCTGTCCGAAATACAAATAGAATCATGGAACAGAAAGCTAAAGCTACAGAAAATGATAGCATGGGACAAGTTGAAGAGCTTGAAAAAATAGATTACGGCAGAGAACATCTTACCCGTGCCATACTTGAGGAAGCATCTAAGATCGTTCCCCAATACGGCATAGAACTTATTGACGTAAGGATCAAGCGGATAAACTACGTCTCCGAGGTTCAAAAGAAAGTATTTGAGCGAATGATCTCTGAAAGAAAACGTGCGGCTGAGCAATATCTCTCAGAAGGTGAAGGTAAAAAAGCTGAAATCGAAGGAACAAGAGCAAAGGAGCTAAATCAGATACAGTCTGAGGCATACCGAGTAGCTGAAGAAATCAAAGGTAAGGCAGATGCCGAAGCTACAAATATATATGCTGATGCATACAATAAATCCCCTGAGTTTTATGCATTTTTAAAAACTTTGGAAACATATAAAAACACAATTGATGAAACAACAACTCTGATTCTTACTACAGATAGTGAATATTTAAAATACCTGAAAACAGCTGGAGAAAATCTAAACTAACATACCAATAGCAAAACCCCCCTTACTTTCGTAAGGGGGGTTTTATTTTTCACACAAGTAAAACTTGCTTATTTCTTTTTCTGTTTTGCTGCTTGCTTTTGTTTACTTGCCTTATTTTTATCTTTCTGCCCCTTATCTCCCATTACACCCCTCCTCCTTATATTTACTGTTAAAAATAAAAAACCATCTGAGATATATTATATCACAAATAGTTAAAATTAGCTCTCTGCGTTAAATGGGTTTAAGAGATATTGCCTAAGCCAAAACTAAATATGCGCACCTAATTGGCGCCTAACTAGGTGCGCACTATTCAGTTTAACAACATTATTCCCCGCAACCTTTATCAAAGCATTTCTTAATGTGTTCTGCAGGGCAGCAATTTTCGAAAACAGATTTACATTTTTCTTTGACGCCTTCGCCAGTGATTTCAACAGTATATCCATTCTCACCCTCGGTAACTTTAACATTACAACAATCTTTTTTCATCTATTTAATTTTATTTTGGTATTTTATATGCTTCTAAAATTCTATCCTTTTTACATAATATTCCAATTGCATGATGAGTAAAATACGCCATATCTGCTTCTGCATCAATACACAATGCAGCAAAACCACCTAGATCATTTGCACGCAATGTCATACGTTCTTGATACGTTCCGTCCTGTAAATCCAAAACTGTCACACTGACAAATCTGGCAAGCGCAGAAAAAGAAAGCATCGCAGTATCTATTACTTTAGGTGAAACATATTTACTTTTATCCGGATTATAATGTATTAATTCTATCCATTGTGAATGACCGTATAAGTCAGCCATTGAGCTTGCCGCATTATACCAAGCGCTATTACGTTCAGCTCCTTGCGCCGCAGAAAGAAGCTGTCCTCTGCTGCTGGGGCTTAGCACATAATCATTGTATCCACTGCCTGTCCTCCCGGCTACTTTTACACTTGCCAGACTACGCATACTTTGTGCGGAAAACTCCTGCATCGTGGCAGCGGCCTGCATTCCTATTTTCATCATCCCTTGTCCCAATTTTTGAGCAGCTACGCCAAAATCTTTGGAAACCCCAAAATCTTCCAATCTCCATTTTAATTCTCCGGTTTTTAAATCATGCGCTCTTATATGAAATTTTCCGAACAAAACAGCATTGTCTTTATCCCGTTTTACGTTTAAAGCATAGTGATACTCAGCCGCATCAAGCTTTACTCTCCTGATCTCCTCGCCGCTTAGTTCATCCAGCCAGACTAATGAATTCCGGATGGAAACAACCACACTGCCTTTGCCGACAGCTATGCCTTTTGGCGGAGCCTGGACTCGATCCCATTTAACCATTATTCCGTCCCGTGCAACAAAATCCCATAGCTGCTTACCATTTACCCGATCATAAGCTAACACCAACTGTTTGGATCGTTCACTTAACAAAATATGGCATCCCACAACTATCGTCTTATCCGTAACGGTTATGGAATTAGGAGCAGCATTTTTTTGAGTTATAGGAGCAGACCAAACAACACCCTTTTCTGCATCAAATAGAGATACCCCGCTAGTTAATGCCAGCGCCGCTATTTTTTCTGTAACATACCATTCCGGTACAGGCGCGGACTCCTCGGCTATTGTATCAGTTAACTCGTCATTAAAAGCAACCGCTTGCTGTGATCTGTCAATACCGATCGCTCTACCACCTACAGCTATCCAGACAAAATTGTCCGCTGGAGCCATCACGGTTGAAGGTATAACGTTCGGTAATTTCATTTGACCCAAGTCTAATTGCCATAGCTGACTGCCATCGACCAAAGAAACTACAGAAAAAACTGCAGATTGATCGTTGTCACCCTTCCACCAGGTCTTTGCCGCGCCAAGAATCATCAGTTCTTTTTTTTCGATATCTACTGCCGCAGCAATACTAACCAAAGGTAAGGACATTTCCCAGGCGGTAGTTCCATCTCTCTTTAAAGCCTGAATATCTAAGACTTGCTCTTTTTGATCTAGTATTACAGGATATGGATCTCCGGCAATGATGTTTGCGTTTGTTTCCCCCGCGTTCCATAAAAAAGAACCGGTTTCACCATCAACAAGGTATAACACCGGTTCTGCTTTTGATTTCTTTTTTGCCTCAACCGTAGTAACACTAAGAAAATTTCCAGGTAATGCTTCTAATTTAACAATCTTTTCTTTATCAAATTTATGCTGCCATACCTTATACGATTCACTATCTATTACCTGTTGCTTATGTTCTTTAAGTACTTTTGTGCTTGCACATGAACTTAATAAAAATAAACTAAGAATAAGTACACCACCCAGTAATTTTTTTTCCATAAATCCCCCTTTCAATATCCCCCTCTACCCCTAGTATCTATTAATAATATATTACCATACTAAGCTACTTAATGAAAAATATATACACACCCTGATTTTTTTGTTATAGTTTATTTTAATGAATGGAGGGTTTGTTATGAAAAAAATATTCGTGTTTAAAAGTATTATTTTATTCTTAATCCTATCTTTTCTGGTCATGCCGGCATATGCCAAAATAAACACACCGCAATCGCACAAGTCTTTAAAAAAACTTTTCAAGCTTTCCAGAAATCTTCTTAAAGAAATGGATATTGTAAATGCAAATAGCAGGGATAACCAAAACATCCTGGATATAAAAAGAGTTTTAGGCCCGCTCTCATGGGATTGTTCAAATGTTATAGAACTATACAGCCTTTCGCTGACTTTAAAAGGCGCTAGGAATCAAAAGTCAGCCGAGTCTGCTTTTTACCGCAACTGTGAATACTTTACAGCTTACTGCGATACTACAATACAAGAACTCGATACACTCATCCCCGATGTAAAAAATAAAAAAGAAAAATCAGCTCTTAAAAAAATTTGCCGAATTATAACTTCCATAAAAAAAGAAATTAAGCCTCATGTCGACTTTTATGCAATTGAAGAAAATCGAAATAAATACGCATTTTCCATAGATACCGACAAAGCATGGGAACTTAATGATTATGTGACCAAACTTTTCCAACATATATCAACAGTCAAACACATAGCAGCATATAATAAGATTGCTGCGGACATAGACCGAGCTTTAAATTTATATAGCCTGTTCGTCGACCACCTTAACATTATATTTGCGATGTGGGATGACTCCTCTAAGGGCAGTGATCAAGATCAGCTTTTTTCCGCTCTCGGCGATTCTATCAGCAGGACAAGAGAATATTATTATTTAACAAACTACGCGGTTAATGTCTTACTGCTGGAAATTAGTCCGGACGATGACAAAAATAGTCTTTATAATACAGGCCGGGATATCGACACTTTGATGAATAAAATAGAACACTTTCTGGAACCCTATGAAGTAGCCTATGTAAAAACCGATCCAGAAGCCGCAAAAGCGAAACAAGCCCGGGAAGATCTTGCCAGATCGCGAGGATATGAAGCTGAAGGCGAATATGCATTTATCCGGGGTAATTTCACTAAAGCTATTAAGAAGCTAACAGCAGCTATAAAGCTACACCCCTTCTACTCTAGGGCATATTATTTCCTGGCTCTTTCGGGTGTAAAAGCCGGGGATATCCCAACCGCTAAAGAAATATTAACGGATTTCATCAGTTTCGCAGAAAAAAATAAAAACGCTTTAAAAGGCGAAGATCTACAATATTTTGAAAAATGCAAAATTATATTAGAAGAATTAAACACATTAAACTGAAGAAAGACAATAAATGAAAATAAAAATTGGGAAGAGAAATGCAAAATAATAGGTTGATAAATTATTTATTTTTGTGCGCGGTTTTTTCCCAACGCATGCCGCCTAAAACTCCCTGGGCGATATTAGACAGGTGATCACCTATTTTCTCAAGGTTGTCCACAAAGTCTAAAAATATAATGCCCGATTTTAAGCTGCATGTACCATCGTTCAAGCGATTAATATGCGTTTGCTTAAGTTCTATCTGCAATCCATTAATACGTTCTTCTCTGTCTAGTGCTTTTTTGGCGATCACAAGATCATCTTTTTGCAAAGCTATTTCCGTTTCCAGCATCATGCTATGAAGCTCATTCCACATTAAGTTAAGCTGCTTTATTCCTGCCTCTGAAAAATGCAGCTTATTTTCTATCTTACGCTCTGCAAGCTCTACAATATTCTCAGAGTGATCCCCGATCCTTTCTGTATCATTAACCATATGAATAAGTACCGGTAATTCTTCAGATATCTCTTGCGTTAAATTTTGCTGAGAAAGCTCTACAAGATATTGAGTTATTTCAGATTGCAAGCTATCAACCACCTGTTCTAATTCCGAAACTGATTTTACCTCTTTAAGATCATTATCAAGAAACCCTTTAACCGCAATCGAAAAAGACTTATTTGCGATCCCAAGCATCCGCACAGTTTCTGCTCGAGCTTGCTCTAAAGCAATCGGTGGGGTATCTAATAAATGCTTTTCCAAATATTGCGGGGCCATTTCAACTGCATCTTTTTTCTTCGGAACTAGTCTAATGCTTGCCTTCTCCAATAAACTTATAAACGGCAAGAAAATAAAGGTGTTCAAAACATTGAATACGCTGTGGGAAATTGCGATATAAAACATTACATTAGTTGTTGTGATCTCTCCGGGAATAACAAAATTTATAATTTTTACAAACCATCCGTTATAAACAAAAAACAGCATATAGGCAACGCCTATAACATTAAATATTGTATGCGACATGGCAGCTCGCCTTGCGTTAACATTTGTTCCCATGGCTGCTAATTGTGCCGTGATTGTAGTGCCTATATTGTCGCCTAATATCAATGGTATTGCCGCACCAAAACTCAATACGCCATTGAATGCCAACACCTGAACAATCGCAATTGTAGCACTAGAACTTTGCAGTAATATCGTAAAGATAACACCCACCAAAACGCCCAACAGCGGATTATTACTAAAGCTAACAAATATATCTTTAACATGCTGGCTTTCTTTTAGAGGGATAAAGGCATCTTTCATAAAACCCAGCCCGATAAATAACATGCCAAACCCCATCATTACCTGCCCCCAGAACCTTGCGTTTTTTGTTTTCCCGAAAGTATTCATGGCAAAACCAATACCAACAAGAGGAAGAGCGTAATGGGTAATTTTAAAAACAGACATAGCAGATACAAGCCAAGCAGTAAAGGTTGTTCCAATATTAGCGCCCATAATAACACTAATCGCCTGTGCAAGCGTAAGAAGTCCGGCATTTACAAAACCTACCACCATCACTGTCGTTGCACTAGAGGATTGAACAAGACAGGTAATAAGAGCCCCAATAAATACACCCATAATCGGAACTTTTGTAACTATGTTTAAAATAGCTTTAAGCCGCTCTCCAGCTATCTTCTTTAGTCCTTCCGACATGGTTTTCATGCCAAAAAAGAAGAATCCCAAACCACCAATTAAAGCAAATACTAATTCTTTTGTCATTATTTTATCCGTAAAAAAAAGTCCTTTTAGTTTGGCAATCTCAAACTTAAAAGAACGTCTATGTCTTTATTATCCTATTTGTAAAACTCCATTGTTTCACAAGAATGTTATATCATTTGCTTATTATTTTGTCAACTGAAGATTGAAACAAGATTTTATGTAAGAATTTCTCCAATTTTTCTCTTTTTCATAATGAAATCCTCATCCTTAGAAATAGTAAAATAAAAGGTTGATCCTTCTCCTAACTTAGATTCGACCCAAATTTTTCCCTGGTGCATCTCAACTATTTTTTTAACTATTGCCAGGCCAACGCCTGTTCCTTCGTGATCTTTGCTTCTGTCTGCTCTATTAAAAATTTCAAATATGGTCTTAAAATACTTCTCTTCCATCCCTGGGCCATTATCTTTTACGTAAAACTCATAAAAATCTTTCTCTTGTTTGCTTCCAAATTCAATTTTAGTTTGCTGTTTATCAGCATACTTTATAGCATTAGAAACCAAGTTATAAAATACTTCTGTCAGCCTTACCCTATCACAAAAGATCTTTGGCAATTTATTTACTATAATTAGCTCGGCATCCTTTTGCCTTATTGCAAGTTCAAGTCTAAGCTTAACTTTCTCTATAATTTTTTCTACCTCAATTTCCTCAAAGGGGACCTTTTCGCGTCCAATGCGAGAAATTGCAAGCAGATCATTGATAAGCCTATGCATTAGACTGGCATTTGACTTTATTCGTTCAAGATAACCCTTTGCCTCTTCATTTAATTTATCTTTATGATCAGCCTCTATAAATCCGGAGAAGGCGATGACTGTGCTTAAAGGCTCTTTTAAATCGTGAGATACAATATACGCAAAGTCGTCTAATTCCCTATTAATCTCTTTAATGTGCCGAGCATAATTCTTTAAAGCTTCTTCTGCCTTCTTGCGCTCGGTAATATCCTTTCCCGCAAGTATAATCCCTTGTATGTGTTCACAGTGCTTACCCTTTTTCTTGAACTCTAGGCAATCATCTACAGGTCCTTCCTCGGGGCAACTTACTTTGCTCATTACCGCACCGCTTAAGAGGACAGGGATTGTTCTAAGATCTTTAGTCTTAAAATTCATCTCCTGGTCTCTTAACTCACCTTTCGTAACAAATTTATCAAGTTTAGACCCCTTAAAAAGTATTCTTTCACCACCCTCTTCTTCTTGAAGCAAAAAACTTATATCTTTTCCAATTAATTCTTGTTCATTATATCCTAAAATGTCCACTGTTACTCTGTTGATTTTTTTGATTTTTCCATCGGGAGTTAACACTATTAGCATATCAGCCATACTGTTGACAATATTATCAACATAATCTCTGGAAACAACAGTCTGTTTTAAATCCTTAGCCATATAACCAAAACTTCTTGCCAAATCTCCCATTTCGTCAGCGGAATTGCTCTCAATTTTAACGTCTAAGTTTCCCTTACCTATTTCTTTCACAACATATTGAAGTTTGCTTATAGGTCTTGTAAACTTGCGGGAACCGATTAAAGCAATTAAAACCGTGATCACAGTAATCGTAAATAAAATTGCAATCAATCGATTTTTCAACTTGTCCACAGAAGCAAGCGCAGTTTTTTCAGAAACATGAAAAAGAAGCATCCAGTTGTTTCCCTTAAAATTCAGATACCCCTGTTCATGAACATAGATATAAAGATCATTCTCTTTAAGAATTGGATCCCAATCTTTTAAATAGCCACTTACGCTTGTTGATTTGGTTTTGATTTTTTTTACTACTTCCCGATCAAACAAATTATCCTTCAAAATATTCTTTTTATTATAGTTTGAATACAAAAGTAACCCTGTTTTATCCACCAAGTCTATTTCAATCTCTTCATATCTATGTTCTATGTACTCTTGGGCTTTCCTTTTAGTTATTTCGTATATTTTATCGATCGGCATTCTTGCTACTACAATTCCAAACATTACCCCTTCTTCATCTTTTACAGGTGCTGCAAAATGTATATTCGTTTGTCCTGTAGAGCCAGACGTGTATATATTTGAAGCAGCGCTAACTTTTCCCTCTAGAACTTCATCAAAGTATTTTCTAGGCGAATGCTGTTTCCCTATTTCTACGCCGGCAGTATCAGCTATTCGCATTCTATTCAAATCGAAAAACGACAAAGAGACATACATTTTATACGCATTCCTGTATCGAATTAACTGTTTTGTGATCTTTTTAGGCGTGGATTTTCTCGAGCTTATTATCGGATCAATCATCATCATCTGTATATCGGAGTATCTTTCATACAGAGTTCTGTCGATTGTATCCATTGTATTAAATGCTATAGTTTCTAATCTTTTTATTGTTTCTTTTTCCAGCATTTTAAAATTTGCTGTATACACAAAAACAGTAATAACTATACCCGTAATGCTTATAACAATTAATATAAACGCTGCTATCTTTGTCGAGATTTTCATTTCTTCTCTTGCCTCTGGTGAGCCAATTCATTCACAAATCTCGGATCTATGATTTCATTAAACTCTGGAACGAAGGACAATTGGCCTCTTTTTAAATAAAACTCAATTATGAATCTACCGGTATTACTTAAGGAATTTTCGTTACTACAATTATCTGTACAGCTTATCTTCATTAAGCACTCCGAATCCTCGACAGAAATATACTTGACAGCATCTATTCCAACGCTAACTGAATCTTGCGTATCCTGTATGGCTCTTGCGATAATTGCCACTGCCTCTTT
>JAAEQR010000002.1 GCA_024231215.1 PVC group bacterium | reverse complement strand
TTGTTAATCAGCGTGTAATAATGTACCAATTATCAGCGTGAAAAGTGTACCACTTCTGAAAGGAAAAATATGATAAGTTAACTTCCAAAGGAGGTTAACAAAATGATAATACCGGAGGAAGTGATGAATATACGTTCATTGAAAAAACAAGGATATTCAAAGCGAGCAATCGCAAGAATGACAGGACTGCATAGGGATACAGTAGCTAAGTATTTAACAGAAGGAGAATTGCCGCTGTATAAAAAAGTTAGCAGGAAAAGCGAGCTGGATACATTTAAACCTTTGGTTCAAGGATGGTTAAGCCGGGAAGATTATCAAGCGACTCGAATTCATGAATTGCTTGTTTGTGAAGGTTTTGAAGGATCATATGATATTGTCCAAAGATATGTAAAAGAAATAAAAGCAAAACGAGATCGAGCAGCATATGTAAGATTTGAGACAATTCCAGGGCAACAGGCACAAGTAGATTTTGCAGATTTTAAGATTAAGTGTGCTGATGGAAATGAACTGACAATATATTGCTTTGTAATGGTATTGGGATATTCAAGGCATATGTATGTTGAATTGATCGATAAATGCACAATGACAAATTTTTTAGCATGTCATCAGCATGCATTTGGATTTTTTGGAGGGATTCCTGCTGAGATATTGTATGACAATATGAAAAATGTAGTGATAAAACGAATGCATAAAAAAATCCAATGGAACAAAGAGTTTGAATCATTTTCAATGCATTATGGATTTAAACCAATATTGACACCGACATATTCTCCATGGGCGAAGGGAAAAGTCGAAAGGCCGATAAAATATGTACGTGAAAGATTTTGGCGCGGGTATGAATTTACAGATATTGCGACAGCAAATATAAATATACGACAGTGGATTAATTCAGTAGCAATTCAAAGAATCCATGGGACAACACGAGAAAAAGTATCTGAGCGATTTAGTCGAGAAAAAGAACATTTGGGGTATCTGCCTCATTCAACATATGACATCTCTGAAAAAGCTAGACGCAAAGTATATAAAGATTGTCAGTTGTCATTTGGAGCTAATAGATATGTAGTTCCACATGAGTGTGCTGGAAGAAAAGTTTTATTAAAAGTTAGAGATGGTATTATGCGGATATTTGACAATGATCAAATGATCGCAGTATACAGAATTCCTCCTAAAAAAGGACAAGTAATAGAAAATCCTAAATTTTATCAAAGGTTAAAGCAAGACAAAGAACAATTACGAAAAAAGTATCGCAAACCTTATGGTAAAGCAAAAGCAACACGAGGATTAGTTAAGCATGGCATGCAGTATGAAGTCATGACACGCAACTTGTCAGTGTATGATGAAATAACAGGAGGAACTAAAAATGACTGAAATGATAAAACAACGAGTAGATGAAAATTTACAACGTTTAAAATTAAATAGAATTCAAGAGATTTTACCTGAGATGATAAATTCTGCAGAGGAGAAGAAATCGTCATATATGTCAATGCTCGACGAATTATTGGCAGAAGAAGTAGCAACAAAAGAAGATCGTCGTTTTAAGATTGCATTAAAGACAGCAGGATTGCCTCATGAAAAAACAATTGATGAATATGATTTTGCTTTTCATCCAGGTTTAGATAAACGTACCGTAATGAATCTTTTTGATTTAAATTTTGTACAGCAAAAAGAAAATGTAATTCTTTTAGGTCCTCCGGGAGTTGGAAAAACACATTTGGCAGTTGCTTTAGCGGTTAAAGCTGCTGATTTTGGAGTAACTATTTACTTTACAACTTTATCGGATCTTATGAATAAATTAAAAAAAGATGCGCTTACCGGAAGCTCTGGACGCGGCAGAAGCCATTTGAAAGCTCATATTTTAATTATTGACGAAGTTGGATACATGCCAATTGATCGAAAAGATGCCCATTTATTCTTTCAATTTATCTGTTACAGATATGAAAGAAGTAGCACAATTATTACTTCAAATAAGTCATTTTCAGAATGGGAAAGACTTTTTGATGATCCAGTTATTGCAACAGCAATCTTAGATAGGCTTTTACATCATTGTCATGTTGTTAACATTAAAGGCAACAGTTACAGACTAAAAGAATACAAGCTACGAAAGGAGGATGGCGCATCTTGAGGCTCTTTCAAGTGGTACACTTTTCGCGCTGTTTTTTGGTACACTTTTAAACGCTGATTGACAGCTTGATCCTGACATACAGGAACAAGTCCTATTATCAAAAGATACATACACAGAACGCCAATTAAGACCGCTTACTAGGTTGAAATGCTTCGAAAAACAAAGACAATTATTCAATAATATGTTCCCCACTTACCCCAGTTTATGCGACTAAAATAAGGCTTAAACAGGAAATGATGTTTTAAAAACTTCCCCGGTTTAGGGTACAGTTTGAGTCAACTTACTTAATTAATGATAGGCACACTTTTTTTGTCTATTTGGATAGCCCTTTCATCCCATCATGAATCTCATCAAAAGGAATAACTTCAACTTGTTTGTTTACTGAATAACGTCGATTGCCTGGATAAATAACGAAAATACGTTCAAGTTTTAAATCTTCCAACGCAATCCGCATAGATGGAGTCATCGTTGGGGCATCGGCACGTTTGATCTCAACCCCATACATCCTACCGCCTTTGTTAAATACTAAATCAATCTCCGCGCCCTGATGTGTCGCCCAGAAAAAAACCTCGTGAGGCTCAACAGAACGAATGACTTCTTCTATAACAAATCCTTCCCAGGAAGCTCCATATTTAGGATGCGCCAGTAAATCATTTTTTGTTTGAATTCCGAGTAAAGAATGCAAAATACCTGTATCAAAAAAATAAATCTTGGGAGACTTAACTTGCCTTTTTTTAATATTGCCAAACCATGGCTGTACTTGCCTTATCATAAAAACACCTGTTAGTACATCCACATAACGTTTTACCGTCATGACACTAATTCCTAAAGAACGCGCTATCTCACTGGCATTAAAAACCTGTCCGTGATAATGGGCAAGCATAGTCCAAAATCTCAATAATGTCATTGGGGGTAAGGATACACCATGCAACGGAAGATCTCTTTCAACAAAGCTTTGAGCGTATTCCTTAAGCCAAGTAAAACATTCCTCATCAGTATTCGCAAGAAAAGCTCGAGGTAGCCCTCCCCTCAACCAAAGACGCCCAGAATGTTTTGCTCCCACTTCATCTAAAGAAAAACCTCCTATCGTTATTCGTTCCACCCTTCCGGCTAATGATTCGGATGCATGTTTGATCAGATGAGGCGAAGCGCTTCCAAGTATAAGAAATTTAGATGGCAAGGGATCTCTGTCAGCCAAAACACGCAAAAGAGGGAACAGCTCTGGCTGTCTCTGAACTTCATCGATAACAACCGTTCCTTTAAGATTCTCAAGGACATTCTTAGGTTCCAGCATCTTAGCGCTATCAACAGGGTCTTCAAGGTCAAAATATAAGGATGATCCTGGCTTTGCAAAATGACGAGCTAATGTTGTTTTTCCACACTGGCGCGGACCTAACAATGAAACTATCCGACCTCTATTTAAAGCTTTAGCAATATATTTTGTAATATATTTACGTTCAATCATGCTTTAAATATACCATGTAATTCATATATTGCAAGTTAATTTTTCATGGCACAAGCAAGAAAGAAAACAGCATCAGAAAAAAACAATTAGAAAACCACTTTAGACTAAAGTCGCATAACATCTTAGTTTGGTCGGATTCGCAAACGCAAAAAAATAGCCCTTTTCGATCAACCGACCGATTAAGGACTATCTTTTGTTAACCACTCCAAAGAGTGTTCTCTGGAGTTATCTAAATGGCTCCCCGTTGTTGCCAGCTGTAAGAACTTTTCGTATTCCTTTGAACTGCAACGAGATAGAATCATTTCTATGCGAAAACTTCAGCATCAAAAGCACATTGATTCTTATGTTAACCCGATAAAGAGAGCATTGAAATATGAACAAATGATGAAAATTGAGGAACTGAATCAGAGTCAATTAGCAAATAAACTTGGGATATCACGGGTAAGAGTGAATCAAATATTGAATTTGCTTAAACTACCAAAGACACGACAAAAACATATATTGAAAAATGGTAAAGAAAAAATGATTACCGAAAGATCCCTAAGAAATAACTAAAATTAATTAAATTTTGCTAAATGCACTCTGCTATTTGACTTTTTGTTATTACTCCGCCATCGGCAACAACTATATCATTTATGATTAAAGCAGGTATTGCTTTAACATCACACTTCATAATTTCTTCAAAATCATTTATTTCAATAATTTTTGA
>JAAEQR010000001.1 GCA_024231215.1 PVC group bacterium | reverse complement strand
TTTAGTACGAGACAATGCCGAAGACTTACTTTATGATTTTGGAAATACTTCAGGACAACTTGTAAATGCATCTCGTTTATTATCGGGGGGAAATGCTCTCTTCACAGCAAAGTTTGCTGAAATTCTGAATACCCGAACTAATTTATTCTCTTCTAGTTTCATTAAAGCCAATATTTATAAAGAGCTTACGTTTACATCTACTTTTGGTTACGAAAGATATCTTCTTGATCAATTTGAATATGGCCATTATGAGTACGGATCTGCTGCATCAGTAAATGGTAGGGTTTTAAGAGAGAAAAACCTAAAGGAAACAACTGCTTTAATAAATTCCCTAGGGTACAAAAAGAGTATCAATGATCATACCTTTGGAATAAATGTGATATCAGAAATTATGGATTTTCAATATGATAGACTTGGTGCCCAAGGTATTGGATTTTTGCCCGATGTTAAAGTTCTTAGCGGTAGTACAACACCTGAAGATGTAACTGGTTACCTTAATCAGGAAAGGCTCGCAAGTTATTTGGGACGTATTGGTTATA